>JAIBCB010000006.1 GCA_019694355.1 Pyrinomonadaceae bacterium | reverse complement strand
ATCGCTCCCGGTTCTGACAACTGGCCGACGCACTGACTTACTGACCGCCCGCTTACGCAGGCGGTTCTGACTGTTGGCGCCTCCGAAGCATCATTTTGACCCAGTCGCTATCGCTCCCGGTTCTGACTACTGGCCGATACACTGACTTACTGACCGCCCGCTTACGCAGGCGGTTCTGACTGTGGCTGACGTACTGACTTAGTGGCCGCCTGCTGACGCAGGCGGCTCTGACTAGCTCGCGGCTGATTCTGCTTTTACAAACCCGAGTTCGATCTTGACGTCGTTCTCGATCCGCTCGGTGAGTTCGGGCGTATTCTTGAGCAGCGTTTTGACGTTCTCGCGGCCCTGGCCGAGGCGTTCGCCGGCGTAAGAGAACCACGCGCCGGCCTTTTCGACGACGTTGTGGTTGACCGCGAGGTCGATCAGATCGCCCTCACGCGAAACACCTTCGCCGTACATAATGTCGAATTCGGTCTCGCGGAACGGCGGTGCGCACTTGTTCTTTACGACCTTCACGCGTGTGCGGTTGCCGACGACCTTGTCGGCATCTTTGATCGCCCCGATGCGTCGGATATCAAGCCTCACGCTCGAATAGAATTTCAACGCCTTGCCGCCGGTAGTCGTCTCCGGCGAGCCGAAAAATACGCCAATCTTCTCGCGAAGCTGATTGATGAAAATAAAGCACGTACGCGAATTTGCTACGATCGCCGTGATCTTCCTAAGAGCCTGCGACATCAGGCGTGCCTGAAGGCCGGGAAGGGAATCGCCCATTTCGCCATCCAATTCCGCACGCGGAACGAGAGCCGCGACCGAATCGATCACGATCACGTCCACGCTGTTCGAACGGACGAGCGTTTCGGCGATCTCGAGCGCCTGCTCGCCCGAATCCGGCTGTGAGATGAGCATATCGTCGATGTTGACGCCGAGTTTGGCCGCATATTCGGGATCCATCGCGTGTTCCGCGTCGATGTAGGCACAAACGCCGCCATCACGCTGAGCCGAGGCAACGACCTGCAGGGCAAGCGTCGTCTTTCCCGAACTTTCCGGACCGTAAACCTCGACGATGCGGCCGCGTGGAAAGCCTCCGACACCGATCGCGGCATCAAGGCTAAGGCAGTTCGTTGAGATCGCACCTGCCTCATCGTGCGGACGTTCGCCGAGACGCATTATCGCCCCTTTGCCGAATTTCTTCTCGATCTGCGCCAGTGCCGATTCGATAGCTTTTCCTTTGTCTGTGCTCATAAGTATTTAGTTTTGTGGAGGTTACGCGTTTGCTCCATGCGCGTCGATCTTTAGACTACACCATTGTTGCACGAAATGCAAGAGCGTTGCATCGTTGAAACAATAATTTTTTGAAATTAATTCTGGGAACAGAAGTTTCGAAGAGTGTAAGCGATTTAGCGTCGCGACGGCAAATTGGTAGAATAAGTGAAAACTTCAATCGGTCAGATCAAGATCCTATGAAATCAGTTCTCTCGCTTTTTACGCTCATTTGCCTCTCAGCGCTCCTTGTCGCACAGGTTCCAAAACCGCCCTTTCCGGTGAATCGGGTCGAAAATCCTGAGTCATGGAAGACTGACGGTTGGGCGGCCGTCGATCGGGCAAGATCCATAAAGCCGATATTGCCGAAAAAGGGCAAGGCAAAGAACGTGATCCTTTTTATCGGCGACGGAATGGGCATTTCGACGCTCACCGCCGCCCGGATCCTGGAAGGCCAACTCCGTGGCGAAAGCGGTGAAGAAAATCGCCTGAGTTTTGAAGATTTCCCCTACACGGCCTTGTCAAAAACATACTCAACGAATCAGCAGACCTCGGATTCTGCTCCAACGATGAGCGCGATCATTACGGGCATAAAAACGGATGCCGGCATCTTGTCCGTCAACCAAAATGTCGTCCACGATGACTACCGAACCGTAAAAGGGAATGAATCAAAGACGCTGCTCGAATACGCAGAAGAAGCGGGCCTTTCGACAGGCATCGTTTCGACTGCGAGGTTGACACACGCAACGCCCGGAGCCTGTTACGCCCATACGGCGGATCGGAATTGGGAGTCCGATGCCGACATCAAAAAGAAGAATGCGGCGGCTTATGAAGCAGGTTTCCCGGACATCGCAAGGCAGCTGATCGAAACGCCGTTCGGCGACGGCCCTGAAGTCCTATTGAGCGGCGGCCGTTCGAAATTTATGCGCTTCGACCAGACCGACCCTGAGTATTCGGACAAGCATGGCGAAAGGCTCGATAATCGCGATCTGATCAAAGAGTGGGTCGATAAAAAAGGCGATTCGAAATACGTCTGGAACGAGAAGGAATTTGCGAAGATCAATCCGAAGAAAACGAAGCGTTTGATGGGACTTTTTGAGCCGTCGTATATGCGTTATGAGTTTGACCGGAAGAACGATCAGGCGGGCGAGCCGTCCCTTTCCGAGATGACGACAAAGGCGATCGATATGCTTTCGCGAAATAAAAAAGGCTATTTCCTGATGGTCGAAGGCGGCAAGATCGACCACGGCAGCCACGCGGGAAATGCGTATCGAGCCTTGACCGACACGATCGCCCTATCGGATGCAGTTCGAGCCGCCGCGTCGAAGGTCGATCTTCAGAACACGCTGATCGTCGTGACCGCCGATCATAGCCACACGCTCGTGATCCAAGGCTATCCTGCACGAGGTAACGACATTCTCGGCCTTGTGCGGCAAGTCGGTGACGACGGCAAACTTGAGCCCGGTTATCGCAAGGACAAACTTGGTCTGCCGTACACGACGCTCTCTTACGCGAACGGTAAAGGTTACCAAGGCGAAACGGACAAGCAGCCTGCGGGCCCAAAGAAATGCTGCGAAGATTATAAGAAGGCAAAGCCCAACATTTACGGGCGTTTCGACCTTTCGGACGTGAATACGGACGATCCCGATTATCTGCAGGAGGCCGCCATACCGCTATCAGGCGAAACGCACGGCGGCGAAGATGTCGCAATATTTGCCGAAGGCCTGAACGCTTATCTTTTCCGAGGTTCGATGGAAGAGAACTGGACGTTCTACATTATGGCGGACACGCTTGGGCTTGCCCGATAGGCCGACAGGATGAAGATCGTATTTATGGGAACGCCGGCCGCGGCCGTGCCAACTCTCGACAAGATCGTCGCAACAGGACACGAGGTCGTTGCCGTTTACACGCAGCCGGATCGTCCTTCGGGCCGAGGCAACAAGGTTGCTTTCTCACCGGTCAAAGAGAGGGCGTTGCAGCTTGGCATTCCTATCTTTCAGCCCCTGAAGGTGCGAACTGAGGATGCTCTTGAACTTTTTCGCTCGCACCAGGCAGATGTCGCGGTCGTCGTCGCATACGGGCGTATTTTGCCGATCGGTTTCCTGACCGCGTATCCGAAGGGAGCGATAAACGTCCATTTTTCGCTTTTGCCGAAGCTGCGTGGTGCGGCGCCGGTCAATTGGGCCATAGCAAATGGTGATGAGAAAACCGGCGTTACGACGATGAAGATGGACGAGGGCCTCGATACGGGCGATATTCTCCTTCAGGGTGAAACGCAGATAGCACCGAGCGAGACGGCCATCGAGCTGATGGAAAGGCTTGCGGAATTGGGAGCTGAGCTCCTCGCAGAAACGCTCGATCGTCTCGATGAGATCTCGCCCAAAATGCAGGCCCACGAGTTGGCCACGCACGCGCCGATCCTCGCAAGATCGGATGGTGAGATCGACTGGAATTTGACGGCCAAGGAGATCGCGGATCGTGTCCGCGGATTCCAGCCTTTTCCCGGATCGTTCACATCTTTTCGCGGCGAGAAGCTAACGATCTGGGCCGCAGGATCATCGTCAAATGTATCGAAATTCGAGCCGGGCGACATCCTCGAGGTTGAAAGAGACGCGATCATAGTCGGCTGCGGCGATGCGACCGCACTGAGGATCACAGAATTACAGCAGCAAGGCCGCAAGAGGCTATCCGCACGCGACTTCCTCAACGGCGTGAAGATCGAAGAAGGCGAGCGATTCTCGCAAACTAAATGATGGAAGAGATCGAAATAGTTAACGGTTACGAATTCAAAACCTTCGACGAGAAAGGGCTTCCCGCGATCAAGGACGCGTTGGCTGACGCCCTGCGGAACACAGGCGTACGCGGGACGATCATCCTTGCTACGGAAGGGTTCAATGCCTCGCTCTGCGGAACTCGTTCGGAAGTTGCGGCTTTCATTCCGCTAGCGGAAGAGATCTTGGCAACAAAGCTATCGCTCAAGTATTCGTATGCCGATTCGCGGCCGCTCCGCAAGATCGACGTCAAGATCAAACCCGAGATCGTCACGCTCAAACAGCCCGTCGATATCACGCTCGGCGAGGGCACGCACGTCTCGCCCGCAGAATGGAATGAACTGATCCGCGACCCCGAAACGCTTGTGCTCGACACGCGGAATTCATACGAGTTCGAAACAGGCACGTTCGCGGGCGCTGTAAACCCTGAGATCGAAAAATTCAGCGAACTGCCGGATTATGTCGCGGAACGACTTTCGCCGGAGAATCACAAACGCGTCGCGATGTTCTGCACGGGCGGAATTCGCTGCGAAAAATTCGCGCCGTTCATGCTCGCCCGCGGATTCCAAGAGGTTTATCAGCTAAAGGGCGGCATTCTCAAGTACATCGAAGAAGTTCCGCAGGAAGAATCACTTTGGCAGGGAGAATGTTTTGTTTTTGACGAAAGGACGACCCTCGACAATGATCTGCGGAAGGGAACTTCGTGGGATCGCTCAAAACGCCATCCTGACGCTCCAGGCGACGTGAAATGAAGATCTCGCCTGCACGTCTCGCCGCTTTTCGGATCCTAAAAAAGATCGAACTCGAACGCGGACTGTCGTCCGTTTTACTGCCCGAGGCAGAAGCGTCGCTGAGCGGCCCCGACAAAGGCCTTTGCCATGCTCTTGTCCTCGGTGTTCTTCGACGGCAGCTCTTTCTTGACCGATCGATCAACACCGTGGCGGTCGGCAAGAAGATCGACGCAGATGTTAGGCTCATTCTGCGGATCGGGCTGTTTCAACTCAAGTTTCTCGAACGCGTTCCGCCGCACGCAGTGTTGTTTGAGAGCGTCGAGTTGGCTAGATTCGCAAAGAAGCACTCTGCTGCCGGATTTGTGAACGCGATTCTCCGTAAGACCCTTCGAGACGATCCGCAGATCATTTATTCGAGCGACCTTGACCGCCTTTCCGTCGAGACTTCCCATCCGATCTCGCTTCTCGAACGATGGGTGCGGCAATACGGCGTTGAGCGAACCGCAAGTATCGCTCACGCGAATAATGAGCATCCGAAGACCACCTATCGCAAGACCCCTAGGACAAATGCGCACACACTCGACGAACTGATCGAGAATGGTGACGTCGTACCATCATCGGTCGTCGCGAACGGCTTTGTCTCGGTGAATGGAAATACTCGATTGGCGGATCTTGAGGCCGAAGGACAAGTATATTTTCAAGATGAAGCCTCGCAGCTTGTCGCGGAGATAGCGGCAAGTTTCGTTAAGCGGACCTTTCTAGATGTTTGTGCTTCGCCGGGCAGTAAGACGACCGCGATCGCAATGTCTGCTCCGGAAATGACGGGCGTCGCAGGCGACCTATCGCCCAAAAGAACCGAGACGCTCGCAAAGCTTCTACGAAAGCAGGGAACCGAGAATATTGCGGTCGTTCGTTACGACGCAGAATGTCCGCTGCCTTTTGATGCTGTGTTTGACACGATCCTGCTCGATGCGCCCTGCTCCGGCACTGGTACGATAAGACACAACCCTGAGATACGGTATCGCGTCAAACAAAGTGAACTCGAGGCGTTCAGACGCCGGCAGCTTAGTATGCTTCGTAACGCCGGAGAGTGTCTGGTGGGCGGCGGGCATTTGATATATTCCACGTGCTCCCTCGAGCGCGAGGAAAATGAGGACGTGATCGCGGACTTTTTGCGTGAGACCGACCGTTTCGAGATCGTTGCGGTCGAGGGCAAAGAGCGTTTTGCATCAGACGGCGATATCTTGCGGACATTCCCTGATCGCCACGGTATTGATGGTTTTTTTGCTGCGATTCTAAGGCGGAAAACTTGATGTTTTTGACGTGGCATCCGAGCCCGTTAATGATAGACTTTTGGTTTGTTTGTTTTGCGGGCTTTTACCGCTAGTTTCCGTATCAATTTTTTGTACCCGTTCGATCAGGGGAATATAAGGCTGTGGGACTACAAAATAAGGCAATTTCAGGCGTTCTCAGGCTAGTCGGATTGGCATCGATCGTCGCGGTCTTTTTTCTGTCGATGGCTGGTGTCGTTTATATGTCGCTGCAAGGCTCCGAAGTTAAGGTGCCTGAGCTTGTCGGCAAGAACGTTACCGAGACCGAGAAAGAGCTTGCGTCCCTTGGACTGAAGGTCAAGAAACGTGCCGAAAGGGTCAGCGCCGAACCTATCGATTCAGTGATCGAGCAGCTTCCAAAGCCGGGCGAGACCGTGAAGACCGGACAGGTTATTTACGTGGTCACGAGCAAGGGCGGCGGGACTCCTGCGGACGTTCCGGCAACGGTGAATTCGGACGAAGATGATTCGAAGAAGATCGAGGAGATGATCACCGATAAGCCTAAGAAGACCGCGACAAAGAAAAAGGCCGATACGACTCGCGATCTGACGAATTCGAACTCAGCTTCGGACGCTGATAAGGGCGACTCGAGCGAGAAGACCGACACAGATTCAAAGGCGACGGACAAAAAGACTACATCGGATGATAAGCCTGCGTCGAACAAGCAGACTCCGGCAAAGAAGGATTCGGACGACCCAAAGAACAAAAAGGACAAGGACAATAAGCCAAAACCGGCCGCTAAGAAAGATCGTTAAAGCAACGAAAATGGGTGAAATTGCAACAAAAATAGGTGAAAGGACCGCGCCGTTCGAGATGGCACCGTCGATCCTTTCGGCCGATTTCACCCGGCTCGGAGAAGAGATCGCGGCCGTTGAGGCAGGCGGGGCGACCGTGCTTCACGTCGATGTGATGGATGGCAAGTTTGTGCCGAATATCACGATCGGCCTGCCGGTGGTCAAGTCGCTTAGAAAGTGTACCCGCATCAAGATCGATGCTCACTTGATGATCGAGGAACCGGGACGCTATGCAGCGGATTTCGTGAAGGCAGGTGCCGATATGGTCTCTGTGCATGTAGAGGCCGATCCGCACATTCATCGCACGATCGGTGCGATCAAGGCGGAAGGCGCTCTTGCAGGCGTTGTCATCAATCCTGCGACGCCGATCGCTGCTCTCGACGAGATCCTGCATTATGCGGATTATGTGCTCTTGATGTCGGTAAACCCGGGATTTGGCGGGCAAAAATTCATTCCGCCGGTTCTCGATAAGCTTCGCAGACTAAAGGAGATAGTTCGCGAACGCGGTCTCGATACGCTGCTTGAGATCGACGGCGGCGTGGACGAAGAGATTATCGCCGATATCGTTGCGGCAGGTGCGGATATTGTCGTCGCAGGATCCGCGGTGTTTGGCAAAGACGACCCGGCGAAAGCAGTGCGAGATTTGCTCGACAGCGGTTCCGACTGGGTTTGAATGTTCGGTTCGATCAGATAATTTATGTTTTCTAAAAGAGTTGTTGGCCTTTTTTCAGTTTTCACGATCATCCTGGCAGCGTCGCTTGCTGTTTCGGCTCAAGGAAAACCCGGTGATGGATCCGAAACGCAGCGTCTTGACGTAATGAGCGACAAGCTCGACCGAATGCGTCGTTCCCTTGAAGGTGTAGCCTCTGCTCTTAAGGCGGAAGCCAAGGATGATGCGTCTAAAGACATAAAGTCGCCCGAGTCTTTTTATGCACGGGCAATGAGCATGGCCGAGGAGTCGAAACGGCTCTCAAAGGACGTGAACAATCTGAGCGGCAAGGTCGAACGCGGCGACAAGTACGAAAAATCGGATGTTGATAATTTGGAGCAGGCGGTCGCAGAGCTTCAGACGAGAGTCGAGAAGTTCCAATCCGAAACTGCGGAGGCTCGAGCTCTTCCTGATACGCCAGTTGGCAAACCTCGCGAAAAGAAAAAGAGAAAGAAATTCCTCGGCATCTTTGGCAAAGGCGGCAATGACGAATATGAGGACCTGATCGGATCGGTCAGTCCCGGCCGCGACAAGGAACTCTTTATCGTTGCGACCCGCGAGGTGCGCAAGAAGAATTACGATGTCGGACGACTCCTGTATCAGACGATCATTTCGACATATCCGGATTCGCCGTATCTTCCGATGTCAAAGCTCGCCGTTGCCGATTCCTTCTTTCTCGAAGGCAGTTCGTCAAACCTTATCCAGGCGATCGCCTCATATCAGGATTGGCTTACGTTCTTCCCGACACACCCGCTTGCAGATCGCGTTGTTCTAAAGATCGCGGAGGCGGAGATGCGTCAGATCGGGCTTCCTGATCGTGATGCGACCCGTGCAAAGCGTGCCGAGATCAAGCTCAAGGCCCTCATCGGCCAGTATCCGAACTCAACGATCCTTGACGAAGCTAAAAAGCGTCTCGAAGAAGTACAGGACAATCTCGGGCTGCACAACCTTTATATCGCGAATTATTACTACAACCAATCCGTCGATCAGAAGAAGGGCGGCCTTAAGGGTGCTCAGTCTCGTTACCGCGAGATCATCGACAAGTATCCCGAATTCTGCTTTATGGATGAGGTTTTGTTCAAGCTTGCGGTAACTTACCAGCTTGAGGAAGAGACGGATCAGGCCGCAAGATACTTTCAGCGCATCGTTTCGGACTACCCGAACAGTGAATACGTTAAAAAAGCGACCGAACAGCTTCAACTGATCGGCGCTACGATCCCTTCGGCAAATCCTGAAAGGGCGAGGATCGAGCCTTGCGCGCAGCCCGGATTTTTCTCAAATTTCAAGAATCAGCTTTTCGGCATCTATCCGATGACGATCGATGATAGCGGCGTGCTCATCTCCGATCATTTCGATAAGGGCAAATTCGAGCTCATCGATCAGATCATCGAAAACCAAGGCGAGCTGAATTCCAATCAGATCCCGAAGGCCTTGACCACCGTGATCTCAGACCGCTCGGCCCAAGCAAATGCCACGCCGTCAACTGCTACACCAAAATAGCCGTTCTCTGGTTGGGTCCGTAACGTCTAAAATCACAAGACAACTGCTTATAAAATTAATAAAGCCAAGGTGAACTTACTCATCTTGGCTTTATAGCTTTCTTCCGACAGGACCTTCTACACTACCTTCATTTTTGCCAAGAGAAGGTCTCTGCCCTTCCACACATCGAGAACTATTCTTCCAATCTCAAGTAGATGGCTTCGATCTGAGGTCGCAATGCTGGAAGGTCGTCGATGGCGGTTTTCCAGACGACGTCGAGATTTATACGAAAATAGTGGTGAGCGATCTTATCACGCATTCGGGCGATCTGGCTCCATGCGATTTCGGGATGGGTATCCTTTATCTCCTGTGAAAGATTTTTGACAGCTTCGCCTACGACCTCGATGTTTCGGACGAGTGCGTCGTGAAGCATCGGGTTTACTTGATAGTCCTCTTCGCGGACGCCGTTGACATAACCTGCGACACGGTCGCAGCATTCGATGATGTCATAAAGGTAGAGGCGGTCATGCCTACTTTTCATAAATGACCTGTAGATCGGCGAGAACGTTTTTGCGGATAAGAGGGTGAAGCGAAGATTCGGTCGCGAGATCGACGTTGCGACCGAGAATCTCCCTGAAAGTATCTTCGAGAGCGATAAATTCGACGAATCCAACCGGCCTGCCGAGACGAACGAGCAGATCGACATCGCTGTTCGGCGTGTCCTCACCACGCGAGACCGACCCGAAGACGCCTAACATCGCGATGTCTTTGGCGGCACACGCAGCTCTTATCTTATTTATCACCGGTTCCAGATTCATAATGAGCCTCGCATAGATAATAGCACAGCTATTTACATCGATTTTCATCTAAGATCCTTCCGTCACACGGGCACTGCGTTGAACCCGAGTACGCGTTCGAGCGACATTTCACGGACGGTGACGAGACGGATCGTTTCGTCAGAGCTAGTTGTGCTCAAATTCGAGAGTTTCCTTTCGTTGATAGCGTTGATGTCCAGCTCAACTGTGCACGGCTTCTTGGCGACCTTGCGACAAAGAACCCGCAAGCTGACGCGTGCGGGTTCTCATACAAAGCAAAAGAATACAGTTTGCTCCGCCTATTGATCAGGCGTTGCTGATGGGTTAGGCGATGTCGGTTCGTTACGTTTTTGCAACTTGGGCGGTCCGCTGTCTTGCGAACTGCTGCTCGAATCCGCGGCATCCGGTTCATCAGGCGTAGGCTGCCGTTTCTTCAGCGTCGGCGGCCCTTGGTCGGCCTCGTCGAAATCGCCCTTGATCCCGGCTTTTGCGTTCGTGATCTTCAGCAGGTGTTCTTTCACCCTCTGAAATTCCGATGTGCTGATGATGTACTCTTCCTTTTCCGGGAATCGAGCGACAAGGCTAAGGCTGTCGTCGCGGCGTTCGAGTGCCGGCGGGTGGCTCATAAAGAGCTTTGAGAGCGAGCCCGGCTTCTTTTTATTCTGTGACGCTAGCTTTTCGAACATCGTGGACATCGCTGTCGGATCATAGCCGGCCGCATAGAGATATTGAACTCCAAGACGGTCAGCTTCCTCTTCAGCACCACGCGTAAACTTAAAGAACGCAAGCATTTGCCCAAGGCCAGCAGTGTTTTGCAGCACAGCACCGGCGATGCCGCCAGTCATAATGAGACCTCCGAGGATTCCGTACTGCAGGAGTTTGCCTTTTCCTTGATTCTCCATTGCGTGGCGGGCTGCGACGTGTGCGATCTCGTGGGCCATGACGCCCGCAAGTTCCGCTTCGTTGTCTGCGGCCAGGATAAGTCCTTTGTTTACAAAGAAAAAGCCGCCAGGCAACGCAAAAGCATTTACCTCGTCGCTATCGATGACCTTGATCGTGAACGGGATCTTTGCGTCCGAGTGAAGGACGATGTTCTGACCGACACGATTAACGTATTCGGTGATCATCGGGTCATCGACCATCTTCGCCTGCTGCTCGACCTCGGCAGCGAGCCGCCGGCCGATCGCAACTTCTTTCTCCTGCGAACCACCCAGCCAGCCAAAAAGCTTATCTGCACCGCCATTGATGTTCCGCTTGCCGATCTGCGATGGATCGTCTTTTGACGATAGAGCTTCCGTCGAATGTGTCGGAGTTGGGGAAGGTGTCGGTTCGCCCGCTTTCTTAGGATCATCGGCCTTTGCTGCCGGTTTTTCGGCCGTCTGGCCGTAAACACCTAACGGAACGGTACCGATCACCGCCGTCCAGATACTGAATGCGGCCAAGAGAGCCGCTGCCGTTCGAAACTTACTGCTTGACATCGAAATGCCTCCTGCAAAAACGTCGTCTGCTAGAGAGAAACTAAGGATAAATAGACTTTACCACGCGTTGGTTATGATGCACGAATTTCCCAATAAGTTGCGAATATGCAATAACTTTGCCTCAAAATCCGACTTTTTTATCATCTTTACCAAAAAATGAAAGAAATTCTTCAAATCCTTGCACAAACTTGTTAAAATAGCGTTGAGCGTCGCTTTCCGGCGATGCTTCCTCGCCTGCTCCGGTTATCAACTCTCTATGAAGCGCATCGAACAGAAGGTTAAAGATCTCGTTGAATTGCGGGAATATTCGAGCAACTACGAGTATGTTCGCGAGCCTGCGAAGGCTCTCGCGAGCTATCGTTTTACAGACGTCACGTCCGATCTGATGGCGAAATGGATCGAGAAAGCGGGGCGCGTTACCGACGGTAGCGGAGCGGCAAATGCCCTTGCCGGCTATCGAGGTGTCGGAAAGAGTCATTTTCTTAATACTTTCGGTGCCATCATCGGCGTTCCCGACCTAAGATCGCGAGCCGGTGATCCGCATGTTGACGGAGCGGCACACGCCCTAGGGCGTCGAAAATTCATCGTTGTTTGGGCTCATCGCGGCATTGAGGAAACCCTCATTGCCGAACTGCAGACAGGAATTGCCGAAGCAACGGGGCTCTCGCGGGCCGTCTTGAGTTCCGACCTCGGTGAGCTGTTCGAATCCGCCATAACCGTTGGCGCCGATGCGTCGCTCGTCGTCCTTATCGACACGTCCTTAGATCGCTCGGAACGCGTTAGCCGGGACGACGGGTTGGTGCTCGGCGAGATCGCTGAGATCGCCAAGAAGAAAGGCTTTTTTGTTGGTGTCGCACTCGATGATGATATCGCGGGAGCTGACGGCGCAAACGCAGCGATCACGCGATCATACTCGATCGATTACCTCGACCTCGAACATCTCTACAAGATCGTCGATACCCACATTTTTCCGAAGTTTCCGCGGTCAAATAGCGTCATACACGAGATCTTCAATTACTATCGCGCGGTAGTTCCCGGTTTCAGGTGGAGCGAACAGCGCTTTTCCTCGCTCTTTCCGCTGCATCCGGCGATAATGGAGATCGCTCCATTCGTTCGCCTCTATTTGCATGAGTTCGCTTTGCTTGGATTTGCTTCCGAAGCCGGCGCGCGGATCATGGGTAGGCCGGCGAATTCACTTATTGCTCCCGACGAAGTTTTTGACAGCGTTGAGGGAAGCCTGCGTAAGATCGAAGTTCTTTCAGGAGCCTTTGAAATTTACGACCGCTTGAACAACGAGGTCGTCTCGAAACAGCCTGTAGTAAAACGCCTGCACGCGAAACTGATCCTGAAGGGAATGATGCTTTTTTCGCTGAGCGAAGAAGGATCGACCGCGGCGGAGATCGGGGCTTCGATGCTGATCTTCGACGAAAATGATCCATCCGCTGCGATCAGCGGGATCGAAGAGGTGCTTTCGGCCTTTGCAGCGGCCGCACCTGAGGGGATAAAGACGGAGCCTGATTCATCAGGTAATAGCCGCTACAGCTTTAGGCTTGATGCGAAAGACGGATTAAAACTTGCTCTGCAGGAAGCCACCAAGAACGTTGCACCGGCACAGATCGATGCTGTGCTGAAACGTCTTCTTTCCGAGAGATTTCCGGACTTTTCCTTCCCGGTCGATGATTCGGAAGAGCGAAGTGCAGATCAGGCCGATGGCTACCTCCTTTGGCGGGGCGGTGTTCGGCGGGGCAAGGTGTTTTGGAGCTATGGGTCACCCGCACAACCATCTGCCGAAAGGCAGGATTGGACCGTAACCATTGCTGCTGAAAGTGATGTGGCCGCAAGTGCGGACTCTATGTCCGTCGATTGGGTTCCTGGCTTGCTTGTGGAGAGTGACCGGGATGCCTTTGCCCGCTATTGGCTGCTCCAAAATGATCCAGCAATTCGCAGTGAACACAAGGAGCATCTTGCTACCGCCCTCCAAACTCATGCGTCTTCGACGGCAAAAGCTTTTCAACGTGTGTTTCTTGACCAGGCGGTGCTTTCGATAGGCGGCTTTGAGTACAACCTAACGGAAGAAGCTCGCGGCGCGGCCACGTTATCTCATCTTTTCACGATAATGTTGGAACCGCTCTTTGAGACTCGGTTCCCGGCACACCCGATCTTTCCGCACGTTGTTGGCCCGAAGGAAGTTTCGTCAATAGTCTCCGGCTTCTTTAGCGGTTCCGGAACCCCAGATGACACATTGCTTCGGCTCGCGGCAGACTGCTGCTTGCCGTTGGGAATTGCAACTCGCGGCGAAACCGGACCGTCTCCTGCTGTTGCCGAAGACCTTCGTCAGATCGAAACCGTTCGAATCGTGCTCGAATTGGTTGACGGTGCTCCGGATACTCTGGCGAAGATCGAGGCTGTTAATTCTGCTCTCGCACAAGAGCCATACGGCCTCGTCGCTGAATCCGTCCATCTGATCCTTTCGGCGATGGTTTCGGCTCGAATGATCGAGTTTGTTACCACTCGGGCCGACCGCATCAATCACCGATCTCTCGACCTCAAGGTCAGTTGGGAAGAAATTGTAGCGGTCGCAAGGCCTGTTGGTTCCGGTATCTCGGTCGAGCGGCTCGGACGGTGGCTGCACTTGCTTACCGGAGCAGACGAAGCCCTCTCAGTTTCGAGGGAAAGTGATTCCGGATCGATAAAGGAAGCCCTTGCAGTGTGGCAAGCCGAGTGGAGAGCATCCGCTGTCTCGGCCCGGTATGCGGAGGTGGACGAGTGCTCGTTGACGACGCGGACCTGGCGTGCATCTTCCTCGATCAAGACATTCGACTCGGTGGCCGCGAGTATTGACCGGCTGCGTTCAGAAGAATTGTCGTGCGAGGAATGTATGACGCGGATCGCCGATGCGTTCGCCGATCAAGAGAGTGAATTTTCCCGCCGCTCGGACGATCTTATCCTGATCGAAGAGTTTCTTGCGGGCTTCGCTCTCCGCGAGAAGGCTATGTCATATCTGTCGAAGTCCGAACCAACGGGCGAGGCTGAGATCGACGATCTCCGAGCCTATCTCTGGGACATGGTGACGGCGGACGCGAACGACCACGATCCGGAGGCCACAAGGATAATTGCGAACCAGTGGAGCCGCTATCAAAAGCTTTACTCACGGCACTTTGCCGACCTCCATAATGCCTTGCCGGCGGAAGCCGATATTCGTGAGAAACTTCAACAGGTAAAGAAAACGGATGTCTGGTGGGAGTTTGAAAGTCTCTCCGGAATACCGACGTTCGAACCTACTAAGAAGCTATTCGTCGGCGGAGCCATCGACGCGATGAAGCGTTTGGATTGCAACCGCGATGTTGAGAATGAGTTGCTGCAATCTCCAGGATGCGGATGCGGGTTTTCTATATTGGATGCTGAGAAAATAGAAGAGAAACCCAGGGATCTCTGGCAGATGATAAACGCCTCATTGTTCGAGTATCGACGATCATTGCGTCCTCGTGTCGATGACATACTCAGGTTGGCCTCGGAGACAGGTTCAACAGGCGCCGGAGCCTCCCTAAAGAAGCTTATCGAGAATGAGAACGACCTGAGACGCTTTACGGACGAGGAACTCGGTCTGTTGAGCACGCTGGAGCCGATAGTTTCGACCGGAGAACGCAGGGACGACCTTACTGCCTTTACGCCCGAGCCCTCTGAGATCGATGCAATTATTGACTCGCTAACGTAAAACCTCTGTTATTATTTTCGGGTAGTGAAACCTGAGATCGATATAATCGGTGACGGACGTGTTGGGAGAGCATTGGCCATCGCCTTTGCTCGAAAATGGTCGCCCGTAAACCGCATCATCGCCCCAACGACAGGCAGGGAACCGGTTGAGTCGCTAATACCTCGGCCGCTTCGGACTGATGATGTCCTGCAAGGTACTGTGATCTTGGCCGTTCGAGATTCACAGATCGAGAGCGTCTCGAAAACTTTGCTGACTCACCTTCGGCCCGGCTGCGTCGTTCTGCACACGAGCGGTTCTCGCTCATCAGATATTCTTGCCCCGCTTCGCGAATCAGGAGCGTCTGTTGGCTCAATGCATCCGCTGATCTCGATCAGCGATCCAACGTCCGGTGCCGGACAACTGGCGACCGCGTATTTCTGCATTGAGGGCGACGAAGAAGCGTGTCGACGTGCGTTAGAACTCGTCGACGTGCTTGGCGGCCGCAGTTTTAGGATCTCTCCCGAGAAAAAGGCACTTTATCATGGAGCGGCCGTGATGTCGGCGGGTCACATCGTAGCTCTTTTTTCGGAGAGCCTCGAGCTTTTGGCTGAATGCGGTATCTCGCCGGATGAAGCAAGAGACGTGTTGGCACCTCTCGTTGAAAGCACGGCGGCAAACCTTCGCTCAGTTGTGCCTGAAGCCGCCCTTACGGGGCCTTTTGCACGCGGTGACCGCGAGACGATCGAAAAGAATCTCAACGCGATTCGCACTTCCAACCATCCTGACTTTGCCGAAGCGTATCGAGTACTCGGATTGCGGTCGCTTGATCTGGCAAGGAAAAATGGCGTCTCCGAGGATGATATTCAAGCAATATCGGCAATCCTTCGCTCGAAGTGATAACATCTAAGAATAGAGCGATGTCGAAAGGGAAGGACAGATTTTCAAACGAGCGGGCGATCTTTCTTGAGTACATTCAAGCAGCGGGATTGCGTCGAACTGATCAGCGAGAGTTGATAATGGAGACGTTTCTCGGGACCGAAGAGCATTTGACCATTGAGGATCTGCATCGGCTTGTTCAGAAAAAGGATGATTCTGTTGGGCACACGACCGTGTACCGAACCCTGCGGCTTCTGACCGAAGCAGGTCTTGCACGTGAAGTGCGTTTTGGCGATAACAAGACGTACTTTGAGCACCACTACAATCACGCCCATCACGATCATATGATCTGCACGGGGTGCGGACTCGTGATCGAATTCGTCTCCGAGGAGATCGAGCATCTACAAGACCAGGCGGCCGCAAAGTTCGATTTTACGCCGACACATCACAGTTTGAGGCTTTGGGGAACTTGCCGCGAATGCAGCATGAAGAAGGACGCGGTACCCGCGACCCCTTCAGGCGCGCAGCCTCGGGTACGCGTCAAGACGACTGTGGGTGACTGACCTTTTGCCGCAGGATCGAAAGGCGGAACAATTTCCTTCATCGCATCGTAATTTAGGTCAGGATCTTAGATCTCCAGTTGACCAAAGAAGGAGCGGCCAAAAGAAGATGAGTGAAAAAGAGAAGACCGAAAGCGGCACGCCAAAAGGCAAAGAAGCCTTTGAGGCTGAGTTCGAGGCTCTGCCATTGGATGAGAAATTCTCTCGCCTCTTTAAGATGGAGGCCGTAACGATCGGCGAGACGATCAATTATGTCGTGAATAATTCGTCAAAATTGGTCGAAAAGGCGGTCGCGGCGGTGAACGATCTTGGACGCAATGCTCAGGCGGACTGCTCCGAAAAGAAAGAGGCGGCCGAGGAACCCGCGAAGAAAGAGAGCAAACCCAAGGCAGACAAGAAGTAACGCGCAAATACGCTGTTATTGATCGCTGTTCTCACCACCCAACCCGAAGAATTTCCGGATCGTGCGGATCATTCCGGGCACCTTTTGATCTACTGCGGGTACTTCGCCCGCAACCTCCTCAGTTTCGCTAAGTTTCTTCAGCCGCTCTTGTATCCGTTCAGAAACCGCGAGCACAAGGGCTTCATTATTAGCGAGTATAGGTTTCAAAGCTCGTTTACCGATCTGAAGCACCTCGGTCTCGCTCGTTGCGACTACCGTGGCAGACCGTGCCTGGCCGGTCAGAAGGCTCATCTCACCAAAGAAATCGTCCTCGCCAAGCGAGTTTATGATCTCGGTTCTCTGGCCGCGTCGCAGAACCACGTTAACTGAACCGCGCACGATGACGAACATCGACGTGCCCTCGGCGCCTTGTTCGACGATCGATTCGCCCGCTGCATAGACACGAGACTTTGCACTTGTCGCAAGCCGTTCTATCTCGGCCTCAGAAAGCGGAGCAAAAACGGGGATACGGGCAAGCTGCACAGAACGCCGCGTGACCTTTTCTTCGAGCGGGAGGTCGGCAGGTGCTTCCTGATTGACAAGGGTTCTTGTCGGGAAGGCGAACTCGATCTTTTCACGCTGGAATGCGTACCAGATACGTTCGCGGACAATTGCGTCGGTATCCGCGTGGCGAGTGTAATCCTCGATCCAGTATTTAACTTCCCAATCAAGGCTGCTGTCGCCAAAATTGCAAATTCGCACGATCGGGTGCCGTTTTCGCGATATATTTTCAGTAAAACGCAGAGCCTCGCGTACGACGTTGCTTGTTCGCGAGGGTGAATACGAATATGCCGTGTTGAAAAAGACGACGCGCGCGTTCAGATTATCACGCGGTGCGACCTCGATCGTCTCTTTGCCGAGGACCGAGTTGCTGATTATCAGTAGTTTGTTCTGGAACGTACGGATCTTAACACCGCGCCACGAAACGCCTTCGACCACTCCCATTCCGCGATTTTGGATCGAGATCACATCACCGACCTGAAAAGGCTGGTCGGCTTGCATCGCGATACCGGCAAAAAGGTTGCCGAGAGTGTCCTGGAGTGCAAGGCCGACGACGATACCAACGATGGTCGAACCGGTAAACAGTGCAGAAAGCTGCACGTCCTGATATTGATTCTGGAAGATCAGGACGAAAGCGATTATGTAAACAATGATCGAAAGAACTGTCTTGAGGAGCGACGAAACACCGGGCTGCGCCGATCGCTTAACAGCCGCCCGCATCATCAGAAAGGCCGCAAAACGTACGATCCCGATCACGATCAGCATCGACAGGACGATCGTGACGATCTTGATGATCGTGCTTATCGCTGTTGTCGGAATGCGATGGTCGGCGAGGAACGTCTCAATATCCTTCTCAAAAAGACCCATCAAGGTCAGGATCGTTCCGACTATCGCGACGAATACGATCAACGAGATCGCCCTTTTGTAAACTCCGGATGATGCCATCTTCCGCTAAAAAATATCAGCAATCGTTTTCACTATCAACAGGATCGAGAGTATTGAGACGATGATCGTCGTCCCCCAAGCAAAAACATTGTGGACAAAACGGTTGCGATATTCACCCATTATCTCGCGGTTGTTGCACAGGATAACGATCGCAACGAGCAATATCGGCAAAAGCACGCCGTTCACACATTGGGTAAATAGGAGAAGAGAAAACTGCGGTATGTTAGGTATCAACGCGACCGCGGCGCCGAGCACGATCAAGGCCGAAAATGTTCCGAGGAAGATAGGGGCCTCGCGGAATGAACGGGCAAGACCTTTCTCAAAACCCAACGCTTCACTCAGGCTGTAGGCCGTCGCTAGCGGCAGAACGCCCATCGCCAGCATAGACGCACCGAACAGGCCGATGCCGAAGAGCCATTCGGCATAATCTCCAACAAATGGAACCAACGCCTTGGCCGCATCGCTCGCAGTTTCGAGCTTTACGCCCGCGGCATGCAGCGTCGCAGCGGTCGAAATGACAATAAACACGGCAACGAGGTTTGCGAGTACGACGCCGAGGATCGCGTCGGCTCTTGCAAGGTTCAGATCTTCGGTGTCGAGCCGTTTTTCGACGACCGAGCTCTGCACAAAGACCTGCATGAACGGCGTGATCGTCGTGCCGATCAATGCCATGACCGTGAAAAGATAGCCCGATTCGACCTTGAATGTCGGCGTTACGAATTCTTTTGCGACCAGGCCCCAATCTGGCTTTGCCGCAACCGCAGAAATGATGTATCCGACAAGGACGAGAGCCATCAGCAGGAATATCTGCTCGATGCGTTTTGGTGTTCCGCGTGCCACAAGCAGCCAGATCACGACGGCGGTCACCGGAACACTTATGTAGCGTGAGATCCCGAAAAGCTCGGAAGCCTGTGCGATGCCGACAAACTCAGCAACGATGATGCCGAAATTAGCGATAAGTAAGGCCAGCATCACAAGGGCCGTCCAGCGTACGCCAAACTGCTCGCGGATCAGGTCAGCGAGGCCCTGGCCCGTCACAACGCCCATTCGGACACACATTTCTTGCGCGACGATGAAAAATACCGTCATCGGGATAAAGGTCCAAAGGAGCGTGTATCCGTAGTCGGCACCGGCCGAAGAGTATGTGGCGATGCCGCTCGCTTCGTCGCCTGAAGCGGCAGCGATGATGCCGGGCCCAAGCACGGCTAGATAAGCGAAAAATCTATATTCGGGAAGGCTTCGACGAAGGCGCGACGGTACCTTGCGCAGCTTGAGCGCTATACTCTTCGGAGATACGCTGCGAAGGTTCATTCCTGGATCTACTACCGTCGTCTGTCATTTCTAGCAAAAATGCGGGCTCGCGATGCTTTGTTGCCCACTTATGCGACCTTTCGACTATAAACCTTTTGGAGCGATGATTGAAGCTCGGAACAACTTCGGCCACGAGATATTTTTTCCGCGATCGCGGAAAATTTGATAAATTCAAGCTATGCAAACCCATAAGATCTACTCTCGCTTGATCGCGATCATTGCGACATTGGGCGTTCTTGTCGCTATCTTTCCCGCCACGAGTGCCTATGCCGCATGGCCTTCACCGGTGCGTGGTAAACACGCAATGGTCGTTTCGCAGCACGAATTGGCCTCGCGAATCGGCGTTGAGATCCTGAAAAAGGGCGGCAACGCGGTCGATGCGGCGATCGCCGTTGGATTCGCCCTCGCGGTCGTTTATCCGGAGGCGGGGAACATCGGCGGCGGTGGATTTATGGTGATCCACGACAGCAAAGGTGCCAACTACGCAATCGACTACCGCGAAATGGCTCCCGCAGCGGCAACGAGAAACGTCTTTGTCGGGCCGGACGGCAAACTCATCAGTGGTGAAGGTTCATCAACGATCGGTTACCGAGCTTCGGGAGTTCCGGGGACGATCGCGGGCTTTGACCTTGCATTCAAGAGATATGGTTCCGGCAAGGTGAAATGGGCAGATCTCGTCGAACCTGCCCGCCTCTTGGCAGCCAATGGCTACGTGCTTTCATATCGGCTGGCTCGTCTCTTCAAGGCTTATTCTGACGGCCTTTCGAAGTATCCGGATAGCAAGCGGATATTCCTCAACGGCGGAAAATTCTTTGAAGAAGGCGATACCTTCAAGCAGCCTGATCTTGCCGCAACTCTCGGACGCATCGAGCGGATCGGTGCTCGCGAATTTTACACGGGCAAGACCGCTCAGCTAATTGCCGCCGATATGAAAGCGAACAACGGGCTGATCACGCTCGACGATCTAAAGGCGTATCAGGCAAAGGAACGCGAGCCTCTTGTCGGCAATTATCGCGGCAATACGATCGTTTCGATGCCGCCGCCAAGTTCGGGCGGCGTTGTAATGATCGAGGCGTTGAATATTCTCGAGGCCTACGATGTTACAGCGATGAAATACAACTCGGCCGAGAAATATCATTACCTTACAGAGGCGATGCGTCGAGCATTCGCGGATCGTGCCGAATTTATGGGCGATCCTGATTTTGCTGACGTCCCGACGGCGGCTCTTACCTCAAAGAGTTACGCTGAAAAACGCCGTGAAACGATCAAGAAAGACAAGGCCTCGAACAGCAAGGATGTTGGCCACGGCGAGCCTACCGGTCACGAGTCGATGGACACGACGAACTATGCGGTCGTGGACAAAGACGGGATGATGGTCGTCAATACTTATACGATCAACGACCTTTACGGCTCGCAGGTCACGGCCAAAGGCACGGGCATCCTCCTTAACGACGAGATGGACGACTTTGCGGCGAAGCCCGGTGAGCCGAATATGTTCGGTCTGATCCAAGGCGAGCGAAATGCGGTCAAAGGCGGGAAGAGGCCGCTCTCTTCGATGACGCCTACGATCGTTCTGCATCCCGACGGTTCGGTCTGGTTCGGCGTTGGGGCACGCGGAGGCCCGAGGATCATCTCCGCAGTTCTCCAGACCGTCATCAACGTGATCGACCACAAGATGGACATTCAAGCCGCGATCGACGCACCGCGGATCCATCATCAATGGCTGCCCGACGAGCTTACGACCGAGCCTATTGGCTTCTCACCCGACACGACCACGATCCTGAGATCCTATGGACATCGTTTGGCATCGCCGAGTTGGGTCGCTTCGGCGACCGGTCTGATGATCGACGAGAAAGGCGTTCGCCTTGGTGCGATCGATTCGAGAAGCGACGGCCTTGCTGTCGGCTATTGAGGATACTTCTTTGCTTCTTCCTGATCGAGTAGACGAGTGGTGCCTTCGGTAACGCTCGTCGGCTGGAGGTCGTTCGTATCTCGCCACGCTCCAACTCCCGGACTGCGATAGTCTGCGGCTGGTTGAGTTTGCTGCGGCGGCAATGCCATTCCGGCGGTCGGCCTTCCATGGAGCGTCGCGGGCATTGGCTGAGGAGGCGGCAGAACCCCCGGCCGATCGAACATCGGGAGTAATTTCGAGCTCGGTAAGAGCATAAGGGAGCCGATCAAGAGGATCATTGCTCCAAATACGCCGATAAGCGCCGATAGGGAACCGAAATTCCAATCGAAGAAAGTCGAGATCGCCGGAAAGAACATCGTGAAGACGATAAACCACGCGATCGTGAAAAAGACGCCGTTCTTTTTGTTCAGAAGAGGCGGCTTTTTTTCGTTCAACTGGGCAAGCTGCGGCAGGTAACCGCCCTGCAAAACGACTTCTGCAATGAGGCCGAGCGGCAGGCCGCATCGCGAGCAGAATTTTGTCTCTTCGGAGGCTTGTTGTTGTCCGCAGCTTGGGCAATGCATCTTTATTCTCTCTGGGTAACGCGACTGAATAAACGAATTCTGCCACGAAAATGTTCAGTCGGCAAAAGAAAACCTACCGCCGCCTTACCTTTTTGCCGCTCTGAAGCTGATAGATAGCGGCCGCTCGGCCAAGATAATGATCCGCCGTTGCGGCCGTCTCAAGCAGGAGGGAAAAGATCGACCTGAGCTTTTCCGGAGCCGGAAGCTCGCGTTTCAGATCATCATCAGAGGCTAAAAAGCCAAGGCCGTGGCGTCGAGTTTCCGCGACCTCGTCGAGATATTCGAGGATCAATTCGTGCGTTGAGAGTTTTTCCGGCAGCGTCCACTCGAACGGATCGTCCCACAGACGTGTCGTAATACCGCCAAAGGTTTGCTCGACCGCAGCAGCCGAACGCAAAAGACACGTTCCGGCGCTCATATACGGCAGTTCTGCTTCGCCAACGTTTGCGAAGATCTGACCGACCGGGATCATCCCCAACAGAGTGCGAGTTTCAGCATCGATCTGCTCAAACTTTCGGCCGAAGCCTTCGATCAAATCCCGCATAAAAGAGGAGAGAATTCGTACAGATCACCGGCCCTTGTACCGACGTTCCTTTTCGAAGATACCGAGGCCGTAATTCCTGCCTTTGTAATTGATCCCAGTGCCGACCGTGCCGCTTATGCCGATCCGAGAACCTCTCGATGGTACGGCATTGTCTGTAATGACCCAGATCGAGCCTGTGCCGTCATCGATCTTGTACGCACCGCCTGAAATCCCCGTTCCCGGGATCGAAAGGCCGTAGCTGTCAACCACTGTGCCGATTATGCCGACCTCTTTATTCTGATACCGCGAAGGGTTTGCATTGATCTCGGCAATCGACCTCTTTTCCGGACATGCCGCTGCAAAAATAGCGATGCCGAAAACCGCAGCGACAAGCAGAATACGTGTTATTCCTTTCATTTCTCTCTCCTGAAATATTGTAGTATCGGCCGAAAGACCTCTGAGGAGAGATTCAAAATTCGCTCGAAAGGTTCGCAGGCAATTTGCCGAATCGGCTAACCGAGCTTGACCGCAGTCCCGTATGCAAGCACTTCGGTCGAACCCTGGCCGAACTCCGTTGCGTCATAACGCATCGCGATCACCGCGTCGGCGCCGATGTCGTGCGCGTGCTGCACCATTCGATTGAAGGCCTCCATACGGGCGTGCTCGCAAACCTCGGCCCATTCTTCGATATTGCCGCCGGCTATCGATTTCAATCCGCCGATGATGCCGCGTCCAATGCCGGTCGCCCGCACAACGATGCCGCGAACCACACCAAGATACTGGTTGATCCGACGGCCTTCGATCTCCATTCCGGTTGTAACTATCATAGCTTTATGAATCAAACAAAGGAGGTGGTAGCGCCTAGGGGAATCGAACCCCTCTTTCAAGAATGAGAATCTTGCGTCCTAACCGATAGACGAAGGCGCCGTGTGTTCAAAGAAAAGAATCGCAAAACATGCGAAATCGAATTATAAGCCTTGTCTTCGGCTTAGGCAACAAGAGGTGTGTAGTAACGCTCCTTCCACCGACCGTTCCCGCGAGCCCGCCCTTCGTTGCACCGCTCGGTCAGAACCGCCTGCGTCAGCGGGCGGTGGATAGTGGGCGGTGTTAGTGCTTCGCACTCAGTGCGGACGAGGGCGTCCGTCCGCGTTCCTGGGCAAGAACGCTTTTGTATTTGGCTTTTTAGCCTTGACCCGCATCGCCCAAACGCGGTATAAAACAGCAAACAATAAGGAGTTTTTTGTATGAAGTATCTCCGACGCGTTCTTCTTCGCGCGATCGTTTCCTGCTTGGCTCTTGGATCTATTTTCACGGTCGTTGCGGGATCCGCCGAAGCCCAATGTGTCGCCGGCTCGCAAATGCTTGCAGGATGGGATTTTAGCAGCTTGCCTGGAGGCACCGGGAATTTTGGCCCAAACGACTATTTTCCGACATCGCCCGACATAAACTCAGAGGATCGATGTGCCTTTGTCACCGGCTTAACTCGTCATTCAGCGCTCGGATCCGGCAACGGGGCGGCTGGCGCCTGGGGCGGAAATAATTTCTTGGGGACGGACAAGGACTCGGCCATTGCCGCCGGAAATTTTTTCACGTTCACCGTGCGTGCCGTCCCTGGTTTTGCGATCTCGGTGGAGAATATCGGTGCTTACAATGTCAGACGGTCGTCGACAGGACCAAATACGGGTCAGTGGCAATTTGCTGTTGATTCGGGCGGCTTTACCGATATTGGAACTCCCATCGTTTGGGGAACGGTAACTAGTAGTAGCGGAAATCCTCAGTCCCTAATTGATCTTACGGGAATTTCAGAGATCCAGAATCTTTCGGGTTCTACCACAGTTACTTTCAGGTTAGTCGTTTGGGGCGCAACGGGCGGTGGCGGCACGTTCTATCTGAATAAGTGGAGCGCGCCCACGTCTAACGAACAGATGGCTGTCAACGGTACGGTTGCTCTTGCGCCGACGGCGGCGGATGCGATTGTGTCGGGGCAGGTGGTGGATAGTTTTGGGAGTGGTGTGAGCGGTGCGATGGTGACGCTGGTGTCGCCGAGAGGTGAGAGGCGGACGGTCCGGACCTCGTCATTCGGCTATTTTCGGTTTAT
Source organism: Pyrinomonadaceae bacterium (assembly GCA_019694355.1). GTDB lineage: Bacteria > Acidobacteriota > Blastocatellia > Pyrinomonadales > Pyrinomonadaceae > OLB17. The sequence continues at coordinate 208,123 of JAIBCB010000006.1, read as the reverse complement.
GGAAGTCGAGACCGGCGAGACATACGTGATCAGCGTCGCGAGCAAGCGTTATCGTTTTGAGCCGCGAAGCGTAATGGTCGGCGATAATATCGACGACCTGCGGTTCACGGCGCTTCCGTAAAGATCACAAAAAGCGCCGTTTACCGCAGCTTGGATCAGCGTGCGTTCGACCAGATCGCGAAATACGCGGGACGTTCGGTGTCGGAGGTGTTGGCAACACGCAGTTTCCACATTCCGGCCACGACCGGCGTCTTGAGATAGATCGAACGGAACCACGCACGTGCCTCCGGAGTGTTGGCAAGGCTCTTGCCGACGACCTTTCCGGCGGGGTCGATCAGTTCGATGCTGACCGACGCATCGGCCATGATCGTAACGCCCAGATCGCTGCGAGCTTCGAGAGAAAGCTCGATCTCGGTCGTTTGTTTTCCGGCCACCTTTAGAGCCTTTCCGATGTCGGGAAAATCATTGTACACCGGGCTTGGCCCGAAGAAAGGCCCTGCACCCGCACCATAGAACTTCGTCTTTGGGGTCAATGACATCGCTCCGGTCGGAACATCAGGGTTGTGATCGCCTTTCGGGCCGATCGCAAGCCGTGGTTTGACGAAATCCGAAAAGTCCTTCGTGCCCGTGAGATCCGTGTGCAGGCTGCTCGAGATCCCTTTGTCCTGGATCAGCCAATGAGCTGACGAAACCGCCACAACTCCGTCGTTCCACTCGATCTTCTTGCACATCGTCGGCAGCGGATTTCCGGCAAGCACGGAGAATTTCACGCCCTTGCGGTCAGTTACCACGCGATTGAATTCGGCGACGACGTCAGGCTTAAGCTCGCGGACGGCGTTCGGTGTCGTGCCTGTGATCGAGAACGCGATGTCCATCGTGTCTGCACAAGGGCTGCCCATGTTGGGCGTGCCAAGCATCACGAGATGCGAGACGCGCGGACGACCGTCCTCAACAGGCTTCATGAACGCCTGAATATACTCGCGTGAGATCAGGCCGCCCATCGAGTGCGCGACGATATCGACGTGCCACGCGTTGCGATCTTCCTGTGCATATTTCACGTAGCGGTCAACTTCGACAGCGTTCCCGTGGATCGTCTTTGTCGGTGCGGACGAAAGGAACTCGCCGCCGGTATCCATCACGCCCTTCTCCGGCTTTTCGCCGACAGGGAAAGCTTTCCAGTCGTATGAATGGCTTGTCGTCAGAATATTCTGCCAGGTTTCCCATGCCCTCCAGTTGCTCCAAAGTCCGTGGACGAGAACGAGAGGTTTTGGGGCGATCTTCAGATTTTCGACCTTTTCGTCCGTCTTCTTGTCGTTCTCAAAGAGCTCGGCCTTGATACGCTGAAGGTAACGCGGACGGCCGTCATCGAACCACGCGTAGCCCGATGAATCCCACACGATCTCGACCTCGCGAGATTCGCCCGGATCAAGCCGGACCGAGGCTTCGCCGTTTTCGAGAAGGCCGTCGGGACGTGCACCATCCCACTTGTCACCCTTGAAGGTCTCTTTGAATTTTAGATCAGCGAATTTTGTCTCGCCCGATGCGTTGAGCACGGTCGCCTTGATCTTCACAAGGTTGCCGTCGATCGTGCCCTTCTGCGGTACGATGTCCTGCCAATCGTTCCATTTCGGAAACTTCATATCCGCGAACTTAAGGTCGGTGATCCGGAGCGGCGCACCGCATTTCTGCAGGTTCCACGTGATCGTCTCGGTCACATTCTGCCAGGTGTAGGAATATGAACCCGCGAGTTTGTTCGGGTCGTCGGGGTTGATCCGTGTAGTTCCGTCAGATGTTAGAGAGTTGCCCTCGATCGTCGTTTCGGTCTGCGGGATGGAGAGGTTCGATCCTTCCTTTGCCGTGCATTGGCCGCTGAATGACGATGATTGGCTGCCGGAAGTTTTTCCTTTTATCTGCGGCAGACCGACGCTGACCGAATACGTTCCATCGGAATTGATGTTGATCCCGACATTGGCCGATTCGCCGCTTGCCTGGCCGCTCGTGCTTGTCTCTGAGGTCGAGGTTCCGCGCATATCGCGCCATGTCTTGCCTCGGTCGCACGAATTCTTCTCGACAGCATCAACGCGCTCTTTCGACGACATCTGGTGGCTGATCGTCGCCATTCCGATGCTCGAACCATTCTTCTCAGGCGATTCGACGACCGTTACATTCGCGTTGTATGAATAGGACATCTGCCAGTTGCGCGTGTCCTGGCCGCGGCCGGAGACGCGCTGGACGGTCTTGCTGTCGGTGGCAGATTGGGTTCGTTTGTAAGTTATAGTGCCGGTCCAAGCACCCGAACATTTCGGAGCAGAAGGAGCCGCAGCGGTCTTCCGTCGCTGTGCGGCAACGTCGAGAACCGAGCCAAATATTGCAATAAGAACGAGCAGGGAAACGATCTGTCTTTTCATAAAAATACGTCCAACGCCTTCCGTGACTTGGGAGAGAAATTTCTCCCGCCGTAACGTAAGGCGTTGGACGCAAATGAAAAGTATCAGTCGCCGCCGAAAAAACTAGCGGACGACCTCGCTTACGACCTTGCCGTTGACGATCGTGCCGACGCAATGCGTCGTCCACTCGAGCGGATCGCCGTCGTAGAGTGCGATGTCGGCGTCTTTCCCGGTGGCGAGCGAGCCGATGCGGTTATCAAGTCCAAGGATCTTCGCGGCGTCGATCGTGATCAGCTCGAGAGCTTCACGCTGCGAAAGGCCGTTCTGAGCCGCCATTCCTGCTTCGTAAAGCACTACACGCGTCTTCGGAACATAACCTTCGTAGCCGCTCTGAAGAGCGACCGGAATGCCCGCGGCCTTGATCTTCGCGGCATCTTCCAGCGAGAGTGATTCGCTGTCGCCGCCGGGACGTGCCATCGTCGGATGGACGATCACGGGGAAGCCGGATTCTTTGATCTCCTTCATCACGAGCTGTGCTTCGGAGACGGAATCGAGCACGATCCGCAGGTTGAATTCCTTCGCGAGTCGCAAGGCCGACATAATGTCCTGAGCCTTGTCCGCTGTGATAAGAAGCGGCACTTTGCGGTCGATCACGCTAAGCCAGGCGACCGAGCGAAGGTCTTTGGGACGCTCGGTCTTCTTCGCATTCTCTTGAGCCTTAATAAGCTCGGCACGCAGCATCGCGATCTGCTTTGCACGCGTGCCGGGCGATTTGCCTTGACCGGCGAGCCCATCGCCGCCAAGCGTGACGGCGATCATAGCTTCGGGAACAACGAGAACATCGTCGATCTCGTTGCCGGCGGTCTTTACGACCATCGTCTGGCCGGAAACAAGGGCCGAAGGCTGATGTCCCGTATGAACGGTCGTCACGCCAAACTCGCGGATCCATTGGACAAGATTCTCGCGCGTGTTGTAGGAATCAAAAGCACGAAGTTCAGGCTGGATCGGACCGCTGCCGTCGAGAGCCATCTGATCGGTCGGCTGATTTAGGTAACCGTTAAGGCCAACGACCGAATGAGCGTCGATCAAGCCGGGAGTTACGACCTTGGCTGAAATGACACGGTAGCCCGCAGGGATCGACACTTGAGCAGCGGTTCCGACGGCTTCGATCTTGCCGTCCTTTACGAGCACGACGCCGTTCTTGATCGGTTCGCCCGCCATCGTAAAGACGGTCTCGCCTTTGACGGCGATCTGTGCAAAGAGCGTCTGCGAAAAGCAGAGCGCAGCGACGGCGGCAAGGGCCGAAATTAAAAGATTTCTAGTTATTTTGACCTTCATTATTCTTGTCCTCCGTCATCGTGGTCGGTGTCCAACACGCGATCGTTCGTCGCGCCGTATCCGCCGGTCTGGATGAGGCGGTCTTTTGGATCGCTGCGGTCGAATACCTTCTTGCCTTCGACCCAAGTCTCGAGAACGTGAGTGTAAACGCTGATCGGATCGCCGGATAGGATCACAAGGTCTGCGTCCTTGCCGGCTTCGAGCGAACCCGTACGATCGTCAATGTCGAGGATCTTCGCGTTGCCGAGCGTCAGGGCATAAAGAGCCTTCTCACGCGACATTCCCGCTCGGACTGCCATTCCTGCCGAGCGAAGAAACCAACGCGAATCGGTGATCCCATCGTCGGTATGAAAACCGATCAGGACGCCCGCCTTTTCAAGGATCGCACCATTTTCTGCTTTGATATCTTTTGCCTCGATCTTGCCGCCGGGTGAATCTAGGAAGATGATCGAGACCGGTACATTGGCCTTCTTGATCTCATCGGCAACTGCCCACGCATCGCTCACGTGATGGAGCACGAGCTTGAATCCGAACTCTTTCTGTAGGCGGAGCACTGTCAGGATATCGTCATGACGATGCGTGTGGAAATGCACTGTCCGCTTTCGGTTCAAGACCTCAACAAGAGCTTCCATTCGAAGGTCACGCGGCGGCATCTTAGAGGCATCGCCGGCCGCTTTTGCAACCTTATCGCGATATTCCTGGGCCTTGATGAATTCGTCGCGGACAAGTGCGGCCGATTTTGCACGCGTTCCGGGAAATGCTCCGCCGCCCGGACGGATAGGATTCGTGCCGTTGGCGAACTTGATGCCGCCCATATAATGGCCGTCCTTATCGAGAATGAAAAGATCGTCGATCTTATCGACGTTGTCTCGAAGTTTGAGGTAGAGTGTCTGGCCGCTATCCAAATGGCCCGAACCAGGCATCACGTTCGCGGTTGTGATGCCGCCGCTCTGAGCACGTTGAAAGCTTGCGCTCATTGGATTGACGCTGTCCAGGATGCGAACGTCCGGTTGTATGGGCGAAGAGCCGTCACCACCGGCCGGGCCGCCAATATGGCTGTGCGAATCGATGATTCCGGGCATAATGACCTTGCCTTTTGCGTCGATGACGACAACATCGGACGAAAGCTTGACCGTTCGGGCATCGCCGACGGCGACGATCTTTCCGTTCTGAATAAGAACGATGCCCTGGTCGATCACGGGCCCGGAGATCGGTATCACTTTCGCGTTAACAAATGCTGTTGGCTTCTCCTGGGCCGCTGCATACGCGGCGGCTAGAACGACAACCAGCAGTAACGACAAAAATTTGTTCATTGCTGTTCCTCGAATTTAAGTTGTATTTGGTGCCTAAAGAACTAAGTTCAACTAAAACGTGCTCGGTGTCAATACGCGAACTGCGTCTTTTGGTCTTAGCAGCGGCAGGGAAATTACGAATTGTCTGCAATTTTTTGAATCCGTGAAGGTCGAAAGCGTACCGTGATGAGCCGCGGCCAGCTTATGACATATCCAAAGATCGAGGTCGGCATCCTTTGACTCAAAGCGGCTTCCGCCGGGACACGATACTGTGATAACTATGCTCTCGTTGTTTGAGGTGACCGCGACCGCTGTCGCGTCGTCGCTTACGAGCCGATCATTTTGCCCGTGCAAGATAAGGCTCAAGACGAGCTGAACAAGCTGATCTTCGTCGCCAAGCACGACCGGATCTTTGGGGTCGAGGCTGACATCCGTCGCCTGAGCGTTCGACTCAAGCCGAGCAAGTTTGACGGCTGAGGCAACCAGGTCGTTGACCGACAATCTAGCGGTCGAGTGCGGTTTTGCTCTGCCAAAGCTGCTCATATCTGAGATCGCCTGGACGACCAACGAGATCTTCGCAGCAAGGAGACTCAGATCTTCGCGCGTGGCGGGCGAATGACCTTCTTCGCGGCGCATCGCCTCGATCTTGGCAGAAATCGCTCCGAGCGGCTCGCTGACCTCGCGAGCCACACCGGCGGCGAGCGTTCCCATCGCCGTCAGCTTTTCGTTCTGGATCATCCGCTCATTCAGCAACCGCAACTCTTCGATGTCAGCGGCCATTTTCCTGCTCATCTTGTTGAAAGACTCGGCGAGAACCCCGATCTCGTCATTTGTCTTTCGAAGATCGACCTCTGCGCCGTAGGAGCCTCTCGCGACCGCAACGGCGGCAAGAGTTACCCTTTTGAGCGGCCGCAAGACGGTTCGAAGGACGAGAAGAACAAGAAGGAGATTTGGGACGAGGGCAGAGATCACGCTGAAAATGAGATAGCGCCGCCAGGCTTCGGCATCCATTCCGTTATGGAAAGCCCACCAAACGATCGGGATCTGAAAGATCACAAAACTTGATACGGCGACCGCGGCTATGCATATAGCGACCTTGTATGCGACCGGAAAGAGGCGAAACTGCGTCAGTGCCGAAGTAAGCGAGAAGAGCCGAAAATTGAAGATCGCGTAAGCGTAAATAAGCACGCCCGGCAATACGAATATCGAGCTGAGAGGTATGAGATCGTAGTTTCCAAAGAGCGGAAAGACGATATTTGCGACCGTCTTTAGAGCGCCGGTAATAACAAGGGCGAGAAAAATGGCACCAAGCTGCGAGCCGCTCTCTGTGCCTCGGTACTTTCGGTATTTGCCGAAAAGAATGATCGAGCCGTAAAAGAAGAGAAAATAAACGTATGTGACAAAAGCATACGCGAGCGGCGTGAGTTTTATCGCGAATTGGCCGCCCGTGAAGCCCGCTTTGTCCCATAAAAGCCCAAAGGCCGCCGCCGGAGCAAAGATCAGAGCAGGTGCCAACAGGATCGCGGCCTTTCGGCGCGGCGTCCGCGAATTCTCAGGGAATACCCATGCAAAAACGACCAGCACAAAATTCATCAGCAAAGCGATGATGAAGCTCGTCGCTGCCCAAACTCCTGCTGCCGCGTCATTCGGATAGAAATCCCAAAAGATAAGATCCTTGATCGTCCAAAGGGCAAGGAACGATATGAAAGCGGCAAACGCCTGGTGAGCCCGACGGCGAGGGTCGGCAGCAAAGACATAGAATCCCAGCCCGACGAGCAGGAAAACAGAGCAAAGATGAAATAGAACCAACATCTGGTCTCAGGCTGAGGAAACGACCGACGACCCCGAACTATCCGGCCGAGTCAAGGCCTGCACGGTCAGATCATCTTTCAACAGCGTCGCGGCCTCGATTGCTCTGGCGCGAAAATCGGCATTGTCCTTGAGCGATTCGGCAAGGCCGATAATGTCTTCACGGGCGGCGGCAAAATGGGCGTTAAGGAGCCGCTTTTCTCTGTATATGTAGGCAGCCGAAGCGATCTCTGCCTGTGAATGTTCTACGATCTCCCAAACTCCGGCCGCGGCCGGAGATGTCGTCGGCTTTCGAACGGCGATCGACAATTCAGCCCAGCGAAGCACGGCTCTGCGAAATTCAAAAGCAGCGTCAGGCCTTCCGGAGAGATCGACCGAGTTTTCGAGCGACCGGCGAATATCTTCGATCAGCCGTTTTGCTTCAGTTTGCGGAGGCACCGGACGGCCGAACTGCTTGAGGGCCCCGACAGCATAGATGACCGCAAACACCGGCCAGGCAAGGCCGACAAAGACACATTTTGCGGTCTTTTCAAGGCCGCCGCGGTCTTTTAGGCGAAACCAGTATTGAACGGCGAACGGTGCGCCGCAGGCAAGATAAATGATCGCAAGGTCGAAAAGGTTCAAAACTAAAGCTTTTATAGAATAAGCCTCTGCGGAAGGGAAAGGAAGACTCTGAGGCCGGTTTTCGGACAAAAAATCGTCGGAATCGTCCGAAATCGTTAACTTATTGGAACAAAGCACGAAAAAAAAGCGTTAAGCAAATTGAATCGGGACAACGAAAATACCGGTTTTTACAATCCAAAATGTAAATTCGCTCTTTTCGCAAATAAAACTTAGGTTTTACGTCATACTTTGGCATTTGGATTGCATAGCAAAGGCGGGAATGGGATTTTCGCACGAGCAATAGCTGTAATAAGGAGGAATGTGCTGATGAAAGCAAATGGAAAGATCAAGGTGGTAAAACGAGCTGACGTGCCGGTCAGATCGGCGAAAAAGCCCGTTAAGACCGCGAGGGCTACGGCTCGCGACATGGTATCCACGGTTTCGGACTGGGTTACGGACTTTAAGACCCGCAAAAGTGAGGAGACCAAGGCTGCCATCGAGCAACTCTTCCCGACCGGGCCGCGGCCAAGCGAATCATAGTTCTTAAAGTTAGCAATAATACTCGGTTCATAGTGAAATTAAGGGCGCTGAAAGCGATTTCAGCGTCTTTTTGCTTTTGTAGTTGCGGATTCAGCTTGTTATTCTAACGACATTCAACCTTTGAAATTGAACGCTTTTTCTATGAAGAACAAAGTTGCGATCGTCACCGGTGCGAGCAGCGGCATTGGGCGAGCGACCGCGAAACTATTTGCCGAAAATGGTGCGACCGTCATCGGCGTTGGCCGAAATGAGACGGAACTCCTCGCCTTGCGAGATGAGTTGAACGGAACCGAGGGGACGATCCGCCCGCATCTTGGCGACGTTCTGGAGGTTACTCAACTCGACCGCATTGTGAGCGAAACGATCGATTCATTCGGTCAAATTGACACACTCGTGAACGCTGCCGGTGTGTTAAAAGGAGGCAATATCGAGGATTGCACGCTTGCCGATTGGGACAAACAGATGAATATCAACGTCCGGTCGGTATATTACCTGATGCAGAAGTGCATTCCGCATCTTGAGAAGACGAAGGGTTCGATCGTGAATGTTTCGAGCGTTACCGGGACACGGGCTTTCCCCGGCGTCCTGGCGTATTGTGTTTCAAAGGCTGCGGTCGATCAGCTCACTCGCTGTGCGGCACTTGACCTTGCGCCAAAGGGAATTCGGGTGAACGCCGTGAATCCCGGCGTCGTTGTCACGAACCTGCATAAACGCGGCGGTATGGACGAAGAGGCTTATTCAAAGTTTCTCGAACGTACAAAGGAGACGCATCCTTTGGGACGTGCAGGGAATGCCGAAGAGATCGCGGAATTGATCTATTTTCTCGCGTCCGACAAGGCCGGATGGATCACAGGCGCGACATATGCGATAGACGGCGGACGTGCCGAAACCTGTGCCCGCTAGAATTTGATGGAGATAAGGCTGCTCAAAAGCTCATTCGATGACGATGGTTCGGCTTCGAACCACCAGCATACCGCCTGCTTCGTTGTGAACGGCGAGGTAGCTTTTGATGCCGGAAGCCTCGCGATGGCCGTTGGTGCGGATCGCCCGAATGTGCGCGATATCGTGCTTTCGCACACCCATCTTGATCACATAGCGGGCTTGCCGCTCTTTGTTGACGACCTTTTTTCAACCCTTCGTTCACCGATCCGCGTTCATGCTTCGCGAGCGATGATCGAGGCCCTTCGAACGCATATCTTTAACGATGTGATCTATCCGAACTTTGAAGAGATCGAGAACGATTTCGGTAAGGTCCTTCAGTTTCGCGAATACGAATTCGAGAGAGAATTCCGCGTTTCGGGCCTTTCGATCCTGCCGGTAAAGGTGAATCACAATGAGCCGAGTGCGGGATTCATGATCAGTGATGCGTCCGGTTCGATCGCACTGACGGGCGACACGGCGGATACCGCAGCGATCTGGGAAACGGCAAGCAGACGGGACGATCTAAGGGCGATCGTCATCGAATGTGCGTTTCCCGAGCAAATGAGCAGGCTTGCCTCGACCGCTCGCCATCTTACGCCGCTCGGCCTTAAGGCGGAGCTCGAGAAGCTGGATCGAAACGATCTACCGGTCTATGTCGTGAATATCAAGCCGATGTTCCGTGAACAGGTGGTTGCGGAGATCGATGCACTGGAGCTATCCAACGTCCGGATCTTCCCCGTTGGAGGACTGGTTGCCGTTTGAGGTCCCTCGTGCCTTGTCGCGAAGAAAGTTGATCGGTTCGAACGCACCTTCACGGTGTTCGCCCGCGAAATCGTAGAGAGTTACCCGGCCATTCGGAAAGACCTTTTCGATCTTAAAGGTCCGCTGTTCACGAGTTCGGCCGGGCATGATTTCGGCGCGGAAAGTTACGCTCATTTCAGGGCGCGCCCAAGCGGAGGCCGTCATCGAGCGCTTTGGCTTTCGGCTGAACCAGCTCATTCTTCGCCTCTCTCGTCTTCGTTCTTCTTATGCTTCTCTTTGCGCAGCGACGGATGGCGCACCGACTCCGGAGCATTCTCTCCGAAACGCCTTGCCGGAGGAGCTGTCGGCTTTCGGATCGAATCGAACACGGGCCTTTTTTCCGTCTTTTGTTTGGGCCTTTTCACCATCAGTTAACGGGAGAGTTTAGCAGACGCGTGAAGGAAAATCCCTAACTTTTTTGGAAACACTATGGAATCTGCGAGTAATTTTGTTAATATTTCGCGGTAAGGGTAGTCTTCCCGGGTCAATTGGTCTCCAACTTAACGAAAACGATTCGAAGTGAACCGAAACACTCAGCGATCGCGACAAAATTCAACCAGGCTTCAACGCGGCCGAATTCCGTTCTGGCTGCCGGCGGCAAACTACTACGTGCTGGCTCTGGCGATCTCTCTTTGCACGTTCTTTTTGCTCTGGGGCATCCTGCACGACGGCGGCGAGCAGACACCTTGGATAACGTCAGGGATCGTCGCAAGCCTCGTGCTTGTCTGTGCCGTTTCGCTGCGTGAGATCATTCTGCGGCGGGCACGCAACAAATTCCTTGCCGCCGAACGGCAGTTTAACCGCAGCCTTAATGACGTTTACTTGAAGAACGCTGCTCGTCCTCCGAAGGACGAAAAACTCAGCCTGGAGCAGAACGCTCATCTGCTTCGTGCGATCAAGAAAAAATCTGATGCCGCCGTCACGCTTGCGAGATTCGCTGAAGGGCATAGAGAAGTTTTCGAAATGTGCAGCGAATATCTTTCGCTGCTCGAAAGGGAATTCGACAACATCAGCCCTGGTTCGCCGCGACTGCCCGCATTCCAGTCCGCGAAAAGATCGGTCGCCGAATTTCATAAATATCATTTGCTTCAATGGGCGTCGATCAAGTCAAGGGCCCTTGCTCTCGAGGCGAATTCACAACGCAGCCAAGGCGAACGCCTCTCGGCCGCTCAGGGGGCGATAGACGTGCTCGATTCGGCCTTAGCGTTCTATCCATCGGAACCTGCGTTGGTGGAGTCGCGTGAGCTGCTGGATGAGATCTTGACCGAGATAAAGGTCTCAGATCGGATCGAGAAAGCAGAACGAGCCGAAAGCGTAGGGGACATCGCCACGGCGAGGCATCTTTACCGAGATGCGCTATTCTTTTTAGGCGGGCATCGAGCCTCCGGCCCGGATCGCGATGAGATATTGAGAAAGATCAATCACGGACTTGAAAGGCTTGCACGCCACGACGACAATATTTTGGATCTATAGGTTAAGATAATTTTGCATGGTCTCTCAAAGCTGCCCTCGCTGCAGCAGCAAACGCATTCGACGAGGTTATCGACACACGACACTGCTCTCAAAGCTTTTCTTTCGGTACTTCCTCTTATGCGACAGCTGCAATTGGGAATTCAAAGGTTTTGCCGTCCCCGGAACGGTGTCGAGCAAACCAACCGGAAAGAAAAAGACTCGCGATACCGACGCGGAGGCGTGACTGTGTGCAGTTTCGCCGCAGTTGTGGTCCTTTTTTTTGCGGCAGCTTTATCACACGCCGTTACCGCCCAAACATTCGCTCCGGATCGGTTCGATGCGGTACATTCAGGCGACATCGTTGAGGTGGACGTCGAAGGCAGCCTCGACCACGATTGGCGCGGAGGCCTCACGCCTGAAGGCTTTCTCAACGGCTTTAACGAATTCGGCGACCCCGTAAAGGCACAATGCAGAATGCCTTCTGAGATCGCTGCAGATGCGGTCAAGGCCTTGTCTTCGACGCTTCGTGATCCAAAAGTAAATGTTTTTATTGTCGATCGTTCAAAGCGGCAGCCGGCGATTCTCGATGGTGCCGTTCGCTCGCCGCATCGTTATCAAATAAAACGTCCTGTCCGACTGAGGGAACTGATAGCACGCTCCGGCGGCATCACCGACAGTTCGGGCGGCGAAGTAAGCGTATTCCGCCCGGAAGGTCCGAGCTGCCCCGCTCCCGATGCAAGGGAACAGAGCGGGCGTTTCGTTATTAAGATCTCTGACCTCGTAAATGGCAGCCCGGACGCAGATCCTTTCATTTCGCCCGGCGATCTCGTCGTTGTTGAAAAGGCCTTGCCGATCTATGCGATCGGCGGAGTGCGGAGCCCGCGGCCGATACCGTCAAAAGAAAAGGTCACGCTTTCGAGACTGATCGCGATGGCCGGCGGCGTTGCAAAGGACGGCGATGAGCGCCGCGTTATTATCTATCGACGAGACAAAGGACAGTCTTCGCGAATCGAGGCGGACCTGAAAAAGATCGCGGCCGGAACCGAAAAAGATCCCGAAATGCAGCCGCTGGACATTGTTGAAGTTATGACGAAGGGCGGCAGCGAACGTAAGTATCCGCCCGAGATCGCGGGGGCCATATCCGACAAACATGCCGCTCTTCCCTTGGTCGTCATCGAATAAGCTGCTGATTTTTGCTTGGTATTTGGCGGCCTGACAGCCTATAATCAAGGTTTACCTATGGAACCTGTATCAAAAAGACGTTTTGGCAAGCGAACGGTCGCTTTTTTCTGGATGGCACTGGTGGCTCTTATCGTCACTTTGCTGATCGTGTATGAACAAATCTCGATCCTATATGTGCTTGCAACTCTCAGCCTTGTATGGCTTCTTCTCACCGTCGCTTTTGCTGACCTCGAGCACGTAAATGCGGACGGCACTGTCCACCAGGATAATCCGTAGAATGCGCAGCATTATCCGATATTTCGCAGCCTTCTTGGTGTTTGCGGCCGCGACGAGCTCTTTTGCCTCTGAATTTGAGGCGGGAGCCGGAGCGAAGGTCGTACCCGCAAGATGGCGTTCGGATCGGATAAACATCGCGATCTCCCGCTCGTTATTTGCGGGAGCGTCAAACTTCAAGCCGGGCACAGACATTGAAAGAGCGATCAATAATGCCATATTGCGTTGGGAATCGGTCGCGAACGTTCATATTTCATTTGTCGAATCAAAGAGGCGCGATGCGAGCCCTGCAAATCGGGGCGACGGTGAAAGCCTTATCACGATCGCTCAGACAAGCGAGAACCTTGCCCTCTTTCCGCCGGGAGACACGAGTACGTCCGCTAAAACGCGTGTTTTTACCGACCGAAACGGATTTGTCACCGAAGCAGATATTGTTCTGAACCCTTATGCTGCGTTCTCGAGCGACGGTTCTTTCGCTACCTACGACCTCGAAGGCGTTTTGACGCACGAGATCGGCCATCTCCTCGGATTGCGTCACTCGCAGATCATGGGTTCCGTGATGCACGGGAACGTTGATATCAATTCAACGATCGGCCCGGGCTTCGCATTTAGGAAGGCACTATCTGCTGAAGATATCGCGGCCGTTCGTTCGCTTTATGGCCCATCGGCCGGAAATGAATTGTGCTGCGGACGTGTCGCGGGGAAGCTTGCCAGCAGCGAGTTCTCGCTCGCCGGAAGCCTTGTTCTTCTCGAAGATAAGGATGGCGAGATCGCAGCCGGGACACGGATCGAGAACGGCGGAGAATTTGTTTTTGGGGGACTTAGCGACGGTACCTATTCTGTTTTGATCGCTCGTGAGGGCGTCGGAACGCTTGCCGAGGACCTGGGCACGATCTCCGTTGAATCAGGAACTTTGGCTCGGTTCGAAGCGAAGCCATCCGCAATTCCCGCACCATTTGAACTAGCTTATGTTGGCGTCGACGGCCTTTTGTCCACATCTGCAGTAAAGCTTCGGCCGGGCTCAACGAACTTGATGACGATCGGCGGCCGCGGACTCGATGCCGCACGATTGGCGATATTCACTTCGTCTCCGCTGGTCAGGATCGATGAGACAACTCTAACTGATCTCGACTACGCGGAAAATGTTTCTGCGATAAGATTCCAAATAAATGTGGATGAAAAAGCTCTGTCCGGTGCCTATTCTATATTCGCTCAGTTGCCGACGGGCGAATTCGCTGTCCTTCCCGGTGCGATCTCCGTCGCCAGGTAGAATTCTCTGCATACCCCAAATGGGGGATTAATTACAAAAACTTACTACTGTTTGTTGCTTTCGGTTTGCAATTTCTCAAACGGTGTGGATAATCAAATCTGTTCACCACCCCGGTGAACATTTGTCACAAGAAGTGAGGACTTGTGACACCAGGGCGGCGCTGTGGGAGACGCCGCCCTACTCATTTCTACCAAAGCAGATCTCAAATTTAGCTTCGTGCTCAATCAGGAGAGCTAGAGGCTTCGCTTATTTTTTGAAACAATCGCGGCAGAACACGGGTCTGCCTTGAGATGGATAAAAAGGGACCGTCGTTTCCCGTCCACAGGACGCACATTCGACCCTGACCGAAACTTTCTGACGCTGGCCGTTTGCCGCGGCAATAGCGGCCTCTACTCGCTCATTCTTTGCTCTCTTGCAAGGCTTGCAGCGTTTTGGCGGATTTGTCAGGCCTTTTTGGTGGAAGAACGCGCGCTCACCGGTCGTCCAGATAAACTCCGACTTGCAGTCGGTGCAAAGGATCGAAATATCCGGCAGTTCAGTGGATACAGAACTTCCGTCGTTCTCAGGAATGTGAGGATTCGAAGACATCAATAAAGTCAGCCTATGATCTTTTTCTTAACATCCTGACCGCATGAACGAACGCATTGCCAATGACACTGCGATACACCAATGTCCGAACGGGAAGGGAGCGCTTGAATTCGGCGCTTTCGGAATCAACGGTGTAGGATGTTAATTGAAGTTACAATTTAGGGTAAATACCTGTCAAGGCAAAATTGAGAGGTCGTGACTCAAGATAGCTTATGAATGTTCTGGTAGTTGGATCGGGCGGGCGTGAACACGCGATCTGCTCTGCGTTTCGCCGTTCTCCGAAAGTCGAAGGCTTATTCTGCGCGCCCGGAAATGCAGGGATCGCGGGGATCGCGACTTGCGTGAATATTGCAGCAGACGATGTGCGGTCGCTTGCGGACTTTGCGGCCGCAAACAATATCGGGATCACATTCGTAGGCGGCGAAACATCTCTTGCATTGGGGATCGTCGATGAGTTCGAAAGTCGCGGGTTGAGGATCATCGGCCCTCGGGCAAACGGTGCTCAGCTAGAGGCAAGCAAGGCGTTCGCAAAAGGTTTTATGGCAAGGCATGGTATCCCGACCGCGAAATTCACGGTATCGCATTCTGCGGATTTTGCGATCTTAGAGCTTGAGAGCGGCGATTTTGGCGGGAGCGATTCTAACGTCGTCGTAAAGGCCGACGGGCTTGCGGCGGGCAAGGGCGTTGTGGTCGCCAAAGATCGTGCGGAGGCCGTCGAAGCGATAAACCATCTTGGCGAGATCGCAGGCTCTGCCGCCGCCGACAAGATCGTCCTCGAAGAGTGTCTAGTGGGAAGGGAAGTGTCGCTCCTTGTGTTTTCGGACGGCGAGAATTTTGCAATGATGCCCGCGGTTCGCGATCACAAGCGTATCGGCGATGGCGACACAGGCCCGAACACGGGCGGGATGGGCACGGTCTCCGATGACGCTCTTCTTTCCGAAGCAGAACTTTCCGATATTGTCGAAAGGATCGTCAAACCGACACTCCACGCCTGCAAACGCGAAGATATACATTTTCGCGGAGTTCTCTTCTTTGGGCTGATGTTGACCGCGAAAGGTCCGATGGTACTCGAATACAACGTTCGTTTTGGCGACCCCGAAACGCAATCTATTTTGGTCAGGCTCGAGACGGACCTTGTCGATATTTGCGAAGCGATGCTGACGGAAACGCTGGACAAGCTTGATATCAAGTGGACGAAGGGAAGCTCTGCGTGCGTGATCCTGGCCGCAGACGGGTATCCGGCAAAGCCGCGAACGGGTGATGTTATCAATGGCCTCGCCGAAGCTGCAAAAGTCCCGAATGTCGCCGTTTTCCACGCCGGAACTGCGCGAGATGCGGCAGGGAATTATATTACGTCAGGTGGACGCGTTCTTGGCGTCACGGCTGTCGGAGCAAACCTCAACGGTGCGCTTTTGAGTGCTTATGAAGCGGTCTCAAAGATCACGTGGCCCGGAATGCAGTTTCGCAAAGACATCGGCCGGCAACTCTAATACGCTTTTATTGCTTCGATATACGAATCGTAATTTCGCCGCATTTCATCGAACGAATCTCCGCCGAATTTCTCGCGCATAGAGTTCGCGAGGACGATCGCCATCATCGCTTCACCGATCACACCGGCCGCAGGAACCGCGGTCACGTCTGAACGTTCGAATGCCGCCGCCTGCTCTTCTTTCGTGTCAATATCTACCGAACGAAGTGGTTTCTTGAGCGTTGATATCGGCTTCATATAGCCGCGTACGCGCAGTTCTTCGCCGTTGGTTATGCCGCCTTCAAGGCCGCCTGCATTATTGGTGAGACGCGTAAAATTCTCTCCGTCAAACGCGATCTCGTCGTGCACTTCAGAGCCCGGTTTTCCGGCATTCGCAACGCCCGCTCCGATCTCGACCGCTTTGATCGCGTGTATCGACATCATTGCTCTCGCGATGCGTCCGTCCAATTTGTCTTCCCACGATGTATGGCTGCCGAGGCCGATCGGAAGTCCGCGGATGACGACCTCAAAGATTCCTCCGAGCGTATCGCCAGCATCGCGCGTTTCGTCGATCAAGCGGATCATCTCTTCCTGTGCGACCACATCAACACAGTTAAGCGGCGAATCGACGGGAAGTTTCGCGATGTCGTCCCAGTCGCGTGAAAGCGGAACTGCCTGCACATGCCCGAGCTTGATGACGTGGCTTTTGATCTCGACGCCAAACTCCGACAGAAGCTGCTTTGCCACCGCACCGGCGGCAACGCGTGCCGCGGTTTCGCGAGCAGACGCACGCTCAAGAATGTCGCGCAGGTCGCGTGTCCCGTATTTTTGGCCTCCGGCAAGGTCGGCGTGGCCCGGACGCGGACGTTTTACGACGCGAGTATTCTTGGGCAGCTCTACGTTTGCCTCTGACGACATTATCGCTTCCCAGTGGACAAAATCGTCGTTCTCGATAAGAAGCGTGATCGGCGATCCAAGGCTCTTGCCATGGCGAACGCCCGAGAGGATCTCGACCGTATCGGTCTCGATCTTCATCCTGCCGCCGCGGCCATAACCTTGCTGCCGTCGCCAGAGTTCGTGGTCTATCGAGGCTTTTTGGATATCGACGCCGCTCGGCATCCCTTCAACGATCGTTACGAGGGCCTTGCCGTGCGATTCTCCTGCAGTTGTGAAATTGAATCTCATCAATGTTAAATGTTCGGCTCTTTGTTCGCCGGCAAACCTTTCTTTCGGAATACGAGGAGCGCGACGCTTGCGATGATCATTATCCCGCCGAATCCGGTTTGCTTTGGCAAAGTTTCGCCTAAGGCGAGCCAACCGATCAGCACGGCGAGCAGCGGTGTGACGAGCGAGATCATCATCGCATTTGTAGATTCTATCCTATTCAAGAGCCAATAGTAGCTGTAAAACGCGAGGACAGTTCCGATGACGCCCAAATAAAGAATGCAGCCGAGTGCTGCAAGCGACCAATGGTAGTCGAACGGACTCCCTTCAGTGCTAAGGCTGTAAATGATGATCGGCGGAAGGCCGCAAACCATCTGCCAAAATACGATCGCCTCGGGCCGTATCTCGGCGGCCTTCGCTTTTACGAGGATCGAAGATTGTGCGGCTGCGTATGCTCCGAAAACGATCGCAACACACGCTGCAAAGGCCATATTGTCGTGCACGCCTAGTTGGTCGATGAATATGACGGCAACGCCAATGACGCCGAGGACGACCGCGATGATCTTCTGTGCAGTGATTCTTTCACCTGGCAGAAAGATCCAGGCAAGGATCAATCCGAATACGACGATCATCGCCTGAAGTACCGCAGCGAGGCCCGACGTGATGTACTGTTCGGCCCAGAATACGCTCGAATAGTTGAGCGTAAATTGAAAAATGCCCGTCAGGCCAAGGAGTTTCCATTCCGAGCGAGACTTTGGAAGGCCGCCGCCCTTTCGCATGAGAACGAACGGAGCGAGGACGGCCGCAGCGAGAAGAAAGCGCAAAGAAACGAAGGCAAAGGGCGGAAGGAACTCCAGGCCGACCTTGATGAATATCCAGGTCGAACTCCAAATGAGAGCCAGCAGAAGCCAAACAAAGATCTTCATAAGGCGTCAGGCTTTCTCGTAGAAACTCAGGTGTGTTTCGCCTTGTTTGAGGAGCCGCCAGCGTCTTAATGATCCGACAATGTCCGGCATCGTCTTCCTTGCGAGATGCTCGACGATCAATACACCGTCTTCCGCTAAGAGACCGTCTTTGCTGCCGAACTCATGAAGCACGACCGAATAATCTGCGCTGTATGGCGGATCGTAGAACGCGATGTCCCACGCGATGTCGTGCGATCTCCCAACAAAGGTCTCGGCCTCGAAATTCTGGACGTCGGTCTCGTCTTCAGGCACACCGAGTTTGTCGAGATTCTCTTCGATCAGCGCACAAGCTTTTCGTGAACGATCTACGAAAGTTACGAATTCTGCGCCGCGAGAAAGAGCCTCGATGCCGATCGCTCCGGAACCGGAGCAAAGGTCAAGGAAGCGTGTGCCTTCGATCCGCGGGGCAAGGATGTTGAAAAGCGTTTCGCGGAGCCGGCCTGAGGTTGGCCGCGTCCTGTGATCCGGCGGGCTTTTTAGCAGTCGGCCGCCATAATGTCCTGAAATAATTCGCATCTGTCTCAGCCGACCTTTCCAAGTTCGAATACCTTCCTTCGCTCGGCCGCCTTCTTGAGCAATTTTGTCTCGGCAGAAGCTTCTTTTGCTCCCAGATAGCTCTCAACTTCATCACGCGCGATCGAAAGGATGTCGAGGTCGCGAACGATATTCGCGACCCTGAACGACTGCAGTCCTGACTGTCGAGTGCCGAGCAGTTCGCCCTGCCCGCGGATCTCGAGGTCTTTCTCGGCGATCTCAAAGCCATCCGAGCTTCGCTCCATTATACCCAACCGTTCACGAGCGACCGTCGTTTTCTTATCGCCCGTGAGCAGGACACAAAAGCTCTGCTCGGCACCGCGTCCGACTCGTCCGCGCAACTGATGAAGCTGCGATAGTCCGAATCGCTCCGCGTGTTCGATCACCATCAAGGATGCGTTCGCGACGTCAATGCCAACCTCGATAACTGTCGTTGAAACGAGCACGTCCAATTCGCCCGACGCAAAAGCACTCATCACTTCGTCCTTTTCTGCCGGCTTCATTTTCCCGTGCAAAAGGCCGATCTTCAGGTGCGGAAATACACGCACCGAAAGGTCTTCGTGCATTGCGGTCGCCGCTTTAAGATCGAGTTTTTCGGACTCTTTTACAAGCGGATATACGACGTAGGCCTGGCGGCCAAGCCCGATCTCTCGTTCGATGCCGCGATAGACGCCTTGTCGCTGATCTTCGCCGCAAACGACCGTTTTTATTGGCGTTCGGCCAGGCGGAAGCTCGTCGATCACCGACACGTCAAGGTCGCCATAGACCGTCATCGCAAGCGAACGCGGTATCGGCGTCGCGGTCATCACGAGAACGTCCGGATTTGTCCCAAGCTCTTTCAGTCTCGCTCGCTGAAGCACTCCAAAACGGTGCTGCTCGTCGATCACGGCGAGGCCAAGCATATCGAATTCGACGCCTTCCTGAACGACCGCGTGCGTGCCGATCACGAGATTCGCTTCACCCGACTTGATCGCTTCACGAACGCGTTTCCGCTCGCTCGCTTTCAGGCCGCCGGTAAGAAGTTCGACGCGATAGCCAGTATCTTTGAAAAGGTTCAACGCATTCCGAAAATGCTGTTCGGCGAGGATCTCGGTCGGTGCCATCAACGCAGCCTGATAGCCGTTCTCCATCGCCGCCATCATCGCAAGGAATGCGACGATCGTCTTGCCGCTGCCGACATCGCCTTGAATCAGGCGATTCATCGGTTTGTCGCCTTTTAGGTCGCTGAAGATCTCGCCGATAACTCGTTTTTGTGCAGCGGTAAGTTCAAACGGCACAAGCGAGGCAAGGCGTTTCTTTCCCTCGTCGGAAACCTCGATGACCGCTCCTTTTGGTTCGTGCTCTCGTTTGCCTTTTAGAAGACGCATTGCGAATGCAAGCCAGAAGAACTCGTCGAAAATAAGACGGCGGTGCGCCGGGCTTCGGTGCATTTCGTAATCCGGCATTACGGCACTTTCCGGCGGAAAGTGAATTTCCTCAAAGGCTTGTCTGAGGCCGAGCAAACCTCGACGTTCAAGCAACTCCTTTGGCAGGTCGTCCGGGATGTCGCCGAGTTCATTTAAGAGAGAGCGAACGATCTCGCGCAGTTTTTTTGTCGAGAAGTTTCCGAGCCTTCGATATATAGGCACGCGGCCCGTATGTACGCTGATAAGAGCAGGATCGAGGATCTCTTCTTCGGGTACGTCCTCGGCGACGCTGGATGGCAAAAAAAGGCCGTCGTCGATCGCGGGAAGTATTTCGATCTCTTCGGGTTTTCCGATCTTTATACCAAGCTGGCCGCGTTGATCGACATCCCAAAGTCCATAGGCGACGAAACGCGTGCCTCGGGGGAACTTCTTCGAATACCAATTGACGATGTCGTTCGCTCCCTTACCCGAGACGAACCATTTGATGATGACGGGCTTGTGAAGGCGTTCGCGGTCGCCGGCCGTGATCTCAAATACGTAGAGCGGCGGCTTCTTCCTGTCGCGGAATTTGCCGACCTGGATCCCGGCCGTATTTCGAACAAAGAGTTCGGCCGCGGCCTCGTCGCCGGCCTTGATCTTGTCGAGCGATAGAAAGTGCGACCGATCCTCGTAACGCGTTGGCAGATAGTTCAGCAGGTCTTCGACAGTCGTTTCAGCAACATTCGCCTTACCAGAATTGGCAGCGATCGCGGTCGCGAGTTTGCGGGCCATCCCCGCCGATAGATTTGAGATCCGGTGGCGATGAAGTTCGATTATGGGTGTATCGAGAGTGATCTTCATCACAAAAAAGGGCCGCGTTTTCGGGCGAAGATTTGATTGTAGCAAAAAGAAAATGGCCGACAACTTCCAAAAGGAAACTGTCGCCCATCTTCAGAGACCCAGATCGCCAAAGGCTTCAGGCCTTTCAGCGTTCTGCAAACTAGGCAAGGCTGTTCGTGTGCTTAGTAAGACGCGATTTATAGCGTGCCGCCGTGTTCTTGTGGATGATGCCCTTATTGACCGCTTTGTCGATGAGAGAGACCGTCGGGGTCAAAAGCTCGGTCGCGCCGCTCTTGTCGCTCGCGGCAACGGCCGCACGAAGTTTCTTGATCGAAGTGCGGAGCTCGCTGCGATTGCTTCGGTTGATCGCGTTTCGTTTCGTCGTCTGACGGACGCGCTTTTCTGCAGATTTATGATTCGCCATTTCTTAAATTCAGTATCGTCTTTATAGACAAACTCCAAATTTTAGCTAAAGATGCCGGAGTTGTCAACGTCGGCGGGGCGTCGTTCGAAGCGGGTGACAAGCGAGTGCATCATATCAACAAAAAGCGTGATTATGGGCGGATAGAGAATGAATTCCGGGTTGAGGCCGCGTCCGAAGGCCGCCGGTACGAGTTCGGCAGGGAAGGTAATAAAAATGCCCAGAATCCAACCAATAAGGAACGCTCCTAAGATCGAAGCCAGCAGCATTGCGGCGACCGCATATCGTGAACGCATCGGAGTCTTGCGGTCACGGTCATCCAGGATCGAATCGTGGATGTTGTCGTCATACGACGTATAACGCACAAAACCGTCCCGCATACGGCCGATCAAATGGATCACGCCGACGGTAAAAAGCGTTATGATCGCGATCCTTCCCAATATTTCCGCGCTGACGAAGATGTTCGGCCTCGCGGCGGTCGAGATGACCGCGGAAACAAGAAAAGCTGAAAGCGGATAGACGACCTTTTGAAACGCCATCGCCTCGCGGCGTTCCTCGGCGATCATACGGTTCAATATGTCGTTATATCGACGCTCGTAAACCATTTGCCGCCAACGGTTCGCGTGCTTATTCGTCGAAGTGAAAACTGAATGTCCGTTGCCGCGGAATTGAGCGTCGAGGATGCGCCTGTCGTATTCGGCACGTTGTTTTGGGTTGCCGAGAATTTCGTAGGCCTCGGCGATCTCGGCGAAACGGCGGGCGGTATCCTCAGCACCGTTGTTCTTGTCCGGGTGGAGTTTGCGCGCCAAGCGACGATAAGCCGACTTTATTTCGGCGCCGGTCGCATCCTGCGCGACCCGCAGAACCTCGTAATAATTCGCCATCTTTTGACTTTGGAAGAGTAGGGATCCGTCTTTACGGCTTGGGGACGAACTCCGACTAAATAGTAGCACGTTGGCGACGAAAATTGGTTACAAAAATTCGGTTGAATTGATCCCCAAGGCGGCGAACAGTGCTTTTGCCTTCAAGAGCATCTCGCCGTATTCAAGGTCCGGTTCCGAGTCGCTGACGATGCCGCCGCCGGTCGAGAAAGCTGCAATGCCGTCGCGGATCACCATCGTTCGGATCGCGACATTGGTGTCGATCCCGCTCGAGAGACCAGAACCTTCGGTTTCAAACGCGTTTGGAATGGAGTATCCGATCGCTCCCATTGAAAGGCCGCGAGCTGCCTTTTCAACACGGTCAATGATCTTCATTGTGCTTATTTTCGGAGCTCCTGTGATCGAACCGCACGGAAACAACGCCCTGATGACATCTGCGAACCCGGCATTTTGCTTCAGCTGTCCTCTGATCGTCGACACGAGATGGAAGAGCGTCGGATGTTCTTCCAGATCGCAGAGTTTGGTAACGACGATGGAGCCGAAATCGCATACTCGGCCAAGATCGTTCCGCAAGAGATCGACGATCATCGTATTCTCGGCGTTGTCCTTTCGGCTGTTAAGCAGTGTTTCGCGGGTTTTTTTGTCGATCGCTTCATCGCCGACGCGCGGGGCCGTTCCTTTGATGGGCGAAGCCTCGATAATGCCGCCAGCAATCCGAAAAAAACGTTCGGGTGAAACAGAGACGACCGTGGATCTAGCTCGCTGTATGAAAGCGGCGAAGGCCGCCGGATGATCTCGTCTTAATCGGACGAAAATGGCCTGCGGGTCAAGGTCGCCGATCTCGGCCTCAAACCTCTGGACGATATTCGCTTGGTATGTGTTGCCGGATCGTATCTCTTCCTGAATTTCACTAACAGCTGCCAAATATTCGCTCTTTGAGAATGACGACGAAAGAAGCGTTGCGTGACGGCCTATTTCATACGCGGCAAGGTTGGAAGTATCTAACAGCCTCTCGACGACTTGCTGCGGATCGGGTCCAAGCACGTGAGTTGTTTTCGTCGCGTAGTTGTGGACGATCAGGTTCTTGAATCGAGCAAGGAAAATGTGCGGTTCAGTCCGACTGAAATGGCGAGATCGAATTCCGTTAAGCAGGAGTCCGAATTCGTAAGAAAGGGTGAAGATGCAGGGAAGCTCGCCTTCGACCGCAAGTGTCAAGGCGTTCAGGCTCTCATTCACTTCTGAACGGGAGAGCTCAGAGGTCTCGACCGGATCGATGCCGGCGATCAGAAGCTTTGAGCCTAAATGGCCGACGCCGCAGCTATCGAGTATAGCGACCTGCCATTCGTGCGACAGGCCAAGCAGCCTCGCCATGAGTTCATCGGATGAAATATCGAGCTTCGGCACGCAGAGAATTCTAACAACGGTCCATTCACGATTCCAACGCGGAAAAGTGTTGGGCCTCCGTTTTTAATCCGCCGCGATTCGCGTAATATATCCGAAAGGTTTCTCCCAGGAATATCGAAAGAATATGGAATCTGGCTCAAAAAGCGGCATTACGCTCGTGCGTGGACTTGGTCTCGTCGCAGCGGTCTCGATCATCATCGGCAACGTCATTGGCACGGGCGTGTTTTTGAAGGCTCGCGTGATGACCTGTAATGTCGGCTCGCCGGGCTGGGTTCTCGCCGCGTGGATCGCAGCCGGCGTTTTGTCGCTTGCCGGTGCTTTGACCTATGCCGAGTTGACCGCGATGAAGCCGGCGGCTGGGGGTGAATATGTTTTCCTTCGCGATGCATACGGACGCCTTTCGAGCTTTTTATTTGGATGGATGCAGATGTTCGTCGCAAAGCCGGGTTCGCAAGCGGCAGCGGCCGTAGCATTTGCTATCGGCCTGAACGATTTTCTTGGCGGCGGACTAAAACCTGAGCTTTTTACGCTGGACATCTTTGGCTACCAAATGGGCGTAACGCTGGCTCAAGTGGTTGCGTTGATGGTCATCCTGATCTTCACGACATTGAATTGCGCCACGGTCGTCATCAGCGGACGGATCGCGACGTTTTTGACCGGCATAAAGATCGCGTTGATCGTGTTTGTGGCCGGCGGTGCTTTTCTGTGGGCGACCGGTGACTTTTCGCATTTCTCGATGGTCGAAGCTGGCGGCGTTTGCGAAAAAGTTGATGCGGCGGTCAGATACGGCTCACCGAGCTACTCATTCTTTGGCGGCTTCGCGGCGGCGATGCTTGGAGCGCTTTGGGGTTATGACGGCTGGAACAATCTAACGTTCGTCGCGGGCGAGGTCGAGAATCCGAACCGCAACATTCCCCTCGCGATCATCGGCAGCACGGTCGTCATCATCCTGCTGTACGCAGTTACAAATTTTGCATATTTTTATGTGCTGGACCCGACCGCGATCGCCTCGATCTCAGAATCTTCATCGGTCGGGAAGGCCCTTGTGAGCACCTTCTTCGGTGGAAATCTAAAGGAATTTGCGACAGGTACGGCTGTTGCTGTGTTTGCGACGGGACTTATGCTTTCGTCGCTCGGAACGCTGCATACGTCGATACTTTCGGGCTCGCGCGTGCCGTATGCGATGGCAAACGACGGGTTGATGTTCCGATCTCTTGGGCGTTTGAGCATTACGGGAGTCCCGATAAGGGCTCTCATCCTTCAAATGCTGCTCGGCTTTGCTCTCGTATTGACAGGCTCATTCGATACGCTGACGGATTACGTTATTTTCGCTTCCTGGATCTTCTATGCGGCGGTAACATCATCGATCTTCGTTTATCGCAGGAAATTCCCTGATCTTGCACGGCCTTACAAGGCGTGGGGATATCCGGTGGTTCCCGTCATTTTCCTTTTGGTCGCAGGGTGGCTGCTCGTGAACACGATGGTGAATTCACCGACACGATCTTTTGTGGGGCTTGGGCTGATAATTTTGGGCCTTCCAGTGTATTATTATTTGACGAAAATGCGGCCAACCGCCGAGGTGGCCGAGGAGCAAGAATAGTAAGATGTCCACACAAGAAAGACGCAGCGGTGATGACCGCAGAAGCACGACTCGTTATCCGATCGATATACCCGCGGAATTCGAAACGTCCGGCGAACGTGAGACCGGAGCGATCAGCGATGTCAGCTTTGAAGGCTGTTTTGTTTTGAGTTCAGGCAACGTCGAAGACGGAACGCCGGTCAAGATCTACTTGCCGCTTGCCGACGGGATGAAGGTGCTTTTTACCGGCGTCATCGTCAACCACGTCGTGGAGATCGGCTTCGGCGTTAGATTTGATTCCTTGTCATTTGAACAACGCGAAGTTCTGGTAAATATCGTCCGCGAGTCAAGGCAAGGCTAGACAACTTCATTGCGCCGGGCGAGCGCATCTGCGGCGACCTCTCGATCGTCGAAATGAAACTTGTCGCCACCGATTATCTGGTAGTTTTCGTGGCCTTTCCCCGCAATTATCACTACATCACCGCTTTCTGCTAACGATATGGCTCTCCCGATCGCATCACGCCGGTCGCTTATGACCTCGTAGGCCTCGGTTCGCGACCTCACGCCTTCTTCGATCGACGCGATGATCTTAAGCGGATCTTCATTTCGCGGATTGTCCGACGTGATGATGACCAGATCGCTCAATTCGCCCGCGGCATCACCCATCGGGCGCCTCTTCGAGCGGTCTCTGTCACCGCCGCAGCCGAAAACGGTAATTATTCTGCCGGTTGTCAGGTCTTTCGCAGTTCGTAAGGTGTTCCTAAGAGCGTCGTCGGTGTGAGCATAATCGACAATAACGGCGAAGTCTCCGTCGTGCGGTACTCGCTCAAAACGTCCCGGTGCGCCGACGCACTTTTCAAATGCGGCCTTGATCGCAGCAAGATCGTATCCAAGTTCGATGGCTACGCCTGCGGCCGATAACATATTGTAAACGTGCGGTTTACCGACGAGCGGAGACGTGATTCTGATCTGGCCGAGCGGCGAGGTCAGATCGAACGAAGTGCCGCGAATTAGCGAGACATCAACATTCGTTCCCGTGATATCGGCGTCCGAATTCTGTGCGGTAGTGACCACACGCTGCCCGGAAGCACGAAGGTCAGCCGCAAGTTTCTGTCCCCATTCATCGTCGATATTGACGACCGATGCACTTGGTGAACTGCCGAGTGAGCCGTCAAAGAGCTGCTTCTTTGCTTCGAAATAGCTCTCCATCGTGCCGTGGTAATCAAGGTGATCCTGCGTCAAGTTCGTGAATACCGCGACTTGAAAATGAAGGCCGTCGCAACGGTGAAGGTCTATCGCCTGCGACGAGGCTTCCATTACCGCCATCTTCGATCCGGCTTCGACGGCCTGGCGTAAGAATCTGTTCGTGTCTGACGCCTCCGGCGTTGTCCGCACGGCCTCCTGACTCATCTCGCCGATGCGGTATTCGACCGTCGTGAGCATCGCTGGGAATTGGCCCGCCGTCTCGGCAAGGGCAAAGCAGAGATAAGTCGTTGTCGTCTTTCCGTTAGTTCCGGTGATGCCGACAAGCGAAAGGTCACGCGACGGTTCGCCATTTACAGCGGACGCGGCGACCGCCAGAGCTTTTCTCGCGTTTGCGACCTGCAGCCAAGTACCCGCAAAATCTTCCGGACAGCTCTGCTCAGAAATGATCCCGGCCGCTCCTCGTCGCAAAACATCATCGATGAACCGGTGGCCATCAACCGTCGAGCCTTTGATCGCTACGAACAGCGTGCCTTCGCGTACTTGTCGCGAATCGTGAGTTACGTCGGTGGCCGTCCGCGTTGGATCGCCCGTTATCTTTGCAGAAAGTGCGTTTGCGAGGTGGTTGATGGTAATTGTCGGTTGTGTCACTTGCTTGTCGGTGTATCCTAAAATACGTGCGATTATACGATAGAGAGGCAAAATAATACGAACATCCCTCAGAAATGCATCGTATCTATTTCAGGCTAAAGGAGGCACACGGCGTATGAACATCATCAAGGTCATTCTGGCGATAATCGGTATTTTCTTCGCGGGCATCGCGGCTCTGTGGGTGCTTGGCCTTCTCTCGACGCTGATCTGGTATCTTTTCTGGATCGCGGTCATCGGCGGCCTTATCTACGGCGGCGTGAGGCTTTTCAAGAAGATGGAAGCAAAGGCTCTTGGCTACGAATCGCAGTCGCGCCTCGGTACCAATGACATTCAAATGTCCTGGGACGAATACGACCGAAAGTACATCAACAAATAGTCGGGCGCGTATTGTCAGCTGCTTCGGTCGAATGGTATTCTTCCTGTTCGCCTTTGTTTCTCACGAAGCGTGCCGAGGTGGCGAAATTGGCAGACGCACTAGACTTAGGATCTAGCGTCGAAAGACGTGCGAGTTCGAGTCTCGCCCTCGGCACCAACAGATCATTCATTCAATCTGCGGCGCATTTTGCGCCGTTGCTTTTTTCCACGACGACAGGATCAGGTCAGTATGGATCAAATAGACTACATCGAGCTGCCGGCAGAGAATATTGCTGACCTCATAAAGACCAAGGCATTTTTCGAGACGGTCTTTGGCTGGGAGTTTCAGCAGTGGGGCGATGATTACGCCGATACGAAGAGCAGCGGTGTCGGCAGCGGCATCAACGCTGAAAGCCCGTCGAAAGCCCCGCTTCCTGTCATACACGTGGCCGATATCGAAGCGGCGTATTCGAAGGTCAAGGCCGCAGGCGGGGCGATCACGAAAGAGATATTTTCATTTCCGGGCGGCAAAAGATTTCATTTTCATGACCCCGCAGGCAATGAACTTGCCGCATGGTCGGAATAGCAGTCGGCTTTTAGCGAACTTGTGGTTCGACAAGTTTCGCTCCTTTGGCTATCCTTTTTTTAGATGAAGACCGAGTTAAAAGAAGTTTCACCGACCCAACGAGAGATCCACATAGAAATTGACGCCGAGACGGTGAAGGCCGCCTACGGTAAGGCCGTCGCGAAATACGCGAAAAGAGCGTCCGTGCCGGGCTTTCGGAAAGGCTTTGCACCTGCCGATGTGGTAAAGATCCGATACAAGGAAGAGATCCGCTCGGAAGTGCTGCAAACCGTCGTGCCTGCAAAGGTGACGGATGCCATACGCGAACACGATCTTACGCCCTTGACGGAGCCGCATTTGCATCTGGAGAACCCGGAAACGGTAAAGGTCAACGGTTCGGAGGCCCTTTCGCTGCACGTTCACGTCGAGGTGATGCCTGAAGTTGCGACGCCGGATTATAAGGGGATCGAGATAACGCGCCGCGTACGTCCTATTGGCGAAACCGAGGTCGAAGATCTGATCAACGACCGTCTAAAGCATGAAGCCGCCTTGATCCCGGTCGAAGGCCGGGCATCGGACCTTGGGGACACGGTCGTTGTCGATCTTGAGGGTAAGTTTGACGACGCACCCGATGAAGACCCGATCACCGCTCAAGACCTTGAGGTCGTTCTCGGCAGCGAAATGATCGAAGCTGCCTTCACTGACAATCTTGTCGGCGTGAGCGAAGACCAGGAAAAGGCATTTACGGTCGAATATCCTGAGAATTTCTCTTCGGAAGCTCTCGCCGGAAAGACGGTTCATTACAAGGCAAAGGTCAAGTCTGTCGGCCGCTCCGAAGTTCCTGAACTGAATGACGACTGGGCAAAGAGCCTCGACGAAGGCTATGAATCGCTTGCCGACCTGCGAACGCGTCTGCGTGCGGACGTTGAGAAGATGGCGGCTGCAGATGCGGATGCCCGCGTTCGCAACGATGTGATGGCGAAGGTCATCGAAGATAATAAGTTCGAGGTGCCGAACGCTCTGATCGAGAATCAGGCGCGAAACCTTTTGAATAACTTTGCCCACGATCTCCAAAACCGAGGGATCGACCCGTCAAAGGTTCAGAAAGATTTTATTGAGCTTGCTTATTCAAATATGCGGACGCAGGCCGAGCGCGATGTCCGTGGTGCTATTTTGCTCGATAAGATCGCCGAGGCCGAGAAAGTATCGGTCGATGAGGCCGAGGTCGATGAAGAGGTTGGCAAGCTCGCGGAATACTACCGTGTTCCGCCGAAAGAGATACGCGAATCGCTCGAAAAACAGGGCGGTCTCGATAATATTCGCAATAATCTGAGGACCCGGAAGACGATCGAGGCGGTCGTAAGTGCGGCAAAGATCAGCGGCGGTGAATGGATAGACGAAGCGGCCGCATTAGCGGCTGCGGATGAAAGGGCAGCGGCAGGTGAGACGGCTTCCGAAGAGAAGCCGAAGAAAAAGAAGGCCGCACCGAAGAAAAAGGCGGCAAAAGAAGCCTAGATATTTAAGGCTTGCAATTGATCGAAAAAACGATAAAATCCAAGAACGGCAGTCGTTTCAACGATTTATCGCGAATTACTTAACTTTTTACTTCATATATTGAAGTTTTTTCCGGAAGAAACCGAAATTCAACTCTATGGCACTTGTACCGATGGTTGTGGAGCAGACGTCGCGGGGCGAACGGGCCTTCGACATCTATTCTCGTCTGCTCAAAGACAGTATTATTTTTATTGGAACGCCGATCGATGACCAGATCGCCAATTTGATCGTCGCCCAGCTTCTTTTCCTTGAGGCGGAAGATCCGGAACGCGACATCAATCTCTACATAAACTCGCCCGGCGGTTCGATCACTGCCGGAATGGCCATCTATGACACGATGCAGTTCATCAAAAACGATGTAACGACGATCTGTGTCGGACAATGTGCATCGATGGGAGCTCTTCTCCTGACGGCCGGTACACACGGAAAGCGGTTTGCATTGCCGCATTCGCGTATCCTTATCCATCAGCCATCAGGCGGAGCACAAGGCCAGGCAACTGATGTCCGCATCATGGCCGAAGAGATCCTTAGAATGCGTGAAATGACCTCAAGGCTCATCGCACATCATTCGGGACA
Source organism: Pyrinomonadaceae bacterium (assembly GCA_019694355.1). Lineage (GTDB taxonomy): Bacteria > Acidobacteriota > Blastocatellia > Pyrinomonadales > Pyrinomonadaceae > OLB17. The sequence continues at coordinate 178,123 of JAIBCB010000006.1, read as the reverse complement.
GACCTTCGAACAGGTCGAGAAGGATGTCGAACGCGATCGTATTTTGACGCCTGTACAGGCAAAAGAATATGGCCTGATCGACGAGGTCATCGAGCATCGGGATAAGTAAGCGGGAAGTAGTAAGAAATATGCCTCATTTCAATCGTCCGGAAGAATTACTGTCGTGTTCCTTCTGCGGGAAATCGCAGAATGATGTCCGCAAACTTATTGCGGGGCCGGGCGTTTACGTGTGCAATGAGTGCATAGATATCTGTAATGAGATCATAAACGACGATGAGCGGACCGACACGATCTCGACGCGTGCCAACCTTCCGAAACCGACCGAGATCAAGGCCATCCTCGACGAATATGTGATCGGGCAAGATGAACCGAAAAAGAGGCTTTCGGTCGCGGTTTATCAGCACTATAAGCGTCTTGAGCTTGCGAAAAGACGTTCGGATGTCGAACTTCAAAAGTCGAATATCTTGCTGATCGGCCCTACGGGGACGGGGAAAACGTTGCTCGCACAGACGCTTGCGCGGGTTTTGAGCGTACCGTTCTGCATCGTTGACGCAACGAGCCTCACCGAGGCCGGTTATGTCGGCGAGGATGTCGAAAATATACTTAACCGTCTTGTTCAGGCCGCGGGCGGCGACCTCGAAAAGGCTCAGCACGGGATCATCTACATCGACGAGATCGATAAGATCTGCAGGAAGGACGACAACCCGTCGATCACACGCGACGTTTCGGGCGAGGGCGTCCAGCAGGCTCTGCTCAAGATACTCGAAGGCACGGTCGCGAATATTCCGGTCGGCGGCGGCAGAAAACACCCGCAACAGGATTTTCAGCAGCTCGATACGACGAATATCTTGTTCATTTGCGGCGGTGCGTTCATCGGCCTTGAAAAGGTCGTCGAAAAGCGCTTTCGCAACAAATCGCTTGGCTTCCAGGCTGACGTCAAGAGCAACAAACAGCGGCATATCGATTCGATAAAGAAGCTCGAACCGGTCGATCTCATTCAATACGGCCTTATTCCTGAATTCGTCGGCCGTCTTCCGGTGATCGGCACGCTGGACGAACTCGATTCATCGGCGCTCGTCAAGATACTCACCGAGCCGAAGAATGCTCTTATCAAGCAGTATCAGAAGAAGTTCGAGTTCGATAATATCGGCATCAAGTTCACCGAAGGAGCACTCCTTGCCGTCGCACAGGAGGCGCACAAACGAAAGGTCGGTGCGCGCGGGCTTATGATGATCCTCGAAGAGATACTTCTTGACCCGATGTATGTTCTGCCGACCCAGGGGAACATTAAAGAGATCGTTGTTACAAAAGAGATGGTCGAGCGAAAGGCTCCCGTCTTTGAGGTCGTCGATACGCGACAAGAAGAAGCAGCTTGATGGCCGCCCGCCGTGCTGTGCTAAAATAAAAATAGAAACTCCCGCGCAATAGGCATTTATTTCTGCCATTAAACGTATAAAAAAGTTGGCGGTTTGCTGTTATTTGAATGCAAAATGATTGCATTTTCTCCGTCGGTTTGAGTAAATAGATTTATACCGACAGCAAGCGAGCGGATCGTCCCAGGTTTTTTAGCCTCGTTTTCCCCAAAGCGTATGCAGGAATTTTCAGATCAAATGCCTTCGGACGTGGAGCGTTTCCCGATGGTCCCGATACGTGATGTTGTGATCTTTCCGTTCACGAAGGTCGCGTTCAAGATCGGGCGTCCATCGTCTGTCGCAGCTTTGGAGCGGGCGATGTCCGGCGATAGGCACATTTTTCTCGCAACCCAACACGATGCGACGGTCGATGAACCGACGCCGGATCAGATATATCGAACCGGCACGCTCGGGCGTATCGTCCAGGCACAGCGTCAGGATAACGGGCAGATAAAGGTCGTTGTAGAGGGTCGCGAACGCGGACGCTCTCTCCGCGTAGAGTCCGACCCCGACGGCATTCTTTACGCGTATATTCGCCGACTTGCCTCGACGGACGAATCAGGTTATCGAACCGACGGTTCGCTGCAACGCGTTCACGCTCTTATCGAGAACTTGATGCGTGTTTCGCCGGACGCATATACCGACGCCCTTCATTCGAGCCTTCGCGGGGTTTCAGCGACGCAGATCGCAGATTCGATGGCATCGCACCTGCGCGTTTCGGTCGAAGATAAACAGGCCATCCTTGAGCTTGTCAGCGTTCAGGATCGTTTGACGGCGATCATCGGGTCGCTGGAAGCTGAGATCGAAAAGCGGCAGCTTGACCGCAACATCCATTCGCGAACGAAGAAGGCGATGGACAAGCATCAGCGCGAGTATTATCTGAACGAACAGATCAAGGCCATCCACAAGGAACTTGGCCGCAAGGACGAAAAGGCCGATCTCGACGAACTGAAGAAGAAGATCGAGGAAGCCGGAATGACGGCCGAGGCAAAGGACAAGGCTATGCAGGAATTTGCGCGTCTTGAGTCAATGCCGCCGATGTCCGCAGAAGGCACCGTCAGCCGCACGTATATCGACTGGCTTGTGAATGTGCCGTGGCAGGCCCGCAGCGAAGAGGTTGACGATCTTAGCGAGGCCGAAACCACACTGAACGAGGATCATTTTGGGCTCGAAAAGATCAAAGAACGCATTCTCGAATTCCTTGCCGTTCGCCAGCTAGTAAAAAATCCAAAGGGCACGATCCTTTGTTTCGTCGGTGCTCCGGGAGTCGGTAAGACATCTTTGGGCAAGTCGATAGCGAACGCCACAGGCCGCAAGTTTGTGCGAATGGCACTTGGCGGTGTTCATGATGAGGCCGAGATCCGCGGCCACAGACGAACATACATTGGCTCGATGCCGGGCCAGGTCATTCAGCTGCTAAAGCGAGCAGGAACGGTCAATCCCGTGATCCTGCTCGACGAGGTCGATAAACTCGGCCGCGATTATCGAGGCGACCCGAGTGCGGCGTTGCTTGAGGTACTCGATCCAGAGCAGAACTGCACGTTCCGCGACCACTATTTGGATGTAGATTACGACCTTTCGAGCGTGTTCTTCATTGCGACGGCAAATGTCCTGCATTCGATCCCGGCTCCGCTCCAGGATCGGCTGGAGATACTGAACCTTTCCGGCTATACCGAACGCGAAAAGACGGAGATCGCAAAGCGGCATTTGATCCCGAAACAGTGCGAGAACACCGGCATAGATCCAAAAGCCGTGGCGTTCACGGACGAGGGAATTCTCGACCTGATACGGCATTACACACGCGAATCAGGCGTCCGGACGCTTGAGCGTCAGATCGGTTCGTGCCTGCGGAAGATCGCGAGGAAATCCGTTGCAGGGCTTTTGCCCGCCGGAAGCAGTGTCGTGCTCGATGCCGCGAAGGTGCGTGAACTTCTCGGCACCGTCAAATACCGCAAACAGGACATCGCAAAAGAAAGCGAGGTCGGCCTCGTTAACGGCCTTGCATGGACCGAGGTCGGCGGCGACGTGCTTCAGGTCGAAGCGACGCTCGTCAAGGGAAAGGGCGACATTACGCTTACAGGCAAACTTGGCGAAGTGATGCAGGAGTCTGCACGTGCGGCTCTTACGTGCGTACGTTCGAGAGCCGAACGTTTAGGCATTGACTCGACCGATTTTCGCGAAAAGGATCTTCATATTCACGTGCCGGAAGGTGCGATCCCGAAAGACGGGCCTTCTGCGGGCATTACGATGGCCGTCGCGATGGTGTCGGCCTTGACGGGCAAGCGCGTCCGAGGCGACGTTGCGATGACAGGCGAGATCACACTGCGAGGCAAGGTGCTGCCGATCGGGGGCTTAAAGGAAAAGATGCTCGCGGCACACCGATTCGGGCTTACGACGCTCGTCATTCCGCGTGATAACGAGAAGGATCTTGCCGACATTCCGGCCGAGGTCAAGGACGATCTCACGATAAACATCGTCGATGATATCGATGAAGTTCTCCGCCATGCGCTCGATGCGCAAGATTCGGAGGTCGCCGCAGACCTGCCGCAAATATGGGCGCCTGATCAAACAAGCGGTGACATTACGGCGGTGGTCGAATAGGGCTTTTTTACGCTGCCGCAAAATGAAGGTCACCTCGGCTGAATTCATAAAGAGCGCGTTCGACCGGTCGCATTGGCTCAGCGATCCGCGGCCGGAGATCGCATTCCTTGGACGCTCGAACGTGGGGAAGTCGTCTTTGATAAACTCGCTGCTCGCCCGTCGCGGCCTTGCCCGAACATCGTCGTCGCCCGGGCGTACGCAGTCGATCAATTTCTTTCTCATTAACGACGCTTTTTATTTTGCGGATCTGCCGGGTTATGGTTACGCAAAGGTCTCAAAGGCGATGCGTGCCGATTGGGGAAAGATGGCGGAAGATTATTTGACGCAGCGGGAAACGCTGGCACTTTGCGTACATTTGGTAGATTCGCGGCACGAGCCGACGGCCCTAGACAAGCAGCTGAATGAATGGCTAGTCGTCAACGAAAGGCCATTTGTTGTCGCCGCCACCAAGGCCGATAAGCTTTCGGCCAATGAGCTTTCTAAATCTTTGAAAACTATTCGGAAAACGTTCGAAGGAGCCGAAATAATAGCTTTTTCGGCGGAAACTGGCCGCGGACGTGATGACCTTTGGGCGACGATCGGACGGGCAACCGCAGATTTTTGATGTTTTTTTCTTGCGTTTGTCTTTTTTATCGTGTATTCTCTGGGGAATCCCTTAAATTCAGGGCTTTCTTGATATAGCCGGATTTTGGCTAGAACGCAGTAACTGTCAACTGCGAAAATTCCATACTTGTATCTTGTCTCCGCCGGAGAAGCTTTTTAATTCCGCATTTTGGTCTCTGCTCATTCTCACGGCGTTTGACCCGATCACCGCAATATTACTTTTTAAATCCAATCTCTAAACAGTTGAACTAAGAAAATGGCAACCAAACCTACGAATTCGCGCCGAGCCAGGGCGGAGAAATCCGCACCTGAAAGCGTCGAAATAGAATCCTCCGAGGTCGAATCCGGCGTCGCAAGTTCTGAGGGCAAGCAGTCTGCTAAGGCGGAAAACGGCCGTTCGGACGAACCGAAGCTAGAGCTTGCGGGCCTAAAGGATATGTCCATCAGCGAGCTCACGCACATCGCAAAAGATATGGGCGTTGAGGGCGCAAGCGGTATGCGAAAGCAGGAACTGATCTTTAAGGTCCTCGCCGCGCAGACCGAAAAGAGCGGACTCATCTTTTCCGAAGGCGTGCTTGAAACGCTGCCTGACGGCTTCGGCTTCTTGCGAGCCCCGGAATACAACTATCTGCCCGGCCCTGATGATATTTACGTCAGCCCGTCGCAGATACGCAAGTTCGATCTTCGCACCGGCGACACCGTTTCGGGTCAGATACGTCCGCCGAAAGAAGGCGAGCGTTATTTCGCCCTCATCAAGGTCGAGGCGATCAATTTTGAGGCTCCCGAGCAGTCGCGCGAGAAGGTGTTTTTTGACAATCTGACGCCGCTCTATCCTGACGAACAGCTCAAGATGGAGGTAACGCCCGACAATCTCGCGGCTCGCGTCATCGATCTCGTAACGCCGATCGGCAAGGGCCAGCGTGCGTTGATCGTCGCACCGCCTCGCACCGGTAAGACGATGCTTCTCCAGACGATCGCGAATTCGATCACAGAGAATCACCCCGAAGTTACGCTGATCGTCCTGCTTATCGACGAGCGTCCGGAAGAAGTTACGGATATGCAGCGTTCGGTCAGGGGCGAGGTCATTTCCTCGACGTTTGACGAACCGCCGACGCGCCACGTTCAGGTCGCAGATATGGTGATCGAGAAGGCAAAACGCCTTGTCGAACACAAACGCGACGTCGTCATCCTGCTCGATTCGATCACTCGCTTGGCGCGTGCACACAACGCGGTCGTGCCGCCTTCCGGCAAGATACTGTCGGGCGGTATCGATTCCAACGCTCTCCAGCGGCCGAAGCGTTTCTTCGGTGCGGCTCGCAACATCGAGGAAGGCGGCAGCCTGACGATCATCGCGACGGCGCTCATCGACACAGGTTCGCGTATGGACGACGTGATCTTTGAAGAGTTCAAGGGAACCGGCAACTCCGAAATTCACCTGGACCGCCGTCTTTCAGACAAACGTCTCTTCCCGGCGATCGATCTTCAGCGTTCGGGCACCCGAAAGGAAGAGCTTCTCATCAGCAAAGAGGATCTCAACCGAATTTGGGTCATGCGGCGTGTGCTCAATCCGCTCTCGCCGGTCGAGCAGATGGAGGTCGTCCTCGAACGCTTGGGTAAGACCAAGCAAAATGCCGAGTTCCTTGCATCAATGCAGAGCTAGCGGCGTAACGCGCTAAATAGTCGTTCGCGGATCGTGAATGGTCGGAGGCATCCGGCCTTCACGATCTTTTTTTGAACGCGGACACCCTCGTCCGTTACCGAGTGCGTGCTCCGTCTTTGCCGCTCTGCAGCTTTGCGTAAGCAAATTTCCCCCTCGATTTCTGGTTCCCGGTTCTCACATCTCAAATTCCAAATTCCAAATTTCAAATCTCAAATTCTAAATCTCACATTTCACATTTCACATTCTAAATTTCAAATCCCAGATCTGAAATCTCAGGTTCCCCGTCTAAGCACCCAGTCGCTATCGCTCCCGGTTCTGACAAAACTGGCCGGTCGCTGCTGCTCCCGGTTCTGACAAGACCACCCGCTACCGCAGGTGGTACTGACGCCCACCGACTACGGTACTGATATGAGCCAACCCACCCGCTACCGCAGGTGGTACTGACAAGAAGCTGACCGCCCGCTGACGCAGGCGGTACTGACAGGGACTGACCGCCCGCTCATGCAGGCGGTTCTGGCAGATGTAGCTAGTCGATCGTTATCTCCTTCGGCACGAATTCGATGGAAACGATCTGGCCGGCGGCCGTTGGCTTATTTTGGTCTGCGGTTTTTCGATAGGTGATGATCGCCGGGAGGTCGCCGCCGGCCATATTGCAGCCAAAGTTGTTCTGAGATGGATCGCGGGTGAATAGCGTGATCTTTGGCTGTGAAGCGTTCGAAAGCGTGAGCAGTAATAGAGTGCCGGACCTCGTCTGAAAGTGCACAACAGGGTCGCCGGACGTGCAGACAAGCTTTTGGATGGTTCCGATCTCACGGATCTCATCCGGACCGGGTTTACGAAGGTTCTGCTTGATAGCATCAAGTTCGGCCGCCCCATACTTTCGCGTCAGTTTCGGGGCTTGATTGTCCGTTGATGTTTCGGATCGGGTAACGTTGGGCGTTGTTTCCACGACGCTGCCGGGCATTTTGTCAACGATCTCAAAATCATCGGGAAGGAAGGCAACGGACGTCAGGACCGGATCACTGCCCGGCTTTGCGGGTTTGCGAAAGACGACATAAGCCTTGAGGGTGGAGAAGTCGGCGTCACAGCCGAATTCGACCGTGTTCTGGAGATAGGTCGTCAACTCGAGTCCTTGAAAATCCTTCATAACGAGCCGCATTTGTTTGCCGCCCGTAACGAAACTGACTTGGATCCCTTTGGCGCAAGTTACCTTTCGAATGTTGCCGATGGCGGCGTCTGAATCCGCTCCCGGCTTCGTCAGCTGTTCGGTGATCCCGTAGTTTCGGGCAGCTAGAGCCATTCGATCGGCATCTTCTTTGGACAGCGTGCCTGTCATCTCGCTTCCTTGTGCAACACGCATGGTCTCGCGCTGACGCTCAAAATTCTGCTTTTGCTCTAGATAGGATGAAAGGCGAGCGACCAGCGACCGTGCCCGTGAGCCGATCTCTTCATTTTCAGAATTTGCCGCGATCTTCTTTGCGGATGCGAGTGCCTCGTCATATTGCTGCTTGGCGAGGAGGATGTCGATGATGCGCAAGGCGAGCCGCTGATTGCCGGGCTGTGCATTGAGCGCGGTCTTTAGGACCGTCAATGCCTTGTCCAGGCCCTCTTGTCGAACGAGAGCAATGAACGCAAGCATATCTGCGCTTTCGGCAGAATCAGGTTTTATCTTGATCGCTCTCGCAAGCAGATCGGCAGCTTTCTTCGCCTTCTCGGGCGGGATCTCGGATCCCATAAGCCCTTTGGTGCTTTCGCGTACTATCAGGGTCGCGTACCAATAAAGAGCTTTGTAGTCATTCGCATCGCCTGAGACCGCGGCATCAAGATATTTTTCGGCTTCTGCATAATTCTCCTGCCGCACTTTGCTCATTCCCATCGCCGTGTTCGCGAGCACTGATCTCGGATCGGCGGCGAGAGCTTTGGCAAGGTAGGTTTCTGCCTCTGCAAGGCGGTTCGAATGATAGAGAAGGTCGCCGAGATAGGCGTTTGTCTGCGCGTCATCGATCGGCGTTACCGTTTGACCGGACGCGACAGCAAGCTGATCCTTGAGCGTTAGGATCTGGTAGTTGAACTTGCCCTGGCTTACGTATTTACGGAGCTGCTTCTCCATATCCTCGTAACCAGTACCAAACGCGGCCTTGAAAGCCTGTTCCGGCGGCAGATCGTTATTGAGGCCGGCGACGAACTTAGATAGAAGCGAGTTGCGTCCCGTAGTCATCAGGAGATGTACCAGAGCCCACGACTCCGCATAAAAGGCATGACGAGCGCGTCCGGTGTTCGCGTGGATGTCGCGGTTGCTTGCATTGAAGAGGTCGCCGAGAGCAAGAAGTCCATTGGCCGCAAGGAAGTTCGCATGTTCAAGGATCGGATAGCCGATCGAGACCTCATTGCCGTTTTCGACCTTGAAGGTCGAGTAGTACTCCGCAAGGCCTTCGTTCAGCCAGGCAGGGATCTCCGATCGCCCGAAGCTGGAATCGATCAAGTAGTGAACGTATTCGTGATAGATGACCTTGAATGTGTCCTCGTCCTCGCCCTCGGTCGAGAGCGTAATGTAGTTGACATCCTCGCCGGGCTGAAAATACCCTGCGATCCCGGTATCGGCTTTGCCGTCCTTCCTACGCGGCAGAAATGGTTTGTAGGCCGATTCGCTCTTGAAGACCACTATATTCGTACGCTTTGCGGACGAAAGGGCGGTCTTCGGGAACAGGAGGCGAAACGTCGCTCGGAACTGCTCCATCTGCGTAGCAACTTTCCGAATGTCCTTTTCGGACGCGTTGCCGATGAGGAAGAAGTTCTGAGAGCGAACCGTAACCCACTGGTCTTTTGCCGAGACGGACAGAACGCAGAGAGTGAATAGAACAACGAGGAGACCGAAAGCGCGGAGGTTTTTCATAATGCTTCGAGGATCTTGGGATCGATGGAAACATATCATAATTCAGCTGCGAATGCCTCCGCGCCTTTCGTTGCAGCTCTGCTGCTCTATTTGCGGAAAAGCTCAGCCTTTCCGTCAAAGCCTGCCAGATCTTTGCGGCTCCGCCGCCAGAGGCAAAGCCTGTTATCTTACGCGACGATCCGTGCCATTACTGACGTGCGGGCTGCCGCAACACGTGCTGCGTGGATGACTATGGGCCGCCTTACTACGTGCGGCGTTCTGCAACGTGTGGTTTGACCAAAGCGGCGATTCGCGAAATACTTGAAATGCAGTTATTTATGCGTGTAGCCGTAATTTCATCCGAGGCGGTGCCATATTCAAAGACCGGAGGGCTTGGCGATGTGGCCGGTGCCCTTCCCAAGGCTTTGAAGCAGATCGGTGTGGATTCGTTGCTCATCACGCCGTGCTATTGGCAGACGAAGGGCGAATATCTCTGGCAGACGGCGATCGACGACCTCTGGGTGAATTGGAAGGGAAGGCCGTACCGCGCGAAGGCCTTCTACTCGGAGGCGAACGGCTCGCCGACATTCCTGATCGACGCGCCGTCGATATTCCATCGCGATTCGATCTACGGCTATACCGAGGACTACGAGCGTTTCGCGTTCCTCTCGCGTGCGGCCCTGCTCCTGCTCGAAAGGCTCGGCAAACCGCCCGACATCGTCCACCTGAACGATTGGCACACAGGGTTTGCGGCGGTCGAGATCGCGATCCTGCGTCGTCGTGAAGCGTTCTGGCGAAACACGCGGACGGTCTTTTCGATCCACAATATGGCGTATCAGGGCGCGTTCGGGCTTTCGCAACTCGCGGAACTCGGGTTTACGTCGCAATTCGCACGCAACTCGTTCAGCTATGACGGCTATGCGTCCGCGATGAAGGCCGGGCTCGAAACTTCCGACATTCTCTCGACCGTTTCGCGGCGTTACGCCCTCGAGATACAGACACCGGAGTTCGGACACGGGCTCGATTGGCTGACGCGGCGACGTTCCGATCGGCTCGTCGGGATCACGAACGGCGTCGATTACGAGGTGTGGAATCCTGCGACCGACGCGGAACTGCCCGCGCACTTCTCGGCGGATTCGATGGAGGGGAAACGAGAGTGCAAACGCGTGCTGCTCGAACGATTCGGCCTGCCGAATGATCTTGACCGACCCGTTTACGCGAGCGTTACACGCCTGACGGCTCAAAAGGGAATCGAACTGATCCGAAATGCTGCCGGTGAGATCCTCGCGGCCGACGCGTTCTTTATAGCACTGGGCTCCGGCGAGGCCGATGCAGAGCGGTTCCTGCAAGCACTGCGTGATTACGCTCCGACACGCGTCGGCGTTTATGTCGGCTACAACGAACCGCTCGCCCATCTGATCGAGGCCGGAGCAGATATGTTCCTGATGCCGTCAAAATTCGAGCCGTGCGGGCTGAATCAGATGTATTCGCTTAGATACGGGACGGTGCCGATCGTGCGTGCGACCGGCGGGCTCGATGATACGGTCGAGAATTGGGATGCGGTATCGGGAACGGGGAACGGCTTTAAGTTTCGCGAATTTCGCAGCGATCGCCTCGTCGAAAAAGTTTACGAAGCTCGCCTTGCATACGCCGATAAAGAAGGCTGGCGGCACCTTCAACAAAACGGAATGCGGATAGACAATTCGTGGGAGAACGCGGCGAGACATTACATTGACCTATACAAGATGGCGTTCGCCTAGAAAGACTAACGTTTATGCTGGTATTGCCCGTCTCCGACCAGATCATCCTTCAAGTGCCCAGTCAGGACGCGGTTGTCGAGATCGCGGCATTGGTTCAGCGCAATCTTGAGCATTTGCGGGCGTGGATGCCGTGGGCAGTCGATGATTATTCGACGAAACACGCCGCGGAATGGATCGAGGCAGTCGGGACTGTGGACCTGGCGGCGAACGCATTTGCGTTCTTGATCCGAGATCACGGCTCGATCATCGGGACGGTCGGCGTACATGATGTCGATTCGACGAACCGTCACGCGAAGGTCGGGTATTGGATCGATCGCGCTCACGAAGGCAAAGGTATCGTAACCCGTTGCTGTCGAGTTCTTCTCGATCATCTCTTTGATACAATCAATGTTAATCGGGTCCAGATAAATTGCAATGTCGATAACAACCGGAGCCGTGCGATCCCTGAAAGGCTAGGGTTCACCATTGAAGGCACTCTTCGCGAGGTCGAATTGTTGAGGGGTGAGTTTCGGGACCAAGTGGTTTACTCGCTTCTCAAACGGGAGTGGCTTGCGAACAGAATATGATAATCGTAATAATCGGTGCCCAGTGGGGCGATGAAGGGAAGGGAAAGGTCGTTGACCTGCTCGCGGATAGATTCGACGTCGTCTCGCGTTATCAGGGCGGACACAATGCGGGCCACAGCGTCTATGTCGGCGATCAGGCGTTCGTCTTGAGGCTTTTGCCGTCGGGCATCATCCACAACGACAAGGTCTGTGTGCTCGGCAACGGAATGGTGATCGATCCGAAAGCGTTTTTCGAAGAGGTCGATCAGATCTCGGCAAAGGGGATTTCGATCACGCCCGAACGCCTGAAAGTTTCGAGCCGAGCTCATCTGATAATGCCGTATCACCGCGCGCTCGATCACACGTCAGAAGAAAGGCTCGGCAACGAGAAGATCGGCACGACGCTTCGGGGCATCGGCCCGGCATATGAGGATAAGGTCGGGCGTCGCGGGATCCGTGTCGCTGATGCACTGTCGCCGGAGATCCTGCGGTTGAGAATTGAGCGGAACCTCGAAGAAGCTAACCGCATCATCGTTCTTTACGGCCAGCAGCCGCTGCGTGCCGATGAAATTTACGACGAGATCTCGCCGCTCGTGGAACGTCTCCGGCCGTTTGTTACGGAGACTTCGCATTTCCTCGCTGATGCTCGCCGCGAAGAGAAGAAGATACTGCTTGAAGGCGCACAGGCGACGCTGCTCGATGTCGATCACGGAACATATCCGTATGTCACTTCATCAAATCCGACTGCCGGCGGTGCGTCCGTTGGAGCGGGAATTCCGCCGCACCATATCACGGGCGTTCTTGGCATCGTGCGCACCTATGCAACGCGCGTCGGCGAAGGCCCGTTTCCGACGGAGATGCTCGATGACGAAGAAGACATTGCGCATCTCATTCGTGAACGCGGAAATGAATACGGCTCTGTGACGCGAAGGCCGCGTCGATGCGGGTGGTTCGATGCGGTTGCGACGAAATATGCGGCCGAACTGAACGGCTTTGATTCCGTCGCGTTGACGAAACTCGATGTGCTCGACGCACTCGAAGAAATCAAGGTTTGCGTCGGTTACGAGATAGACGGCAAACGTATCGACACTTTCCCGGCGGTCTCTCACGACCTGCGAAAGATCAAGCCGATCTACGAAACCCTTCCGGGTTGGAAGAGCGACACGCGTGGCATAACAAAGATCGACGATCTGCCCGCGAACGCACGCCGTTATGTCGAGTTCCTCTCGAAGTTTATCGGCGTCGAGATCGGCCTAATTTCGACCGGCCCCGAACGCGATCAGACGATCATCTTGAACGATTCAGTGATGGAAGGCTGGTTCAAGAATTAAGAATTCAACGATGAACGAGAAGAACGAGTCTATCGAGATCGTTGATTTCGACGAAGGATTTGCGGCAGATTTCGCCCGGCTGAATTACGAGTGGATAGAGAAATATTTTGCCGTCGAGCGGCACGATAGAGAGATCCTCGACCATCCGCAGGAATATATCATCGATCGCGGCGGCCGGATCTTTATGGCCGTTGCGGATGGCACGGCGGTCGGTACGGTCGCACTTATTCCGGCCGGCGAAGGTGTGCTGGAGCTCACGAAAATGGGCGTCTCGCCGGAGTTCCGCGGTCAAGGGATCGCGAATCTTTTGATGCAGGCGTGTATCGAGCATGCTCGTCAGTCCGCTCCGTGCATGATCTTCCTCGAATCAAGCAGGATACTCGAACCCGCCATTACTCTTTACCGCAAGTTCGGCTTTGTCGAGACACCGACCGATCCGAATTCCGAATATGCCCGGGCAGATATTCGTATGGAACTTGCCATCGAAAGCCCCAATATGTAAAATCATCAATTCGGCTAAGGTCGGGCCCGTGCTTCGCGTATGGGCACTCACCAGGCCGCGTGGTCCGATAGCTCAGTCGGTAGAGCAAATGGCTTTTAACCATTGGGTCCCAGGTTCGAGTCCTGGTCGGATCACCAATATTATCAATAACTTAAGGCGTCCATATCGGACGCCTTTTCGTTTAATCTAACTATTATCTAACTATTTTAAACCTATTTCACTCGTCAATTACTTCTTGAGAGGAATAGTCATGGTCGTTGTACTTGCTTAGGTTTGCATCAAAACAAGCCCTACATAGCTTCTTTCTTCTTGACGGCGCTATGCTTTTAATCTAGGTCGCCGAGGGCGAGGTTTCAGCCCGCGCATCATCTCAAAAGTTAGGATGACCAAACGGGAACCGTCACGTTGAAGCGGAGTAATCTTCCCCTGACTAATGCGATGTCTCACCGTATCGTCAGATATTCCCAAAGCCTCGCAAGCTTCCTTTTGTTTGACAGCGATAACAGAATTGAATGGATGGAAATGATCTTCCAGTTTTTCATCTAACAACGCCCCCAGAGTCTCAACGAGTTCTTCTTTCGGGATTAGAATAAATTTGTCGTCCATGTGTTTTGCTCCTTTGGATTTTGAAAGTGCAAAACACGTGCCTCGGCATAGATCACTCTCGGATGCCTGTAAATACGAGACCTCTAGAAATATCAGTGGATAGTTTTAGGTTTTAGGTGGAACTTTTTTGCACCACTTCCCTTTGAAATGGTGCATTTTTCATCCATCCATAGACAATGCCTTTCGTCGATGAATGGATTCTGCGCCGATTTACCGAAAGTCACCAAGAAGCGTAAAGCTCGCCCAGTAGTATGGTTCGTAGTTTTCAGATGATTTGTCACGGATCATGGCGATTGCCGCGTTTTGAAGAGCTCTGGCTGCCGGGATTCCTTTTTTGTATTCCTTGTAGAAGTCCTGTGCAAACAAGCCGGTCGATCGGTCGTTGGCTTCCCATTGAGATGAAATTACTGTGGTGCTCCCAGATCCGAGCAATGCCCAGCCGATGCTGACCACGCCCTCACCATTCAGCACATTATTTGTGTCACACGAGGCTACGAAGGCAAGGCTTTGAGGTTTGAGACGAATTTTCAGCAGGTCGTTGACCGTTATTCGGCCGTTATCATTTCTCGATGGTTTGAATCCAAGAAAAGAACCTAGCGGTTCTTCACGATCGGCCTGGGCATGCATCGAGAAATGTAGAATATCTTTCCCATTAGACAAATTGATGAACTGCTGCGAAGAGGCTCCGACTATCGGTTGCACTCCCAATAGTTTGCCGACCGCCACTGCTTCCTGGTTTACAAATCGAAGCGAACGGTTCTCAAATGTATTGTTAGCAAAAACTTGTGCGGCTTTTCTGAAAGGAGCCTTTTTCTTCAATGATTCAAGCAGCAAAGAAACCGAAGGCGAGTAACTGATCATCTTGCTTTCGATCAGATAGGATTCACCGTCGGGACTCAAAGCATGGAATGGGATCTTCCAGAGTGCTTTGTCAGGCACGAATGCAAAGTGCATTGAACTGAGCGATAAAGGTGCGATCAGAAGATCGTAGATCTCTTTACCGTCATTCTTGAAGAATATCCGATTCATGATCTTCTTTCGGACACTATTCGCCATTGCAACGACTTCCGGCTCAGAGATGCCCAGTCTGACAAGACGAATGGGCTTATGCTTTTCAAGCACGTGAGCCGCAAGCTTGCCATCAAGCGAAAAAAAGTATGACACGATTGCCGTGTCATCAAGGCCCTGTATATTGTCCAATTGCAATGACTTCGCCGCAGGGGTCGAATTCTGAGGAATTGCATTTGTTATGTTTGCTTCAAAATCGTCCAATGCGCTCTTGTCGTCGCCATTTAGAAATCCTGACGAGAGATCATTTGCTCTTTTTCTAATACCCGGAGAAATATCCGAGACTTGTTTTAGCGGCGAGAAGTTGATGCGGTCACTCAGGACCCTTGCCTTGAGATAGTCGACTGTTTCAAAAGACCTTCTAAGATCACGGGCTTCAGCCTCGATCTCCGCAATCAATCTATAAACCGAGTGGAACGTTTCAAGCATCGAGAGCGATAACGGTGCGTCGTCAGTCGGCCTTGCCTCGGTTACGATCGCCTCGGCCTTCCGCAGGGCCTTCAAAGCTGACTCTTTGTTGCCCAGCCCCCAATGTCCCCTAGCGAGCAATAGATACAAATGCGGGAGGTTCTCACGAAAGTTCTCCTTTTCCGAATGACGCAAAAGCATTTCGCTTAACTCAATGAGTTTTACCCAATTGCGCTTCCGCTCCGCAATAGTGGCTTTCCAGTAAGGAACCACGAAACTGGAGGAAGACTTCATGGTTTCGAGCCGAGAGAACTGCCTTTCGGATTCACCAGCGTTATCTTGCAAAGCGTTTAAAATTGCATGACCGAGCGTAACCTCGTATTCGAAGCTCTTACTTTTATCGAGTACCGCAAGGGTCCTTACATGGTTTTCAGCGGTCGTAAGATCGTTTTGATAAAGTGCGTTAAGAAGCAATGTGGAAAGAAAAATAGAACTTTGAGTATCATCTTTTGTCGATAATGCCAGATTCAATCCTTTTTCATACATCGTCTTTGCTCGCTGTTCCTGGCCGGCCGCGCTCAATAAATTTCCATATTCATAAAGGGACTGCCGATAACGGAATTTGAATTCCGAATTCTGACTGGCGTCGACCAACTTCTGTGAGTAGGAAATCGCTTTGCCGTAATTGAATTTGGATTGCCAAGCCAGACTTAGAAACCGCAGCATCTCAAGATGAAGGGCCGACCTCGGAACCGTATTTGATATTGCTTCCGCTTTTTCCAACCAGACAATCGCTGAGACATCATATCCGCTCGAAAAAAGTATCCGGCCGTTACTGACATAGTATTCAAGTTCGACCATGCGGTTCCGGGGAGCAAGGGCAAAAGCATCGCGGGAGCGAGAAGATGCAGATCGGAAGTCTTTTTTTGCTCTGAAAAGATGTGCCTGTGCAAAAAGCAAAGATGCAAGAAGTTTCTTGTCTGCCTTCACTCTTTCGGCATCAGCCAAAGCCTGGACCAACACCTGTTCGGCCTCGTCGTACTTTTCAAGTTGTATCAAGGCTTTGGACGCATATAGCCCGCTAACCGCGGCATCCGCGAATTTGCCGAGCTTACGAGCGTTTGTAATTTCAGCGGGAGCGCTTTCTATAACAGCTTTAAAGCTTCCTTCCTCGAAGAGAGAACGAAGATCGGTTGTGGCCGCAAATCCATAAATTGACGCAAGCGCAGTCAGCAAGCCGATCAAAGCGAGTCGGATTGCTGCTACGCCTGTGTTCTGATGGAAGTCATTCATCCTTCACTCCGTCATTGTCATTCCTCACGTGGACGACAATTGCCGTTTTCATCGATCACGCCATTTGGCCTACACGTCGTGCATAGTCTCGGCGGGCAATCGTCATCACGAAGCATCAGAAGAACTTCTTGGACCAGATCCGAGAAGATGCTTGTGACCGTTGCGGTGCCAGCGAGGATACTGGTGTTGGCAAGGATATTGCCGGCAAGCAGCGTCGTAAGCAGCAATGTGCATATGGTTATTCTTAGTTTTCTCATTACTTTTTACTCCCTATTTGTTTTTTCAAAAACTCATACATCGCGGCAGTCACGTAACGGCCTCCAACACCGTGTCCCGCTTCGTTAGCGTATATGAACCAAACCTCGGCCCCAGTTTCCTTGATCTGATCCTTGAGACCGAGCACGTCCCGTTCAGGGACTCTCTGATCGAGCTTTCCCCGCGTTAGAAACAACGGTGTCTTATTCCAACGTTCTGTATTGTTCAGCGGAGAAAGTTCGTCGAGCTTTTTCATTAACTCTTCGTTTTTAGGATCTCCATATTCTGTTATGGAGAATTCATCTATAAAACTCTGGGACAGATATCCCCGGACTGAAACCAAAGGATATTCGGCAATCACGGCCTTGATTCTATGCGGCTCCTGAAGCGTCGTTGCTAGGGCAATCAGGCCGCCATAACTCTCCCCTCGTATATAGATCCGTGATGCATCTAGTTCCGGCTGCTTCTCGATCCAATCAATCAATGTGCGGATATCTTTCACGGCATCTCCGCGCTTTGCCCCGTTATCGGCGTCCATGTACTCGATCCCGAATCCGGATGAGCCACGAATATTTGTGTGAATTGTTGTGATGCCTAGGTAGGCAGCGAGGCGTATGTCAGAGGTGTTGAATGTCGGCCGATCAATTATCTGCGGCCCACCGTGAATGTAGATCACAACAGGTGATTTGCCTTGTTCCGCCTTTGGTTTGATCACATAACCTGAAATGGTCTTGCTGTCGAAGGATTTCCATTTGATCACTTCGGGGGGATGCACGGCATTCTCGATTTGAGGCGGCACTCGCTCTTTTGTCCAGGACGTGTGCTTCTTCTTAGCGAAATCAAAAGACTCGACCGAGGCAGGCTTTCCGACATTTTCAATTGTGTAAACCACTTCCTGGTTTGACAGCCATCGTGTTCCCCAGATCACAAATGGTCCGTGTACAAAGGACGAGGCTAAATCTACCAACCGATCATGTTTCAATTTGGCGATTTTCAGTGTGTCGATCCCGTCTTTGGCCTCTTGTATCAGAAATGACTTCCCATCGGGGGATACCTTAACATCCTGAAGATTTGCCGTGCCTTCCGGCAAAAGGATGCGCTTCTTTACGCGGGTCTTGATGTCTAACGAGAGCAGGCACCGCTCCTGACCGCATTCACCCGAACCCTCCGAGAGCCAAAAGACTCGGCCTTGTGCAAAAAAGCCTTTGTTTGAGTTTCCTTTTTCCTCTATCGGAATTATCTTTTTGGTCTTGGTGTCATACAGATACAAGCTCTGATTGCTTGAGGCCTTCCAGTATTTGAGCAGGACCTTGTCTTGATCCGCATCGAGAACATTCCAAATGCCTTTCAGGTCCGTCAGAAAGCAAGAGATCGACACAAGATCGTGCCTGCACAACTTTGTCGTCTTAGCGTCGAAGTCAACCTGAGTGTAATAGATGCTCTTACCGTCTCTTGACCAGATAAATGATTCGACGGACTCGTCCTTGCCGGAAAAGGAAGATAATTTCTTGATTTCCTTGCCTTTCCATAGATATAGCTCATAGTTGTCCTCGTCGGCTTTGTCATCGGTGAATGCAAAGGTGTCGTTAGTTGGATTCCCTCTGACGGTGTTCGGAACTCTATTGTCAACAATGACCTCCGGCTTTGCCATCGGCGACGCGACGCGGTAAATGAATGACTTTTCATCGGTAAGAAGTATAGACCAGGAATTCCTCTCAGCATCCCAAATAAGGTTATTCCTGATCTGAGACGGATCAAAGAAAAGCTTTTCGACTTCATCCTTCTTTATTGGAGGTATTCCTTCAACCTTCATATTGGCCGGTACGGGAAAATCATCAGAAGTTGATTGTCCAAAGATCGAAACTGAGCCCAATACGACGAGGATGACCAGTACGAAATAGTAAATTAGATTGTGTGCTGATAAATTCTTCATCAATTTTTCTCCGTACACCTTAGGTTCGGCGAACTCCGCTTCTGAAGCCGAAGCTTTCTTTTATCACTATTAATTTCACCGCTGTCGTTCAGCGAGAAATGCTGCGATCCACTTGAGATGGTTTCGCCCGATTGAAGAGTCACGACAAGGCGCCATTTGTAAACCACATCTTGTTCAAATCGGACCTTCGAAACGTATGAGGTTTCGTTTTCAGTCTCGAAATGATCAACGAGCTTTTCGTTGAGATCTGAAATATAGATTGCGTACCGAGCGGCTTTCGGGACATTGCTCCATACCAACTTGACGCCATCATCGAATGCCACAGTGTCCAGACCGATCGACTCAATGGGGCCGCAGGGGGCGTCGAGATTTCTTGTTTCAGAATTGACCGGTGCGTTCAATCTAGATCTTTGCGGCAGGCCGCTCTGCGGTATCGACCTTTTGGTTGCCGCCTTCTGACTTGTTGATATTGAGGGTCTGCTCGTTACGCTAGGAGGAGACGTGCGGGTTGGCTGATCGGTTTCGTGCTTTAGTATTGGTGGAACACCATCGGTTCTGTCCACCTCGCTACTATCGATCGATGCAACCAAGTTGGCGTTTGTCGAATTGTTTGGGTTGGAGAGGAACCATATTGACAAGCCGCCTGTTACTGCAATGAAAAGCAAGGCAACGAATGTTGGCCGAAGCATTGGACGGAAACTACTTAGAAGCGAGATGAGCTTCTTGCCGAGGCTCTCGACTGCGTCATCGGTGAACACGCTGTTGTCACGTTCAATAAAAATGGAATCCAGAAATTCCTTTGATGTTGGCTTTGGCAAAAGCTCTCGGCACCTGAGGCATTCCAAAAGATGTCTCGATGTCAGACGCATGTCTTCTCTCGAAAGTGTCCCCTTTCGGAAATGTGCGATCTCTGAAATCTGTAAGTGCTCGCCGTTCATTTTCTCAGCCTTTCAAGCTTTTTCCTCGCATCGTATCTTGCCTTTTTAATGTTTCTGACTTGAGCTCCATTATTTACGAGGCCACCGTTATCGTTTACCAGTCTCGCGATCTCAACGTCGGTCAAGGGTATTTGCGGCGATAACGCTCGCCACATCTCGATATCGAATGAGAGGGCCGAAGCGATCTGTTTCTCGTTTAATCCGAACTGCATCAGATAAATCAAAGTTTCAGCTGAATGCAAAAGTAATGCTCGCCGTTGATAAACACTTAGTTTGCAAATTCCTTGCCATACTTCTCGAACAAGTTCTTTCATCTCAAGATCAGACTGGGCATCTTGAGTTTTGTCCTCAAACTCAGGAACAAACTCAAGGGGAACCTCGTGGATTCTGGACAATTTTGTCCTGGAGCGATTGATCTCGTTGTATGTGGATCTTGCCGTAAAAGAACGCCATTCATCGGGTGACATTCCGTTACTTCTTTCACGGAACTTTATGAGCCATTTCCAGAGCCGCAACGACGTATCCTGCTCAACATCCGGAATATCGGCGTCCGGTAACGAGATTCTCTGTCCTCGTGTGATCAGCGTTATGAGATTGACGGCTTCGCGGATAAGTCCTTCGCTGGAGTCCTTGGGCTTAACTTCAGCGTCCGGCGAAGGGGCATTGCCGGGGAATGGCTGTAGCTTTTGAAGAAACGACCTTTTCATCACCTATTGGATATTCCGATATGCTTTTTACGGCTTCGGAAAAGAAAATTGCTTCCAGCAAGTTGATGTTATGTAACCTTTTCGACTTCCAAAGGTTTTTACTAATACAGGTCAAATTCGGAGTGAAGCTTCATTCCTAATTAGGAAACGAGTAGTCGAAAACTCCGGTGGGCGGTGAATCTGCAATACGCGTTTAATAAATGTTATACACTTTCCAAAGTAATCATGTAAATATCGAGCAACTTGCACGGTTCGATTTTCTTGACCTGTGTTTGCTAGGTGAAACAGGTACAGGCAAAACGCATACCGCAAAGGAGATACACGATCTAAGCCCGCGCCGGAAACATCCGTTTGTTTCAGTAAATTGCGCGGAATTGGCCGACTCGATCATTGAAAGTGAATTGTTTGGACACGAAAAAGGATCGTTCACAGGGGCAACTGCGTTAAAGATCGGCAAGTTCGAGGCCGCTGCAGGCGGCACCTTGTTCCTTGACGAGATCGGCGAACTCGACAACGGTACACAGGCAAAGCTGCTTAAGGTCGTTGAAGAAAAGTCTATTACGAGGGTGGGCGGCAACCGTCTAAGACATGTAGATGTCAGGATAATTTATGCAACTCATCGTGATCTGTCCGCGTTTCGCGAAGACTTCAGATACCGTATTACTTCACATGTAATTCGTCTGATGCCTTTAAGAGAACGTACCGGGGAGATCGTCCCGCTGGCACAACAGTTTATTAGGGATTTTTGTGCAAAATCCGGAGCCATCATAACTGCTGACAAGAAGGAGCTGCGAGTGCTCGAACGCTCCCCGTGGTTTGGAAATGTCCGAGAGCTGCGGTCATTTATTGATGAAGTTTGTCTTGAAGTTCTTTTTGAAGCTGATGAGCGAGGAAACTGGCTTCTTCCTATCCCGCTCACCGAGGACATCATCCAAAAGCATCTCGAAGCCCCGACCGTCAACCAAACCAACTCGAATGAGAAGCCTAACGGCCATGGGCGATCACTACCCGATGGCAAAAAGCTTGAAGACTACCTTGAGATGATCGAAACCGATCTTCTGAAAAATGCCATGGCGGTCCACAACAATAACCGGACGAGGGCCGCGAAGGATCTTGGAATTAGCCGATCGGGTCTCATCAAAAAGCTCAAGCGAATCGCCCATTAATCTCAAAGTGGTGCAAAAATCATCCACTTTGGCGAAAAAAAACACCACAATGGTGCATTTTTTCGCCACTTGGTACCAACACTCTACAAAGCTAACCTATCTACAGTCTTCATAATTCGGAAGACTCGACGCCAATTTCGAGCATTTTAATTTGAAAAGCTAATCAGGAAAGTTCTGTTTTCAAGTGGTAACTCCAAAAAGATATGAGTTAAGAAACCAAAAATAAAAGCGGCTGATAGAACGTGAATTCATCAAGGCTTTCAGGCATTGGTGAATGGATCACAGATTTTAACCGTAAAGGAGAAAACACAATGTCAGCAAGCATCACTCTAATTGGCAATCTCGGCAAAGCGCCGGAAACCAGAACAACAGACAAAGGGACATTCATCGCCAGTTTCTCAATGGCGTCCAACACCGTTCGCAAGACAAACGACGGGCCGGTCGAAAAGACCAATTGGTTCCGCGTGATTGCGTTCGGCAAACAAGCCCAGACGCTCGCAAAATTCGTCGATAAGGGAACCCGGCTCTGTGTCGTTGGAACGCTCTCTTTCAACCCCTGGCTCGACCGAAACGGCACACCGCAGGCGGGAGCGGATATTGTGCTTCAGGAATTTCAGTTCCTTCCCAGAGCACGGAGAGCGGAAAGCGGGTCAGAGGACACCGGTGGTCCCGTTCCTACGTCAGTTGTCAGCGAAGTTTCGGATCAAGTGGCCGCCTTTTAGCTTTTCTACTCTGTAATACGGGCATCCAGTTCACTCGAGATGCCCTTACACTTTCTTTGGAGGCCTTATGATCCAACGAATGAAATACATCACTCGTGAATACGTGAAGGCAAATCCGGACAAGCTGTTTTTGTTTGGCGACAACCTCGAAGACCGAGGTTTCGGTGGTCAGGCAGCTGCCATGCGTGGTGAGCCAAATGCTGTCGGTATTCCCACCAAGAAGAAGCCGAGCATGGATGAAGATGCGTTCTTCACTGACAATGAATTTGAGCTCAACAAGTCCACGATCGAGGCTGCTTTGTCTCCGGTATTCATCGCTGTGAGCGATAACAATATCACTCTTGTCATTCCGGCAGATGGTCTCGGAACTGGACGTGCCGAACTTGATAGAAGGGCGCCGCAGACTTTCGCATATCTTCAACGTCGGCTAGCCGATCTGGAAGCTTTCATTGGCTAGTTCTTCCGTTCTACTCAAATAAGCCTTAACCCTAAGTTGAAAGGGATTTTCAAGCCTGAATTTTGTGCTTTTTTCAACTTGGGCTTTGAGAGCACTGCCCAAAAACAAGTGTTCTCTCCGGCTTCTGTCCGGGAAATCATGAGGTGAATATGGCTGCACAAATGAATTTAGAAATGCTTAGACAATACGCTCCTCAGAGTGCAATTCTGGCTTTTACCCCGCTCAATACCGGCTCACCGATGCAGGACTGGTGCCGGCATCTTCAGCAGAATCCGATGCGGCGTCGGGAGCTTGAAGAATTTGCGATTCTTGGCGATGTTGTGGTCAGGATTGCGGATGAGATCGAGGCCGAACCGGTTGATAAGGTGAAGATACTTTCTCTCGAATATGCGGTGAAAGTGCTTGGTGATGAGACAGACGCGCTTGAGTTCGTTCGTTGCGTCCGGGCGATTGCAAGTCCCGACGCCGGACAATACGAACTTCAGCAGATCGCGTCACATTACTATGGCGAGATCAGGCGTCGCGGCATCCCCGAAGTTCTCAAGGAAATGGGAATGCTCGGAATGGAAATGTCGGCGGTAACCGCTCCTCTTTCCGGTCGGGAATTAAATGTCTTTGAGTCGCGTCCGTTCCTGATGAAGCTTTCAAGAGCTGATAAACGACGAAGCCGCGAAGCTGCCAAATCTTGCTTACCGTTGCCTGAGCCGACTCCAAATTTTGATGCAGAAATGGATTCGGTGATGCATCGGATCGGGTGTCAGAAGATCACTCGAATGATTACTGACGAATTCGAGGAATACTACCTCTCAGACGGCGACAAATCGCTCGAAGAACTCGATCGTGACTTTCTTACATTCGAGAGTCTCGAACAGTATGACGAGAACGGAACGATCAACATACGAATGAACGGCGGGCAAAGCGCAGTAGTTGCTTTCGACTTCGAATGTGAGATTGACGCCTCGTACTTGCCGTCTGATGTTCGCGGCCTGAGTTCGATCATCTCGCATCTGTTTGTCGGACATCAGATGGGCGGTTCGGAGGCCCGAAAGGCCCGGGAGTTTATCGCCGAATCGAGACCGGAAATGATCCCATTTAAATATTCGGTCGATGCTGCCGGGCGTCCATTTTCAGACAATGAGTTCGACGAATGGCTGACCTTGAGACTGGAGCAAATCTATTACCGGCAAGTCGTTCGCACTGTCCGCAAGGTACGCTCTATCCGAAACTCATCTTTCGAATATCTCTCGGAAAACGAGATCAATCCAGATTACGACGAGATGCAGTACGTGGCCGGAGTTTGCCGTGTTCTTTGGCAAAAAATGCGTGGTGATTTCCATATCAGAAGTCTCCGTAGCGCCTCATATCAGGATCTCTATCTGAGGCTTCGTGGAACCAAGGATACAGCCGCGGTCGCTGAACTGAAAAAGACAGCATTTGCCGCTTACAAAGAGCGAAATGAGATCTCACTCAAGGAGTTCACGGCGCTGAACACGGTTGCAAAATCCCAGGAAGCTCGCCTTGCAAATCAAATAAGTGCGGCTGCCAGAAAGTGGATAAGGACCGTCGAGGAAGCATCAATGGGAAGGCTCAGATTCCTAAAATTCGCACTGTATAACGATCCTGAAGCTAAGGGATTTACACGACAAGAGAAACAGAGATTGTGGGATTCCGTCCGGAATCGCGAGAGCGAACTGAAAGCCGAAATGAATGCCAAACAGTCCCAACAAATGCTCTTTGGCCAGCCGGCACTCGTAAAGATCGTTCACGCGGCCTAGGAGTTGTTATCAATTTTAATCGAAAAAGGCGGCGGTCAGGCTTGGGACAGTCTAAGAGCTTCAACCGCCCTGAACGCCCTGTTCGAGTGGTGCAACAATCATCCATTGTGGTGCATAAATCATCCATAGTGGAACAAAAATAAACCAAAAAGGAGCAAATATAACAATGTCAACTACCGTATCAATCCTCGGCAATACCGGTCGCGAGGTCAAACTCCGCTATTCGGAAAAAGGAACGGCGGTCGCAACCTTTCCGATCGCTTCAAATTCTTACAAGAACGGACCTGAAGGCCGCGTTAAGACCACCCATTGGTACAACGTCACAGCTTTCGGAAAGGTCGCTGAAACCTTGGCGTCGAACGTCAGGAAAGGCACTCATCTGCTTGTGCAGGGGCGGCTTGGATTCAAACCCTGGCTGACAAAAGACGGCCAACCGCGAGCGGGTGCAGAAGTGATTCTCCAATCGTACGACTTCGCGGACGGAGCCAAAACAGATAACGGCCAGGAAGAAGAATCTCCCGAGCCGGAACTCCAACCCGAGCCTCCTCAGAATGATGAGAATTCCGCGATCACGGAACCATTTGACGATCAGTTCTGAGTTTGATCTTGGAAATGGTTTCCTGATTGCTAAGGGATCTTTCGGGGCATCGAGAAGTCGGTGCCCTGAAATTGTTTGAGGGCATATGAACGATAAGGTAACAGAAGACTATTTTCCGGAAATCACCATTTACGCTGACGGATCATGTTTGAGAAATGGATCCGAGGAGGCATCCGCCGGATGTGGAGCAGTCATAGTTGACCGGAATAGGGAGGAGCTGCGGCTTATATCCAGACATCTCGGTTCTCTGACCAACCAGCAGGCTGAAATCTCGGCTTGTACAACAGCTCTAGGCACACTTCGCCGTCCATGCATTGTCGAAATTGTGTCGGACTCAAAATACGTTGTCGAGACGATGACCGGAAAGCATGGAATGAAGTCAAATAGATCATTCTGGACTGACC
Organism: Pyrinomonadaceae bacterium; assembly: GCA_019694355.1. Taxonomy (GTDB): domain Bacteria; phylum Acidobacteriota; class Blastocatellia; order Pyrinomonadales; family Pyrinomonadaceae; genus OLB17. The sequence continues at coordinate 152,507 of JAIBCB010000006.1, read as the reverse complement.
TTGTCAAAAGATGCTATCGGCATCATGTCAGTTGGAGATGGGTTCGAGGACATTCCGGTGTTATGTTTCAGGAAGCTGCCGACAGGCTTTCGCGGGCAGCATCGACCTATCAATGCAGTTTGCCGGATGAGGAGTTGCAACGGCTTTCCAAACTGCTGCTTTTGGAAAGCAATCAATTGAATATTCGGGCGTTCGAGAAGAGTCTTGAGGCAACAGTAAGCCGGTATTCGTTGTCCGTTGATTGCGGAAATGTACTCTCGAATGTCGATCTGAGAAATGACCTTCCCTCGGCATTCTCCACATAAAAAGACGCTGATCAGGTTTGCTGTTTGTGCCACGATCTGAAGCCCGGATCACGGTCAAAGAGCATATTCAGGGCAAAGTCGACCACATCGCCGGATGTTACTTCCGTCCTCATCTGATCGGCTGCAAAGCGGAGATATTTCTTGAGTCTTTCGTTAGTCGAATCAAGAATCTTTGCATTTACCTTGATGTAATTCAGCCGGTTTATTTGGAGAATTGTCTGGTCGCTTGCGGCCTTTTGTTGTGCGTTTGTATCTGCGATTGTGTTCATAAATGTGGCATCTGCCTCCTCTTGGATTTGATCGTGGATACTAGATACAAACGGCGTGCCAGCGGGAAAAAAGCGGCTGGCTGGCGGCGAAATTTTATTATGGAAGTTGCTGTCTTCTGCTTGCCTGACAGGATAGACCAATTTATCCACTTTGTAACTCCCGCAATTGTATGACACCACAAGGGTTATCCATTGTAATCGAAAATTACAAACCAAAATGCTCTCGCTAAATATTGATCCCGGCACGTAGTTTGCAGACCTTCGCTGTATTTCAGGCGATTACAAATGAGAAAACGTGAACGCGAAAAGTTGAAAGAAGGAATAAATTCCGGAGCAGTTACGAATCAGGGGTTTCCGATGACCGTTCGGCCCTATGAAAGCGATGTACGCAAGATTTCCGAGCTAGCAAAGAGTACCGGCGAGACTCGCGCGGCTATTGCACGAAAACTCATTCAAAAAGCGTTGTCGGAACATGATTCAAAACTTAAACAGGAGCGGTTAGAAAATAAGATCGATTGGATCATAAGAACCGAACGCGCAAACCAAACTGATTTACGTAATCTCTTGAGCCTATTCGATGGGTTGAGTGAAGAGACGGAAAAGCTTAGTGATAATGTCAAAAGTCTTTCAGACGATTCGTTGAACACGACTGTTCTGCTGCGTGAGGCGTACTGCATGTTAAATATCACCGTGTCGTCACTCAACCAGATCTTTACGAGACTGCTCGAATTCTTATCTCCCAAGCAATCTGAGAGGGAGAACAGCATCGATATTGGGAATGCATTTCTTGCAAATCTGATAGAGCATTCCATCCTCGATCTTAATAAATGCACATCCTTTCATGGGCTGAGGAATGACCCCATTGCAGATGCCAATTTGTTTGTTGAAACAAAGATCAAAGTTCTACGGGAACGCATTGCGGCGAATGCTGCGAACACAAAGTTCAAAGAGGATGGAAAGTCTTAGTGAGAATCGTTGTGTCAATTCAGTCAAAACGAGGCAGTGCCCACGGCCTTGTCAACTATATTGCCAACAGCAAGATCGATCCATCGAAGGAGCGGCCTAATGGCCGGGACATTTTCAATGATTATTCAAGCAATCTCTCATTGGAAAGCGCAAACAACTCGCTGAAAGTTGCACTCTCAAAAACGCGGGTAGGCAATGATCAATTACATCATCTCGTCATCTCATTCAGAGAGTCCGATTATCGGAAGTTGGCCGGATCCGAAAAAGAACGGCAGACTGCCCTAAAAGCAATCACGCGAGCAAGTGTTGACGGATTAAAAGAACATCTTGGAGCCGAAAAACTCTCTTGGGTTGCCGCATTGCATCTAAACACCAAAAACCCTCATGTTCACATCGCCTTGCAAAAGGAATACATCTCAAAATCATTCGACAATTGTCATCTCACGAAGATACCAAGAGAGGCACTACCTCACAATGAGATTGTTAACAGGGAGAAGGTGTTTGTTCCGGGCATTGTAGCTCGCTCGGCTGAAGGAAAAATGGAGTCGATATTGACGCAAGAACAAACCGAAGAAAGGAACTTGCAGCAGCAGTCGGCCGATCGCTCTCCTATTCCGTCTAGCAACGGCACGGAACTCAAAGAGTCTGGAAGCCTTGACCGTAACCGCAGAAGAACGCTCGGTAAGGCGATCATCGGCGAAGCATTTATCCGGCGACTTGAAGCCCAGATTGAGCATCTGGCCCAAAATGGCGACACGATGAGATTCCTCGTTACAGATTCATTGAGTGGTAAGAAACGACGCTTGTCACTGAACGATTTGGATCGACGCCGGGATAAACGATCCGAGGATGCTCGCATTGCTGAAAAGGATGCTCGCCTTGATGAAAACCCGGAGGCCAGGATTATAAAAACCGTACTGCTTAAATTGATGGGCACGCAGGAGAATCAAAAAGCCAAAGTAGAAAAGGAATTCGGTACAGCAATCGAGGCAGCGAAGAGGATTCGATCTGACCATCGAAAACAGAACTTGAAACTGCCGACACCGATACTCTCGAAAACCGAGATCGATCAGCTTCAGGAACAGTGTCGGGAGACATCCGATATCCGTCGGTTCGCTTATCTGGAAAAGGTGCGGACGGAGCTTGAAAGAGAAGGCGAGATTGGAAGCCGGAATCAGCATGACCTCAGTCGAATATTCGCACAAAAAGCAGTCGCAAATCTAAGGTTCAAAAACGCTGAATGCCAAATGCAGGAATTTGATGCCGGTCGCTTCTATCGACGCGTAGATCTGGATGGAAAATCACTTTCACTTGCAGACGTTGAGAGAGCCCCAGCTAAGCAGAGTATCGCATCGAAACTGGTTGAGGATATCCAAGAGGTTATAGGTAGGTTTACTCGTACGGATGTCTCTCGTGAGGACTTAAAACGCACTCAACTACGGCAAGACATAGAACTTAAACTCGCTGAATCGAAGCGAAAAATAGCGAAAGAGTATTCAGGTGCAAAGAAGCAATCGAAATTATTGGAAAAGATATTGCTATCGGATCAAGATGCCGGTATTCAGAGCAGAATGTACTTGCCACACGAGCTCGACGAGATCGAAAAACTGGCGACCAGACTAGGCTCACGAGAGGCTTACGAGGAAAACTGGCGTGAACAACGAGCGATAGTTGACTTGGCCGAGAACGATTGTCCAGCTGCCAGAAGACTTTCGCGATCTGGGAATCAATCTGATTTTGAGGGTCATAAACAGGAAGTGCTCGGCGGCCGTGCGATCGCGAAGGAGATCGTCGCAAAGGTTCGGTTTGATATGGCTAAAGAAGAACTCGAAACCTTCAAAAAGAGAAAGCAATATGACAAGTTTCCGGTGTCCGGCTTGCGTCCTAACGAAAGCAATTACTTAAGTCTAAAAGATGTTAATTTGCCGAAAACACACTCGCTGTTGGATCAGGCTGTTGCGTTGATGCTGGAGAGCAAGGACCACAGACGAAGCAGAAAAGCCGTGATGGAAATGGTCACGAAGAAAGAAACAAGACTCAACTTAGAATATGTAGGTGCACAAGATATTTTCGACGCTGCATCCACAATCGCCGCCGAATTCAAGCAAAAGTCGGGTATATCATTACATAGTGAGCCGAAATACGCTCCGATCTTCACCCCTTCGGAGATTTCATTGATCGAATTCCGGATCAATCAAACTCAACATTCAAAAGAAGGGGCGAAACTGAAGACGATACTGAGGTATGCCGATTCAAGTTCGGCCCAGTCAACAACGAATTTGTTGAAGACTTTTGATTCACCGAACCGAACTTTGGAGATCACTCGGCCGGAAATGCAAAGGTCGGTATCGTCAGTTGAACACGGCCTTCGGCCAGCAAAGATCGAACGTGGAATTGAACGCTAGAGCTTAGCTCTCTCTTTTTGTCTTACAGGCACACGACTTGCTGTTCAGATTGATTAGAACCGACGGGTTTCTGAGTGATTGGAATGGAAACAGAATTCACAAGCCAAGTTGTGGTGAACCCTGAAGAGATAAATGGACGTCTTCCGAGACGTTCTCTTGACCTGTTAAATATCAATACGCCAGAGCTGATGCAGTTGGCTCCATTGAGATCGGAGATCGCACCAAAGGGGCTTGCGAGGGCCAGAGCATTGGTCGCTTATTCTGAAAGGCTCAGAAATACATACAGAGCAAATGAAGACGGTTTGAGGGAAGGAATGAAACTCCTGGCCGAGACCGTTAGCAACGGACAGCCGATCGTTGTTTCTTGTTTTTGTCGCGCCGGTGAGATGTGTCATGCCGATGTCGTAAAGCTCGCGATCGAGAAGGTCCAACAGCGGGTATTGCTTCAGGACAGAACCACAGGCAAAGCAGGACACTTACAGCCAATAACGAGATCGGTCGATATTCCTAATCCAAGGACTCAAAGGGCGATCAACGAGATACTTTCGGTCAGCAAATCTGACCTGCTGTTGGCCCGCATAGACCAAACTGATGGCCGAAGCCGATATGAGCACGCCTCGTACTTGAACCAACACTCCCAATTCGCTCGGGATCTCTACGAACGGGGAGCCACGGTATCCGGTAACGCTGTTATAGTTCCCAAAGAAAAGCTATCCATTGCCGCAGGGTTGAATATCGCAACCAATCAATATGCAGTAAACAAACTGGAACATATTATCGGGGACGGGACAAAGGCGCTGGAACTTGCACCTCAGATCGTCGAATACGGACAAAAGATAGCTGGTTCTGATGCTGACCGTGAAACTCAGTTAAGGGTCTTCAATTGGATCTACCAGTCATTGGAAGGTAAAACTGAATTTTTAGATTCCGGCGATAGGACATTCAGTGAAGAGTCTAAAGAAGAGCGCTTCGAGCGAACTATAGGCGATATAGCGAATCTTGCAAATGAGTTAAGCCAACTTGAACCTTCTGATCATTTTGCACCGTTGGATACGGTATTCGAACGCGATCACAATCACGCAAAAGATGAAAATCATGAACTTCTGCGAGATGAAGATGATTCGCTCGTAAGGGACCCAATCGAAGCGAAACACGCCAGTCAGGTCGAATTTGAAAGATTCGAAATCGGCAACCTCGAACTCGCTCAAATGGCATCGGAAATGAGTCACAATGAGCGCGAACACTGGTTCAATGTGAAATTGCCAGCCATCGACAAAGAACTCGACGACGGCAAACCTGTCAATGAAATATTACAAGCTTACAGAGACACTATCTACACGGCAACCATTCACGAACCCTCCAGGAAACACGAGGCGGTTGACGATCTGAGATTTGCCGCTGCTTATATTGAAAATCAACTAAAACACCCCGACTCAAGGCTTCGGCACTTCAATCCACGATACCGAAAGTATGCCGCGATGCTTGACCACGTAACTACTCGACAAGAAGTAATGGAGGCTGCTTCGTCCATCCGCAAAGATAATTCTCAGATTGGACTTAGTTGGAAGGGACTCTCAGATCAGGAACGAACAGAAACCCCAAAAGCTCTTTCAGTGAAGGAACTTCAATTCCTCTTTACCGAGAGTTCACCTTTACACTATTCATCGGAAATGACAGCGGCAAAAATGTCCTACTCGCATTTTGGAAAGAATCGCGAGGAAAAGACTCAAGCCCTGTTTGAAGGCAATATCCGGTTAAGTACCGAGGGACAGCAACTACTGGAAAGCCTAAAGACGAGGTTGGAAAGATCGGATCTTAGACACTCATTGGCCGCAACTAAACACTTTCTCTTAAGTGTGAGCACTCCAAACAATGATTTGAGAAATCCGAACGAATTCGATCACAAGAAGACTTATCAAAATTTACCTCCCTATGAAAAAGATTTCGTTTACGGCAAAGCGATACATCAGAGAGATCTTTTAGAAACCCGAGTGCAAGAGCGATACGGTAAAGCACCAGATGATATGGTTCACACGTTCGCACAAATTCGCAAGGACGTAGCAAATGACCTTGTCAAGGATTTGAGTAATGATCTGACTATCAAACGTTCAGGGTCATTAGAGATTGTTACTTCGCACATGAGGAAATATGGGCTGATTGGCTCAGTTGAACCAGCCAGGACCGACGAGCTAAGTCATCAGATCGAGGAAAGTCTACAAAAGGCTCGACTGTCAATGCCGATGGCAGTCAACTATGGGGCTGGTAAGCTGAACGTTCAAAATACCAGGGATGAGCCACTTATAGAAGGAAGCTACTCCCAGAACCGATGAGTCGCTACTATCAAACAAGTAGCCGACAGGCCGTTGGTGGCCCGGATCAGATGTACTAGTCAAGATTTCATCTGCCGGCTGAAAGATTTGCGATGGTGGTGGGTGTACGATTTTGGGGATCGTGGGACCACCATGTTTCGTTGTCCAACTCCTTTTCTTTTGCCAGGTGCTTTGACTCAGCAAAAGTTTCCGTTGGGGTCTTGCCGTAGCAGTATTTGCCGGAACTGGTCGCTCGGTGTTGTAGTGGCGTACCACTCGGCTGCGTCCGGCTGCAGCGCTTCCAGCAGAACTCGTTGAGGATGGTTTTGTGAAAGCTCTCGCAGATTCCGTTTGTTATGGACGACCTCGTCTTTATTTTCGTGGGGTCGATGTCCTCTATTGGGTGATGCTCGTAATGGTCGCGATTCTCATCCGGCATCTTCTGAAACTCTCCGGTCTCCGGCCTATCATCAATCTTTTTTCACCAAGATTTCTTCTTGGGGCAATTCGAAATATTTACTTTTCCATTTCATATTGATATTATGTGAAAAAGATCGGTTTTCGTTCCTTTAACAATTAACAATCAAGTTTGTTTTGGAGGTTTCCCAATGATTCCACCTGGCTCTTTTCATCTTGGCTACCGACTGCGTCAAGTGGTCGTGGGACTCCTTCTTATCACATTGTTCACTGACACATCTCTCGCATCTCCTGATTCCTCCAGGACATTGTGTGTTTCATTGGTCGAGATGGGGCAGAACGTTTGGTCCAGCTTTGAGTCTGTAAACGTGGCAAGCAGCATCTCGAGTTGGGCAAGTAGTGCGCTCCTATTCTTCAGTACCCGAGGGCAGCGAAATATGCAGGTAAGCAGGATCGAAATCGTTCCGGGTGGCGATCTTACGATTCGGCAAGGAGAACCAGTCAATTTTATTGCGATCGGCTACACGGTCGATGGTATTCCTGTTAATGGATTGCACTTTAGATGGTCGGTCACCGATACGGCTCGTGAAACGTCTCCTCATTCAATGCATGACGGTATATTCGCGGCTAATAGGCCCGGCCAATTCTTGATAACAGCAGCGGCTCGTGGAATTCAAACGCAGGCGAATATAACGGTTGAGGTCAACGAACCTTATCGTGTAATGAGTAGACTACGGGCCGAAGCTGCACGCGGAAGATACGATTACCGCAACAGGCTTATCCAAAGCGGACAATATAGGAGCGATACGCTTTCGTCAAAGCGCGATTATACCGATCAGGTGCAGACGCAGCAACTGACATCCAAAAGACTGACTCGGAGACGCCAGCACGGGCCAAGTACTGAGGATACAGAGGAGGAAAATGATGCCTCAGTCACGCACTCAAAATCGCGAGCATTGATGCGGCCTGCTGATGAAGATGGATGGAATAATAACAACTGGTGGATGGCCGATGACCCGGGCAATCAAACCGGCAACCCTCCGGGATCATCGCCGGATGCAGGAGCGGGCAATGGCAATTTTCAGATGTCTGCCCCCGTGGTTTCACTACCCGGACGTGGGATGGGCCTCAGTCTTTCTCTAAACTATAACTCGCGCCTCTGGAGCAAGTCTGGAACCACGATGAGTTTTGACTCGGAAAGAGGCTATCCGGCCCCGGGTTGGAACCTTGGCTTTGGCAAAATGATGTTCATGGGCAGCAGTGGCGGCTGCATGCTGATCGACGCAGACGGAACGAATCACGGCTACACAGGTACGATTTCTAATTACAACGGCGGCAGTTACAATTACAGCCAATTCTCAGGTCACACAGCTGACAGCACGTTTATAGATTATGGCTGTTTTGTCAGCACCTACAACGGTGTAACTACAATGACCGGTTCGGTCACCCTTCCGAATGGTACACAGGTTTACTACGGCGTAACGTCGGCAAATGGGAAGCAGGCTTTCCCATCGCAGATCACTGATTCCCAAGGTAACTACGTAAGTGTTTCATACAAAAATAATCATGGTCCGGAGCTCCAGACTGTCACGGATACAATGGGGCGCGTTATTACATTCAATTACGATTCATTAAACCGTTTGATCTCGGTCGATGTGCCGAAAATGGACAATGCGGGCACGCGAACGGCGGTTCGGCTCCATTACAAATCACTGACACTCAACCCCGGCTGGGCGTATGGGATCACTACTGACACCAACAACGCCACCCCATATGTCGTTGACGGTATCTACTACCCCGGGACGAGCACCGGCTACTGGTTCAACGATAGTGATTCATATTCTTCCTATGGAATGATCGCCAAAGTGATCGAGCAACGGGGAATGTCGTGGTCTGGGAGCCTAGGAGACCAAGGCACGATCACCGCCGGAACGATGTCGAAGCAGGCCGTTTATAATTATACTCTCACGCCAAATTACACGCTGAGCGACGCACCGACTTATACAACTCTCACAGAAAGCTGGGCAGGCATGGACACCGGTGCTGCGGTAACCAGCTACCTCGTAAATAATAACGATACATATTACTTTCCGGCTTCGGGAGACCCGGCTTATCACAATGGTGGCTCAAGCCCGGCACGTTCTATAGCGGTGACTCAGCCGAACGGCGTGGTAAACAAACAGTATTCGTATCGAACTCCCGGACAGTGGATGGATGGATTGATCTTTCGCGACGAAACGCGCGACCCGACGACAAATGCGCTGCTTGCAATGGGTGATGCGGGTTGGGAGCAGGGGAGTTATGATTCACCGCGCCCCTTTCACACGTATACCGTGGACGAGAAAGGGCAGGCGCTGAGGACGGACTACACCTATGGAAGCAACTACAATCAGGTTACGTCTCAAAAAGAATACGGCTACGACAATGCAACCCTCCTTAAAGAGACTCGAAACACATACGAAAACAGTTCGTCCTATACAAGCCGTCACATCTTCAGTCTCGTAAAGTCAACTGAGGTTTACGACGGCTCAGGGAATCGAGTGGCAAAAACTGATTATGAATACGACGGCAACGCGGTGGTAAATGGAACCGGAAGCCCGAACTTAAAGAACACTCCAGATGTAACGCACCATCTAAGTACGGCCGATCCATTTACGACTGACACGCAGCAGGTACCGGAATATTGTAATATGTGGGATCCATCGCTGTCCGAGCCACAATGCGAATATGAGGATGAAGAAGTCTGGGTTCCGATCGCCGGTGGGTATTATGCGAACTGTTCGTGTACCGATTGGACCTACACGGACGTCAGCGTTTACGATCCGAACACGATATTTCGCGGTAATCTTACCAAGACAACAGTCTATTCCGATGCCGCGACTCCCTCCGGTGCGATAACTCAGACAAAGCAATACGACGAAACCGGCAATCGTGTAGCTGAATCTGCGTCTTGCTGTGAGTTAAAGACTTACGATTACACGATCGATACCCAATACGCTTATCCGACAACGCAGACGCGAGGCTCGTCTGATCCGAACGCAACAATACGAAATACGAGTTCGGCGGTCTTTGATTTCAATACCGGACTGGTCGAGCAGTCTACCGATCCTAATGGAAGGACGAGCACCGCCGCGTACGATGCGGATACCTTGCGCCCGACTACAACTACCGCGCCGACCGGTGCTTACACCACGACGACGTACGATGAATCGGGTATGACAATCACCGATGAGGTGAAAGATGCAAGTAATGTTACCGCGGGTAAGACAGTCAAATATCTCAATGGACTGGGCCTTGTTAAGCGCGAGGACAACATCGGGCCGAGCAATGTCACCGACATCACCGAAACCAAATTCAATCAGCTTGGCGAGCTTTGGAAGCAATCGCGTCCTTATCGAAGCGGCGACACCGTGCAATGGTCCGAGAAGTTCTACGATCTTCAAGGTCGGGTAACAAAGATCGTCGAACCGGACGGGAGCGAGACAAAGGCTTTCTATAACGAAACGCCAAGGCCGGACTCTGCATCAAACGCCACAGGAAGCACTATTAGAGTGATGGACGCGTGGGGACGTGAGCGTTGGGGGCGATACGATGCTCTCGGCAGGCTGGCGGAAGTCGTCGAGCCTAAACCCGACGGAGACGGGTTGGTCTTTACAGCCGGCAGCTTGGTCACGAATTTCAGCTACAACACGCTTGGACGCCTTACCGGAACCAACCAGGGCGGACAGCTACGGAGTTTCAAATACGATTCGCTTGGAAGATTGACACGCCAAAAGCTGGCCGAACAGACGGCTACCATCAACGACACTGGCGCTTATGTTGGTGCGGGCGGAGCGGGAGCTCTATGGAGCAGTGCTTTCGTTTATGACGACCGCTCAAATGTGACTCAGCGGACGGACGCTCGGGGTGTAAAGACGCATTACTCTTATCAAATCAGCGGTGGAGGTGATGATCCGCTGAACCGCATTCAATCGATCAGCTACGATCTGAGCGGGACGCACGATACGTCGAAACCGATTCCTGCCGCTCCAACGGTGACTTATGAGTATGTAACCACGGGTGATCAGGATCGTTTGAAAAAGGTCACGGCTGCTGGGGTGAGTACTGATGAGTTTGCCTATGACACCGAGGGAAGAGTGACCGATGAAACCAAAACGTTTTTGAACCGATCATCCTATCCACTTGTCACGAGCTATACCTATGACACCCTGAACCGTACAGCATCAATACGGCTTCCCGCGCAGTATGGCCTGTCGGGCAGTCCGCGTAAGTTTGTATATTACGACTACGATTCATCGAGCCGGCTTACCACGCTGAAATACGGCACGGCTTTGAGCCAGGTCCAGCAGGCAGGCGACCTCGTCTATAACGCTTCGGATCAAACCACGTCTATTAACATCGGCAGTGCGGGAAAGCACCAAGTCAACGAGCAATACACATTTGATCAGCAAACGGGTTTGCTGATCAACCAGAAAGCCGTTCGGGACGGAGATACTTTGCTCGACCTGAGCTACGACTACAACCGGAACAATAGTACGGGTACGCTCAACGGCAAGACGGGGCATCTGACCAAGATCCTTAACAATCTCGATCACAACAAGGATCGCGAGTATAAGTTCGATGCGATTGGAAGGTTGACGTCAGCCAAAGGCGGCGTGAACAGTGCTCTGTGGAGTCAGACTTATAGCTATGATCGATACGGCAACCGGACGAGCGTGGCTGCGACCGGAGTGGCAGCCGACAACACGACAATGCCGACAGACGGCATCCCAACGTTGACTTACAACACCACGGCCAACAACAACCAGATCACGACATCGAACGCCAACGGGCAGTTCGAATATGATGTAGCGGGTAATCAAACACGGGCGCTCGATCAGGACGGCACTAACTGGATCCGCTATGAATATGATGCGGCGAATCGGCCGGTGAATATTAAACATGGCAACGGAGCTAATGACGGCACTCTTATTGAAACACAGCAGTTCGGAGTCGGGAATGAAAGGATCGCTCTGACCGATGCAGTGATAAACCAAACAACCTGGTACGGCGACGCAGTAGAGTATATCGAAACAGGCGGAAGCGGCACTCTTGTCTGGTCCAAGACTTGCACCTACTTGGGCGACAGCCTACTTTCGACGATCACGCCGGACGGGGCAGGCGGTGAGACAACCGAGTATGCTCACCCCGATCGTCTGGGAACAAAACTGGTCACAAATCAGTCTGCGGCGACAAACTCCGAGCAGTCCCATCTGCCTTTCGGCACGGCCCTCGATGCCGAGTCAACTTTAACGACCAACCCGAAGCGATTCACATCCTACGAGCGAAGTGCGGGCACTGGACTCGATTACGCCGTCAATCGAACTTACGATTCGAAACAGGGCCGGTTCACACAAGTCGATCCTGCTGGAATGAATGCTGCCTCGCTAGCGGCACCACAGACGCTGAATCTTTACGCCTATTGTGCGAATGATCCTATTAATCACCTCGACCCAAGTGGGCTGGGTTTCTGGAGTTTTCTTAAGAAACTGTTCAAATGGATCGTGGCCGTCATAGCGGTTATCGTTGCCGTCATCACGATAATTGCGGCACCTGCAACGATAGCAGGAATCTTAGCGGCTATAAGTGCGACTGCCTCCGCGGGATCTTCGGTTATGGGTGCGCTCGGTTACTCCACGGCCGCAAAGATTTTGGGGTGGATAGCACTCGGTACCGGAATAGGCGCGGGAATCGCGACGATAGCGGCGGGGCCAAAAATAGATGATTCCCTAATTTTGCATATCGCGAGTACAGAGGAAAATACATCCACGATATCGTGGTGGCAAATTGCACTGGCCGGTGTTAGTGCGGCAGGCTCAATCGCGAATAGTTTTGCGCAGACCTCGGGCGATGGCGATGACGATGAGTTTTCAATGGCCGCGATATTCGTCGGTAGCGATCTATTGGAGTTGATACACAGAAACAATCAATCAACCGTTTCCGACGAAATGATCCTATGTCAAGTAGTCACCGAGGCGCACGTCCCCGGAGAACCGAAAGGTGTAGTTGAAACAAATGCCAAGGGGAGCCTAAACCATCGCGGATTGATGCAGGTGGATCCAAAGGCCGCTAAGGACGCCGGCCTGGGTAACGGAAAGCGAGGAACTGATGCTCAACTGGCCAAATCTAACCCCGATTACATGAGCGTAATCTACAACGCAGGGCAAAATCTCAGAACAGGTACCAAGTACTTACAGATAGTTATCGACCGTGCCGGAGGAGACATCATGAAGGGTTATAGGTTATATAGGGGAGTTGCAGGAGATGCCTACTACAATAAGATCAGCAAGTGCGCAAACAAGGTCAAGACGGGAGACTATAAGGGCGGTGTCACCGTGATTTATCCGTAACCCTTTTTTATGGGAGAACCGGTTGAGGGGCCTGTTGACAGAGGAAAACTATGAAGCAAAATATTCCGATCTTTCTCCTGTTTGGAATTGTACTATTTGCGTGCGTGGATTCGATGCCGGTTTCACGAGTAGCTGTTGCGCCATCTTCCATTCCCGACGGTTACAAACTAATCGGTAAGGTGGCTTGGGGCGATGATGCCGGCTGTGTCTTGGAAGCAACACTCATTGAGTCGAGAATGTCCCTGGCACGTTTGCCCAAGAATGCTCCTAAGCATGTATTGGAGATCCGAAACGTATCGGTCGACAAAACCTTGCTAAGCGAATCCGGTGGAGAAGGTGCTCTCTCAATCGTGACTGGCGAAATTGGCGATGGATCTGCAAAATTTGTTCTCACGTCGCTCTCAGCAGGCTCGGCGGATGTTGCGCGTGTTTTCCAAGTCCAATGTGATTCAGTAAAAAAAGTGTTCGATGAGGCATACCGTGACGTTTTTTGGTCGATGAATTCTTACCAGAAAGACGATGTGGGTTTTTTCCTGTTCTCTGCTGATAATCTCACAGAATATGACAATAAACTTATGATCCAGCGATGGCGATGGGTAGGCTCGGGTTTCGAAAAGGACGGAATGTTATCTAATGAGGCGTTTAATCGATTAGTTGAAACGAGTTTCCGAAGCCACCACTAGTGAATTTCCTCTCACTGAGTGTGTAAATATATTCTCCGTGCAATGCGACAGACGGCATCCCAACGTTGACTTACAACACCACGGCCAACAACAACCAGATCACGACATCGAACGCCAACGGGCAGTTCGAATATGATGTAGCGGGTAATCAAACACGGGCGCTCGATCAGGACGGCACTAACTGGATCCGCTATGAATATGATGCGGCGAATCGGCCGGTGAATATTAAACATGGCAACGGAGCTAATGACGGCACTCTTATTGAAACACAGCAGTTCGGAGTCGGGAATGAAAGGATCGCTCTGACCGATGCAGTGATAAACCAAACAACCTGGTACGGCGACGCAGTAGAGTATATCGAAACAGGCGGAAGCGGCACTCTTGTCTGGTCCAAGACTTGCACCTACTTGGGCGACAGCCTACTTTCGACGATCACGCCGGACGGGGCAGGCGGTGAGACAACCGAGTATGCTCACCCCGATCGTCTGGGAACAAAACTGGTCACAAATCAGTCTGCGGCGACAAACTCCGAGCAGTCCCATCTGCCTTTCGGCACGGCCCTCGATGCCGAGTCAACTTTAACGACCAACCCGAAGCGATTCACATCCTACGAGCGAAGTGCGGGCACTGGACTCGATTACGCCGTCAATCGAACTTACGATTCGAAACAGGGCCGGTTCACACAAGTCGATCCTGCTGGAATGAATGCTGCCTCGCTAGCGGCACCACAGACGCTGAATCTTTACGCCTATTGTGCGAATGATCCTATTAATCACCTCGACCCAAGTGGGCTGGGTTTCTGGAGTTTTCTTAAGAAACTGTTCAAATGGATCGTGGCCGTCATAGCGGTTATCGTTGCCGTCATCACGATAATTGCGGCACCTGCAACGATAGCAGGAATCTTAGCGGCTATAAGTGCGACTGCCTCCGCGGGATCTTCGGTTATGGGTGCGCTCGGTTACTCCACGGCCGCAAAGATTTTGGGGTGGATAGCACTCGGTACCGGAATAGGCGCGGGAATCGCGACGATAGCGGCGGGGCCAAAAATAGATGATTCCCTAATTTTGCATATCGCGAGTACAGAGGAAAATACATCCACGATATCGTGGTGGCAAATTGCACTGGCCGGTGTTAGTGCGGCAGGCTCAATCGCGAATAGTTTTGCAAGCGGCCCAAAAAAGAAAAAACAAACCGCCGAACAACGACAAGCGAGCATAATTCAGCGGACTATAGCAAGTGCTCTATGGCGCTTGAAAAATATGCCGGGATGTAAGGAGTTTATACAAGGCAGTTCTTCTCAGGATCCGGTCGCAGTTTTAGAGGGCCTAAGAGACGACAAGAATGTATTTTTTGACAAGAGCATGGGATTAGACGCAAGCGCCCCAGTTGGACAAACTACGGATCTAGAAGGAAATCCTAAAGCTGGTCAGGGAGTGAACTCCCGCATACATCTTGGGCGTAAATTTTTTGATGACTGGACGGTTGGAGGGTGGAAAGGGACTATGAACCTTCCAAATACTCGAACTAACATCGTTTTGCACGAACTTAAGCATGCGGTTGACGTTGGCCATGCTCCTGGAGAAGCGAATAACTATTACTATAATGAGATCGCCAAAAAATGCTTTGGAGTAACTCCATAAGAATGATGGTCACTCGATTCGTAGCAGGTGTAAATGGCAAATTTCGTTTACCAACTTTTGATTTTTATCATGGAGCTGATTAATGAGAAAGTATTCGTTTATGATTTATATCTTTGCGGCGCTGCTTGTGTTTGCCAATCATAGTTGTTCGAGTCAAAAAACAATACCCAACTCTGATACGAATCAGGAGATGCCGTCGGAGGTTATTCTCGAAGTTGTTACCGAATCAAAGTACATGGTATATCCGCCCGGTAGTGTTATCAACATCAGATTATTTAGTTCTGGGCGAGCTGAATATGATTACTATCCAGAACAAACTTCCGGAGTACCCTTTAAGCTGGAAAGGAGAGAAGTTGAACTAGACAAAAATGAGCTTGACCGAGTTAAGACCTTAATTAGTGAATTAGGAGAAACGGTGTTAAAATCCGAGTATTCTCCAACCGTACCTATTCTAGATGCCTCAATTGTCACGAAAGTGATTTTCTCTAAGAAAAAGGAGACAGAAATTGTGGTTCTTAAGGAGAACCATAGTAATTTGATACTGGAAAAAAAGAAGGGAATTTACCCCCAACCGCTACTGAATTTACTGCTTTTTGTTCAGGATTTTGACCAGAAAGTGCTTGTTGCTGGATGACTTAAAACGCCCCGCACAAGGCGCAAGTTTAGTGCGAATATTCGTTTAAATGTTTCCTTTTCACAGCAAGCACTGAGGACATTACCTAGCATATATCGTGGTGGCAAGTTGCACTGGCCGGAGTTAGTGCGGCAGGCTCAATCGCGAATAGTTTTGCACAAAACAGCCATAGAAGCTCACAAGGGGATTGTTACTTCCCTGTATGGGTAGGCTGGGGGGTCTTTTACTTCGCGGCTCCGGTTAGCGCAAGCGGAAAGGGTACCACAGTCACGATACAATATTCCAATGGTGGCGTCGAAACAAGGACTGGCGGTAGTAGAGCCTGGCGAAATAACAATCCTGGCAATATTGCCCAGGGATCCAGTCTTCCAGGCAACATAGGTAGTGCCGGTGGTTTTACCGTCTTTGGCAGCGAGGCCGTTGGACAAACGGCTGTCTCCGGAAATCTACGACGGTCAGCCTATCAATCATTAACACTTGATGGAGCGATAGAAAAAAGGGCTCCCAAGAAAAATAATCCCACAGCGAAATATCAACGACTCGTACAAGACCAGACAGGTCTAAGCGGTCAAACAGTAGTCAACACGCTGAATCAAGACCAACTAGACTCAGTAGCGAATGCAATAAGAATGATGGAAGGTTGGAAACCCGGAACTGTGACATGTAGGAGCCCTAAGTAGTGAGAGTTAGTATTAAGCTGATGATCCTCTTTGCTGTAGCCACGGCAGTCTGTTGCGCAACACAAAAAGCTCAGATAGAGAACATCCCGACGGCTACACCTGCTAATATTACGCCGAAAACGGGTAACGAAAATGTTCCGCAGACTGACGCGAATTCGGCACAGGATAATGGTTGGCTCTCCTATGAGCCGGCAGTCGTCGAGCTAAGGGGAAAACTCACTACAAAGTGGTTCTACGGACCTCCAAATTTTGGTGAGAATCCAAAGACTGATGCAAAAGAAGAATTTTTCATTTTAATTCTCAGTAAAGCAATAAATGTCCGTGGAAATACTGATATCGAATCTGATTTTAATCGTATCTCCGTTGAGCATGTTCGAGAAATGGAGCTGGTCCTGAGTGTTCCTCACAAGAATATGATCGGCAAAAACGTCATCGTAAAAGGAACTCTTTTTCATGCGTTCACGGGTCACCATCATACTGATGTACTAATGAGCGTTCAATCGATCAGCCTTGCAGAGTCAGATTGAGTTTTTCTAAGTCTATAGTGGGATGGTTAATCCGCTAGTACGAAAAGTTTTTGGGTTCGACCAGACTGAGAATCTCAGTTTGTACTTTTGAATCGAATTCGACCCTGTTCCGTCAGCCCAAGGATGCCAAGTTGATCGGTCGTTGGAGTGCCGTATACATTCTTGAGTTGATCAAACTCTATGGCGGGACCTTTCCATCTCCGGCATTGTTCAGGCGTTAATACATAAAACCATGATGGAGCCTGATCGCGAAGTTTGCCCGTGGGGATTGCCCAGATCGTTACATATTTGGCGTTGACGGCTGTATAGAGATAGTAGTAATTCCGGTGATTCAGCGTTCTGTTATCACTAGAAAGATTCCTTGCTTGTTTCTGGTCCCAGATAACACCTTCCATTTGCTTTAGATCTTTCGGGAAGGCTCCTCTTTTTTGATTGAACGTCAACAGATCGCGCATCATCCGATCCACCGCCTCAAAGGGGAGGTCTGCCCGGTTTTTTATTTCTGCTGCCCAAAGCGAATAGATATATATTCCGACCACCAGCAGGAGTGCCAGAGGCGTAAGGATAAGAGATATCCTGAGACGATTGATCATAACGTGACTCAAAAGGAAGTTTGGGCAATGAGCATACGCGATTGATCTGCATACTTCGGAAAACGATCCCTCACGTCATCGACCAAGTCATCAAGGGCATTCTCCTCTCGAAATTCATCAAAGGTCTCGTCCGGATTCTGATCCTTTGCGATAATTTCAAGCAACTTTTCGTCACTAAGGACTTGTCCGACTGCCTGAGTTACCAAGCCTCGCAGTTCGGCTTTGCGCGAGCCGTTTTTAGAGGTCGGTGTCGTATCTTTCAAATCAAACATTGGGTCAATGTCGCCGAGATTGATCGCACGAGGCTTGGTAAGAGGTTTTGCAATGTATGATTCCGTTAGGACTGCAAAAGGAAGATAGGATGCCCGGATAGGCGGTGCTGTATCGTTTACTATCAGAACTTCCTGATGAGCAGCGATCTGTCGTATCTCCGACGAAAGCATCAACGATCGCTTCTGTTCCGCATATCGGGTGTTATCGTTTTTCTTACCCGGGAAGTCCTGAAATGTCTTTGATAATATGGTCGTATCGCCAAGCTGTTTTGACGCGTATTCGGCCGTCACATCATCAAGACCCGGTAAAAATATCTTTGTCATAACAGTGCCAAGAATTGCGTTTGCACGTTCACGCCCGTATTGGTCATACATTTGCGGAAGATCCTGATACCCGAGACCAAGCCCGACACCCCGCCCACGTCCGATCCCGGATATTCTCTTTACCTCAGATACATTGAGCTGATAGGCTTCATCGATCAGAACAAAACAAGGATGTTTGGGGTCGTTAATGCCATCGAGCCTCATTTCCATGACGGCCTGACCCAGAAATGTCGCAATAAATTCCTTGTAGATATCCGATGCTCCTTCCGAGATAACCAAATAGATCGCCGTCCCTGACCTTCTAAGGTCGGAAAAATCGATCAATCGGCATCCCGCATTCTTTTCCCCGTCGGATGGAGTTGTCGTTACCATGCGTGCGGGTGCGAGCGTAAACGGACGAAGCTTGTTGTAGAGTCCGATCAGTATGGAGCCGCGCGTCTGCTGTGGGGCCTGGCGAAAAGCCATATATGCCTGTTTTGCGTAGAAACTGGGCGAATTGCTCATCGCCTTCGCAAACGCTCCGTTAGTGTCTTCGCCGAGTGAGAGCAAGAAATCGGCGGCAAACGCGGGAATCGCTTTCTCACAATAGACTTCGGCAATATGTAGAAGAATCGCCGTCAACGCGATCTGTTC
The DNA here is from genome assembly GCA_019694355.1 of Pyrinomonadaceae bacterium. Taxonomy (GTDB): domain Bacteria; phylum Acidobacteriota; class Blastocatellia; order Pyrinomonadales; family Pyrinomonadaceae; genus OLB17. The sequence continues at coordinate 133,461 of JAIBCB010000006.1, read as the reverse complement.
AGCATCGCCCCAAAATGGATCTGCGTTCGTTCGGCGACGGCTCTCGACACCAATCATCATTCCGGCTATCTGACAAGCAAAAGCCGGATCATTACGGCATTTAGGGATGAAATTCCATCGATCGCTTTTGGCCGGATCGTTCAGGTCAAGCCGGAAGATGCGCCTTGCCGATAGTGCCGTCTGTTCGCAAAGCTCGCCTTTGGGATCATAGACCAAGCAGGAAGATCCTTTGAGGATGGCCCGAAGCATTGAAATAAAAAATGTCTTTGACTTGCCCGATCCGGTCGGGCCGAACATGACAAAATGTCGAAGCCACTGATTTTGAGGCAGATAGATATCACGACCGCCGAATGCCCTTGCTATCGGCATTGCATTGGATGGAATAAGTCCACGCATCTTATTCATGAGGCCGCATCGGATCAAGTCCGAAGTTCGCGCCCATCTTGCCGAGCCGTGAGCCGTACTCATTCGTCTGATCCGGTAAGACCAGAGCAGTGAATATGCGTCAAGAAGAGAGCCTGCCAAACAGAGGAGTGCCATAGCCCAAAAGACTAGAGTGATCAATCCCGCTACACCCAGCAACCAACCCGCCAGTAAACTTAGAAATGCTCCAATAAGTCCGAGTACGAAGAAGAAGAAGCCGCGTCCGACATCTGCCGTCCAGTGCCAAAACGCCTGATACGCCGGAAGGTACTGCTCGTTCGCTTTACGCGGTATTCCGTAGGCCGCGTCAAATTTTTCGATTTGCTGACGATATAACATTTACTATTTGGTTTCTGGTTTAGCCGACTTCAGCCATTCCCTTTGCTCCTGAAGGTCATTGATTGATGAACCGTCCAACTTAAGGTCGTCTATATTCCATTGCGCGATCTCCCAGCCTTGAGCTGCCAATTGTTCCGTTGAGCTAAAAGGGGACTGATTTGTAGTTCCTGTCGAACGAAAGTACGTGAAAGAGTTTTGTCCGCTTAGGGGAAGCGGAAACCGGAAAAGCATTGCCGGACCGTATTTATCTTCGATAGGCACCGAGAGTATTTCAAACAAAAACGGAGAAGAACGAAAACTGAAACGTAAAATGCTGGTTGGAGATCTAAACCCTTCTTTCTCGACTGAAATCTCAGGCGGAAGTAGTTTGCGGGAAACTATATCCGAAATAACTTCTCGCCCTGTTTGCGGAAATGTTTTGCTTTCTTGGTATCGGAAAAAAATAGCGATCGAAGCAGCTATTCCCAGTGCTGCCGATTCACGAAGCCTTTTGGCCGTTTCATATTTGGTGCCTGAAAAAATATCGGTAATCGTTCCGTCTAACTGTGACCGCTCGGTAATTGTCTGCCGATCCGGTTCTTCAATGAACTTTAATTGAGCATGACTGTCGGGACTGGACAGGAATCTTGCGACTATGTAGATAGCAACGATTCCGACGGCAAACAGAATCCCGGAGTATTCGCGGGCGATGCAAATGAATTGCATCAGGGGCTTTTCAAGAGTTTTCTTCAATCCTTCCATAGAACTTCAAGAGACAAGCTGCGGCCAGCGTGTTGCCCAATCAGGGTCACGGGATGCAAGCCAACCGTCCACGTCCGGATGAAACGAATTTGTCATCGCCAGCAAATAATCAAGCTGCAAAGACAAAAGTTCCTGAGCGGAGCCGTCTTTCACGAAATAACAAAAAAGACGAGATAGGATTTGCGGATCTAGGTCTTCAACTGAATTGCGAATGAAAGCAGCGGTGATATCAATTGATTCCCGAAGACTGGGATGATCCTCCATACCGGCAATGCCGCGAACAGCATCCAGCAATTTGATAGAAAGAGCCAGCTGAGCGGATGACGCATGTCGATTTCTTGCGGATAATATTTCAAGCTCTTTTGTAAGATCAGGTGTTTCAAACCTTGTGAAAATATGTCGTGAAATAAACGGAGCGCTCAAGCGATGCCGCAGATCATTTGAGGTCGTAACAACTATCGGACGGCATTTCCAATCAATGATCCCGACAAAGCCTTCTTCAAAACGCGGAATATGGATCACTCCACGTTCCAGAGGCATGAGCAACGCGTCCTCGATGCTTGGACCGAACTTGTCACTTTCATCCAAAAGAAGAACAGGAGGTGCTTCAGATGTTTTCGCCGCCGAAGCAGCAAGATCATAGGAGATGCCGACTTCGCCCAAAACGAGGAACTGCCTCTGCCATTTCATTCGCCGGGCTTTCTCAATATGCTTAACAGCTTCTTCCGAAGGCAGTGTTTTTGATATTGCAAGGTTTTCTTTCATCCAGACTTCCTGCTCCTCTTTGTCCCAGTCATAGAGGATCTCTTCCTGCTTGATACCGTCGCGCCCGGCAACGACACACATTGAAAGATTGCAGCATTCGGCAAGTGCTTCGGGAAAAGCCGTTTTTCCGCTTCCGCGAGTCCCGGAGATAAGCCACGCCCTGCCTGACTTGAGACTTTCGCAAAAATCGGAGAAAACACTTTCGTCCGGAATATAGCCGGTTCGTGAAATAAGGCGGTAAAGTTCGGATTCTCGTCCATTCAATACGATCTGTCGCGGATTGATCTGCGGTCGATTCGGATCATGAGGGATCATTTGACTTCGCCCTCCTGAATACTTGAATTGACAGTTCCCGCATTTGCAGATGGGTTTGATAATTCTGTGATAAGTACGTATCCTGTAGTTCCGGCTGGAACCTCGACAAAAGTGGTCTGGTTGCCGCTTTTTAAGACGGAGCCTGAAATGTCATCGGTGAACTCCCCTGCACCTCTCCTGATCTGGTCGGATAAAATGACCGTGCCGCCGCCGCGAATTGATCCGACAGAACCAATAACAGATGATGCGGTGTCTTTGAGACCACGAAAGAACTGGGTCCATTTTCCGGTTAGGTTTCTCTTACGTCCCTCGATCCCGGATGCACCATCGATGCCCAGGAGATCGCCATTGCATTTGATAAGTTCACCGGTGGCCGGATCGATCAACCCGATCATTGTTACAAAGGCTCTGTTTGATTCGCTGCCGCGCACAGTCCCGACCAGAACTGTGCCGGTCGGATATTTGTATCCGTCGCCTTCTACCAGACGGGTTAGTTCCATCCTTACCATGCCGGCGGAATTCCGCAGCGTGTAGATCGACCCGATCAGACGCACCGGGAGCATCGTGCCAAAGGGGATCGTGTTCTGGGATTTAGATCGTCGAATCGATGGATTTGACGATTGTTCTTTTGGTTGATTGGTTGATGACGCCCGTCTAGCGATACCAAAAAAGAGCGATCTGCCGAGCGGCTCAATGTCTCGAGTGGTGACCTGACGGGGCATACGGGAGTCGTTCGACGGTTCCGGTTCGTCTTTGGCATCGGTCTTTTTCTCATCAGCAACATCGGTTGTTGGGCTGGCAAGACTGCGATCCGGCAACTGTACGGTAGGGTAAGTGGATTTATTGTCAATGCCGCCAACGATCGAAGTTTCGTCATTCGTCTTGCCGTCAGATGATGGCGAAGACTCCGGGGCCAGCAGGTTGGTCGCAGCTTCATCTGTTTGCTTGTCATTCGCGGCCACAAGGCTGAGTGCAGTCCTGAGTTTTTCATCTTCCGATACAGGCTCGTTTATTGTATTGGCCGAATTCTTTCGAGTCACATTCTCAGCCTTTTTTACGGCGAACCATCCAATGCCAAAGAACCAGGTTATCCCCAGGACAAGCGTTGCGAGAAAAAGAATAAAGCCGGTAACGGTTCGAAGGATCCGCCATCGTCGCCTTTGAGGTGGATGAACGAGACCGGCGTCCAATTCATCGCTTTCTTCCTCGGCTTCAATACTCGCCTTTTCATCGTCAGCGGTATTCAGCAAGGACTCTCGCTCTTCGTCATCCTCAATGTCCGGCATGGCAGCGGGTATTTCATTTATCACTGAAGTGGTTTCCATGAGTTCACTCCTTAGCTTTGGAATTCGCAAGTGTCGCTCTGACTGGGGCATCGGCGGCCTCTCGGTGTGTCGCGAGCACTTTGACAGTCTGATTTGCGCCTAAGACCGGAGGCTGATAAGCCAGTGCGTAATATACCGTTGCTCCGACCGTCAACAATCCTTCTGCACTTGTAGTTTCGATGTATGCGACGTTCAAGCGTGTGGATTGCAAGGCGTTTCCCGAAGCATCGACGGTGTGGACTTGAAGTTCGGGCGACGAGGCGAGCAGCCTCAGATCCGACGTGCTCACGTTTCTTACTGCAATTACGGCCAGTCTCGTTTGGTCATCGACATCGGTGAGTTTGGCCACAGAGATCTGTAAACCCGACTGCGGCTTGCTCCATAACTTAAAGTGCTTCTTGGTGTCTTTAATGCATTCGGCCAGTCTTTTATTAGCCAGATACGAAATATCCTTTTTGTTTTTGCCTGCTTGCTTGACGTATTGGTCACGTTCCTCACGTCTCACGTCCACATAGTTGGCCTTGAACTGAGTTGGATCAGCGGAAGAGGAAGCTGGTGGAGTCGGCATTCCTACATCCGTTGATCCCACGAGTTTTGAAACCGCTTTCGAGTTAGCTGATCGCACAACCGCTGATTCATCGCCGAGGTTGTATGCGAGACCGGCGGCCCTTCGAGCGGCGATAACGGTTTCGCGGTCATAGGAAATCACGCATCTGTGAGCGTTCTTTCTCAAATCGGAAACCGGAACAAGTTCAAGGATCAATATAAGGCCTGATCTCATCTGAAGGCTGATAGATGATGAAGTGCTTCCATCTCGGGACGGCAAAAATGATTCGCCGGGATAAATGGTTATCGATCGGTCACTCTCCTTGGTCGGAGACTGAAATACAGAGGCCAGCTTTGGATTGCCTTCGTGGATGTAATATATCCCGTCGTTTGCCGGAAACTCGACAATAGAAACTGCATTTTGCGCCAGCCCCAACCGGATAACGGTTGGCTGCTTAGGATTGACCGATATGCTCACCTCGCCGGAAAGAAAATCGTTTGCTGTCGTATTCACAACTGAAACCGGAGCAGAGGAATCACCTTTTAGATCCGATTCTTTGTCCAAACGAGCGGTCTTCAATATCACGGGCTTCGTTCGCTTGGTTGTAGAGGACTGTCTTGCCAATCTGTCATTCCTCTTTTGAGGAAACGCGTTCTCGACAAACAAAGGAAAGACAGCCAAAGTAAGAGCAGCTACAATTGCGATGCGGACAAAACGATTTGGATCTTGTTGATACATAAATTCACCTTAAATGCCGAGAAATGGGATTATTGATTGTCTGTTGCCCCCGGTTTTGTATTGGCCTCAGTTGTCTGATCGGGAATTGCTTCCTGTTCTGTCGGGTCGCCGGTAAGAGTTATCGGGGAAACGGTTTTACCATTTACAGGTTCTACTCGGAATCTCAGGATCGTAAAACCCGTACGCAGGTTATTGTCGTTTCTGGCTGGGGATGTCGGACTGTCCTTAAGCAGAAATTTGCATTTCAACTGAACGGACTCTTCCACGTCTTGTCCGGCAGCCTTTCTCCGTATCTTCCTCACGCCGATCGCACGCAGCACATAAGGGTCATTCTCATCGATGTTGAGGTCCTGCAGATCCCAGACAGAATTGACGCTTTCCATTTTCTCGGCGGCGAGTACCCCGTTTTGTTTCAGGCGGGTTGCTACGGCCACCGATAGATCGGGGTCAAGCATTTTTAGGAGTTTGTTGACCTGCGCTTCGCGTGTCGTCTGTTCAACATCATAAAGAGCGGTAAGAAACTCCTTTACCAGATATCTTTTGTCTGTTTCGCCCGGGCTGTCGGGAGTGATGCTGACCGACTCCGTGTTTCCATAGTCTCGATTATTAAGTTCAGTAACCCGTCCTGAAGTTTTGTCGATTATGATCCGATCCGCCTTTCTGAGAGAAAGAAACACATTTATACCGACACTGAGGAGAAGAACGACAAGCAGTATCCAAACGGCCTTGAAAAGCGAAGAGATAGTTAATACATCATCCGGATCACGAGACAGATACAACGGAGTAAAATTGTCTTCTTGTTTAAGGGAATCGATGTGATTTGAGTTCATCATTTTCGTGTTCCTGTTTCCTGGTCGTGGAATTGTCTGAAAATGAACTTCGCAATCTAAGTGCCAGAGCGGATTGAGTGCAATTTTCAGGTGATTTCCCGTTAGCCAACTCCTATGGCTAAAAAATGTTCCATTAGTGGTGCAGGAATTAGCCAAGTGGATAAAAAATGCACCACTATCTAAGTCTGCCGACGAAAGTGGTTCGTGCTATTCGACCTGACATGATGCGGGTTTCCGGAGATACGATTACCGGGCCATTTTGACCGCTTGGTAATGAATCAGTATCTGGGTTGCTCAAAACTCGTCGAAGTCCAGTGCGAGGTTCGTAGTACACGACAATTGGCAGATCCTTAGACCGATGATCTTCGTTTTTCTGCCTGGGCTGATTGTTGTTGATCTCGGCAGACGGGGCCCGACGAATCGGTTCAATTGAAGCAATTGTGTTCTGTTGTGTGACAAGCCTATTTTGCTTCGTCAGCCACTCGTATATCCTCAGGCCGCTCGTCACATAATTGCGGGTTTCTTTGTAAGGAGGAACCCCGCCGATCGTCCGAATACGAGAGGGGTTTATCAACTTTCCGTTTACCAAGAGCGATTTTCCGATCAAGTACGCCGTAACAGTCCCTTCGCCCGAATTGTAAGCCGCAAGGATCGAGTCCAAACGCCACTCGAAAAGCCGCCCCAAAACCTTCACATATTTTGCCGCAGCAAGGATCGAGGCTCTTGGTTCATAAGGATCACTTAGTCCGAAGCGTGAAGCCGTCGCAGGCATGAACTGCATCAGTCCCTTGGCATTCTTGGGGCTTGTCAGCCAGGGCCGAAACCGCGTTTCGTTGTAAGCGATCGTCCACAGAATCAACGGATCGATGCCCTCACTTTGTGCGGCCTCAATGATTGACGGTTCAAAGATCCGCGAACGCGACATAACATCCATTCGCGAGATCGCTGCTTTGGTGTAAACGATCCTCGCCTGTGATCTAAGGTCAAACGGAAAAGCGATGAGCACTCCGAAAACGGCCGAGGAAATTAGAAGTTGCTTGATCATGTCGGGCAGACTTCGCAATCAATATGCCACGCCAAAATTTGAAACGGCACGAGCCTTGCAGTGTGACCATGCCGCTGACAAGCAAGTTCTCGAAACACTACCCGAAGAGGACTGGATCAGCGCTTAACTTTTTTCAGAGGACAATATGAAGAACCGAATCAAAAAATTCAGACAAGTTTTCACACAGGTTTTGGTGGTGGCCGCAGTACTGACACTTTCCAATGTCGTATTTGCTCAGGGGCCTATCTTCACCGGCGATGCGAGCAACCTGTCCAACATCATCCGTGAATCGCTCAAACTCATGGCGATAGTACTGTTCTGCTTGGGCGCGGTGGGTGTCGCTTGGGCGATCTACAACAAGATGACCGGCAAGGAGTGGGGTAACCAGGCCTTCGGCTCATTATTGGCATTTGCGTTCGGGACGATCGTCGCCGTTTTCTGGCAGCTGGCGCAAGGCAGAGCAGTCGGCGTTGATACCAATTTCTGAGATGGAGGTCTTTATGCGAAGACGACAAACGCGGCCGAATGTCTTTCGGGAACTCAAACGGTTTGGAGTTTGTTCATCCGATTGGAAATACATCCTTATCCCGACGGCGGTGGTTTATTTGGTTCCTTTTATCTTCAACGTCTGGATTTGGTTTATTCCGCTCGGGTTTCCATTAGGGTTAATGACTTTTTTGATCCTGCTCACCGCCTTCAATTTTCTGCGGAGGAGCAAGCCTAAGTACTGGCTCTCGCATAAGACGGAAGCGTTCAGCGAAAAATGGGCACCCGTCAGGCCGCCACTTGGTGTCGAGCTAAAAGTGAAGGATTGGGTTGATAAATAACGGGAGAAAGAATGGACACGGCAAATATAACATTCGCGCAATTGGTATTGTCACTTTTCGGAAGCCTTGCATTTGCCGGGATCGGAGTGGCGGTTGGGTATCGGCTGCTACCTCTTTCAAAACTACATCGAGAGATCAAAACCAGAAGCGAACACGCAGCAGATGCGGAATCATTACCTAGAGTTCCGTTCCAAGGAAAACTCTTGCCGACAGAAATTGTCGGTCTCGAAGGAAATCTGATCCGCTATCGTGACGGCAGCTACGGAAAAGCCTACAGGTTCGAACCCGCCAATACTCTCTATGATGACGGCTATCTGACCGAGCAGCGTATTGAGGAGCTAAAGACCATCCTCAAGTTCGACAGACCCCAGAATACGATCATTCAGTTTCGCTTTGAAAATGGGGCAGACGACGGAAGTGTATTAAAGGCACACCTTCGCTCCAGGAGCAAAGAAGGCAGCGATCCCGTTGCGTGTCTGCTTCACGCAGGAAATTTGTCACTCTACGAAGAATCGATCCGTTCAGGTCAAATAATGCAGCAGACCGCATCCGTATGGATAAGAGTTCCTGTTCGAGCTTCAACGGACAAAAGTATTTTATCCGGAGTAGTCCCTTCGATAGCTCGGGAAATAAAGGCAAACGGAACAATTAGATTCCTCTCACAGCCGGTCATAAGAGTGAAAAACAGAACTCGCGATTTATTTGTGATGCGGCAGGAGCGCGTGGAGTCAGAGTGTCGCGAAATGGCAAAGCGCGTGTTTCAGTCATTTGAATCGAATTTTCCAAGGCAGCTCAACCTTTGTGAAATGGATTCCGATGAGTTGTTCGCCAGGTTGTTCAGAAGCCATCGGAGAGACTCAGCGAATGTTCCCGTGCTACTTGAAAACAAGCGAATTGATATTCGCAGATACCTTGCCTCTACAAACATCGAGGCCAATGGTGAATCTTTGGTAAGACACAATGGAACGCCTGCAACTCTGGTCAGTCTGAAGACCCTTCCTAATGGCTTCGTGACCGCTGACGTGATGCGGTATTTGACCGCGACGCGTAGCCTTTGCTTTCCGCACGAGATTGTCGTGGACATCATGACCACTGAAAAGCGGTCAGCTAAGAAAGACCTGCAAAAGAGGATCGACCGGATAGAAAGGAGCCGCAATACCTGGCTCGGTTTCAGGAATCTCAAAAAAGACGCCGTAGTCATAAAAAACGATCTTGAAGATCTGCTTGAACAGGTTGAGGCAGACAATGAAGAGATATGCACGCTCAGAATGAACGTGATCGTTTTTGCGGATCGCTCGATCGGGACCAAGGATAAACGGCATCAGATAGAAGTGTTGAACGACCGATGCGACTCGGTGATCTCCGCCATCCGACGAAAGATCGGAGCAGATGCCGTTCGGGAAGAACCTGTCAGACAGCGGGCAATCTATCCGCGTATGCTCGCCGGCGAGCTTTCCGCACGACAAACCGGCCAAGAACTGACAGAAACCGCGGATTCGATCATTGCCTTTGTCCCGACCGAAACAAATTGGCGAGGAAATTCGAGTCCTCACAGCATTTTCACAACTCCAAACGGACAGATGTTCGGACTTAACCTATATGACCGCTCATTGATCAAATCCCCGACGGTTATTGTTACTGCCGCGTCCGGTGAAGGAAAGTCCTTTCTTGCCTCGATGCTCATCACCGATATAAGAGCACATCGCGGGAACGTGAAGGTGCGGGTCATGGACTACCGTTACTCTTTCAAACCCATCTGTAAACTTCTCGGAGGGCGTCACATCGAATTTACCGAAACTGACCCGAAACCGATAAACATCTGGAACTATCCCGGAATTGAAAATGGAATGCCGCCGACGAAACGGCAGCTGGCAATGGTTCTGACAGACATTCTAATTCTTAGCAAGACGCCAAAATCTGATGCAATTACAAGCGCCATTGCCGCCACGGTAATAGATGAAGTCTATAAGATGGCTCTCGCAAGAAACGGCCAAGGCAGGCCCAAGTTTCAGCCGACACTCGGACATTTTCTCGACGTTCTCAAGAGCTTTCATTGGAGCATTGGCGAACAAAAGCAAGCCAGCGAACTATTCCTGAAGTTGAATATTCATCGGAAAGATCCGTGGCTGAATGCTCCGACGCATCCCGATTACGACCAGCGATCAATGTTCGATGTCTTTGAGCTTTCCGGCATCAGCACACTCGACGAAAAGATACGCGAAAGCGTCGGTTTCAGGATCAGTGCCCAGATCATGCAGGAGATAGGTGAAGAAGATGCAAACAGTCAGAAGCAGCCGATCCTATTTATCTGCGATGAGATGCGCGAGATCAACAAACATTTTCCGGCAATACAGGAATTGATAGCTGAGGCCACTGTTACGGGAAGAAAAGAAGGACTTGTTACGGTGCTTTTCTCGCAAGCCTACGAGCATTTCACCGGTACCCCCGAACAGCCGAATATCACGGGCATCGACCTTGTAAAAAACTCCGGAGTGAAGATCGTCGGAAAGCAGATCGGCGGGTTTGAACGCCTCGCGGACGACTGTGAACTTGCTTCCGAGACCATCGCTGCGATCCGAGCGATAAGAAATCAGTATGGCCGATATACGCAATGGGTGTTCGTCATCGGAAGCGGCGGCGACAAGATAGTTCAGATGGCCGAGATCCACTTGTCGCCGGTCATGATATGGGCGAACACGAACGATACCGATGAAGCAAACGCAAGAAGGCTGATCGAGAAGCTTCGTCCCGATCTGCCTCTCGAACTCATCGTCACCTGGCTTGCGGATAAGTATCCTCAAGGACTTTCAGCGATAGGTCTTACCGGTTTGTCCGAAAGCGATCTTATAGAAATAACGGGAGTGCGAAATTGATATGAACTGGAAACATTTAAGCTTAAAAAGGCAACTTCTGATTAGTTTGGTCCTTTCTTCGATCCTTGTCGGATTTGACGTGAAACCCGTATCCGCCCAATGGACGGTGTTCGATCCGTCACAATATGCGCTTCAGGTGGCCAAGAAGATCGAAGAGGCCAGCAGATGGATCGAAACGATCAATCACTATGTCCAGATGTATGAGAAGGCGGTCCAGCAATACGAAAAAATGGTCGAAAGCGTCACGAACCTTCGCGGGATCCTCGATAAGGTTGACGAGCAGGTAATGCGTCACAAGCAGCTGATATCTACTTATTCAACCTTGGGGCGTTTGATCCGCAACACGTTCGAACTGAAAAAGAGGATCGAAACAACGATAACCAGCCAGATACATTCGATTGTCAATATTGCCAGAAGACTCAAGAACGGCATCTTTGATATGGACGCCAACAAACGCGACCTTGACGATTTTTTGCGGTTCTCGATCGGTCGGAGTGCCGATGCGGAAATGGCGAATCTCGAAAGACTCGCAAAACTCGATTCTGAGCTTGAAAGAATGCTCTTTGACCGCGAGAACTTGGCTTTAGATCTTGCAAAACTTTACGAAGAACGCGAACGCATCGCCGACGAAACAAGAGCGATCCAGGCCAATCTGCCCGCAAATCAAGATGGCGTGCAGTCACTTATCGATCAAATGCTCGCCGTGAATCTGCGTATCACCACCGTCGAAGGCCAGCTTCGCGAACTTGAGGCCAAGATACAGGCAAAGTTCGTGGCGTATGGACTCAAGATCGAAAGAATGACCGCATTTGGAAACGAGATCCGCAAGTCCACCGAGATGATGACCGGAATTACCCGAGTATCCGACGACTTTATGCGTGAACTCGAAAAATATGAGATCTGGGACGAGGACACGTATCAAAGTCCGCTTCCGTAATTGACTTTTAACCGCGAACAACAAAAGAGGTTTCAAATGATTCGCCGAACATACACTGCAACCGTTCTCTTCGTCCTGCTCATTCTCGCCAACTGCCTCCTCGCCACCACAGCGGCCGGGCAACGAACCCGGCCGCGCCCGCCTCGTGTCGAAGGACAGACGGTTATTGGTACGGTGAACGGACAGCCCGTTACGGCGAACGATCTTATTCTAACCATTAACACCGACTCGCCGTTTATGCCACCGCTCGACGGCAGTCCGGCCCCTGCTTTGCAGCAATATGAAAACAACAATCCGGCCAATCCCACTTCTACACCCGTACCAGGAACCGTGTTGCCGCAGCAGTCGCCAGCGAGGAGTTACACGGAGCAAATCCAAAATCTAATGCGAACGGGGCAGGAATGGCTTTTCAGATCGATTCTCGATGTCGTCATAAAGCCGCTTATGCCGATCTTGCTGTTCCTTGCATGGATAGTCGGAAGCTTTGTATTGATACTCGGCTTCATCAGGCGTTTTTATGACAATCGAGGACTTGGACCGGAACAGCTGGTCGCCTGGGGCATCCGTTCGGTCATCTTTATGGTCGTGATCGGAGCAAGCCCTTTTATTATTGACGGGCTGACTGTAGCCGGAAAATTCTTTGCCAGACCGGTTCGCAACTTCAACCGGCAGCTAGTCGCGGAGTTCGACGAAAAGATGAAGCAGTATGTCAAAGCAAACTTTGCCGTCGAAGATCCGAACGAATTGCTGGCACCGAGACTTCCGAACGGAAAGCCCGGACTTGTCGGCATCATTACCGACAAGGAGTCATCCGTTGCAGACATAACTGCAAACCTGAATGTCTTTGGCTGGGACATGCCGAGAATGTTCACGATCATGGTCATTGGTCAGAACGTCATCAAATTCGGCGCGATTTTTCTTTCGCTTGCAGCCCTGTTTATTCTTATAGGCCTTAAACTCGCCGCTCCCGTGTTGTCAGCCTGTGGGTTTGACGAAAAATTTGCCAATCAGATCTTCTATCCGTTCTGTTGGGGAGTGGCGACTTTCGCGCTTGCCTTTCCGATCGTGAAAGAGGTCACGTTGTATGTGTGTTACTCCATCGGACTGCTTGCCGTGTCCATCTACAATGGAGAGAGCGTCTATGCACTAGATCCCCAAACCGCGAAGATCATCACTAACGGAAATTACGACCCGGCATCGAGCGCTTTGATCGTTACGATACTCTTCTTTGTCTCAAGTCTTTGTTTCATTCTGGTTCCGTGGCTAAGTTACCGTGTCCTTCGCGGACAGGTGTATGAAGGTGTATCCCAGATATCGATGGGATGGATGCTTTCAACGATCGGAACCGCTCTTGAAACCTACGGACTTGTCGCCGGTGCTGCAATCAATCGTCAGGCGGAAAATACCCAGATCCAGGGGATTTACAATGCGGAACAGGCCGCTGCAAAAAAAGCTCTCGATGCCGCAAATCAATCAGTTGAAGCGAGACTTGTTTCATCTGTTGCCGGCGTCGAAGGCGGTCTTGTAACAAATCTTGGGCAGATCAGAGCAAATCAGGTTACTCAATCCTTACTGGCCGAAGCAAACAAAAACTATGGATTGCTTAGCAGCTCAGCCGCAACACGACGAGAAATAACGGGAACAAGGGCCGAGGCCGAAGGAACTCGAGAAGGACGAACATTTGACGGCTGGAAGGAAACCGCTTTGCGAGGTCAGGGCAATCTTGAGCGATTCGGAATGAAGACCTATGAATTTACACCCGGAGGTTCGTCGATTGCCGGTACGTCCGTTCCGATCCGTACTGGACAGGAACTCTTTGACTGGTCTAGGGGTAAGCATCCAATCCAGGAAGTTAACAAGCGGATGGATTCGACCACCCGTGATACCGTCTCGCTTCAAAACAACAATACTGACATTGTTGCCGACAAGAAGGTAGAAGCGTCAAACACCTACCAAGGCGAGATCAATCAAGCACTTGAAAATCAGGCGTCGCAAAGCAAGGCAGTGTTTGGCACCGGTGCATCGATAGCATCTGCAACCAGCCGACAAGGAGCAGGAATACAACTTTCGGGAATTCGCCGTTCTGCTGATATTGAGAGGAATTCAAACCAACTCAATTTCGAAGGACGAACAGAGGCTGCTTCAATAAATCAGACCGCCGCTAACGAAGCGGCAAGACTACGCATGGTATCTTCGGTCGTTACCGGATTCTTCCGTGATATGGATCGGCGATTGGAGGAAATGAAGCCTAAATACTAGGTATCTGCAAAATCCAGGCCTTACGACTCTTACAAGAAAAACTGGGCTAATACAACCGAATATAAACAAATCGATCTTGAACGCCATACGGCACAACGGTCCAGAATTTAGCCTGTTTCTTCACGAGAAAACTATTTAAGATTTTGCGTATATTCGAATTGGTCATACTCGCTGAGACCCGAGTTGACTCTAAGGCGGGACCGTCGTATTCATCAGCAGTACTACTGGTGAAACCCAGTTGTGAGCTCCCGGCCTTAAACTCCGGCAGTTGGGCAATATAAGTTCCGACTTGTCCTAGCTCCGTATCTGTGACTGAAAAGGTCGGCAGTGTAATATCCAGTATTTTACTAGGAGATCTAGGCGTTACATTAATAACACCTTCCACAGATTTCCATTCGTAATTGGAATCCAACTGTGTCAATTTGTCTAAGAGGTCCTTGATTGTAATGTTTTTCGCCTTCAAATTGATACTTACATCCTTCACTGGGTTTGAAAGAAAATCTCGTTCAAATCCAATCGGAACTCTATATTTATCGCTCAAAAGCCTCAGCACTCTCTCAATATTATATCCGTCTAAATCCACCGATATTTTGTTTTGTAGGACTATAGGGCTTTGCGAAAATGCAGATGGAACAAATATGAAAAACACAACGCACAACAGAGCGCTAAACGAAAGTAAACACTTTACCATAATCCACCTTTTTAGATCGAAGACACGACGATCTTTTCCTTTTTGATGTTCAATAGACATATGTCTTTGCATTTTTTTCCCCTCTTGTATAGTCCGTGACGGTCAAGGTGTTTTTTGTCCAACGATATTCGAAACGCCCAACCTCGTAGCGCTGACCAGTATCCGGGGCCGTGACCCATATTGTTTGTCTCTTTACTACGTCGAGATTATCCGGGAGTTCAGGACCACCAAAACCCAAGCCATAGGTATGTACATCTGCAATTCTGCCATCTGAATTTAAATCTCCATTCGCGGTCTGTGGAGGACGTCCTGCTAATTCAGGAGGTTCTGTTCCACCTGGAACTTTATCCACCTTTTCCTCAACATACGGCGCATTTCCTTCTGAGTCGGTTACATAATATGCGTTTCCAAATTGATCCGAGACTTGAATTAAAAGGGTTTGCTGATATTTATAGATGTTTCGGTAAGAGTTTGGACGTCCATTTGTGTCCCCCTCCAATGGCCCAACTATGCTGGCTCGAGCTGGTCTGGGGGCTCCCGATTTCGCAGGCTCCGGTATGCCGCTGCGAAATTCATCTTTTTTCTGAGCTGGAGTGGGCGGTGCCTTTGGCTTTTTGGCTGCTTGCTTCGTTTGTTTTTTGGCTTCGGCTTTTTTCTTCTTTTCTTGTTGTCGTTTTCTTTCTTGTTCCTGCTGTTGTTTTTGATATGCCTCAATTGAGGGTGTTGTAAGTTCCTCGTCCCCGCCCTCCTCACAGCTGGAACGTGCAGCGGAACAGAATCCACCTCCGCCGCCAAAACTTGAATTCCATGAGACAGGAGAAAGCCCTAGCGGGTCAGTATTCTTAACCGGAGAATTGTTTACATATGCGTACCGGTTAAAGCTCTGTGGGTTCCTTATCGTAGCGGACGCTGTCATTGGATCTACTGTCGTATATCTGCCATGCATTGGATTGAAATATCTTGCCTGTGCGAATTGCAGGCCCGATTCGTCGTCCTTCTCATAGCCGGTATAGTCGGTTCTGAACTGCGGCGTGTCATAGTTGTTGCCGCTAGGGCCGCTTGTTCGCTGCACCGATAGGGCTTCATCACCATACGCCATAAAGTCCTTGCGACTTGTCACTTCGCCGTTTTCATTAGTCGTAACCCTCGGACTGCCGAGGCCGTCCTGAGTTAAGTAGCTGACCTGCTGAGTTGTGGCGAGAACTGTTGCGTATTCAGCGATCACTTGCCCAGTGCGTCGTAAACGAAAATCGTAGTGTCGGAGCCAACCGTTTTCATTACACGTTTCCCGTCACCATCATAAATGTATTCAGCATCAGAAGTTGAACCGGAATTGTTTGAATTAAAGAATTTTGTTTGATGGTTTTCCGCGTCGTAACCAAACCTTTCGCCGGACGCGTTTTGAGTTAAAGCACCGTTTGCGTCATATGTATATCCGCTTGAGGTTATGCGATTATTGTTTGTGCTGATGGACGGATTGCAAATTGCGGTCGAACAACTGCCCAGTGTCGTTGTATTACCCGCATCGAATGTTCTATTTCCAAACCGGTCGATTGTGAATGTCTGCTTCCACGTCGTTGTGCCAGATACCTTTTCTTCAGCTGAGTTTAGGCGATTTAGACCATCATAAGAATAAGTTTGTACTGCTGTAAAAGCCGGATTGCTTCCCACAGCCGGAACCTTGATTTTCTGTTCTAAAGGATTTCCGTTATTGTCGTGATTGCCTATTGACTCGTATCCATACTCGAGTTCCAAAAGGTTTCTGTCGTTGTCTGTGACGCCCAAACCTATTTTGGTTATTTGTTGTCGGTCATTATAAACGGTTGTCTCCCAATGTCCGTTACCTAGTCTTAGAGCAGTATTCATACCGGCCGTGTTATATTTGAAACCGGAAGCATAGGCCCAGAACCCCGCACCACTATTTTTACGGCTCTTAACATTCGAAAGATCCCCATTTTCATCCGTTGAATATTCTACCCGCCGACCAGATGGATAAGTCTCTGCCGTGAGCAGTCCGGCAATGTTGTATTCATATGAGGAATCAAAATTCTGCCCTCCCGTCGACTGCCGATAGCTTAGTACTCGCCCGAAATCATCAAATTCAAGATTACGCGTCTCCGAGACTGAAGTCGATAATTTGGTCAGCTGTCCAAGCTTGGCTCCAGTCGGCGATGAACTCAAGCCAGTTCCGTCATAATAAAAACTCACATCAGGAGTAGCACTGTCCGAATAGTCCCTCAGAACAATGCGATTCAGGTTGTCGTATGTGGCTTGGACGTATGAGTTCTTTGCATCAGTGGTCTTAAAAATATTTCCATTATCATCATATTCATATTTTTCAGACCAGCCGGTGTTGCCTGTTATGGGATCGGTTGCCGTAAAATTAGAGTTCGTATCCTGTTCGGGTTGTTTGGCATACACGAGCCGTCCAAGGCTATCATGCATGAAGAAGCGATTTTGAGTCCCTTGCGTTGTTTTACGTAAGCTGCCAAGGATATCGAAGATGTAATCAGTACTGAGATTTTGACCAGTCGGATCTTCAATAACACGAACCATGTGCCCGAGAGTATCAGTAATGCCTTTGCGTTTCTTTCCGGCTTGATCGGTGATCTGTTTTGTTAGGCCAACAACGCCCGAAACCGAAACGCCATACTCAGTAGTGACCTTAGAGCCATCTTGAAGATCGACTTCTGTTATTCGGCTTGCCTCATCATAAATATTAGTGGTCCAGACTTTTGTTTCATTTGCCCTGAAGGGATTCGAAACCCGTTTAACTCGTCCCTGTTCGTCATATTCCTTTTCAGTGAATATATTTCCTAGGGAATTCACCTCTTCTGTTTTCCAGGCGCGGCCGAGTCCATCAAAATAAGTAATTGTCTCTACCCATTTATCAGTATCAATCTGCGAGCGATTTTTTATCCAAAAATTGTTTGGTTCGTCGTGGTATATGGTTTCCGATGTCGAACCCACTTGGGAATTGTTGTAATAGGTTTTAGTGTTCAGCGATCGAAGGGTTGCCGAGTCGTAGGTAATTCTCGTTTCCAAACCGTTTGCATTCGTTGTAGTGAGTGGAAGCCCTGTCGTGAAATCGAAGGTGGCTGTTGAAACAAAGCCAGCATTTGCCCCGTGTGATCCATCCGAAGGTGCACATGTCGTCACCTGAGTCGGATAAGTTTGATATGTCGAGTCAAAAACCGTCGTCGAACTGCAACCTTTAGCATCAGTGGCTTCATATTGGTTGCCGAAAGAGTCGAATTTTGAATGGGTGGCAATATATGCCGAGGAGTTTGAATAAGTCCCTTTTGAACTATCCCATACTCGAAGTGACGTTGGATTACCTCTATATCCAGGACTACGACCCGATTCATCATAGATATATTCACTTCTAGTAATCACGATTCCTGCGCCATCCTTCACGGTCGCAACCGTTGCAAGTCCGTTCATCATTGACGCGCTTACCGTAACCGGAAAGTTCTTTGCACGCCCTATAAGGGGCTATAATAGTACGCTCATCGCCGAGTTCGACGAGAAGATGAAGCAGTATGTAAAGAACAACTTCGCGGTCGAAGATCCGAACGAGCTTTTGGCCGAGCGTCTCCCAAACGGGCAGCCTGGTCTTGTCGGTATCATCACCGACAAGAACTCGACAGTTAAAGACATCACGAGTGAGATGAACATACTCGGCTGGGATATGCCGAAGATGTTTACGTTCATGGTGATCGGACAGAACATCCTAAAGTTCGGTGGAATTTTCCTGGCGGTCGCCGGTTTATTTATTCTCATCGGGCTAAAACTCGCCGCACCAGTGCTTTCCGCATTCGGGTTCGATGAGAAGTTCGCGAACCAGATTTTCTATCCGTTTTGTTGGGGAGTCGCGACTTTTGCGCTGGCATTCCCGATCGTCAAAGCTGTAACTCTTTACGTGTGTTACAGCATCGGTCTTCTTGCTCTGTCTATCTACAACGGTGAAGCGGTCTTCTCGCTTGACCCTACAACAGCGACGATCATCACGAATAGCAACTACGATCCTGCGTCGAGTGCTCTCATTGTTACCGCTCTCTTTTTTGTTTCGAGTCTTTGCTTCATTCTCGTCCCATGGCTGAGCTATCGGGTTCTCCGAGGACAGGTGTACGAGGGAGTATCGCAGGTCTCGATGGGATGGATGCTGTCGTCGATCGGTACGGCTCTTGAAACCTACGGTCTCGTTGCCGGTGCTGCGCTGCATCGGCAGGCCGAGAACACGCAAATCCAGGGAATCTACAACGCGGAACAGGCCGGGGCAAAGAAGGCTCTCGAAGCCGCAAATCAATCGACCGAAGCAAGACTAATTTCATCCGTTGCGGGAGTCGAAGGCGGTCTTGTCACAAACCTCGGACAGATCCGGGCAAATCAGGTAACTCAAACCTTAATGGCCGACGCGAATAAGGCATTCGGCATCACCAGCAGTTCGGCAGCCACCAAGCGCGAAATTACCGGCATGCGGGCTGAAGCGGAAGGTACCCGCGAGTCTCGAACATTCGATGGCAAGAAGGAGGTCGAACTCCGGGGCCAGAACAACCTTGAGCGTTTCGGAATGAAGACCTACGAATTCACTCCGGGCGGTTCCTCGATCGCCGGGACATCCTTGCCTATACGCGCCGGACAGGAAATGTTCGATTGGGCTAGGGACAAGCACCCAATACAGGAAGTGAACAAGCAGATGGATTCCACCACACGTGCCAATGTGTCGCTTCAGAATAACAATACGGATATTGTCGCCGACAAAAAGGTTGAAGCTTCGAATACCTACCAGAGTGATATCAACAGCGCCTATCAAGCACAGGCGTCACAGAATATCGGCGCCATAAATCAGGGCAGCGGGATCGCTGCGGCAAGCAGCCGTCAGGGAGCCGGCATTCAGCTTTCGGGCATTCGACGATCTGCGGAAATGGAAAAAGTAGCCAACCGGCTCAACTTCGAGGGACGTGTAGAGTCCGCATCAATCAACCAAACGGCCGCGACCGAAGCTGCGCGTCTCCGGATGGTATCTACAGTCGTTACTGGCTTTTTCAGGGACATGGATCGTAGATTGGAAGAAATGAAACCAAAATATTGAATCGTCGACCGACGGGAGTTTTCTTTCGCCTGGAGGGAGTGGAATGAAAAACGAAAGAAAAAGACGTAGTTAGTACTCACACTACCGTATGGAGATTAGACCGCATGCGAAATCATAAGAGCTGTATTTATTGAACGGACGTCCTTGGAAGTGATCATAACTTGGTCGGAGACCGGTCAATTTTCTAGGTTGAGGATGATCTGTCGAATCAGGCGTTTAATTTGACGCGTCTCACCGCTGACGAAATGCGTCGAGATTTCAGGACGTTTCGACGCTGATTCGGAACCATGACGTGTCGGAATCGCACTGCGCCGGCTTGCAGAAACTCGCCAATAAAGCGAAACTTATAAGTTGATTATCGTGAGACCGTTCTGCCTTATTTTTGTCGTGTATATCTTTGTCCTTCTGACCCAGCCGTGTCAGGAGTTCAAGACATATGCGCGCGAAGGATCGAGGCAGACGGTTTCGACGGCTCCGCAAGATACTCGGGACGATGAAGCGCAGCAGGACGGATGTTCGCCGTTTTGCGTTTGCTCGTGTTGCAGTGTGAATGCTGTGACGGGTCAGACATTTGCAATGCAAGTCGATCCACAGCCTGATCGAGAGGCCGTTCCACGCGTAATTGATCGATACCTGAATCCAACCACCGCTACTTTTCAAGACTCAATTTGGCAACCGCCAAAGGCTTAATCCAATAACACACTTGCGCCTTTTTGCGTGTCGCGGCCACGAGTGGTTCGCGCCACTTACGCGTTACTCGTTTAGTTATTTGATTAGGTTTTTATGTACAGGTTTATCTCGTTTGTCGCCGTCGTTTTGATGGCACAGACTCATTTCAGTCAGACGGTCGCCTCGTTTGGACGAGCCGAGCCGGACGACAAGCGCCTGCTCTATACGTCGATCATCGGCAATTATCGCAGTCAGACGGCCGGGCTTTCACTTGCCGAGATCGTTCGACGAGCGTTCGCCAACAATGGCGAGATCAAGATCGCACGTCTTGAGGTTGAGAAGGCGCAGGCTCGTTTGCAGCAAGCGCAGCTACGACCGAACCCGACGCTTGAGGTTGAGCAAAGCACCGGCAGTTTCGTCGGATCGCCCGGCGACCGAGAGTTGAGTGTCGGCGTTTCCGTTCCGCTCGAAGTTTACGGACAGCGGAATCGTAGGATCGATCTAGCCAAAGCGGAGATCATCTTGAAAGAGGCCGAGGTTGCCGCCAAACAGCGGGAACTGGCAGGACAGATTTTCGAGACTTACGCGGAAGCACTTGCGAACCTGCGAGAGGTTCAGGTTTTGGAAGAACTCTTGGACCTTGATGCTCGAACGGTTCAGTTCGTACAAATCCGCGTCAACGAAGGTGAAACCGCACCGCTTGAGCTTAACCTTCTGCAAACCGAAGTCGAACGCATACGCTCACGCCGTCAGTTGACCGAAGGCAAACTTCAAGCCGCCCTCTCGAAACTGAAATTCTACGCAGGTCTAACTTACGAGGAGCCGTTAAAGCTTGTCGAAGATATTTCCATTGCGACCGTTCCATCACTACCGCCGACAATCGAAACGAGCATCGGCGTCGGTCTGAAAAACAGGCCGGAGATCAGACTAGCGGAACTCGACGAGCAATTAGCGAACGCCGGACTTCGGCTTATCCGTTCGCAATCGAAACCGGACATTTCGGCAACCGCCCGATATACGCAGGGACGCGCAGGGTTTGACGATCCGCGTGGCGAATTCTTTCAGAAAGATCGAAGTCTTACGTTCGGAATCTCTATCGGACTTCCGGTTTTCAACCGCAATCAGGGAGCAAAAGCGGAAGCCGCGATAGCGATCCGTCAGGCGCAGGAGCGTCGAGCGTTTTCGGAGCAGGTCGTCAAGAACGAGATCATTACCGCCTTCGGGCGGATCGAAGCAGCGAGACGAGCTTTGACGACGCTCGAAACAGCGGTATTACCGCGTTCGCGTGAAAACATCGACACCATCCGAAAGGTCTATGAGATCGGCGAGTTGAAGATCACCGACCTTATCGCCGAGCAAAGGAAATTGCTCGAAGCGAATCGCGACCTAACCGAAACCCTAACCGAAAGATACCGCGCACAAGCTGACTTATTCATAGCTCTCGGACTTACGTTAGAGAAATAGAAAATTATATGCAGGAAGAAATCAAACATCACGAAAACGATGAGGCAGAACTCGACCGCCTCGAAACGAATGCCGACACGAATGACCTTGAGCCGACAGACGAGAGCAAGGGAAAGAATCGACTGACGTGGTTGATCACGCTAGGGATCATAGGCGTCATTGCAATAGTCGCCATCGGACTGATCGCCCTCAAGCGAAGCGGCGCAAATAAAGCCGAGAGCGAGACAAAAACCGAAGAACCTGCGAAGGAAGAATCCAACGAAGTTCATTTGACTCCCGAAGTTCTAGCCGCCGCAGGTATCACTACCGAGACGGTTACGCAGCGTCCAGCTATCGCGCTCGTAACGGTCGCCGGAACCGTGGAAGTAAATCCGCAAGAGACGCAACAAGTCACAACCTTAGTTAATGGCCGGATCGAACAGGTGTACGCCTCGATCGGCGATCGCGTGACTGCTGGTCAGGTCGTCGCGACCGTCTTGAGCAACGAGGTTGCGGAGAGCTATGGCAAATGGCGCGAGGCCGTCACGCGGATGGAACTTGCGGGAAAGAATTTGGAGCGCGTTCGCCGGTCGGAAAATCGATCCGCAGTTTTACAGGCGAAGGCGAGATTGGACGAAGCGGAAGCGACGCTAAAGCGAACTAAGAAGCTGATCGAACTTGGAGCCGGGGCGGGCAAAGACCTGATCGCGGCGGAAACGAATTATCGCACCGCCACCGCCGAATACGACTTTCAGCGAAACATTTCCTTGAATAAGGAAATCCAAGAAGCGGAAGCTGAATACAAAACCGCCCAGGTCGATGCAACGCACCAGCGACAGAGTTTGCAAGCACTCGGTGTCAACGTGTCCTCACCGAATGCGGACGTGCGAAATATCGCTTTGGTGTCTCTACGCTCACCCGTTAGCGGCATCGTTACCGCACGAACGGTCGGTGCGGGAGCCGGTATTCAATCGGGAACGTCGATCTTCACGATCTCGAATATCTCGACCGTTTGGGTAATCGCTAACGTGCCTGAAAACCAAATGCCCGTTTTGCACGTCGGGACACCGGCAGAGATTCGAGTCGCGGCTTTTGGCGAGGGCGTGATCAACGGACGAGTCAGTTACATCGACCCGCAGCTCAATGAAGAAACGCGAACGGGTCGCGTTCGGATCGAGGTCGATAACGCGGGCGAGAGGCTAAAGGCCGGAATGTTCGTCGAGGTTGGTTTTCAAGCAGGGACAGGAGCGGCGACCGGCGAGGAGTTGGTTGTGCCATCGACCGCCGTTCATAAGATCGGTGAGCGGACGGTTGTGTTTATTCCGAAGGACAACGAAACCGGTGCTTTCGAGGTTCGCGAGATCGAGATCGGAAGCGCGATAGAAGGCTATCACCGCGTCATTAGCGGATTGAAATTAGGCGAAAAGGTTGTGACGAAAGGCAGCTTCACGCTCAAGACTCAAATGCAAAAAGGAGAGTTGGGCGAAGAATAGCCTCCGCAGAAGTTATGATCAACGCAATTATCAAATTCGCGGTAACGCAACGCCTCCTTGTGATGCTGCTCGTCGCCATCATGGTCGGAGCGGGACTCTACAGCTTGCAGGGACTTCCTATCGACGCTGTTCCCGACGTGACGAATGTTCAGGTGCAAGTTCTGACGGCCGCGCCGTCGCTCGCGCCTTTGGAAATCGAAAGACAGGTTACTTTCCCCGTCGAAACGGCGATGTCGGGCTTGCCCGATCTTGTCGAGATTCGATCTATTTCACGATTCGGATTGTCGGCGGTGACGATTGTTTTCGACGATTCGGTTGACACGTATTTCGCGCGACAGCTTGTTTTGGAGCGTCTATCAGAAGCCCGTGACCAGATACCGGAGAATATCGGTTCGCCGGAAATGGGTCCGATCTCGACCGGACTCGGCGAGATTTATCAGTACGAGCTCAAGGCGAAAGACGGAGCCAAGTTCGATCAAACCGCGCTGCGGACGATCCAAGACTGGAATGTTCGCCGTCAGCTTCTTGGCGTCCCCGGAGTCACCGAGATCAACAGTTTCGGTGGACTCGAAAAGCAGTATCAAGTCAGGCTCGATCCGGCGAAGTTGCAATCTTACGGCCTCACGCTTCGAGACGTTTTGCAGTCCGTCACGGAGAATAACGCGAACGTCGGCGGAGCGTATATCGAACACGGTTCGGAGCAGTATCTTTTGCGCGGTATCGGCCTTGCCGAAAAACCCGACGACATTGCAAGCATCGTCGTAAAAACGGGAAAGGAAGGTGTGCCGATTTACGTCCGCGATGTCGGCGAAGTGGTCGAAGGCGCGACGATCCGACAAGGAGCGGTTACGGCGGACGGCGAGGGCGAGATCGTTTCGGGTATCGCGATGATGCTCAAAGGCGAAAACTCGCGAACCGTTGTCGAGAACATCAAGGAGCGTGTCGAATCCGTTCGCAAAACTTTGCCAGCCGGAGTGATGCTCGTGCCATTCTACGACCGAACGGAACTGGTAGATCGCACTATCTACACGGTTGCTAAAAACCTCTTGGAAGGCGCGGCACTCGTCGTGATCGTCCTGATCCTTTTACTTGGAAACTGGCGGGGAGCGACGCTCGTCGCGCTGGTAATTCCGTTGTCTATGCTTTTCGCGGCGATCCTGATGCGAATATTCAATGTGTCGGGAAACCTAATGAGTCTCGGTTCGCTCGACTTTGGATTGATCGTTGACGGAGCGGTGATCGTCGTGGAGAACGCTGTCCGGCGACGAGCGGAAGCACAGCACGAAGGAAGTCACGAACCGCCCGAACGCACGATCTTAGAGGCGTGTCAGGAAGTCGGCCGTCCCGTGGTTTTCGCGGTCGGGATCATCACCATTGTCTATTTGCCGTTGCTCAGTTTGACCGGCATCGAGGGCAAGATGTTCAAGCCGATGGCGTTGACGGTCGTCTTTGCGTTGATCGGAGCGTTGGTGCTTTCGCTTACATTTGTGCCAGCCGCGTTGACGTTTATCCTGCGCGGCAAGGTGGCGGAAACCGAGAGCATTTTTGTCAGGTGGGCGAAGCGTCTTTATGTTCCCGCGCTTGAGTTCGTCTTACGGTATCGCGGCCAGACGCTTGCCGTTGTGACGGCGGTCGTGATCGCGAGCTTTGCACTGTTTCCATTCTTAGGAGCCGAGTTCATTCCGCGTCTTGAGGAAGGGTCGCTTGCCGTGCAGATACAGCGATTGCCTAGCGTCTCGCTAACTGAATCCATAAACATCGCTACGAACGCCGAAAAGGTTTTGCGAGGTCTCCCCGAAGTGACAAAGGTCGTTTCCAAAACCGGACGCGCCGAAGTCGCGACCGATCCGATGGGCGTCGATCTATCGGACGTGTATGTCGAGTTAAAACCGCACAGCGAATGGACGAGCGCTAGCACGCGTGAGGAACTTGTCGAGAAAATGTCAAAGGCGTTGGCCGACAACGTGCCGCAAGCTAATTTCAGCTTTTCACAGCCTATCGAGCTTCGCGTGGCCGAGCTTATTTCGGGCGTCCGTTCCGACGTAGCGATCAAGCTTTTCGGCGACGACCTAGACGAATTGAAAACGACGGCGGACAAGATCGCCGCGACGGTCGGAAAGGTGAACGGAGCAGCCGACGTAAAGGTCGAGCAGGTTTCCGGTTTGCCGCAGTTGCAGATCAAACCCGACCGAGCGGCTATCGCCCGATACGGGATCAATGTCGAGGACGTTAACGACGTTGTGGAATCCGTGATCGCCGGAAAAGAGGCCGGTCAGGTTTACGAGGGCGAACAGCGATTCAATCTCGTCGTGCGACTTAACGAGGACTCGAGCAAAGACGTTGAGACGATCAAGAATCTACTCGTTCCGTCACCGACCGGTGCGCGCGTTCCTTTGTCGCAGCTTGCCGACATTCAGACCGTCGAAGGCCCCGCTCAAATATCGCGCGAGGACACGCGACGAAGGATCGGCGTCGAGCTTAATGTTCGCGGACGTGATATTTCGAGCTTTGTAAAAGAAGCGCAAGCCGCAATCGAAAAAGAGGTCAAGGTTCCAGCCGGATATTATTTGACTTGGGGTGGACAGTTCGAGAATTTGCAACGGGCGACATCGCGGTTGCTGATCGTCGTTCCCTTAGCTCTGTTTCTGATCTTCGTTCTGCTTTTCACGACCTTTAATTCGGTCAAGCAGGCGATCTTGATTTACACGAGCATCCCGCTTGCCGTGGTCGGCGGTGTCCTTGCATTGTTCGTTGTCGGCTTGCCGTTCTCAATCTCGGCAGGTGTCGGTTTTATCGCCTTGTTTGGTGTTGCGGTGCTGGACGGTGTGGTAATGGTGAGCTATATCAATCATCTAAGAGAAGAAGGTCGGTCAGTCATTCAGGCTGTTCGCGAAGGAGCCGAGGCACGGCTACGTCCGATCCTCATGACGGCGACCGTCGCGACGCTTGGGTTCGTTCCGATGGCTATCGCGACCGGAGCCGGTGCCGAAGTTCAGCGTCCGCTTGCGACCGTCGTGATCGGCGGGTTGCTCGTTTCGACCGTGCTGAAACTTCTCGTGCTGCCGATGCTCTACAGTTGGCTTGAGCGTGACCCCGAAGGTGAGTTTGAAGGAGCGTAGAATATGAAACTAATAATCGCGGTTGTTCGACCTCTCGTGATCGACCGGCTAGTTGTCGCGTTGGAAAATCTTGAAGGATTTCCCGGCATCACCGTCACCGATACGGAAGGTTTCGGCCAGCGCGTTAGGACGGCGGACGATGCTATCAATCCGTTTAAGCCGAACAAGCGGATCGAGATCGTAGCCAACGACGAATTGGTCGAGACAATAGTTGCCGCGATCAAGGAACACGCTCACACCGGTCGCAAAGGCGACGGTTTCGTGATCATCTTGAACGTCGAAAACTCGACCATCATTTAAGAATATGGGACACGGACACACGCACGAAATATCCGCATCCGGCAGGAATAAGAAGCCGCTCATGATCGTACTCGGTCTTACGACGGCCTACATGCTTGCCGAGGTAATCGGCGGGTTGATGACGAACAGCTTGGCGTTGCTCGCCGACGCGGGACACATGCTAACGGACGTTGGCGGGCTTGCCCTTGCCTTGCTTGCGATCAAGTTCGCCGAGCGTCCTGCCACGCCGGAGCGGACATACGGCTACTACCGTGTCGAGATCCTTGCCGCGCTTACTAACGCCGTCGTGCTAATCGGAATATCGCTTTACATTCTTTACGAAGCATACGAGCGATTTCGCAACCCGCCCGAAGTGCAAAGCACGACGATGCTTCTGATCGCGGTGATCGGTTTGGTGATAAATATCGCCGGAGTTTTCATTCTGCGTTCCGGTTCGAAGGAAAGTCTCAATATGAAAGGCGCGTATTTCGAGGTTCTTTCCGACATGCTCACATCGGTCGGCGTGATCATTGCGGGCGTGATCATGCTCACGACCGGATGGTATTACGCCGATCCGCTCATATCCGCGGGCATCGGACTTTTCATCTTTCCTCGAACGTGGGCTTTGCTAAAGGATGCAGTGGGCGTTCTGCTCGAAGGCACACCGTCCGACGTAAATATCGCCGCCTTGCGCGAGACGTTGACGAAGATCGAAGGTGTTGCCGAGATTCACGACCTGCACGTTTGGTCCCTCACTTCGGGCGTTAACGCCTTGAGCGTCCATGCCGTGCTTGCCGAAGGAGCAGATCATGACGACGTACTGACTCGCGTCCACGATTTGTGCAAAAAAGACTTTCATATCGAACACGTAACCGCCCAAACCGAGCGGGCGAATTTCTCGTGTCACGAGACTCATTTTTAACAAGGAGAATTATGTATTTCAGAACCGTAACCTTTGCCATATTAGTGGCGATCTCGATCTTACTGAGCGGTTGCTCTAACGTGTCCGACGACGCGTTGAAGAGAGGCGGTTCGAGCGTCAAAACAAATTCCGAGCCGACGCCCAAACCGCCGAAGCCCGTCCCCGCATATCAGGGCGAGACGAGTTTAGCGACCTTAAAGCCGACACTCGATCCCGCGATGTTTCAGGGACAGGTCAGAGCGGCCTACGAGGTCGTCAAAAAGATACCCAAGACAATCGCCCAACTCCCTTGCTATTGCCACTGCGACCGAAGCGTCGGCCACAAAAGCCTGCACTCATGCTTCGAGGACGACCACGCCGCCAACTGCGGTATTTGCATGAATTCGGCACTCAAGGCATACAAGCTCGAAAAGGAACAGAAAATGTCGCCGGAACAAATTCGAGCGGAGTTGATCAAGGAATACGGCGACGCGTGAACGCTCAATAAGCTGTAGCGGCGTAGTTCTCATTTCGCGGGATTGCTAAGTCGTTCCGCGAGGCGGTGGGTGACGCGAACATTGCGAGTCGAAGCCGAAGTCCTAAAGTGACCGGTTATTGCATCAAGTTCAAAAACTCAAAAAAACATAAACACCGACGTCCTCGAATCGGCGATTGAGGTTTGAGGCTCAGAATTAAGAAAAAGTTCGCGGTCTGAGTTTAGCGTTTAGTGAAGTGTGGGTGTGACGTTCTGTCATACACATCCCATTATCCTAAATCCAAAGAGTCCAACTTTCCGCTTGACTCTAGACTAAGCTCTAGGGTGTAGAATTATTCTGTGGCACATGAGCTTCAAATTGGAGAGGTTGCGGAACGTTCAAATGTCAGCATCGACACAATCCGCTATTACGAGCGTCGCAAGCTTTTACCTGTTGCGCCGCGAACGGCGAAGGGATTTCGAGTCTTTACCCCGGAAACGGTTAGCCGCGTTCTTTTCATAAAGCAAGCGCAAGAATTGGGTTTTACACTCGACGAGATCAGGACGCTTTTGACGACAAACGGCACGAGTGATTGTCTGCGTGTACACGATCTGCTCGACGCAAAGTTAAAGGAACTTGACGCCCGAATGAAGGCCATGCGCGAATTCCGCGAAAAGCTAAAACATTATGTAGCTGAATGCGAAGCGGAACTTAAAAAGCATCCCGATTCCGCTGAATGCCCAGTCGTCGTCGAGATCGCACACGTGGAACGGAATTAATTATGGCAACAAATATACTTGATAAAGTTGGTTCAATAGGCGCGGTGATCGCGGGAGCTGCGGTTCCTTGCTGCTTTCCGTTTCTGAGTCTTGTCGGTTCGATCCTTGGTCTCACGTTCCTCGCGCCTTACGAAACTTACATCCTTTACGCGATGCAGGTTCTTGTGGTAATCGCGCTCATCGGAACTGTTATCGCATATCGCGGCCATCGAAAGATTTTGCCGTTTATACTTAGCGTCTTATCGACGGTGGCGGTGCTCTACGCGCTCAACACCAACATGAACATCAAGATCCTTTATTCGGGACTTGCCGGACTGATTATCGTTGCCATCTGGAACTCCATCGAGGCAAAACGCTGTGCCGATGCGTGCAAAGTAAATGAAAGCTAACGAATCAACGCTTACTTGCCCCGAATGCGGTTTTCAAAAGACGGAAGAAATGCCGACGGACTCCTGCGTTTTCTTTTGGGAATGCGAGAGTTGCAAGGCGATGCTCAAGCCGCTTCCGGGTGATTGTTGTGTTTATTGTTCCTACGGTTCGGTTGCTTGCCCGCCAAAAACGAGCGGAGTGGGTTGCTGTTGAGGTGAATATGACTAAAAGAACTTATATCAAGATCGGTGTCGTGGCTGTTTTGATACTCGGCTTTGCCGGACTCGCTGCGTTTCAATTCCGAGGCGGCAGTGAATATTCGTCCAACATCGCTGACGTAAAGCGCGACTTCAATCGTGACAAAGGCAAAGTTCGGCTTGTCGTACTGCTTTCGCCTACCTGAGGCCATTGTCTTTTCGGCGCAGCCGAAATTCGCCAGGTCTTGGCGGACCTAAAAGGACAGGACGTAAAAGTTTATTCGGTGTGGGTCCCGATGCTGCCCTCTGACGCAAAGCTAACAGTTGGCCGCGCGACGAAGAGTCTTGACGAAGCGCGCGTTACTCATTATTGGGACGGCGACCACATGCTTTCTAAAGCTTGGGCACCGGTCTTGGGGATCGACGACGAAGCTTGGGACGTTTACTTACTTTATGACAAAGAGGCGGAATGGGGCGAAACGCCGCCAAAGCCGATCTATTGGCAGGAACAGCTTGGCATCTCGGACGAAACCACGCTCGACCGAGTAAAACTGACTGCCGAGATCAGCAGGCTCTTGGGCAAAAGGAGTGAAATAGCGAAATGAGAACGATTCAAGCCATCGCAAGCATTCTGATAGTCGCGCTCGGTCTGCTGCACTGCGCTTTTACGTTCGTCAATTTTCACGGCCTGTCGTTCGATGCTGCCTGGTTCATTGGAACCGGCTTCGCCATCATTCTTGCAGGGTTTGTGAACATAGCAATGCTTCGTGACGGCGGCAAAGACACGGTTATCTGGACGATGGCCCTGATCACAAACGTCGTTTTCCTTGCCGGATTCCTCATAGCCGCTTACATGATGCGCCAACCGCAAGTTTTCCTCGGCGCAATTCTCTTCGCCGTAACGACGATTTACTCGTTCATTATCGATCCCAAGTAGCGCGTGACGAACCAACTTGATCTTTCGTGTCAAAAAGTTCTAAATTTCAGTTGTTCCGACGACCAAATAAATTTTAACTTCGGATAGCCACTTTTGACTTTTATTGTTGTCCGAAACGGGCGATAGAGGAGGCTTTGAGAATTGTTCGGTCAGGTCATCAGAATCGTCGGTGCATCGACGAAAACGCCGTTCTGTATTTACCCTTCGGGAAACACCAGTGGCACGAATGTTTGGTTTTTCAAGTCGATGCCGATACCAACCGATCTACAACAAATTCTCATCAAATCTAAAGACGATGCAGGAAACTAACTCTCTCCATGTTTTAACCGAACACCCGTTTATCTTGTTCATAGCCGGTGCGCTTCTTGTCGGCGGGTTGCTTTTACTTATCGCAAGATTCTTTGCTCGTCGCGAATCCGCAAGACAAGATCATCAAATCAAAGACGCGAAGTGAATGCCGACCTCTTAAATCCGACCGATACCAAGCCAGTTCGACGAGGACGCAATCTCGCCGTACTCACGATCATTTGGAACTCGCTTGAAGGCATCATAGCCATCGGTTCAGGCATCGCTGCCGGAAGCATCGCGCTCGTCGGTTTCGGCGTCGATTCGGTAATCGAGGTTTCGTCAGGCGCGATCATCCTTTGGCGGCTTGCGTCAGGTGAACATCGCGAGAGGCTTGCCTTGCGGCTCGTTGGTGTCAGCTTTATAGCCCTTGCTGCTTATGTTGCTTTCGAGGCCGTCAAGTCTCTCGCCTATCGCGAAGCCCCCGAAACAACCCACGTCGGCATCGCTGTCGCCGCCCTCTCGCTCGTAGTGATGCCGTTGCTCGCACGAGCCAAACGCAACGTCGCCCGCGAGTTGGGTAGCAACGCAATGGTCGCCGACTCCCGCCAGACCGATCTATGTGCGTACTTATCCGCGATCCTTCTTGTCGGTCTAATTCTCAACGCCCTATTTGGCTGGTGGTGGGCCGATCCCGTCGCCGCCCTCGTCATGGTTCCGATCATCGCCAAAGAAGGCATCGAAGCCCTTCGCGGCAAAACCTGCGACGATTGTCGCTGTTGAGACACTTCGAAAAAACAAAAAGTTTAACCAAATAACAAAGGCCTACGCATCAAGAGAATAGTCACGGCGATGTGTTTCTCCCCGGATGCAGACGCCAAATCCACGCGGATATTGGAGATCCGTCTAGTGGATATTATTTGCGAGATCCACGACGAAGAGTAGGGGGTATTCATGGTTCTCAGTCTTAAAGCGACCCTACCATTTCACCGATCAGTCCGACAACAGTCTCGAATGTTGTCTCAAATTCCGGCCTGTTCGGAATGGAAGCGGTCGCACTTATCCAGCCGCGTTCGAGACTCTTTGTGTCTATCGCTCTCAGTGTCGCGGCAAGGTTTTGCGGTAGCTCGGTTGAGCGGTGATCAAAGCAGCGTTTTAATGCCTTGCCCAACACTTTTGCATCGGCCTTTGGCAAAAAGGCAGCAAGGTCGTAAACATCTTTTGACCTGGAGTTGATGCTCCCGCGAGCGATCAGTGCATGAAGTTTTTCGGCAATTATCGTCTCGATCGGGTAAACGGACCAACTAAGCCCATCATTCGGTGAAACCAGTGAAGGCGTTTCGACCTTGAGTGGGCCGGGCGTAACAGGATCGCCGATCCCGATATCAAAATGAACAATCCTTGCCTTTTTGAGGTTCTTTAGAACCTCGCCGATCCCGGCACGATAAACTTGTCGAATGCCGCCATACTCACCTTGGGTAGCAAGATCGACCTGATCCTCAAAGCGGAACCAAACTCCGTCGTCCAGATCAGACTCGACTCTTTTTCTCGCCTGTTCCAGTGTGGTGCTAACGTCTGCTTTAACGACGAGAGCGTCAACGTCAACTGTATATCGGAGCGAGTCGTAAACTCTTAGGCCCACGAACCCGCCCTTGAAGATTAGGTGCTTGTGGAGAGTCTCGTCCGCAACCAATCTCGCGACCAGCCTTTCGAGCATGAAAGCGGTTTCAAGGTTCTGATAAGGGATACCGAGATCATGACTTAGATTGACTAGCTTTTGTCTGACCGAATGTCCTTTGGCTTTTGAGGTCACGGAGTAATGACCTCCAGATACTTGGCAAGCACCGATTCAAGTCCAAGTTCCTTTGCAGCTTTCGCAAGCTTCATCTCAGTCGTTTGTCTGTTGACGAGGGATTTTCTTGCGGCTTTAATGGCTGTTCTTTCTCCGATCTTTGTGATGTATTTCAGCCCTTCAAGTACGGCTCTTTCGATCGTTGCGATCCGATAGCCTTTTTCATCCACGATCTCTTTGTCGAGTCGAGTTTTTGTTCGGATGAGTTTATAACCGCGTACTCTTGTTTTCTTCCGTGGAGGAACAAGCACCCAGACCTCGCCCGGGACCTGTTCAGCAAGATTATAGTGGAGGAGAGCGGAGAGGCCGCCGATCGCTGCATCAGGGCCAAGACGCGCGAACGCAATTTGAAAACCTGCATCCTGATCAAGTTTTGCATCAGGGTGAACGTAGATCCCTCGGCTAACCCGTTTGAGATCTTTGGCGGCGACAAGTCTTGATATGTCCTGCTGACTCAGCCCGATCTCTTTGCCACGGGCAAGAGTAAAGATGCCGCTTTTTTTGATAGCTGATTCCTGACGCCTATCCACACTTCAAGAATACGGTGCAAAGCGGCATTTGTCCACTTAAAGTGTCGCATTGCACCAAAGCAACGATCTTCATCTATGTTCGAAACCGTCTCCACTGTGGATAGAACCTGCATACGATCCCAATATCTGATGAGTATTTTATCCGACCTTTTCAAAATAGAGGTGTAGTCCATTCTTCGAAATCAGCATTGTTATATCGAAGGATAAACAAGCGGCAGGCATGGCAGCAGGAAGGAATGCGAGGATGACCGGAACGGGATACAGGCGAGTAACAAAAAAGCGCCCGTGCGGCATCTGCGGAAAGCCTGACTGGTGCAGCACGACCGCCACCGAAGCAATCTCATTCTGCGCGCGCACCACATTAAATGCGGATCGGATCAGCCGGTATGGATGGGGAGTCTATTATAACGGTGATTCCCGCTCAGGTTTTGATTTCAGTCTCGAACGAAACTCCCGGAGATCCACTGGACGGAAGAGGATCAAGATCTCGAAATCGATCGCACCGTCTGCGGTAATAGACACGGTGTACCGAAAGCTGATCGAACTGTATCCGGCGTCCTCCAACTACGAGATCGTGAATGGCCGAGGCGGTTTGTTTGAAAGGGGTATACAAGACCTAAATCTGTATGGAAGTCTCCCGAGACTTGTCAATGAGCGGCGGGTATTGGTCGAGCGATTGGCCGAAGCACTAACAAAGGAAGGAATTCGATGCTTGGAAGGAGTGCCGGGGTTTTGGAGAGATGCCGGGGGTCGATGGCGCCTCTGGAGTGAGCAAGACTCGTTCGATGAGCTGATGCTCATACCGTTTATCGGACCTGACGGATTGATACGAGCCTGCCAGATACGATTCATGCGGTATATCCCCAACAAGTCCGGGCGTTATGTTTGGCTTTCTTCTTCGAAGGAAAAAGACGGGTGTGGTCCCGGTGCTCCATTGCATCACGCGGCGCCGAGTCTGCGGTCAAAAAGGTCCGTACTGGTTACCGAGGGGGCACTGAAAGCTGCAACGGCTCAACGATTTCTTCCTGACAAGTACGTTGTCGGAAACAGCGGCGTGGCAACATCCCATCACGAGATCGTTGCGACCGCGCGGGGAAAGGCACTCGATATAGCATTCGATAACGACAGCTTCACAAATCCGCATGTGGCGCGAGCGCTCTCGGCTCTTGTCCAACTCCGCGTCTCGGACCAGGCTTCGTTTGGCTACAACGAAGACATTCGGATCGTAACTTGGGATAAACGCATTAAGGGCCTAGACGATGCACTGCTTACCCGAGTTCCTCTTGAATATCTCACATTGGCCGAATGGCTCAAGTATCTCGCTCCGGAATGTTTGGAACAGGCGAACCATCAACTATCTCCTGCATAGGCAATAAAGAAGCGGCTGGCGGAAGGTATGATGTGCGAGTCCGACGAACTCTCAAGTAATTTCCCCGGCCTGATCGAACAGATCGGAGCGATCATCGATTCGGGAAGAAAGTTAAGTAATCGTGAGCTACTGACAATCTGTTGTGAGTCCGGAGTCGATGCTCTGGCGACCGACCCGCACTTGTGGCATGAGATCGCAGAAACGGCGCTCAACTATCTCATAGCGACAAAGTACGGAAAGCAACTCTTATCCTCTGGCGATCCAGGCATCGGTTGCACCAAGATTCTCCGACCGCTGCAACTAAGTCTGCCGACGCAATCGTGGAGGAGTGAAGCTCAGCTAACCTATCAACAGTTTTCCACACCGGCTCCGATCGCATATCTGGCTGCATATCTTTTGAGCCTGCGCGAGGAAGATACCGTCCTCGAACCTTCGTGCGGAACCGGCAGTCTTGCAGTTTGGGCTCAGGCGGCGGGAGCGACAGTATTCACGAATGAAATAGATCCAAGAAGACGGCAGCTTGCGAGTCTTCTGGGATTCGATCCAACCGAGTATGATGCCGAGCTCATCGATGACTTTTTAGTAGATGAAATAGCTCCGAATGTTGTGTTAATGAATCCGCCATTTTCTTCAAGCGGCGGCCGCGTCGAACGAAATCAGACCAAATTCGGTTTTCGACATGTCGAGTCCGCACTTCGCCGTCTCGCAAACGGGGGACGGTTCGCCGTCATTCTCGGCGAAGGCGGATCGCCTGATAGTGTTTCGGGGAAGCGGTTTTGGGATTCACTCTCGCCCGGGATTCGAGTTGCGAGATCTATCAGCCTCCCGGGTCGGGAGTATTACCGCAACGGCACAACGGTCGGCGTTACTTTGATCCTCGGTCGCAAGTCCTTAGGCAATGAGACCAGCGGTAATTTTCTCTCTCACCCTCATCGGAGTTTCGACACCATCGAGGACGCTTTCACGGCGATCCAATCCGAGTAGATATGAACTATCAGGAACTTCACGAAGCCGTCAAAAACGGCTCGATCATCGGCGCCGTTGATACTAACGGCAAGAAAGACCGGTTTTTTATCTCGGATGGCGGCAGTCTGTGCCGGTTCAAAGCGCGGAGCAGCCGACGCGGATACTATGTTTCCGAATCCGACCTTGCACGCTACGAACAATTCTTAAATCCCACCGTTACACCTACCGGCGAAGAGAAACTTAGGAAGGAATATCGACTCATCGAAAA
Organism: Pyrinomonadaceae bacterium; assembly: GCA_019694355.1. Lineage (GTDB taxonomy): Bacteria > Acidobacteriota > Blastocatellia > Pyrinomonadales > Pyrinomonadaceae > OLB17. The sequence continues at coordinate 97,779 of JAIBCB010000006.1, read as the reverse complement.
ATACAAGCGGATGGCAGGCGAGGCAAGTTTTACGAATCATTTTATTCGCGACTGCGTTTCGCTTCCGGAGTTCGACGTGTGGAGTAAAGACGTTGTCGCGCCAAGTTCACGGGAGAAGGATAAGGAATGGCGACCGAAGACTTTGTACGAACTGCACATCACGCCGGGCACAAATATCGACGGCAAGGTCATCTCGCTGAACCGGATCGCGAAGAAGTACCCGGCTGAGGTCGAGCGGCTTCGCGAATCTATCGTGAACAAGTCGGCAGGACACTTCATCACAGGGCGCTGGGCAAAGTTCGCTGGATACGACATCTCGATCGAAACCGATCTCAACGTCGAGACGGGAGACTTTCGCGGTTTCTTATCACTGGAGTACGCAGGTTGCGGCAACGGCTACTATTACCTGCTCATCAACGACGATAACTTCATTGGCTACGATGTTGATTAACGCCGCCTCAAATCAATCACTAATCCTTCGCTAAAACTAACGGATCAACAAAACAGATGTTATCTAGTCAAGGTCACACGACGACAGGAACAACCGCGCCTTATCCCGTATCCTTGTCAGTCGGCGCACCCGCCGCTACAGCGGTTTCAGTCCAAATCAACGAGCCAGATACGGAGAATCAGGTGCTTGCTTACACTCCGCGATACGTCGTTGGCGGTGCTCGACATCCGGGAGTTATAGTCGAACCGCCTGGCCTCGCGAACGTCGAGCCCCCGCCGATCCACTACCGTCCTTCGCTGCCGACGGAGTTGGCGGAAACCGGAAAGCTCTCTGCGATGCAGATCGAAAGGATCATCTACGCTGGACAGGCTCACGGACAAAGACTCGCCGATGGTTCGCGAGCAGGAATCAGCATCGGCGACGGTACGGGGACCGGGAAAACGGCGACTCTTGCTGGTGCGGTTCTCGATAACTGGTTTCAGGGACGAAAGCGTGCCGTCTGGTTCTCGGTCAAGGCGGACCTTATCGAAGCCGTGTCTGACGAGTTCGCAAGACTTGGTCTTACTCCGCCGATAAAACTCATAAACGACTTTCCAACGGACTGTGAAATAGCATTCGGCGACGGGATCGTCTTCTGCACGTACCGATCACTAATAGCTCGTTCCAAATCCGGCAAACGCCGGATAGACCAACTCACTCGCTGGCTCGGCAGTAATGGAGTGGTGATCTTCGACGAAGGTCACAGGGCCAAACACGCGTTTGCCGACGACCGGGGAAAATCAACGCAGACCGGCGCGGCGGTGCTCGAGATCCAGGATTCGATAAAGTTTCCCGATCTCAGAATCGTATATTCATCCGCAACGTCTGCGGGTGAAGTGAGGCACCTTGCATACATGTCTCGTCTCGGTCTTTGGGGCGAGGGTACGAACTTCCCACTGGGCTTCGAACAGTTCGCCGAAGAGATCGAATCAGGCGGGGTTGGTGCGCTCGAAATGGTGTGCCGCGATCTGAAGGCAATGGGCCGCTATCTCTGCGGGAACTTAAGCATGGGAAAAGATCCTGAATCAGGATTGGCAGTCGAGTTCCGTGAAGTTACCCACTGGCTCACACCCGCACAACGGCAGATGTACGACAACATGGCACAAGGCTGGCAGGAAGTTTTTCGGAATATTCATCAAGCTCTTGATCTAACGAACTCCGGTAAGACGACGCGAGCCCAGGCTGTCAATCAATTTTGGGCCGAGCACCAGCGCTGCTTCAGAAATCTCATTACGGCGTTCAAGGTCCCGACACTCATCCGAGAGATCGAAGAAGCGCTTGCTCGAAAAGAATCGATCGTTGTCTCGATAACCGGCACGGGTGAAAGCCAGACAAAGAAACAGATCGAAAGGGCTGCCGATCAGGATGAGGCTATCGACAGCCTGGATTTCAGTCCCCGTGAAACGCTCACTCGACTTGTATCAAATTGCTTCCCCACAGCGTGCTTTCAGGAACGCACAAATCCACACAGCGGGACGACCGAATACATTCCGGTCCATGACGCTGACGGCAATCAGGTCGAAAGTCGGGCCGCTATGCAGCTCAGGGCCGAACTGCTGGACAGGCTCTCGGTCTTGGAGGTTCCGGAGCACCCGCTCGATCAACTTGTGAACTACTTCGGCGTCGAGAATGTCGCCGAGATGACCGGGCGCAAGAAGCGTCTGATCCGAACCGCGTCGGGCACGCTCGAGTATCGCCCCCGCCAGCTAGCCGGAGTTCCATCGAAGCTTATCAATCTTCACGAAAAAAACTCATTTCAGAACGGCGACAAACGAATAGCAGTCATGTCCGAAGTCGCTTCGACCGGTGACAGCCTTCATGCCGGGAAACAGGTTGGCAACAAACAACGTCGGCTTCACATTGCCGCGGAATTGAAGTGGTCGGCAGACAAGCAGATCCAGGACTTCGGACGGACTCACAGAACAGGTCAAGTAGCTCCGCCTGTTTATCTGCTTGTGTTCACTGAACTCGGCGGTGAGAAGCGCTTCTCGGCGACAATTGCCCGCAGACTTGGGAACATGGGTGCTCTTACCAAGGGTGATAGAAAAGCGGAGAAGGCAGGCAATCTCGATAAGTACAATCTTGAGTCCACGGAGGGTCGTTCGGCACTGAACGTCGTGCTCACCGGCATAATGCGCGGACGCGAGATCGAGGGCCTCGACGATGCCAAACAAGCGCTGCGAGATATGGGACTTGTTAGAAATACCGATGATGGCGAAGTGGTTCCTGACAGCGAGAAGACGAACATCCCTCGCTTTCTGAATCGTCTTCTGTCGCTCGAAGTAGATCGACAGAACGCGTTATTTGACTATTTCTACATGACCTTCTTGGAAACGATCGAATATCTAAAGCAGCAAGGAAAACTGGACGACGGCATGGAAGACCTCAAAGCCATTTCGGTTAAGATCGCGGAACCGGCGCAGGTTCTGCATTCCGACGCACTCACATCCGCGAAGACCGTCTATTACAAACTCGATCTGAAAGTGGCTACAAAGCCCGTGAGATTCATAGAGTTGTCGGAAGGCGGCGTTCATCAGTTCTTCCAAGACCGGCGTGACGGATCATTCGTGGCGGTTCGCCGCACGCTCTCGCACACCGATCCTGAGACGGGGCAAAGATATCAGATGTTCTCGTTATCCAAACCGGAAGGCCGCAACCTCTCATATATTCGTGAAAGCGAATTGAATCAGAAGTACCGAGTCGTCCCGAAAACAAAGGCCGAAGCTTGGTGGTTTGAAGGAGAAGCCAGGATCCCGCCTTTTGAGCAACGGACTGTTCATTTGCTTAGCGGAGCATTGCTTCCGATTTGGAAGTATCTGAAAACTCTTAGTCGTGATGCACTCAACATCGTACGGACGACGACCGATGATGGAACGCGACTGGTCGGGGTCAACATCGCGTCGGAATGGATCGGCGACATTAGGCGTCATTTCGGATTGCGATCCGAGATCCCTTCTACCGCCGCTCAAGTTTTGCGTGTCGTAGATTTTGAAAATAACACCGTAAATCTCACCGGCGATATCAAAGTCCGAACGACGCGGTTTCAAGGACAGCTTCTAACCGAGGTTTGTCCCTCAACATTCGAGCAGATACGGGAGTTACGTCGCTTAGGTCTCGTCAATATAGTCCAGCACGGGAAGCAAAGATTCTTCCTTTCCGAAAGGTCGCCTCAAATCGGCCTTGAACTGATCCTTGCCTCATACCCGCCGACATCAACCGACATAAGTTTCTTGCCGGACTCGCAGGGCGACGCTAACGCCCTTATCAAAGAAAGATCGGCCGAACTGCCTGAATGGTTGTTCGAGCCCGATGAAAACGCAGTTAGCGAACTCTCAGTCGTTCGCGATCAGTCGGGGATGCTTGCCTTCGGAGCGTAGAGAACGAACCCGGAGAAGCGGTCACTTTTAAATAAGTAGAAAAATATTCTCAAAAAAAGTAACCTCTACGCCTTTCGCGGGTTTGTAGTTATGTAGGTTAATTGTCACGGAGTTAGGAAATAGGTTTCTTCCGGAACGGAAGAGCCAAAACGACGTACCGACGTTTTTGTCTAAAGGGCAAGCGAGAGAACCTGCCGAAGCGTTTAAGAGGAGCCCCGTTTTATGAATCAATATGCTGGTGCCGGCAACGACATGCAACCGACAATCTTGGAGGAAAAGATAACCCTCTATGCCCCAGTCCCGCATTATGTTCTCATCGTCGGCGAGCGCGGTACGGGCAAGACGACGATTGCCCGGAAGCTTCACGAGCAAAGCCCCCGATCTAACCGGGCGTTCGTAAGTGTCAATTGTGCTAGTTTCACGGCGGAGCTTCTCGAATCGGAACTGTTCGGTTATGAAAAAGGTGCTTTTACGGGTGCCGTTTCAGCGAAGGCTGGTCTCTTTGAAAACTCCGGAGGCGGGACTCTGTTTCTCGATGAGATAGGAGAGCTGACCGTAGCCCTTCAAGCGAAACTTCTAAAGGCCGTCGAAGAGAAACGGATACGCAGGGTCGGCGGCACGTATGAGCGGGAAATAGATGTTAGGATCGTTGCCGCCACATCGCGAAATCTGAAGGAAATGGTAAAGGACGGATCGTTCCGGCCCGACCTTTTCGACCGCCTCAACATTCTTCAGCTTGAGACGATCCCGCTTCGCTTCCAGAGGGAAAAGATCCGACCCCTATTCATCCGTCAGATGGAGGACGAGCGATCTTCGCTCCGAAGGAGCTTACCATTTGTTATCGATGAGGCGGCGTTATGCGAGATCGAACAAAGCGAGTGGAGCGGCAACTACCGCGAGCTTCGTAATTTCGCCGCTCGTCTCGCGGTAGAGTTGGGGGATGTTTCGACGATTACCGTCGACATGGTTAGAAAGATCCTTCCATCGGATTCTTCTCCTTCGTCAACCGTAGCGGTATTGCCTCTACACGATATAAATTTCGGTCATAAGGTGCATCTGAATGAGGTCGCTGAAAACAATTTCGTTACGGTCGTACTCGATCCCGAATCGGACGATCTGGACTCCGTCTATCTGAAAGCCGCGTCTATATTGATCGAGCACGCGTTGAGCAAGAGCAACGGAAGCCTGCGCCTCGCAGCGAGGTCACTGAATACGACACATTCGACTCTATCAAGAATCTTGAGGAAGAATCGAGAGCGGTCGGGTGAGGTCCCGCACCGCTCGGCTCTGATCTATTCGGCTGCAGCGTGACAAGCTAAGGAAATCATATTGCTAATGAAGAAAGCCAGAAATCTGGCTTTCCTGTTTCCTTTTTTTGGGTTACACTACTCGTGGACGAAACAGATTTTCACCGAACGGCGGTAAATGCCAATGGCTGCATCTAAGACGGCACTTTTAAGCAAACCCAAAACTCAGGATACGAATCCACAGGCGACCGAAACACTCAATTTTAAGGTCACGTCCGATTTTAAGAAGGAATTCAAGGTATATGCCGCTAGTCAAGGTATATCGATGGTGGGACTCCTTAAAGAGGGTTTTAATCTCAGTCGGCTAAAGCGCAAATAGCAAATGATGCGAGGCTGTTCTTGAAGACTTGGATGGTCGTCGCCAACGGAATGATCGGCAAGGCTTGAAACTTACTACGACCGAGAATCATGGCGGACAAAGAATTACGAAAGGATTTTGAGATCGGTCTGTCCGAGTCTGGAGTCTTCTTTGACGATCGGGATCAGTTGAATGGAGCAAGACAAACCCACACACTGCGAGCGGCTTTCGATCTTCTTAATCTTGATGGAATTTTCTGTTCCGAGAACGCACCTTTAGCATACTTTAAGAGAGTCAAACGGATCGATCCCGAACAAATTTCTGACCTTCACCGCAAGTTTTGGAATCATGGCGGAGCGCCGATCCTAGTGGTGCTTTCCGAACAGGAGGTCCATGTATATTCCGCCTTCGTGCGGCCCGAAGCGACTGTTTTTCCCGACAAAGGAATCTCGGCCCTTGTTGAGGTTCTTGAAAAGACTTCGAGTGCCCTTAGAGAATTTCTTCCGGCTGTCGAGTCGGGTGAGTATTTTCGTCGCAACAAAACCCTGTTCGATCCGGAAAACAGGGTTGACCGACAGCTGCTCAACAACCTCAACGCCGCGCGAAACAAGCTTGCAATAGTTGGAAGTGAATTAGAGCCGAAGATTCTGGACGCATTGCTTTGTCGTCTCGTTTTTGCTTGCTATCTTTTCGACCGAAAGATAGTCGGGGCAGAGTATCTCAGATCAATCGGGCCGAAAGGGTCCAGCCACCTTCGCGACATCCTCGCTATTTCTTCTCGAAAAGAGGCGAAGGAAAAACTTTACTTGTTGTTTCGAAAGCTTGGGAGGGATTTCAACGGCGACCTTTTCAGTGGGGACCTTGAGGCCGAATCAAAACTTATCAGGTCGGCACACGTTGGGCCCTTAGATGACTTCTTTCATGGGACCGATGTACAAACCGGGCAGAGGGCTTTTTGGCCTTACGATTTTTCGGCGATCCCTGTCGAAGTTATCAGCTCAATCTATGAGCGATTCCTTCATTCCGCTAAGCAGGAAGGGGCATACTATACGCCTCGGTTTCTATCTGAACTAGTATTAGATACGGCCTTCGACGGGCAGAAAGACGTTCTCGAAAAGCGGTATCTGGACCCCTCGTGCGGCTCTGGAGTCTTTCTTGTTTCTATCTTTAGCCGACTGGCGGAAGAGTGGAAACGGGTGAACCCGGGAGCGCGCAATGATAAACGTGCACGAGAACTAAGAAAGATACTTTGCACATCTGTTTCGGGGATCGATATTAACCCAACGGCTTGCCGAATAACCGCGTTTGGCCTATACCTTGCGTATCTGGATCAGCTTTCACCGCGTGACATACGGCAACTTAAAGATCGGGGACACAGATTGCCGCGACTGGTAAGGTACTCGGACGGTGTTACGAAGGGGAAAGTCGAGGGAAGCATTTACTGCGGCGATTTCTTTCAGAGATCCGCTAAATATCCAACTCAGGTGGATCTCGTTGTAGGCAACCCGCCGTGGGGAAGTTTTGCAAACGATGGAACGCCTGCAGCCGACTGGTGCGAAGAAAACGATTGTCCGATTCCAGACAAGCAGATAGCTTCTGCGTTCGTCTGGAAAGCGGCCAAACATCTAAACAGGGGCGGCGGAGCATGTCTGGTTTTGCCGCACGGAACGCTTTTTAATCACGGGGAAACCGCGGTCTCCTTTCAAAAGGCCTTTCTTAGTCGGCATTCGGTCGACCTCGTACTGAACCTAACGGATTATCAGTTTTTCCTATTTGCTGAGGCTCGTCATCCGGCACTTGTGATTTCATACCGTTCGGCAAAACCGGAGGTGGCTACCCACGATGTTAGTTATTGGGCGCCCAAGGCCGACTGGCTTGTCACCCGTGCAGATCATATCTCGATATTGCCGGAGGATCGATCAACATTAAAACTCATTGACGTAATAAACGATTTATCCGGAGAAGATGCCCCTCAAATTTGGAAAAAATGGTACTGGGCGTCAGGACGTGATCGACGGCTCCTCGACAGGTTAAGCCTATATCCACGCCTCCGTGACCACGTTAGGCAGACGAGGGAAACAAACTCCGGCAAACCCTGGCTGATTGCCGAAGGTTGGCAGCCGCTTGGTGAAAACGACGATCAGTCTAAGGCCAAGACGCTTGAGTTGCCGTCAAAGAAGTTCGTTGAAGCCACGTCCTCCAGTATAGACTTGTTTTTGCTTTCCGAAGACTGTGTCGAGCTCGAATCGAAAAAGTTCAAGGTAAGGAGAACCTCAAACCCGCTTGTTTTTCTCCGACCGCACGTACTTGTGTCCCAAGGATTCACACGAATTGCATTTTCCGATTTCGACGTCTCATTCCGCCACGCGATTCGAGGAATTTGCGGACCCGAAGAAGATCGGAATCTTTTGATGTTTCTCGCGGCCTACCTTCGATCTCCTATAGCGCGGTATTTTCTTTTTCATACCTCCTCGAACTGGGGAGTCAGTCGACAGAAAGTCCATGTGGAAGAACTTCTGAGACTGCCATTACCCTTGCCGGATGCGATGCCTGATCCCAGCCTCGCTGAAAATCTGGTTGCGAAAGTAGCGGAGATAATGATGGGTGTTGCGGGTCGTGCGGGCGATTTTCTCGGTGATCGAAAGGGACTAATCGTCGAGGCATCGAACTCAATAGATAATTTGTTGTATGAGTATTTTGACGTGCTTCCAAACGAAAAGACTTTGATGGAAGAAAGCCTGAGCGTCCTCGCACCCAGCGCGAGGCCGACAAGAAATCGCAAGATTGTTCCAACGATTGAACCTAGCACCGATGCTCAGAGAAGTATTTACATTACAAGACTGTGCGCGACACTAAATGATTGGTCATCAAAAAGTCCAGATGAGGTTGGCGGGACGGTAGCTGCGTCCGAAAAATTGGGATTCGCAATCGCTGTTTTGCAAAAAATTCCGAAAGGAGACCCGACTCAAGAGGTGGATGAGAACTTTCAAGATCTGCTTGCCTCTATCAAACGGGTTAGCGAATCCGTACGGCGAAAAACCGGCACGTTCGAGTTGATACGTGGCGCCAAGTTATTCGATCAGGATCGACTGTATATCCTCAAACCACTCTCCAGGCGCTTATGGACTGAAACGGCCGCACTGAATGACGCTGACGAAATTGCAGGCACAATTCTGATGAATTCCGGAGTTGCGACGGCATGAATTTCATTGGATCTCCTGCGGAGTGGGCTGGCCTTATCGAACCCATGCTACCTACCATCCTGCAATTGGTCGTTGACTGTTGGGTTGAAATGTCGGTGCCAACGCAAGGCGAGCGGGAGGACGATTTGACGGTTCGTCTATGTCTGCTGCTGAAACAAAATCGAACCGCCCGCGAGTTGCCGTTTCAGATCGACATACAGATGGTTGAACTGGAGCCCGCCGATGGAAACGAAACGGGACGAATGGATATCACATTTCGTCCTTTGATTCCAAGAGAAGACATTTATTTCTGTCTGGAAGGTAAGCTTCTAAACGTGACCAAAAATGCTCGTCGCCGCTCCTTAGCGTCCGAATACGTCAATCAGGGAATGATGCGCTTTATTTCCGGCAAATACGCCAAGGCAGTGCATCACGGCGGAATGGCGGGTTACATAATAGATGGCGATACGAGCTATGCCATTACAAGAGTTTCTGCAAGCATAAAAAGGCACTGTGCGGCACTTGGCATGGAACCAGCCCACGGACTAACTACTTCATCTTTTCTTGGAGAGAACAGAAATGTTCGTGAAACTAATCATCTAAGGAAAGGTGAGAAGTTTTTGATACATCACGTTTTTCTTCCGGTTGCGCCACCCGCGTAGATCAAGAACCACGCCTTATCCCAACTCGCTCCCCAGCCCCCGTGGAACCTAGGCAGGTTGTTCGCTTTTTATCCTCGCGAAGCGAGACGATCCCCGCAAAGTCCTTGCTCCCGAAAGTCGCTCCGGAAAGGAATTCACATAAGTTCATCTATCCGAGATAAAGCACTATGCGGTCGCAAGAAAGAAAGTGTTCTGGCTGAAAATAGTCGGAGCACAAATATCTGATTGGGCGGAAGAAACAGGCGGATGGCAGTGAAGTGGAGTGAGAACAACGTATATGGAAATTCTTAATATGGGATCTTTCGTACCGCTGGATAATCGGGAGAGGATCGAGCAATTGAAGTTCACCGCGAAGGAGATGGCGACAGAGGTTGCAAAGAGCGAGGGCTTCGAAAACAATGGGCCTACGAACCAGCAAATCGCTCTCGAGATGTGGAAAGGCGCCGAATATATGAGCCGGGCGCACGAGGAGAATACTGTCCGAAACATCTTCTTAAGCAGCTTCCTCGAAAGGCTTCGCGAACTGGCTAACGTAACTAGTGTTCAGCCTCCATCTGTTCAGAGTCTTCCGTCGAGCGTCGCCCAATCGGCCCCGACTGTCGTGCCGACCGTCACACTGCCTCCCGTAGATCCGGTCATTGCAGAACCACCGTCTCCGAGAGTCGTAGCGTTACTTCCTCAACTTCCGAATGCCCCTGCAGCGGATGTTCTCCACCCCGCCGAAGCCACAGATGAATTCCTCGGCATCGTGCCGTCGATCGCCGAAACTCCACCTGAGAGTGTTCAAAGGTCGTATGACGAGGAGTACGATCCGGGGTACGACGCCGCGATCGAAGCGATCGTAGATAGGTTCGAAAATGAAGAGTCAGGTCAGCACGCTTCTGGATCTTACGAGACGGTCGGGACCTCCAAAGACGAGCCGGTAATCTCTACCGTCGAAGTTACACCTCAAGCAGAAGTCGCTCCTTGTGACCCTATGCCTACCGATCCGGTAGCTGGTGAAAAGGTCCCCGAGGAGAAAGCAAAGGCGGAAGCGCAAGTGGTAGAGCCTACAGAAGCCCAGTCGATAGGATCTATCGTCCTTGCGGAAAAAGAGCCGTACAACTTCGATTCGTGCACGTTGACATCGGTGATCCAGCTTCTGCCGGAAGATAATCGCATTCGGAAATGCGTTGTAAGCATCAGATCTCACGACTTTGTTCCGCAGATCACGATCTCCGAGGTCGCAAACGGAAACCTCGCCGACGATATCAAACGCGGCATCGAAGCTGCTTTCGAGCAATACCGAACGATCCTTCCGGTGCTTGCCGCCGAAAAGATCAAGAAAGACAAACCGGCTGCGAAGAAACGCACGGCGAAACCGGCCGAGAAACCCAAAGCGGCGAGCAAGACGGACGAGCCGAAGGACTCACCTGCCGCTCAGGCAGTTCAGAACTCAGAAACCGCGCAGGGCCAGAACTCACTTTTCGCTTCATAAAAATATGGCAAACGAAAATCAATCCACGAATGAGCAGCCTCAAACTGACGCTGCTGCGACAACTACAACGGCGACAGCGGCCGCTGCGGAACAGAAGGCGGAATCTTTAGGCGAAAAGGCTGACCAGATCACAGACCCCAAAGCGACGATCAAGATCGAAGGTCAGGAGTTCGAGATCGAAGCAGCCCTCGCACAGGAGGACAAGACGCTAAAGGTCGTCCTACAGCCGCACTTTGCCTCTATCGAAAACGCGAACATTACCCGTGAAGTAGAAGACGGGAAACTAACGGTGACGATCGTAAAACGTGCTCAGCACAAAGGAGCCTGATGAGCGACTCGTCTCCGCTCGATATCCTGATCGGCGAAACAGAGCAGATCAACCCGGCGATACTTCTGGCCGAGGAGTTCATGCGAAGGGACGCAGCGGAACTTTTGAGTGCCGAAGATATAGAACGGGCGGAGAAGATCCTTTTGGTCGGGAGCAACGAGATCGAAACGATAAAGCGCCAGGAAGCAGCATTTGGGAGATCGCCGGCGAATCCGTCGGCAGTCCTTCCCATCGGATTTTAAGAGAGCGGAAATTTACACATGTCTGTGGCACTGGCAGTTCAGCCTACCGAGTATACTCCGCCCTTCAAGGAACGGCTCTCAAAAGCGATCGAGTACCTAACCTTCAAGACGCGTAGTCACAATGCGATTTCCGCATATGACTATTTGGCGGGCGTTATTTCCGATCAGCAAAAGTACGTCATGTACCAGGAGATGTTTCCAAAGGAATGGGAACGTTCGCGGGCAAGTCTCTACAGGCGAGGTTACTACGCGAAGTACAGCGAGCGAATCAACGAATTATTTCACCTGGTCAACGAGAAGTGTTTCCCGCTGCTGGAATTTGCCTATGACGATCCGGAGAACGAGTTTGAGCAGTTTGCCATCCCGCCGATGAATGTGGACCTCTGCTGCGAGGAGATCTACTTTGAAAACTTGAGGGTCAGCTATGCCGTGGCACTCATTTTCTACTTTCCGGATGAAGCATGGGATTTTATCAATTACCAGTACAAGTTGTCCCGCGAAAAGTTTCCAGCGATAAGCTCGGAACCGCATTCAAGCATATGGCAGGCCGACTCACCGCTGGGAGAGTTGTTGCGCCTCGTAGACCATTCGACCGGAAATCCGTGGCTCGACAGTAACTATTGCCAGACCGCCGATTGGTACAGCTGGAATCGCCAGACGATCGAGGACCTCGCTCGGGAGTTCAAAGACGCGAACGCGATGTTCGAGAGACTGGGTACCTTGGATCAAATGATCGAAGCAGATCCGAAAAAGATGCTGCGGGCACTCATCGATTTTTGGAACGGCGGAAAACTGCTGAACGATACCCGGCTTAAATCCGATAAAGAGAGGAAACTACGATGAGAACGAGTGAAGGCATTTCTGATCTCGCGAAAGCTCTGACGGAGGTGCAGGCCAGCCTTGCACCCGCTAAACGAGATTCCACGAACCCTTACTACAACTCGACTTATGCCGATCTTAGTTCTGTGTGGGAAAGCTGCCGGGAACCTCTCGCAAAAAATGGCCTTTCTGTGATCCAAGGGAACCGGGTAGGCGAGGCGAACACGCTCATTGTTGTGACCATCCTTATTCACGAATCCGGCCAATGGGTCCAGAGCGAATTGTGTCTGCCACTCTCCAAGTCGGATCCGCAGGGTGTGGGTTCGGCGATGACCTACGGAAGAAGATATGGTCTGGCCGCCATCGTCGGGATCGTCGCTGACCCAGACGACGACGCCAATGCTGCGTCCGCAAAGAACGGTAACGGGAATGTGAGCCAGATGAGGCAGAACGAAAGACCGGTGAACGGTAATCGTCGACCTCCCCAGATCAATCAGCCGACCCGAGGCCCGATTTCCGTTAGTTGAGGTCATCAATGCGTAACCACACAGTTCCGTCCGATGCGTCGGCCGCGCTCTATTTTCTACCGGGGCAATATTTGTTCGAGTCCTTCGGCGAGAACCGCAACGCGTTGAAAGCATTATCGAGTACACAGGTCACCCGGGCGTTTCACGATCTTCAGACAGATACCGGATGGATTGATCGAAGAATTTTGCGATACCGTGAAGCTACCGACGGAAACGCGATCCTTTCTTATCTTCCGGCAAGCGAACGGACGATAACAGTAGTGTTTCCAGGAGATCGAACAAAGGCCTTAACATTGCCTCTTCCGACTTTGATCCTTCTAGGGAAAGGGAAGGATTATTACCTATGGGCTGCCCCAACCTCGAAGGTTACACGAAATACTCCTATTGCCGTCGCTCCGCTACCAAATATCGGTTCTGGGAAGATCTGCTTCGGCAAGAATGAGGTCCCCGAGACGCACCCGTCCACGATCGGTTCCGTCTGGCAGCTGATCTTCGATGCGCCTTTCAATGGCGATCATTCAACAGGCAGATGCCAGACCGAGAATGACGTTCGCGATCTCCTCGAAAAACTGGCGACCAACAAAGTCAAGAAGTTTCCGACGCCTCAATTGATCATGTCTTCGAGCACTATCGAAGACGCGTGGGCAAGCATAGTTGAACGTACAAGATACGACAGCCGTTTTTAGCTTCAATTCTTCTCATATGTCATCGAATCTTATCGCACCGCCAAAACTGGTCGGGCACCGCATCGCTGCGACTGAAAATGACCCGATCGAAGCGGCCCTGTTCGAATATCTGCTTGCGGGGAATGGTCTTTTTGTTCGGGCAAAACGAAACGAGTTTGCTGTTTCTTTGCCGCTGACCGTTCAGAAGGTCTCAGGACTTCCAAGAGCTTCGATCGGGATCTCATGGACAAAGCCGCAGATTGCTGCGTCGCTTTGGCAGGAGATCCTTTTGCATGCGCGGCAACAAAATGCTTCCTCAAGTTTCAAGGAGGAAGTGTACCTGGTCTATTGGGACAAGGTTCTTTCCGAATGGCATTGGAAAGCGTCCGGTCGCGAACATACTTGGGCATCTACCGTTGCCGACGACAGCTTGCCAGAGTATGCGGACTGCTGCATCGAGCTCCATACCCATCCTCCCCGAGCTCTCAACTTCAGCCGAGCCGACGACCGGGATGAACTCGGTAAGTTCAGGATCTTCGCGATCCTGATAGACGTTCACGACAAGCCGAAGATACGGTTCCGATGCGGTGTTTATGATCACCTTGTCCCGATCCCAGCTGCGTGGGTCGGGCAGATGCCGGAAGGGCTAATCGATCTCACTGAGATCGATGCACTTGTGGAGATGTTGTAGTGAAGAAGATCGATCTCAGCTTTTCACAAGCCGCCGTCGTGATGCCGAAAGAGCACAATAAGCTTCGCATCATTCAAGTTGGAGCAGGCGGAACGGGTTCCTTTGCCGCCCTCGCGATCGCTCGGTTCATGTATGAACTTAAACAGTCGGGGAAGGAAGTTGAACTACTTATCGTCGATCCCGACGTGGTTGAAAGCGGGAATATTCCCAGGAGCAACTTTTGCGCGGCCGAGATTGGCAGCCACAAGGCACAGTCACTTGCAAAGCGGATCACCCTTTCATGGGGCCTTGAATGCGGCTACTCAAACGAGAAGTTCGATCGCGAAGAGCACTTAAAGCAAAGTAACAGCGACTACCGCTCTCTGACGGTTATCGTCGGCTGCGTGGATAACCACCTCGCGAGACGAGATATCCACTTGGCCGTTGAGAAGCACCATGGCTATCGTTCGGACGATGCAGCGAACATTTGGTGGATAGACGGCGGGAATGGAAGGTTTTCGGGACAGGTCCTCATTGGTTCAAACGCGAAGCAGACCAAAATCGCAAAACTCTTTGTCGGATCGAGCATCTGCAGATCTTTGCCCGCTCCGTCGTTGGTTCATCCCGAGTTATTGACGGATCAAGAGAGGGATGCGAGTCCGCTTGTCACAACTTCCTGCCCGGAACGCATTCGTCTCGGCGAGCAAAGCCTGAATGTAAACCAGCGAGTCGCGGTTGAGATCGGCGAGATGCTTTCAGGGATGTTCCTCACCCGGAATCTCAAACGGTTCGCAACCTACTTCGATCTGGAAACCGGTACTGGTCGTTCACTCTACTGCACGCCAGATCATGTCAGATCGGCACTTCAGAGCAGGAAATGATTCCATGTCCAGACTTCTTAACGAAGACCTTAGAAAGGCTCTCCCAAAACTACGCGAACAAGCGGAGGTAAAAGATCCGATCGTCTATGCGGCGTTCGTCTTCGCAGCGTCAGGCTGGGTGTGGTTTGTTACCGAAGGGGAGCGACGCAGCGACGATGACTTTATCTTCTTTGGATACGTTATCGGTTTCGAAAGTGAATGGGGCTATTTTGCTCTGAGTGAACTCGAAGAAGTAAATGTGCGTGGCCTCCGGGTCGAAAGGGATCTCACTTTCGAACCGAAGCTATTTAGTAAATGCTGCCTGTAACGCGGGACGAATCGATGTGAGGTGGTCCGAGAAAAACAGCGGCTGACAGAAGGTGTGAACATGGAAACCCAGCGATCCAACATCGTTATCCGCACGCCAGTTCCGGTAGCCGGAACAACCTCACTTGCGTCCTCAGTACTAGAAAACATTTTCGGTCGAAGCGGCTCCTCTAGAACAGGATGCGAAACGAGGCAGGCAACCCCGGACACGTTAAACGTCGAACGATCCGAGCCGCTTGAAAAGACTGGACTCTCCGAGACTATCAGTCCCGTTAACGATTCTACGCCATCAGACTTGGTTCGCCAGGTTCTCGACCGCGTAGATGCTAGAAAGGAAAGGGCAACCGTAGAACTAGGTATCGGAATTGCCGAGGTTGAGTCCCTGCCATTCGATCTCTCTACTCTCGAAAGCGAGGGCATCTTCATGAATATCGACTGTCGTGGATTCGGCAGTCTTGTCCGACAGCTTGAGTGGAAGACGCTCGGTGTCAAGCTGCCTGAAGATGCGGCGGTACGAGTAAGTGCGCCCCGCGCCGGATTGTTGCCCGATCTCTATCGGAACAAGCTGATGCGTGGAGCGTCGCAGGCTCACAACGCTCTATCGAGATACAGTTTTCGCTTCACTCTCTGCGAAACGGTCTGGGGAACGAGCGACTACAAGTGGGTGCCATGGACCGCGTTCGAGCAATTCGAGCAAGCATATTTTCGCGCTTGTGAAACTCTTTCTAGTGCAAAGGCAGAGGTGCTTGAGAAATACGACGAGATCCTCGGAATTCTTCAGGACAGTTTCTACACTCTGGCGAGAGATTCTGCCGATAGGTTTGAGGCAACAAGCGATGAACCTTTTGATCGAGAAGAGTTTATTAACGCAGTCGCAGCCCAGGCGATCGGGATGGTGCCGACTAAAGAAATGATCCGCGATGGGCTCGTGATAACGATGAAACCTAAGGTGATCGTCCTCGGCTCCGAGATGATCGCTGAACGAAATCTTGCCCGCACGCTGGCTCTTGAAACTGCAAAAGTCGATGCGGAAAAAACGACTCTGGAACTAGAGATCGATACGAAACGCCGGATCGAGCAGTTGAAGGTCAGCGAGGCGGCGGAAGAAACGAAGAAAGAACGCGAGGTCAAAGAACGCATCCGCAATATGAAGATCGAAGCAGCCAGGCGCGAGGCCGAAGAAGCCGTATCTCCGGTAAAGGAGGGTTTTGCTCAGATCGCGGCAAAGATCTTCGAGGCGGCGACCGAAATGGCCGAACGCATGAAGGATGCGAAGTTCGTCTCCGGATCTCTCGCCAAACGGGCAAGGCAGATGTGCGAGTGGTATCAATTGATGAACTTCACGGGCGACGACTCGCTGGAAGAGGTTCTCATGAAACTCGGCACGGCGGCGGGCAGAGAAGCAGATCTTCGATCTCCTGAAGAGATGAGAACGGCTCTTAATGATCTTGTTCGAATGACGACCGTTCAATCCAAGAGGCTTCTCGATGAAGACCGGTTGTCGGCACTAGAGCTATAGGAACACCATTCCGCTCAAAAAGTTATTCATATGCCGTCCCGAATTGTCAGCGCAGAGTACCTCCAATACCGCGATCGAGCCAGGAACAGCGACAAGATTTACAACATCTTTCTGGTTGAAGAGACGGATGGCAACTTCTGCTGCGTGTCGGAATACGGCCGCCGCGGAGCATGGCCCGTCACGGTACTACTTTGTTCGAATAAGTCAGGGCCTATCGCGGAACAGGTCTTTCGCAAGAAGGTCGAAGCTAAGCGGCAACATCCGACTACGCCTTATTGGACATCCACCGACGGTCCCAGCCAAAGTCCCTTCGCAAAAGCACACGCCTCACAGCCGGATGGGGTAAGCGACATTCCCAACACGAAAGCCGTCAGTTCATCGGCAAAACAAGCGGTCGGCAATAAACCAAAAACGAACAGGATACTGAATCAAGCTCAGATCGACTCGCTTGAGATCTGACCCTTAGAAAAAACAAATCGATGACCGATCAGTCACTAGATGCCAAGAGCATTGAGAGATTCCTGCGCGAACTTGACGTCCGTATACGGGCTCGATATCCCTTAATTGCCATCAACACCTACGAAGAGGACCGCGTACGGGAAGCGTTGATCGATCTTGTCTTCCAGGATCGGCACAAAGAGAAACCTCTCTATTTCTGGAGTCGTCCCAGCGGACTTCAGAAAGTCGTTGATCCGAAAGAGGGTGTAGAACAGAATCTCGCAACAGTTGGGGATACCGACGACCCCGAAAGCGTGCTCGGGTTTATCGGCGAGCAAAAGACGGGCATCTTTCTACTCTGCGATTACGCTCCATATATCTCGCCTTATGGACAGGAGGATCCGTTACTGGTCCGACGCCTTCGGGAGATCGCCTGGAAGCTGAAATCGACAAAGGCTACCGTGCTTTTTGTCGGCCCCAACTTTCCCGAGCTAAAAACTCTCGAAAAGGAGATCACACAGATCGAACTTGATCTTCCCAAGGAAGGCGAGATCCAGGAGTCTATCGAACTTCAACTTGAGAGCCTACGATCCAGCGGGCTTGCGATCGACCTTGAGAAGGAAACACAGACCGCATTATTACAATCGCTTCTAGGTCTCACTGCCGGGGAGATTAGCAATGTCATTGCCAAAGCGGTCATCAGCTGTAACGGCCTTAATCGGGAATCGATCAGCGTCATTCTCGAAGAAAAGAAAAATGTTATCCGAGGAAGTGGATCTTTGACCTATGTGCATCCGGAGCCAGCAAGCAATCTCGGCGGCTATAGATCGCTGCGAGCAATTCTTGAACGGGCGGCCTACACTTTCAGTCCTCGGGCTAAAGCCCGTCACGTCGAGCCTTGTAAGGGAATTCTTCTTGTCGGTCTTCCAGGATGCGGGAAGGATCTGTGTAAACGAGTTGCATCAAGCATAACTAATCGTGCTCTGCTCGATCTCGACTTCGGCTCGATCATGGGCGAAGGCGGTGGTGTAATCGGATCATCAGCGATGTCGATAAAGCGAGCGCTGTCTATCGCGGGCACGATCAAAGGCATTCTCGGGATCAGTGAGTTCGAAAAAGCGGTTTCGGGAATGAAGTCGTCGAACAAGACTGATGGCGGAGAGACCGCACGAACGATCTCCTACCTTCTTAACTGGATGCAGGACAACAAAGACGTTTTGGTCTTCGCTACCGCGAACGATGTTCGGGAACTTGAATCCGAGCAGTTCCGCATTGGCAGATTCTCGTACATCCATTTTGTTGATTTGCCCAGCAGCGAAGATCGCACGGAGATTTTCAGGGTTCATTTGGCGAAAAGGCAACTTGAACCCGACCAATTCGACCTAGACAAACTTGTCGATAAGAGCAAGGACTTCTCCGGTGCCGAAATCGAAGGGGCAGTTAAAGATGGAGTTCTTGAAGCATTCATCGACGGCGATCGTTCAGCCGAAACGCGAGACATCCTTAAAGCTGTTGAGACCATTACGCCCACAGCTCAGATGATGAGCGAAAAGATCGAAGAGATTCGTAAGTGGGCTCGTTCGAATATAAAGGGAGTTGGAACGAGAAACGAGAACTCCGGCATCGCCGGCAACAAGAGCGACAGGATCTACGAACTCTAGATCGAGGAGAAATCATGTCGAAATATATGACATTTGAATCGCAATCGTTTGCGAATGAAGATTTGCTGCTTGAGGCACTATCTGAGGTCGGGTTTACGACCGTAACTCAAGGAAAAGATCTGCCTCTCGATGGATGGGACAAGCGGAACGCACGAAGTGCCGACATAATCATCCGGCGAAGGGACGTACCAACCCACCATCTGCTTGCCGACATCGGCTTCCAAAAAACTTCTTCGGGTTACGTGGCGGTAATCGATGACATGGACCTTGACTACAGGCTAGGTAAGGACTTCGTTGTGAGGCTACAGAATCAGTATCACGAAGCTGCGGCGCGAAAAATGGCGAAGAGGCTTGGTGGAACTTTACTCAAAGAACGGGTCGGCAAGACCCTCAAGATTCGAGTCAAATTCTAGGAGGTGAGTATGCCTGAGATTGAATTCACGATCGATACGGAGACGGGAAAGTGTGAAACCGGTATAAACGGTATCCAAGGTCCGGCTTGCGAAGAGGCTGCAAAACGTCTGAAACAATTGCTTGGCGCTCCTACTGTCGATCAGAAGACTAAAGACTATTTTGTGAGGCCACAACCGCTTCAAAGGATCGAATCAAAATGAGCAAGGAACTAGTGTTTGTCCTCGAACCCGACGTTGGCCGAATCACGGTAGAGATATCCCAAGCGCCAGCGGCCATGGTCGAAGAAATGGCAAAGGATCTCGGAAGTCACGTAAAAGTGAACTGTGGCAGACCTTCGCGTCCGCGACAGACATTGCCGATCCTTCCACGTGACCAACAAATTAGCGATCGTGAAGCGAAGGCGTTTTCGATTTGGCTTTATCGGCTCTATCATGATTCAACCGTCGATGGTCCGGGACGTCGGAGTGTAGTCGCCGTGTCCGGCTGTTCGATCAGATGTGACGGCTGCTATAGCGGTGATACTCACGAACGGTCGAACGGGACGCTCGTTTCAATTTCTGAGATCGTCTCTGAGATTCTCGCCAAACGCGATTCTCATGACGGCGTCACGATTCTGGGCGGGGAGCCATTCGACCAACCGGAAGCGGTCGCCGAACTGGTCTTCCGTCTAAAGAATCACGGGATTCATATTACGGTCTACTCGGGTTATACTTTCGAGAAATTGATCGAAAGCGGTGTTCCCGCAACCCAATACATCCTTTCGCATGTTGATCTCCTTATCGATGGTCCTTTCGTAAAGGAGCAAAATGTTGGCGCCGGGGAGTATCGAGGTTCACTAAATCAGAGGTTTGTTAGCGCAACTATGCGGTAGGCGAAGATACCTGATCATCAGTTTCAGATCGCTTTATTGTCTCGATCTATCAGTCTTTTGGCCTGAAGGGCGGCTGCCTCATCAAATTCGGTATATTCGAAGCTCGTCTGCATTTTCTTGTGTCCCGCTCCTCGTTGAGCAAGTTTATCAGAGTAGCCTAGACGTCCGAGGCGAGTCACCCAGTCACGACGCAAGTCGCGCAAACGCAATCGTGGCAGTCCCGCTGCCACCCGAACAATATCCCAAGATTTCTTAAAAGTTGTATGAGGGAAAATCAGGTTGTCCGCTGCTGGCTTATGCTCCGGGATTACTTTGCTCTTCTCCAGCCGTCTTCGCAATTCGGTGAATGCTTCCTTCATCCTGTCCGACACAATTGCTAACCGAACCTCGCGCTGTTTACCCTTGTATGAGATAAGCGTAGTAAGATCTCTGAATCCGTCCGTATCGTCGAACAGATCGCGCCAGCGAATCGGCTCGTAAAACGTGTGTTCGTCATGTGCATAGTCAGTCTTATTGTCGTTGACAGGGTAAAGCTCATTGGGACGGGCTCCTGAGTCTCTAAGCGAAACAATCAACGCATAAAGACGCGGAGCCATAGTCAAAACCTTGCGGGCCTCGGTAAGAATCAATTTCTCTTGGGCGTCCGTGATCGTTACGGTTCTTCGTTTTTCAAGTCCCTTCTGTATAAAACCTTCGAGATCTGGAACCTCTCTTAGCCATTTCTTCTTCTTCGCCTTGCGTAGCATCGCTCGAATCGACTCGAAATCGCGATTTATTGTAGTAATGATGACTCCCTGACCTACCCGCTTCTTTCTATGAGAACGAAAAACCGATTCATCAAGATCCGCTATAAGCTTATTTCCACCTATTGATTCAACTATTCGATTGATCTTCCGGCGTTCGTTCTCCCAGGTTCTCATGCCCTCAATCTTCACGCCGTCAGCATCATACACGGGAGGAATGACGTATTCAGCCTTATACCATTCAGCGAGCTCCTCGAGGGTCATTTTCCGGCCGTCAATGAAAGCTTGCCCCCGACTTTCGTACTCGCTCTTTAATTCGTCTCCGAGCTGTTCTGCATGTGTTATATTTTCAGCACGACGATATATTGGCCGAACCACGCCGTCATCGTTTTTGACAAACACTCGGGCATAGAGATAGCCGGAAGGAGACTTCCACGCGTAAGAACCATATCGTTTTCGTTTCTTCTTCTTTTTTGCTGGAGTTTCGGTTTCGGACATTTATCTATTTATTTATCTATTTGAAGTCGGAAATAGAGGAGTAAGTATAGCAGTAATATGCCAAAAACCCAATAGAATAGGGCTAAAATGCCATTCTAATCCGACTCGGAATCGTCTGGAAATCGGCTTTTACCATTGGGTCCCAGGTTCGAGTCCTGGTCGGATCACCAATATTATCAACAAGTTAAGGCATCCATTACGGATGCCTTTTCTTTTCATCTAACTATTATCTAACTATTCCAAGCACATTTCATTTTAAATCTTTTTCCGTCTGGAGCGAGGTTTTAGGCCTCCCACCTCTCTCAATTCATAGTAAACAAGGCGCGAGCCATCACGTTGCAAAGCGTTCAACTTTCCATTTGCAACTCGGTTTCTCGCGGTATCGTCAGTGACTCCCATGGCTTGGCAGGCATCTTTTTGTTTGACTGCAATGATCGACATTAGCGGACCAAAACGGGTTTCAAATTCAGAGTCGATGAAGTTTCTTAATTTTTCAAAGAACTCATCCTCAGGCATTACAACTACTTGGTTCTGGATCTTGGTGAAAGTCATGGCGGTGAATCAGTCCGCAATTCTTATGCCGATTGCATCTTGTCCTTAAACAGTTAATAGGTTCAAGAAAAGGAAACAGTTTGGCAAATTTATGCACCAGTGCTCGTTGCAATGGTTTATTTTTGCACTATCCTAAGGACTTTCAGGTTTATTAATGAATCAGCGGTAGTCGCCAAGTAAAGTGAAATCCGCCCAGTAGTATGGTTCGTGCATATTACCGGATTTGTTTCTGATCAGGTCTATCGATGCTTTTTGCAGGGCTTCACCTGCGGGAAATCCCTGCCGATAGTACCCGTAAAATGATTTTGTGAAAGTCCCAGTGAATTTGTCGTTCGCCTCCCACTGTGCTGAAATTACGGTCGTGGCCCCAGCGCCCATCGCTCCCCAGGCAAGGCTAACGAGGCCTTCGCCGTTCAGCACATTGTTCGTGTCGCACGAAGCCAGAAATACGAGACTGCCTTTCTTGAAGCTAAGACCTAGAAGATCATTGACAGTAACGCGGCCATCGTGGGATCCGGCCGCTCGGAAGGCAAGGAAGGATTCAAGCGGTTGTTCACCATCGACCTGAGCATGCATTGAAAGATGAATAATGTCAGCGTTACCCGAATGCCGTCGAAAATCAGCCGCGGTAGCAGCATGGTTAGGGCGCGATCCGTAAAGACGAGCTACGTTAAATGCTTCGGAATCTGCGAACCGCAGCTTGAGATCGTTGAACAAGGAATTGGAGAATGCTCGAACAGTTCGTCTGTTCGGTCTTGATTGGCCCAGATGCTCCAGCAATAGTGAAACAGACGGCGAATAACTAACAAGTTTTTCCTCAATGAGGTAACGTTCTCCATCGGGGCTTAGAGCTTGAAAAGGAATTTTCCACAGATGCTTGTCGGGAATGATAACGAGATGTTTTGCCGTTAGGGATAGCGGTTTCAAAAGTTTGTCATAAAGCTCCTTACCATCTCTTTTGAAGAAGATGGAGTTTTTTATTTTTCTATGAACGCCTTCTACATCCTTAGCTAATTCGACCTCTGTTACCGGAACTGCAACCGATTTAACCTGCTTTCCTTTTTCCCAAACGAACGCACTAAGCCGGCCGTCAGGTGCGAAGAAGTATGAAACAATTGCCACATTTTCGAGGTCTCGAATTTGATCTAACTTGGCTAGGTCAACCTTGGCTAAAGCTAGCCGAGGAAGAGCCATCGTGACCGATCGCTCAAATTCCTCGAGTTTGCCGGGAGCTGTGGGGTCACGAATAAACTCAGCGGAAAGCTCCCCAGCTTGTTTATGAATTTCCGGCGAGAATCCCGGACGGGGTCTGGTTGCTGCGCCATCTATCCGGTCCCTTAGGATCCTACCTTTTAAATAATCACTTGACTGCAAGGCTATTTGCGGCTGTCCCAGATTGATCTGAGTGAGCAAACGATATGCGGTATGAAAGGTATCGGATAAGCCGAGTGATAGTGCGCCGTTTTCGGAAACCAGGATCTCATCGATCAGGCTGATCGATCTTTCCAGGTTCTCAAGAGATTCACGCTTTCTGTCTGTATGGAAGTACGCGGTCGCAAGCGACAGATAGATCCGCGGTAGGTCCTCCCGAAAATTGTTCTTTATGATCAGATCGTGCAATTCCTTGTTCAGTCTGATCGACGTCTCCCAGTCCTTAAAATGTTCCGCGATTATGATCCTCCAGTTCGGGATCACGAACTCGGAC
Organism: Pyrinomonadaceae bacterium; assembly: GCA_019694355.1. GTDB lineage: Bacteria > Acidobacteriota > Blastocatellia > Pyrinomonadales > Pyrinomonadaceae > OLB17. The sequence continues at coordinate 74,147 of JAIBCB010000006.1, read as the reverse complement.
ATCTTCCCGGTCTTCTCGAGCTCCGCGAAGGCCTGCTCCGAGACGTCTCGCCGCCCTTCGAATCCGTGAATGATGGCCTCGCCGAGTAGCCGTTCGTGTCGATACTCACTATCGGAATCCAGTTCCGTCAGACGCCGCTGGTATTGTTTGGCCTTTGCAATCTCGTGGTTATAAAGGGCATCCAAAAGGAGCGTGGCCAGAAACGTGCTTGCCTGGCGACGGCTTTGTGGAAGGCTGTTGAGTGATGCCTTAAGACCCTTCTCATAGACGGCCATTGCCTGGTGCTTTTGACCGCTCGCATTAAGGACCGATCCATATTCGAAAAGCGCTTCGCGGTATCGGCCTTTATACACGGTGCCGTTGGACGCGTCCACGACCATCCGAAAATGCTTTAGGCTGTTTGAATAGTTTAGTTTTGCCGACCATGCAAGGGCTAGAAATCTGTGCGTATCAAGCTTTGCCGCCGAAAGCGGCTGTTTATCAAAAAGCTTTTCGGCCTTTTCGAGCCACGATATTGCCGAGATATCATAACCGGCCTTAAAAAGCGCCCGGCCGACGCCGAGGTTGTATTCCGCCTGGATCCCGGCGTCCGACGGGGCGGTCTCGAGAGCCTTTTTTAGCTCACTGATCGACCGGGCAACATCGCGCTTCGCCCGAAACAATTCGGCAAAGGTCAGGTGGGCAAGTGCGGGCAGGCGAGCGGGCGGGCCTGATGGTGACCCGGCTTGAGAAAGATATGCAAGAGAGCGCTCGGCTGCTACCTCGGCCTCCGTATAGCGGCCGAGCGCGATAAGGGCCTGAGCCCTAGTGTTGTAACAAATAAAGAGCCGATCGATATTCTCCTTTACATTCCCTTGTTTTTCATAGAGGGCGATATCTTTCGCGGCGCGCGTTATCGCTTCCTCCGCATCACCTTCCCAAAGGGCCAATTGCGCCCCGGTCGGCGTGTTCTGGGCAGATACGAGTGTTGCACCCGTTATACAGCAATAATAAAGCAGCAAGCCCGCCCGCATGAACCAGCGTGCTGCAAAAATGACGATAGGACGCATAAATGGTCTTGGTTCTACGGCTGTGGACGGCAGCCTCCCATTGGGCAAGTGCAGATCCTGAGCGGACAGTTGTCATCGCCCGAACCAACGGACAGTACCGAAACGACCGCGTTCATAACGATGTCAAAAATCGGGTAAAACCCGCCTACTACCGGGCCGGCAAATACATTACCGGCAAGAGCCGTCGAAAATACTGTTACAAGAATAACCGACCGTAGTTTTTTCATTTGTTTTGCTTTCTCCTTTTGGTTTGTTCGATTTGAGTTTTTAAGAACTTATAGATCGTGGCAGTTACGTATTTTCCGCCAACTCCATGCCCATCCTCGGTCGAGTAGATATACCAGACCTCGGTGTTTTGTTTTTGCAGCTGATTTTTTAGATCAACCACATTCGCCTCGGGGATTCGTCCGTCCCGTTTTCCCATCATCATGAGCAGGGGGATCTTGTTCCACCGGTCGGCGTTGTTCAAGGGAGACAGCGTGTCCAGCTTTGCCATCAGAGCCTCATCTTTTGGGTCTCCGTATTCGGTCTTCATAAAATCGTTGACCCAGCTTTGCGAAAGGTAACCGCGAATGGAGACGACAGGGGACTCGGCGATCACGGCCTTTACGCGTGTGGGTTCGTGCATTGCCGCGGACAGAACGACAAATCCGCCATAGCTCTGACCCTGCAGATAGATCTGCCGAGGGTCGAGGTCCTTTTGCTTTTCCACCCAATCGAGAAGTGCTCGTATATCCTTGACCGCATGCTCCCGTTTTTCGCGGTCATCGGCATCCATGAACGAGCGCCCGAACCCGGAGGAGCCTCGGATATTCGTGTGGATGATCGAGACGCCGAGTTGTAATGCTAGAAGTGCGTCGGTGGGATCAAAGATTGGTCTATCCTGGACCTGAGGACCCCCATGGACGCGGATAAGTACCGGGAGCCGACCGGTCTTTGTACGCGGCCTCACTATATAGCCGGTGATCTCCATGTTGTCGAACGAATTCCATCTGATGACCTCCGGCGGCCCGACCGTCCCGTCCAATGCGGCGGGCAGCCGTCCCTTTGTCCAATTGGCCGTCTCGCCGGTCGCGAGGTTGAACGACTGGATATAAGTTGGTTTTTCATTGTTCTCAAGGGTATAGACCAGTTCCCTGTCGCTCAGCCATCGCGTATTCCATATAACAAAGGATCCTTTTATAAACGGCGGGACCTCTTTTCCGAGGCTTCCGTTCTTGAACGCGAATATTCTCAGATGGTCAATGCCATCACGGGTTTCCTGCACCAGCAGATTGCCGCCCCCAGGCGAGATCTTAAAATCATGTGACGCTGCTATAGTGCCGGGAAAGTTTAACGCAGCCGCACGGCCTTTCTTCAGATCATAAACAGCGATACACGCGTGGCCCTTGCAGACATCGGACCCCTCGGAACTGTAGACGACGTACCCGCTGGCAAGCGATCCTTTTGGCGAATTGCCTTTGTCGGCTATCGTTGAGAGGGTGTTTGTCTCGGGTTCGAACACATGCAAGGACTGGGTCGAGGACGACCGCCAGTTTTTTAACAGTAGATGTTTCTCATCCGCGTCAAGGACGTACCATATTCCCGGAAGCTTGGCCTTAAAACACGTCTCGACCAGCGCGGCCGACCGACACAACTTGCTCGTTTTCGATTCATAATCGATCTTTGTGTAGTAGACCGCGTCGCCGGTCTTGCCCCACACGGCGGATTCGATCGATTCGTCCTTACCCGTCAGAAGCGCGGCTTTCTTTTCGGTCCGGTCCTTAAGATCATACAGATATAGTTGAAAGGTATCGGGTTTTTCGTGGTCCGAAATGAACAGGAACGAGCGGCCGTCAGGGCTGAAGCGGACCAGGTGGGGGACCGCTTTTTCTGTAAGTTTTACGGGTTTGGCTAGCGGGGAGTCGAGAAGGTATATATTTCTTGTCTCATCGGTCACCAGCAACCGCCGATTCGCCTTGTCGGCATCCCAAATCAGATTGCTTCTGATCTCGTTCTGTTCATAAAAGAGCTTGCTGACCTCGGAAGTCCGGATAGGCGGCACGCCTTCGACCCGGTATGATTCAGGCACGGGAAGTATATCTTTGTCCTGCGCCGCCAACGGAGAAACGCATACGAATCCGAGGAGAATTAAATTTAGCGTCCTGACTGTGAATTTCATCCTTGCCTTTCTCCGTGCAACTTGAAATAGGTTTCGTTGCCTATTGATTTCCGGAGCAACGAGTCACTGACCTTTGTTTTTTGTTCGACAACCTTTTTTGAACCGATCGGATATCCTCGGACGTAAACTTTTGAGAATCCGCCACTATCACTTGGCCGTTTTCGAGCGTGATAATCACCTTCCATTTATACGATCTCTTTGGATCCAGTTGCTTCTTCAACAGGTATGACGTAGAGTTCTCGGTTTCGAATTCATCGATTAGGATCTCTTCGTCGTCCGAAACATAGAGGTGATATTTCGCGGCATTCGGAACACGTTGCCACCGCAGCACCACGTCAGGTTCAACGTACTCGAGATCCATCCCGAGCGTCCTCTCTGTCCCACATTTCGATATCACGCCTCTAGTCCGGGAGACACCGTCACTAACGAGCCTCGCCGTAGCCACTCGGTTATCGCTGGAACTTTTCGAGGTTTGCTTCACACGACGCCCGAGCAGTCGCTGGTCTGTTACGACTCGATCTGGCGGCTGATCCTCACGGTTGGTTCCATCAAGTCGATCAGGAAGTACGACGTTCGGGTCTTTAGCTTCATCGAGTCTTGGAATGGAAATCGGACTTTCACTTTCGAATGATTTCGCGACCTCGCTTTCAACACCCGGTTCGTTCGAAGCGGAAAAAAGAAGCACAAGTGCCAACCCCAGAGTCACGACCAGAGCTCCGCCGCTCCAGGCTAGACCGCTCGGCTTGGTGAAGAACCCGCCGATAGTGCGGATGTACGGCGGAACCGAATATACCGACTCGTCGTTGGTCTGTGACTCTTGCGAACCGTCTTCGCCCATGACGGCGGTCCAAAATTTCCTAGGATCCGGCATGGGTAGTAGCCCGCGACACTCCGCACATCGGATCAGATGCCCGCCGATGCAACGCGACTCACTTGCAGCGAGAGATCCGGCGCTGAACGCCGCGATCTGATTCCTTGTTAAGTGCTCCGATGGATTCATCTTCGTATCGATCCTTCGAGTTTCACCCGTGCTTCGTACCTTGCCTTCTTGATCGATCCAGCTGTTCCTTCAGTTCTTTCGGCGATTTCCGCATCGGTCATGGGCAGCCGGTCACAAACGTCGTTCCAATCCTTTTCGCTAAAATCCAACCTCTCTGCCAACTGCTTCCCCGTAATGCCGATTTGGAGAAAATAGATGATTAGTTCTTGTGAATGCAGCAGCAAAGATCGGCGCTGCCGTAACGATAGTTTGCAAGTTGCTTGCCAAACTTGCTCAATGAGAGAAAAAACTTCTGTGTCGGTTTGGCCCTCAACGGATGGTTCTTCGATTTCCGAAACTTCATCGAGCGACAGGCGCAGCTGTCTGCCGTCCCGGGAGAGTTGACGATTCACCTCGTTGTAGGCTGTTCTCGCGGTAAAGGAATTCCAATCCTCGCCGGACATTTTCTCACTCTTATCTTGATACTTCGTACGCCACCGCCAGATCCGTAGAGTTACCTCCTGCACAAGATCGGACTTGTTGTCCGGATCAAGGCGCGATCGGCGACGGGCTACGATTCGATGAACGATCGGCAGTGCTGCGAGAATCGAATACTCTGAGGGCGTACTGCCGGCATGTGACGTTCGATTCGCCGTTTGTTCATCGCAGCCGTTTCGCTGCGGTAGTTCTTCTAAAAGAGAATCAATCATCAATCTCTTTTCGAGGGCGACCTTCCAGAATCTTCGGGGCGAAAACTTTCTGATCGTTCCGTCTGTTAGAGACGGTTTTGCAATATCTGCCTCAAAACCTTGCCTAAAGCATAACCTCGGAGGTTAAGGAGGGTTTTTATAGTTAGATATCTTAAATTTGTCGGCTTGGGTTTTCGTGATCTCGGGCAGGAAAACGTGGGCCGGGGTTGTTCTCGCGTTACATAAATTCTGCAATAGCCAAAGAAAATTAGTCAAATGTTTAAAAACTTTAACCAATAACGGAAACCTGGCTCTTCTCGCAGGTTACGATTTTCTCGACCCTTGCCTTCTAGGTGAAACAGGAACAGGCAAAACTCATACCGCAAGGCTGATCCATGATCTAAGCCCCAGAGCCAAGATGCCATTTGTGGCCGTTAATTGTGCGGAACTGACCCCCTCGGTCATTGAGGCAGAGTTATTCGGATATCTGGACATTAGCCGATCCGGTCTAATAAAGAAACTAAAACGGCTGGCACACTGATCGTTGGCGGTATCGGTGGTTTATTTCTGCTTGTGTTGGTGCATAAATAAACCACTTCGGTGCAAAAATGAACCATCGAAAGCCGGATCTCAGGCTCCGGCTCCCAGGCGTCGATGCATCACTGCAAATCTCTCCACTCCTGAAATTCGCTCGGCCGAACCCTGTATCGCGCCACGTTCCCATCATGCAGGCTAATGATCTCAGCTTCGATCAGGTCGAAGAGAGGATCTCGGTCGGCTTCCGGAATCTGTTGTTTTTCGATAAGGTCGCGAATCTTTTGTACAACCTGTTCGCCCGCCACTTTGTCAAGAATTATCGATCTGACGATTTCCTGGATCGGCTCCCGGTATCTAAGTTTCAGCAGATTGGGTTCCCCCAGGGACCGTTGAACAGCCGTGTACCGTTGAGAAGACCTATTGTAGGCCCACATATATAGATCGCGGATCAAACTGACATCATTTTTTTCGTAAACGCCAAGGAGAGCGCTGACATACGCGGCTTGATCGACATCCGTAAAGGAGAGTGGTTTAAGGTTCGCCTTTATTAAGGGAATGTTTGCCACAAGCCTCGCCGTTCTCTTATTCACGTCCTCAAAAGCTTGCATATAGGACAAATGAACAATAGAGAATAGGGACTGCTCGAACGGATCTTCTATTGCATTGAGTTTCTCCACAAAGAGGTCGAAGCATTCGCGAAGGACCTGAGGATTTTCGAGCGGCATGTAGGTCGAGCCCCCGATGCCTACGATCAGCGATCTCAGACGGCCCGAAGCGGCAGGGTCTCCGAGGAGATTCTCGGAGAGAAGCGCGTGAATACTGCGGACCTCTTGAGACGTGATCTGGTCTTCCTCGGCGGATTCCACGATATATTCGATAGCCGCCTTGTGGTTCAGGATCATTTGAGCCTCAGATGCATCCTTGCCGGCGGCTGTCTCACCCTGTTCGATCAATCGCTTGGTCTCGAGCAGCGAATACGTATTTCCCTCAAGCCGGCTCGAATTCCAGGAAAGATCGATCAAAAGGCGGCTCAATATATTTCGAGCGTAAGTGCCCGCCGGGCGCTCTATCGCTTCTACCCGTCCGACCGCTAGTAACTCTTCGCGCTGTTCGGTCCCCAAATAAAAAGTTTCATTTGGTTGGTAGGAATGCAAAAAGTCCCGATCGTATCCGACCGGTTCCCGCTCCTTTATGTCCTGAGACACATATTCCAAGAGGGACTTCGAGTCGGGAGAAAGTTGAATTCCCTTGAAGGGGTCGTACTCTTTGTTGGTGGACGGTGAGCCGTCCGCGTGTGGTTGTTCAGAAAGCACGTAGACACGCGAGCGGGCCGAGCCTTTCGGGATGATCAGTTTTCTTTCTTCCAGAGAAATCAAGGCTCGTCGAATGGCTTTCCGTGCGGTGTTGTCGTCCTTGGAGAAGCCTGCCGCCGCCGCGATCGAACGGATGCTGACCTCCGGTTCCTCGTTGAGTAATTCCAAAATAATGGTTTCAAGTTCAGCAGTCTTTTTCGGTTCCCGCATAGTGATCAATGTTTCGCTAAATAGGACATTTCAAATGTCCTATTTAGATTATTTAGGACATTATACTGGCATTGAGCCATCTCTACAAGGTTAATTAGGACATTATGGCCTCTTATAAAGGTGTAAATAAGACATTATAATGTCCTATTTAGGGCTAATTAGGACATTAAAACCCGTCCCGACAGACTGATATTCCGTTTCCTTTTCATTGTTCGCGGAATGCTCCCTTTTACCTGCGGCGATATCTAACATCTGTATAAATAACCCTCACGGATCAGCCTCCGACCTGTAAGGTGACCGTTCCGCACGCCGTGGTCGGCGTTGCAGAACGACTTGCTTCGCCGTCGGTCAATCTCTCGTTAAATCTGCCCCCTTCCTCATAACCCGGAAAACAAAGGCTGTCGGCAACTGCGGAATCGACGGCCTCTCAGGGTGGCTCGTTTCAAATCACCATCAAGATCGAAGGAGAGAAAGTATGAAAGTATTGATCTGCGGCAGCAGAACTATTAGCGATTCGGCCGTTGTACTAAAGGCGGTTGCGCAGAGCGGCATCCGTCCGACTCACGTTATTTCCGGTGGGGCAAGGGGTGTCGACAGGCTGGCAAGCCAGTATGCGGCGTCACACGGCATCGAGTTCACGGAATATCTCGCCGACTGGAACAAGTACGGGAAACGAGCGGGATTCGTTCGCAACTACGTGATGGTTGGGGCAGCAGAGGCTGTTATCGCAGTCTGGGACGGTACAAGCCGGGGCACAAAGCACTCGATCGAGTATGCGAGATCATACGGGAAACGGGTCTTTGTTTACTTGCACAAGGTCGGACGAGCAGAACTTGCGGCAACCCCGAATTAGCGGGGCCGGCTTTCTTCTCTGAAAACAAAAATAAAGGCGGCGGACAGATCCACGGCTCGGACGGCGAGACAATCGCTAACGATGGTTGGTCGGATCGCTTTCGGGGCAAAGAGACTAACAATAACAGGAGAGTAATCAATAACATGTCAGCTAACATTTCGCTTATCGGCAACCTCGGCAAGGAACCGGAGACAAAGATCACCGACAACGGCACGTTCATCGCAAACTTTTCGATCGCATCTAACACTTTCAAGAATACGCCTGACGGACGGGTCGAGAAGACCGACTGGTTTCGAGTGACCGCGTTCGGCAAGCAGGCCGAGACGATCGCCCGTTACGTTCGTAAGGGCCATCGGCTCTACGTGCAGGGTCGGCTCACGTTCAACCCCTGGCTCGACCGGAATGACTCGCCGCAGTCGGGAGCGGAGATCGTTTTGCAGGAGTTCCAGTTCCTGACCGGCAAACAGGAGGATGCCGGCGGTACGGATGCACCTGCCATGCCTCCGCCAACGGATATGCCGACCGAGGCCCAGCAGGCCGCGGCGTATTGATACCGATTTCAACCTGCCATAAGCCTGCCTAATCAGCCCATCCATCATCGGACCGCCGTCATCGTACTGACACGAGAAACCGTTGGCGGTGGTCCGCCCCTTGCGAGCAGTCTTGAAGCTTTGGAGGTCTATGAAGCACAAAATCGAACGGATGCAGTTCATCACGCGCGAGTACGTTCGGGCGAATCGCGACAAGCTGTTCCTCTTTGGCGACAACCTTGAGCGTCGAGGGCTCGGCGGACAAGCGGCTGCAATGCGCGGTGAACCGAACGCCATCGGAATACCGACCAAAAAGAGTCCGAGCTATAAAAATGCTGCTTTCTTTTCCGACGTTGAGTTCGAGCAGAACAAGGCATCGATAGATGCCGCCCTTGCCGAAATCATGAACGCCGTCACGGATTCAATTCGCGTGATCGTGATCCCCTCGGACGGCCTCGGTACCGGCCGGGCTCAGCTCGACCGAAGAGCTCCTCGAACCTTTGCCTATCTTCAGAACCGAATAAACGGGATCGTATCCAAATAGTAAAGCCCCTCACGTAGATCTCACATTGTCACCGCCGAAACTTAAGAGGGATTTTCGAGCCTGAATGAAGTGATTTTTAATTCAGGTGCTGAGGAGGCAGCTTCCTTAAACAACGCTTCCCCGGGGTTGGGTCCGGTTCAGGAGATTTCACATGACAGGTCAACAAACTCTCGTGGTTCACTGCAAGAAGGATAGATTCGACGTTTACATCGGACGACCCTCGAAATGGGGCAACCCTTTCACGCATTTGTCGGACCGCAAGACGAGGGCCGAATTTATTGTCCGATCGAGAGAAGAAGCTGTTCGATGCTATGAGGAATATCTTTTCTCGAGTGGATTGATCGCGGATATTGAAGAACTGCGGGGAAAGATCCTCGGGTGCTGGTGCAGTCCAAAAGCGTGTCACGGCGACGTGTTGGTCAGGGTATTAAATACGCCGGGTTAAGACCGAGAATGCGGTTTGGCCAATACGTGGCACACAATTCCTCGCCGCCTCCCCGTCCCCTGGAACGGTTGCCGTTCCGCCCATGCACAACCAGACATAAGAGCACTCCAACCTTTGCCTATCTCCGCCAAAAGCTAACCGAATTGTCTTCGCCTAGAGGTTAGCTTCACCCGTTTATCCCAAATTGTCCCCGCCGAAACTTGAGAGGGATTTTCGAGCCTGAATGCAAGTGATTTTTTATTCAGGGCTTTGAAAGCGCTGCCCTTAAATACCACGCGCTTTCTCCGGTTAGATTTTGTCCGGATATAGGAAGTTATGGCAGAACAATTGAATATCGAACAGCTTAGAAAGTTCGCCCCGCAGAACCCGATCCTTGCATTCTCACCGCCCAATACGGGATCCCCGATGCAGGACTGGTGCGCACATCTCGCAAACAACCCGCTGCGCCGGATGGAGCTTGAAGAATTCGCGATCCTCGGCGATGTAGTTGTCAGGATTGCCGACGAACTCGAACCTGAACCGTTAGATCGTGTGCGAATAATGTCGCTCGAATACGCGGTTCGAATACTCGGCAATGAAGAAGACGGGCGCGAGTTTGTCCGGTGTGTAAAGGCGATCGTCAGCCCCGATGCCGGCCAGTTCGAGTACGAGCAGATAGCAGCGTATTACTATGGCGAGATCCGCAAGAGAAACGTGAGTGACGTGCTCAAGGAGATGGGACTCCTCGGTATGCAGCTTGAGGCTGTGACGGTCACCATCTCGGATCGCGAGATCGGGTTTGAAGAGTTCGAGCGAGCCGAGCAGAAGCTCACGGTTGCCGATCAGCGCCGGGTTAAAGAAGCGGCCAAGAACCGTAAGCCGCTCCCGCCTCGATACTCGATTTTCGATGATGAAATGAAGGCGGTTCTCCGGCGCGTTGGACGACAAAAAGCGAGCCAGTTGATCTATGACGACCTCGCGGAATTCTATCTCCAGGACGGAGATAAATCGATCGAAGATCTGGATCGGGACTTCCTCACATTCGAGAACATCGAGCAATACGACGAGAACGGCATTATCGGCCTCACAATGAACAGCGGTCAGCGGTCGGTGGTTGTTTTCGATCTTGACTGCGAGGTGGACGAATCCTGTCTTCCTGGCGAGGCAAGACTCCTGGCATCCGAACTAGGAAGGCTTTTTGTCGGCCATACGATGGGCGCGAACGCAGTTCAAAACGGTAGGCGAATGATTGCTGAGGCGTGGACGAATCGAACAGGGTCGGCATTACCGGTCCCAAGTTGGAATCAGCCGTCGAAGGGTCCGTTCACGGATCACGAATTCGAGGAATGGCTCTCGCTTTCACTCGACCGGATCTACGATCAAAAGGTGGTTCGTTCGGCCCGCAGGATGTTCACATTCAGCAAGGGAAATGCGGTCGAATTCGTCACCGATCAGGAGGTCAATCCAGACTTCGAGGAGATGCAGTACGCGGCCGCGGTTCTAAGACTTCTGTGGCGTCGACAGTACTCGGATTTTCATTTGAGGAGTTTGCGGCATGAGGCATATCAGGAGTTGTATCTCGCCATTCGAAACACTTCGGACACCGCGGACGTGGCTGATCTTAAGAAGCGTGCGTACGCGGATTTCAAGGAGCGCAACCGGCTCTCGCTGAAAGAATTCACGGCACTGAACACGGTAGCGAAATCCCAGGAAGTACGGTTGCGAGATCGGTTCTCGCAAGGGGCAAGACAATGGCTTCGGAAGATCGAAAGGGCCTCGTCCGGAGGGCTTCGGTTTCTCAAGTTTTCACTCTATAACGATCCGGAAGCTCAGGCGCTTACACGTCAGGAGAAACAGCGGCTTTGGGACGCGGTTCGCACGCGAGAAGCTGAACTGAGATTGCAAGCCTCGACGGTTCTGGCACACCGGCAGCAGAACCTCTTTTCGCAGCCCGCCAACCAGATCCGACAGGTTCACGTCGTTCCTTCGGCCTAGGAGTTGAATTGCAAAAACATTTGAAAGGGAGCGGCGGTCAGGCAAGTGGCGGAAATACAGGTTCCGCCCGCGCAAAAGGCCCGGCCGCCATTCCCGGACGGAGTAAAAATTAACCAAAGGAGCAAAAATTAACCATGTCTGCATCTATCTCAATATTAGGAAACGCGGGTCGCGACGTAAGTCTCCGCTATTCGGAAAAAGGTACCGCGGTAGCAAGTTTTCCGATCGCTTCGAACTCCTTCAAGAACGGTCCCGACGGGCGTGTCCAGGTCACTCACTGGTTCAACGTGACCGCGTTCGGGAAGACTGCCGAGACCCTTGCCGAATATGTGAAGAAGGGCACCCACCTTCTCGTTCACGGCAGGCTTTCATTCAATCCGTGGACTACGAATGAAGGAGATCCGCGATCCGGCGCCGAGGTAGCCCTTTTCTCGTTCGAGTTCGTCGGCGGAAACCGCTCCGATGGACAGGAATCGGACGCACCAAGCGGTGAGAATCAGGAGCCTTCAACCCCTGAATATACGGGTCCGCTGAATGCGGAGACGCAACCCGCAGAGCCGTTCGTAGACCAGTTCTAGGGCAGTTATTAGTTTTTGAAGTCTATTTCACGGGCATCGACTATCTCGGTGCCCGATTTAATTGTTCTTCGGGAGGTAAGTCTGTGACCGCATTGAAGCTCGTGAAAGAGAACGGCCGCACTGACGCGGGCGAAACCTACACACCGATCGTGACGATATACGCGGACGCTTCGTGCCTTCGTAACGGTTCGCCGGATCAATCTGCCGGCTGCGGAGCGGTAATAGTAGATCGCAACAGAATGGAACTGAAGCTCCTTGCGAAATATCTCGGTCCGATGACGAACCAGCAAGCCGAGATACTCGCCTGCGTGAATGCTCTTGAGGAGCTTCGCCGTCCCTGCCGTGTAGAGATCTTCTCCGATTCGCGATACGTGGTCGACACTATGAACGGCAGGAATAGAATGAAGACAAACCGTCCTTTCTGGAGTCAGTTGGTCGAGAAATGTTATGACCATCACATCACTTGGCGATGGGTCAAAGGGCACGACGGGCTTCTGTTTCAGGAGGCGGCCGATAGGCTCGCTCGGGCGGCCTCGACCGCTCAAACCGATCTGCTTTCTGACGATATAGAGCTGCTGAGGGAGCATCTTTCGGATGAGAGTAACCAGTTGAACATCCGCTCATTCGAGATCGAGCTTGATAAGATCATCAGCCGCTACACGACTTTCGGCCATCCGGTTAATTCGCATTCGACTTTCGACGGAGTAGCGTCACTTCCTTCAGCGTTTTCCGCTTAGATCGGGTGCCGATAAGGTTCTTGTCTTGCTCCAACTCTTGAAGGCTGAGTCCCGCTCGAAAAGCAGGTTCAGAGCATATTCGATGACGTCGTCGGTTGTGACCTTCGTGTTCATTTGCTCGCCGGAGAATTGAAGGTATCTCTTCAGTTTTTGATCGGTGCTGTCGAGGATCTTGGCGTTGATCCGGATGTAGTTGAGGCGGTTGATCTGAAGCATCGGCTGCTCCTGTTTTTGCTTTACCGACGAGTTTGTTTCGGGCGTTGTTGACATAGTTTTTGATCGACTCCTTTTGCGGTGGTAGTAGTAGCTGCAAAGAGTGCAATCAACTCATGTGCCAGCGAGACTTTGTCTCGGAAGGAGGTGATAAGCCCGGGGTCTTTGGCGTGTAAATAAGCCGCCCGACGCCGGTTGGTTCAAAAATGCGTAAAAGCCTGCCGTCCCCGTACGACAGGATAGACCGGCTTTTCGTTTCGTATTTCCCGCAAGTACTCACAGATACAAAGGTTTAAGGCTTGTACACAAGGTACACGAGTGCGAATACAAGTCCGCGAATTCAGATACGGTGCGTATATTGCTTGGTCTCGCTTCGAATCGTTCGTACACAAAGGCGGAGCTCCTTTTAACGAAATGAGCGGTTCGACGAGACGAATATGAGGAAGCGAGAACGAGACTGCATCGCCAACAAGTTACACGGAATCTCCGACGAGAAACCCGGACAGCCCATTACCATCAGACCCTTCGAATCGGACGAAGAAAAGCTTGACGAACTGGTCAGGGAAACGGGAGAAGAAAGATCCCTCTTGGTCCGCAAGATGATCCGCTTTGCCTTGTCCGACAAGTACGAACATTTCAGCGCGAATCCGTGCCGGGACAGGCTAGATCTGCTAGTCGAACAAAGCCGCAAAGACGAGACCGGATCCCAACGCCTGATGGAGATAGTCAGCCGGCTAAAGAATATCGAAGAGAACCAGAGGATCGAAGCACAAAATACTTCCGTTTTCTCCCGCGAGATATATTCGCTGTCGGGTCTCTCCGTATTTGTGCTGAACATCATCTTAAGCCGTATGATCGAGCTCACTTCGCCGAAGGAAACAGGTAAGGAAAACATCAAACTTATTACCGACGGCACAATGCAGGCCGTTATCGCTCAGACGATCCTCGACCTCGACAAATGCTGTTCCTTTCACGGCATCGACTCCGGGCCGCAGCTGATGGATGAACTGTACTTCGCAACGCGGCTTCGCGGGCTTGTCGCTGCGACCCCGAATGATCTGCCTTCCGAACCGAAACCGCTATGAGAGTCGTCGCAAGCGTGCAGGCGAAAAGAGGAAGCTCGCGCGGTCTGGTTCACTACATAGCCCATAGCAAAGTCGATCCGGAAAGAGAGCCGCAGAATTCGCGCGAGATCTTTAATGCTTTTGCGGACGAGCTTTCCGTAAAAAGTGCCAACAACTCGATGAGGGTCGGTATCGCTAAAGGCCGGCCTTCGAACGATGAGCTGCACCATCTCGTTCTTTCATTTCGGGACGACGACTACCGGAAGCTGGGGACTAACGAAGCGGGGCGAAAGAAAGCCTTGAAGGAGATCACTCGCGCGGCGATAAAGAGCTTTGAAACTTCCATAAATGCAGAGCGACTTTTATGGACTGCGGCGGTGCATCGCAACACAAGGAACCCGCACGTTCACATCGCGATCCAAAAACAATATCTCACCAAAGAAATAGCGAGAAAAACCCTGACAAAGATCCCGCGAGAAACTCTTCCTCACTATGTGGTTCGCGACAACGAAATGGTGCTGGTCAATGGGCACCTGATCGACGCCGCGACCGAGAAAATGGAAGCCATCATCGGCCGCGAGCGGATGCATGACAAAGCTCCGAAAAGGTCGGAGAGGGGAACGACTTTCGAGGAGAGAAAATTAGCTATGCGGATCGCCGAAGAGCGTAAGATTCTGGCAAGAGGAATAGTTGCGGAATACGAGCTTCTTCGCGTCGAGACCAGGATCGAGTCTTTGCTGGATCGCGGCGGTAAAATGCGGTTTACGGTAAGCGATCCCGTCACTGGCAGAAAAAAACGCCTTTCTCTTCAGGAACTCCAGAAACACGACACCAGAAACGAAACCGGCGAACCAACACAAGCCGAACGGCAGATCCGGACGATCCTTCACAAAATGCTTGCGAAGGAGGAGGCCGCAAAGCAGCAGCTTCAAAACGAATATCCCGACGTGATCCGGGACGCAAAGCTGATCCGAAGCGAGTATAAGAAGAGCGGCCGCCAGCTTCCGATTCCCCTGCTTTCAAAAGAGGAAGTCGACAGGCTTCAGGAGCATTTTTTTGAGACATCTGACGTTCGCCGATTCTCGTACCTTGAAAGGATCAGGACGGAACTGGTGAGATCGGGTGAAGTAGAGCCTCGAAGCCGCGAGGATCTTCGGTCGGTCCTCGCACAGAAAAGCATCTCCGAACTTCGGTCACAGCTGAGCGAAAAGATGCACAAAGAACTAAGCGAGAAAGGCTACTATCTCCGGGTCGAAATCGACGAACGGTCGGTGTCGCTCGCCGACCTGGATCGGGAGCAAAAGGATCAAAGCAATTCGCCACATTCTTTCCTTGAAAAGGTGAAGGCCGCAGCAACGCGATTATCCAAGAATCGAGCGGTATCAGCACAAGCGACTCCGACAGACCCCCTACGCGACCAGGTCGCCGCGAAACTGACCGGGCAGCTGGCGAGCATTAAGAAAGAAGGAAAAGCCGAACGGAACAAGGCGAAGATCCTTGCCGGTATCCTGAACGCCAATCCGGAGAATGGCACTATCGATCCATCATATTCACCGCAACAGATCGCGGAGGTCGAGAAACTTTCGGTTCAGTTGAGACTAAAGAGTGACTACGAAAACAGCTGGAAACATCAACGCTCGATGATCGAATCAGCCAGAAGCGATTCCATCGCATTTCGAAAACTAATGAAGGCCGATCCGCCGACTGACTTCACTGAGCATAGCATCGTCGCGGGGCGAGCCATTGCCAGGGAGATCGTTGCGAGAATTGAGTTCGATCAGGCTAAAGACGACCTGAGATCGTTCCAGGATGGGAAGCGATTTCAGAAGGTAGCGATGGAAGATAAGCGGTCGAATAGCACTTCGTATTTGAGCCTGCACGATGTCGATCTGCCTCAAAGAAACTCATTGCTCGACAGGGCGATCAACGAACTTTTCGAAAGCCGCGAGCACCGAAAACTTCGCCGCACGGTCTCAGGCCTTGTCGAAGATAAAGAGCTGAGACTGAAAGACGATGTAACGGCGGCGAAAGAGATTATGGTGTCGGCTTCGCGTGTAGCGTCGGAGTTCAAGGAATTTTCGTACTTCGGGCTGAGAAGCGAATCGGTTTATCAGCCGATCTTCACGCATCCTGAGATCACGATTTTAGAGTCTCGTATCTCGAAAACCCGCAACCCAAAAGAAGCCGAACGGCTGCGATCGCTTGTGGAGGCTGCTGAGGATCGATCGATACTTTCCGTCGGCGAACTGTTGCGAGACTTCGAGTCCCCGAAAACAATTCATGCTGAAGTTAAGGAGATCGATATTCCGAAGCACGACCCGGCAGATGAAAACCGGAAGCAAGGGGACTTGGAGCGGACAACGTCTATTCGTCGGCCCCAACACGTGATCGAGGGCCCTTTTCGATAGGCGGCTTTCGGCAAGCGAAAAAGGCACACCGCTTGCACATACCTCATTGCACCGGAAGGCCGATAAGGGCACCCGTGCATTGAGAATATGAATTCAGATCTTAACAACCGCGTTATCGCTCGAATAAATGAGAAAGTTCGCGGCACTCCAAACCGAACTCTGGATCTCGGAAACATCGTGACCCCGGAACTTGGTTTACTTTCGCCCCAGCGGAGCGAAATAGCACCAAAAGGCGTGGGCCGGGACGCAGCCCTTATCGCCTACGCGGAACGTCTTCGAAACAGCTACCGAACGAACGAGGGAGGCTTGCGTGACGGGATGCTGAAACTTGGGCAAGCTTTTCGCGACGGCCAGACCATCAACATCACATGTTTCTGCCGGGCGGGGGAAGGATGCCACGCCGATATCGTTAAGATTGCCATCGAAAAGCTCGGACATGGGTTAAACGGCCGTGAATCCGTTGTCGAGAGGTCTCAAAGATCCGTCGCTGAGCATACTCCAGCTTCCCGAGTAAACCCGCGAACCCAAAGAGCCATAAACGAGATCCTTTCCGTTAGTAGGTCGGAAATGCTGCTTGCGAAACTGGAAGATACTCAAGGACGCAATCGAGGCGAACATGCGTCTCACCTTAACGGCCAATCGCAATTCGCAAGAGATCTCTACGAACGTGGAGCGGTGGTTAAGGACGGAATCCTGATAACGCCCAAGGAAACCCCTTCATCCGCGCCGCCGCTTGCGATCGCGACCAATGAGTATGGGGTCAAGAGACTCTCAACTTTAGTGGGCGAATCGCGAGCGAAAGAACTCGTACCGCAAATAGTCGAGCACGGTAAGAGCATCGCTGGCTCGTCAGCCGACCGCGACACCCAGATGAAGGTCTTCAATTGGATCTATGGAGCCCTTGAGGGCCGGAACGAACTTCTCACCTCGGACTCCAAAATCCGCAATAGCGAACCAAACACCGAATCGAAAGACGAAAGGGTCGAACGAGTGGTTAAGGATATCTCGGGATTGGCCGAAGAGATGAGCAAACTGGAGCCGTCCGACAGGCTCGACCTGATCGATTCGCACAGCGAGCGGACCGTATTCGAAGGGCATGATAGAGAGGACGATGAACTATCCCTTGAAAAAGTGTATGAAGGTGCCATTGCTCAAGAAGCCGAGACGCCATCTCTCGATCGGGATGGTAACGGGAGCGGACAACTCGAATTCGATCGGACCGAATTGGAGGACACCTCGCTTGCCCGAATGGCTTCCGAAATGTCGAAGGAGGAACTCGACAGGTGGACAGAAGTCCGTCTCCCGGCGCTCGATGAAGCTCTCGAGAGCGGCACTCCGGTCGATTCGATCCTGAGAGTTTACCAGAACGATGTGTATTACGCTGCGAAAGACGGCCCGGATGAGAAGCAGGCCGCGATCGACGATCTCAAGTTTGCATCCGCTTATATCGCGCACCAACTGAAGCAGCCCGAATCCAGGTTGAGACATTCCAACGCACGGTACAGGGAATATGCGGTAATGCTCGAACGGGCATCCACAAGGGCCGAAGTGATCGATGCGGCATCGAAGATCCGATTGGAGAATGCAAGGCTCGGATTTCAGTGGGAAAGTTTACCGGAGAAGGAAAAGGCAAAGACCGCCCCACCCATGACCTCGAAAGAGATGCGATTTCTCTTAACGGAAACCTCTCCACGCCATTACACACTGGAGATGACCGCAGCGAAACTTTCCTACGCGAGTGTCGGCGGCGATGCCAAGACGAGGACAGATGCCTTGATGCGCGGTGAGATACGCCCAAGCCCGGAAGCGGCCCAGCTGATCGACAGTCTTGAATCGAGGCTCAGCAGGCGGCAGCTAAAGGACTCGATATCCGCTACCAGACATTTCCTGCAAAGCCTGAAGACGCCGAATGATGGACTACGCTACAAGAACGAATTCGATCACAGCTACGTTTATCGGAAACTGCCCGCGGCCGAAAGAGACTTCGTTTACCAGCTAGCGGTACTTCAGAAAGAAAAGTTGCAATCGAAGGTGAGCACTAGCGAACTGGATCGCCAGAAGCCGATTCAGGAATCGGTTCCGAAACCGGAGGGTAAGGTCTTCGGCGAATTTCGTGACGAGTTCAAATCCGAAATACTAACGCGTATAAGATCCGGTTCAGGCCTCGACCATCACGAACTTACCAACCGGGCCGTGGAGATACTGGATGCGAGTTTCGCAAGGAACGGCTTGGCAGCCAAAGCCGACCACGAAGCAATGAGCATTCTAAGCCGTGAGCTTTCAGACAGGATCGGCAAGGCTCCGTCACAAGTATCGACCCGTCAGCCACAAGCCAGTAGGCCGAACCCTGAAAGCATAAAAGAGAATACTAATCGACTCCAAAACAGAACTCATGACCAATACACCCGTTAGCTACTTTTAAGAATAACTGCCGGCGTTTAGCAGATGTGTCCCGGCCAACGACGCTGATCTCATTCGACAATACCTCGGCATTTGTGCTGTAAACCGTCCTGAACAAATCGAGTGAGAGCCCTTGGTATTTGCTAATTTCGGATCCTTCAGTTACCATTCCTCCACGCAATCCGTCCAACTGCTTTTTTCGTACTAGAAATCTAAATAACAAAAGAGGAATCTTGTATGTCTCTCCAAATGCTCCCGCTTGTCGAAAAGCGCTCGCGACTTTTTGCAGGATCAGTTGCGCTTATATTGATTGGCCTCATAGGAATCGGGGTGTTTGCCCAAAACGGCTGGCTACCGTTCATTGATGGTCTAACGGGAGCGAAAACGGGTTGGTTCGGGAAACCGCTACCGAAGAATGCCGAGAACGTTTGGAACCCGATCAACTCGATGTTGCCCACCACGGCGCAGTTATCGAAAAGCTACATTTACGCGGGATCGAAGCTGGTCGCTGTCGAGGAGTCGAGTGGCGGTTTCGCTATGGCGACCGAACCGACAGAAACGAAAGAAGATAAGGATGAGGCCCGGATCCTCGCAAAGTTATCGATCGAAAATGCCCTGTCGAACTTCTTTTCAGGCGTTAAGGAGAATGAGACGAGCGTAACGAGCGGCACGAATACTCAGAAATCGAATGCTGCGTCGGAGAATGAAGGATCGCCGTTGGCTGATAATTCTCAGCCAATGCCTTCCGATTTGGAACCGACCGAGCAGGAGCTAAGCAAACGTAGAATCGGCTTAAGAGGGTCGTCCGTGGGAACGACAGCGGCTCCTGCACCAATGTTGCTGCAGCAACTTCCCGATGACGAACAAGGCTCCGTATATTCATACGAGAACAACTTAGGATCCCCTCCGGGACAGGTCGAAGCGGATTCACCGAGCGAGCCCGCCACTTTGGACATACGACACCGCGCTGGTATCGCCAATTTTAGTTTCGATGTGGCCCTCGGGTCGCTTCCGGGACGCAACTTGGACGCACGCACGGGGATCGTCTACAACAGCAGAACCTGGAATAAATCCGTCAACAGCAGCGGTCAGAATCACTTCACCTACGATGTCGAGGCGAGTTGGATAGCTCCCGGCTTCACGGCGGGATTCGGCTACATGAACAGCGCTACACGAAGCCGGACCATCTATTACACGAACGGCAACACAGCGACGATAACCGAAGTTCTGCCACTGGATATCACGGAGGCGAACGGAACGCGCCGCCAACTGGACTGCAAGACGAGCGAGCAGATTCTCGGAACGTATAGCACGAGGTGCACATCTTGGGGGACATCAGACGGGTCGTTCATAAAGGTTTACAAGAACAAGGCGCAATATACGAACGTGCCGGGGTTCAACGCGTTGTACCCAGACGGAAGCAAGGTCAATTTCGGTTACGGCCCGGTCACCAACGCGGTAAGGTATTTCCCGGATGTGATCCGCGATCGCAACGGGAACAAGATAATCGTCTGGTACAAGAACAACACGGGCCGGATTAATTTCATCCAGGATACCCTCAACCGGCAGATCAAGTTCTACTACGAGAACGACGCCTACGGGAACCCGGACAAGCTCGTCGCCGTCACTGTTCCCGCGATGACCGCCGGTCAGGAACTGCAGACCGTTCGCTTCTACTACGAGGACATGACGCTGAACTGGTCCGGCAAGTTCGTCGGGCAGATCACCGCCCCCTCGACCGTCAGGGTGCTGCGGTATGTGTACACGCCGGCCACGAAAACTGCGTTCAAGTACGATTACCACGCGAACTACGGGATGATAAAGAAAATAACCCGTCTCGTGGGGACGACAGTTAGTAGCACGGCTCTCACCACGACGGGGAATGTTACCGGCGACGGTCTCACTGCGGCAACGACCGAGTATGACTACCCGGACGGGAGCTCCGCCTTGACCGATGTACCGAAGTACACAAAGCGCACCGATGACTGGTTCGGCCGAACGGCTGCTAACCCGCAGGAAACCTTTTACGATGCTCCTGAACCGACCGCTGGATCTGACCGTGTTTCCGAGATAACCGTCCGCGATGTCGATTTCGATGTCGTGACCAAGACCGTTTCGCACAACACAGGAGATTGGAAAGACGGCTTGGTAAAAGAGACCTCTACGATAAAGCGGACAGGGGCCATCGACCCCGCCACCAACGAGCGGCCCGACGCTGAAACATTGACCTCGACGAAATATTTTTGGTCTTTGGGCACCGGTACGGGCGGTAATAATCCCCGCCTGACGAAGACGGAAGCTACAAACGACTCCGGCTTAACGAAGGCGACTGAGTTCGAATACGACCAATACAATAATCAAACACGATCAAAGGAGTACGATTACGCCGCACCGGGCACGCTCGGCTCACTGCTTCGGACAACGGAGACCACGTACGAAACAGGCTCTGGCTGGATCAACGCGAATTTATTAAGTCTTCCGAAATCAGTAAAGACGATAGTCGGCGGAACGACAGTTTCGAAAACGCTTCTCGAATACGATCACAACGGAAGTGATGCAACTCTGAGCCGGCGAGACGATATCAGCACCTCGACGCATGACATTTACTATAATCCGGCGCATCCGGCGTACACTGAAGAAGTGTGCCCGGACGACCCCTTGACGCTGCAATCACAAACGAACTCCAACTCCAACACATCCAAGAAAAAGAACTCGAACACTAATACGTCAAATAGCGGGGGAACGGTTACGCCGCAGTCGGACCCGGGCGGCTGCGTGACCGTCTACCATTACGGTTATACCGGCGCGAGCAAATATCGCGGGAACCTGACAAAGGTTACACGTTTTGCCGATGCCACCATAACGACGGACCCGAACGCGGATGTGACCGACTTTAATTATGACATTGCAGGTTCTCTCGTTTCGGCGACGCTAAGCTGCTGCAATCTCAAGACAATTACATACAGCAAAGACGAAGAGTATGCGTACCCAAGATCCGAAACAAAGGGAACCTCACCACAGCTTACGTCCTCAGCCACCTATAATCGGAGTACCGGGCTCGTCCTTACCTCAACGAACGAGAATGGTCAGATCACCAGTTACGAATATGAGTCGGACACCTTGCGACCAAGGAAGATTACGGCTCCGAACGGCGGTTATACACTTACCGAATATAGCGATAAGCTCGTAACAAATACTGCCGATCTACTCCCTGGATTTGCGAAAACGACCGCGACGTTAGATGTTAATAACTCCGCCCAGCGTTACAGCTATTTTGACGGCCGTGGGAGCAATATACAGAGTGCCTCGCTTACCCCGGATGGATGGAGCGTCACAGCGACAAAATATGATCAACTTGGCCGAGCGCGCGTAACTTACAATCCGTTCTACGCCTCGACTCCGAACAGCAGCGTGCCGACGGGAACAAAGTTCACCGAAATCACGGAAATCGATGCGCTCGGAAGGACCGCCGAAGTAAGGCTTCAGGACCTTACCGCGATCGCGACGGAATTCAGCAGTCCAACTTCCACGCCAGCAGGTTTGGGTCGCACTTTTGCAACTGTTACCGATCAGGCTGGCAAGAAAAGACGGCAGTTGATGGACGCTCTCGGCAGGATCGTTAGAGTCGATGAGCCCGATGCAAATGGTAATTATGGCCCTGTCGATGCTCCGGCTCAACCCACATTTTACGAATACGACGGCAACGATAACCTTGTCAAAGTTATCCAGTCTGATGGCACTGTAACGCAGGAAAGGAAATTCAAATACGACTCACTTTCGCGCCTGACCCACGAGAAGCAGATTGAAGCTAATCCGACACTTGACATACTCGGAGTGAAGGGATCCCCCGATCCGTCGAAATGGACGAAAGTCCTGAAATACAATACGGACGGCCTCCTTCTCGAGGGGACGGACGCTCGAGGTGTCAGAACAACATTAACCTATGACGGCCTCAATCGGGTCCAAACTATGGCTTTCACTGACGGCACGCCGACAGTCACTTACACGTACGATCAGGCCAGGAGCGGCTATTACAACCTTGGTGCGTTGACACGGGTTGAAACCGCGGATGGCGGAGCTTTGCGTCCGGACACACCCGCGACCGCGACGGAGTTCGACTATGACCAAATGGGTCGTGTTGCCAAGCATCGGCAATTGATCGCGGTACAAACGTATGAACTCGAATACGGATACAACCTCGCGGGGCAGCTCGTTTCGGAGAAGTATCCGTCCGGCAAAATCGTTACGAACAGCTACGATCAAAACGGCCGTCTTGTTGGAATCGTAGATCAAAACAGGACATACCTAAGCGGTTTGCAATACCAACAGTACGGTGGAGCACTGAGTTCGATGAGTCTTGGGAACGGGACCACGGAAATCTACACTCTCAACGATCGGTTGCAGATGATTTCACAAAGCCTGATGCGGGGCTCGGAGGTGTTGCAGAAGTACGACTACGGCTACGGGCAGATCGATTCGAACGGGAATCTCGACACATCGAAAAACAACGGCCAACTCGCTAAGGTGGAATCGTTTATAGGAGCTGGCAAGCAGTGGACGAAGAAGCTGTCCTACGACGCGATAGGCCGGCTGTCAGAAGAGAAAGAGCTTCGGGGGGACAACGACCAACAGGTCTATCTATCCAGGTACGATTTCGATAGATTTGGGAACATGTATCGGAAGGCGGCAAATAACAGCGGTTCGCTTTCTTATACCCCAATTGAGGATTCAGATATAAGCAAGGCAACCAATCGACTAACAACAAACACGACTTACGACGACGCCGGCAATGTCGTGCAGGACGCAAAATTCCGGAGCAAGAACTTCTCTTACGATGCAAACGGACGCATGTTCAAAACGTCCAATACTGACAATACGAATCAGGCTAATTCAGTTTACGATGCGAGCGGTATGCGCGTCGCCGAGAAGGTGAACGAAACGTGGCGGTACCTGGTATACGACATTGGCGGAAAATTAGTGGAGGAGTATGGCGGATCGACCGCGACGTTCGGTGTCAAATATGTCTTCTCGGATTGGCAGGGATCGGCACGAGCATCGACCGACAATTCTGGAAACGTGATATCTCGCTCGGACTATTCGGCGTACGGCGAGGAGATAGCTACGGGAACGGGCCAAAGAACGTCTCAGCAAGGCTTCGGAGTTGTCAGCAACGTCCGTCACAAATACGGCTCAACCGAGCGCGATGAAGCCACCGGTCTCGATAACGCATGGTTTCGCAAACACGAGAACAAAGCCGGTCGGTGGACATCGCCTGATCCTTACAACGGAAGCGCCGCCATAGGAAGCCCGCAAAGCTGGAACCGGTATGCTTATGTTGAAAATGAGCCAACAAACTATGTCGATCCGAGCGGTCTTCAAATGCGTTCAATCACGGTTTATGAAGGGCTTTCATGCGTATTGTCCGATGTGGTGAACGGTGTAAACATTTGGCGATGTATCGAGAATTACTCAGTCTATTGGTTTGACGACGGTACGGGATACGGCTCTCCCACGACAACCGAAGGCGATGGGGGGTTTGACTGGGGATTGTTTTCAGATCTGCTAAACGTGTATAAGGCCCTCGGCAAAAAAGACTGTCGTGCATTGTTCGGCGAGAATGTTGATCCTAGAAAATTGCTACTCGAATTGGTGGAGAAGGGAAACATACGACGTGGCGATCTCGGTGCCGCTACTGACAAGGATGGGAAGAAGACGACGGTGAATGCAGAAACCATTCCAACATTTCGTTATGAGGAGTTCACGAAGGCGGACGGATCAACAGGTCTGCGCAACCTTGGAGCAAATGGCGCCATAATTACACTGAACAATAATGCAACATCGCAATTTCAGAGTGGTTACAATAACCGGTATGGTAAGTCTGATGCCCAGAATAGAATTATTACACTGATACACGAACTTGGCCACGCAGCTGAATTTAAGTACGGAGCTGGGGCTTCAAAAATTCTCAATGACGCTAGTAATGCTAGTGTCAGCAAATCGAATTCTGACAAAGTTAAAAATAAATGCTTATAGAGCTGCAGAGCTGGTACTAATATGCTTGGGCATCTGGAGGCAAGGTTTTATGGTTAAGATTTTCCCGCTAGTTTTCTTTTTGTTATCGTTACTATCCTCGATATTAAATGTTTCGGCTCAGGACGGTGGGGTTATTAAAGGTGTCGTGAGAGATGCGACTGGAGCGGTGGTTCCAAACGCGAGCATCGCATTCTCTGACGGCGCCGGTGTAAAGACAAGTCTTACGAACGAGTACGGAGAATTCATCGCGAATTTGAGACCGTCGAATTACACGATTAAGGTGAGTAGACTTGGTTTTTGCGACTCAACTCGACCAATCTTCGAACTTACTGGTAATGAGTTGGTAGAATTTGATTTCATCTTAATTCCGTGTTCGATAAAAAATGTTACGGAATATGACAGAAATTCGAAGAGATCATCCGAAAAATCTGTAATTGGTGGTCCATTTGAGGAGAAACTTTGGAATATCTGCGCTGATACGGCAAAGCCCTTCCCAATGTTGATTAGGTATGGAAAAGCGCTTGAGAATAGTGTTGGATCAATCGAATACAGGGGATTTACCACTTCGATCGCTGGCACGTATGCAGATGGGAGAGCTTTCGCGGCTAATAGCGAATTGCCAGTTACTTTGTATTTCAAGCATGAAACAGTGACAGCAGAAAGGGGCTGGTTCTTTCCTAAAGAGAATCGGCTTATCCTTCGTGGCAAAGTGACCTGGAAAGGCAGCGGACAACTAGACCAAATTGAGGAGCTTCAGGTA
The DNA here is from genome assembly GCA_019694355.1 of Pyrinomonadaceae bacterium. Classification (GTDB taxonomy): domain Bacteria; phylum Acidobacteriota; class Blastocatellia; order Pyrinomonadales; family Pyrinomonadaceae; genus OLB17. The sequence goes on along the minus strand of JAIBCB010000006.1, from coordinate 48,670 downwards.
ATATTCTGTCGAAAGGACCCGTGATACCTAATCTTTCCGACCGGGAACCGTTGGCTGTTCGACAAGCCCCAACACGCTCAACTCATTTGCCGAAGGTTGTAGGCGTATAGCTCTAATATCTTCAGGAGTTAGAGCCGGTCCTTTCCAAGGTCGCTGGAACTCGGGCGTTATTACAAGGAACCAGGTAGCTGCCTCCTCGCGCTGCCGACCCATCGGGATCGCCCAGAGTGTGAATTGGTGATGGCTGATCGGCGTATAGAGATAATGGTAGTTCCGGTGCGATAGACCCGCCCCGTCCCTTGAAAACTCACGATTTTCCTTTTTCTCCCAAACGACGCCTTCCAGTTCTCTAAGGTCCTTCGGGAATCCGCCTCGTTTCTTGTGAAACGAGCGGAGGTCGCGGATCATTACGTCGAAAGATTCGACTGGCGTTTCCGCGGTCCTCTGCCTCTCCGACGCCCACAATGAATAAACATAGAAGCCGACCACCGCTACTATAGCGACCGGCAACAGGATAAGCGTGATCTTCAGTTGTTTCTGCATTGGAATTTATGCTGCTCCCCGCACCACCGGTGTTTTTTGTTCGTACTGTCTTGCCAGGAACAATCGCGTGTGACCGACAAGATCGTTGAGATTTGGCGTGCAGGGGCGGCGGGCTTCCGCTTCGGATTTGGGCACCTCCGTCGCGGCCGAGTGCTTGACCACGGATGGAAGCTTTTCGTTGGAATAGAGACGCTCTACTTCGCCCGAAATACTATCCACTACAACCTGTTCCTGTTCGATATTAGGTTCCGCAACCGCCTTCGGCATCGCCGCCGTCAATAAGAATGCCGCGTCGATATCTTGAAGGTGAACCTCTCGCGGCGAGCCTTTCCGTTCAGCCGCGTGAGCGTTCTTCAGCACCGCATATGGAGGATAGGCCGCCCGGATCGGCGGGGCGGTATCGCTGACTATGAGCACTTCCGAGTGCCTGGCTATCTGCCTTATCTCCGAAGCGTGCATAAGAGCGCGTCGCTGTTCCGCGTATCTGGTATTGTCGTGTTTCTTTCCAGGATAGTCCTGAAACGTTTTTGAGAATATCGTGGTATCGCCGAGCTGCTTCGAAGCGTATTCGGCTGTTACGTCGTCTAGACCGGGGAGGAAGATCTTCGTCATCACGGTTCCAAGGATGGCGTTTGCTCGCTCACGACCATACTGGTCGTACATCTGCGGAAGGTCCTGGTATCCGAGCCCCAAGCCGACACCCCGGCCTCGGCCGATCCCCGATATGCGCTTCACTTCGGCCACGTTAAGCTGGTACGCCTCGTCGATGAGGACGAAGCAGGGATGTTCGGGCTCGTTCAGACCATCCAGCCGCATTTCCATTACGGCTTGCCCAAGGAATGTTGCGATGAACTCTTTATAGATATCGGCGGCTCCTTCGGAGACGACGAGATAAATGGCTGTTCCGGGTTTGCGAAGATTCGAGAAATCGATATTCCTGCAGCCCGCTTCTATCTCTTCCGCCATCGGCGGCATCGTCACCATTCGAGCGGGGGCGAGAGTGAAAGGACGGAGCTTATTGTAAAGTCCGATCAGGATCGATCCTCGAGTTTGGATTGGAGCCTGTCGGAACGCTAAGTATGCCTGCTTAGCGTATAGGCTTGGCGAGTTTTCCATCGCCTTTGCAAAAGCATCTTTGCCGTCTTCGCCCAATGAGATCAGGAAGTCGGCAGCAAATGCAGGAATCGCCTTCTCCCGATAAACCTCGGCGATATGCAGCAGGATCGCAGTCAACGCGATCTGTTCGGCGTCGCCCCAGAACGGATCTGCGTTTGTCTTGCGGCGGCTTTCGATCCCGATCATCATCCCGGCGACCTGGCACGCGAAGGCGGGATCGTTCCGGCACTTCGGGATGAAGTTCCAGCGATCGCTCCTACCTGGGTCGTTGAGATCCAAACGGAACACCCTTTTAGCGGTTCCGGCGGTCTGAGTAAAAAGCTCTCCCTTCGGGTCGTACACGAGGCATGACGATCGCCCCAGGATCGCGCGGATCATCGAGATGAAAAATGTTTTCGACTTGCCCGAGCCGGTCGGCCCGAACATCACAAAATGCCGGAGCCATTGGCTCGGAGGAAGAAAGATATCTCTGCCGCCGAATGCCTTCGCGATCGGCAAGACATTGACGGGCAAGGGCAGCCCGCGGACGCGGTTCATCAGGCCGCAGCGAATGAGGTCTCGAGCCTTTGCCCATCGGGCTGAACCGTGAGCCGTGCTCATTCTTCTTACTCGATATGGGGAAAGCTCGTCATATGCATCCGACAGCCCCGCGCAAACGCCGCAAAGCGCCATCGCCCAGAATGCCAGGTTGATCAGTCCCGGTTGATCAAAAAGCCATCCCGCGAAAAGGAACAAGCCCGCCTCGAACAGTCCGAGGGAGATATAGAACCCGCCCTTCCCAACATCAGCGACCCAATGCCAGAACGCGTTGTACGAAGGCAAATACTGCTCGTTCGCCTTCCGTGGAATGCCGTATGACGCATCAAATCGTTCTATCCGTTCACGTGCAAACATATCTTTTACCGACCTTGATTTCGAGATCTAACCCATTCGTCCTGTTCGCGAAGATCTCGAATGACGGTTTCATTCAACGGCATTGCTTCGCCTCGCCAATGCCTGATCTTCCAGCCCGCGGCCGTGATCTGTTCACTGGTACCGAACTGCGCCGGCATTTGTACGGGATTCCGAGCTTCGAAATACATTACCGAATTCGCTTCAGCGGGCGGCAAGGGGAAGCGAAACAGGATCGCGGAGCCTCCGGGGTTGCTTATCGGCAAAGAGAGGATCTCGAAAGAAAAGGGTTCAGCCCGATAGTTCAGTTTCAGTTCACTCAAAGTCGAGCTAAGCACCCCGTCTTTAATCTCGATGCCGGGAGGAAGGAGCGAGCGTTTTTGAAGCCCTGCGAGTATTTCGTTGACGGTCGCGGGGAATCTGCCGTTTACTCGAAACTCCTCGAACGACGACAGCGAGACCGCCATCAGCAAGGCCCCCGATTCACGAAGCCTCACGGCAGTTTCGTAAGCCTCGCCGGAGAGGACGGGTTTCGAGGTTTCAACCGTGGATGTGCCAGACGCGGCGGTCTGTTCCGAAGGGTTTTCGACGAATTTCAGCTGGACGGTCTTGTCGTTTCCCCCGTAAAAGATTCTTGCGGTGAAATAAAAAGCAACCACAAGTAGTGGAGTGATCAATGTCCGATAACCTCTATACCGTCTCCACCTCAAGATGAAGCGGTCGACCCTGTGCTGCCGTAGCGTGGCGTCCTCGTCTCTCGTGCTATCGTTCCCCGTCTGTTTGGATCGATTCGTATTCATAGGCCAACTAACCAGCAATATTCCATTTCATCGCCCACTCGGAGTCGCTTGATCCAAGCCACGTGTCCACAACCGGATGAAATGCGTGCGTCATTGCAAGCAGGTAATCGAGCTGCAGACCGAGAAGTTCGCGGGCGTCACCGGTCTTCACGAAGTAACAGAAAAAGCGGGGCAGGACGCGATGATCAAGCGAATCTATCGAGTCCCTTACAAACGCACCGGCGACATCGATCGATTCGCGAATGCTGGGATGATCTTCCATGCCGGCGATCCCGCGAACCGCGTCCAGCAGCTTTATCGCCAGAGCGAGTTGCGCGGATGACGCTTTCGGGTTTCGCGCCCGTAGTATCTCAAGCTCTTTCTCAAGGATCGGGTTGGCGAACCGGCTGTAAATGTGTCGAGAGATGAAAGGACCGCTCAGTTTATGGCGAAGATCGTTCGAGGTCGTGATCACGATCGGACGGGACTCCCAATCTGAAACACCGATGCAGCCCCCTTCGTATCGCGGTATGTAGATCAGCCCTCGTTCAAGCGGCATTAGTAACGAATCTTCAATACTTGCTCCAAACTTGTCGCTTTCATCCAGCAATAAGACTGGCGGCGGATTCCTCGGTGCGGACTGCGCGGCCTTTGCAGCAAGATCGTACGCCAGACCAACCTCACCCAAGACGAGGAACTGTCTTTGCCATTTCATCTTTCGTGCCGTTTCGAGAAGCCTCACTTGCTCGCTCGCAGGAAGTTCCTTCGCGAGCGCAAGATTCTCGCGCATCCACACTTCCTGCTCTTCGCGGTCCCAGTCGTAAAGGATTTCTTCCTGTTTTAGACCGTCGCGCCCAGACACGACGCACATCGTAAGGTTGCAGGCCGAGGCGACGGCTTCTGGGAAGGCGGTCTTGCCGCTCCCTCGTGTCCCGGATACTAGCCACGCACGGCCCGACTTCAAGCTCTCGCAGAAATCCCCGAACACCTGTTCACCGGGCACATAACCTGTCCCGCAGAGCAGTCCGTATAGCTCGCGTTCGCTCCCGTTTCTTACGAGATGCCGTGGATCGATCTGCGGCCGGTCCGGATCGTGAGGGATCATTCCTTTCGCGCCTCCTTTGTCGGTTGGCTTGTCGTAGCCGCAGAGTTCTCCGGCAGGCCCGTCACGAGGACATAGCCGTTCGCGCCAGCGGGAACCTCCAGGAAGCTGTCCTCCCGCTCGTTCTTCAGGAACGCACCGGACAGATCCTCCGTCGTCGACTCGGTACCCCGACGCAACGGCTCCGAAAGGATCACGGTGCTGCCGGACCGGATCGCTCCGACCGAACCGAGGACCGAAGCGGCAGTCTCCTTCATTCCGCGAAAGAATCGGGCCCACTGCGACGTTAGATTTCGTCGCTTGCCTTCGATCCCCGAGGCGCCGTCGCGGCCGAGAAGTTCTCCGCTGAACTTCACAAGCACACCGGAAACCGGATCTACGAGGCCAACTACGGTTACGAAAGCCCTGACGGATTCACCGCCACGGACATTTCCGACAATCATTGTTCCGGCAGGATAGGAGTATCCTTTTCCTTCGACAGGACGGGTCAGCTCCATTCGCACGAATCCGCCCGAGTTGCGAAGCGTATAGATTGAGCCGATGAGACGGACAGGCAGCATCGTTCCGAAAGGTATTTCACCTAGCGGCGCGGCGATTGCTGACGCCGGCTTTGAAGATTCGGCTTCGGGCCCTCTAGGCCTTTCGTCTTTGACGGAAGCGTTCTTGATTATTCCGAAGAAAAGGGACCGACCCCGAGCATCATCCGAATTGGTAACTTTCGACGCATGCATGCTTCGAGTCCCAGTTTCGGCGGTAACGGATTTTGAAGGGTCGGGTGAACTCGGCTTGCTTGCCGAAATCTGATCGGTTAACGGCAAGGAGTACGACTCTTTTTCCCCGATCGATGCCTTCGGATCTTGATCGGCGGCGCGCGCCTTTAGAGAAATATCATCAACATCTCCCTTGCCGGCAGGAATCCCGGCTTGAGTAATATCTACCGGAACACCCGAGTCGTCCGGATGCCCGGCAGTGACAGAGGCCGACGACACTGGAGCGACCATACTAAGAGCCATCTTCAGCTTCTCGTCTTCAGTTACGGGTGCAGAGATCTGAGCGTCCTTCTGATGGCTGGTACGGTTCACCGCCTGAGTCTGCGGCTTCGAAAACCATCCCATATCGAAGAACCAGGCGATACCGACAACCAGAAGGCAAAGAAAGACCGCGAACGCAGCAAAGGTCCTGATTACCTGCCAGCGGCGTTTGTGTGGTTTGGCAACCCGCTCTTCAATTTCAGCATTATCTTCTTCGGCTGTGTCTTCAAGTTCGTCCGAAGAGTTTTCAAGCAGCAGCTTTTCTCTCGCATCGTCGTCTTCGAAACCTGGTAGTGCTGTCGGTACGTCGGCTGGATCAGGTGTCGTCTTTTCCATTGGTGTTTCCTACTCCTTTCCTTTTGAATCGCCGAGACTTGAGGCTATCGGCGCATCGGCGGCTTCACGGTGTGCGACGAGGATGCGGACATTCTGATTAGTGCCGAGGATCGGAGCCTTGTAGACGAGAGCGTAATAGGCGGTCGAACCGGGCTGCACAAGTCCTTCCAGAGTTGTCGACTCAACGTATTGAGCTGCAAGCCGTGTTGTCTGAATGTTGTTTCCGCTTGTGTCGGTTGTTTGGACCTGAAGCTCGGGCATACCCGGCACGAGTCTTAGGTTTGCCGCGGTGATGTTGCGCACCGCGACCACTATTAGCCGCGTTTCCGGATCGAGCTCCGTGATGCGCGATACCGAGAGTTCAAGGCCGTGCTGCGGTTTCGACCATGAGCCGAAATATTTCTTCGGCTCCCTCAAAGACTCGGCGAGCTTTTTGTTGGCAAGTGTCGATATCTCACTGTCTGTTTTCTTCTTATCCGCGCCTTTACCGCGAGAGTTCTTAGAGTTACCCAGATTCGCATATGCCGAACTAATAGGATGATCCTGGTTCGACGGTCTTTCAATCGCATTCACCTGCTCGGGTCGCGCAGTAGCGCTGACGAGTTTCGAGACTGCCCGTGAATTCACAGGTGCGGGTGAACTGTTCTCACCGCCAAGATCATATGCAAGGCCGGCTGTGCGCCTCGCGGAAATGACGGCATCGCGATCGTAGGTGATAACGCATCGGTGAGCGTTTTTTCTCAGCTCGGCGACCGGCACGAGCTCCAGGATCAAAACGAGCCCCGATCTCATCTGGAGGCTGATCGAGCTCGCGGAGCTGCCGTCCCGCGACGGCAAGAATGATTCTCCCGGATAGATAGTTATCGATCTATCCGTTTCCTTTGTCGGCGATTGAAAGACTGAGGCGAGTTTCGGATTCCCCTCGTGAATGTAGTAGATGCCGTCAGAGGCCGGAAATTCGACTATCGAGACTGCATTTTGAGCGAGCCCCAGCCGTATCACTGTCGGCTGTTTCGGATTGACCGTCACCCTGGCCTCGCCCGAGAGATACTCAGGTTCAGCCAGATTGACGATCGAGACCGGTGCCGACTGCGGAGACAGGAGTGGTTTCGCACGGATTTCGGCGGCCGGTCGGGAAACGGATTTCTGCGGTCGTTTCTTGACCGTTTTTGATTTAATCGGTCTCGGTTGTGCTTGGGCTGCGATCTCGGGCAAGCCAAGAAAGATAAGTGCCGGAAGAAAGGCGGCAAGAGCGAGTTTTGATACTTGAATGTTCATATAATTGATAAACGAGTATTTCTTGTGGATGGACTACTGCCCCCGTATCGCGTTCGGCGACGGGGCAGCTGCGGTCTCCTGTTCGGCCTCGTCCGCGATCAGCGTCACGGGCGAAACGGATTTGCCGTTGACCGGCTCTACTCTGAAGCGAAGGATCGTAAAGCCGGTTCGCAGATTGTTGTCGTTCCTTACAGGCGATGATGGGCTGTCCTTAAGGAGGAACTTGGCCTTCAGCTGCACGGATTCCTCGACATCCTGCCCGGCAGCTTTACGGCGGATCTTTCGAAGACCTATTGCCCGCAGCACGTACGGATCGTTCTCATCGATGGTGAGGTCGTGGAGTTCCCACGACGAGTTGACGCTCTCCGCCTTCTCGGCCGCGAGCACCCCGTTCTGTTTCAGACGTGTCGCCATCGCGATCGAAAGATCCGGGTCGAGCATCCTTAGCAGCTTGTTGACCTGGCTTTCGCGGTTCGCTTGTTCGACTTCGTAAAGGGCGGCAAGGAATTCCTTCACTAGATATTTCTTGTCTGTGGCGGTCGGAGTATCGGGCGAGATACTTACCGTTTCGGTTGAGCCGTAGTCTCGATTGTTTAGTTCCACAACACGTCCCGAGGATCTATCGATCACAATGCGATCAGCCTTTCTCAAAGACAGGAATACATTGATCCCGACGCTAAGTACCAAAACTATCAGGAGTACCCATACGGCCTTGAATAGCGACGATATTGTAAGTACATCTTCTGGATCGCGGCTCAAGTAGAGCTGCGTTTCTAAAGCCGCAAGAGTTTCAGTCGCAACCTCGGATTTCTTTGTACCTGCTGTTTCTTCTTTCATCGTTTCTTATGCGGACTTGGCCGCCGTCTTTCGGGATATTCGCAAAATGGATGCCAAAGGCGAGAAGGCATTTTTTCGCTGTTCTAAAGATGTTCTTTCCTTCGGTTGGAGCAAAACCGAACCGATGGTTCGGCGCGTCGCCGCAGAAATGAACCAGTCAGCGTTCTCCCGGCGGAGCGCCGGCAAAGATTGATCTGCCTTTTTGAGCCGGTAGGCCTCGAACTTCGGAAGATATGATCACAGGCGCCTTGTGATCTATTGGCTGTAGTTTGCTCTGACCATTTACACGAAAGCGCGTTCCGGTACGTGGATCATAAAGCACGACAATCGTCGAGGTACCGGATGGACCCTCTTCTTCGCGAGCTTCTCGCTCTGACGCAAATGTCCGTTTAGCTTCATCGAGAGTTGACCTATTCTTTACTCCCGGGAACTTGCCCTGAGTTTCCAGCCAGCGATAGATCCTCGTTCCGTTCGCAACGTAGTCAACTGTCTCTTTGTAAGGCGGAACTCCTCCGGACGTTCGTCGTCCGGAAGGGTTTATTAGCTTGCCCTGCGAGCGGATCGTCCTGCCCTCCAGATACGCTAACACCGTGCCTTCTCCTGCGTTATAGGCAGCAAGAACAGACTCCAGGCGCCGATCAAAAAGCCGACCGAGATACTTCACATACCGAGCAGCCGCGTGTATCGACGAGTTCGGCTCATACGGGTCGGCGAGACCGAATCGTGCGGCGGTTGCGGGAATAAACTGCATCAGCCCTTGAGCGTTCTTCGGGCTAGTCAGCCACGGCCGGAATCTCGTCTCGTTGTATGCGATCGTCCAGAGAAGAACTGGATCCACGCCTTCTTTCAACGCTGCATCCGCTATCGTTCGCTCGAACAGCGCGGCGCGTGAAAGCACATCCATTCTTGAAAGGGCGGTCCGCGTGAAAACGGTTCGGGATTGAGAAGAGATCGCCAAGGGACTTACGAGAGATCCGAGTATCAAGAGAAGAGCAGCGATGTGATTTCGTTTTTGCATGACGCGAGCGGATCGCAACCGACGTGCCAACCGCCTCCCTTGCCGTACGGCACAAGCCTTGCAGAGCGAGCGAAACCGTTGACGCTTCCCGAAGTCTGGCGAGGTGTCAGGAAAACCTTTTACGCGAGGACGAGAAATGAAGAAATCTATTCGAACCATACGATACGCCGCGGCGCAGCTGGCTCCGGTCGCGGCCGTTCTGCTTTTTACAAACATCCTGTTTGCGCAGGGACCGATCTTTACCGGGGATGCGAGCAATCTTTCCAACATCATCCGCGAGTCACTGAAGCTGATGGCGATCGTTCTGTTCTGTCTGGGTGCGGTGGGTGTTGCATGGGCGATCTACAACAAGATGACCGGGAAGGAATGGGGAAACCAGGCGTTCGGGTCGTTGCTTTCGTTTGCGTTCGGGACGATCGTCGCCGTCTTCTGGCAGCTTGCTCAAGGCCGGGCGGTCGGAGTCGATACGAACTTTTAACGGAGGGCGTTATGAGACGACGCGCGACCAGGCCCAACGTGTTTCGCGGCCTGAAAAGGTTCGGGGTTTGTTCGACCGACTGGAAGTACATACTCGTACCGACTGCTGCGGCATATCTGACGCCGTTCGTCTTCGGCCTCTGGTTCGGTTATGTGCCGCTTGGTTTTCCGCTTGGTTTATTTACGTTCCTGATACTGCTCGGAACTTTCAACTACCTCCGCCTGAGCAAACCCGAATGCTGGCTTTCGCAGAAGCTCGACGCCGAGATCGATAGGTGGCAGTCGATTCGGCCCCCGCTTCACACCGAGCTGGACCCGGCCGTCTGGGTAAATAAAACAAAAAAATAAATCATGGACACAGCAAACCTTTCATTCGCACACGTAGCGATCTCACTTTTCGGCAGTCTGTTTTCTGTTGGGCTGGCGCTTGTGGTCGGATACCGGATCGTTCCGGCATTCAAGGCCCACAAGGGACACTTGGCGGTTCACTCGAATCCCAACGCGGTCCAAAATACAAAAATCACCCATCCGGGACGGCTGTTCCCGACCGAGATCGCCGGTCTCGACAGCAACATAATCCGCTATAGAGATGGGAGCTACGGAAAAGCCTATGTCTTCGAACCCGCGAACAGTCTCTACGTTGACGGAAACGTAACCGAACAACGGATCGAGGAACTCAAAACCATTCTCAAATTCGAGAAGCCGAAGAACACGATCATCCAGTTTCGGTTCCTCAATTTGCCCGACACGGGAGAGGTGCTCCGGGATCATTTGCGATCGCGCGATGAGGAAACGGCGGACCCGATCGCCGGTGTTCTTCACGCGACCAATCTTTCGCTTCATGAAGAAGCTATTCGGTCGGGCAACGTCATGCGGCAGACCGCAACCGTCTGGATACGCGTGCCGGTTCGAGACCCGGCCGATAAAGGAATGCTTTCGTCTTTACTGCCTTCGCTTTTCCGCGACGTAAAGGAAAACGGTATCGCATATTTTTTACGCTCACCCTTCTTAAGAATGAGAAATCGCGAAAGTGAATTGTTGGTGAAACGGGAAATCCGAAGTGAAGCCGTGTGCAGATCGAAAGCGTCACGCATATTCCAGTCATTCGAAGCAAACTTCCCGCGCAGTCTGCATCTTCGGGAGATGAACCGGTCGGAAGTTTTCGAGGCTCTCTTTATCAGTCACCGACGCGAGCATCGATCCGTTCCCATGCTCCCCAACTCCGCGTTCGTCGATATAAGGCGTTATCTGTGCAGTACAGAGATCGAAAGCCTGCGAGACCAATTCGTTAGGCACAATGGCACCCCCGTGAGTTTGGTCAGCCTGAAAACCCTCCCGAACGGCTTCGTGACCGCAGATGTTATGCGGTACCTGACGGCGACGCGAGCGCTCGGGTTTCCTCACGAGATCGTTGTGGATCTGATGACCACCGAAAAACAGGCCGCGAAAAAGGACCTTCAAAAGCGCATCGACCGGATCGAGGGCAGCCGCAACACCTGGCTCGGATTTCGGAACTTGAAGAAGGACGCGATAGTCATCAAATCCGATCTGGAGAATCTTTTGGAGCAGGTCGAAAGCGATAACGAAGAGATCTGCAACCTCCGACTTGACGTGATTGTCTTTGCCGGACGCTCGAAAGGAGCAAAAGAGACGCGGAAGCAGCTTGAGTTACTGGACGAACGATGCGATGCCGTGGTGTCAGCTATCCGAAAAAAGATAGGTGCCGATGCGGTTCGTGAAGATGCTGTTCGTCAGCGAGCGCTCTATCCTCGGATGCTTGCGGGCGAACTATCAGCGAAGCGGACCGGTCAAGAGCTTACCGAAACCGCTGACTCGGTCATAGCCTTTGTTCCAACCGAGACGAGTTGGCGAGGCAGCAAAAGGCCGCACAGCATCTTTACCACTCCGAACGGACAGATGTTCGGCCTCGACCTGTACGACCGATCCTTGATCAAATCACCGACCGTGATCGTGACGGCCGCATCGGGTGAGGGAAAGTCGTTCCTCGCGTCGATGCTGATCACGGACATACGCGCACACCGCGGGAACGTGAAAGTGCGCGTGATGGATTATCGCCATTCGTTCAAACCTATTTGTCGTTTATTCGGCGGAAGGCATATAGAGTTCACCGAGAAACAACCACGACCCATCAACATCTGGAACTATCCGGGCATCGAGCACGGCGTGCCTCCCACAAAAAGGCAGCTTGCGATGGTCCTTACGGACATTCTGATCCTGAGCAAAACGCCTAAGACGGACGCGATCACAAGTGCTATAGCTTCGACCGTCATAGATGAGGTCTATAAGATGGCTCTCGCGCGAAACGGTTATGGCCGTCCGAAGTTCCAGCCGACCCTCGGGCACTTCCTCGACATCCTGAAAAGCTACCACTGGAACCCTGGTGAAGAGAGGCAAGCCAATGAGCTCTACCTGAAGCTGAACATCCATCGAAAAGACCCATGGCTTAATGCACCGACACATCCCGAATACGACGAACCGTCGATGTTCGATGTTTTCGAGCTGTCGGGAATAAGCAGCCTCGACGAAAAGATCCGCGAAAGCGTGGGATTCCGCATCAGCGCCCAGATCATGCAGGAGATCGGCGAGGAAAACGAGCGAAATCAAAAAACTCCGATTCTTTTCCTGTGCGACGAGATGCGCGAGATAAACAGGCACTTTCCTGCTATCCAAGAACTTATCGCCGAAGCCACCGTTACGGGAAGAAAAGAGGGCCTGGTCACTGTTTTGTTCTCGCAAGCCTATGAGCATTTCACCGGAACGCCCGAGCAGCCGAACGTCACCGGGATCGATCTCGTGAAAAACTCCGGCGTGAAAATGATCGGGAAACAGATCGGCGGATTCGAGCGTCTTGCCAATGACTGCGAACTGGCGCCCGAGACCGTCGCCGCGATACGTGGGATCAGGAACCAATACGGCCGTTACACGCAATGGGTGTTCGTGATCGGGAGCGGTGCGGACAAGATCGTTCAGATGGCGGAGATACATCTTTCCCCCGCAATGCTCTGGGCAAATACAAATGACACAAACGAGGCGAACGCCCGGCGGCTTGTTGAAAATATTAGGCCGGACCTCCCGCCGGAGATCGTCGTCTCGTGGCTGGCCTCGAAATATCCCACCGGATTGACGGCGGTCGGCCTCACGGGGATCTCCCCCATCGACCTGAATGAACTTGGCGGCCTGGAGGTGAAGGCATGATCGCAATGAACGGAACGGTTAGACAAATGATCCTTGGAGTTGTTTTTTCCTCGATACTCATTGGCATCGATGTGCGTCCCGTTCAGGCGCAGTGGACGGTGTTCGACCCGTCGCAGTACGCGCTCCAGGTCGCTAAAAAGATCGAGGAAGCCGCCCGTTGGGTGGAGACGATCAATCACTACATCTCGATGTACGAGAACGCCGTACGGCAGTATCAGAAAATGGTCGAAAGCGTGACTAACCTGCGGGGGATTCTCGACAAGGTCGACGAGCAGATCATGCGGCACAAGCAGCTGATAACGACCTACGCCACGCTCGGGCGGCTTATCCGAGGCACGTTTGAACTTAAAAAGAGGATCGAAGCGACAATAACAAGCCAGATCCAATCGGTCGTAAATATCGCCCGCAGGCTCAAGAACGGCATCTTCGACATGGAAGCGAACAAACGTGATCTTGACGACTTCCTTCGGCATTCTATCGGCAGAAGCGCCGACGCGGAGCTTGCGAATCTTGAGCGCCTTGCGAAACTCGACTCCGAACTTGAGCGAATGCTCTTCGATCGCGAGAACATGCTTCTCGATCTTTCAAAACTCTACGAGGAACGAGAAAAAGTCGCTGATGAAACACGGGCTATCTCGGTCAATCCATCCGCCAATCAGGACGGCGTTCAATCATTGATCGACCAGATGCTCGCGGTGAACCTACGGATTACGACCGTCGAAGGCCAGCTCCGCGAGCTCGAAGCGAAAATACAGGCGAAGTTCGTCGCCTACGGTCTCAAGATCGAGCAGATGACCGAGTTTGGGAAGGAGATCCGCCGGACCACCGAAATGATGACCGGCATCACTCGGGCTTCAGATGATTTTCTGCGCGAACTCGAAAGATACGAGATCTGGAACGACGAAGTTTACGACAACCCTCTTCCGTAGCAACGGTCCTAACCCCCCGGTTGAATAAGAAAAGCCATGAGAACCAACAGAATATCGCGCGGCACCGCTGCCGCACTCACGCTCCTGCTAACGTCCTGCCTCTTCGCCTGCCTCTTTACAACGACGGCGGTCGGCCAACGGCCGCCTCGTCCCCCTCGACCGCCACGAGTCGAAGGGCAGACGCCGATAGGGACGATGAACGGTCAGCCAGTAACGGCGAACGATCTGATCTTGACGATCAATCCCGATTCTCCGTTCATGCCGCCCCTTGATGGGAGTCCGGCACCCGTCCTGCAGCAGTTCGAGAACCAGTACCCTGCGAACCCGACAGCAACACCGTCAGGTCCCGTGCTTCCTCAGAAACCGGCAGCGCCGAGCTTCAGCGAGCAGATCACAAATCTTATGCGGACGGGGCAGGAATGGCTCTTCCGGTCGGTGCTCGACACGATTATACGCCCGTTGATGCCGATACTAACGTTCCTGGCGTGGATAATCGCAAGTTTCGTACTGATCGTCGCCTTCATTAGAAGATTCCACGACAATCGCGGTCTTGGCCCCGAGCAGCTTGTTGCCTGGGGCATCCGAACGATCATCTTTATGGTCGTTATAGGGGCAAGCCCGTTCATTATCGATGCCCTCACTGTAACAGGAAAGTTCTTTGCTCGGCCGATACGGGGTTATAACCGTTCGCTCGTCGCCGAGTTCGACGAGAAGATGAAGCAGTACGTCAAGAACAACTTCGCGGTCGAAGACCCGGATGCTTTGCTCGCGGACCGACTCCCGAACGGGGAGCCGGGACTCGTCGGCATAATCACGGATAAGGAGTCGTCTGTAAAAGACATCACAAGCGAAATGAACGTCCTCGGCTGGGATATGCCGCGCATGTTCACGTTTATGGTCATCGGGCAGAACATCATCAAGTTCGGTGCGATCTTCCTGTCGGTTGCGGGTCTGTTCATCCTTATCGGGCTGAAACTCGCCGCTCCGGTGCTTTCCGCTTTCGGTTTTGACGAGAAGTTTGCGAACCAGATCTTCTATCCATTCTGCTGGGGAGTTGCCACTTTCGCGCTCGCGTTCCCGATCGTAAAAGAAGTAACTCTGTATGTCTGCTATGGGATCGGTCTACTGGCGCTCTCGATCTACAACGGCGAAGCGGTATTTTCGCTTGATCCCACGACCGCGACGATCATTACGAATAACAATTACGATCCGGCATCGAGTGCTTTGATCGTTACGATACTGTTCTTCGTTTCGAGCCTTTGCTTCATTCTTGTTCCGTGGCTGAGCTATCGGGTCCTCCGGGGACAGGTTTACGAAGGAGTATCGCAGATCTCGATGGGATGGATGCTTTCTTCTTTAGGCACAGCTCTTGAAACATACGGTCTTGTTGCGGGAGCCGCTTTGCACCGTCAGGCGGAGAACACCCAGATACAGGGGATCTACAACGCGGAACAGGCCGCCGCTAAGAAGGCTCTCGAAGCCGCCAATCAATCGACTGAAGCCAGACTAGTGTCATCTGTCGCTGGCGTCGAAGGCGGCCTTGTCACAAGTCTCGGGCAGATCCGAGCAAATCAGGTGACGCAAACACTCCTTGCCGAGGCAAACAAGACATTCGGCATCGCGAGCAGTTCCGCGGCGACGCAGCGCGAGATCACGGGCACATTGGCCGAGGCGGAAGGCACACGCGAAGCTCGCAGCTTCGACGGAAAGAAGGAAGTCGAACTCCGGGGTCAGGGCAATCTTGAACGTTTCGGTATGAAGACATATGAATTCACGCCCGGCGGTTCCTCGATCGCCGGCACGTCGGTTCCGATTCGCAGCGGGCATGAATTGATCGATTGGGCAAGAGACAAGCATCCGATCCAGGAAGTGAATAAACTGATGGACTCGACCACGCGGGCAAACGTGTCCCTTCAGAACAACAATACGGATATTGTGGCCGATAAGAAGGTAGAGGCTTCCAATACTTACCAGGGCGACATCAACAGAGCCTATGAAACACAAGCGTCCCAGAACATCGCCGCGATAGATCGCGGAAGCGGAATCGCTGAATCGAGTAGCCGGCAAGGTGCCGGAATTCAGCTTTCAGGGATCCGACGTTCCGCAGACATGGAGAGGGTCGCCAACCAGTTGAACTTCGACGGCAGAACGGAAGCCGCATCGATAAACCAGACAGCGGCAACCGAGGCAGCAAGACTTCGGATGGTTTCGACCGTTGTGACCGGATTCTTCAGGGATATGGATCGGCGTTTGGAAGAAATGAAGCCGAAGTACTAAGATCGTCTGTGTAGATCTTGCCGTTACTTCGCAAACTAGCTTCTCGGTTTCTACGTCCGATCCTTCTAGGCGATAGATCATTCAAAATAATCGGCGAACACAGACAACTTGTGTTCGCCGATCAGCGTACATGATGCCGTCCGACTTACTTGCCGATCCTAGAGCAGGGATGCGGCCTGGTCGGAGCCGGAAAGTTCTCGGGTAGGGGTGTCGTGTCGATCGGGTGTAGTTTGACATCGAGTGAGTAAAGGAGCTGTTCAGCCTGCTTAGCGTAAGACGAACTGCTTTGAACAAGGTCGCAGAGTTGTCGGACTGCATTTTGATCCTGGCCTAAAGCCTTGTAAGTCAGCGCCAGCTTCCATGTAAGCTGCTTACCATAGGCCGTCGAGCCATAAGAATCAACAAAATCCCTCTGCATTTCCGCAAGCTCCGTTCCGGTTTTCCGTTCCCGGCGAGCACGCTCAAGATCGTTCTTAATAAAATTATAAGCCTCAAAATCGGTGCCTTGCGGGTTCTCAATTGTGATCGCCGCCGCGTTCGAGACTATCGTTTCACGGACCGACTCTTCGCCGTTGACTTTTGCATAGCTGAATCTGACCCGAACTTGATAGGTTCCGGGAAAGGGAAAAGCCTTTTCGAAGAGACTGACTCCTTCGATTACAGCTCCGGACTCGATGTTCTCTCCGGGACGGGTAACGGCTATCGGCGCAGCCATTGCAGCTATATTCATCATCCTTCCCTCGATTACTCGCTCACGTCCGCTTGCCGATTGAATTAACAAATCCATATCCGGACCTAGCGTGAACACACCTTGCCATTTTACTGGTGCAGTCGTCGGGTTCGAGAGACTGAATGAAAAAGGTATCGCTTCAAGCTGGACGTAAGAGCTCTTAGGTGTGGAGATCCTTAATGCCAGACCTTGAGATCCGCTCTGCGCCCTAGCCGAGCCGACCATCTCCGTCCCGGCAGTGCCAAACATCACGATGGCAGCGAGTACCGGAACACACGTTCTGTAAATGAATCGCTTAAACATTTTGTCCTCCTTATATGTTCGGTTCTCCCGGACTTCCGATTCTCCATCTGATAACGCCGACGTGACTTGGCGCCAGCAGAATACTGTTTCCCGCGGGAGTCATAATACCCCATCCGGCAGTATCCCCTCTAAGTCCCAACTGATGGCCGAGCTCGTGAGCACCAAGTCGATTCGTCCAATTATTAACGGATGAGCCTGCTGTTCGATCCAGATCCGTCATTCCTTCGATAAATAGAATAGAACCGATTGATCCGTTCCATACGTCAAAAGTGTCGTCGGCGTAATCGACGAGATCACGATTAATGTCCTCCGCTGGGGAGAAGCCTCCCCCGATAAAGCCTGGAATACCGATTTGATACGGGTCCCCATCTTCGTCAATAAGAAGTGGATTGATACCGCTTTGGTAGCCGATGGCAATGTATCCGACCCAAAAATCGTCCCGTTCGTAGGTTGTGCCGACGAGGTTCTTCGAATCGCGATACGGATTAAAGTAAGCCGCGAGGCTATCACCATCGAAATCATCCCTGTCGTTCTTTACTTGAAACGGCAAGTTAGTTTGATTGAAGCCCCGGTTCGCAGCCCAATCATAATCCGGTTGAAGATATGCAGCGGCAAAAACATTCTCGTCCGGGTTGGAACTAGGCCGAGCCAACGAAAACGTCCCGTCAAAACAATTCGGCTGAGTTCCTACGCATTGAGTCGCTACGCCATCGTCACCTCTCTGGACTCAACCACGCGGGCGAACGTGTCGCTCCAGAACAACAACACCGACATAGTTGCGGACAAAAAGATAGAAGCGTCAAACGATTATAAAGGCGACATCAATAATGCCTATGAAAAACAGGCGGCGGACACGGTCGGTGCTGTGAATACTGGGAGCGGGATCGCCGCATCGAGCACTCGCCAGGGAGCCGGAATTCAGCTTTCGGGAGTCCGAGGATCTGCTGTGATGGAGAAGGAAACGAATCAGTTGAACTTCGAAGAACGCACTGAGGCCGCTTCAAATAAACCAGGCAGCCGCGACTGAGGCCGCTCATCTTCGGATGATATCGACGTTCATGACCGGGTTCTTCAGGGACATGGATCGGAGATTGGAGGAAATGAAGCCGAAATACTAAGCTAGTCAGACTATCACAAAGTTTTCTAGATCTCGTGTTAAAACTTGACAAACCGAATGGAATTGGTGATAGAATACCTGTCACCAACTCCATTCGACTTTTTGAAATTCAATGAGTTTCAGTTCTCCTACAAGCTGTTCGCTGGATATCTCCTACCTAAATGGAGAGAGTCATCGAAGTTTGTTGGACGAATGGGGTGACACAAGGTTCAGATAAGAGTGAAGGCCGCGAGATTCTAGTAAAATCTTGCGGCCTTTTGGTTAAGTGCTTCTGCGGTTTTTGGACAACAGACGCGACCTAGCACCTCGCATTTTAGCGTAAACACCGCAGAACTTCAATTCTACCTCGGAAGAAGCCGGACCGTGCCGGTTGTCTCACGGTCTCCGCTTCTTCTGTACTCAGAAGGAGGCGCTAAATGCGGAAGAAATTATTGCTGGGTTTGCTCGCGCTGGTTTTATCGAGTGGCATTGCTGTTTTCGGTAGTACCCGCGGGCTTGTTGACAAGATCTTTGATTCGGTTCTCGAGGGATTTGCAGCTACATTCACGACAGACGAGCGTCGTGCTTGGGAAGTGGTTGCAAAAGCCGGACATTCCAAACGTTCTGCTAGAAGGGGGCAAACGGCTTCGAAAGAGGTACCTGAAAGCATGCTGTGGCACGTCACGTTCGATTTCACGCGAAAGCTGGAAACTAAAGCCGAGGAGTTGAATAGTCAGGGTAATGATGGTGGACTCTTCAGCAACTATTTCGTTCGGCAGGGTCCGCTTTCGGAATCGAACGATAAGGCCCTCAAGGAAATAGCCGCAGTCTACTTTGAGGAAATCAGACCTATCGAGGAGAGAGCCAAATCGATAATGGAAGCTTCGAAGAGCGGATCTGCCCTTCAAGGATTGTCCGCCCAGCTTGAGGATCTGAAAAGCCAGAAGGATACTGCCGCACTGCGAAATCGCGATTTGGTGAAGAGTCGCTTATCGGATAGTGAGTTCACCGCCTTGGTGCAGTTCTTGAAGACTGACTTTTCGGAGGGTTCTGTTTCGGGCATAATGATGCCATCCGGCGAGGCGGCCAAGTTCAGTCCCCAAGGAATCTTTTACGAAGGTTGGTCCTGGATCATTTGGGACGATGCTCAACAGCCACCACTCATCACTGGGTTCTCGGAGCTTTATTTCTACTATTTCGCTCCGGTCGCACCGTATGATCCGAGCTTGGACTCTTTCTTCGTAAATGTAACTGCACAGTCCCTGCTGAGCGCGGGATCGTCCGACGGATACCGGGACTGGTTTCCCGCCCAGGTCTACCACCCGGTGTTCCTCTCGGTCCGCGGTAACGAATACTGCACCCTGACCGATTTCTATGCGGTGCTATACGACGGTCCAATGATCATCGATGAGGTTTATTTGGATTCAAATGGTGCATGTCACATAGTAGGAGCCGCTCCGCCCACTCCGAGTCCAACGCCTACGCCGAACGTTGCAAGCGTGACATTGTCGCAGGTGAATCCGTCAACGGACCCGATAAGTCCAAATCCGGCTGTCGCTCCGCACAATCCGGGAACCGGCCAGAGGATCTTTCCCGACAAGGACTTCCCAAATGAAGACCCTAATCTCATCGACCGAAGACTCGTACGAGTCACTGCTATACTTTCGCAGCCGATCGCGAATGTTCCGGTTTACTTTCGAAATTTCGATCTCGATGACCCGGCTACCGACACGACAATTGATCCGAACGGAACGGCGGGGCATGACAACAACGGAACTCCCAACGCAGGCCAGTTGTTATTCGCCAATGGATGTGGTGCGAATGGGCCAAGTGTTTTCTGTCCGACGGATGCAAATGGGGTCGCTACCATCGAGTTTAGAGTTACTAGGCAGCCGGGCGACAATTTTGCCGTGGCAGCCAGCATCAGCCCGATCGCGGTCAACGGAGTGACGGTCAACGGTATCGAACTGGAAGACAGCGGAGGACAGCCCGTCGCTACGCAGAATTGTCCGACCCAAGCGATCTGTCGCAGTCAGATGCTAACAGTTTGGCGGCGCCTCCACGTTGAAGTCGACTCGATGGGCACGGCGACCCAGAACTTCGTGGTCGGTAATTCCGCGACTTTTGCTCGCATTCGCAGCTTCGGGCCGCCTGTAACGCTGAATGTAAACACGACCGATCCACTCGAAATAAACCGATTCGAGAACGGGCGAATCGTCGTTGCAGGTCGGCAACTGAGGGTCGTAAGCAATACCGCGACTTCAGTGACGGTCACCAATACTTTACCCCCAGGTACTCAAGTCATCGTTTCCGTGGGAGATCAATTTCAGCTCTACGATGATGATGACTTCGACAATGACAATGGAAACAGCGTGACCGGGGATACCGGCGAGGATATTGATCCGCCTGATCTCGGATACCTGCAGACTAGTGACATTCCGTGCGACGCTACGGTTCTAACGAACTGTAACATCTTCGCCCAAGCCTATGTAACCCCGGTTTATGATGTTACTACGGACGTCACAGACAATCATTTTTTCCAGACCAACGTTGATGAGCATACGGGGGACGCAATCAGAAGTCTCTTCACGGGATTTAATCAGCAAGCAACGGAGGCGAGCGAGGACTTTTGGACGGTTTACCTCTTGGGTGGGTATCAGTACACCATCGATCGGGATGAAGATCCGGAAACTGAAGCTCCGAACGTATTCGCGGGGGTTACCGACGTGCAGAACGGTATGGGATCCATTGTCTTTATGGAAACTAACGGGCCAAAGGAGTGTAACCTCACAGGCTCCTTCTGCATCATAGCGGATACCGCTGCTCACGAAATTGGACACCAAGCCAATGCAGATCACGGCGAGGGAGGAATCATGGATGGGTTGAGCAACAGCTTTTCGCCTACTTCCCTCAGTAGTATTAGGAATTCGACGCATCCGTAGGAGGAGAATGCAATGAAAAACAACGGATTAGTAGCTTGTTGTGTAGGATTGTGCTTTGTGGCAGTGGCGACGATCATGCTCGGGTACGGACAGATTTCTGCGGAAGTTAGTCCGAAGGGCGGTGATGGAATCGTCGTGAAGATCGACACTTCCAAGTCGAATTATGTTTTGGGAGAGCCGGTAGATCTTGTTTTTGAAGTCAAAAATATCGGACCCTCGAGTGTCCAGCTGGGCGGAGCTAATGTCGAGTCCGGATATCTCAAGATCTTTGTGGCTTCGACGGACGGGAAATTCAGACAGTATTCAAATTCGACCTGGGGCCTCGGCAAGGCTCCCAAAATAGCCTTCGGTGGTGGGGAGTCTCTTACGTCGAGTACATCGATTTTGTGGAACTTTAGTCCCCGGAAACGATTCAGCAACTTGGACAAGTTGAAGGATACCCATCTTTTTTCGGATTTCGCGTTTCCGGACGCAGGCAGGTATTTGGTCAAGGCTGTCCTAATTGTTCCAGGGGAAGTTGAAAGCAGAGTTGAGTCTGAAGCCATTGAGGTCAACCTCGATGTACCGAGCGGCAACGACCTCGCTGTTTGGAAGGCAATGAAACAAAATTCTGAGATTGCCTTCTTTATTCAGAACGGAAGCTTTACAACTACTGACAAGCAGAGTAGAGAGGATCTGTTAGCCCAGATAAGACAGCTCGTTCAAAACAATCCAAATAGTCATGTGGCCCGTACGCTTCAGGACAATTTGGAGAAATACCGCCTTGCCGAGGAAAAAAGAGCCAACTTGCAGTGACTTCAGAAAAGGGGCTACGGCGTTTTGACGAAGCAAGAATCTCAGATGGTTAGCTCTGAATGAAATGTGCTTTGCCGGGGGCGCTTATCTAGGTAAGCGTCCCATTTTTATCTAATGAGGCTGAAGATTCCATGGCCCCCAACCCTGGGACGGACAGGTGCTCTTGAGCCGGT
This sequence comes from Pyrinomonadaceae bacterium, assembly GCA_019694355.1. Lineage (GTDB taxonomy): Bacteria > Acidobacteriota > Blastocatellia > Pyrinomonadales > Pyrinomonadaceae > OLB17. Next base: position 26,801 of record JAIBCB010000006.1, on the reverse strand, counting down.
TCACAGCAGTTTCCATAAGACGAATCAGGGGCCTATACACGTTGTGTGCTAGGGGGTATCGACATGAAGGCGATAAAAATATTATCCACATGCGTGATGGCGGTTCTACTTTCGGTCTATTGTGTGGGCCAAGGTGAGAGTGTGGACAGCCGGCTGACGCTTAACGACGGGTTGGTGCTACAGGGAGTTACAAAGCAGCCGACATATGTATTGGGTGAGCCGGTTCGAATCCAAATTTCGTTTGCCAATAATGGTCAGACAAAAAGGTTAGTGCCGAGCGAAGGAGTTGAAGCTGGAAGCCTGAAAATCTTTGTAGCCAATAAAGAAAATGGAGAATACAAAGAATATCGAACGGCCGGTTGGGGAACCGAAAGAGGGCGGCCACTCGATCTGGAACCCGGCGCTAAGCATCACTATCCCGAAGCAACCATTCTTTGGAATGGCAAACCTAAGCTCAATCACTTCAGTGACGTGGAGTTGAACGAAGCTCTGCGAGGCAGAATCGCGACCAAATACGCATTTCAGGAGCCTGGTGTCTATTTTATCAAGGGACGTTCTTTCGTAGGAGAGAATTTTCAGCCGGTCGAGTCGGAACCAATTCGCATTGAGATTCTGAAACCAGGAGGCCCGGACTTGGCGGTATGGATCCGTATCAAAGGCAACATGGAAATAGCCTATTTGATGCAGAGAAGTTCCTTCAATACCGAGGATCCGAGCAAGAAGCACGACCTTATCTCAGAGATCGAACAGATTCTGTCGGACTACCCGAATAGTGTCTATTCTAGCTATCTGCGGCCCAACTTGGAAAAATTCAAGGCAGACGAAGTGAGGCGAAAGGAAATGCTGAAAAAGGCAAACAGTCCAACAGGATTAGCGGTTGGATTGCCTCTTGCTGCTGATAAGGACGCTTGCGACAAACAAGCGTCCTTTCTTCAGACTCGCGTCAGAGGAGCGTTCTGGAACCCGCCCGATATATCTCCTTTCCCTCAGTATAGCCAACTGACGTCACCCAGTGCGGAAAAACATGCGGCGGGCGCGAGATTGAGGAATATAGGATTCTAGAAGAGATGATTGCGACGGGCTACAGGCGGGTCACAAAAAGGCGTCCGTGCGGCATCTGCGGAAAACCCGACTGGTGTAGCACGACCGCGACGGAAACTATATCGTTCTGCGCTCGTTCCACTCTGAATGCCGACCGGATCAGCAAGTATGGATGGGGCGTCTATTATCACGATGGATACTGCTCCGGTTTCGATCTCAATCTCCAACCAACCTTTGATCGGTTTCGGACACGGAAGAGGATAAAGATTTCAAAAGCTTTTGCTCCGCCTGCTATTCTAGATAGAGTCTATCGAAAACTGATTGAACTATCTCCGGCGTCCTCCAACTATGAGATCGTGAACGGACAGGCTGGTTTGCTGGGGAGAGGGATAGATGGTCTTTCTCAGTACGGAACGCTTCCCAAACTTGCAAACGAACGACGAGTTTTGACCGAGCGGCTCGTAGAGGCGTTGTCGAAGGAAGGTATTCGTTTACTTGCAGGGATTCCGGGATTTTGGCGAGATGCGAATGACCGGTTGCGGCTTTGGAGCGAGCATGATTCATTTGACGACTTGATGCTTATACCGTTCGTCGGGCCTGATAAATTGATACGAGCCTGCCAGATTCGCTTCATGCGATGTATCCCTAGCAAATCGGGGCGTTACGTCTGGCTATCATCATTGAAGGAAAAAGACGGATGCGGCCCAGGTGCTCCCTTGCATCACGTCGATCCCTCTTCACGGTCCGCCGGAACCGTTCTCGTTACCGAAGGAGCATTAAAGGCCGCAACCGCTCAAAGGCTTTTACCGGACAGATATGTGGTTGGAAACAGCGGGGTTGCTACATCACATCGAGAGATCATCGAAACTGCTCGCGGAAAGGCACTGGAGATCGCTTTCGATAACGACAGCTTTACGAATCCCCATGTCGCCAGAGCCCTCGCGGCCTTACTGCGTTCGCGGTCAGCCGACCAAAGGTCATTCGCCTACGACCATGCGGTAACCATCCTGTCCTGGGACAGAAGCGTGAAAGGGCTCGACGAGGCCTTGCTTTCGAGCCGTAAACTGAGTTCGCTGACCGTAGCGGAATGGCTAAACGACCTTACAACGGAATGTCGGGAGCAAGTGAACAGACAACTGTCTCCTTTGTAGGCAATAAACAGGGGGCGGGCAGAAAGTATGATGCGCCAGCCTGCCTCCAAACGATCGAGCAATCCTTTTGATCTCATCAAACAGATCGCCACGATCATCGATTCGGGGAAGCAGCTAAATAATCGTGAGCTGCTAACGAATTGTCGGGATGCCGGAGTCGATAGCTTCGCGATCGATCCTCATCTATGTCATGAGATCGCGGAAACAGCAATTAACTACCTCATAGCGACAAAGTACGGGAATCCACTGTTGTCTTCGCACGATCCCCACAGAGCGTGCGCCGAAATACTTAGACCGCTGCAGCAAAGCCTGCCGACCCAATCGTGGCGGAGTACAACCCAGGTTACTTATCAGCAGTTTTCCACTCCGGCACCGATCGCATACATTCGTAAGCTTCCCTTAAAAGTGCACAGTTGAGAAGTAGAGTTTTCTGACATCATAGGAGATGGAGGAAGACTGATGAAGAGGTCGAAGTTTAGCGAGACGCAGGTGGTGGCGATCTTGAAGGAAGGGGAAGCTGGGCGAGCGGTGGCGGAGATCTGCCGGGAGTACGGGATCAGCAACGCGACGTATTATCAGTGGAAGTCGAAGTATGGAGGGTTGGAAGCATCGGACCTGAAGCGAATGCGAGAGCTTGAGGACGAGAACAACCGATTGAAGAAGATGTACGCGGACCTGGCGCTTGAGAACCGAGCGATCAAGGATCTGCTGGGAAAGCTCTGACGCCGGGGATGCGGCGATGGGCGGTCAGTTTTTTGATAAGCGTGTGGGCTCTGTCGGTGGTGAAGGCGTGCGACATCGCAGGGCTTTCACGAAGGGCATGGTATCGAGGCGATCCGATCGAGAGGGCGGATAAGAAGGATGCTCCGGTGATCGAGGCATTGAACCATGTGGTCGAAGAGCATCCGCGGTGGGGATTCTGGATGTGCTTCCACCGGCTGCGGAACCTCGGGCACGGCTGGAACCACAAGCGAGTGTGGCGTGTGTACAAGGCGATGAAGCTCAATCGAAAGCGGCGAGCCAAGCGTCGCTTGCCTTATCGGGAGGCTACTCCGCTTGGCTCGCCGCCAGCGGTCAACCGGACGTGGTCGTTCGACTTCATGAGCGACACGATCTATTCCGGGACGAGATTTCGAGTGCTGAACATCATCGACGAAGGCGTTCGCGAGGCTCTGGACATCGTCGTCGATACTTCGATCACGGCAGCGAGGGTTGTTCGTACGCTCGAACAACTAAAAGCAGAAAGAGGTGTTCCCCAGGCGATCAGGGTCGATAACGGACCGGAGATGACCGCCAGCGTCTTCTCCGAATGGTGCCGCCGGAACGATGTGAGGATCGATTACATCCAGCCAGGCAAGCCCAACCAGAACGCCTACATCGAACGCTTTAACCGGAGCTATCGCGAAGAAGTGCTCGATCCGCACATCTTCTCGGACCTCTCCCAAGTCCGAGACCTGAGCTGGGCATGGCTGCTCAGCTACAACGAAGAACGTCCCCACAGCTCGTTGGGGAATATCCCGCCGGCCGAATTCAAACGCCGGCTCTTAGCTGAAAACTCTAGTTTAGACCTGTGACATTGACGGTGAGCTTACGCATTGCCGCGTACCTGATGAATCTACGCGATAGCGATACCGTGCTTGAACCATCGTGCGGTACGGGGAGTCTTGCGGTCTGGGCCCAAACTGCAGGAGCTGCGGTTGCAACTAATGAGATCGACGCGAGAAGGCGCAGTCTTTCGGAATTGCTCGGGTTCGCTCCGACTAGTCATGATGCCGAATTCATCGATGACTTCTTGCCGGAGAGCATTGCCCCGAATGTTGTCTTGATCAATCCACCATTTTCGTCTACCGGAGGCCGTGTGGAGCGAAACCGCAACAAGTTCGGGTTTCGGCACGTGGAGTCCGCCCTTCGACGCCTCACGTCCGGCGGCCGGTTCGCGGTGATCCTCGGCGAGGGCGGTTCGCCCGGAAGCGTTCCGGGAAGGCGGTTTTGGGATTCGATCTCACCAGCCATTCGAGTTACCAGATCGATCAGCCTTCCCGGCCGCGAATACTATCGCAACGGCACCACGGTGGGCGTTACTTTGATCCTCGGACGCAAGTCCCCGGTCGATGGGACGGAGGACGCAATCCCGTTCATCCCCGTCAACCACGAACCGCAGAGCTTCGAAAACGTCGAAGAAGCTTTCGAGGCGATCGGAGCCGAATAAATATGAACTACCAAGAAGTGCACGAAGCCGTCAAAAACGGCTTGATTATCGGCGCCGTTGGCACCAACGGCAAGAAGGATCGCTTCTTCATCTCGGACAGTGGCGGACTGTGTCGGTTCAAACCGCGCAGCAACCGACGCGGCTACTCGGTGCACGAATCCGATCTCTCACGCTACGCGCGATTCATCGCTCCCAAACCTCCACCGACCGGCAAAGAGAAATTCAGAAAAGAATACCGCCTCATCGAAAAGTACAAGCGGATGGCGGGCGAGGCAAGTTTCACGAATCCGTTCATTCGCGACTGCCTCGCCCTTCCCGATTTCGACGCGTGGCGAAAGGACCTTGTAGAGCCGAATTCGTGGGAGACGGATAAAGAATCGCGCCCGAAGACCCTTTACGAGCTGCACATAACGACCGGAACCAGTATCGACGGTAAAGTGATCTCGCTGAATCGAATCGCCAAAAAGTATCCTCGCGAGATCGAGCAGCTTCGCGAATCTATTCGTAACAAATCGGCCGGTATGTTTATCACAGGTCGTTGGGCAAAGTTCGTCGGGTACGACATATCGCTCGAAACCAATTTCGACGCGCTGGCCGGAGACTTTCACGGCTTTTTGTCCTTGGAATATGCGGGCTGCGGCAACGGGTACTATTACCTTCTCATCAACGACGAAAACTTCATCGGCTACGACGTTGATTGACGGGGCTCGGAATCCGGCAGTCGCGCACTCGACTCCAATTCAAGCTGCCAACAACCAAGAAATGTTATCAAGTTATCCACAATCGGCGGGCACGGCCACGCCTTTTTCAGCAGCAGCGGCGACCGCTGCGTCTGTAGAGACGAGCGAGCCTGATACCACTGGCCATATCTTAGCGTACGCACCCAGATTCGTTATCGGCGGGGCCTCGCATCCCGGTGTGATTGTCGAGCCGCCCGGGCTTGCGAATGTCGAACCGCCCCCGATCACTTACCGTCCACGTCTTCCGACAGAGTTATCCGAATGCGGCAAACTCTCCGCGATGCAGATCGAGCGGATCATTTATGCTGGGCAGGCTCACGCTCAAAGGCTCGCAGACGGATCGCGCGCCGGAATTAGTATCGGAGACGGAACCGGAACGGGTAAGACCGCGACCCTTGCGGGGATAATTCTCGACAACTGGTTTCACGGCAGAAGGCGGGCGGTATGGTTTTCAGTCAAGGCCGACCTGATCGAAGCCGTCTCGGATGAATTCGCGAGGCTTAGTCTGAAGCCGCCGATAAAGCTCATAAACGACTATCCGACCGATGGCGAGATCGATATTGGCGAGGGAATAGTTTTCTGCACATATCGTTCTCTGATCGCCCGCTCAAGATCGGGCACCCGGCGAATTGACCAACTGATCCGCTGGCTCGGAACCGAAGGAGTGGTGATCTTCGATGAGGGCCATAAAGCGAAATATGCCTTTGCGGATGATCGAGGCAAGTCGACACAAACCGGAGCGGCGGTGCTAGAGATCCAGGGCCCGGAAAAGTATCCCGATTTCAGAGTTGTCTATTCATCGGCAACGTCCGCAGGCGAAGTACGGCGTCTCGCATACATGTCTAGGCTTGGACTTTGGGGCGAAGGAACTAATTTTCCTTTGGGCTTCGAGCAGTTCGCAGAGGAGATCGAATCGGGCGGGGTCGGAGCGCTCGAGATGGTCTGCCGCGACCTGAAAGCGATGGGGCGGTATCTTTGCGGGAACCTGGCCATGGGCACCGATCCGGAGTCCGGCCTTGCGGTTGAGTTTAGAGAGGTGACTCACTGGCTCACTCCAGCCCAACGGACGATGTACGACAACATGGCTCAAGGCTGGCAGGAGGTCTTCAGAAATATCAACCGTGCCCTCGACCTCACCAATTCCGGGAAAGCGACGCGAGCCCAGGCGGTTAATCAGTTCTGGGCCGAGCATCAGCGATGTTTTCGGAACCTAATAGCGGCCTTCAAAGTTCCAACTCTCATTCGGGAGATCGAAGATGCCCTTGCCCGGAAGGAGTCGATTGTCGTCTCCATAACAGGTACCGGCGAAAGCCAGACAAAGAAACAGATCGAGCGTGCGGCGGATCAAGACGAGGCGATAGACAGCCTCGACTTTAGCCCGCGCGAAACCTTGACCCGACTCGTCGCCCACTGTTTTCCAACCGCCTGTTTTCAGGAACGCACGAATCCATACAGCGGAACCATCGAATATATTCCCGTGCTTGACTCTAACGGGAATCAAGTCGAGAGCCGCGCGGCCTTGCAGCTAAGGGCCGAACTGCTTGATAAACTTTCAGTTCTCGAAGTGCCGGAGCATCCGCTCGATCAGCTTGTGAACTATTTCGGTGTGGAAAATGTCGCGGAGATGACCGGACGCAAGAAGCGTCTGATTCGGACAACTTCCGGCACGCTTGAATATCGGCCCCGCCAGCTTTCCGGTGTCCCGTCGAAACTCATAAATCTTCACGAGAAGAATGCATTCCAGAACGGTGACAAGCGAATAGCGATCATGTCGGAAGTCGCATCAACGGGCGACAGCCTTCACGCCGGAAAACAGGTCGGGAATAAACAAAGGCGTCTTCACATCGCCGCCGAACTGAAATGGTCGGCGGACAAACAGATCCAGGACTTCGGACGGACGCACCGCACGGGTCAAGTGTTTCCGCCCGTTTACCTGCTTGTCTTCACGGAACTCGGCGGCGAGAAACGCTTCTCAGCGACCATCGCCCGCAGGCTCGGGAACATGGGTGCGCTTACAAAGGGCGATAGAAAAGCAGAAAAAGCAGGCAATCTCGACAAGTACAATCTCGAATCGAAGGAAGGCCGCTCGGCTTTGAATGTCGTGCTGACCGGCATAATGCGTGGCGCCGAGATCGAAGGGATCGAAGATCCGAAACAGGCTTTGCGGGATATGGGGCTTCTCCGAAACACCGATGACGGAGAAGTGGTTCCGGATAGCGAGAAGACCAACATCCCACGTTTCCTCAATAGACTCCTTTCCCTGGAAGTGGACCGGCAGAATGCCTTGTTCGATCATTTCTACGCAACGTTCCTTGAGACTCTCGAATACCTGAAACAGAACGGAAAGCTCGATGATGGCATGGAGGACTTGAAAGCGATATCAGGCGAGATCGCGGAACCGCCGCAGGTTCTCCACTCCGATGCCCTTACGTCCGCCAAGACGGTCTATTACAAGCTCAACCTGAAAGTAGCCACAAAACCCGCGAGATACTCAGAGCTGTCAGAAACCGGTGTTCACCAGTTCTTCCAGGACAGGCGTCACGGCTCGTTTGTTGCGGTGCGCCGGACGCTGTCGCATACCGATCCCGAAACGGGCGAGAGATATCAAATGTTCTCAATCTCGAAACCGGAGGGCCGGAATCTTTCATATATTCGTGAAAGTGAAATGAACCAGAAGTATCGAATAGTTCCGAAAGCTAAGGCCGAGAAGTGGTGGCTCGAAGAGGAAAGTAAGATCCCTCCGTTCGAAGACAAAACGGTGCATCTGCTAAGCGGAGCACTTCTTCCGATCTGGAAATACCTGAAAACCCTTAGCAAGGATGCTCTTAATATCGTTCGAACGACTACCGATGATGGCACCAGGCTCGTCGGTGTGAAGATATCCGAAGAATGGCTTCGTGACCTTTTTCGCCACTTCGGGTTGCGATCTGATATTCCGTCAACCGCTCCGGAAGTGCTTCGCATAGTCGATTTCGAGAACAACACCGTGCACCTTACCGGAGATATCCGGATAAAAACGACTCGGTTTCAGGGACGCCTCCTTACAGAGGTCTGCCCTTCCACGTTCGAGCAGATCCGCGAACTTCGCGGGATGGGGCTCGTCAATATCGTTCAGAACGGAAAGCAGCGGTTCTTCCTGCCCGAACTGTCGCCGCATATTTATCTCGAACCGGTCCTGGGTCTTTATCCTCCAATATCAACCGATATCGACTTCCTGCCGGAATTAAAGCCTGAGTTCCAGGCTCTTAAGAAAGAGGCGCCGATAAGTCTGCCCCAGTGGCTATCTGTACCCGATCCGCGAGCCGTAAGCGAGCTGCAAATATTCGAGGAGACGCTGTTTTTGAGTTGAGGCGATGAAGAGGGGAGCTAGGTGTCCTCAATAATCTTCCTGCCGAAGATCCATATAGCGGTCGCGAACGAATAGCCGATCTTGCCTTTTTCTCAGCCTCATTGAACGGGAAAGAAATTTTCTTAGTGAAATGCTCTAAGAAAAGATGGCACGTAACTTTTTCTTAGTAAACGGCGCCGAATTGCATTTTTAGCTAGTCGATTTTTTAGAAATTGTGCCTGCGGTTCAACCCCGCCCATGCCCCGGCGTGAATATTGAGGTCCAGAAAGCCGTTCGTCAAATAAATCGTAGAAAATTGGTTTTGGAAAGTAACCTCTCCGTCTAATGCGGGTTTTTAGTTATGTAGGGTGAATATCGGAATGGTATCCCAGGTTCGTCCGGCGCGGGAGAATCACCGGTGATTTACCTCAATTGAAATAACCTATCGACGTTTTTGCGAGGAGATCCGCCTTATGAACAATCAGGATGCTGTCGCCAACACCGACACAGGGTCGTCGATCTTGGAGGAAAAGATAGCGCTTTACGCCCGAGTACCGCATTACGTGCTGATCACCGGCGAGAGGGGAACCGGCAAGACGACGATCGCCCGGAAGCTTCACGAGCAAAGTCCGAGATCCAAACGGGAGTTCGTAAGCGTCAATTGCGCTAGCTTCACGGCAGAACTTCTCGAATCGGAGCTGTTCGGCTACGAGAAAGGAGCATTTACGGGAGCGAATGCCGCCAAATCAGGGCTATTCGAGACCGCTGACGGCGGAACTCTCTTCCTCGATGAGGTCGGCGAACTGTCGTTCAGTCTTCAGGCTAAACTGCTAAAGGCTGTCGAAGAAAAACGCCTCCGGCGTGTTGGTGGCAATCGGGAGCGGGAGATCGACGTAAGAATAATCGCAGCCACTTCCAAAAACCTCCACTCGATGGTTTTTGAAGGGGGATTTCGGGCGGACCTATTCGACCGTCTCAACATACTGCAACTTGAGACGATCCCGCTTCGGTTTCAGCGGGAGCAGATCCGCGATCTGTTCATCCGGCAGATGAACGAGGAAAGTGCCGCAGTGGGCAGAGCTTGCCCGTTTGTTATTGACGACGAGGCTCTTGCGAGGGTCGAGTTGCTCGAATGGAGAGGTAATTATCGAGAACTCAGGAACTTTGCCTCCCGCCTTGCAGTCCAGGCTTTCGACGCTCCTTCGATCACGGAGGATATCGTTCTACATGTCGCCGGGATCGGCCAAAGCAAAGCACAAGTCTCCGACTCCCCGATAGAACCGGGCATTCATCTGAACCGATCGAATCTTGTAACGGTGACGCTGGATGCGGACACGGACGACCTTGACAGCGTTTACGTGAAGGCGGCTGCCACGTTCATCGAACATGCGCTCAAGAGATCCCGTGGGAACCTGCGTCGTGCCGCCCGTTCAATGGGGACGACGCATTCGACACTTTCGCGGATATTGAAGAAACACAAAGAAAGTGTCGCGACCAGCTCTTGTGCTCCGCCAAAACAGTCGGCCTACTCCGCCGCCGCGTAGCATTTTCCGGTGCAACTCCAACGTTACGTATAACCTGTCTTTGATCTGTCGCTGTATTGGCTTTATAGATCCGCAGATCATAGACAGTTTTACGCTTGCCTGATTTTCGCGGATCTGCCCGATATCTCTGCCTCCTTCCCTTTCGAGATGAAGTGAGAAAACGATCCACTCACTCATCAAGACGATCGCATTTGGCTTGAAATTAGAAAAATATGCGGAGGGCAGCAGTGTGGAGTGAACAACGAATATGGAAATCTTGAACAGCGGTTCGTTCGTACCGCTCGACAACCGGGAAAAGATCGACCAGCTTATCTACACTGCCAGAGAACTTGCGACTGAAGTAAGTCGGGCTCAAGGATTCCAGAACAGCGGTCAGGCCAATCATCAACTCGGGCTTGAGATGTGGAAGGGGGCAGAGTATGTCTGCCGAGCTCACGAAGAAGCGAATATCCGCAATCTCTTCCTAAGCAAGTTCCTCGAGAGGCTTCGTGAGATCGAAAAAGAGCGAGCAGTTCAGGCTAAAACAACTCCCAATGTTTATGCAGCGGCGCCCGTTCAACCGGAACCGATTCGACAGCCTTTACCCGCTCCAGTTTCAGTTCAACCCCCACAGCCGCCGGCACTGCAAACAGTACCGGAACCGCCGTCTCAAACTGAAACACAGGATGAATACCTCGGCGTTATTCCTGCGGATGACCGGGTGGATGACCAGGCCGAGAATAAGCGATCATCCTATGCTGACGAATGTGTGCCGGAATACGATGCGGATATCGACGCAATCGTGGAAAGGCTCGAGAATGAACATCCTGACCCGGATGCCGATGGATCGTCCGGACAGCTCGGCATGGAACCGGCACAACCCGCGATCACCGAGACAGCCGATGCGCCTGTCAAAGAAACAGGAACAGATCATCCGATCACAATCGAGCCAAGTGCTTCAAGTGATGTTGCCGCAAACGAAGGCCAGCCCGACGTTGCGGAATCGGTCGAATCGGAGTTGATAGAGTCTGTCGTCCTTGCCGAGAAGGAGCCTTACAATCTTGATGCCTGCACCGTTACGGCTGTCATTCAAATGCTTCCCGAAAATTCTGGCTCACGTAAATGCATCGTCAGCATGCGAACCCACGATTTTGCACCGATGGTTGCCGTAAGCGAGGCGGGAGCGGGAGAAATCATCCCGCATATTTCCGCTGCGTTGAGCGAAGCCTTAAAACAGTACAGGAATGAGCTGCCTGCAAGAGCTGCGGACAAGGTGAAAAAGGAGAAACCGGCTGCCAGGAAACAAGCTAAGTCCGGCTCAAAATCACCGAAGGCAACAACCGTCCTCTCCAGAGCGGCAACGAGCTCCGAAGCGACGGATGCTGCCGGCCCGAATCCAGAACCGGATCAAAGCCAGCGAGGGCTTTTCGCATCGTAGGCTTCTACAAGAATTCCAGGAGAAATCAATTATGGAACAGGAGAAAGAAGCTCCGGCTGCTGAGCCGGAAGCCGCGGAAAATACGAGTGCGGATACTGTTACTGAGCCCAAGGCGACGATCAAGATCGAAGGACAGAAATTCGAGCTTGACGCTGCACTGGCCCAGGAGGATAAGACCTTGAAAGTCGTCCTTCAGCCGCACTTCGCATCTATCGAAAATGCGAATATCACGCGTGAAGTGAAGGACGGAAAGCTCACGGTCACGATCGTCAAACGCGCCCAGCACAAAGGAGCATGATGAACGGCGAGGCTCCTCTGGAGGTGCTGATCGGTGAAACGGAGCAGGTGAACCCGGCGATCCTTTTGGCGGAGGAGTTCATGCGAAGAGATGCCGCCGATCTTCTTAGTGCGGAAGATGTAAATCGGGCAGAAGAGGTCTTGAACGAAGGCAGAATGGAGATCGAGACGATCAGGCGTCAGATCGCGGCTTTCGAGAGATCTTCCTCAAGTGCATCAATTCACACACCGACAGGATTTTAGATGAGACTTGTGTGGCAACATCCGAACAAACCTGGGTTCAACGAACGGCTTTCGAGATCGCTTGAGTACCTGAGTTTCAAGGCGCGAAGTCACAACGCAATTGCCTCTTACGAACTTGTCGAACGTGTTCTCTCCGAGCAGCGGAAATATGCCATGTATCGGGAGATGTTCCCGAAGGAATGGAAGCATTCCCGAGCGAGTCTTTACAGCCGAGGCTACTACGGGAGATACAGCGAGCGGGTCAATGAGCTGTTCAACCTGGTCAATGAGAATTGCTTCCCGCTACTTGAGTTCACTTACGACGACCCGGAGAACGAATTCGAGCAGTTCGCCATACCGCCCTTGAACGTGGATCTCTGCTGCGAGGATATCTATTTCGACAACCTGAAGACCAGTTACGCCGCGGCGTTGATCTTTTACATCCCCGATGACGCCTGGGATTTCCTAAACCAGCGGTTCAAGTTGTTAAGAAGTGATTTTCCCGAGATAGATTCTGATCCCCATCCAAATGTCTGGGATCGAAATAACGGTTCTCTATTCGGGGAACTTCTGCGATTAGTCGATCACTCAACCGGTAATCCGTGGCTCGACAGCAACTATTGCCAAAGTGCCGACTGGTTCAGCTGGGACCGGGAAACGATCGTTGGGCTCACCGCGGAATACAAGGCGGCGAATGAGATCTACGAGAGCTTGAATATCCTCGATGAGTTGATCGAGGCCGATCCGAAAAAGATGTTGCGGGCACTCATCGACTTTTGGAACAAGGGAGAGCATCTGGGACTTATGTTGCCAGCCTCTGTGGAGAAAGATGTATGAACAAGAGCGAAAGCATCGGTAATCTCGCAAAATCTTTGGCCCTGGTGCAGGCTAGCCTCGCGCCCGCGAAGCGCGATTCCACGAACCCGTTCTTCAACTCGACGTATGCCGATCTCAGCTCGGTATGGGAGAGCTGTCGTGAGCTCTTGGCGAAGCACGGGCTCAGTGTGATCCAGGGGAACAGCATCGGGGCGAACAATACGGTCATTGTCGAGACCATCCTAGCCCACGAATCCGGACAATGGATACAAAGCGAACTCTGTATGCCTCTCGCGAAGAACGATCCGCAGGGAGTCGGTTCGGCCATCACGTACGGCAGGCGTTACGGCTTGGCTGCCATCGTCGGGATAGTCGCCGACGACGATGACGACGGAAATGCGGCATCGGCGAAGAACGGCAACGGACATATTCGGCCGACGTCGCAGAACCAGCATCAGCGCCCGGTTCCTACGAATCAGCCTCCCCGAGGGTCTGTTCCCGTAAATCAATCCCAGCGTGGTCCGGTTCCAGTTCGCTAAACCAAAGAAATAAAGACTCCCACAAAGAATATTTTTCAACGCCGTTCCTGCCATTGCATCCGACAGATCCACGAGTTGACAGGCGTCGATCCGTTATACAGAGGCGATCGGCGAGGACGTGATTATAGTCGGCGAAAAAGGCAGCGCGGCGCCGGAAGGCTCGATGGTGACCGAACTGAAGATCACCGTTTCGACCAGCATGTCGACGAGCCGACCTCTGTTCACATTCACCTTCACTCCGCCCACCCTGCGAATCCGAATACGGCCACGTCCGCGCCATTTTCTTCAGGAAGAATCTGAGTGTTTGAAGTTACTCACCCGAGTTTCTGGTAACTCCCGCTCCGTGAAGTTAGATTTAGGCAAGACGAATCCAGCGATACCTTTTATCTTCCTGCTCGGTAGCTTCCGGCTTTTCAAACCCTCCTCGGATCGAGCTTGTGTCCGAAGCATCATGGGGAGCCTGAAGCGATACTCGCCAGTCCTCATACCCGCGCATTTCGGAGGCAAATTCAATACGCTGCAGAGCCGAGCCGTTGTTGGATATGTAGGTCCTTCTAGTAGCTGCCTCTAAAGTAACTCGTTCTATGTCGAACCAAAGGCGGATCGTCATTAGGACGTCTCCAAGTACCTCGCTTCGGTCTTTCAGACGCAGCCGTACGTTTCCGGGGTACGGAAACCCGGCGCTTCTGACGATCGAGCGCCCGGAGCGAGGAACGTACGCGAAGGGGTTCACGGCCTCTTGAAGATCGTGCCACATATGGTTAAGCGACCAGGAGAAACCGGTTTCGGCGTTTTCGAAGATGTTGTCCGTTGTTGAGATGCCGGAGGGAAGATCGAAATCGAAGTCGTTGTTTGGCAGTTTCCATTCGAGCGAACGGAATCGGCGGCAGGCCACATTCAGCAGTTCGAACCGGGCGTGAGGATATAGAACGAAATCGAGCTTAAGCACCGGGTTAATATCGGTTACCGAAAGCTCCTCTAGTTTTTTCAGCTCTATACCGAAATACTTTGCGGTCGCACGAGCGTCGTTAGTAAATCCACGCGAGCTAACCGCGATCAGTTCTTCCGCTCCTAGGCTCTCCTTCTTGGTCGCGAGCTGCTCGATCCACGTTACGTCCTGCTTGCTTGATCGTTCGCGGCATTCGACCAGAACCAGCTTTTCACCAGATTCAGATTGTATGCGGATACTCGCATCTACCTCACGAAGCCGGCCCGTGATCTTCGAGCGAATGCGGTCCGGCGAGCGGACCTCCCATCCGAACGGACGCGAATCTCTCTCGATCCGGGCTACGAGTTGTTCGAACTGACGCCAGCTCGGCGATTCCTTTTTCATTCACATCTCAGATGGAAACGACGGAGGTGCTTCGCTCCGGCTGCTCGTTCCATTCTTTGCCCAGCAGGATCCGGCCGTTAGCCTTCTTGCTTCGCCTGCGACCATCGGAGCCCCAGCTACCCCACTGCTTAAAGAAGAAGGACGAACCCTGTTCCGCGCATTGTTCCTGAATACGCTCCGCCCATTCCGGCTGCATCGGCCGAGCCCGTGATCCGCTCTCGCCTCCGACGATAACCCAGTGGATGCCCTTCAGATTTAGTTTGCCAAGGTCCTCCAGCAGTGGTTCCAGCGAAAGAAAGCGAATTGTCGCGTCTATTTTTCTGAGTACGTCGACACGGCCTTTTGTCTTCCTAGCTTCTACGGAAACGCCTAACCACACGTTGCCGGGAACTTTCCGCGTGCTGAAATACTCCGCTAGGATCTTCTCCCTTTTGGTAAGGATCTGATAGGTGTGCTGCGGGGTCTTCCTGATCGTTTCGAAGACGCTATCAAGGTACTCGAACGGCATCTTCTCGTGGAACAGGTCGCTCATCGAATTTACGAAGAACTTTGTCGGCTTACGATAGCGGAACGGAATCTCAAGCCTGTGAGGCACGGTCGTGAACTTAAACCCGTTAGTGTATCCGGGCGCACTCATAGCTTGCAGACGTTTGGCCATGACCTCGGCATAGCAGTTCTTGCACCCGCTCGAGATTTTGTCGCAGCCAACGGACGGATTCCAAGTCGCTTCGGTCCACTCGATCTTTGAATAGCTCATATTGATTCAAGCCGGAATTCTATCTTCGGAGTTCTGGTCTTGTAGTGATCCCAGCCGATACAAAACGTTCCCTTTCTTGCGGGTGCGTTGCGACGTAAGTCAATTACGGAGAACCCGCTCTTGGAACCCTGCCACCGCCTGAAAACCTCACTGGCATGCTTGCCGAGAAATTCATTTGCGAGAATTATCTCATACATTTCGCAGTTATTCTTAGGGCCGCTGGCGAGAGCGGATTCGAGGATCTTCTCAAGCTTTTCAAAGTTTTCCTCTCTCGCAAGATCTTTCTCCAATTCGGCAAACAACGAAAGTCTTGGTGACGGATCGGGCAGTCGAAAACCGCGGCCGTCATTTTCATCCAGATCCCATTTAACATGGAGGATTCGATCAAATCCGTAAAGGTGCGACGACATGAAGAAAAGTCCATAGTAGTTGTTTGCATCGCGCTCGATGTAATAGGAAGTCGAATAGTTTTTTCCGTCGAACTTCAACGCGTCTTTTATATAATCTATGTACTCAAGGTGAGATATAGTTTGGTTGCGAATGGGATGGCTTTGCGGAAAGAAACTTTGTACGAAGTTCTTTAACGGCTCATAAGGTTTTTCATCAGATTGGAGCGCGTGTGATGTGAACCGTTGCATTTGAGCTATCGGAAGAAAAAGAAAGATCTCGGTGCGCTTGTTCGATAAAAGTCGTTGAAGCACGTCCTTCTTGATTTCTTTGTACCCGTAGGGATCGACGAATATCAGGTTTCGAACGTTCGGGGACTGTTTTTCGATCGTCCCAATGATGTCGGCGAACATTTCATCGGCGGGCTTGTTCTGGCAGTCGATTGTGCAGTGCTGTCTGTCGTTAGTTTCGAGATATGCCGAGACCGATTCGATCTTCCCCGCATTACTGTCGTTGACGTGGAGCCCTACCTGCTTAGTGATCCCGCCGGCATCACCAATCTCGTTGATGGCGTCAATCGCAACGATCGGGCTGCCTTTCTTGCCGTTATCGTATATTCCCGTGCCGCAGAATACGTCGAAGACGTGAACCTCTTGAATGGCCCGAGCACCGAGGAGAATTCGTAGATAGCGGCTTAAGTAGATTCGGTAGAATTCGACCTTGGCCTCCGAGTGGAGGTACATCGTTGTTTTTACGTCTGCCTTAGTCATTATTCGCGAGCCGTTTCCGCCACTACTACGAGCGGAAGATACGGATTGATATCATTTGAAGCGAGACACGGGCGTTAGTGCAACTCGGAATTGATCCTAACGAACGCGGGTGGTAACAGTAGAAGATAAAGCCAACGAACCGTCGTTTGCAAGGAAAATATTTCTCGTAAATCCGGTCATTCCGGGAAGGTCGGCGTGGCGCGATCTTCAGCCAGCAGAACGCCAACGTCGGACGCTATTCTCCGAGTATCCGGCTACTGGGCCCTTGACCGTACCGTTGATATATTCTCCGTTTTGGCGGTCATCTCGGCATATCTGAAAAAGAAATAAGCGGTCGGCGGAGGGTGTCATGCGAAATCACACAGTACCGCCGGATGCGGAGGCCGCTCTCTATTTTCTTCCGGGGCAATACCTGTTCGAGACCTTCGGCGAGACCAGGCAAGGCCTGAAGGCTTTGTCGAGCGTACAAGTGACGAGGGCCTTTCGCGATCTTCAAACGGATACGGGATGGATAGATCGAAGGGTCTTAAGGTATCGAGAAGCTACTGACGGGAACGCGATCCTTTCGTATTTGCCGGCGGGCGTCCGGACTGTTACGATAGCGTTTCCCGGCGATCGCATTGCGACTCTAACCTTGCCTCTCCCGACCTTGATCCTTCTCGGGAAAGGGAAAGACTACTATTTGTGGGCCTCTTCGACATCCAAAGTCACACCTGGTTCTCGTCTCGCTGTGGCTCCCTTGCCGAATATCGGCTCGGGAAAGATCTGCTTTGGGAAGAATGAGGTCCCGGAGACACATCCTTCGTCGCTACAAGCCATCTGGAAACTTATCTTCGACGCACCATTTAACGGCGATCATTCGACGGGCAGATGCCAGACGGAGAATGATGTTCGCGATCTGCTCGCAAAACTAGCGGCGGACAATCTTAAGAAGTTCCCGGCCACCCAGTTGATCATGTCGTCCAGTACAGTCGAGGACGCCTGGGAAAGCATAGTCGAACGTACCCGATACGACAGCCGCTTTTAGTTTCAATTCTTCTTATATGTCATCGAACCTTATTGCTCCACCAAAACTGGTCGGACATCGCAGCGCTGCGACTGAAAATGACCCAATAGATGCGGCTCTGTTCGAATATCTCCTCGCCGGGAATGGTCTATTCGTCCGGGCAAAACGAAGGGAGTTTGCCGTATCCTTGCCGCTCAGTTTGCAGAAGATATGGGGCCTTCCGAACGGCCCGATTGGGATCTCGTGGACCAAGTCGAGGATCCCAGCGTCATTGTGGCAGGCGATATTGCGACATAACCAGCAAACGCACCCATCCACAAGCTTTAAGGAGGAGGTCTACCTGATCTATTGGGATCAGGTCCTCGGCGCCTGGCAATGGCGGGCATCGGGCCGTGAAAGCAATTCGGCATCGACGATAGCGGACGACACTTTGCCGGAGTATGCCGACTGCTGCATCGAATTGCACACACACCCGCCCGGAGCTTTGCACTTCAGCGGAGCGGATGATCGAGACGAACTGGGCAAGTTTCGCATCTTCGCGATCCTCATAGATGTCCACGACAAGCCGAAGATACGGTTTCGCTGCGGGGTTTACGATCACCTTATCCCGATTCCGGCCGTCTGGGTCGGGGAAATGCCCGACGGGATCATCGACCTGAATGAGATAGATGCACTCGTGGAGATGTTGTCGTGAACGGGATAGATCTCAGCTTCGCTCAAGCCGCCGTCGTGATGCCGAAGGAACACACCACGCTTCGGATCATACAAGTAGGGGCGGGCGGTACAGGGTCATTCGCCTCGCTTGCTATCGCCCGGCTCATGTACGAGCTAAAGGAGTACGGAAAAGCAGTTGAATTCCTTATTGTCGATCCAGATGTGGTTGAAAGCGGGAACATTCCGAGAAGCAACTTCTGCACTGCGGAGATAGGAAGCAGTAAGGCGCAGACGCTCGCGAAAAGGATCACGCTTGCCTGGGGCCTCGAATGCCACTACGCGAACGAGCCGTTCGATGCTGAAGTCCATCTAAAGCAATCTTCGGGAGATTACCGCACGCTCACCGTGATTGTCGGCTGCGTGGACAATCATTTTGCGAGGCGAGAGATGCACTTGGCGGTCGAAAAGTATCAGGGCTATCGGTCGGACGAAGCCGCGAACATCTGGTGGATCGACGGCGGGAACGGAAAGTTTTCGGGACAGGTTCTTATCGGATCGAATGTGAAGCAGCTCAAGACTGCAAAACTCCTTGTCGGTTCGAGCATCTGCAGATCCCTACCCGCTCCGTCTCTGGTTCACCCGGAACTATTGACCGACCTGGAAAAGGAAACGCGGCCGCTGGGGCCGATTTCTTGTCCGGACCGCATCCGATTAGGGGAGCAGAGCCTGAACGTTAACCAGCGGGTCGCGGTTGAGATCGGCGAGATGCTGACAGCAATGTTTCTAACGCGCAATCTCAGGCGCTTTGCGACCTACTTCGATCTTGAAACCGGCACAACCAGTTCGCTGTACTGCACGCCGGATCACATTGAATCCGCGATCCGAACGAGGAAATAATTCATGTCGAGGCTTCTTACCGAAGAGCTTAGAGAAGCTCTTCCCAAACTGCGCGAACAGGAGGGCTCAGTCGATCCAACCGTGTTTGCCAAGTTTTTCTTTCCAACTTCCGGATGGACCTGGTTTGTAACGGAAGGTGAAGAGAAGGACGACGACTTCTTGTTCTACGGTTATGTAATAGGTTTCGAACCAGAATTAGGATATTTCACCTTACGGGAGTTGGAAGAAGTAAACGTTAACGGAATCGTGATCGAGCGAGACTATTGCTTCGAACCGAGTAAACTCAGTACATGCTTATCCCACTCTAACTTGCAATAACTCTTCGCATAATTCGCACGATCTGTGCGATACGCTGAGCGACCTCGGCATCGTCGATTTTCTGCGACTACGATTCGATCCTTTCCGCGGCCGTCGGTATAAAGTCAATGTTTAAACGATACAAGCGCCAGGCGAGATGTGACGGATGACAACCTTTCGCGGCGGGTCCACGTGTTCGAAGGCACTTTCGTTCTTCGGATTACCGCATTCGATGAGTGCCATCATATAGACCCAACCCGCCAGTCAAGAATTCGCAACCGTCAACAGTAAACCTCGCCCATCCCCACCAACGTGCCAGCCTCTCTACATCGCTGAACGTGGCGATGACGTGTTCAGCAGAAGCGGCGATCTCGCGAGATGCCTTGAATGCGGGCATTTATTATGGAGAAACTGATACCGCAAGCTCTCGGAAAGCACCCCCATTTGTACTCTCGTGGAACGATGCAACCCATTTCCGCTTAACGGCCTCCCATTCAACAAGGTTATAAGATACAGGGGAACCCTCTGCTCCCAATGAACTGCCACAGCCGATTGCCGTCAAAATCATATTTTTTCCGACATGACTAACTTCTCGTTCAACGTATCGGGCCTTATGTTTATGTCCGTGTAGAATTGTCTTAATATCCCAATCCACGCACCATTCGTAGAGCTTTTCTGGATTTTTTAAAACCAAGGTGGGCTCGAGGCTAAAACCAATTCTATTCATCACCGACTCTAGCCATCCTTCAGGTTCAGCCTCGAAAGAAAATGGGTGATGATGAACAAGGACAATTGGCAGGTAAGACTTAAGTTCTGACCGCGTCGACAATAGATTTCTGTATTCTGCACCAATACTCCGAAACTGCGTATCCGAAATCTTACCCTGTGCGAGCCGACCTCCTTCGGACGAGTTGAAGCAGACAAAGATCATCTTGCAGTTGTCATCGACTTCAACTCGGCTTGGGCCAATCCTTGCGACCTGCTCGTAATCTTTACCCCAAATGCCCTTCATCCTCTGATCGTGGTTTCCTGTTATCGCAATCGGTTCGACGCCACCGGAAAGATAAGTTATGTTGTCTCGAAATGTTGTGAACTGCGTTGCATAGTGTTTGTCCGGGGTGTCGAATAAATCGCCCGTAATCACGACGCGGTCAACCTCTTTGACTACATCGCGAAGTTCTGCATTTAGAAAAGCTTGATTTTCGGTGGCATAGTCAGTTCCGAAATGTAAGTCACTCAAGTGTAAGAGGCGTCGCGATTCCTTTCTGCGTGAGTTTTCCCAGTTCTTTAAGATTGCATCGAAATTCCCCGGGTAACCGAACTCTGGCCACGGTCTGTGGCGACGCCGTCTCCATCCACCGTTGTCAATTTCCCGTTTAAGTAATGAAACGAGATCTTCGAGAGCGTCTAAGGAACAAAAGCAACTTGCTCCGTTCAATGTCCAAAAAACAAACCCAGGCCATTCTGATGCCGCATGTAGACCAACAGAGAAAGACGGCACCGGATCGATCACGTTAAGGTTTCGATTCTCGTGATCCAACTCGGGAATCAACACTAGTAGATTTCCGTAAAGCGGAAGTGTTGCAAGCAATTCAGCTCGTTGTCTTAACTCGGATCCTTCTCCAACGGCGAGAGCATAGAGCGGGTAGTAAGAGAACTCTGACCTGAGTTCCGAAAGCAAGTCCTCGACGACACGTCCGTTAACAATTTTTTCCCGCTCTGATTGCGAGTCTGACGCCTGATTTGAGGAAGCTTGAGACTCATCAAGTTTCAATCGCGCCCGTTTTGCGATCTCCGAAACGTAGTCCGGCCATGGCTCAAATCCGCGTTCTGGAATCAGGTATCGTTCGGGGTTGTCGACAAAAACGTCAAGAAACTCGCCCAAATCTTGCCGCCGCACTCTTGGGGCAGCAAACGAGCGCGACGTCAGATAAGCCATGATGTTCCCATGTTCGAGTCGGAAAATTGCTCCCATTACCCGTTCCTTATTCTCACGTTCCTACACCACTCTGCTTCTTGTGCGCCTCAAGCATTGCCTCTGCAATCGTACCCATGAGTTGAATTGCCGTCCTTGCCTCGGCGTCCGTAAGCGTCGGCAGCCACGGGCGCCCATGCCCTGTCCCTTGTTTATTACGCAAGCTATTTATTGCGCAGGCCGCATCGAACATAGCCGTTTGAATTCGTTGTTGTGCCGTTTGTGTAGAGCTAGTCGAGCCAGCCATAGTCGCGAAGCCTATTTCTGTGAATGCCTGCCCCAATAACGTCGGAAAATTGTTGGAATTCGAATACGAACCATATCTTTCGGTCAATATATGAGCAGCGGTGGCTTCTAGTAGGTCCTTACTTGTTCCCGCTATTAAAGCGGCATCTTCAGATCCTCTTTTGGCCCGCTGAACATACGAGCTCAACGCAGAAGTAAGAGCAACGCCTGATAGATTGTCTAGGACAAGCGGAAGCAATTCACCTTCGGATGTCAGGTTAAAGCCTTCGAGGCGAAACACATTGACAGCATTCGCGATAGATTCTGCGCCGACGAAATTTGGAGACGTAGAACGGAATCCACCACAGCCCTTCAGAAATGATATAAGGCGGGACACAAGTTTCTGTCCAGCTTCGTGTTGATTTTCCAATGCCCAACTGAGAGTGCGATTTATTCGTTTTGCTTTGCCTAGCGTTTGGCCTTGTGTTTTTGGGTCGGCGGCAGTCAATCCGGCGCGTTGAATTATGACATCAATATCTGCGTGACTCGGCGAACGTGTTTCCGTCTGCGCATCGTCTACGAGCTTCGAGATGGCGACGATTATGCTTTCATTCAAAGGAGGATTCATCGCATTAAAAAACCAATGATAACACGTGAGTTTTGCGCGCAATCACTCAAAACTCGCATATTCGTTAAGAACCAACTTCGAACCCATGTTGGTTCAGCATGTTTCTCGGTCGATGTTTGGGGCGCGAAAAACGTGCGGCGGACAGAATCTTGTAAGTATGGTTGAATTCTCCAAAAGCATCATGGACGTGCCACAAGACACCGTTTTTCTCGGCCAGACATCGCCTCCAGGAGCATTCGCTTCCTCGATACTGCTAAGGGTTTTTGGCGGTGAAAGAACGAACGGTGCTGTCGACCTCCCCGACCCCGATCCCCAGACGAAAGACGAGCCAAGAACAATCAACGCGACTGAGATACTTACTCGGTTGGAGAGTCGCAAGGAAGCGGCTTCGGTAGCGCTGGGAATCAATGCCAGCGAAGTTGAGACGCTACCGTTCGATCTCTCTAAGCTTGAGAGCGAGGGTATTTTCATGAACATCGACTGCCGCGGGTTCGGCAGTCTTGTTAGGCAGTTGGAGTGGAAGACGCTCGGCGTGAAACTGCCTGAAGATGCCGCAGTGCGGGTCAGCTCGCCGAGAGCAGGACTACTTCCTGATCTTTATCGAAATAAGTTGATGCGCGGAGCCGCACAAGCTCACAATGCGCTTAATAGATACGGCTTCCGATTTACGCTTTGCGAGGCCGTTTGGGGTACAAGCGAATATAAGTGGATCCCGTGGACCGCATTCGAACAGTTCGAAGCCGAGTATCTAAAAGCGAACGAAACTCTCGCAAAAGCTAAGGCGGAGGTTCTTGAGAAGTACGATGAAATCCTCACCATTCTGCAAGATAGTTTTTATATACTGGCCGAGGATTCGGCGGATCGATTCCAAGCAACGACTGACGAGCCGTTCGACAGAGCCGAGTTCGTCAACGCCGTCGCTGCACAGGCGATCGGGATGGTGCCGACACCGGAGATGATCCGCGACGGATTGACGATCGAGATGAAGCCTAAGGTAATCGTTCTGGGTTCGGAGATGGCGGCCGAACAGAAGTTGACGCGCGAGTTGCGGCTTGAAGCGGCGCGGGCCGAGGCGGAGACGCGAACTATTGAGATCGAAGTTGAGGCTAAGGCGAGTATCGAGCGGCTGAAAGTG
This sequence comes from Pyrinomonadaceae bacterium, assembly GCA_019694355.1. GTDB lineage: Bacteria > Acidobacteriota > Blastocatellia > Pyrinomonadales > Pyrinomonadaceae > OLB17. The sequence continues at coordinate 3,433 of JAIBCB010000006.1, read as the reverse complement.
ACCGGATTCGAGGAAGACCAGCGACGCGAGCGAGAAGTTAAAGAACGCATCCGCACGATGAAGATCGAGGCTGCTCGCCGAGAGGCGGAAGAAGCAGTCTCGCCGATAAAAGAAGGTCTCGCTCAGATCACCGCGCGGATATGTGAAGCCGCGCAGGAGATGTCCGAACGGCTTCAGGATGCCCGGTTCGTACCCGGAAGCTTGGCAAAGCGTGCACGGCAAATGTGCGAATGGTACAGCCTGATGAATTTCACGGGTGATGATTCGCTCGAAGCTGTTCTCACTAAACTGCGGGAAGCCGCCCGCCGTGAAGCGAAGCAGCGATCACCGGAGGAGATGCGAAACGCTCTCAACGACATTCTGCGTGCGACCACAATTCAATCCAGGAAACTTCTAGACGAAGACCGGCTATCGGCTCTGGAACTCTGATCTTGACGGCTATCATGCACGACCAGGAATCGAAGCGGCGCGTATCGTTATCGTCCGACAAGGCGGACTACTTCAGGTGGCGTGACGATCGGAGTGGATACGAGGACTACGATTCCTATGCTGATGAAGATCAGCAGCTAAGACGCAACCTACGCATAACCGCGGCGGACGAGATCGAATGGCGGCAACTCAGGGAGTCCGAGTTCCGCATCGAGTTCTGATCGACTAATAAAACCAACATGACTACATCCGAACCCGGCGCAAAGAGCGTCGATAGATTCCTGCGCGAACTGGACGTGAGGATTAGAGCTCGCTACCCGCTGATCGCTATAAACACTTACGAGGAAGATCGCATCCGCGAAGCGCTGATCGATCTCGTTTTCCAGGAGAGACACAAGGAAAAACCTCTGTATTTCTGGAGCCGGCCATCGGGACTGCAGAAGATCTTCGATCCGAGAGAAGGCATCCTTCAGAATCCGGCGTCTGTCGGCGATACGGAAGACCCTGAGGGCGTTCTCGGGTTCATCTCGGAACAGAAGGCGGGAATCTTTTTGTTGTGCGACTACGCTCCCTACATCTCTCCATACGGTCAGGAGGATCCGCTCCTCGTCAGACGGCTGCGTGAGATCGCCTGGAAGCTGAAGTCCACAAAGGCGACGGTTCTTTTCGTCGGACCTAACTTTCCCGATCTAAAAACCTTGGAGAAAGAAATCACCCAGATCGACCTTGAACTTCCGAAGGAAAATGAGATCGGAGAGTCTATCGAACTCCAGCTTGAAAACTTACGATCGAGCGGGCTTGCTATCGATCTCGAAAAAGAAACGCAGACAGCGCTGCTGCAGTCATTACTCGGCCTAACGGCCGGCGAGATCAGCAATGTGATCGCAAAGGCAGTCATAAGCTGCAATGGTCTGAACCGGGAATCGATCAACGTCATTCTCGAAGAAAAGAAGAATGTGATCCGCGGAAGTGGCTCACTGACCTACGTCCATCCGGAGGCCGCCAGTAATCTCGGCGGGTACAAAGCGCTGAGAGCGATCCTCGAACGTGCAGCCTACACCTTCAGTCCGCGAGCTAAAGCCCGGCACGTCGAACCGTGTAAAGGAATTCTGCTTGTCGGCCTGCCCGGATGCGGCAAAGACCTCTGCAAGCGGGTTGCTTCGAGCATTACAAACCGAGCCCTTTTGGATCTCGACTTCGGCTCCATCATGGGTGAGGGCGGCGGCGTTATCGGCTCGTCGGCAATGTCAATCAAGAGAGCATTGTCCATCGCGGGAACCATAAAAGGAATTCTCGGCATCAGCGAGTTCGAAAAGGCGGTTTCCGGTATGAAGTCCTCGAACAAGACTGACGGCGGAGAGACGGCTAGAACGATCTCCTATCTTCTCAATTGGATGCAGGACAACAAAGATGTTCTTGTGTTCGCAACTGCCAATGACGTTAGAGAGCTTGAGTCCGAACAGTTCCGGATCGGCCGGTTCTCCTATATACACTTCGTCGATCTGCCCGGGTCGGAGGACAGGACGGAGATCTTCAAAGTTCATCTGAAGAAACGCGAATTGAATCCTGATCAATTCGATCTCGAAAAGCTCGTCGATAGGAGCAAGGACTTCTCCGGAGCAGAGATCGAGGGAGCGGTAAAGGACGGGGTTCTTGAAGCATTCATCGACGGCGATCGTCGGGCCGAGACTAAAGACGTTCTCAAGGCAGTTGAAAGCATAACGCCGACCGCGCAAATGATGAGCGAGAAGATCGAAGAGATCCGCAAATGGGCACGCAACAATATCAAAGGAGCGGCAGGTCGGATAGACAACTCTGGGATCACCGGGAATCGAGGTGACAGGATCTACGAGTTTTGATGCGAGGAGGTTTTTCATCAATGAGTAAGTACATGACATTTGAGTCACAGTCGTTCGCGAATGGAGAACTGCTGCTCGAAGCACTGGCTGACATCGGATTCGATACCGTCACCCAGGGCAAGGATCTACCGCTTGACGGTTGGGACAAACGAAATGCTCGGACTGCGGACATTATCATTCGCCGAGGAGACGTGAAAAGACATCAGCTCCTTGCCGATATCGGTTTCCAGAAAACAGTATCCGGTTACGTTGCGGTGGTCGACGATATGGATCTTGACTATCGTCTTGGCAAGGACTTTGTTGTCAGACTGCAGAATCATTACCACGAAGCGGCCGCTCGAAAGATGGCGAAGAAACTCGGTGGGACGCTCGTCAAGGAGCGAATCGGCAAGACCATCAAGATACGTGTCAAATTCTAGAGTCGAAGAGGAAAGACATGGCTGAAATTGAGTTCACTATCGATACTGAAACCGGAAAATGCGATACGCAGATCAACGGTATCCAGGGACCGGCTTGCGAGCAAACAGCGCGCCAGCTAAAACAGGTACTCGGTGCTCCCACAATCGACCGGCAGACAGCGGAATTTCGTATAAAACCTCGATCAAAACGGCGAGTGGGTACAAATGATTAACGAGATGGTTTTCGTGCTGGAGCCTGATGTTGGCCGCGTTACGGTTGAGATCTCTCAAGCTCCGGCAGAGAAAGTTGATGACCTTGCCCATGATCTAGGGAGCCGTGTGAACCTAAACTGTGCAAAACCGTCGGAACGCCCACAACGAAACCTGCCGATCTTGCAAAGTCAATGTGCGTCACCTGATCGGACGACCGAAGCAGACAAGCACTCGATTTGGCTTTACCGGCTTTACCACAACTCCGTTGTCGATGGACCTGGTAGGCGAAGTGTAGCCCAGGTCGCAGGCTGTTCAATTCGGTGTCCCGGCTGCTACGTTCCGCAGACCCACGAACGTGGGAATGGCACTCTTGTTTCGATCACCACAGTAGTCAGCGAAATCGTCAGAAATCAGGTCAACAATGACGGCGTAACAATTCTCGGCGGAGAACCGTTTGATCAACCTGGTCCAGTCGCAGAACTCGTTTTCAGGCTGAGGAGTCACGGTCTGCATGTCATGATCTATTCGGGTTAT
>JAIBCB010000005.1 GCA_019694355.1 Pyrinomonadaceae bacterium | reverse complement strand
GTGGCCCGTCGGGTAACAACTCGAACTATATCGGGATCGACACATTCACCTACACGCCGAGCGGCGGTCCGGTTGCGCCGACCCAACACGTGCTTGATTACAACGGCGACGGCAAGACCGACTACGCCGTTGTACGTAACACGGGCGGCGGTGCAAACGGCCAGGTAACGTGGTTCGAATGTAACGCTTCAGGCGCGAGCCAGCAATGCTCTGGCAATATTCAGTCCGCCTTTGGCCTGGCAAGCGACTTCTTCGTCTCCGGCGATTTTGACGGCGACAGCAAGTCCGATATTGCCGTGTGGCGTTCAGGTGCACCATCCGTAGCGGCCTTCTATATCTTCCAGAGTTCGAACAACACCCTGCGAACAGATGTATTTGGCCAAACGGGCGACGATCCGACGGTCGTTGGCGATTACACCGGTGACGGCAAAGCCGATCCTGCAGTCTATCGTGGAGGAGCCGCTTCTGGCGATCAGAGCTTCTGGTTCTACAGAGCAAGCAGCGGAGCAAACAGCGGAAATATCGTTTACACCCCTTGGGGCACAAATGGAGACTATCCCGCACCCGGCGACTATGACGGCAACGGCATGGCCGACTTCATGATCCAACGCGGCGTCAGCGGCCAAGGCACTTTCTGGCTCTATGCGAATGGACCGGGAACGGTCAGCACATACTACTTCGGCACATCGACCGACGTGATAGTCCCCGGCGATTATGACGGCGACGGCAAGACCGACATCGCAACTATCCGTGGAAGCGGCGGTGCTATCAACTGGTTCGTCCGAAAGAGTTCGGCACCTGCTGACTCACCTTATTTCGGTGTTTGGGGGCTTTCAGCAACCGATTACCCAACACAGGGCGACTTTGACGGCGACGGCAAGACCGACCTTGCGGTGTGGCGTCCGAACGCTGACCCGACGCAGAACTACTTCTACGTAAGAACTAGCTCGGCAGGTACACTTGCTCAGACCGAATGGGGCCAGAACGGCGACTACCCGGTCAATAACTCCAACGCTCACTGATCCCATAAGATCGCTGACATAAACAAGAAGGCCGGGCATTTGCCCGGCCTTTCTTGTTCAATTGTGTATTAAAGGGACGCCAAAAAAGGCAGTCACCTTAAACGTGTCGCTTTACGAGGTTTGCCAAGATCTCACGGCTCACACCGCCGACGACGCGTTCCTGCTCCTGACCGCCCTTAAAAACGATCAGCGTTGGGATACTGCGGATGCCGTACCGATTTGAAACCGTCGGATTCTCATCAACATTCAGCTTAAAGACGCCTGCGGTTCCCTGAAAATCCTTTGCCACCGACTCGACAGATTCCGCGATCGCCCTACAGGGCCCACACCATTCCGCCCAAAAATCTACCAATACCGGCTTATCCGAATTTAAGACCTCCGCTTCGAAAGCGGTGTCAGTTACTGCCTTTGCAAATTCTCCCATTTATCCAATTTCTCCTTAAAAATGATCCTGCGATCTTGTATATATGTTACCCAACTCGGGTAAAAATGTCTGTCGGCCGTCCGGCAAAGATCCGCGCTTCGAAGCGGCGTTCAAAACTCTATAACTATCTTCCCATAATGTTCTCCCGTCTCCATATATCGCAATGCGTCGGGAACCTCGTCAAACGAGAACGTCCGATCGATCCTCGGATGGATCTTTGCAAGATCGAATTCCTTTAGCATCCGCTCGAACATCGCTTTCGATCCGATGAATATCCCGTGCAGACGGATGGCCCGCATAAAGATCGGCACTGTGTTGACCATCGCACCGCCTGAAAGCGATCCGATCAGAGATACCGTACCGCCGACACGTACCGAAGCAAGACTCTTCTCTATCGTTCCCGCTCCTCCGACCTCGATCACGTGATCGACACCAACGCCATCTGTGAGGTCAACCACAGCTTTCTCCCAATCAGGAGTTGACCGATAGTTGATCGTCTCGTCCGCTCCCAACGCCTTAAGTTTCTCGATCTTTGCATCGCTCGACGATGTAGCGATGACTCTCGCACCAAAATGCTTTGCGATCTGAACCGCAAAGATCGAAACACCGCCGGTGCCGAGGACCAAGACAGTTTCGCCCGCCCGCAAATTACCGGATTCCACCAGGGCATTCCATGCGGTCAATCCGGCACACGGCAGCGTCGCCGCCTCAATAAAGCTCAGATATTCAGGTATGGCGACCAAAGAACCGGCGTCGAATGCGGCAAACTCCCGAAGGACGCCGTTCGAACGGGCATCGCCGCCAAGTGCGCTTCGAGCGGCCGAAGCATCCGGCATTCCGTCAACCCATTTCTGGGCAACGTTCGGCATCACACGGTCGCCAACCTTCCATGAAGCCACGTTATTCCCGACGGCGACGACCTCACCCGCTCCATCTGACAGCGGAACGGCCGGCAGCTTCATCCGCGGATTATATTGGCCGCGAATGACCATCAGATCGCGATAATTCAGAGAGGCCGCGCGCATCCGAACGAGAACTTCATCATCTCCCGGTTCAGGCGTCGCGGATTCGACGATCCGCAAGTTCTCGATCCCAAATGTGTCAAACTCGTAAGCCTTCATCAGACTGAAAGTCTAGCAGAGACAAGGGAGGCAATGGCGATCCCGTTCGTAGCGTGCTGCGCGATCTCGGCCGCTATCGAATTGCCCTTATCAGCGATGTACCACCGTTGCACCGCCTCAAGGATCTCATCTTTCGGCCTACCCTTCGCTTTCAGTTCCTCAAAAAGATCCTGCGCTCCCTGCGGTCTCGGTCCCCAAGACCACAACACGGCGTCGGTCTTTTTATCGACCGAGATCAGCTTCGGGATCGACCGCGAACCGTTTGTCAGATATTGATCCATCAACTCTGTGTTCTCGTCGCGGAGCAGATATCGGGTTTCGATCAAAGGAGTCAGGCTCGCGAGCTGTTCCATCACAGGCACGCTTTGAGCGGCGTCTCCGCACCAGCCTTCGGTCAGAATGTACCAAACTCGTGCCGTATCAACTTCGCTTATCCTCTTGGCCGTAGCCGCCTCCGGAATAAAGGTCTTCATTATCCGGTCGATCCGCTTGCGGTTCAGGTGGGTAAAACCCACCTTCTCGACCGACTGGTCGTTCCCTGTTGTTCTGCCTTCTCTAAGCAGATCATCGATCGTTCTCAAATATTGCTGAAACGTCATCGACTTAACTAAATATTCCCGCATGATTAACCACCTTAATTTGTAACCGTTCTTGATACAATTATCTTGAAATTTTTTAAGCAGCGGCCGTGCTTTCAAATTCGATCATCTCAAGCACACTCGCCAACGAAAACTCACCTAATTTTTCCGCAACGCTCCTGTCGATCGCCTTTTGAAGGTTGCAAAGCACCGACTCGATGCCTCTCCCGACCGGGCAATCCTGATTCGCCTGCTTTGCCGGCAGAGCAAACACCTCGCCGCATGAAATGGCCTTATACACATCCACCAGGCAGACCTTTTCGGGCGGAAGAACAAGCCGCGTTCCGCCCGCGGCACCTGTATGCGATTCAACAAGCCGCGCGTTAGCAAGCTGTCCGAGGATCCGGCGAATCACAACGGGGTTCGTGTTCACGCTGTGTGCGATCGTATCGGACTTAAGATTTGTCTCGCCTTTCACCGCAAGGAGGGTCAGAATATGAACCGCCATTGCGAACTGGCTATTAGCTGCCATAACTGTAACCAGTATAGTTACAATAAGCGAAATTGTCAACTTTACATACGGTAAAACGCCGAATTCGCTGCATTTGCGATTCCGGCGTTCTCCGAAAAAGACCAAAAGGTCAAACCCTATTTGGTCGGGATCTTTATCTCGCGGCCGGCGAAAAGAACCGAGTTTGGGAGAAGGCCGTTAAATTTTGCAAGTTCAGCAGCATCGATCTTTTCGCGAGCTGCGATCTTTGCGACAGTGTCGCCGGCTTTTGCCTTCACGACACGCACTTTTGCAGTTGGAACCGTTGCAGCCTGCCGATTTGTCGGACGCGTGTATGCCGTTGATTCGACACGATTTCCAACAGCAACAGGAACGAAGACCTTACCGCTCGGATGCTTCATTCCGGGGTTTGCTTCCATCAGTTCGGCAACGCTGACCCCGGTCTTGTTCGAGATCGATTGCCATGTCTCGCCATGTGAAGTGTTGGCAAGATTCGTGTTCGGGATCTTCGAAGCAGGCAGACGCTTGAATATCGCGGCGACCTCATTCGCCTTCCCGACCGGAACGTTCACGACATACGGCACCGGCGGTGTCGTATTCGTGCGCAAATGAGGATTCAGGTAACGAAGAAGCTGAACGCTCGTGTCCGCTGCAGCGGCGATCAGATTCAGGTTCGTTGATGCAGGAACACGAAGGCGATCGTAACGCAGCGAGGGCGCCGGCCGTATTTGACCAAAACCGTACTGATTCGGATTATTCGCGATCAAGATCGTGGCAAGAATATTCGGAACGTAGTTACGCGTTTCACGCGGAAGATATGGGAACGCGAGCCAGAAATTCTCGGCTCCCGCACGACGTATCGCGCGATCGACGTTTCCTTCGCCGGAGTTATAGGCGGCCATTGCGAGTTCCCAATTACCGTGGTAGCGGTTCGCAAGGAACTTCAAATACCGAGCCGAGGCACGCGTCGCCTCATCAAAGCTGTTGCGTTCGTCAACATAGGCCGTTCGCTGAAGGCCGAATCGAACGCCAGTGCCTGGAATGAACTGCCAAAGGCCCGATGCGGCGGCGGATGAAAATGCGGTCGGTTTCCAGGCGCTTTCGACCTGGCCGAGCCACGCTACATTCTCCGGAACACCTTCTTCACGGAAAATTCGCCGAGCCATCGACATGAACATTCCGGAACGATAGAGCCCAACTTCCATCGTCGTACGACCGCGGCCGCGGTAGTAGTTGATGAACTGCTGGATCATCGGATGCACCTGGAACGAGAACCCTAAGGATCGGTTCGAAACGACACGCTGCAGATATTGATACTGCTCTTGAGCGACCGGATTATCCTCGACATTCTGCTCTTCGGGCGTCAATTCGAGCTTTGCAAGATCATCGAGCGGTGACGGCTCAAACTCCTGATTAACGAACCCTCGCGGTGCAGCGTCGCTTGGGCCGCTGCTCACTGCCACCGTTGAGTTTGCGACCGTGCTGTTCGTCGCAGGCCGAGCCATTTGGGCGACCTGATCTGCAAGTTTTACATCAACTTCCCATCCGCAAGTTGCTGCAAGGCCACGCACTTGCGGCATCTGGCTGTCAGACGGATACTCGATGCGATAGACGGTTTCGATCAGCTGGTTATAGCAATTTTGAAGGCGTGGTTCGCCCTGGATGTTCAGCGTTGAGTAAAGAAACACCTCGACGGACTTATCAAAACGCGCTCCGGCGTCCTGATATCGCCCTTGCGAATAAGCGGTCAAGCCCTCCTTGAATGCCTTGCCGGATTCAAGCAGAACGTAGTTCACATCAGCTTGCGCACGCACGACTTCAGCCGGCCGCGTGTTATTGCTCGATCGTGTGCTCGTGATCTGTGCGGTCCCGCTGATCGCCGCAAAAAGCGAGAACGATGTAGCGAGAGCCAATGGGGTGATTCCTAACTTCTTCATCAAAAACCTTATAAATGCTGCTCTTAGAACTACTTCTAACGTTGAAGATATGCGAGAGCATTACACATATTCTTCCGAGACGGCCAAATAGATTAACGCTGGCAAAGCGAGAAAGTTCGCTTTGTTGTGTTCGCACTATAAGAGCGGTTCGCCAAGACGCAAACACTCAACATAAGTTTATCAACAATAAAAACCTTCGGTCAATGCTCGAAACCATTATAAAATAAGGAATTTCGAGACATCGACCAGGTCAATTCCTCTATTTTGAGTCCGCTGATCTCGCCGTATTCGCCCTTTTTGGTGCAGGTCTAAGGGCTGCGTCGAAGACGTCCAGCACGTTATCCACAAAAATAAACTTCAAATCGTCGTGAACTTCCTGCGGAAGGTCAACAAGATCGCGTTCATTTGCCGCCGGCAAGATCACTGTCATTATGCGTGCGCGGCGTGCCGCAAGCAACTTTTCTTTGACTCCGCCGATCGGAAGCACGTTGCCCCTAAGCGTGATCTCGCCCGTCATCGCGATCTGGTGCCGTACAGGCCGCTCAGCAAGAACCGATACGAGCGCTGTCGCCATTCCAATACCGGCCGAGGGCCCGTCTTTCGGGATCGCACCTTCCGGTAAATGGATGTGAATGTCGTATTTATCGAGCACGTCTTCCTCGATACCAAGTTTTGCAAAACGGCTCTTTGCAAAGGTGAATGCAGCCTGGGCCGATTCCTGCATTACCTCGCCGAGTTGGCCGGTGAGCTGAAGTTTCCCTTTTCCGCGAGTCCGCAAGGCCTCGATGATCAGTATCTCACCACCGGTTGCCGTCCACGCAAGGCCGGTGACCGTGCCGATCGCGTCCTTATCAGGGGCCTTTTCGATATGGATCTTCGGAACACGCAGGAAGTCCGTAACATTGTCGGCAGTAACCTTTACCGGCTGAATCTTTCGTTTTGCTTCAGCTTTGCGGCGTGCGACCTTACGGCAGATCTTTCCGATCTCTCGCTCAAGCTGACGCAAACCCGCTTCTTGCGTGTATTCCGTGATGATCCGCAGGACGGCACGTTTCTCGAACTTCACATCCTTTTCAGAGAGGCCGTTCTCTTCGATCTGTTTTGGAATGACGTGTCTGCGCGCTATCTCAAGCTTTTCACTCGCGGTGTAGCCGGATAGGACGATCACTTCCATGCGGTCTCGCAAGGCCGGCTGGATCGTCTCCAGCACGTTCGCGGTCGTCATGAACATCACGTTTGAGAGATCGAACGGCAGGCCGAGATAGTTGTCCCTGAACGCAAAATTCTGCTCCGGGTCAAGCACCTCGAGAAGCGCTGAACTCGGATCTCCGCGAAAATCTGCGCCGACCTTGTCGATCTCGTCGAGCATTACAAGCGGATTGTTGGTTCCCGCCTGCTGGATCGCTTGAATAATTCTGCCAGGCATCGCACCGACGTATGTCCGCCGATGGCCGCGAATTTCTGCTTCGTCGTGTAGGCCGCCAAGGCTTAGCCGTACGAACTTTCGGTCGATCGCACGTGCAACGGAGCGACCGAGGCTCGTTTTGCCGACTCCCGGAGGCCCGACAAGGCACAGGATCGAACCCTTTGGTTTTGCACGAAGTTTTCGGACGGCCAAGGCCTCGATAATGCGGTCTTTCACCTTTGGCAGGCCGTAATGATCTTCATCCAGTACTTTTTGTGCTTGAGCAAGATCCAAGTTGTCGCTGGATGAATTCGACCATGGAAGCTCGATCATAATGTCAAGCCAATTTCTTAGCGTCGCGGTCTCGGCCGCGTCCGGATGCATTCGCTCGAACTTCTTTAACTGGCGCAGAGCTTCGGTCTGAACCGTCTCGGGCATCTTGGCGTTCGTGATCTTTTCGCGATAGGTCTCGACCTCCTCGAAAAGCTCATTGCCTTCGCCAAGCTCTCCTTGGATCGCCTTCAATTGCTGACGCAGGAAATATTCACGCTGCGAGCGATCGATGTCGGCCCGTGCCTGACTGTTTATTTCCTGCTGGACGGTCAAGACTTCGATCTCTTTGCTCAAAAGTTCGTTGACACGACGCAGACGCGGGATCGGATCGGCAATATCGAGGATCGATTGAGCCGCCTCCGGGCGCAGATCGAGATTCGAAGCCGAAAGGTCGGCAAGGCGGCCTGCATCGTCGAGATTTGCGATGATCGCGAGCACCTCAGGCGAGATCGGCTTGCCCAAACTCATCGCTCGTTCCATCGAGCCGCGAACATTCCGGATCAATGCTTCGACCTCGAGCGAATTCTTGGGGGCGAGCGGTTCGATCACCGGCGTTACTTGCGCACGGATATAGCTTCCGCTTGGATCCACGGAATCGACCTTGCAGCGAGAAAGCCCTTGAATGAGGATGCGAATGCGTCCATCAGGCAGCTTGAGCATCCGCATAATGATCGCGACCGTGCCCATTTTATAAAGGTCATCCTGGGTCGGCTCTTCTTTGTTGACGTCCTTTTGCGAGACGAGCAGGATCATCCGATTGTCTTTAAGAGCCTCTTCGACAGCCTTTATCGAACGATCACGCGAAACAAATAGCGGCACGATCATAAAGGGATAGATAACGATATCCCTAAGCGGCAGCACCGGAAGCTCCGGCGGCACCTGCATCATTGGTTCAACGATCTCTGGATCGCTCAATGCGACCGTAAAGTCTTCACCTTCGATCATATGTTCTCAATGGTAGAGAATTAGCTTTTAAAGGGCAAAGAGAAGAAAAATTTCAGGATGCGGCCTTTATCGCTGTAACTCGCCAGTAGATAAGCGCGCGTTCAGCCTTTGGAGAAAACCCGTCGAGCGTGATCGAAACCGGAACGGTCTCGCCTGCCTTCAAGATCGGCTGCTGCTGCGGGACGAAAAGCAACCGCCGCTCTTTAACGACCTGCTTTTGCCGATCGACCACCGAAACGTTGACCTCGAGGATGGAGATATCATGCGTTCCTTTATTGCGGATCGTGCCTTTGATGAACATCGAGATCGTGCCCAAACCGGTAGGCGACTCGATCGTCTCGTTATCGTTGGTCGTGATGATGATGTCCTTGTTCAGTTCGGCAAACTCAGGGCTTCCGGGCTTGGCCGCCGTCTCAAGGAGCTGGCTCGTCTGGTCTTCGATCGACGGCTTTTGGGAGAGAAAATAGAACGCGACGCCGAGAACCAGCAACCCGACAAGGATCCCGATCAAAAAGATCGGGTTGAATCTCCGCTCCTTCTTTTTTGCGGCAAACATTTCATCCATATTCAACATTCTATCGCAAAATCCGGCCGTTAGCTTTATCGGCGATCTCGACGATCATCGCGGGATAGCGGCAAAGAAGAACATCCTGTAAAATCGCAACTGCTTTGAAGCTTGGATCAGCACAATCAAACGCCGAAGCGGTCAACTTCGTCGAGGTCGCACTTCCCGTTCCGCTCAATCGCGTTTTTACATACTCGGTGCCGGCAGAAGAAACGAACGTGCCAAAACTCGGCCAGCGGGTGCGTGTGCCTTTTGGCAAACGGCGTCTTATCGGCTTTGTCGTCGCAGTTCACAGCGAACTTCCGGAAGATCTTGATGTAGATCCTGCAAAGCTTCGTCCGACGAGCGAATTTCTCGACGACGAACCGCTCGTTACGCCCGAAATACTTCGCCTCACAGAATGGACGGCCGATTACTACGCTTCTTTCTGGGGCGAGATGCTGAAGGCCGCCCTTCCCGCCGGAATGAACAGCGAGAAGGTCCGCCCAAAACGCCAAAAGGCTGTCAAATTGCTCGATCCCGCCGCTGGCGACAATTCAAAAGAGCTTACTCCGGCACAATCAGCGGTCCTTTCGGTACTCGAAGATGCAGGCGGCGAAATGCTCTGGACAGATCTTCTTGACGCGACCGGAGCCAGTGCCTCGCCGATCAACACGCTTGTTAAGCGACGGTTTCTCGACGTTTTCATCCGAGACATACATAGAGACCCGCTTTCTGCGGAAAAGTTGCCTGAGCGGCCGCCGATCGCTCTTACGGAATATCAAGAAAACGCCCTTGGCGGAATTACAGATGCAATAGACGACAGCACGTTCAAGGCCTTTCTGCTCCACGGCGTTACGGGCAGCGGAAAGACCGAAGTTTATTTTCGTGCGATCCGCCACACGGTCGCAATGGGACGTTCCGCGTTGATGCTCGTACCGGAGATCGCGTTAACGCCCGTCTTCTCGCGACAGCTTCGTGCCGCCTTCGGGCCGACGGTCGCAATACTGCATTCCGGACTCTCGCAGGGAGAAAGGTTCGATGAATGGCGGAGGATCCGGGCCGGTGAAGCACGTGTAGCGATCGGCACGCGATCGGCGGTCTTTGCGCCGCTCAAGAGTATCGGGCTTGTCATCGTTGACGAAGAGCACGATGCGGCGTATCGGCAGTGGGAATCGCCGTTCTACAATGCGCGGGATGTCGCGGTCATGCGTGCAAATCTCGCAGGTGCCGTCGCCGTGCTCGGTTCCGCGACACCGGCGATGGAAACCTTCCACAATGCGATGCACGGAAAGTACACTCTGCTCTCGATGCCCGAACGCATCGGTGGACGAAACCTCGCGTCCGCAGAACTCGTCGATATGCGCGAGGTCTTCAAACGCTCGGGCAAAGATGTTGCCCTCTCAACTGAACTTCTCGATGCGATCGGCGAAACTGCATCTCGCGGGGAGCAAATGATCGTTCTATTGAATCGCCGCGGCTTCTCGCAATTCGTGCTTTGCCGCGAATGCGGTGAGACGATCAAGTGCGAGAACTGCGACATCACACTTACGTTCCATCGACGCGATTCTCGCCTAACGTGCCATTACTGCGGATTCAACTCGCCCGCACCGAAAGAGTGTCCGAAATGTTCGAGCGAGTTTCTCTACTTCGTTGGCGAAGGAACTGAGAACCTCGCCGACCAGCTCGAAAAGAAATTCCCCGCCCTCAAGATCGAACGCATCGACCGCGACACGATCACTCGAAAGGGCGAGCTCGAAAAGAAACTCCTTGATTTTGCGGAAGGCCGGATCGATATGCTCGTCGGCACCCAGATGATCGCCAAAGGGCACGATTTCCCGAACGTTACGCTCGTCGGCGTCGTCGGTGTCGATATCGGATTGGGCCTGCCCGACCTTCGTTCAGCAGAAAGAACGTTCCAGATGATCACACAGGTCGCCGGACGCTCCGGCCGAGGTGAAAAGCCGGGTCGCGTGATCATCCAGACCTATCATCCCGATCATTACGCACTGCAACGGGCGATGGCTCAGGACTACGAAGGATTTTACAAAGAAGAACTCAAATATCGCGAGAATTTCCGTTATCCGCCGTTCGTCGCACTTGCGTCGATAATGGTCAGACATCGTGACCTTCCGCGCACGAAAGCTATTGCGACCGCCCTTCGCCGCAGCCTTGATGCAGCGAATCGAGAAAAGACGGTCCGCATCGTCGGCCCCGCATTTGCATCGATCGCACGCCTGAAGAACGAGTATCGAATGCAGCTTATTCTCCGTTCAGAATCACGCCGGGAACTTCGCAAGATACTCGATATTGGTTTGGCTGACGCAGAAGAACGCGGTGTCGAATTGCGTTTTGTTTTTGTCGAGATCGACCCTGTTAGCTTGATGTAGGATCTTGCCTTTTACTTTTTTGCCTTTTTCGGTGCAACTTCCCGTGTCGGAGCATTGCATTTGGGCAGATTCCATACGATACTATGCCCGTATTTTCAGCAATACAAGAATCTATCAACCGATAAAAAGGAAAAGTTTTTTATGAGATCGCTGCTTGCCCTAGGTTTGATCGCCGCTGTGATGTATGCATGCCAGATCGGCGACGACAAAGACCGACCCACACAACAGCCGCCTTCAAATGCTGCCCAAGCCCCGGCAAAAACTGGCCCATCAAAACAGGATGTCTTTAACGAACTGCTTTTGTTCGAAAAGAATCTGACGCAGGCTGTCCTTGACGGCGACATTTCGTTCCTTTCAAAGAATATGACCGAAGATTTTGTCCTGACCGGTGTAGATGGCAAGATCCAGGACAAGAACGAGGTTCTCGCTGATATAAAGAAAGAGCGGACGGTGAAGAAATTCGTCATCTCGGATGGCGAGCTTCTAAGCTTCAGCGAAGATTCTGCGGTATTTCAATACGTTCAGAACATCACGCTAAGGAACGGCGCATCCGGCAAAGCACGAATCGTTGACACGTTCGTCAAGCGAAACGGAGAGTGGATGGTCAAATCTGAACAGCAGACGATGCTGAAGAAATAAACGATGAACCGGCCGCTCTCGCGGCCGGTTCGCTTTTACGTGCCCGAAGACTCTAGTTGATCGCCCTTGAGCTTAATCCCGATAATTTGAGATCTACTTTTGCATAGATCTCCGCGACGGAAACCTTGCAATTCAGCGTATCGATCGAGACAACGTCGTCGCGCTCATCATAGATCTTATAGAGCCATTGCTTGGCGTTCTGCCGGGCATAGTGCTCGATCCTCATTTGATCCGAGCGAACGAGAATGCATTCTTTTATGCTTGGAAGGGCAAGATAGCCCTCGAGCTTTTCGGCGCGGCCGAGCGGATCGACGTCGTTGGCGATCGTCTCGACGATGACCGTCGGATTCTGCAGTATTTCGCGGTTCTCCGCAAATTTCGGTTCTCCGTTGACGATCACTATACTCGGACAGCTCGTCGAACCTTTTTGCAGCTCGACGCACATCCCGTTGACGTAGATCTCGGATTTGGATCCGTGGATGCGGCTGCCGATCGCAATTGCGGTATTCGTCGCAATAAGGCTGTTCCAACGGCCCCCCGATGGCTTCTGTGACGGCTGAAGCGGCCTGTGTTTAAGGGTTTCTGACGCGTTTCCTCGCTGAACTGCGGCACTCGTCTCGGTCATAAAATATCGATACCTCCGGCTGATCAAATAGTTTTAGCACAAGGAGAGACACAACCAAGATCGGGGAATCTTTTCGTGAGAGTTTTTGTCTTTCACCAATAGTTTGGCACAAACGCCAGAGGCATTTCAACAATTATCGAATCGGGCAGGAAAATGATGGTCCGCGGGCTAGTCTCTTTGCAGCGTGACCGAATAAGACCGCCATGAATAAGTTGCCGGCGACGCACCTCGACGGAAATACAAGAACGCTCGGCCGCTCAATGCGGCTTCGCTGTCAACAAGCGTGACGTTTGTTTGTTCGTTCCTGATCTTGATTGGCCCTTTCATCCATACGGGAAAGCTGATGTGTGTCGTTCTCGCAAACGGCGATTGCATTGGGACTCTGAATGCGGGATAGAAGATACGCGCTTCGGAAAAAAGTGCAGTTTCGATCGGCTGTGCAGTGCTGCCTGACGTAATAAAATACCAAGGCGGAATGGTGCCTTCCGGTGCATTACTGCCGGGAAATGTAGTGCCTTTTCGGCAAGGAGAACAGCCGAACGCCTCGCCAAATGCCATGAATGAGCCGTCTATTGCGGATCTCGTATGCAGCACGCCATCTGCGGTCCTGAACGAGACCGCAAACTCGCCTCTTCCGGTCGAAACACCGGTCACGTCCGAGGAGATCGTGATCGATTCGACCGTGATCGGCTCGAGCGTTTCGGCCGTCGCCGCAAGGGGCAAGAAAGCAAGGACGAAGAACGCGAAGACAAGGAAGATGTAGATCGAACGCATAATACTCATTCCAGAATGGACCGTAAGATCCCCGATACGCAATACTGCCATCTTGGATTAAAGGCCTTTCAGGGTTATTCTTTTCGCTTAAAGAAATGATGAAACTGCTCGAACTTGCAGAAAAAACTGATTCGACGATCGAAAGCGGCGACCCGAACATCGAGATCACGTCCGCCGCGGGACTTGATCTTGCCGGCGAAGGCGAGATCACGTTTCTGGCGAATCCGAAATATACGGCACAGATCGGCGAAACACGCGCATCGGCGATATTTCTCGGCGACGGAATCGTGATCAACCGCGATGATATCGCGATCCTACGCGCAAAAGACCCGTATCTCGCATATACAAAGGCCTTACGAGCCTTCTTCCCTGTTGACGAACTCAAACCATTCGTACACTCTTCGGCGGTTATCGACCCAACTGCAGCCGTCGATCCCGACACGGAGATCCACGCGAATGTCGTCATCGGTGCCGATGCCGTGATCGAAAAAGGCGTAAGAATATTCCCGAACGCAACGATCTATTCCGGTGTGAAGATCGGTGCGGATTCGACGATCCATTCCGGCGTATCGATCCGCGAGAACTGCGAGGTCGGCCAGCGCTGCATCATCCATAACAACACGACAGTCGGTTCGGACGGCTTTGGCTATGCAAAGACAGCCGAGAAGGCCTGGCTAAAGATCCCGCAGACCGGCCGCGTCATTCTCGAAGATGATGTAGAAATCGGTGCGAATACGGCGATCGACTGCGCGTCGGTCGGCGAAACTCGAATAAAACGCGGTGCAAAGATCGACAACTTAGTGCAGATCGGGCATTCCTGCACCATCGATGAAGATGCTCTGATCTGTGCTCAGACCGGCTTGGCGGGAAGCTCGCACATCGGCAAACGTGTCATTTTGACCGGACAGGTCGGCATTGCCGGCCACTTGAAGGTCGGCGATGACGCGATAATTACTGCGAAATCAGCTACGTCGCACGATGTCGAGCCCGGCAAGGTGATATCGGGCATTCCGGCCTTCGATAACCGCGAATGGCTTCGCTCGGCAGCGGCTTTTCGAAAGCTTGGCGAAATGGCGTCACGTCTTCGCACACTCGAGAAAAAAGTATTCGGCAAAGGAGAATAAATGAACCGAAAGGAGAAGATCATTGTCGGGATCTGCCTGATATTCACGATCGCAGCCGGCGTCCTACACTATTCCGGAGCGAACGCGATCGTTGCTTTCATCGTCACCGCCGCAGCGTTGGCATTGCTTGCCGTGATCGTCGGTGAATCGACCGATCAGCTTGGCCGCCGACTCGGCCCAGGAGCGACAGGCATTCTCCAGTCGGCTCTCGGCAATCTACCCGAACTCTTCGTCTGTATCTTTGCACTTCGCGCCGGCCTTGATTCCGTCGTGCAGGCGGCGTTGGTCGGCTCGATCCTCGGCAACTCGATCCTCGTTCTCGGCGTGGCTCTCTTTCTGGGCGGGCTAAAGAACGGGACGCAGCGATTCCGTTCCGAACCGCCGAAGATGATCGTCACCTTGATGCTGATCGCGGTCGCCGCTCTCGCGGTTCCGACACTCGCAAAAGAACTTCATACGCCTGCAGAGCCTCACATCGCCGGGCTCGATTCATTCGTTGCGGTCGTAATGCTGGTCTTGCTGGCCGCGAGTATCTACTTTTTCGTAAAAGGCGACCTTTCCGTCAGCAGCGAAAGCACCGAACACGCTGATAATTGGCCTGTTTGGCTCCCGATAGTGACGCTGTTCTGCGCCGGAACAGGTGCGGCGTTCGTGTCCGATTGGTTCGTCGAAGCTTTGCAGCCGACGATGGAAGCGATGGGTATAGCGCCGGCGTTCGCCGGCCTCGTTGTCGTTGCTCTTGCCGGAAATTCGATCGAGAATCTCGTCGGCGTCCAACTCGCGTGGCGAAATCAGACGGATTACGCGGTCAGCGTTATTCTGAACAGCTCTCTGCAGATCGCACTTGGGCTCTTCCCTGTGCTCGTTCTGCTCTCGTTCTTCCTCGGCGGCGCCGTACTTTCTTTCATCCTGACTCCGCTCTTGCTGGCGGCGTTGGTGTTGGCCGTGATCGTTTCAGCATTCATCGTGTATGACGGCGAATCCATCTGGCTCGAAGGTCTCGCTCTGATCGGCCTCTATTGCATTATTGCAGCAGCATTCTGGTGGGGCTAATCTATTGTTATGGCAGACGCAGTCTCAGAAAAAGGATTCGATATCACACCGCTTAGCGAAGAAAGGATAGCCGAACTAGCAAAAGATCTGACCGAGGAGCAGGCACGTGTTCTGCTCGACCACGGTACGGAGCCGCCATTTTGCGGCAACCTTCTCGACAACCACCTCGAAGGCACATACGCTTGCCGTCTTTGCGGGCTTCCGCTTTTCTCTTCTGCGAAGAAGTTTCATTCGGGAACGGGCTGGCCGTCGTTCTATGCTCCGTTCGATAAGGATCATCTGACAAAGATCGAGGACAATTCCTACGGAATGCGGCGTATCGAGATCCGATGTGCGCGTTGCGGCGGCCACCAAGGACACGTCTTTCCGGACGGCCCTCCGCCGACAGGTCAGCGTTACTGCATCAACTCGGAATCGCTTGAGTTTTTCGAAAAGGGTGAAGACATACCGCAAAAGGCCTGATGGGAGACCAGCCGATCGTATTATTTGACGGAGTCTGCAATTTCTGCGACGCGAGCGTGAATTTCATCATTTCGCGGGACAGGGCGGGCGTGTTTCGCTTTGCTCCGCTGCAATCGGTCGCGGGCCGCGAACTTATCGAAAAATACTCGATCCCTGCGGACGTTGACTCCGTGATCTTGATAGACAACGACCGAGCGTTCATTCATTCGGATGCTGCCTTGCGTATCGCACAAAGACTCGGCGGCGTCTGGAAACTGCTCAGCCTGTTCAGGATCGTGCCGCGGCCGATCCGCGACTGGGGCTACAAACTTTTCGCAAAGAATCGTTATCGGCTCTTTGGGAAAAAAGATTCGTGTATGATGCCGACGCCCGAGATACGCGAACGCTTCCTCGCTTGAGGATCTCGATGGGATATTCACTCGAAACATTGGAATTTGCACGGTTGCTCGACCTTGTCGCAAGGAACGCGCAGACCGCTTCGGGCGAAGCCCTTGTGCTCGCGTCGCGGCCATTTACCTCCCGCGTCGAACTTGATCGTTCTCTCGCGGCCACGGAGGAAACGCTAAAACTCTCCGAAGAGAAGAATCTGTTCTGGACATTTTCCGGCATCGACGACCCCGCAGATCCGCTCGCAATCCTGCGTATAGAGAACGCGGCCCTTGATGCTGCTTCTCTGACCGCTGTCGCAAGCCTTTGCTCGCAGGCTCTTGCCGCTCGTTCGCTCATCGAAGGTGAAAAGGAATTCTGCCCGACGCTCTGGGAGACCGTATCGACATTTTCGCCGCAGCTTTCGTCTGCGATCGCTGAGATCTCTCGAAAAATACTTCCCGGCGGCGAGATTGATGATTCTGCGTCACCGGAGCTTGCAAAACTTAGGCGTGAGATCAACTCCCGGCGAGCCCAGCTTACTCGCTCGCTGGAGTCTGCGATGCGTTCCGCCGGAAACGCCATTCAGGACGCTATCGTCACTATCCGCAACGACCGTTTCGTGATTCCCGTAAAGTCGGATTTTCGCGGAAAGGTCTTAGGCGTCGCACACGGATTCTCATCCAGCGGCCAGACCGTTTACGTCGAACCGCTCGAAACGATCGACGCAAACAACGAGATACAGAACCTCAAGGGACAGGAAGAACGCGAGATCGGCCGTATCCTTCACTCATTGACCGATCTGCTCAGAGAACACATCGCAGAGGTCGAAATGGCCGCCAAGGCGGTCGCAGAACTTGATGCGATCAAGGCAAAAACGACGTTTGCCCGAAGCTTTAACTGCGCCGTTCCTGAGATATCCCTCGATAGAACGCTCGATCTCAAAGACGCTCGGCATCCGCTGCTCGAACAGAATATCAGGAACGCAAATGAAGCAAGGGCGGAAGACGCGCAGTCATCCGCAACCTCAATAGTTCCGAGCAGTTTCACACTCACGGAAGATCGCTCAGTGATGATAATTTCCGGAGCAAATGCGGGCGGAAAGACGGTCGTTCTTAAGACGGCCGGGCTCTTAAGCTTGATGGCCGTTTCAGGGTTTCCTGTGCCCGCAAAAGAGGCTGTCATACCCTTCTACGCCTCTGTGCTCGCCGATATTGGCGACCATCAATCGCTGAATGCGAACCTCTCGACCTTCTCATCGCATATGTCGAACATCGCGTCGATGATCGACGAATGTTCGGCACCTGCGTTGATCCTGCTTGATGAGGCCGGAACAGGCACCGATCCCGAGGAAGGCTCTGCCCTAGGCGTTGCGATCGTCGATCATTTTCGACGCGAATGCGGTGCGCACATCATCGCATCGACACATTACCGGGGATTAAAGATGTACGCGGCTAATGATGCATCTGTCGTAAATGCCTCGGTCGAATTCAATGAGAAAACGCTAGAGCCAACTTATCGCCTTCTGACCGGCCTGGCGGGAGCGTCGTCTGGTATCGAGATCGCTCGCCGCTTTGGTATCCGCGACAAGATCGTCGCTCACGCCCGTGAACATCTGGACACCGCTGCCCGCGAGGCCGAGGAATATCTCCAACGGCTGCAGACCGAAACGCGGCTCGTCGAAGATCTTCGTATCGCGCTCGAAGAAGAGCGCGAGATCGTTGCCGCAAAGTTTGGCTCGCTTGAGCACGATGCCGAAAAACGCGAGAAGAAGCGAATGCGGGAATTCGAAGCAAAACTTGCTGAGACCGTTGCTGATTTCGACCGCCAGTCAAAGGCCTTTCTTGAGACGATCGAGGACAAGGCACTTAAAAATCGCCTCGAGAAAGAACGGAGCGCACGCAAGGCCGAATTGAATCGTGCCGTCATTAGCAAGGTCAGCAAAAAAACGTCCGCATTCCCTGTCACAAATGCCCGGAACAAAGCGTCCGGCGACGCCAAGATCGAAATCGGGGCGACCGTCATCACGAGTTTCGGAACGAGCGGCAAGGTCGAGCGCATCGACGATGATGTTGCACAGATCGTCGTCGGCAACATCCGACTGCGGCAAAAACTTAGCGACCTTGTTATCACAGCACCAGAGTCAAAGGGAACGTCAAAACCGCAAAGTACGCATCGCCCGATCGACGCGGGCGATTCACCCGCAGAGCTCAACCTTATCGGCAAAACAACGGCCGACGCCGAGTACGAACTCGACCGCTTTCTCGACGAAGCGTATATGGCAAGCCTGCCGCGTGTGCGTATCATTCACGGGTTTGGGACAGGTGCGTTAAAGAACTACGTCCATCATTTTCTTAAAGCCAGCGACCTCGTCGAACGCTTCGAATTCGCCCCGTCATCCCAAGGCGGAAATGGTGCTACAATAGCAGAACTGAGGTCGTAAAGGCCCCTGCGAAAGTGGTGGTGGTAAAATAATTCGACGAGGGTGATCACCAAACAGATATGACACGCCAGGAACTTATAAAGGAATTCAAAGGTTATCCGGCTTCCATTCAGTCGGAATTGCTTCGTGAACTTCGACGCGTTTATGACAGCAACCTTACGGCAGAGCGATCTCGTAGGAAGAAGGAACTAAGTGTCGAGGCGAGGCACGCTTTAGTCAAAAGCCTGTCGGGAAGTGTGAGAATGAAGCACCCTCCGATGACCAAGAAAGAAGTACGAGACTTGTACTATGGACGTCTGAATGAGAAAGATAGATGATGCAAGTCCTCTTGGATTCTGATGTGCTTCTTGACTACGTTCTTCCTCGGGAGGATTTCCAGTTTGATGCAGAACAACTTTTTGACGCTATTGCGGACCAGAAGTTTGTAGCCTTCGTATCTGCAATTGCCCTGCTTAATGTTCACTATTTCGCGGAAAAGGAACACGATCGTCGCTACGCAAAAGCTAAGGTTGCAGAGCTGTTGACCATTATCAACGTAGCACAAATTGGTGAACTAACTTTTCATAACGCGTTTGATCTTCCTATAGATGATTACGAAGACGCCGTTCAGTGTGCGTCTGCGGTTGCCGAGGAGCTTGATGCGATCGTCACGCGGAATGTGAAGGATTTTGCGAGCTCGCCGCTTCCGGTATATTCGCCCGCCGAGTTCGTCGCACTTATTCAAGCCGAACAAGCGAGCGAGAAAGCGGATTAGTGGCTCGTGCATATCAGCCATCGTCTGCCTAAGAGCCGAATCAGGATATTCAAGCAGTCTGGTTTCAAAAGAGATCCTCGCGGGATCGATTCGAATACAGAGTATTGGCTTGTTCCATAGTCTCTCCGAACTTGGGAAAGTAAATTGTCGCGGAGCTCGAATCACTAGGCTTTCGGATTTCGGCTGAACTCAAAAAAGAGTTTCTTGCAGAGTTCTAATGCTCTATCCACAGTACGTCATTGACGATCTGAAGGTACGTGCCGACCTGGTGCGGATAATACAGCCGTATGCCCAGGACCTGAAGAAAAAAGGTGCGAATTGGATGGCGTGCTGCCCTTTTCACCAGGAAAAGACACCTTCATTTTCAGTCAACCCGTCGAAGGGATTCTACAAGTGTTTTGGGTGCGGCAAGGGCGGTACAGCGTTCAATTTCCTAATGGAGATGGAAGGCCTGAACTTCCCAGAGGCCGTAAAACGCGTTGCGGAAATATCCGGTTATATGCTGCCTGAACTCGAAGACGACGAGAGCTTCGCACGTTCGAAAAAGGCCCGCGAGGAGAAAAAGCTGCTCGCCGAGCAGATACTCGAGCTCAACGAGGTGGCACTCGGATTTTGGCAAAAGGAGCTTAGTGGAAGATCGAAAGACGCAAAGGCCGCCCGCAAATATGCCGCCGATCGCGGCCTTTCCGACGCCACGGTCGAGAGATTCCGGCTCGGTTTTTCACCCGACAAGTGGGATTCGATCCTCGGGCTGCTGCGTGATTTCGGAGCGGACGAAAAGCTTATCGCCCGATCCGGCCTTGTCAGCGTAAACGAAGAAAAGGACAGAACTTACGATCGTTTTCGCGGCCGATTGATGTTCCCTGTCCTTGATGTTGCGGGCAAGCCTGTCGCTTTCGGTGCTCGGGCACTAAAGCCGGAAGATAATCCGAAATATCTGAATTCGCCCGAAACCGCCGGCTATACGAAAGGTGACCATCTTTATGGGCTTTTCCAGGCTCGTGATGCCATTCGACGCAAGGGTTTTGCGATCCTTGTTGAAGGTTATCTCGACCTTATCGCCTTGGTCGAGAACGGCGTCGAGAACGTTGTTGCAAGCCTTGGCACGGCGTTTACCGACGCACAGGCAAAGCTCCTTTCGCGGTTCACCAAACGCATCGTCATCAACTATGACGGCGATTCAGCGGGCATAAAGGCAGCTCGAAGAGCGATCGAGACCCTGCTTCCGCAAGATTTTGATATCAAGGTACTCATCCTTCCAGAAGGTAAAGATCCCGACGATTTCGTTCGACAGAATGGCGAGGCTGAATACAACGCATTGCGCGGCCGCGCGACGCCTTTCCTACAGTTCGCTCTCGCTGCCGCGAGCGAGGGACGCAAACTTTCGAACGCTAAACAGAAGGCCGAGGCCATAGAGGACTTTCTGCCGGTGATCGGCGTCATCCGTAATCACGTCCAACAGCGTGAGAGCTTTGATCAAGCTATGGACTTCTTCGGGATCGACGACGCGGCCCTCCGACGCGAACTCTGGCAGAGTGCAACGGGCAAAACTGCACCTTATCAGCAAAGGCCGAGCGCCACACGTGCGATATCGCGTGCGGCTCGAACAAAAACGACAGTTGCCGAGACGAGTCTTCTGAAGCTGCTTGTGCATGACCGCGAACTTGCCGCTGTGATCCTTCCGCGGCTCGAACGCACGGATTATGAAAATCTCGCCACCGCAGAGCTTTACGAAGCATTTATTGAGATCTCGAAAAAAGGGGAGGATGTGTCGCCCGCATCGATCGTCGAGCACCTCGACGGCGATGAAACAACGCTAGAGCTTGCCCGCGAGATCCTCGTTTCGCCTCGGTTCCGCGAAGCCGATGAAGCGATGGACGAAGCAATGATAGAGGCAGAAAACTGCGTTTTTGCCCTCCGAAATATGGCCATTCGCAACCGCATCGAAGAAATAAGCCGTGAAGCCGCCATTGCTGAACAGGAAAACGACCCCGCGACACTCTCGCGACTTCTCGAAGAACAGCTTGAGCTTGAAAAAATTAGGCGTACTTTGGAGGAGCATTACGCATAAGGAATATGTTATACTTTCCAATTTGCTTGGGGCCGGCTGAGGCATTGAAACTTTTGCCCTTTGAAGCGCGTTACAAAGTATTTTAAGAACAACGATTCGGCCTTTATCACAATCGAACACTTTTATCACAGAATATGGCAGTTGATTACGACGAAAAAGAAGATCTGATGGATCGCCTGCTTGCCCTCGGCAAGCGAAAGAAGTTCCTTAGTCTTGACGAACTTCACCGCGAGATCCCACAAAATATGATGTCCGAGGACGAACTTGAGGACGTCCTCGAACGCCTTGAGGGCGCAAATATCTCTGTCGCAGAATCGGACGCAAAGCTACTGGAGCGTGCCGGCGACCTTGCTTTGGATGATGCCGATGAAGATGAGGACGAGGATTCCGATCTCGACCTTTCCGCCGGCGTCCTCGACAAATCGAACGATCCCGTTCGCCTCTATCTTCGCGAGATGGGCGTTGTTCCGCTCTTGAATCGTGAAGGTGAGGTTTCGATCGCCCAGCGTATCGAACGCGGCCAGATCAAGACGCACAAAGCGATAGCTCGTTCGCCGATCGCGATCGAGAGGCTTCTGCAGTTCTCCGACGAACTGATGACCGGAAAAGCGAGTATCCGCGAAACGGTCGTTTTCTCCGAACAGGCAGAGATCTCGATCGAAGAGGATAAGGCCGAGGAATACATGCGCTGGACGCTCGAAGGATTGGAGAATATCCGTGAGCATTACAAGACCGCGCTGAAAACCTGGGTCTCGCTCGTCAAGGAACAGGAAAAACAGAAAGGCAAGAAAGGCGGCAAGCGTCTGTTGACCTTAAAGACCAAGACCGCGCGCCAACGGCTTGAGGTCGCGACAGAGGTCAAGAACCTTAACCTTACCGAGCGCGCACTTCAGAAGCTAATCGGTGCTATCAGGCACGTCGTGGACGACATTCGCTCGGCCGAGCGGATCATCAAGCGTTGCGAAGAGAAGATCGCCCGCAAGCCCGTTCCAAAGACCAAGAAGGAACTTAAAGCGCAGATCGAAGCCGCAAAGTCGGTGCTCGCCGCGATCGAAGATAAATACCATCTGCCGATCGTCGAGATCAAACGCTCTTACCACACGATCAGTGTCGGCGAATTTGAGACCAACAAGGCAAAACGCGAACTCGTAGAAGCGAACCTTCGTCTCGTGGTCTCGATCGCAAAGAAGTACACGAATCGCGGGCTGCAGTTCCTCGACCTCATTCAGGAAGGAAACATCGGCCTGATGAAGGCGGTCGATAAGTTCGAGTGGCGACGCGGATACAAATTCTCGACGTATGCAACGTGGTGGATCAGGCAGGCGATCACACGTGCGATCGCCGATCAGGCTCGCACGATCCGCATCCCGGTCCACATGATCGAAACGATCAACAAACTTATTCGCACTTCACGCTTGCTCGTGCAGGAACTTGGCCGTGAACCGACCAGCGAAGAGATCGGAAAGCGGATGGACATTCCGGTCTCGAAAGTGCGAAAGGTCTTGAAGATCGCACAGGAACCGATCTCGCTCGAAACGCCGATCGGCGAAGAGGAAGATTCGCATCTCGGCGATTTCATCGAGGACCGCTCGATCTTGAATCCTGCGGAGTCGGTCACGTTCTCGAACCTTCGTGAGATCACGGACGAGGTTCTTGCTACATTGACGCCTCGTGAGGAGAAGGTCATCAAGATGCGTTTTGGGCTCGGTAATACAGGCTCTGAACACACTCTTGAGGAGGTCGGCCAGCATTTTGCCGTCACTCGCGAACGCATCCGACAGATCGAGGCAAAGGCCCTTAGAAAGCTCCGTCATCCGTCGCGTTCACGCCGGCTCAAGGCTTTCCTCGAAGGCAAACAGAGCTAACGGGTTGATCGGCAACTGGTCTTAAAGGAAAGCCACGAATTTGTGAACGGAGTTTTTCTATTCGTGAATTCGTGGCCTTTCTTTGCCTTCAGCTTAGAGGGTTTCGGCGCTCAGAGCGGCAGCAAGCTTCGGGATCAAAGCCTTGGCCGCATCGATCGCCCCCTTGATATGGCGTTGGTTGGTGAAATGGCCGGCGACATATATCCCTGCAACATTCGTCTCGAACGTTTCTTCCGAGTAGATGGGAACCTCGCCGTATTTCCCTCTCTCGGTATGCACTCCAAGCGCCTTTAGCATCGCAAGATCAGCGTCCGAGCCGATAAGCACGAATACGACATCGTTCCCGATCGTAACACGCTCGCCGGTCTCTGATTCGAGGATGACGCTGTCGTCGCGGATCTCGATCACTTTTCCAAGAAAGAAGAGCTTTAGGCAGTGTTGGTTTAGCTCTTCTTCGAGAGGCTCCTTGACCCAATACTTGATGCAGCCTTGTTTGGGGTCATTATTCTCCCAGTCTGCACGAAAGATAGCGAGCGTCGTTTCTGCGCCTTCTTGTGCGAGAAAAAGCGCCGCTTCGCCCGCAGAGTTTCCGCCGCCGACTATCAAGGCACGCTTGCGCACCCACGGATACGTCTCACGAAAATGTCCGCTCACCTTCGGAAGGTCTTCGCCGGGTACGTTGAGCTTTCGCGGATGGTCCATCGCACCGATCGCAAGAAGGACATTCTTCGCAAGGTATTCGGCTCTGTCGCTTTTGACCGCGAAAACGTGGGGCTCGCTCTCTTCGATCGAAAGGACCGTCTCTTCGGTTTGAATGTTGAGGTCGTTATTCAGCGCAAAACGCACATAGTAGGAGAGCAGCTCTTCGCGGGTCGGCTTTTCACGTGCAGGTTTGAGGTCGCCGGCTTCAAACTCAAGTTCGTTGGTGGTAGAAAAGACCGTCAGCCCAACCGGGTAATTATAGATCGTATTGGCGATAAACCCTTTCTCTACAACGAGATAGGCGAGCCCCGCTTTCTTTGCTTCGTAGGCCGCCATCAGACCCGCGGGCCCGGCACCGATTATCAGAAGATCAAGCATTCTCGTGTGCCTTTAGGCGTGTGACGAGTTCGTCGATACGGGCCTTTGTCTGTTCGAGGTCGCGTTTAGAATCAAGATACGCTTCCCATTGCATCGTTCCCGCCAAAGCCTTTAGAGTGTCCTCATCGATCGCATGAGCCATTACGACGAGCAGGTCGCTCAGCTTTTCGTGCCCGTCGAGAAGCGATTCGATTATCGTATAGGCGAGTTTGCCTTCTTCCGCAGTCAGACTGTCCTCAGTGCTCATTCCGCATCCTCCGCCTCGACCGCATCGGCACGCCTTTCGGGACGCATATGCGGGAAAAGGATGACATCGCGGATCGAATGTTTATTCGTCAAGAGCATAACGAGACGATCAATGCCGATGCCGATGCCGGCCGCAGGCGGCATTCCGTAAGAAAGAGCACGAACATAATCCTCATCCAAGACCATCGCTTCGTCGTCGCCGCGTTCCCTTTCCGCCGCCTGATCGACAAAACGTTCGTATTGCTCACGCGGATCGTTCAACTCGCTGAATCCGTTCGCGACCTCCATTCCGTTGATAAAAAGCTCGAACCGCTCTGCTATCTGAGGGTTCGTTGGCGACGCTTTAGAAAGAGGCGAGATGGATTTTGGAAAGTCGACGATGAATGTTGGTTGGATCAGATTCGGCTCGATCTTCTCCTCAAATGCCTCAAGAAGAGCTGCGTCGCTGAGGTCGGAACCGGGAGCGGTAGCGACCGGGTTCTTTTCTTCGCCATCTTCGGGGAACCCGGTCGCTACCGCTCCCGGTTCTGACACGGCTTCTCGCATCGACACACGTTCGAACTTACTGAAATCAATTTCATTTCCCTCGTAAGTGATCGTAAGGCCACCTGTCGCCTGTCGCACGCTTTCCTGGATCAGCTTCTCGCAAAAGTCCATCATTCCGTTGACGTCCATATACGCACAATAGAATTCGAGCATCGTGAATTCGGGATTGTGCTTGTATGAGATGCCTTCGTTGCGGAAATTGCGATTTAGTTCATAGACCTTCTCGAACCCGCCAACGACGAGACGCTTTAGGTAGAGCTCAGGAGCGATGCGGGCGTAGAGATCTATGTCGAGAGCGTTGTGATGTGTCTTAAAGGGCTTTGCGGCGGCGCCGGTCGCCTTTGGCGTCAGCATCGGGGTTTCTACCTCGATGTAGTCATGATCTTCGAGAAAACGGCGCATTGATGAGATGATCTTTGCCCGCCGCTCAAACACTTCGCGCGTGGTGAGTTCCTGACCGCCCGCTGACACAGGCGGTTCTGACTTGATCTGCAGGCTCGATGCTATAAGATCAAGATAACGCTGACGCTGCTTGATCTCCGCGTCCTCGATGCCGTGCATCTTGTCGGGCATCGGCGAGAGAGCTTTTGAGAGAAAATAAAGCCGCTCAACGTGAACGCTGACCTCGCCCGTGTTCGTTACGAACAGAAAACCTTCGACGCCGATGAGATCGCCGTGATCGAGTATCTGCCACGCTTCCCAAGCCTGGTCGGCTTCTAGATCGGCTTGGCCGTCATTCTTTGCCAGGGTGAATTGCCCTTTTTTGGCGTAGATCTGCAGCTTTTCGCGGCCATCTGTCAGGTGAACAAAATTGCCGCGAATGGGCGTCGCGATACGGCCTGCGACACGCACAACGCCGAGGGCCTTGAGCGCCTCGTTGAGCTTATCTTTTATCTCGGCAGGCGGACGCTCTCCCGGTTCAAGAGCTGCACGAACGGCGTCCATTTCGTTTGCTGCATCAGCCACAGGTGCAT
Source organism: Pyrinomonadaceae bacterium (assembly GCA_019694355.1). Classification (GTDB taxonomy): domain Bacteria; phylum Acidobacteriota; class Blastocatellia; order Pyrinomonadales; family Pyrinomonadaceae; genus OLB17. Next base: position 268,679 of record JAIBCB010000005.1, on the reverse strand, counting down.
AACGCTTTAGACCGCTGATCGTGTCTTCTCTTCCGGACACCGAGGAGCGCACGAACTTGCTCGGATACGCGTTTACGACCAACTCAGCAAGCCTCGCAAGATGCTCTTGACGGGCCGCTATCTGGTCATTCGGAACAACGATTTCATCGAAAGAAGGTAAACTCATTTGCAAAATTTCAATTAAATCAAAGTTTACCGAGATTTTGAAACGGGCTAACGCGACACTTATCTGAATTGATGTTCCACCCGGCTCTGTTCACGTCATCGGTGTGGTAGAGTTTAGCTAGATCGATATACCGCACAGGGGCCCGCAAGATCGCCCTTTTGCGGATATTTGTGTCCCTACTCTTATGACGACGGCCTTGGAAACTGCGATCGACCACGTTCGGAAAGGCTCACGCTCGCTTTCTGTGAGCGGGCTGACATCTCTATCGGCACGGGCGTTCTTCGTCGCTCGAGTCTTCGCGGAAACGGGACGACGAGTAGCGTTGATCACTTCCTCGAACACGGAAGCCGAAGAATTTGCCGACGAGATACGATCCCTTTCAAAGCTTAACGGCCAAGCGGCCGCGGTCGGGCTGTTGCCTGCGTTCGAGAGCGATCCGTATTCAGGCACTTCACCGCACGCCGGAACGAAAGAGACACGGGCCCTCACGCTTTTCGGTCTTGCAAACAACGCGATCGATATCGCCGTTCTACCGATCCGCTCGCTTATGCTGCGAACTCTGACGCGGTCGGAGATCCAAGACCTAAGCATCTACTTGAAGGCGGGCGATTGGTTCGAACCGAGCGAAGTTCGACAAAATTTGATCGCCGGCGGCTATCTTTTGGAAGATCCGGTTGCGGGGCAAGGTCAATATTCGTTCCGCGGAGGCATTGTCGATATTTGGCCCGCCGCTGCAGAAGATCCGATCCGTGTAGAGTTTTTCGGCGACGAGATCGAGTCGATGCGAACCTTTGATCCCGAGACGCAGCGTTCAATCGAACCGATCGCAGAGATGCTCGTCCCGCCGATGCGAGAAGTATCTGCCTCACCGAACACTTTTCGCGAATGGGCAGCAGCGGCGAAGGCTCGTTGGCGCGACGCGAAATTTCAAAGAAACCTCTCTGATCGGACGGCCTTCGCAAAAGAAGGTGAAGATTTTTCCGGCTGGGAATACCAGATCCCGCTCGTCCAACCGCTTACGGCATCGGCTTTTGACCATCTTGACGACTTTGTTTTCATTTTTGACGAGCCGGCAATGATCGAAAAGACCGGACGCATCCTGACCGAACATCTTGAGGCAAGATTTCGATCAGTTGATTCGGACGGCGACATTGCTCTGGAGCCAAAAGAGCTGTTTTTGGACCTCGGCGAGTTGCGAGACAAGATCGCTGGCGTATCGCGCGTCGAACTTCGTGCCCTCGGACAGACCGATACTGCCGCAGATGCCGAGTTCGAAATAGATGGAGCGATCGAAAGCGATTCACAGCTTGCTTTTCTCTTCGTCGGTGGTGAAAGGCCGGCGGAAGTTGAGGTCCGTTCGCAGGTCGCTCGGAAATACCTTGGAGACATCGCTTCTCTGACCTCAGATCTTAAGAAGGCACCGGCATCAACTAAATTTGTCCTCGAAACGACCGGAATGGCCGAGCGTCTCAGTGAGATCTTCGCTGAATACGGCGTAAGTATTCAGGGCCGAGACATCTGCGTCGGGCATATCGCAGGCGGATTTTCGATACCCGAAGAAGATATTTCATTCCTTTCCGAGACCGACATATTTGGCGAAACAACGGCCGCTGAGCCGGTCGAAACACGCCGACGAAAGAGCCGGCTCGGTGCTTTCATTTCTGATTTTCGCGACCTTAAGCCGGGTGATTTTGTCGTTCACGTCGATCATGGGATCGGCCGTTTCGCGGGGCTCGAAACGATCACTACGCAGGGCAGCGAACGGGAATTTATGCTGCTCGTCTATGCGGACGAAGCAAAACTTTTTGTTCCGGTCGAACGCGCTGACCTGATCTCGCGGTATTCGTCCGGCGAAGCAACAGCGCCGTCCCTCGACCGCCTTGGCGGCATCGGTTGGCAAAAGACGAAGGCAAAGGCCAAACGCGCGATGCGTGATATGGCGGACGAACTCCTAAAGCTCTACGCCGAACGCAAACTCGTTACAGGCCACGCATTTCCTCCGGATATGCCATGGCAGATCGAGTTTGAGGACGCCTTCCCATACGATCTGACGGCCGATCAAGCCGGTGCGATCGAAGACGTCAAAGGCGATATGGAAACGGCATCGCCGATGGATCGGCTCATCATTGGCGACGTCGGATACGGCAAGACCGAGGTTGCGATGCGAGCCGTTTTCAAGGCAGTGATGGACGGCAAACAGACTGCCGTTTTAACGCCGACCACTGTGCTTGCGTACCAGCATTTCGAAACCTTTAAGAAGAGATTTGCGGCGTTCCCTGTCAAGATCGAGCTGCTGTCGAGGTTTCGCACCGCCAGGGAGCAGAAGGCGGTCGTCGAACGCGCATCGAAGGGCGAAGTTGACGTTCTGATCGGTACGCATCGGATCCTTTCAACTGACGTCAAGATGCCGAAGCTCGGACTCGTCGTCATTGATGAAGAACAGCGGTTCGGCGTCGGCCATAAGGAAAAACTAAAACAGCTCAAGAAAAAGGTCGATGTGCTCACGCTCTCTGCAACGCCGATCCCTCGAACGTTGAATATGTCGCTGCTCGGAATGCGCGATATGTCCGTCATCGAAACGCCTCCGCGAGACCGTCTCGCTATCAACACGCAGGTCGTTCAATTCTCGGAGAGCGTCATTCGGTCAGCGATCGAGCTCGAACTTGCAAGGAACGGCCAGGTCTTCTTCATCCACAACAGAGTCGAGTCGATCGAGTCCGTCGCGGCATTGATCGGCAAGATCGTCCCCGAAGCCCGCATCGCCATCGGCCACGGCCAGATGAACGAATCCGAGATGGAGAATGTGATGCTTGACTTCATAGACTACAAGTACGATGTGCTCGTAGCAACGACCATCATCGAGAACGGCATCGACATTCCTCGGGCAAATACGATCATCATCAATCGTGCTGACAATTACGGCCTTTCTCAGCTTTATCAGCTCCGAGGCCGCGTTGGCCGCTCGAACCGCCGTGCCTACGCATACCTTCTGATCCCTAGCGAGCTTGAACTCACGCCGATCGCTCGGCGACGACTTTCAGCGATCCGCGAATTTTCGGACCTTGGTGCGGGCTTCCGCCTCGCGGCACTCGACCTTGAACTTCGCGGCGCCGGAAACATTCTCGGCGGCCAGCAATCGGGTCATCTCGACGCACTAGGTTTCGATCTTTACACCAAGATGCTCGAGCGAACGATCGCCGAAATGAAAGGCGAGGAAGTCGCCGATGAGGTCGGTGTTTCTATCAATCTTGGCGTAGATGTCTCGATACCGAAGGCATACATTCAAGAGGCATCGCAGCGTTTGCGTACCTACAAGCGGATCGCATCGGCAGATTCTGCCGAGGCTCTTGATGCCATCCGCGGCGAGATCGAAGACCGATACGGCCGTTTGCCGCACGAGGTCGAAAACCTCCTCGAATATGGGCGGCTGCGTCAACTTGCGGAAGGCCTTCGCGTAGTTTCGATCGAGAAGGCTGGCGGTGCCATTGCGATCAAGTTTGGTGAGTCCAGCCGTGTCGCGCCCGATAAGCTGCTTCGGATCCTCGACGAAGTTGAAGGAACGAGTTTTTCGCCGAACGGCATTTTTCGAACGCCGTCAGATCCGGAGAAGACTGCGATCGTAACGGCGATAAACACGCTAACCGACCTTGCTGCTTAAGTTACATTGTGACGGCCTGGTGCAAAATTCCTCTGTATTTGGATAAAACCAACCGGCTCGTCGCGGCATCCAATGATCCGGTTTGCAAATCCGGCCACGTAAGGCTATAACCTTTCTTTTGTGCAAAAAGGTTTTGGCCTAAGATTATCAAAATGAAGTATTTAAGAAGCATTCTGCTCACCGGCCTCACGATCGTCGCTCTTGGAACAGTTGCCATCGCTCAAGAGACGGCAACTCGCGTCGTTGACGAGGTCGTTGCGGTCGTAAACGACAGCGTCATAACGCTCTCTCGTATCCGAAGCGTCAAGAAGGATCTGGTCGCTTCGTATGTCAAAGACGGCAAGACGCCAGAAGAAGCCAAACGCCTCGTTGACGAGAAGGAAGGCGAACTGATCGCTAACCTAATCAACGAGGAACTGCTGATGCAGAAGGCAAAGGAAGTCGGGCTCGATTCGCAGATCGACGCTGACATCAACGCCCGTTTCGTCCAGATAATGAAGGACAATAACTTGAAGACCATCGACGCTCTATACCAGATGATGCGTTCGCAAGGTTTTGAGCCGGATGAGGTCAAAGAGAACTGGCGGACCCAGGCAACTCGCGACAAGGTCATTCAAGAGCTTGTCCAGAAGAAGGTCTTCTGGGAAGCGACGCCCGAAGAGCTCAAGAAATACTTCGAAGCGCACAAGGCAAAGTTCATAAAGCCCGAAACTGTCTCCTACAGCGAGATCTATCTTGGCTTTGCGGGCCGTGACGAGGCAGCCGTCCGAGCAAAGGCGAAGGAGATCTACGACGAGCTCAAGAAAGGCGCAAACTTCGACGCACTAGCCAAGGCGAACTCGGACGCCCCTATCGTTACCGACGGTACCGGCAAGGCCGAGAAGGTGGCCGTCAACACATTGACCGACGTCATCAAGAAACCGATCGAAGGCGTAAAACCGGGCGATTACACACTGCCTTTCGAGGTTCAGAAGATGGGCATCGTAATTCTTCGCATTGATGCCCGCGAAGCTGCCGGTTCAGAATCGACCTTTGATGAGAACGCTGTTCGCCTTGCGATCCTTCAGGAAAAGGGCCCCGACGCTCAGAAGAAGTTTATGACCGATCTGCGAACCAACGCATATATCAAGATCAACGAAACCTACCGTCCGATCGTTTCACCGCTCCTTTACGCCGACGAGCGAAAAGAGACCAAGGGTTCGAACTAACAGGCCTAACCGACGCTAAGAATACTCCGCGGATTGACGAATTATTTCGTGAATTCGCGGTTTCTTTTTCGCGCCCGCTCACTTACTGCCAAGAATGTCCTTCAATGCGTCGCGATAAAGCTCTGCCTTTTTACGTGCACGAACCACCTGAGGATGATCAGGTTTGTATGATCGAAGCAGGCGATTCAATTCGGTCTCGATCTCGGCACGGCGGACGATCAGTTTACCGAGAGCGAGCGTAAGTTTTGCGACATCATCCGGCCGTACGGCGAACAGGCGGTCGATATCCTTTGAGAGCGTCGCAAGTTCGAATCGCGCGTCGATCACCCTCGGGTTCTGGTCGGTATAATCTTCAGCAAACGAGAGCAGATCAGATTCCAGCTCGGTCTTGCGAAGCAAAGCCTCCGCATACGCCGGAGACGACCTGATCGGGCCGGGTTCGCTTGACGGCGCAGGCGTCGCAGCCGGCTTCGGCTGTGACACCTGCGCCGAGGCTGATGGCGCAAGGCCGGCGATCGTGATCAATATCGCAAAGGCGGCCGTCGTGAATGCTTTCGGTCTCATCTCTCTAAAGTCCATAGAACGCACCTGCTGAACAAGATTCCATCTGCGGCGGCTCATCCTTTTCGATACGTCCGTCGCCAAACATTTCTCCTCGACGCAGAATTTCGAAATACGTCGTGATATTGCCGAGGATCTCATCCGCCGAGTGCGAATGATACAGCGTTTGGCGAAATTGAGCTCCTCCCGGCAAGCCTTTTGTGAATTGCCCGGCCAGCTGTTTCATCTTGCCGAGAGCGACGATCTCGGGCATCTCCTCGCGGCACATCCCGAAGAATTCGAGCAGGACCGACTTCTTTTCTTCCACGTCCGGCTGGTAAGGTTCGCGGCCTGCGATCACATCTGCGAACTGGCGGAATATCCACGGATTCTGCATCGCACCGCGGCCGATGAGGATTCCGTCAACGCCCGTCTCCTGCCATTTCTTCATTCCGTATTCGATCGACGTGATGTCGCCGTTGCCCGAAACAGGGATCGAGACCGCCTCTTTCACTTCGCGGATCCTGTCCCAATTTGCGAGGCCCTTATAACCTTGTTCGCGTGTGCGGCCATGAACCTGTATGTGTTCGACGCCGCATTGCTCCGCCATCTTCGCGATCTCAACGACATTTATCGTCGATTCCGAATAGCCGGTTCGCACCTTTAGCGTGAGCGGGATCGAGATCGAGCGTTTGATCTCACGAAGAATGAGCTCGAGCTGCTTTGGTTCGCGCAAGAGCCCCGAGCCGCCGCCGTTTCGCACGACCTTCGGCGCCGGACAGCCGCAATTCACGTCGAGGATGTCGGCACCGACCTCCTCGGCCATTTCGGCTCCCATCGCCATACGCTCCGGCCTTCCGCCGAAGATCTGGACCGCGAACGGCCGTTCTTCCTCGTCGAAATGCATCTGGCGCTTCGATTTTGGGTTACCGCGCGTCAATCCCTCGACCGAGATGAATTCAGACACAACAAGCCCAACGCCGCCGCGACGCTTTATCAAACGCCGGAACGTGTAATCCGTCACGCCCGCCATCGGCGAGAGTATCAGCGGCGGATCGATGTCTATATTGCGGACTTTAAATGGCTTCATCCTTCGGTCAAATATCCATTCTATAACAGCTTACTCAGGTTTTCAGTCCCTTTCGAGTCCGAGTCTCCCCAAACGGTGTATTGCCGCCGACAAGACCTAGACATCTTCTGGGCTTGCCCTTTCGCAGTGCGGTCGGGCTTGCCCGACCGTTGAGCGTTCACGGACCATTCTGGAGGCGGCTTGCCGCCGACAAGATCGGTCCATTTGTCGCGTGCTTCGCACGCTCCAGCATTATTTGGGCATCGTTACCCAGGGTTGCGGCCGAAGCGGCCTTACCCTGGGCTACATTCATGCGTCCCCTACGGGGACTAAGGCATTGGCGCCACAAGCTGAGAATATCTTCTGGGCTTGCCCTTTCGCAGTGCGGTCGGGCTTGCCCGACCGTTGAGCGTTCACGGACCATTCTGGAGGCGGCTTGCCGCCGACAAGATCGGTCCACTTGTCGCGTGCTTCGCACGCTCCAGCATTATTTGGGCATCGTTACCCAGGGTTGCGGCCGAAGCGGCCTTACCCTGGGCTACATTCACGCGTCCCCTACGGGGACTAAGGCATTGGCGCCACAAGCTGAGAACATCTTCTGGGCTATGCCCCTTCGCAGTGCGGTCGGGCTTGCCCGACCGTCCCTAGCCAGATCAGACTCCTGGAGGCGGCTTGCCGCCGACTTCTTCTTGTCGCGTGCTTCGCACGCTCCAGCATTATTTGGGCATCGTTACCCAGGGTTGCGGCCGAAGCGGCTTACCCTGGGCTACATTCACGCGTCCCCTACGGGGACTAAGGCATCGCCGCCGACAAGACCTAGACATCTTCTGGGTTTGCCCTATCGCAGTACGGTCGGGCAAGCCCGACCGTCCCTAGCCAACTCAAGAATCCTAGAGGCGGCTTGCCGCCGACATGCCTCTGTCGCGTGCTTCGCACGCTCCGATATATTCCCAAGGCGAGTGCCGGTCGGGCAAGCCCGACCGCACTGTGCTGCGGCAAGCCGCCAGATAGTTGCCACGAATGCGGAGGCGGCTTGCCGTCTTTTGTCCCAGCCAAGACGCTCGTGGGACAGCTCTTGGGACAAATAAGTGATGTATTATCAGTCACTTACACGATTTGTCCCAGAATTTCGCAAAAAAAAATCAGACCACATTCTTCTGGGCTTGCCCCTTGGCAATGCGGTCGGGGTTCGATTGAGCGTCCACGAATGCAGGGGCTGGAAAGCCGGATCAGGCATACAACGTATATTTATACCCCCTCTACGAATGTATCATATGTGTCAAGCGGTATTTCTCGAGAGTCCCTCCGAATTGCCCCGGTCTTTAGCTTACGCCCAGTAGTTTCGGTCGAGGGAGCGGTAATTGATGGCTTCTGAAAGGTGCGCGGCGGCGATGTCGGGTTCGCCGGCGAGATCGGCGATGGTGCGGGCGACCTTTAGGATGCGGTCGTGTGCACGTGCGGAAAGCCCTTGCCGCTGCATCGCTTTTTCGAGAAGGGCCTCGGCATCGGAATCGATCGCACAGAATTCACGGATCTGACGCGGAGCCATCGCAGAGTTCGAGAACGTCTTGCCGGCAAAACGCTTCAGCTGAATCGTACGAGCCTTGATGACGCGATCGCGAACCTCGGCAGAGCTTTCGCTCACTTCCGTCGTCTTGCCTCGAAGTTCTTCGAATTTCACGCTTGGGACGTCGATGTGAATGTCGATGCGATCCATCAAAGGGCCGCTTACACGTCCAACGTAACGCTGTATCTGCAGCGGCGAACATTTACATTCACGCGACGAGCCGAAATATCCGCAAGGGCACGGATTCATCGACGCAACGAGCGTGAAATTCGCCGGAAACGTCAGCGAAGATGCCGCACGAGAGATCGTCACGTTCTTGTCTTCCATCGGCTGACGCAGAACTTCAAGCGCGCTTCGGTCGAATTCGGGAAGTTCGTCGAGGAAAAGGACGCCGAGGTGCGCGAGGCTGACCTCGCCGGGTTTTGGCACGGAACCGCCGCCGACAAGTCCGGCCTGGCTAACGGTATGATGCGGCGATTTGAACGGACGCTCGGTCACGAGGCCGCTGCGTCCTGTCAGGCCCGCGACCGAATGGATCTTCGTGATCTCGAGGGCCTCTTCAAATTCGAGCGGCGGCAGGATCGTCGGCAGTCGGCGTGCGAGCATCGTCTTTCCCGATCCCGGCGGACCTATGAAAAGAATGTTGTGGCCGCCCGCACTCGCGATCTCTAGTGCACGCTTTGCGGTCTTTTGCCCGCGGACCTCTGAAAAATCAACGCCGTAGTCGGACGTTGCGGTACTTAGCGCGTCTGGATCAAGTTCGAGCGGACGGACGCGTTTTGCGGCGCCGAATTCAAGCTCGCGGCAAACTTCGACCGCAGTTCGAAGGTCGGCTACAGGATAGACCGCAACGCCCTGAACGACCGCAGCCTCGAAGCCGTTCTCTTCCGGCACGATCAGGTGCTTTATTTTGTTTTCGCGTGCGGCAAGAGCGATCGAAAGTGCTCCACGCACGGGACGAACGCGGCCATCGAGCGATAGCTCGCCGATCGCCATCACAGAGTCCATCTCCTGGCCGTTCGTGAGGTCGCCGTTCGCACCGAGAATGCCGAGAGCGGTCGGCAGGTCAAAACTCGCGCCTTCTTTGCGAAGATCGGCGGGAGCGAGATTTACGGTAACTTTGCTTACAGGAAAAAAGAAGCCGGAGTTCTGTATCGCAGCACGAATGCGCTCGCGGGATTCGCGAACCGCGGTGTCGGGAAGGCCGACGATGATAATGTTCGGAGAAATGTCGTTTTCGGCTGCGGGACGGATATTGACTTCAATATCGACCAGCAAAGCGTCGATGCCGTACACCGCCGCCGACTGAGTGCGAAACACCATAGGAGATCAGTTCTTTTTGCTGTTTTTCTTGGTCTTTTTGCCCGCCGGAACACTTGCCCCGACAAGCTGCTTCAACTCCGTCAAGAATTCTGAAACATCCGCAAACTCGAGATAGACAGACGCAAACCTTACATAGGCGACCTTGTCGAGCGTCTTCAGACGGCGCATGATCAGCTTGCCGATGTCGGTCGTCGAAAATTCCCTGTCGGGAGCATCCTGAACGAACTTCTCGACCTCGTCGGCGATCGTTTCGAGCTGCGTTGTCGAGATCGGGCGTTTTTCCGCCGCCTTCAAAAGTCCGGCGATCAGCTTATCGCGATAAAAGTGCTCGCGTTTGCCGTCCTTCTTGACGACCATATACGGTATCTCGTCAATGCGTTCGTAAGATGTGAAACGCCTCGCGCATTGCAGACACTCGCGACGGCGTCGGATCGAATCTCCGTCCTTTGATTCGCGCGAATCAACGACCTTGTCTTCAAGATGTGCACAAAATGGACAACGCATTTATTTTACGGCTGCGGTTCGAAGTCCGGTGAATCAGATTCGATCTCGCGTTCAGCATTTTCGCTCGAAAGCAGACGCCGAAAGCCTGCGACGCTAATATCACCGTGGACGAGATAATATAAACCGAAAATGACCGCCGGAGCAAAGTAAACAAGGTGCATTAGGATCGAGACGGCCGCTGCATCTTCGTGTCCGATGCCGAGGAGGATCAGGCTGCCGGCGGTCGCCGCGTGAAATGCACCGGCCGCGCCGCCCGGTGTCGGCACGAGCGAACCCATCGATGCGACGCCCATAACGAAGATCGAATCGACGAAGGTCAGCGGCAGTCCGAAAGCCATTAGAACGAGCCAGGTCGGTATCGAGATCGCCAGCCAAAGTGCGATCGTCCAGAGCGTGACCCAAAAGATCTCGCGTGCATTCGTCATCACTTTCAATGACGTCGCGAGCTGCTGCATCAGTCCGAGGCCGAGTGAACGCACGCGTTTCGGAATGAATTTGCGGTCGGTGAACGCGGCAAACCAATTGATGAGCGGTTCGCTGCGCCACGAGTAGATCAGCAGAAAAACGATGAACGAGACGGCGCCGAGCGCCATCAGATTGCCGACAAGCCGAATATAGGCGTATTCCGCTTCGTGGCCTGCACGAGTTTGGAACCAGATCAGGCTAACGCTAAAGAAACAGATGAGGGATGCAAGATCGAATACACGTTCGACGCCGATCGTGATCAACGCATAGCTCGGGCGGATACGCTTGTCGAGCATCGGCAGCCACATCGGCCTCAAGATCTCACCGGCACGACCAACGACAAAGATCGCCGTAAACCCGACCGTCGTGGTCGCGAAAAGGTCGCGAACTCTCGACGGCGTCAATGGCTTAAGAAGCACTTGCCAACGTACCGAACGCAGAAAATAGCCAAAACAGATGATCGCGGTCGCGGCACCTAAATACCAGATATTCGCTTTCCGCACATTTTGCGTAACCTCTGCCCAATCGAGGTTGCGGGCAAAATACCAGACGAATCCGGCCGTTAAGAGGATGACGAATAGATATTTGAGGGCTTTTCGCAATGGTGTATCTTTCGAGCCCGCTCCAAGAGGGCAAAATCAAAAGATACAGCATAGAAAGCTGATTTTCTAAAGCGAAGACGAATATTCTTTGCGGCCGCGAGAATGAAGCTGCCGAACGCCGAAAATAAGCTGATTTTCGAGGAACTTTTCCGCGTCGCAGGTCGTAACTCTTGATTGACGGGGCATGTGTTCCAAGGCCTTGTTGCTGATATAGTTATTGGCTAGAGGCTTTTGACTCGGGAGAGGAAGTTTGGAAGCGGCAAAATCTGCAGCTGAGATCAACGGAGCGGAACTCGTCAGAAGGGCGCGTCAAGGTGACGGCTCTGCGTGGGAGGATGTAGTTACGACGTTTTCACGTCGGATATTCAACCTCGCGTATCGCTTCACCTCGAGCGTCGAGGCGGCCGAGGATCTTACGCAGGAAGTTTTCATCCGCGTTTATCGCTCGCTCGACCAATACGACGCCAAACAAGGCGATCTTGCAAATTGGCTGATGCGTCTCGCCCGAAATTTGATAATCGACGATTACCGGCATCGGCAGCGTAATCCGCAAAATTCGATGGCAGATGCCGTCGATGATCATCACTACCATTTGCGGGCCGTCGGCAATTCGGCACACCGCGAGATGGAGCGAAAGGAACTCGCCGCTCAGGTGCAGGAAGGAATTGACAAACTGCCGGAAGATCTCAGAACCTGCGTCATTCTTCGCGACATCGAAGAGCTGACCTATCAGGAGATCGTAGATGTGCTGAAGATCCCGGAAGGAACGGTAAAATCGCGGATCAACCGCGGTAGGATCGAGTTGGCAAAGATCTTGAGGCGTATGCGGGTCGTAACTATTTAAGCAAGGCTGGGACTTTTGTAATGGAGAACGCAGAAAAATACATCGTAAACTGCACGGCGTTCGAGGACGCTCTGACGGATTATCTCGACAGGTCGCTCGATCCGGCGGCCACGTCTGCGATGGCCGAGCACGCAATTTCGTGCCCGCTGTGCCATTCGCTCCTGAACGATGTAAAAGAATCTCTCGGCGTCTGCCAAACGCTTCACACACCCAAGATGCCGATGGCGCGTCTCGAAGCTCGAGTGCTCGCGGCAACAACGCCGGACACTGGCCTTTCGTGCGATGAGTTCGAAGGCTATTTGACCGATTATTTGGACGGTTTCCTGCCGGCAAAGGCTTTCCATCGATGGGAACGCCACGCCGTCTGCTGCGACAAATGCGAAGATCTGCCGGGAATGGTCGTCCGTTCGATCGCCGCGTTGTACACCTATAAGCTCGATGAACTTGCGGTTCCCGACGGACTCGTTGCGTCGATACTCGCTCAGACGAGCGAAAGACGCGGCGTCATCATCGGAAAGCCCGGCATCGCCGAATCGATCCGAGCCTGGGTCGCAGGAATTCGCATCCCGATGCCGCTTGGACAGCTTGCACCGGTCGCAATGCTGTTGATCTTCGCGTTCTTGATCTTCGGCCAGACGGTTTCGGCCGACGGGACAGCGACAAATGTTTATAAGAAAGGCTTTGAGCTCGCTGAGGCTACGTATCAGCAAAGTGCAGGTGCTTGGAACGGCACGCACGCGGTTCAGCCTGAAGCAAAATGAATTGTGCTTTTCACTTACATAATGCGGCGGTCACCAGCTGTAACGGCTGTGGGCGAGCCCTTTGCCCGGCCTGCGACCATCGCATAAAGGGCTTTCCGTATTGCCAGGAATGTATCGTCCAGGGCGTAGAATTGCTGCGCAGCCAGTCGCATCCGAACTATGCACCGTATGTGAAGAAGAAAACTTCGCCCGTGCTCGCCGTCATCTTCTCGGCGATCTGTCCGGGCCTCGGTGCTGCATACAACGGACAGGCGACGAAGGCGATCGTGCACTTCGCGGTATTTGTCGGACTGTTCCAAATGGCAGTGCTGACAAGCGGAATTCCGCTTTTCGTGTTTGGCTTCATCGGAATGTGGCTCTTTGCGGCACTCGATTCGTGGCGGACGGCTCAGATGATCCGCTCCGGCGTTACAGCCGACACGGCAGAAGATATTCTCGTCAGCCGTTTCTCCGGCAATCCGAAACTCTGGGGAGTCGTGCTCGCCGTCCTCGGTGCCGCGTTCCTGTTCCAAAGATTTTTTGATGTCGGCGGAATGATGCGATACTTGCTCCCGGTCGTGCTGATCGGACTCGGCATCTATATTTTGCGTGGCGTGGTATTCAAAACACGAGCGAACAAGAGCTCTTCGTCTGGCGTCGATCAAACGAGTTTCGCTCTTTCCGAACCGCTCTCCGGACGCGATGCGGACTTTACGACGCGTTCCCGATTCGGTTCATGGCGAGATCACAATTAAGCAGTAAGAGGTAAAGAAAATGGGACTTTGGTTAGGCATATTCGGGCGTATCGGCGGCATTTTGGCTCTCGTGGCGTTGATCGCATTGCTCGTCGAAAAACTCATCGTGTTCGTCGGTTTTCTCGCGTTCGCGATAAAGGCGATCATCGTCCTCGCTTTCGTCCTCGTCTTCTGTGTCGTGGGGTATCTTGCTCTCAAAACCTTGCGTGAATCACGCAAAAGATCGGATAAATAGCATTTCACCTTATCATTCACATTAGGTTTTCTAATCTCTTTGAAGGCTCCTCGCTTGCGCTTGGGGCCTTCAATATGTTCTCATTTAAGTTCGAAAGGCTTGCTTCGGGCCTTTTGGAATTAATACAAGTGGGTATCCCCAACGATATCGGTCCTTCCACCAGATCGAAAAAAGGATCAATATCATCGGTTTCGCGTTAGTCGCTCGCGGCTGTTCTTGCGTGATTCCACGTTTCTCGATCTTAGATCTTGAAACGAGATCATTTTAAGGAGCTTTACAGCATAATGCAGAAAAACGATAAGTATTATACTTTTCTATTAAAGCATTCATCTAAAAACAGAATATTTATCAAGCGGGTCGAAATACCTCGAAAGGGCGTAACTTTGACATCGGTTTCAGTTGTATTTTTAGCAGGCATTTCCCTTTTCGCATTTGGCATCTACGGCATTTTTTCAAAAGTTTCCGCCAACGTGGACGGTTCGCAGGTTGCGGCCTCGTTTCAGACCGCACCGGCAGAGACAGAACATTTTGACTATTCACGTCCCGGCGATTCAAAGGATTTCTTGAAAAATGCCGGCGGCCCCGAACTCGGTGACGAAAACGATTCCGAGACCTCGGAGATCGACGCTCAGTTGAAGGCCGCGGCCCTTGCGATACCATCAGATCTACGGCCGAGCATTTGGCCGCACGAAGGCAAGATCAACAACGAATTCGGTTTCCGACGCAATCCGTTCGGCGGCCGTGCGTATGAATTCCATGGCGGAATGGACATCGACGGCGAACGCGGCGAACAGGTCTTTGCACCTGCGGGCGGCACCGTAATCAAGGCCGGCTGGTCAGGCGGATACGGCAATATGATCGAGATCGATCATGGAAACGGCCTCACGACACGCTTTGGCCACCTTTCGAAGATCGAGATCGAGGTCGGTGACACGATCACTCGGGGCCAGGAGATCGGCCTGATCGGTTCGACCGGACGCTCGACCGGACCGCACCTTCACTACGAAATGCGTCTCAACGATCGTCCCGTGAATCCACGGCATTTCCTTCCGCAGGAATCACCGACGTTGGTCAAATAGTTCTCGGCAGATGAAAGAGATCAGGCGAGTCGAATTTCCGGCTCGCTTTTTTCGTTTGCGATAGAACAAGACTCCTTTTCGGCTCCATTCGTCCGAACAGGCTAATTGCTTAGTTTTGAGAAGCTTCCCCTTTCGAATGTTCCGCATTTTTCGGCTATAATACGGTTACAAATTGGCAAAACACCTCTATTGAAAGGTTTAACTATGAATTCCATTAAAGCTCGTATTTTGTCGGTGCTGTTCATATTGTCGATGCTTGCGACGACGGCGCCATTTGCACTCGCGTTCGACGAAGGGATGTACATGCCCGACCAGATCGCGAAACTTCCCCTGAAGAAGCTCGGTTTTAAGATCACGGCGAGTGATATTTACAATCCGAATGGCGTCGGCCTGTCGGATGCGATCGTTCGTCTGAGCATCGGCTGCTCGGCAGAATTCGTCTCGCCGGAAGGCCTTATCCTGACGAATCATCACTGCGGCCTGTCTGCCCTGGTTACGGCCTCCACGCCCGAGAAAGACCTTGTCGAAACAGGATTTGATTCGAAGGGACGCTCCGGCGAGATCCGTGCGATGGAAGGTAAAGAGCCTTACACCGTGCAGATGACCGAACGCAGCGACGACGTTACGGCCCGCGTTCTTGCCGGCACCGAAACACTTTCGGGCGATGCACGCGATGCGGCGATCGAAAAGAACATCGAAACGATCACGAATGCCGAACAGGCAAAGGCTCCGAAGGGAGCGACTATCCGCATCGTGCCTCTCAACAACGGCTATTTTTACTATCTGATCCAAACGTCCGAGATCAAGGACATTCGCGTTGTCTATGCACCGCCGAGAAACATCGGCGTTTATGGCGGCGACCCCGACAACTTCGAATGGACGCGTCACACCGGCGATTTTACGTTCCTGCGGGCATACGTTGCTCCAGATGGATCGCCTGCGGACTATTCGCCGAACAACGTTCCGTATAAGCCGAAGAAGTTCTTGACGATGAGCATCGCCGGACTTAAGGAAAATGATCCGGTCTTCGTGATGGGCTTCCCTGGCGGCACGACACGTTACCGCGAGAGCCAGTCGATCAGCTACGCTCGCGACGCCAACTTCCCTTTCCTCGAAAAGTGGCTCGTTGCGATGAGCGACAGCTTAAAGAAGATCGGTGCGACGGATGAAGAAAAGCGCATCAAGTTTCAGGACCGAGTCGCTAATTACGACAATTCGCGTAAGGTTTACGGCGGCGGCTGGCTTCGTTTGAAGCATGCCGACGTGGTCGAAAAACGTCAGGCTGAGGAAGCCAAACTTCGCAATTGGATCAAGGCTGATCCGGCACGCGTGAAGAAATACGGCAGCCTGCTCGACGAGATCGCTTCTGCTTCGAACACATCGAACGCGACGCAGGAACGCGACGTGATGGTGCGGCGTTTTCCGAATGGTCTTTCGATGCCGGTGCTTACCGAGATCGCGAAGGCGATGATGACCGTTCGCAGCGGACGCACACTGACAGCGGAGCAAAAGGCCGGTGTCGAAGCCGGTATCAAAGCGGCGCTTGCAGATCGCGAACCAGAGTTTGAGACGGACCTGATCAAGTTCTTCCTCAAGTCCTTTGATTCGCTTCCGAAGAATGAGCGTTTTGAGGCAGCGGACAAATTCTTTGCCGCACCGACGGAAAAAGAACGACGTGCGAAGGAAGCCGCTTGGGCAGATTCGATCGCGACCGGCAAATATGCGAATGCTGAAGCACTTGCCGGACTTTATTCGAAGACCTACGCGGAGCTCGAAGCTGAGTTCCCGTTCCTTGCCGGCGTTGTCGCCGAGCAAAGAGCGGCCGGTGCCCGTGCCCAGGAATTTACGAAACACGCCAACCATTTCCGCCCGCTTTATATGGAAGCGTTGACCGAAATGAAGGGCGGCACGGTCTATCCTGATGCGAATTTCACACAGAGGTTCTCATTCGGCACGATCAAGGGCTATCAGTCGCGTGAAGCGGAATTCCGGACACCCTTTACGACCATCAAGGGAATGGAAGAGAAGGACACCGGAACCTTCCCGTTCGATATGCCGAACAAGCTCAAGGAACTGCAGGCCGCTCACGATTTTGGCCCGTATGGACAGGGCGACAGCGTCGTCGTGAACTTCCTTTCGACGACCGACATCATCGGCGGCAACAGCGGTTCGCCGATAATGAACAAGTACGGCGAGCAGGTCGGCATCTGTTTCGATGGCAACTTCGAAGGCCTCGGGAACGATTTCTACTACGACCCGAATGTGAACCGAACGATCTCGGTCGATATTCGCTTCGTTCTTTTCGTCGTTGACAAATTCTCGGGTGCGACCTACATCACAAAAGAGATGAAGATCAACGACGGCAAGAAGTCGTAGTCCGACACGGAAAACATTCGACCAATTGACAATGCGGCCCTATTCTCCCAAGGGCCGCTTTTTATTTTTGTCAGGAGCAACGATGCGATCTTTTTTTCTGGCCTTTGCCGTATTGATCCTAAACTCGGTCTCGTTCTCACAGCAGCCGACCGCATGCGAGCAGACGATCGCTCGTGCGTTTGGCGATGCGGGGGCGTATTTCTCCGATCCGCACGATGGCGACCCGATCGACCTGACCGTCGGATTGAGCGCTCTGGGTAATGCCGACCCGAAAGACCTAACGCTCGGCGACGCACACCTTTACGCGAGCATCAGCGACCCGAACGCTCGCTCGGCCATCTACATTCCGCCGGGCGGCAAGCTGATCGAACTCAAAGAACATCAGAAGGGCGACCCTGTGTATGTCGGCCGTTTCGGGAACGGCGATTCATATTCGATCATCCAATTTCCGGCACTCGGACAGACTCTTTCGATCCACCATATGATCAACGTCGTTCCCGGCAAAAAGCTGCCCGACGGCCGCACCAAATTCGGTGAAATGGGCGAGGGCGGCGGCGGCGAATGGTCATATCGAACGATCGACAAAACAAAGAAGCCGCCCACGATCTGGAGCCCGAGTTTTCACTATCATTTCGAGATGTTCGCCGGGCTTGCGTCCTCTATCGATGACCTAAAAGAGCGTGTTTCGCTCGACAAACTCTGCACCTACCTCACTAAGAAAGGCTTTTAGCTCCATCGGCCTTTCGGACAAAGACGGTGACCGGTATCTCAATTTCGTTCGCCGTATCGCCTGCCAGGGTCAATTTCAGGCGGCCGGCAGAGATCGGCCCATTCACAGTTATCGTTCTGAAAATATCCTGTGCCGCCGGGTCATTCGAATTGTTCTCACCGATCACCGTGCCAGAAGCATTTTCCAATCTGGCTGAAATTCCCGGAGCCGCCATGAACACGACCGTCAATTTCGAACCGGCAGGCACCTGCAGAAAGACTTCGGCAGGCTGATGCGGGCGTAAGGTTGCAACCGCTGATGCGTCAGGTTTCACTTCCGTATCGTCATCGAAGAACCGTTCGGATCCAATTCGCCCATCGAATGCTGCGTGTCTGAAGGAATTTCCCGACAAGGCGTTCGAAGTTCCAATAGCAAGCGTACCTGGATCAGGCGAATGATCGCCCTGTGGCGGTATCGCGATCCATTTATACACCTGCCGAAAATGTGCGACCTCGCCCATTATTTCGCGTGTGTTCACACGGGAATCGAGAATAGCGTGCGTCTTGACGCGCCAGATCGCCGACCGAAGCGTGGTCAACCCGTCGCCCTGAAGGTCAGCCTGGCAGACGGAATCTCGTGTGTGAATTGCGAGAGCTGCGAATCGGGTCCCGTTCGTATTGTTAACAAGCAGATTGAATCGTTTCATTGAGTCTTCGGAAAGCTCCGCAACCGCGTCCCAATTCAATGCATTGAGTTTGAAAGAAAGTCCATAAATGCCGGAAGCACAAGGTGTGCCCAGATTCGGGACGCCGACCATCGCGAGATGCGTCGCCGTCGGCCGTCCGTCAAATTGCGTCGGCATCACGCTGTTGATATAAACACGAGCGACCAGCCCGCCGTTCTGTACGCCAACTAGATCGACGTGCCACGCGTTCAGGTCTCGTTGAATATGCCGTATTGTTCCGTCGAGAGCGGCAGCGTTGTCCGTAGTGACCTTTCTGACATCGGTCATTCCGTCGGTAACGGCCCAGTCTTCCGTGACGGCACCAAAATAGGCGCGGAACTTTCGCATTGCGTCGGCCGATTGCCATAACCCCCAAACGAGAACGACCGGTTTCGGCTTGATCTTGATGTTCTTTGTCATCGAATCGTCCGGAATACGGGCTTCGATCGTTCGGTTCGATGCCGGAGCAACGCTTTGGCCCGAGCTATGCCACGCATATCCACTCGTATCCCAAATAAATTCGACGTCCTTTTGGCCATTGCCCGGGATAGTCGCGCTGACGACGCCATCGGGAAGGTCCATTCCTTCCACAAGCTCGCGAAAATTCACAGTGGCTGTCTTATCCGCGGCACCGAGATTTGCGACCGTCGCGACCACTTTTACTCGATTTCCATCTACCGCCCATTTGTCGTTCGGAATCTCGCGCCAATCCGTCGGGCTCGGAACTATCGGTTGATAAAAATGCAGGTCTGTAAGGATCAGTGGCTGCGGACTGCGACGCAGCCGCCAAGTTACCGTATATGTGAAGCCCTTTATCGTGCTTGTTCCATCGGTCCAGGACTTTGTCCCAGTTATCACATCGGGCTGATTGGGATCGATCTTCCCCTCGACGCTCGTTCCGCCACTAGGTATACGCGTATCGGTCGATCTCGATGAGTTTGAAGGCTTTCTTGTACTGTCCGGACAAAGGTTGCTGTAGCTCGAGCTTTCGGTCTGCGTGTAGCGGGCCTGAAACTCCGGCAGCGAAAAGCTGAGGGTGAAGCGGTCGCCGTTGGTCGAAAGCGAATAAGATCTGGCCTGGCCTTGTCCGGAACCTTCCGTAACCTTTCGGTCTAAGGTCTCGGCCTTTATCATTCGCGGAGCTTCCCAGCTGTGGCAATTTGTCGATTCCGTCTGTACGACCTTGTGATCATCGGCGTCGCGTATGCTCATGTTTGCGGTAGTATTCGCCCGGCCCGTTCCTTCCAGGTCGCGCACGACGATCTTTGCCTGATACTCGTAACTCCTTGATGTAGTGTGCTTTATACGTTCATTTGAGTTCACAGTTCCGAAAAGCTGCTTATCGGAATTGAAGCTGTCCTGCAGCGTCTTTCGATAGGTTATGATGCCGCTCCAACCAGCTTTTACCTTTGCCGGTGTCTTGTTTGGGGGCGAGGCGGACTTGCGCGGCTGAGCCTTTGCAATTCCTGAAAAAACAGTTGCGGTAATGACGGCCATCACCGCCGTTCGTCGAAAAATACTGCTCGTGAAGGATGTTCTCATTGTTCTGTTCTCCGATCTTTTCGGCGTGTTGCCGCTCTAGCTTTTTAAGCGTATTGCGACCGGAAAAGGTATCAAATGGATGCTGCCCGGGCTGCTCATTTTTGGGGGCCTTTCTCTTTAAGAGCCGAAACTTCATTCTTAAAGATCAAAACCTTGCCTTTTGGATCGAGTTGGGTTATTCTTAATTTTGTTGCATAGATGCAACACGTTGCAACCTACCGCACGCCCTTGTTATGAGTTATTTGAGCCTCGTAAAACCGCTTTCACATCTTCGCGAGGAGCAGGAACACCCGGATGAGGTCGTTATAGAGTCGGTCGGGATCTCGTTCCAACGCGGTGCGATCTCGGAGCTTTTCGGTAAAGCGAGTTCGGGAAAAACAGGGCTGATGCTCGCTCTTTTTGCACAACTGACGGCCGCGGGCGAGATATGTGCGGTCGTCGATGGTGTGGGCGGTTTTGATCCTTCAACGGCGGCTCAGGCTGGCGTCGAACTCGCAAATCTCCTCTGGGTGCGTTGCGGAGGCGATGTTGAGAACGCGTTCCTCTCCGCCGATCTTCTTGTGCAGGCGAAAGGCTTCGGGGCGATCTGGCTGAATTTGAGCGGCCTTTCGATGCAGAAACTGCGGCTTGTGCCGAGGACATATTGGTATCGCTACCGCACGCGGATAAAAGAGACGCCGACGATCTTTGCCGTTACATCGACGGAAACTTTAGCAGGTTCGGCCTCGCACAGGTCGCTCGAAATGTCCTGCGAAAAGGCCGTGTGGTCGGGTGCGGGCAGCTTCAAACTTTTACGCGATCTTCACCTGAAGATCGCCTCGCGAAAGCATTATTACGAACCGCCGATCCACGCAAAGGCCGAGTTCGATCACACGGAAAATTAGATCTCCCTATGCCGAAACTTTTTGTATGCATAACTGTCGATGACGTGTCCGCCGCACGGCACTCTCTGCTTGCCGTCGCACGTGAATTCTCTTTTGCGATCGAGGTCATCGAGGACGGCGTCGTCTTTGATGCAAGCGGCCTCGAACGCCTCGTCGGCAGTCCTGAAAGAGTTGCACGGCGTGTGAAGGATCTGCTCAAGGCAAATGAAGTGAATGGCAGCATCGGCATTGCAGATACAACGGACGCGGCGATGCTGCTTTCCCGCGGCGGTCGGAATACGACGGTGAATTCGTCCGAGCATTTCGCTTCCCTTTCGCTCGACGGGCTAGATATCGAACGCGATACGCTCAATGTCCTCGGCGATCTCGGCGTACGGAATATCGGCGAACTTCTCGCGATACCACGCGACGAACTTTCGCGGCGTTACGGGCGTGATTTTGACCGCGTGATAAAACGCATCGAGCAGCGTGGCGAACGGCTTTTGACGCCGAATATTCGAGAGAGCCGCGTCTCCTGGAGCTTCGATCTCGATCAGGCGATCGAGGATTTTGAGCAGCTTATTTTCGTGCTCAATCACGGGCTCGAACAGCTTTTTGCACGCGTCGCAAATTACGGAAAAAGCAGCGATCACATCGACATTTCCTTACGGCTTGAGAATCGCAAATGGCATCGGCACGAGATCAAGGCGTCTTTCCCGACGCTCGACCGCAGCTTTTGGCTAAAGCTCATAAACCTTCGCGTCTCGTTGGAGCCGCCCGAGGCCGCGATCTCTTCGGTCGAGGTAACGACGCATTTCACGAAACCGCGAACAGACCAACGCGGGCTTTACGCCGTCTCGCGTCCTGAACCGGAAAGTCTGCTGCTTACCGCAGGAAAATTAAAAAAGCTCGTCGGCCAGAGCGATGTCGGTGTGCCCGTGCTCCTTAACGAACGGCTCGCGCGTCCATTCCGTCTCGACGCCGATGCTTTGCCTGTCGGAAAAGAGCGGCAAGCGGAACGCACTTCGCGGCCGGTGATCGCTTTTCAATATTTTCAGCCGCCGCGTCGTGCGGAGGTCGAGCTTCGGCACCGCAAGATCGTTCATGTGAGAACGCGTGAATTCTCAGGCTCTGTCATCGAGTGCGGCGGCGTGTGGCGTGCCGCTTCGAAATGGTGGACGGCCGACGGCTGGAGAACGCAGGAATGGGACATTGAGGTCGAGAATGCAGGCGTTTATCGGCTTGCTTTGACGAACGGAGAATGGTTCATCGTCGGCGAATACGATTAGGTTTTTATGGGATTTTGCGAACTGCACACGCGTTCTGCGTTCAGCTTTTTATCTTCTGGCAGCGAGCCGCAAAGGCTTGCCGCCCGAGCTGCGGAATTGGGCATAAAGAGCGTCGCTCTGCTCGACAGGGACACGTTCGCGGGTGCCGTTCGTTTTCATTTTGAGGCGAAAGAGCAAGGCATTCGCCCGATCATCGGTGCCGAGATAACACTCGACGACGGCTCGCTTCTGCCGCTCGTCGCACTCGATCTGAAAGGCTATCAGAACCTGAGCCGGCTGATCACGACATCGAAACTTCGCAGCAAAAAGGGCGAGCATTTCGCGACACGCCGCGATGTCGAATATCACTCGGCGGGGTTGATGTGTTTTACGGGCGGGCCAGACGGTTTTATTCATAGCAGCATAAAACGCGGCGACGGACAGCTCGATCTTGCGTGGCTCAAATATGTTTTTGAGGATCGGCTT
The DNA here is from genome assembly GCA_019694355.1 of Pyrinomonadaceae bacterium. Lineage (GTDB taxonomy): Bacteria > Acidobacteriota > Blastocatellia > Pyrinomonadales > Pyrinomonadaceae > OLB17. Next base: position 245,956 of record JAIBCB010000005.1, on the reverse strand, counting down.
TATGTCGAGCTTCAGCGGCATCATCTTCGTTACGAAGAAGCGTTGAATCAGACGCTGCTCGGCCTTGCACACAAACTTCGGATCGATTATTTTGCGAGCAACGGCGTCTATTACGCGGACGAAAATGACCGCGAACTTTTTGATGTTTTCACCTGCATAAAAAATCACACGACCATTTACGAAGCGGGCAAACTTCTCTCGGAGAACAGCGAGCGTTACATAAAGACGGAGAAGCAGATGCTGCGGCTTTTTGCTGATCTGCCCGAGGCGGTCGAGATCACGGAGGAGATCGCCGGGCGCGTCAATTTTTCGATGGAAGAGCTTGCATACACCTTCCCCGATTATCCTGTCGCGTCGGGCGAAACGATGAATTCCGTATTGAGGCAAAAGGCGATCGAGCGTTCGCAGGAGCGTTATCGGGACAAGGCGTGGCCGATAAGATCGCAGGTCTTGCCGCGACTCGAAAAAGAATTTCGCATCATCGAGATGAAGCGTCTTGCGGGCTATTTTCTTGTCGTCAACGACATCTCCGACTACTGCAAGGCGAACAAGATCCTCTCGCAGGGACGCGGTTCGGCGGCGAACTCGGTGGTCTGTTACGCGCTCGGCATAACGGCGGTCGATCCGATCGAGCACAACCTGCTTTTCGAGCGCTTCCTCTCGGAAAAGTACGAACAATATCCGGACATCGACATCGATCTGCCATCGGGCGACGATCGCGAGAGCGTCATACAGCACGTTTATGCGAAATACGGCCGCAGAAGTTCCGGGATGACGGCGAACGTCATTTGCTATCGCGGAAAGTCTGCGATACGCGAGGTCGGAAAGACGTTCGGATTCGGCACGGAAGTTCTCGACCGTCTGTCGCGTTTGAATTCGCATTATGAACAGTTCAAGGGCGACGAACTTTACAGACGCCTCAAGGAAGAAGGCTTTGATGCGGCGGAGACATTTCGCCTGCAGAAATTCTCGGATATCTATCACCGCATTCTCGACTTCCCGCGGCACCTCGGGCAGCATTCCGGCGGAATGGTCGTCTCTCTTGATCGGCTCGACGGCATCGTGCCGCTCGAACCCGCGTCGATGGAAGGCCGCACGATCATCCAATGGGACAAGGACGACTGCGAGGCGTTGAAGGTCGTAAAGATCGATCTTCTGGGCCTCGGGATGATGGCGGTCCTGCGTGATTCGATCACGCTCATCAAAGAGCATCACGACGTAACGCTCGATCTTTACCGCATTCCGCATAACGACAAGAAGGTTTACGACGCACTGCAAAAAGGCGACACGGTCGGGATGTTCCAGGTAGAGAGCCGCGCGCAGATCGCATTTTTGCCAAAGGCGAAGCCGCGATGTTTTTACGACATCGTCGTGCAGGTCGCGATCATTCGTCCGGGCCCGATCGTCGGGAATATGCTGCACGCTTATCTAAAACGAAGGCAGGGTTTTGAGGAAGTTACGTATCCGCACGAATCGCTCGCACCGATCTTGAAACGCACGCTCGGCGTGCCGCTTTTTCAGGAACAGCTTCTAAAGATGGCGATGGATATCGCGGGTTTTTCGGGCGGCGAAGCGGACGAACTGCGTCGTGCGATGGGCTTCAAAAGGCCCGACCGCAAGATGGAGCGGATCACGCAAAATCTGCGTAACGGAATGACGAAGAACAACATTCCCGCAGACGTGCAGGACCAGATCGTCGATTACACAAAGGCGTTCGCAAATTACGGTTTCCCGGAATCGCACGCGTACAGTTTCGCACTGCTCGCGTATGCATCGGCGTATTACATCATCCATTTTCGAGCGTGTTTTATGACGGCGATGTTCAATAATTATCCGCTCGGGTTTTACTCTGCGGCGACGCTCGTAAAAGACGCGCAGCGGCACGGCCTGCACTTTCGACATCTGGATGTGAACCTTTCAGATTATGATTTCACGGTCGAAGACGTCGCGGGCGAAAAGCAGGTTCGCGTTGGCCTGCGTTTTGTCCGCGGGCTTCGCGAAACGACGGGGCGTGCTATCGAAGATGAAAGAAAGATGAATGGTGAGTTCGTTGATCTCGCCGACCTTTTGCGGCGTGTACCTGAGCTGAATAAACGCGAAATTCGAGCGCTGAGTTTTGCGGGAGCGTTGAATTTTGAAAACTCGGTTCATCGCCGCGAAGCTCTATGGAGGTCGGAACTCGAAATGCGTCCGAAGGGCACGCTTTTCGATCAGACGACGAAAGCAGAAGAGACGGATTCGCGATTTCTCACGCGGCTTGAAGGCGTCGATCTTGTCGCCGCCGATCTCAAGAAAACGGGCATCTCGATCGGCCGTCATCCGATGTCATTCGTCCGCGAAAGGCTCAACACACGCGGCATTCTCACCGCTGAACAGACACGCAATTTACGACGCGGCGACGTCGTCTCGGTCGCGGGTGCGGTCATCATTCGGCAGCGGCCGATGACGGCAAAGAACGTCGTTTTTGTAACGCTTGAGGACGAGACGGGATTTTCGAATTTCGTCGTGATGCCCGACGTGTTCGAGTCTTACAGAGCGGTGATCAACCGTAGTGATTTTCTGATCATACGCGGCATCTTTGAGGAACGCGGAATGCTGAAAGCCCTTTATTTCACGCCGCTTAGCGGCATCTCGACCGAGGTCGTCTCACATGATTTTAGATAAAAGGCAGCGTCGAAACCGTACATTCCGTCTCTCCCGAAAAGAGCTTTGTGCCGGGCTCAAGAAAGTCGTATCGAACAAAGCCGAGAGCAATGTGCTTGTCCAATTTCGGCGAGAACGTGACCGAAGTTATCTGTCCCGCATTTTTTTCTTCGGCTGTCTTCAACTCGCTTCCTGCTTCAAGTTTTTCAGAGAGCGTAAGGCCCGACAGACGTTTTGCGATGTGGCCGCGAAAATGGATCCTTGCGATGATCTCCTGACCGATGTAGCAGCCTTTTTTGTACGAGATCATCTCGTCGATGCCGAGCTCGGGAACGACCGTCGTCTCGTCCATATCTTTGTCGTAGAGCGGAATGCCGCACTCGATCCTGAGTGTCTCGAACGTCTCGTCATCGATCTCGACCGCATTCGAAAGAGCACTCAAAAAATTCGCGGCGGATCCGCTCGGAATAAAAACACCGCTGCCGTAACGCCGCGAAAAAATATGAGCATCTTCACCAGCGACATCACGCACACCGGGAGCATCGCCGAAGATCTCAAAGTTCGTGAATGTTTCCGAAAGGTCTTCGAGGATAAAATCACCGGCGAGCGTGAATCGAAAAAGATTCTGGAAAAGCTTTTCGCGCGTTGCCGCTTCGGTCTCGATGATGAAACGTTCGCCGCGTTTTGCGAAAGACACCGCAGCGAGCAGCCGGCCCTGCGCGTTCGGAAACGCAGCGAGCATCGACGCTCCGTCTTCGAGCGTTTTAACGTCGTTCGAAATAAGGCCGTCAAGGAACCTCAATGCTTCGCTTCCCGATACCGCGAAGAGGCCGCGAGGCTCTCTCCGATAACCGATCTTTCCGGTTCGTATTTGTTCGTAAGAATTCTCAGTCATTTCCCTATCTTCGATGTTAGCAGTTATCGATCGCCTGCTTAAGCGTTTGAAAATTAGCGAGCTGAATTTCGAGCCCACGCTGCGAGGCGATCACAAGCGGGCTCGGGTGATAAAGCGGCACGAGGAGCCGTCCGTTCCAATGCTGAATGGTTCCCGCGTGTTCTTTCAGCGTGAATGAATGAGGCTCGATGAGTTTAAGAGAATCGAGGCCGACTGCACCGAGCGTGGCCACAAGCGGCGGATCGATCAGGTCGAGAAGCTGACGCAGATATCGTGAACAGTTCTTGATCTCGGCACGCGTGGGCTTTCGGTTCGCGTCCGTAGCGGAACGCGGGCTGCACATCACCGCACTCGTTAGAAAAACGTCGTCGCGGCTTAACCCGATCGAGTCGAAGAGGATTTGTAGATTCTCTCCCGATTTATCGCCCGTGAACGGCCTGCGTGTCCGGTCGGCGCCTGCCCGGCCTGGAGCTTCGCCCACGAAGAAGACCTTTGGAGCGAGCGAGCCGTTCAGTTCGCTCAAAACCGCCGTCTTATCCGCGAGATCGGGACAAATGGTGCATGCCCGGGCCTCCGCGGCAATGCGGCGAAAGATCTGAGCTTTTGACGGCTTGGACACGTGGGATACTCCGTGGGCTTTTTGTTACAATAAGATATTACTCTAATTGGGAGTAAACAGGCTCGCGTTGCGACCCTCTTTTTCGCCGTTGTTATATGACAAGACGCAGCAAGCTGTTGGCTAGGCTGAAGAACAACCCGACCGAGGCAGATTTTCGTCAGATAGAGAACCTTCTCTTAGAAGAAGGCTTTCGGTTGGATCGCGTCGCGGGTAGTCATCATATTTTCAAACGCGGAGGGGTCACATTTGTGATCCCGGTGCACAATAGAAAAGTAAAGGCGATCTACGTAAAGCGAGTACTCGAAATAGTTGAGGGAAATACAAAATGAAAGACCTTAGATATCCATTTGTTATCTACCCGGCGGCAGAGGGCGGGTATGTGGCTGAAGTGCCGGCATTACGTGGCTGTTTGGCACAAGGAGAGGATCTAGAAGGAACTTTAGAAGAGCTTTCGCGGGTAACTGAACTTTGGATCGAGACGGCACGAAATCACGGTGAATCTCTGCCGAATCCGGAAGCCGAGGTTACAAAGGTAAAGGAAAGACTCGCCGCGTAAATAGTAAACAGATCATATGAGCCAAGTAACAGAAGACATCGTCCTGGACTCCCTCCGGAAGATCATCGACCCCGATCTCCGAAAGGACATTGTAAAGTTGGGGTTCGTACAGGACCTCGTCATTGACGGCGGCAAAGTGTCGTTCAAGATCGTCTTGACGACGCCCGCATGCCCTGTCAAAGACGAGATGGAAGCACAAGCACAGACGCTCGTGTCGGCGATCGAAGGCGTCACGGAAGTGAACGTAACGATGGACTCCGAAGTGCCGAAAGGACGCGGCGTCAAGGACAACGTTGCGGTGCCGGGCGTGAAGAATATCATCGCGGTATCGAGCGGCAAGGGCGGCGTCGGCAAATCGACGGTCGCCGTCAATCTCGCAGTTTCACTCGCACAGAATGGTGCGAAGGTCGGCCTGATGGACGCCGACGTTTACGGGCCGAACGTCCCGCTGATGCTCGGCACAGGCCTTCATCAACCGCCTGTCTTCAACGGCCAGCTTATCCCGCTCGAAGCACACGGCGTGAAGATGATCTCGATGGCCGTGCTCGTTCCGCCAGACAAGCCGATGATCCTTCGCGGGCCGATGCTGCACGGCATCGTACGTCAGTTCCTGACGGACGTTAATTGGGGCGAGCTCGATTATCTGATCGTCGATATGCCGCCGGGAACGGGCGACGTGCAGCTGAGTTTGGCTCAGCTCGTGCCCGTGCAGGGTGCGGTCGTTGTCACGACACCGCAGGAAGTTTCGCTTGCGGACGTGCGGCGTGCCGTAAAGATGTTCGAACAGGTAAATGTTCAGGTCCTCGGCGTCATCGAAAATATGTCCTATTTCATTGCTCCGGACACCGGTGCTCGCTACAACATCTTTGGCGAAGGCGGCGGCAAGAAGCTCTCGGACGAATATGGCTTAAAACTTCTCGGCGAGGTGCCGATGGGCATCGAGGTTCGCGAAGGCGGCGACAAAGGCATTCCGGTCGTCATCTCGGCTCCCGGTTCACCGCAGGCCGACGCCTTCCGCAAGGTCGCCGAAGAGGTCGCACGCCAGATCTCCATCGAGGCAATGAAACCTGAGCTCACGATACTCTCCAAGGCTCATCAGCATTGATACGGAAACGCAGATGAAAGAACAAAGGCGCTCTCGGAAATATTTTGACCGAAGGCGCCTTTCTAACTTCGGCAGCAAGGCTTTCGGCACCTACCGAAAATTTCAAGAAGCCAAAGAAAAAGCATTTGAAGAGAGCTTCGTTACGGTAGAATCGAGAGACCGGCTTCCCGTGTTCCTTCTCTCGGTCTTCCTGACCATCTTGCTCTGGCTTGCGGCCATATATGTTCCTCTCAGTATTGCCGAACTCCTTCAAGAGACGGACTTATTTTCCGTGCTGCTTATCGGCATCATCTTCTACTTGATGTTCTACACCGGTTCGACTTTTATCTTTCGCCCGACACAAGACGAGATCTCAGACGACACGAGCACATTTGCATTGTTTTCGGCATGTGAGCGAAAAGCAATGCGAAGCCTGCTCTCGGCGGGTTGCGCCGTCATCCATACATTTATCTTTTTGGTCTTCGTGATCCTGACCGACCCAAGAAGGTCTGACCGTCTTTTTCACCTCTGATCCAAGGTGAGTTCGTAGATCGCGATGCGGCCGGTACGGTCTGAGGTGAACAGGAGCTTTTTGCCGTCAAAAGAAAATCCCGGAAATCGATCGTCCGCAGGATTCCTTGTAAGACGAAGCTGCGAGGTTCCGTCTGCATTTGCAATGTAGATCTCGGCATTGCCGTCGCTTCTGGCGACGAACGCGATGCGTGATCCGTCGTAAGAATAGGTCGGGTGTGTGTCGTGTTTCGGCCGAGAAATGATGGGCCGCTCAGTGCCCGTCGAAATATCGGCCGCGTAAATATCGAATTGCAGAAGCGGATCGTTGTGTCGATCGGCGGCGTACAAGATCTCGTCACCCTTGAGCGAAACGCTCGGCCACCCAAGCTTACCTTTTTGGATCGGCAGCGGCGTCTGCCCGGTGCCGTCCGCGTTCATCTTAAAGAGCTCGGCGTTCTCCGTGTCGCCGTTCCGATTCGAGCGAAAGTAGATCGTCGCCGAGTCCGCCGACCACACCGGAACGCTGTCGCTCGAAGGATCGTTAGTTAGATTCGTAAGATCGGATCCGTCGGGGCGAACTTTGAAAATATCCCACTTTCCGTTCACCTCCTGATGAAACGCGATCCAGTTACCGTCGGGCGACCATTGCGGATAATTTTCCGGGCTCGAGGTCGTAACGATCACGGCGGACTTGCCCGTCGCTCTGTCAAATATCCGCAATTCAGAATGATGATCGGGATAAACGGCAGAAAAGACAATTCGCTCTCCATCGGGAGAATACGCGGGTGTCTTGAGGTCGGCATCCGGCATCGAGATGAGCGGCACTGGCCGAAAGACATCAATATCCATTACGAAGACGTCGTCGTTGCCGTCCACATTCGAGTTGTAAGCGAATTTCGTTCCGTCCGGCGACCATCCGTTTCGCGAAAAGTCGTGGCCTTTTGCGCGCGTAAGCCGGATGACATTCGATCCGTCCGTCCGCATCACATAAATGTCGGTCGTCTCGCTCTCAAAGTTCGAATTGAACGAAATTAGTGTGCCGTCGGGCGAGAATTTTGGGAAGGAATCGTGCCCGGCGTTGTTCGTAAGCCGCTTTACATCCGTGCCGTCGGCCTTCATCGCATAGATCTCGTAATTCCCCTCGCGATCGCTCGAAAAAACGATCGTACCGCCATCCGGGGACCAGCCCGCATCACCGTCAAAGTTCTTGTTTGCCGTGATCTGCGTGATCTTCCCGTCCTTTAGCTCGTAAGTAAGCACCTCCGTGCTTTCGAGTTTCGTTTCGCCAAAAGCGTTCGCCTGAAACGCAAACTTACTTCCATCCGGCGCCCAGGAGACATTTTCGGCGGAGAACGGCAGTTTTTTGGGATCGCTGCCATCTGACTTTGCGAGATAAGTTCCCGCCCCCGCATCGCTGTATTTCCAGAACACGATCATCGTCCCGTCGGGCGACCAAACGGCCTGCCGGACATCGGGGAGTTCGATCGCCTTTTGCGGTTCACCGCCATCGGGCGAGACCTTGTAGGTTTCGGGCAGGTTTGCATTTGCCCAACGCGTAAAAAGGATCTGGCCGTCGTTGGTCCAACCTGTTACGTTCTCGTTCTCAGGCGTGGTCGTAAGACGTTTTGGCCCGGCATCGGTCGCCTTTATCAGCGTTTGTGTTCCCGTGCGGTATCGCGAAACCCCGACAATGGCCGCGACGACAAGAAGCACCAAGATCAGGCCGCCGAGGGCGAGCTTCCAGGTCGAGATGCGTTTAGGTTCTGAGGCGATATTTGCGGGCGTGTCCGAGGCGTCATAATCAGCTGATACCTCAGTAACGTGAGCAAGCAGTCGGAAGCCGACCTTCGGCACCGTTTCGATAAAGCCGCGACCGTCATCCTGCGTGCCGAGAACCTTTCTCAGTGCAGAGATCGTCTGGCTGAGGTTGTTCTCCTCGACTACGGTTTCGGGCCAAAGCCTGTGGAAAAGCTCTTCTTTTGAGACAATACCGCCGCGGGCCTCGACCAGAAGGATCAGGGCATCCAGCACTCGAGTCGAAATGCGGACGCCTTCGCCATCTCGCGTCAAAAGCCGGTCTGATGGGACAAGCTCAAAGTCACCGAAGCGAAAAGTGGGCTTTTCGGGGTCGCTTTGTGCCATATTCATAAAGAATTCAGAACTTTTCAGATTATTCTAAAGTCTTTTCAGAGTATTTTCCACATAATTGTACATTTATACGATGGTGTCGGGCGGCTCAAAACGACCTTCTCTCTTTCAAGATGTATTCCGGCCCTAAGGCCGCCATTTTAAAACCGTTCATATTGGCATATTTTTGGAGACTCTCATGAAGATCATCGCAACGATTCTACTGACCGCATTGGCGGTCGCAGGTCAGCAAGCAACTGCACGGTCAACGGGCAGTTCGGGGCATACGAGGCAAATGCGGCCACCAAGCCCGTTCACATATCAAGGAAAATTGATCGACAATTCGACCCTCGCCACGGGAAATTTTGACTTCCTGGTTTACGTCTGCAGCAACGTCGATCCTTTGGTCCAACCTGCAACGAGTTGCGAAGACAGCCAAGTGGTAACAAGCATCCCCGTCCAAAGCGGGATATTCACGATCCAACTCGACCCGAATCCCAGTTTGTTCGATGACCACGAGACTATGTACCTCGAAATACAGGTAAGACAGTCCAATTCGGGAAACGCGTACACAGCGCTTACCCCTCGCCAGCAGATAACCGCGACGCCATACGCAACAAGTGCTCTGAACGCAAAAGGCCTTACCTGCACGAATTGCGTCGGCAGCGCTCAAGTGGTGTCCGTGCCCGGTTCAAAGATCACGGGCAGTGTCGCCAACGCAACAAACGCCGTCAACGCTACTAACGCAACAAATGCAGGATACGCAACTAACGCCGGAACCGCTCAATATGCCGTGAACGCTGTCGATCTGACGAGCGCCCAAACGGTCGGCGGAAATAAGACCTTCACCGGCATCTTAAGCGGCAACGGATCAGGTTTGCTGAATGTTCCGGGCACGTTGAAATGGAACGTAAGCTCTGCGACATCTGTTCAGATGCAGTCAAACAACGGCTACATATTGACCAACGGTGCGGCGACCACGGTCACGCTTCCTGCTTCTCCTGCGGTTGGCGACGTTGTTCGTGTAATGGCAAAGGGTGCTGCCGGATTTACGCTTGCGATGAATTCAGGCCAATCGATCTTGGATTGGGCCACGTCGCATCAAGAGACGATCTGGACGCGTCCATATTGGGTGAACAGCTCGACCAACACGAACCTTTGGGGCGGCGCTGCGGTGTCGAACGATGGAACCAAGCTCGCCGCGGTAGAGTATCCGGGATATATCGTTACCTCAAACGACGGCGCACAGACCTGGACGTATCGTATGCAGGCCGATGTGCGAAGTTACGCATCCATTGCCTCATCGAGCGACGGCACAAAGCTGATCGCTGGTGTTGCGGACGGCCATCTTTTCACCTCGGCCGACTCAGGCGTGAACTGGACAGAAAGATTCACTGATGCAAACAGATATTGGTACTCGGTCGCGGTTTCGGCGGATGGCTCAACGCTCGTCGCCGCAGATATGCAGGGCATCTACACCTCGACAAACGGCGGGGCGACCTGGATCCAACGCAGGACGATCTCAAATCACTATGTATATGTAGCAGTTTCATCTAATGGCACGAAGCTCGTGTATGCGGAGAATCTCGGACACGTCTATACGTCAACGGATTCAGGCGCAACGTGGATCGACAGGTTAAGCGGCACAAACAATCAATGGCAGGCGGTCGCATCGAGCTCTGACGGCACAAAACTGGTTGCCGTCGAGCGACCCGGGAAAGTTTGGGTTTCTTCCAATTCCGGAGCAACCTGGACAGGAAATACGCTTGGTCCGGCCGGCGTCAACACAAACTGGAGCGGAGCATCAATGTCCGCGGATGGAGCGCGGATCGCCGTCACCGCTGCTGGCTCGAATGGACTCGTGTTGATCTCGTATAACGGCGGAACCTCGTGGACGACGACCGGAGTCGACACGAACTGGACCACGGTTTCGGTGGCCGGTAACGGCAACTTTATGGCGGCAGGAATGTCCGACGGCAGCCAGAACAGGCTCTATTCCGGCCCGATCTCCACCACGACGATCGTTGACAGCATCGCCGGCCCAAAGGACTCGGCGGTCGAGCTTGTTTATATCGGTTCGAACCAATTCGTGATGGTGAGCAAAAGCGGAGCTATCGCTCTTGTGCCAAATAACTATTGATAAGCCTAAGGACGGGCCTAAGTAACGCTTCGCGGATGGCTTTCGGGCATACTCGACCAGATGATAATTCAGACTGAAAACAGGTGAACACTATGCGACAGAAATTGACACTGGTAGTTGTTGTATTGTTCTTTGCGACCTCGATCTTTGCCGACTGGAAGCTTTCGCAGCGTACGAAGCAGCCCGGCCAAAAGACCGGGATGATCTCGACGATCTATCAAAAAGGAGTTCGCCAGCGAACCGAGATGAAGGTCGAGATGGACGCGGAAACCGAGGCCGCGATGAAGCAGATGGGTGGCATGATGGCGGGAATGATGCCGGAGATGCCCTCCTTCGTCACGCAATGCGACCTGAAGCAGAACGTCTATCTTAGCGAGGCGAACAAACAGTTCTACATTGACTACTTCGACTGGTCAACTGCCCCGCCCGAGAAGCTCGCTCGCCGCAACAATCAAAAGATCGTCATCAAGGGTACGGTCACGGTGACATCTTCGGTCGTGGATTCGGGGAAACGGCAAAAGATGTTCGGACTCGATGCGAAGTGGCTGAAGACGACGCAGCTCATTGAGACTTCGCCCGATGCATGTGACCCATCGCCGCCCACAAAAATGGAGCGGGAAGGCTGGTTTGCTGTCCTTTCGCTCAGCAGCCAGTCTTGCCCAACGGACCTTCCTCCGCCGGCAACAGGCGGCTGCCGCCCAAGGATGGTCTTCAAGGGGAACGCTCCCGCCGCCTTTATGCTGACCGGCACGACGAAGACCTACGAGAACGGAAAACTCTCCGGCACGATGGAGATCGAGACGCTCGATCTTTCAAAAGCGACGCTTGATCAGGCACTTTTTGACGTGCCAAAAGACCCGTGGATCGAGGTCGAGTCGATGCAAGCCCTGATGAAAAAGCAGCGGAACATCGACACGAGCACCAAGACCGTGTTCACCGACGGCACAAAATCCCAAAAGACGATCGCTATCGACTATTTTTCAGGCAAGGCCAACAAGATCGACCAGGATTCGCTGCGTGAGTATCTTTCGAGCAAGGTGAGTGCGATCGGAATGAGCGGCTATCTCGTCACGTCCGCCGCTGATGTTCAGGGCGGCAAATTCGCAAACGTCATCGGCGTCGAGATCAAGAAGACGAAAGAGTCCGGTGCGGCAAAGATCGGCGGACTTTTCGGCAAGATCACCGGCAATACCGATTCGGCAAAGGCCGGAACGTCGAGCGCCGAGATCGTCGTCACCTTGTATGCGAGTGACGGCACGACCGTCGTCGCATCTTCACCCGCATCCGCCGAGGTCAAAGGCTCGCCGGACGATGCCGTCAAAGCGGCGATCGATCAGGTGATCGGTACACTGCTCGCGAAAGCAAAATAGCGGGGGAACTATGACGAAGAAACTTGCTGGCCTGTCGCTCTTCCTTCTACTCGTGTGTTCTTCCGCCCTTGCGCAGCCTCCACGCCGCACAGGTCCGCCGATCGTGCGTGGGCCCGCACCGGCTCCAAAGGTCGCGGTCGTCGCCGAAAAAGATCCGCTGAACGATTTCGCCAAGAAAGGCAAGCTGCCGCGAGCTTGGGTCTTCGGCGGCGATCCCGATGCGGCACTCGCAAGAAACGCAGCTGCTATGATCTTGGCGGGCGACGAAAATTCGCTGCCTGCTCTTATCGGCGCCCTGCAGGTCGCAGGCTTTCATATCATCGACCAGAAGCAGAAGATCCTCTTTAAGCCGTCTGAACCGAACGGGACTGCGTTCTTTGATTACGAGGTCGCGGGGATGCTGCGTTCTAGCTATATGGGCTACGTCTCGAGTTTCGAGAAGCTTGGAACGGTCATCGCCGGCAATGATCCGGATCTCAAGAAACTCAATATCGGAGCGAAGATGTTTGCCGATCTGAAGACCGCAAGGACGGGAAAGTCGGTGCAAAACCGCTTTCTCGCCGAATTGATCTTTGCACTCGGCAAGAACACATCGGATCTCTCTTCGCCGCAGTCGAATCTGAATATGCTTCAGGTCTCGCTGATTGAACGCCGATATCTCGGAGACCTCGTCGCTGCTTACGAAGAATTGACGGGCGGCACAGCACTCTTCAAGCCGAAAGAAGAGTCCGGATATGCGGGCGTAAGCTTCGTCAAGGCAAGCTTCGACGGCGGGCCGCTGCTGATGGCGGATCCGGCCGCGTCAATGGACGATTCGCCTTGTCCCGGCGTCGATATTATTTCGGAATCTAACGGCTATCGAAAGAAGGGCCAGAAGATCCTCGGGATGTTCGGCGTGAAACTTCCGGGACAGGCCGACGCTGAAAAGCGCCTTGAGAAGATATCAAAGGGCGTTGAACTTGCGAATACGATCACGTCATATCTCAAGCTCATAGCCGCTAATCTTTTCATCGAGATCGAGGTTGATGTGCCGAACGCTCCGATCGTCCGCACCAAAAGCAACCAATACATCGACCGGGCCGAAGAACGGACGATCACGGCCACATTCAAACGCTACTTTCCGAATTCTGCACAGATCAACTGCGTCGCGAAGGTCATAAAAATTGCGACGGGCGCCGAATTGGACGTGCCGGAAGAAGGCGTTCTAAAGGATGTTCCCGTTAAATGGGAACCGCTCGATCGAGCCGAAAAATCCCCTTTGTACATGGATGCCGTCGATCGGAAGAATCTGGACCTGTCCAAACAATTCACCGATGAACAGGGCCAGAATAAGATCAAGGCAACGGGCAAAGAGCAGAAGAGAGACCTGCGTAAGATCGCCGTCACGCCCGTGCCGAAGAAAGATCGTTGGCGCGTTGCGGTCGCAACCGAAAAGATGGACGCGAACAAAGATATCCCGAAGATCATTTGGGGCTCGCTCGACCTGAAGAATGGCGGTATTGTCGGCTATCTTATCGGCGTGATACCTGATGTGCTGGCGAAAATGGCGCTCAAATCTTACCGCGTAGATGTTCCGGTCAAGGATTGGGAACCGTGCTCGGAAGATTGGGCAGGAACTGTTCAATACACTCGGGACCTGCGAAAAACGGAGATCATCAGATCCAGCCGAACGCCCGGCAAGAATTCGGCGGGAGACGGCACGAAAACGACCGATATCCACGAGGATGTTCAGGTTACGCTCAATCCGCGAACTCCCGAAGAGATCGCCGCAAAGGCCGAGAGAAAACCGGCCGACATTGATGCCTACGGCAACTACACGACCGAGTTCAACGGCAATCGTGAGAATGACCCGTGCTGTGGAAAAACTGAGGGCAGCTATACGACAAGATTCGTCTCCGGCACGGACATCAGTTTTAGCGGCAACACGCAATACGGATTTGGATTGAGTTTTTCGGGTGGCGACAGCGATTATCAGCTTGGATTCCAGCTGAGCACCGGGCCGATCAAATCCAAGGTGCACGATTATGAACGCGTTGACGAAACGACCTGCGACCTCGAAAAAGGCCACGACACAACCACCGAAAGCACCGCCTGGCTCCACGCTACGCTTGTAAACGGCCGATACCCGACGATGTATCTCAACGACGGCATCGAGCTTGTGGGCAGCAAAACGTATCAGGATCCCGACGGTTCGACCGTGACCTGGTCGTGGGACATCAGCAGATGCAAGCAGCCGCGGAAGTAAGCTTGTGCTTGCTTGACCTTGCCTTTATTGGCAAGTTTCTTATAATATTTACTTTGATGTAAGGATTCGCCCCGATCGGGCATATCCGAATTTACAAACGGGAGTAACAAGAGATAAATGTCAGCAGTTGCAGCACCTAGCATTCAAATGAACGTGACCGCGAATGCGGCCGAAGAGATCAAGAAGTTCATCGCGGCAGAGGAAGATCTGCCGGAAACCGCAGGCCTTCGCGTTCGCGTCGTTCCGGGCGGATGCTCGGGTTTCCAGTACAGCCTTAATGTCGAAGAAGATTCGCGTCAGGGCGATCTGCTTGTGGATGATCAGGGGATTAAGTTCTTTGTCGATATGTTCTCGGCACAATATCTGAACGGCATCACGATCGACTATACGACGAATATGATGGGTTCGGGCTTTACGTTCGAGAACCCGAATGCTTCGGGCGGCTGCGGATGCGGCACGTCATTCTCGGCCTAATAGAAGGTCAATTCACGCAATGAAGCGCGGTTTCGAGCGATTCGAGACCGCTCTTCTTTTTTTCCGGGAAAGCGGTGTCGATTCGCCGTATCTTTTGTCATCCAGGACAACTGAAGGCAGGCAAGGCGCTCACATCAGAGTAGGGTTGGCGGCGGAGGTCCGTGCAAAAACCTGTTTTTCCGGCTTGCCAACGCTATTTTCAATACGCCATAATACTTACTGCGACCGATGTCCGACTTCCCTGCACTATCGGATGGCCGTAAATGAAAAAAGAAGATCTTGGGAAAAGGCCCCGCATTAGCGGTTTCCTTTTAATAGGCAAGTTATTTTTCTTGCCATCCTCTTTTCTCGCGATCTTTCAAAAATAAGCAAAAACTGAGAGGAAAAACCGTAGATGAATTTTAAGAAGTTATTCTTGCTTTCGGTGTGCGCGGCAGTTACGGCCGGCATCTCTACAGCACCGGCCGCAGCACAGGACCGAGCTCGCGTAGTTAGATCGACGTCGAGCCAACCGACGAATCTTCCGTCCGAGCCTTCTGCTCCGCCAGTCCAAAGAACGACTTCTTCTCGTCCGACCCTCACAAGCCCGATCATTCTCGTCAAACCTCAGCCAGCCGCTCCGCTTGTTAGGAAGACTGCTTCATCGCGTGCCGTAAACAATTACACGTCGGCACTCACCGCGGGACGCACGGCGTATAGCGCAAGCGTCAGCGATATGATCTATCAGGGCATTATGGCTCGCTGGGGCATTCCGTATCGCTACGGTTCGACCGGCCCGAACACCTACGATTGCTCAGGCTTCGTCTGGAGCGTATTCAATGATGCGGGCATCAATTTCACTCGCGTGAGTGCTCGTTCGCTTTGGTCGCAATCTGAGCCGGTCTATGGCGACGACCGCTTCAAGTTCGGAACGCTTGTGTTCCTTAACGGCCTCGGCCATATGGGCATTGTCGCCGACGAGAATGGATTTTTCCACGCATCATCAAGCAAAGGCATCACCTATTCACCGTTCAAAGGATATTGGGAGAACCGCATCGTCGGGTTCCGACGCCTTCCGATCGAAGCAACGTCTGCAGCGGATATCCACTAAGATCGAAACAAAAAAAGTTCAGTAAAAATGCCTGCGAGACCGATAAAGTTTCGCAGGCTTTTTCTATTTTCGCTTATTCCGTTATCCGATGAATCCCGGCCTTATCGCCGCGTCTTTCACCTCGTAGATCGCCGCGATCTTGTCGATAGCCACATACGCAACGCGTTCGTCTTCACCGCGCAGATAAACGACGCCGTCCTTTACATCAACGATGTCGCCGCGAAAATTCACGTTCGTCTGACATGCGACATCGACCTTCTTGCCCATCAATTGCTTTAGTAGATCTTCCATTTCAATATCCTTGCAAAATTCTAGATTCCCTTCACTTGTGCTGCGCGTCCGGCCGCTGCCCAGCGACTTGTTTGCCGCTGTTCAGCGTTTACCGTGGTCTGCGGCCGTCGAGCTTGAGAATGCAGCACAGCCGCGATGATCACGGCATCGAGCGTTTCACGGTCTGGTTCAACCGCCTTTCGCCGCTCCATAAATGCTTTGATAAAACCTGTGTCGAGATCACCGCGTATGAACACCTCGTCGTCCATCACTTCGCGGAAGAATGGCAGCGTCGTCTTGATCCCATTCACCTCGTATTCGAGAAGTGCACGCCGCATACGGTCGATCGCTTCCGCACGGTCGCGGCCATAGACCGCAAACTTCGAGATCATCGGGTCGTAGTAGATCGAAACCTCGGCTCCCTCGTAAATACCGCCATCGTCGCGAACTCCCGGCCCTTGCGGCAGCCGAAGCCGAGTGATCTTGCCCGGCGACGGCAAGAAGCCTGCGTCGGCGTCTTCGGCATAGACGCGGCATTCGATCGCATGCCCGCGAAGGACCACATCTTCCTGCGTGAAGGAAAGCTTTCTGCCTGCGGCAACATAGATCTGTTCGCGAACAAGATCGATCCCCGTAACGAGCTCCGTAACAGGATGCTCGACCTGAAGGCGCGTGTTCATTTCAAGAAAATAGAATGCGCGGTCAACGTCCGAAACTAAAAATTCAACGGTACCCGCACCTTCATAATTCACGGCCTTTGCGACCATCACCGCACACCCGCCCATTCTCTCGCGAAGCTCTGCAGAATCGATCGGCGACGGCGCTTCTTCGATCACCTTTTGGTGGCGCCGCTGGATCGAACACTCGCGCTCGCCGAGATGAAGGTGGTTGCCGTGCGAATCTGAAAAGACCTGTATCTCGATATGCCGAGGCCGAACAATCGCCTTCTCGATGTAAACGGCATCATCCCCAAAGCTCGCTGCCGCTTCACTCTGTGCGGTCTCGAGGGCAGAACGCAGTTCGCTCTCTTCCGACACCAAACGCATACCTTTGCCGCCGCCGCCGGCAGATGCTTTCAGCATTACGGGATAGCCGAAAGACGCGGCTGTCTCTCGCGCCTCATCGTATGACTTGAGCGGTGTTGTCGTCCCCGGAACTACGGGCACGCCCGCCTCGATCGCGATCTTGCGTGCCGAGATCTTGCCGCCCATTCCTTCCATGGCTTCGGGAGGCGGGCCGATGAACTTTATTCCTGCCGCTGTTACCTCGCGAACGAACTCTGCATTCTCAGAAAGAAAGCCGTAGCCGGGATGAATCGCATCCGCACCGCTCTCTTTTGCAACTTGAAGGATCTTGTCGTGACGAAGATAGCTTTCTGACGACGGAGACGGCCCGATATGGAACGCCTCGTCCGCCATGCGTACGTGCAATGCTGCCTTGTCCGCATCGGAATATACCGCCACCGTCTGAATGCCAAGGTCCCTGCACGCTCGAATGACACGGCAGGCGATCTCGCCACGATTTGCGATCAAAATTTTCTTGAACATCATTCGATTATCGAGTTGACCTGATTCTTCGGGTCATAGCGGATCGCAACCGTCGAACCCGGCGCGTAGCGAATGCTTTCCTTAAGTTGAGCCGCGGTCAAAACCTCCGCCGACTCGAACTCGACTCCGTTGAGCGTGTAATGATAGACCGCGACAACGTCTTTGTTACCATCCCGCTTCAATTCAAGGATCACGCCATCCGTGATACGACCGGAAGCAAGGAGCCTTTCGCGGCGTGAATCCGCAGGTTGTTTAGCTTTGAATAGTCTGTCAAAAATGCCCATCCCAGACCAGCCCTTCAATCCACCTCAAGCGGAGGTTTTCCCCAACGGGCGCGAAGATGATTCGCTGCGGCGAGCACCTTCGGGCGCTTGATTATCCTTGCCTCGAGCGGACGTTTGCCAGGCACGTCCAGCATTATCAGGCCGAGCAAGATCGTTAAAATGCCTTGCCCCGGAACACCTGGAAGCGAGAGCAGTATTCCAAGAAAGATCAGAAAAACGCCGAGAATATTCTTTAGAATAACCGCTCCCCAACGAACGAGCCACGGGCTGTTCGGGAGAAAATCCTGCTCGTAGTGCGCACTAAAATAGTGTGCAGGTATCTTGACGAGCACGAAAGCGATCGCACCAAGGCTGAACGCAAAAGTGACCACGAAAAGTATCACGCTTACGACGATGCTTTCCCAGGTCAGTGCGTGCCATTTATCAGCGAGCCATTGCAACATCTACGATTCCAGCCGACGAAACTCCTTCCAGATGAAATACATTCGGTGGATCAATGTCCAAACCGAGCCGACCGCAAGGACCCAAAGTACGGGCGGCATACGATTCGCAAAATAACTTGTCGAGTTCCAATCCCACGTCGAGAGAGCACCGATCACGAGCAGGACGACGCGTTCAGGACGCTGCAGAAAACCGACATTTGCCTTGACGCCGAGGCCTTCGCTGCGTGCGGTCGTATAGCTGACCATAACGGACGCCATCATCCCGACGCCGGCAAGAAAGACGTTCAGCAGCGAATGCTGCGGCGAATTGCCCGCATAGAACATTATTATGCCCATGAAGGCGGCCATATCCGACAATCTGTCAAGAGATGAATCGAGGAAGGAACCGAACTTGGTAACGCGTCCCGAATTTCGGGCGACGTTGCCGTCAAGCATATCGAAAAGATTCGCGACGATCAGGACGACGCCCGCCCAGAAGAACTGGCCAAGCCCGAAGAGAACGCCGCACCCGATGTTTATCGTAACGCCGAGCGAAGTAAGGTAGTTCGGATTGATGCCGCGGGCAGAGAGTGCGCGAACCATCGCGCCGATGATCTTTTTCGCACCGCGGCCTATGCTTGATCCCAGCATCTTAGGTTCGATCCTCGATACGCTCGGTCTTCTTATCCATCACGTTCCTATTCTGCGTCGTGGATCGTCGTAAGACGGCTGATCTCAAAATTCCGCCAGCCGTTCGGTGTTTTGACCTTGACCTCGTCGCCTTCTTCGCGTCCCATCAACGCTTGTCCGATGGGCGAAACGGTCGAGATCAGGCCGTTGTCCGGATCGCTTTCTTCACTCGTTACGAGTTTGTAGCGGATCTTTTCTTCTTTGTCGAGGTCAAAAAGCACAACCAGCGAGCCGTAAGCCACACGGTCCTGCGGTATTTTTGAGAGATCGATCGATTCGACCTCGCTCATACGCTGTCGGATCTGTGCGATACGCGCCTGAACGATCGATTGTCGCTCCATCGCTGCCTTGTATTCGGCATTCTCTCGAAGGTCGCCGAATTCGCGCGCCTTCTGTATCTCCTTTGGGAGCTTAAAATGAAGTTCCTGCTCGAGTTCATCGAGCTCGCCTTGCAGTTTTTTCTTGATCGCTTCCATCTTTCTCTAATGTGCTCCCTCAACGCGTATCTTTTCGTTTAGCTCGGCTTCGCCTGGAGCGCCGAAGGAAATTCCGACATCGCGAGCGGTTCGGACAAGTTGGCCGCCCGTCGGCACGGTCTTGATGTTCGAGATCGCATCTTCAAGCGGCACGGTAATTATGTTGCCGGCCTGAAGCGCGACCATCTTGCCGGTCTCACCGTTGGCAAGTGCCCTGGCTGCGCACGCGCCGAAATTCGTACCCAACATTCGGTCAAATGCGTTCGGGCTGCCGCCACGCTGCAAGTGCCCGAGGACGACGCATCGCGATTCTTTGCCCATCATCTCCTCGACACGGCGTCGGACGATCTCACCAATTCCGCCAAGCCTAAGCTCTGACCGGTCGGAGTATGTTTCGCTCGTTCCGACCTCAAGCGCGCCTTCGGCCACAATGATGTTCGTAAAACGCGAACCTGCGGCCTCACGCTCAAGCACCTTTCGGCGGATCGCGTCGAATGAGAACGGTATCTCCGGTATCAGGATGATATCGGCGCTTCCCGCAAGCCCGGCGTGAAGGGCGATCCAGCCTGTGTTGCGTCCCATGACCTCGAGGATCATCACTCGGTCATGAGAAGCAGCCGTCGTGTGAAGCCTGTCGAGAGCTTCGGTGGCGATATCGATCGCGGTCATAAACCCGAATGTGAATTCGGTCGCCGCAAGGTCGTTGTCGATCGTCTTAGGAACGCCGATCACCGGAAATCCGCGTTTATGGAACTGAGCCGCGATGGCGAGAGTTCCTTCACCGCCGATCGCAACCAAGGCCTCGATGCCGAGGATATCGAGATTCGCGAGAGCCTCGGAGACCGGAAGTTCCGTAAAAACAGGCTTGCCGTCAACCATTTTGACAAAGCTGCCGCGGTTTCTCGTACCCAACACCGTGCCGCCTTGCGGCAGCAGTCCGCTTACATTCTTTGGCGAGAGCTTGACCGTATGCGTTTCGCCCAAAATACCTTCAAAACTGTCTTCAATTCCAATACACTGCATCCCGAACTTGCCTGTGGCCGTACGTACGACCGCGCGTATCGCCGCGTTCAGGCCGGGTGCGTCACCGCCGCCCGTTAGGATGCCAATTTGCTTATACATAAAAAAATCAAGAGCCCGTGGAGTAAACCTTTATTTTACTCCACGAACCCGTCAGTTGAAAATTGCCGCTATCTTTGGCCAAAGAGCCCGGCCGACGCCACAAGTTTACTGGCCTCCGGCATTGCTTCGAGGGCCTTTGCGACCTGCGGATCATTCTCCATGAGGACCTGGAAACCTGCCTCGGATGAATAATTCGCGGTCGCAAGTTCCTCGCGTATCCGCGAACGCGCGTATGCCGCGATCTCATCGACCGAAGCTTCGTTGAGCTGGCTCTCTTTGTCAGCAAGAGCGAACTTGATGAACGCTTCGAACAGCTTGTCCGACACGGCAAAATCGCCCGGTCTTACGACGTTCACAAAACTTTGTTTGTCGTTCTTATAGGTCTCAAAGCCCGGTATCTTGCCCGCAACGAGCTGCCGGACAAAGAAGAACGCTTCCTCGTTGACCTTCGCCTTCTTCTGCGGGTCTTTTATCGGATCAACACGGACGTCAGGTTCGATACCTCGGCCGCCATAAAGTATGCGTCCGTTGGCGGTCTTTACCGGAACGCCCTCGGGCTTTGGTATCGCGTTGCCGTTGTTGTCCTCGGCGTCCTCCATATGCGTGTAGTAGTCGTAGATAGAACCGCTCGAATAATCCCGCTGGAGCGAGCGTCCGAACGGCGTGTAATAACGCGCCGTCGTGAGCGTCAGGCCTGTGCCGTACGGAAGACGGAATATCCGCTGCACAAGGCCTTTGCCAAAGCTGTCGCTGCCGACCAGAACGCCGCGGTCGTAATCTTGTATCGCTCCCGCAACGATCTCAGAGGCAGATGCCGAGCCGCCGTTTATCATCACCACAAGCGGCATCGTCTCGACCTCGCCGCCGATCGCAGGAAGATCGCGATTCTGCCCGAACCGACCCGTTTTTACCGAAACGACCGTCTGCCCGCCGGGAATGAACTTGCTCGCAACATCGACGGCTTGTTCAAGAAGACCGCCCGGGTTATTTCGAAGATCGAGAATGAGGCTCTTCATTCCCTGCTTTTTCAGATCGTTGATCGCCTCGGTCAATTCGTCCGACGTCGTCTGCTGAAATCCGCCGGTCAGGGCGACATATCCCGTACCGTTCGGAAGCATAAAATAATTGCGGATCGACGGAAGCGGAACACCGCCGCGAACGATCTCAAATGGAACCGGATCTTTGACGCCGGCACGAGCAACGGTAAGTTTTACGGGCTTGCCGCGTTCGCCGCGGACATTCTTTGAGACCTCGGACGCGCTCCATTCGGTCGCATCTTTCCCCTCGACGGTCATGAACTTGTCGCCGTACCGCAGGCCCGCCTTCTCGGCCGGCGTTCCGGGCACGACAGACTGCACATAAACGCCGTCGCGATGCTGAAAGATCGAAACGCCGATGCCGTAGAACTGCGACGACTGTTCTTCATCGAGTTTTTTCAGTTCGCGGCGGTTAAAGAACGACGAATGCGGATCGAGCGTCCAAAGCATTCCCTGGATCGAGCCTTCGGTCAGGTCTTCGAGAGCAGGCTTGCCCGCGTAGTTGTCCATTACGACCTTGTCAGCCTCACGAAGCTGCTTTACGATCATTTCGTTCGTCACGCCGCCAACTTCTGCGGCGGCATCTGAGCGATGGCCAAAAACACCGCCGACAACGGCTCCGACGACGATCACTGCTATTGCGATTATTGGAAAATTCTTAAGCATCCAAGGTTCCCGCGGGCCCGAAAAATAACACTAAATTATAACATACGACACGAACGCAGACTTCGTTGCGGCGACCCGCAATTTACTTGTCGCGGCGAAACGCGTAACATTACTTTTTCTCCGATGTCGAAAGAGCTATCCATCGTTGTTCCCGCATTTAACGAATCCGCGCGTATTGTGCCAAGTCTCGAGAAAATACTCACGTATGTTCGCGAGAAAGGCCTCGACGCGGAACTGATCGTTGTGGATGACGGATCGAGCGACGATACGGCGGAAATTGCCGGTAAAGTTGCGGAAAGATATGACGAGATCAAGACGAACGTGATCCGGCATAAGCAGAACCGCGGAAAAGGCAATGCGGTCAAGACCGGCCTGCTGGCGGCCGAGGCTGACATTGCGTTATTCAGCGACGCAGACCTTTCGACGCCGATCGAAGAAGCAGAAAAACTGATCGCCCCGATCTCGAACGGCGAAATGGATCTAACTTTCGGTTCGCGTGCCCTCGACCGCAGCCTTATCGGCACGCACCAGCCGTGGCGTCGCGAACAAGGCGGCAAGGTGATGAACTTCGTCATTCGAAAGATGTCGGGGCTCGGTTTTGCAGATACTCAGTGCGGCTTTAAGGCCTTTAATATGAAGAAGTTCCGGCCGCTGCTCGACGTTATGACGGTCGATCGCTTCGGGTTCGACGTAGAGTTTCTCTTTGTTGCCAAGTATCACGGATTGCGGCTCGCCGAGATCCCTGTTCGATGGAATGATGTCGAGGGTTCGAAGGTGAGCGTCTTTCGCGACACGCGACGAATGTTCTCCGAACTTGCACTCATTCGCCGAAACGCAAAGAATGGTGTTTACGACCTAAAATGACCGCACGCCTAAACGTAAATATCGACCACGTTGCGACCGTTCGCGAAGCTCGTAAAACGATCGAGCCGAGCATTGCCTCCGCCGCGGTGCTTTGTGAAAAGGCCGGTGCCGACGGCATAACGGTGCACCTTCGCGGCGACCGGCGGCATATCCAGGATGCCGATCTTGATGTTCTGCGTCGCATCGTTACGACCTATTTGAACGTCGAAATGGCCGCAACCGACGAGATGGTCGCGATCGCGAAACTAACGTATCCGGATGCCGTCTCGCTCGTTCCGGAAAGCCCGACAGAGATCACGACCGAGGGCGGCCTCGACGTGATCGGCAATTTTGACGCGGTCGCAAAGGCGGCCAAAGAACTGACGGCCGCGGGCATTTTTGTAAGTATCTTCATCGATCCCGTCGAGGAACAGATAACGGCGGCAAAGGAAGCCGGCGCCGGTCAGATCGAGCTTTGCACAGCAGAATATGCCGAACTCACGGTCGGCGCATGTGCTGCGCATTCCGAAGGACGTAAAAAGGCGGCGGCCGAGATCGAAAGACTGCATAACGCGGCCATTCACGCCCAAAATAAAGGCCTGATCGTCGCCGCGGGCCACGGCCTTACGACTCGGAATATCGCGCCGCTCGCCGCGATGCCTGAGATCGCGGAATTCAACATCGGCCACAACATCATCTCGCGAGCGGTCTTTTGCGGGCTTGAAGAAGCGGTTCGCGAAATGCTGGCCGCCATCGGTAGGTAGTTTTATGGCCGATCTCTCACCCGAAAGCTCTGCACGCGCATTCGCGGCGATCTTTGCCGTTCTCGAAAAGATGGAAAAGCGACTTGAGAAACTTGAAGGCACACCGGTGAAACAGCTTCCTGTTCTACGCGATGCACCGCATTCGAGTTTGGACAAATTTTCGGTCGCTGAAGCGATCGCGGACAGCATCTTTGCCTCGATGAAGGAAAAGGCCTGCCAGTTCGAACCTGACAAGCCTTGCGATCACTGCTCGATGTGCAATTCGAGAGGTTTTTGACGTCTATTGTGCGGGCTGCGGCGCTCGACGCATCGAGTTCGCATCACCGACGCTTGGTGCCGTGTGGGCACTGTCATCGGCCTTGAAGAAAGGCTCTTCCTTAAAGCCCAGCAAACCCGCGGTCAGAACGGCAGGAAAGGAGTTGCGGGTCGTGTTGTAGTCCGTTACGGCCTTGTTGTAGTCCTGCCGCGTCGTCGAGATGCGATTCTCCGTGCCCGCAAGCTCATCCTGGACCTTCATAAATGCGTCGCTCGATCTAAGCTGCGGATATTGCTCAGACAGGCTCAGAAGGCGTCCTATCGTGCCTCCAAAGCTATTCGCAGCGTCGATGACGGCCTGCTTTTGCTCGGGCGTCGAATCACCACCTGCGGGAGCCGCACTTGTTGCGTTCAACAGCCGCGACCGTGCATCTGCTATCTGGCCGAAAACTTCCTGTTCATTGACGCCGACCATCTTCGCTGTCTCGATCAAATTTGGGATCAGATCGGCACGCCGCTGAAGGGCGGCTTCAATATCGGCCCATTTTCCGCGAACGATCTGCTGCTTGGCGGTCAATTCGTTATAGCTGCAGCCGGAGAGCAGAAAGCCCGACACCAGAATCACGATCAATAATGCTACTCGTTTCATAATCTATCTTCTCCCAAAAAAGTTAGTCCTTCTTAGATCTGTCAACTGCATCAATGACCTTTTCGATCTCGATGAGATATTCTCCGAACAGATCGTTCGCCCCCTTTTCATCCAATTCGTATGCAAGGTTATCTTTGCGAATATTGAGTATCTTTTCAAACGGCGTACCGTCGATTCCGAGCCTCTCGGCCGTCTTTGCAACGACCTCACGCTTGGTAACGGGCGGTTCGATGCCGTAAACCCTCAGCACGGCACGAAAAAGTGCCGCAAAACTCGATAGGCTGTCCGCCATCAGCGAAGTAAGCCGTTCGACCGACGACGAAGCCGGAATATACTGCCGGCGAAGCTGCAAAAGCTTGCTCCGAAGTTCATATTCCGCCTGAAGCCGCAGAAACTCATCGGAAATTTCGATCTCGCCAAGAAGGTCCGGGCCGAAAAGGACGCGGCGAGCCTGCCGCATCTGATCATATTCGATCGGGAAAACATCGGCTCCGTTCTTTAGCTCTGAGACCGTAAAATAGACCGGGATCGGATTGCCGAGCTTTGCCCATTCACGCACACAGGCGTGAGCCTTTCGCAGGTCATCGGGGCCGATGCTGTTCAGCGCGACAAGTATGTTGTAATCCGACCTTTGCGGGATAAAATCGCCCGCCGCGGCCGATCCGTAAAGGATCACGGACACTAGATTGCTGCCGTGGCTCGACCTCAGATCGTCAACGAATGCGTCAAAATGATGCTTCATATTCTTTTACCAATCGCCGCCGGCGCCGCCTCCTCCAAAATCTCCGCCGCCGCCAAAACCGCCCCAGCCGCCATCAGAACCGCCGCTTCCGCCCCAATCGCTGCCGGAAGATCCGGAGTTTGCCACGCTGTTTATTATTCCGCCGATCACCCACGGCAATGCGCTGTCAACGGCACCGCTTCCGCCGCTTCCGCCGCCTCTGCCACCGCGTCCAGAATTACGTGCGAAATAGAGGCCGATCCCGATGAACGCGATAATGACGATGCCCACACAGCAAAGCATTTGATACCCTTCGGCGGGCATCGAATCATCTCGCGCAGCCGATCCGGGTGTAGCGTTCGGAACACCGGCGACGTTCCCTTTTTCGCGGATCCTCGCAATGTAGGCATCGATCGTGTCGCTGATGCCCTTCCCGTAATTTCCCTTCTTGAACTCCGGAACAAGGTAAGTGCGCTGAAGGCTGCCGACAAGGCCGTCCGGCAGTTCGTCTTCAAGGTCGCGGCTGATCTGCGTGAAATATTTGCGGTCCTTGATCGCAACGACAAGCAGAGCGCTCGGATTGTCGTCGGCCTTGGAGCCTATCTTCCAGGTGCGGGCCAGCTGTATCGAATAGTCAAATATGTCGCGTCCGCCCGTGGTTTGAATGACGGCAACGGCGATCTCGACCTTCGGGTTCGTGGAGTTCTTTAGATCAGTTAGTTTCTTCTCAAGCTCAGCCTTCGTCGTCGGGTCGATAACGCCCGCGTAGTCGTTCACAAAGCCCGTTGCCTGGAGCGTTGTCGGATCGGACGGATCAGAGCCCGACTGTGCTGAGACGTTTATCGAAAATGCAGCGAGTGCGCCCAGAAGCGCAAGCGTCGCGAGCATGGCCGCAAGATAGCGAGATTCCGTTATCTGTCGCATTCCGAACATCGTCTCATAATACGAAAGCTCGTGGCTAGCTGTTCCGCTGATCTTTGTGTTTTCGGACCTCGACGACCGCAGCCCCGCGGAATATCTGCTTGGCGAGCTGAACGCTCGGAAGTGCGTTGGCATAGGCCATCAACTCTTCATTTGTTGGATCGTCGCTCAATGCAGGAAGAGGCTGAGTCGTGTCAATACTCGGAGCTTTCGGGATCATATGCGAAATATCGACCGCCGGACGGGCCGCTGTTCCGCCGCCTGTTGAATGTGCTTGAGTGCGATTCGCAGAACCGGCACGCCCTGAAAGACGCGTCGCAAGCTCGCCGCCTGACTTAAGCGGCCGCAGATCGTCACCGGTAAGCCGCAACGCTGCTTCGTAAGCATCATCGAGCCTGGGGTCGTCAAAATGCTCAAGCAGATCGGACGGTATTCTAGACATTCCGAATTCGCCGCCCGACGGGCGAGGTTCGAAAGGCACGACCGCTCCTGCGGGAACCGGCTCAAATACGGTGTCGCTAAAGCCGATATCATCCGACGGCGGCTCGGGAAAGTTCTCTTCGGGCGGAGCCTCATCGTAAGACAGGACCTCAGGCTCAGGTTCAGGCTGCGGAGGTTTTGCTTCCGCGACGACAGGACGAACGCAGTCAGATTTTAGAGTTTTTTTTTCTTCGCCGGCGGCAGCGGCCGCAGCGTGTGAGTCGGCAGAACCGAGCTTTTTGAGGATGTCCTCGATCGGCGCGAGCTTCTTCATCTCGACCAGTTTCACGAGGCCAACTTCGAGCACGTATCTTGGCTGGGCAGCGTCGCGAAGGCTCGACTCTGTCTCGCAAAGCGAATGAAAGAACCGAAGGAGATCGCTCGCAGAAAATGGTGCGGCAAGCTCGCCAAGCTTTTCCGAAGAGAATGCAGCAGAATCGACGAGGCTCTCGGTCGAATCTCCGGCAACTTTCTGCACCATCAGATCGCGGAAAACCCCGAGCAGGTCGCTTGCAAAATTCCGCAGATCGTGGCCGCGTGAAACAAGATCATCGACGGTTTCGAGGAGCGTTTTCGCGTCAGAATTAGTGACCGCAACGATGACCTTTTCGAGAACGTCCGCTCCGGCCGAGCCAAGAGCCTTTGCGACATCTGCGGCCTCGATCGTGCCGCCCGAAAAGCTGATCACCTGATCGAAATTGCTCTGAGCGTCCCGCATCGAGCCCATTCCCGAACGTGCTATCTCGCGTAACGCTTCATCTGAGGCGTCGATCTTGTCTTTTTCCGCGATCAGCTTGAGCCGATCGTAGATCTTCGAGTTCGCGATCGTGCGGAATTGAAATTCCTGACAACGCGACGTGATCGTTATCGGAACCTTGTGCAGCTCGGTCGTCGCCATGATGAAGACGACGTTCGGCGGCGGTTCCTCGATACTCTTGAGAAGGGCGTTGAATGCCTGTTTTGAGAGCTGATGGACCTCGTCGATGATGAAGACCTTGCAGCGATCGCGTGCGGCATTGATGCTTAGGCCGTCGATGATCGCCTCACGAACGTTGTCGATGCCCGTATGCGAAGCGGCGTCGATCTCAAGAACGTCCAGCGAACGGCTCTCGGCGATCTCAATGCATGACGGGCACGCGTTCTCATCGTCAATACGGCAAGGCGTCGTGGTCTTGCTGTCGGACTTGTGGCAGTTCAGCGCCTTTGCAAGAAGACGCGCAGTCGTCGTCTTCCCGACGCCTCTTGCTCCGGAAAAAAGGTATGCGTGATGCAGGCGGTCATGCTCGATCGCGTTGCGCAGGCTGTGCGTAACGACCTCCTGGCCCGTAACTTCATCGAAGCTCTGCGGCCGCCATTTTCGAGCAATTACCTGATAAGACATCGAGAATTAGATTGTAATTCGTTTCGCTTTCGCGGCGCAATCGCGGCCTGTAGATAAGCCTGTCAGAAAAAATTAAAAGCCCGTTAGACAATGGTCAAACGGGCCGTTCAAAACAAAATGAGATGGCTTCAGACATGACCGCAACACAAGCTGAAATCGCTACCGTTGCTCCGTTCCCGGCCTAGCGGGGTTCACAACTCAAACCTTGTGCGGAGCCTGAAGCCAACTGAAAGGATAACGGATAAAGGCGAAAGGATAAAGGGGAGGTAAGCAAATTCAAGATGAGTAAAAAGCCGGTTGAGGTCTTGAACAACTCAGGCCTTGAGGTCAGGCAAGCTTTTTCGCCTTTACCTTCTTTACTATCGTCACAAAAATGGCGGTCAGTTCTGTTGCCTCAGCTCGAAGCGGCCGCAGCTTCTCGGAGCTAAACAACTGCATCTCCTCAAGGAGTTCCAGCCAATACGATGTTTCTTCGAGTTCTTGGAGCGAACCCTCAATTTTGCTTATGAAATCCGCCGAAGATTTGGCGAATTTACATTCACGATACTGAGCACCAACCGACGTACCGGACCTCAAGACCTGTTTGCCAATGACCTGAGCCTCAGTCGTCTTAGGCAACGCTCCAAAAAGCTTGACGATCCTGATTGCAAAAAGCCTCGTTCTGTCTGTCAGATCCTCCTGCTTTTGGTCGTTCGCCATTTCTCCGTTCGCCTTTCTCCTTTCTCCTTTAGTTCTGGCGGAAAGGGTGGGATTCGAACCCACGGTACCCTTTTGAGGTACACAGCATTTCCAGTGCTGCCAGTTCAACCGCTCCTGCACCTTTCCAAGCCTTTAAGAGATCAAGTTGTCAAACACCCGCTTCTCGTGCGGGCCAGGGCGTTGGTTAGTCGCCGGTTACGGGCTCGCCGATCTCGCCGATATCGTCGCCTGTGATCGCATCGTCACCGCCGGCGTGTGCGGCCGTCTTTTCTTCCATCAGCCAGTTGAAGAGAAAACCGGCAAGAAGTGCACCTAAGATGGGTGCAAGCCAGAAGAACCAAAGCTGTTTCAATGCCCACGGATCGTAATAAAGGCCGACAAAAAGTGCCGGGCCGGTCGAACGTGCGGGGTTGACCGACGTGTTCGTTATCGGGATCGTGATCAAATGGATCAGCGTCAGGCACAGCCCGATCGCGATCGGTGCAAAGCCCCGAGGTGCCTTGCCGTGGGTCGAGCCAAGGATGACGAAAACAAAGAAGAACGTCATTACGACCTCGGCGACGAAGCAAGCCACTGCGTTGTACTTCGCAGGCGAATGATCGCCAAAGCCATTCGAGGCAAAGCCTCCCGCAAACCCGAAACCTGCCTTCCCGTTGGCGATAATGTACAAGATCCCGGCCGCTGCGATCGCCCCTAAAACCTGAGCAACGATGTACGGGATCAGATCTTTCGCCGGGAATCGTTTTCCGGCCCAAAGGCCGATCGATACCGCCGGATTGAAATGTGCACCCGAAACGTGGCCGAGAGCATAAGCTCCCGTCAATACCGTCAGGCCGAACGCAAGTGCGACACCTGCAAAACCGATACCGAGATTCGGATACGCTGCGGCGATCACCGCGCTTCCGCATCCGCCGAGCACAAGCCAGAGCGTGCCCAGAAATTCAGCCGTCAACTTTTTGGACAAAGGCATATCGTCTGCTCCCTCCTAAGGAATGTGAAAAACAGCTTCTTGGTCTTTGAATTGGCCGAGCTAAAAAGAAAAAATGGCGGAGAGGGTGGGATTCGAACCCACGGTACCCGTTAAGGCACAACAATTTTCGAGACTGCCCGATTCAACCACTCTCGCACCTCTCCAGCGCGAACCATTTATGATAATGGTCAGAGCGGAAAATAATCAAGTTGACCTGGATCGATCTGTTGAGAACGCCCTCGGGCGGATATCGGCCCCGGAGCAAAAAACATAAACGCCAGGGCCACGAATGCACGAATTTCAGCAAGGTATATTCGTGCATTCGTGGCATTCTATTCAATACTCCGAACATCTAAGGCCGGCGGGTGTAACGTCTCTCACGAAAGAAATCCTGCATCAATTTACGGCATTCTTCCTCTAAAACGCCTGTAACGATCTCGATCCGATGATTGAGAATTTCGCTGTCGCAGATCTCGAATTTGCTTCGCACGGCACCAAATCTCTCGTCAGGTGCTCCATACACGAGCCTTGCCACGCGGGCGTTCACCAACGCTCCCGCGCACATCGCGCACGGTTCGATTGTTGAATAGACGGTCGTGCCCGTGAGGCGATAGTTCCCGATCTTTTGCCCCGCGGCCCGAATTGCAAGGATCTCGGCGTGAGCGGTCGGGTCGCACCGCTCGATCGTTTCGTTCGAAGCCTCGGCAAGCACGTCGCCCTCGGCCGAGACGATCAGTGCTCCGATCGGCACTTCGCCTCGGGATTCCGCTTCACGAGCGCGTTCGATCGCCCGCTGCAAAAAAGTCTCGTTCATCTCGTCCATTTTTTAGTGACCGCTGTGAATTATCGCACACAACCCGCCGAGGAACGCGGCTCATTCTACGCGGGGCTTTCTATCGTGGTAATATTGTAAAACTTCGAACCGAAACCAATGCCAAGATCCCTAAAATGTCCAACTTGCAACGCGCCTTTGGAGATCTCGGATGCCGAGCAGCAGATCGACGTCTGCGAATTTTGCGGCAACCGCATTCTCCTGTCTCCTAGCGATCATCACGAAGAGCCGGATGCCTTACCGGGCGGCCTGCTCGAGCAGGCCAGGAATCTGCAGAAGATCAAGCAAATGGCACAGAGCGGGAATATGATCGAAGCGATCAAACTTTTCCGCTCGACCTTCGGCGTTGGTTTGAAGGAGGCAAAGGAGGCGGTCGAAGGGCTCGCTTCACGCAGGCCGGTGGTCTTCACCCAAGTTTCAACCCAAAGCTATGTACAGCCTGTACAGCAGGCATACGGAATGTATGCGGCTCCGCCGAGCGTAAGGCGACGCTCAACATTCAACCCGATGATCGCGATCGTAACCTTCCTCGCGATCGTGATCGGAATCGGAATATTTGGGGTCTCGACGTTCATATCGGTCATTAGCCGAACCGTCAAAAATACGGCAAATTTGGCCAGTCGTGGAAACGGTTCGAATGGCGGCAGCGACGAACCAAATGGCCTTGCAAACGAGGTCTTCCGCTTCGGCGGTGAAGGCATCGGCGCCGGCAAATTCAAGGACAACCGCACGGTCGCGATCGACGGCGAGGGGAACGTATATTCGGTCGATTATTCCGGCACGACCATCCAGCGTTTTGACGCGAATGGAAAGTTCCTCTCACAATGGACGCTCGACGATGAGATGCCGAACCTTAAGCTGATAGCTGACAAAAAGGGGCGTGTGTATCTGCTTCGTTCGACAGGCCTTTATATATTCGAGGGCGCAACGGGGAAATTGATCCGCAGATCTCCAAATCCGAACTACGGGGATCTTGCGATCAGCTCGAACGGTTCAATGTTCGCCTTGACCGATGACAGCGACATTGTAAAACTCGACGAGAGCGGAAAAGCCGTCTCTAAACTCTCAGGCCTCTTGAAAAAGGTAAATTTCAAGACGAAAAGGCTTGAAAGGCTTGCGGTTGACGGAGTCGGAAGTTTCTACGTTTCGGAAGCCCAAAGTCGGAATATCCTCAAATATTCATATGACGGCCAATTCCTGTTCAGGTTCGATTCAGGCGGGTCGAACTCGATCCCTGTCGGTTTCTTTGGCGGCCTTGCGGTCGATAACAACGGCAAGGGCCGAGTTTTCTCTTCGAACGCCTTCAGTGTTACGGTTTTCAATACCGAGGGCGGCCTGATCGGGTCCTTCACAGCTCCGCAGACCTTCGGCCTCACCGTTGATGACAAGGGTGCTCTTTGGACCGCCTCACGCCCATTTATCGTCAAATACGAGATCAAGGAAACTGCGAATTAAGAACTGAGGATCTGAGTCGTAAACAGCAACGGAGAACGATGAACTACCGTTCTCCGTTCTCCGTTAGCAATCCTCCGCTTCCCTTTTTATGCCGGTCCCATGAAGCCGAGATCGGTGTTCGAAAAGTTCCCGATCAGCGGAAAAACGCTGCTCAAGTTTGCTCCCGGCACGCCGAACCACCTTGCAAGCGTTCCTGCATATTGCTCGACCGAGGTCGTCGGGATCCAACGCCCACGAGCACTTGTTCCACTATCGGCGTCGTCAGGACCGTTCATCGTGAGCGTCGGGAACGGTGTTCCGTTACTCGTATTGATGCCGAAGAAGTCTGCCGACGTGATCCCTCCGCCTACTACGAAGTGATAGTTTGCCCAGGCGTGGTCGCTTCCGACGTTGCCGCCCGAACTCGCAGGGTTGAATGTTCTCGAAAAGTCCGCCATCGTGAACTGCGTAACCTTGTCGGCGACGCCCTGTGCGACCATCTCATCGTAAAACGCACGCATCGATTGGCTGACGTCGCCAAGCTGATTTGCCTGCGTCGTGATCTGGCCGTTGTGCGTGTCAAAACCGCCGATCTGGACAAAGAAGACCTGCCGATTGATCGAAAGATCCGTCCGTTTCTTGATAAGGCGAGCGACCTGCTTAAGCTGTCTTCCAAGGCTCGTGTTGGGAAACGTAACCGTTACTTCCTGAGAGGTCTGTAACGCGGCGTTCGCCTGCATGGCCTCGTTCGTGATATCGCTTGCTGCGGCGACAACTTGCGAAGAGAGGTCGATGGTTCGAAGGGAGTTGAACGCAGCGAGACGAGCCTGATTTGCCGTGCTTGAACTGAACCCTTGCGGATTCAATACATTCGCGAGGCTCGTACCGGAATCCGCGATCGCAAGCGGAAGGGTCGTTTGCCCGGCCGTAAATAGCTGTGCCCCCGAGATCGATGTGATCATCGGGATCAGGCCGCTCGGATTGTCCGGCGAGTTACGCAGATCTGCGATCCGCCCTCCCCAACCGGTGAAGCTTTCGGTATCAGAACGGCCGCCTTGATATTGCCCGACCTGATCCGAGTGCGAATAGAGCTGATACGGCCGCTGCACCGAATGATTCTGATACTGCGCACGGGTCATCGGCGCGACGAGCGTGCCAACGTTCGTAACCGCGCACATCTTTCCCTGAGCCCAAAGTTCGTGAATGCCGTTATTTATCGCACCTGCCACCCCAGGGCCGAAGCTCGGGTGCAGACCGTAGGTCAGTCCGCCCATTCGCGGAACAGTTATCGGCAGCAGCGAAGCTTGTGCTATCGCAAGCCCCTGAGCACTGCGGGCATTTGAATACGCAGTGTAGTTACTGATCGTTCCGTCATTGTGGTTCGGAATAAGCGTATTGTTGCCATCGTTGCCGCCGGCAAGGAATACGCAGACAAGGGCACGATAATCGCTCGGCACAACGTCAGATCTCTCTGACTTTGCCTCCTGGGCCATTGCGCTCATCAGGCCAAAATGCCGCATTTGGGTCGCCAAGGCGGTCATGCCCAGGGCACAGCCCGATCTCATTAAAAATTCACGTCTGTCCTGTTTCATTTTTTCACCTCGCTACCGCTGAACTTGATATTGTGACGATGTCACCGTTAGATATACCGCCGCTTGGGCCCGTGCCTTCGCATTTGCGGGTGTCGAAGAGATCGCCGTTACGGCCGTCAAGATCGTCGAACGCATCTGCGACGACATCGTTCCGTGCATAAAGCGGTTGTTCATTTCGTCCAACAGCTTGTTGCCGGTCGCGTCCGCATTTGAGATCGCCTCCAGGTCGGCAAGATAGAGCTGCGTACCGTTCGGATAATCCGGCTGCGAAACGTTGATGCGGCTGTACACCACAGAATTCGCAAAATTCGCACGTGCGATAGCAGTGCCCGTGTTGAAGATCGCGAACTCCGGGCCTAGAAGCGACGTTCCCGGTATCACGTAGCTCGGCGGATAGAAGTTGAACACCGTCGGCGAATAGAAAGGATTCTGCGACATCGCACGCGGATAGCGGCTGATATTCGCATCGCTCTGCGTCGTGCCGTCCACGCTCGTTACGCCAAGCTGGCGATAAAGATTCGTGGTCAGTTGAACCGGCTCGCGCAGCTTTCCGTAGTTCGGATCGGTCTTTGAATCGCCGCGTGCTTCCGGATCGAGAAGGATCGCCTTGACCACTTCCTTCATCTGCGTCGGACTCGTGCGATTCGCATTGAATACCGCTGAGATCCTGCCAACGTAAGCAGGGCTCGGATCGCCCGTAACAAGCTGCTGTATCAGATACTTAGAGACGAATGGAGCAACGTTCGGATGGTTATAGATGTTGTCCAAGGCCTGATTGAGCGAGTTGTAAGCATACGGATAAATCGCCGCCGGCGTCGTGCATCCGGAGCAAGCGGCAACATTCTGCGTTGTGGACGATCCCGGATAGGTGAGCAGCGTCTTTGCCGTCAGATCGTGGCTGCTCGTATTCAGGGACATATTGTCCTTATAATCCGGGCTTCCCGGCACAGCATTCGGGCACGAAGCCTGAAAGTCCGCAGTCCGACAATCGCGCCAACCGGTGAAGACCTTTGTAAGGTTCGTAACGGTCGTCTGATCGTAGGTCGGGATCGGATTTCCCTGTCCATCGAGCTGGAGCGTTCCATCCTGATTGAGCATAAATAGCCCGATATTGAAGAGCTGCATTATCTCCCGCGGGTAATTCTCGTTCGGGTTCGTTCGTGTCGAACGGATCATATCGAGATAGTTGCCCATCGCGGGATTTAGCGTCACGTCATACATCATCTGCCGCCAGTTGCCGAAAATATTGTTATTGATCGCTTTCTGATACGCGATCATATGGCTCGACTGCTGCGTGTCGTTTCCGGAAATGACCCAGAGTTGATTGAGGGCCCAATTCACGCGAAGCCGCAGCTGTGATTCGCCATAAAGCGCATTCTGGAAAAACCAGATCTGCACCGGATACTGCGTGTAGCGATCGCGGCGGCAGGTCAGCGGAACGTCATCGGTTCCGCCATCGCACGTCGTCGGTTGGCTCGACGGCATCAATGGAACGTCCGGAAATGGAATGTCGGTAAAGTTATCTTCGAATTGTTCGGCAAGAAATGTTCTGAGCCCAATACGTCGAACACGAGCATCGAGTGCCTGCGTCGGGCCGAAGGTCGCCTGTTCGAGAAAACGCATACGGTCGCTCGACCAGCGATAGCCGACGCCGCCGTAGGAATCTTCGTTGACCGTCTCCTTTGCCTGCGTAGCGGCAATCGCTCTCGCGGTAGCAAGCGGGGTCGGGAAAGTTCCCGGCACGTCTTTGATGCCTTCCATTCCGCCAACACCGAGTTTCACAACGTTGCTGGCAAGCCCCCGCCAGGCAAGATAAACATTCAGGTCGCCCGGACGCGGCGCTCCCCAGAACTTCATATCATCGGTCAAAATGACCGTTGCACGATATACATCCGGATAGCCGGCCACGCGGCCCAATGCAACGACCGGATAGCGGTAAAAATGGCCTTCGCTATCGCTTGCATATACACGGAACGCGTTCGCACCTTCGCCCGGCATTAGGGTCACGTTCGTAAAATAAAGAGCGATCTTCGAACCTGTGTCGAAAGCTCTGTTATTTGCGATCCGCTCGAGCGAACCTTTCCCGCGGACCGGTGAATCGGTCGCAAGAACACGCGTTGAATCCGGCGATGTAAGCAAGATCGGTGTGGGCGAATTTGGATCAGGATCGTCCTGCGCAAAGGCCGAACCCACGAAAAACACAGCCACAATTGCTGTCAACAAAAGTCGCGGAACGGCGCTAACTAACCTGCCAGCCATAACTTTTCCTCCTAAACTGCTTTTTAACGAGAACTTTAAGCCGGCAACGTGCGGGGAATCGATGCCGTTCAAGAATGTTTTACATTTTTTAATCTACACTTTTTCGAACACTTTGCCAACCATTTTTTCAAGCAAGGTGCCGATCATCTTCTACCACGAATAGACGTTCTCCAAATGTATTTAGCCGAACAAATTTCGCCGGAAATTCGCCTTTTTGTCTTCCGGCTGAAATAATCGTCCGATGCCCTTGAACTTCACGATCAAAACACCTGAAAACTTTTCGTTTGAGCACACTTTGCTAAGCCATGGTTGGTACGATCTGCCGCCCTTCGACCGGTCCGGCAGCACGAAACTTGGGCTCGTGCTGCGTCGCGGAAAGGCCGGGAAATCGCTCGACGTGAATGTTCGCGGTTCCGCCAATGGGATCAAGGTCTCCGTAGATGCCGATAATGTCGATCGCGAGGGCGTGATCCGCGACGTGCGTCATATTTTCAGGCTGGACGAGGAGTTCAATGGCTTTTATGACGCGATAGAAAAATGCAATGCCGTTCGCTGGGCGGCCGAAGTAAAGGCAGGCAGATTGCTTCGCGGCCCGAATGTTTTCGAAGACCTCGTAAAAACGCTTTGCACGACCAACTGTTCGTGGGCTCTGACAAGGATAATGGTGAAAAATCTGGTCGATGAGCTTGGCGACACGACGGCAAGCGGCAGAAAAGCGTTCCCGACCGCACAAGCGATGGCCTCGGCAGACGAGAGCTTTTATCGCGAAAAGATCCGAAGCGGCTATCGCGCACCATACTTCGTCGAATTGGCCGAACGCGTTTCGAGCGGCGAACTCGACCCGGAACAATGGCTCGAAAGCGAGCTCTCAACAACGGACCTCAAGAAAGCGATCAAGAAAGTGAAAGGAATTGGCGATTACGCCGCGGACAATCTGCTGAAGCTTCTCGGCCGATACGATTGCCTTGCACTGGACTCCTGGGTTCGCGGCGGCTTCTACAAAAAACACAACAAGGGCAGGAAATGCTCGGACAAGAAGATCGAGAAGCATTACAAGAATTTCGGTGAATGGCGCGGCCTCGCGATCTGGTGCGATATGACAGAAGATTGGTTCTTTGGCGAAGGCCGCCGGAACGACAAATAGCTCTCTATTTCGGCCAAATACCGCTCAGCGTCGTCTAACCTTCGGCCGCGGCAATCCGCTCGCGGACTATTTTCTTCGGAGGTTAGCATTTATGAAAGCAAGATTCTTAAAGGCAATTATCGCTCTCTCCGCCTTTGTTTTATTACTCGGCCTTGCAGATACGGCATCTGCTCAATTTCGTCGCGGCCAGCGTTACAGAACCGCGGCCACAAAGGCTCAGGTAGATCGCATCATCAAGCGAGTTGAGAACCAACTCGACCGTTTTGTCGGTGAATATGACCGTTCGCTCGACCGAAGTCGCCTAGACGGAACAGGGCGAGAGGACTGGCTCAACAAACGCGCAAGAAACTTGGAATCCGCCACCGATGAACTCCGCCGGGAGTTCGATCGGCGTGATTCCTGGTACGAGAATCGTGATGAGGTGCGTCGCTGCTTGAACATTGCGAGCGATATCGACGGCAGCATGCGGTCGCTTCGGCTTGGAGCTGCGACCGAAGCCAACTGGGCCCAGGTTCGTGCTGAGCTCAACGCTCTCGCAGATGTTTTCAATGAACCGCGGATCGGTTCGCGGACGTACAGATAGCACGCCCTTTCCAACTGTGGCTTAGGTATGGCTCTTTTCGACGAAGTTCGTTGTAAAGGGCCATTTTTGTTAAACACTTTCGACTCGCTTTCGTAATACTCGATATTAGGCGCGAAGACCGCCAAGTGTAGTATTATTTCCTCTACGGATGGAAAGGCCATAGATGATCGGAGCAGGCAGGGTTTTACAGCAAAGATACCGAATTGACCGTCAGATCGGCCAAGGCGGGATGGGCGCGGTCTATATTGCGACTGACGAACGCTTTGCGAGCACTGTCGCGATAAAGGAAACGCTGTATATGGACGACAACTATCGCAAGGCGATAGAACGCGAAGCTCGTCTGCTGAACAGCCTGAAACACAATGCCTTGCCTCGTGTGAGCGATCATTTTGAGGAAGACAACAGCCAGTTCCTCGTGATGGAATACGTTGCGGGCGAGGACCTTTCCACGATCCTTGAACGCGACCGGACGCCCTTCCCTGTTGAAAAGGTGCTCGGCTGGGCAGATCAACTCCTTGACGCGTTGGATTTTCTGCATTCGCAGGTCATTCCGGTCGTTCACCGCGACATCAAGCCGCAAAACCTGAAGCTAACGCCGGACGGCAAGATCGTCCTGCTCGATTTCGGACTTGCAAAAGGCAATCCGACCGATGCCGGGCATCAAACCGCCGCGAAGAGCATTTTCGGATACTCGCGGAACTACGCCTCGCTCGAGCAGATCCAAGGAACGGGAACAGACCCGCGCAGCGATCTCTATTCGCTCGCGGCTACGCTCTATCATCTGATGACGGGCGTTCCGCCCGAAGATGCGTTAACGCGTGCGATGGCTGTCTTAACGCGAAAGCCTGATCCGCTGAAGCCCGCAAATTCGATCCGGCCGGAGATCCCTGCCGGGGTTGCCGGCGTTCTGCAGTCAGCTCTAGCCCTTGATGCGGCCGAGAGGCCCGCGACCGCCGGCGATATGCGGCAGATGCTGAAAGATCACACGAAGTATGCGCACCTTGCTGTTGCTACGGCCGCCGGCCCTACCGCGACTGATACTCCGCGCGACGTTCACTTTCAAGCGACGCAGCTAATGCCGGAGACGACCCGCGCAGTTCCGCTTGCGAGTGCCGCGAGAACAGAGGTCCTTGAGTCGGCCGATTCTCACGAAACGAGCATCCGTCAGCGAGAGCTAGATGATGACCGTCAGCCGAGAAGCCGAAAGAAATTTGCGGCAGCGGCCGCTGCCCTTCTGCTCGGCGGGTCGGCCCTTGCTCTCGGCGGTGCTTATATTGCGAATCCGTCACTCTTTGGCAACGGTTCAGAGCAGCCGGCGAATCAGGCTCCGTTGGCAGCTCAGCCTTCCGCCGATAGCGTAATTCCTTCGAGCAATTCCAACGCAGGACAGCAATCAGAACTTGAGAGTAAAGGCTCACCCGGAATAACGGAAGACCGTGCCGGTGCCGTAGAGAGACCGAAGACTCCGGCCGATCCAAGATCTTCGGATACGCAGGAACCGAGCAAGAAGTCCGGCCAGGTCACGATCAAAGGACCCGACGGCGACATCACGATGGACGATCTTGACGACCCAAGCGAGATCATCATCACGAAGCGAAATCCCGACGGAAGCACTACGACAACGAAGGTGAATCCGCAGACTCAGCCGGAAAACAGAAGGTTTAGTCCGCGAACGCCGAATGTCCCGTTCCCCAACGGCTATCCATCAGGCCTCACGCCGCAGCAGGAACGGCGAATTCGCGAAGCCTGGAAAGAGCGGCAACGCGAGCTTCGCGAGAAAAAGGAGCTCGAAAGAAATCCGGAGCCTCCGCGGACGCCTCAATAATTACCGCCCAAAATTCGCTCGCGAAGCCGGTTCGTCTCGATCTCTGCATCGTCGGTCTCGGGCACGAACGGTTCGTGGTAAACGATCTGGATCGATCTGAACACCCGAGGCATGGTCCATCCTTGCGGCCAAATTCGATTTCCACCGACGATCGTGACGGGAAGCACCGGCGACCGGCGTGCGATCGCGATCCGCATTGCACCTTCTTTCATTTCGAGCAGATCCCCACTCTCGATCTGTCTTGCGCCTTCCGGAAAGATCACAAGCACGGCTCCATCATCAAGGGCGCGCAAGGCGGTCCGGAACGCGGCGGCAAAACTCTTCGCATTCTGCGAAACAGGAAACGCCCCGAGATACCGGATCAGCCTGCCGATAAAGAACCATCCAAAAGCACCGTCGAAAGCCATGAACTGCGTCTTTTGGCTAATAGGTGAAGCGATCCAAACCGGATCGATGTAGGTTTGATGATTTGATGCGACGACGTAACCAGAGTCGCTCGTTGGAGGAATATTTTCGAGGCCGACGTATTCGATGCGCCAGAGAACCTTGCTGATCGTTCGAGCGATGCGCTTTAACGATCTAGCAACGATCGGGGGCGGATATTGGAGTTCAGCCGGCACAAAGAAAACGGACCGGACGTTTCAGCGTACCTGAAATATGTCCGATCCTATTAGCTTAGCGGTAAGGTTTGCTTTTCTTCAAGAAACGAAGTCAACATCGATCTTTTCCTGTGCGAGCTTGTTATCTGCCAGGAACATCTTTTCGGTCGGAAAACGCTGATCGACAAACTCCAAATGGAGCGACGGAAGCTGATTCTTGCGATCCTTTCGATTTCGGACAACTGCGACCGAATAAAAGCGAAAATCCTCACAGGCGACCTTGACGCGTTCACCCATTTTGACCGGGAGCGAACAAAGCACCGAAACACCGGCCGTGCTGATGTTCTGCGTCATACACTCCTCCTTTTGAGAAGTCTTCTCAGATTTCCCCTTCAAACGGGAAACCGTCATAGGAATACTCATCCAGAAACGAGAGTTCCTTCGAGGCGTAAAGTCTGTCGCAGATTCGATGATCCGCCAAAGGCCGTTCGGATTCATGCCAATGATCCGATAGCCTTGAGAGCGGTTCTCCAAATGGCTGTCAGGCGGCGTCTTGCCGATAAATCCGACACCGACGTGATAGAGCTGCTTGCCCTCAACCTCAGCTTTATTGCAGAACTGCACGACGCCTACGACCTGATAGATCTTCTCGCCCTTGTCATAGGCGCGCAATTCGTCATCAAGAGGCATCGTCAACTGTATCAGACGGCCAACGACGCACGGCTGCGTCAGCGTAAAGCCCGCTCCGTTTCTGGAGATGCTCGTAACCGGCGTGATCTCTTTCCAGGGTTCATTATCGCCGGTGACCTGGACGATCGCTTTTAGGTCTAGTTCGTGACGTGCGGACGCCCGCATTTCGGGCTGTCCGGCTGGAGGACTGTGCTCAAATTCTGTAATGCTCATTGAAGTCGGGAACGACGGTCATGCTTGTCAGTGTGTGGAAACCCGGCCAGTCGATCTATTTTTTTCTAAAATCAGGTGCTTATTAGTCAATGCCTTCCAGCGGAAAGAATCGATCAATAAATTCAAGGTGAAGGCGAGGAATGCCGTCCGGTCCGGTTCGTCGGCCGCGAACGACTGAAATGATCTTTAGATCGTGCCGGGCACTTACGACACGGACAAAAGTTCCAGGTTCGAGGTCCCATTGAGTAAAGATCGCGGCACCGCCGAAGCTGATATTTTCAGTGACGGTGGATTCGCTCTTGATGACCTCGCCGGATTCATCAAGAAGTTCGATAACAAGAGCTTCCGGAATATGGAAGCGGGTCTGCTTACGCAGATCTTTCGGCAGATCGCTGTCGTCTGCACCGAGATCCATATCGCCGATGTGCCAAAGGCCTTCATCCTC
The DNA here is from genome assembly GCA_019694355.1 of Pyrinomonadaceae bacterium. Classification (GTDB taxonomy): domain Bacteria; phylum Acidobacteriota; class Blastocatellia; order Pyrinomonadales; family Pyrinomonadaceae; genus OLB17. The sequence goes on along the minus strand of JAIBCB010000005.1, from coordinate 204,387 downwards.
TCGGTGCGTGATGTCGTACAGGCGAGACGGATCGGCAAGATAATCCTCCGGCGGTGTTTTGCCGATGAACGCAACACCGCAGGCATACTGTGGATTGTCCGGGCTAGGGCTCGAATCTATACATCGACGCACAATGCCCCAGATCTTGTACTGCGGCTCGGTAAAATCATATACCCGCAGCTGCCGCGGCATCGGGATCGTCAGCATTATCAAACGGCCGCGTTTTGTCGGGCGCTTCAGCAAAAATCCTGCCCCGAAGGCAGAGACATCCTGAAGTCTCGTGATCTCGTTCCAGGAGACATTCCCGTCGATCTTTACTTCGACGCGCACCGGCAATGGAAGAGCGATCCTCTGAATTCTGCGGTTTTCTTTTACGTAGGCAGTTGACATTGGTTTTTAAGGTGCTGAGGATCTGGGTCTAGTTTCTTTTGAAATTGGCCCGTGCGGCCAAGGTAATGGGAATTTTGGACGGTCAAGCTAATATTTTGTTGAGGATGCCGCATTTCGGCGGCAATATCAGCCTAGTTAATTAAACGCTTGGTCAGGCACATTTTCCACAATTTTCCGAGATCGGTATGATCAATGGAGCTTTTGTCCCGGCCATTTTGAAGCGATCTTGGCAGTTTGTGAAAGCCTATTGACCTAAGTCGTTCGGAGCTGCTCTCGCCTTGCATTTTACTGGGCAAAAATGAACTTTCAGGAAGGCCCGCCAAGTTGCGAGAGAGGCCCCGCAGCCTGTAAAATAGTATTACCTATCAGATGGAGATTTGTAAACACTTTTTTTAGCATTACTTCTCCTTATACCGACCGTAAACTGATGCAGACCGAAGCCCTTTGACCGAATATTTGTACAAAAAATGGATTCATTACTCGAACGAGATCAAATAAATATCGACGATGAGATGCGTCGGTCGTACCTCGACTACGCAATGAGCGTCATTATCGGGCGTGCTCTTCCTGACGCGCGCGACGGCCTGAAGCCGGTTCACCGCCGTGTCCTTTGGTCGATGCACGAGCTCGGCAACACGTTCAACAAGCCGTATAAAAAGTCCGCACGTGTGGTCGGAGACACGATCGGTAAATACCATCCGCACGGCGACACGGCCGTTTACGATGCGGTCGTCCGCCTCGCGCAGGACTTTTCGCTGCGATACCCGCTCGTCGATGGCCAGGGCAACTTCGGCTCGATCGACGGCGACAATCCGGCGGCAATGCGATACACCGAAGTTCGCCTTGCAAAGATCTCGAACGAGGTCCTTGCCGACATCGAAAAAGAGACCGTCGATTTCGCACCGAACTATGACGACAGCCTAAGCGAGCCTAAGGTCTTGCCGACACGCATCCCGAACCTGCTTATTAACGGATCTGAGGGCATCGCGGTCGGTATGGCGACGAAGATACCGCCGCACAACCTTACGGAGATCATCACGGCAACTATCGAACTTGTTAAAGATCCGCAAATTTCGCTCGATGCTCTGATAAAGCATGTTCCCGGCCCCGACTTCCCGACCGCAGGCTTTATTTACGGCCGTGAAGGCATCGAGAGTGCATACAGAACCGGCCGCGGCGTTATTCAGATGCGTGCGAAAGCCGTCGTCGATGAGATCGGACGCGGCGACCGTGTCCGCAGTGCCGTTGTCGTCACGGAGATTCCGTATCAGGTCAACAAGGCACGGCTGATCGAAAAGATCGCGGAACTCGTACAAGAAAAACGTCTTGACGGCATTTCTGAGATCCGTGACGAGTCCAACCGCGAAGGAATGCGGATCGTCATCGAGCTCAAACGCGATTCGATCCCGCAGGTCGTCCTTAATAAGCTCTACAAGCTGACGCCGATGCAGTCGTCATTCGGCATCATCAACATCGCGATCCTCGACGGCCAGCCTAAACTGCTGAATCTAAAGCAGATGCTCGAAGCTTTCGTCGAATTTCGGCGCGAGGTCGTTCGCCGACGCACTGAATTCGACCTTCGAAAAGCACAGGCTCGAGCCCACATTTTGGAAGGCTTGAACAAGGCGATCGACGCGCTCGACCACATCATCCCGCTGATCCGTAACGCCCGCTCGGTCGATGAAGCGAGGACGTGGTTGACCGCGAATTTCGCAACGCTCGACGAAGTAAAGAAATGGCGCGGTATTACAGGAAATAAGACCGAAGATGCGTTCCTAAAAGACCTGCGAAAGGTCATCGCAAGCCTCGAATTTACCGAAATTCAGGCACAGGCGATCCTTGACCTGCAGCTTCGCAGATTGTCAGCCCTCGAACGCCAGAAGATCCTCGACGAATACGCTGAGATCATCAAATATATGGCGGAGCTTGAGAACATCCTCGCCAACGACAGCGTCCTTCGTCAGGTCGTGATCGATGAACTCGATGAAGTGAAACGCCTTTATGGCGACGAACGAAGAACCGTGATCATCGATGCAGGCGTCGAACTCCGCATCGAAGACCTCATCGCCGACGAAGAGGTCGCGATCACCGTAACGAACGCGGGCTACATCAAGCGCACGCCTGTTTCGACCTATTCTCGCCAAGGACGCGGCGGTAAAGGCCGTCTCGGTGCCACCGCAAAGAATGAGGATTTTGTCGAGCATCTTTTCACTGCCTCAACGCACGATGCCCTGATGATCTTCACCGACGACGGTCAGGTCTTTAAGATCAAAGTTCACGAGATCCCTGAGGCCGCCGCGGCCGCCCGCGGTAAGGCGGTCGTCAATCTCGTTCAGCTCTCTTCGGAGAAGAAGCTCGTCGCCACGATGGCCGTACGAGACTTCAACGAAAAGATCTTTCTGACGATGGTCACAAAGAACGGCATCATCAAAAAGAGCTCTCTTTCTGACTATCAGAACATTCGCGCACAGGGCATCAATGCGATCAACATCGATCCCGGCGACGAACTCCTCGAGGTCATTCGCACGGACGGCAACTCCCAGATCTTCGTTGCAACGCACGACGGAATGGCGGTTCGCTTCAATGAATCCGATGTCCGTCCTACAGGACGAGCCACTCGCGGCGTCAAGGGCGTGAACCTCAGGAAAGATGACTATGTCGTCTCGGTCTGTGCCGTCTCAAAAGAAGGTACGGAAAAGATCCTGACCATATCGGAAAATGGTTTTGGAAAGCAGACTCAGGTGGACAGCTACCGGCTGACAAAACGCGGCGGTGTCGGTGTGATCAATATGAAAACGACCGAGCGGACAGGCAAGGTCGTCGCTGCGTTCCCTGTCCGGGACGACAGCGAGATCATGATCATCACCCAACAGGCGAAACTCATCCGGCTGGGCGTCGATCATATCCGCGAGACCGGACGCTCCGCACAGGGCGTGACCCTTATCAAGACGGGAGACGATGACCGCGTAACTTCGGTCTCGCTGCTCGCCGCTGACGACGAAGAATAAGAAGGGTTAGATGTAGTAAGAGAGGCCGTTCGGGGTTCCGGACGGCCTCTTTTTTCGGGCTATGAGTTCTTGATCCTTAATTCGGTGTCCAGTTCGCCCAATTCGCATCCGCAAGATCGAACTGTCTCCGAAGCTCCGCTCGCATATCGCGAACGTCCTGATCGGTCACCGGGACCGGTGCACGCCGCGGCTGTGCTCCGCCCTGCGGCGGATGGGCCGCCGCGTAAGCGGCCCGGCCATCCTGGATCATCTGGGCGGTAACGGTCGCCTGGCGGTTCCAGATCTGAGCCGCGGTACCGACCGTAAAAAGAGCTCCGCCGAAACCGAGGTCGCACCGATATGCACCGGTCGCTCTTTCCCAACACATCGAGCCGGAATTTGTAAGATGAACCGCGAGGCGTCTCGTCATGCTGACATTCGCATCATTCCAATTCTGAAGGTGCGGGCGATCCGCAATGGGGCCTCGGAATGCCCCAACGGCAGGGCTTGTACCGACCGTCCGAAGTGTTTCCCAGAATTTCAAAGCTTCGGGCACAAGGGTCTGTCCCGGATCTAATCGGTGAAGCCACGAATCTTCATTCTCGACGACCGCACCGTTCGTTCTAAGCCACCGAAGCCCCGCAAAACCAAGGTCCACCGCCATCCCGAAATTATGGTTGCTCTCGCCGGGGCCTGCGTTTGTAACACCTTGTCCATTTGTCAGAAGGTCGTACTGAGCTTGAAACGTCCTTCTATCTCCTTGCCGACAAACGCCGATGGCGATGCCATGCAATAGGTGCATCTGCGTGATGCAGTTTATCACCCGAGTGCGGAATATCGGCGCGAACGTAAGGGCGTTAACTTCGTTGATCCTTGCCTGCTTTTGATTCTCGGTCGCGGCAACGTAAACGGTCTTTCCGCCGAAAAGCACGCGCATGTCAGTGAAGGCGGGATCGACCTTCTCAAGCATCTTCGTCCAGGTTGCGTCGCCGGGTCGAACAAGGCCGGGAGTAGCTCCCGGATTCGCCATGGATTGTTGCGTAACTTCGTTCACGAACACGTGCTCGTTCTGAAAAGCACGGATCGCGTTCTTCGTATTATTTCCGGCATCACCGTCAATTACGGTGAGGTACGGGCCTGCCTGACGCCCGGGTGCCGCTGCTCTCGTGGTCTTGACCAAAATGGCCTGAACCAGAGCAGAATCGCTGCGTTCATTAGTGCCGCCGTCGCCGACCGAATTACGTATTGCCTGCATCGTCTATCTCCTCCGAACTGTTCATTCATAACAGGTGAATGGCAAGACCTCGGTTTTCGAGGCTGTTCCCGCTGTTCCAATTAGCGTCGCGCTCAAAAAGATCGTCCGGCAATCGGTCCGTTTTAACCAAAACCCGACGTAGGTCGTACCGTCCGCGTCGGCAGGGCCGATCGAACTTGTTGAATCAAGGATGACCTTTTTGCTTTGCTTTTTCGGGTTCGAGGAAAAAGACGCGGAACTGCTCTCTGTCGCAACGAGTCTAACCTTGGCATTCGCAGGGATCGGCGAGTCTTTACCGAATTCGACCTTTACGATCACGAACGTCGAAACCGATGCGTTCGTGCCCGTCGGCATATTGCCGAGCTCAGGCGCACCGGCACCAAGAAGATTCGCCGAGAATGTTCCCGTGCGGCTCTCAAAGGCCCTTGCCTGGATCTCCGTGATCTTTGCCGGAACTTGTGCTTGAGTGATACAAACTGAACAAAAGTAAAGGGCGGCAACAGCGAACAAGGCAGAAAAACGCAGCATCATTCCTACTCCTTCGAATCAAGTCACCGGGGATAAAAAGAGGCTATCCCAATTGTAAGGACGAAGTCAATATCTATTCGAAAAGTGCCGGGGAATGGGATCTTCCGAGCAAACTGCCGAGCCCGAAATGCTCGAATGCACGGCGTGTGGCGACTCGGCCGCGAGGTGTTCGATCCAGAAAGCCGATCTGTAGAAGATACGGCTCGATGATCTCTTCTATCGAATCTTTTTCTTCGTGGATCGCCGCAGAAAGCGTGCTCAATCCGACGGGCCCGCCGTCAAATTTCTCGATGATCGTGCGGAGAAGCTTAGCGTCCATTTCATCGAGCCCGAAGCTGTCAACCTCCATTCGATTCAATGCGTCGTTCGCAACATGCTCGGTAACGATGCCTTCGTGTTCGACCTCCGCGAAATCGCGCACTCGACGCAGCAGGCGATTCACGATACGCGGTGTTCCGCGGCCTCGGCGTGCGATCTCGTGCGAACCCTTTTCATCGACCTCGACGCCCAATATATCAGCCGAACGGCGAACGATCTTATTGAGCTCTTCGATGCCGTAAAAATCCAGGTTGAAGATGATGCCAAAACGCCCACGCAAAGGAGCCGTGATCATTCCGGGCCGTGTTGTTGCTCCAACAAGAGTGAATTTCGGCAGATCGAGCTTTATCGAACGAGCGGCCGGACCTTGCCCGATCATAATGTCGAGGCTGTAATCTTCCATCGCCGGATAAAGGATCTCCTCGATCGCCGGGTTCAGGCGGTGAATTTCATCGATAAAAAGAACGTCGCCTTCTTCAAGGCCGGTCAAGATCGCCGCAAGATCGCCTGCCTTCTCGATCACGGGGCCGGACGTCGCCTTGAGCGTTGCACCCATTTCATTCGCAACGATGTGCGAAAGCGTCGTCTTACCAAGTCCCGGAGGCCCGGTGAGCAAAATATGATCGAGTGCCTCGCGCCGCCTCAACGCAGCCTTCATAAAGACGCGAAGGTTCTCTTTCGCCTTCGGCTGCCCGATGTAATCAGCAAGCCGAACGGGACGAAGCGTCGCCTCGAACTTGCTCTCTTCCGAAGACAAGTCCTCGCTCCTCATATCGATCGCCGCTGAATTCGCCATTGATGTGTATTCTAGCGCAACTGTATCTTTAACCGTTGGCCTTGGCAGCCATTCGCAATTCGCGAATTGCGAATGCAAACGAAATTCCGAATTCTAAGCCGTATTTATAAGGGCAAGAAAAAAAATGAGACTTTTTTGCCACCTGTCGCAAAACCTTTCATTTTAGGATCAGCCCCGCATTGTAGAGCGAAAAAATATCCATTGAGAACGCAACTGAACAATGAAGGACGAGGCCGAGCCAGATCGTGCCGTTGCGGTATGAGATCCAGCCGAGGAAAAGCCCGGCGAAGATGGCCGCGAAGGCCTCGGGCATAGGTTTTTGAAAGTGGATCATTGTGTAGGGCACTGTCATCGCGAGGATCGAATAAGCCCCGAGCTTCGGTTTAAGGCTGTGTACCAGAAAGCCTCGAAAGAAGAATTCCAGCCCGAAGAATTGTGCGAAATATATGAGCTCCCAGAGAAGCAACGTGGTCGAGAGATAAGGCGAGCCATCAAAGACCTTTAGAAATGGATACTTAGCGGCGAATCCGGGCGTGAGCGACATTAAATATGTGATCGGCAGCATTATCGCAAGGCAGAACACGAGCAGTTTCAAAAAGCCCGGTTCAAGACTTAACGCAAGCCCGATCTCGGGAAGAGGACGCTTCTGGACGAATCTTACCCAGATGGCCGGCACGACGAAATAGAAGAAGACCGACACGAAGACCCACCACGCGAGATTCGCGAGATTCGAATGTTCCGAGTGAACTGCCGATCGACCGAACTCCGCAAGCGGTGTCCCGCGTGTCAGCCATTCGAGCGCGTTCGGCTCTTTTAGGAAGTTGATCGCCGTCAGTCCGGCCGCAGCGTAGATAAGAGCGAACAGCACACGCTTATCGAGCGATGTAAGATCCGAGCGAAATCTCGCGGCGATACCGCTGATCGCCGTCTCCTCTGAGCCATTCTCGTGTTCCAGGTTATTTTGCAAGAAGCTGAAGAGCCCTACGCAGGAGCTTTTGGACGGTTGGCTCGGCCACGTCAGACCTTGCCGTTGAGAGAGCCTTTTCGGCGACCGCGCGCTGATAACCGAGATTTATCAGAGCAGAAAGTGCATCATCGAAATGTTCATCGCCGATCGCGATGTTTGAGGAACCTGCCTCCGAGCCGCCTTTCGCCAAGGCCAAGTCGCCGACCTTGTCTCGAAGATCGATCACGAGCCTCTCAGCGGTCTTTCTGCCGATTCCGGGGATCGAGGTCAGCCGGGCAAGGTCGTTGGCTTTAACGGCCCTTACAAGCTCATCAACGCCTATCCCTGAGAGCACAGTGATACCAAGTTTCGGGCCGATTCCCTGCACCGAAATTACCTTTAGGTAAAGGTCGCGTTCTCGCGGCGAGCTAAACCCAAAAAGCTGGATCGCGTCTTCGCGAACATGTGTATAGATGCGGAGCGCAACGTCGTCGCCTTCTTCGCCAAGTTCATAGAACGTCGAAAGCGGGATGTTCACCTCATAGCCGACGCCCGCAACGTCAACAATGACGTGCGTTGCATTCTTCTCCAAGAGTTTTCCGGAAAGGTGAGCGATCATCGAGATTTACTTTAACTTGTGCCGCTAAAAAAGGCGAAACATCCCGGTCATCTATATCATCCTCAGGCACCGAATCTTGCCCAGATGGCATCAAAGGGCGTAGAATCAAAAAATAGGACACTTCGGACCGCGAGGTCTTCCGCGTGCGAACTGCTCTCTGAGGTTTTGAGAATGGACGTAATGAATTTAGTAAAACGTTTTGTGCCGTTCGTTGCGGCCCTTGCAGTCGGTATCTTTATCACGAGTTTCTTCGTTGATATTCGTGGCCCGCGTCTTTTTCGGATGGATATGAACGGCCGCGGCCATTGCCGGCACAAAATGCGGGATTACGACCGTCTGCAGCGTGAGAATTATATGCTCCGCCGGCAGCTCGAAGAGGACAGGTTCTCGATGCCGCAGCAGAGCGAACTTCCCGTCCCGCCGCCACGCGTAAGGGCGGCGCCGGTCGGCCCTCCGTTCGGCGGGCTTGACGAGTCCGTCACCACGCCCGACAATGCCACCAGACATCATCACCCCAAGAAGTAAGTTAGCGAAGGTTGCCGAAGTTTCCGAGGCTTGCAAAGCTGCAGAAGGCCGCGTTGCAGAAGACCGCGTTGCAGAAGACCGCGTTGCAGAAGGCCGCACGAAGTAAGGCCACCCACCAGCATCCACTCAGCTCTTCGCCCCGTGTAGAGGGGTGGCAAAATGCCGCCTTGCAGAAGGCCGCACGAAGTAAGGCCACCTACCAGCATCCACTCAGCTCTTCGCCCCGTGTAGAGGGGTGGCAAAATGCCGCCTTGCAGAAGGCCGTGTTGCAGAAGGCCGCGTTGCAGAAGGCCGCACGAAGTAAGGCCACCCACCAGCATCCACTGAGTTTTCCGAAGTTGCAGTTTTCTCAGATCCCGCCCACCTCCGGCAATTTCCGCAACTTCCGTAACGCTGTAACTCCGAAATGACCATGAGTGGCCTTACTCCGTGCGACCTTCCGCAACTTCGCAACTTCGTAACTTCGCAACTCTGTAACTCCGTAACTCTGTAACTCTGCAACCTATTGTGCTAATCTGTGGTTTCTTCTTTCATGGACGAATCACAGGCCCGCAAACTCATTGTCGAGATCGGTAAACTTCTCTACGACCGGAGCTATGTCGTGTCTTCTGACGGGAACGTCAGTTGCCGCTTGGACGAGAACACGGTGCTTGCAACACCGACGATGACGTGCAAGGGCCGTATGACCGAAGATTGCCTTGCCCTGACGGATATGGACGGCAAGCCGCTCTCCGATAAGCGTGCATCGAGCGAACTTGCGATGCACCTGCTGATATACAAGATGCGGCCGGATGTTCGAGCGGTCTGTCATGCACACCCGCCGCACGGGACGGCGTTCGCAGTTGCGGGCCTCGCGATCGACGAACCGATCTTGTCCGAAGTGATCTTGACGCTCGGCTGTGTACCGCTGACGGAATACGGCACGCCTTCGACCAGCGAATTGACCGAGACGATGAAGCCGTATGTCGTAAATCACAACGCACTGCTAATGGCGAATCATGGGGCCGTGGCGTATGGGGGCGACCTTTGGCAGGCGTTCGACAGGCTCGAAACCCTCGAGCATACGGCAAAGATCGCGATCCTCGCTCGTGCTCTTGGCGGTGCGAATGATCTCCCGCCGGATGCCATTGAAAAACTCATAAATATCCGCGAAAAGGCCGGTTATCTTAAAGAGAATGCTCGATGCCAAGCTTGCGGGTACCTGCATTCAACAGGAATTAAGTGCGATTCACAGATTGTGGTACGTACCACACATGAAACAAACGGTGCGAAGGTCTCGCTCACCCGTGAGGAATTGATCGAACTTTTGAGTCAGGCCGTAAATTTAGGGTAATATTACTTTTCAGTACTGAAACTCGACTAATAGAGGGAAAAATCGAATGCAAGAAGCATTAGGAATGGTTGAAACCAAAGGACTTGTCGCAATGATCGAGGCGGCGGACGCGATGGTGAAAGCGGCGAATGTTCAGCTCGTAAGCTACGAGAAGATCGGTGCGGGTTTTGTTACCGCGATCGTCCGCGGCGATGTTGCGGCCGTAAAGGCAGCGACCGATGCCGGTGCTGCAGCCGCACGCCGTGTCGGCGAACTTGTCAGCGTCCACGTTATCCCGCGTCCGCACTCAAGCGTCGATGAAACGCTGCCGGTCGTTAAAAAGTAGGGATTAGTGATGAATTATTAGTGATGAATTATTAGTGATGAGTGATGGGCGCTGAATGATCGTTGGCGACTCGTCACTAGTCACTCATCACTCACCACTAATCACTAACCACTAGTCACTCATCACTATTCACTAGCCACTCATCACTAACAATGATCATCGCACGCATTCTCGGCACCGTTGTTTCGACCCAAAAGGATGAACGCCTTGAGGGCAAGAAACTGCTTATTGTAAAGCCGATCAACCTCGACGGCTCCGACCAGAGCGGCTATCTTGTATCGGTCGATACGGTCGGCGCCGGCTTTCATGAAAAGGTGATCGTCGTCGGCGGTTCTTCCGCACGCCTCGCCGAAGGCAATAAGGATTGCCCCGTCGATTCAGCGATCATCGGTGTTATTGACAGCTTCGATTTCGTTAAATAGATGCAGATCGCACGTGTCATCGGAACGGTCGTTTCAACGGTCAAGAATGAGGCGCTTGAGGGCCGCAAGTTCCTGATCGTCGAGACGCTTGATGCCGACCTGAAACCAAAAGGAAAGCCGACGATCGCTCTTGACGCCGTCGGTGCAGGCGTCGGCGAACTCGTCTTTTGGTGCCGCGGCAAAGAAGCCTCGTTTCCCTTCAAACGCGATTCGACGCCGACCGACTGCACGATCATCGGCATCATAGATTCCGACAGCCACGTCCTAAATAAAGGCTGATCTTCACCACCTAATTACTAATTACTGATTGAATAATTACTAATTAGATGACGATAAAAAAATGTTGATCGCAAGAGTCATCGGCAATGTAGTGGCAACGCAAAAGAACCAGCGTTACGAGGGAACGCGTGCGATGCTCTGCCGACAGATCACGCCCGAGGGCGAAGATATGGATTACACGTGCATCGCTCTTGATTCGGTCGATTCGGGAGTTGGGGATATCGTCGTGATTGCCCAGGAAGGCTGGTCGGCATCGACAGCTTCGACCGGAAAGCCCGGAGCCGCGATCGATTCGGCGATCGTCGGCATCGTTGACCGCATCGACCTGCTTTAGAGCACAGGCTTTAACGCCTGTCCCGTGTAGCTTTTCTTGACCCTTGCTATCTCTTCCGGACGCCCGACCGCAACGACCTTTCCTCCGCCCGAACCGCCTTCCGGCCCAAGATCTATCACATAGTCAGCGGACTTTATTACGTCAAGGTTGTGTTCGATCACGATCACGGTGTTGCCCGTATCGACGAGTTTTTGCAGCACATCGAGCAGCTTGTGAACGTCCGCAAAATGGAGCCCGGTCGTCGGTTCATCGAGGATATAGATCGTCTTGCCGGTCGCGCGTTTTGAAAGCTCTTTAGCAAGTTTGATGCGTTGAGCTTCGCCTCCGGAAAGAGTCGTCGAGGACTGTCCGATCTTGATATATCCGAGGCCGACATCGAGAAGAGTTTCGAGCTTTTGGCGAATGGCCGGAATATTCTCAAGCAGCGGCAAGGCATCCTCGATCGTGGTGTCGAGAAGGTCGGCGATCGACAATCCTTTGTATTTCACCATCAGCGTCTCGCGGTTGTATCGCTTGCCGCGGCAGACATCGCAAGTTACATAAACGTCCGGAAGGAAATTCATCTCGATGCGTTTCATACCGTCGCCTTCGCAGGCCTCACATCGTCCGCCCTTTACGTTGAACGAGAATCTGCCCGCTTTGTAGCCGCGTGTTCTCGATTCCGGCAGCATCGCGTAAAGGTCACGGATCGGCGAGAATAGGCCGGTGTATGTCGCGGGATTCGACCGCGGCGTCCGGCCGATCGGCGATTGGTCGATCTCGATGACCTTGTCGATCAGGTCGAGGCCTTCGACCGAGTCGTGTTCGAGCGGTTCGATGTTCGAGTTATAAACGTGCCGATAAAGCGCCGGGAAAAGTATCTCTTCAACAAGCGTCGATTTGCCCGAACCCGAAACACCCGTAACGACCGTAAGGAGCCCAAGCGGAAATTCGACCTCAATGTTCTTCAAGTTGAACGCACGAGCTCCTTTTACCTTGATCGAACCGCCTGTCGGCAGCCGCCGAACATCCGGCACCTCGATCTTCAGTTCGCCGTTCAGGTATTTTCCCGTTAGCGAATCCGCCGCCTTTTCGATCTGCTTCGGCGAACCTTCCGCAACGATCTTGCCGCCGTTCGTGCCCGCGAGCGGCCCAAGATCGACGACGTGATCCGCATGCATTATCGTCTCTTCATCGTGCTCGACGACCAGCACTGTGTTGCCGAGATCGCGAAGCTGTTCGAGCGTTTCGAGCAGCTTCTTGTTGTCGCGAGGATGCAGTCCGATCGACGGCTCGTCCAGCACATAAAGGACACCGCGAAGCTGCGAACCGATCTGCGTCGCGAGCCGAATTCTCTGCCCTTCGCCGCCCGAAAGCGTCGCTGATGCACGGCCAAGAGTTAGGTATCCGAGGCCGACAGCATTCAGAAATCGCAGTCGGTCGCGGATCTCTTTTAAGATCAGGCCGGCGATCTTCTCATCGCGTGGCGAGAGCTTTATCGCGTCAAATTTAACGAGCGATTCCGCGATCGGAAGTTCCGTATATTCGGCGATCCCCAGGCCATTTACGCGAACGGCCAAACTCGCCGCCAGGAGCCGGGCACCTTTGCATTGCGGGCAGACAAGCGGCGCAACAAGCTCTTCAAGCGCCGTCTTCACCTTCTCTGACGGCGGTTCATCGATCCGTTCGCGGACGACGCGGATCGCACCGCGCCATTCGCGTTCGAACTTGTGGTCGCCGTATCGAAAAGTGAGTCGCCTTCGCGTGCCATTCATAAAGGCGTCGCGGATCTCGGCCGGCAGATCGTTATAATTTGTCTCCGCGAGATCCGGCTGATCGGCCCGCTTCGCGGTTTTCTTTTTTCCGGCCGGAGCGACGGGATCGCCCGTCGTGAATTTCTCGATAACGGCGAGCAATGCGGCACGCAGGAAGTTCGCACCGGCCTTATCAACGCCCCCAAGAAAATCGATCTTTGCCGCGGGAAGATCACCGTCGGGAATGATCTTTGAGGCATCGACCTCCATCACCGTTCCGATCCCCTGACAGCGTTTGCAGGCGCCATAAGCGGAGTTGAATGAGAATGAGCGAGGCTCAAGCTGCGCGATCGAAATGCCGCAATTCACACACGCCATTCGCTCGCTGTAAAGGCTCTCTTCGCCGTCGATGATCGCGACGAGCACTGCACCGTCGGTGAGTTTAAGTGCGGTCTTGACCGATTCGGTGAGCCGTTCACGGATGCCTTCCTTCATCAGCAGGCGGTCAACGACGACCTCGATCGTGTGATTCTTTCGTTTGTCGAGCTTGATGTCCTCATCGAGCTGCCGCATCTCGCCGTCGATGCGTGCACGCAAAAAACCGTCTCGATGCAGTTTGTCGAGCTCCTTCTTGAACTCACCTTTTCTGCCGCGAACGATCGGCGCAAGCACCATCACGCGTTCGCCTTCGGGAAGATCGAGTATGCCGTTAACGATCTGATCGACGGATTGACGCGTTATCGGAGCGCCGCACTCAGAACAATGAGGTTGGCCGATCGAAGAAAAGAGCAGACGCAGAAAATCGTAGATTTCCGTTACCGTGCCGACCGTCGAACGCGGTGAACGCGAAACGGTCTTCTGTTCGATCGAGATCGCAGGGCTTAGGCCTTCGACCGAATCGACATCCGGTTTTTCAAGCTGATCGAGGAATTGACGGGCGTATGCCGAGAGGGATTCGACGTAACGACGCTGGCCTTCGGCATAGATCGTGTCGAAGGCGAGCGATGATTTGCCGGAGCCGGAAAGGCCCGTTATCACGACGAATTTATCGCGCGGAATATCGACGTCGATATTCCTTAAATTATGCTGGCGTGCCCCGCGAACACTGATCTGCTTAATACTCATCTCTGTAAGGGCGGCAATTCTGACCAAAGCCGAAACGAGTATTATAGCAGGTGCGGTCAAAGAAGGCTCATAACGGACCAAAGCCCGGCGATAGAGATCGCGATCCAGAGAATTACGCCCTGCAAAAGCGGCCTGATGCCGACGGCCTTGAGCGTCTTTCTGGACAGGCTTGCACCGATGAGGAATAGCGTGAGCGTCATTCCGGCCTTCGCAAGATTTACCAACGCATCATAAATGCTTGGCTCGATCGTTGCCGGGGCGTATGTGCGGATGACAGTCGCGAGCAAAAAGAGAAAGATGAACCACGGAACGGTGAGCTTCATCTTCGCATCGCTCGATCTGTCGCGATAAAGGTATGCAAAAAGAAGTGCGATCGGTGCGATCCAGAGTGCACGTGCGAGTTTGACGGTCGTCGCGATGGCCAAGGCTTCGGTGCCGTATGTACCCGCGGCACCGACGACCGAACTCGTGTCGTGGATAGCGATCGCCGACCAAACACCGAATTGCGTTTGCGAAAGCCCAAGAAGGTGTCCGATCACGGGGAACAAAAAAAGTGCGACCGAATTAAGGACAAAGATCGTCGCAAGAGCAACGGACATTTGCTCCGTGTCGGCTTTGATCGATGGACCGACCGCCGCAATAGCACTTCCGCCGCAAATGGCCGTGCCCGATGAGACGAGAGCGGATGTCTTTTCGTTGATCGTAAGAAGTCGGCCAAGCAGCCAGCCAATGATGAGCGTCCCGAAGATGGTCGCGATCGTGAATAGAATGCCGTCGCGGCCGGCCTTTAGGACCGCACTGAGATTCATCCCAAACCCAAGGAGCACGACCGACGCCTGCAGGAGATACTTGGTCGGCTTGCCGCTCAATTCCGGAAAAGGTGTGCCGACCGTTAACGCGAGAATGATGCCCAACGCGAGAGCGAGCGGAGGCGAGCCCCACGGCGTCAGGCACGCGATCACCAACAAAATAAATACGATCTTCTTCACCATTTTTCGTTCCTACCGCGGGACAGTTTCGCTCTGCTCAAGCACGTGTTGCTGAAAGGATCGCTTCGGCCTTTGTGCCGTTCAATTCTGCCGCAACCTCTGCCGCAAGCGGTTCGATAGCAACATCTCGAAACCCGTGTTTTTCGACCAACTCTCGGTGCCGCTGATCCGTTCGGCCAAAACAATGCAGGCCGTATCGAAACTTCAATTTCCCTTTTACGCTCTTGTCAGCCTTCCACTCATCTTCGGACTTCCAAACCTCATCCCCGAGCTGAATGTGCAGAACGAGCTTGCCGCCCGGCTTTACCTTCCGGCCGCAATTTTCGAGAACATGCTCGAACGTCTCGTCGGTCAGATGCTGGATCACGGCGAAGCTGTACGCGACGTCGATACCGGCATCGGGGATCGACGACAATCCGTTCTCGTCCGCTCGAACATAAGTGAGATTTGGCGAAGGATTGATGATCTCCGCACAGGCGAGAGCGCCGGAAGAGATATCGCACGCATATACTTGCTTCGCGAGTTTCGCAGCGTTCACGGCGAGAAAGCCGGGGCCGCAGCCATAATCGAGAACAACGTCGCTCTCTTTGAGAACGCCGCTGAGGACAAGATCGCAGATCTTCTTGCGCGAGCGAAGGCCGTCGCTATAACGAACCTCAAGGTTCTCATCGAGCGTCTTTTCGCCCGGGTCATCACCAAAGAAGTAGTGCGGACTTAGTGAAAGTACACGCAACGCCCATTTGCGGCGTTTGCCTTGCGGAAGCCGTTTCAGGACGGACGGGATCCACCACTTCCCGAGAAAATTTTGCGGGTTAGAGCCTAAGGTCAGAGCATATTTTAGGCTCGCAAAAGAGTTGCTCATTAAAATTGGTTTCGGGCTTCGCGCTCGATCGCCGAAGCCCAATTCATCACTTCGCCTTGCCCTGACTTGCCACCGCGTCCTGCGCGGCCTTGATGGCCTCCGGATCGCCAAGATAGCGGCTGCTGATCGGCTTCAGATCATCGTCAAGATCGTAAACAAGCGGAATGCCGGTCGGGATATTCACAGAGACGATCTCGTCGTCCGGAACATTGTCGAGATATTTCACGAGGGCACGGAGGCTGTTGCCGTGAGCCGCGATGATAAGGCGTTTTCCCACTCGGATCTGCGGAGCGATCTCACTTTCGAAATACGGCACGACACGGGCGACAGTGTCCTTGAGACATTCGGTCTTCGGGAATCGATCTTTGATCGCCGCGTATCGCGGGTCGTTGCCTAGATAGCGTTCGTCGGAAGGTTCGAGCTCTCCGGGTGGAACGTCGTAGCTTCTGCGCCAAATAAGCACCTGTTCGTCGCCGTACTTGGCCGCGGTCTCGGCCTTATTGAGGCCTTGAAGGGCACCGTAATGCCGTTCGTTCAGCAGCCAGGATTTCGTGACCGGCAGCCACATCAGATCCATTTCATCGAGAACGATCCAGAGCGTTCGGATCGCACGTTTCAGGACCGAGGTATAGGCCGCATCAAAGGTAAAACCCTCTGCTTTCAGCAGCTTACCGGCCGCGACGGCTTCCGAACGGCCTTTTTCCGAGAGATCGACGTCCTTCCAACCGGTAAAGCGGTTCTCTTTGTTCCACTCGCTTTCGCCGTGTCGTATCAATACCAATTTGTACATAAGTTCACTATCAAGTTAGAGTGCAAGCTTTAGCTTGTCCGGTCAAGAGTGCAAGCTTCAGCTTGTCCGGTTCAGAGTGCAAGCTTTAGCTTGTAAATACTATAAGCCATACAAGCTAAAGCTTGCACTCTGAACGCCGCCTTGCACTCTGAGCTTTTGCTTCCCCTACAAGGTAAAGCGAGCCTGCGACGACGATCAACGCAGAAGCATCGGCATTTACGGCAGCTTGCAATGCGGACGCGACGTTGTCGGTCACAAATGTGCGTTCCTTCGACAGGTTCTTCGGCATTTCTTTCAGAAGCCTTTCGTAGGACGCCGAGCGGGAATTCGTCGTTTCCGTCAGGACGATCGTCCTTGCGAGCGGGAAAAGCTCTTGTATCATCGCCCGCAAATTCTTGTCTTCCATCGCCGCGAAAACTATCGTCAGCGGCTGATCTACGTTGTCTCGTAGATATTCCGCTAAAGCCCTTACGCCTCCGAGATTGTGAGCACCATCGAGCAGGAATCTGCCGACGCGTTCGAGCCGGCCGGGGTTTACGGCCTTTCTCAAGCCTGTCTCGATATCGCGTTTTGCGATCTTGAACCGCCCCGACAAATGCTCGGCCAGGGCGATGGCGATCTTTGCATTCTCGATCTGATGTTCGCCCGCAAGGCCGAGCTTCTTTACGCGATAAGCTGCCCGATCTGTAACAAACTCGACAACGCCATCAGCCCTGCGGGCGCCGATCAATGCCGCATCGACAAAAGGAACTTCGACTTCCCTGCACCGAGCTTTGAGTTGTCTCGAAATGACCGGAGATTGCTCGCCGATCACCGCAAAGGCCGTTCCGCCGCGGATGATCGCGGCCTTTTCTGCGGCGATCTTTTTGAGCGTGCGGCCGAGATACTTTTCGTGGTCGCGATCAATTCTCGTGATCGCCGCGATCTCAGCATCGGCCGCTGTCGTAGCATCAAGCCTGCCGCCGAGGCCCGTCTCAAGTATCGCGACCTCAACCTTTGCCGTCTTGAAGGCGAGCAACGCGATGGCCGTCATCTGCTCGAAATAGGTCGGCACCGCTTCGAGATCGCCACGCTCGACGAGCCGTTCGCTCGCCTTTCGCACCCTCGACGCATGACGCGCAAAATCGGTCTCCGAGATATTCTCGCCAGCGATCTTTACGCGCTCGGTCATCGACTCAAGGTGCGGCGATGTGTAAAGCCCGGCCCGCAGTTTCGCTGAACGGAGAATTGCGTCGAGAAAAGCGCACGCCGAACCTTTGCCGTTCGTGCCTGCGATCTGAACCTTTAAGAACTTCGTTTGCGGATCACCAAGCTCGGCGAGCAGCCTTCGCATACTCGAAAGCCCAAGCTTCATTGCCGAAACTTCATTGCCGAGGGAAAGAAGATAAGTTTCTGCGGCAGAGAAATTCAAACCTCGCTCTCCCCGGCAAGGCGAAGAACCTCTTCTTCAACCTCTTTTGATAAACGGAAGTTCGTCTTTCGAATAGCTCGAATCAGCGGGTCGACAGCAGAGATGCAGCCATCGCGTTTTCCTTTCAAAATAACACCAAGTGTACCTGTTACCTCGATCCCGAGAGATCTTGCCTCTCTCCTCGCACGCAGGTCATCAAGAATTAGAGTAGAATCATCTGTTTCGAGAGCTAGAACCATCGCACTCGCTTCGCCCCGATCAACTACCATCCTCAAGCGTTCTTCAAGGTCAGTATTGGCCGGTTTACGCACTACAACCCAATCAGGCACTTCGAATCTCACCTCGCTCATGACCGTTGGAGTGGTAACGACACTGCCGTAAATTTTCCTAAGCAGATCGAGTTGGTCGATCTTTTTGAGCAAGATTAAACAACTAGCGTCTGAAATGACGGCCTTAGGCATGTTCCAGATCTTCGGCGAGTTCGCTGGCCGGATAGTTTATTACGGACACGCCGTAATCGGGAAGTATCTCGGCAAATGCCCACTTGGACATATCCGCGACTTCGGCTGCGCGACCGAGAGACAGCACGCCGCGTTCGTACAATCGCGCAGCGATCATCCGAAGCAGGTCCGACCGCTCAATCTCGACCGAATCAGGAAGTTGGATCGTCAATGTACTCATCCCAACCGAACATTATAGCGCAGAACGCAATGCGGAATTCATAAAGGCCGCCTAAGCAGCCAGGGAGACGGTGCGCCGATGATAGTTGATCTGACCAAGGTGATAGCTGAGGTGTCCGACAAGATGGATAAGAAAATATTCGGTCGTCATCGGGTAACCGAGAACTTCGAGAGGATAAGTTCTTGCGAGGTCATCGGCAGTGAGTTTTGAGAGCGTTGCAGAAACGACCTCGCGAGTTTCGTCGATGGCGGTGAGTATCTCATCGCGTGGAACGTCGCGCAGTGCGAACTCCGAGTCTCGATCTCTTACATAGTCGGTATTGCCCAACACCGCACCGAGAAAATGCCGCAGATTGCCGCAAAGGTGCAGCGCAAGATTGCCGCCCGAGTTCGGCAGTTCACCGTATCGCGACCAAAGGCTTGCTTCATCCTTATAGGCTTCGATCTCCTCACGCAGTTTCGCAAGGTCGCGGTCATACAGCTTTATCAGCGTTTCGTTCAGGTTCATATTTTCTAAGCCGCCTTTCTTGCCGGCATCATAAAATCGAGTGCGCGGATCAGCGTGTCGCGCATTTCGCGGCGGTCAACGACGATGTCGAGCATTCCGTGTTCGAGCAGGAATTCGCTGCGTTGAAATCCTTTCGGAAGTTTCTGGCGGATCGTCTGTTCGATAACCCGCGGGCCCGCAAAGCCGATTAGAGCCTTTGGCTCTGCGATGTTCAGATCGCCGAGCATCGCAAAGCTCGCCGTAACACCGCCGGTCGTCGGATCCGTAAGCACCGAGATGAACGGCAATCCGGCTTCGTGCAGCATCGCGAGAGCCGCCGAGATCTTGCCCATCTGCATCAAACTCAGCGTGCCTTCCTGCATACGTGCTCCGCCCGAAGCCGAGAAAATGATCACGCCTGCCTTGTCTCGAAGCGCGTATTCGATCGCACGTGTGAGCTTTTCGCCGACCGCCGAACCCATCGAACCGCCGATGAACGACATATCCATCGCTGCGGCATACACGTTGTGTCCGCCGATCGTACCCTTTGCGGAGACGACCGCTTCGTTCAATCCCGAGGCTTTTTTTGCCTGTTTGATGCGGTCGGGATAAGGTTTCGAATCAAAGAATCCGAGCGGGTCGCCCGACGTGATGTTCTCGTCGAGCGTCTCAAATTCCTCATCATCGAAAACGAGCGCGAGCCGTTCCAGGGCCGAATATCGGAAGTGATACCCGCAATGCGTGCAGACCTCGTGCGACTCGGTCAATTCGCGCTTATAGAGGGCGGCGTCACACTCCGGACATTTCACAAAAATGCCTTCGGTGTTTACCGTGCGTTTTTCTTCGGATTCACCGTTTTGGATCTTCGGTTTTTCCCTGCGAAACCATGCCATAAAGAAAAAATCAGACTACCACAAAAGGCCGTTCACTTGAGAACGGCGATCATTTGCTCGTGGATCAGGCCGTTGCTCGCCGTAAGTGGCGGTCTATAAATATCCAATGCCGATCCGTCAAAGTACGAGATCTGCCCGCCCGCTTCTTTCACGAGCAGCGTTCCCGCCGCGATATCCCAGGGATTCAAGCCCTCTTCCCAGAAGCCCTCAAAACGCCCGCAGGCAACATACGCGAGGTCGAGCGCCGCCGATCCGTCACGGCGAACGCCACGAGAAAGCATCAGAAGCTCGTGCAAATGACGTGCGGGCTCCTTGCGTTCCTTGATGTCGTAAGGAAAACCCGTAACGAGCAGCGAGTCGCTCAATTTGTCGATCGCCGAGACGCGTATCGGCTTGCCGTTCAGCGTCGCACCGGCCCCTGCTTCGGCGGCAAAAAGCTCATCTCGCGTCGGGTCGTACGTTACGCCGACGACGACTTCGCCGTTGTGTTCTAGGGCGATCGTGACGCAAAAGCACGGATAATTGTGCGCGTAGTTCGTCGTTCCGTCGAGCGGATCGATTATCCACTTCCACGTCGTATCGCCGCCTTTTACAACGGCCTCACCGCTCTCTTCGGCGAGGATCGAGTGCTTCGGATAATGCGAGCGTATCCGTTCGAGGATCAGCGCTTCGCTTGCAAGATCGGCCTCGGTCACGAGATCGATATCGCCCTTTTTGGAGATCTTGATCTTTCGCCCGAATTTCTCAAGCAGAATAGCACCGGCGTCACGGGCCGTTTCGATGGCAAAATTCAGCATTTATCTATTTCTTTCGAGCGGCAAGATGCCTGTCCGCAACGGCGAGGAATTCCCTGACCTGATCGTCCCAGAAAACCCAATCGTGGACGCCGGGAAGTTCGCGATATTCGTGCGGTACATTTCGAATTCGCAAAAGGCCGTCAAACTGGCGGCTGCTTTCAAACAAGAAATCCTCAGTACCGCACGAGAGGTATATGAACGGAAGGGTCCTCAGATCCGCTTGCGAGGTTCCAAGGAATAATTCGTATACATCATTGTCAAGCCTGGTCTTACTACCGACCGGGCCAAACACAACATCAACCGTTTTACCAATATCACCGGCAGCTTTTTCAGTGAATTGCGAAGTTCCGAACGCACCGCTGAATGAACCGATCAGCGTGAACATTTCCGGATACTTCAATCCGAATTTCAATGCACCGTAACCGCCCATCGAAAGCCCGGCGATCACGCGATCATTGCGGTCAGCCTTTGTCCGGAATTTCGCATCGATCTCCGGGATCAGCTCTTTAACGATGTAGCTCTCGTAGTTCTCGTGCGAAGCCAGCGGGCTATCGATATACCATCCGTCGGCGCCCTCGGGCGTTACGATTATGAAGCGATACTTGGCCGCGTATTCGGCGACCTTTGTCTTATCCGTCCAATTCGTGTAATGCCCGTAGAGCCCGTGAAGCAGGTAGATCACAGGATATCGCTCGGCTTTCGCCGTCTCATAGCCCGCCGGCAAGAGCACGCGATAAGGCATCTCGCGGGCCATTAGCTTGCTCGCGAGCTTCTGCTCCTGCACCTTCAACGCCGTAGCAGCCGCTGCCTGCGCATAAGAAGATACCGCGAATGCAGCTACAACGGCCAAAATGCAAAGAGAACGGCAGAGTTTCATCTTTCGTTATTTGAAGAGATTTCCGAACCAGCCGGAGCCTTCTTGCTTCATCGCGACCTGCACAAATTCGTGTGCGTCGAACCAAACGCCCGAACATTTGTCGCACACGTCGATCACGATATGCTCAAAATCCTTTTCATGAAGCGTGCCGTCGCATTTCGGGCATTTCAATGCGGCCGCATCAGCGGCTTCCGCGGCACCTTCTGCTTCGAGCTTTGCCTTCATCTTCGCGAGAAGTTCGGCTTCCTGCTTTCTGAAATATTCGTTCTCGAGAGCGTCGCCGCGGTCTTTCAGGTCAATTGCCATGTTCGGTAATTCAAACTCCTTTTATCTAGTTGTAACTTGCATCGATTATCGCATCAGCCGGTTATTGTTACAAAAACGCAGTGTCGCGTATTGGCGTGTCTTGAAGTTTGCAAATCGGACACTTAAGATGTAAGCGACGCCATAGAACCTGAGAGCAATGCGGTGAATCTACCAAACTGGCTTACAATCGCAAGGATCTTGATCGTGCCGCTTATCGTGGTCGCTCTTCTGACGCCGATCGCGGAAAGCGTACTCGGCATCAGCGGATACGCCTTCGCGATCGTTCTTTTCATCGCCGCATCGCTCACCGACATCGTTGACGGCCAGATCGCCCGCCGCAGGAATCAGGTCTCAGACCTCGGCAAATTCCTCGACCCGATCGCAGATAAGCTGCTCGTCTCGGCCGCACTGATCGTCCTTGTCGAGAAGCATCTTGCGCCATCCTGGGCCGTGGTCGTCATCATCGGACGCGAGTTCATCATCACCGGCCTGCGTTCGATCGCCGTTACCGAAGGCATCGTCATTCAGGCTCAGATGCTCGGCAAGATAAAGATGTGGGCGCAATGCGTCGCCATCGTCGCACTGCTCGTTGCCGCGGCGAATGGGACGATTCCCGTCTCCAATTTCGGACTCGATTATCCCGCGGCGTTTTGGGAGGTCGCCGAGGTCCGCACAGCATTCAGCGATCTCTTGACGCTCTCGCTCACCTCGAACGACTGGAAGGTCTTCGGCTACCTCGTCGGCCGCCTCGGCATCTGGGTCTCCGTCATCCTCTCCGTCTGGTCAATGTTCGACTACTTCCGCTATTTCCTCCGCGTCCGCTCCACCCCGGAACGCTAGAAACGCTCGGGATGATGCCGGTCGGAACGCGTACACCAAAAGCTCCCCTCCTTACGAAGGAGGGGTGGCACCCGCTTCGGGTGACGGGGTGGTTCTCTCTGAAACAAGCGAGCCCAGTCGCTATCGCTCCCGGTTCTAGGAAGGCCAGCTAGATCTCACGACCCTGTCGCCGCGGTTCGCCGTAACATCGCGATAATTCGCCGTAACATCGCCCGTTTTCAAAGAATTGCGGCCGGTGTTAATCTCTTGGTGCGTCTCAGAACTGACCACGTACCCAAACACGTGGCTGAGCAAAAACCGAAACGGCATTACGGCATTCATGATCTGTTGAATAGTAGTGATAACGGCTTCGCTTAGCCACGCCATTTATGGCGTGGTACACGGCGGGAAATTTGTTTTAGCCCGTTCACGGGCTTGGCAGAATTGAACGGCGTAAACGCCGTCGGCGAATTTTTCCGAACGCTAACCACGCCGTGAACGGCGTGGCTAAGCTAAAACAAAAAGCATTCGCGACGCTAAAGCTCGCGGTTAAGCCAAAACGCGGGACGACAGCTCCGATGGACGGCGTCGCTAAAGCTAAAGGCGAGAGCGGAAAAACCGTTTCGCACAGGCACCTGTTATTTTCGCTTAGCCACGCAATGTTTTCGTGCAGCAATCCGTCGGCTTCGCTTAGCCACGCCATTTATGGCGTGGTACGCGTCGGGAAAATTGTTTTAGCCCGTTCACGGGCTTTTCGTATTGCTATGTCTATAAGGGTCTATTCCGAGATCAATCTGCATATAACGTGGCACGCAAAAGATGATCTGCCGTTGATCACCGGTGCGATGAAGCCTGACCTATACGCGTTTCTTAAAAACAAGATCGTTGAGACTCAAGGAGCTTATTTTCATGGAATCGGTGGAATTGAAACGCACGTTCATATTGCCGCTTCGGTCAAACCGTCCCTGCATCTTGATGAGTGGATCGGGCAGTTAAAAGGTGGAAGTTCCTACGCGATGGGCAAACGCCTGCAGTGGCAGCATGGTTACGGAGTTGTATCGTTCGGCACTAAGGATCTGCAGTGGGTGTTGGATTATATCCGGAATCAAGAGCAGCATCACAAAAGGGGAACCATTCACGATCGATTGGAACGCATTGACGAGTAGAAGGGCGTGAACGCCCTCTGGTATTTTTTCGCGATCCTGACCACGCCGTAAACGGCGTGGCTAAGCTCGAACAACTCCCAAGCCGCTGAATTGCCACTAGCCTCCGCCTCGCTAGGGATCTTCTACCGAATTGCCACTAGCTTTAGCTAGTGGACAGTCTTTGTTTTAGCTTAGCCACGCCATTTATGGCGTGGTAAACGCCGAGAAGATCGTTTCAGCCCGTTCACGGGCTTGGCAGAATTGAACGGCGTAAACGCCGTCGGCGAATTTTTCCGAACGCTAACCACGCCGTGAACGGCGTGGCTAAGCTAAAACAAATCCCAAGCCATAACGCATTTGTCCGTCGGTGTGCAAAAACTGCGGCTCAAAGACACATTCGGCCTCCTGCCCATCGGAAGATCAACCAAAGAAGAGCACAGAGAACACGGTCAGGCCCGATGTGCCGCCTTTAGACGCCTAGCTCGAGTCATCCGGATCTTCTTCCAGATCGTCCTCATTTTCTAGATCGTCATCGTATTCATCATCCTCATCTTCATCTTCATCTACTTCATCTTCATCCTCTTCTCCTTCTTCTTCCTCGACTTGATAAGCGACTTCATCTTCCTCGACTTCATCCTCGTCCATGTCGGGCTTCCACATCGAGTAGAGCCTATGGACGGCCGATTTTGATAGTTCGAGGTATTCCGCGATATCTCTGAACGTCATTTTGTTCTCGTCGCGCAACTCTTTGATACGCAGGATCTGATCGGGAAGGCCGTTCTTCTTCGGGTCGCAATTGGGGAACACTAACCCTAAAAGCCCGCTCGCCATTTGAGAGACCCTTCCGTAAAGCCGGTTGTTTTCGGTCCAGAACCTATCTCCGCCGCTCGAACGTGTCTGCACGATCATTCGGAGATCCGTTTCGTCCAAGCCGTCGATGGTAAAGACGCTGTCTGCATAGTTGCAGAGTACGCGCCCGCGGCGAAGCGTAGCTTCAGTTGTGAGCTCATACCCGGACGGCCATGAATCCACCAGAACGAGCACCGAGAGGCCGTGAACGCGGCTCAGCCTGCGAAGTTCAAGCAAAAGGTGCAGCCTCTCACGCGTGCCGTCGTCCGTAAGCGAAACTACCGAGAGATCATCGACTATCACAATATCCAACGGGTTCGCTTCAACCGCGTTGCGTATCCATTCGGCAACGTCCGCACCCTCGGGCGGCCTATCGTACATAAGTTCTTCAGAGAATTCGTACGTGCGTATTTCACCGTCCCCGGCTTCCCGCGTGTAGCGGCCGCAGAACTGTGCGTCGTTCAATACAAGATCGACATACAGCACCTTGAGCGGTCTCTCGGGCATCTTTAGGAACTCGACGATCGGGCGGCCGCGAGTGAGCGCGTCGGCAAGCTGCATCGCAAGCAGGCTCTTGCCTATTCCGGGCTCACCGAACAGGATCGCCAGCTCGCCCTTCGCCCATAACTCGTCAAAAAGCAGCTCCCGCTTTTCATCCTTCAGGGCTTTCAACACATCGCTGGCCTTGCGAAGAGGCTTTGGGGCGGTCACATCGGTCGTTAGATTTGCTACAACATTTGACATCCTGTGATACAATGTAGCACAGATGCAACGCGGGTTGCAATAGTTGTTTTTTGACAATTTATGGATCGTGGGCCGTTGGTCGCGGGCTATTCCTCTATATCGGCGGATCCGTTGCCTTTCTCTGCTCCGTCGATTCGCGCATTCGTTGTCTCTTTTTTTTCGCGAGATTTCCGCTGAATTCTGCCAAACGATTGAAAAGAAATGACTTATTTGTCCCAAAGGCTGTCCCAGATCTGTCCCAAAACGCAAAAATGCGGACCCGAGATCTCGGATCCGCTTGCTTAGTTGCCTTGCGAACTGTTCGTTTATTGGATCTCGACCCAGTCGCCTGTGTGGATTTCCTGCGTGTTCTGGGTGATGACGACCGTGGCCGAACGCTCTTTGACGTTCAGGACGATGGCCTCGCCGACGACCTTTCGGATCGCGGGACGATCGCGTTTTGCGTCATAGGTCGTGACCATTCTGCCATCAGCCTGTTCGCCGCTCTTGCGCGAGGCCTGATTCGAGAATTTGCCGCCGCGATACGTATCGCTGTGGAATCCTTCGTCGCGGGCACTGACCTGTTCCTTCTCAGGGGTCTTCATCAGATTGCCCTTGCCGAGCGGACGATAAACGGTGAGTCTGTCGCCGACCCTTACATTCTCTTCGCTGCCGAGATCGACATACGCGATGCTGTTCTGTGCAAGCGTTTCGCTGCTGTCGCGGGCCATCAGGATGCGGCCGTTGGCCTTGCCCGAAGGATCCGCCCACGGATCGAATTTCGCTCCCGCAACGACAAGCGGAGCAGATCGGTTCTCACGCGGCTGCACGAGATCGCCGAGCAAAAAGCTCGAGCACGAGAACTTGACCTTGGCAACGGAGTAATCGCTCTTGACCGAAACGACCTCAAGGGCTCCGACTTCCTGAACGTAGAAACCTACGTCCTTGTTCGTCCAACGGCTCTCGACCTGTCCTTTCGGGCGGACAACGCTGAACAAGTTGCCGACGTTCACACCATTGCTTGCACCCATATTGATGTAAACAAAGTTGTTCTCGCTGAAATTATATCGTTCGGCTTCTTCGCTGCCGCCGATGATGCGGTTGGCCGTCGAGATCGGCGAAGTTTGAATATATCCGCCGCAATACAGACCGTTCGGGCCGACGACCGGCATCGCGGACTTCTTCTGTACGATGATGCCCGAACCTTGAGCAAGGATCGAAACGCTAAAAGCACCGATGACGGCGCACGAAATTACGAAGCCGCGAGCAAATGAATTTACTGATCTCACACTTTTTCTCCTCGAAGTTAGGAAAGTTCTTGATTCTGTCTAGATCGCCGGCCGGAATGTACACTGAGCCACTTTTGGAAAGCTCGGCCGGATCAATATCGGGAAGGGCCCGCAAATGTGGCCAAATTCATTCTATATGTTCTGAAAAGGATTGGTCAACATATTTTTACGCCGTTAAACGCAACTGTCGAGCCGTAGAATTTGGCGACCTCCGCCCAACGCAACTAATCGGAAATGCGAATTTCACACTCACGGCACCGATCTTCGCGATTCTCGCTTCCCTTTTTGAACCTTTGCCCTCCAATTTGCTATCATCACCGTTTGCGGCGATCAGCGTTTCGGGCAAAAGCCCCGCCGCTCATTGGGTCGTTCTTGTTGAATGGGTCATTGTTATCGACTCCGATTCACCCACATTCGGAGTTTTTGGAGCCCGCGGCCGAAATTTTGCGGTTCTCGCTTTGGCGACCCGCATCCGTGACGCCTGGGGGCCAGTAGCCGGAACCTTGCGATTCTCGCTTTGACGCCCAGCATCCGCGACGCCTGGCGGCCCGTAGCCGGAACCTTGCGATTCTCGCTTTGACGCCCAGCATCCGTGACGCCTGGCGGCCCGTAGCCGGAACCTTGCGATTCTCGCTTTGACGCCCAGCAAGAGGCCACGCAACCCACCTTAGCCGGTGTAGCTCAGTTGGTAGAGCAGTTGATTTGTAATCATCAGGTCGGGGGTTCAAGTCCCTTCACCGGCTCCAGTATAACCTTAAGAGATACAGTCATTTAGACACAAATAGGCAGATTCCGACCTTATCGTAATGAACCTGTTGGACTACATGTTGGACTATAGTCAGCAATTTTTCGACGGCATACCCTCTCCGAAACAAAACTGCCTTCTAGCAAGTCTCCGAATGCTCCAATTATCAGTTGTATGGGTCACACACCCCCTCCCGCCACCAATAGATACCCGGTTATCCAGTCATTCGCTCAGCCAACCCGATTGGTTTATTTCCAACCCGGGTCACAAAGTTGACGTAAAATTTTCGGTCGCGCCGCCAGAGGACAATGGACAAAGTTGGTTTCGAGATTAGGCAGCCGGTCTCGTCAGTCCCGTCCTTCATTGCACTCTATTTCACCGCCTGCATCAGCTTGCCATAGCTGTCGACGACATCGTATTTCACCTGGTCCGAGGTGATCTTCGCAAAGAACTTCCTGGCGCATTCAATCTTCGACCGCTCAATCTCGCGAAGCTGCATGGATGACAGCGATCCTTTTGTTTCGGCCACGAAGTAAATATGCTTTACGGCTCCTTCCTTGAATGAGATCGCCCAATCGGGGTTGTAATCGCCGACCGGCGTTGGAATAGAGAACCCCTTCGGTAGTTTCGCGTACACTACCACCTCGTCGCTGGTATCGAGTTCTGCAACGAATTCGCGTTCAACCGTTGAATCTGTGAAGACGTAGTCGTAAACGTGTCGCTTTAACGGATCGCCAGCCGTACTGAAATCGTGCTTGGCTTTATCTTGGGTGAATATGTCCACGCCATACTCACCGTTCAATTCGTTGTAGGCCAGGTGTTCGACGATAACTGTCGCCTTTTGCTCGTTGATGAATCGGATCGCTTGCGAAATGAAGTCCTCTGGATTCACTTTGAACTGGCTGAAGGTCGCGTTGTTGATGCCGGTGAGGATGGCCGCGACAGTTTTCCTGGTCAACAGCGAACCCGTCGCAACCTTCCCGATCAGATCGTATTTGACATCCGAATGAACGGAGACTCTCTCGGAAAGCGTAGCGGTTTCCTGAAGTGTGAAACCGTCGCCCGATTGGAGGTCTTCAACCGTTGTCGAATCAGCTTGCTGCCCGCGTTGTACTACGTACTGAAGTTGCGTCACCCGAAGTTCCCGGTCAAGGTGCTTGATCGCCTTATCCACAAGCTCGGTCGAATCAAAATCGACGGTGTAAGCTGCCTTCTTGTTGATACGGCTCCAAAGCTCTTTGAACTCCTTTTTCTCGAAGTTTGCGTTGAGCGGATTTACTTTCGATGTAAGATCGTTTTCGATCGACAGCATCTGTGACTCCGAGAATACGCTGTCGACCAGATTGAGGACCTGCTCCTGGTAGTCCGCGAGTTGAGAAGGTAGCTCGGCGAGGGTATCGGATTCCTTCGCCTGGTGATATTTCTCAGAGATCCTCCGATCTACGTCCACGTAGCCATTCTGGATCAGGTAGAACTCGAGGTGGCCAGCCATCGCATCCGTCATTACGACGTCGCCTTCTTCGGTGCGGAGAACCTTATTCTTGAAGTAGGCTTTGTCCGCAACCTTAGGCCGCTCGGACAGTGAGTCGCGGATGTCCGTCTGCAAACCTTCAACAAAATCGTGATAGCTTTCGCTGGCGACCACCGTTAGGACATTCACGTCGTGGACAATAGCCGGGTTGTCGATGCGGTCGCCGTTCTGGTTTACCGCAAGGCGCATTCCGCGTCCGACTTCTTGTCGTCGCGAGATCGTATTGTCGCTGTGCTTCAGGGTGCCGATGACGAAGACATTAGGGTTGTCCCAGCCTTCACGCAGGGCCGAGTGCGAAAAGATGAATCTGGTCGGCTCTTCGAACGAAAGGAGGCGCTCTTTGTCCTTGAGGATAAGATCATACGCGTCAACGTCGTCTGCCTCGCCCTTAGTTTCGCCACGGCCGGCGATAGATGGATCAACCATTCGCTTACTCTTCTTGTCAATCGAGAAATACCCGTTATGCGTCCGGCCGGCCGGTATCTCGTCGATGTACTTCGTATATCGGTCATCGAGTAGTGTGCGAAACTCGGATCTGATAGCGGCATATTCCTCTTCGAACACCTTCGCGTATTCGCCGCCAACCTCGCCATTCTCATCATAAAGGCGATATTTTGAAACGGTGTCTATGAAGAATAATGAGAGAACCTTGATACCTTGAGGAAATAGTACCTGCTCCTTCTCAAAATGAGCTCTGATCGCTTCGCGGATCTGGATTCGGCGGAGCGCGGCTTCGCTTTGGTCGTTTGCGATCTCGCCCACCGCGACTTCCTTGCCGTTTGTGAACGACACGGTATTGCTCCTGGCGTCGATCTCGGAAACTACAAATCCATCGTATTGATCAAGGCCTGAATGCTGATGAAGGTCATAACCCTTACGAACCTTTGCCGTTTGGCGTTTGATGTTGCCGCTCTTCTGCTTTACCTCAAACTCCAGCCTTGCGACAGGAGGCTTGCTTGCCGAAATATCGATCCCGGCGAGGTACAAATAGGCCTTCGTGCCTCGGAGGCCTTTTACGGAAATGCCGCGAACCGCGATCTTTTTGACTAGCTTCTGGTTGTAAGCATCGAGAGCATCGAGACGATAGATCTTGTTGTAGGTCTGTTTGTGCGTGGCGGAGTAACGCAGCATCGCTAGAGCCTTAAACTCTTTCAGCGATCTCATTGTCGCGTCGCCGCTCATTTTCTGCGGTTCGTCGAGGATGAGGATCGGCCGGTTTTTTTTGATGACATCGATGGGCTTTCGTGTCTGAAAGTCGTCCAGTTCTTCGTAGATTCTGCGGGCGTCTTTCCCAGTCGCATTGAACGCTTGGACGTTGATGATCATCACGTTGATCCCAGCGTCGGACGAGAAACTCTCGAGGTTGTGAAGCTGTTTTGAATTGTAGATAAAGAAGCGAGCCTGCTTACCGTACTCTTCGAGAAAATGCTCCCTCATCACCTCGAACGATTTGTGAACGCCCTCACGGATCGCGATGCTCGGCACGACGACTATGAACTTGCTCCAACCGTATTGCCGGTTTAGCTCGAACATCGTCTTGATGTAGCAGTACGTTTTTCCAGTGCCGGTTTCCATTTCGATATCGAGGTTGAAGGCACATCCGGTCTTTGTGTCGTTTACAAGATTTGTCGAAACCGGAAGATTCTGCCTTCGCTGAACTTCCTGGATGTTCTGTAGGATCCGATACGGTGTAATGCGGAAGTCCTCGTTCGCAAAACCCGCGATATCTTCCTCGGGCTGGCTTGCGAGCAGCGGCCCGGCTTCCTTTGAAAGGCCGGGGTCGACCCAATAGGTGACGCCGCTCGACGCAGGCTGTCCCGCAAAGCAATCCACGACCGCATTGACAGCGTCAGTCTGGTAGTCCTGTATTTTGAATTTGAGCTTCATCGTTTCGGGCAGTTAATTCTCCATTTATTCGCCAAATCGGCAATTTTATTATCCATCGCCAGAAAGCTAAACCTGGTAAATAAAGGAGATAGTAAATTTTATTCTGCAAGGTGGGACATTTTATTTCTCAGTTTCGCGTATTTGTTGTTCTGATTTATTCTGCACATAAAATAGGTCAAGTTATTGTAAATACACGTGTTATCGCGTTTTATTCTGCAAAATTGCCTGTTTTATTCTGCAAATTCAATTATCGATAAGCTTCCAAAGAGCCGTCTTCTTGGCCCCTAAGCGCTCTATCACTCCGTTACGACGAAGATTGGTCAAAAGGCTTTGGATCTTCTTCTCTTTCTGGACCACGGTGAGCGTATCACTCAATTTATCCGTTAGAAATAAACTGATCTTTGAACGAGGAGACGGCCCAAATTTTCCCAAATAATCGGTAATCAGTTTGTTATAAAAATTGTTCTCCAAGCCACGGGAAAGGATGTAATCCGCCTCGGTTGCAGTCGCGGACGCGACCGATGCAGACACAAAAAGATTTGATTTTCGACCTTCAACCAATCCGGCCTTACGTAACCGCTTTAAGGTAGTATCCTCAATTTGAAGTTTCTTTTGGACTCGATCAAGTGCAATGATGTCAGGTAAGGAAAGGTCGGTCTTCTGAATTAAGAGCCTTGAATAAGCCGGATCAACAATGTGTCCATAGATCGTAAGAGTAACGGCATTTCCTTCAGAAAGATCAAAATCAGGCAGCGGGAAATAGCGTTTCGCCTGACCTCGATACATTTTATAGATCCCATATCCCATTGTGTCGATCATATTCAACACGGCCATTGCCTGTGTCAGGAATGGGTTGCGATAGCGGCTGGGCGTGATTGTGCCATCAAGGTAGTCATCGGGATTGCCGGAAAAGAAATTTCCTTCGGTCCTGAAGGTGAGTTTGTCTAAAAACTCAGTGACGATGACCCTACCGTTTCGCTCATAATCTTGATGGGCAATGCAGTTGTGAAGGGCCTCAAGAACTATTTCCTGATCGTATTTGGACAGTTCGACCTGGATCAAGGCGTCCGCCGGCAGGATACGAACTTGAACATTACGAATGCGTCGATAAAGCGCGGTCGTATTCGATAAGAACGGCGGCCGAAAATGTTCATACGCGGTTTCGGGCCCGACAAGTTTCCAAGTGATCTCAGCAGGATGCGGCGATAAAAGAGCGGCAGATTCAGGCCTGCCGAGCAGAAGTATCGCCGCTCGCGTGATCTTACCGTCGCGAGTCAATCTGGACCTTTCGAGAAACACCTCGTCGCTCCAGCCTAAGACTTCGCCTTTATTAAATGTGTTTGCATGTTTTATTGCGAAGCCCTGCCGTGCTTTTGACAATGCCGTCGGATCAATATGAGCAATGGTCGCCTCATTTATGATCTGGGCTGTCCAGTCGGTGTTCGCCGTTTGGGCCCTGATTTCATCAAGTTTGTCGAGCCCGAGGGAAACGAGACTCTCACCAGCCCGAGCATGATAATGTCCGTTCCACGAGATCGGAATCCCCCGAGGGGCAGCAGGGATCTCGAACATTATTACCCGCAAGCCATCGATAAACACCTCGTGGATCTCACGGAACGTAACACGCGGCTCCGCTCCGGTCGCTATATCGTTCTTGAGCTGGGCGAGCCGTTCCCGAATTGGCCGATAATCGCTCCCAACCACTTTACGACTTTGGTTGTCGACCCCGAAGATCAGCCAGGCCCGCTCTTTATCTCGAAGATTCGCCTCATTCGCGAGTGCAGAAAAATACTCCCCGATCTTCGAGGTGGAATAGCTGTCGCTGACGTTCTTAAACTCGACAACCTCGTTTTCCCAATCTACGATCAGGGCTGCCAGGATGGATTGTAATTCGGCTTCGGTCATTGCCTAGATCGATCGCACCTCCGTTGCCGGTGACATTTGTTTGAATATCTGTTCGGCGTTGATCTTGGCGGCGTCGGTGGCGAAGCCGGAGTCGCGGAAGACGACGCGTAAGGGCTGGCGTTTTGCCAGTTCCTTTATGAGGCCGTCTGAGATGCCGTCGTCAAAGCAGGCGGCGAGGGCGTTCTCATCGACAAAGAAAACCTCAAACTCTTTATTCACCACAGCGGGCACAGAGCCCGCAGAGGTTTTATTTGATCTCTCCGTGCTCTCTGTGTTCTCTGTGGTAGAGATCCTTTCGCGAGCGATCGGCAGCGTCAGATCCACGCCCCAGTCGAGGAGGACCTGAAAGAGCAGGTCTTCGGCGGTGCGGTCTTCTTTGATGTTGGTGACCTGATCGAGCAGGTTTGCCTGTGCCTGTTCGTCGGGCGAGTAGTAAACGTCTTTCATATTGGACGAATCGATCTTCAACACGCGAAAGCCGATGTCAAGATCCTTGCCCATCAGCCCGGCCTCTTCTTTGATCTTTTTCCCCGCCCGACGAATGCGTTCTTTTCCCACTTCTGCAATTGATTTATATCCTGCCACAAAGGTTTCGCTCTCTTCTGTCGCAAGCTCAGGAAGTTGAACCAAAACGAACTGAGACTTCCTTTCTTCCTCAATATTGAGCTTCATGACAGCGTGAGCAGTTGTAGCCGAACCTGAAAAGAAATCTACAACGATACCCTCGGGGGCCAATGACAGTATGTCTTTCACGGTGAATACGCTCTTCGAGTAATCGAAAACTCGATGGCCATCAAAGATGGTCTTAAGTAAGTTGGCTCCATACGCGACGTTGCTATGAATGTCGTTTACCCAAAGAGACTTTGGGGTCTCAAAGGAATCTCGCGGAGTTTTGATCTGCCTACCTTCCAAGACATAGTTCGCACACTCTTTGACGGCCCTTTCAAACGTCCGCTGCCATACCTTTTCCTCGCCGTTTTGTGCAATCGGGTAAATGACATCAAAACCCAACTTTTCGTAGTTTTTAGTGAGACCTTTGATGTGCCTATCGTTGAACCCGTTTTCCTTAGTATAGATCTTTGTATACTCCTCCTTTGTAATGCAAGAAATCTTCCCATCCTTAACCAGCATCGGATAAAATCGGTTTGGCCTTTCAAACTTTCTTGAGTTGGTACCACTTCGCATGAAGTTTATATACTCGTTACCATCTTCACTGTCACGTCTTACCAATAGTTCTTCGATTGAGTCGAGTTGTTTTGCGTAGACTAAGTGATACTCATGCGTAGGATCAATGTTCTTCTTCCCCCGTCCCTGAGGGTTGCTACGCGTTACCAGGGAACCAATGAAATTTGAATCACCGAAAATCTCTTCACAGAGCTTGCCGGTGTTGGATATTTCACTCTCGTCCATTGCACACACGAAGAGCCCATCATCAGAAAGCAAATTTCTGGCTAATCGAATGCGGCTGTACATAAAAGCAAGCCAATCAGAATGGAAACGGCCATTCGTGTCGGGATTGGCAACAAGCCGTCCTCCTTCGCTATCAACTTGGTTCGATTTAAGGAGGAAACTCTCTGCATCCTCAGAAAAGTCATTCTTATAGATAAGATTTCGTCCGGTGTTATACGGCGGGTCAATGTAGATCATCTTGACCTTGCCAAGATAGGTTTCCTGGAGCAGTTTTAGGGCGTCGAGGTTGTCGCCTTCGATAAAGAGGTTTTTGGTCGTGTCGAAATCGACCGATTCTTCGCGGCACGGGCGAAGGGTCTTGGCGATCGGTACATTTGCCGTCAAGAGCGCCTCACGCTTGCCCGGCCAGTTTAGCTGATACCGCTCCTGCGGCCCCTCGACAATGCTGCCCGAAAGCTCCTGCCGGAGCTGATCAAAATCAATGGCACGCTTCACCTTACCGCTTTCATCCCGCGATTCGGTAACGCAATTCGGGAACAGCTCGGCAATACGAGTAATATTCTCATCGGTAAAATCGGGAGTGCGCATCTTCAGTTTTTCCATAAAGCAAAATTAGCCACAGAGTTCACAGAGAACACTGAGTTAGATCGTAAGTAAATGTTCGTATATCCGGACCATTGCCAGCGTGTCGAGATGGCAATAGGCTTCGAGGTCTTGAAACGTCTTTTCTCGCTCTTCGGGCGTCCCGCGGCCGGTTGCGGCATGATACCACTTGATCGAAGCCGTTAGGCCGTCAGCGATCGCCATTCCTTCATATGTAAGATCCGACAGGACCGGCAGGACCACCTTGATCGAATCGCGTCCGCGAAAACGCGGGTGCATATAGAGCTGCTTTGAGAATATCTTTCTTATATCGTAAACGGCAGCGTTCACTTCCTCAAGAAAGGCGGCATAATCGGGAAACATCTCTCCCAGTTCCTTATTGCGAGTCTTCTCAAAGCCTTCGCTCCATATAATGACCGTTCCAAAGCGGCCATTGAGATCTTCGTAAAGCCTTTCGACGATCTCCTCGCTCGGGTGCCGTCCGTCGTTCCGGGAAAGATGAAATGAATGCTTCAATTCCGAGCCTTCTTTCTCGATCGTATGCAGCGAATACTGAAACACCATTTGCTGATACGGCCGAGTGTTCACAAACTTCGGTACCGCTGGATTGAAGCTCTCGTAGTCGAGAAAGTGCAGCGGGTAATTGAGGCCTTGTATCACTTCCTTGATCGAATCACGCTCAAGATAAACATTCCCGGTCCGCTCGACGTTGACCTTCGCCGACTCCCGATCCGTCATCGCAAAGTCAGCGGGAATGTCCGTTATCCGAATGATCCCCTGGGAAAGCAGTCCGTCCAGTTTTTTCGAATGTGCATTGAAAATATGCGAAACGTTGAACTCAGGAATATCGGCAAACGCCTTTCTGATCGCTTTGCAATCCAGTTTTTCGCCGCAGTAATCGAGAAGCTCCACAATCGGCTCATCTTGAGCGAGCCAGGCGATCGCGTTCGCCGTCTCACTTTCGATCATCGACCGCAGCTCCCGCACGCTTTCAGTTTCGTCAGACACAGTAAGCAGCAGGCCGACATCAAGCTCGCCATCGAACAAATACTGGGAGTTGATAAAGATCAGGTAGGCGTTGCGAACCGTATATCCCGATCGTTCCGCAACAAAGCACTGAAACGCGAGGTCGATCTTGTAGTCGTCCTTCGCCTTCGTGCCGGACTTGACCTCATAGATCTCGATATCGCCAGTTTCGGGATCCGTGACAATGATGTCGGCTTTTGCGAACAGCGTGTCGGTCTCGAAATCCTTACCAAACGCAACGCGAGTACCATCGGGATCAGCAAAGATCGGCAGCGTCCTCGCCAGTCTTTCGACTTCGTAACCTGTCTCGCGTCGAAGCTGATACTCAAGACTGTCCGGCTCAGCTTGCTCCGGGAAATGGTGGTCGAGCCAAAACTCGTTCTTGCAGTCGGCGAATCGTCGAAATTTCGACTTGGTCAGTTTCATTGTGATAGTTTCTCGATCTCTCGCTTGATGTCACGGAGTTCGGCGTTGATCTCAACCTTTCGGTTGAACTGTTTCTCTTTATTAAGTTTCGAGTTTAGCTTTTCAGCCTCGCGCTCAAGCCGACGGATCTCGCCCGCTCTCGCGACCGTTGCCGGAAACGCTTCATCACGTCGCCGCGTGATCGGCATCATCGCCGTCAACATCTGTTCGTAAAGCCTGCCGAGGTCTATTGATGAATACAGCGGAATTCTTTCTTTAGATTGCGGATACCACTCCGTTTCGAAATAGGTCTCGGTCACCCATTTCGAAAAATCACCTTCGCTCGGCCGCTTGTGCGCAGCCACGACTCTCGTGCGCCCGCCCGAAACTATCTCGTAAACAGCGGGAAATGGTATCGCTGCGTCGATCGAGCGGATCACATCCGTCGAAAGCTCGTTCCCTTTCAGTTCTACAACGAATACCTCGATCTCAGGAACCGACGGCAATGCGGGAAGATTTATTGTCTCGGGCGAGAGCTTGTAAGCCCAGGTGATATTGGCGATCTGATCAATGAACTTACGGCGAAGCGATGCAGAAACCCGCGCGTGTTGGTAGATCTTGCTCTTTGGTAGATTCTTGCCAACGCGAGCCTGTGTGGGATACAAATACAGCACCGTTCTCTCCTACGCGATCTCCTGAACAACAATAAACGCGATCAGTTCAAAATCGTTAAGCCCTGAAATATCGCCGATCAGTGCGGTCGTCTTTCCGACGCGAAAAAGGCTGTCGAGGTCGCTCTCGCCCTTCACTTCGATTATAGACTGTATGGCCCGATTCAGCAGTTCCGAATAAGGCTCCATATCGCGGCCATCATTCGTTGCCTCATTGAACAGCCGACACGGCTCGGCGTCTGCAACGCTCCTCCCAGAGCATGCCGTACGAATAAGGTCGAGCAGCTTCTTGACCTGGGTGTGATCGATCACGACCTCGCCGCCACTATCGACATAAACAAGATAGTAAGGATGCAGCCGATTGTGCTGCGTGATCGACACGCCTTCGTTACGGTTTCTAAGGGCAAAGATCGCACCGGGAACAAGCCCGATCTCAGGCCGCGGAGAGATAACCGCGTGGAGGCCATTCGGTAGGCTCGATACGTCACCGTGCTCCTTCATGTAATTGACCAGATCCATGCGGAAATCATTTAGACCGAGATCCGTGATCGCCACACCGGTCTTTAGGTCTTCCATATCGATGACCTCGTCCTGAAGCCGTCGAAGCTGCTCCTTTCGGTATGAAAGATCGTTAGCCTTTGCACTAAGCGGATTGTCGTCGCCCGTAGCAGTAACGTCCGCAATCACCATGCGATTCTCGACACGTTCTTTGAGGTTAATGTACTCGTCGAGCGAGATATCGGGCCAGTAGTTTACTAGCTGAATTGACTCGTTGGTTGAGCCTATTCGGTCGATGCGTCCAAAGCGTTGAATGATACGCACGGGATTCCAATGGATGTCATAGTTGACAAGGTAATCACAGTCCTGGAGATTCTGTCCCTCGGAAATGCAGTCGGTACCGATCAGGAAATCGATCTCCCGCGGCTCATCCGGCATCAGCAGATCTTTATCCTTCGACTTCGGCGAGAACAGCGTCAAGATCGATTGGAAATCATAATGTTTGTCTAACGTGGACTTTGGCGAATCCTTACCTGTTACCTTCGCCGTATGTAACCTGTGCCTGCGCAGGAATGGTTCGGAAACATGTTTGTACAGGTAATTGGCAGTGTCGGCAAAGGCCGTGAAGATCAAGACCTTCTTGTTGCCGGGATTGATCGGAGATGTGAGCTTGCTTTCGAGCAGAACCCTAAGATGCTGGAGTTTCGAGTCATCAGCCGGCGAGACCTTTTCCATCTCTGCAAGCAGAAGGTCGATCACTTCGAGATCGGCTTTTAGATCGTGGTCGAACCGCGGGAGATCCAAATCGGAGAGTTTGATCTGGATCTTTCCGCCAAGCTGCATGTCCTCGGGTTCGGAGAAATCATCTTCGTCGGGCTCGATCGATCCAACGGCACTCGATAAGTCGGCAATGTCAGCATCGACGGCCGTCTGCTGAAAGGCCTCGATCTGGCCGAGCGTCCGTAGATTCTTGTCGCGGAGTTTTCGGAGGGTGATCCGAAACGCCTCCACCGAACTTTCCAGCCGCTTTAGGAGATTGATGGTCATCAACCGCTGAAGGCTCGATTCGCGATCTACCTGCTTGAACGTGCCCTTACCCTCGTGAACCTCCGTGTCGTACATCTCCTCATACTTAGCAACTCGGCTGTCGAGGATGTAGCTGACTGGCGCGTAAACCGCGAGCTTCAACAATGTGAGCTGCGCAAAGATATCGTTGAAGCTAATCACATCCTCGCGGTTCGTCAATGGACAGTGGTTCGAGATGGGTTTTCGACGGTCCGGGAAGGTTCCGATGTCGGTCGTGTCGTAATACTTCTCGATGTGCTTTCGCGAGCGAGCGATCGTAACGCTGTCGAGCAGTTCGAAGAAATCGAAATCCAGGGACTTCATGATCGCTTCGGGCGTTCGTTCTTCGGGCGGGAGCTTCGACCATTCGTTGAATGCAAGTTGCGCCCTTCGGAATATTTCCTCAACGCTCCTTTCAGTTTTTAGGTTGCGGCTAAGATTCTCCGAGTCGCCCTCGTACGCCAGTGCGAGTTGGTTTCGAAGATCAGCGAAGCGATTATTCACCGGTGTCGCCGACAACATCAAGACCTTCGTCTTTACACCTTGCTTGATGACGGTGTTCATCAGCTTTTGATAACGGGTTTCGCGTTCGTGAAATTGATCGTTATTCCTAAAGTTGTGCGACTCATCGATTACGACCAGATCGTAGTTGCTCCAGTTAACTTTGTTGAGGGGAATGCCGAGAGACTCGCCTCGTGTCCGCTGCAAATCAGTGTGACAAAGGACGTCGTAGTTGAATCTGTCCTTTGCGAAAATATTGGTCGTTAGGTTTCGATTATAGTTCGTCCAGTTCTCGGCAAGCTTCTTTGGGCAAAGTACAAGTACCGACCGGTTACGAAGCTCGTAATATTTTATTACAGCAAGCGCGGAGAACGTCTTACCTAAACCGACGCTGTCGGCGAGAATACAGCCATTGTGCGTTTCCAGCTTATTGATGATTCCAGTTACTGCGTCGCGCTGGAA
The DNA here is from genome assembly GCA_019694355.1 of Pyrinomonadaceae bacterium. Classification (GTDB taxonomy): domain Bacteria; phylum Acidobacteriota; class Blastocatellia; order Pyrinomonadales; family Pyrinomonadaceae; genus OLB17. The sequence continues at coordinate 164,846 of JAIBCB010000005.1, read as the reverse complement.
ATTGTATAGCTTGTTCCAAACGAGGCTGTTCTTGTAGCCGGTGAGATCGTTTGGCAACACATCTTCGGTGATGTCCTCGAGGAATTCGTTGAAGATGTTGTAGAGCATCAGGAAGTAGATCCGTTCAGATGAGTTCTCCTTATAAACCGACGCGATGTGGTCGCAGATTCGTTGCGTGACATCTTCGAGTTTCGAGGGATCGGCCCATATCTGCTCGAAGAGATCCAAGTACGTCTTGGTCATCGCCGGCTCGTCAAACTTGGTAATAAAGTTCGATACCGCATCGCCCTTCTGGTACCCAAGATCGACGGCCGTGAACCCCTGCAAAGGCACGTATGCAACGTTCTTAGAGCCATTCTCGATGCAAGCGAACTGTTGCATCGGCGCCTTTGTCCTGTTGGAACGAAACGTTGCCTTTTTCGCGATCCACTCGGCACATTCCTTGGAAATCGCGCGCTGCGTAAGTTTGTTCTTCAGCTGAATCTCAAACTCAGTTCCGTATATACCGCGCTCGCGCTCGACGCGCGGAATCGCATACTCTCGTCTCTCTTTGCGGAAGCCGTCTGTCGCCTGATCTGCCACAAACGTCGGAGACGTAAAAATGAAGTCGAAACCTTCAACTGTCTCCAATTCAGCTCGGAGTGCCTCAAATGCGTAAATCGAGAAAGCTGCGGCTGCGATTCGCAATCGTGAACCCTCGGCAAGCGATTGGCGAAGGTTTTCCCCGAAGAGGTCGCTAAGATTGTCGATAACTTGCATTCTGTTTAGCTAGGACGGTCAGAGTCTAGTGTCCAGCACCCCAAGTGGAACGTATCTTCTTGGACTCAATCGGGTTCATCTAGCCGATGTCGCTAGGTACCGTTCGCGAGGGTCGCGACAACCCGTTCCGCTTCCATCGTCTCGCCAACCGCCCCCCCCCAACGACCCGTCACATAAACTAGTCCCGATACATCACAAGATACACGAAACGCCCTTTCCTGCAAGTCAAATACTTGATATGGCCACCTACCACTTTACCGGGAACCTACGGCGGCGCGGTAGCTCCGTCTAGGAGAGTCTGGCTGACATTCGGATTATGCCTTGAATCTGTCGTCTGCAAGCTTGAACCGCTCTAGCTGAATCGCCACCAGGTTCTGCTCTCATATAGGTCGCTGCACCAGAAACCGTCCCGGCTCAAGATCCACAGCGACCCGACGCGACCCGTACCGTCGCGAGTGAAAAAGAAAACATTCCTTCATCCGCCTGCCACCCGACACAGAATATTAACCGGATACCTACAGCATTCTTTCAATGACCCGAACCGCTCTACCCCCGTCTCCCGCGACACGCTCGCCCCCCCTTCTGCCGCCATTATCGTCCTCACATTCTCCCGCTTGAACTCATCGTCATATTTTCTCATGCTATCGCTCTACGTTAGCATTGATGTCGATCGTGTACTATGTCGCTTACCTCTTTACGCAAACAAGCGGTCGATCCGAATGCGTAAGTCGGAGCATTTGCAGCTCCAGAAGAAGCTTGCGGCAGAGTATCCGACCGCCGCGGCATTGGGATATGTAGCGGTTGCAGCAGCGGCTAGATACCGGATACAAGGCTACAAAATACAACGCGGAGCACCCAGAACAGGGCCGTATCTGGGGCTGCCCCGCAACAGCCAACTGCTCAGTAAATGGCGAATGACAAGCATTTGGTGACCATTTCCCGTGTACGATCAAAATAAGTTCGACGGGCGAGAATTCTGGTTTACGTGCCAACTTCGGAGGCTATGTAAGCGCACCGTCAAGGGCATAGATCTAAAGCAGACTTTCTGCTAGAATGCCGGGATATTCCCCAGCGAGATGGTTGACGTTCTTCGTTGTAGCTCAGCAACCATGCCCAGCTGAGATCTCTTACTTGCGAGAGGGCCGAGAAGATGTGCGGCTTGAGCACTTGGTCGCGGTAGCTTCGGTTGAAGCGTTCGATGTAGGCGTTCTGGTTCGGCTTGCGAGCTGGATGTATTTGATGACGACATCGTTCTAGCTGCACCAGTCGGCAAAGACCTGAGCCGTCATCTCGGGGCCGTTATCCACCCTTATCGCTTCCAGCGTTCCGTGTTGGGCGTTGAGTTGTTCCAGAGTTCTCACTACTCGCTTTGCCGTGATCGGTGTATCGACGACGATGTCGAGAGCCTCGCGGACGCCTTCGTCGATGATGTTCAGAATCCGGAACCGCATCCCCGAATAAAGCTGATCGCTCATGAAATCGAACGACCATGTGTTGTTGACCTCTGGCGGCGTGCCAAAGCGGACCGGTCTCCCGATAAGGCAGGCGACGCTTGGCACGTCTTTTTAGATTCAGCTTCATCGCCTTATAAACACGCCACACCCGCTTGTGGGTCCATGTCTTGCCCAACAACCTCAGCCGGTTAAAACACATCAAAAAGCCCCATCGCGGATGAGCCTCTATCAGTTCATTCAGGGCTTTGATCCCTGGACCATCCCTTTACCCGCTCTCTCTTTTGCGTCGCCAGATACCAACACACTTTTGCCACCGAGATCGACCAGATGGCGATCAAAAATCCGACCGCCCATCGCCGCCGCCCCTACTCTAGAGCTTTCCCAAAAAACTTATGGTCACGATGGGTTGGAATATGTTCGGGACAGAATAATTGGCAAAGCTCATGATTGTCTTGGAAATAAACAATAAGCTGTTGCATCTTACAAACGTTTTTTGAAAGGAGCCTCATTCGCAGCTGATTCAGCGGATTTTAAGGAGACATCAAAACGAGTTTCTGAGTTGTCAAAACAGAGGTAATATCCAAAACCAATTCACCGGCTACGAACGCGATACCGAAACCGACCTCAACTTCGCACAAACCCGTATGTACGCAACCCGTCTTGAGCGATTCACTTCCGTCGATCCGTTGACGGCTTCGGCCACCATCTGCAACCCGCAAACCCTCAATCGCGTGACAGGTTGAGGGCAGCTTTGGCTTCTTGTTCGGTGAGGTGGCCGTCGAAGATCATTATGGCGAGGCGTTCTTCGATCATTTCGGTACGGGCGGCGAGATGTTCTGCGTTGTTTTGTTTCTTCTGTTCGCGGATCAGGTAGTCGGCGAGATCAAAGCCCGCGGCCTTTTCGCTTCTTGGAGCATATCTCTCTATCAGTGTTGAGACGGATATATTTTGGCCGTTCTTCCGGGCGTGTAAGGCGATATCGTTCCACTTCTCGAAGCTATCGGCATCAGGAAAGAGAATGATCCTGCGTTTTGAACCGAGGCCTTTGAGCTTTTCAACACTCAGATTCGATCTTCCGCCGGTCGCAAGCCAGCTCATTTCCGGGAAGACACCCTTAAAGATGGAAGCGACAACGGCCGTCTTCTCTGATTCGACGATCGCGATGGGCACATCGGGCCGCTCCGCGAGAAGGTGTTCGCCAAAGAGACATTGTCGAAGGTTATAGCCTTCTTTTGGGTGCATCCAGAACGGATGAGACTTCTTATCCCGCTTTCCCGTCCTGCGGTCGTATTTGATCGCCTTCCCGGTACGGATCCTTCTTTTGCGGTCCACTTGCCAGTAGATCGCTTCCCCATTTCGTCCCGTGCCGATCAGATAGTCTCGGACAGCATCCTTGACCGCTTCGTGGTCGAATATGCAAAGAAGGAACTGAACAAGATCGTTCTGGTCGTAGCCTGTCAGCGTGTCGAGCATAACCGTCCGCTCCAGATAGCCGATCCTTTGCGTTTGCGTGCCGTTGAAGGCCTCGAAAGGCCGCTTTGCTTGTCGGAGCACCTTTGAGCGAAAGGACGGCCTAAACGCGTGTTCCTCGGCAAAGTGTTCCTTCGGCGTACGGTGATAGCCGCATTTACTCTCGCGATCACAGCGCCCTACGTCGTCCGCAACACGCTGGCCAGTATCCACATCGACATAGCGCGTAAAACGCCTTTTCGTCCCACAAGCCGGGCAAGTATGCCGTGTTCCCTTTCCGCCGTACTTCTCAAGTGTGTACATTTTCAGCCGTCTTGGTGCTACGAATTAAACGAATTAAACGAATTAAGGTCGCCGGAAGCGTCGTCAAACGGGCTTTTTTCGTTTAATTCGTTTTTTTCGTAACCCGTCAGGCGGAATATCCCACGCGGTCGGCCGCCGGTCTGCTCAGTAGATTTCTCGATCTGTCCTAGTTCGATCAGCTTGGCCAGAGCCGTATCCAGCTGGGCAGCCGTTCTATTACGTCCGCAATGATCGTGAAGCTGCGTTTTCGATAGCCCTGCGGGTGCGGCAAGGAGTGCCTTCCTTATCATCTCTGCCAGCTTGTCGCCACCGCTCATTCCAAAAATGTACTTTGCCGAATCTTCGCAGTATTGCCAGAGGCCAAGGGCCGCTTCCAGATGTTCCAGACGAATGACTTCAGCACAATCCAGCAAGGCATATACGCAAGCGAGACGCATAACCTGTGCCGTTGCTCTTGAAGTTACCGATCCGAGCATACCGTTAAAGCCGTCTGAAAGCGGTCGATAGACGAGATGCCAAAGATCCTTGGCGGCCTCGTCGCGTTTCAGCTCGCGTGTCGCCCGTGCATGGTCGGCGGCCGTTCGCAGTTCGGCGACCACTCCGTTAAGGTCGCTGTCGAGAAGATGTCCGCCGTCAGGCAGGTATTTAGAACGTCTCACGGCTATCCAAAGGAAACGGTTAGCAAAGCCGTTCGCGGCCTCTGTGTCGGTAAGGTGACGATGCAGCTCGGCCTCGGTTATATGCCCGGCGATGGTTATATGCGCCTCGGTTGCCTTGATCGGCTGCTTCGTCATTACAGAAAGGCGGTCGGTATCCCATGCCTGCCGGATCACACTCGAAAGCGTATTGCCTTCGCGTGAGATGACTTTCAGAACGCGTGCGAATTCAGGCTCGATCACAAAGGCCCGCTTCTCCGTTGAGCCTTCGTCAATGACCTCGTCTTGATAGGAGCTGATTTCCCCGCTCTTTCCCTTTATAGGCCGCTTCGCCGTATCAGGATCGCGGACGTGATAAATAAGCCCTTCACCGCTCGAAAGCCCGTTCTGCACGGTCTCGCGGAAAGATCCGTCAACGTGGCTAAGAAGACGTTCGACCTCGCTCCAACTCGTGCCTTTGCGTCCGCTCGCAGTAGCTCCGACCAAGATCGCGAAAAGTTTCGAATGATGATAGTCCGCTCCGATCTTGAAATATGCCGTCCTGCCGATCAGGCTTCCAAAGCCCGCCAGCAGTTGGACAAGCATCGCGGCAGGATCAGCTTCTGTGTGCGGTTCTATCAGTCGAATACACTCGCCCGCCAAGCCGTAAAGGGCTTTATCGGAGAGCACCGGCCAGGCTCGCACTTCCCTTTCGGCATGCCCGTCCGGTTCAGGCTCCTCGTCAGGATCCGGTTCGGCAAGCAGTCTTTCGGCCTCTTCGCGGATAGATCCAAGGTCGATCCCTAAAGAAGGGTGATCGTTCATCGCTGCCCTCCCCGCAAGAGCTTTTCCCGCTGTATGAACTCGACCCGCTGAAGGCATCTCTGGCAATAGCCATTGAGCGAGAAACGCATATAGTCCGAACCGCACTTTTGGCATTGAACCAGCGACCCGCTTTGCGTATCATTAAAGACAGAAAACCTGTTTCTTGAATGTCCGTTCAAGTTTGGTTTTGAGCCGACCCCGCGAAGGTCGGCTTTTCTATTTCGTCTCATCGATCCCTGCCCTCCTTTTTGTTTGGTTCCGTCGGAGCTTTCCAGGACCGTGGCTTGCTAAAGAATGCCTCCAGGTCTTCCGGCTTATAGCAGACATATGCTCCCAGCCTTACGAACGGAAGACCCTTCTTTCTTGCCCTTATCAAGGTTGCCTTGCTCATGGGCCACACTTCCAAAACATCGATCTCGCGTATGTACTCAGTAAGCTTCGTTGATCTCATAATTCCTTTCCTCCTAATTCCTTGCATTCTTCCGCACATTTGCCGTGAAACTACGTGAGATCCTCGGTATGTGCGTGTTCGTCACGTGTGCGTCACGTGTTCGTCACGTGTGCGTCACGTGTCAACCTCGTGTCTTGTTCTTTCGTCTTTTCGCACTCCAAACGCCGATGACAAACAGCTTCACCGTCGTGAAATACGAGAAAACGCCGTGAGCATTTCTGCACCACGGCGCTATGTTAAGTCGAAAACTGGTTCGGAAGGGTTCCTTTAGGGGTTCCTAATTTACCCGATCATTATCTTCATGATAGATCTTCATGAAAGCTCTCGCCTTGCCTTCTCTGCTAACTCTGAAAGGCCAAGTCTTCGAAAATTTGCGACAACGATCTCCACATCGAGTTTGTGAGCGGGCGGAGATGTGAGGCCTTTGCCCCCTGGATTGTTCAAAACTCCTTTGATCGTATTCGGACTATAGCCAGTGAGGAAACTGATAACTTCCTGTTGATCCTTCGTTTTAGCTCGTACGCCGAGCTCGTCAAAAATGATTGACAAAAAGTGCGTTGTTCGTGCCAAATTTCGTTCTGCACGCACCTTTTTATCCTGCATGCGAAGGCTTGCTTCTTTCTCGGCTTGCTCATTCTCGGAAGTGAGCCCGCTCTCCAGCCACGCGATCAAGTCCGCAAACGCCTTGTAATAGAGTCCGTTAAAGGGTAGTACTTTCGTCGTTTTTATCTTCTTAAGCTCTGCCACTTGATCAGCAAGGGACAATCCGTCAAAGACTGATGAAAATTCTATCCATACATTTTGGCGTGCTTGGACTAGAAGTAGATCAAGAAATTCCGTCTCACCGGGCGTGACATCATCCTCTTCGCATCGAGTAACCAACCGCGAATATAGACGCTCTAAGATCGCTTTCGATCTCTCGCGGTCGATTTGCTCTGTGGTGAGTGCAAGGTTCAAGTTGGCATAGATCTCGCTTGCCGAAGGTCGATTTGAAGCGTCGTTTCTTAAACAGGCGAGGACAGCCTCAACCCGCTCCTCTTCCTCTTCTTTTGCCAGATTCTGGCCTTCCGCGTTGCAGGATGCGTAACTGTGGCGTAGGTTAAGAATTTCATCAAAGGCTAAGCCAACACCCTTTCCCGATCTATTTTCGCTTGTCACCTTGGTCGCGACTGCCGGTTTCTTCTTTGCCATTCGTCTTATCTCTCCTTTTTCGAAGTCAATGTTGATATTTCAAGAACCGATCATTGTCCGCACACGAGGGCTTCGCCATTTGATCCTCCGTTAAGTTTCCAGGCCTACCTAAGACACAACTTCCCTCTAGGAGTTGCTGGTATGTGGTTTCGTTTCCTTGCCGCCAGACGACGCCAACGGACTGTCAGGCGAATAGATGGTTAGTTCTACTCAATGAGTTCCGGCCAGTGGGCGGCCCTATCGTCGTTCGCGGCGTTGATCCTTGCGGTCGCATCCTGGATGATCGACGTGTCGTCGGTCGAGGTGTAATGCTTCTGCGTCGTCTCAATCCGTGCATGCCCGGCAAGCTCTGCCGCGATTCCTATCGATATCCCTTGGGCTTGTAGCCTTGTTACAAAAGTCCTGCGTAGATCGTGAAAGTTCAATCCTTCGATCCCGGCGACCTTTAATGCCGTCCGCCAGCTTCGCTTGAAGTCGTTGAACGGAAATATCCTGCCTTGCCCACCAAAATTCGGAAGAGAGCGAAGCTCAGCTCGTGTCCGTTCGGTCAATGTGGTCGAACGCGTTTTTTGCGTCTTAGTATGAGTTCCCAAGACGCGAACCGTACAACGTTCAAAGTCTATATCCTTCCATTCGAGCTTGAGGATCTCGCCACGCCTCAGACCTGAATCAAGCCCTAAAAGAATTGCCGCTTTCAGATACTCATTGCACGCAGTTACATCCGCTTGGACGGTCTTTCCCTTCCGCTTGTATGAAATGCTCCGCGTTCCGCTGCAAGACACCAATAAACGACCTTCCTCGCTTGCTGTAAGCGTCCGTGTCCTTGCTGTCTCTGCATCCGCGTCGATCGCTTTCGAACCTCTTGTCACGTTCTTCGCAATAAGCCCGACATCATGAGCTTCGATCAACAGGTGCTTCAATATGGCGAGGCCGCGATTCACGGTTGAGATCGAGACGGGGTTGCGTCGCCCTGGATCGAGATTGCCCTTTTTTCCGCGCAGATCCCCTTGATCAAGACGCCAAGCCTTGTAACGATCGAGATCGAACTTCGTGAACTTTGCGAGAGGTTTGTCCCCAAAACATTCAACTAAATGATCGATCAAGATATGGGTTTGCCTATGTGCCTTTATTCCTGCAACCTTTCGGCCATCCTTGATGATCGCAGGTTGATAGAAATTCAGTTTTGCAAAGTCGGCCCAATGCCGGAACGTCTTAACGTCACCGAGACCTATCCCCTTGCATTCAACCGACGCGACCAGCTCTGCCTTCCGCTCCTCGACATCGTCCTTTGCGTCCTGCTTTGTCGCATATTGCCAAGTCCGGCTAGTTTTCTCGCCATACTCGTTCGTCTGAATAAGTCGAAGCGTCCAAGGCCTGTCGATCCGACCGGTATCTCCGCCCTTCTTCCCTCGCTTAAAAATAGATTTAGTAATTCTCATATATGAGCGTGCAGTAGATTAGCTCTCTTTATGTTGTTGGACTAAAAGTTGGACTATCGGAGACCATATTCTGTGAAATAGCATGACAGAGTGCGACAAGGAATGCAAATGACAATATGAGTCTAATACCCTGTCTTATTGCATGCTATGTAGGTGCCAGCCCCATTTTTATTGGAGGACTGCCCGGACCCTCTTGCACATTTGTAATCATCAGGTCGGGGGTTCAAGTCCCTTCACCGGCTCCAGAACAAAGTCATCAGAAAGAATAACTAATGGGGGCGTTGCAGCCAGAGTGTTGCAGCGAGGCGATGATTGACCGTCTACTCGACGATTTCGTTGGCAAGCTTTACGTCCAGCACGTGAGCAAAGCTGACAAAGACATCCCAGGATACCGCCTCGCGAGGTGTAAATGATCTCATCATGAAGGCATTTTGGTTTGTGGTGAGGTAAGAAGCCGAAGTACAAGGTACGAACTGGTTCTACCAACGAGGAGCCGTGCTTTGGGATAGCAGCGTGATCCTTCGGCGAGAGGAGTGATGTTTTGGGCTGGCAGAAGCAAAAGAGAGCTTGACGAAATGGGCGATACATCATAAGGTTTTCGTAGTATGTTGAGGCGGCTCATTGCTGTATTTTTCGTCCTTGCCCTTGCCGGCCAGATATATGCCGGTGTGTGCGGCTGTGTTGGCGGGAAGAGCGAATCGGAGCACGCCTGCTGCAAACCGAAGACCGCGGTCGAAAATTCGATGCAGGGCAAGGCCTGCTGCGAAACGATCTGCGCGATGTCTCAGTCTGAGAACACCGTGCCGGATCGCCTCGAAACCTTCGCAAAGATCACCTTACAGGTCGTCGAACCGGAATCGATCGTTCCCACATTTGAGTTCAGCTCTGTCATCGGCAGGAAGCCGCTTTCCCGTCGATCCAGTTTTCACGACGCTAAACCTTTACGCCCCTCTGCGCTATATCTGCGCCTTCACGCCATTCGGATCTAATTAAGAACGTTCATTTGCATTGTTGCGCATAGCGGTGGCTTGCGCGGCATTTTCGTGCGCCGAAATCTGCCTTCCGGGCTCTGTTCGGGCAAACCAAACTTTTTACGATATTGAGGACAACTATTATGTTAAAAACTGTCGCATTTCTCTCTCTGCTCACTTTCACTCTTCTATCTTTCGCCTGCGGAGGCGGCGGTGCATCCACCGGCAAGGCCATTAAAAGCGGCCCGGCAGGCAATAACCTTACCGCAACGCTCTCAAGCGCCGATGGCGTACTGCGAAACGGCAAGCAAAATTTCACGCTCACCTTTGCCGATCAATCCGGCAAGGCGGTCGATGTCGGCTCCGTCGCACTGAACTTCTTCATGCCTGCGATGGGTTCGATGGCCGCGATGAATAACCCTGCGAGCTTTACAACGACCGACACGCCCGGCGTCTATGCTGGAAAGGTCGATCTTGAAATGGCCGGTGAATGGCAGGCACAGATCACCTATGACGGGCCCGCCGGAAAAGGAAAAGCGACGATAACGATAACGGCCCAGTGATATTAACGCCTTCGGGAGACGCCTTATGATCAACTGGCTCATCGATTGGTCGGTCAAGAATCGTGTCATCGTTCTTGCGGTCTATATCGCGATCGCGGTCGCAGGATATTGGGCGCTTACGCGAACTCCGATCGATGCGATCCCGGACGTGTCCGACAACCAGGTGATCGTGTTTACGGATTGGCCCGGACGGTCGCCAAAAGAGGTCGAGGATCAAGTTACGTATCCGTTGGTCACGAACCTTCAGGGACTGCCGGGCGTGAGAACGGTTCGAGCCAGCTCGGCGTTCAGCTTCTCGATGATCAACGTCATTTTCGAGGACGACGTCGAACTCTATTGGGCCCGTACTCGCATCCTCGAAAGGCTGAATCTCGTCTCCCGCGATCTTCCCGAAGGCGTCACGCCAACCCTTGGCCCCGATGCTTCCGGGCTTGGGCAGATCTACTGGTACACGCTCGAGTCCGACACGATGAGCCTGCGCGATCTGACGACGCTGCAGGATTGGTTCGTCCGCTATCAGCTCAATTCCACGCCCGGCATATCGGAGGTTGCGACAGTCGGCGGCTTCGTTCAGCAGTATCAGATCGACGTCGATCCGAATCGCTTGCGCGCCTTCAACATTCCGCTTTCGAAGGTCGTTGAGTCCGTCGAGCGCTCAAACAATAACGTCGGCGGCAATGTCATAGAACAAGCCGGCGAATGGACGGTCGTACGCGGGCTTGGCCTTGTCGAGTCTGTCACCGACGTTGAGAACATCGTGATCGGCGCCGACAATGGCACGCCGATCTATGTCCGTAATATCGGCGAGGTCAAGCTCGGCAACGCCTTCCGAACAGGCTCTCTCGACAAGAATGGCAAAGAGGCTGTCGGCGGCGTTGTCATAATGCGTTACGGTGTGAGCGCCCTTGAAGCGATCGATGCGGTCAAGAAGAAGATCGACGAGATAACGCCGGGATTGCCGGAAGGCGTGCGTCTAGTTCCCTTCTACGACCGAACGGACCTGATACATCGCACTGCCGACACGCTGAAATGGGCGTTGATCGAAGAGTTTGTCCTCGTTACGCTCGTAAACCTGCTCTTCCTCGCACACTTTCGCTCGATCTTTATCGTAACGATACCGCTGCCGATGGCAGCTTTGATCTCATTCCTCTTTATGTATTTTGCGGGAGTGACATCGAACATTATGTCGCTCGCAGGAATCGCGATCGCCGTTTCCGATCTCGTTGATGCGGGCATCGTCGTCACCGAGAATGCCTATCGTTCGATCGAGAAAGAGGGCGGGCGCATTACCGACCGTGAGCATATTTGGCAGATCGTTCGAGACGCTTCGAAGATGGTCGGGCGGCCGATCTTTTCGTCGATGGCGATCATCGTCGTGGCATTCATCCCGGTCTTTGCTCTGACGGGCCAGGAAGGCAAACTCTTCCATCCGCTCGCTTACACAAAATCATTTGCGATGGTCGCCGCCGCAATTATGGGCATCACGCTCGTGCCTGTCCTTTGCGGTTTTCTTCTAAAAGGCCGCCTAAAGCCCGAAGAAGCGAACCCGATAATGCGCGTCCTTCGCCGATTCTACAAACCGCTGCTCGAAACGGCCTTAAACCATCGACTCGCGACCGTGATCCTTGCGCTGATCTTTTTCATCGGTGCGATGGTTGCGACGACCGGCATCGGCAGCGAATTTATGCCGCCGCTCAACGAAGGCGATCTTCTGTATATGCCGGTTACTGATCCTGCGGTCTCGCTGGATGAGGCAACGCGTATCCTTAGCAAGCAGAACGAGATAATCGCGGCCTTTCCTGAGGTCGAATGGGCGGTCGGCAAGGCCGGGCGAGCCGAAACTTCTACCGATCCCGCGCCGACTAATATGAATGAGACGATCATTCATCTAAAACCCGAGAATGTGTGGCGTGCGGGTATGACGAGAGAGAAGCTTGTCGCCGAGCTTGATGCTGCCCTGCAAATGCCGGGCGTTACGAACATCTGGACGCAGCCGATCATCAACCGCATCGATATGCTCGCAACGGGTATTCGATCCGAGGTCGGCATAAAGATCTTCGGTAACGACCTCAACACACTTGAGCAGCTAAGCCGAAAGATCGCCGCGGCGGCGCAAACGGTCGAAGGTGCTGCCAACGTCTATCCCGAGCAGATCGGCGGGGCGCCATATCTCGATATCGACATCGACCGCACGGCCGCCGCTCGATACGGAATTGATGTCGCAGAGGTCCAGGAAGTAATCGAGAAAGGGATCGGCGAAGTGAACATCACGACCACGATCGAAGGCCGAAATCGCTTCCCCATTCGCGTCCGCTACGCACCGGAATATCGCCGCGATCCCGAGGCGATCGGTAAGATCCCGCTTATCACAGCTTCCGGTGCAACAGTACCATTGGCCGACGTGGCAAAGATCGAAAAGGTCGAAGGCCCGTCGATGATCCAGAGCGAGAACGGACTCCTTCGCGGCACCGTTCTTTTGAATGTGCGCGGCCGCGACATTGGGAGCTTCGTTGAAGAAGCTGACCGCGTGATAAAACGCGATGTCCAGATGCCCGGCGGTTACTACTTCGCATGGAGCGGGCAGTACGAGAATCAGCAGCATGCACGGTCACGCTTGTTGATAGTCGTGCCGATCGTGATCTTGATCATTTTTGCGACGCTGTACCTGACCTATCACTCGTTCCTCGAGGCGGCACACGTGCTGCTTGCGATCCCGTTCGCACTTACGGGCGGCTTCTATCTGCTTTGGATGATGCAGTACAACTTCTCGGTCGCCGTCTGGGTCGGATTCATCGCGCTGTTCGGAGCCGCGGTTCAGACCGCGATCGTAATGGTCGTCTATCTTGAAGAGGCTGTCGCCAGAAAGAAGGAAGAACTCGGCAAACTCGACAAGAAGTCGCTGCTTGATGCCGTGATGGAAGGCGCCTTGCTCAGGCTTCGGCCAAAAGTGATGACAGTAACTACGATCCTTGCGGGCCTGCTGCCGATAATGTGGAGCACCGGTGCCGGCGGCGAAGTGATGCGGCCTCTCGCTATTCCGGTCTTTGGCGGAATGGTGTCGAGTCTGCTTCACGTCTTGATCGTAACGCCCGTGGTCTTCTATTGGCTGCGTTTATTAGAACTTTCACGGGAGGAACGAAATGCTGACTCCTGATCACGCGAAACGGATCGTGCGACTCGCTACGCTCATCTTCGGGATGCTACTGGCAGCTGCGAGTGCTCTCGGCCAGGATCTTTCGGCCGCCACGTCCAAGAGCAGCTCGCGCTTTATTGACGCGGTAAATGGAACCACGGTCGAACAGGCCGTCGCACGAGCTCTAAAAGACAACCCGGAACTGAACGCCGTCCGGACGGACGTCGAGGCCGGCGAAGCTCTTTTGCGTCAAGCGGGCTCTCGTCCGAACCCGACGCTTGATGTACGCGGCACCAAACAATTTGGCGGCTCCGACGGCAGTTTTATGATCGAAGGCGGTCTGCCTCTCGAACTTGGCGGAAGGCGTGCGGCAAGGGTCGCGGTCGCAGGAAAAGAGCTTGAGATCCGACGCCTTGCGGCGGCCGATCGAGAATTGCAGCTCGCCGCCGAGGTCCGCAATAAGTTCGGCGAGGTGCTCGCCGCCGTAATGAAGCTGCAGTTCGCCGAAAAGACGCTGACCCTTGCCAAGACGAACTTTGACCTCGTCTCCGCCCAGGTCACCGAAGGAAGACGGCCACCGCTCGAGCAGAATATGGAGATCGTCGAGCTGAATCGTATTCGTGCAATGCTCGAAGGGGCTGAGGCAGCAGCCGAACTCCGTTTGCTCGAACTAAAGAACCTTCTCGGGATGGACCCAAAGCAGCCGTTTATGATTCGCGGCGATCTCGGCCAAATGCTTGATCCGATCCCGCCCGAAAATACTGCGTCCGAACGTGCGATCGAGACAAGGCCGGATGTCGCCGCAACGCGTGCAATGGAAGAACTCGCAGCCGCACGCAGCGGCCAGGCACGTGCCGAAGGGCGAATTGACGGCGAACTGATGCTCGGCTATCAGCGAATGCGTTCAAGCTTTCCGCTGATGGACATCAACAGCCAGACAGGAGCCTTGACCACGATGAACGAGAATATGAATTTTCTCACTTTCGGGATCAAGCTGATGCTCCCTCTGCGTGATCGGAAAGAAGGAATGATCGCTGCGGCAAAGTTGGATGAGAAGGCCGCTCACAGCCGAACCGAGTTCAGTGAACTGACCGCTCGACGCGAGATCGCGGCTTCTTATATTCGGTATGAAAGGGCACGGCGTGCGTTTGAGATATATCGAGTCGGTGTCCGCGATCAGGCCGCAGCGAACCTGGATGTCGTAAGGCAAACATATGAGTTCGGTTCAAAGACGCTCCTCGACTACATCGCCGAACAGCGGCGTTTCATCGAGACCGAAAACGGATATATCGACGCGCTTTTAGAAGTCTTTCTCGCACGCACCGAGATCCTGAAGGCCACAAATTCAGCGGAGTTGACAAACAAATGACCGATAAGACGAATCTTGAAAATGACATCGACCCGCCGACGCCGGACATTGAACTCGATGCAACGACCGGCCGCTCGCTTCGTCCGCTTTTTATTGCCGGTTCGATCATTGTCGCGGGCGTTCTAGTTCTGCTTGCTGTGTGGCTTTTTGGAGGATTCGGCAGCAAGGCCGGCCGTCAGGTTCTTGCACCGAGAAATCTTGACACCGAAACGCCCCAAGCAACGGATGGAGCCAAGGAAGTTGTAACGCTGACAGCCGAGCAATTGAAGAATGCCGGCATCGTCGTCTCGCCGGTCGGCGAGCAAATGACCTCTGCGGCCGGCGAAACGGCGGCTGACGGCGTTGTAGAAGCAAATGCGTATCGACAGACTCCGGCTGTCACTCTCGCCGGCGGCATTGTAAGGCGTGTCTTATCCGAGCTCGGCACACAGGTCCGAGCAGGAGACACCATTGCTGTTATCTTCAGTGATGAGTTTGCTCAAACACAATCACGTTATCTCTCTCTGAGAACCGAAGCGGCCAACGCCGCCAAAAGCTACGACCGTGCAATTCGCCTCGCGGCTATAAACCAGCCCGGACGGGCAGAACTCGAACAGGCAACAAAGCAGAGGGTTTCCGCGGAAGCTTCTCTGGCAGAAAATAGGAATAGGTTTGAACGCACGACGCGCCTTGCCCGCATCGGTGCCGCAAGTCGTGAAGAACTTGAGCAAGACACCACAAAGCTCCGCACGGCAGAAGCAGAACTTGTCGAAGCCCGTGCCAGAGAACAGCGCGCCGCTCAGTTGCTGCCCATAAGTGCCGAAGTTCGGTCGGCGAGTGAAGAAGCGTTGAACAAATTGCGTTCATCCGAAGCCGAACTTGCCGCCGCTCGACAACGGCTGATCCTTTTTGGAATGTCAGCACAGCGGATCGATCGCCTCACCGCAACGCAGATCACATCCGAACTTTCCGTTTCCGCTCCGACCACCGGCACGGTGACGAGCCGAACTGTAAATGTCGGCGATGTTGTCGAAGCAAATAAAGAGCTGATGCGCGTCACCGATCTCTCAAGCGTTTGGGTGATCGCAAAGGTCTATGAACGCGACATAGCTCGTCTTCAGCCTGGTGAAGCCGCGACCATCAGCGTCGAGGCGTTGCCCGATCGCGTTTTTCGCGGCCAGGTCGCGTATATCGATCCGCAGCTTGACGAGGCGACGCGCACCGCGAAGGTGCGCATTGAGGTCGGCAACCCCGGAAACGCGTTGAAGATCGGGATGTATGTTCGCGTCTCGCTGAGCGGGCTGCGGTCAGGCGACCGCACGCTGCCGGTCGTTCCTTCATCTGCGATTCAAACGATCAATGGGCGGCAGGTCGTCTTCGTTGCGACCGACGACCCGAATACCTTTGAGCTTCGCAGCGTAAGGTTGGGTGACGAAAGCGAAGGCCGCGTATCTGTCATCGAAGGATTGACTCAAGGTGAAAAGGTCGTAACGACAGGCAGTTTTATGCTGAGAGCGGAATGGCTAAAGCTAAATCCAGACAAATGATGGGAGCCAAAACACCTTTTAGCTTAACAGCGCGGTCAGATCAGCGAGCAATTTCTTGGCCGTGAATGGTTTTGTCAAAAACGCATCGACACCGGCCGCTTCCAGCTGTGATATTTGGGATGAGCTGAGAAGACCGCTCATTGCAACGATCTTGGTCCCAGGCGAGATCTTGCGAATGGCTCGCGAAAGGACCACACCGTCGAGCAGCGGCATCGAAGCATCGGTGATGACCGCCGCGATCTCGTCCTTGTGATCGGCGAAGACGGCCAACCCTTCGGCTCCGTCCGGAGCATCCAACGTGCGATAGCCAGCCTTCTCGAGGGCAGCTCGCGTTATCTCACGAACATCGGCTTCGTCATCAACGATCAAAATGAGTTGGCCTTCACCATCTTGAGAGATCTGCTCTGTGTCTGATACTGCCGAACGCTCCTGCGAAGCGATCGCCGGAAAGAAGATCGAAAATTTTGTCCCTCGGCCCACCGAACTCTTTACATCGAGTATGCCGCCGTGTGCTTCGACTATATTGAGAACAGTGGAAAGGCCGAGGCCTGTACCCTTTCCGATCTCCTTTGTGGTGAAGAACGGGTCAAAGATGCGTTCGATCGTTTCGTTCGACATCCCGTGGCCGGTATCTTCAACCTCGACCAGGATGTACTTTCCGGGTGCGATCTCCGGGTTCATCCGGTAATAGCCTTCGTCGATCGTTTCGTTCGTGAGCGAGATCGAAAGTGTGCCGCCGTCCAGCATTGCATCGCTGGCATTCAGACACAAGTTCATCAGGACCTGGTGCATCTGCGTCGGGTCGGCCTTTATGGTCCACAGATCCGGTTCGATCTTCTGCTTCAACAAGATCGATTTCGGCAATGTCTCACGGAGCACCTGAACGAGTTCCTTTGCGACGTGGCGAAGCTGCATTGGCACAACATTTCCTTCGCTGCCGCGTGCGAACGTAAGGACCTGTCTAACCAGATCGGCCGCTCTTTCGGCGTTGTCGCGGATCAAAGCAAGCCATTTCCGGCTGTCTTCGCTCAACGTCTCACTTCCTTCGAGCATCTCGACGCCCATCAATACCGGGGAAAGCGTGTTGTTGAGGTCGTGCGCAATGCCGCCGGCAAGCGTGCCGATCGACTCCATCCGTTGGACACGCAACAGATGATCCTCGGCCTGTTTTTGCTGCGAGATATCGGTCTGAGTGATAAGAATGTAATCCGGCTGGCCAAGTTCGTTGCTGACAAGCGTCCAGCGTGCGTCGATCGTTAGCTGCCGGCCGTCTTTTGTCTTGCGTTTTACAACGCGATTCATCTTTCCGTCCGGTTCAAAATTCGCACGTATCGTCTCGAGCTCCTGAGGTGAACCGCCAAAAAGCACGTCGATGATGTTACGCCCAAGCACATCTTCAACACTCATTCCGTAGATCTTTTCGGCTCCGCGATTCCAGAACAGAATGTCGTAATTCAAGTCACAGACGATAACGGCATCGCGAGTCTTATCGAGCAGTTCGGCCTGCTGCCGAATGCGATGTTCAGCGAGTTTGCGCTCCGTGATGTCGAAGCGGATCGCAATATACTGGTAAGGTTTTCCGCGTTCATCAAGAAAGGGCACGATCGTCGTATCGACCCAATAATATTCTCCTTCTTTTGTCTGATTGCGCAGTTCACCATGCCATGTCTGCCCACGTGCGATCGTGACCCAGATCTTTCGAATGAACTCTTTGGAATGGTAGGTCGAGTTTACGATCCGATGATCCTGGCCGACCAATTCTTCGCGGGAATACTTGGAGATCTCGCAAAACTTATCGTTTACGAACGTGATGATCCCGCGTTGGTCGGTGACCGCAACGATCGCGGCCTCATCCAACGCGAATTTCAGGTCGGCGAGTTCCTTGGACGTCGCTTTAAGGCTTCGTTTCGGGAGATCGTTCAGTTCGATCATGTTCTGGTCATTCGCCATTTGTCTGAGCCTTTGCTTCGCCCGCATCATCAAGCTTTCTTAAACGATAACGCAGTTGGTCGCGGGTAATTCCAAGCAAGCGTGCCGCTCGAGATAGGTTGTGGCCCGTTCTTTCGAACGCCTGCCGACAAAGTTCGTTCTCGACCTTGTCGATCTCAATACCCTCTCGCGGAAGCATGATGTTGAATGCACCAGCCGGTGCCGATGCAGACTTCACCATATCTTGCGGTAAATGAGCGAGCGTAACCGTCGAATTCTCCTCCAGGATGGAGGCCCGCTCGATCACGTTCCTCAGTTCTCTCACATTGCCCGGCCAAGGATAAGAACAAAAGACGTTCGCGACTTCCTTGCTGAGGCCTTTAAGCTTTTTCTCACGCCGTTTGATATTGGCTTTTTCAATATAGTGCTGCGCGAGCTGGAGAACATCATCCGCACGATCGCGAAGCGGCGGGATATCGACCTGAATGACCGAGAGGCGGAAGTATAGATCGAGACGAAAGTCGCCGCTCTCACCGGCTTTCTTTAGATCGAGATTCGAAGCGGCAATGATCCGTACATCGAGCGGCAGATCCTTCAGGCCGCCGACGCGCCGAAAACGTCCTTCTTCCAGGACTCGGAGCAATTTCGCCTGAAGGCTGAGTTCCATCTCGCCGATCTCGTCAAGAAAGATCGTTCCGCCTTGCGCTTGCTCGAAAAGGCCTTCTTTTGTTTGTTTCGCATCGGTGAACGCTCCCTTCTCATAGCCAAAAAGCTCCGATTCGATCAGAGTCGCGGGAAGAGCAGCACAGTTGATCGCAAGGTACGGTGCACTCGCGCGATACGAGGCGTAGTGTATCGCTCTCGCAAAAAGATCTTTGCCCGTGCCTGTCTCACCCTGAAGCAGGATAGATGCAACATCCGAGTCAGCGACCTTCTGTGCAAGATCGACCGCATACCGCATCGCCGGCGAATCGCCCAGGATCTGCTCGAAGGTAAATGCGCTCGCCCGCTCTCTGCGCGTTCTTTGAACCTCGCGACGAAGTTCACGCGTCTCGAGTGCATTCTTTAACGTCAAACGAAGCTCTTCAAGCCGCACAGGCTTGCCGATAAAATCGTGAGCTCCCGATCTGAAGGCCGAGAGTACGTTCGGCATACCGACATTTCCCGTGATCATTATCACGATCGTGTCAGCACTTTCCGCCTTTATACTTTCGAGAAGGTCGAGGCCGCTTCCATCCGGAAGATCGATGTCAAGCAGCACCGCCGCGGGCAGATCTTCATCCAACCGCTCCTTCGCCTCAGCGATCGTGCCGGCCGACCGCGGATCATAATTCCACGACCGCAACGCATCCGTCAGGGCAAATCGGATCGATGCATCATCATCGACGATCAAGATCGTAGGCATACTTTGATTCACGCGCTTTCCTCCCCTGTCGTCGATCGTTCCGCAGGTCTCCTCGCTCGTTCTATTTTAACTCAATTTTGAAGGCGAAACACTTCGGCAGAAGCCTTGTCTGCGCGACCTCGAAATGACACCGCGTCCAACTTCTGTTGCGTGAGATTCCACACCGTATGTGGAAAAATCCAACATCGAGGCGGCATTTAGCTGTCGTTCTGCTTACAAGGTGCCATTGGCACACACCTTGCGACTATCGCAAATGGAGCGGTCCGCCCTTCGCCCCGTGCGATCTCTTTTGGAGCGGCAAGTTCGATGGATTTATGAGAGTGCTGATCGCATACGATGGATCCAAGAGTGCGGAAGCGGCGATCGACGATCTTGCCGTTGCCGGACTGCCTTCAACCGGCAGCGCAATGGTGGTCTCGGTTGCCGAGGTCTGGTTGCCGCCTGCCGATTCGATCGACGATACTTCCGAAGACTCCTCTGCATACATTGAATCCATCATTCGCGAACATCGAGAGAAAGGCGAACGCATGCTCGCATCGGCGTCGATCCTTGCAAAACACGCGGCAACACGCGTGCAGAACGCTCTTCGCGATTGGGATGTAACCTCAGAAGCCACATTCGGCTCGCCGGCCTGGGCAATTCTTGAGGCTGCTGAGAGCTTCAATGCCGACCTCATCATCGTCGGAGCACAAGGGCATTCCGTCGTCAGTTCCTTCCTGCTCGGCAGTACCTCACAGACCGTTCTTACGGAAGCTAAGTGTTCGGTGCGGGTGGCTCGAGGAAAGAATGAGCTTGAGCCGGGTTTGGGCAGGATCTTGATCGGTTTCGATGCTTCCAAAGGAGCAGCCGCCGCCGTTGCGGCCGTAGCATCACGAACCTGGATGCGCGGCACCGAGGTCAGACTGCTTAGCGTAACAGAGCCAAGTGCACCGAGCAGTATCGGAAGGTTTGTAACGCCGATCCGAAAAGCGTTCACCGAAACCGAGACGATCGATGACAAGTGGATCGCCGAACTCGCCGACGTCGCCCTCGCAAAGCTAAAAGATCGGCGGATCGATGCGACGCTTCACCTTTGCCCTGGCAACCCGAAGGACGTGCTCGTCCACGAAGCACAGATCTGGGGTGCGGATGCGATCTTTGTCGGAGCGAACGCAATGGGCGGAAGACTTGCTCGACTACTGCTCGGCAGCACGGCTTCGGCTGTCGCTGCTCGGGCTCATTGCTCGGTCGAAGTCGTAAGATCTCCGGAACAAGCTAGAGCGGGCAGCGAATAACGGGTCATTGTTTCGACCTTGACTCAAAGCGAGCCGGATAACGATCCAGTTCCATTTGAACCGATGCCAGAAGCTGTACGGCCGAATCATCGTCAAGGAACTCATCGGTCGTGAGCGTGTATATTTGCTCCTCTTCTATATCGTTATGTTCCTTCAAGCGTTCGACGACGGCCTCGAGGATGCTGCGAACCACCGCAAAGGTCTCCGTCTCATTGCCGAATGAGAATACTAGCCGCATCGCCTTGATCGCCCTTGCGAGCTCGGTCATAAAAAAGTCGTGGTCTTCACGAAGTTGGTCGAGGATCTTCGGGATCGCTGCCAACTCTTGCGACCTCGCTGCGATCTCCCGAACAGCGGGAAATAGACGCAGATGTTCGGCACGAATATGCATTCCGAGGCGTGCCCAAAAAAAATCGAGATTCTCGAAGATCTTGGCCGCATCGGCGGCATCGAGAGCCGCAAACGTTTGGGCGACAAGGTCGTCCAGTTCGGCGTGGTCGTTTTCGAGACGGGCGTGTATTCTGCTTATCCGATGCATTTTGCGGCTCGCAACATATTCAATGTTATTGGTGTAAAAAGTAACATTTTATGACCTATGTCATCTAATTCTCCAGCGTATGACATTATTCTACCGTTAGCCTGGTGACAGCGAAGAGTTATGAACGGTTCACAGATGCCCGGAAAAGCTTTTGCAGCAAAAAAACCTTCGAATATTCCTGCGAAGTCGATTGCTTTGCCGGTCGAGCATGGAGCTTGGGGATTTCTATTTGAGCCGCTTATTGCGGGCATCATCATTGCGCCGAGCATAGCCGCACCGTTCATTCCGCTGCTTGCGGTTGGAGCATTCCTGACACGTCAGCCGCTCAAGTTCTTTCTCGGCGACTGGCGTCAGAATCGGACTCTGCCGCGGACACTCATCGCCCGAAAATTCGTCTTGATATTCGGCGGGGTCGCCGCATTTGGCCTACTCGGCACCTTGATCTTCGCACCTCTACACAGCTTTCTTCCGTTCGTCCTGGCGACGCCGCTCGTCATCTATCTGGTCATTCAGGATATTGCTCGACAGACTCGCCACCTTGTGCCCGAACTGCTCGCCGCAGCGGCCCTTGCATCTTCAGTCTCTGTGCTTGCTCTGGCCGGAGGATTTGCTACGCCATTTGCAATTGCACTATGGGCCGTTATCCTCGCACGCCTCATTCCGTCGATCCTCTACGTGCGAAGCCGCGTTCGAATGGACAAGGACAAGGACTTTACGATCTTTGCTCCGATCGCCGCCCATATCGCGGCATTGATCCTCGTCGTCGGCATCTACTACATCGGGCTATCTTCGCTTTTGACCGTGCTGATGGCGACCTTCCTTGCCGGACGAGCGATCTACGGCCTCTCGCCCTATCGTCAGTCACTCAGTGCAAAAACGATCGGTATCTGGGAAGTTGTTTACGGCGTCGTTTACGCACTCTCGATCGGCATCGGCTATTACGTTGGCATCTAGGTCGGTCAGATATCCTGATCCCGCAAAAGCCTGAACGACGCCAGGATCGGAACCGCCGTCCAAACGATCAGCCCGACAACCAAAGCCGCGATCGCCTGGCCGTAACCGCCTAGGAACTTCAGCAACGCTGCACCGGCGGCTCCAAAAACTTCGCCGCCCTTCATCGAGAGCAAACCTGCGACGCGAACGATGTCAACGGGATTTCCAAATAGCGACGCGAAGATGAAGTAATTTGCACTTCGCTCTTTGAGCAAAAGCGAGCCGCCGAGCACAAGCAGATCGTAAAGGATCACGAAAAAGAACCAAAGAAGCAGAGCGAGCCCGAAGGCCTTGGTCCGGCGTTGTGAGATGATGGCCGCGAGCATCGATAGCGAGAGGAAGACTAGCGTCAGGAACAGCGAGAGCAGGACGAAGACCGGATATCCGAGAAAGCCCTCAGCGTCGGTCTGTGTGGCAATAACAACACCGCCAACGCCAAAGCCGATGAACGTTGCCGTCGTCATTGCGGCAAAAAGTCCGAGGAGTTTCCCCGTTAGGATCTCGCTTCTTGAGACAGGCTGCGAAAAGAGCATTTCGTCCTCGCCCTCATTTCGCAAAAAGCTTTGCGTCCCCATCATCAGAGACACCAAAGGGATCAAATAAAGGACGAGGCTAAGCAGGCTCGCCGTCGTTCGATTGAAACCCTGGAAACCGATCTCACCGGCCGTAATGGTGCCAAAATATGAGATCGCAAGCACCAGCGAACCAAACACGAAGGCAAATATCACCGTCCACTTATTCCTGATCGCAACGATCAATTCACGATGTGCGATCGGCAGGATCGAACTCAACTCCATACTTCTTCCTTTATGGTCTCAGATCTGCGAATCTCAAACTCTCGCCCTGGATCTGGCTTTTGTCGCGATAAGCGATGATGCCGCCGCCCATAGGCGTTTTTATGGCCTCGGAGCGGACATAAAATGCATCCTCGGCCTTAACCCATTCCTTGGAGGCGTAGTCAGTAACAAAGATCGCTGCCGGCTTCTGCTTATCTTCGGAGCGTTCTTGATACCGCAGCATACACTTGATGTCGTCAAACTTGAGTACGGTCTCGTCGTTCTTGATGATCTCGGCGGCAAATTGTTTTTCGCTGATCGCCATTCGGCAAAAGGAGCAGGCATCGCCATCCTCGATCGGCACTGGACTGACTTGGCCCGCAGCACATGCGATCAGAAAAAATAGCGACAATGTAATAGCCTTACGCAGCACTTGCATATTCAAGGTATATCTCCTCAAGGGATCGATCTCTGTCTGCGATCTGCTGCCGCAGTTCCTCGATCGGCAGAACGGCGGTCAGTTTTCCATCGACGAGGATCGCAACGCGGTCAGCAAGCATCTCGACATCCGCGAGAACGTGCGATGTAAAGACGATGGTCTTTCCCTTTTCTTTTAGCTTTTTCAGGAATTTGCGAAAGGCGATCGCCCCGGCCGGATCGAGGCTCACGGTCGGTTCATCAAGAAGAAGGACGGGCGCATCTGCCAGGCATGCAATGGCAAGCCCAAGTTTCTGCTTCATA
Source organism: Pyrinomonadaceae bacterium (assembly GCA_019694355.1). Lineage (GTDB taxonomy): Bacteria > Acidobacteriota > Blastocatellia > Pyrinomonadales > Pyrinomonadaceae > OLB17. The sequence continues at coordinate 141,101 of JAIBCB010000005.1, read as the reverse complement.
CCGCCCGAAAGCTCTGAAACACGCTTCTCGCTGAATCCGTTAAAGTTGAACTCGGAACTGTGGACCACGTCATCGATGCGAGAGATGGGCAGTTTTCGCAGACGGCAATAGAACTCAAGGACTTCGTGTGCGGTCAGGCAATCATGAAAGCCAACACGCTGCGGCAAATAGCTGATAAGTTTTCGTGCCGCCAACGGCGCCTTTAGGGCATTGACGCCTCCGATCGTGATCGTCCCCTCGGTCGGCCTTTGCAGCCCGGCAATACTCTTCAAGATCGTCGATTTGCCGCTGCCGTTCGGGCCGAGCATTGCAAAGGTCTCACCTTCACGCACCTCGAAAGACACGCCGGCAACGGCCGTGAACTGGCCAAAGGTCTTTGCAAGTCCCTTTACTTCGATCATCTGCGCACACCCCGCATAAACGCCGTCAATGCGCCGCCGATCATTAGGACGGAGAACCCAAGCAGCAGCCATTTCGCACTTCCGCTGCTCTCTCGCGGCGGAAATACGGTATCGAGCTTGACGGGCCGCATCAACGGCCGCCGGTCGAGTTCGCTCGTGCCCTTCAAGATCGGAAAAGCTTTCTCCGCAGCAACAAGAGACTGTGCCGCCGGGCTGTTCAGATAGATCCGCAGCCGCGGATAGTTCCCTTCCAAATACTCAAAGATGTTGTGTATCGGATGCGCGACATCGCCAATGCCGTCCGTATCCAGATCATAGCCGTCGTAATCATCCCAATAATTCCCGCCTTCGTCGTTCGCCCATTTCGTTGAGCTGGACTTTCCGATCAGCGTGAGCGGGCTCATGTTGTTGATGAAGTTGTTTTCGACAAAAGTATTGTTCTCGGAACTCGCGAAGATCTCCATCGCCACATCGTTTTCGGCGACCGTGTTTCGACGGAAGACCGAGTTGAGCGACGCTTCGAGAAACAGCCCGACGGCGTTATCGAGAACGAGATTCTCCTCGATCGTGCATTCGCGGCAATCCTGGAAAAGAATTCCGAAGGAACTGAATCCGCGATTATGAACGAATGTATTTCGCCTTAGGACGATATTTTTCGAATACATGATCGCCGCACCGGCAATGTTGTCGTAGAAAACATTATCCTCGAATACGTTGTCATCCGAGTTCATAAAATGCAGCCCGTAGCGGAGATCGAACACTCGGTTGCGGCGAAAGATGTTGTTCGAACTGTTCTGGATGTACATACCGTCGCGGGCTTCTGTAACGACGTTGTCTTCGAAGAGATTGTGTGTCGAACTCCATACATGGATCCCGCCGCCGCGTGATCCGCTGTCAAGGCTGGTCCGGCCGAAGATGTGGTTTCGACTGATCTTATTGTTCGAAGAATTAAGAAGATAGATGCCAAAGAGTATATCGCGGAGTTCGAGGTCTTCGACCGTGTTGCCGCTCGATCGAAGCAGCAGGCCGGCGTCTTCGTTCACCAGATTGCCGCCGCTCGTCTCGACCTTGATCCTCGAGATCTTGCAGTTATCGGCCGTAACTTCGATAACGCTGCCATTGCCGGACCCTTTTATTGTCGGGTCGCCAACGCCTTCGATCGTCAACGTCTTGTCGATCTTGAGGTTCTCGGCGTACACGCCCGCATAAACCTGAATGGTGTCGCCTGCCTTGGCCGCCGAAAGCGCCGAGTTGATCGTCTTGAACGAGTGGTCGGCACCGACCTGCAATACTTCTGCTTGCGTAGGAAGAACCGCAAAAAGTATCAGGAATATTGCGAAGCTGCTTAACTTCATCGCTTCATGACTGCCATGCGGCAACTCAAGCTTCCGCAACGGCCGGCTTATATCGATGCCAACCCCACAAGATCGCCGCCAAAAGCAAAGCGCCGTAAATAATGAACGCATACGACGCAACGTCCGGATAGCTATAGACCGTAAAGTTTCCGACGATCTGCTCACCAAATAGAGGCGGCGTGAATGGTTCGACCTTGATCGCCGCGGTCGGATCCAGGTTGTGCCCATAGCTGTGGAGCCGATAGTAAAAGCTCCACAGCGAATAGAGGCTGAAATAGACGAACAAAACAAAAACATCTACGAGTTTCGACATCTTGCCGAGCACGACGGCCCTTAACGCCAACAGGATCAAGCCGCCGACCGCAAACGGAAGCCAAACGAACTCGCTGAAATCGCTTTCGAGCAGTGGACGCATTCCAATGTAATGATTCAGCGAGTTGATCTCTCGAAGGTCATCACGATTCGGCGTTTTTGCTCCTTCGAGCCGATACGCGTAAATGTCCAACGCCAGTCCATCAGTGTACTGATTGGAGAAGAAGGTCATATTCCACAGAGGAAAGACGAAAACGGTCAGAAGTGCCAAAGACGCAATGATCAGAAGCAAACGGCTCTTCATCGGTAGAGGCTGCTCAAGAAAATCATACTTCCTGACAAGGAAGCGTCTTAGCCAACTGTCAGATCCGCTGATCGAGGCCGCTGTTGAATTCTGTTCGTTATCCATTCTTTCCCCCTTTTTTCTGGAACCTTCCGCTCAAAGGCGAGAGGCAGGGAGGAACGAATTGTATTACTCACCTTCTCTCGCCTTTAACCGGCGTGTTTTTCTAGTTTATTTTGGTTTCACAACCAAGTATCCCTGCATCTCCTGGTGCAATGCCGAACAGAAGTTCGTGCAGTAGTACGCATAGACGCCCGGTTTATTTGCCACGAACTCGATCGTCTTCGTCTCGCCCGGATCCACAACGACGTTGATGTTGTATTCCAGAAGACCAAAGCCGTGAAGTTCGTCCGTCGTCTGCTCGATATTGGTCAAATGGATCGTAACTTTATCGCCCTGATTGACCTCGATCGCCGTCGGGGTGATCGTACTCCGAACCAATATGGTCTTCACCGTTACGCCGTCCGCCGTGCGTTCGGCCTTCGCGTCGTTGATGTCCCAGATCGCGTTCGGATTCTTGTTCTCCTCCTTCGGATAGACCTCGATCGGCTTCAGCTTATCGGCCTTTATTATCTGAGCGTAATGCGGCTCAGGTTCTGTAAAGGCGTTGTACAGCAGCTTCATCTTTTCGCCCTCGATGCCGATCAGCTGCGTGCTCTCCGGCTGCGACGGGCCGACGTTCAGGTGCGTTCCGTGCGAAAGCTTATTCAAAGCGATGAGGAACTTTCCGTCGGGCTCGACCGTGTCGCCTTCAGCGGTCGCAAGGTGTCCGATGTTATAGGTGATCGGGATCTTGTCCACCACTTCCCAGCTGCCGAGCTTCCACTTTGCAACTGCGCTCTCCACAAAAAGGCTCGTGTATGCGTTGCCTTGATTGTCGAACTGAGTATGCAGCGGCCCAAGGCCGACGTTCACTTCCGCTTCCTTGATCGCGTCATAGTTCAGGATCGGAAGTCCGTCTTCTTCACCCGAAAAGTTCTTGGCCTGAATGGCCGCGAGCATCTTTTCAACGCTGTACGCTGTTGTGATGGATTGAAGCTTACCACTTCCGATTATCCATTTGCCGTCAGGACTGATATCAACGCCGTGCGGACTCTTGCTGCACGGGATCAAATAGACCAGGCCCGGAGTCTGCGTCGGGTCAATGACCGGAACGCCGTCGATCACCTGGGTCTTGCCTGCTTGAACGGCCTTTTCGACCTCTTTCCAGTTGACGGCGACGATGTAGTCGCGCTCACGCTGGGTCGATGTCACCTCGAGCTTTCCGATCGCCTTTTCCGTGTTGTAGCTCGTCCAGAAAGCCCAGCCTTCGCTTGGGCCTTTGCCCGCATCGCCGAGATCATAGTTGTAAGGCGGCATCAACACCTGCCAGCCGACGCTCATTTCGCCAGAATCAGGCTTGATCGCGATGCCCGAAACGACGCCCTTGTATTTTGTCGCATACTCTTCGACCGGTGCCGCAGTTCCCTTTGGCAGCGGGATCGAGAAGCGCGAAGCGGCAAGCACGTATTCGCTATTTGGCGTTACGAACGCACCGCCGTGGAAGCCGGAAACGTTCGGTACCGGTCCAAGGATCTGCTTCGTCTTGAAATCACGAAGATCGATACGGGCAACGCGGTTGTTTCCGTTGTCGTTGACAAAGAGCCAACGGCCGTCGTAGTCGCCCTTGGTTTCACTCAGAGCCGGATGGTGAACATCGCCCCAATCGTACTCGCCGAGCATCTCTTTCGTTTCCTTATCGAAACCGTAGCCGGTCGCCGGATACTTCGCAAAGACAGGGATCGTCGCGATATGCCTCATCGACGGCACACCGGCAACATAGACGTTGCCGGAGTGGCCGCCCGAGTAGAACAAATAGTATTCGTCCAGATCGCCCGGTGCGACGTAGGTAAGCGTCGCCGCCTCTGCCGCTCCGCCTTTATCCTGCTTCAGTGCGCTCTTCCGACTGCAGCTTCCGATGATAAGGAATGAAGCTAGAATAATGGCACCGAGAACTACCCACAAAACTTTTGGCTTTTTTAATAAGTTTTTCATTTCTCTCCTCTGCTTCGTCCTATTTACCTGCTGGTGTCGGTGAAGGCGAAGTGTTCTTTATCTGCTGTTCCAGCTTCCGCTGATAGGCAACTTTTAGAAGTGCGATCGCCTGCTGACGCTGTTCGGTCGTAAGCGGGATCTGCGTTGCGAGGACCACCGACATCGTGCCGGTCGGGTCCATTAGAAAGTCATCCAAGGTGCGCCCAAAGCGGTTCTGCACATCGACGACCGCGTCCGAAAGATCAGGCCCGATCTTTGCGGCCGAATTTACGCCCAAAGAACTGACCGAATGGCAAACAAAACATTTGTTCTGAACGAAAAATGCTCCATCGCCTTCCAGCATTTCCTTTTCCTTCGCGATCTCTTCCGGTGTCGGAACATCGCGAAGCTGAACGCCTGAAATGTAGCTTGCAGGGATCGGCTCCTTCTTCCAGCTCATCACGAGGAGAGCAAGCGCCTGAGCGTCCTGCGATGACAATCCGAAATTCGGCATAATGCTGTCAGGCGACACCATCTTCGGATTTTGGAAGTGAGCGACCTGCCATGCGAAGACCGCGTGGCGGCCTGTCAGACGGCCATAGTCGAACTGCTCTGTCGGCTTGTCGCCCTCATACGTAAGATCGGGCCCGATGATCCCGCCGCGGCCATTGATCGTATGACACGCACGGCAATCCTTCTGTTCCACAAGATTCTTGGCCGTATTGATGTAGTCCATTCCCTTCGTCTCGCGGTCATAGCGGTGACAGGAATTGCAGTTCATCTCCATCAAGGCCTTGGAATTCTTGATCAGATACGCCTCGCTCACTTCCTGCCCGAGCACAGGTTCCTCCCAGTGCTCAACGTTTCCGTGTGCGTCCGGCAGAGTTGTCGAGAATCCCTGGCCGCCATGGCACGACGTGCAGCCATAGGCCGTCAGCGGATGCTTTTCGAGAATCTCTTTTGGATGTGTGCGGTATGGATTTGGCGCTGTCTCTAAGCCTTTCCACTCGATCGCCTGATGACAGGTAACACAGCGATCGACACGGTCGAGGTCTTTTACCCATATCTGCTGAATCCCCGACGGCACCTGCTCTGCGCGTTCCGACCCGAATTTTTCCGTAACAAGATCTCGAAATTCCGCCTGATAGTCTCGCCAATCGGTCGTGTTCTCCCGAAAGAAGACGAATGCCGTCAACGCGAGCAGGGAGATTCCCATGACGTAAAGTTTGATCGCATCTTTGCTAAACATTTCTAATTGCTCTCCTTGCTCGGATCAAAATCTCCTCGGAGCCTGCTCCCATTCCTGCCACGGCATATAGATCTCCCAGAACGGCCCACGCATATATGTTCCAATGAATGTCAGGATCAAGATCGCCGCCACGATGATGAGAAACACACGGTTCTGCCACTTTCGTTCCGTCGGAAGCCATTTGCCGATCGAGCTGACAGGTGACTTGTCGAAGTACGGCCACAACACTGCCGCAGCCACGAGAACGCCCGGCAGAATGATGCCGCCGATCAACGCACCATTGATCGTTATGCCGCCGACCGTGAACGTTGTGATGGTCACAAGTTCCTGCAGCCAAAGGAAGTACCACGGTGCCTTTGCCGGATTCGGCGTAACGGCCGGATTCGCCGCCTCTTCGAGCGGTGCTCTGACAAGCAGCGTCAAAATGATCGAGACTATGGTCGTCGCAAGAGTTACAACCGCAAGGCGAACCGTCAGATACGGCGAAGACGGAACCTTTTCGTTCTCGTCATCGATCATTACGTTCTGGACGTCAACAGCAGATCCGCCCGTAATTCCAAGCAGCGAATAGGTCTTGCTCGCGATCGCCGGCTGCTCCTGCTTCTTTGCTTCCTCGTAACGCTTTTCAGTGCAGGCAAGTCCGCCGTCCTTTCGAACACGCCACATGTGGTAGCTGACGAGTGCAAATGTCGTGAGCGGAAGCAGGAAGCAATGCAGAACGTAAAATCTAATGAGCGTTGCCTGCTCGATCGTCGTGCCGCCGAGCAGAATGAATCGCGTCGGATCGCCAAAGACCGGTGCCGAACTTGCGATGTTCGTGCCGACCGTGATCGCCCAATAGGCAAGCTGATCCCACGGCAGGAGATAACCGGTGAATGACAGGAGCAGCGTGATCAGCAACAATGCAACGCCGACGATCCAATTTAGCGGGCGATTCTGCCCAACGGCCTTTCGCCCATTCTTGAAAGCTCCGGTCAGGAACACGCGCACCATGTGCAGAAAAACGACCGCGACCATCAAATGTGCCGAGATGCGATGAAGTCCGCGTAGGAACCAACCGTAGCTTGTCGAAAATTCAAGGTCTTTGACCGAAAGATAAGCTCGCTCGACCGACGGCACATACAGAAACATCAAGATGCCGCCGGTGATCGTCAGAATCAGGAAGAGCACTGCCGAGATCGTTCCGAGCCAGAACGAATAGCCCCACGAAAGACTCTCAAGACTTACCTTTGCCGGAAACCAATGAAGAACGAAATTGCGGACGATCGCGTCGCCCGCCTCCCGCTTCGTCTCAGGCTTCCAGGTCCAGGTAAGCTGCTCCCACATTGCCCGCAGAGCAAACTTCTCGCGCAGGGTGGCCAGTAAAGATGAGCTGGCCTTTGTTTCCGAAATCTCTTCTGTCGCCATATTTATCTCTCGTGCTTGTCTTCGTCCTTCTGTTTCTCAGTCGGTTGCGTTGCGGCATCTCCCGTTCGGATCTCGCTGTGCCTGATCTGGCCTCCAAGGTTCGACGTGCGCGCCATCAACCCCGCCGAACCGACGGCCAACAGCAGTGCAACAAGAACCAAAAACTTCGCGGCCGCCGTCTTCTTGGCCATCATCAAGATGAATCCGATCAATGAGATAACGCCTGTTATCATCATCGAGATCATTGCGAAATATGCGGCATCTTCGTGTTGTTCGATCAGGTCATGGCTGACGCCCGCGAGCTTCTCGACCGCATCTTCTGTCGGCTCGCCGGAAAGATAGACCGGGATCGTGACAACTGCTGCGAAGATCAGCACAAGTAAAGCAAGCTGCTTCAACTCGTCGCTCTTCCGCCAATACGCATACAGAAAAAGCGGCACCGAAAGGATCGAACAGATCACTGGAAAGTGATTCAGAAATAGATGTAAATGAACCGGATCCATTGCCGCAATTTCTCCTTTCTATACTGTCAGTCGAAAATCCTGACTGACCTTCGTTGCCTTATCGACGATCAGTTGTCCGTCGTCCGGCGAAACTTCCAAATTGAAGTAGTCGAGCGGTCGAGGTGCCGGCCCGGCGAAGTTCGTTCCGTCACCGTAGTACTTTGAGCCGTGGCACGGACAGTGGAATTCCACCTGCTCCTCGATCTCTTTTCCGCCGACCGTCACCTTCTTCGGCTGATTGAGCTTCACCATCTTGACCGTGCACCCGAGATGCGTGCATGCGGCCGAGATCGCATGGAATGTGTTCTTTTCCCGAAAAACGAAGAGTCGATCTGCTTCGAGAAACGTCCCGCCTTCCGTGAATTTGTCGAGAACGCCGAGTTTGAATTTTTGCGGCGGCTCATACAGCACATTCGGGAAGAGCGAACGCAGCATAGCAAAGGCCTGGCCGCCCAACGCAACGAGCACCGCCGACACGCCCAACGTTTTCAGAAGGCTTCGTCTCGACGGGTTCGGATCACCGATAAGCTCGATATTCTTCGGCTTTTGGTTCAGTAGTTGATCCGCTTCGCTTTGAGCGTCGAGGACCTTTGCTCTGGCCTCATCGAAGTCGCTCTGTTTCTTCATAGTAGAAAACCTCCATCGTCATCGCGTCGGTCGGGCATCTGATCGCACACAGGCCGCACCGAATACATTTGTCATCGTCCTTCAGCATCGCTGAAAGCGTGGTTTCCTCAGTAAAACCACCTGCAGCGATCGCCATTTCTTTTGTCCCTTCCGGGAGTTCGAGCGTGTCGAGGGAGACAAGTTTCAAGCAGGATTCCGGGCAGACATCAACGCACCGGTTGCACAGAACGCACTTTTGAGGGTCGTAGATCGTTTGGATGTGACACGCGAGACACCGCTCGGCTTGAAGGCGAGCTTCTTCTTCGTCATAACCGCTCTCGACCTCCGAAATACCGGTGCGTCGGTCAAGAGAAACGGTCGGCGGTGCTTCGCGTTCGCATTTCTCATAATCCTCCGCCATCCGATATGAATAGGTCGGGATCTTCTCGACACGCAGTTTGAAATGCGTGGTGCTTCCCGGCCCGCGTAGATAATCATCGACCGAGAGGGCCGCTTGCTTTCCGTTCGCGACCGCTTCAATTAGATTTCTGGGGCCGAAGGCAACGTCGCCGCCTGCGAATAAGCCGGGGGCAGATGTAGCGAGGGTCTTTGGATCGACCTTTATCACGCCGGCGGGTGTGAGATCGACGTTGTCTTCGGGCTTGAGGAACGAGAGATCGGCCTGCTGTCCGATAGCAAGCACTACGGAATCGGCTTCAAGCGTCTCAGTGATCGAGTCGTCAAACTCCGGGTTGAAGCGTCCGTTCTCATCAAAAACACGGCTTACACCGCGAAGTTCGACCTTCTTCAAACGACCGTTCTCGCCAATGAATCTGCGAGCCGAGCGTGACGGATGGAACGTGACGCCTTCCTTATGAGCTTCGTGAAATTCTTCCTGGCCTTGCGCGGTCCGAACGACGGGAAGTTCGCTCAGAGCCTCAAGCGAGATCATTCGAACGTCTGTCGAACCCGAACGGATCGCCGAACGAGCCGCATCCATCGCGGACTTGATCTCACCGCCGGCCATCTCGCTGCCTTCAACCTCGGCAGTGTCGTCCATACCGCGGCGAAGCGCCATACGGGCCGCATCAAATGCAACGAAACCGCCGCCGATGACGAGCACCTTCTGCCCAAGATCGACACGATAACCGTTGTTGATGTTGAGAAGATAATCGACGGCCTTGACGACGCCGTCGAGTTCGATTCCCTCGATATTCAGGTCGCGGCCCTTTTGGACGCCGACGCTGATGAACACCGCCTTGAACCCTTCGGCTCGCAGTTCTGACAATCCGAAATCGGCACTCAGCGGCGTATTGAACTTTACTTCGACGCCGAGGCCTTTCACCTTTGCGATCTCTTTTTCGATGATCTGCCGCGGGAGGCGGAACTCCGGAATGCCGTGATACATCATTCCGCCGGGGATCGCCGAAGCTTCGAAGATCGTCACTTGATAGCCCATCAAAGCAAGGTCGTGCGCACACGAAACTCCGGCAGGCCCTGCACCGATGACCGCGACCTTCTCTTCACGCTTTTGAATTCGCTTGCTTGTCTCGAGTATCGGCAGATGCCAGCGGATCTTGTTTCCCGCCTCGGTCGAACCTTCGAAAAGAGCGTCCTGCGTCGATGGCTCCATCGACTCAACACCGTATTTCTCCGTAACGAAGCGTTTCAATGCACGGATGCTTACCGGAGCATCGATGCGCCCGCGACGGCATGCGTCTTCGCACGGTGCTGCACAGACCCGGCCGCAGATCGATGCGAGCGGGTTCGGTGAGCGGGCGACCAGATAGGCCTCCTTGTATTCGCCCTGCGCAATGAGCTGTACGTAGCGGCCGGCGTCTGTCTTTACGGGACAAGCCGCCTGGCACGGGATCATATTCTTCCAAAACTCAACATCTGGAATGATGGTTTTGAACTTCGGATCGCTCATTGACCCTCCTGGTTAGTCTGCACACGAATAAATGGCATTTGCCTCGATCACATGCTCTTTGGCCGGAGCCCCACACAATGGAAGTCGCCCTCCTTCACGAACCTTATCTTTGAAGGCGACCAAATATCTGACTTGTATATCTCCGAGCCGAGCACATTCGGGTAGAATTCCCCTTACCGATCTTCAATAAGCAATTGATATGCCGCAGGTAGGACAAAGCGGCTGCAAGGCGGCGGGCATACGCGGACCCTCGATTTGCCTAAACAAATACGCACAAATTACAAACAAGTCCGTTTTCTGTCGAGCGGATCGCTGGCGGTGGGGTGTTGAAAATTACCGCGAGGTGTGGAATTCTCCGCGACGTGAAAAGCAGCCGTTCGTACGGGGCTACTGTTTAGCGAGTTTGCAGAAAAGGTTGAGGAGTTTCATTTCTTTGATCGAGCCGGCCGAATCGCTTGCGATACGCGGGTCGGCGACCACGACAGCGAGGCATTGAGCACGAGATATCGCGACATTGATACGATTTTGATCGAGTATGAACGAGAGGCCGCGTGAGCCATATTCACCGACACTCGAACATAGCGAGAGGATGCACACCGGAGCCTCCTGACCTTGAAATCTATCGACGCTGCCGATCCTTGCTTTCGCAGGCAGATGACCTCTCAGGTGAACGACCTGTGCATTGTACGGTGCGATAAAGAGAAAATCATCAAGCCCCAGCGTTTGAGTCTTGCCGTCTCTGTCAGTATATTCGCGGCCACAGAGCTCATTATAGATTGCCAGAACACGTTCAGCTTCCTCGTCGCTCGACTGCGTATTGCCATCGTGCTCAACCGGCGAGAATACGATGCCGTGCTCCTTATCGATCAATGAATTTGGCGAATTGGCGATCGCGATCCGCTGGCGTCCGCAATCTGCGAACGATTCAAGCCGGCCCTCGTAAACACTGTCGGAAATAAATTCGCAAACGTCCGGATGCATTCTCCGCGAAACACCGAGGAAAAGGCCGGTTCCCTCGGGCACAACAGGGTGAATGACCGGCGCACCTTCCTTGCTTTCTTCTACATCTTTAAGGGCATACTGCAACGCAGAAAGTCCCGCGTCGCCGGGATGCAGCCCTTGAATCGGCTGCTCCAACTGCATCTGATCTCCAAGTAGAACGAGATTCTTTGCAGAACGAGATGCCGCGACAGTGTTCGCTAAGGAGACTTGGCCGGCCTCATCGATAAAAAGAAAATCGAGACGATCGTCGCTATCTCCCTCGACCCACCCATCGCTTGCAAACAGCCAGGCCGTGCCGGCTATCAACGGCCGCTTACCGGCCGCGATCCATGACTCGATAGCCTTCTTTCCGCCGTCAACAAACTCGATGTTCGGATGTTTGTCGATCATTGACTCATCTTTGTCACCGCCTGCCTTGAGAACACGAAGCGGAATATTTTCCTTTCGAGCCGCAATACAGCACTCATCAACTAAATTGAGAATAGCCTTGTGCGAATTTGAACAGACACCGATGCCCTTTCCTTTCGCAATCAGCGAGATTATGAGCCGCGCCGCAGTGTATGTCTTGCCCGTCCCTGGCGGGCCTTGGATCACAAGGCAATCGCCGTCCATTGAGTCCGCGATCCGGATCGCGGCATCGACCGTTGTTTCGCCTTGCTCCTGAAACGCACCGTCTGGCGGTTTTCTAGATAGAAAAGCGCTCATCAATCCGACCGATGTCTTGTTGAGATAATTCTCGCCGATGGAGAGAAGAGCGTTTTGGAGCGTGCTGTAATCAATACTTGATTTGTGAATGATCGAGCCTTCAGCGGGAAATGAGCCTCCCAACGTCGATTGATTCAACTTCGCCTGCGTAGCCTTCAGCGTCAATTCGCCCGCTAGACCGTCAAGATCAAAGAGCTTCAAGGCCGTACGAATATCCGCCTGAAAAAAAACTGACGGTTCTTTCGTCGAAGAGAGCGTGCACTCCTGCTCCGGATCGAATTCATAGTCCTGGAACAGAGATCGAGATTTCGGCCTAGGGGTTGGCTTACCGACGGCCTTTAGCTCAGCGACGCAGTCAGCTTCATCGCGAAGCTCTTCAGGCAGCTTCTTTGCCAGATCAAAAAAGCGCCACCAACTCGGCTTCTCTTCCCTTCGATGAAAATTGATGAGATCCGAAAGCGTTCCGGCCGGCGCATCTTCCTTGCGTCTATCACGAAGGGCCGTGATGACCCGATTCTTTTCACGTACGAACTCCGGTTCTTCCAGTTTCGCTTCGAGCGATTCATCAAGCGTCTGATATGGCAAGTTCGGGATGTTGTTATCCGCGGCGACCCTGTGCAGCCATTCATAGAGGCGAGCGGTCGATTCGCAATCGACCTTGTTGTATTCGCGAATATCGATTAGGGTCGGGCTCTCTTTCCAATCTCGCGGCTCTCCGCTGTCGATCCATTTCCCGAACTGCATCACAGAATCGACCGCACTTGCTACATTCTCGCCGCGCACGACGTTGTAGAGATATTCGACCTTCTTCAGCGAATAACTTTCTGCTCCAATATACAAACCATTCTTAACAATGCGGTAAAGATCGACGAACACATCGTTGCGAAGCAGGTCATCAACCTCTTTTTCTCGCGTGTCGTGCCGCGTCATCAGATTGCTGACCGCATTCCTTTCGTAGTGCGCGTAATGGTAGATGTGCATTGTCGGATCGTCCTGCCAACGCTCATACACCCAATCAATAAAATCCTGGAACGCCTTTTTCTCAGTCGCACGATCGAAAGCCCAAAAATCGACGAACTCGTATTCGCCTTTTTTCCCGAGGATCGTATTGCCGAAGAGGTACTCAAGCCCGCCGTTGAAAGGAAAGCCTTCCATATCGAAAAAGACATCCTTCGGGCTCGATCTTGGAAGAGCATAAAGCCCTTGCGGCGAGACATCGTCCTTTCTTGGGATCAGCTCGAAAAGTGGAGCAGCATTCTCGTCAGTCTCACGCAGTTTCTCTGTCGCCCGCTGAAGGCGCGCCTGCGTCGCAAGTCTCTCGACCGTAGCAGGCGGCATCTTGGGCACGGGAGTGCTAAGTTCCGCGAGTGCTCCTAACGTGGTCACGCCCGCCTCAGAAAGCTTTTCGATCTGGCCGCGGGTGATCCCTGCAACGCGGCTCAAATGATCACACTCCTTCATCATCTCCGCTACATACTCATTCCATCTCCCATGCTCACCCTTCGGGTCAGGTTCCGGCCGCGTCGCAAGGTCGCCCGTAAAGTTGTTGTGTAGAGCAAAGAACCGCTCCTTCAGGTTCTCGAAGTAGTATCGAAAATCCTCGAAGGCAAACTCCACGCGTTCCCTGCCTTCACCTTCTTTGCCTGAAGGACCGAGGATGATACCGAACTTTTCTGCCGCGGCCTCACCCGTCGTCTCAACAAACATCTCAGTGTATGCACACAGTTGGATAATGAAATACGGTTTTGGCGACCGGGCAAGTTTCGTGTCCCAGATCTGATAGACGTTGTCGCTGCCGAGCGTGATAAAGTCGGCGTAGCCTTCGAACTCGCGGCCGCGAAGCGCAGGCTGGTAAAGGATCTTCTCCCGTCGTTGAACTGCCTGTTTAGTTGCTTCGAAACGCTCTTCAAAATCGTTGCCGACCGAAAGATCGCAAACGCTCATTGTCGCCTGATAGTCCGCAAGCACGGTCTTTTCGTGCTCGTCGCCCATCTGCGCGAGGAATTTCGATTCTTCATCGGCGTCGCCCGGAGTGGCCGCGATCATCTCGGCCTTGTACGCGTGTTCCATCCAGGAGGCGAACGGAGACATCGAGAATACGACCAGGTCGCTTGGTGAGTAAATGGCCTTGCCGTTATTTATCCTCATAGGTCGGGAGCGGTTTAGAATGGATCGTTCCTATCAATTATGCCACGATGCCCGCTCCATCGAAAATCAATGCATCGCGCGAGCGAACGGGACAAATACATTTACAGGCCCAACTCATATTTGATATGATTTTGCCCGTATTCGCGGCTCATATAACTCGTTTGCAACCCAATTCTTTTGTTTTATATCTAACACGTGAACCGCTTACGGCTCTCTCAATCAGCTGTTTTCATACGTGGACGATTCGAGGTATTTCAAGATGTTAAAAGCGATGTTCGGACGGTCTTTCATTTGTGCTCTTGTCGTTGCGGCCTGCGTCTCTTTTGCGTTTGGCGATACGGTCAAGCTAAAAGACGGCAGCCTTTTCAAAGGCACTGTCGTCAGCTTTTCAAATGGAAGATTTACGGTCGTTATGGGGAGCGGCGCGCATCAGCGTCAAATGAGCTTTTCGGTCGATGAAGTGGAATCGATCAAGTTCGATAATGACAATACTGCTGATTACGGCGTGCCGGACACGGACGACAAACCGGCGGTCACACGCCCTGCACAAACGAGTCCGCCGCGTGTGATCACTACCGATAACACAAAGCCCGTCACGATCATCGGCAAAGCTCCGAGAAACGAACCATCGACGCCGGCGAAAATACCTCAAACTTCGGCATCCAAAATAACGAAACCCATTAGCTGGACGGTCAAGGTTCTCGCTGATAATACCGCGAACGGCTGGACGAACACGGGCTTTGTTGTCCGCAAAGGCCAGCGGATCCGCGTGACGGCGGAGGGCAAAGTATCGCTCGGCAAAGGAAAAACTTCTACGCCGTCGGGCGAACCGGACATCGAGGATTCAAATAAACTTCTCAAGAATGTCGCGACCGGCGCCATGATCGGGGTGATCGGCGACGATAACAACGATTTCATCTACATCGGGTCCGACCGCGAATTTACGGCGAGCCGCGATGGAGCGTTATTCCTCGGCATCAACGAGGGAAATCTCGACGACAACAGCGGTTCGTATTCTGCGAAGGTCGAGATCTTTCCTGATGAGAATTAGATAGCGGCTGACCGCAAATTATTAAGCCCGAGCATCACCTAAAAAGGCTTTGTTCGGGCTTTTTACTATTTTTCCACTGCGGGTTACGACAAGCCGGCAAGCATTGCGGCACCGATCGCGGCGGCATCTTCACCAAGTTCGCCTTGCAGTATCTGGGTCGTCTCAAAAGACGGCAGGAATGATCGTTTGCGGGCCGTCTCGATGATCGGATCGAGTATAAGCTCGCCCGCCTCCATTATTTCTCCGCCGATGATCACACGCTCGATATTCAAAAGGTTGATAACGCTCGCGACAGCGATACCTATATAGTTGCCTGTTCTGTCGAGCATCAATTGCGAGAAATCATCGCCTGCCTTTGCTGCTTCGACGATCATCGAGATCGTAAGCGACCCTTCAGGAACTTCGGCGAGCGAAGAAGTGCTGTCCTGATTAACACGGCTGCGCGTCCGACGGATGATGTTCGCCGTTGAGGCAATGTCCTCGAGCCGTTCGCCGCCTTCGCGCACCGGAACGTATCCGAATTCGCCCGCATAGCCTCCGTGTCCCATCCAGATCTCGCCGTTGAGAATGAACGAGCCGCCGACTCCCGTGCCAAGTGTCGCGTAGAACATATCGCGCGAACCGCTGCCTGCCCCAATATGATATTCAGCCCAACCGGCGGCATTCGCGTCATTGTAAATGGTGACCGTCGATCCGCCTTTGTCGCCGAGTGAAGCGACCAGGTCGAGGCCTGATAATTCGGCGATGTGCGTCGAGTATTCAACGACCCGTCGGCCCGAACCGACGAGCGCCGGAACCGCTACGCCGATACTGCCCGCACCAAAATCCGCAAGGCACTTATCGATGAAAGCCGAGAGCTGTTCAACGACCGAGGCTTTATACGAGAGAGCAGCAGCCGCAGTGTTCGTGACGACGTTGCCCGCAACAGAGACGGCCCGCATCGCCGACGAGGATATCTCGACGCCGATACAAGCATTGGCCGATGGTTTTACATTACTCATCTACTCCCATTCCTCGGAAAAGATAAACGTTCGACTACACTGCTTAGTTTCAAACGCGATTTTAGACACCCTTTTTTGCCGCTGTCAACGTAAATCAACTGTTATCGAGAGTTATAGGCAGATAATCGCTTCTTTTGACTTAAAATGGCTTAAAACGATACTCTTGCAGTCAGGCAGATAACTTAACGCACGGATCCGGCTTTGTGCCGACGGCGTTCGGTGTTCTATGGAAAGTCACCTATACGACATTATTGCGACCTACGGGGTTTATGCAGTATTCGCACTCTGTATGGTCGAAGGTGACATTACGCTTCTTCTCTCCGGCATCCTCGCAAACAGCAGCTTCTTCGGTAACTACAGCTTTCTAAAAGTATTTATCTTCGGCACGCTTGGAGCGATGGTCGGTGATTCTTTCGGCTATTTTCTCGGTTATCGGTTTCATCGGGCGGTCGAGGGATATAGATTCTACCAGCTCACACAGCCGCGTATCGAGAAGCTCATCGACAAATTCGGCGGCTTCGCGATCATCATTTCAAAGTATATTTACGGCATACGCGTGGCGATGTGTATGTTCTATGGCACGAGCAAGATGCCGTTTATGCGCTTTCTCGCTCTTGACGCGATCAGCTGTTCGCTCTGGGTGCTGATCCTAAGCGGCGTCGGATATTTCTTCAGCGGCTCGATCAAGACGATCCTCGGTGACTACGAAAAGATCGGCATCGCCTTGTTCTTTATCGTGATGACGGGCGTGATCGTCTTCTATGTCGTCGAGAGATATTGGCTCTCCGACAAGGTGGAAGAAGCAAGCCCGAATACCGTCCAGAAGATCGAGGAAAAGATACTCGCGGTCGAAGAAGCCGGTCTCGGAACGCTGCGCGACATCGGCGACCGTCTGCATTTCACACGTGAACCGCACCACGAAGAACTGCCCGACCCCGAACCTCTTGTAAAGAAGGAAAAAAAATCGACCCAGCCGCATTAGACTTCAACCCACAATTTGTGTTTTTATTCTTCATTTAGCACCTCTTTTCTTATCAAAGTATGATCATCGAAACCTCGGCCCCGACCAGAGTGGACCTTGCAGGCGGCACTATCGACATTCCGCCGCTATTTCTCTTTCACGAAGGCGCAGCGACCGTCAATTTCGCTGTCTCGATGCTGGCTCATTGCCGTATCGAGACGCGTGATGATGACCGCGTCATCCTTCGTTCGATAGATCAGGAGCAGACGGTCGAGACGACGCTCGATAAGATCGGCGAGCTTAGAGATCTTCCCAAATTGGAGCTTCTTTCAAAGCTCGTCTATTTTTTCCGTCCTGAGGTCGGGTTTGAGATGACGACGCGTTCCGAGGCGCCTGCAGGCGCAGGGCTTGCGGGTTCTTCGACTCTGAATATCGCGTGCATTGGAGCGTTGAATAAGCTCGTCGGAGACCGTTACGCACCCGAACGCTTCATACAGATCGCCGCGAACGTTGAGTGTCAGGTCATACGCGTTCCCACAGGTTTTCAGGATTATTACTCGGCGCAATACGGCGGTGCCGCGTCGATCCATTTCGGCCCCGAAGGCATTCGCCGCGAAGGCCTTGATATCGATCTCGAAACGCTTGAACGCCGCACCGCAGTTCTTTACACGGGCGAACCGCGAAACTCCGGCACGAATAACTGGGAGATCACAAAACGCCACATCGACGGCGACCGCGAGATCTTCGGGATATTTGACGGCATCAGGGATACGTCGATCTCCTTACGAATGGCACTGCTTGAAGGCGACTGGGACGCCGTTGGCGAGATCATCAAAGAGGCACATCCGGCGCGAAAACGTCTTTCGCCGAACATCACCACGCCGCATATGGACCACCTGATCGATGTCGCACTGGCGAACGGAGCGATCGCTCCGAAGGTTTGCGGTGCGGGCGGCGGAGGCTGTATCGCTTTCTATTGCGAGGACGGGCGACGCCACGATGTCGAGGCCGCACTAGCCGCACAAGACGGCGCACGCGTCCTCGATTACAATATCGTCCGAGACGGCCTCAAACTCGCCGTCTCCTAAGGCGATCCGAAATGAATGCCGCTAGATGGTCAATTATTCGGCATTCCGAAGTACACCGGCTGGCCTTGGGCACTAGGTAATACAAGAGCATAGTTATAATCGCCGCCCCAGCGCAAATACCAAGTTCTATACAGCGGTCTGTAAAGCGTAACGTATAGTCCGAACTCACCCGTTACGATCGGCATTGGAATATCTCCGGCACTTCCGAAGTAAAGATATGCAAATGTGTTATCTAAGCTGCGCCAAATATACCACGTTCCATCCCTAAACACAGCAAGGTCGGCTTTGCCATCAAGATCATAATCCGCAGGCACGGGCGTATCAGTGCTGATCCCCCATTGAGCGATCGCAAATGTCTGATCTGAACTCCTGATGGAATACCAGACACCGGTGCTCGGACGGTACACGGCAATGTCGAGTTTGCCGTCACCGTCGTAATCGGCGGGCACCGGTTTGTCGGAACTCAGGCCCCATTGTACGGCGGTAAACTGTTGAGTTTCGGAATAAAGGATATACCAAACGCCCGTACTGGGACGAAACACCGCAAAATCCGTCTTGCCGCCGCCGTCAAAATCCGCCGGAACAGGAATATCGCCGGCCATGCCAAAGTGAAAGACCGTCCAGCCGGCGTCAGAACTCCGTCGAATATACCAATTACCTTCTGGGTTTCTAAAGACCGCATAGTCCGTAGAGCCATCTCCGTCAAAGTCTCCGGGAGTCGGAACATCCCCTAACGTTCCCGATCCCCATTGAAAGGTCGTTGATGCAGGCGGCACTCCCATCCCCCAAACAGCATCCGCGCGTGTCCATACGCCGGAAGGCGGATACCAGAACGTAAGGTCTGGCAGTCCATCCCCGTTAAAGTTCGCCGTCCTTACCGGCTGGGCGTTACGACTGCACGAATTCTTTCTTACGGCAAAGCCGATATCCCCAAGAGGTGATGCAAAGTAAAAGATGAACTGATCGTCTTTTCCATCCCCGTCATGATCAAAAAATTCTCGGGATCCGAGGGAAACCATGTAGTCAGTTCGCGTAAATCCGCCTGAACCATCGTTGATATAAACTGAGTAGTATCCACTACCGCTGTACGGGGTTTCAAGAATGTCCGGATTGGTATCACCGTTCATTTCTACGAAAGTCAGATCAGCAGAACTTTCCGGGTGGA
The DNA here is from genome assembly GCA_019694355.1 of Pyrinomonadaceae bacterium. Lineage (GTDB taxonomy): Bacteria > Acidobacteriota > Blastocatellia > Pyrinomonadales > Pyrinomonadaceae > OLB17. The sequence goes on along the minus strand of JAIBCB010000005.1, from coordinate 121,861 downwards.
GCCTCGGTACGGTCGGCAAGAGCGTAAACGTCCCGTCGCCATTTGAATGCCACACCGCCAGACTCGTAACGGAATTGACCGTCTTGAACCCGACGACATCAGCCTTCCCGTCACCATCGACATCTTTGACGATCCCGCCAAAAGGTGATGTTTGATTCACCAACTCAAAATTGCCATTACCCGTATTCTTGTAGATCATCGCACGGAGGACCGATTGCGGATCATACGCAGTTACCAAAAAATCGGGTTTTCCATCACCGGTAAAGTCTCCGAGTAAGGTAGAACGACCATCACTGCCCAATTCGGCTTGTCCAAAAATGTTCACTCTGTCGGAGAATGTGCCGTCGGCCTGGCCAAGGCGATAGCCGACCGCGTGTCCCTGAGGCCCGATGTTTCCTGAGACATCAAAAAGATCCAGTAACCCGTCGCCGTTCAGATCGGTCGGTGGAAACCTCCGCACGACCGTCTCAAAGACGCTAAACGTCGTATTTACGTGGGTGATCGAAGCGTTGCCGTTGTTCCGAAACATCCTGATCATGCCGTTATATAGATCCACGTAGTCCAGATCACCGTCAGAATCGAAGTCAGCCAGGTTAGGAAACCCAGTGAGAGACTGGTAAGGGTCGATCTCAACAGGCGACGAGATCAAGAGCGGATGGGCAAAGTCCCAATCTCCATTCCCGGTGTGAAGAGCTACGTGTACGACCCAACTTGAGCCGCTCGCATCCGACCAAAAAAGATCAGGGAGACCGTCATTATTCCAATCCGCAAGATGAGCATAGTAAGGCACGGCTCCAACTTTTCTGTAAGTTGTGTTGAAATAGTTTCCACATTGCCCGAAGGCTGTAACAGAAAGAGCGAGTGAGCAGAATGCACTCAGAATAGCCGCTAGGATCAGCTTGTTGGTTAATGCACTCATTTTCATATAACGGTTCCTCGGTTCTTGGGTTTTCCCCAATCTATCACGCGGGGGGGGGCTTACAAGCAAATATCTGAGCCGTCGGTGGGACCGACAGCTTCGCGGCGTCCAAATGCGGCAACTTCAGCTCAGGCGGTCTGAGCTTCGATCGCGTGTGTGAGGGAGCGAAAGATATCGCAGCCGTCGCTTGAACCGAGCAGGTCATCGCAGGCCCGTTCAGGGTGCGGCATCATACCGAGTACGTTGCGGTCGAGGTTCGTGATACCCGCGATGTTCCCTCGAGAACCGTTCGGGTTCGCGGCTTCAACCACATTCCCATACTCATCCGAATAACGGAAAAGGATCTGGCCGTTCTCCTCGAGAAGGTCGTAGGTCTCGTCGTCGCAGGTGTAATTCCCCTCGGCGTGAGCGATCGGCATCGAGAGCACTTTGCCGTTCTCGAGTGCACTCGTAAACGGCGAATTGGCCGTCTCGACACGCAAATTCACGTGTTTGCAGATAAAATGCAGGCCCGCGTTCCGCCGCAAAGCTCCGGGCAAAAGCCCCGCCTCGCAAAGTATCTGGAATCCGTTGCAGATGCCCATCACGAACTTGCCCTCGGCGGCAAAATCCTTGAGCGAATTCATCACGGGCGAAAATCTGGCCAAAGCACCGGCACGCAAATAATCACCATACGAGAAACCGCCGGGGACGATCACCGCGTCAAAGGACGAGAGGTCCGTCTCCTTATGCCAGATAAAATCCACCGGCTGGCCCACGTATTTCGACACAACGTGATAAGCGTCGTGATCACAATTCGAACCGGGAAATACAATTACACCAAATTTCATATGCTTGCTGGTTGTTCGTCGTTCGTCGATCGTTTGTTGTCTTGGGTGCCATACCGGCCGGTACCCTCCGCAATATTCGCCCCAATACTATCAGCCGACCTAACAATTTGCTTTCCGACCGTGTCACGGTCGAAATGGCTCCAACGCGAGGTGATCTCCCAAATCCTATCTGACAGGTCCTCAGACAATTTGTACACTCGTAGATTTTCAAAATTTGTTCTACTCATAAGGGTCAAACACCCTGTGCGACGAACAACGAACTACGAACCACTCTCGATCTCCACTTGAAAATCCTCGATCACAGGATTCGCCAGAACGTCGCGGCCGATCGTCTCGGCGGCCTCGCGGGCCTCCGCTTCGCCCACGCCGTCGTTAAAACTGATCTCAAAGTATTTGCCTTGTCGGATGTCAGCGAGCGCCGAATAGCCCAAGAGCTCTGCCGAATGATGAATTGCCTTGCCCTGCGGATCGAGAACGCCCTTTTTGAGCGTCACATAAACCTTTGCTTTCATTAATACGGTTTGTGAAACAAGGTATAGATTCTTACGCAAAAAATTGTATAAATCAATGTCCTGTGTTAATGTTCATTATCGTAATTTGATAGCGAACCGTCCTCATTCAATTTTCTAAGGAGCAAACGTCAAGGAAATATGCAAAATATGTCGGCCGGTAAAACGGCACTCGGGTTGGATAATAATATCGGAGCTTTGATCTGCTATGTCGGAAACGTGGTCTGCGCTTTGGGCCTTATATATAGTATCGTAGTGCTCGTAACCGACAAGACGAATAAGTTACCGCGATTTCACGCAATGCAGTCGATCTTGCTAACAGCAACTTCTATCGTGCTTTATATTGCCGCCGTGATCGTGAGTATGGTCATTTTCGCTATTGGGGCGGCTCTAAACTCATCGCTTTTTGGAATTCTGTCGATGTTGGTTTACCTTGTCGTGCTCGTTATCGGAATTGGACTCTTTGTATTCATGGTCATCTCCGCTATCAAGGCGTTTCAGGGAGAAGTTTACAAAATACCGGTCATCGGCAACTTCGCCGACAAATTCTCCAACTAGGATCGATCCTGGCCTTGGTCGTCTTTGAGGACGGCGTTTTGCACATAATGTGCAGGACGCCGTCCTTCGCATTTCCGTCCCCTGTAAGGGGCGACAGTATAACAAACTTCCCGGAGGCGGCTTGCCCGCCGACGATCCGCATTCCGCACGCCTCTGACTCCGAAATAAGTCATAGGTGAAAAGTGAGAAGTCATAAGTCTTCCTTTGCGAACTTTGCAGGGTTTCACTTTGCGAACTTTGCGTTTACGTTCCGGTTTAAACGCAAAGTTCACGCAAAGGCCGCAAAGAAGGACGCTCTCCCGCAGAGCGTTGCCGCAAGCCCGCCCGAGGTAATGGCGTAGTTCCAGAGTCAGAACCGCCTGCGTCAGCGGGCGGTCAGCATTGCAGATGCCCGCACATTAGTACGGGCGTAAAACTCAACGCAGCTTTCCGCCGAATTGCCACGGCATTTATGCCGTGGAACCGTGCCCAAAACTAACCTCGGAGGCGGCTTGCCGCCGACAATCGCCGCCTTTTGTCCCAGCCAAGACGCTCGTGGGACAGCTCTTGGGACAAATAAGTGCTGTGTTATCAGTTACTTACGCGATTTGTCCCAGAATTTCGCAAAAAAAAATCAGACCACATTCTTCTGGGCTTGCCCTTCGCAGTGCGGTCGGGCTTGCCCGACCGTCCCTGGCCAGATCAGACTTCTGGAGGCGGCTTGCCGCCGACAATCGCCGCCTTTTGTCCCAGCCAAGACGCCCGTGGGACAGCCCTTGGGACAAATAAGTGATGTATTATCAATCACTTACACGATTTGTCCCAGAATTTCGCAAAAAAAAATCAGACCACATTTTCCATTCTCAATTCTCCGTTTTCAGTTCTCTTTGGAGGCGGCTCGCCGCCGACTTCTTGTCGCGTGCTTCGCACGCTCCGATGTATTCCTAAGGCGAGTGACGGTCGGGCACGGTTGCGTTTTTTGCAACACGTGGGGATCTCTGACCCACGAACCCCGACCGCACTGCAATGCGGCAAGCCGCAAGAACGATCGAGCGTCCACGGATGCACGAATCGAAGCCACTTTCGGGCTCCGCCCGTCTATTTGCGGTGAAGCTTGCTTCACCGTTGGCCAGTCTCTCCTCAATTCTCGGAGGCTCAGCCTCCGGACAACAGCGGCGGAGCCGCAAAAGGTTGAATAGCGTCATCCGGAAAAGCAGAGCTTTTCCGCAAATAGAGCGGCAAAGCCGCAGGAACCTGGAACTTGGAACTTGAAACCTGGAACCTAGCTCGTCTCGGCCGTCTCGACCGTGTTGTAAGCATAACTAATCGATGGACCCGTTTGAAGCACAAACCGCACAAACCGCACAAAACGTATCAAACCGCACAAAATGTATCAATACGCACGATTTGCACAAAATTCAGCTTCGGATTGTTGGCTCGAAAGATCAGGCGAAGACTCGGGCAAACACCCTGTCCACGTTCCGCAGGTAGTATTTGGGGTCAAAAACACGCGCGATCTCGTCAGATGTAAGATGCGAAGTGATGTCAGCGTCATTCTCGACGCGTTCTCGGAAAGTGCCGCCTTCGTCCCAAACTTTCATCGCGTTGCGCTGAGCAAGAACATAAGCATCTTCGCGGGAGACGCCTTTTTGCGTAAGGGCAAGCAGCAGTTGGCCGCTGAAAACAAGCCCACCGGTGAGTTCGAGATTGCGGAGCATATTTTCAGGGTAAACGACAAGCGTGTCGAGCAAGCTCGTCGCTTTTGCGAGGATATAATCGGTCGCGGCAGACGAATCCGGCAGTACGATACGCTCGGCCGAGGAGTGCGAAATATCGCGTTCATGCCAAAGGGCAATATTTTCGAAACCCACTACAGCATTGGCGCGGATCGTCCGCGCCATTCCGCAAATTCGTTCCGAAAGGATCGGATTTCGCTTGTGCGGCATCGCCGAAGAGCCTTTCTGTCCAGCCTTGAATGCTTCCTGGGCCTCTCGAACCTCTGTACGCTGCCAATGCCGCACCTGAAGTGCGATCTTCTCTAACGTTGACGCGATCATCGCAAGCGTTGAAAGATATTCCGCATAACGATCGCGTTGGATCACCTGCGTCGAAACATCCGCCGCCTCGATGCCGAGACGTTCGCAGACACGTTCCTCAACATCCGGCCCAAGATGTGCGAAAGCCCCAACGGCGCCGGAGATCTTGCCGACAGCGACCGCCTCTTTCGCGGCCTCCAGACGGCGTCGATTCCGCTGCATTTCCGAATACCACAACGCCCAAGTGAGTCCGAACGAGGTCGGTTCGGCGTGAATGCCATGCGTGCGGCCGATCTGCGGCGTGTCCTTGAACTCGAACGCACGCCGCTTCAAGACTTCGAGCAGTGCATCGACCTTCGCAAGCAGAATATCGCACGCGTCCCTCAAAAGCAGTGCATTCGCGGTATCCACGACATCGCTCGACGTCAACCCATAATGCACAAACCGCGAAGCAGGGCCGATGTTCTCGGCAAGATTCGTGGTGAACGCGATCACGTCGTGATCCGTTGTCTTCTCGATCTCGTTGACGCGTTCGACCGTAAATGCAGCCTTTGCCTTGATCTCCGCCAGCGCTTCCTGCGGGATCGTGCCGTCCTCGGCGTGCACCTCGCAGACGGCGATCTCGACATCGAGCCACTTCTTGAACTTATTCTCGAGCGACCAAAGTCCGCCCATCTCCGGCAATGTGTAACGTGTGATCATGAGTTACGTTCTTTGTCTCTTGACTGCATCCTCGAGCAGTTCGTGTAGAAGTGTTTGATACGGCGTATGGCGCTTCACCGCAAGCGTCTTTACTCGCGAAAGCAGGTCGGGGGCGATCCGAAAGGCGATCATATGTTTTGCCTTACCAGTCGAGGGGCGCCCGATGCGTACAGCACGTTTCAGTTCCTCCGGCGTCGATTCCGGAATATCAGAGAAATCAATGTCCTTATCCGACATATGCCCGTCGCTCACGCCGCGACGCACGCCTGGCGCTGATGATTCGGATCGTTTCCTTGCCATTTGCGAACTCCCTGTTGGTATAAACGATAAGAAGGATATGGTCGACATCCGACATTGCAAGGCGCTTTCGCCGAGGTTCGACCTCCGAATGCTCGACGTCTTCCCAATCCAAACCCATGTCGTCATCAAAGGCCGTTGCAGCCTCTTCAAACGATACTCCGTGCTTTTCAAAGTTGAGAATTGCCTTTTGAATATCCCAACTGAACATCTATTAGTGTATATACAGTAATTAGGGGTTGCAAGCCGAAAATACAGATCAGATCAGGCCCTTGCTTATCAAAAGCTCTGCATTCAGCACCGCACCGCCGGCCGCACCGCGAACCGTGTTGTGGCTTAGGGCCACGAATCGATAATCAAAGACCGTGTCTGGAAAGACGCGGCCGACGGTGATCGTCATCCCGTTGCCCGCGTCGCGGTCGAGGCGCGTCTGCGGCCTCGTCGGCTCTTCGGAAACAGCAATGAAGTGCTTCGGCGAAGAGTGCAGATCGAGCGACGGGAACTCACGCATCGCGGCGACGACATCTTCGAGCGTCGCCGGCTCTTTGAGATCGACACGCACCGAGACCATATGTCCATCGACGACATTAACCCTGAAGCACTGTGCAGAAACTGGAAAGTCAGCATGTTCCACCGAGCCGTCATTCAATCGCCCGAGGATCTTCTGAGATTCGGTCTCGACCTTCGGTTCTTCGCCCGCAATATACGGAAAGACGTTGTCGGTGATATCGAGCGACGCAACGCCCGGATAGCCCGCACCCGATATCGCCTGCATCGTTGTAACTACACAAGCCTCGACGCCGAATTTGCGATGAAGAGCCGCCAAAGGCGGCGCAAAACTCACAACCGCACAGTTCGGATTTGTAACGATAAATCCTTTTGAGAACCCGCGTTTCTCGCGTTGCCTGTCGATCAGACCAACGTGGTCGCCGTTGATCTCAGGGATCAGAAGTGGAATATCTTCGTCCATCCGGTAGCTTGACGAATTGCTGATCACGGGATAGCCCGCACGGGCAAATGCCTCCTCGGTCTCGCGTGCGACCGATGACGGCAAACTCGAAAAGACGATGTCGCATTCAAGCGGCGGCTCTATCGGCGTTACGACAATATCCGCAGCAGACGTCGGGATCTCGCCGGGCAGTTTCCACGCACAAGCCTCCGAATACGGTTTGCCCGCCGAACGATCTGACGCCGCAAGCGCCGTGATCTCGAACTGCGGATGCCCTTCGAGAAGCTGAACGAATCGCTGTCCAACGGTGCCGGTCGCACCTAAAATTCCAACTCTATATTTCTTCATATCGAAAGAATGTGTCTAATCACTCAGTCTTGCTGCAGTATCCATTCGCTGATGCAAGATCCTGACGATCTCGACCAGTTTCTTCCTTGGATTTATCCTGTAGAAAATATAATGGGACTTTACCCTCGTCCTAAAATACCCGTCTCTAATATGGCCTTGATCTTTCCCGGCATGTGGCTTCACCGCAATAAATTCGATCTCGTCGATCAGCAAGTTGTAATACCGGTCCGCTTGCTCTGCGGACCAGTTCTCGTATGTGTAAAGCCAAATATTTTCAAGATCACGTTGGGCCGCATTGCTCAGTTCATATTTCATCGTTTATGAACATGCTTTTGGTGAAGCTCATCCAAGAATCGCATTCTGTCAAAATCCTTAACAGACCCTGATCTTTCACCTTTCTTCAACTCTTTGACCAACTCCGCCTTCTTTGCCTCTTCGTACTCAAACAGCCTCAGAGCAGCCCGAACGACCTCGCTCGCAGACGAAAATTTGCCGGCTTGAACCTGGCCGTGAATAAAATCATCAAAGTGGTCGCCCAATAGTATCGATGTGTTCTTAGCCATATAGAACCCTCGATCCAATATACCAAGATCTGGTACTATTTTGAAGCATCGAGAGAATGCACAGGTACGAACGGCCTTGCACAACTACACGTTGAAGGCTTCTTTCATTCGCCGAACACCTTCGGCCATTTTTTCTTCTGTATTGCAAAAGGATATGCGTAAGAAACCCTTAGCTTCGTCTCCAAAAGCCTGTCCGGGAACGGTGATCACGCGGTTCTGGAGCGTACGTTCGGCGGCCTCGAGATCGTCGCCGATCGCTCTTACATCCAACATCGTGTAAAACGCACCTTCCGGCGTTGTCGCCCGCATTCCAAGCTCGTTAGCAAAAAGATCTACGAGAAACTCGCCCCGCTTTTTGTAAATGCTGCGAGCCTCTGCTTTCGCTGCTTCAGCCTCCGGCGTCCACGCCAAGAGCGACGCTTTTTGTGTGATCGCCGAGGCACAGACCGTCGTAAAGCCGTGGAGAACCTGAATGGCATTGGCCATTTCTGCATCGGCACACGCGGCCCAACCGAGTCGCCAACCGGTCATGCTCAAGCTCTTTGACAGGCCGCTGACGACGATCGTTCTCTCGTAATATTCCGAAGCCGAATGCGGTCTTTCACCGAAATACAGGTCGCTGTAGATCTCGTCGGAGATCAGAAAGATCCCCGTGCCTTCGAGAGCCGCGGCGATCGCTTTGAGATCTTCCGGACGCAGGATCCTGCCTGTCGGATTCGATGGCGAAATGACGACCGCAGCCTTTGTTTTCGGGGTGATCGCAGCCTTGAAAGCATCAATATCGAAGCCAAAATCTGTTTCCCGCGGCATCCGATAATACACGGGCGTCGCCTCAGCGATCCTTACACAAGCATCATATGCCGGAAAGCTCGGGTCGGGTACGAGAACCTCGTCGCCACGATCGGCCGTGCAAAGGATCGCGGTCGTCATCGCCTCCTGCGAACCGCACGTCACAACGACGCCTGTCCGAGGCAAATTCAGATGCGAATACTGCTCGGCGATCTTGTCCCGCAACGCCGGCATTCCGGGATGCGACGTGTAGCCGTTCTGCTCATCGCGTGCAACACGCGCCGCCTCGTCGCGTATGAACTGCGGCGTCGGAAGGTCCGGTTCACCAAGCCCGAAATTTATCGAATCGGGCAGTGCACGCTCAAAGAACTGCCTGATCAACGTCGGCTTAAGCCCGCGCATCCGCGTCGGCAACTCAAAACTCATCTTTTCAACTGCTGGTTTCATTCTTTCGTTTCGGCAAGGTCGTCCTCAAGGTCGTTGCGAATGTCGCCGACCTCGATATTGAATTCGCCCTCGGCCTGCTCAAGCGGGTCGGCATTCACGATGCCCGCAAGCTTTTCGATCTCGCCCAACACCTTTTGCCCAATGCCCGAAACTGTCGGCTTTTTGGCCTCATCCGTATTGTTCTCTTGAGGTTCCGTCATCGCTGAATGCCTTCCTTGTCTAAAGTATATCGCAACTCTCTCAGCGTGTCAGAAACGAGCTATTCAGCGGCGAAGTCGATAAAGCCGTTGTGCGGGTTGGCAGAAAGCAACCGCACACGGACCTTGTCGCCGACATCCAGGCGATCTTGGCCTCGGACGACCATTCCATCGACGGGCGGACGTAAGATACGTGCGAATACGCCGGCCTTTGTGTCGCCGGTAACGATCGCGTCGTATTCCTGCCCGATGTGGTGCTGGAGGACAGCGGCGGCGATGATCTTTCGCATTCTGCGCTCGACCTTTCGCGCCGCTTTTTCCTGAAGGTTTGCGTGTTCGGCAATTGCGTCAAGCTCGTCGGGTGAATAGGGTTGCGGCTCGCCGGCAATGACCGCTTTGACGATCCGTTGGACAACGATATCAGTAAAGCGGCGATTCGGGGCCGTCGAATGTGCGTAATCGCTGACCGCGAGTCCAAAGTGCCCGCCGGCGTCCTCACCCGGTCGCTGCACGACGTAGCGTCCGCTGCCGATCAGCTTGATGAGCGAAAGCGACAGATCGGGAAATCGTTCGGGATCCGCAGCCTTTCGTCGAGCGAGGAACGCCGAGAATGACGGGAGATCGGGCGTGTCAGGCAAGCTTTCGCCAAACGACCGTGCGATCCTGACGATGCCGTCCCAGCGTTCGGGAGCCAGGACCACTCGGCGAAGAGACGCGACGTTCTGCCGTTCAAGAAACTCCGCCATCTCGACGTTGGTCGCGATCATAAAATTCTCGATGAGCTTGCGCGCCGCATTCGGCCGAATCGCACGAATATCACGAACTTCTCCGTCCTCGACGACGGCCCGCGATTCGATCGACTCAAAATCAAGCGCACCTTTCCTCGCACGATAGTCTCCAAGGCGGATCGCAGCCTCATTCTGGAGCCTGATCTGTTCCTCAAGGCCTTTTGTCTCCGCGATCTTCGGCGGGATCTCGCCATTTCCCTCGAGCCAATCGCCTACCGATTCGTAATCAAGCTTTGCGTAATTGCGCACCCTTGCCCGATAAAAAGTGGACTCCGGAACATCGCCGTTCTCTTTTACGATCATATCGGCGACGACCGCGATACGATCCGCACCCTCGATGAGCGAAGTGATGTCGGTCGAAAGTTCCTCGGGAAGCATCGGAAAGATGCGTGTCTCTGTGTAAACAGTAACGGTGTTCTGCTCTGCGTACCGGTCGATGGGCGTGTCCTTTGCAACGTATGCCGCGACATCTGCAATGCCGACCAACACACGAATGTCGCCGTTCTCAAGGCGTTCCGCCCATTCTATCTGGTCTAGATCTTTCGAGGTCTTGTTGTCTATCGACGACCAGAGCGTTTCGCGAAGATCTCTTGCCTCGCCCGCCAATGCGTTCAGGTCGAAGTGAGAAAGTTCGGTGACTTGCTGTCGGCTCTCATCGCCGAACTCCGAGCGAAAGCCGTTCCTGTGCATTGTTTCTTCCGCTTGGCCGTCAAACCTGGAAGAGAGGACACCATCGTTCATAATTTAGATCAATTAGCGGAGATAGTCTTCAAGTTTTGTCGAGCTATCGGTCTTTTCGTCGCGGTATTTGACGATGATCGGGCAATAGATCGAAAGGCCGTTCTCGCGGCCGAATTCGTTCGAAACTGCGCGAGAGCCTTGGACAACGACAGCTCCCGAAGGAATCTCAAGCGAACCGCCTTCTGCCGCCTTGATAATGCGGGCATTCGGAAGATCAAAGACCGGAGTCGAGCGCGTCAAGATCACGCCGCTCGCAAGAACAGCACGTTCACGGACGATCGTGCCTTCGTAAACACCCGTGTTGCCGCCGACAAGAACGTCATCTTCGATGATGACGGGCGTCGCATTCACCGGTTCGAGGACGCCGCCGATCTGTGCCGCGGCCGAAAGGTGAACACGCTTTCCGATCTGAGCACAGGAACCGACGAGCGCGTGCGAATCTACCATGGCACCTTCATCAACAAACGAACCGACGTTGATATATGCCGGCGGCACGACAACGACGCTCGGCGCAACGTAGCTGCCGTCTCGGATCGCTGAGCCGCCTACAACGATGCGCACGCCGTCATCAAGCGACATCGGACGCAGGGGAAACGTGTCTTTATCGAAGAATTTCAGCGTTTCGGTCGGCTTTGAAATTTCGACCATCTTGCCCATTCGAAAGCCGAGCAAAATTCCCTGCTTCACCCACGAGTTGGCTCGCCAATTCCCTTCCGCATCCTTTTCGGCTGAGCGGATCTCACCGCGGCGAAGAGCCAGCTTGAACGCTTCGTAAACTTCACGATCGTCGGCCGAAAATTCGCTCTTTGCGAACAGTGATTCGATGTCTTCGCGGAGATTCATTTCTTTGTCGGTTCCTGCAAGCGATTATATTTCTTCAAGATCTCTCGGAGACGATCGTGCGGCAACGCGTAGGCGGTATTCCCTTTGTAACCGGTCATCGTGTCGGCTGCGACAAGGGCATTCAGGATCGCTTCCTCGGTCGCTTGTTCGGTCGCCCAGAACAGCATACTGATCTGATCGTTCGGCAGCATTTGGATATTCGCTATCCCTTTGTCCTTTCCGAACTCGGCCGCATTTGCAGTGGAGAACGCGATAAAGATGTCGCCGGATGAATTCTCACCGCGACCGCCGACATTGCCAACGCCAAGCGCGATGCGCTGTGCGATACGCTTCAACTGATGCGGCAGCAGCGGAGCATCGGTTGCAAGCACCACGATGATCGAGCCGTCGCCTTCATTGACATTATTTTTTCTCAAGGACGAGGTCTGTCCGCCGGGTTTCGGCATTAGATCCGTGATCTCACGTCCGACCGGCACTCCCGCAACAGAAAAGAGCTGTCGGGCTCCGTAGTTTGCCTGAACAAGCACGCCGATCGTGTAGCCGCCGAACCTGGCATTCAGAACGCGCGATGCCGTACCGGTGCCGCCCTTGAAGGCGTGGGCCATCATTCCTGTTCCGCCGCCGACATTCCCTTCGGCGATCGGACCGGACTTCGCCGAATCCAACGCCTGAAAGGCATGCTCTTTTGTAACGTGAAAACCGTTGATGTCGTTCAGAAATCCGTCGTACGTCTCCGCAACTACCGGCAAGCTAAAATCGCCCGAATAACCGCCGCCGGGATGCTTCTTGGCACCCCATTCGATCACGGCATCGCGAACTATCCCGACGCTATGCGTGTTCGTAATTAGAATCGGCGAGCCCAAACCGCCTGATTCCTGCACCCAGGTCGTGCCGGTCATTTCGCCGTTGCCATTCAATGCATGCCAAGCAGCGAACAAGCGGCCGGCAAAATCCTTGCCCTGAGGCAAGATCGCGGTAACACCGGTTCGAATGGCCTTATCGCCTTCGCCCGAGATCAGCGTCGTATAGCCGACCTCAACCCCTTTGACATCAGTGATGGCGTTGAACGCCCCAGGCGTCCCTTCAAACGGGATGCCAAGATCACGAGCCCGCGGTTTCGACTGTGCAACTGTCGAAATGACAAAGAACGTTGCCACTAAAAATAAAGAAAGAACTTTTCTGATCATCGATTTCCTCGAATTCGGCACGAACAAGTTTCGCTGACTTTTGTCGATTCCTCGTCCGCGGAGCGAGTGTTTAGTATGTAACCAGAGCTATCGAAGATTGCGACAGCACAATTTCAAGAACGGAAATTGAGAACCTACTTGTAATAATATACGAACCTCGGTGTATGTCCCGTCAGGTACCAAAATAGTCCTTCTTCCTTCTTTAGGTGACCAAATATCTCTTTTCGGCCAGTCCATGAAACGGATCCGGCCGAACCTCTAATCTCGAGGCCATCAATAAGAAAACTTCCCTCGACATTTTCTTCAATGTCTGGATATCGATATCGTGTCAGTTCGAGAGCTCCGCCGGGCGGAATCACGGCCTCGAGCCATTTATTTTCTCGGCCATCAGCTAACGAACCGCGAATTTCGGTGCCCGGCGTGCAACTTCGAGAGCCAGACGACCAGTCCTCGGGTGAATAAACACACGCGTCAGAAAACATCGAGTACGCAGTAGAGAAACGAACGGTCATTTCTGTTTGGGTCTCGTTCGCCACAATGCACTGCGACCACGGAGGTGAATCGCAAGCAAGCGCCAAGGTCAAAAGTATTAGGCCGACGATCAACCTACCCTGTCGATTTCCAACACTCACAATTTCGTTTCCTTGACTATCGCCCGGAGTTTATCTTGTGTCGCTTTCGTCACCGGCACAAGTGGTAAGCGAATATTCTCCTCGCAGAGTCCCATTTCTTTCATAACGAATTTGCACGGTGCGGGCGAGGCCTCGATAAAATTCGCCTCCATCAGCGGTAAGATCTTGTAATGAATTTTCCGTGCGAAATGGAACGAACCATTCAGCGCATGCTCGACCATCTTTGACGTCTCTTTTGGGATCTCATTCGCGCATACCGAGACAAGGCCGTCCGCTCCGATCGAGATCAGCGGCACGGTCGTCGCATCGTCGCCCGAGAACACTCGGAAATTCTTCGGCCGCCGATGAATGATCTCCATTATCTGCGAGAAATTTCCTGAAGCTTCCTTCGTCGCAACGATGTTGTCGAACTTCTCTGCGAGTCGAAGCGTCGTCTCGGCGGAGATGTTCGAAGACGTTCGCGATGGAACGTTGTAGAGCATTATCGGCATTTCGCGAACGCTCTTTGCGACCTCGCTAAAATGGGCGAACATCCCTTCCTGCGTCGGCTTGTTGTAATACGGTGCGACAACCAAAGCCGCATCGGCACCTGCCTCACGGGCTTTGCGTGTAAAATCGATCGTTGCGGCCGTATTGTTACTTCCGGTGCCGGCGATAACGTGCGCCTTCATGCGTTTTGCGACCTCGACCGTCATACGGATGACGTGCAGCCTTTCAGCCTCGTCCATCGTCGCACTCTCGCCGGTCGTCCCGCACGGAACGAGGATCCTCACGCCGCCTTTTACCTGCCGTTCGACAAGTTTCTGAAATACCGCATCATCGACCGAGCCATCTTTCCTAAAGGGTGTTACAAGAGCAGTCGCGCATCCGCGCATCCAATCAAGTTTTAGAGTCATAATGTGATTCTAAACTACAAACGAAAACAGATAAACATTGGAAGCAAAGAACCGAGATCCACCACCTATCTTCCTGATCTATTGGCGATAACTTCGTCGATCACTTCCGTAAATTCATAGACGCCCGCCTTCCCAACGATCCATTCGGCCGCGACGACCGCACCCGAGGCAAAGCCTTCGCGGGAGCGGGCCGTATGTTCGAGCAGAATCTGGTCGGCGGGTCCGTCGAACCCGACGCGATGCGTGCCCGGAATGTTGCCCGCACGCGTCGCGGCGATATCGCCGACAGCTACGTGCTTCGATACAACGTCCTTTAGCTTCAATGCCGTGCCGCTCGGTGCGTCTTTCTTGCGGGAATGGTGCTGCTCTTCGATAAAGGTTTCGTACTCGGGAAATTTAGTAAACAATTCAGCGGCGAAGTCCGCGAGACGATAGAAAAGGTTCACGCCGATCGAAAAATTTGCACCGTAGATCATCGCTCCGCCGCCCGCCCGAACGATATTCTCGATCTCCGGCCGCTGCTCGTTCCAGCCCGTTGTGCCGACAACGATCGGGACTTTTGCGGCGACAGTCGCCTCAACATTGGATCTAACGGCTTCAGCGACGGAAAAATCAATAGCAACATCGCTGCCGTCAAGCACCGCGGCGATCTCCGGCGGAGACAGGTCCACCTCACCCGAACCAAGGACACCAGCGATCTCATGCCCTCTCTCGACCGCAAGCCGCTCGACGATCTTCCCCATCGCCCCATAACCAATAAGTGCAATTTTCATAATGCCGCTCGACGAAGAAATGAAAATATGACCGTCCAGTAAGAACTTGAAAGACCTTCATTCCCGATCGCCGGTCCTTATATACTCCCACAATTTTACAAATCGAGTATCGTTCCGCAATGGGTCGTAAAGCGGATCGATACCGATCAGAAGCGAGAACGCGTTTCGTTCCCTGGATGCCCGCTCAAGCCACTCGATGGCCCGCTCATTATCATTCAAGAAAATATACTGGCGGGCAAAATGGATCGAGGGGACGTAAGATCCGCCTTCAGCCTCGGAGGCCAGCCTTTCCAGCTTTCTCTGAGCCATAAGGCGAATTGTGGCCTTAGAGCGAGGCGGATGACCGTTCCGACCCTTTGTCGACAGGAGTTCCAGCATCGCATCATCACCCTCAAGGTGGGCAACTCGGACCCAAGAATCTACGGCAACTTCAAACTGTCCGGTCGAATAGTACACCTCGAACAGGGCTTCGTGAACTTTCGGGTTGTTCGGATCCAATTCGGCGGCGTCCAGAAGCTGCGTGATCGCCTCTCCGTAACGTCGAGCGTAATAGAGGAACGATCCGACAAATCGGCTAAATACCACTGACAACGGGTCCAGGGAAAGCGCACGCCGGGCCTCCTCGATCGCCTCGTCAAAACGGCCGGTGACGGCTAGCAAAAAGGAATAGATATGATGAATCTCGGGAAGGTCCGGGTGATCCGCCGCGATCGCACGGATCTGCACTTCTGCTGCATCCAGCTTCCGATGATCTACCAGGTCGAACGCGGCAAATGACAGTCTCAGCTCTTGGAGGGAAGGATCGAGATCGATCGCTTTTCTTGCCGCCGCCTCGGCGAGCGGCCAGGACCTTTCCGGCGGCATCGACAGCAGGCCCCAAGCCCCGCCGTATCCGAAATAGGTCGAGATCCCAAAGTAGCCGCGCGCGAATTTCGGATCGACCTTGACCGATCGTTCAAAGTACTTCAAGGCATTCGAGAAACTCTCTTTTATCGGCCGCCATCGATAATACTGGCCTCGTAAGTAAAGAAGATAGGCCTGAGAGCTGGCGGTAGGCCGTTTCAAGACAGCGTTCCGCTCTTCAGTAGTCATCTGGATGTTGAGAGCTCCGATGACCGCCAATGCGATCTCATCCTGCAGGGCGAAGATCTCGCTTACGGGACAATGATATTGCTCCGACCAGATGGCATATCCGCTTTTGCCGTCTATCAGCCTGACTGTCGCAAAGAACGCGTCGCCTTCTTTCCGAAGGCTCCCCTCGAGAACCTTTTCGACATCGAGGGTTCGCGCAATTGCAGCGATCGGCATTTTCTTCCCTTTGAATGAGAAGGTCGATGTGCGAGCCGCGACCTTGAGATCATGCACCTTGGCAAGGGAATTGATCAGCTCTTCGACCAAGCCCTCACAGAAATACTCTATCTTCGGATCATTTTCAAAGTTCGTAAATGGCAGAACTGCGATTGATGAAGGAGCGGCATCGACGCCAGGACCCGTGCGGCCGAATATCGGCGCGATCTCTATCAATGGGGCCACGAATCGATAGCCGTGCCCACGGACCGTTTCAATGAACTCGACCCCGGGCCTAGCCTCGCTAAACAGCCGCCTAAGGAGCGAGATATTCTTATCCAGGGTGTTCTCTTCAACGAACGAATCAGTCCAGACCCCTTCAAGCAGTTCGCTTTTTGAAAGGCGCTTACCGCTATTGTCCGCAAGTGCGCAAAGCAAGTCGAAGGCTTTGTCCGCCAAATGCAAGCGTTCACCTCGGCAGGAAAGGGTCCGCTCGTGGACATCCAACCTAAACCGATCGAATTCGTAGATCTTGTTTCCACTCGGCAACATCGACACATTCAGACAAAAATCAGAAAAGTTTCAAGAATCTTGAAAGACAAGGCCGACCTTGCTCATCTACCATCCTCGAAAATGTTCGTAAAAGATCTGGGTGGGATACCGGACATCCATTTTACACCCACCCTAAATTCGTCGCAACGAATATCGCCTCCCGATCCGAATTTTGAAAAAGGAGCTGCTATGAGGGAATTCGCCACCATTGAAAGAGTTTTGCTCGCACTACTTCTCGCCGCCGGGATCTCGATCCCCGCTTTTGCTCAAACTACGGAGGTCGTGACCGCCGGATTGGACCATCCGACCAAGATCATTAAGGGGCCCGGCAATACATTTCTCGTGTCCGAGGCCGGGACCCTCGAACCGAATACCGGCCGGGTCTCGGTGGTCGATCGAACGACCGGCGTCAGACATACCCTCATCAGCGGTTTGCCATCCGGCGTTGATAACCTCGGCGGCCCGCCTGATCAAGACGGAACGACCGCGATCGACCTGGACGGGCGTGTTCTCTTCATCGCATCAGGTATCGGCGACGGTGCCACGAACATCGGCGGCTCGCAATATCCGACAGAGTCTCCGTCATCGCCGCTGTTCTGTTCGGTCATGGCCGTGATCCTGCCGCGACATTTCGAGTCCCTCAACAGTGAATTCGTCATGACGATGAAGGATCAGGAAGATATAGCACAGAGCCACTGGGTCAGGATCACAAACGCCGATGGAGCATCTGTCTTTATCGTCCTTGCCGTTGATATTCCCGACTATCGCCCCGAGCCGAGGCCTAATGCTCCAAATGCCGTTAGGACATCACATCCGTTCGGATTGGAAATCGTCGGGCCCGATCTTTACATAAGCGACGCCTCATACAACGAACTGCTTAAGGCGAACCTGCTGAGCGGAAGCCTTACGACCGTAATTGCGTTCCCGAATCGGCCAAACCCGCTTTTTGGAACCATAGGCGGCCCATTCATTGAGCCTGTACCCGACAACGTCCACCGTTTCGGAAGGAAGCTTCTAGTTCCTGAGCTGACCGGCTTCCCTTTCATCGCCGGACAATCTGATGTACAAAGCGTCGATCTTTGGACCGGCGAACGTGAGACGGTCTTAACAGGGCTTTCATCCGCAATGGACATAATGCCCGTCGCTCAACGCTTTCGCCGGGATGGCTATTACGTGCTCGAATTCAGTACGAACCAACTTGCGAACGCGCCCGGCAGACTGAGGCGGATCGACGCGGACGGCAATAGCACGGTTGTGGTGCCCGTGCTTCCGACGCCATCAAGTATGGTCCGGGATGACCGTACGGGCGATATTTTCGTGACGAATATCTTTCCGGGCACGATCACACGCGTTCGGTTATAGGGCTCGCCCGCTGAGCCCGAGCGGCAGACTTTCGTCCGGCGCGTTGACCGAAGTCTGCCGTTCTTCCCCTTGCTCACACAAGAGCACATTTTGAGGAGAATATGAAAATTCAGAGATTAACGGCACGCCTTGCGATCAGCACGATCCTTGGTGCGTTCGGTATTTTCAACACCTTCGGGCAAACTTCGGCCTTCAGCTACCAAGGAAAGCTGACTGACGCAGGTGTCCCCGCGAACGGGGCTTACATAATGCAGTTCGGCCTTTGGAACGCTGCGACAAGCGGGACGTCGATCGGCATACTATCGGACTTGAACGTTAACGTTCGCGACGGGGTATTCAACGTGCAGCTTGATTTTGGAGCGGCGGCGATATCGGGAAATGACCTCTATTTAGAGGTTTCGGTCAAAAAACTGCCCGGCGACACGTATACGACCCTGACTCCTCGGCAGCAGATACTTTCGGCACCGCACGCGATAAAGAGTGGTACTGCAGGCTCATCCGAAGATTCGGCAAAGCTTGGCGGTGTCGATGCCGCTCGTTTTGTCCAATCCGATGCGAACGGCAACGTCACCCTTATCGGCAACCTAACGGTCGCCGGCTCTACCACTTACGACACGGTCAACGCGGCGACCCAGTTCAATCTCGGTGGGAACCGTGTCCTGACTTCTGACGGATCGGGAAACCTCGTACTAGGCAGCGATACGGGCACGGCACCGACGCCTAAGGGCTCAAGTCTCGCAGGTCCTTCCAAGGCGCAGACTTCAACTGGCGTTGCTAACACGTTTCTTGGCAATCTCGCCGGGTTCAACAACACGAGCGGTTCGCGCAACACCTTCGCGGGGCAGAGTGGAGGCTTCGGCAATACAACCGGCGGTTCGAACACGTTCATCGGCGCTGTCGCCGGTTTCTCGAACACAATTGGTGGATACAACAGTTTTTTTGGCGATTCAGCCGGGTGGTTGAACACGCTCGGTTCCAATAACGTCTTCTTGGGCACCTGGGCCGGGAGCAACAATACGTCGGGTAACCGCAACACGATCTCGGGATTCAATAGTGGCGGGGGTTGTGATGTATTTCCATGCGGATTCGACATGACCGGAAATGATAACTCTTTTTACGGTTACGTATCGGGTCTCAGGGCTACAACCGGCAGTCAAAACTCATACTTTGGGATGAATTCGGGACTGAACAATCAATCGGGCTCAAACAATTCTTTCTTTGGAGCCAAAGCTGGACAGGGCAATACAGCGGACGACAACTCTTTCTTTGGTTCCGAAGCAGGACTGACCAACACATCTGGACAGTTCAACTCGTTCTTTGGCCGATCTGCCGGACAGGCGAATACCACAGGCATGTCGAACTCGCTGTTTGGGTACCACGCCGGTTTTGTCAATACCACGGGAAGCTTCAACGCCTTTTTCGGCCTCGAGGCTGGGTCTTCAAATACAACGGGTCAGGCAAACTCCTTTTTCGGTCTGGTCGCGGGAAGCCAAAATACAATCGGAAATTACAATGCGTTTTTCGGAGGCAGTGCCGGACAAAATAACGTTTCGGGCGAACGCAATTCGTTTTTTGGTATTTCCGCAGGGGCAAACAGCCTTGGAAGCTTAAATTCATTCGTGGGAAATAGTGCGGGTCTCAGCAACACGAACGGCTCAAATAACACGCTTATCGGCGCTGGTTCCGATGTTGCGAGCGGATCGTTGACAAACGCCACAGCGATCGGTGGAGGTGCGGTCGTTTCACAAAGCAATTCAGTCGTCCTTGGAAACAATGCGAACGTCGGGATCGGCACCTCGGCGCCGACGGCAAAACTTGAAGTTGTCGGAGACGCAAAAGTCAGCGGAGCTGGTAACGGCGTTATCTTTCCTGACGGCACAAAGCAGACAACCGCCGCAACGGGTGCCGGCACCGTCGTAACAAGCGTCAACGGGCTGAACAATGCCGTAACGCTCGCCGCCGGGCCGAACGTAACGATTACTCCTGCCGGGAATACCCTTACGATCGCCGCGGCGTCAAGCCCGGCGGGGATTCTTAACCAAACATCCCAACAGGCCGGAGCAAACTTTAATATTGACGGCACAGGGACAGCGAACAAGTTTGACGCAACACAATACAACTCGTACGGCATTCGAATTCTGGCGACCCCGCCTGAGTCTTATAACCTGCTGGTCGGGTTTTCTGCGGGATCAAACCTTCGGTTCGGGGTTGGGGATACGCTTGTGGGATTCGAAAGTGGACTCAATACGACCGACGGCAGCGACAACGCTATTTTTGGTTCGTTTGCGGGGCGCCAACTTACAACCGGAGGCGGGAACACCTTTCTCGGCACTTACACCGGGGGATCAGTCACTACCGGCGGGGATAATACTTTGGTCGGGGACAACGCAGGGGATGGCCTTCTAACAGGTACCAACAGCACAGCACTCGGCCGAAACGCAAAACTAGGCCCGAATGTGAGTTTCGCAACGGCGATCGGTGCGGGTGCTCTCGCGACCACCGACAACACCATTGTTATCGGTCGAGCTACGGACACCGTAACGATTCCGGGAACGCTTACAAAAGCGGCAGGCTCATTCAGGATCGATCACCCGCTTGATCCGTACAACAAGTACCTTTTTCATTCGTTCGTCGAATCGCCCGATATGATGAACGTCTATAACGGCAACATCACCACCGATGCCAACGGTGAGGCAACGGTCCTCCTTCCCGGCTACTTCGAAGCCCTTAATAAGGACGTTCGCTATCAACTAACTGTCATTGGCACCTTCGCTCAGGCGATCATCTCTGAGGAGGTGAGCGGCAATAAGTTCAAGATCAGGACCGATAAGCCGAATGTAAAGGTCTCGTGGCAGGTAACCGGGATTCGGAAAGACCCTTACGCCGAGAAGAACCGAATCGTACCTGAGGTCGAAAAGCCCGCGAGCGAAAAAGGAAAGCTCCAGAATCCCGACGTTTATGGTGAGAAACCTTAAAGTTGCGAGAGATCGCGTCAAGCGAATTAGCGACGCGCAAAAGGGGGCGACGTCGATCAGAGCGGATGCCTTCTGGTTGATCGTCGGGTTCCGCACGAGCGATCCTTAATTTGTAGGCTCAAAATTCAAAGGCCGTATTAAGGCATCGAATTTGGGATCCTCCATATAAGGCTTCCATCTACCGATTGCCTTTAGGAAAAGAGAATCGGCCTCACAATCATGGATCGACCGAGCTAGGTTCACCATGGCGGCCTTGCGATCGCCAAGGCCGTTGTAGATAATAGCGTACGAGTAGAACGAAACGAACCTTTTGCCCTCCTGTTTATGCAAAGCCTCTATCAGCTTCAATGCATTAGCGCGGTCGCCCATCTTTGCGTACGTATATCCGATCTCAGCTATTGGCACGATGCTGCCGCCGCCTGAATGATCCCTCGCCGTCTCGAACTCATGAAGAGCTTCCGGATATCGCCCTTCGGAAACATAAATCCGGCCGAGAAGGTTGCGCGCGATCCAGAAATCGGACTCGATCTCAAATGTCTTGTTAAGCTGAGCGATCGCGTCGTCCGTTCGGCCTCCAAAAAATAGGGTCTGTGCGAAGATCGTATTCGACACTAGCGAAAGCGGATCAAGTTCCAAGGACCGTTCGCCTTCGGCGATCGCTTCTTCGTGATGCCCTGCCAACGAAAGCATATGAGACAAGCCGCGATGAATGTCCGAATCAAAAGGTGACAAGGTCAACGCCTGCCTGAATTCTTTCTCGGCGGCATTCCAATCATGGTCGAGCAAATAGAGCGTCCACGCTAGGGCTGAGTGGGCTGTGGCGAGCTTCGGGTCGAGCTCGAGTGCCTTTGTCGCGGCCGACTTAGATTCCTTCAATGCGTCACGGGAAGGCATGTGCCAACCGGCTATCCCAAGAGGCAAATAGCAGTTCGCGAGGCCAACATATGCCTGGGCAAACCCCGGATCGACCTCGGTAGCCTTGCGGAAGTACTGAATACCGGAAAGGAGCTCCGGTTCGGTCATTTTCAAATTATGGTAGTGACCCAGTAAATATAGGCGATATGCCGCCGGATTGTGCGTCGACCCACGCGCAAGTAAGCCGCGTTCGCGGAGGCCTAGTTTAACATGCAGGCTCTCTTCGACATCGAGCGTGATCTGTTTCTGAACGCGGAGAAGGGAGTCGTCATTATTGACGTATTGATGTCCCCAGATCTGTGCCCCGTCCTGCGAGTCCACAAGACGGACCGATATCACGAACTGATCGCCAACCTTATCTATCTCACCAGACATTACGAAGTCCGCACCCAGTTGAGATGCGATACCGCTCATGTCCGCCTCACTATTCTTAAAGCGGAAAACCGAGTCCCTAGACAACACCTTGATACCGGGCAACTGCGCAAGGTCATCAATGATACCCTCTGTGATCCCGTCCGTCAGATATTCGATGTTCGGGTCGCGAGTCCGATTAGCAAGCGGCAAAACCGCGATCTTGCGCGCCTCAGGTTCGCCGCCATGCGGCGGCCGGCTGTCGTGCGAAACAACGTACAGCAAGATCAAAAGTGCGATACTGCCCAAGCTGATCAACCCCACGTGCAAGCCTCGCCCGCCACGCGAGTCCTTTGATCTTGTGCCGGCCAGTGGTTTGAAGGGCTCGGTGGGGCTTTCGTCGGCAGGATAGCCATTCAAGATCAGCTCAGGCGGCAGTTTGTGGAGGCCTATCTCGTATGGGGAAGCACTGCTGTCGACCTCGGACGCATTTGCCAACGCCGGATTTGAACTCTGCTGAGCCTGCTCGAGCGAAGCTACGGCGTTCGGCTTCGTCGTAACGGCCAAGGCAAATCGATACCCGTGACCTCTGACCGTTTCGATAACATGTTTATCCGGAAGCCTTTCTGAAAAGAGACGCCGAAGAAGCGAAACGTTCTTGTCCAGCGTGTTCTCTTCGACGATCGTGTCAGGCCATATCGCAGAAAGCAGTTCGTCCTTCGTTACCAGACTTCCGCTCCGGTCAACGAGTGCGCAAAGAAGGTCGAACGCTTTGTCTCTTATCTGGAGCCGCTTCCCGCCGCACGAAAGGATCCGCTCGCGAACATCCAGCCGAAAGCCGTCGAATTCGTAAATATTGCCGCCATTATCGGCCATTTGAGCCCAGCGCCAGACAAAAGTCAGGAAAATTTCACCCAGAATGAAGGATTAAAGTGAGGCGGCCGAGATAGATTACAGTCACGTGAACGCCCAAACCGGCTAAACAGCGCCGTCCTTGACCAGCGAGTCCACTTGATCCTTGACCGGGCTGTTTCATTGTACATCCGGCCGACTTTTTGCCGCAATAGGCCAAAAAGGTACGTGTTTGGAGTATCGGTACGGGGTTTCGCGAAGCAAAGCTACTAACCTCAGCGCAAATGGAGAGTACTATGAAAAAAGCAGCAAGCATACTTGCAACCCTGGTCTTCCTTTTTGTCGGCCTGACAGGAAGCCTTCCCGCACAGACAACGCAGGTCGTAACCGCTGGGCTGAATCTTCCAACGAAGATCATTCCCGGCCCGCGAAATACGTTCCTCGTCTCTGAAAATGGAACGATGGACGCGAACACCGGGCGTATTTCGGTCATCGACCGAACGACCGGTGTTCGACACACGCTTATCAGCGGACTGCCTTCGGGCGTTAGCAATCTCGGCGGCCCGCCAGAGTCTGACGGGACAACAGGCATTGACCTGAACGGGCGCGTCCTTTGGGTGACATCCGGGGTCGGCGACGCTGCGACAATGATCGGAGGCTCCCAGTACCCTACAGGATCTCCGTCATCGCCGCTTTTCTGTTCGGTGCTCGGAGTCATCCTTCCGAGGAATTTTGAGTCGCTTAACAGCGAATTCGAGATGACCTTAAAGGATCAGGAGGATATCGCCGCCGGTCACTGGGTCCGGATCCGAAACGCCGATGGCGACTCGATCTTCGTATTTCTCGTAGCCGACATTCCCGACTATCGCCCGGAACCGCAGCCAAACGCCCCGAATGCGATCCGCACGTCACACCCTTTCGCTGTTGAACAGGTAGGATGGAACCTTTTTGTTGCCGACGCCTCCTATAACGAGCTTCATAAGGTCAATCTCTTCACAGGCGAATTGTCCACATTCGTGGAGTTTCCCAATAGGCCAAATCCGCTCTTTGGCACGATCGGCGGCCCATTCATCGAGGCCGTGCCCGATAACGTTCATTTCGTCGGCAGGAAACTCCTTGTGCCTGAGTTGACCGGATTCCCAATGATCAATGGGCAATCTGATGTTCAGGCCGTCAACCTATGGACCGGAGAACATGAGACGATCCTCTCTGGACTTGCATCCACGATGGACATAATGCCTGTCAACCAGCGTTTCGGCCGCGACGGTTACTACGTACTTGAGTTCAGCACGAATTTCCTTGCGAATGCTCCCGGACGGCTCCGACGGTTCGACCGTGACGGAAACGCGAGCGTTGTTGTCCCGACATTGATCACGCCGTCAAGTATGGCTCGGGATGATCGTACGGGCGACATCTTCGTAACGAATATCTTTCCGGGAACAATTACCAGAGTTCGGTTTTAGAACTACTGCTGCCTTGAAAGGTTTTTTTAAGCCCTGAAGCCGGCATCCGGCCTCAGGGCTTACCCTTATCAACTATTTTGCCGCCGGCCAGACGTTGTCAACTTCGTTGTAGTCCAAAAAGATCCCGCCGTCGAGAGCGACGCTTTTAATGGCCTTTTTCGAAGCGACGCGGACGACCGCTTGCTTCGTATCCTTTTCCCAGATCGCGGGAGTTTGATGGAGCGTTTCGGTCGTACCATCATCAAAGGTCACTTTCACATCGAACGGTGCGGGCGAGCCGCCAAGATTTTTGATCGTGATGTCCGATCTATTAACGCCAGCGACCGCGAGATCGATGTAGCTGTAATTGAAGAACCAGGCATTCCAGAACCAGTTCATATCCTTGCCGGAGATGTTATTGAAGCTGTTGAACATATCCCACGGCGTCGGGTGTTTGCCGTGCCAGCGATCCATAAAGCCGTGAAGGACACGCTTGAATTCCGCGTCGCCCAGCAGGTCCTTCATCGCAAGGTAGCCCAAAGCCGCGCGTCCGTATTTGTTATTCCCGTATCCGCCGCCTGTCAGAACATTCTCGGGCGTCATGATCGGGATATCTGCGTCCGAAGACATATTTCGGATCCAACCGCGAACACGGAAGGCCTTGAACAGCTTGTCTGCTTGATCTTTGCTGAAGGTCGCTTCGTTAAACAAGTATTCGAATGCGGTCGTCCAGCCTTCTTCCATGAACGCATACCGCCGTTCGTTTATTCCCATATAGAATGGAAAGTACGAATGCATCACCTCGTGGGCCGCAACGAACTCCTGCATATCCGGATTCTCTTGCGCGCTGTCATTGGCCATCATCGGATATTCCATATCGGCGAAGCCGCGGAAGACCGTCATCTTCGGATAGGGATACGGCACGCCCGGCCATTGATTCGATGAAAAATCAAGGGAGGTCTTGATGTACTTCACCATATTCGCGAAGTTCTTTGACGGCTCGTCGTAAGCCGCCTGCGTGCTCGCTCTCCTGCCCGTCTTTTTATCAACGACAAGACTGCCTGCGTCCCAGATATAATGATCGCTCAAGCCGAATGCAACATCCGAAACATTGTCGGCCTTCCATTTCCAGGTATTGGTCGCATTCTGAGCAGTAACCTTGCCGGCCTTCACCTCATCGAGAGTTGCAACATTCACGACCTCATCGCTCGTAAACGACCTCTTGAGACGTTCGGCGATCGCGGGTTGGAGCACCTCATCGGCATTCGTCAGATCGCCCGTTGCCCAAACGATGTAATTCTTCGGGACGGTAACCTCGAGCGTGTAATCATTAAAATCACCGAAAAATTCGTGCGACGGAATATGCGCGACCTGATCCCAGCCGTTAACATCGTCGAGCACTGCGACCCTGGGATAAAAATAGGCGACATAGAACGTCGTTGGGTCGATCACGCCCTCACGGCCGGATGGGAGAACAAGCTCGTAATGCCATTTGAACGATAGCTTGACGGTTCCGCCGGGCGGCACTGGCTCGTCCAATTTGACTACGTTGTATGTCATTCCCTTTCTCGGGATCAACGGCTTCCATTCTTTGACCTTTCCGTTCTCAGCATACTCATCGATCGAAACGTCCGATGTCATCTCCTCTGTGGATGTAGGTTGGTCGCGTGCCGCTTCGGGCGAGTGGGCGTTCAGTTCAAAACGCAGCACCAGCGTCGGAAGCGGCTTCGGGCCGTTGTTCGTATAAACGATCTCCTCGGCGCCGGTGATCGTCCGGCCCGGTGGTGCGATCGTCATATGTATGCTGTGGACGGACTTGTTCTGGGAGTATTTCGGACCTGGCTTGCCGTCGGCACTCCGTGTGCCGTTCGCGTAGGCCGCCTTAACATTACGCGGCATAAAGAGCTGATCTTGCGCCAAGGTCGGTATTGCCGCAAGGGTCAACACAAAAAGGAGGAAAATGATTCGCTTTTTCATTCTGGTGATCCTGTAAGAGAATTTGTTCGAAGATAATACGACGCGCAGCGAAAAAAAGTTTGCAGACGGAGAAACTTGGCCGACGCTCTAGTCTGTCAACAGCTTTTTGGCTAGATCCTCGTAAAGACTTACTGCCTTTTCAAGATCCTTCTTGAGCACGAATTCGTCTTTTGTGTGGGCGACAAGGATCGAGCCGGGGCCGATGAGAAGGGGCTTTCCCCAGTTTGGCAGGTGCGGAATATCGGTCGTAAATCTTACGACCTTTTGAGTAAAACCATCGACAGCATGCATTCTGACCGGTTCGCTCGCAGACAAGACCTCGATCTCGCCGCGATCACGAACGACCGAGCGGATAGCGTCTTCGATCGGCTCACGCTTTGTCGTCAGGCGTATGGCGAGGCCCGCTTCGGCAGACGGCGGGATCACGTTGAGCGCCATTCCGCCATCGATGGTGCCGATATTGACGGTCGTTTCGCCAAAGAAATCATCATTCGGAAGACGCGTGTGCCGCACATCTTCGAGTATGTCGAGCAATTTTTCGATCGCGGATTCCCCTTCTTCCGGGTACGCAGAATGAGCGGCCTTGCCGGTCGTTTGGATATTCAGGCGGAACGTTCCTTTTGAACCGATCGCGAGGTCGTTGTCCGTCGGCTCTCCATTGATGAGAAATTCGCATTTTGCCGCCAATGGATGAAGGTTCGCGGCCTTGGCACCCGTCGATGCTCGTTCTTCTTCGACGGTGAAGAGCAACCCGATGTCGTTAATGCCTTCCGAACGCAAACGCTCTGCAGCCGTTATCTGCGATGCGATTATCCCCTTCGCATCGCACGCACCGCGGCCATAGATCTTTTCATCGTCCTCGGTCGGCGGTATGAACGGCGGCACAGTGTCCATATGTGTCGAAAACCAAACCCGCGGAGTGTCGTTCAGTGTCGCGATCACGTTGTTCTGACCATCGCTAACACTATGCAGCTCGACCGTCCAGCCAAGCTCGACCAAATAGTCGCGCAGCCAAAACCCGACCGCCTCCTCTTCGCCTGAAGTGGACGGGATCGACATCAACGCGGTTGTTAGTTCGAAAATATTCATCATCGATCCAGGCTCTGAGCAGTAAGCCATTCAAAAAAGCCGGGAGCGGCAAAAGCTAGAGGTTCGTGGCCCTTGCCCGGCGTCTCTTCGAACGTCAGTTGCTGATTTCCCGCGGCCTTCATTGCTGCAAACATCCTTCTAGAGTTTTCCGGAGCAACAACATTATCGTCTGCGCCATGAAAGATCCACGTCGGTGTATTTCCGATCTTCTCGGCGAATGCCCTGTACGGATCAGTCGTTTCAGACATTTGAGCAATATCTTTGGAAACGTGCTTTATTTCGTTCGGACGCGGAAGCACTCTGCCCGACATTGGCACAATCGCCGCAAACTTTCCCGGATGTGTCGCGGCCATGCTCCATACACCGTATCCGCCCAAAGAGAACCCGGCCAGGTATAAGCGATGTCCGTCTGCCTTAAACTCCTCCACCGTGTCGTTCATGGCCTTGTCTGCGCGCGCCAACATTTGCTCGTCCCAGAACCCGTCGGGTAAGCATTGCGGTATAACGATAATAAAGTTAATCTTATCCTTTTTCGCCTCAATTTGCTCGGCAAGTCCGTTAAGCTGCGACTCATTGTCGGTACCACGATTTCCCGCGCCATGCAGATAAAGCAAAACCGCTGGAGCTGATTTTTCGGAAAGCTCTTGCGGAACGTAGACGCGGTATCGGAAGGTTTCACCGCCGATTCGCGCTTCCCTTGATTGGAACTTGTCGACAGGGTATTTCTGCTGAGGAGCAGGCAACTGAGTCTTGCATGCTGCGATAACCAGCAGGCCGAATATTGCCAACACGATCTTTTTGGACGAGCCCTTCATACAGATTTTTTTTCACTGAAGAACTCATGATGGAGTTTCTTGATGACATCGGCGACGTCCGATTCGCGAACTACGAAGGTAAGATTCACGGCGGACGCACCGTGCGAGACGAGCTCGACGTGGACATCCTCGATCGTCTTGAATATCTTGGCGGCGAGCCCGGTCGAGGCTCTTAGGCCCTCGCCAACTACGCAGACGACCGCATAGCCGCGTTCGACCTCGACCTCGCCGATACGCGACAGATCTTCGACGACCTTCTCAATATTGTCGGGTTTGTCGAGCGTCAGAGCGACAGAAACCTCCGACGTGGAGATGACATCGATCACTGTGCGATGGCGGTCAAAGACCTGAAAGACCGCGCTCATAAAGCCGTATGCGCCCAACATTCGTGCTGACGTGATGCGCAGTATCGTGATATTGCTCTTATGTGCGATCGACTTGATCTTATTCTCGGTCTCGTCCGACCCTGCGAGCACCATCGTACCGGTCAGTTGTGGCTCGGACGTATTGCAGACGCGTACCGGGATCGCGTTGTCCACCGCCGGCTTGATCGTCTTCGGGTGCAGGACCTTCGCTCCAAAATATGCCAACTCGGCGGCCTCCTCATACGAAAGGACAGGCACGGTCGAAGCGTCGCTGCAGATGCGCGGATCGCAGGTCATAACGCCCGTTACATCCGTCCATATCTGAAGTTCAGAAGCCTTTAACGCAGCAGCAACTATCGCTGCAGAATAATCTGAGCCGCCTCGTCCCAGCGTCGTGGTCTCGCCGCCGCGATTTGCAGCAATGAAGCCGCCAAGCACGGGAACCTCTCCAGCTCCGATAAGGGGACCAAGTTCGAGCTCGATCAGCTCATTCGTCTCGTCGATGATCGGCTGCGCGGCCCCGAACTCATCATCAGTAACGATCAGGCGTCGCGAATCGACCGTGCGAGCAGCGATCCCGCGTGACCTCAAAACCTCCGCCAAAAGACGCGATGAAAGTTGCTCTCCATAAGATACGATCGCGTCTTTCAACATCTGCAGCGGCAGGCTTCGGCGAGCAGCTCGCGTTAAAAGATCCTTGATCTCGGCTCGCGCAAGGCGAAGTTCATTGTGAAAGATGTTTTCGGTATCGTCGGGAAAGAACGCGGACGTGATCTCGATATGACGTTCGAAATGCGGTTCGAGAGATTCGACCGCCCCGGCCAGATCGTCCTTGCGTGCCATTTCGAACGCGGCGAGCAAAGCATCCGTAACCTTTGTCATTGCGGACGTTACAACGACCGGCCGCTTATCCAACTGGCTCTGAACGATCCCGCAAACGCGCTCGAAAGCGGCCACGTCACCTACCGACGTGCCGCCAAATTTCATAACGACAGGAAATGTTGTTTCGCTCACCTTAATAAAAAAGTAAATGAGACGCGTCTCTTCTGCAATCGGAGCTTAAGAAAATCTTATGATCGCCATAATCACCGCAAAAGAAGGCCGGGCCAACAGACCGAAAAAAACTTGTCCATTTTAGCCCGGCATTTCTCATCTACGCAGAATTAGTTCAGCTACAGCCGACCGCAAGTCGTTCGGGCTCAAGCGGAGATCGTCCGATCTCGGACTCTTCGTAGGTGATCTCAGGCGGCGAAAGCACTTCGCGCAAGATCTCGCTTATCTCGCCCGTGTCGGTCAGGAACGCATCATGCCCAACGTCGGATAGCAGTTCGTGATACCGTGCATCAACGCCGAACCCTGAAAGCCTTGCGGCCAAAGCCCTCACGTCGGCCGGCGGAAACAGCCAATCCGACGAGATCCCAACGAGCGAAACACGAGAACGGATCTTTACGATATCTTCATCCGAAAGATCAAAAAGATCCATCGTCTTCGTGAGAAGTTCATAGCTTTCGAGTTCAAAGCGTTTCCGAAATGCCGCTCCCTGGTGATCGAGATAACCGCCGACATCGAAACGACCCTGAATGGTGCCCTTTGGGTCTTCACCGTTGCGATTCGGCTTCCGCCCGAATCGGTCTTCGAACTGTCTCGGCGAACGATAGGAGAGCAATGCGATCTTTCGTGCAATGTCGAGATCGCCGCGTGCCACGGCCTGCCGCTGGATGTGATTTAGCGCAAGCCCCATTGCAGAAAGCGGCGCCGCGGCAATGGCAATGATCTCATCTGCGACCGTTGGAAAGTCCACGGCAAACTGCAGAGCCAGCATTCCGCCAACGCTTCCTCCGATGACCGCCTTGAATCGATGAACGCCCAGATATTCAAAAAGCAGCGATGTCGAACGGACAATGTCGCGTGTCGTAACGATGGGAACCTCTCGCCGTGAATTCCTGCGTTTGAGATCTTTCGCGCTTGTCGAACCGTAGCAGGAACCGAGATAGTTGACACAGATGAATGCATCCGCGGAGGTGTCTAGTGCACCGCCTTCCGCAAGAACGCCGTTCCACCAGTCGTGGATCCTTGACGAGCCGGTCAGTGCATGGAACACAAGCACCGCATTCGATCTTTCTGCGTTAAGTTTTCCGTAGATGGTGGTGCGAAGCTTCAGTTCTGTAAGCACCTCGCCGGACTCTAGTTCAAAAGGTTCATTGATTAAAAAGTCGATCTCAAACATTTGTTCACTCCTGTTTCGCAAGCGTGGAAGCGGCATTTTCCCACATCGGGGATGCCCCAAATGCCGCCTCCGCACTTGCAGCGTTCGGCTAGTTCGACGCCGAATTCACTGCTTCGGCCGATATGGCCAAAGCTTGGTCGATATCCGCAAGAATGTCGCGAATATCCTCGATCCCGACCGACAGCCTTATGAGGTCAGGCGTTACGCCGGTCGATGCCTGCTCTTCAACACTTAGCTGTTGATGCGTCGTCGATGCGGGATGGATCACGAGTGATTTCGCATCACCTATGTTCGCAAGCAGCGAAAAGAGCTTGACCGAATCAATGAACCGCTTTCCGGACTCAAAGCCGCCTTTGATCCCAAAAGTTACGATCGAGCTCGCTCCGTTCTCGAGATACTTGTCGGCAAGCTCTTTGTATTTGCTCGAAGCGAGTTTCGGATAATTCACCCAGGACACGAGCGGATGCTTCTCGAGATGTTCCGCGACCGCAAGAGCATTGTCGCTATGACGCTTTACTCGGAGCGGAAGCGTCTCGGTACCCTGAAGAAGCTGCCACGATGAGAACGGCGAGAGAGCCGCACCGGTATCACGCAGGCCTTGAACGCGAGCCTTGATGATGAACGCGAGGGGACCGAATGCCTCGGTGTACGAAATGCCGTGGTAGCTCGGATCCGGTTCCGTAAACGCGGGGAATCGTCCGCTTGCCGCCCAGTCGAACTTTCCGGCGTCAACGATCACGCCGCCGATCGTTGTTCCATGTCCGCCGATATATTTTGTTGCCGAATGAAGCACGATATCTGCCCCCCATTCGATCGGATTCGTCAGCGCAGGCGACGGGATCGTGTTGTCGATAATGAGCGGGAGCTTGTGCTTGTGTGCGATCTCGGCAAGCCGCTCGATGTCGATCACATCCAGCTTCGGATTCCCGACGGTTTCGGTGTAGATCGCCTTAGTACGCTCGTTGATCGCCGCTTCAATGCCTTCGTAATCGGCGCCGTCGAGGAAATGGAACTTGATGCCGAGCTTCGGCAGCGTGTGATGAAAAAGATTGTAGGTTCCGCCGTAAAGCGATGTGGTCGAAATGATCTCGTCGCCGGCTCCGGCAAGCGTGATTATCGCGAGTGTTTCTGCCGCCTGTCCGCTTGCGGTCGCAAGGGCCGCAACGCCGCCTTCGAGGGCCGCGATCCGCTTCTCGAGAACGTCTGTTGTCGGATTCTGCAATCGCGTGTAGATATTGCCGAATTCCTGCAGGGCAAAGAGCTTTGCTGCGTGGTCGGCATCGTTGAAGGCGTATGACGTCGTCTGGTAGATCGGGACGGCCCGCGAATTTGTCGTCGGATCGATCTCTTGTCCGCCGTGAACTGCCAATGTGTCAAAATTATATTCCGTTGTACTCATTTTCTTGTTTCTCCTATTTCCTTTCGGCCTGCGGCCGATCTTGTCTTATTTCACGGCAACTTCCTTTTTGCACAACGAAAAAAGCCCTCGTGCTAAAGTGCACGAGAGCTTCTCTTAGATCCTCGTTTTCTTTCGGCGAATCATGAGATCGCCTAAGACGCTTTAGCAGTTTTTTTCGTGGAGCAAGTTGCCTTAAATCGCCACGTTTCTTTAGTTTTCATTGCCCGTTGAGCGGGCCGTAAACTCTCAAGCAAACGTAAGCGCTGTGTCGCGGCAGCGACAACAACACATACATTTATGTTTGAGCGTTACGTTGTTCATACGAACATCTCGATCTTTCGCATCGAGTGAATTCAAGCTATCGCAAACAGCCGATCGCTGTCAAGTCCCTTTTCAAAACTACCCGCAAAGCACGGCACCGCCATTGATATTTAGGACTTCGCCCGTGATGTGCCGCGACCAGTCCGAAAGTAGAAAACAGATCGATAGAGCAACGTCGTCGGTCGTTGCCATTCGTTTAAGCGGTATCGCTTCTATCACCTCTCGTTCGTATTCCCTGTCTTCAAATGCAGGCCGTATCATCGCCGTTTCGATCCAGCCTGGCGCGACCGCATTTACGCGTATGTTCGGACACAATTCACTTGCAAGCGCTTTTGTGAATGAGATCTGGCCGCCTTTTGAAGCCGCGTAGTTCGAATAGTTCGCCTCGCCTCTCTGCCCCGCGGTCGAGGACACGAGAACGATCGATCCGGAAGGCTGCTTTCGCATCGCAGGAACGCACGCTTTTGTCGTCGCCCATGCGGATTTTAAGTTCGTGTTCAGAACCTTGTTCCAAACTTCCTCATCCATCTCCTCGATCGGTGCGCCTTCCCAGATTCCTGCATTACAAACGAGAAGATCAATGCGTCCGAAGTTCTCCAGAGCAGCCCGAGCGACCGACTGCGCGCCGGCGAACTCTGACACATCTGCGGCTATCGTAACGGCCTTAACTCCTTTAGACACACACGCTTCCGCCGTCTCTGCTGCCTCGGCGGAATTCGAAAGATAGTTGATCACGACGTTCGCCCCGCCTTCTGCAAGCCGTATCGCCGTCGCCCTTCCAACACCTCTCGAAGCACCGGTAACGATCGCCGTCTTCCCTTCAAATAGCTTTTGCGGCAGCTCGATACCGACAGGCAGTTCGTTCATAAAATCTATCGTGATAGCATAACTTTAATACAGCTCGCGAATTTGCCAAACTTCTTTTATGCAGGATTCTAACGCCTTTGAGAACCAGGCTTTTGCCTGGAAACCTTCAGCCGAGGTGGCCGAGAGGGCTCAGATAACACGTTTTATGCGTGAGGTCGGCGTCTCGACCTGGGACGAGCTTTATCAATTTTCCATCCGCGATGTCGAAAAGTTTACAGAAGAAGTGCTCAAATTTCTCGACATAAGATTCGACCCGCCGTACGACAAGCTCTTGGATACTACGAACGGCATCGAGTTCCCGAAGTGGTTCCAACGGAACGCGGACGCCGTCCGCACTGAGGGCGGCGTTCCGGCGGCAGGATTGAATGTCACCACAATGTGTCTCGATCGCTGGCAGGCGGACGAGATGAAGGATCAGCCGGCGGTCATCTGCGAAAGTGAGGATGGCGAGGTCAAAGAGGCGAGCTTCGCCGAACTTCTTGATCTTGTCGAGCGGTGTTCGGCAGGTCTTCGCGAAAAGGGCTTCGGCAAGGGCGACGCGATCGCGATCCATCTGCCGATGACCATCGAGACGGTCGCGATATTGCTGTCGATCAACAGGATCGGAGCCATCGCAATGCCGGTATTCTCAGGCTATGGCGTAGAGGCGATCGCTTCGCGGCTAAGCGCAGTCAAGGCCAAGGCTCTCTTTACGTGCGACGGCTTTCCAAGACGCGGCAAATTCTACGAGGCCTTCCCGACCGCAGAAGAGGCCGTCTCCCATTGCCCGTCGGTCGAGCATATCTTCGTTCTGAAATTTGGAAAGGAAACTGTCAGCGGTCAGCTCGAAACGGTCAGCTATTGTGAGTTTCAGGCTCTCTTGTCTTCGCAAGGCGGTAAATGTGAATCGACCTCCGCCGAAGATCCGCTGATCATTCTTTACACGTCGGGAACGACCGGCAAGCCGAAAGGCATTGCGCACACGCACGCGAGTTTTCCGATCAAGGCTGCGCAGGATATGGCATTCGGGACGGATGTCGGCAAGGGCACGCGTATCTGTTGGTATACGGATCTTGGCTGGATGATGGGGCCGTGGCTGATCTATGGTGCTTTGATCAACGGCGCGACCATTTGTATTTACGACGGCGCACCCGATCACCCGACACCCGACCGAATGTGGGAATTCTGTGCAAAGCACAACGTCGAGGTACTTGGCATCTCGCCGACACTTGTTCGGAGCCTTGCCGCCGCCGAAGAACGGAACTCAGACGGGAGCAGCCGCTTTCCCCCGTTCAAACGACACGATCTTTCGTCACTCCGGATCCTCGCATCGACGGGCGAGCCGTGGAATCCCGGTCCGTGGTGGTGGTTATTCGAAAAGGTCGGCAATTCAAAACTGCCGATAATAAATTACTCCGGCGGGACAGAGATCGCGGGCGGCATCTTAATGGGCAATCCGATCTTGCCGATCAAACCATGCTCTTTTCCGGCGCCGTGTCCGGGAATGGATGTTGATATTCTTGATGAGAGCGGCAAACCCGTCGAACGCGGGCAAGTCGGCGAACTCGTGATCAAACAGCCGTGGGTCGGGATGGCACGCGGTTTTTGGGAAGAAAAAGAACGATACCTCGATGCCTATTGGCGGCGTTTTGAAGGCATTTGGGTCCACGGCGACTGGGCTATGGAGGATGAAGATGGCAGCTGGTACATTCTCGGCCGCAGCGACGACACGCTGAAGGTCGCGGGCAAACGCGTCGGTCCGGCGGAGGTCGAAAGTATTCTCGTCTCACACGATGATGTGATCGAAGCCGCGGTCATCGGTGTACCTGACGAGGTAAAAGGAACCGCGATGGTCGCGTTCTGCGTCGTGTCAGAACCGGGAGCGATAGCGACCGGGCTAGAGGTTGAGCTCAAGGCCCTCGTCGCAAGAGAGATGGGCAAGCCGCTCGCACCTTCCGCCATTTACGCTGTCCCTGCCCTTCCAAAAACAAGGAACGCAAAGGTAATGCGCCGCGTCATCCGTTCTGCCTATTTGGGTGAAGATCCGGGCGACCTCTCTTCGCTCGAGAATCCGCAGACGATCGACGCGATCCGACAACTTAATGATCGATAGAAAGCTCACTCGCTATCTCTGGCTCTCCATCGCGGCGGCCATTGCAACTATCTCGCTCAAGGCGGGTGCATACGTTTACACGGGCTCGGTCGGCCTGCTCTCCGACGCGCTCGAATCGATCATCAATCTTGTCGCCGCGGTCTTTGCACTCTGGATGCTCACGGTCGCTTCGCGGCCCCCGGACGACGGCCACAATTTTGGCCACACAAAGGCCGAATATTTCTCCGGCGCACTTGAGGGTTCGCTCATCGGCATGGCCGCGATCAGCATCGCGTGGGCCGCGATCGAGCGGCTCGTAACACCAAGGCCGATCGAGAACATCGGGATCGGCATTGCGATCTCAGCGGCTGCCTCCGTAATAAACCTGGTGGTCGGTCAGCTTCTTATTCGCCGCGGACGCGAACATCGTTCGATCACCCTCGAAGCGGACGGAAAACACTTGATGACCGACGTCTATACATCGATCGGCGTCATTTTCGCGATCATCGTCATCGGTGCTACCGGTTGGACGATCCTCGATCCGCTGATCGCTTTGGCGGTCGCCGGCAACATCCTCTGGACGGGCTATCACGTCGTAAAAGAGTCAGCCGAAGGCCTGATGGACGCGTCAGCTTCCGAAGACGACATCGCGAAGATCGTCGGCATTCTCGATGACTATAAAGCAAAGATCGGCATCGACTATCACGCTCTGCGGACACGCGTTGCCGGGCCGCGAACCTTCGTCTCGGTCCACGTCCTGATGCCCGATGACTGGACGATCCAACACGGCCACGAACTTGCCGAGGAGATAGAGGCCGCGATGCGTGCTGCCGTTCCCGGCGTGATCGCAACGACACATATGGAACCGCTCGACGATCCGCTCTCAATGGCGGACATGGATCTAGTATGAAGGCGATCACGATCTACACGATCGGGCACGGCCGTCACGACTTCGCCTATTTTCTCGACTTGCTTCGACAGTTCAAGATCGAGTTCGTCTGTGATGTACGCACGAATCCGCGTTCACGCTGGCCTCAATTCAATCGCTTGGTGCTCGCCGAATTACTCCGCGAAAGCGGCATCGGCTACGAGCATATTCCCGAAGCGGGCGGCCGCCTTCGCCACACG
Source organism: Pyrinomonadaceae bacterium (assembly GCA_019694355.1). Taxonomy (GTDB): domain Bacteria; phylum Acidobacteriota; class Blastocatellia; order Pyrinomonadales; family Pyrinomonadaceae; genus OLB17. Next base: position 84,883 of record JAIBCB010000005.1, on the reverse strand, counting down.
TCCGAAGAATTTGAGTGGGCGTTGAATCGGATCATCGAGCTTGCATCTGAACATCGCACGGCATTGATGTGCTCGGAATCGCAGCCCTTGTCAAAGCACAAGGTACCGCGTGCAAACTGTCATCGCGTTGGATTGCTTTCCCCGGCACTAAAGACGAGAGGCGTCTCCCGCATCATTCACATTCTGCCCGACGGCCGCACGATCGAACTCGATGAATCTGCGGTGCCGTCGATCTGGTGACGAGCGTCCGCGTTGAGGCCGGCTCTTTCCAATTAGCAATGCACCAATGGACAATTTACAATCGGAAGATCTGCAATTGTTCATTGTAAATTGTGCCATTGTAAATTGGTTACATTTTGTCGTGTCCTGCTACTGATCGATCAAGTATTGATGCCGAAACGCCTCAACCAGACCAAACTCGAACGTGCCGTAGCCGTTCTTGCGGCCGATCACGCTGAATTTGCGGTTGTTTACGAAAAGTACGGCGTTCCGCCGATGTGGGATCGCGAGCCCGGTTTTGCGACGCTTTTGCAGATCATTCTCGAACAGCAGGTCTCGCTCGCGTCGGCAAAAGCTTGTTTTGATAAGCTCGAACTTCGGCTCGGTGCCGTTACGCCGGAAAGCTTTCTAACGGTGAACGATGTCGAACTGAAACGCGACGGTTTCTCTCGACAGAAGACTTCATACGGACGCGGCCTTGCGAACGCGATCCTCGAAGGAACGCTCGACCTCAACGCTCTCGAACATCTTGCTGACGCGGAGGTAAAAGAGACCCTTCTTTCGTTGAAGGGCATCGGAACCTGGACGGCCGATATTTATCTGCTGATGGCACTTCTTCGGCCTGACGTGATGCCGCGTGGCGACATCGCACTCCATTCGGCGTGGCATCGGCTTAGCGGCGAGCCGAAGCCTACAGCAGACGAATTCATCGAGATCGCAGAACGCTGGCGGCCGCATCGTTCGGTCGCCGCGCGTCTGCTTTGGCATTACTACCTTTCGGAAAAGGCGGAACGAGTTCGCAGCGGTTGATTGTCTTGTTAAACTATCTCGATGAAAGTCCTCGACGTCGGTTGCGGCGTTAACAAGTTTGAAGGTGCGGTCGGTCTTGACATTAGCCCACGGTCGGATGCAGACGTTATTCACGATCTGGGTGAAATTCCGTATCCTTTTGTCGACAATGAATTCGATCTAGTGGTTTCGAACCACGTTGTCGAACACGTGCCGGATGTGATGGCATTCATCGCCGAACTCCATCGCGTCACAAAACCGGGCGGCCGCATCAAGCTGCTCGCTCCGCATTACACAAACCCGGACTGGCCGAACGACCCGACGCACCGAAATCATATAAATTCATACACCTTCGATACCTTTGTTGAAGATCGATGCAACTTCGATTTCTATACGGATGTTCGGCTCCGGCCGATCTCGTGCTACGTCACCACGCTGAAACTTTGGCGGCTCCTCGGCTTTCAGATCTTCATCAATCTTGACCAAAAATGGCCCGCGATGCGGTTTACACGCAAATTTTGGGAGCATTATTTGAATACGATCATTCGCGGCAAAGAGATCAGGTTCGAATTTGAAGTAATAAAAGACCAAAAAGCTCGATTAACGGCAAACTCTTGACGAACATTTGAGCATCTTTTAGCGTTAGGTCTAGGTATAATCCTGAACAGAGGTTTTGCACCGTATGAAATTTCGAAATATCTTTGCGGCCGCCATTGCCGCAGTATCGCTGGCAGCAGTAACGTCAGCTCAGACGTCCGAACCGTCGACGGCCAAACAGCGCTTGGTCGATCTTTTGCCGGCGTCAAGCGGCGTCGTCACGCTCGATGTCCAAAAAGGCTTGAATGATGCCCTTCCAAAGCTGCTCGCAGGCAACCCGGAGTTAAAGGCCGAGGTCGATCAAGGATTAGCGGTATTCAAGTCGAAAGCCAGCTCAGACGTACTCAAATTTGCAAATGTTGTCGTCGGTGTTGGGGCTGAAAATGTCGAAAGCGGCAAGCCGAAGATCCTTCCGGTCTTCATTGGACGCGGTGATCTCAACGCCGCCGATGTGATCGCAAAGGCATCTAGATCGAGCAAGACACCTTGTACGGAGCGAATGGTTTCGGAGAAGACTATTTACGTGTGCCAGTTCGAGGTGCCGGCGAAAGAGGCGGCAAAAGCGGTCGGCTCAAGCGCCGCGGTCCCCGATGAGATCACAAAAGAGATCGCCTTCGTCGCGTTGGATCCGAACACCCTGGCATTCGGCGCAACATCTCGTGTCGTTGAAGCGGTCGAGCATCAGACCTCGGTCAACCCGACGATCAAGAGCCTTCTTAAGGATTCGCCAACGACCGTCGCGGCATTCGCGATGGAGAATATTGACGGTCTCGGGAAATTCATCCCGCTCGAAAATGACGATCTTGGCAACACGTTGAAGAATCTGCGATTTATGGCCGGTTCGGCAGACTCGATAGCGGATGGACTCGCATTCTCAGCACTCTTGAGAAGCGTCGATGCAGCATCGGCGAAGCAGCTGAATTCGACCCTTCTAGGCCTGCAAGCAATCGGCAATGCGTTCTTGGGCGGCTCCAAGCGTGCCGACCAAAGAATGTATGCTCGATTGATCAAGAGCGTAAAGATCGCGCAGGTAGAGACGGACGTTACGGTTTCGCTCGCCTTACCGCAGGCCGACATCAACACCCTTATGGGACAAGTTAAATTAACAAAGAAGTAAAAGGTTTTATCGCCTTCTTCGTGGAAACCGGCGTCGAGCGGCGTCGGTTTTCTTTCTTTCAGCGGCATCGATGTCGCGGTTGTATCCGCCGTCTGGCCCAAAAAGCGGATAGAGATCCAGTTCGCTCGAAAGATATGCGGCCCGAAGTTCGACCGGCCGCGGCCCGGCTTTTACGACGCGAACTTTCGTCTCCCGAACTTGTTCGATCCAATCCGCGAATTCCTCGGCACCGCCGACCGTCGCCGAGAGCAAAAGCAGCCTAATCCGCTTTGGCGAAAGAATGATCGCCTCTTCCCAGACGTGGCCGCGATCTTCGTCGGCCAGATAATGAGCCTCATCGAGGATGACAAGGTCTGTCTCGACCTCGCTGCCGGTCCGAAGTGCGTCAAAAAGCTGATTTCGATAGATCTCGGTTGTACCGACGATCAGCGGAGCGTCAAAATTCTCCTTCCTGTCGCCCGTCAGGATGCCGACATTCTCAGCCCCGAATTCCTCCGAAAACTCGGCATATTTCGAGTTCGTTAGTGCTTTTAATGGCGTCGTGTACCACGCCTTTTTGCCTGCGGCGAGAAGACGGCGGATCTCCTCGCGTGCGATCCAGGTCTTTCCGCTGCCGGTTGGTGCGGTAACCAGAACATCTTCGGTATCGATGGCCGCGAGTGCTTCTAGCTGAAACGCATCGGGCTTAAAAGGCCGTGATTCCGGCACGCCAATGCCTGAGAGGAGCTTTTCGACACCTTCGACTCGCCTTTTATTTCGCACGGGATCGACGGAACTTGGGGCTGCAAGCTTTCGTTTATCAAAACGTTCATAGAAGTGGCCCTCGGGACGCTTTTTTTGCGGTTTTCGAGGTCGATCTTTGCGATTTCGTGTCATCTAGAACGTGATTTTAGGCTCCTGTCGGTGTACTTGTCGAATCTTTACGCGGCAGGACGCGTGTATGTTACGATAATTATTTATGCCGCAACGCAAAGCCGCGGCATAGCGTCTAAGGAAATTGAGTTTTGGCATAGTTCCGAGGGCAAATTTGGTCAATATGTTCGAGCAGTCGATCTACGAAATAAATGAACCGGCACCGCCGGCAGAAGCTGGCGATTTTCTATACCACTACGAGGTTAGGACGTGGGATTGGACGCCGCGTTTCTACAAGATCGTGGGCGGCGTAGCGATCGTGAATATGCTGCTGCTTGCGGGAATCGCACAGACCTCGCTTTTGACAACAAAGGCCTGCGACAGCCCGTTCGTCGGCCGCGTTTGCAGCGTGCTTGATGCGGTCGCGGTTGCCAGCACTCTTTTCGGTTCGGACCGCGAATTCGTTGACAAGCAATACGAGCGCACCGAACTCGGCAATGGCGATTTTGATGTTACGATGATCGACGTCGGCGGTGAGAACGCACCGCTTGATTATCCGCAAGGCTATTTTCAGATCGCAAATAAGGATGAGTACGATGCTATGCTCGCGGCTCAGAACGATCCGAACGGGTTTAATTCCGGGGCGTTCACGTCCGGGTTTCCGACCACGGATCCTTTTCCGCGGCCTTCGACCGGTTCGGATCTAACGAACACAAAGCCGAAGTACGCAAAACCCAACAAGAATTCTGTTGTCGGCGACCTTCCGACCTTTGGAGACGCCGATCCGAAGCATCCAAATTCGGGCGACAAAACTGATGGCATACCGGGAATTCCGAATTCTACCGGCACAAAGACCGATCCGAAGGTGGCGGCCGCTTCGCCGACCCCGGAAGATCCGACAGCAATTGCCGGGCAGATCAACCGCTTGCCTTTCAAGGACCTAGCGAAAATGGTCAATGCCCTGCCGGACGACAAGCGTGCGGCCGTGTTGGATTCGCAATTTATCGTCGAGGCGTCCGGTAAGCTCAATAAAGACGGGCATTTGGACAAGAAGTCCTTCCGCATCACGCGCGCCGAGAGCACGGATAAAGAAGCAGTCGCCGTACTTAAACGGTCGATCGAAGCCTTTAACGAGAGCGGATTCCTTGCGTATCTTTCGGAGCTTTCCGGAAAGACATTGACGCTCTCGATGCAGCAAGATCAAGCGAATCTCGGTGCGCGAGCCGTTTCGCAGCTCGAAAGTCCGGAGAGTGCTTCGGGAAAGGCGGCGGGAATGCGCATCCTTGCTGACCTTGCACGCAAGTCAAAAGAGGCCGACATCCAGCAAATGCAGTCGGTGAATGACCCGGCAAACGCCGAAAAGCTGCAGAACGCTCTCGACGATCTCGCCCTGTTGAACGCGACCACCATATCATCCGAAGGCAGCAACCTCGTCATCCAGCTTAATGTCCCGAAAGAGATGATCAAGACGATCATTGACAGAAAGTTGGCCAAAGAGCGTGCAACTCAGCAGCAAAATGATAAAGTTAATCTTTCGACCGAAAAACGGCCGGGGAGCGACAAGATCGGTTAATTAAGTTTTGAGCGAACATAGAACGACAAATTCGATATTGACGGCAGCGGTCGTCGCCGTGTACCTCGGGCTTGTGCTCGCGGGTGCAACGCCGCAGCTTGTCGCTCAAACACCGCAGCAGCACTCGATCCAACGCCGCAGCGAAGTTCGGGAATTTGAACCGGCGGTCACGGAGAGATCGACATCAGTCGATCCTGAAGGATCGACAAACGGCCTGGCCGCGGCTGACGGGTCGGAAAGGCTTGACCTCTCACAAGCCGAAGCCTCGCTACATCTTTCGCTCGTATTTGCCGCCGCGGAAGTCGCTCAAACACACACATCGACGATCGCCGTGATCGCGGATGAGGCATTTGACGCCTCGGTTTCCTCTCTCGACGAACGTATCCATCGAGCCCGCCTCGACGCAATATCGAGCACCGCTTTCGCCCGCTCAGTTCCGCTCGCCCGCTCCGGCCTCAACGCCTAACTTGCCAACAACGCAATGCAGCGGCGAGTTCAGTTCAAACATATCTCGCCAAAACGTCCGTAGCCCGTGTCAGCAGCCCGCACGTGAGCTGTGAATATAGTTTTTATAGGATCTAGATATGGCAACAAATAAGTTTGCAGACAAATTAGTAAAGAAGCTCTTCGGCACGTCGAGCGACGTGTTCTTGAAGAAAGTTCAATCGACCGTCAAGGAGATCGAGAATTGGGAGCCGACGATGAAGGCGATGTCCGACGACACGCTGAAGGCTCAGACACCGAAGTTCAAAGAGCTCATCCGACAGCGGCTCGAAGGCATCGAGGATAAAGACGCACGCCGCAAGGCCGAGCAGGAAGTTCTGAACGAGATCCTGCCGGAAGCTTTCGCAACCATGCGCGAAGCCTCAGTTCGGGTTACGGGAATGAGGCATTTCGATGTCCAGATGATCGGCGGCATCGCTCTTCACCAAGGCCGAATCGCTGAGATGCGAACGGGCGAAGGTAAAACGCTCGTTGCGACCTTGCCGTCATATCTCAACGCACTTACCGGCCGCGGCGTCCACATCGTCACCGTCAACGACTACCTCGCCTCTCGCGACTCCGAATGGATGGGACGCATTCACAAGTTCCTCGGACTGACCGTCGGCTGTATTCAGAACGACCTCGATGACATCGAGCGAAAGGAAGCTTACGCGAGCGACATCACGTACGGCACGAACAACGAGTTCGGTTTCGATTATCTTCGCGATAATATGAAGTTCGATGTCGAATCGCTCGTCCAGCGTGATCATTATTTCGCGATCGTTGACGAGGTCGATTCGATCCTCATCGACGAAGCTCGTACGCCGCTGATCATCTCGGGCGCGTCCGACGAGGCGACCGATAAATACTATACGGCGAATCAGATCATCCCGCAGCTTGAACGCGGCGAGAAGGACGAGGAAACAAAGGTTACGACCGGCGATTATCTTCTCGATGAAAAGAATCACTCGTCCGTTCTCACCGAGCAGGGCGTATCAAAGGCTGAACGCCTGCTTGGCGTCTCGAACCTTTACGATCCGTCGAATATGGACCTGCTCCATTGCGTTGAGCAGGCTCTGAAGGCTCATACGCTCTACAAGCTCGACCATCATTACGTCGTGCAGGAAGGCGAGGTCATCATCGTCGACGATTTCACCGGCCGCTTGATGCAGGGACGGCGTTGGTCGGATGGACTGCACCAGGCCGTCGAAGCAAAAGAAGGCGTGAAGATCGAACGCGAGAATCAGACGCTCGCGACGATCACCTTGCAGAACTACTTCCGTATGTACGAAAAGCTCGGCGGCATGACCGGTACTGCCGAAACCGAAGCGGAAGAATTCAACGAAGTTTACGGCCTCGATGTCGTTGCGATCCCGACGAACCGTCCGATGGTTCGCAAGGATACTGCCGACGTGATCTATCGCACGCTTCCCGAAAAATGGGACGCTGTCGTCGATGAGATCAAGGAACTGCACGCGAAAGGCCAGCCCGTTCTCGTCGGTACCGTCTCGGTCGAAAATTCCGAACTTATCGCCGGTAAGCTAAGGGCCGCCGGGGTTCCGCACAACGTGCTTAATGCGAAGTATCACGAACGCGAAGCCGAGATCATCGCTCAAGCGGGCCGAAAAGGTGCCGTAACGATCGCGACGAACATGGCCGGCCGCGGAACCGATATTCTGCTCGGCGGCAATCCGGAGTTTCTTGCCCGCGAATATCTGAAACGTCAGGAGATCAATCCCGACGAGGCGACCGAGGAGCAATTCGAAGCAGAACTCGCCAAAGCAAAACGCGTCGTTGCCGAAGAGGCAAAGGAGGTCCAGGCAGTAGGCGGACTGCACATTCTCGGCACCGAACGTCACGAATCACGCCGCATCGACAACCAGCTTCGCGGACGTGCAGGACGTCAGGGCGATCCCGGAAGTTCGCGTTTCGTCCTTTCGCTGGAGGACGATCTGATGCGTATCTTCGCAGGCGACAAGGTTCGCTCGATGATGGAATGGCTCGGTATGGAAAAGGGTATGGCGATCGAGTCCCGCACCGTTTCCCGCCAGATCGAGCGTGCCCAAGGTGCCGTCGAAGGCCGCAACTTCGAAACACGCAAACACGTCCTCAAGTACGATGACGTTATGAACCGTCAGCGTGAGACCATCTATGGCCTGCGTCGGCAGTTGATGTTCGAACCTGAACATCGCGAATATCTGCTCGGCGAGACCGGCGTCGCACACGATCTTCTCGGTGATCTCACCGCGAGCTATCTTTCGATGCAGACAACGCCCGACAAATGGGACATCGATACATACGCGGCCGAGATCGCGCACATCTACGCGGTCGATCCCGCGGTCGATTGCGGTGTCGATTTCAAAACGATGAATCCTCAGCAGATCGAGGAAGCCATCTGGAAGACCGCATCCGCCAATTACGCGGCGAAAGAGAAGCTCGCGGGCGATGAAAGCCTCCGTGCCTATGAGCGTTACATTATGCTCAACATCATCGATTCGCAGTGGAAGGATCACCTTCTCTCGATCGATCACGTCAAGCAAGGCATCGGGCTTGTCGGCTACGGTCAGAAAGATCCGCTCGTGGAGTACAAAAAGCAGTCGTTCGATATGTTCCAGGATATGCTCGACCGCATCGACACGAACACGACGAAGGCCCTCTTCAACCTCGAGATCATCACTCGTGATGAACAGGAGGAACGCGAGCGGCTCGAACGCCTCGAAATGCAGCGTGCACGCAAGCAGGCCGCAGGTATGGCATTCACCGGTGCAATGGCGACCGCCGACGCCGCCGGTGCCGAGGCGGCTCGACACACGCCCTATGTCCGCGACACACCAAAGATGAAACCGAACGACGCCTGCTATTGCGGCTCCGGCAAGAAGTTCAAAAAATGCCACGGAGCCGGCATTTGACGGAACGCCGACACCTCTGCGTGAGCGGGCGGTCGCCAGTGAGCCGTCAGCAGTGGGCAGTCAGTACCACCTGCGGTAGCGGGTGGTCGCCAGTGAGCCGTCAGCAGTGGGCAGTCAGTACCACCTGCGGTAGCGGGTGGTATTGTCAGAACCGCCTGCGTCAGCGGGCGGTCAGCATTGCAAAAGCCCGCAACCGTAAGGTTTTCAAACATCGTGTTCGCTGATAGCTGATAGCTCATAGCTGACAGCTGTAATTGATCCTCTTGCCCGCCAATTGCCTGTTGTATTTCGGTTGCCGAAGCCCGCACGTTCGTAAGGGCGTTCGGTGTTAGCCAGATCCCAAGCCCACGTCGCGGGCGGCCAGGCCCTGTCAGTACCACCTGCGGTAGCGGGTGGTCTTGTCAGAACCGCCTGTGTCAGCGGGCGGGCAGTATTCACGTTAGTAAGGGCTCCGCCGCCGAATTGCCACGGCATTTATGCCGTGGAACCGTGCCCCAAAACCAACCTCGGAGGCGGCTTGCCGCCGACAAGACTGAGAACATCTTCCGAGCTATGCCCTTTCGCAGTGCGGTCTGGCTTGCCCGACCGTCCCTAGCCAGATCAGACTCCTGGAGGCGGCTTGCCGCCGCCAATGGCCGTCTTTTGTCCCAGCCAAGACGCTCGTGGGACAGCCTCTGGGACACATAAGTGCTGTGTTCTCAGTCACTTACGCGATTTGTCCCAGAATTTCGCAAAAAAATTTCCAACCACATATTCCATTCTCAATTCTCCGCTTTCAGTTCTCTTCGAGGCGGCTCGCCGCCGACAAGACCTAGACCATCTTCCGGGCTTGCCCCTTGGCAGTGCGGTAGGGCTTGCCCGACCGATGAGCGTACACCGACCCTTCTGGAGGCGGCCTGCCGCCGACAAACGCTCTGTCGCGTGCTTCGCACGCTCCGAAATATTCGTAATCCGAGTGACGGTCGGGCACGGTGGCGTTTTTTGCAACACGTGGGGATCTATGACCCACGAACCCCGACCGCACTGCAATGCGGCAAGCCACAAAAACGATCGAGCAACAAAGTTTGCAACGGAAGAAAGCAGCCACGAATTCACGAATCATATTTCAAAACTTGAAATACAGCCCTGATCAAGCGAGGGCCTGAAATCTTGAATCTCACATTTCAAATTTCAAATCTGGGATTCAGAATCCTGTATCTCCGCGATCTTTGTGGATTTAGCTTGGCGGCCTTTGCGTTTCCAAACAAGATCGTAAACGCAAAGAACGCAAAGGAGACGCAAAGAACGCGAAGGACGAAGGCCACTTGCCTCACGGGCTTGCCCCTTGGCAGTGCGGTCGGGCTTGCCCGACCGTCAATTGCCACCTCAGACTCCCGGAGGCGGCTTGCCGCCGACAAACGCTCTGTCGCGTGCTCCGCACGCTCCGATATATTCCTAAGTCGTGTGACGGTCGGGCAAGCCCGACCGCACTGCGCTGCGGCAAGCCGCAAAGACCAAAGATCAATGACCGATGACCAAAGAACAATGAGCAATTTACAACGAACCACGAACTAAGTTTTTCAAAGACCAAGCGGCCGGTTCGACCGTGTTGTCATCATAGCGAACCGACGCGCACGTTTGAAGCACAAACCGCACAAAACGTATCAAACCGCACAAATCGACACATTCCGCACAAAACGTATCAAACCGCACAAAATGTATCAAAGCGCATGCACATTTTTCATTCCGAATAGGCAAACAAATTGGCAGCATAGCCGCGAAGCATCAAAAGAAAAAAGCTGTTCGGAACGCCTTTGCACGCTCCGAACAGCTAAGGTTTTTACCGATCGACCCTAATTCTGAGCCGGAAGGTATCCGGTTGGAATAGGCTGATCGGACGCAAGGCCGAAGTTGGCCACTCCGCTGCCGCCGTTCGAGAACAGGGTATACCATGTACCGCCGCGATAGACAGCGATATCGTCCTTTCCGTCGCCATCATAGTCGGCCGGGACCGGGACATCTCCCGAAGTTCCGAACGGAATGTAGCTAACGCTGCTGTCCGTGGAATTCAGGATGTACCATGTTCCATTGGACGGACGGAAGACAGCCACGTCGTCCTTATCGTCACCGTCATAGTCTGCCGGCACGAGGAGGTCGCCCATTGTGCCGAACTGGATGACACTGACGGCGGATCCGGTCGCATTCTGGATGTACCAGTTGCCCTCGGACGGACGGTACACGGCCAAATTCGCTTTGCCGTCGCCATCGTTGTCGATCGAAACCGGTATATCTGTGCTGTTTCCGAACGGAATAACGGTCGTCCCGCCATCCTGCGAGCTCCAGAGATACCAGTTCCCTTCTGACGGACGGAAGATAGCGGCATCGGTCTTGCCGTCACCGTCATAATCGCCCGCAAGCGGAACGTCCCCTGTCCTGCCGAATGCAATGCCGCTGTAGGTAAAGTCATTGCTGTTCAGGATGTAGAAATCCGGGGCACCCTCTGTGTCGTTCGCACGCCAGACCGCAAAGTCCGTCCTGCCGTCGTTGTCGTAGTCGCCCGGTACGAGAGAATCGCCCGCAGCTCCCCAATGAACGACGTTTAGGCTCGAAATGCCGGAAGGAATGTTGCCTGTAAGCTCCAGGTACCAATTGCCTTCGGACGGACGGAAGACCGAAAGATCCGATTTGCCGTCGCCGTCAAAATCAGCACGTGACCTCACGGCGGCGGGCTGGTTGCAGAGATAGCCGCTCGTGACCGCGATGTCGTCGATGTTGATACCGGTCGAAGCTACCGAACTATCCGACGCCATCAGCCAACGAAGCTGTACGGATTGACCGACAGCGGCCGCGGGGAACGTAGCGGTCGTTGTGATGAAACCGTTCGCGTTGCCTGTCCAAGCCTGTCGGCCTCCGATCGGACTTCCAAAGCTGGTGCTGATCGTTCCGTTGTAGCCGCCAGCACTGAACGATCCGCCAGCGGTCACAAAGTCTGTCCACGATCCGGCACCTATCTTGATCTCAAGAACGGCACCATCGTACGTGTTCTCGGTATTGTAGTTGTTCTTGAAAGTAAGGACCGAACCCGCAGACGAGATGTTGAACGCAGGTGATTCGAGTGCGGCAGCATTGACCGCTCCCGGATCGTTCGCGAAGGCTGAGTTCGGAGCCGAATTTACCGGGGACGTAACCGTCGTCCAAGTAATGCCGGTGCCCGAGGTCTGGTTTTGTACCCAGCCGGAAGGCAGCGTCGGCGCCGTAACACCGTCAAAATTCTCGGAGAACGCCGTCTGAAGAACTCCAAGGTTATAGGACTTCGTCGTCGCGTAGTGCGTCGCACCATCTGCGATGTCGAAGGAAAGGGTGATCACGCTTCCGCACGCTGCGTCTCCGGGAACCTGGAATGTGAAATTCTGAGTTGCCGAAGCATTAGGTGCGATCACGCCGTAGTTGATCGGGCCGCTCGGATTGGTGATCCCGCCCGAGTTCGCCAAGGTAACCGACACGTTTCCGGACGCGGTGCCGCCAATGTTGTTGACCGCAAGGCTAACGGTAACCGTTTCGCCCGGATCCGGAACGCCATTTGCGGGCGTGCCGTTATCAGAAACATACGCAGCGCTGCCAACAAGATACGGCTGGTTCGGGTCTATACAGAACAAACGCTGGTTGTCGTTCGTGCCGTTAAATCCGCCTGCAGAAGAACGTCCGCCGATCACGTGAAAGGCATCGCCGATAACAGCACCTGTCATACGGGCCCGAGCCGCGAGCATATCAGGCAGGGACGACCAGGAATTGGCGACCGGATCCCATTTGACCGTGGCTGCAGAAAGGTCTGTGGCAGCGGTGCCGCCGACATAGCCGCCGGCGAGCACCCAGCCGCCGCGATACGAGATGATCGATGATGCTGAACCCCAACGGCTCACGGGCAGGTCAGCGATCGCCGCATCATCCCAAGTGTTCGTACCGGGATCGTATCGATAGGTCTTGGTCGAAGGAACTGACCCTGATACGGACGAAACGCCGCCGGCCACATAAATATACGTGCCATCGGTAAAGGCTGACATCCAACCCTGAGCAAGCGGATAGGGTGCACCGCTCGACCAGGTGTTCGCAGTTACGTCGTAGATATCAAGAGCATTCGTAGAATTCGTGGTACCGCCGCTCGATATGTAGCCGCCGATCTTATAGATCTTACCGTTGAGATACACGACCGCCTGATTCCATGTCGCGGTCGGAGCGGGAGCAAGCGTCGTATAGTCGTTGGTGCCCGGATTGTAACGGTAAAGAGTGTTTACGCTCGTACCAGTTCCGTCAACACCGGCGACGATATATGCAGACGTGCCATCCGAAACGGCCGACGGAAACTCGAGGGCGACCGGTACGGATGCAAGGCTACTCCATGCCGTTCCATCGAACTTCTGAGCGATCGCCAAAACCGCTCCGCTGCCGACGCCCGCAAAGGTGTAAAGATTCGAGCCAATCGCCGTCGTAGCCTGATCCAGGATCGGGCTCGGCGAAACGGCCGCCGCTGTCCATTCGCAAGGGTTGCCGCCCAAAGGCTCAGAGACAATTGCCTGCTGCGGAAAAGAGACCGCATTGGGATCAACCTTAACATTGAGCTTTTGAGCGTGCCGGCTTGCATCCGGTAGATTGGAATCACTCGGAGCCGATCTTAGATCCTGGCCTAGAACAACGGCCGGCAAGATCAGGGCCATAAGCAAAAGAAGACTGGTAAGAGTCCGTGCTCCTGGTTTTGAAAGCATCCTTACGCCTTCAATGAGCGAGAAGTGTCGCATTTTCTTGTATCCCTCCATTTGGATGTGAGGCCGCCAAGACCACAATTGGGATATATGGCCATCCAAATAAAAAGGGATGAGCCACCTCAGCGGCAGGAAAAACCATCTGGATCCGCCTTTAGATCCAGCCGCAAAAGTAAAATTAAGAAACGCAATTAGGGGCTGTCGCAAAACATAACACAGTTTGCAACAAAAAACCAGCCCCCTTATTGTTCTGAAGATCGGGGGCCGGCAAAATGGGTTGATCTTGGAAATTATTATTTGTTTAGCCGCTTGAGACTGCCTTGGCCGCTGATCTGCCTTTTTCCGGCAACCTTCTCCATCTGTGTCATTGCACGAAGGAGGTTGCCGCCCAACACTTTACGGATGTCCGCTTCGGTATATCCGCGACGCAGCATCTCGTAAGTAACAAGCGGCATATCTTCAATGCCGTTCATTCCGGCGGGCAAGAAAGGAATTCCGTCAAAATCAGAGCCGATCCCTACGTGGTCGATTCCTGCGACATCGCGGATATGGTCGATGTGGTCAACGATACGCGTGTAGGGCGTAACGTAGATCGGATTCTCGGCAAAAAGCTTTCGCTGAGCCGCGTTAAAGCCATCCGGGTCATCTTTGAATTTTGCCTTAAGGGCATCGATCTCGGGCTTGAGACGCGCTGCTCGCTCGTTCTCTTCCTTGTTCGTGCGGGCATCAAGGAAAGACGGATAGAAATTCACCATTATGACGCCGCCATTCTTTGCTACACGCCGAAGAACCGCATCGGAAACATTTCGAGTGTGGTCGTTCAAGGCCCTGGCCGAAGAATGCGAAGCGATGATCGGAGCGGTCGATACATCAAGAACGTCGTTCATCACCTTCTCGGAAACGTGTGAGATATCAACAAACATACCGAGCCGGTTCATTTCCCTGACAACTTCTTTACCAAATTCGGAAAGGCCGTTGTTCTTCGGCACGTCGCCATGCGCATCTGCCCAATCGTGTGAAACATTGTGCGTCAGCGTCATATAGCGAATCCCCAAGCGATAAAAATCACGCAGGGCGTACAGCGAATTCTCGATCGCATAGCCACCCTCGATGCCCATCAATACGCAGACCTTGCCCTGTCGTTTCGCATTTCGGATGTCGGCCGCAGTCGTGCACATCGAAAGAGCTTTCGGGTGACGCTCGACCTCGCGGTATGTTGCGTCGATCAGATCCATTGCACGCCGCATCGCACCACCCGTCTTTAGGGTCGAGCCCGAAACATAGATCGAGAAGAACTCGCCTGTGATCCCGCCCGCTCTAAGGCGCGAAATGTCCGTGTGAAAAGGATCGCCGTCCTTGTGATACTTACCGCGGGAGTCGGTACCAAGATCAAAATCCTCATCGACCATCGGCGAAGTAATATCATTGTGACCGTCAACGACAAACGCCGCTTTGTGGATCCGAAGGGCCTTTTGCCAAAGCACCGGATCGGCGCCTTTCGGCATCGTCTGGCCGAGAGAGAGCACATTGAAAGCAATTAAGAGGATAAATAAAGTAAAGACTCGCATATTCAGCAGAAAGGTCCGGTCAAGGCATTGAAAAAACGGGCGAAGATCCGGCCTCGAAACAGATCCTGACCAAGCGAAAAAAGGTAGCAACGGCTTTGTATTTCATGTTACTATTAGTGCGTCGCGCAACCCAAGCGCGTAGCCGTTTCTCTTTGCGACCGAATGGTTTGTGTATAACTCTCCGTTTGATCAGCCGCCTTAAAGCCCCTATTTGCTTCATTCCGAAGGGCATTCCCTTTTAGATCCGACCCTAATATCCCTTTTTTTCGATGACAACCCTCCTTAAAAATGAAGCCGTAAGCAAGGCGGGCGAAAGGATCTTGGCAAATCTCCCGATCATCGCGGCCGACGACAGCCTCTTCCGGACCTTTATCGAGAACCTTCCGGCGATGTTCTATGCAGTTACACCATCGCCGCCGCACAAGCCCCTCTTTATTAGTCGCTCGTTCGAGCGGTTCGGCTATCCGCTGGAAGTTTGGCTGACCAAACCTGACATTTGGGATCTCGTAACTCATCCGGAAGATCGCGAGGTCCTCGAAAGAACGCGAGAAGCTTTAAAGCGTGGCGAAAGCACGGATTTTGTATATCGCGTGATCTGTGCCGATAGCCGAATTGCCTGGGTTCGGGATCGCGGCTGCTTCATTCTCGATAAGTCAGGCGAGCGGCTGTGCTGGCAGGGCGTCATTCTTGACATCACATCGGAAATGGAAAGCGAAAAGGAGCTTGAGCGGCGCGAAAAATTCTATCGGGCGTTGGCCAGCAACATCCCCGGTGCCGGTGTGCTCCTGTTTGATGACAACCTCTCCTATCGACTCGCGGAAGGCGAACAACTCGACACGCGTCGCTGGCCGAAAGAGATGTTTGAGGGGAAGACCGTTTTGGAAGTGTTCCCGGGTGAGGAAGGAGTCAAGTGGGCCGAGCGTTACCGACGAGCTCTCGCAGGTGAAACCCTCACTTGGCACGAATCGAACGAAGATGGGCTATTCTCCGTTACCGTTCTCCCGATCCGCGACGAGAATGGCTCGATCTTCTCGGGAATGGTGATCTGGCAGGACATTTCTCTCCTTGTCGAATCCGAGAATCGCCTGCGTGAGAGCGAAGCGCGATATAGAGAACTTTTCGAGAATGCAAGCGACATCTTGTACGTCCAGGACGTCAATGGGAACTACACCTCAATCAACAAGGCCGCAGAGGCAGTTTTAGGCTATTCGCTCAATGAAGCCTTAGGGTTGAATTTTGCGGATATTGTCGTCCCGGAGCAAATGGAGTACGCCCGCGAAGAGTTCCTAAAAAAGGTGGCGGGAGAAGAAACTTCCTTTGAGATCGACTGCATACGAAAAGATGGAGGGCGGGCAACGCTCGACGTTAAAAGCCGACCTATCCTAAAGGACGGAGTTTTCGTCGGCGTGCAAGGCATCGCCCGCGACATTACAGATCGTCGGCTTTCGGACGAAGCCTTGCGCAAGAGCGAGGCAAATCTGGCCGCCGCCCAAAGGATCACGCACCTCGGAAGCTGGGAGATGGAGCTTAAAGAAGGCATAAATTCTCCTGCGAATATCATCACGTGGTCCGATGAGGTATATCGCATCTTTGGCTATGCTCCGCGTTCGATCCGGCCAACAATAGATTTTATCTATCAAGCGATCCGCCCGTCCGATCGTACGATCTTCTCCGAGAGCTTCGTCTCAGCGATCCGCGAGCAAAAATATTTCGATGTCGAAGTGCGGATCATCCTGCCCGACGGCCAGGAACGCCTCTTGAAAACGCAGGCTGAAACGGTCGGAGGACCGAATGGGCGAACCGAGAGGCTGTTCGGCACGATCCAGGATATTACTGACAGCCGACGTGCTGAAGACGCACTGAGAGAGAGCGAAGCGCGGTTTCGCGATCTTGTTGAGAACGCAAACGATCTTATCTACACGCACGACACTAATGGCAACTTCACGTCTTTAAATCGTGCTGTTGAGCTGGTCACCGGATATTCACGCGATGAGCTTCTCAAGATGCACTACGTGGATATCGTCGCACCGGAGTTTATTGAAACGGCTAGCAACATGAAGCCGCGAATGTCGGAGAGCGACAAAGCGACGATGTACGAGATCGAGATCATCGCAAAAGACGGACAGCGCATCACGCTCGAGGTCAGTACTAGAATGATGTACGCCGACGGTGTTCCGGTCGGAATCCAAGGCCTGGGACGCAATATCACTGAAAAACGAATTGCTGAGCGGAAGATACTCGAGACGGTATCGCTTTTCTCATCTACCTTTGAGTCCACGGCTGACGGCATCGTCGTAATGAGTCTCGACAGGCAGATAGTTACCTATAACAAGAAATTTGGTGATATGTGGGGCCTTCCCGTTCATGAAGGGAAGGTAAAGGATGCCGATGAGATGATCGGACATCTCTGTGCACAACTCGAGGAGCCCGAATTATTTATTTCGGATCTCGACGCCCTCTACAATGACACGCAGCTCGCGATGAATTCCATCGTTAGGCTAAAGGACGGCCGTATCTACGAACGGTATTCCCAGCCTCAGTTTGCCGACGGTGAGCCCGTCGGCCGCGTTTGCTGTTTTCGTGACATTACCGAACGCACGCTGGCCGAAGAACGTCTGCGCCATTATGCCCTTCATGACCCGCTCACCGAACTCCCAAATAGGGCAGCGTTCATGAATCACCTTCGTGATGCCGTGGCAAAAAGCGAACGCAGCGAGTTTGCCCATTTCGCGGTCCTATTTCTGGACCTCGATCGTTTCAAGGTCATCAACGACAGTCTCGGGCATACCATCGGCGACAAACTTCTTGTCGCGATCGCCGAGAAGCTGAGCTCGTGCGTAAGGCCAGGTGATATCGTCGCAAGGCTCGGCGGCGATGAGTTCACGATCTTGCTGCAGCGAAGCAGCAATCCACGTGAAGTCGCAAAGATCGCGGAAAGACTCCAAATAAGGATCTCCGAACCATTCAAACTCGACAACTACGAGGTTTTCACAACGGCGAGCATCGGCATCGTTCTCTCAGGCCAAATTCACCGGACAGCTGAAGATTTCCTGCGAGATGCTGACGCGGCCATGTACCGAGCGAAGGAGGGCGGAAAGGCTCGCTTTGAGATCTTTGACCAGGAACTGCACGTTCGGAACATGACCTTGCTCCAGATCGAGACCGATCTGCGGCATGCGATCGATAAAGAACAGTTCGAAGTCCATTACCAACCGATCGTTGATCTCGAGTCCGGAAAGGTTAGCGAGTTCGAAGCTCTGATACGGTGGCAGCATCCCGAACACGGCCTTGTCGGTCCGGAAGAGTTTGTTCATGTTGCAGAAGAGACGGGGCTTATTATTCCCATCGGCAAATGGATCCTGAGCGAAGCTTGTCGCCAGTTGGCCCAATGGCAGCGGGACGCAGATCGCCTCCTCACCGTGAGCGTAAATCTTTCGGCAAAGCAGTTGATGCATCCGACCCTCGCAACTCAGGTACGTGAAGCTATCGGAAGGAGCGGTCTAGATCCCTCACAAATAAAACTCGAGGTAACCGAGAGCACTGTTATGGAACACAGTGACAAGGCGTTAAAGGTGCTCCGCGAACTGCGGCGCCTCGGCGTTGGCCTCTCGACCGACGACTTTGGAACCGGCTACTCGAGTCTTAGTTATCTCCAAAAATTCCCTTTCCAAAGACTAAAGATCGATCGCTCATTCGTGAAGGCGATGGACGATGACGAGAAAAGCTCGCTGATCGTGAAAACGATCCTTATGCTAGGCGAAAATCTCGATCTTGAGGTCGTTGCGGAAGGCATCGAGACACGCAGCCAACGCGAAAAACTGAGAGAATTGAATTGCGGATTGGGCCAAGGCTACCTGTTCTCACGGCCGGTGCCGGCAGCGCAGGCAAAGGATGTTCTGCGACGCGGATTTGCTTACATCATCGCCGATAAACATTCACCCTCAGAACTCGCGGAGGTCATCGAAGTTTGCGACCTTCAATGATCCTTGGCGGTCAATGCATCAAGAACCCGTCCCGCGACCGCCGGTATGAAGCCGGCTTCATCCGCGTGATCCACGGTAAAGACTACGAGGACGAACTTTAGCCCGTCAGCGGTCTCGATGTATGCCGCATCGTGCCGTGTCTTGCTAGTCCAACCTGCCTTTGACCAAAGCTTAAGGCCCGTCAATTTTCGGTCGATCAACATTCGCCCCGTGAAACCGTGGGCTTGGTCGTCTGCCGGGCCACTGGCGAACGGATCTCGGTGCAGCAGGGTCATCATTTCCTCCGTGCGTTGTTTATTTGCAATTCGGCCCGTAACGATCTCGGAAAGAAGCCTCGCAACCGCGTTCGTGGTCAGCATATTTCGATTCTCACCCTTATACTTTCGCGATTGCTGTTCGATGCCGTAAGCGTCCTCACAAAAGGTCTTTTGATTGACGTTGATGTTCTCATATCCCATCGACGCAAAAAATCTGTTTACACGGTTTCGCTTATACTGCCAAACCTCAAACTGTTTCTCAGGGAGCTCGGCCCCGCTTGAAGTATCCGTTAAGACATCGAGAATGTATTGCGTGGCCTCGTTCGAAGAATCAACGATCATATCGCGAAGCCCGCGTTGGAGTTCGGGGGTGACCGTAACTTTTCCGTCTTCTATCTGACGCTCAAGTGCGGACATGTAGAATAGCTTAACGACGCTTGCCGGATAGATACGCTCTGTCCCGCGAACTTCGCCCTGCTTCCATTCGGCAGCATTATCGCTAAGCACGATCAGAGTTGCCGACACATCCTGCGTAGAAAACTTCTTTGCCTTGAATTCTTCGATCGCGGCATCCACAGCGCGTGTCAGCAGTTCGTTCATCTCATTTACCGACACGATCGGCGGAGCCTTATAGTCCGCCGGCTTGACGATCTCGCGACTGCTCGCCTTCTGCCCGAAAGCAGTACTCACACAAAGGAAAAGAACCAACAAACCAATACGATCCCGAAGTCGTTTCATAACCAAAGTTTCATCCTTCGATATTTCGAGAATAGGGGCAAAAAGAGTATAAAACAATGGACGCTATTGAGCGCCATTGCACGTTAAGAATGCAGGACAAACTCATTCGCGGCCTTTCCCGAAAAGACTTCACCGCGGTCGTAATAAACACGATAATCGGTGCGGGTATTTTTGGATTGCCCGCGGCGATCTACGCAAAGGTCGGTACATACAGCCTTCTTTCATTTGTCGTATGTGCACTGGTCATCGGTCTCTTCGTGCTTTGCTACGCTGAGGTCGGCAGCCGTTTCGACAAAAGCGGCGGACCTTATCTCTATGCCAGGGAGGCATTCGGGCCGCTTGCCGGTTTTGAGGTCGGATGGCTCTACTGGATCGTCCGGGTTACGACGATCGCCGCAAACACGAACCTGTTCGTTACATACCTTGGGCTCTTCTTCCCGGCATCTGATGCGATTCGCGTGCTTCTCGTCCTCGCGATCATCGCTCTTATCACGATCATCAACCTCATCGGCGTCAAACAATCTGCTACGGCAACGAACATAATGACGGTCGGCAAACTTGCACCACTCATTGCGGTCGTCGCAGCCGGAATGTTCTTTGTTGATCGTAATGCATTTCAGTTTGGAGCGGCCCCGGCCTTCACTTCGTTCTCCGAGTCAGTTCTACTTTTGATCTACGCGTTCGTCGGATTTGAATCCGCAGTGATCGTCGCCGGCGAAACAAAGGACCCTCAACGGACCGTCCCCGTCGGCCTCTTTTTGGCCCTCGCGATCGTTGCCATCCTCTATATCGGAATTCAGATCGTCGCGATCGGAACCGTCCCCGAGCTCGCATCCTCACAACGTCCAATCGCTGACGCGGCGGCGGTCATTGCGGGACCGATCGGCGCCATCGTCGTTACCGTCGGAGCTCTCGTTTCGATCCTCGGCAACTTGAATGTCGGATTGCTCGCGGCCACACGTCTCCTCTTTGCGATGTCGGAACAAGGCGATCTTCCGCGGCCGCTTGGCAAGACTTCTCAGCGTTCACACATTCCGACCACGGCGATCCTATTGACGTCGTTTGCCGTCTTGATAGTTACCCTTAATACGTCGTTCATATCAGCACTCGCGATATCAGTCGTTACACGTCTTATCGTTTACGCGACCACCTGCATCGCGTTGCCGATCCTTCGACGACAAGAAGGATCGCCAAAGGCCGAATTTCAAATACCGGCCGCCGGAGTAGTGGTCACTCTATCCCTCGTTGTGATGATTTGGCTATTGACGAATGCGGATCTGACCAAGCAGGTGATCCCGATCGTTCTGGCCGCACTTTTTGGGACGGTGATTTTCGTGACCTATAGATCGGTCAATGTAAGACCAAGATGAAGAAAAGTTTCCTGCTCACGATCTTCTTATTTTTGTGCGCGATCGCAGCGGCCGGACAAAGGATCGAGAACGCCAGCAGACGCACGATCGGCTATGTTTCCTCTTCCGGAACGATCGAAAATGCGTCGAGGCGGACGGTTGGATATCTCTCCACAAGCGGTGCTCTCGAAGACGCCTCTCGCAGGACGCTTGGCTACGTTAAAAGCAATGGGACCGTCGAGAACGCAAGCCGGAGCACGATCGGCTATTTGCGATCCAACGGCCGCGTCGAAAACGCCTCGCGCACAACTCTAGGTTACGTCCTGGAGAACGGCCGTATTGAAAACGCAAGCCGCCGAACCATCGGCTACGCGTCGGGTGTCGAACCGCGAGCCGCCGCCGCTATCTTCTTTTTCTTCGACTTGATCCCTTTGGACTAAAAGAGTCCGCCGCCGAGAAAATGTCGTTGAATGTAAGCGACCGTGTCGTTTAGAGTCTCTTGAACATCGCGGGCGGAAAATCCTAGCTCTTCTTTTGCTTTGCTTGAATCGAAATACCAAAAATGCTCGGCTTGATCGACCTCGCCGGGCGCGACCGGCGAAGCCTTTCCCCAGTTCGAATACAGCGATTCGATCATCGTCGCACCGGCGAATGCCCACTTTTTCGGAACACGCAAGCTAGGTGCCCTAACACCCGACAATCTTTCAAGTCTCCCGAAAAATTCAGAAAAGAGCATATTTTCGGCGCCGAGCAAATATCTTTCCTGGTGGTTTCCTTTTTCGATGGCAGAAATAAAAGCAGCGGCAGCATCCCTTACGTCAACAAAACTAAGCCCGCCGCTAGGACAATATGGAACTTTCTTCCCAAGGAAATCTAGGATCGGCTTTGTCGATGACAAGCGCTCATCGCCCGGCCCGAGCAATAGGGTCGGATTCAGGATAACGAGCCGTTTGCCTTCGCCGTCAAAGTTAAGCAGAGCAGTTCGCTCCTGATAATATTTTGATGAATAATACGCCCAGCGGGAAATGATCTCGACGGGTGCCGGAAACGTTTCATCAAAGACCTCTTCTTCCTTGCTCACGGCGATAGTGCCGCTCGACGACGCCAGGAGCATCGTTCCGACACCTGCCTCGCTGGCCGCCTCACAAAGCGTCCGCGTCCCTTCAAGATGAACGCGATTCATCGCCGCGGCGTCGGTGTTATCACGCGAAACCTTTCCGGCGAGATGCAGGACGGTTTCGACATCTTTGACTGCACGTGAAACGTCTTCGGATGATGTCACGGAGCCTTCACAAGCCTCAACCCCTGCGTCGAGCATCCATTCCGGAACATTCGATGCCATCACTCTCAGGTTCTTTTCGCCCGCGTCAACCAACTGACGCACGATCTCCGCACCCAAAAATCCGGTGCCGCCCGTAATGAGGAGCTTTTTCGCTGCTTTTGCTGACGTTTTCTTTTTTGGCATGTGTGATCTTTCCGCTGGAGGAACCCAGTCGCTACCGCTCCCGGTTCTGACTTCTATTTCCATGTTCGTCGGATCGGATGAGCCTCCGTATTGAAAAGGAACTTCTTAAAGTCCAGCATCTTTTCCGGACTTCCGCCATCAGCCCTTCCTGTACAACCCGCTGCAATTCGCTGGAGGCATACAAAGCAAAAAAGAGCAATCCAAGCCCATTCGATAAACCCGAGGGTCTTTCGGAAACAGCCTTTTACAAAAAACAAAGTTTTATTCATGCTTCGGTTTCTATTTCCAAATTCGCACAAGGATCGCTTAATGCCAGTAATGAAAACTATGTCTCAATTCACTGAGCCACTGTATTTCATCGTAATGGATTATCCGTTTTACCTGTTTGTTATAGTGGGTCCGAGCCTCCCACCGACTAAGTTTCAAGATCTTCTTTACTTCTTCCCATTCGCCCCTCACGAGGTACGTTGCATTTCCATAAATTGGCTTCTCAGCAATAACAATGTTGCTATTCAAGAATCGATAGATAATGTAACCATTGAAGCCATTCTTGCCAATGCATTTTACGTCATAGGTAAACTCCTTTTCGATTTGATTTAATCGGTGCAACGTGGCCGGCGTTAAAGGAATCCCTCTTTTTCTCAGTATCTGGCTAAACGAGTCCATCGGCAATTGACCTCGCGGAAATACCTCAAAATCAAGAAATTCGGCCGCCATGGCATCCGGCACTTTGTTTCCCCTTTCGAGACGTCGCCGAAGCCTCCCGATCAACAGAGGGCGATCTTTGGACAGCTGGCTCTCGCGCCGTTCTTGATTAGCTCTGATCTCCCGAGAAAGCCGTGGATTCTCTTGCGCAAGACTTTGTGCAGTGGTTTCGGCAGCTCTTTTCTGTAACTCTTGAATAGCAACTTCAATTCGAGTATTAAGTTCTTTCGCTTGCCTCTCAACCTGCCGTCTGAGAGATGGAGGTGAGATTTCCTCCAATTGAATCCGGTTCTGCTTAAGTCGCTCAGCTCGTGACGGATGGCCTTCAATACAGAAGTCGTATTTCTGGGGTATTTTAAGTTCCTCTATCTGTTCCGCAACTCGAGAATATTTATGGGTGTCCTGTCTTGTCCGGATAAGATCTATCCTCAATTTATTAAAATCATTGATTTCTAACCCGCTAGCTCTTTCCGGGAATGCCCGGAAATAATCTAACATTATTATCCAAGGTTCATGTTTGACCGCATGGGTATGGTCGAAAGAAGCCTTCGGTCTCGAACGGTTAAATTGCACGGCAAATAATCGCTCTACGACCGTTTCGCAAAGATCCATGAGACCTTGAAGGTAGTTTCTAATTTGTTCAAATTGATCCTCAACATCATCGCCATTACCTGTCTCAACCGCTCTACTTTCTGATAGTTCGGCTTGAATTCCGTCCAAGTCCTCTTGAATCGACTTCAATTCTACAGCAATCTCGTTGTTCGCTGATTTACACTCTTCGACGAGCCGTTGCGTCTCCTTACGTATAAACTCGGGCCAGTCGCGAACAAAGTCTTCAGAAATTTTCGTGGTCAATAGCTTTATCGCGCTCTCGATTTGGGTTGGGAAATCATTAGGATCGCCTTCTACACACCGTTCCATCTGGTCAAGCGAGTCTTCGATCAGCGCGACAAGTGCAGAAAATGAAAGTCTTGCAAAATCATTCATAGTTACCGTTGTCCGTCCTTTTAAGCGCGACCGAGGCATTCAACCTCACTTGCACAACCGTGATCGCTAAGCCGCATCTAAATGTCTATAATAAAGAGGCATCAGCTGTTCGGAGCGGAGGGCGAAAAGGCATTCGCTTCGCCGGAATCGTCGGTAAATTCGACCTCAACTGCGCTATTCTCCCAGCGGCCGACAACAGTACCGACCTCGCCCCGACGGAGACCGTGTTCAGGAATGTCCTAGGTCACAGCAACCGTATCCAGGATTTTGATTTCATTGTTCATTTCCATTTTATTTACAAAACAACTCGTCAGGCGGGGAATCGTGTCGCCCTCATCAATGATCCAGGCAGTTCTAATCACGGCTGAAGCTCTCGGCCCAAAAGCCCGAAAATCCATCACATATCTCGTTCCGTACTCGTTTTCATCGGTTATCTCAACATCATTTGCAAGCACGACTTGCAGGATCCGGTCCGTAATCGCCAAGCACCTTCCTTCGGCATGTCTAAAGATGCTGAGAAAACTCGAGCCTTGTGCTTGCCCCGCGGATGATCAGGATTCAAGGAGTAATCTCGCAGTTTCTCCAGCTGCACCATCGCTTTGTCTGCATTGGGCAAAAGTGCCGTAAATGATTCTACACCAATTTACTCATCAATAACCGGCTCCTGCTTTCGCGATCTGCGGCGTTCCGCTTTCCACTGTTTTCGGACAGCGAAAACGTCGAACTTTTCTCGCCGGCCATCGCGCATATTTTCCACGTCATGCTGAACACGAGCAGCGATCAGTCTGTACGCTTCGGCATTCGGAACGCCCACCGTCATATCACGCAACTCTTCGTAAGAAAGGAACGCACCGATCTTTGCGCCGATCTTCGCACCGATGCTTGCACGCTTCGGAATCGTCATCCCCTTCGGATAGGCTTCGAAGGTGCCCCAGATATAGATCGGAAGGATCCCGACCTTCTGATTCAACGCCAAGTAGCCGATGACGGGTTTGAACTCGGCAATGTCGCCCGTAACAGACCGTGTACCTTCGGGGAAGATCAAAGCGTTATATCCATCATTTAGGATCCGCGTAACATGCCTTAGAGACTGGCGAAGGCCGCCGCTGCGTTCGATCGGAACAAGCGTAGTGAAGTTGTTCATATACGCCCGCTTATACTTTGTATCGAACCAATAATCTGCCGCCGCGACGGCAACCGTCTGTTCCGCGACGTCGGCGCCCAGAGCTCGTTTTACAAGGCCCGTATCAATGTGCGACTCATGATTTGGCGTAACGATAAAGTTTACGTGCTGAGGCACGTTGTTCTGCCCTTCGATCGTGGTGTCCAAAACCTTGGAATAGAGCGCGTCCTGAGCAAGATCAACGACCGCATTCCCGACTCGCCGCACGAGCGACGGAATGTAGATGTCGTCTTCGTCGGGCTTTGTCTCCTCTGCCTTCGCATCGCTCGGCAGACGTTTGGATCTATCGAGACGGTTGACTACGGTAAGAAGTTCTCGCACCGTCTGCACTTCGTTCAGCGTGTCGGGCGTCAGAACTCGTCCACCGGCATCCTCGATCGCCGCCTGCAACTCGACGAACATCAGAGAATCGAACCCAAGATCGGCGAGCTTGCTGTCAACGGACACATCGCTGAGCGGCCGGTTTGAAACGGTCGCAACTATCTTACGGATCCATGCGACATTGTCATCACCCTTTGATTCGACGATCGACTTCGTCTTGGAACGAGCCCGATCCTCGAGCTTTTCGAGCATGGCGACCACTTCCGGCCGCTTTACCTTTCGCGTCGCTGTTCGCGGAAGTTCGAAAGGTGTGATATGCATCACTTTTATTCGCTTAAAGAACGGAAGCCCGGCCGCAACCTCGCGAAAATGCTCCTCGATCTTCTTGTTTACTTCGCTGCGAGGCGAGGCAATGTCGTTCTCATAATCAGGAACGACCAGGCTAGCGATCTTTTCGCCGCCATCCGCATCCGGAAGACCGACGACGCTCATTTCTTTTATGCTCGGGAGTTTCGAGTAAAGATCTTCGATCTCGTCAGGGTAAATGTTCTTGCCGTTCGAATCGATGATCACATCCTTCGAACGTCCGACAATGAAGAGGTTGCCATCCTCGTCGATGCGGCCGAGATCGCCGGTTCTTAACCACCGATCTCGCAGAACCGACTCGGTCGCCGCATCATTCTTGTAATAGCCCGCCATGACGTTTTGGCCGCGTGCAACGATCTCGCCGACTCCCGTCGCGTCCGGATCCTCGATCCGCACTTCGACACCCGGAAGCGGCGTGCCGACGCTTCCCTTCAGGAGCTTATTGCCAGGCCTCGTCACAGTAAGAACCGGCGATGATTCGGTCAGGCCGTAGCCTTCAAGAACAGTGAAGCCAAGGCCATGCAGATCTTTTTGGACCTTCTCGCTGAGCGCCGAGCCGCCGGAGATCAGATAGCGGATCTTGCCGCCCATCCCTTGATGTATCGGGAAAAAGATGATTGGGCCAAGATTGAAGGGTGTGTTATCGCGGATCCACGCGTTGAAGTCGATGATGTTGTCGGCAAGGTCCGCGACCCAGTCACCGCGATCACGCAGACGCGTTTTTATCCTGCGATGGAGCATCTCCCAAAGGGCAGGAACGCCGACCATTCCGGTCACGTGACCATTTTCGATCGTGCGTGTTAGATCTTCGGCGGTCAGTTCGTTCAGATAGGTGATCTGAGTTCCGTTCGAGAACGGCGT
Source organism: Pyrinomonadaceae bacterium (assembly GCA_019694355.1). Classification (GTDB taxonomy): domain Bacteria; phylum Acidobacteriota; class Blastocatellia; order Pyrinomonadales; family Pyrinomonadaceae; genus OLB17. Next base: position 57,825 of record JAIBCB010000005.1, on the reverse strand, counting down.
AAGAAAGCCCGCCGAGAACTCGAACGTATGGTGCATCGGCAGCACCGATAGAACGCCGTCCGTCAGGTCCATCTCGAGGACGCTCGAAAGCATCGACACCATGTTCACGAAATTCTTGTGCGTGAGCATCACAGCCTTAGGCGTCCCGGTCGTTCCCGAAGTAAAGATAAGGGACGCTATCGTATTCGACGGCACCTTGGCGGGAAGCAAGGCATTGCGTTTTGCTTCCTCGATCTCGCTCTCGATCTCAAAGACCTCGTCGAAACTCCACACGCTCGGAGCAGTTTTCCCGAACTCATCTTTAAGCCTTGATCTCAGCTCTTCGTTCTCCGCAAGAAGCTTGGGCGAGATCACGATCGCCGCGGCCTCTCCCGCTTTGGCAAAATTGATCACTTCGTCCATCGAACTTGCGGGATCGATCGGGATCGCGGTCGCTCCTGCTTTCAGGATGCCGAAATATGTCATTCCCCATTCGGGCATGTTGTTGGAGAACAAGATCACGCGATCGCCGGACTGAATTCCTTTCCCAGCAAGAAATCCCGCAGCACGAAGCGTCAATTCGTTCACGTCCTCGAACGTGTACTGTTCTTTACGGCCATCGCGCTCGATCCGCATTGCAACGCGCGTCGAAAATCGCTTGACCGACGTGTCGAAAAGATCGAGAAGATCACGATAAGTGAATGCCCGCTTTTCGACCGCTTTGAGCTCTTCTTCAAGGGTCGGAAGAACCCATTTTCGCATTCCGGGAAAATGGATGTTCAGCCAATAATCGTACCAATCAAGATCCTGTGGATACCATGGAAGGAGAGATTTCTCTTTCTCTTTGATCGACGAGACGAGTTCGCGGACGTTATCCGACCGATAGAGATATTCATTATCGATCATGAACGGCTTGAACATCGCAAAGGCATCCATCGTCGCCTGCGTTGATTCTTTGAAATTCTCGGTCGACTTCTTCACGTCGGCAACGATGTTCCCGATCCTGCCGCCGCCCCAACGCGGTGTAACGCGGTCCATCATATCGTCGGCCCGCTTTGCGAGCTTATTCAGCATCGGTGCGGACGTTAACTCGTACGCACTCTGTTTTACCGGCGTTGCCTCAACCGCACCTGCGAGACGATTCATGAACTTGTTGCCCGTCTCTTTTTCGTCAAAATGCTGACGCTTGTAGAGCCCGACGAGGCCCACGATCCGCTTCATATTGTTCGGATTCGAATCGCCCGACGACGCCTGAAAAACAAGCGGCGGATTGTCGTCAACCAGAGCACGCACGGCCGCACCCAGTATCACGCCGGCGACCATATCGACCGGAATAATATCGAGGATCAGCTTTTCGTTGACCGGAATAACGGGCTGGCCGCGAAGTGCGATCAAGATAAGCGGGGCGGTCGTCGTAAAACCTTCGTTCCAGCCCGGAAAAGGATACGCGACGGAGCTTTCGACGATGCTCGGCCGGACGAGGCATTTAACAATATCATCCTGCTGGGCAATGATCTGTTCCGCAAGAGATTTGGAATAAGTATAGATGTTCGTCCAGCCCCAATATTCCGCACGTTCGGCACCGAGTTCGGTCGTCCGTTCGCGGATCCACATCTTGCGTTCGCGAAATATCGCGGACTTTAATTCTGATTCGTCATCAGGGTCGCGTCCCTCGTCAATGAACCTCTTCCGGGCAAGCTCGCGAAACTTCGCGGCCTGCACGGCATCGTCGGCTTCCTGACGAGCCTGTTCGCTAAGACGCGCGCAATCTTCGACCTCGCGATTTACATCGAAGGTCGTGCCGACAAGTTCATTCTTACGAGGAAAATAGCCAACGACCGGCTCATTCTCCCAGATCGCACCCGAACGCTTTCCGGCGACAAAGCACGTCGAAACATGAACAAGCCGCGGCTTTTTCATCATTCGAGCCAGCTTGATGATATTGTTCGAGCCGACGACATTCGTCCTCAAGGCGGACTCGAGCGGCGGATTGAAGGTCACGTTTCCCGCTCCATTTATGATGATGTCGGTGTCCTGCATTATCCTTCTGGCTTCCGCTTCATCCAGCCCTAGGAACTCGTTTCCGACATCGCCGTTCACGGGCACGACCTTCTCTTTTATAAAATCCTCGAACCCATCACCATACTTTTCCCTCAGGGGATCGAACGTGTGTGACGTGACGATGCTGGTCCAAAATCTCGTCCGCGACTCATTTTCGTCGCGTGCACGCACGGTCGCATATACCTTCCCAATATCGGGAAAATTATTGAGCAGCATCGAAAGCGTGACCTTGCCCACAAAGCCGGTCCCGCCGATAAAAAATATCTTCTTACCCTTAAATGTTTCTGTTGGTGATAGTTTCATTACTTTCCAAACTTGGACACACGGATCCAGACGTGCCTGCTTTCTAACGGCCTACTTTAATTCTTTTATGTTCGAATTATTCATCAGCGAAGTCATCTGAGTTATGGCGATCTTGTTGAGTTGTTGCAAGCGGGCACTTTGAGGAATCCCCTGCTGAATCAATACAGCGTTCAGACTTTCCAAATTCGATAAAACGACCAATTGTTCGATAGACGCGTGATCCCTGATATTTCCCTCCAGATCGGTGTTCACATCCCGCCATTGTTTAGCCGTTTTACCGAACAACGCCATATTCAACAGATCGGCTTCGGTTGCATAAACGAGATTGATCTGAGACTTAGAAAGTTTCGCCGGAATTAGATTCTCTTTGATCGCATCCGTATGAATTCGATAATTGATCTTGGCAAGTGTTCGTTGAAGATTCCATTCAAGGCGCAACCTATAGTTCTCTTCTGTCTTTAGCCGTTGGAATTCAGTTATAAGGTACAGCTTGAATTCTGAAGAGATCCAGGAAGCGAATTCAAATGCGATATCCCTATGCGCAAAAGTTCCTCCGTAACGGCCGGATTTTGAAGTGATGCCGACAGCGTTCGTTGATTCGATCCATCGTTGCGGGGAAAGGACAAAATAGTTACTTCCTGCCTCATTTCTAAACCTCTCGAATTCGATGGGTTTGAAGCCCGGATTGTTCAAAGTTTCCCACAAACCGATGAAATCGATCGTGCTCTTAGTTCGCATCCAGTTGTTGATCACCGAGAACGGCTCAACGGTATTTCGATATTTCGCAATGTCAGTCAATGAAATGTAGTCATTTTCGCCACGATTAGAAATCGAAACGCCTGTTCCTTTAACGAATATTGTCCTATTCTTAGCCATCCTTCTTCCGGATAATCTTAAGCATGAGCATCTATTCCGTGCCGCCGATAAAAAATATCTTCTTACCCTTGAATGTTTCGGTTGGTGATAACTTCATTGATCGATACTGCTCTTATCCTTTCCGCAAATAGAACATCTTGCCCAGAAGGCTGTGATCCGTGTCCTTCTCCAAAAGCGTCTCGCAACCGTACTTCGCGAAGATCTGCCTGATGCGTTCGGCGTCATAAGTGTAAACCGGCACGAATGGCACGTGTCTGCCGCGAAGGCGATTCAATGCCCGATGTACACCCGGGACATCGCGATAGACGCGAGCACGCATACGCCCAAAGAACGGCGACGTGTCCTTGAACGTCGTATGGATCATCGCATAACCGCCGACCTTCAACCGCTCCAACAGCCTTTCGATGACCGAATATCCGATCGCAGGATCAATATGCTGAAGGACGATATATGTGTGTACGAGGTCGTACTCAGCAGCCTCATCACGAATGAACTCATCGACGGTCTGGAGTTCGATATTCGAACAACCGGCCGCTTCCGCGTTCTGTTCTGCTTCCTTCAGCATCGCGGACGAAATATCGACGCCGATCGCCTGTTCGCTGTGTTTTGCTAGCGGGATCACCAGCCGACCGACACCGCAGCCATAATCGATCGCATGTTCGGGTCTCAGATCGCGGCCCAAAAGCCCTCGGAACGTCTGCCAAACCTCGTCAATATGCTCGCGGCCGGATTCAAGAAAATCTTCCTTGAGCTCGGAATTCAAGTTCGCCGCACGAAACTTATCGTGCGTCGCAACCGCCCAATAAGCCTCGCTCGTCCCTATCTCTTCCCAAAGCTGCTTTCTATCGTCCATTGCGAATGTCTAATCCGTCACGCTGCACAGGCCGATGATGGGTTGATGGAGCATCGTGATCTCGGCGTTGCGTCCCATATATGAGCGTGCCATTGCGATGGCTTCGGTCAGGTTGTCTGCGCGTTCCCAGCCGAGCATTTCAGGGACGTGTGCATTTTCTGCGCCGGCAACGATCACGTGCCCGACGTGCTGACGGCCGTTCTCACCCCAATACCACATAAAGAAAGGATGTGCTCCGTGATACGCATTTCCGCGGCGGTACATCTCGACGTAGGCCGGGTTCGAGGCGAATTCACGCTCGTATTTCTCACGCAGATAAAATGCATCACGCGATTCCGGCAGCAAACGGTGAAAGAATTCGATATACGACGGATGGAATTTCGGATCGAACTCGTCAAAACAAGGATGCGTGATGATCATCACGCCGCCCTTCCGAAGCAGCGGCTTGTTCCGATACATATTGAAGTGATAACCGAGGGCCATCACCTGCACGAGCAGCGGATTCAAGGCCGAATAGACGTTGTAGGGCGAGATGTCCGGAATACCCGTTATCATTATGTCGCACTGCCCTTTTACGGGAATTTCGTACTGTCGGTAATTAAGTTCAAGGATCTTCTCGTGGACCGGTTCGGTGCGGCCGGCATAGCAGCCGATCAGTTCATACTGCGCAGGGATCGCGTGAAGCATCTTTCTTCGTGCACCACGCGGCATCTTCGAGAATGTACGCGCCATCGCCTCCCATTTCATCCGATCCATGAATGAGAATTCGTCCTCATTTCGCGTCAGGATGTCATAGCCGTCCGAGAACATCTTGTTGTTCAACGCGGTCTCGACGTGAAAGACCTTGCAGTTCTCGTCAACAAGCTTTCCAAGGCGAATGACCTTGTGATTGAGTTCAGAGGCCGGAGGATCCATATACGAGTGCGAATCGCGGATCGTCTGCGGTTCGTGATGAGCGCGCAAACTTTCGTAATCGCACAAGCCGACCGCGACGGATTTGTGGCCGCCATCCATCGGCACAAGGTTGATGTTGAGATAGATAAGCAGGTCGCTCTCGATCGCGCGCTTATTGACTCGCAGCGGTTCGTTATGCCGCGTGTGCCCGAGCGTTACGAGGTCGTCGTCGGCCTCTGCGTCGTGGTTGTAATAGCGGTCGGGATAGTACGCGTCGAAGATCTTTGAGCCGACCATCCGCTTCATTTCCCACTCCGTCATCTTGCGATGCAGTGAGTTGGCGATGATCAAATGAATGTCATCAACGCCGTTCGCCGCACACAGATCGAGGACGACCTCGAGCATCGTCTGCCGCATATCCGGCAATGCCATCGGCGGCAGCGGCAGCGAAATGTCATCCATCGCGATAGTGACACGCATTCCCGGTTCGAGCAGCGCGTAAAGCGGTTCCATCTCAAGCGGATGATTCAACGCGTAACGGATCGCCGCCTCGCGATTGGGCAGACCTTTGATCGGCGGGTTCGGATAAATGACCCGCGTCCCCACCGGAATGTCCTCAAGGATAAAATCCTCGCCATTCGGCATTATCCGCGGCGCCGAATCCTTATCAATGTACACGATCGACTCGTGCGTTTTTCTGCGTAGTTGTAACGCCATAAAATTAAGAAGCCTTAATAGTCAAGAATGATCTTTCGGCATTTCCGGCAGCGCCTTCCTAACGCATAGCTGCCAACCAATGTCTTGAACTTACCGACGGGCTCACCCAGCTTCATCAAATTGTTCTTCCACGTCGGCTCACCATCGAACCATTGCAGTCCATGCTCAAGGTCGTTGAGCGCCGATATATTTCCAAGAATGCATCCGCCGTCCAACGGGCCAGTACAAAATGGACACGTATCCGTAACTTCAACTTCTGTTGTCATTCCATATCCAATACCGCCCAATCGCGCGGTCGCCCTTTTTGCCGAAAGCCCGGGCTTTTGCGAGCGAACACCCGACTCTCAGTATTCGGCAGTTAATCCTCCCACGGATTTAGGATCGTCACAGACGAACCTTGAAAATTTCGCACGTTGCGCGTAACAAGGATCAGATCGTGTTCCAGAGCCGTCGCCTCCAGGAGCGAATCGAAAATGGGTCGCCTCATTCCCCTTCTTTCAAATGCCGCGAACATTACACCCCAAACTTCAAAAGTTGATTCGGTTACCGGCAGAATACGTTGCGAAAATGTTGTCCGAATATATTCAAGCCAGTTACGAAGATGCGCTTTCTTCTTTCCCGACTCAAGCATTTCAATCCCTCGACGTATCTCACCTACGGTCAGAGCACTTAGATAAATATTCGTGTCATCCCGGGCGGCAAGCCACTTCAGAACCGCAGGGTTCGGTCGTACCTGTTCAGATTCTGAAACGACATTTGTGTCGAGCAAATAACTCATTTATTCAAAGATCACCTCTCTCGGCGGATCGTCAGGACGGTCTTCCAAATATGGCAAAATCTCTTTCAGGCCGCTTCCTTGAAATATCTCCAGCAGTGTTTTCCTTTTTCCGCCTGCTTTTTTCCAGTCCTCTATGGATACAACGACCGCGACCTCCTTGTCGTGCCGCCGTATCACTTGGGGTTGGCCTTTTTCAGCAAGTTTTATAAGTGTGCTCAGATTATTCTTCGCCTGTTTTACATTATGTGACATTTTACAACCTCCAAAGCCATAGGTGGCTACGTAGCCACTTTATCAGATGTTTGTCGGCAATGCACCTTTTATTTCAGGTCCAAGACCGCCCAGTCGTGCTGTCTCGCGGTTTGCTTGAGGCGAAAGTCGGGGCAAACGGCGACGGGGTGGCCGACGATGGAAAGCATCGGCAGGTCAGAGATCGAATCGGAATAGGCATAAGATTCCGAAAGGTTGACGTTCTCACGCTCCGCGTACTCGCGTATCCATTTTGCCTTCGTCGCGGACGCCATCACGGGCGGCAGAACGCGGCCGGTCGCATATCCGTTCACGAATTCAAGACGGTTTGCCACATAATCATCGATCCCAAGATGATCCATCAGCCGATCTATCGTGAAATCCAACGCACCCGTCAGCACCACCTGCCGCTGGCCGATCTTCTTGCCCTGGGCGATCAACTCGGGCGTACCCGGAAAGATCGCCGGTTTTAGCACTTCCTCGAACAGTTCCTCCGAAAAATAACGCAGACGGTCCTGCGAAAAGCCCTCGTAACTGCGGAAAAAGACCTCGTTAAAAACGTTTCGCGAATAAAGGTCCGCAACGCCAAAGAACGGCAGTTTGACGAGCGTCTCGACGCTCTTTTTCGCCGTTTGCCACAAGCCTTGCTGGCGTTTCGCATAGAAAGCGAGCGTGTGCACAAGATTTGTACTCACCAGCGTCCCTTCGAGATCGTAGAACGCGGCCGCGGTTCCGGTTTTGCCCATTGTGGTTACTATGCTATGTTTGTCTCGCAAAATCGCAAATTGTCTCCGATAGCTTGGATTTTACCACCTGTATCGGTCCGTTTGGAAGCTTTCGGCGATACGTTTGACGAAATAATTACAGATTGTAATTACAAAGTATTTACACTTCGATGCGAAAAGCAATATTTCCCGGCTCATTCGACCCTTTAACCAACGGCCACTTGGATATTTTGGAGCGCTCGACACCTCTTTTTGATGAGATCGTCGTTGCTGTCCTAAATAATCCGGACAAAGCCCCGATGTTTTCCGTCGAAGAGCGTTGCGAAATGATCAACGATGTTCTTCGCGGCATAAAACGCGACGGCTGCCATCTTACGGTACAAAGTTTCTCGGGCCTGACCGCTGAATTCGCCCGCTCAGTAGATGCCTCGGCGATCATTCGCGGCATACGGGCCGTCAGCGATTACGAATATGAACTTCGAATGGCCTTGATGAATCGCCGTCTCGAGCCAACGATCGAAACGGTGTTCTTGATGGCAGGCGAAGAATATTCTTACGTCTCCTCATCGCTGATGAAGCAGGTCTTCGAACTCGGCGGCCGGATCGAGGGGCTCATCCCCGAGTTGGTCGAAACCAAAATGCGCGAAAAGCTCGGTTGAAAACAATTTGGCCACGAATTCTCGAATGAATTCCCTCTATGCGCATCGAATAGCTAGATATCCATCGGCCGACACATCCTTTCTTATTCGTGCCTCGTGGCTCACCCGCCTTCCAAATTCGGATTCCAAACAGATAAACGCTAGAATCTCATTTGTATGTCGAATTTCATTGTCTCTGAGAATGTCGCGGCGATGCACGGTTCATCGACCATGATCGCTGCCCAAATGGCTTCTGAAATGCGTGCTAAGGGCATCGAAGTAATTGACCTTTCGGTTGGTGAGCCGGACTTTGACACCCCTGAGTTTATCAAGGATTTCGCCATCAAAGGCCTGCATTCGGGCTTGACGAAGTACACGCCTGCTTCGGGCCTCGCGCAGTTCCGCCAGTCGATCGTCGAGTTTTATGCAAAGGAATTTGGTGCAAGAATAACGCCGCAGGAGATCGCCGCTTCGTGCGGAGGTAAGCAAGCGTTGTTCAACGCGGCCTGCACGCTCCTGAATCCCGGTGATGAGGTTCTCATTCCAAAACCGTATTGGGTCACGTTCCCTGAGATCGTCCATTTCTGCCGGGCGACACCGAAATACATCGAAACAGAAGCCAACGACTTCGTGCTAACAGCCGACATGGTCGAGGCCGCGATCAATGACAAGACGAAGCTACTGATCGTCAATTCGCCTAACAACCCGACCGGCCGCGTCGTCCCGAAAGATGAACTCATCCGCATCATCGAATTGTGTGCCTCGCACGGAGTGTATGTTCTGACGGATGAATGTTACTTGTTCTTTGCATATCCGCCGGCGGAGCCTTTCTCTTCAGCGGTCCTCCCAAGCAGCGTGCGCGATTTTGTTTGTGTTGCAGGCAGTTTTTCCAAGACGTTCGCGATGACGGGTTGGCGTATCGGATACACGATCTCGAATCCTGAGTGGACAAAGGCGATGGTCAAGCTCCAGAGCCATTCGGCCACTCATCCAACATCGTTCGTCCAATACGCTTGTGCGCAAGCTCTTGATAGTTTCGATCAGACGAAAGCTGCGGTAGCCGCAATGACCGCTGAGTACGAACGCCGCCGCGACTGGCTCATTCCCGAACTCAATAAAGTGAACGGATTCAAGTGCGGAATGCCGGAAGGTGCATTCTACGCCTTTGTAGATGTCCGCGGACTCGTCGGCGAAAGGTTCTCAAGCTCTGCAGCTGTCGCGGAAGCAATGCTTAAAGAGGCTCACATCGTCGTAACCGACGGTGCAGGCTTCGGCGCCGACGGCTATCTGCGGATCTCGTACGCAACCTCTATGGAGAACCTAGAGAAAGCCGTCGGGCAAATGAGGGAGCTTTTCGCAAAACGATAGATCGGATTAGAGCGTCTTCAAGCCAGGGATACGAAGCGGCTTTCTTTACGCTATATTCGTGCATTCGTGGCTGATTATGAATGGCCAGAATAGCTAGGATCAGTCTTATTCGTGCATTCGTGGCCGCTTCTTGTTCTTTTATGGATATAGTTTATCGAGAAGAATCCTACAGGATCGTTGGCATTTGTATGGATGTCCACAACCATTTAGGTGCCGGCTTCCTCGAGGTTGTTTACAAGGACGCGCTTGAGATCGAGTTCCAGCGTGCCGGCATCTCATACGAGCGAGAAAAGCAGTATAGCGTTCAATACAAAGGAGTGACCCTACAACATCATTTTTTTGCGGATTTTGTATTGCTCGACTCGATCATCCTCGAGGTAAAAGGAATGGCTGGCCTTGCCAATGAACACATTGCACAAGCTCTCAATTACCTTAAAGTATCTGGCAACCGTCTTGCTCTGCTCGTTAACTTCGGAGAACAAAAATTGAACTATCGCCGAATAGTTCTCTAGGAAAATCTCAAGCCACGAATTCACGAATTAATTCTTTTCTACGCACACCGAATGAATGGAGGTTCATCGGCAGCGCATCTCCCTTCATATTCGTAAACTCGCGGCTGTTCTTATTCGCGCATTCGTCGCTAAACCTTCTTTCCAACACTAAAGGAAAAGGAGTCACGAATTCACGAATTAATTCTCTTCTACGCACACCGAATGAATGGAGGTTCATCGGCAGTGCATCTCCCTTCTTATTCGTAAACTCGCGGCTGTTCATATTCGTGCATTCGTGGCTAAACCTTCTTTCCAACACTAAAGGAAAAGGAGCCACGAATCACGAATGCAATCTCATCCGCCGGTCATCAAGAGGCCGATGTCTTCGATGGATGTCGTTTTTGGATCGACCTCGCCTGCGATCTTACCTTCCCGAATAACGAGCAGGCGATCGGCGAGAGCGGTAACCTCTTCCAGTTCAGCGGAAACGAGCAGGATCGCGGCACCTGAGTCGCGCAGCTCGATCAGCTTTTGGTGAATGAATTCGATGGCGCCGATATCGACTCCGCGGGTCGGTTGTGAAACGAGCAGCAGCCGCGGTTCGATCTCGAACTCGCGACCGATTATTAGCTTTTGCTGATTGCCGCCCGAAAGAGCACGAGCCGGAAGTTCGGCGTTCGGCGGACGAACGTCAAAATTCTCGATGATCTCGGTAACACGTTTTTCCACCGCTGCACTGCTGATAAAACCTGCCGAAGCGATCGGCAGGCGATAGTGAACGCCGAGGATAGAATTCTCCGCAAGATCGGAATTCAAGAGCAGGCCGCGTCGATGTCTGTCTTCCGGAATATGAGCAATGCCGAGTTCTTTCCGCCTGCGAGCAGATGCGGATGTGATGTCGCGGCCGTCAAATTTGATCGAGCCCGATGCGGCCTTGGCAAGCCCCGCAAGACACTCGATCAGCTCGGTTTGCCCGTTGCCTTCGATACCGGCGATCCCGACGATCTCGCCTGCCCGAACTGCAAAAGAGACACCATCGACGGCGACGTCGTGCTTGCCCCGAACCGACAACTGCTCAACCTCAAGAATATTTCCGCTAGGATGAGCGTCAGGCTTCTCAACACGAAGGAGAACGTCGCGGCCAACGATCATTCGTGCGAGTTCCTTCGCGTTCGTCTCGCTCGTCGTCACGTTGCCGACAACCTTGCCGTCACGCATCACGGTAACTTCATCGGAGATCGCGAGCACCTCATCGAGCTTGTGAGTGATGATGATGATCGTTTTGCCTTGCTCGCGCATCCGACGCAGGATCGCGAAGAAATCATCGACCTCTTGCGGCGAAAGCACCGCGGTCGGCTCATCCAAGATCAGGAGGTCTGCGTGTCGATAGAGAGCCTTTAGAAGCTCGACCCGCTGCTGTTGTCCGACCGAGAGATCTTCGACCAACGCCTTCGGATCGACGCCAAGTTTCAGGTCTTCGGAAAGCGTCCGGATCTCGCTCTCCGCCTTGTCAAGATCGAGGTTCACAGCGGAACCGGTCTCTGCACCGAGGATGATGTTCTCCGCGACGGTCATCGCCTCGACGAGCATAAAATGCTGATGCACCATCCCGATGCCGAGAGCGATCGCATCGTGAGGTGTTCGTATCGAAACCTCTCGACCGTCGAAAACGATCTCGCCGCTGTCGGCATTGTAAAATCCGTAAGCGATCTTCATGATCGTGGATTTTCCGGCACCGTTCTCGCCGACGATCGCGTGGATCTTGCCCTTCTCGACCTTAAATGAAACGTCGCGATTCGCGACCACCGAACCGAATGTTTTTGTGATGTTCTTTAGTTCGAGCATTTTTTCTTCGAAGCGCTATTTCGCCATTGCGTCCGTAACTTTGATCTCGCCGTCGATGATCTTCTTCTTCGCTTCCTCGACCTTTTCGATCACGTCTGGCGGGATGAGCTTGCGGTTGTAGTCATCGAGGGCATAGGCGACACCGTCCTTGTCGAGGCCGAACGAGTGAAAGCCGCCTTGAAACTTCCCTTCGACCACTTCCTTTACGACATCGAAGACCGCGTTATCGACGCGTTTGACCATCGACGTAAGCACAAAGCCGGGTTTGACGCCGTTCTGGTTCGAATCAACGCCGATCACGAACTTCCTCGCCTCGCCCGTCTTCGGATCGATGCCATACTGCTCGACTGCATCAAAAACACCGAGGCCAGAATTGCCCGCGGCGGTGAATATCACGTCGGCACCATTTTCTATCTGCGAGAGTGCGAGTTCCTTGCCCTTGCCCGGATTGTTCCACGCAGAATCCGTAACACCGACATAGTTATCGATCACTCGGATGTTGGGATTCACCGAACGTGCGCCTTCCTCAAAACCCGTTTCAAATTTATGTATCAGCGGAATATCCATTCCGCCGACAAATCCGAGCACGCCCGTCTTTGATTTGTAGGCGGCGATCATCCCGACGAGATACGAGCCTTCATGTTCGCGAAAGACGAGCGAGGCGACGTTCTTCTTTGGCGTTTTGCCGTCTGCTTCGAAGATCACGCCGTCAACGATCGCAAAATTCACGTTCGGATAATCGGTCGCGACCTTCTGCATGATCGGGCCTTGCGCGAATCCTACTCCGAAAACGAGATCGAAATTGCGTTCAGCGAACGCGCGCATCGCCGGTTCGATCGATGTCGGATCGCCCGGCTCTACGTCGTAAAGACAAACATTAAGTTCTTTCTGAGCCCGCTTTACGCCTTCCCACGCGGCAGCGTTGAACGAGCGGTCGTTCTTCCCGCCAATATCAAACACTATGCCGATATTCTTGTGGCAGCCCGTTTGCGGCAAGGCTTCGGTCGAGCTGCAAGCGCTCAACGCCATCATCGCGAAGACCACCGCCAAGATCATCGGAAAGGTTGGAGATTTGAACATAGAACCTCGCGTATCTGCTTTCAACGAGGTTCTAGCTTACTTTAGAATCGCAAAAAAGTCAGCAACGGCCTACTCATAACGCAGTGATTCGATCGGATTAAGTTTACTTGCCCGAAACGCCGGGAAAACTCCCGCAACGAACGCTATCCCCGAAACAAGAGCAAGCACCGAGACGATCGAGGGAAGAGTGAATGAGAAAAAGTCGTAACCCTCAAATGATGGCAGATACCTGGCCACGAAAAACCTATTTGCGATGATGCCGCTTACGATCCCGCTCAGAATTCCTATGATCGCACCCCAAAACCCGATGAGGATCGATTCGAGCGAGAACATCAGGAATATTCTGCCGCGTCCGAGTCCGAGAGCCTTTTGCAGGCCGATCTCCTTTGTGCGCTCCATTACGGCGATTATTAGCGTGTTCACGATACCGAACGAAGCAGCAAGCAATGCGATCATTGCGAAGAAATTCATCCCGATCTTGAAGATCCCGATGGCATCGTACGTGCGCTTCTTCTGATCGGCCATCGTATCGGCCGCAAACCCTTTTGCTTCGAATGCTTTCTTTACCTCAGCGAGTTTCCCATCGCTTACGGACTCCATCTGAAGCGAGAAATTGAAGAATTTATCTGCGTCGTAGCCGGTTTTTTGATCTTCGTAGATCTGTTTGGCCGTTTGCACATCGACAAAGGAATTGGTGTTCGTGATAAAGCCTTTGGTCGCAACGCCGACTATCTCAAGCGAGAGCGTCTTTAGTTCACCAGCCGCGTTCTTATACGCGATCGTTGCATGTTTTCCGATAAGACCAGCGATGTTCGCATCAAGGGCCCGTGCAAGGCCATGCGGAATTATCACTTGATCCTTCCCGTCGATCGTCCGTCCGGCTTCGGTCTTTTGAATAACGCCGTCGGACAGCATTCCAAGCTCGGCCTGATATTTTTTGCTGCCGTCAAGCGTGATGTACTCAGCTTGGATCGAATAATGCGGGGTTATCGTCTTAATGCCCGGGATATCTTTTGTAATGCTTTCGATCTGCTGCTGCGTAAAAGACATTGCGGACGGGTCAAGGCCATTTTCATCCTTATTCTCGCCCTCACGATACTCTGCGGGCTCATCATCGCTAAGTCGCGGGCCGGCGACCGGAGCCTGCTTGCGGATAAATACGACGCGTTCCGCTTCGACATTTTTAACTTGGGTCTCAACGTAGGAGCGAAGCCCGTCACCAAGGCCGTTGGTCAGCGTCAAGGTGAAAGAGCCGACAAAGATCGCACTGATCGTAAGGAACGTGCGAAGCTTATTGCGCAGAAGGCTGCGGTTCGCCATCCGGATAATATCCCAAAGTCTCATCCTATTTCTCTCCATGCGTCGAGATCCGACTCTATGCGGCCGTCCTTTATATTCACAACGCGCCCGCACCGTCGTGCAAGATCCGGATCGTGCGTGACGATAACAAGCGTGATACCGCGAGCATCATTCAGCTGAAACAGCATCTCTTCGAGCAGCTTACCGGTCGTCGAATCCAGATTTCCGGTCGGTTCATCCGCGAAGATCATTTGCGGTTCGCCGACCAACGCCCTTGCAACGCAGACTCGCTGCTTCTCGCCGCCGGATAGATCCTTAGCTCGTTTCCCGGCCTTGTCTGAAAGTTCCACCGAGGCGAGAGCCGCCTTTGCGGCCGATCGGATCTTAGACTCCCGCCAACCGCGGATCCGAAGCGGCAATGCAACGTTCTCCAAAACGGTCTCGCGTCCGTTCAGAAAGAATTGCTGGAATACAAAGCCGAACTTCTCGTTTCGAAGAACATTCTTTTCACGTTCGGAAAGGTTGGAAATATCTTTGCCGTCAAAAACCACACTGCCGCCCGTCGGTTCGTCAAGACACGCAAGCAGATGCATGAGCGTTGACTTTCCGCTGCCCGATCGTCCGGTGATCGCGGCACGTTCGCCCTTGCCGATCTTGAGATCGACCGCACGAAGGGCATCGTAGCTTATGCCGTCACTGATGTAGGTTTTCGATAAGTTGATCGCTTCGAGCATAAATTGACATCACCGGTGATTTGCCGGTTTTTGGATTTACGTCGTAAGCGAACGAATTGTTCAGAGGAATTCTTTAGCCGACCGAGTCGCGTATAAGTGCCGGCGATTCTGCTCGAGACGAGCTGATCGAATACGCTTTTCGGAGAGCGGCTTCAGCCTGCGCCGCTTGGTCCAACGTGCGGCAGGACACACGCCCAAGGATATCGCCCTCGTTCACGCTGTCGCCGATCTTTGCCACGCACTCATATCCAACGCACGGATCGATGTCGTCGGACGCCTTGAGACGCCCGCCGCCAAGAGAGACGACGACCTCGCCGACCTTCAACGCATCTATCGCCGAAACGTAACCTCCGCTTTCGGCTCGCAGGTCGAGAACGACCAGATCTCGCTCGATCAGCTTCTCGGGGTTATCACAGACCGACGGATCGCCGCCTTGCAGGGCGATGTTCGCTCGGAATCGCTCAAGAGCTTCGCCGCTTTCATGCTTGGCCCGCAGGATATTCCTGGCCTCTGACGCGTCATCAGCGAGTCCGGTCAAAACCAGCATTCGCGCGGTGAGATCCATCGAAAGATCGAGCGTTTCGCGGGCCGTCTCCGACATTTCATTTCGAAGGATCTTGACGCATTCATATACCTCGTGCGAGTTTCCGACGAACTGGCCGAGCGGCTGATCCATCGAGGTGATGACCGCCTCCGTGCGAACGCCGAATTCCTTGCCGGTCATCACCAGGGCTTCTGCGAGTTTTACCGAATCCTCAAATCTCGACATAAACGCGCCGAGTCCTGTCTTCACATCCAAAATGAGGGCGTCGAGGCCTTCCGCAAGTTTCTTCGACATTATCGAGGCAACGATAAGCGGAATGTAGGGCACCGTCGCGGTCGCATCACGAAGGGCGTAGATCTTCTTGTCCGCAGGTGCGATCGATTCCGTCTGTCCGGTCATCGCGAACCCACAGCTCTTGACCACGTGCCGAAACCGCTCTGTCGATAGATTGACGTTATAGCCCTTTATGGATTCGAGTTTGTCGAGGGTTCCACCCGTGTGGCCGAGGCCGCGGCCGGAGATCATCGGCACAGCAATGCCGCAGGATGCAGCTAGTGGTGCAATGATCAGCGAAGTTTTATCACCGACGCCGCCCGTCGAGTGTTTGTCAGCCTTCGGAGCGTCGATGTCCGAGAAGTCCATCACCTTGCCGGAATGCAGCATTTCCCGCGTTATCACGTTCTGCTCATTCGTGGTCAGGCCGTTGATGAACATCGCCATCACAAGCGCCGTGATCTGATAGTCTTCCCACGCTCCCGTGCAGACGCCATCGATGAACGAGGCGATCTCCGCATCGCTGAGCGCCTTGCCGTCGCGTTTTTTTTCGATGATGTTCTGTGGACGCATCTCGTGTTACTGATCGTATGACGGAAAAAGCAAGACCGTGGCCGTTGCAGAAAGGGCAAGTGATTCTCCGATCGGGCCAACGCCTTCGCCTGTCTTTGCCTTTACGCTGACGCGGCCGATCTCAAGGCCCGTGAGTTCGCTCAATATCTGGCGCATCTCGTCGATAAATGGGCGGATCTTCGGCCTTTCGAGATCGATGATCGCGTCAAGATTGCCGATCGCGAGTCCGCGTTCTGCCGCCATTCTAATCGCTTCTTCAAGAAAGACGCGGCTGTCGGCACCACGCCATTTTTCATCGGTGTCAGAAAAGTGTGAGCCGATGTCGCCCGCGGAAAGTGCCCCGAGGATCGCGTCCGTAACCGCGTGCAGCAACACATCGGCATCAGAATGCCCGACCGCCTGAAGATCGCAATCGATCGCCACTCCGCCAACTTTAAGCGGGCCGCCGGGCTCAAGCCGATGAAGGTCTGTCCCGTATCCGATCCGAGGACGACCGTCGCGACTGCCGGCGATGAACGCCTCCGCGATCTTGAGATCTTCCTGTGTCGTGATCTTCATATTCAACGAGGTCGCGGCGACGACCTTCACCTTTTCGCCGAGTTTCTCAACGAGCGAACATTCATCGGTCGCACTCGCCAGATCGTGGTTTGATGAGAACGCACGCCGCAGCAGGTCAACTGAAAAGCCTTGCGGCGTCTGGGCAGACATAAGTTCCGTGCGATCTATCGTCTCGCGGATCTCACCATCCGCAACTCGTTTGATCGTGTCGGCAACAGGAGCCGCTAAGCAGGCCGCACCGAATTCTTCCGCCGCACGAACGACCTGCCGAATATCATCAACGCTGACAAGCGGACGGGCAGCATCGTGAACCAGCACGACGCCTTCATTTCCTTGCACCGCACTAAGGCCGTTCTGCGTCGATTCCGCACGCGTTGCCCCACCGATCACGACCTCAACGGGCTTGGCAAATTCGGCGGCTCCAACAAGCGAGCGAACGCTTTCGACCGTTTCTTTTGCGACGACGACAACGATCGAATTGATCGCATCGCAAAGGTCAAATTTTTCGATCGAACGTATGAGGATCGGCCTGCCCGCAAGTCTGACGAACTGTTTCGGTGTGTCGCCGCCGAAGCGTGTGCCCGCACCGGCAGCGACTATGATCGCGGTATTCATCTATGCCGTGAAAGATAGGAAGATTCGTCGCATATCAAGAATGTTCGACCTCCTCAATGATGGTCGTTTGCCGGAGCTCACGCGTTGCTCGCCGGAAACCAAGCGATCGCGAATCGTGGATCGCCGTCTGGGAACTCGAACTATCCTCAGGATGTGCCTCTTCCCAAAGCCTGCCGAAGATCATCTTGCCCGCCGTGGTCTGCAGCACGCTCGTTACCGCAATGTCCGCCGTCTTGCCGATCAATTTGCGGGCATTATCGACGACCACCATCGTGCCGTCATCAAGATATGCAACGCCTTGGTTGTATTCCTTGCCTTCCTTGAGGATATAGACGCGCATCGCTTCGCCTGGCAGAACCACAGGCTTCAAGGCGTTCGCAAGTTCGTTGATGTTCAACACGGCGACGCCGCGCAGCTGCGACACTTTATTGAGGTTGAAGTCGTTCGTAATAATGACCGCGTCGATCTGCAACCCGAGTTCGATCAGCTTGAGATCGACCTCTTTGATCGCCGGAAAATCCGTCTCAACGATCTGAATGTCTAGCTTGCTGTTGTTTCTGAGCCGCTGGAGCATATCGAGCCCGCGGCGGCCGCGCTGGCGTTTCGAAGAATCTGCAGAATCTGCGACCTGCTGAAGCTCTGCAAGAATAAAGTTTGGAATGATGAGCGAACCGCTCAAAAAACCGGTTTCTGCAACATCTGCGATCCTTCCGTCGATGATCACCGATGTATCGAGTATCTTGTAATCGCGTTTTACGGCCTTGTCGCTGAAGATCCCGCCGAGGGCCGAAAGGTCGATGAAATCGCCCTTCGCTGCACCGACCATCAAACCGATGTAGCCCATGAAAAAGGCAAGGGCGATCGTCAAGAATGTCTTCAGCTCGCCGGGAACGGTATTGATGTCCTGGTAGGAGATCAGCATCCCGATCAGGTATGCACCAATGATCCCCATGATCGAACCGACCGCCGCACCGATCAGCGTCTTTAGCGAGGCCTTCCGCGCTCGGACCTCAACGCCGATGATGGCAAGAGCCACCAATGCGCCAAAAACGCCGGAAAGGCTTTGCTTTAGTCGGACGCTTTCGCCAACAAGTTCGTTAAGGTGTGAACTCTTGCCGAGTGGATTCAGCAAGTAACCGCCTAACGCAAGCAAAAGAACAAATCCGATCCTGATGATCAGCACGTCGAACTTCATACCTATAAAATACTACCACGCACAGAAAAATTCCGAAAAAATCGTCGCTCCCGAGACCTATCTAAGTTTTTGAAGATATTGGGATTTCGCCGCATCTACGTGCTTTAGCTTGGCCTTTCTGTGAGCTGCTTCGTCTTGAACGATCCCACGCGGTTCCTCGGCTTCCCTTCAACTGCGGAACGTAAAACATCCATTACGTTCGCATTTATAAGTGTATCATACTTGTCAACCCCTTTTTTTATCGGAGCAAAGGGCCGTCTCGCGGCTTAAGCGCATATAAACATTGACATTTCATAGCTTTATCGCGTAGAACTTAATGTAGATGGTCGTCACCTTTTGGAAAATGCGGCCTTCATCTTAAGCACTTGCATTTTTTTATAAGCGACGCCCAGATCCGATATGAAAGTCTGTCCCGCCTGCAAAACGGTCTATAAAGACGACGACATCAACTTCTGTCTAGCTGACGGCACGACACTGCTCGCAAAAAAGGGCAAGGTTCAGGAACATTCGCTCACAAACGATATCGTCGCGATCATTGTTGCCGCGGCGGCATTGCTCGTCCTGCTGAGTCTCGTAACGAGCAGCCCGGCAGATCGCTCGATCTTTTCGACCGGTGGCGCAGCAACTCGGAATTGGGTCGGCCCGATCGGCTCGAATATTGCTGCAATACTTCTCAATCTCTTCGGCTGGACAGCATATTTCTTCCCGCTTCTGATCGGATTGATCGCTTGGCGAGTGTTCAGGGCATCGAGCCTTAGGCCTAGCGGACTTCGTGTGGCCGGATTTGTCTTTCTATCGGTCTCGTTGGCCGGCTTGATCGCTCTTTTTGGAGGCTATGGAGCCATCATTGGTGAGGCAACAGCACAGGGCACCGCGCATCTGATCGGCAACGTCGGTGCCGGCATCTTGCTCGCCGCGATCCTGGCCTGCTCACTCATTCTTGTTACGAATGCGACCCTTGCGGGATTTCTCTCGCATATGGAGGTCGCAGGCAGCGGTATTTACGGGCGTGCGAGCAACTGGTTTGCACGAATAATGCCGGAAGGAGCAGCGGACGATTCTGCAGCAAAACTTCGTGCTGAAAAACGCCGCGGGATCCGTGAGAAAGCCGATGATGTCGATATTCCTCCGACAGTCGTCATCCCGGACATTAACGGCGAACCGCCATCGATAGCAAAACGGACAAGGAACGTGCCGGTCGAAGAGACTGCGGAAGTTTCGGTCCCAACCGTCGATGCTGACCCGTATGGAACGACGAAGGTCGCCGAAGATGAATTGCCCGATGTTGCGGCCGAGGCGAGTTCACCGAAACGTTCGCGCAAGAAGAAGGGAGAAGCCGCAGAAAATGGCTCGGAAACATCGTCGGAGCCCGTCTCGACATCGTCGCCTGATTACGAGGGCTACACACTTCCTAACGCTGAACTCCTCACACCGGCCGCTCCGCATATCAAGCAGGACGAGAATGAGCTTTATGCGACGGCAAGGGACCTGACGGATAAGACGAACGAATTTAACGTCGGCGGCAAAGTGATGAATATCACACGCGGGCCGGTGGTCACGACGTACGAGTTCAAGCCCGACGCAGGCGTAAAATATTCGCGTGTTACAGGCCTCGTCGATGACCTTTGCCTCGCCTTGAAAGCGGAATCGATCCGCATCGACCGCATTCCCGGAAAGGCTTATGTCGGCATCGAAGTACCGAATCGAAAGCGGGAGACCATCTACTTGCGTGAGATCGTCGAAGGCTCGCAATTCAAAGAGTCGAACGCCTTGCTGACACTCGCCCTCGGCAAGACGATCGACGGCACGCATTACGTAACAGAACTAGCAAAGATGCCGCACCTTCTGATCGCAGGTGCGACCGGGGCCGGTAAATCCGTCGGTGTCAACACGCTCGTAATGTCGATACTTTACAAGGCTCGGCCCGACGAGGTGAAGTTCATCATGGTCGATCCGAAGCGGCTCGAATTAGGGCTTTATGCCGACATTCCGCATCTGGCGGTGCCGATCATCACAGACCCGAAACGCGCATCGAACGCTCTTCGATGGGCGGTCGGCGAAATGGAGCGCCGCTACAAAGACCTGGCGGGCTACGGCGTCCGAAATATCGACGGCTACAACGTCGAAGCAAAACGCCGCAACGATCTTGAGCAGTATGACGAGAACGGCGAACCGCACAAGATACTTCCCTACATCGTCATCATCATCGACGAACTCGCCGATCTGATGATGGTCTCGGGTAAGGATGTCGAGGAATCGATCACGCGTCTCGCACAGATGGCGCGTGCGGTCGGCATTCATCTGATCCTTGCGACTCAGCGACCGTCGGTGGATGTCATCACCGGCCTCATCAAGGCGAACTTCCCATCGCGTATCTCGTTCCGCGTCTCGTCAAAAGTGGACAGCCGCACGATCATCGATTCCAACGGTGCCGAAAACCTGCTTGGGATGGGCGATATGCTCTTTCTGCCGCCGGGAAATTCGAATGTAACGCGCGTCCACGGAGCATTTGTGAACGAGGCTGAGATCAAGAGGGTCGTCGAATTCATCAAGAGCCAAAAGGTCGAGGCGACATACGATAGATCGATCGTCGAGGGCGAAGAAGACTCGGCTGCAGGAGGTACTGCGGCTCCCGGAAAACAAGACCCGCTCTATTTCGAAGCCTTGAAGTGCGTAGTCCAGGCGAAGCGCGGTTCGACATCGCTCCTGCAAAGGCAGCTTCGCATCGGTTATGGACGCGCGGCGGCGATCCTTGATGCGATGGTGCTTGATGGTTATATCGGAGAGATGGACGGTTCAACTCGCGCTCGCCCCGTGCTCACCAAGGCCTTCGAAGATGTCCAGGATCTCTCAGAAATGGAGAACGAACAGTAGGCAAATAGTTTATCTTCCCACCCGATGCGTGCTCCCATTATCGTGCTCATTTGCGCCATCCTTATTGCTTCGTGCTCATCGCGCATCCAATACGAGATCTCACCGACCGCTTGTACGGCCGGCCAGCTGAACATTAACAATGCGACGGAAACCGAACTCGTTCGCTTGCCAGGTGTTGGAGGCCCGACCGCGAAACTTATTCTCGACTTCCGCTCAGCGAACGGCAGATTCCGACGTATAGAGCAACTGCTTTTGATCCGCGGAATGAGCGAGAGACGCTTTCTCGAATTCAAGCCATTGGTGTGTGCTGAATGACGAGGACACAGCGGAATGTCGCGAAACTCTTCTCACCGTGGCCGCTCGCGATCCTTGCCGTTTGCTTCGGCCTCGGGATCGCTGCTTCATCCTTCGCCACCTCAGTAAACCTTTGGATCTGGCTCGCGGCAGCCGTTGTTTCTGCGGTCGCATCTGGCGCCTTTCGCTCAAGGAGTTTTGCGACAACCCTCATCTGCACCGCGTTCTTTTTCACGGGGGCGTTCTCCTTTGCGGCATCAAAAGACGGCGTCGCTCCCGACCGAATAAAAGCTCTTATAGCTTCACGATCGATTCCGACCTACGGGATCGTCGAACTGACGGGCGTCATCAACGGCCCGGTCGAGGTCACGCAGTTCGGAAGGCGTTTCTTGCTCGCCGTAGATTCGGTCTCTTTCAAAGGTGTTGAGCGTCCTGCAAGCGGCATTGTCAGAGTTTCCATCACAGAGAAAAACGCCGCGGACGACGGCCTCGGATACGGTTCGCTGATTCGATTCACGTGCGTTTTGGAACGTGAGGACGAATTCCGAGCACCGGGCGTACTTTCGGATGTCGAGCGTTTAGATCTCACGGGAATCGATGCATCTGCCCGCATAAAAAGTCCGCTTCTGATCGAACATCTTGGCGAAGAATCTGTCTTTCTTCCGCTCGCTTTCGTTTATCGACAACGAGCGGCGGCCGTTGAAGGTTTTAGAACACATCTTTCGCCCTCGACCGCCGGTGTGATGGCCGCGAGCTTGCTCGGCGACCGCAGCCTGCTAGACAAGCAGACGGCAGATGTCTATCGCGAGGGCGGTACATTTCACGTCCTCGTGATCTCCGGGCTTCACATCACATTTATCGCCGGCGTGCTGCTTCTGATCGCTCGCTTTTTTACTCGGCGAAGATGGCTGCATTACGCACTAACGATCGGTCCTTTATGGATCTACACGTTTGCCGTCGGTGCGGATCTTCCGATCGTGCGTGCCGCAGTGATGTTCTCTGCCGGCCTTTTTGGTTACGCGATGTATCGTACGAGATCTGTCGCGAACCAACTCGCCTTTGCCGCGATCTGCCTGCTCGCATGGCGGCCCACAGGCCTGTTCGATCCATCCTTTCAACTCACGCTCACAGCAGCCGGCGTGATCGGCCTTTTTGCATTGCCGACACTCTTGAAACTGAAGGCGATCGGCTCCTGGACGCCTTCTGCCGCTGAACCTTTTCCGCCGAATGTGCCGCGTTGGCTTCGGCGTTTTTGCGAGACGCTCTATTGGAACTCAACGGCTTGGGAACGACAGCACAGCTCAGATCTTTGGACGGCAAATATCGACCGATCGCCATTTTTCAAAGGGCGTATTCAAGGTGCCGTTCAACGAGCCGCACGTTATATCTTTGAAGGCATTTTTGTCTCGCTCGCCGTCCAGTTTGCAATGCTGCCGCTTTCGGTCATCTATTTTCATCGCATTTCGATCGGTGCCATTTTCAGCAACCTTTGGGTAGGATTCTTCCTTGCGGTGGAAAGTTTCGCCGCAGTCATCGGACTTCTGGTCGCGGGCGTTTCAGCGGTTCTTGCAAGGCCGCTTTTCGCACTCGCCGAGGCTTGCAATTCGCTAAATCTGATCGTTCCCGAAGGCCTCTCCAGATTCGCATTCTTCAGCTTCCGCTTGCCGGAATATTCCGGTGAGGGAGCCGTGATCTATTTTATTTACGCGATTCTGATCATCCTTTTTGCTTTTGCCGCTGCAAGGTGGAACGTATTCGCGATCATCCGCGACCGTACGCTCGAGAAAGGGATAATTGCGGCTGCGTGCGGGCTTGTTCTCCTTGCAACGGTCATCGCTCTGCATCCTTATTCGGCACCGGCGGCGACCGGAAAACTACGCATCGATATTATCGACGTTGGGCAAGGCGATTCAATATTCATCACGTTCCCGAATGGCGAGACGATGCTCGTTGACGGCGGCGGGCGGCATTTGAGGTTTCCGGATGAGAAGGATGGTGAAGACTTTCAGCCCGATACATCAAGCATCGGCGAACGCGTCGTTTCGCACGTTCTGTGGCGCAAAGGCTACTCACGGATCGACCATCTAGGCGCCACACACGCAGACATCGACCACACCGGCGGCCTTGTCGATGTCGCAAACAATTTTGCGGTCGGAAAGGCTTTCTTCGGACGAATGCCGCCTGATGATCCCGAACTAAATGAACTTCTGAGAGTGCTGCAAGAACGTTCGATCCCGACCGAGACCCTGCTTCGCGGCAGAGTTCTTGAGATCGGCGGCGCACGTATCGAGACCCTTTATCCAAATGGTGATGCCGCCGGTCCGTCCGACAACGATCACTCGCTCGTCATGCGGCTGATTTTTGGGAACCGAGTTGTGCTCCTGACCGGTGACATAGAACGCTCTGCCGAACAAGACCTTCTTGCCGCCAACACACACCTCACGGCGGATGTCGTAAAGGTCGCGCATCACGGCAGCCGCACGTCGTCAACCTTCGACTTCGTCGCAGCGACGCGTGCGGCATGGGCGATCATCTCGGTCGGGCGTCATTCGCAATTCGGACATCCGCACAAAGAAGTTCTAGAAGCTTGGGAGAATTCAGGAGCCGCCGTCCTTACGACCGGAGAATATGGAATGATATCGATCGCAACCGACGGCCGCGAACTTGAAGTTTCAAGCTACGCGACACCTAACAAGTAACCGCAAACAAAAAAGACCCGCCAAGAATGATCCCAACTCATCCCCGTCCGAGCGCGTCCTTCAGTCGTCTTTATTGTGAATAGTTTAAACACGACCACAATATATTGTCAATGCCTTTTTTCCCGGTGGTCGTTCGATTTGGACAACTTGCGAAAAGGTTGGCACAATCTAGCTTCGGCAACGAACGACGAAACGGATGATCGCAAGGCGATATTTTGTAAGCGGGATGGTGCAGGGCGTCGGGTTTCGCTATTTCGCACAGCGATCGGCCGCAAAACATCAGATTCGCGGCTTTATACGGAACTTGGACGACGGCCGCGTCGAAGCGTTCGTCGAAGGCTCAGAACGCGCTGTTCTCGCGTTCAAAGAAGACATTGCGGCCGGGCCGCCGTTTTCGAATGTTGAAATGCTCGAAGAGATCGTCGAAGAGCCGACGGGCGAATTCGGAGCATTTATGATCGAAAGATAAACAATAGAAATGGAAGATCTTAAAAAACTTATTCGCGAAGTACCGGATTTCCCAAAACCCGGCATCAATTTTTACGACATCACGACGCTGATACTCGATCCGACGGGCCTTCGCGGCTCGGTCGATGCCCTTTGCGAACTCGCGAACGGCCACAAGGTCGATACTGTTATCGGTGTCGAATCACGCGGCTTTATCTTCGGGGCTCCCGTCGCATACAAACTCGACGCGGGCTTCGTCCCGGTACGCAAGCCGAAGAAGCTCCCGGCTGAAAAGGTCTCGATCTCATACGACCTCGAATACGGCACCGACACGCTCGAAATGCACAAGGATGCCGTCGGTGAAGGCCACAATGTCCTCATCGTTGACGACCTGCTCGCAACTGGCGGCACAGCACGCGCCGTCGTCGATCTCGTCGAGAGCGTCGGCGGCAAGGTCGCAGGGCTTCTTTTTGTCGTCGAACTTGACTTTCTAAAAGGCCGCGAAAAATTTGCGGGTTATAATGTTCAATCGCTGGTTCGCTACGACAGCTAGCCGTTGACATTCGGCAATTCCGAATTGGAAACTCCCATTCGACATGGTCCCGTAGCTCAGTTGGATAGAGCGTCCGCCTCCTAAGCGGAAGGCCGCTGGTTCGAATCCAGCCGGGACCACCAATATCGTTATTCTCGAACTAAAGGAAGCTAGCTGGCGGCTATTTAGCTGCAGCAGAAGGCTTGATCTCACATTCCAACGCGAGATTTCTGGAAGCGGCGCGCTATTGGACGTTTTCTTTAAATGAACGGAAGAAAAGCGTGTAAGAGCACAGTGGCAAACAAAATATGCCAATGTGGAACGCCAGAGGTCTATTCACATTCTCCAATTGAGTTAGTTTCCAAGGAAACCGCATCGGTAAAGCGAGCCGACGCGGTTTTTTGGCGTTTTGCCATCGACCCGCTAAACCATTCAAAATAGGTGTGTTAGATTAATCTTTTGGCCTATGCGACCGATCCTGACAGCCGCACAAATGCGTGAGGTTGACCGCCTCACGACCGAACGATACGGCATTCCGTCGATCAGTTTGATGGAAAATGCCGCCCTTGCGGTCGCGCGTGTCATTAAAGACCGTTTCGGCGGATCGGCGGAGGGCAGATCGATCTTGATACTTTGCGGGAAAGGCAACAACGGCGGCGATGGTGCCGCCCTTGGCAGGCTGTTGGCCGCGGAAAATGCGACGGTCGAGACCCTTCTTTTTGGGAATGTGGCAGTTACAAAAGGCGATGCGCGAATGAATTTTGAACGAGCTGGAGAGTCCGCTGCGCGCCTGACAGAAATAAACTCCCCGGAAGAATTCTCGGCCTTTTTCGATGGCTCTGCTCAAGTTTTCGAAGTCGTGGTCGATGCAGTATTTGGAACGGGGCTTGACCGCCCTGTCGATGGTTGGCTCGGCGAGGTTTTACAAAAGGTGAGCGATGTTTCCGAACAGGCTCAGTTCACATTGTCCATCGACATTCCGTCCGGACTGAATGCGGATCTTTCCGATCCGATCGGCGCCACATTCAAGGCCGATACGACCGTCACATTCACCGCCGCAAAGAC
This sequence comes from Pyrinomonadaceae bacterium, assembly GCA_019694355.1. Taxonomy (GTDB): domain Bacteria; phylum Acidobacteriota; class Blastocatellia; order Pyrinomonadales; family Pyrinomonadaceae; genus OLB17. The sequence goes on along the minus strand of JAIBCB010000005.1, from coordinate 31,266 downwards.
AGCAAACGTCCTTCCGCCGGCCTCGACGTTTGGAGGCGAGCTTGTGATCGCGGATATCGGTTCGCCGCAAGAGCTTATCGAAAAGTGCAGTTCTGACACATTCCTAGCAGAAGCCGCGGATGCGGGCGATTGGCTGAAAGCAACAAGGTTTTCGACGGATTCCTACAAGAACAAGCGTGGACACGCACTCGTGATCGCTGGGTCGGAAAGCTATTCGGGAGCAGCCGTTCTCGCAGCAAACGCCGCGATGCGTTCGGGCGTCGGCCTTGTTACACTCGCGGCTCCGCGATCTTCGCTGGGGTTGATCGCCCCACGTTTATTGCCCGAGGTAATGCTGCGAGGGGTTACTGAAACCGATGACGGTGAGATCAGCGAGTCTGCATTCGACGAGATCGGTGGGCTTCTTGCAAAGGCTGATTCCATCGCGATCGGCTGCGGCCTGTCGCAAAGCGAAAGTACGCGGCGGTTCGTCGAGAAGGTCGTCGCGTGTCGTCGTCAGCCGATGGTTGTGGACGCGGATGCGTTGAACTTGCTTTCGCCGGTCTCGACAAACTGGCCGCCCGCTCACGCAGGCGATTCTGACAAGAGTGCCCTTACTAAAGTGCGGGCTTCTTCAACGCTCCGGGCAGCTCACGCAGGCGGTACTGCCTTGATACTGACGCCCCACGAAGGCGAGTTTATGCGGTTGCTTGGAACGACCGACAGAGCTGCGATCAAAGATCGCGTACACGCCGTTCGCGAGTTTGCGACAACGCACAATGTTATCCTTGTCCTGAAAGGTGAGCGTGTACTGATAGGTGCTCCCGATGGCCGCGTCGTCGTAAATCCGACGGGAAATTCGGGTCTTGGCAAAGCAGGCAACGGTGACACGTTGACCGGAATTCTCGCGGGTTTTGCGGCTCAGGCCGCCGTGATGAATATCGATATTTTCGAAACCGTCGTCGCAGCGGTTTACGTTGCGGGACTGGCCGGTGACATCGCGGAGAGTAAGTATGGAAAGCGCGTTATGACCGCTTCGGACGTGCGCGAATGTCTTGCCGATGTCTTTGCGAAGTTTGAGGTTTGATATGAGAGGGGCGGCTTGTCCAACGTTTCGCCGATCATGAGCAAGGTTGTCTGCAATACGCCGGATGAGACCTTCGGCTTGGGTGAGAGTCTCGCCGCTGAACTTCGCGGCGGCGATGTCGTCCTTTTATCAGGCGAGCTTGGCGCCGGAAAAACTTTGTTCACAAAAGGGATCCTGCACGGTCTGGGATACGACGTGGATGAGGTCACGAGCCCGAGCTTTGCGCTCGTTAATCTTTACAAGACCGAAAAACTTGCGGTTTACCACATCGACCTTTGGCGGCTCGACGCAAAGGCTGACGCATCAACCGCAGTCGGGCTTGATGAGATACTCGACGACCCGAAAGCTATTGCTATCATCGAGTGGCCCGATCGCTTGTCTTCGAATCCGATGGCAAAACGTGTGATAGAGATCTCGCTCACAGGCGACGGCGATGACCCGCGGACGATCGACGTACGCTTTCCCGATGACACTGACCGCCTGAATCAACTCTCCTTGTGATCGAAGCGTGCCGCCTTGACGCCTTCTTCATCTTGTCCAAATTTTGCGGTCAAACTTGGATAGCTGAGCGGCTCTGCGTCGAGTTCGCTAAGATCTAAAAGCTTTTCCGTCGCTAGAATGTCATCAACGGAGCCTTCGACCTCCATAAAATGACCGAATGGAAGTTCGTCGAAAACGATCTCACAATCCGCGAGCCGCCACGCCTTTCGACGTTTTTCATAAATAAGAGAGAGCCGATAACCGAGCCTGCCGATCATCGCCTCGATCGCTGCTGCGTCGTCGATGGCAGTTTCATACTCAAGCCGCGACTTGAAGCCCTCCTCGACGACCGCCTTCTCTTTGTAGGTAAGGAATGAGCCGGCGTCGGTTCGCCTTAGACGCAGTACCGCATTGTTCGCATCGAGCTGTCCGCCGCGAAAAAGAAGATTCTCCTCGAATCGCTCATAAAGGAACACGCCGCCGCGAGCTTCAAGACGAGCTGCCAGTTCGACCGCCCGCTCAGCCGTTATCCGATATTTCTTCTCAGTTTCGATCGACATTGTCCCTCTGATATCTGTCGATAGTAAGGGATTCGTTCCTGCGGTGCCAAACTTGACGCAGTATCACCAAATTTAAGATACTTGAAAAAAAGGTCAAGTATATTTCAACCTTTAGGAGAATTTATGCCCTATCCAGAAATGATGATCCACGGAATGCGTGCTGAGCTTGCAAGCCTTGGCATCGAAGAAACAAAGACAAGCGAGGCTGTCGAAGCCGCAGTAAAGAACACTGACGGAACGCTGATGGTCGTCGTGAATTCGGTTTGCGGATGCGCCGCCGGCGGCGTTCGCCCCGGCATCGCGATGGCGTTCCAACATGCGGCAGTAAAACCCGATCGCGCGATCACGGTATTCGCCGGCGCCGACATCGACGCGACCGAAACCGCTCGCCAATACTTCACCGGTTACCCCTCGTCCTCGCCTTCGATCGCGTTCTTGAAGAACGGAAAGTTGGTGAAGATGTTCGAGCGTCGCGACCTCGAAGGCAGGCCTCCGCAGATGATCGGCCAGGCTCTTGCCGCCGCATTTGAAGAGGTTGCGGAAGGCAACGAAGCGGCCGCGGCCTAGAGGAAACTTATTTTGCACAGAATTGACCGGCTCGGGTTTTATAGCGAGCCGGTCTTTTTGTGTTGCTAGAGTCCGCCGCAAACAGCTAAAATAAGCTGTTGCAAGTTGTTCGTTCACCCCTGACCGTAAAATGTCTATCAGCCAACGCCAACATATCCGCTTTTCGCTCGACATTCCGGCGACGATCATCACCAAATACGGTGAGCGGCAGCAGACTCGGTTGCTCCAGATAAGCATCGGGGGCTGCTTTACGGGTTGGGAGGAGAACATCTACGTTGGCGATGAATTCCGCATGGAGATCGAGCTGCCGAACGGCAACCATTTGCCGCTTTCGTGCAAGGCTCTTTACCGATTCGACCATACGGGCCTTGGCGTCAGGTTCCTTGACCTTACGCAGTTCGAGCAGGAATTGATCTCGTCTATCATCACGCATCGACTCGACGAAGAAGGCGTTCCTGTCCAGGTCGATCCATTTCACACGCCTCCGTCATTTTTGAATGAACACCCGAGCCCTCGCGTTACCGACATTCGAGCAAAAACGGACAGTATTCTCGACAAGATAATGGCACCGGAAATCTAGAGTTCTGTTTCCTGCTTGCTGATCAGTTCGGCTTTGTCGGCGGCGCAGGTTGTTTTGGACGAATGCCGGTGTATTGCACGGACGCGACTTTCCAGCCACTCTTTTCCCGTTTACACACGAACATCACGCGCAAGCTTCGAGGCGGTAAGGGCTTTCCGTCGGCAGTGAACGAGAACGTCTCTTTTACGATCACGACCGCCATCTTCTCGTAAATGCGGACCGAGTAATCGCTTAACTCCATATTCGTGGGCATTTGGTTCGCCGGCGGCTTCAATTCGGGCTTGTAAAACCCGAGAACTTTATCGCGCGTGTCGAATTCGCCAAGCGGCGATATCTCTATGTAGTCAGGCGTGAGGACTGCATCGAGAGCCTTCACATCGAAAGCAGCTTGGGCATCAACCATCCGGCGAACAAGCGATCTTAGTTCTGTCTCGGTCTTGTCGCTCGTCTGTCCGACGACTGCGAGTGACGACACAAGCACAAGTGTGAATACGATAAACAGGCGAAATTTCATTCCCAACAACAGCTCCTTTTTTTTTGTGTTGGTGTGAGATACGAACTGACTGACGGATTTGTTCCCGAGACAAAAAAGACCGCGTGGACGGAACAGAATCAGAACAGTTCGTCCATCAGTTGGTCAAGATCCTTGATACCGACGATCCGGATGCCGAGGAGTTTTTCGAGGCCCTTGCGATTTGATTCGGGAATGATGAGCTTCTTGAACCCAAGCGTCTGAGCTTCGCGTGCGCGTGCCTGTGCCTGGAGCACGCCGCGAACTTCGCCGGTCAGCCCAACCTCGCCGAAAACGGCAGTTTCAGGCGGGATCACCAGGTTGCGAAAACTCGATGCGATCGCTGCGATCACGCCAAGGTCGGCTGCGGGCTCATCGACCTCGAAGCCGCCTGCAACGTTCACAAAAACATCGTCCGAAGCGAGCTGCATCCCTAGACGCTTCTCCATCACGGCGATCAAAAGCGATGTGCGGTTGTGGTCAAAACCCTGCGTCATCCGTCGTCCTGAGCCGAACTTCGTTCCGCTTGCGAGCGCCTGGATCTCGACGAGCATCGGCCGCGTGCCTTCCATACAAACGGTCACGACCGAGCCCGTCGCATTGGCCGGACGTTCCTGCAGGAAAAGCTCCGATGGATTGCCGACGGCTATCAAGCCCGTGCCGGTCATCTCGAAAACACCTATTTCGTTGGCGGCACCAAATCGGTTCTTGGTCGCCCGAATGATGCGGTGATTGTGATGACGATCGCCCTCGAAATAGATCACAGTATCGACGATGTGTTCGAGCGTCTTTGGACCCGCGATCGAACCATCTTTTGTAACGTGGCCGGTCAGGAAGACAGGCGTGCCGGTTTGTTTGGCAAGCATCATCAGCTGCGACGCGACTTCGCGAACCTGCGAGACGCTGCCCGGGGCTGATTCGATCGCGGGGCTGAAAACGGTCTGTATCGAATCGACGATAACGACATTTGGACGCATCCTTGCTATCTCGTCCAAAATAGCGACGAGATTCGTCTCAGGCATAATGAAAAGCCCGTCAGCTTGAAGCCCGAGACGTGCGCCGCGAAGCTTGATCTGCCGTTCGGATTCTTCGCCCGAAACATAAAGAACGGAAATGCCGCCCGAAACGAGCCGTTCTGCCATCTGAAGCACGAGCGTAGATTTGCCGATACCCGGTGCACCACCGATCAGAACGAGAGAACCGGCGACGATCCCTCCGCCAAGCACTCGATCAAATTCCTCAATACCCGAAGTTGTGCGTTCGTCCTCATCCGACTTTATCGACGCGTAGGAAAAGGCTTCGGCAGGCCGATAGTTGACGGCGGACGCAGCACGTTTACCCGATGCGGCGGGACGAAAACGTTCCTCGGCAAACGTATTCCATTCACCGCAGTCAGCGCACTGTCCGAGCCACTTGCGCGCCTGTGCTCCGCAATTCTGACAAACAAAAATGGTGGCAGGTTGTTTCGCCATCTTCGCTAACGCGTCTCCGCCCCTTTTTTGAAAAGGAGCACCTCTTGGATAAAATCGTCGATCTCGCCGTCAAGAACCGACTCAACATCGGCGGTCTCATGCTTTGTCCGCGTGTCTTTGACGAGGCGATACGGATGAAGAACGTAATTGCGTATCTGTGACCCGAAAGAGATGTCCATCTTCCCAGCTTCGAGTTCGGCGGCGCCTTCGCGGCGTTTTTCGAGCTCGAGTTCGTAAAGTTTCGAACGCAGCACCTGCATCGCAACGGCACGATTCTGGATCTGTGAACGCTGATTCTGGCACGTCACGACGATACCGGTAGGCAAATGCGTGATGCGAACGGCAGAATCGGTCGTATTGACGTGCTGCCCGCCCGCGCCTGTCGATCTATAGGTATCAACACGCAGGTCTTTGTCTTCGATGTTCACCTCGATATTCTCATCGATCTCCGGTGAGACGAACATCGAGGCGAATGACGTTTCGCGGCTGCCGCCTGAATTGAAAGGCGAGATACGAACGAGTCGATGAACTCCAGCTTCTGCAGCAAGAAGCCCATAAGCATAGTCGCCTTCGATGCGGAATGTTGCGGACTTGATGCCCGCTTCGCTTCCCGGCTGTTCGTCAAGGATCTCCGCCTTAAAACCTTTGCGCTCAGCCCAGCGAAGATACATTCGCAGCAGCATCTGAGCAAAATCCTGCGCATCCGTGCCGCCGGCTCCGGCCTGCAGCGAACAGATCGCGTTGTTAGCGTCGGTTTCGCCCGACAGCAAAGATTCGATCTCCGCGGCAGCAACCTCGCTATCGAGTTTAGCTACCAGGTCTTCGAGTTCCGTCGCCGAGGCCTCGTCCGATTCGGCGAACTCGAAAAGCACCTCGGCATCCGAAACGCCGGTTTCGAACGCTTTCTGGCGTTCAAGAGCTTTCTCAATGCGCGACCGCTGCTGCACGACCTTCTGCGCCGCTTCGGAATCGTCCCAAAAGCCCGGTTGGGCGATCTGCTCTTCGAATTGTTCTAGCTGTTTGCGTTTTTGAGGCGCGTCAAAGAAACCTCCCAAGTTGGGCAACTTTATCTTTTATCTCTTCGTGTTTTGTATGCAGGTCTGCAAGTTCCATATATTAAAAGCCGTAACGCATTCGACAGCGATCGAGTATTATAGCTCAGGGTGCCGCTGTCGGCGACCGCTCGCGATCGAGTAGCCCAGCAACACCAACGTTACGAGCGTTCCCAGCCACGCGACCCAATCACCAAACCGTACGTAAAACGTCATCCTTCCGCTGCTTTTGTGCACGGGCCAAATGCGTGTGCCTTCCTCGTAAACCGGAAGCGTGTCGGAGATATTACCGCTTTCATCGATATAGCCCGTAATGCCGACGTTGGTCGCACGAAGAATGGGCCGCGAGGTCTCGACCGCGCGAAAGACCGCGTTCGCAAGATGCTGCTTCAGAACGGGCGTCGGCCCGAGGTAACCGTCATTGGTCAGTTCGATAAGAACATCCGCACCGTCGGCAACAAACCGACGCGACAGCGTGCCGAAATTGGATTCGAAACAGATCAGGATGCCCGCCTTTGCGTCACCGACGGGAAGAATGTCGTGGGTTCGGCCATAGGCAAACGTTCCGACCAACCCGGGAAGAACGCCATCGAGCGGGAACGGCATCGCCTCGCCGAAAGGCACGAGGTGGATCTTGTTGTACTGACCTGCCTTCCTTCCGCTCGGATCGATCATAACCGCCGAGTTGAAATATCGGGTCGATTCACTATCCGGCTCGGCGGAATTGAAGAGCACCCACGCGTTGTTCCGCCGGGCGAAATCATTTATGTAGGTCTGGAACTCGCGATCGTCCGTGTACATATAGTTCATCGGAGATTCGGGAAGGATCACGAGCTTTGTACCGGAATGAACATCCGCCAGACGCTGTGTCGCAAGTTGGATCTGACGGCTGCGAAGTTGGTCCAGCTTGACCGCAGAAAGCGAACTCATCGGAACGTCCGCCTGAACAACGACGGCCGTAGCGGCAATATCGGCCGAATTTGACGGCATTGCCTCGGTCCTTGGTCCCATCGCAAAGAAGAACAAAAGGGCGGCAGCGATCGTCGGGATCGCAACCAACGCGATCGACAAATTTCGCTTTCCTTTTTGCGAGAACGCCGACCTCATCGTTGGATCGACCAAAAGGTATATAATTCCGGCCGGAGCAACGAAATAAGTACCCAAAGCGAGCAATGGCACGCGGCGTTCAAAAGCATCAGACGTCGAGGCGGCAACCTTCAACGCGGCGGCGATCAGCGTACTAAAGGCAACGATATTGAAACTTACAAGATAAACGCCGCCGACCGACGCCATGTTCAAGATCGCGTGCGGCGAAAAGGCCTGAGAATAGCCGACCGCGTTCCAATTGTTCCCCGTCAGCCAAAGACGCAGGTATTCGCTAAAGACCCAAACAAAAGGTGCCGCAAGCAGGCTCCAGGAACCGCACCGTCTTGAGATCGCGTTAAAGACGAGTGCAAAGACCGCGGGAAAAAATCCTGCGATCATGCATGCGATAAATATCAGCAAATAGGCTAATACTGGCGGGAAGGCTCCGTAGTGGATCGGCGCATAGGCGAGCCACCAACACGTTCCGAAAAAATAGGCGGTTCCAAAGATAAGGCCCAGAAAGAACGACGAGATCCCGTTCCTTTCATCGACGACGGCAAGCAGGAAGGGAACAAATGCGAACCACGCCAACCACCACCAACCGCTGTCCGGAAATGCCAATACGAGCATCAATGCAGATGCGAGCGCCAAAACGATATTCCGCGCACCTGGAAACACTTTTTTCAAAAGTCCGATCACTGAGAAAATTTTACCAGTTTCGGCAGACGAAAGCCGTGCGCGTTGACCGATTTGGTCAATTCAATATGAACGAAAATACGGCAACGTGAACGCGTGTGACGCAAATTGTCACTTTCGCCTGACGGAAGCTGTCACTTTCAGCCGTTTGCCCCTGGCAACTCTGTCATTTTGAAATAAAATCCGACCGATACGAGCGCCCGGCATCTCCGCAAGATCACAATTCATTCAAATTGAACGAAAGCCTGTAATTAACGGCATTCTGCGTAATTTGCTGAACAAAAGTAAGAAAGCCCGGTCTCTAGCGAGACCGGGCTTGTATGGTAGGACAACTGAAGGAACGCTCGGAAGGTGTAAGAGCACAGTGGCAAACCGCGCTCGGAGTAGAGTTGGCGGCGGGGTCTTGATAAATCTCATCAAGCTAGCCACTTTTCTCTTAAGCACGTAGCGTGCCACAAATACCCGAGAGTTCCAGATTTTTTTTCAACCGGCTCAAGCAGCCCCAAAAACCGCTCGAGGGAATTTCAATTATACCAGTCCGACAGACCGCTCGAACAGCATTATTTCGAGCAACGATCGGCAAGGCGTTCGAGTGCGATCACGTCCTCGTTGTTCTCATCGATCTCGGCCGCGGATGCCGCGTACGTCTTGGCCTGCTGGCAATCGCCCTTCTCGACGTAGATCTTGCCAAGATTTACGTGAGCCTCGATCTTGCGGCTGTCCCAAAAGATCGAGGTCTTGAACGAGCTGATCGCCTGGTCGATATCACCGCGGCGAAGATGTATCTTGCCGAGAAGAAGATAGCTTTCAGCACTCATCGGTTCGCTTGCAAGGATCCGACGCAGGAGAGGCATCGCTTCGTCGTCCTGGCCGTTTGCGACCATGGTGCGGGCCTTTGCCAATAGGGCTTCCGTCTCATTGACCTGCGGCTGTACGGTCGTTCCCTGTTTTCGGCTCAAGATCACGGCCACGAAGTCCTTTCTCGTCGGCTGTTCGACACGCAGCGGGACATCATCAACGGTCTTGGACTTCTCCCATTCCTTTTGCAGCGAAGCATAACGATTATTCGCCGTAAGCTTCTGGCGAGCCTGGTTATCGATCGAGGCCGCAAGCGGATCTTTCAATTCCTCCATCGCTTTTGCGAGCAGGAAATAGGCGTCGCCGTCATTCGCGTTCGCAGCGATCGCCGCCTTGAGGCTCTTGGCCGCTTCGGCCATATCGCCGCTGATCAATAACGCAGCCCCATAGTTAAAGCGAATGTTGTCGTTGTTCGGTTCGGACTCGGCAGCTTTCTTAAGTAACGAAACGCCTTCCGCAAGCATCGCCGCGGCCTTCGCAGGATTTTTCTTCTCAGCACGCGAACCCTGCACCGAGATCACACCAATTGCGTTATAGATCGCCGTGAGCTTCAGGTCTTCAGCAAGCGGCCGCAGTATCCCGAGAGCCATCTCGAACCGGCCTGCGCGAAGTTGGATCAGCCCGTCGTAAAATGCGGCCTCTGCGTAATCATCGCCGTTGCATTTGCCTGGCTTCGTCGCAGATTTCACACGGTCAACACACTGCTGGTAGCCATTTATCACTTGCTCGAATGCATCCTGAGACTCGTTAAGCTTCCTTTCGGCAAGGTATAGATGCCCAAGTTCGAGGGCCGCCGCAGAATACACGCCGTCGGGAACTGCCTCGGCATAAAGACGCATCGCATTCTTGAAGTAATTCTCACGAGCGTCGGTGAGGTTCGTGAGCAGGCCTTTTGTATAAGCTTCGAAGGCACGGGCCGGAACTTTGCTCGCCGTCGAAATGATGTCGTTCTGCGAATACGGAAGGGATTTATCGCGTTGGTAAAGGATCTGATAAGCGATCTGGCCCTGGGTCGACTGAAGATTACCGAGAGCGTCGGTGAGATTTATGTCGCGTGTAACCTGCTTTCCGTCTATATATTCGCTTAAGAAACGGCCTTCGTTCACGCGGACGATCTTTGCGGTGACCGTTATCACGGCGGCGTTGTCGCCCTGTGCCGGCACGATATTGTACGTTCCCGTGATCAGCATCGTCGCGCCCTTCTCGCGTGCGAGTTTCAACGATGTCGCAAGGCTCGGGAGCGAGGTCAGCGGAATGCGAAGCTTCTGCTGCAGGATCTTTCGTTCGTCATTCGAGACGACGTTCAGCGTCGGAACCTGAAGGAGTTCGCTCAATGCGGCCGCAAAGCTCTCGCCGACCCAGTTAAACTCGGTCTTGCCGGATGTGTTCTCGAATGGCAGAACCATCACGGTGTCAGTCGCCTGCGTCTGCGAAAATGCCGCCGAAACAAGGACCACACTAACGAATGACGTAAAAATGCTGCGGAATATGGTTCTTTTCATCTCGATAAACAAAAAATTCGCCGACTCAGATGATGAGTGCAGGCGAATTCGCGTGCAAAACCCTAAAGTGTGATGCTGCCTTTTCGAAAAAAGATGGTATCCGGTACGGGATTTGAACCCGTGTTGCCGCCGTGAAAGGGCGGTGTCCTAACCCCTAGACGAACCGGACACAATGCGAAAATGCTCGCCTTTCGCCCATTTAGGCGAACGAGTAGAATAGCGTAGCGGTATTTTTATTGTCAAACTTGCAACGCGCGATATCCGGGTCGTAACTTTAGCATTATGTTCGTTCTTTCTGAGCCGACCGACGCGGCCGTTGGTGATCTCCTTGCCAACGCCGCAAAAAGCACCTTTTCCTACGCGGATGTTGGCGCGACGAGCGGTAAAACGCCCGCAGGATTCAATCTCGATCACAATCGCGTGATGATCGGACGCGGACCGGATGATTTCGAGAAAGCAAAGAACGCGATCCGCTCGTGGAAGATGTTCGACTTTGATTGGGTGAGGCTTGTGCGCACCGACACGCCGATCGAGGAAGGCCGAACTGTTGCGATGATCGTCCGCCATTTTGGATTCTATTCGATGAGCTCTGCCCGGATCGTTTATGTGATCGACGACCTGGAAAGGCGTTTCGGTTTTGCATACGGTACGCTCGCCGAGCACGTCGAAATGGGCGAAGAACGTTTCTCCGTCGAATTCGATGCAGAAACGGAAGAAGTTTGGTACGATCTTCTCGCGTTTTCCCGGCCAAAGGCTCTATTCGCGAAACTCGGCTATCCCATCAGCCGCTATCTCCAACGCTCATTCGTCCGCGACTCAAAAGCCGCAATGCTCCGAGCAGTAAATTCAAACGACATCGAGCCCGGTCAGAACCGGGAGCGATAGCGCTTATCGGTTACTGACGTTTGGCAACGGGTCAGAACCGGGAGCGATAGCGACTGGGTTCTTACGCGGTCAGAATTGAACAATGTGGAACGATACTGACATTCCTCTCGCAGTCTTTTTTACCTTTCGTTGCTATGGAACGTGGCTGCACGGCGACGAACGCGGTAGCGTTGATCGAAACAATAACGTTTACCGATCTCCAAGAATCCCTGCAAACAGCAACTGGCGAAAACATAACGAAGAGCTTCTTCTTCATCCTCCGGTCACACTCAATGCGGAGCGCCGACAATCTGTCGAGAAAGCGATCAGAGAACTGTGCGTCAAACGAGACTGGAGGCTTCTCGCCATTAATGTTCGGACGAACCACATTCATGTAGTGATCTGCATCGGATCGAAAAAGCCTAAAGATGCACTGATCGCGTTGAAAGCCAATGCAACACGGCAACTTCGTGAGGACGGCCTGTGGCTCGACGAGCACTCGCCGTGGGCAGACAAAGGCAGTAGGCGAAATCTCTGGAACGAAAAGAGCATTTGGGAAGCCTGCAATTATGTAAATAACGAGCAGGGTGACAAGTTGCCTGATTTCGATTGGTGGTAGAAGGAACCCAGTCGCTATCGCTCCCGGTTCTGACCTGTGCAGAAGACCCAGTCGCTATCGCTCCCGGTTCTGACCTGTACAGAGAACCCAGTCGCTATCGCTCCCGGTTCTGACACGTACGACCGTGTCGTAGAAGTGACCGGCGACTCGAGAAAACCTTTAAGGATTTAGCATTCAGTCCAAAATCACGCTAAAATCGCCCAACAGATGAAGCGAGTATTTCTGATCGACGCGATGAGCCACGTCTATCGGGCATTTTTTGCTCCGATGGGGATGAAGCAGGAGCCGCTGCGCAACAGCAAGGGCCAGGTTACGCAGGCGGTATTTGTCTTTACGAATATGCTCCGCAAGCTCTTGAACGATGAGAAGCCGGACTACATCGCGGCCGTTTGGGATACTTTTGCACCGACATTTCGCCACGATTCTTTTGAGGATTACAAGGCGAACCGCGAGGCGATGCCTGACGATCTCGTCTCGCAGCTGCCATACATCGAACGTGTTTGCGAGGCGTTCAGCATTCCGGTCGTAAAGCTAGACGGTTACGAGGCGGACGACATAATCGGCACGTTCTCAAAGCAGATCGCCGCAAAAGGGATGCAGTGCGTGATCGTCTCGAACGACAAAGACCTCTGCCAGCTCGTAAAAGATCCGAACGTCGTCGCCATGCGGCAAAATGCACAGAATCTTCGGCGAAAGGTTCCCGTTCCGCCGATCGAATGGTGCGACGAAGCGTGGGTCGAGAAAAAATTCGGCGTGCCGCCTTCGAAGATCATCGATCTGCTCGGGTTGATGGGCGATTCGGTCGATAACATTCCCGGCGCGCCCGGAATCGGTGAGAAAGGTGCGTTGAAGCTGGTGCTCGATTTCGGCGGTGCTCGCGAAGCGATGGATCGAGCCGACGAGGTTACGCACAAGACGTATCGCGAAAGCCTTCAGAACAACCGCAAGCTGATCGAGCAATCTCTAGAGCTTGCGACGATCCATTGCGAAGTTCCGCTCGAAATGGACCTTAACGCACTTGCACATCGTGCTCCGGATCGAGAAAAAGCGTACGAACTCTTCCGCGAGTTGGAGTTCAAGTCGCTCGTCAAGGAATTTTCCGATGCATCTGCGGGTCTGTTCGACAGCTTGCCAACTCATACGGGTGAGGCTGCGGAGAAGCGAATTGAGACTGCGTATTCAGTTGTAACGACCCAAGCTGACCTCGATAAGGTGATCCGTAAGCTCTTCGAAACGGACGAGTTCGGCTATTCGGTGAACGATTCAAATTCGGACGGTCGTTCGAGCACGTACGACAAACTTGCACCGCTCGGCGTCGGCATAGCTCTTGGGAACGGCGAGGCATTTTACATCGACCTCGAAGCATTCGACAGCGAACGTGACGCCGCTATCATTGCAATTCGCGACATTCTCACGAACAAATTCCTCGACAAGGCCGCATACGATGCGAAAAGTATCAACGGCACGCTCCTCAAGCTCGGCATCGAACCGACGGCGCTCACGGACGATGTGATGGTCGCGGCGTACCTGCTCGATCCGGGCCGCACGAACTACCCGATCGACTTTCTTGCACAGGCGTATCTCGACAGCGACATCGCCCGTTCTATCCCCGAAGGCTTTGACGAAGCCGCGTTCCGAACGGCCGAGCTTGCAGACATCGCGGCACGCGTCGCTCCTGTTCTCCGGCAGAAGCTGAGGGCGAACGATCAGGAGAAGGTCTATGCCGATATCGAGCTTCCGATGATATGCGTGCTTGCGGACATTGAACTCGTCGGAATGAAAGTGGACGGCGAAGCGCTTGTGCGTTTCTCCGCGGACATCAAGGAGCAGCTCGAGGCGTTGAGCAAACGGCTTTTCGAGCTTGCCGGGCGTGAGTTCAATATCGGTTCACCCAAACAGGTCGGCGAGGTTTTTGCGGAACTCAACATCGAGACGGGAAAAAAGACCGCAACCGGCCAGATCTCGACTAGCCACGATGTGCTTGTCGAACTCGCACAAACTTACGAGATCGCGCAGCTGATCATCGACTACCGGGAAATGGACAAGCTTCGAGCGACCTATGCAGAGGCTCTGCCGAAGCTGATCCGCGAAGACGGCCGCATCCACGGCTGTCTGAATCAGACCGTCGCCGCGACGGGACGCCTGAGCTCGACCGATCCGAATCTCCAAAATATTCCGGTACGCACCGCGCTTGGGCAGGAGATTCGCCGCTCATTCATTCCGGAGAAAGGAAAGAAGCTGATCTCCGCCGACTATTCGCAGCTCGAACTGCGCATTCTTGCACACATCACAAAGGATGCGGTGATGACAAAGGCGTTCCAAGACGGCGAAGATATTCACGCAAACACCGCGAGGCTCGTATTCGGCGCGACCGACCAGAAAGATCTCAAGGAGAAACGCCGCCTTGCGAAGATCGTGAACTTCGGCATCGCATATGCGGTCGAGGCATTTGGGCTTTCGACCCGTGTCGGCATTTCGCGAGCGGAGGCCCGCAAGGTCATCGACGACTATTTTGCGACCTACAAGGGAATCCGCAAATATATGGATGAGATACCTCAAGAGGCGAAAAAGAACGGCTTCGTCACTTCCCTTTTTGGCCGCCGCCGCTATTTCCCGTCGATCAACGACCGCAACTTTACCGTACGAGCGAGACAAGAACGCGAGGCGATCAATATGCCGATCCAGGGCACGGCAAGCGATATCGTCAAGATCGCGATGATCCGCGTCGAAAATGGCCTTCGAGAGGCGAATCTCGAGACGAAGATGATAATGCAGGTGCACGACGAACTCCTCTTCGAAGCTCCGGAGCATGAGATCGAGCGGGCCTCGGCGATCATCAAACGCGAGATGGAAGCCGCCGCAGAACTCGATGTCCCGCTCATTGTTGAGGTCGGCGTCGGCGATAATTGGATGGATGCAAAATGATGCGGCTTCTGTTTGGATCAGCCACAAATGCACGAATAAGAAGGAATCTGACTAGACGTGCTCATTGTTCGATCGTACACGGCAACTCTTACAGCCGGCTCGATCGCAAATTAATATTCGCGCATTCGTGGCCGACTTCTGTCCGATAACTAGATCATGAGAAATGTTGAAAGAACTGAGCGAACGCGTGTAAAACGCCTGCCCGATCGCGGCCATTACGACGCTGAAACCATCGATGCGATCCTCGACGAAGCGTTCATCTGCCACGTCGGATTCAACACCGAACAAGGGCCGGCCGTAATTCCGACGCTCTTTGGCCGGGACGGGAGCGACCTCATAATTCACGGTTCTGCCGCAAGCCGTATGCTTCGCGATCTTTCAAAAGGCATTGATGTCTGTGTTACGGTCACGCTCGTGGACGGCCTCGTTCTTGCCCGTTCGGCGTTCCATCATTCGATGAACTATCGCTCCGTCGTGATCTTTGGAACGGCCGAGTTGATCACCGAAAAAGAAGAAAAGGTCAGGGCCCTTGAGATCTTGAGCGAACACATCATTCGGCACCGTTGGAAAGATGCTCGGCCGCCATCAGACAAAGAATTGAAAGGCACGACCGTTCTGCGTCTGCCCATCGAGGAAGCTTCGGCGAAAATTCGCGTCGGCCCGCCAAAGGACGACGAGGAGGACTATTCTCTGCCGATCTGGGCCGGAATTGTGCCGATCCAGACGACGTTCGGGACGCCGATCGCGGACGAGCGGAACCTTGAAGGCATAGAGCCGCCCGAATATTTACCGCAGACTCGTTGAAACCCGAACTCCCTGCTTTGCGTAACCAACTAGATTCTATGAGAAATTCGACACGCTTCGGCATAACGACTGTTGTGCTTGTCATCGGAAGTTTGTTCACCGCGTTCGGCGTTTTTGCGCAGAGCGATATGGGGAAAGTGCCCCGCGAATGGCAGACCGTCGCCGAAAAGACGAATTACGACCGGACAGGAACATACGATCAGGCCGTTGCCTATGCCAAGAAACTCGATGCCGCCTCTCCGTTGATCAAATACGCGACGTATGGAAAAAGCGGCGAAGGCCGTGACCTGCCTTTGCTGATCGCAGCAAGCGATGGTGCGTTCTCGCCAAAACTTGCACGCGAACAGGGAAAGGCGGTCGTGCTCGTTCAGGCTGGGATCCACGCAGGCGAGATCGACGGCAAAGATGCCGGATTCGCCCTGCTTCGCGACATCGCTATCACCAAAACGCGCACGAAATTGCTCGACCACGTCGTCATTCTCTTTCAGGTGATCTATAACGTCGATGGTCACGAGAACTCGAATCCGTATATGCGTTTCGCACAGAACGGACCGGCCGAGATGGGCTTTCGCGCAAACGCCACGAATCTAAATCTCAACCGCGACTATATGAAGGCCGATGCCCCCGAAACGCGCGGCTGGCTGAAGCTCTGGAATGAATGGAACCCTGACGTATTCATCGATTGCCACGTAACGGACGGCGCCGATTTTCAGTACAACGTGACGTATGAATACGCACATTTTCAGGAGGTCGATCCAAAGATCAAAGATTGGATGGACGAGCATTTTGACAAGAATGTCGTCCCCAAGATCGAGAAAGAAGGCAACATTCTTACGCACTACGTCGAATTCGCCGGCCGCGAGATCACGAGCGGAATCGCGACGTTCATCGCGACGCCGCGATTCTCGACCGGATACACACCGCTGCGGAATCGCGTCGGCCTGCTGATCGAAACCCACGTCTATAAACCGTATAAGTCGCGTGTTCGCGGCACTTACGACACGCTTCGATACTTCATCGAAGAGATCGGACGTGCAAGAGAAAGCCTTTTCGCCGTTGATACGATGGCCGACACGCAGACGGTCGAACGCGGCAAGACCTACGACCCGAAACGGCAATATCCGCTGAATCTTTCTGTCACGGACAAGGCGACCGAGATGAAGTTCAAGGGTGTAGAATATTCGATCCAGGATTCTGATATTTCCGGCGGCAAGATGCTCGTTTACGGTTCGACGCCGAAGGAATACACGATCAAGAAGTACGATGAAGGCCGCGTTGTCGATTCGGTGGCGCCGCCGCTCGCTTACATCATTCCGCCGCAATACAAAGACGTGATCGAGGTCTTAAAGCTGCACGGGCTGAAGATGCGGACGATCCGCAGACCGCTGACCATCGAGGTCGAAAGCTACCGTCTCACCGAACCGAAATGGGCGACCTCGTCATTCGAGAATCGCATCACGCTGCGCATCAAACCCGTCGCGTACAGCGAAGAACGAACCTATGCCGCGGGCTCCGTCATCGTGCCGATGGATCAGGAAGCGGCGAACGTCGCCATCCATCTTCTTGAACCTGCAGGCCCGGATTCATTCGTGCTCTGGGGATTTTTTGACTCGATCTTTGAGTTGAAAGAGTTTGGGTCGGGCTACGCTCTGGAGAAACTCGCCCGCGAGATGCTTGCCAAGGACCCAAAGCTCAAAGAGGAATTCGACAAGAAGCTGCTCGATCCCAATTTTGCACGAAATCCGCGAGCCAGACTTCAGTTCTTCTATGAGAGAACTCCGTACTTCCTGAACCAAAAACTCGGGATCTATCCTGTCGGCAGGATCATCACTCCGCTAAAATAAGAACGTGAGCAACCGACGATTTCCCTCGTGGAGCACCGTGGCCGTTGCGACAGTCTCACTTGCTGTCAGCAACGGCCTCTCGATCGGCGGCCTTCCGCCATTTTACAAACCGCTGCGCGAAGAATTTGTTGCAAGCGGCGCCGTGGCTGCCGCTCATGCGGAAACCTTCATCGCAAATTCGGCGAATATTACATTCCTGGTTTCCGGCGTCTTTTCTCTCCTCGGAGGTTGGCTCGCTCTCCGCTTTCCGCTAAAGAATCTGATGATCGCCGGCTGCATTTTACTCGGCAGCGGCCTGGTTCTGCATTCGCAAGGTGAGAGTGTTTCCTCGATCTATGCGGCACGCACATTGATGGGTGCTTCGCTCGGTTTCATCGGCGTCGCACCGTGCGTGGTGCTCGTTTCGCGCTGGTTTGACGAAGGCCGCGGCACTGCCCTTGGCATCACGCTCGTAGGCACAAGTCTTGGCGGTGCACTCATTCCTTTGATCGCTTCACCGCTCATCGCGCATAATGGTTGGCGGTCGGCGATGCTTTCTCTAAGCATACTTGTCTGGCTCATTCTATTGCCGGGGATACTTCTCTTCGTCCGCGAACCGTCCGTCAGGAGCGAGAAAAGTGTGGATGAAACTGCATTCGACGGTATCTCTTGGGCGAATGCCCTGCGAACGCCGATCTTTTGGGCACTTGCCGCCTGTTCGGCACTTGTTTTCTATCCGATATTTGCGACGAGCCAGCAGTTCGTTCTTTATCTCCAAACGCCGAAGATCGGTGTCTCGGCCGAGACCGCTGCCTTCGCTCAATCCGCACTTTTTGCGATCAGCATCGGCGGCAAATTCCTGGCAGGATTTGCGAGCGACAAGCTAGGATCGGTTCGGGTGATGACGTTCTGTGCGGCCCTGCTTTTTGCGGCATCGCTCGTGCTCTTTCACCTGACGGCGAGCACCGCACTCGTGTTCCTCTTGCCTTTCGCTCTTGGTTATGGCGGGACATTCGTCATTATCCAGCGGCTCGCATCCGACCTTTTTGGACGCGCCGATGCAGGCCGGATCCTCGGCACGATAACCTTGATCGAGGTGATCGGTGCAGCGATCGGAGGCAAGATCACCGGCTATCTTGCCGACCTTTACGGCGGTGACTATACGGTCGCATTTTATGGCGTAACGATCGCGACAACAGGTGCATTTCTCGCCGCCATCGCTGTCGCGATTCTCTCACGAAAAGGCAAAACCCGAACCTAAAACTACTTCTTCAAACACGCGAGCAGAACGACGGCGTCGTTGTGCTCTTCATCCTTTGCAGAATAAACGAGCGTCACAGTTTCGCGTTTTGCCATCTTACGGATGGAATCAACGAGTTCTGAGTTCGCGGCAAGTTCCTTCTTGTATCGCACCTGGAACTCCTTCCATTTCTCGGGGTCGTGCCCGAACCATTTTCGAAGGTCGCTGCTCGGCGCGATCTCCTTCATCCAAAGGTCGATCCGTGCCTTTTCTTTTGAAAGGCCCCGAGGCCACAGACGGTCGATCAAGATCCGTTTCCCGTCCGAGGCCGCGGGAGCCTCATATGATCGTTTAATGCTCAATGACATTGGAAAACCTCCATTTCAAAAGTATAGAAGCTTTCACGGCAAGATCACGCATACTCGCGGCTCAATCTTGCAAGCGCAAGGGCTCCGATAGCCAGGCCAAGGTCGCGCAGGGCGACGTCAAAGTAACCCGGTATCAGCAGCAGATTCACGATGATCGCAACCAGCCAGAGCATTACCACGTATGCGAAGATCTTGGGTCGTAACAGCACACCGATACCTGCGACCATCTCGATCACGCCGACGACGTACATAAATTCATGGCCGTGGCCGCCAAGCATATTGTTCACGAACGCGGGCAGATACTGATCCCAATTTACAAGCAGGTGCATGAACTTGTCTGCACCCGCAACTATCGGAGCTACGATGAACGCGAACTGCAAGAGACGAAATGCCTGATATCCTGCCGCGGTTGTTTTGTCGCCCGCCGTTTCCCTGGCGATGGTTCCTGATGCTGTCATTACTGTTTCCATTTTTCCCTTCCTTTTTCTTTTTGATTTCAGCCAAACTCCATTGCTGTATTCGCAGAATATTCTTATTCATCTAATAAGTCAAGAATTATTTTGACTTATTGTAATATTTTTGCAGATTTGTTATTTTTGTTTGTGAGGCGATATGGCTAAGACCAAGTTTGATGAACGTTTTTTTAGCAGCACTCGTGGACGCATCGTGCTAGAACTGCGCGGAGGTGACCGCACCGTAAACGATCTCGCAGACGGCATCGGCATCACGGACAACGCCGTCCGAGCGCACCTTCTTGCCCTTGAACGCGACGGCCTGGTCATTCAAAAAGGTATGACAAAAGGCTTCCGCAAACCGCATTTTGTCTACGGCCTTGCAGAAGACGCAAGACACCTATTCCCTACCGCGTACGACTCGCTCCTCAACCGCCTTCTGACCGGATTCAAGAAGAATCTCGCTCCAAAGGCATTCGTAAAAACCTTGCGGGACGTGGGAAAGGCGATAGCGAAAGATCGTGGAGAGCGGTCGCCAAAGACTCAGGAAGAGCGGCTCAACGCTGCCCTTTCAACGCTGGAAGAGCTGGGAGGAGCGGCCAACATCGTTCGCGATCAAGAGAAGATCAGGATCGAGAGCGAATGCTGCCCGTTCGCGGACGTGGTCGCCGAACATCCAGAGGTTTGCAAGGTCGCAGAGAGCCTTGTTTCCGAGATCACCGGCGAGAAGGTCGTTGAAAGGTGCGATCGAACGGGGCTGCCAAAATGCCGCTTCGAGATCGGGCCGTCCTAGGCCTGAAGTTCCCGACTACGGAGCAAAATCTTCAAAGATAAACCCGCCCTTTCTGACCTTTTCCTTGAATTTTTCGATCGTCGGAAACTTGTTCTTCGTGTTCACAGCTCGACGGATAAGACGCATCTGTCCCGGTAAGCCTTTTGGCCCGAGAGCATGCCAGCCTTCGTGCTTGGCGCTCCATGCGACCATCTCGACGATGATCGGAATAAGATCTATGCCGCGTTCGGTGGCGGCGAATCTTTCTTTTCGCTTGTCTTTCGGATCAGGCTTTCGTCGGATCAGCCCTTGTTCCTCAAGATACTCGAGACGAGCAGCGAGAATATTCGTTGAGATCCCTTCGTCACGATCCAGCAGAGCGCCATAAGTTCGCTTCCCCCAGAACATGATGTCGCGCATTATCACGAGCGACCATTTATCGCCGAGTATCTCGACCGCGAAGTTCACGGGGCAATCCGAACGCATTGGGAGATCTTTCGCCATCCTCTCAAAAAAATGTAGCACACTTGTAATTCGCAATCAATCTTACTTGCATCGTGCAAGTTATTTATGTTAGATTCTGTCTCTCGACCACAATAAACGTAAGGAGAAACAAGAAAATGCCAGTAATGAATCCATATCTAAACTTTAAGAACTGTTGCGAAGAAGCCTTCGAATTTTACCGCTCGGTCTTCGGCGGAGAGTTCGCAATGCTGATGCGCATGGGCGACGCCGACATGGGAATGCCTGTGCCCGATAGTGCAAAGAACCTCGTAATGCACGTTGCCCTTCCGATCGGGAACAACGTCCTGATGGGTAGCGATGCTCCCGATGACTTTTGCCCTACTCCGTTGAGTGCGGGCAATAACTTCTCGGTTGCGATCTCGGCAGAAAGCCGTGAAGAAGCCGATCGTATCTACGCGGGGCTTTCTGCCGGCGGCACGCAAGCAATGCCGATGCAAGTAATGTTCTGGGGAGCCTATTGGGGAATGTTGACCGACAAGTTTGGCATCAACTGGATGGTCGATCATTCGGAACATCAGGCGAGCTGACCACCCGTCGGCCATAACTTCGCCGGAGCGGATCTCGATCGTCCGTTCCGGCATTTCAAACCGAAGATAAGCAAATGACAAATGTTTCGACAAAAGCACTTTGGACTGGACGCATCCTGTCCGCCCTTCCGATACTTTTTCTTTTGATGGATGCCATCGGCAAGTTAGTAAAACCCGAACCCGTCGTTACCGGCACGATCGCTCTCGGATACAATGAGAACGTGATCCTCCCGCTCGGGATCGTGCTTCTTGTGTGTACGATCCTCTATGCCGTGCCGCAAACTTCCATCCTCGGCGCAATTCTGCTGACAGGATATTTGGGCGGCGCGGTCGCGACGCATGTTCGCATCGGAAATCCGCTATTTACGCATCTTCTCTTCCCCGTTTATTTGGGAATCCTGGTTTGGCTGGGCCTTTACCTTCGCGACCCAAGAGTGCGTGCTCTTGTCCCATTTCGTTCGAAGCTCTAGATTTGCTACGCTTTAAGCCCTGTCTTGTTGTAAGCACGTTTTATGGATCAAAGCCTGGGCGAAACAGAGCTCGAAAAAGAAACTCCCGCTGAAAAACCGAATTCGAAAGTGAAAAAATTCGACCGTTCGATCGTCGAAGGCCCGCTGACATCTGCCGTTTGGAAGATCGCGTGGCCCGCAGTTTTCACGAACATCATCAGCGGAGTGCAGGGCTGGGTCGATCACATTATGGTCGGTCATCTGCTTGGCTACAAGGCGAATGCCGCGATCGGCGTGAGCTTCCAGATCTTTCTGGTGGTGATCGTTTTCGTGTCGTCGATCTTTATCGGGATGAGCGTTCTGGTCGCGCGTTTTACTGGTGCGGGCGATCACGAAAGAGTGAATCGAACCGTCTATCAAGGATTCCTTACCTGCTTTTTTATGGCGATCGGCATACTCGCACCGATCGGATATTTTGCCGCGCCGCATCTTCTCGGTTTTGTTACACACGATGCGACCGTCATCGAGGACGCACTGCCATTCCTGCGGATAATGTTCACGTGCAGTTTCGGGATGCTGATCTACTTTATGCTGAGCGGCGCGCTGCGTTCGGCAGGCGACGCAAAAACCCCGATGGCTCTCGGCATCGTGATGACCGTCCTGAATCTCATCCTGAACATTATTTTCATCCGCGGTTTGGGGCCAATTCCGTCTTTCGGGGCTGCAGGTTCCGCGATCGGCACTTGCATCGCGTCGGGAACGGTCGGGCTTTTTGCCCTTTACAAACTCTACGCCGGGAGCTGGGTCGTCGGCTTTCCAAAAAGCGGATTCGCACCCGACTGGGGCATCATTCGCGAACTATTTCGCTTCGGGCTTCCGGCAGGGTTCCAGGGCGTCGCGATGAATATTGGCGGCGTTCTGATGCTGACTTTCATGGGTTCGGTAACGAATGGTGCTGCGGCCCAGGCGGCGTTTGCGGTCGGTTATGGTCAGCTATTTCTGCTCGTCACGTGGTCGTCAAATGCGTTGATGGGTGCGGCAGGTGCGGTCGTCGGACAAAACATTGGAGCGGGCTCGCCGGATCGTGCGGCGCAGTCCGTACGGATCGCGTCGAGATTCGGCCTGATCGGTGCCTCGATCGTCGGGCTCGTGTTCATGTTCTTTCCTTCAGCGATGCTCGCGATCTTCGGCCTGACTGACCCCGTGGTCGTCGAGGTCGGAACGACACTGCTCCGCGTATTGAGCATTTCCGGCCTTTTTATCACGACGGCGCTTTCTTACACGGGCGGCCTTCAGGGAGCAGGCGACACGAAAAGCCCTCTCTACATCTCGATCATCTCGCAGGTGGTCGTGCCGCTGAGCATCTGTTTCATCATCCGCGAGACGAGTACGCTTGAGCCGATCCATATCTGGCTTGCCGTCCTTGCGGGCCACGCGACACGCTGTATCCTGAGCGTTCTGCGGTTCAATCAAGGAAAATGGCGTGCGATCAAAGTAAACATCGACGGCCAACCTGCGTAACAAACACGCTCTGTGCAAATTGTGCGTTTTGTGCGGTCTGTGTCGATTCGTGCATTTTGATACATTCTGTGCGGTTTGTACTCCAAATTCCAGACGGGAATAAACTATAATCGTTCTCGGCTCGCAAAATGCGGGCCGGACACACACGTTATGAAACCAAAATTCCTTGCTCTTGTTCTTGCGATCGCGGCCGGTGCTTCGACCGCAACGTATTTTGCCACCGGTTCTTCCGCGCAGAAAGCCGCACCGGCGGTCGATAATTCGTATCAGATCTCGGGCGTGCTGTATATGCAGAAGGCCGGTGAATACCGTGCTCTTTGCTATCAGGCGTTCAATATCGCGCGTCTCCGGCTCGATGCCGACTTCCAGAAAAAGAACTTGAAGCACCTCTCAAAAGCGGAGCGAAAAATGCCGCGTGCGATCATGGTCGATATCGACGAGACGGTGCTCGATAATTCGCCGGCACAGGCTTATGGGATCAAGAATAACAAGGCTTTCAACTTGCCCGATTGGTACGCCTGGGGCGATATGCGAAAGGCGAAGGCCATTCCCGGTTCGGTCGATTTCCTGAATTACGCGCATTCTCGCGGCGTAAAGATCTTCTATGTTTCGAACCGCGACGAAGTACAGAAACAGGCGACGATGGACAACCTTAAGAAGGTCGGGTTCGAGGACATCACGGACGAGAACGTGCTTCTTCGCCAAAAGGAATCGAGCAAGGACGCACGCCGCGACATCATCCGCAAAACTTACCGCATCGTGATGCAGGTCGGCGACAATCTAGATGATTTTTCGAGCACGTTCGAGAAGAAGTCGGTCGAAGATCGTTTCGCGGAGGTCGATAAGGCACGGGAGCATTTTGGGAAGGACTACATCGCCCTTCCGAATGCTATGTACGGCACGTGGGAAAGCGCGATCTACGGTTACGGAAAACTGACCGACGAGCAAAAGGCAGAAAAACGTGCCGCCGCCCTCGAATTGCCGTAAAATAGAACTATGAAAAGAACTCCTGAAGAAAAGCTCCTGAACCCTCGTCCCGGCAGTAAGATCGCCGAAGCGGCAGAGTTCGGCATCGACCTGACACTAACGGTTTCGCAGCTGCGAAAGACTCCGCAACAGCGGATTGATGACCTGCAGTCAGCTATGAAATTTCAGACCGCTCTACGAAAGGCTCGACGAACCCGATCAACGAAGAATCCGCAATGATCGACCTGGAAAAGGCTCTCGTCAGTCTGGCGGCGAATAACGTGGAATTTGTGATCGTCGGTGGCGTTGCGATCTCGCTTCACGCATCGGGCTATGTAACTCTTGATCTTGATTTTTGCTATTCCAGAAGCAAAGAGAACATCCACAGACTTTGGCAGGCACTTGCTCCCTTTAAGCCAACGCCTAGGAATTGGCCTGAGGGCTTACCGTACATATTCGACGAATCCACGCTGAGGAATGCCACCAATTTCGCATTTGAGACCTCGATCGGAGCGATCGACCTTTTAGGCGAAGTCAAGGGGCTTGGCGGCTATCAGGAGGCTCTTGCGAACTCGATAACTTACACGATCTTCGGAGTTGACGTTCATGCGTTAAACTTGGACGCGTTGATAGTAACAAAGACAGCGGCAGATAGACCAAAGGATCATCTTGTGCTTCCCGAACTTTATGCCCTTAGAGAGGCGCTGGACCCGAACGAAGAATAGACCCAAGATAGCTTGGATTAGCTTATGAGAATTCTTGTTACAGGCGGTGCGGGTTTTATAGGCTCGCATCTTTGCGAAAGGCTGATCGCGAACGGTGATGAGGTCATATGCCTCGATAATTTTTTTACGGGGCGAAAAGCGAATATCGAGCATCTGCTTTCGAACCCGAATTTCGAGCTCGTGCGGCACGACGTTACACAGCCGATACTGCTCGAGGTCGATCAGATCTACAATCTCGCGTGTCCTGCTTCGCCCGTGCATTATCAATACAACCCGATCAAGACCGTAAAGACTAATGTGATGGGCACGATCAATATGCTCGGCCTCGCAAAACGCGTGCGGGCGAGAATTTTGCAGGCATCGACGAGCGAGGTTTACGGCGACCCGATCGAGCATCCGCAGACCGAAGGCTATTGGGGAAACGTGAATCCGATCGGCCTCAGGAGCTGCTATGACGAAGGAAAGCGCGTGGCCGAGACGCTGATGATGGACTATCACCGCCAAAGCGGCGTTGATACGCGTATCGTTCGTATTTTCAACACTTACGGGACGCGTATGCTCGAAAATGACGGACGTGTCGTATCGAATTTCATCGTTCAGGCACTTCGCGGCGAGAAGTTGACGATCTATGGCGACGGCTCACAGACGCGGTCTTTTTGCTACGTGAGCGACCTTGTCGAGGGCATCATCCGGCTTATGAACACCGTTGCTGACGACATTCATCTGCCCGTGAACATCGGCAATCCGGGCGAATTCACAATGAACGAACTCGCCGAGGAGATCGGCAAAGCGACGGGGCGAACGATCGAGATCGACTATCTGCCGCTGCCGCAGGACGACCCAAAACAACGCCAACCGAACATCGAACGCGCAAAAGAACTGCTCGGCTGGCAGCCGACCGTCCCACTCGCCGAAGGTTTGAAGAAGACGGTCGAGTATTTCGCAAAGGCCCGCCTTGCGGAAGCCCGCACGGAGTAAGGGCGTGCCGTTCGGAAATCCACACACTCCGTGCGCGCACCCTGCTTTTTCGTTATGCCACCAGCTATGCAAGACCCCACCGATGACGATGCCTTCGAAGAGAATGGGTTTCCGCTCGCATACCTCATTACATTTCGGACCTTCGGGACGTGGCTCCATGGTGATGAGCGTCGCTCTGTTGGCCGCAACGGAAGAAATATTTTTGGTACGCCGCGTATTCAACCGAATCGAGAATTCAACACTGCGATGAAAGAGCAGACTAAAGATCCGGAGTTCATTCTGACGACGCCGATGCGCAATGTCGTAGAACTCGCGATCAAAGAGCTCTGCCAACGACGCGACTACGGCCTTTTTGCTGTCAATGTTAGAACGAATCATGTTCACGCCGTCGTATCGGCTCACGCAAAACCTGAACGAATAGCTGATGCATTGAAAGCAAATGCAACGAAAACGCTTCGAGATGCCGCGCTAGTCTCGTCGGAAACAAAAGTTTGGTCTCGCGGCAGAAGTCGAAGATATCTTTGGAAACCGCGGCATGTGCGCGGTGCGATCGACTACACACTTTATTGCCAAGGCGATGAACCGTTCGATCCTGCTGCTTGGCCGAAAAAAAGTCCGGAAAATGACTAGAACGGCCGGCGTGAAGGGGCCGGCGTGAGGACGCCCTTACGTCGTGCAGGCTTCTGCATGCGAACCCCAGCGATGACGCCCTTACTTCGTGCGGGCTTCTGCAAATGTGGTATCCTAGCGGCTTATGAAGATCCTCATTACCGGCGGGGCCGGATTTATTGGAAGCCATCTTGCGGACAAGCTACTTGCCGAAGGCAATGAAGTTACGGTCATCGACGATCTTTCGACCGGAAGATATTCGAATGTCGCTCATCTTGAGGACAAGCCGGGATTTCGCCTGCTGATCGACACGGTCTTGAATGCGCGTCTGATGGAAGACCTCATTCGCGACACCGACCGCGTGTATCATATGGCAAGCGCCGTCGGCGTGCGGCTCATTATGGAACGGCCGGTCAAGACGATCGAGACGATCTTTCGCGGGACGGACGTCGTGCTCGGGTTCTGCTCGCGTTACAGAAAGCGCGTGCTTGTGCCGAGCACTTCGGAAGTTTACGGCAAAGGCGTCTCTGTGCCTTTTCGCGAGGAGGACGATCTTTTGACAGGTGCGACCGATAAGCATCGCTGGGCTTACGCGTGTGCAAAGACGCTCGACGAATTCCTCGCTCTCGCGCACTGGAAAGAGACGCAGCTTCCTGTCGTTGTCGTTCGGCTATTTAATACGGTCGGCCCGCGTCAGACGGGGCAATACGGAATGGTGGTTCCGCGTTTTGTTCAGGCGGCATTGCGGAACGAACCCATCCCGGTCTATGGCGACGGCGAGCAATCCCGCTGCTTCGGGCACGTTGCCGATGTGGTCGAAGGCCTGACAAAGCTGCTTGATAACCCGCAGTGTTTCGGCGAGGTCATTAACATCGGCAACAACGAGGAAATTTCGATCACCGGCCTCGCAAATCGGGCGATCGCGCTAACCGCGAGTACTAGCGAGATCAAGTATATGACCTACGACGAGGTCTATGGCGCAGGCTTCGAGGATATGGCTCGCCGCGTCCCAAGCCTCGAAAAGGCCGAGCGACTGATCGGTTACAAGCCAACCCGAACCCTTGATGACATCATCAATGATGTTGCGGCCGAATTTCGCCGCGAAAGGCCGGATAGTTCACAAAATGCTCAAGCGTAAAGTATTTTTCATCATTCTCTCGATCGGGCTGGTCCTTCCGCTCGCCGCGTTCGCACAATCGAGCGGCGTTAAGGGCCGCGTACGCAACGTTGATTACAAATCGATCCCGAATGTCGAGGTCACGGCCCGCGTCAACGGCAAGGTCGTCCGCTCGACCAAATCTGACAGGCAGGGCCGCTTCACGCTCGCTCTCGAGCCGGGCACATATAACATCGCATTCGATGCGAAGGGTTACGGCACGGGCGTTAAATACGACGTCAAGGTCAAGGAAAATGACTTTCGCGACCTCGGCAGCAATCTGCTGATGACGCGCGATCAGGGCTCGCTCATCCTTGTCAAGGGCATCGTTTTTGACACATATAACTTGAGCGTCGAGCAGGCGACCGTCGATCTTTACGAGGTGCGGTCGGATGGCTCGACACGGAAGATCCAGACGGTATATACCAACCGTGCCGGCGAATTCGAATTCAACGGCGTGACCAATGTCTCGAAACTGCGGGTTACGGCGTCTGCAAAGGGCGCTACTGGATCGAACGAGATCGACACCGATTCGCCGCAAGTTTACCGCACCGTCATCAAACTCCCGATCGAACGTAAGAAGGACGATTAGCCTTCGGGATTATCTCTGATACGAAAAAAGGACGGTCGTTTTGGCCGCCCTTTTTCCGTTCTGCTGAGATAGAGGATCCTAGTCGCCTAGCATTCTCATCGAGTAGTAGAACTGACCGAAATTCACCGCACCGATCACGCGGACACGGATCCCGAAACGAAGCGACATCTTTCGATTGTAGATCTTGTTGATGACGCTGTCCGGAAGGCCGACCGCACGCCAGTATGAACGTGAGAAGCCGCGGCTGCCGACCGATGCGTAGCTTCTGTATTCGCTTGCAAATTCATTTGCCGCCAGCGACCGCTGGAGCGTGGTGCCGCCGGAAAGCGACGCCGTGTATTGCCCGTTCATCGGCTGGCCGGTCGAAGGATCGATCGCAAGCGGATCGTTCAACGCAGTGCTTACAAATGTCACAACAGGTGTGTAGAACACCGTGTAGTTGTTCGCATTGCCATTCACATCGAACGCATCAAAGCCCGGATTGTTGTTCGTCATCACATAGAGCGTGTTCGAGACCGTGTTCTTCGGAATGGTGTATTCCCAGGCCGGATCGTAAAGGACCTGCGTTTGATTCATCGGCGCCGAAGGCGGGTTGTGCACGATGCACTTGTCATCCGCGGCGAGCGTCAATCCAAGTTCGTCCTGCAGCACCTGTGCCGAACAGCTGTGATAGATATAGACCGTTCCGGCATAGAGCGAGCCGAGGAATTTTACGTTATTGCCGAAAGAATCCGGATCGTCGTACGGCGACGGGATCGTAGCGAGGTTCGATGCGCCCGGTGCCGCTTTTGCACGAAGCGACGGCGAGAGCAAAGGGCTCTTTTTTGCGAGCTCGATCTGCTGGCGAGCTTCTGCGCGTATCTGGTTGAGCTCCTCACGGGACAGGCGGCCATCTCCAAATTGCTGGCCAAAAGCCGCAACCGACATCGCTGCGATCGCGGAAAATACGAAAATACTTCTGATCTTCATAAATTAGTCTCCCAAAATTTACTTCTGAAATAAGCAAGGCCGGAGTCTTAGCTTCAGGGTATAGACGGCTGTTAAACAGCTTTTTGCCGCCTTGCCGCAACTTTTCTTCATTCTCTCGGCCCCGCAAGATCCCTTATTTCCTGCCTTTCTTCCGAGAAGAAGAAAAAACGAACAATTGAAGAACTTTCGTCAAGGATTCCTGTCTGCAGAAAGCGGTAACTTTGCCCGTGTTGGGATCTTTTTGAAATTGGAGTGGGGTAACTTCGGCCGTTGGGCGCGACTCTGCACACCCAACATGACAGGCGTGAGTCAGGCCGAACCCGCTCCGATAGGCGATAACAAACGCGATCTTTGGAGGAAACACAATGAACCGAATTATTCAGACCTCGATACTTCTAATGACGTTGGCCTTAGGGCTGACGTCCGTCTTTGGGCAGCGATTTTCCGCATGGTCCGACCCCGTCAATATGGAGTCGTTCATTCCGGGCACAAGCACGGAATTCAACACGGCATACGGCGACGGATGCCCGATACAGGCTCCAGATGGGCTTAGTTTTTACATTGCATCGAATCGTCCGGGCGGCCTCGGCGGCCAGGACATCTGGGTCTCGACGCGTGCAACTACGACCTCTCCGTGGGGCGCCTTCGTGAACGTCGGTGCTCCGATCAATAGCACCGCGGACGATTTTTGCCCGTCACCGGCTCCGAACGGAAGCTTCTATTTCGTTTCGGCACGAGCCGAGACAGGTGCCTGCGGCGGAGCCGATATCTATCACACGACAAAACACGGCAGCACGTGGGACACGCCCGTAAATCTCGGCTGCGAGATCAACAGCCCAGGCACGGAATGGAGCCCGTCGTATTTTCAGGATGAGAACGGGCACGGCGTGCTGTATTTTTCGAGCAACCGGCCCGACGGCCACACGCCGGGCGGCACTGACCTCGATATTTACTATTCGGAAGATGGCGGGCCCGCACAGCTTGCGCCGGGCGTTAATACGGAATTTGACGATGCCCGACCGAACGTTCGTCACGACGGGCTCGAGATCGTCTTCGACTCGACGCGGCCCGGAACACTCGGCGGCCCGGACGTCTGGACCGCGACGCGCAGCAGCACTTCCGCAGATTGGGAAGCACCGGTCCATCTGCCGGCACCGATCAACAGTGCGGCGGGCGACACTCGTGCATCACTCTCTTGGGACGGCAAGCAAATGGTCGTCGGCTCGGCGCGTCCGGGAAGCGAGATCGGTTCGAACGGAAGTCCGTCGGGCGATGTCTGGGTGATGACACGCGAAAGGCTCGCCGATAAGTCAGCTGCCAACGCTGATTTCGACGGCGACGGCATCTCGGACGTCAGTGTATTCCGGCCTTCGGACGGCACATGGCACGTCATCGAAAGCGGCACCGGGCAGTATGTGATGCAGCCTTTCGGAATGAGCAATGATAAGCAGGTTCCGGGCGACTACGACGGTGACGGCAAGACGGACTTCGCGGTGTTCAGGCCGTCGGACGGCAATTGGTACATCCGCTACAGCTCGGACTCATCGTTCCACGCGATACATTGGGGCCTCGCGACCGACGTCCTCGCACCCGCCGATTATGACGGCGACGGCAAGACGGATCCCGCCGTATATCGCAGCGGTGTTTGGTACATTCTTCGCAGCTCGGACGGAAGCGTTGATTATCGCTTCTTCGGAACGGGCTCTGACATTCCGGTCGCCTCAGCCCAATAAGCGGCCGGATATAAAGCAGTTTGCCGCCTCCTTCATTGGACGCTTGAACGAAGCGGCAAACTGCTCTTTACCTCAGCAACAACAGGCCCCGACGCCGAATCGCTACCTTACCGAGAGTACGATCTTTTCGCGTCGAACACTCTTGCCGTTGGTAAGCTTGAACATAACTGTCCAATCACCGACGGGGATCGCCCAAGTGAGTTTCTTCGTCTTCTCGTC
>JAIBCB010000003.1 GCA_019694355.1 Pyrinomonadaceae bacterium | reverse complement strand
TGCCGAGTTTATCAACGATACCGTTGTTCTTCCGACGCATCAAGGCCCCACAAAGAGAACCGTGGTCGGTTCAGTTGTGAGCGGAAAGCGCCACTTCGCGATCCTAAAGGATCACTGAGCCGCGAGTTAGCTATTTGACAACCGATCATTTGGGAAGCCCACGGGTAACGACGAATGATTACTAAATGGCGACAAGATTGTAAGGGTTCCTTAGTAGGAGCGTTGAAGAAAATATGCGAAATATAAGAGTTTTATCCGTCGCCTTCATATTGATTTGGGTGACACCCCAGATTCCACTAAGCACCTATAGCGGTGCGAATGCAGCAACCGACCCGGACCATATCGACAGCGTGATAAAGGTTGCGGGCTGGGAAATTCCTAAAGCAGAAAGGGCAAGTAATGCCAAAACGTGGAACGTAAGAATCGATAATCGCCCGGCCCAACGAATAGAGATGCTGGTCGATAAGGAACAAAGGCTACAACTCGAGGGTTTTACTTTAGGCAAAAGTACGTTGGAAGAAAAGTCGTCCCTCACCCTTACGATCAATACTCAGTTCTGTTCAGTCAAATCGGTCTTTGCTTACGAGCGGAATGCAAAACGATTTGCGTACGAAGTTCTATTTGTTCCTCTGGCCGTGAAAGATGGCATCGAGATTCCCGCTGCAGCCGTTTATAACGTAATGTTTGTTGACAACGATGGGGACGGTCGTTTTGAAGAAAGGTATGGTGCCTTCAAACTAAAATCCGTGCCAAGCTGGGTAGACCGGTAAGGAACTTTTCGACAGGTTTCGGCCGACGAGGCCACGATCATCGTGTATGATGCATCTGGAGTATTGATCGCGGAATATTCGGGCGAGGTCGCTGCGGAGCCGCGAGTTAGCTATTTGACAACCGATCATTTGGGCAGCCCGCGTGTGACGACGAATGAGCGTGGGGTGGTGGTGAACCGCAGGGATTTTATGGCGTTTGGCGAAGAGGCGATCTCGGTGCAGCGTCTGGGCGGCGGTTCGGGGAACGGCTACGAGGCCGCCGGGGCGACGCGGAAGGACTATACGGGCTACGAGAAGGACGAGGAGAGCGGTTTGGAGTTCGCACAGGCACGGTACTACAACTCTTCTCACGGCAGATTCACTTCGGTCGATCCGTTGGTTGCGTCTGCAACGATAAGAAATCCGCAAACGTTCAACAGGTATAGTTACGGATTAAACTCGCCCTATAAGTTCACCGACCCGCTCGGCCTCCTCTCCCAATACACCACCGGCGCCTGCGGAGGAAGGTGTCCCAATTCAGGACCGTCGAGTGGAATGACCGGGCGCGATTCAAGCTTCGATTGGGCTTTTGACTGGTACGGAGAAGTAGGCGGCTATGAGTTGGATCAGCCTGACGGATCAAAAGTTGTAAATGGCAAAGTTGTTCCGCCACCAGTTGATCCCCCACCACCACAAGTTGGGGTCATTTTTCAGGCGGGCGAGATTTGGTCGTTCGACAAGCAAGAGAACACAGTATATTACGACCTTCCACCTGCCATTCAAAAGATTTCTGCACCACCATTTTGGCGGCGTTACTTTGGCTTCAATTTTATATTTCGGCTGGAAGATGTTGCGACCGGAGAGACATTTACGGACTATTCCTTCAAGGTAGAATATGATTCTACGCCTACCGCGGACGGTACTAAGCTGGACGGGCAACAAATGGCAGACAGAAGACCGACGGATCAACTGGTAGCGACCTATCTGGTCGATCATGACAACTACGGCCCGGACGGACTGGCGGCTGACGGCAACCTGAAGATTCCTAAATTGGAAACGAGCCGACCCGACCTAACTATTAAGGGTTCTATTACTATTTATGCAAAGGACGGATGGATTGCCAACCAGGGCTTTACAATCACCGTTAAAGAAGGGGTTATGCTTCCGAAGGCGGCTCCATATAAACTGACACCATTGGTTTGGGAACGATCTGGCAATTAGATGTGGGGAAGGGACGTACGGATGAAAAAGTGTACTCGAAGACGAAAACGACATGAACGATATGGATCGTTCGGGCTGGCTGCGGTTGCTGTGTTGATATGCGTCGGGTGGGTCTCAGGCCAGACCGTTGAGGCCCAGTCGCTGCGCGACAAACGAGTGTCGATCCACATGAAGGCAAAAACTTTCAACGTGATCGCCGCACGGCTAATGTTCAAATACGATGTCCCGATAGGTTTTGAGCAATCGACGCTCGACAATGACCTCGTGCCAAACGTTTACGATATTGAAACCAAGCTGCCGATAAACCCGAAGTATATGGGCGATGTAGAGATACCTTCCTTTAGCCGTGAGGTGCCGGCTGAATACCTTCTGACCATTGATCTCGAGAACGCAAGACTTGAAGACGTTATGGACTCGCTGGTTTCGCAGATGAGGAATTATCAGTGGACGATCAACGACGGTGTCGTCAACATCTTTCCCAAGGAGGGCAGAGACCCGCGGCTAGCGGACCTGCTTGACAGGAAAGTGGATGAATTCTTGTACGGGAAAGGACAACCTATTGATTCCATCCAGCCAAAAATAGTGTTTTACCTCCCTATGTTTCAAATATTCCTTGATGAGTACGAGATCGGAACTGACAACGGCAGCACCGCCCTTGAATGCGAAAGTCGGGGAGACCATAACGTATGCGCGGGTGATCGCGGAGTGAATGACGCAATTATGCTGAAGAATGTTACGTTTAGAGAGCTTCTCAATAGGATAACAAGGATAAAACGCGGCGGCTGGGCTTTGCGGATCGAGAGATCTCGACGATACGACCAAGACCATGAATTTCTTTCACTCCGCATGTAAGTTTGATTCAGCCTCGAGCCGCGAGTTAGCTATTTGACAACCGATCATTTGGGCAGCCCGCGTGTCGTTACGGATGAACGCGGTTCCGTTAGCTCGCGCCGCGACTTTACCGCTTTTGGTGAGGAGAGTTTTACTGCCCAGAGGACGCAGGGATTGGGTTATCAGCCGACCGAAGTCCGTAAGGACTATACGGGTTACGAGAAGGACGAGGAGAGCGGTTTGGAGTTTGCACAGGCACGGCACTACAACCCTACGCACGGGCGTTTCACGAGCGTCGATCCGCTCACAGCGAGCGCAACGATCCGAAATCCTCAGACATTCAATAGGTACAGCTACGGTTTGAATTCTCCGTATAAGTTTACAGACCCGTTAGGCCTATTATCCCAATACACGACCGGCGCCTGCGGCGGCGATTGTCCCAATTCAGACGGAAGCTCAGGCGGTTGGACAAGCGACTACTACAGCGGCCAACTAAACGGCCCGCAGGAGAACATGGTTGATGATTTTGTCAGCCGTTTCGGATTGGCAGCTCTGTTTGCAACTTTTCCATTGCTCCATTTCGACAACTCAAAACTTTTGCGACTTAGGATTCAGGACAACAAGAATCTACTTAACGAAAAGACTCGGGCCGCGATGCAAAAGGAGATCGCGTCGATATACAAAGACATAAATGTGATCGTTGACTTCACTACCGAAGCCGCCGATTATGATCTCGTGGTTGCTCCCAACAATACGGGCTACACAAAAAGCAAAGATGCATTTGGTGTTACTTTGCCAGACAGCAAAGGCCTACCGACAAACTTTGGCTATGTTTTTGTGAATGATGTAATGCGATTAGCTCAGACTCCCGGTAAGGAGAGCACTTTACCTGCTGGAGACTTTAATAAGGATGTAGATAAAAATCTGGGCATTGCCCTAGGGCGAGCCGCTTCTCACGAAGTTGCCCACTATTTGCTAAACATGTCCGGCCACACGTCCAAAGGCATAATGAGTGCAACATTTTACGGCTTTGACTGGTTTGGCTCCGGAGAATCTCGCGGAAAATGGTTTTTCAAAGGATCTCAAAAGAAAACTATTAGGGCACTATTACCAGATGCTATCACAATCAACGATTAACGAATGGCAGGCGGGAGGATTTATGGTATTAACGAAGCTATGGCTATCGCTCATTGTAACGATCTCGTTGGCAGCTTGCGTGTTTTCGCAGAGTGCAAATACACCTCCCGTAGGCCAACGGCAACCGGTACAAAAGCACGATCCATTCTATGCTGACGTCATCAAGTCCCTCGATACTGTAAATCCGATGCGCGTTGTCCTCGAAGGCGGGATGCGGGGGCACGGACCGCACTACTTCTGGATGGATGAAATGAAGGCGCGCGGTATAAAACAAGTGCATTTTGAAGTCGGATTTATCTGGTACGAAAACACGATTCGGGTAAGAGTTACAAAGGCGAATTATCTAAGCAACTATTTTGATTTGCTTCACCCCAAAAACGATCCAAAATTCTTGGGCGAGGTTACGGACTCGGATTTTGAACTGCAAGTAAAGGCCGAGGCGGAATCGCGGGCGTATGAAGAGGTTCGGATGCTTATGACCGAGGGGAAGCAGAAGACCGGCTGCGGAATGATCTTCAAAGATCTCTTTGATGATGAGCGACTCCCGGTAATCTCCACTCAACCAGCGGAGGTTGAGCATACGTGTGGTGCTAAATTGAAATGAGTTCACCAAGATACGATGGCGACGGGCGGCGCGTGAAGAAAGTTTCTGCCGACGAGGCCACGATCTTCGTGTATGATGCATCTGGAGTATTGATCGCGGAGTATTCGGGCGAGGTCGCTGCGGAGCCGCGAGTCAGCTATTTGACAACCGATCATTTGGGTTCGCGGCGTGTAACGACGAATGAGCGTGGGGATGATGGCGAAACTCCGCCGACCTTAAGTCCCCGTAGGGGACGTATGAATGTAGCCCAGGATAAGGCCGTTTCGGTCGCCACCCTGGGAACCCGTCGCAAAATAGATCAATGGAGCTCCGTTAGGAGCGACAGGATCTTGTCGGCGGCAAGCCGCCTCCGAGGCAGCATATTCCATCCTGATACCACGCCGTAAACGACGTGGCTATGCGAAGCCATTGTCGGCGGGCAAGCCGCCTCCAGAAGGGTCGGTGTACGCTCAGCGGTCGGGCGAGCTCGACCGCACTGCGATGCGGCAAGCCGCAAGAGAATGGGTAAGATGCAGAATTTCGCCGGGGCGACGCGGAAGGACTACACTGGCTGCGAGAGCAACGCCGCGAGCGTTTTAGCTCCGTTAGGAGCGGAATATTTGTAGGACACGTCGCCCGATATTTCCTGGAGCGTGCGGAGCACACGACAAGAAGAAGTCGGCGGCAAGCCGCCTCCGAGGATGATTTTGGGCAGGGTTCCACGGCATAAATGCCGTGGCAATTCGGGGGGAAGCTGCGTTGAGTGTTACGCCCTTGCTAACGTGCGGGATTCTGCAATGCTGACCGCCCGCTGATGCAGGCGGTTCTGACTAGAAAGTTACTTACAGCTATCAGCCGTCAGCTATCAGCTTTCAGTTGGCAGCAGTCAGCTTCGGCGGTGCCCTTACTAACGCGCGGGCTTCTGCAATGCGGGCCGTCTGCTCGCGCAGGCGGTTCTGACGTTTGAGGTAGGTCATTCATATGTGCCGTCGTGCATCCGATCGGCCTTTTGCTGCAACTAACAGAAAATATTTTAGAGATCATCTTGGAGAACCAATTATGAAGAACCTGATTTCCCTGTCGATACTGCTCTGCCTGTTCGCAGTCGGTGTTTGTGCTCAAACCTCCGGTCAGCCCGAAAGGCGTGTGATCGATGTATCCGGTTCGGCCGAACAAATGGTCGTGCCCGATGAGTTCACGTTCAAAATAACGCTTGCTGAACGCATCGAAAAGAAGGATAAGATCACGATCGAGGCTCAAGAAGCGGCGCTTCGTGATGAACTCCGAAAGCTCGGAATCGATGTTGCCAAAGATCTTTCGGTCTTCGATATTTCGGCGACCTACTTTCGCCAGAAAAAACTCAAAGATGTCCTTGCTACTAAAGATTATCGACTGAAGGTTCGAGATCTAAATAAGATCTTGCCGCTTCAGGATATTGTGGACCGCCTGAATGTTTCAAAGCTCGACCTTATTGCCACCGACAATTCACGGATGACCGAAATACGTCGCGAAGTCAAGATCGAGGCGATAAAGGCCGCAAAGGCAAAAGCTGAATACCTCCTGAATGCCATTGGTGAAAAGGTCGGAAAGGCCATCAGCATCAAGGAAGGTGAAGAATCCACAAATTCGTGGGTGATCGACGGCCAGGAAGTGAGCAACTTTCGCAGCGGCGTCCTTAACTCCAACAATAACATCCCGTTCAAGCTTCTTGGAAAATCCGGATCGAAGGACGATTCATCGGATGACGCGGACGACTCTGCTTCGCTGACATTCACGGCGACGAAGATCCGATTCGTCATAACTGCACGATTTGAGATCGAATAGCTTTTTCCTGCAAGAAGTTCTGTGAAGCTCCGTTCATTTAGGCATAAGGCCGATGGCTTTTTACCAAATAGGACGGAGCTTTTATGCGGAAATACGATAATCCACTCAACAACGTACGTATCGCGAGCCCATGCTCGGCAGATTGGGAACAGATGTTCGGCGACGAGCGAAAGCGGTTTTGCGGCGACTGTAAGCTAAATGTTTACAATCTTTCCGCGATGTCGCGGGATGAAGCTGAGAATTTTGTGACCGCGGCGGAAGGCCGCGTGTGCGTACGATATTTCGCACGGCCGGATGGCACGGTCATCACCGAGGATTGCCCGGTCGGATGGGCAAAGTTCAAAAAACGCACGCGCACGATGGCAACGGCCCTGGCTTCGCTCGTAGCAACCTTGATCGCGGGCATCTTCGCCGTCTCGATCTTCACAAAGCAGGCGGAATCGCAGGTCGTCGGTACGATGTACGTGACGCCGACACCAACGCCAAAGACAAAGCCGACGCCTGACGTGAAAATGGGCGAGATCGCCCCGCTTATGGGTAAAATGGTCCCGAAAAATGACCGGAACTGACGGTCTATTTCACAAAATATCCTTGTCTCGCCCGCAGCGTTCTGCCCGTCGGTTCTGCAAGAGTGACGTTCAATTTCACGAAACTTCCTTGCGGAAATTCGGCTTCGGAATAGAACTGTATTAGGTACTGCGAACGGAGTTCGTTGGTGAGCTGCGTAAAGATGCGGTCAAGCGCCTGGGCATTGCGCTTCATATTCAGCTCGTTCGCGAGGCCGTCGTTCGTATCGATCGGCTGGAATTTTGGCAGAAATGCCGTCCCGCCCGTGTCGTTTGCGAACCGAGCCATATTCTCCTGCCCGAACACGCTGATCGTATTCAGCTGATACGAACTGCCGCCGGGGTTGATCGAATAGAAGACCGTGTCGGCATCCTGCAAGATCTTCAGGACGCGGGCACGCTCCTTCTTTGCCGCCTGCTCGTTCGCCTCGGCGGTCATCCGGCGAAGCGTTTTTGAATCGATAGAATCGATCTTCTTTCCGATGGTGCGATAAAGATCCTGTGTCGCTTTTGCGATGCGGTCGCTGTACGTGTCTTCGCCATCCGAGATCACGACGATCACACGCCGCGACGTTTCCGGCGCATAACGTTTCAAATAATCCACAGCAGCGACGACCGTATCAAAGAATGCAGTGTATTGTTTCGACGGCTGGATCGACCTGATCGCCGCGGCCGATGCCTCGGCAGTATCGCGTCCATGTATCATCAACGGACGGTCGCCGATCGAGAATACGGCCGCACGATCTTCGGCCCGCATCACTTTCTGCAGGAATTTTGCCGCTGTCTCCTGCTGAAATTTATACATCGGGCTCGTCGTCGCTGAAACGTCAAAGAGCAACGCGATCTCGAGCGGAACCTGATCCGCCGAACTCACCGCCTCGATCGTCTGCGGCTTTCCTGCTTCGAGCACCTTAAAGCTCGTCTTCGTGAGCCCAAGCACCGGATCTCCTGCTGCATCCGTAACCGCTGCGGGCACAACGATAAGCCGCGACTCGACCTTGATGACGTCATCATCACCGGCCGGCGGCGGAGTTGGCGTCGGGCTTGGCGTTTGGGCAAAAGAGGCCGCAGCAAAGACCAGGAAAAAGGCTGAGAGAGCGAATGGGATCCGTGCGGAAAGATAGTTCATCGTCTTGGGGCAAAAAAGAACGAGGAGAAAAAGAAAGCGTTGACGAAAGGCCGAGGTATTGTTGCTGGCTCTCGGCATTCCGTCAACGCTGTTAGTTTCTGCGAAGCTTACTCGTTGTCAGGAGCCGGCGTATCGCTCGTCGAAGATTTAACTTCAACATTCGTGTTGATACCGCGGCTGACAAGAAGTTTGACTTCGACGCGGCGGTTCTGCTCGCGGCCTTCGCGGGTCGAGTTATCGGCCACAGCCTGCAGCTCGCCAAAACCATACGAAGTACCGATGCGGCGAAGGGGAACATTGCCGTTCTCGACCAAGTAATCGATAACAGCCTGTGCACGACGCTGGCTCAGAACTTTGTTCTTCGCGGTGCTGCCGTCCGACGATGCAAAACCGGTAACCTCGATCGTGTAGCCCTTCAGGCCCTTGGCCGCGTTCGCAACTTCATCAAGAGCTGCTTTCGCATCAGCCGAAAGAACCGAGCTGTTCACCTTGAAATTAACGGTCGCCGTTGACTGCACAACGTAGTCGTCAAGGTCAGAGATGCGCTTGTTCGTGGCGTTAACGCCTGCGACTGCGGCATCAGCGGTCTCCTGTGCGGCCTTCGCACCGCCCTTTGCAGCGTTCGAGATCGCCATCAGCTCGTCGATCTGGCCCGAAAGACGCTGTGCGTTCTGTTCGGTAGCCGTGATGCGGGCTTCCGCCGGTGATACACGAGCATCGATCGACTGTGCGGTCAAAAGATTGCTCTTATCGAAGCGGATCTTGCTTGCCGACAATGCACCCGAGCTGTCGCCAACGCCCTCGACCTTAAGATTCAGGCCGCGGACAAGAGCCGAGGACGGAAACCTGTCGCCGCCCCAAAAGCTATTGTTCTTGATGCTCGTATTCGGCGATACGACAACGCGGGTATTCACCCCAACGGTGTCGCGGACGACGAAAGTGTTGTCATCCTCCACCTGAACGATCACGCCCTTGATCTCATACTTCTGACCGCCTGCGAGGTTGCGAACTTGTGCTTCCTGAGCAAAGGCACCAACGACCGCAAACGCCAACAGAAGACCTGCTGATAAAACTTTCTTAAACATTAATACTCCTCCAGTTTCCGTATCCTAAAATTTACTACGGGGAGTTGACGACTTTGACGCCTTTTCCCGCGGGCCGGGTTGTAAAAAGATCCCGGTCGAATTCAAAAAGTTAAGGGGATATATCCCTAATACAGCGCAAAACCCGCGTTAAACACAGAATATATCATTAACTTTTCGACCGACTCAATCTTTTTTTTCCAAGGTCTCTATACAGAAAACTCGGCATTTTCAAGATAGTTCTTCAAGTAGGAGAGAAACTTCTCTGCGTCGGCACCATCTACGATACGATGGTCATAGGTGAGCGCAAAGTATGCCATATTACGTATAGCGATAAAATCTTCGCCATCCGCCGATGTCATCACTTTTGTGCGTTTTTCGATAGTTCCGACACAAAGTATCGCAACCTGAGGCTGATTTATGATCGGCGTGCCGAAAAGCCCGCCAAATACGCCCGGATTCGTGATCGTGAACGTCCCGCCCTGAACCTCGTCCGGACTGAGTTTTTTCGTACGCGCACGGTCTGCAAGATCGTTCGCCGTAACGGCCAATTGGGCAAGCGAAAGGTTGCCCGCACCCTTTATTACAGGTACGATCAGGCCCCAATCAAGAGCAACCGCCATCCCGAGGTTGATATCACCCTTGTAGATGATCTCATCGCCGTTGACCTGCGAATTTACGATGCGGTGCTCGCGTATCGCGGCCACGACAGCCTCGAAAATGAACGGCATGAACGTAAGCTTTGTGCCGTATTTCGCCTGAAATTCCGCCTGATGTGCCTTGCGGAACTTTGCGACGTTCGTCATATCGATCTCGTAAACGCTCGTAACGTGTGCCGAGGTCTGCTTCGAGAACGTCATATGCTCGGCGATCTTCTTCCGCATCACCGACATCTTCTCGATGCGGTCGTCCATTGTGACCGGAGCAGAAGCCGGCGTGAAGACTGGCGCCTTCGTAGGAACTGAAGCCTTTGCGACAGGAGCGGACTGTGAACTCGGGAACGCAGGCGCTCCTTTTACGAGCAGGTCTTCGGGATGAAGAGCGGCTCCGGTCTCGATGAAGTTGAGAATATCGTTCTTTGTTACGCGTCCGCTAAGACCGCTGCCTGGAATGCGTGTGATATCAACTCCATGCTCTTTTGCGATATTCCGCACGAGCGGGCTCGATTTTGCACGGCGAAGGTCATCGACCGAACCGCTGCCTGCTGTCGCTGCCGCTGCAGCAGGCTTAGCAACGGGCTGAGCCGCCGCGGCCGGGGGAGCAGAAGGTTCCTGAGGTTTGGCTTCGGCCTTTGCCGGAGGCGCAGGCGATGCGGCAGGAGCGCCCGACGAGCTTCCTACCGTTGCGAGCACAGAACCGACCTCGACCGTCTCGCCCTCTTTTACGTTGATCGACAGCACTTTGCCCGCGGCCGGCGAAGGAACTTCCGCATCGACCTTGTCAGTGGATATTTCGAGCAGGGCCTCGTCTTTGTCAATGCTGTCGCCAACAGCCTTTAGCCATTTAGATACAGTACCCTCGGTGATCGACTCGCCCATTTGCGGCATCACGACGTCAATCGCCGGTCCGCCTGCGGCGTTCGACGAACTCGCAGTGGCCGGTACGGGAGCCTCAACGGGCTTCGCAGGTGCGTTGCTTACCTGCAACGCCGTGTCATCATTCGAATCGCTTTTAGGTGCCTCAGAAGGCTCGGAAGAGGCATTCGTCGTCGGGGCGGCCGTCTCACCGGCCTGGCCGACCACGGCAAGAGCCGTTCCGACCTCGACGGTCTCGCCTTCGGGAACGTTGATCGCGAGTAGAACACCGCCCGCTGGGCTTGGAACCTCGGCATCGACCTTATCGGTAGATATTTCGAGGATCGGCTCATCCTTCTCGATCTTGTCTCCAACGGCCTTCAGCCATTTTGAAACGGTGCCTTCGGTGATCGACTCGCCCATCTGGGGCATAATGACTTCAACGCTCATATGAATTCTTCCAGCGGATACTCAAATAATTAGGATACAAAACTTTTCAAAAGTTA
The DNA here is from genome assembly GCA_019694355.1 of Pyrinomonadaceae bacterium. Classification (GTDB taxonomy): domain Bacteria; phylum Acidobacteriota; class Blastocatellia; order Pyrinomonadales; family Pyrinomonadaceae; genus OLB17. The sequence goes on along the minus strand of JAIBCB010000003.1, from coordinate 727,526 downwards.
AGAAGCAGTCAGCAGGCGACATTCGAATCAGAACCAGGCTCGGCTGAACGCAGACGCCCTCGTCCGCCGATCTCGGATCGGGGATTCCGCACTTCGCACTCCGCATTTCTTTGGGCTTGCCCTTCCTCCCGAAGGGCGAATTGCCACGTGCTTCAGCACGTGGATCCGATCGCTCAGATCCCAAGAGCCCGCTTTAGCAGGCGACAGAAGGATTTGGCGGTGCAAAGCGCGCGTTCCCGTTCTGACGTTGACCTTTGCCATCTTACTTTTTGACTCACCACGGAACTGACCGCCCGCTGACGCAGGCGGTTCTGACTGATATGCGTACGCAAAAAGACCGCTTCCGACGGTTCCCGCAACTTCTGCCTACTGCGAGTTTGATAGTTGTGATACAATTGCCTATGACGATGCAACGGATGTTGCATCCGACGGCAGATTTTTTTTGCACGGAATTTTGCCGGATTTTATGTAACTCTTTGATAACGCAGAACTTATTTGTCCCAAAGGCTGTCCCACGCCTGTCCCCGAGCCTTGTCCGTGGGACAAAATGAGCAAATTGACCCGTCAGGAGCGGAATGTTCGCAGGTGTTCCGGATCGTCATCCAGCTTGGAGCACTTCTTGCTTCTTGCTTCTTGCTTCTGTCAGATAACTTTTTTCCGTGAATTACGTTAATATGAATGAAATCCTATTTAATTTAGACCACGAGAAACAATTCTTTTGCTTCTGCCAACAAAAACCAAGATGAAAAAAATTGCTCTTCTATCGCTAAGTCTCGCTCTTTTGAGCTTTTCTGCCGCGGCGCAGCGTACGCGCAAGGCGACGGCGGCACCATCACATCCGACGGTCACGGCGGCCGATTATGAACGTGCTGAAAGCCGTTTGAGCTACAAGACAAATCCGCTCATCGACCGCAACGGCGTTCGAGCAACGTGGCTCCCCGACGGAACGTTCTGGTATATGGTCCTGACGCCGACGGGCCGCGAATTCGTCCACATCGATCCAAAGACCGGTGTACGCAAGAGCGGTGCGACGCCGGCTGAGATCGGTGTCGAGGGCGGAATGCCCAATATGAATATGTTCGCTCGTTTTGGCGGCGGCGGTGCGGCGATCGCTTCGCCGGACGGCAAACTCGAGGCGTTCCTAAAGGAAGGCAATCTTTGGGTTCGTGATCGTGAGTCAAAGAAAGAAACTCAGCTCACCACCGATGCCAAGGAGGATTACGGCTACGCAACGGACAACGCCGGTTGGAAACACAGCCCGCGTCCGATCCTGATCTGGTCGCCGGATTCGAAGAAGATCGCGACATTCCAGCAGGACGAGCGTCATGTCAAGGATATGTATCTCGTAACGACGAATGTCGGTGCCCCGAAGCTCGAAAAATGGAAGTATCCGCTGCCGGGCGATGAGAAGATCGCGATGATCGAACGCGTCATCATCGACGTTCCCTCCGCGAAGGTCGTCCGCCTGAAGATGCCCGCCGATGCTCACCGTTCTACGCAGTGTGACGACATCGCATGCGATGGCGGCTGGAGCGATGTCTATTGGGCGAATGACAGCAGTTCGCTCGCATTCGTCTCGACCTCACGCGATCACAAGATCGAAGATCTCCGCGTTGCCGACCCCGACACAGGCGCTGTTCGCGAGGTCTATCATGAAGAGAGCCCGACGCAGTTCGAATCCGGCCAGGGCGGCACGAGCTGGCGTTATCTTCCCGAATCGAACGAGTTCATTTGGTACACGGAACGAAGCGGCTGGGGCCATCTTTATCTTTACGACCTCAAGACCGGCAAGCTCAAGAATGCGATAACGAGCGGCAATTGGCCGGTCTGGAATATCGAAGAAGTCGATACGAAGAATCGCGTGATCTACTTCAACGCCGGCGGCCGCGAGCCGGGCGTCGATCCGTATTTCTCGCATTTCTATCGCGTGAACTTTGACGGATCGGGCCTGGAACTTCTCACGCCCGAGAAAGCAAATCACGGCGTCGCGATCTCACCCGACGGCAACTACTTCATCGACAACTTTTCGACGCCGAACGTGCCCACCGTTGCGGTGCTTCGTGATATGACGGGCAAGAAGATCGCCGATCTCGAAAAGGCAGACGTCTCGCGGCTCGAAAAGACCGGCTGGAAAGCTCCGACGCCCATCACCGTTAAGGCACGCGACGGCAAGACCGACCTTTACGGTCTGATCTATTTTCCGTCGAAGATCGTTCCCGGCCGCAAGTATCCGGTCGTCGATTACATCTATCCCGGTCCGCAAGGCGGCGGTGTCGGCTCGCGTTCGTTCGTTGCATCACGAAATGACAACTCGGCTCTCGCCGATCTCGGCTTCGTGGTCGTAACGATCGACGGTATGTGCAATCCGCTCCGTTCTAAGGCGTTCCATGATTCGTGCTACGGCGATATGGCCGACAACACGCTCGAAGATCAGATCGCCGGCATCAAGCAGCTTGCACAAAAATATCCGTTCATGGATCTCGACCGCGTGGGCATCTGGGGACATTCCGGCGGCGGTTTTGCGACGGCGGCCGCAATGTTCCGTTATCCTGATTTCTTCAAGGTCGGGATCTCAGAATCCGGCAACCACGACAACCGAAATTACGAAGACGATTGGGGCGAACGCTACATCGGCCTTCTCAAGGGCGACAATTACGAAAAGCAGGCGAACCAGGTCTATGCAAAGAACCTGAAAGGCCATCTGCTTCTCGCACACGGTACGATGGATGACAACGTTCCGCCGTACAACACGCTTCTTGTCGTCGATGCTTTGATCAAGGCGAACAAGGACTTCGATCTGATCCTGATCCCGAACGCACGTCACGGATACGGCCAGGCGAGCCCTTATATGATGCGTCGTCGCTGGGATTATTTCGTAAAGAATCTTCTCGGTGCCGAACCGCCGAAGAACTACGAACTGAAGGCAACGCCCGATCCGCGAACCGCCCCGCCGCAGCGGTAGGAGCTTCGTTTTGGGCTTGCCCATTGGCAGTGCGGTCGGGCTTGCCCGACCGTCCGCGTATCAACCAATTTCTCGGAGCCCGCATAGCGGGCGACGGTTTGTCGGCGGGCAGCCGCCTCCGAGATCGAGTCATGCAAAACTATGGTCGGGCACGGTTGCGTTTTTTGCAACAAGTGGGGATCTATGACCCACGAGCCCCGACCGCACTGCTTTGCGGCAAGCCGCATGTCAGCTATCTCAGCTTGCTTTTTTGACTTCAGAGCCCAGCTTCTGCGTCTCTTTCTCAGATGTCGTTTCTAGGAACAGTTCGGAAACAGATGCTTGCGGCGGCGGCAGAACTGCGGTGTACTCGCTCATATCCTTCTCAAGTTTTGCGACGGCTTCGCGTGCTCTTTCGGCATCTTCGCGTGCGATCTTTAGTATGATCTTGCCGTCGCTGTTTGGCAGCTGCGACGCCTGCGCGATCGAATTCAGCCGCAAATGAATTCGCGGCCAAAGCCGCAAGAATCCGCGCTTAAGAACGATCGAGTGAATATCCGCGACCGACACGCGAAGTTCCTTCACGCCGTTAGAGAACAGACCGATGAACTTTGATTCGAATTCGATTATGATCCCGGCCGACGAAAATTTCGCGATGCCGTTGGCATACGTCAGCCCATTGCCGCTCTCGGCCTTAAAGTGGATCATTGTATAACCCTGATTCATACGTTTCGTGAATTCTAGCACGTATAGGCGAACAATTTACGTGCGCGATTCGGACTTCGGGCTGAAAATGTAGAGATATACGAGGCCAAGGATCGCGGCCGCGAGCGATGCCAGAAATATCGCGAGCTTTGATTCATCAATAAGCGATTGTCGGCCGGTGAACGCAAGATTCGTGATAAAGATCGACATCGTAAAGCCGATGCCGCCGAGCATTCCGATGCCAAGAACCTGCCGCCAGCCCAATCCCTTTGGCAGAGTGCAAATGCCGAGAGCAACGGCGAGATAGCTCGCGATAAAGATTCCGAGCGGCTTGCCGATGATCAACCCAAGCCCGATGCCGAGGCTGTTCGGCGAAGCGAGGTCGGCGGCCCAATTCGACTCGATCACGAGGCCCGTATTTGCGAGTGCGAAGATCGGTAAGATGAAGAATGCTACGGGAGCGTGCAGCCAATGTTCGAGCTTCTCCGAGAGTGAAACCTCATCTTCGTTATTCGAGAAGAACGGTATCGTGAACGCGAGAATGACGCCCGCGATCGTCGCGTGAACACCGGAGAGCAGCATCGCCCACCACATAAAGAAACCGCCGATCAGATACGGCCAAAGCGACCTCACTCGAAAAGCGAAATTCAGCGCGAACAGAACGGCCGCGATGCCGAGTGCAAGAAGCAGGAACGGGATCGAGAGTTTTGTCGTGTAGAAGATCGCGATGACGAGGATCGCGACTAGATCGTCGATCACAGCAAGGGCCACGAGAAAGACCTTCAGCGAACTGCTCGCACGGCTGCCGAGCAATGCCAACGCACCGATCGCGAACGCGATGTCGGTCGCCATCGGAATACCGACGCCGCTTTGGGTTTCGTGTCCGTGGTTGAAGATGAAATGGATCGACGCCGGAACGATCACACCGCCGAGTGCGGCAAATATCGGCAGCAGAGCACTTTTTATGTTCGAGAGTTTGCCGACCAGGATCTCGCGTTCGAGTTCGAGGCCGACGAGTAGAAAGAAGATCGCCATCAGAGCGTCATTCACCCATAGCTCGATGCTGAGCGGCCCAAGATCCTTGTGCCAGAAAGAGAGGTATTTCGGGCCGAGGGCGGAGTTCGCGATCAAAAGCGATGCGAGCGTGCACGCGATCAGGAGTGCCGCTCCCGCACGCTCCGAACGCATAAAGTCTCCGAAGAGACGAATCAACCGACGCTCTCGCTTATCTGTCACTTTCTAAACTTCTCTTTTCGGCCGCAGGCTCGTCGCCGAATAAAAACTTTCACGATCCCGACAAGACTGATCAAAAGCCAAAAGAATTCGACGACGAACGCCGAAACGTTAAACTCAAAATAAAGGGAAACGATTATCAGAGCGGCACCGGCCGCGTTAAGAAGCGAATACCAGAGGCTGTCGCTCGAAATTCGTTCGAACTGCAGCAGCAGGTAGGTGCCGATTATCAGGAAGACGCCGATCCCGCCAACGATATCGAACCACTCGATCGTCATTTCATCGTGTAAACGCCGCCTTTTTCGCCGACCGCCCAAACAGCGAACTTGCTTTTTGCCGCGACCGCATTAAGATTCTCGCTGCCGAATTTCTGCCACGTTTTACCGTTGTTGCGCGAGATGTCAGTGCCGTTCGAGCCGACGGCAATGATCGTCTTGGGGCCGACATAGGCCACTCCCGAGCGATAACCCGTCAAGCCTTTCGCCAATCTCCACGTCGTGCCGCCATCGGTCGTGAAGGCGAGGTTATCCGTAAGTTCGTCCGGCTTTTCGTAGTTTCCGCCGACGATCACGCCGACCTTTGGGCCCCTCATCGCGACGGAGAAGATGCCGCTGCCCGCACTTCCCTTCACCATCGGCGTCGTCACCCATTCCCAGGTCGAGCCTCGGTCATTTGACATAAAGACCCGCGCATCTGCTCCGCCCGAAACAAGCATCGCACCGTTCTTGCCATAGGTGATCAGGCAGGTTCCGCTTGCGGCAAACGCTGCCTCGCCGTCCTTGGCCGCCGGCATCTTGTTGCTCACGATCGGCTCCCATGTCTCGCCGTCGATCGTCTTGATGAGCCGGTAATGTCCATCGACCGGGTCGCTCATCGCTATACAATTGTTGCGGTCCCAGCAAGCGAGTGCGTCAAAGAACTTCTTTGGATCGCGATTTTGAAACTGCTGTTTCCAGGTCTTGCCGCCATCGGTCGTCTTGTAGATCCGCGAACTGTCGCCATTCCCGATCGAAAGAATGTACGCGGTATTCACGTCAAAGGCCTCGATGTCGCGAAAATCGAGACGCTCGGCGCCGGGGACGTTGATCAGATCCCAACTCTTTCCGCCATCGGTCGTACGAATCACCGTGCCGCGCGTGCCGCTCGCCCACACGACGCTCCGATTCACCACCGCAAGCCCGCGGAATGACGCATCGGTCGCAACATTCCGCTTCACCCACTGCGCCTCACAGACACCCGCCAACAAGAGCAGCAGCAGCACTAAAAATGATCGTCTAACCATAGGATTTAGAATAGCGAGTTGTCCTGTCATCTACAAAATGTCCTTGCCATAAGCCCACACCCTAAGGGCGGAAGTCAGAACCACCTGCGTGAGCGGGCGGTCAGCTTTTCTGATTAGCGTTCATTGGCGTTATTCGCGGGCAGTAAGGTCAATAAACCATTCTCGCTTTTACGGTTCCCGGGACGCCTTTCATCAGCTCGAACGCATCTTTTGAGAGTTTTGATTCAATGTCCAGGATAACGTAGCCGATGGCGTCGTTGGTCTTTAGATATTGGCCGAGGATATTGATGCCGTGACCGGAAAGACGCGAGTTTATCTCGCCGAGCACGCCCGGAATGTTGCGATGGATGTGCAGGATGCGATGCGTTCCGGCCTGCGGCGGCAGGTTGACGGGCGGCACGGTATGCGAGCCTTCGCTCGTGCCGAACTCAAGATAATTTATGAGCTTTGATGTGACATCCGTGCCGATGTTTGCCTGTGCCTCTTCGGTCGAACCGCCGATGTGCGGCGTAAGGATTACGTTAGGCAGGTTCTGCAAAACGGATGTGAACGCGTCGCCTGTTTTCTCCGGCTCTTCGGGGAAAACATCGACGGCCGCACCCGCAAGTTTGCCTGACTTCAAGGCCTTTGCGACCGCGTTCAGATCGACAACGTCGCCGCGGCTGTAGTTGATCAGGATCGAACCCTTTCGCATCGCACGGATCGCGTCGGCATCGATCATATTTCGCGTCGTCCGATCCGAAGGCACGTGCAGCGTTACGATGTCGGCCTTTCGCAAAAGATCGCGGAGTTCGCGGGTCTGCTGTGCATTGCCGAGCGGCAATTTCGTCGCCGCGTCGTAATAGATCACCTGCATACCCATCGCCTCGGCCATCGTCGAAACCTGCGAGCCGATGTTGCCGTAACCGATTATCCCGAGCGTCTTGCCGCGAAGTTCAAAACTGCCTTTCGATTCCTTGAGCCAAACGCCGCTGTGGGCCGCCGCGTTCTTGTCCGCGATCTTGCGAATCAGCATCACGCACAGCCCGATGATCAACTCCGCCACCGACCGCGTATTCGAATACGGTGCATTAAACACCGCAACTCCCTTCTCCGTCGCCGCCGCGAGATCGACCTGATTCACGCCGATGCAAAAACACCCGACGCCTAGCAGTTTGTCCGCCGCATCGATCACGTTCTTTGTAATGCGGGTCTTCGAGCGTATTCCTACCAAATGCACGCCCTTCACAGCCTTGCAAAGCTCAGCCTCGCTCAACGCACCGCTCAACCGCGTCACGTGCGCATAACCAGCATTTTCGAATTCACTCACCGCCGCGTCGGAGATATTCTCGAGCAGCAGAACGTTGATCTTGGTACGAGGATAGGAAGTTTTTGGTGCGGCCATAAAGGCAGAAGTATAGCAAATAAAGGAGTCGGGCGGCGTTCTAACCACGGTCCGTCCGAGAACGTCCATTCGAATATCAGCGCCATCTATTCAGCAAAACTTATTTCAGGACACCGTCAGAATTATGTTCCCACAAACATTAGGAGGAACTAGAACGATGCTTAGATCACCATGGAAGTTTGAAACAAGCGAAGAAAAAAGTGGTTCGCTATTTCTCGGGCTTTCCTTCGGAAAGTTATATTTCGTAAACGAGACCTCGAACGAGAAGATGGTCGTCAGCTACAGGTCATTAAATGTCGGAATGGGAAAAGGGCCACCCGTCGGGTATTCTGAGTCAAGCAAAACCGATCCAAGCGGCGCGGCCAGCAATGTCTCGGTCGTCGAAGGCCGAAACTTCGATTATTTTTCATTTCCTTGTAGAGGATACCTCATCGGGGTTGGTGCCTCATCCGGTATTATCGGCAGTATTTTGGGAATGGACGTAACAGGTGGCGGACTAACTATTGCCCTGTTCGGCCAAATACCAGTATTCGCGGGCGTTAGAATGTGGGGATTCGGACGGGCGGCCCTGCCGGGAGCAGGTTTCACCGGCGGTTTAGCCCATTTCTGGCTCGATTAGCTCAAGACTCAACTTTGTTCCGTCTTACCATAAGATCAGACCTGGCCGTCCAAAGAAACCCTACACCGGCTTCTTTGGGCGACCGCCGAGTTTGCCGTTGATGCACGGCGACACCTTTTCTTTCGCCGGCTCGCGAACCCTTGCGACGGAATTGTTCGGCGTTGTATTGATCGAAATGAAAAAATGGGCGAGCGTGAATGACGCGGCCGGTCGCATGCCTTGAAGCCTTAAGTCACTTGGCAGCGGTCATAACCTTGAGCGAACTTACTTGCCGGACCCAACGAGCTTGCCGCTTTTCGCCGATCGCGATGATGCGCCATGGCCCGTGTTCCTTGGGGTGAGGCTTGCCATCACGCATATCCGAGAGCAGTACGACCTTATCGGTGATCATCGGGTCAAGCTCGGCAAGTGCATAAAGGGCTTGATACCCGTCAGCGGCCTCAACGACGAGATATTCCAGTAAACGCTTTCCGCGAAACTTCTCGCCAAATTCGATACCGGCAAGCGCGAGTACGTCACTAAGCGCAACGCCCTCGACCATATACTCCTCGCCGTGGTCGATCGCTTTTGCCGTGACGCGCTTCAGCTTCGCGATCTCTGCTTTCCCAATCGATATCTTCTTGCCGTCAAGACCTTGTACCACCACCGTCTCGGGGCCAACGGTCGTCACCTTTGGGTGCTGTTGGGCGTGAAGAGTGAAAGAGGCCACGTGACAAAACACTATGGCCAACAAAAGTTGAATTGGTCGGTTCTGCATTTCTTATATCTCCGAGATATCTCCGAGCTATGGAAAATATATTACATATGGATCGTCACGTCGTGGACGCCTTCGGCGGCTTCCATGACGGATTCGCTGACGGTTGGGTGAGCGTGAATGACGCGGCCTATGCCGCTAATTGAGTCGGTCTTCTTCGGGTGGCTCGACATCGGGTGCCTTTGCAAGTATTTTACGAACATCGTCCCAGTCGCCTTTCGCAGCTCGCTCTTCGAAACTCTTGCCGGCTTCCCAAACTGATACTTGGCTAGCAACCGCAAGTGCAATGAACTGGTCAAGCGAAATCTGCTCTCGTTCGGCGATCGCGACAGCATGACGAAAAAGAGCGTCTGGCATGTTGGTGCTGATTGTCGTCATATTGAATCTCCCACACATTCGAGAAACTCTCTCGGTGTTACTAATTTTATACCAAATTCTGCTGCTCGCGAAAGGTCTTTCTTGTTGAAAGTAACGATATAATCGGCGTTCGCTTTGATGGCCAGCTCTATTATGAAATTATCGTCAGGGTCTCGACTCAGAAATCTCCAAAGGAAGAATATACTGTGAAACCGTGAGATTGAACACACCGCATTGATTGTTTTGTTTACCTCTGCTTGAGAAATAAACGGTCGCATATCATTTCGAGCGAGCACATCTTCATACTCCAAGATCAGGGCATTCGACACATTCAACTGCCATCGCGCGTCATCTAATCTGTCAACTAGGAAGTTTGCCGCTCCCCGTCTTGAACGAAGAGCGGCGACCAGAACATTTGTATCGAGAACTATCTGGATCTTTGCCATCGATCACATATGGATCGTCAGGTCGTGGACGCCTTCGGCGGCTTCCATCACGGATTCGCTGACGGTCGGGTGAGCGTGGATCACGCGGCCGAGTTCGTCTGCAGTGATCTCGAGTGCCATTGCGACGCAGGCTTCTGCGAGGAGTTCGGTCGCGTGCGGGCCGATGATGTGAACGCCGAGGACCTCATCGTATTTCTTTTCAGCGACGATCTTCACAAAGCCATCGGTCTCGCCGAGGATGCGTGCCTTGCCGGATGCTGAGAATGGGAACTTGCCAACCTTTACGTCATAGCCCGCTTCCTTAGCCTTGGCTTCCGTGAGGCCGACACTTGCAACTTCGGGGTCGCAATACGTGCAGTTTGGGACGAGGTTGAGCTTGATCGGCTCGACCTTCTTGCCCGCGATCTTTTCGACGACGAGGATGCCTTCTTTTGAAGCAAGGTGAGCGAGCTGCGCGGTCGGAACTACGTCGCCGATAGCGTAAATGCCGGCTTCGGCGGTTTCGTAGTATTCGTTGACCTCGACCGTGCCTCTTTGCGAAACCTTGACCTTCGTGTTCTCAAGACCCAGTCCTTCAAGATACGGCATACGGCCGACTGCGACGAGCAGCATTTCGGCTTCGAGCGTAACGGTTTCGCCCTTCGCATTCTTACCCGAAACCTTGACGCTCTTTTTGCCCTTTTCCATCTTGTCGAGCTTGAGACCGGTCTCGACCTTGATGCCCTGCTTTTTGAACGCGCGCTGCAGCTCTTTTGAAACCTCGGCGTCCTCAAGCGGCACGATACGATCGAGCAATTCAACAAGTGTCGTTTCCGTGCCGAAGCGATGATAAACGCTCGCAAACTCCGAGCCGACCGCGCCTGAACCCATAACGATCAGCGACTTCGGTACCTCGCTGAGTTCGAGTATATGATCGGAATTCACGACCTGCTTGCCATCGGTCTCGAAACCGGGGATCGGCCGGACGACCGAACCGGTCGCGATGATGATGTTCTTTGTTTCGATCGTCTCTTTCTTGCCGTCCGCAAGGGCAACCTCGACCTTGCCTTTGCTCAAGATCTTGCCGAAGCCATTGAAGACCGTAACCTTATTCTTCTTCATCAAATAGGTTACGCCCGCAGAGTTCTTCGCGACGATGTCGGATTTATACTTCTGAACGCCTGTCCAGTCGTATTCGAGCCCTTTCACCTTTAGGCCGAAATTCTCGAAATGCGAAGCCTTGTCATAGAGATGGGCCGCGTTCAGCAACGCCTTTGTCGGAATGCAGCCGCGGAGGCCGCACGTGCCGCCGAGCCGCGCATCCTTTTCCTTTTCGATGATCGCGACCTTCAAACCCAATTGCCCTGCCCGAACCGCTGCGACATAGCCGCCAGGCCCCGAACCGATGATAGTTACGTCAAATTGTTCCGCCACTGTGTAAATTCCTCGTTTTCTAAATTAGAGCGTAAAAAGATACTATAAGAGTTTCCAGCAGTTGACGCTAGTTTGCGGCGACGCCGTTGATCCGTTCAACGGGTCGCGAATGCGTAGAAAAGATCTTTGTTTTCGGATATATGCTCGCGCGGACGGAAATTAAGTCTGATCGTACGCCTTCCGCCAGCTTCAGGGTCGGTCAAACTGAAAATAACATAGCAATCTGACCGACCGATTCCACTCACCGATCCCGCCTCTACCCACAAAGACCCTGATTTTACAGGCCTTTGCGTTTGGCATTCCGCTTGCACTATAGCGATGCATACCTGCCCACCGGATAAAGGTGCGCGGAGCCGACAATAACAGGAAATATAGCAATTCTTGCTTTATATAAATGAAATTCTTAGGAAACCTCCTTCTTCTAGCTGCACTGCTGCTCCAGACCCTTTCCGGGCCGCTGCTTGGGCAGAGTGCACGTTTGGTAAAGGCGAGGCCGGACCTTTCCACACCGGTCGAAGTTCCTGCAGTCAGGGAGCAAGTTGCATTTGACGAAGTTGTTGCAAAAACGAAGATCGCGCCCGATCTCCAGAACGACGCAGAAGACGCATTTGCACAAAGAACGCCGAATGAAACCCGCAAGGTGATCATTCAATTAAAGTCGGAGAGCGGCCTGAATGAGCAGTTCGGGGCGCTCCCGGCCGGCGATCGAGCTTCGACATTCGCTCGCGAGAATCAGACCAATCGCCGTCTCTCGTCCGCAGTCGGAGCCCGAGTCAGCTCAATGGGAGGACGCGTCAGCAAGACTTTGAACAATCTCGGCCTTGTCGCCGCGGAGTTTCCGCTCGATAAGATACGAGAGCTTTCTGAGGATCCGAATGTTGCGTATATTTCGCCAGATCGCGAAGTCACATCTTCTCAGCATATAGGCAACACGACGGGCATCAACCTTCCGTCGGCAGGCATTGACCTTGGCGACCACAACGATTTCACCTGGCTTAATGGAAGCGCCGGCAGACTCGCCGTGATCGACAGCGGCATTGATACGTCGCACCGAATGCTCAACCAGAATTGGTACGGCCAATACATCGGCAAGGTCGATCTGAGCCGAGATTTTACGGGCGAGAATATTACGGGCGATCCATACGGACACGGCACGCACGTCGCATCGATGTTCGATGGCGATTCGACATTCAAGAACGGCTCGTATCGCGGCGTTGCAGACGGCGTAAAGATATTGAACCTTCGCGTGCTGAACCGTGTCGGCACAGGAAGAGCCAGCAGTCTGATCGCAGCCCTTGATTGGGTCGTGGCGAACAAAACGATCTGGGATATCCGCGTCGTTAATATGAGCCTCGGCACACCCGCAAGTGACAGCTATCTCAACGACCCGCTCTGCATCGCGGCACGACGCGTCGTTAACGCCGGTGTAGTGGTCGTCGCATCTGCAGGCAACTACGGAAAAGACGAGGAAGGAAACAAGCTCTACGGCACGATAGGTTCTCCCGGCATCGAGCCGTCGGTGATCACGGTCGGTGCCGCAAACACTTTCGGTACGGACTCGCGGCTTGACGATCAAGTCGCTTCATACAGCTCACGAGGCCCGACACGCGGCTATCGCACTCTGCCGAATGGTGCACGGAAGTACGACAATCTCATCAAACCGGATGTCGTAGCACCAGGCAACAGGATCATCGGCGCGAGGTCATACTACAACGGGCAAGAGAATATGCTTGCTCGCACATATTCATCCCTTCGCACAGGAAACGATACCGTCAATGGCGACAAAGTGATGTATATGTCCGGAACGTCAATGGCCGCTCCGATGGTCGCAGGAACGGCAATGATGCTCCTGCAGTTGAATCCGCTTCTGACGCCAAACCTCGTCAAGGCGATCATTATGTATTCCGCCCAACCGCTGCAGGGAGCAAATTCGCTCGAGCAGGGAGCTGGCCTTCTCAACGCAGACGGAGCGATACGCATCACCCGTCTTATCCGTCCGGGACGATTCGTAGCCAACGGAAGCCCAATGCTGAGCGGTCATTTGCCTACGAATCAGGCCAGCGACTTCTGGGGAACCCCGATCTATTGGGGTAAGGGCGTTATCACGAACTATGGATTCCTTTACGGCGATGACCTAATGACTCGCTGGCAGGGAATGTACGCAAACGGAGTTCTTGTCAGCGACAGTACACCGTTCTCCGGCGTATCCATCACGCGATCGTCATCGATGACCTACGGCAGCCTGAACCTCTTCCAAGGGGCGATCAGCAGCAGCGGAGTTCTCGTCAGCGACGGTTCGCTCTTCCTGAGCTCTGATGCGATGGGCGGCAGCCCAACGCCACGCTTCAATCGTGACGGCGTCCTCGTAAGCGACGGCGTGCTTGTCAGCGATGGCGTACTCGTAAGCGACGGCGTCCTTGTAAGCGACGGCGGCGGCTATTCTGCTCATGCGATCCTCGGAGACGACACTCCGGCAATGCAGCCGGCACCTTAAAGATCAATTTTCTCCACAGCCCGCTGACTTTGGCACTGAGGCTCATCTCAGTGCCATTTTTTTATTCGTTTTCTTGTGTAGTTCCTCTGATGGACTACAAGCCAGGACGGTTCGGAATGTATCATTGACGTATGACTAACGGTAAAAAAGATATCGAAGCTGTACGTGCTCGCGTCGGTGAGATCGCGTCCGAATATAACGAGCGTGGTGACGCAATGGGTTGGTTTGACGCACTTTACAAGGAAGCGGCCGGTGATACTGAAATGATCCCTTGGGCGGATCTCGAACCGAATCCTTATTTCAAACAGTGGGCAGAGACGAACGGTTTAAAAGGAGATGGGCGCAAGGCGCTGGTCGTCGGCTGCGGGCTCGGCGATGACGCAAATTACCTTAATGATCTTGGGTTTGAGGTCAGCGCATTCGACCTTTCACCGACCGCCATCGAATGGGCAAAGAAACTCTATGGCACCGAAAAGGTCCAATTCGAAGTTATGAATCTTTTCGAGCCGCCGCGTGGTTGGATCGGGGCTTTCGACTTTGTCCTCGAGATCTACACGATCCAGCCGCTGCCGATCGAAATGCGCGAGGACGCGATCGATGCCGTCGCTCGTTTTGTAAAAGATCGCGGTGAACTGGTCGTCGTCACACGCGGCCGCGAAGATGACGAGCCGCTCGACCAAGTGCCCTGGCCGTTATCTCGAAAAGATCTTTCACGCTTTCAGGTAAGCGGATTGCAACAAAAAGATTTCGTCGTCTGCCCCGCAGAAAATGACGGCGAACCCGACCGCTGGGTCATAACGTACGCAAAGGCCTGATCACGCAAAGATCGCGGCCTGTGAACCGTTAATGCGACGGAACACCGCCGTTGAAGCCGATCGGGTCTTCCGAGCTGAATCGTCCGGTCTTCGGGTCGTAGAATCTGGCACGAGAATATTGCAAGCCTGTGAAATTATCAAACTCCCGTCCAGTTTATTGATACCGCGTCGGGAAACCGTCATTTGTTGAGTGCAATCACAGTTTTTGTGTGAGAGCCTCCGATAATAATTTCACCAGATTCTCCTAGCAAGATGTCCCAGTCCTCTGCCGCCGTGACAACTTTTTCAAACAAGATCTCACCATTCCCGTCAGCAATAAGAATATAGTGCAGCCCGGTCGTTGCTCGCGAGTTGGTGCGACAAAGTATCCGGTCGTCAGCAGGAGATTTTCCAGGGATGACGGCCGAACTCACCGGGTGCATATAGAACACACTAGGCAATTTTCTTTCTAGGATGGCGCTCTCCGCTCGATAGACCTTAAGAACAAAATCTTTATATGAAACTGAATATGGTGTGCCGGAAATTTGAGTATTGATACTTTCTGAGGACGGAACAGGCTCGCCGTGATATCGAAAGTCTTCAAAAACTGACGTGAACTTCTGCTCAAAAGTTCCGTATGACACTTCTTCGGACGTAAGCCTGATGCGGTTGGATACGATGGTCGGATAGTTTCTTGCACTGTCTTTGTCGGACTGAGTGTCCCACCCCGCACCGCCGATGTTACCAATGCCGCAAGAAGAAGAAAAAATAAAAAATAACGCCACCACCACCAAATGGAAGCCTGTCAAACGTTTATGCATACAGCAACCTCAGGTTTGTGTTCTGACAGCGTAGCCGAGTGCGTCTCGCCGCCATCAGCATCCACGAACTCCACCCCAGCATCCATTTTGTTGCCAGCGAGGAGTTGGAGAAGGTCTGGGTATCGGGCGACACGTCACGCAGCCACTTTGTTGTTGGGCTGAATCATAAGCCGTTTGTCCGGGATGCAGACCAAGAAATTCCCAATAGTAATCTGTAACCCCTTTGAAATATTTATCGGCGTAACCGGGGCATTGTGAGCCTGCTTGCTTACAAACTTCTTCGATATCGGTTCTTAGATTTTGGTCGCACTGCTCCTTTGGTCGCCCGCAAGTGCCGTAACATTCGTCGTGATTCTTGCATGGCTCGGCGAAATTGAAACCGCCTACACCGTCAGGAACCGCCCAGCCCCAAAAGCCGCTTCCAGATGGTCCGCACCAGTCAGTCCCTTTCGGTTTTGTCGATTTTGTCGGAGGAAAATGAGAAAAAGGTGGTTTTGGACCAGTTGGAGAACCGTACCCTAAATCAATAAGACCCGTGGGATCATTCTTTGAAGTTGGATTGTCATTGACGTAGCCGTAAAGATTTATATCGTTCCCGCGAAAGCCAATTGGATCTTCAGAGATGAATCGTCCGAGTTTCGGGGCGTAGAACCTAGCTCTGGAAAACTGAAGTTTCGTCAACGGATCGTACTCACGTCCCGTGAACTGAAAGCGAGACGGAAAACTCGGATTTGTTGGATTCCCGAAACTGTCGTAAGCATTTGAAGCTGTCAAGGCTCCGGTTGCGTCAGTCAATCCATTAGTGCTTCCGAGATGATCGGCTAGGAAATATGAAACGTTCGTGCCGTTTGCAGCCCGCAACTTATTATCGATCCCCGGCCCGTTCACATACTTTGTAAGACCGGAATTTATGTCGTCATCCATTATCACATCCAGCCCGTCATACGTGTATTTCGTCAATTCCTTCGTTCCCGGCGTGTGCCGTCGCACCCTGCGGCCCAAAGCATCGTATTGATAGCGGACAGACCGCTTTCTGGTCGAGGCTGAATACAAGCGATTCTCCCTATCAAACCCAAATCGCCAAAAATCGCTCCCCTCAGCCATCGACGTATTATTACCATCCGCATCGTAGCCAAAATTAGCCGTCTGCGTCGCCGTCAGCCGATTAAACGGCGAATACGAATAACTCGAACTCAAATGACTGCTTGTGCGATTGCCGACAGCATCAAATGCATAGCTCTCCGTCGCTGTGCCTGAAACCGAGGTCAACCTGTCGATATTATCGTAACCAAATGTTTTCGTTCCAGTGATCTCCGCGATCTGAGCGATCTGATTTGCTGTGTTGTATGCATACTGTCGGTCGAACAATGTCGCCGCTGTGTTCGCGTCTTTTAATCTGGTAAGTCGCGACATCCCGTCATACTCGTAGGTCGTCGTCAGACTGTTCGGATAGTAACGCGATGTCAAACGATTTGCATAGTCGTAGCTGAAACTGATCGAGGTGCTGTCAGAAACATCCGTAATTCCCGTCAGACGGTTCGCCAGATCGTAGGAATACGTTGCGTAATTAGCAGAATCTATTTTAAGTGTGGTTCTGCGATTGGCTGCGTCATAGCCATTCTCGATGACGTGGCCGTAAACGTCGGTCTCCGTTTTTAAACGCCCACGATTGTCATATGTAAATGCAACCGTTCCGGCTTCGTTTGTCGCGGAGGTCAAGCGTGACAATTCATCATAAGCGTACAATTTTGAATGCTGTTCATCACCTCCCGCACCGTATTGTATGTTTGTCAGCCGATTCAATACATCGAAAGTGTAGTTTGTCACGCGGCCCATGTGATCAGTGCGTTTCTTGCGGTTCCCGACTGCATCGTACTCAAAACTCATCGTCGTTCCGGCCCGCGTCTGGGTAAGCTGTCGCCCAAGCGGATCGTAGGTGAAAGTATATTCCTGATTCAACGCGTCTTTGACCTTTGTCAGATGGGATCGAAGATCGTATTCGAAATTCGTCGCGTTCGACAAAGCATCGGTGATCTTCGTGAGACGGTTGAGGCCGTCGTAATCGTACGCGGTCGTCCGCCCGGATCACGCAAAGATCGCGGCTTGCTCCTCGAATTTGTTCTTGAGGCTGCCGCAGACGACATCACACAACTTAAAGACCGTCTTGTCCGAAATACGGTAAAAGACGTTGTTGCCGACTTGCCGTCGAGCGACGAGCTCTTCATCCTGCAATACGCGTAGATGTTTACTGACGTTCGGCTGTGTTGACGCGACCGCTTCGGTCAATTCGTTAACGCTCGCCTCACCGTTCTTCAGTATCTGAAGGATCTGCAGGCGCATCGGTTCGGCAAGAACCTTGAACCTTGAGGCGACCAATAATAGGGCTTCGGGTGACATCATTCGCTCTTCCATTCTACATTTGCTAATATAACTGTATAGTTATATACTCATATTACGTTAAAGTATATTGCCTTATGATCAAACAAGCAACAGTCGAAGAAATAAATTCGCTTTTGAACGGCGAAGCCGAATGTCAGGTGATCGATGTGCGTGAGTTCTCCGAATTCAACAGCCAACGCATCGCCGAAGCGCAGCTTATGCCGCTCTCGAACTTCGAGAAACACGCAGAAGAGATCGACCACTCAAAGCCGGTCTATCTGATGTGCCGCTCTGGAGGCCGTGCGACACAGGCGGCCGAGCGTCTTGCGGCAAAGGGTTTCACCGACATTCACGTCATCAAAGGCGGAATGCAGGCATGGGAGGCCGCCGACCTTCCGATCATCAAGGGCGACTCAAAAGTATGGTCGCTCGAACGGCAAGTGCGGTTCACCGCCGGACTGCTCATCTTGACGAGCGTCGTTCTTGGGTTTACGGTATCGCAATACTTCTTTGTCCTTTCCGGCCTGTTCGGTGCTGGCCTGACATTTGCCGGAGCGACCGACTGGTGCGGAATGGCGATGCTCTTGGCTCGAATGCCGTGGAACAAAGCTCGCGGCAATACGTGTTGTAATGTGGAGGCAAGTTAATGCATTTCAAGCAATTCTATCTGGGCTGCCTATCGCACGCCTCTTATTATCTTGGTTCGAATGGCGAAGCGGCGATCATCGATCCGCAGAGAGATGTTCAGCAGTACATCGACGAGGCGGAAGCTGACGGCGCAAAGATAAAGTACGTGATCGAGACTCACTCGCATGCGGATTTCGTTAGCGGCCACAAAGAGCTCGCCGCAAAGACCGGCGCACAGATCGTCTTTGGGCAAAAGGCCGAAACTGGGTTCGAAACGCTCAAGGTCAAGGACGGCGACATCTTGACTGTTGGATATATTCGCCTACGCATATATGAGACACCTGGCCATACGCCGGAAGGCATCTCGATACTTGCGACAGCAGAAGGCGAACCTGAAAGGCTGTTTACGGGCGACACGCTCTTTGTCGGCGACGTCGGAAGGCCCGATCTTGTTGGGTCTAAAGGCTTTACGGCAGAACAGATGGCCGCGATGCTCTATGATTCGCTCCACGACAAGATAATGCCGCTGTCGGATGAAACGCTCGTCTTTCCGGCTCACGGTGCAGGCAGCCTTTGCGGACGCTCCTTATCAAAAGAGACTTTCTCGACGCTCGGCGAACAGCGCAAATTCAACTACGCCCTGAAGCCGATGACAAAGGAAGAATTCGTGCGGATCGTAACTGCCGATCAGCCGGCCGCCCCGGCATATTTTGCGGCAAGTGCGGCAAAGAATCTTGAGGGTGCGTCTTCACTTTCTGAGATCGCTGTGCCGCAGGAAATAACGGGCGAGCAAGCTGCGAATTTTTCAGGTGTGATCATCGACGTACGAAATGCGGCCGAATACGGCGCAGGACATATACCGAACTCGATAAACATCGGGCTCGGCGGGCAATTTGCTTCCTGGGCGGGTCAGATGATCCCGGTCGGAACTCCGATCGCGATCGCTGCGGCTAGTTACGAACAGGTCAAAGAGGCCGTTATGCGGCTTGCGCGCATAGGCTTTGAGACCGCGGCAGATTACATTCTGCTTCGCGAGAACACGCCGGTAAAGACGACGCCACAAGTTTCTGTCGAGGCGGCAGCAACCTTCATTGCAGGCACATCGAACGCTCAGTTGATCGATGTTCGGCGGCCGGCAGAATACGCCGCCGGGCATGCGAAAGGTGCGGTCAACATCCCGCTCGATATGCTTTCACGCGAACTGGATCGCGTCGATCCAAGTCGCACGACATTCGTCATCTGCCAGAGCGGTTATCGTTCGAGTCTCGCAAGCGGTATCCTTGAGAATGCAGGCGTGGCCGAGATAAACAACGTCACGGGCGGCACAAAAGCGTGGATCGACGCCGGACTCGAAACCGAGTCGGCCGCTGCGGCCACTGCTTGCGACAGGAGGTAGATATGAGGAATAAGATCTTGATACTCGCGGTATTTGCCCTGGCCCTCGTTGCTTGCAACGAAGCACGCACGCCGCAAACTCCCGTGGCCGCGACGTCTTTGGCGGTCGAAGATATGTCTCCGATCGAGGCTCGTCCCGGCATTGAACAGCCTGGTTCGCAGTTCATCGATGTTCGGACCGCTGCTGAGTTTGCGGGCGAACATGCGAAGGGCGCACAGAACATTCCGCTCGACACGCTCGAACAAAAGGCTTCGACCTTGAAGAAAGACCAGCCGGTTTACGTGATCTGTGAAACGGGTCGCCGCTCGCGCGCGGCAGCAGAAATGCTCAACAAAGACGGATTTACGCGAGTGATAAATATCACGGGCGGGACGCGTGCTTGGGCCGATGCCGAACTCCCGATGGCCGAGCCGGCACCTGCAAATAAATAGATCGCTATGCGCGACGTAGTTATAGTTTTAGCGATCTTTGGCCTGTGGCTGCTGCTCCAGCTCGTTATCTTGCCGCGGCTCGGTTTCAACACCTGACTCCGCGGGGCCTGCGGCACCGGTCGGCGCCGCGATAAGAACAAGCCTGCCGCCGCGGCCGATGAACAAAAATTGGGCGACGGCCGCCAGCTTTAGTTGTGCTTATAGTTTCTTACGTAGTTCATTATCTCGTCATACGGCGGTGATGCGACGACCTTCGTGTCTATTGGTAGAACCCGCCTTGTAGGTTCGATCGTCGAGTTTCTAAAGAAACCTTGCGCAAATACTGTCGCGCTCTGATAGTCGATCAACTCGACCAAACATTCCTTTGCGTATGCGGGGACCGGACGATCTCGCCCGTCGGCCTGAAAGTCTGGTATTCGTGCTCCGCTGGTACAGCCGACGCGAACGACCGTTTCGATATCGCTTGGATCGGTCGCGATCGCATCCGGCTTCAACCCCCAAAGGTCAAGAACTTTTGCTTTTGCGATCCCGTCGAAATACTGTGTGAAGCCCTCGACTCTAAAGTCATCTGGCCTTTCGATCGGAGAATAGCCCCAATGCACAACGATCGCGGTCTTGCCTTCGATCGCATGTGATGAATCAAGATCCACCTTGGTATGCATGGCTCCTAACTCGTTAGCCTTGTCCTGCATTCCCTGATAGACCCGGACGTTCTCCGGAGGCATACTTTTACCGCAGCCTAGCCAGAGAACGCAAAAGATCAATAGAACCGTTAGCGACTGATAGTTTTTCATAGTTTGAAAACGCGCAGCCGGGGACGCTAACCAGCTTGTTTGCTATTATTTGAATAAATTTGTTCTCCTGCCAGCTGCTGCTAACTCGATGACATAAGAGATCTGAGCATTCCGATCCCAGTTCCCTGCGTGAGTGGTCGGCGAAAGCGATCTAAGATGCGAGAGTATCTTTTTCTTGGTTGCATCCGAAAGGAGTGAGGCATGAAGGTGGCCGTTTCTGACGCCCTCGTTACGTGCATTCGCTGATATAAATCCAAGGTCCACGGCACCAGAAGTGTTGAAATCCGGGCTAAAGCGCACAAACCTCGACCGTGTTTGGGCCCAGCTCCATTTCAAGAGGCCCGTGACAAACCCTTGCGTAAAACCCGACACAAAATTCTCATTTCTAACAAGTATCTGCGCCTCGCGGTATGGAGCCCCCAACGTTACAAAGACCTGTATCCATATCTGGAGCGGCAATCCTGCGGTCGTCGCAAGATCAACCGCAGCCATCGCGATGGAACTCGCACGCACCGACGCGATCGCGGTTGTAAGACGGATCTCCGCAGCGGCAGTTGCCCCTGCAGCCTCATTTGCCAGCCAGCGTGAAATAAGGGGCGACTCCAGCCACCGCTGCAACTCATACTCCTTCCTGGCGAGCAATGCCGCTATAGGCTCTTCACTGGGTGCATACCGAGTGTGCCAGTACCAATTCGACATTTTTGTATCCTCCGTAAAAAAATCGTGCGCAATGTTACGATGCCGCGACTGCGAATAATACCGCCCGTCTGTAACATCGTTCTACTCTCCGGAAATTCATTTGGATGCCTTTGGGTTTTTCATATCAAAATAGCTGCACACGGGAGCTGAGATCTCGAAGAATGTAGAAATGCCCTCTTCGGACAATCGCTTCCGAGACAGTTTGTCGGGCGAAGCCTTTTCAAGGACCCAACTATCGCCCTTCTTCTTGTATGAGAGCCGGAGCCCGCCAAAAGCGGTGTCCAATGTGACGCCCGTCCCAAGCTTTGCGTTCATATCGCCCTGAGCGGCAGCAACCAGCACAGAGAGGTTTGCTTCGGTATCCGAGATCGTGCTTTGTGCTTCATAGAGCTTGAAACAACGCATCGAATCCTTTGAAAAGTCCCAGTCGTCACCGCCCTCTGCATTCACTATTTGAGTTGCGATATCGGCGTTGATCTGTTCGTTCGAAACCCGATCGCTGCCTGCCTTGGTGGTCAGCTTCGAGCATCTGAAACCGGCCAGAGCCAATGCCGCCAACGCTAGAAACTGCAATAGGTACTTTTTCATCTACCTTTCTCCTCGTCGGTTATTTTTCTTGACCGCGACGCCGACCTGCTTTTGATGCCCTTTGAAAAGCAGCATCCGCTGTCCGCTTCGACTCGAATAGCGGATGCTGCACCTATCGCGAACTAACCACGCGTCCTGTTTTAGTTCGCGATGGAGCCTTTTTAGGGGACGCCCCCAGAATGCTCCGGCCTTAAAGGCTCCGTCCTGATTGGCGTCAAACAGCCCCGTAGATCTGGCTAAGGTTCCCTCGACGGAAGCCGGTGAGACCGACGCCCTCCCTTTTACTTCTTCGCGACCATTTTGGAGCCTTCGATGAACGGAAGGTTCTCCATAAATCTGGCCATATCGTCGATCGAGATCGAGTCCCCACTCTTAGAAACAGTTGCGACGCGGTTACCTTTGTGGACGTAGAATCCGCGGTAACAGGTCGCGCCCTCAGCTATCTCTTTACCGTCCTTGGTGAAGCTGAACCGAAGCGGTGTGTCGCCCGACGTGCAGTCTTTGGCCAGCCCTTTTTCCAGTTCGTCTTTTGCTACGGTCTCGCTCTTGTATATGTCCATCAGATACAGAAGAAAATCCTCGCTTGGCGGGACGGAGTACATTCCGGCGTACCAAGCCTTCGATCCCCAAATGTCGCCATGCCCTGGATATCGATTCTTCAATTTAAATGCTTTCACCTGATCCGGAAGATCTTCCTGCGAATCTTTAGGAAACATATTGCGATACGCAAAGAAGCCTAGGATGCCGCCGACGGCCAGAACGACCACGATGACCGCACCGAGAATTCCAAGGATCATTCCCCAACGCCGTTTCTTGGGTTTCGATGCCGCCAGTACCGGCTGAGCGATGCTCCGCGCAGCAACAAGATCGGGTAGTACCTTTGACAGCGGTTGCCACTCGGTGCCGCCGGACGCGACGCAAAGATCATTCGGCGATATCTCTCCCGACCTCAACTTCTCCTCGATCTCACTTTCCGTAAATGGCCCTAACGTTTTCCCGTCTTTGCCAATGTAGTATTTCATAGTGTTTCGGATTCCTTTCATTCATAGGTGTCTCGGCCACGCTCTCGAACAAGATCAATGGCCGAGACCGTTTTTCCTATGAGGATATTGACCATCATTTATTCCCATTGCCGAGGGACCGTTCGAGATGAGCGATCCTTTGATTTAGCTTATGGGTCGCTGCATACGTCGCTCGCAGGCCTCTGGTTAGGCTCACAAGGGCTTCACACATTCCCCCAATTGCTCTGGCCATGGCTTCTCGATATTGCTTATCGGCTCCGGACAAGTGAATCGCGGAATATGCGTCACGCATCGAATCGCTGAATAAATTCTCCGCGATCTGCGTCGGGGTCGCATTGAATGGATCAAAGTCTGCCATCTTTCATCTCCTTTGCTTGGATCGCTTTCTCATCATTTGCTGTCGCGTTATTTCCCTGCCGGGCACCCCGCCGGTTCATTACGAATAAAGTTCCCGTAGGAAGCTCCCCACGTGCCGCCGCCGGCATATTCCTGTACCACATTGATCCAGAGGATATTGCAGTACCCGTGATCCCAGTTTGGATATTTGACCCAAATGGCGCCGTGCTTATATCGCTTTTCCGGTATCCCGATCGAGTTCTTTTGAATGAGCCAAGCAGATTCCAGAAAGCCGATCTTGAACACCTTTGCCTGATTCAGGTCGCTGATGGCACTCCGGATAACCCGCTCATGCGCAGGGTTTCGGAAGTTGTAGGAATACAGGGTGTACTTGGGGAGTGAGATCTTTGCGGCCGCTTGGATCTCGTCCAAAAGGCCGGATATGCATGGGTAAAGTTCACCGTATTTTGTCGCGAGCTTTTGCCTTCGCGAGGGAGAGATGGCGGCCAGAAACCAGTCTTCCCTGAACTCCGGCGAATACCACCCACGATCTCCATTAAAACTCTTTGCGTCTCCGAGCAGTTCGTTCAGGTCTTTTTTATAAAGGTCAACGCGAACCTGGTTGACATCATCCAGCTTGCCGCACTCGCCGGCTTTCGGGACGTCAGCCAGTACGCACTGGAGATACTGTTGTCGATTGCTTGCAATATCGAGCCATATCGCCGGATTTTTAAGGTCATCTGAGGCGTCACTGGCAATACCGATGCTCTCGGAAACACCGATCGCACGCAGGTCGCGCTCGAGTTGTGCAAGCTTGGCTTGCTCATTCGTAAGAGTATCGACCTTTTCTTTGTTGCTTTTGAACTGCCGCGTCGGTCCATATCTATATTGGTTATGTGGGAAGTTATGCTTCTTGTCGAAACATTCCATATAGGGGAGGACGAGATCGCGTTTGGGGTCATCGGTAAAGAAGACAAGCTTATTGAATGCGTCGTACTGCTCCTCGGTCAATTGCCCGCTTGGCGAACTGTTCCCGTCGCTATCGGACGGAATGGACGTGGCTGTCGGTTTATCCTTTCTGATCTTCGGGATCTTCGGAATGCTGATCGTGAACTGCCCATAAACGGCGGCTGTCGCCCCGAGTGATAAGACCATCGAGAGAAGGATGATAGATATTCTTTGCATTATTTTCTCCTTTGTGTGGGGCAAGCCCGTTAGTTTTATTTGGTTTCTGAGGCCGTCGAACACACTTCTGCGGTCGGCAGCATCGAGCAGACGAGAGTCTTCAGCTGTTCGATCTGCTTTGCCTGTGCGTCGATCAATTTTTGTTGTTCCTTGATCGCGTTGACGAGTACGGTCGGGACCTGTTCACCGTTGAATTCGGTGAGTTCGGACGTACCGGCGAGCGGCGTCGAACACGTCGAAATCTGATAGTTCGTACTGTTCCAGCAGAGGCGTGTGGCCGCCGCCGGCCCAAGCTGATTCAGGTACAAATGGCCCGGTATCCAGATCGAATCTGCCGTTCTCCCGAGAGCGACCGTGTTGCTCGAAGTAACAGTTGCTCCCGCACCGACTGCAGTCGCGTAGTCGAGACCGTCCACTGTAGATGTGTTGGCCCCAAGAAGGGTCGTGTGTGTACTCGACGTGTTCTGGGTACCGGAAGCCTGGCCGATGAAAGTATTGCTGAAACCGGTTTGGTTATGATGCCCGGCGGCCTGGCCGATAAATGTATTCCAGTTACCGCCAATATTGTCGAACCCGGCGAACTGGCCGACGAAGGTGTTGTGTCCCCCGGTCGTGTTATTGCGCCCGGCCTGACTTCCGATAAAGGAATTGTTCACGCCGGAAGTATTCCCATATCCTGTAAAGCGCCCTACAAAGGTTTGTCCGTTGCCGGTGTTGCCTGGGCTGTCGCCGCCGACATACAGGTCCTCGATGCTGTTTCCGAACGAAAGGGCGCCGCTGTTGCCGATGGTGAATTTTGTCTGGCTGTTGACCACATTCGACGTAAATGTGCCCGAAGTGTTAAACGATCCTGGCACGTTGACCGTATCCGCAGGACGACCAAGTACAAGGGTATTGCTCGTAGAGACCGCCGAGCCTGCCCCGATCGCCGTCGCGAACTGGAGGCCGTCGACTCCAACGCTCGCCAGACTCCCCACTAACGTGAGGTTGCTGCCGGTCTTGTTGGTGAGCCCAGCGTTCTCTCCAAAGAAAGAATTGCTGCTGCCGGTAGTTCCCTGCGCTCCGGCGTTGGTCCCAAAATATGAGTTAAGTAGTCCGCTTATATTCGACCATCCGGCAGTATTTCCAAAAAAGGAATTCCCCGCACCGGTCGTGTTATTGAGCCCGGTCTTGTTCCCAAAGAACGAGTTTGCAACACCGATAGACCCCGATGAACCGCTATTTGTCCCAACCATTGTGCTCTGAGAACTTAGACTACCAGCCCCTGCATTTAGGCCGACTGCTAGGGAGTCCAAAGCCGGAGTGGCTAGGATCCGATTTCCGCCGAGGTTGAACTGGGTCGCTGCGTTTAGAATGTTCGCCGAGCCGGTCCCGTCGATGCTGAAGTTTGCGAGGGCTTGAGGACTTGTGTTCTGGTTTTGAACGTAGTTCGCGCTTCCCGCCGTCGGGTCACGCGAATCGCTCATTCTTGGGTCGGCCGTACCGACGTATTGATTTGCCGGAACGCCGCCGAGCTGATCCGTGTTCGTCGCCGTTGCCGCATAATATGCGCTCAGTGACCGAACCGCGTACGGCGTGGGCGTGATCGGCTGTCGCGGAGAAAGAGCCGTAAACGCATTCGCACCGGGATTGCTGACCGAGATCTCAAGCGAACGCGTGGCACCCGTAAAAACCGCTGAGCCGAAGTCGAGAACGACGTTGAAGATGCCGTCCCTGAACAAAACGCCCGGAACGATAACATCCGAACCGATCTGCGTGTTGGTCGTATCGTCAAAAAGCTTGAATTTCAGATCACGCGGCGTCGTGACGTTCGCACCGGATTCGACAAGTTTGCCCTGATAGGTGAAAGAGGTCTGTCCGCCGGGATTCTGCGGCGGTCCAACCGCAACGCCGGTTCCGGAGAGCGGGATCGAGACCGTCGGAGTGCCGGGCACGTTCGTCGAGAAGCTGATGCTCGCTGACCTAGGGCCTTCTGCCGCGGGCGTGAACACGACCGTGAAATTGACGGAGGAACCCGGCGGTACGGTCGAAGGAAAACCCTGGACCGAAAAATCACCCGAATTGCTGCCGCTCACAGTGAAGTTGCTGAGATCCAGATCTGCGCTTCCAGGATTCTGGATCGTGACGGTAAGCGGGGCGGAAGAAGATCCAACCGTCTGATCTCCGAACGCGACCGTCGATGGCGAAATGCTGATGCCCGGCTGAGCAACACCGGCTCCTGCGATTGGAATGCTCACCGACCCGCCCGGCACATTGGTCGGAAAAACGATGCTTGCCAACCTGTTACCTACAGCGGTCGGCGTAAAAGTCACGCTGAACGAGGTCGAATCACCCGCCGCAATATTCACGTTAGTGGGGAAATTCTGAACCGAGAAATCGCCCGGGTTGGTGCCGTTCAGGGCATAGCTGCCGATATTTAACGGCGAGTCTCCCGTGTTCTGGATCGAGACGATCACGGGGCTACTGGTCGAGCCGACCGGCTGATTGCCGAACCCAACCGCCGAGGGGGATACATTTATGCCCGGCGGCAATTTTGATGCGCTAGGGATCGTGGCCGGTGCTCCGATACCCGAATCGGTTTTGGCAGCCATTGCAGTCGCTGTGAGCAGCGACGATTGCAGGCCGAATGCCGCGATAAGGCTTAGCGCAACAACGAGGTATCTACGTGTGGGCGTGTTGTTCATATGTGGTCTCCGGTGATCTTTTCGATTGACTCGAATGGCGTTCGTCTGCTCTATATCTTTCCCGTAATGAATATCCGTGACTTCGAGATGGCCTGAGAATAGCTAACGCGAACCCTCAAAATCCTTGACAAAAGTTCTTCTTTTCTTCATCTTTTTCTTACCGGCTTTTCCAAATGACTCACAAAGATAGGAATATTTACGAATTCGGCGAATTTCGCCTTTCTCCCACCGAAAATATTCTTGAAAAGGCCGGAGACCCGATCCCGCTCAAGCCGAAGGCGTTCGCGGCGTTGGTCCATCTTGTCGAGAATCACGGAAAATTGGTCGAAAAGGGTGATCTTTTGGATCGGGTGTGGAACGGCGCATTCGTTGAAGAGGCGTCAGTGTCGAAATGCATATGGGAGATCAGAGCAGCGCTTTCTGACGATACAAAGGGCAGTCGTTTTATCCAGACCGTCCCAAAACGCGGCTATCGTTTTATTGCTGACGTGACGGCTACAAGTGGTACTGATGAGGAGGATATCGTCGAACCGGTGGGAACGATCGAAACCGGCGAATTGTCTTCCGCCGATATATCTCCGGTCGAAAGCCCTGAGTCCGTGCTTTTAGGGGAATCGGATGCTGCCGTGGAATCGTCTGACGAAAAGTCTGTTGAAATAAAAGCTAAAGGTTCTCGCCGCCTGATCTATCTGGCTGCGAGTCTAGTTCTCGCCGTGATCACCGCGGGCCTGCTCTACTCTTTCTTCCGCAAACCCGCACAGGCAAACGCACCCGGGCTAGTCAGCCTTGCTGTGCTGCCGCTAAAACCTGCGGTCGTTGAGAGCCGGAATCAGGACTTCGAGCTTGCGCTTGCCGACTCTCTGATAATGAAGGTCAGCGAGGCAAAAACTTTTACGGTGAAGCGGTTGTTCGCGGTTCGCAAGTTTACGGATATCGATACGGATCCTGTCGCTGCGGGGCGTGATCTTGAGGTTGATTACGTATTGGCATCGACCTACCAGATCTTTGACGGGCGAATCCGCGTCACATCGCAGTTGGTCAATGTGAATACAGGCGTTTCGGAGCAGACGTTTCGTTCTGAAGCCGACGCCGGGAATATCTTCGCCGTTCAAGACACCGTAGCAAATGACATCGGAAACGGCCTTTTCGCAAAATTTGGCGATTCGCCCAACCCCACGAACCTGAAGCGCGCGACAGACAATGAAAAAGCCTACACGCTCTATAATGAAGCTCTCTTCATTCTAGATAAATACACTCGCGATGACACGGGCAAAGCCATCGACTTGCTAGATCAAGCGATCGACTTGGATCCGGACTATTCCGCGGCTTGGGCCCTGAAGGCTCAGGCATACTGTCAGCTCGCTCACGAAGGCGGCGGAACCCCGAACGACTTGTTCACTAAAGCCGGGCCATATCTTGAGAAGGCTCTTGCGATCGACGGTAACAACGCCGTCGCCTTGACCATAAGCGGAATGATCAACCGTGATTACAATTGGCATCACGAAGATGCGTACCGCGACCTCAAAAAGGCCATCGCACTCGACCCGAACATGACGCTCGCACGCCGCATTCTCGCGGGTCTTTACTATCAGGACGGCAAGTTCACCGAAGCTCTCGAAGAAGGAAAAAAGGCCGTCGATCTCAACCCTACCGGCTCTTGGGACAAGTGGTTCCTCGCGGACTATCTAGCCGCAACAGGTTCGCGCAACGAAGCGATCGAGGTCCTGCTTCATCTTGCCGAGATCGAACCAAAATTCCAGCCGACATATTTTTCGCTCTGGCGGCATTATTTCGAAAACGGGGAGAAGGAAAAGGCGTTCGAGTACTTTATAAAGAACAAGCAGTTCTGGCAGGCGAAGCCAAAAGAGATCGAGCATTTTCAGAAAGCCTATAAGGCGAACGGGTGGAATGGCGTATTCCGCGCCGAACTCGACCTGATGCGGTCATACGACAGGCCGGATCAGTATTCGACCAGAAAGGTCTATATCGCGGAACTTGCCGCACAGGTCGGCGACACCGGACTCGCGTTTCAATACCTAGACGAAGCCGCCCGATTTCGCTCCCTGCAATTCTCAAATATCAAGGTCGACCCGCTCCTCGAACCCATCCGCAGCGACCCACGCTTCGCCAACCTCGTCAACCGAAACTTTCAGTGACCCACCCCTTCCATGGGAGTTTGTTCGCGGCAGTTCTTCTGTGGGCGGTTTCGGGGTAGAATTGAGATTTGAGGCGAAAACATTTAGCGAGCCGAAAAACGATGGAAGCAGCAGAAAAGTCGGTGAAGACACGGGTTGAGACGGATTCGATGGGTGAGATCGCGGTGCCGATCGATGTTTATTGGGGAGCGCAGACGCAGCGGTCGCTGCTGCATTTCGACATCGGGTTCGATGTGATGCCGCGTGAGTTGATACGCGCCCTCGGCATCTTGAAGAAGGCTGCGGCGATCGTGAACTGCGACCTCGGCAAGCTCTCGGAAGACAAAAAAGATCTGATCGTCCGTGCCGCCGACGAGGTGATCGACGGCAAACTCGACGCACACTTCCCGCTTCGAATTTGGCAGACGGGTTCGGGCACGCAGACGAATATGAACGCGAACGAGGTAATCTCGAACCGCGCCATCGAACTTGCGGGCGGCGAGATGGGTTCGAAGACGCCCATCCACCCGAACGACGATGTCAACAAATCGCAATCCTCGAACGACACTTTCCCGACGGCGATGTATATCGCGGCCGCCGAACGCGTAAACGCACTGCTCCCCGAGATCGAAAAGGTGAGTGCTGCGATCAAGGCAAAAGCCGCTGAGTTCGAGGGCGTCGTGAAGATCGGCCGCACGCATTTGCAGGACGCAACGCCCGTTACCGTCAGCCAGGAATTCGGCGGGTGGGCGAATCTCGTCGATCGCGACGTCGAGCGCCTAAAACTCGTTATGCCCGGCCTTCTCGATCTTGCGATCGGCGGAACTGCCGTCGGCACAGGCCTCAACGCTCATCCGGAGTTTGCGGAGCGTGCCGCGGCAAAGATCGCCGAACTCACGGGCTTGCCGTTCAAGTCGCACCCGAATAAATTCGCCGCACTCTCGGCTCACGACGAGATCGTCTTCGCTTCGGGAGCGTTAAAGACGCTCGCCGCGAGTTTGATGAAGATCGCGAACGACATTCGATGGCTCGCCTCAGGACCACGCTGCGGCCTCGGCGAGATCTCGCTGCCGGAGAACGAACCGGGCTCGTCGATAATGCCCGGCAAGGTCAACCCGACCCAGAGCGAAGCGATGACGATGGTCGCTGTTCAGGTCTTTGGGAACGACGCGGCGATCGGGTTCGCTGGTTCGCAGGGCAATTTCGAGCTTAACGTCTTCAAGCCCGTGATGATCCACAACTTCCTGCACTCTGTGCGGCTCATTCACGACGCTTCGCACGGATTCGTCGATTATTGCATCGCCGGCATCACACTCGAACGCGAAAAGATCGATCATTATCTGCGAGACTCGCTGATGCTCGTCACCGCTCTCAATCAGCACATCGGTTACGACAACGCCGCGAAGATCGCGAAGAACGCCCACAAAAAAGGCATCTCCCTAAAAGAATCCGCCGTCGAACTCGGCCTCTTAACGAGCGAGAAATTCGACGAACTCGTCATCGCGGAAAACATGACGCATCCATAATTGCCGCAAAACTCGTTTGGTGCCGCGTCTATTGCTAGCGAGGTCTTAGAATATGAAGATCATCATTTTGGTCGGTTTTCTGCTTGCGGGTTCGGCGGGTGTTTTTTCGCAGACGTCGTTCGATATCAAGAACGCGTCGAAGTATTTCGACGTCAAGGTCGAGGTGGCGACCTGCGACGAACATTCGTGCACGGGCGAAGCAAAGTTCTCCTTTTATAAGAAGAACTCGCCGACTCCTTATCAGGTGATCGAGCTTGCCGACACTTACGTCCAACTCGATGATGGGAAGCCGCTTGTTAATGTGACAAGGCTCTATGACGACCAAAGCGTTATAAACGTCGGCGACTATAATTTTGACGGAATGGAAGACGTTGCGATCTGCAACGGAACGAACGGTTCGTATAACGGCCCGTCGTATGACGTCTATCTCTCGAACCGCCGGCAAAAGAAATTTGTTTATAGCGAGGCCTTCACCTTGCTTGGCAGCCACCTGGGAATGTTCGAGGTCAATAAGAAGGCAAAGACGCTCGAAACATTCGATAAGAGCGGATGCTGCTGGCACATCACCGAACGGTACAAGGTCGTCCGCGACGAACCTATAAAGATCTTTGAGATGGTCGAAGATGCGACGACCGGCATTGACGACCGCGTCAAGATCACCACAAAAACTCTCGTCCGCGGCAAGTGGAAAACCTCCGTCCGCTATGAAAAAATGAAGCAGTAATGCTCAAGAGATATATGCACGCGAAAGAACGGTATTTCGCGATGCGAGATGACAACCGCATCGTTCAGCCGTTCGACTGGGGCATTGAATTTATCGACCCCGACGCCGTCGATAGCGACCCTCGCCAATTTTTTGAAGAGTTCACGCACAAGGCGATCAAAGACAGCGACAAGTTCTTTTTTTCGCCGGAGATCTCGGATTTTTGCCTCAAAGACCGCGACCTTACATGGACAAGCGGCATCACAACACCGTCCGCAGAAAATAACGTCGTTCGTGCGACGTATTTTCCGAAAGGGGGAGCAAAAAAGGCCGTCCTCGTCCTTCCGCATTGGAATGCGAAGGCCGGAACATATTTTGATCTTTGCAAGGTCTTCAACGATCGCGGGTTTTCCGCGTTGCGCCTGACGCTTCCCTATCACGAGGAGCGAATGCCGCCCGAACTCGAACGTGCAGACTATCTCGTCGCACCCAACATCGGACGCACGCTGCAATCGCTTCGTCAATCGGTGGTCGATACGCGTTCCGCCGTCCGCTGGCTTCAAGAACAAGGCTATGAAAAGATCGGCCTCGTCGGCACGAGCATCGGTTCGTGCGTCGGCTTCTTTGCGTTTGTACACGACCTCGGCATCAACGCTGCGGTATTTAACCACGTGTCCGGTTATGTCGCGGATGTCGTTTGGCAAGGCCTTTCGACATATCACGTCAAGGAAGGCCTTGGTGACAATGTCGGGCTCGACGAACTGCGGCACTATTGGCTGCCGATCTCGCCGATGGCTTATATGGAAAGGCTCGCATCGCTGCCCGAACGCCCGCAGCGGTACATCTACACGCTCTACGATCTGAGCTTTCCGGTCGATCTTTCACGCGACACGCTCGCGGCCCTTCGCCGTAATAAAGTTCCGCACAGCCGCGTCGCGATCCCCTGCGGACATTACACACTTGGCGAAAAGCCTTGGGTCTATTACGACGGCTTCAAGATCGTCAATTTTCTTCGTAAGCATTTGAAATAGACACTCCTCACAGATACAACCGCCTGCAAAAAGAGTGTAAGATTCTCTTTTTGGGAGCTTCCCGATCTGCAAGCCGTTTGATGGCAGAAATACCTGCAAAATTCGATAGAACGATCGACGAAAGCGTCGCAAATCTGCTTGCAAAATGTGCAGACTCTCGCGGCTGTTCGCCGGACGAAATTCGCGGTCGGATCACTCGCTCTCTTTCGAAATACCTTTTTCTCGACGGCCAAACGGTCGAGCATGCAGATGTCATAAAGTTCATCGAAGAAATTCGCGGCGACGAACTTTGCCTCGTTCTTGCCTGCGAACGCGGCGACGAAAAAGCGTGGGAAGACATCGTCCGCGATTTCGACGCGACAGTAAGGTCGGCGGCTCGAAAGATCGCTGCAAATCCTGAGAATGCCGACGACCTCGCAAGTTCGATCTGGGCCGAACTCTACGGGCTTCGTGTCGATAAGGACGGCGTTCGAAGGTCAAAGCTTGCGTATTACAGCGGCCGAGGAAGCTTAGGCGGCTGGCTTCGTGCCGTGACCGCTCAGCTTGCCGTCGATCAGCATAGGAAGGATTCAAAACTTGTCCAGGTCGAAGAAGACCGCGACCTTGAGGTCTTGGCGGAAAGAGCATCAATTACCGCCGAAAACGGCCCTGTTTCCCACGCGGCGACGGGCGAGGAAATGCTCATCCAAAAGGATTCGTCCGACGCGGTAACAGCGGCCTTGCGGACCGCGATCGACGCCCTCGATGACGAAAGCAGGCTGATCCTAATGCTCTATTATTTTGATGATCGGAAGCTAAAGGATATCGCCGCCGCGTTCGGTTATCACGAGGCAACGGCGAGCCGCAGGCTTGCGAAGACACACGGCGATCTGCGCAAACGGGTCGAGGCCGCACTAAAACGCGAACACGGCTGGACGGACGGCGACATCAAGCGGAATCTGGCCGACGTTGCCGCTAAAATGGGCGTAGATATGGAGAAAATGCTCGCCGGACTGGCGGTCGCAATGATGCTGCAAGTTTGGCTCGCGCAAGGCGTTCTATAGACGGTCACGAAGCCTGCCGCCGTCAGGTTCGCGGTTTGAGAAGATGGAGAATTCTCGTCCGCCGAACAGATCTCGGGCCGGACGGCGGTATTAAATTTTGGTAATGGAGCACGAATTCGACAAGGAGATTGATGGTTTGCTGCGAGGCTTTGGCCGTGCAGAACGCTCCTTGAGCGCCGAATCTGGGCCGCACATCGATGCGGATCAGCTTGCCGCGTTCCTCGAAGGTGCGCTCCCATCTCTTGCTCGCGCAAACCTGATATCGCACGCGTCGAATTGCGATGCTTGCCGAGAAGTTTTCGCCTCTGCCGTCGATCTGAACGAACAGCCGAAGGTAGCGGAAGCGGCGGTCGCTGCGCCTGTTTTTGAACCGAAGCGGCGCTGGCGTTTTCTTGGGATGCCAGCGTTCGCCGCCGCATTGTCAGGCTTGCTCGTTGTTGTTTTCGCGGGCTTGATCGGCGTTCGATATTTTTCGCATGCGGATCAAAACAACATCGTTGCTCAGAAAACAGAGACCGGGCAGCCGACAACCGCAGCTCCATCTGCTGCACAAAACTCTGCCTCGTCCGCACAGACCGCTTCCAACAACGCGACGATGCCGGAAGCAAGCAACTCAGTGGCGAACGCAAATGCGGCCGTGAGTAAGAACGAACGCCCAGCGGATATTCCCGTGGTGCTCCCTCGGGCATTTGCCGAACCGCCTGCCGACAAGCAGGCGGATGACAATGTCGCAACGAGGCAACGTTCTGATCTTGGGGGTGCTGCCCGGCCACCGACCGTCGCCGCTGCTGCGCCCGAACCGGAAAAGAAACCTGCTGCGGGTGTCCAGATGGATGGCGTTAGTCCGGCAGACACCAGAAAGGCCGAGGCCAAAGAAATGCCCTCCGACGCACAGCCGAGAGCGAAGGTTAATACGCTAGCAAAAGACCGCGACCAGGAAAAGTTGGCGTCTTCTCCGAGCACAACCCGCACCGTCAGCGGCAAGACCTTCACACGACGCGATGGAATTTGGTACGACTCGGCATACAAGGGCGGAAGTACGATCGACCGAGCGAAGAGGTGCGACACTTGCGGCGTGCTTGAACCGAACCTTCAGAACATCGTCAACACCTTGCCCGGCACGATCATCGTCGTCTGGAACGGCCGAAACTTAAAGTTCTATTGATCGCCGGAAGCGCCTTCTGTGGACAATCGGCAAACTTTTGGACGATAATGCCCGAAGCTTCAAATGCCCGAGACCATCCTTGCTGCGGAAGAGACACTCATCATTGAAACGCCCGAGCGCGTTGAGCTTGAGTTCGCTCTCGCGTCGATCGGCAATCGCTTTATGGCGGTCGGCATCGATCATTTCATCCAGTTTCTAAGCATCTTTATCATTGCGTGGGTCTTTTCCTGGATGGCGAGCACAGGCAGTGCCGAAGCCTTTCTCGAAGATTCGCCGAAATGGGTAACGGCGATAATGATCCTCGTCGTTTTCGTTCTCTTTGCATCGTATTTCGCGGTCTTTGAATGGCTTTGGAATGGGCAGACGCCCGGCAAGCGTTTGATGCGGCTGCGTGTCATTCGCGAGGACGGCCGCCCGCTTACGCTCTGGGAAGCTATAGCAAGGAATCTGCTCCGTATCGCGGACGCGGCTCCGGGATTCGTCATTCCGATATATTCCGTCGGACTCATCACGATCTTTCTAAACAGCCGAGACCAGCGGATCGGCGATATTTTTGCCGGCACCGTCGTCATTCGTGAACGCATTGACGAGGCTCCGACCTTTGCCGACACGTTCGCAAAGCGGATCGCCGATCCGGCATTGACGCGTGTGCAAAAACCCGTCACCTTCACCGCCGATATCTCTAAGATCACTGAGGACGAGATCGAGGTTGCTGAGATCTTTCTTCGCCGCCGCTGGGATATGAGCGAACGGCAACGCGTTTGGATGGCGTGGCGCATCGCCCTGCCGCTGATGTACAAGCTCAAGCCGCG
The DNA here is from genome assembly GCA_019694355.1 of Pyrinomonadaceae bacterium. GTDB lineage: Bacteria > Acidobacteriota > Blastocatellia > Pyrinomonadales > Pyrinomonadaceae > OLB17. The sequence continues at coordinate 691,727 of JAIBCB010000003.1, read as the reverse complement.
ATACAGCGAAACGGATTTCACTTACGAAGGCTTCCTGGAAGAACTGCTCGCAAGATTCGAAGCAAGACAGAAATTTGCCAACTGACTGCCTGCAAGGTTGCCGTAAACCGTAGTTAATGCTATGGTTTGCGAGAATCTTGTCTTCCTCCGAGATTTTGAAAACTTCGTGAAAAGAAATGTTCTTGTAACCGGCGGTGCCGGATTCATCGGTTCGCATCTCGTCGGGACGCTTCTCGCCGAAGGCGGTTGGCATATCACGATCGTTGACGACCTCAACGACTTTTATTCGCCCGCGATCAAGCGAGCAAATCTTGCTCTCTATCAGGATTCGCCCGACGTGAATTTCGTCGAGGCGGACATTCGGAATTTCGCTGCGTTGGAGCCGATCTTTGAAGGTGCGAATTTCGACACGATCGTCCATCTTGCCGCACGTGCGGGCGTAAGGCCTTCGCTGCTTGAACCGCAGCTCTATATCGAGACGAACATCAACGGCACGACCAATTTGCTCGAACTCGCACGACGGCATAGCGTCCGGCAATTCGTGTTCGGCTCTTCGAGCTCGGTCTATGGCGAGAATAAGAAAGTGCCCTTCGCCGAGGACGACCCGATCTTCAACCCGATCTCGCCATACGCGGCAACAAAGGCCGCCGGCGAACTCATCTGCCACACATATTCGCACCTTTTCGACATTCGCACCGTATGCCTCCGTTTTTTTACGGTCTATGGCGCACGTCAGCGGCCGGACCTTGCGATCCACAAATTCGCAAAACTCATCGACGAAGGCAGATCGATCCCTGTATTCGGCGACGGCACGACCCGTCGCGATTACACGTACATCGACGACATAATCGGCGGCGTGCGTGCCGCGATGGATTTTGACGTATCGATGCACGAGGTCTTCAATCTTGGCGAATCCGAAACGACGGAATTGTCCCGCCTTATCGAACTCCTTGAAACAAGCCTCGGCAAGAAGGCCGTCATAGACCGCCAGCCCTCACAGCCCGGCGACGTTCCCATCACCTTCGCTGATGTTTCAAAGGCTCGGCGAATGCTCGGTTACGATCCGAGGACAAAGATCGAAGATGGCATCCCAAAGTTCGTCGAATGGTTCCGCTCCGGCCGCAACACGAATGCCTGAGGCGGCAAAACCTGCCCGCATAAGCTAAAATAGCCAATGTGACGCAAAAAGCTCACATCTTAGGGATGACGCGCACCGAACTCGCCGAACTCGTAACGGGTCTTGGCGAGCCGAAATATCGTGCCGATCAGGTTTTTCGGGCGGTTCACGAACAGCGCTTACGGTCATTCGACGAGATCACGAATCTCCCGAAGGCCTTTCGTGCAAAGCTCGCCGAGGTCGCCGATATCTCGCAGATGTCGGTCGAATCGCGATTCGTCTCCGTTGACGGCACACGCAGATATTTGATCAAGACCGCCGCAGGCAGGCCGGTGGAAACCGTCTATCTTCCGACCGAAAATCGCGACACGATCTGTTTTTCGTCCCAAAGCGGCTGCCCGCTCAAATGTGATTTTTGCCTGACGGCCAAGCTCGGCCTGCTCGGGAACCTTACGGCAGGCGAGATCGTCGAGCAGATCGTCATCGTTCTGAACGATGTTTACGGTGTCGGAGCTGAAACGCCGCACGGAACAAATCTTGTTGGAATGGGTGCGGGCGAACCGTTCCTGAATTTTGAGAACCTGATCGCGGCTCTGCGTTTGATGGCGGATGAAAAAGGGCTTTTCATCGTCCCAAATCGCGTTACGGTCTCGACCGCGGGCATCGTTCCGCGTATCGACGACCTTGCGCAGATCGAGGACCGGCCGCACCTTGCGATCTCCCTTACCGCGGCAACGGATGAACTCCGCGACCGCTTGATGCCGATCAACCGGAAATGGGATCTTGATGCATTGATGAAGGCGGCAAGAAATTTTGAACGCAGCCTGAAACGCGGCGAGCGTTTCACTTTCGAATACGTCATGCTCGGCGGCGTGAATGATTCGCCGGATGATGCACGAACGCTTGCAGAACTGTTGAAGCGTTACAAATTGAAACGGTTCAAGATCAATCTTATCCCGCATAACGGAGCCGAGCAGCTCGATTACGATTCGTCGTCGCCTGAGGCAGTTGCCGCATTCAAGCAGACGCTCGAGTCGCTCGGCGTCGATGCTTATGTTCGCACGCCGCGAGGCCGCGATATTTACGCCGCGTGCGGGCAATTGGCGGCAAAGGCCGCATAAAAAGAAGAGAAACTTTTTTCGATGGAAATACTCATCCTTGGCATCATACTCGTAGCCCTAATGGCGTGGGCATCGACGCGCATCAAGAAGAATGCGGCGGCGGCCTTTGATGCCGAGACCGTCGTCGAACCGGCGTTCACGATCGAGAAGCCCGAGGGAATGCTCCACGTTTTGAACGGCAATCCCGATCTCGCTTTCGAGGCATATTCCAAAGAATTCGGCACCGGCGTAATGTCGAAGATGCGGCTCTTTCGTGCCGAGATCCAGAAACTCCATCCGACCGGCGTTGCCGCAAGGCTCGCCGAGATCAAGAAGAGCGGAAAGGTCACGGACGACCGAAAAGAAGTGATCGACGGACGAACATATCACGTCATCGAGATAGAAGAAGGCGGCACAAAGGTTCCGAGCCGCATCAAATACAAGATCGGCGAAACCGATAACGCGGCCTACGTTCTAAAAATAAGGGCTCTCGAAGAGGCGGGTGAGGCCGTCATCGAAAAGCTCGATGTTATGCTCGAAAGTTTTGTCGTCAGGAATGGCGAAGCGGCAGTTTGAATTTATGAAGAGGATCATTTGTTTTTCAGTGTTCGCGTTCGTGCTCTGCGTCTTTGGTCTGACGGCAAACGCGCAGGAAGTTTCCGGCTCCGTGCCGAACGGTTCGCTCGCTCGCGGCAAAAGCGTCCGCGTGACCGTAACGCTGGACATTCCCTCCGGCCTGCACGTAAATTCGAATCGCCCGAAGGGAGAAAATCTTATCGCGACCGTCGTTACACCTACGGGCGGCGGACTGCGTTTCGGCGCGGTGCGTTATCCGGCAGGACACGATAAGGTCTTCGGATTTTCAAAGAACGCTCTCAATGTGTACGAAGACCGCGTCACATTTTCGTTCCCCGTAACCGTCCCCGCCGGCTTCAAGGGCGATGCCGCAGAATTTCGTGTCGCGGTTCGCTTCCAGGCCTGCACCGACGAGGTTTGTTATCCGCCAAAGACCAAGCGCATCAGCCTCTCGGCCCGCGTTCGTTAGGCTTTGCCGATGACCGAAAGCAATCTACCGGTCTTGCCGAATTCTTTTTTTTCGCGGCGATAGGAAAAGAAAAGATCGGTCCGCTCCATCGTGCAAAAAGGTGCGACGGAAATGTTCGCGACCTCGAGGCCGCATGACAGAAGCTGGTCGCGATTTGCCGCGTGCAGATCAACGCGTGCGTGGCCGGGACGTGTCGGGATGAAGTACTTTTCCGAACCCTCAAAGTTCTCCGCAAAAGCGTTCAGCACATCCTCGCCGATCTCGTATTGACGCACCGAAGCCGCCGGGCCGATCGCCGCGATCATCTGCGACGGATCGCTGCCAAAGTTCGTGCGCATCATTTCAACGGCCTTTATGACGATCGACGCGACCGTTCCGCGCCAGCCCGCGTGAATCGCTGCATACGCTCCGGTCTTTGGGTTGCCGATCAAAACAGGTACGCAATCCGCAGTTTTTACGCCAAGCAGAACGCCCGTGATATCCGATATCATCCCGTCCGCACGGTCGTCCGAGTCCGTAATGTCTGCTTCGGTAGCGATCTTCTTTACCGTTGAACCATGGCACTGATAGACGGCCGCGATCCGCATTCCGGCGGGAAAGAGCGTGAGAAAGCGGCGGCGGTTCTCATAGATATTCTCGCGTAGATCTTCGCTAAAACCCGCAAGATTAAGGCTGTTTGCAGGGAAATTGGACACGCCGCCCATTCGCGTCGAGAATCCATTCTCAAAGCCCGCATCCACTAGCTGCCGTGAAACAAGAGCCTTCACACCGTTCGCCTCTCGCCAAAAGAACCCGGAATCGGCTAGAATTCCGTCTTCGTCTATGATCGTCTCAACAGGCATCGACATTGTGGAAGTTTATCGCATACGCGAAACGATGACGAGAACACCGCGTTTTCGTGAAAAAGTTTTCACGGAAGGCGAACGCATCTACTGCGAAGGAAAAGGTGCGGTCTCCGGCGAGAGTTATGCCGCACGCTTCGCCGCGAAAGAAGCTGTCTTTAAGGCCCTCAAAACCGGTTGGCGAGGAAACCTTTCGTGGCAGGATGTCGAGGTTACGCTCACCGAACTCGGTGCCCCGGAAATAATGTTGAGCGGAAAGGCCGCCGAACTTTTCGCCGCAAGCGGTGCGAACCGCATACACGTCTCTCTTTCACACACAAGCCAGCACGCGATCGCCCAGATCATCCTCGAACGCGTCTAGCTACTTCGTTGTCTTCTTTGCATCGAGTGAAAAATAGCCGATCGCGGCATCATGATCGGAATATCTCTCCGGTCTCGACGCATCCGATCTGAAACTCTCTGGAAAATCCGCGTTCACACGTGCGAAGCCAAATCCGCTGACATACGGCACCAAGTTCGCCGTTACGATCATATGATCGAGCACCTGGCCATTACCGTCGAAATTGTATGAATAACGCTGCTTCTCCGTTATCAGATCTACGAGGTTCACAAGATCAGGGTTCACGAGATCGTCGGACGGATTCAGAACGGCGTCCTTCGCCGCCGGCGTTCCCTTTATCGTCCCGACGACATCGACGATGCCGTCGCTGAATTGATACGCGTTGAAATCGCCGAGCAGAATTATCCGCTCGTTCGGATCGGCCTTTTGGCGTGTTTCAACAAGCTTTGCAAGAAACTCTGCCTGAAGACGTTTCTTTAAGCGGACGGCATCCTGCCGCTTCGGATCGTTATAGCCGAGAAACGATTTCAGATGATTGACGATGACCGTGAATGCGAATGGCTCGCCCGTTTTCGGGTCTGCGACCGAAGCACGCAACAGAAGCGGCGGCCGGTCGTTCAGATATATATCGCTTGACGAGCCGGGGCTTGCGAACTTCTCATCCTTTCCGTATTGCTTTACCTCGACGGCCTTAACGCGGCTCGTCTTTACTAAAAAGCCGTTGTCGATACCGCGGCCGTCATTGCCTTCCTCAAGGAACGCCGCATATTTCGGATCGGGTTTGCCGGCGGTAACGGCATCAGAATTTATCTTCTCCGCAAGGCGCTTGAGGACGGCGAGGTTCTCCGCTTCGACAACGCCGATCACATCCGGCATCTGCATCCGGTCGCGTACCGTGAGCGAGATCTTGTTCATTCTCGCCTTCAGCGCGTCGGTCTTTACGATGTCTTCCTTTATGCCGGGATCGTCAACGTCGTCAAAGAAATTTTCAAGATTCATTCCCGCAACGGCGAACTGTCTGTCGGTCGCGGCCGGAAGTTTCACTACGGTCGATTCATACCCGGCGACCGCAGGACGAGCTCCCGCGTCGGTCAAGATCGTGTACGTATTGTAGGAATAGTGCATCACGCCCGTAAGATCCTTGAGCGTGGTTCCGGCGGCCACGTCGATCGGTGTTCCGCCGTCGAGCCCGAGGCTTTCGATGCGAAGGCGTTCAGGGTTGCCGTCGAAAAGTTTTATTCCCGGATGCTCTTTTTGAAAGCTCTCTTTTTCGCTCTTGCTCAAAAAGACATACGAAAAAATGTCGTAGCCCGCACCGCGAAACGGCTTGTCCATTCCCTTCACGACGCCGAAGAACGAGCCGTTCGATTCCGTTGTGTTCTCAATGTTATTTACGCGGCCTCCGGTCGGCGCAACGACGAAAAGCTGCGGCACGATGACACGCATTCCCTCATATTTTTCGAGTTCTGTGAGCGAATTATCCTTGAAGTCTGCAGCGGTAATCTCAACAGGCTTTGGCAGCGGCACACTCTTTTCGAGAATCTGTATCTTGTCGCGGTCGGCGAACATCGAGATCTCGGTTATCGGCAGCGTTGCTCCGTTCGCCGCACGCGGACGAAATTCCTGAACCTGTCCAGTGATCGAGATCAGGCTTCCGATCGCCGCATCTGCCGAAGGCGCGTCTTTTGTGAAAACATAGATGCCTTCAGAGGTTTTTGGGTTCTTGTCGTCTTTGCCGTCCGGCGTTTGAAGGAAAAAGCCGTCGCGTCGCCGTGCCGTAACAACGCCCGAGGTCTTCACCTGCTGCCGCTCGTACGCGGACGCAATACCATCGCCCTGGATCGCCGAGATCGCGAGTTCTTTCTGAGCAAAGACACTCGATTGTCCGACGGTGAAGAGGGCGGCCGCAAAGACCGCCAGTGCAAATAACTTTTTCATATCGAACTACTGAACGTCGTGTCGACGTTCGATGATCGCCTGTGTGTTGATGGGAATATTCGAGAAGAAGTTGTATCCCGTTAGATTCTCGACCGCATCGACCGACACGCGGAACTGCCGCCACGGCGTATTCGAATTGAGCGGCGGGAAATTCGGTACGACGATGCCGAATGCCCTTGTCGATCGTGTAACACGCTGCAGATCGTTCGAACCGTTCGGGAGAATAAGCACGACCTTCCACGTATATTGCGGCACGACAATGCGGCCTTGCGCGATGGTTCCTATGTTGCCGACAGGCCCATCGAATATGTAGATCTCGTTGCCCTGGTTCGCAAGCGAGCGGCAATAGTTCTCAAAATCGTTCCACGGCCCTTGGTTATTTGCGCCAAGCTGCGGAACGAAATTCGTCATCAGGAACGTCGCGGAATTATTTGCGACCGAATTCGTCCTGTCGCCCGAAGGGCACATATGCCCGCGGTCATAGCCCGAACCCGAATAGTCATTGTCCTGAACGTGATACCACGCCGCAGGGAGTGCAGGGTCAGGCCGATAATCATCCTGCCGCGGCGTCGAACCGAGCCACGAACTGTCCAAACGCCACGCGACCCAGTTCGGCGTCGCTTTTGAACGGTTGTACGAGAGCGTGTACTGCGGCTTCGGCATAAGGTAGTTGTTCTCGTTCGAGGTGTCGGCCGTCGCTCCAGAAGGATTGCCCAGAAGAAGCGGATCCTCGTTCGGATTCGGTGCGTTGACCGTCAAGGTCAACTGCAAATTCACTGTGCGGCCTTGTGCATCGGCAGCAACTGCAGGTATCAGCTTCGAACCGCCGGTAACTTCCGCGGGGATCGCGGCATTATACGAAAAGACGTTGTCGCCCGCTGTTACGTCTCCGTTCGTACCGTCGTCATAAAGTGTCTGGCTGCCCGCACCGTTTATCTGTGCAAGGTTTGCAACGACCGTGATATTCGTGCTCGGCGGAGTCGTCGCCGGAACTGTCGTTACATAAATGAGCGTGCTGCCGCCGGGAGCGACGGTCGTCGGATTTGCGTTGATCGTCGCGAACAGCTCTGTGCCGGTCGATCCGCACGTCGATGTCGAGCCTGTCGAACGCGGTGCTGACGGATTCAGATTCTCAAAATCGGAAGAATTGTTATCCGTGTCCAGGCAGCCCGAATTCTTTCGGGCCTGGCTCGTCGAGTTCGCCGGAGCAGTTGTGCGCGTGCCCTCAAAGAAGATATTCGTCGCACCGCCCCAACCGACCGCGTCGATCACGGCCCCCGTGTTGTTGTCGCCCTGGCGTATCGCAAGCCCGCCCGCATTCGCCGACATCGAACAGCTGCACGAGGTCGGATTGTACGTCAGATCCGGCGTTACCGAACCGGTGTAAGACGTTGCGGCGATCAAATAGAATTGCCCCGGCTGCAGGATCGTCGTCGTGTTCCAAACGGCCATCGGCCCGACATCGTTCGAACCGTTCGCCGAGCGATACACGACTCGATATCCGTTCAGATCGACCGGCGCCGAACTCGTGTTATGGATCTCGATGAACTCGTCATTCGCGTTCGAAGTGCCGCCCGCCTGGAATTGGCTGATCACAAGATGCGGCGAAGCTGTCGCGGCCTTTTCAACATCGGCCTCGACCCGATCGCTAAAACCCCAGATCGCAAAAGCGGCGACCGCCGCGACGGAAAATAAAACAAAGAACTTTTTCATTTATTCGAATACTGCCGCCGCCCTCATTGGCCGTTCCTCGGCGAGGGCGGAATTCCTTTTTACGTAACTTACATTTTTAACACAAACTCGCTGCTTGTCCGAACCGCCTGCGTCAGCGGCCAGCGGGCAATGGGCAGTGAGCAGTCAGCAGTGAGCCGTCAGCAGTGGGCAGTCAGTACCACCTGCGTGACCGGGCGGTCTTGTCAGTACCACCTGCGGTAGCGAGTGGTCTTGTCAGAACCGCCTGCGTGAGCAGCCAGCGGGTAGTGGGCAGTGGGCAGTCAGTACCACCTGCGGTAGCGGGCGGCCTTGTCAGTACCACCTGCGGTAGCGGGTGGTCTTGTCAGAACCGCCTGCGTGAGCGGGCGGTCAGCATTGCAGAGGCCCGCGCGTTAGTATGGGCACTCGTCATTATCGATTCAACGGTTGAAAACCACTCATGCCCGGCTTCCATTCCCAATTAACAATGAACAATTAACAATGAACAATTCCCAATTTCCCGATGTTTGTCCCGTCCCGCCGCGAATGGGGCAAGTGGGACAAAGTGGGACAAAAATCGGCGTTTTTTGAGGCTCGTGTTACAAATTGTGTCACTATTGTCAAAGATCAGCGTGTACAACGTCCGTTTACACGGTCATTATGATTATATCATGCGTGTCAACGGGTAATTTCCGTTTCCGCGGCGTGCGAGAATCTGAAAGACGCTTCATCCGCCCTATCCACGTTCAAAGTGGCCGTATCCATTGAGAATGCGGATCATGCAGATAAGGCGGATGGCTTTGAATTGCCACGGCTTTCAAGCCGTGGATCAGGGCAGAAAATTATCCTCGGAGGCGGCTTGCCGTCGACAAGACTGAGAACATTTTCGGGGCTATGCCCTCTCGCAGTGCGGTCGGGGTTCGTGGGTCAGAGATCCCCACGTGTTGCAAAAACGCAACCGTGCCCGACCGTCCCCAGCTAACTCAGACTCCCGGAGGCGGCTTTAGCCGCCGACTTCTTCTTGTCGCGTGCTTCGCACGCTCCGATATATTCCTAAGGCGAGTGACGGTCGGGCGAGCCCGACCGCACTGCAATGCGGCGGAGCCGCCAGATGGTCGCCACTAATGCACGAATATGAAAGCCTGAACAATCGCAAATCTCAGATCTGAAATTTGAAATTCGAGATGTAAACTTCTGCGGCCTTTGCGAGGTTTCGCTTGGCGAGCTTTGCGTTTCAAACAAGATCGTAAACGCAAAGAACGCTAAGGCTCCGCAAAGTTCGCAAAGGAGGAAAGCAGCCACGAATTCACGAATCATATTTCACAACTTGAGATACAGTCATGATCGAGCGAGGTCTGAAATTTCAAATCTTACATTTCAAAGTTCGAATCCGGGATTCAGAATCCCGTAGCTCTGCGACTTTGCGGGTTTTGCTTTGCGGCCTTTGCGTTTCAAAAAAGATCGTAAACGCAAAGAACGCAAAGGCAGCGCAAAGAACGCGAAGGAAGAAGGCCACTCACCACTCACCATTCACCACTCAGTGTTCGGCCGTTCGCGTTACGGAGGCTTAGCCCGCACTCTTCTCCGACACCTTCACATCTGCGTCTTTCTCGGCGATGAAATCCGCGATGCTTTCCGGTGACTCGTCCCCGAGTGCCATTCTCTTTGCTCCGATCACAGCCTCAGCGATCGCTTCGGCTCGGTTCTTATATCTCGCATCGCGAAGAACTAAGCTCTCGACAACACGCCGTTCGATGCGATGGCGGCCTTCATCCGTTTGGGCAGGCTCGGTCTCAAGGTATTCGACCGGAACGGTGTGGTTCTTTATGCGTACGTGCAGTGCACCGGTGATCTCAAGGACAGTATCGCGGATCTTTCGCATTTCGATCTGTGAATTCGGAAATCCAAGCCTTCCGCGCAAGGCGATCTCGATGATCGGCCGCGGTTTGCCTTCTTCGGCGACCCGAGCTTCAAGACGCACCATTTCCAACACATTTTCAGTCAATTCTTCGGGCTTATCGATGCCATCGACATAAAGCCCAAGCTGTTGGAACGGCCTGAATTTGTATTCATCTGTGTGCCTTGCCGACACGTTGTTGGCGTCATCAACATCGACGATGAACACGCCGCGGTCTTCGCGATATTCCGCTATATTCGTCACCTCGATCGAGCCCGGGTTGAACGCCCAATTGTCGATCTCATAACGCATATGCGTATGTCCAAGGCCGACATAATCGACCACCGAACGCAGTCGCATAAGCTCTTCGACCGACAACGCCGGGATCGGATGAACCTGATGGCCTTCGACGTCTGTATGAAGCAGAAGGATGTGAAACGCGCCGTCACGGCGGTTCTGCGAGATAGCATCCGTGAGCAGCGGGATCATTTGATTCCCCTGTGCACCGAACCATTGTGAACCGAAGATCCTCGCGCGGCCGACGTCGATAAAGCCGCCTCGCCGAGCGTTCTCATCCCAAGCTTCATACGCGGGCACACCATCCGTAAACGTTGGCTCCAGAAGCTTTACAAAGCCCCAACTCGACAAGGAACGGAGCCAGCTATATTCGCTGTCGGTGTATTTTTGGTCGTGATTGCCCTCGATCGTTATGACCGGAATGCCCACATCGCGGAGTTCTGCAAGGCCTTCGACCGCGTAATTCATCGTCTCGGGAGGCACAACGCGCTTGTGAAAAAAATCGCCCGCCATTACGACGAAATCCACGCCCTCGCCGATCGCATAACGTCGCAGAACATCGATCCACGCATCGAAAAAATCACGCGGGCTTTCGGGGAGTTGGTAACGCGTGCACCCGAGATGAACGTCCGCGATGTGGAGAAACTTCATAGCTCTATTTTCGCGTTCTGCCGTGAGATTCAAGAAACGGCTGCAAGCCTTCGATGATCCCGGAGTGGCCTTCGGAACCGCAAGCGACTATGCCGTTCAAGTTGCTCAGTTCCGGTGTGTCATAAACTAACGCATCGCCAAAAATATCGGTAAGAACACCGCCCGCTTCTTCTAAAATGATCTGCGGTGCGCAGGTGTCCCAAAGCTTTGTTCGATCGCTAAGGTGTATGTAAACATCGCACTCGCCCGCAGCGATCAATCCCATTTTCAAGCCGACAGAGCCGCGATAAACGTGCGACGCGAAATGAAAATGGTCAAGCAGAACGTTCATTCGCGGCTTGAAATGATTACGCGAAAGAGCGATGCGCATCTGACGCGGTTCACTGACCTTTCGAACCGCCAATCGCGTGCGGACGCCGTCGTTCACCGCGAATGCACCCTGCCCCGCGGCTGCTTCGTAAGTCACGCCGAAGGCCGGTAAATGTACGATGCCGACCATCGGCTTACCTTGCTCGGCAAGGCCGATCTGGATCGCAAAATCATCCTCGTGTTTGATAAAACCTGCGGTTCCGTCGATCGGATCAATGATCCATGTCCGCTGAGCCCGCGTCCATTCGAGGCCGGTGCCGATCTCTTCTTCGGACAATATTGCGTCATTTGGAAACGCCTTTCGGAGACCGTCCACGATCAACCGGCTCGCCTCTCGATCCGCCGCGGTTACAGGCTCGTACTTATTGTCGGCGCCAAGTTTCTCTTCGGCGACGATCTCGTCGGCGTAATGGCCAAGGATCATTTCCGAAGCCTCAAGCGCCAAACTCCGCGCAGTCTCAAGTTCTCTCTCAAGCATCTGGTTGGAATTATACAGGCCCGACCGCCCATTTGCAGTTTCTCGCATTCGAACGGATAATTCCGATATGTCTGACATCAAAACATTGGCCGGCGATAGCTTCGACGTGCTACCGACTCTTGAATCTAAGTCTGTTCAATGTTGCATCACCTCACCGCCATATTGGGGCCTTCGAGATTACGATCACCCAGGTCAGATCGGAGCCGAGAGTTCGCCTGAAGACTACGTAAAGCAATTAGTATCGCTCTTCAGCGAGGTTAGGCGGGTTCTTCGAGACGATGGCACGCTTTGGCTTAATGTAGGAGATGGATACGCACGCAACGGTGGAACCGGCAAGCATGGACCAAACGCGATTGTCGGCAACACGAAGAAGTTGATTCAGAGGCGCAACTGCAAAGTTCCGGAAGTTTGGGGATTAAAGGATCGCGACCTGATGGGCCTGCCCTGGAGAGTTGCATTTGGATTACAAGAAGATGGCTGGCTCTTGAGGTCCAGAATAACGTGGATAAAAAAGACAGCGATGCCTGAGAGCGTAAAGAATCGTCCAACAAATGCAACCGAGGAGATTTTTTTATTCGCAAAGTCGCCTTCATACTTTTACGACTCCAACGGCCTCCGAGAGCCGAGTGGAGCGAACTTGCGAAACTATTGGATACTCGGTCCTGAACCAAATGGAAGCGGTCATCCTGCGGCCTTTCCGACAGAACTTGCTAGACGCTGTATCCTCTTGGGTTCTCGCCCGGGTGACACGGTCTTAGACCCTTTTGGCGGTTCCGGCACTACTGGCGTCGCGGCGAGCGAACTAAGGCGTCAAGCAGTTTTAATCGAAATCAACCCCGAATATGCAGAACTTGCCGCATCGAGAGCTGAGGCTGTTCATCCGTATCTGGACCTGATGGTCGGATAGAATTCGACAATATGGCTGCAAAAAAAGGCTCGAAAAAACTTATCCTCGAATACTTCCTCGCCAATATTGGCAAAGTTCTTGAGTCTAGGGACATTCAACAGGCTAGTGGCGGTGCCTCCGAATGGGCGAGAAGGGTTCGCGAATTGAGAAACGAGGACGGCTATCAGATTCTTACGTTCAAAGATCGAAGCGTTCTAAAGCCGAATCAATATCTCTTAGAAACAACCAAAAGACTTCCGGCTTTTGCACGCGATATCTCGAAGGAGACACGAGCCAGAGTGTTGGAGCGCAATGGATTTACTTGCCAGATGTGTGGAGCTGCCGCAGGTGATCCAGATATCTTTAATAGCAATCGCACGGTTCGATTGACGATGGGTCATATTTTAGACAAATCAAAAGGTGGCGACGATTCACCCTCAAACCTACGAGCTGTTTGTGCGAACTGCAACGAGGGCTTACAAAATACATCTCTTCCAAAGCCCGATCGCATCCATTTGTTAAGTCAGATTCGGCGCGCAACGATCCAAGACCAAGAAGCTGTACTGGAATGGCTCGTACAAAAGTTCGATCTAGAAACGCCGCAGAAAAAAACTAAATAATGCAAGTTTCGCAGACGAGTCCGCAATTTTTAGAAGCCTAGCGTTTATCTACCTTCTCAGTGACGCCGCAGCGTGGGCAGATTAGGATCTCTGCAATGCGATCGAGCCATTTTGCGCGAGCCTGATCGGAGAATGCGGGGAATTTACTCTCGGCCTCGCCTTCGCGAAAGAAGCGGGCGTGAGCGTGTTCGAGTTCTTTCTGCAGGCCGATCTCTTTCTCGCATTGCTTGCACATCCAGCCCGTGCCATCGTTGTAAAAAAGGTCTATTTCCTGCATCGAAATTGTTTTGAAGATACGGCGATGCGGATAGCTTTCTTCTTGTCCGCATCGCCGAGATCTAGTTCGTATCGCCGAGCTACTGATACTGCGGCGGCTGTGTTCGCCGATTCGTCGGAGCTTGAAGTTTTAACGGCACCGTTACCCGCTTACCGCCTCGAAAGACCTCGATCTGAATAGTGTCGCCGATCTGCTTCTTGTCGAGCAGCCGATAAAGATCGTCATTCGTTGTAAGCTTTTCACCGTCGATGCTCTCGATAATGTCGCCGAGCAAAATGCTGCCGTCGTTAGCCTGACTTAGGCCCTTCAGACCGGACGCCGCAGCGGGTGAGCCTTGCGTCACGCTTCGGATCAACAGGCCGCTTTCGACCGGAAGACGAGCCCCTTGATCCAGAAGACTTGCAACGCTCATCGTGCTTGCACCGAGTTTCGGCCGACGTACTTCGCCGAACTGTATTAGCTGCGGTACGACGCGTTTTGCGATATTTACAGGTACGGCGAATCCAACACCGACCGAGCCGCCCTGCGGCGAGAGTATTTGTGAGTTGATGCCGATCATCTTGCCGTACTTATCAAGCAGCGGGCCGCCGGAATTCCCCGGGTTGATCGACGCATCTGTTTGGATCGCGGCGTCGATCGGCCGGCCGTTAACGGCACGTATCGGTCGCTGCAGACCTGAGATGACGCCGGTCGTTAGCGTTCGATCAAGCCCGAACGGGTTGCCGATCGCGAGCACTTTCTGCCCGACAACAAGTTTGTCCGAATCGCCGAGCGGCACGACCGTCAGGCCGGCGGGCGGATTCTCGATCCTGATGACAGCAAGATCCGTATCGGGGTCACCGCCGATCACCTTCGCAGGGTATGTCTTGTCGCCGCCAAAGCTGACCGAGAGCTTCTGTGCACCTTCGATCACGTGATAATTCGTCAGGATGTCGCCATTCGGATCGATCACCGAACCCGAACCATTGCCTTTGCCTTCCTGTACGTTCCCCCAAAAATCCTGCTGATACGATGTCGTGTTGATGAAGGCGACACCCGGAGCAAGAGCCTTGTAAACTTCGATATTGTTCTGTTCGTCAGAGACCGTTGACGGGTCCGAAATGCCTGCGTTAACGGGCCCTGATTCCGCCCTAATGATCGCGGACGGATCTGCAGAATGTCGTGATGTGATTATTAATGCCGCGGCCGCCGTTAGGCCGATCGCGATGAAAGCCGACGCCAAAGAAAGAACGAGTATCTGTCGGCCCGATAATTGATAAACCGGAGTTCTGCTCATTTTATGAAAACCTCTACCCAAAAATATAACAACACTTGAGATGCGCAAAGAAACGCGTCCCGTTGTGCATTACATTCAAATTCGAGGAAAGGTTTCAGACTCTTGGAGCCTAAAAGAGATCAGAAAATGGACTGAAATGCTGAGAGGGACGCAGTAAAAAAGCCGACCACAGGATCGCTCACGCCTTTGGCAAGGCTGTCAGAGATATATCCGGCAGCAGCAAGACCGGTGAACAGATGGATGCCCATCAGCCCGATATAGATCGCGAGAGCTACCGCTAGTCCGTATCGAGCGATCGGCCTTGACCCCCATCGCATAATGACTATCGCCGCGACAGCGCCTATAGCGACCTTTACGATCAGGAATGGTGCGTTACCGATATCAAGAAGGCTTGCCATCAGCTGGTTACTTTCGGTCGCAACGCCGCTTCGGACCCAAATGATGGTGAGCAGTGCGTCAAGAAGGTTGAGTCCAAAAAGCAAGATCGCGGGCCTGGTCAACGGCATATTCCTCTCCGTAAAAACTCGTTCAACGAGCAGCGTCAAACACGACGGCCTAAAGATCCAAGGCCTCGGATCAACAAAAAGCGAACGCGGTAGATTTACTGACTTGCCCAACAAAACAGCTAATAGACGAATCTTCCACAAAAATGTGATTTTCTTTATCTTACACCTTTCTCGTGCTAAAATCGAAGCATTCTGAAATTTTGCGGTTGGCTGCCGGCAAACTTTGCACCGACCGCTTTGGACTTTCTATTGAGATTTGCTCGCGGAGGATAAACCCTTATGAAACAAATATTTAACAAACGAATGCTGGTCGCGGCGATCGCCCTTGTCATCGGCTTGGGTGTGACGGACGCGTTCGCTCAGAAGAGAAAACCTGTCATACGCAAGAAGCGGACCTCGGTTACGAAAAAGGTCGTCGTGCCTGTTTACTCTGTGCCGAGCGGCACGGTGATGCGTACGCGTTTGAATTCAAAGCTCTCGTCTAAGACATCGACCGAGGGCTCGACCTTTACGGCGACCGTCACGGAGCCGGTCTATTCGAACAATGGTGTGGTCGTTATTCCCGTCGGCAGTACCGTGACAGGCCGCGTGGACAGCGTGCAGAAGGCTCGAAAGGGCGGGAAACCGGGCACGATCGACGTAAGTTTCACGTCGGTTCGCCTGCCGAACGGAACGACGCGTGCGATCAACGGTTCGCTCACCGACCTTGATACAAAGGATGGAAAGAGCGATAACGAAGGCACGGCATCGGGCGATAAGATGAAGCATCGCAAGCTGATCTTCATCGGCGGCGGCGGCGCCGGCGGTGCGTTGATCGGTGCGGCTATCGGTGGTGGAAAAGGTGCTCTTATTGGCGGCATCATTGGCGGCGTCGGAGGACTCATCACAGAGACGCAGACCAAGGGCGAGGACGTCGATGTGAAATCCGGCACGGAATTCGGCGTGTATCTGAACCAATCGGTCTCGCTGCCAAAATTTAACGAAGCCACCGTCCGTCCGTAGTTCTCTTTCAAACACAACGCAAAAGGCTGACCGAAACCTTCGGCCAGCCTTTTCTTTTTTCGCTAAAGCTCAGATCGAGTGGACGAGGAATTCGGGGGTGATGATGGTTGGGGAGGCGAAGCCGGCGGCGGTGTTGAAGAGGCGGAGGCGCGTTTGTTTTCGGATGTTGGCGAGGTGGCCGAAATCCCATGTGACGAAGTAGTCGAGTTTATAGACGGAGGCGACGGCGTAGTGCACGGCGTTCGAGAGAAAGCGGCGATGGATGACGCCGCGTTCGATATAGCCTTCGGCGAGGATGGCGGCCTCTTCCGGGATGTCGAGTTCGTTCGTCTCTTTTGCGAGATTGAGGTAGCCGGTGCGGTGCGGTTCGGGAAAATGTTCGAGTTCGCGGCGGACGAGGTATGACGAGAACGCGTCGTAATCCTGCATCTCGTGTTCCCACCAGCGGATCGTCAGGTCGCGGCGAAAGGCGTCGCCGTTGTCCAAATAGGCTCCGAGGACGGACGTTTCAAGATAGAGGCTGATCTTCATTTAGGGCGGTTTGCGGTATTCTCGCCGTTTTCGGGCGCGATAGGCGTAAGTCGAATGCGTGCCCGTTTGAAGTCGAAGGCGACGCGGTAATTCTTCAAGAAATTTCCGCCGAGAATGCCGGCCTGATCAAAGCCGGTCGATTCATTTATGACGTCGAGATCAAGTGCGACCGCAACGAGCGGAGCTCGTACGTTCTGACCAAATGTAACACGCGGCAGCAGAAAAGCCTGTGCATCGACAATCTCGCCGGCGGCCCCTACAACTCTGAAGCGATCATCGCTAAGGTACTTCTTGATCGCTTCGGCCGAGGCGACATTGTCAGATATCACCGAGATGCTTGCCGCCGTATCGACGATGAAATTCAGGCTGGTCTCGATGCCGGCGACGCCGACCTCGCCGCTCAGGAAACCGCTCGGCGTAAGGCGAAGCGGCAGGATGTGGTCAGCATGCTCTTTTGCGAACAAATCTGCTGAATCTTCCTTGGACAACGTGAGCATTTTCGTCCCGTAGTCGATCGTAGCGAAGAATTTTGAGATCACCGAGAGGCCAAGATACCCGTCGATCTTTCGTTTCTCGTCAACATTGCGAATATAGACCGGGACATTGTGGACCGAAACATCGCCCATCTTGATCTCATCGACAAGCCCATAAATGATCGGAAACTTGCCGTCGCCGCCGATGCCTCGGGCATTGCCGCCTCTTGCAACTTCCTTCAGGCCCAACCTTTCGGCGGTCTTTGTGGAAATGACGGTCATTCCCGATCCGGTGTCGATCACAAAATGGAGCGGCTTTTCATAGTTGTTCAGGCGCACCTCGATGATCGGGCGATTGGTCACGAGGTCGAACTTGACATTCGAAACGGAGGCGCCGCTCGCGTCGTAAAGCGAAGGCCGCTCATCAAGGTATCGAAGAAAGCTGACCAGGCCCTTTATCCGTTCGCGGCGGTCAACATCCATCTCGCCCGATACCGCCAGGAATCGATCATAGGCTACGGCCGCATCTTTGTATCGATCGGCCTTTACGGAGGCCTGAGCCAATGAGAAATAATAGTCAGGCTCGCGCGGAGCGAGGTATATCGCCTGCTTCAAGCTATTGATCGACTGATCGACATCGTTGTCGTAATAATCGAGCATTCCGAGGCTCGCCCACGCGAGATGCTCTCCGCGGCGAATGTCGAGAGCGGTGTAGATGATGCCACGCGCCTCGCGGATGCGCCCGCTTGCAAGCAAAAGAGCACCAAGCACCGAAAGGGCTCGCGGATCTCTCTTATTCTTATCAAGCACTGAAAGCACATTCTCATAGGCATCGACGAAGCGCCGCTGTTTCGTGAGGTTAAAGGCGAGTTCGGTGCGGGCTTTCGCATTCGTCGGGTCATCCGCTACAAGCTTTTGCAGGATCGCCTCGCTCTTTTTGAGATCGTTGGCGCGCGTAAGTTCTATCGCCTCTTTGAGGTTCGCGCGGCCGGGATCAGATCGTTTCTGGGGAAAAACGATGGAAGATAGGGCCAGCACAAGGCAATTTACAACGACGGCGCACCCAACGGCACGAATGAATTTGTTCGAGAAAAAGTTCTGGGAAGGCTGCATTAAGGTGCCTCCATTTTTGGATCAGAGCCCAAATGGGCCGTTATTTGAGGATCTCGCCGGTTTTCATCGACCAAAGGACGAGATCGAGTTCATCAAAATCGATCTTCGTCCGACGCGCAAGTCTTTTCAGGCTTTCCTCGATGGTTAGATACCGCAGACGCGTATTTGGTGGCTTTGCCTCAGGAATTATTTTTAGGGCGGCAAGGCAATTCAGAACGTGCTTGTCGAGGATCGCGTAGCCGCGAAAGCCGACATTTCGAAGGAAATGGCTCGCTTCCTTATAACCAAGGCCTTTTATGCCCTTTTCCTGCACGAGCCAATCGCGTCGCTCGTGCGGATCGGAGAATGCAAGGAGTCTATCACGGAGCCGCAGATCGCAGTCCGCAAGCAGAAATTTGCGTGATTCGACTATATAACGCGACCGTGCCTTCGGATAGCGATGCGTGCCGGAAAGAGCGTTCAGGAGCTGCTTTTGGGTGCCTTTTTCGAGCAAATGACGCACCTTTTCGATCGAACGCAGCCCCATTTTTGCGGAACAGCCGCCCGTGAAGAAGCAAAAGACCATCTCCTCCCAAAACCGCAGATCGTCGCCATTCGCCAAAACATCGGAAAATTCGGCAAGACGGGCCTTTATCGCTGCAGAAGATGCCGCGTGGGCGAGCTTGATGTTGCGAGTCGTGATCGGCGGAAGATCGTCTTTTTTCACGGTGGTCAATGGTCTGTCTCACGTATCAGCTTCTGCAAGTTCGATCACGGCGACCCGTCATTACTTCGGCATCCGCGTTTGCGGCGAAATCATCTAACGAGCCGAGGTCGATATTTTAGGCAAAATGTCCCCGAATGTAAAAAATCTTCAGAATGGCCAAAAGCTGTGGTATAATTACGACCTGTCCGGTTTCACGGGCTCCGCGGCATTTCATTTTCGCAATTCGATCCTAGCAATGATCAAAACGTCCACGATAAAGTTTGTCGTTGTTTTCGCGTCCCTGCTTTTGGGAACTATTGCCGTTCCTGCGCAAACGACGCGGCCGCTGCTTCAGGACATAAAGATCTACAAGCCGGAGCCGACGCCTTCCGAAGGCTCGCTCGTTAAGCCGATCGGAAGCTCTGCCGCCATTGCGACAACTCCCGTAAATGCTGTCCGCACAATGTTTCCGCTTCTCGCGGAACAGACGATCCCCGGATATTCGGGCATTCTCGTCGAGACGATGGATGGCGGCGTGGTCGTCGAATCGAACTCCTCGGCGCTCTTTAATCCGGCATCGAACGTAAAACTCGCGACCGCTTATGCCGTTCTAAAGACCTTCGGGCCGGACTTCCGTTTCGCGACGAACGTTTATACGAACGGAACCCTTGACCGCACGACCGGGACATTGACCGGCAACTTATATGTTTCGGGAAAAGATCCTGTCTTTAACTACGAGCACGCCATTCTGATCGCGAACGAGCTGAACCGACGCGGAATTCGCTCGATCACGGGCGACATCATTGTAACGAACGATTTTGTGATGAATTATTCAGGTTCATCGCAATACGCCGCAAATACGCTGCTCGCAACGCTCGATCTTGCGAAGCGTTCGCCCTCGGCGGCAAGGGCCTGGGTCGATTATTTGAACAATTCGGGCCGTGCGGGAATGTTCCAGAACCTGCCGAGCGTTTCGGTGACCGGAACGGCGTCGGTCCAGCCGATACCGAGCGATCTTTCGCTGCTTTTTACCCACGAATCGGCCAGGATGCGTGAGATCCTGAAGGCGACGCTTTGCTATTCGAACAATTTCCTCGCGGAACGTCTCGGCGATATGATCGGCGGACCATTCGGCGTTTCGCGGATCGTCGAACTGAACGCGAATGTGCCCGATGCGGAATTCTCGCTCTCGACGACGAGCGGCCTCGGAATCAATCGTGTTTCGCCGAACGCTATGATGAGGCTGCTTCGTTCCCTACAGGCGGAACTCGGGCGGTATAGGATGAATTTCGCCGACATCATGCCCGTTGCGGGCCTCGATGAAGGTACGCTTGAGAATCGCTTTGACAACGATTTTTACGCAGGCAGCGTCGTCGGCAAGACCGGAACCCTGCGGCAGACGGACAATGGCGTAAGTGCCCTTTCGGGCGAAGTGAACACACAAAAGGGCAAGCTCCTTTTTGTGATCTTCAACCAACGCGGCAGCGTCAATCAATTCCGCTCGTTCCAGAATCTTTATGTCTCGCTCGTACAAGGACAGTTCGGCGGGCCGGTCTCGTTCAACTACACGGCCGTCTCGCTCGACAAACGAATGGCGACCTCGCGGATCTCTTATCCGAACTCGGCCTCGCATTGAGTTCGACAAAAAATTTTCCCCTTGCTTCAGCAATTCCGACCGAAAGCGTGCGATAATCTTCGATTCTAACTGCTGATGCCGTCGATCGAAGATACAACGCCGCCAGACAACGTCGAATCCGCTGCCGAACCGCCGCCGCCGCGTCCAACCAGCGTCGCTCGCTCAGCGGGGATCGTTTCGATCGCCGTGATGTTCTCGCGGCTTTTCGGGCTCGCACGCGAAGTGATATTTGCGAGGTATTTCGGCGCCGGATTTTTGACCGACGCTTATGTCGTCGCATTCCGCCTGCCGAACGTCCTACGCGATCTTTTCGCCGAAGGCGCTCTATCGGTCGCGTTCGTCAAGGTCTTTACCGATTATCAGATCAAGCTCGGCGAGAAGGCCGCTTGGCGTCTTGCAAGTTTGATCTTCAATCTGCTCGCAGTTGTGATGAGCATTATTTGCATCGTCGGGATCATCTTTTCGAAAGATCTCGTCGGGCTCGTCGCCGACGGTTTTTCGCCCGAGAAGGCGGCTCTTGCGACCACGCTCACGCAGATAATGTTCCCGTACATCCTCCTCGTCTCGCTTGCGGCGGTCGCGATGGGCGTGCTCAACACAAAGAACATTTTCGGCATTCCCGCTTCGGCTTCGACCGTCTTTAACATCGTCTCGATAACGGTCGGCCTCTCGCTCGCCTATTGGCTGAGCGGCGGCGGATGGACCACACCGAAGGACAAGAATCTGATCCCCGACGGCGCCGCTCAATGGGCGATCATCGGAATGTCGATCGGCACATTGATCGGCGGCGCGGCGGGCCTTGCGATGCAGCTGCCGTCCTTGTGGCGCGTCGGATTCCGTTTTTCGCCGGTGCTCTCGCTCGCGGACGAAGGCGTCAAGAAGGTCGTCGCGCTGATGACGCCCGCGATCCTCGGCACGTCGGCAGTCCAGATCAACGTTCTCGTCAACACGTATTTCGTTTCCTCGATCGACGGTGCACAAGGCTGGCTGAATTACGCATTCCGTTTGATGCAGTTTCCGATCGGGCTTTTTGGCGTTGCGGTCGGAACGGCGGCGATACCGGTGCTTTCGAGACTCGCTGCAGAAGGCAAAAAGGGCGAGTTCCGCGACACGATCTCGTCGTCGATGAATCTCGTTTTTCTGATGACGCTGCCGAGCGCGTGCGGCCTGATCGTACTTGGTGAACCGATCATACGCCTCATCTACGAACGCGGACGTTTTGACGCGCTCGCGACGCAGATGACGGCGATGGCCCTCGTCGGATACTCGATCGGCTTGACGGGCTACGCAGCGATAAAGATCCTTTCGCCTGCTTTTTACGCTCTGGACGACGCGAAAACACCGATGATCATCGCCCTCGTTTCGATCATCGTAAACTTCGTCGGCTGCTACTTCCTTCGCGAACTTCTTTCGCAATACGGCGTAACGCCCGAAACTCCGGCCGGCTACGGCCATCTCGGCGTTTCATTGGCGACATCGCTTGTTGCCCTGTTCAATTTTACGGCGCTCGCCTTCCTACTGCGTCGAAAAATAAAACGCCTGAACGGCCGCAGCATCGCGACGGCATTTCTTAAGATCGCGTTGTCATCTGCGGTGCTTTCGCTCGTCTGCTACGCAAGCTATCATTTCCTTGTGGCACGCTATGGCTCGCAAGGGTTTAAGCTCCATCTCGTCGAAGCGTTCGTGCCGATCGCCCTTGGCGGAGCGTCTTTCGTCGTTTGTGCGATGCTGCTTCGCGTGCACGAACTTCATCAGCTTTACGGAATGATCTCGAAGCGTTTTCGCAGGAGTGCGGCATGATCTCAAAGTTCGAAGATAAATTTCCCATCGTTCATCCGACAGCATTCGTCGCTGATAACGCGACCGTGATCGGCGATGTCGAGATCGGCGAAGATTCGAGCATCTGGTTCGGTTCGGTCGTCCGCGGCGACGTAAATTTCATACGCATCGGCTCACGCACGAACATTCAGGACAATTCGGTGATACACGTTTCGAGCGAAACGCACCCGACCGTGCTCGGTAATGAAATAACGGCCGGGCATCGCGTTCTGCTCCACGGATGCACGGTCGATGACCGCTGTTTGATCGGAATGGGTGCGATACTGATGGACGGCGTTCACGTCGGCGAAGAATGTCTCGTCGGTGCCGGTTCTCTTCTAACGCCGGGCACGATCGTGCCGCCCCGTTCGCTCGTGATCGGTTCGCCTGCCCGCGTAAAACGCGAACTGACCGCGGAGGAGATCGCTTTCCTTGACCGCTCCTGGCGAAATTACACCGAGCTGAAGCTGCGGTATTAGGAGAATGGGAGATCGCCGTGCGTATTCGACCTTACGGAACCTCTGGCGGCCAGCCTGTATCATTGCCCCACGATCTGCCCCAGCGAAAAAGGGCGGCGTTGCTCTGTTCCGGAGGTATATTTGAATTTTCCCCGACATCTGATCCTCACATTCACTGCTATTGTGTTCTTTTCCTCGACGCTGCGTGCTCAGGACAAGCCGGAGTCTGCTTCGGAGGATTGGAAATTGACCCGCGGTGCGCTCTCGTTCGAGATCGAGGCAGGATTTGCCCCGACGCAGCCGATCTTTTTCAGCGGCCGTAAAGAATACGACACTAAGGGGCGGAAATTCGGGATGCTCAGTCTGCGTTATGGCCGCGTGATCGGAACAAAAGGCCCAGTTACATACGAATATCTTGTCGAGGTGATGCCCGTCGCCCTCGCGTTCAAGAACGAAGTGATCGACACGTCGGCTCCCGCCGCAACGCCGCCGCGAACAAAACGCGAAGCGACATACGCATTTGCATTCGAGCCGATAGGCTTTCGATTCATCTTCCGCCCGAAGAAGCGTCTAAAGCCTTTCCTGCAAACCGGTGCGGGCTTCCTATTCGCAAAGAAGCCGATCCCGATCCCCGGCAGCCTCAGCTACGATTTCATCGGCGATTTCGGCGGCGGCGTGATGTACAGCCTTTCAAAACACAAGACGGTCAACTTCGGCTATCGGTATTTTCACGTCTCGAATATGAATATCGGCAAGATAAATCCGGGCTACAACGCGAACGTCTTCTACGTCGGCTTCTCATTCTTCAACAAGTAGAACTTTGCCCGCTAATCACGCGAAAGGACACGAATAAATAGGAAAGGATGGTCTTGAGGTATGGCTGCTCGATTCGCGCATTCGTGGCTTCTGGCGGCTTGCGGTAAAATAGTTCGCTTATGGCCTCAACGAATCCGGCACGCGGGACACGCGATTTCCTGCCCGCCGATGTAAGAAAACGCGAGTACGTGATCGGCATCATCAAAGAGGTGTACGAGAGTTACGGCTTTGAACCGCTCGAAACGCCTGCCTTTGAGAACCTCGAAACCCTCACCGGAAAATACGGCGAAGAGGGCGGGCAATTGATGTTCAAGATCCTCAAACGCGGCGAGAAGTTGGCCGAAGTTACGAAGTTGCGAAGTTACGAAGTAAATGAAGAAACTTCGAAACTCGCTGACTTGGCTTTGCGTTACGATCTTACAGTGCCGCTCGCCCGCGTCGTCGCAAACAACAAGAACGAGCTGCCGAAATTCTTCAAACGCTATCAAATACAACCCGTCTGGCGTGCCGATCGTCCGGCAAAAGGCCGCTACCGCGAATTTTATCAATGCGACGTGGACTGCATTGGCTCCACCTCGATCGTTGTCGAAGCTGAGCTGATCTCGGCAGTTTCGAAGATACTTCTTCGTTTGGGCTTTGATGATTTTGTCGTTCGCGTAAATCATCGAAACACCCTTTTTGGCCTGCTGAGAAAATACGGGATTCCGGACGAGAAAGTTCTTGATACGATTGTCATCTTAGATAAGATCGACAAGATTCATCGGACTGGTGTTGAGAAAGAACTGTCGGGCCAAGGCATTTCCACTGATGTTTCACGTAGATTATTAGATGCCCTTGAGCATCTCGTGAAATCAGATTCATCCTCTCTAACTGGCAAAGAGAAACTTGCGGCAACCAACGTCTTAAAGCTTTTGGAAAAGTTTGAGTCGGGTTTTGAGAGAACTTGGGGCAACAAGAGTATGACAGTAATTGCCCCCCCGCGGGAGCACGACGCTGATCTTGAAAAAGTTGCGAAGGCCGCTGTTCGAAACCAAGCTTTTTTCTTGAACCTCTACAAAGAACTAGACGGAGACCCGGCTGGTTTTGAAGGAGCCAAAGAGCTTGCCTCGATAGTTGGAACTCTGTATGCGGACACTGAGGCCTCAGTTCGCGTGCTGGTCGATCCAACTCTTGCACGCGGCCTTTCGTACTATACAGGGACGATCATGGAGATAAACGTCCCTGACCTTGCAGGAAGTTTGGGCGGCGGCGGGCGTTATGACGGGCTGATCGGGATGTTCGGTAAAGAGCAAATTCCCGCATGCGGTATTTCGCTCGGCCTCGAACGTATACTCGTCGTAATGGACGAGAGGGGAATGTTCCCGCCCGAGATCGCCGATTCCACACCGGCCGACGTGATGATAACGATCTGGAGCGAGGAAACCGCACCCGAATCGCTCCTGCTCGCTGCGGAACTACGCAGCCAAGGCCTTCGCGTAACCGTCTATCCCGAAGCGGACAAACTCGGCAAGCAAATAAAATATGCCGATTCCATCCGCGTCCCGTTCGTCTGCGTCCTCGGCGAAAGCGAATTGGCCGACGGCACCGTAACCCTCAAAAACATGCGAACCGGTGAACAGCAGACCTGTGACCGAAATAAGGTTCGAGAAATAATATCCGTTGGCTGATAGCTTTTAGCTGATAGCTGACAGCTACACTTAAAATGCAGGATTTTCGAAATCTCAAAGTTTGGCAGAAAGCACACGAGCTTGCTCTTTTGGCGTATAAGGTGACTGCGGAATTTCCGCGTGAAGAAGTTTTTGGGCTTCGGCACTCGATCCGAAAAACGGCGGTCGATATTCCGGCCTACATCGCAGAAGGTGCGGGAAAGTCCAGTGATGCGGAGTTTGCGGCATCAATAAATCTTTCGCTTTCGCTCGCTATGAGGTTGGAATATTTTGCTCTCGTCGCTCACGATCTCGAATTAGTAGAACAGACGCCATACGACCTGCTTTCGGGGCATATCATCGAGATAAAAAAGATGCTCGGCGGGTTTAAGAAGATGCTTGTGTGAGGTCATCGATGGAAGAGTTTTGGAGCAACTATCTCACGGATGCGGTTCGTTCATTCCGCAGTTACAAGAAGCTTGCGGACCGCGCGATCGAGCAAGTTTCTGATGAAGAGTTCTTTGCCGTGATCGACGCGGAATCGAATTCGATCGCGATCATCGTCAAACACATCGCGGGAAACCTGCATTCGCGTTGGCGCTTGTTTTTGACGACCGATGGAGAAAAACCGGACAGGAACCGCGATACGGAATTTGAAATTATCGAAGACACGCGCGAATCGCTTGAAAAGTTCTGGGAAACGGGCTGGCGAACATTATTCGAGAATATCGAACCGCTGACGGAAAAAGACTTTTCGAAGACGATCACGATCCGCGGCGAACCGCACACTGTCGTCGAGGCGATCAATCGCCAACTTACCCACTATTCGTATCACGTCGGCCAGATCGTTTTTCTTGCCAAGCATTTTCGCTCCGCCGAATGGAAGACCTTGAGCGTTCCAAAGAACCGTTCGGCTGATTTCAACCGCTTTTTGGCCGAAAAGCAGGCTGCGGGCGAGGCAAAGACCGACCGTTTCGACGTTTCGGAGTTCGCCAACGAAACGTCTGAAAATTAGCCCAAAAGGAGCGGCTATGCTAATCTGTCTTTTGCGTATTTTTGACGAGTCAGACGCCTGCCTAGGTTTCCTATGAAAAGAGCGAAAGCCATCTCCGTCCTCGGTTCGACGGGATCGATAGGCTGCAACACGCTGAAGGTCGTCGAGCATCTCGGGGACATTCGTGTCGTTGCGATGGCTGCCGGGCGGAATACTGAAAAATTCGTCGAACAGATCAAGCGTTTCTCGCCGGAACTTGTTGCCTGCGGCGATGAAGCGTGTGCGGAATTGCTCGAAAGAGAGACCGCCAAGCTCGATAAACGCCCGCGCATCGAATGCGGCGAGGCGGGCCTTATCGCAGTCGCAACGCACGCCGAGGCTGACACTGTCGTCTCCGCAACTGTTGGTGCTGTAGGGTTTATCCCGACCTTGCGAGCGATCGAGGCGGGTAAGCGTATTGCTCTTGCGAACAAGGAAACACTTGTGATGGCGGGCGAATTGATGACCGCTGCCGCAAGGCGTTCGGGTGCCGAGATCGTGCCCGTTGACAGCGAGCACAACGCCATTCACCAATGTCTTCGCGGCGAACGAACTTCGGAAGTTCGGCGTCTTATCTTAACGGCTTCGGGCGGCCCGTTTCGCACGTGGGAAAGAGAGAAGATCCTATCTGCCACACGCGAACAGGCTCTCGATCACCCGAATTGGAAGATGGGCGAGAAGATCACGATCGATTCCGCAACCCTTATGAACAAAGGGCTTGAGGTGATCGAGGCACGCTGGCTCTTTGGTTTTGACGCGGACGAGATCTCGGTGATCGTGCATCCGCAGTCGGTCGTTCATTCGATGGTCGAGATGATCGACGGTTCTGTCATGGCTCAGATGGGCGTTCCGGATATGAAGCATGCCATACAGTACGCTCTGACGTATCCGGAGAGGAAAACGGCCTCGTGCGAAAGGCTCGATCTCGCACTGGTCGGTAAGCTCGAATTTGAAGATCCCGATCTTGAGCGTTTCCCCTGCCTATCGCTCGCGTTCGAGGCATTGAGGGCCGGCGGCACGATGCCTGCGGTCTTGAACGCGGCAAATGAGGTAAGCGTACGAGCGTTTTTGGATGGCAAGATCTCGTTCGGAGAGATCGCAGAAACGAATGCCGGCGTGATGCGCGAACATAGACCTGGTGCGGCGGACACGCTTGACGCCGTCCTTGAAGCAGACTCTTGGGCACGCCGACGCGCTATAATGGCAATTAGTCCGGCCGCGGCCACATATTAGCGGGATTTACTGATGTTGAACGTAGTAATTGCAATTTTAGCGATCCTTTTTGTCCTCGGTGTCGCGATAAATATCCACGAATTTGGGCATTTTATCGTCGCGAAGATCTTCGGAATGCGTGTCGAAGCCTATTCGTTCTTCGGCCTTGGGCCGAGGCTTTTTGGCGTGAAGATCGGCCACACGGACTATCGCGTTTCCGCGATACCGCTCGGCGCCTATGTGAAGCTCTACGGCGATGACTCCAACGCTGCCCTTGAAGGCAGCGACAAGGTCGAAGCTTTTATGGAGGAGCGAAACATCGGCGAAATTGACGAGAAGAAACACGCTGCTCTTGTCGTTCCCGATAGCGAACTTTACGAACTTCGGCCGCGTTGGCAGAAATTTTTCGTAATGCTCGGCGGGCCTTTTATGAATTTCGTGCTCGCGCTTGCCATTCCGCTCGGTATCGCACTTTGGCTCGGCGTGCCGGCAAATCCCGCTCCGATCGTCGGCTTCGTAAAGCCGGATGGAGCTGCCGCCCAGGCCGGTATCAAGGCAGGCGACCGCATCGTAGAGTTTCAGGGCGAGACCGACCCTTCGTGGTCGCGGATCGAGGACAGCGCACTCCTGATCCCGGAAAAACCGGTTCCGATCGCCGTCGAACGTGATGGACAGCGACTTGATCTTACGATCGCCCCGACCAAGCTGACGCAGGCCGGACAATCGGCAGGTGTGCTTGATATGGATCCTGACACGGGCACCGAACCGGTGGTCGTAAGCAGCCTGGACACATCGCTTCCGGCGGCAAAGGACGGACTTCAGATCGGCGACTGGATCAAGGCCGTCAACGGCGTTAATATCACGAATATCCGCCGAATGCAGTCGGTTGTTACCGAATCAAAGGGGCAGCCGCTGACTCTCTCGATCGACCGCAAAGGCGAGAAGCTCACCATCACCACACACGCCGAACAAAAGGACGATCGTTGGCTCATCGGTATCGGCTTCGACCCGAGCCTGCTTGCAAAGCGCGACAAGGTCGGGCTGGGCGGTGCGGCCGCGTTCGCTGTCGATCAGAATATGCGGATCCTTCGGCTTACAGGTACCGCATTGGGACAGGTCGGCACCGGCGAGCGCTCCGCACGCGACACTCTGTCGGGCCCGATAGGCATCGGCCAGGCGATCGTCAACACGGTCTTCGCCGCAGGATTTTTCGGCCTTCTGCCGCTCTTGATGGCCATCAGCCTGACGCTCGGCGTTATGAATCTGCTCCCGATCCCGATGCTCGACGGCGGCCAGATAATGGTGCTCGGCATCGAGAAAGTGCTCTCCTGGTTCGGCAAGACGCTCTCGCTCGTCGCCCGCGAACGCATCCAGCTTACAGGCCTCGCGATCGTGCTGCTTTTGATGGTAACGACCGTCTTCTTTGACGTATCGCGGCTGTTCGGAAAGTAGGAAGTTAGTGGTGAATTGTTAATGGTGAATGGTGAATGGTGCGAGTTTGAGACGGGATCGTTTGATCGCTTTCGGTAGTCAATCTTAGGTAGTAAGTTTAATGGCGAGAGTTACTAGAACCGTAAAGGTTCGTGATATTCAGATCGGTGGCGGTGCTCCGGTCGTCGTCCAGTCGATGACCAAGACGGACACGACCGATGTCGATGGCACGTTGAAGCAGATCGATGAGATGGTCGCCGCCGGTTGCGAGATAGTGCGTATCGCGGTTCCCGATGATGCGGCCGCCGATGCCCTCAAAGATATACGTAAACGGACGGATGTTCCGCTTGTTGCCGACATTCATTTTCATTACAAGCTGGCCCTGAAAGCTCTCGATGCGGGCATCGACAAGCTGCGTATCAATCCCGGCAATATCGGAAAGATCGAACGTGTCCGCGAGGTCGTGCGTGCCGCGGAAGCTCAAAAGGTTCCGATCCGCATCGGCGTGAACGGCGGTTCGCTGGAAAAAGATCTGCTCAAGAAATACGGCACCGCGACGCCTGAAGCTATGGTCGAGAGCGGTATGCGGCACGTACGCATTCTCGAAGACCTCGGCTTCTCGGACACGATAATTTCGCTCAAGGCCTCGGACGTAAATCGAATGGTCGCGGCGTATCGCCTGATGGCCGAAAAGGTCGATTATCCGCTCCACCTTGGCGTTACCGAAGCGGGAACGCCGTTCGGCGGGACGATAAAATCAGCGATCGGCCTCGGCATCCTGTTGAATGAAGGCATCGGCGACACGATCCGCGTTTCGCTTGCCGCCGAACCTCACGAAGAAGTTCGCGTCGCTTGGGAGATCCTAAAGTCTCTTGAACTTCGAAAACGCGGCGTTACGGTCGTTGCCTGCCCGACGTGCGGACGGCTCGACATTGATAATTTCGTCGAGATCGTGACCGAGGTCGAACGTCGTCTTGCTCACGTCGAAGAGCCGCTCCATCTCTCGATAATGGGCTGTGCCGTGAACGGCCCGGGCGAAGCCCACGATTCGCAGCTCGGCATCACGTTCGGACGAAATGTCGGAATGATCTTCAAGAACGGCGTGCCCTTAAGGCGCGTCGCGGGCGAGAATATCGTTGATGAATTCGTAAAAGAAGTTGAGCTTCTTCGTACCGAAGGCCCGAATGTTTCGCCGCTTGAGGCCGCGAAAAAACTCGTGCAGCTAGGTTAAGGATAGAGGATCGTCAGCGGCCACGCCGGTATATTTCTAAGCACGCCAAAAACAAACAGCACCGCAAAAAATCCGTAAATGAATTTTGGGTTCGTCGGCCACATCGGCAAACCTTTTTTTCGTATGCCGATCATAAGAAGCGAGATGAAGATCCATGCGAACGCGACGGCCCAGACCGGGACGAGCAGATTAAAATCCAACGCCGTGATAATGTCGCCGTGAAAAAGTGCGTGAAAGGCACGTGTCAATCCGCAGCCCGGACAAGCGATTCCGGTCAACGCAAAAAGCGGACAGACAGGGAAGAAGTGTGCTTTTGAAGGGTCAAATGCAGCAACCATTATCGAGCCCGCGGCAAGTGCGAAGGCACCCGCAAGGGCCGATATCCTCGTAATGGCAGATGGATTTTCCAACGCGAGTACGTTCATTTCCCTCTTACAACTAGTTACCGCTTTCCTGCCGCCATTGTCAAAAACAACGAGTCCGTCGCGACCTTCTTATTGATATTGACACTGAGGGCTTTTCGGAGATCTTCGATCTCGCCGAGCCATTCCGCAAATCTCGCGGCTGCGGCCTGCTCTGCAAAACGCAAATAGGTGTCGGCCATTTCGGGGTCGAGCAATTTCGCAGTTTCAACACCGCAGGCGAGCCGCCAAACATCACGGACGACGCTTTCGAGGACACCGAGATTCGCCTCAAAATTATCCGCATTTTTGGCATCGTTCAGCTCTTCGGAAATTTTCAGCAGAGCCGCACGGTCGCCATCGATCAAAGCCGACCGAAGCACGCGGACAGCACGCTCGCGCATCCCACGATATTCGCCAACATCTATCTCGACCGCACGCCCGATGCTCCCGTGTGCGACGCCCGCGGCAAGCCGGGCCTCGTCATGCGAAAAGGCACGCTCTTCGATCAAGTATTTCTCGATCGCCTTCCGCTCAACTGGAGCGAAATGGATCTTTTGGCATCGCGAATGGATCGTCGGCAGTAGAACGTCCGGCCGAGAGGTGACGAGAATGATGTGCGTCGTCACGGGCGGCTCTTCGAGCGTTTTTAGGAGAGCATTGGCCGCAGCATCGTTCATCAGATCGGCATCATCGACAATAAAGACGCGTGCCGGAGCTTCGTATGGATTAAAATTCGCCTCGAGCTCAAGGACGCGAATGGCATCGACCAGAATGTTCCTCTTAAATGGCACAACGAAGCCGAGGTCGGGGTTCTCGCTAAAATGAATCCGCTTATAGTCATCTTTTTTCTCGCTCGTCGGCGGCGAGAATGTGCCTGTACGCACACACGATGAGCATACGCCGCATGCCTCGTCGCCAACGCGTTGTCTGCAAAAAAGGGTTCGGGCCGTCTCGATCGCGAACTGCTTTTTGCCGACACCATCGGGGCCGATGAACAGCAGCGAATTCGGAAGCCGATCCTGATGAATAAGGCGGCGAAGCGTCAATTTTGTTACATCGTTTCCGATGAGCCTGCTAAACACGGGCCAAGTTCTCCTTAACTATTTCAAGAGTTTCCTCGGCGATCTCATCAACGCTTCGGCCGGCATCGATCACACGGAATCGCTTGGGTTCGGCAGCGGCTATCTTCAAGTAACCTTCACGCACACGCGTGTAAAATTCCAAAGATTCAAGATCCATCCGATTCATCTTGTGCTCGCCGCGAAACGCCATGCGATCGACCGCCTGGTGCGGATCTATATCAAAGAATAGCGTCAGATCGGGCTTGAGGCCGTTGGTCGCGATGGCGATGACGCGTTCGACCAATTCGAGATCGAATCCGCGTCCTGCTCCCTGGTATGCGACGGTCGCGTCGGCGTAACGATCGGAGATAACGATGCGGCCTGCCGCAAGTGCAGGCCGGATGAGATGCTGAACGTGCTGTGCTCGATCCGCCGCAAAAAGCAGCAACTCCGCAAGCGGTTCGACGTCTTGTTTTGTCTCAAGGAATGCTTTGCGAATCTCTTTCCCAAGCGGCGTGCCGCCGGGTTCGCACGTAACAAGAACGTCGCGGCCGGAGTTCCGCAAACTTTCGGCAAGCTTATTGAGTTGAGTCGTCTTGCCGCTGCCGTCTATCCCCTCAAAGGTTATAAAACTACCCTTCAAGCCTGATCTGATTCTCCCCCTGCCGGATTGCTCGAGACCGGTCGGCGCTCCTGCGTTATCGACGAAATGGCGTGTTTGAAGATCAGCACGTCGGGGCCGCCGACATCAAGGAGAAGGGAGAATTTATCAAAGCTTTTTATCCGGCCGGTTAATGTTGCTCCTTGGAGCAAATGTACAACGACGTTCAGCCTCTCACGCCTGGCTGAATTTAGGAACGCATCCTGAATGTTCTGAGCAGCCTGCTTCTCCATCTTTTCTCCTCTCTGACCAACGAAATGTAACAGCTTGGGAACGTAATGGCGGGATTATACCAAAATTCCGGTTATATACGAATCAAACCCGCTAATACAGCCCTTCCGCATATTCGAGCACCTCGGCGACGATCGCCGGATCATCTCCGAAGCCGTCGAACCACTTGGCTCCTTGTTCTTTACGAAACCAAGTGAGCTGACGTTTCGCATAATTTCGCACATCCTGCTGCGACCGCTCGATCGCAGACTCGATCGTCCGCTCTCCGCGAAGATATTCGCAGAGGCGGCGATATGCGTGGGCGCCGAGGGCGTTGCCATTTTCGCGGACGCCTGCGGCGAGCAGATGCTTCACCTCATCGACGAGGCCCGCGTCGAAGTGAGCGAGCGTTCGGGTGTTGATCTTTTCGTAAAGAATCTCACGCGGCGGCGAAAGAACTATGAGCGAGATGCGGGCGGCAAGTTCCGGCGGTTCGGGGCGTTCAGGCTGAAGCTCAGATATCTTCTTTCCGGTCTGCTCGATGACCTCAAGGGCTCTGATCACACGTACGTGGTCGCGGACGGGCAGATTCTCGGCCGCTTCCGGATCGAGCTGAGTGAGCATCGCGTGAAGAAATTCGGGGCCGTGTTCGGCGTGAAGTCGGCGGAATTTTTCGCGAAGGGCAGGGTCTGTTTTCGGACTCTCAAAAAGCGGCCGGCAAAGCGTACGTAGGTAGAAACCCGTCCCGCCGACAAGTATTACGCGTTTGCCGCGAGATTCGATGTCTCGTATTGCGGTCTCAGCATCCTTTGCCCAATCGGCCGCGGTGTAGTCGATATTCGGATCGACATAGTCGATCAGATGATGCGGAATGCCTCGTCTCTCTTCCTGCGTGGGTTTTGCCGTCGCGATCTCGATACCGCGATAAATTTGAACCGAGTCAAAATTCACGATTTCGGCTGCGAACCTTTCGGCAAGCGAGACCGAAAGGGCGGTCTTGCCCGATGCGGTCGGGCCGGCAACGGCGATGATCGGCATTGTTGTAGAGAATTCAGACACAGAGCACACAGAGTAACACGAAAACATTCTGATCTGCGGCCTAATACAAGCGTAAGAGCGTAAGTGCGACGATCAGGACGAGGACGACCAATGCCCCAACGATCTGGCGTGGAGAGAATCTCATTTTGCGTTAAAAAGTTCGACGGGATTGATCTTGAACTGCAGCATTTTTGCCGTCTCGCGGCCAGCGTCGCCGCCCTTTCGCTGCATCGTGATGCGGCCGATCTTCAGGTTGCCGCCGCGTGTTAGGCCAACTTCGCCTTCGCTGTAAAACTCGACCGTTCGTTTCGATGAACGGATCACCCACTCGGTCTTTTCCGACGGTTTGAACGCGACCATCACCCAACCCGCACTATGTTCGCCGTCGCCCGCAAAAAGGTCGGAGATGATCGTCGCTTTGTTGTCGGTAAAGAACTTAATGACGGCATCTTTCAGCTTCGGATCGATCTCGTCGAGGAACATACGATCTTTCGAACGGCCGGGCTTTGTCGGCGGAGTCTCGCCCACAAAAAGCTTCAGCGCCTCGACGACATCCGCAGGCATCTTCCACATCCTGGCGTAATGCGCGAGCCAGCGTTTATCGATCTGGTTGAAGCCCTGATTGCTCGAGACCAACTTGATCGAGATGCCCTCGCGGCACTCGACCTCGGACTCGCCACTCTGACCGCCGGCTAACGCTGGTGCTTCTGACGTGCGGCTCTGCGGGCGAGCCTCTTCCTCCGCGTCTTTGCGGCTCTGCGGGATCGCTTTTGAATTGCAAGACTGACCGCCCGCTAACGCAGGCGGTTCTGACTGGAGCAGCGAGATCCGAACTTCGACATCGGCCTTCTCGCCGTGCGGTTTACTCGCAACGAGCGAGGCGACCTTCGCGGGATCATAACCCATCTCGCGAAGCCACGCCTGCGCATCCACGTCCGTCTTCCACGCGTTGAACTTATCGCGAATGACATCTTCGTTGCGAAAACCGCCCTTCGCCGTCTCCGACCCGACCTTCGCCGCAGCGGTGGATTGAGCAAAGCTGACCGAAGCAGCAAGCAGAACTATTGCTGCAGATAGGAAAAGTCTTGGGAGCAATTTGTACATAGCAAGCGGCAGATCAGTACGCCTCGGTCAGGGCAACGCCGGTGTAGTAGTGTTTGATGATCTCGTCGTATTTGACGCCCATTTTTGCCATTCCGTAGGCGCCGTATTGGCACATTCCGACGCCGTGGCCCCAGCCGCGGCCGGTGAATGTGTAGCTTGCGACGGCGACGCCGCTGCCGTAGCGTTTATTCATCACAAAAAGCTGTTCGGGCAGGCGAAGAGCGGAGCGAATCTTGCCGCCTGAAAGCGTCTTGATGCCGTTCGAACCGACGATCTCGATCTCGATCGGGCGACGCGAATACCCGACCTTTTTGATGTTAACGTCCAGAAGTGTGCCGATGTTGCGAACGTATCGCGAGAGCCGTGCGTTGAGGGCAGAGGCCGAAACCGTCTTATTCCAATTCGTGAAAGGAGACATATTCTCTGCCGCGGTCGGCGATGATGTCGGCTGAACTTCGAGATAGACAACATCGCCTGCTGCGTCGGTCTGAAATGCGACGTCCTCGCCGCCGACAAGAGCGGCCTCACGCACGGGATACATCGTGTCGCCGAACTGGCGGAAAAGGAACACATCGGGCCGTACGGCGAGCGTCTTCGCACTTCGCCCTGAACCGATGACGAGTTTGCCGTCCGTCGTCGGTTTCGCAGTCCCCTTTTGCAGGCCGGGCATCCAGTTTTTCTTCGTATAGATCTGGCGGATCAGCTCGAGAAAGTCGGTACGTGTGAAAGGCTTTGCAGGCTTTAGCGTCAAGTCCGGGTGCAGTCGAAAATAACCATCGCGGAGCAAAGCGGCGAGGTCGGCACGCTTTTCTTTTGGCACCTCGGCGGCATCATCGAATCCGAGCTGATAGAAAACGTCCGAATCCGATAGCAGCGTGTCGTTCGTACGCGGTTCGTAAAAAAGTTTTGCGAGTGCCGTTGAAAGTTCGAGCGGCCTTGCGGTCTCTCGCGTTACGTTCGGGAATGGCTTGCCGAGACGCGTCGCTATCTGATTCAACCAGTTCGACATCTCGTTCTCGTTCGGCACGGCGTCGAACCAATCGTCCGTCATTTCGGCGGTCGAGAGATAGAATCCGTTCGATGCGAGCCGCGACATAAAGCGCGCGAGTTCAAGATGGCCGGCATCTCGCAATTTTGCCGGTTTTCGCGAAGTGCGGATCGTGAAAGGGTCGAACTGCCGGCGGCCTTCGAGCGAACATTCGACGCCCTTTAGATAAGGCTCGTCCTTGTCGAAAATATTCTTGCCGTCCTCGGTGCGTCCGCCGCAAGTCGATGTGAAGTACGCCATTATTGGCTTTCCGTCATAGGTTGCGACGATGCCGCGAGTTTCTCGAACGGCTCGCGTGCCCATTGCCGTCTCGATCGAGACGCCTTTGTAAACCTGCGAATAGACGGTCGGCACCATATCGAAGCCTTTCGTGCCGTAACCGCCGATATTTGCGATCGCATATGTGCGGGCCGCGACGGCCTGTGCTTTTTGCGCTTCGAGCTGCGGCAAACTGAGTTCGCTCGGGACGACGCCGAGAAGGTAATCTTCGAGCGGCACGACGTTGACGACAGAGAGCCTGCCCGATGCGTTCACAAAGACCTCGATCTTTCCGCGATATGCCTTGCCGTTGAGCCGCACAGGCGTCGTGCGTTCGTTGAGCGAACCGAAGGCAACGCTCTTTAGCGATGAGAATTTAGATTCTTCGGACGCGCCGCTGACGATCACTTCGCGAAGGTTCGGATCGACCGTTTCGCCCGGAGCGAGCTTTGCGGAACCCGTCGAACGAACGAGGCTGCGGACCTCGCTTTTCTTCGCATCACGAACCTGCCGTGAAAGAGCGACGGCTTCGGGCGAGATCACCTCTTTCTTTTCGACGACGACCACGCCGTCATCAAAATCTTTGTCGGCGAGCTTCTGCTTGAGAGCAAGCGCGTCCTCTTCGGTCGCCTGTATGCCGCCGACCCAGACACGCCATGTGTTCTTTTCGACATCGATGCTCGCAATAGCGGACTCGCCCGTAGCCTCGCGAATGTCGTCGGCAAGCGAGTTCGCGTCCATTTGGGACGGCAAATTCTGGAACTCAATGCGATATTGCTCGATCTCCGGCGGACTATATGCCCTCGCCGAGATCGAAACGCGATTAGACGCGAGTAGGCGACTCGCCTCGTCCGGGCTGAAGGCGACAAGCGAACTGTCGCTCGTCGTGATCGAAACGCTTGACGCGTTGGTCGCAAGCCCGATGCGGATGAGCGGTTCGGAAGGCAGGCGAAAATACTCCGACTTTGCCGAAGCTGTGCCCGCAAAAAATAGAGTTGTAACGGCTAGAACGCAGAGAGATCTAAAGAACATCAACTTCAATAATAGCCCATTTGGCCTGAAAAAGGCCGTACTCTTGTAAATAACCGCTCGAAGTAAGGAGTTCTCGTGGTCGAGAGAACGGCCACTTTCTGGAAAAAATGAGAGACATGCGGCTATTAGGCGTTTTATACTATTATGTGTGCGACTCACGCGCGCTTACCTGCCATGCGATCAAGATTCCTCTTCCTTGCGATTTTCCTTTCTCTCGGCCTCTTTCAATCGATCGATGCTCAGTTGTTATACAACCGAGTCGGTTCGCTCGATACGACGCTCAACGGGATTGGATACGTGGGAATCAGCGGCGGAACAACCTACCCAACTCGGGTCAAACAGCTCGCTGATCGCTCGATCATCGTGATCGGGCAGAGCGGTAACAATATTCAAGTCGTCAAGATCAGGCCGGATGGCACTCCCGATACCGCATTTGGATCGGGGGGCTTTTCGACTATACCTTGTTCTCCCTGCTTGATGAAAGATCTTGTCGAGCTTCCGGACGCAAAGCTTCTGCTTGCAGGAGAGACGAATTTTATGCAGCCGCAGCAGCCAAGCGATCTGCTGCTTGCCAGGCTCAATGCGAACGGCTCACTCGACACCACGTTCGGAACGAATGGTTTCGTTCAGCACGACCTTCCAGTCGGATCAGGGCAATTTTCGGATGAGCACATTGGCGAGATCGCTCTTTTGCCGAACGGATCGATCATAGCAGCGGGTATGACAAGCGTGAGCACCGATCACATCAACAAGCAAAGCAACGGTCTAATCATCAAATTCCTCCCCGATGGAAGTTTGGATTCGTCTTTTGGCTCGGGAGGCTTCGTGCGAACGATCATGGGCGATGAGCCCACGCAGAATGCTCAGTCATTTGCAAACATTGCGACTTTTAGTAACGGTCGTATCGCCGTAGCATTTAGCGCGGTGGTAAGGAACCCGAACGAGCCAACCTCGTTTATTCAAAAGGCGGTGCTTACGAAGTATTTGGGAGATGGACAAGGCGACACTAGCTTCGGCACAAGAACGTTTGACAACAATATCATCTACGACATTGCAGCGACATCCGATGACGGGACAATGGCACTCCTACAAGGCAATCTCCAAAAGTTTGGAACCGACGGACAACTCGACACTGCATTCGGAACCGCAGGAGTTGTTTCTTTCCCGCAGAACAGCCGTCCGAATTTCATTTCGATCCAGCCATCCGGCAAATTTTATGTGAGCGGCTTTAAGATCGTCCCTGAAGGGAATTGGAATCCGGGGGAAATATTTCGCTTCTGGGCCAACGGACAACGCGACTTGAGATTCGGCCGAAGCGGTGCCACCTTAGTGAATATCAACCATCAAAATATCTATCTAGGACCGACCTTTATTGAGGCAAACGGGAGCATTGCGCTGACCGGCACGCTTGTGCCGAACAATGTGGTATACATCCGTCTAAAGATTCAAAAGTAGCCTCAATAGTTTCGGCTAACGGTAGCGCGGATGTCGACTCTTCGCGT
Organism: Pyrinomonadaceae bacterium; assembly: GCA_019694355.1. Taxonomy (GTDB): domain Bacteria; phylum Acidobacteriota; class Blastocatellia; order Pyrinomonadales; family Pyrinomonadaceae; genus OLB17. The sequence goes on along the minus strand of JAIBCB010000003.1, from coordinate 652,993 downwards.
GCTCTGCGTCTTCTCAGCATTCTTGGCGACCGTGTCCTATTTGATGAAGACAAAGGCCGCAATAGAGTTATTTATAGCTATCAGCTATCAGCTATCAGCAGTCAGCGCTAGTAATAAGATACGGCTCTTTCAAATCTCGAATTCTATTGTTTCTCCAATGCGTTGAAGATGAGCGGGAAGGTCGCCCAGGATTGTCCGCGGTGCTGCGGGCGAAAACCGAAGAGTACGATCGAGCCTTTGCCGAATTTCACCTTAACGACCGCCGCTTTTCCGCTTAGGAATTTTTTCCCAAGCATCCAGCCTGACAATAGTGTGTCGCCTTCTGCGTAGCGCGCGATCACGCTGATATGTTCCGCATCCAGCGGAACGTCGTAGGCGGAGCTCGATGCGAAGTACGCGGGCAATTCGTCAGGGAAAGCTGTGCCGTTGTAGAGCTCGATCTTCACGATCGAGCCGGGATTGTAGAATTCGCTCCGTTTCAGGCCGGCGAGGGCATCTTTAACGGGCAGGCCGAACTTATCGATCGGGAGATCGCAGCCGCGGTCGAAGCAAACGATGCGGCCGCCGTCCTCGACGAATTTCTTTAAGTTCTCGACGCCATCGTCACCGATCCCGCCTGCGAATTCGTCGGGATAACGTTTTGAACTAAGGCCGTTGACGACAGCGTTCGTGCTGTCAGACGGCAGTATGATCGAGTCGCACGGAGAGCCGCCGCAATCGAATTTTCCGCTTCGCATCTGGTCATTTGAAATTCGATACGACGGAATGCTGAACGTGTCGAGAACGAACCGCGTCCAGCCCTCGTCCATCGAACCCGTGAAACCGCGATAGAGACCGATGCGAGGGTTTGTCTTTAGCGGATCTTTTATGTTCGCAAATGGCTCTTTGGCCTTCGGCAGGCCTAGGTCGTCGCGGACGTCGTTGAAATGCTCGACGAGCTTTGATTCGCGTCGAAGCTTTTCGAGATCCACAACCTCGAAGCGTTCCCTTTCTTTTGAATCAGAACTCAGCCTATCGCGAGATTTCAACTCCCAAAGCGGTGCATACTTTACACCCATTTGGAGCGGCAGCGTCCAACCTGCGACATCATACGGCACTTCGGCCTCGCCGTTCGGCAGCAAACGATGCGGATATTCCTGCCGCTCGAAAAGGCTCAGCACATTGTCTCGCTGCGGCTGATCGACAAAAACGACCCAGCCCGTCTTTGGCAGGTCGACTGAGATCGGGTCCAATCCTCGCAGCTTGAGTATTGCGGGTGTGTCGCTGCCGGGTTTTCGAACCTCGATGCCCTGCCAACGCAAGATCTCGATCAAACGGCTCGCAGCTTCGGGATGATCTTGCTTAGCCGAGATATAGAACGCCGGCGGATCATTCGCATTAGGCGAAAGGTTCGCCTTGCCGAGGTCGTAGAAATTACGCAGATAGCGTTCGCGGTATTTCGCGGCAAGCGAAAGCAAGCCACGCGATGCGATCATCTCGATGCGGTTGATGTCGCTTGCGTGCCATTCGCCGCCAAGCCACGGGTCGGGATAATTCGTCATCGGCGCCGTAAGATCGGCAAGCCCGCGGACACCGCGGCTTCGCTTTAGATCTTCGAGCTTGACGGTAACGGGCGTCATCAGCTGAACGCTCGCCGCTTCGCTCAGGATGCCGATCGAATTGTGATAATACGGCGCCGAGCGAAAACCGCCGTGCCACCAGGTGTCGTATGTAGAATTTGTTGCAACGCCTTTTATTCCGCGAGCTTCCAGATCGGCCGCCATCTTGTAGCCAACAAGCCCGACCTCACGCAGAAGCGTCGGTGCGATCCGCGGATTTATCGGGTCGTAGAACGGCGGGATGATAAAACGCGATGAATTCTGCCCTTGTTGATGGACGTCATAGACCATCTCCGGAAACCATTGCTGCCAGAAGAGTTTCGTAACGGCACGCGTCTCGACGAGGTTCATCATGAACCAATCGCGATTGTCATCGTGGCCCGCGTAATGATGATAAAGTTCGGGCGGCGAGGTGCCTTCGCTCTTTGTGCCAAGCGTCTTTTTATACCAATCGGCAACGATCTGAATGCCGTCGGGATTTGGACTTGGGATCAGCAGCAGGATCGTATTGTCGAGGATCTGCTCGGTCTCGGGGTCTTTTGCCGTCGCAAGCTCGTAGGCGAGATTCATCGACATTTGCGAGGCGACGATCTCCGTCGAATGGATCGAGCACGAGATCGCGACGATCGTCTTGCCTTCTTTGACGAGTTTGCTCAGTTCTTCTTTGCCTGATATTGTTCGTGGGTCGGCAAGACGGGCATTGATCTGGCGATATTTTTCGAGCCGCTTTATGTTCCCCGGATCAGAAATGAACGCCACGATCAGAGGGTTGCCGTTCGTCGAGCGTCCGATCTCCTCGACCTTTACACGCGAACTCGCCGCATCAAGCTTCTGGAAATAATCGACGATCTGACGCCAATCGGCGACCTTGCGGTCATCTGCCGGCGTAAAGCCAAGAACAGAATTCGGCGAAGGAACCTGTGCAAATGCTGCCGCTGCGCAAGCGGCGAACATCACAAAGCACAGAACGATGGACTTTGGACTTTGTCTCTTAGCCATTAGACTTGTAGGTCGATGCCGACCCTCGAAAATAAATTGGTGAAGTTTCCTTTGCCAGAGTCTCACAGATCGCGAATCTTGGGCAAACTCCGATACTGGTGGTGCTGGATCGCCGCCGGCTCCATGCTCCTGGTGATCGGCATCCCGACGCTGCTTTTCCTGGCGCTTATCAACCGCCGACGATGGCTCTATCCCGTCGCGCAATTCGGGGCCAGGACTTGGCTCAAGGCCTGCGGGGCGGAAGTTCGCGTCGCCGGGCTAGAGAATCTCGACCCCGAAAGGTCTTACATCTTTGCCGCGAATCATCGTTCTTATCTCGACACCGCAACGCTCTTCGCCTTTGCGGGAAAACGAATGGGGCTTGTCGCAAAAAAGGAGCTTCTTAAGGTTCCGGTAATGGGACAAGGGATGTCGTTCGTGAACATCATCGCGATCGACCGCAGCAACCCCGAAAAGGCCCGTGAATCGATGGACAAGGCTCGAAGCGTGTTGGATGACGGTTATTCGTTCGGTGTCTTTATCGAAGGAACGCGTGCAATGCCTGGCGAACTTTTGCCGTTCAAGAAAGGCGCTTTCCACCTCGCCATTCAAACAAATGCGGATATCATTCCCGTCGCCATCAAGAATACGGACGTGATGATGGGCAAGCGGACGGGAGTCGCCTATTCGGGCGTGATCGAGATGGTTCTGCTGCCGCCCATCCCGGTGAAAGAAAGAAGCGGAGCCGTAACTCCGCTTGAGCTGCTGCTTGAAACGCGTGAGGCGATCGCAAAAGAATTGTCGAAAAGTTAATTCTGCTGCTTCTTCGGCGGTTCCGGTGTCGGCTCCGGTTCGTCTTTGATAACGACGTCCGTACGCCCTTGCTTATAGTCGCTGTACGTTACCCGCATCCTTATCTTGATCACATTTCCGTTATCAAAAACAAGTTCGTCGTCGGCCCGTGCATCAACGGGAAACCAGTATTTGCCATCGATCTGCGAGCGTGTGGTGAGCACGATGGGAAATTTGTTCTCTTTGGTCTCAGGCACGGCCTTTCCTTTCGAGCGGACGATCATTAGATCTGTCTTATCTACCCAAATACGGCCTGTAAACAGCCTTAGCTTTGATTTCTTCGGGTCGGGTATCTGCTTGGGAAGCACGTCAAAGACGTAAAGATCGAGTTCGTCAACATGCTCGGTGCCGGCAAAGCGAAAATTATATTGCGAGATCGACCGAGGTTCGAGGGCAAAAGGATTTACGCCGCCGAGATCTTCAAGATCTTCTGGAGTGACAAAGCCTGGCGGAGTCGTCGCGATCGGAGCGTAAAGCACTTTCTCAAAACGGCCGCCATCTTCGGCAAATGTCATAAAAGAATCGCGCCGATATGTGCCCGTAACCTGGCCGCCAAGTCCGATGATCTGCACTATCGCCTTTCGATTGAACACGTAATCGGTCAACGCCGAGCGGAATATCTCTTCATTCTCGGTGAACTTCTTTACGATCTCGTCGATCTTCTGCTGGCTTAGGTCGGTCGGTACCACGGCCGACTCTTGGGCAAAGCCAACCGCCGAAATAACGAGCGCCAGAAGTATCGTTCCCGCAACCTTCGCAATTCTCATAATTTGCTTCCTGCTTCGAATATAGATGCATTTTCGCACACAGAGGTTTGCAGCGACAGCGTCCAAAGGCGACAAAAACCACTGAAAAGTTAGGAAAGTTGCGGTGATTGAGCCTTTTATCGAGCGGGTGGAATTCGCGTTTCATACCGCCCAAGCACGATAAAATGATGGATACTCTCGACACATTGCTTGCCAAAGGCTCATCGCGGCCGAATAACAGAAACCCGCTCAAGGCCCTGGTTCTGTTCGGAACGAGGCCGGAGATCATAAAGCTCGCTCCCGTCATTGCAGAGCTAAAAGCTCGGTGCTGCCGCACGTTCGTTGTGTCGTCGAGCCAGCACACCGACCTGCTCGCACCTTTTTTACGCTCGCTGAACGTCGAGGTCGATGTCGATCTGGGCGTAATGAAACGCGATCAATCGCCGAACGACGTGCTCGCGGGCGTGATCTCAGGAATCGACCAAATACTTATCGACGAAAGGCCGGATATCGTTCTCGTGCAAGGAGATACGACGACGACGCTCGCAGGAGCACTCGCGGCATTCAATAGAAAGATCCCGGTCGGCCACGTCGAAGCGGGGCTTCGCTCAGGCAATATTTCAAGCCCTTTCCCCGAAGAAGCCAATCGCCGGCTGATCTCGCAGATCGCCGCATTTCATTTTGCCGCGACCGAGCAAAATCGGCAGAATCTGCTCGCCGACGGCGTTTCGGCGTCGCGTATCTTCGTAACCGGCAACACCGTTGTCGATTCGCTGCAGTCAATGCTCCGAAGCCTGCGAGTGAGCGACAAGATCACGAACCTTCTAGCAGAGACGACCGGGCAGAAGCGAATTCTGCTTACGACCCATCGCCGCGAAAGCTTCGGCCATGCGATGACCGGGAATCTGCAGGTTCTCGCCCGTTTTATAGAGCAGCACAGCGATGCATCGCTCATTTTTCCCGTTCACCCGAACCCGAACGTTCGGGAGGCGACAGAAGCCGTGCTTTCGGGCCGCGAACGCATCCATTTGCTCGATCCGCTCGACCATTCCGACTTTTTGGCCCTTATGAAAGCGTCCTGGCTCATCGTGTCGGATTCGGGCGGCGTACAGGAAGAGGCACCGAGCCTCGGCAAGTCGCTCCTCGTTCTGCGTGAGAATACCGAGCGTCCTGAAGGCATCGCGGCCGGAGTTTCGAAACTCGTCGGCAGCGATCCTGCAAGGCTGCGGGAGCTTCTTGAAGAGAATTATGCCGATTCCGAATGGATAGATTCGGTAAAGGAGATGCCGAATCCATTTGGCGACGGGACGGCCTCGAGGCAGATCGTCGCGGCGCTCCTGACACATTTTGCAAAGATCGAGACACCAGAATTGGCCAGAACCGTATCACTGTGAAGAACGTCGAAAACAACCTCCAGAAACCGAAGCACCTTCTGACGGTGCTCGTCGAGGACTATTTTCACGTCGGCGCATTCGAGACACTGATACAGCAGCGAAACTGGGAACACTTCGAACCGCGATACGAGCAGAACACCCTAAAGGCCCTCGATCTTTTGGACGAGTTCGACACAAAGGCGACGTTCTTTGTCCTCGGTTGGATCGCAAAGAACAACCCGGATCTTGTTCGTGAGATCGCATCCCGCGGACACGAGATCGCAAGCCGCGGTTATTACCACCGATCTGTGCGTCAGCTTTCACCCGATGAATTTCGTGAAGACGTAAAGCGGGCCGCGAATGTACTCTCGGAGGCGGCCGGCCAACAGATCGTCGGCTATCGTTCCGCCGAAAAATTGAACTATACGCGAGACGGTTGGGTTCTGGAGGTTCTCACCGAAGCGGGTTTTGCCTACGATTCGTCGTTCTTGCCGACTCGAGGTATTGAGAGCAAAAAGCGGTTTGCCCACAAGATCGATACCGAGAATGGCCGAATATGGGAGTTTCCGTATTCGACGAAGAATTTGGGTGTCGGGCTTTTGCCGATATCGGGCGGGAACTATTTTCGTCAGATCCCTTATACGCTGATGCGGCATGCGGTCAGCGGCTGGAGCGAATCGACGGATGAACCATTCATAAGTTACTTCCACGTTTGGGAGCTCGATCCCGAACAGCCGCGCATCTCGGCCGCCTCGAAATACAATCGGATCCGCCATTATCGGAAGCTCGACAAGATGGAGTGGATCCTCCGGGAGAATCTCGCGGCCTACGATTGTGTAAGTATCGCAGATCATCTTGGTGTCAGCACGAGCGTCGTGCCGACAGAGCCTGAAAGCGCACCCGTCATATCATCGAAGATCGAGGTTTTGAAACCCCGTGATCTTACGCCGATCACGATCGGAATTCCCTGCTACAACGAAGCCGAGGCGTTGCCGTATCTCGCGAACACGCTTCGGAGCGTCGGAAAGACGCTGACGGAAGCAGGATACTCGCCGAATTTCGTGTTCGTGAACGATAGCAGCAAGGACAATACGCTCGAACTGCTCCACGAACTCTTCGATGAGCTCCCGAACACCGAGATCATCAGCCACGAGCAGAATCGAGGCGTGGCCGCGGCGATAATGACCGCGATCAAAGCTGCCCGAACCGAGATCGTCGCTTCGATGGATTGCGACTGCACCTACGACCCGCACGAATTGGCTCGTATGCTGCCGCTTCTTGAAAAGGACACGGCGATGGTCACTGCATCGCCCTATCACCGGCAAGGCGCCGTGCGAAACGTGCCGGGCTGGAGACTTTTCCTCTCAAAAGGAGCGTCTGCACTCTATCGCGCTGTCTTGAAGCAAAAGCTCGCGACCTATACGAGCTGTTTCCGCGTTTATCGAAGGAGTGCGGTCGCAGACCTCGAACTGGATGAATCAGGCTTTCTCGGCGTCGCGGAGATGCTCGGGCGTATCGACCTCAAAGGCGGCAAGATCGTCGAATTTCCTGCGGTTCTGGAAGTTCGGCTCTTCGGTTTCTCGAAGATGAAGACTGCGGCGACGATCGTCGGCCACCTGAAATTGCTCTCCAGGCTGGCGAAATTACGTTTCTTTCGGAATTCCGAGGCGATTAGACCTTCTATTGCACTTGAGGAAGAAACTCGATAGCAAGCGTCGGATGTGTTGTTTTACGTCCCCCGCATTCCCCATTTTTGACCAGTAAATATACGTCCTAATTATGACACCCGTTGCTAAACCCGAACTATTGATGTCGCTCCCGTCCGATCAGGATTCGAGCGGCCGGACCTTTGACGAAACCGAGATCGCTTACGTTACCGAAGCTCTCCGGAGCGGAACCCTGACGACGACGAAAGGAAAATTCGGCAAGATGCTCGAACAGAAATTCGCCGAGAAGCTCGGTGCGAAATTCGCCTACGCCTGTACATCAGGCTCTGCCGCGATCCACATCGCGGTCGCCGCGATCAACCCCGAACCCGGCGACGAGATCATCACGACCTCGATCACCGATATGGGCGCCTTGACGCCCTTGATGTATCGCGGCGTCGTTCCTGTCTTTGCCGAGGTCGATCCGAAGACACTCAACGTGACCGCCGAAACGATCTCAAATAAGATCAGCGAACGCACGAAAGGCATCATCGTCACGCACCTCTTTGGAAACCCATGCGAAATGGGCCCGATCATGGAGCTCGCAAAGGAAAAAGGCATTCCCGTTATTGAAGATTCAGCTCAGACATTTCTTGCGCGCAAGGGCGAAGTCTTTGCCGGGACGATCGGCGATATCGGATGTTTTTCACTCCAGCAAGGCAAGCATATGACGACCGGCGAAGGCGGAATGGTCGTGACCAACGACGAGAAACTTGCCCGCAAGATGTTCCTCTATATCAACAAGGCTTGGGGCTACGGCGATGCGAATCCAGACCACTACTTCATGGCGCTGAACTATCGCATGGGCGAGCTTCAGGCTGCGGTCGCACTCGGCCAGCTCGAAAAACTCGAAACCTGCGTCGAAAATCGCCAGAAGGCTGCGGCCCTTCTGACCGAACTTCTCCAAGGCATTGACGGCATCGAAACTCCCGTCATTGCAGACGACGCGACGCACACTTACTGGAAATACTGCCTGACCGTCGATGACACGAAGATCGAAGGCGGATCGGTCGGAATGGCGAATCTCCTCAAAGAGAAGAACATCTTCTCGGCACCGCGTTACATCGTCAAGCCTGCATTTATGTGTCAGGTTTTCCAGGAAAAGAACACGCTCGGCACGAGCCAATTCCCGTTCAATCTCGCACGCGAAGGCGCTGTCGATTACGAAATGGAGAACTATCCGCTCACTGCAAAAGCATTGCACGACGTGCTCGTACTTCCCTGGAATGAAAAGTACACCGAAGAACACGTCCGCTATATCGCCGACAATGTTCGTATCGCGGCAAGCAGACTAAGAAAGTAGGCCGGGGAGACGTAATGAATCTTGATATGGATAAGAAATTGAAGTTTGGTCTGGTCGGTGCCGGCGGCATCGCCCAAGCCTATGCGCAAGCTTTTAATCAAAGCGCGTGCTGTGATCTTGTAGCCGTGACGGACGTACGTTCGGATGCGGCCGCAGCTCTTGCTGAAATGGTAGGCGGCAAGAGCTTCGCGACCCACAGCGAGCTTGCGGGACTAGACCTCGACGCGGTGATCATCGCCACGCCGCCCGCAACGCACGCTGACATCGCCTGCTTCTTTCTCGATCGTTCGATCCCCGTGCTTTGCGAGAAACCGCTCTGCACAACGAGCGCCGATGCTGAACGGATGATCTCCGCGGCGGCACGCTCCAACACGCTTTTCACGATGGCGTCGAAATTTCGCTATTGCGATGACGTTGTCAAGGCAAAGAGCATCATCGCCTCTGGCGCACTTGGCGAGATCCTGCAGTTCGAGAATGCTTTCACGGCGAAGGTCGATATGTCGAAGCGTTGGAATTCGGACGAAACGCTCTCGGGCGGAGGTGTGCTGATCGACAACGGCACGCATTCTGTCGATATCATCCGCTATCTGCTCGGTTCGATCGACTCGGTTCTTGCGGTCGATGCCGGCGGAACGCAGGGCCTTGCCGTCGATGAGAACGTGAAACTTCTTGCAAAGACCGTTGACGGCGTGACGGCGAGCGTCGATCTGACCTGGGGGATCAACAAGGAACTTCCCTTTTTCCTAAGCATCTACGGATCGAACGGAACGCTCCACGTCGGCTGGCGTGAATCAAAATATCGCACAACGTCGAACCCCGACTGGACCGTCTTCGGAACGGGTTACGACAAGGTCGCGTCATTCAAAGGCAAGATCGAGAATTTCGGCAACGCACTTCGGGGCAAAGAAGATCTTCTGATAACGCCTGCGGATGCGATGGCGTCGGTTCAAGTGATCGAAGCTGCTTATCGTTCGATGAGCGAGAAACTTTGGCAGCCCGTCGTTGAGAAGGCTCTCGCGGCAGGTTAAAGATCACAGAGGCGAGGCCAGAGAGAAATAGAAACCGTAGTTTCTAGCACCTCCGTGCTCTCTGGCCCCTCTGTGGTGAAACGGACGAATATTATGGCTCGCATACATCCGACAGCGATCATCGAAGAGAACGTAACGCTCGGGGAAGGCACGAGCATTTGGGACAACGTGCACATTAGGCACGGAGCGACGCTCGGCGAGGAATGTATCGTCGGCGAAAAGACCTACATCGCTTACGACGTAAAGATCGGCGAGCGCGTAAAGATCAACGCGATGGTCTATATCTGCGCAGCGGTCACGATCGAAGACGGCGTGATGATCTCGGCCTCGACGACGTTCACGAACGATCGCTTTCCGCGGGCAACGATGCCCGATCTAAAGACGCTTCGCCCAAGCGAACCGGACGAACACACGCGCCCGACCTTGGTACGCGAAGGTGCAACGATCGGGGCGGGCTGTGTCATCGGCAACGATCTTGAGATCGGCCGTTGGGCAATGATCGGAATGGGTTCAGTGGTAACAAGGTCGATCCCCGATTTTCATCTTGCTCTCGGATCGCCCGCACGCTCGATCGGCGTCGTCTGCAAATGCGGAAGTCTTATACATAAGTTTGCGGATGGCGACACGGCGAACGTCGCCTGCGAATGTGGTTTTCGCTATGAGATCAGCAGCGGCACCGTGACAGAGATCGATGCGGCCGCCGCATCAGTTTAGTCAGTTTTTGCTCGGATAAAGGTAGGGAAACAATTGAACACGAACTCCCAAAATATCGCGATCGTTGGGTCGGGTTTTCTCGGCATGACGGCCGCGTTACGTCTTGCGGAAGCCGGTCATCGCGTCACGATCTTTGAATCAGGGGCTGCGATCGGCGGCCTTGCGTCGGCGTGGAACATCGGCGACTACACGTGGGACAAGCATTATCACGTCACGCTTCTTTCAGATGTGCACACACGCGGACTAATCGAAGAGCTCGGCCTCGCAGACCAATTCCGCTGGGTCGAAACCAAGACCGGATTCTTCTCGGACGGCGAGCTTCATTCGATGTCGAACGCGATCGAGTTCCTGAAGTTTCCGCCACTCGGCCTCTTTTCGAAAATGCGTCTCGGCTACACGATCTTCAAGGCATCGCGCATCACCGATTGGAAAGAGCTCGAAAAGATCACCGTCGAAGAGTGGCTAACGAAACTCTCGGGCAAGAAAACGTTCGACAAGATCTGGCGCCCGCTTTTGCTCGCGAAACTCGGCGAATCGTATAAGGACACTTCGGCGGCATTCATCTGGGCGACGATCCAGCGAATGTACGCAGCGAGGCGTTCCGGCCTGAAGAAAGAGATGTTCGGATACGTTCGCGGCGGCTACGCCCGCGTGCTCGAACGCTTTGCCGAGGTTCTTGCGGAGAAAGGCATCGAAGTGCGGCTGAATTCGCCCGTTGATCGCGTTGAAAAGCTTTCAAGCGGAGCATTCACCGTCAAGGTCGTTGACGCACGGCGAAAGACAGACCTCGCCGCACGATCGCTCGCGCATAGAACTAAATATGCGGCGTTCAATTCCGCGGTTGGCGTCGCTGCGGGCTTTTCAGGAGCTTTCATCACCGAACCTGACCCGACTCCGCGACGACGACGCGCCGATCGCATTCCCGTTCCTCTGCCCGAAACATTCGACCGCGTGATCCTGACCTGTCCTTCGCCAAAGGCTGCCGAGATCGCGCCGCAGCTCAAAGGCCGCGAGCACCTCGATCTTGCGAATATCCGATATCAGGGCATCATCTGTGCGTCGGTTTTGCTGCGATCGTCCCTATCGAAGTTCTATGTAACGAACATCATCGACGATTCGCCTTTTACTGGAGTCATCGAGATGACGACGCTCGTGAACAAGACGGAATTCGGCGGAAGCTCGTTGATCTACCTGCCGAAATATGTCGATCCCGACGACAGGCTTTTTGAAGCAAGCGACGATCAGATACGCGAGAGCTTTCTTGCCGAGCTCGAAAGAATGTATCCGCGCTTCAAACGTCGTGATGTGCTCGCGTTCAAAGTTTCGCGGGTGAGAAGGGTTTTCCCCTTGCCTGTCGTGAACTATTCAGAAGACCTTCCGCCGATGCGCACGTCCGTGGACGGCCTCTACGTGGTAAATTCGACGCACATCGTCAACGGTACGCTGAACGTCAACGAGACCGTTGCTCTCGCAAAGAGATTTGCGTCTGAGCTGCTCGAAGAACTTTCAGCCAAGGAGGCGTTGGCGTGAAAAAGCGTATCGCGAGTCTTTCGCTCGACCTCGACAATCAGTGGTCGTATATGAAAACGCACGGCGACTCGGGCTGGGAAACATTCCCGTCATACCTAGACCGCGTCGTGCCGCGCGCCCTTTCGTTTCTTGAAAAGTACGATCAAAAGATCACTTTCTTTATCGTCGGCCAGGATGCCGCACTTGAGAAGAATCACGCGGCCCTTCGGTCCATAGCCGACGCCGGGCACGAGATCGGCAATCACAGCTTTCATCACGAACCGTGGCTGCATCTATATTCGAAAGAAGAGCTGATCGAGGAATTTGAGCGTTCGGAAGAAGCGATCGAGAACGCAACCGGGCGTCGCCCAAAGGGATTTCGCGGGCCGGGATTTAGCTTGAGCGAAACGGTGCTCGAAACGCTTGCCGAACGCGGTTACGATTTTGACTGTTCGACCTTCCCGACCTACATCGCACCGCTTGCGCGTGCGTACTATTTCTTCACCGCTCCTAAGATGTCGGACGAAGAACGCGCAAAACGAAAGCAGCTCTTCGGCAGATTCTCGGACGGTTTCAAGCCGCTCAACCCATACTCGATCACGACCCCAAAAGGGACGATCTCGGAGATACCCGTCACCACGTTTCCGGGCGCTAAGACACCGATCCATGCAAGCTACGTGATCTACCTTTCGACATTCTCGCGGCTCGCTGCGAAGCTGTATTGGCGTTCGGCACTTGCGGCCTGCCGGATCGCGAATGTACAGCCGTCGCTTCTGCTTCATCCGCTCGACTTCCTGACCGGTGAAGAGGTATCGGAGCTGAAATTCTTCCCCGGAATGTCGCTTGCCCCGCAGGCAAAGGCCGACATCCTGGATTGGATGATCTCGACCTTCAAAGAATCATTTGACGTTACGACCGTCGGCGGCCACGCGGCCGATCTGAGAGAGCGTGTCAGCTCCGCGAATGAGGCGGAACCGGCACTATCGTGAAACCGCTCGACATCGAACGGCCGCCTGCCTTGACCTTGCGAGGCACGCTGCGGGGAAATCTTCGCGGCCTGCTTGTCGAGATGCGTCCGCAGGAATGGACAAAGAATCTTCTCGTATTTACGGGCGTGATCTTTTCGCGTTCGCTCTTCGACCTCCACGATCTTTGGACGAGCACCGCCGGCTTTCTTCTTTTTTGCGCAGCCAGCAGCGGCATTTATATCTTCAACGATCTCTGCGATGTCGAGGCCGACCGACAACATCCGATCAAGTCCAAGCGGCCGCTTGCCGCGGGCGACCTGAATACCAATCTCGCCCGCATCGCGATGATCCTGCTGTTCGCCATCGCTGCTTTGGGTTCGCTCGCCTTAAGTTTTAGCTTTGCTCTGATCATCGTCCTCTATCTTTCGATCTGCCTTGCCTACTCGCTCCAGCTCAAGAACATCGTCATCCTCGACGTGATCCTGATCGCGAGCGGATTTGTCTTGCGGGCGATATCAGGTGCGGTACTGATCGACGTAACGATCTCGGAGTGGCTGATCATCTGCACTTCGATGGTCGCTCTGCTCGTCGGGTTTGGAAAACGGCGACACGAATTGACGCTGCTCGAATCCGCCGCGAGCACGCATCGAAAGAATCTCGGCGAATACTCGATTCATTTTCTTGATTCGATAATGGCGATCTGCGCCGGTGCCGCCTTGATCACCTACGCACTATACACGCGGGCCGATGAGACGGTCGCACGCGTCGGTTCGCAATGGATGCTGATCACGATCCCGTTCGTTGTTTACGGCGTCTTTCGTTATCTCTTTCTGATCCACCAGCGTGATGCGGGCGGTGATCCCGTCAAGATACTCTTCCACGACCGCCCGATGGTTCTAAACCTTTTGCTGTGGCTTATCGCCGCCGCACTCGTCGTATATCTTCCAAGCATTCTGAAGCACGGATGAAGGCACAGCGAGCAGTATTCATTGCGTTGTTCGCGGCCGCCATTCTACTGAGGGTCGCCGATACATTCCGGCCACTCGATCGCGCATCTTGGCGCGAAAGCGATCTCGGGGCCATCTCACGGAACTTCACACGCGAGGGAATGAACCCGCTCTATCCGCGGATCGACTGGCGTGGAACCGGTCCGGGGTTTGCCGAGATGGAAATGCCGATCTACCCGTGGACGATCGCCTTGGTTTATGAGGTTTTCGGTGTACATGATGAAACGGGACGCATCATCTCGATGCTGCTTTCGCTCGGTGTGCTCGCGTTCTTTTGGTTCCTTGCACGCGACATTCTCGCTCCCGAATCTGCCGTCGCGGCCTTTGCATTCTTCGCCTTCAACCCTCTGATATTTGAAGTTTCGACTGCTGTGCAGCCCGAAGGTTTGACGATGCTCGCGTACATCGCGGCGGCTTACTTCTTTTCACGCTGGACAAATACGAACAAGACGTCCGATCTCTACGCGAGTGCCGTATCTACGTCGCTCGCGATCCTCGCAAAAGCAACATCGGTGCACATCGGCCTGCTCTTTGCGATACTCTGGCTCAAGAAAGAGGGCTTTCGAGCTTTAAGAACGTGGCGGGCCTACGCGTTTGCCGCGATCGCTCTTGTTCCCGGCGTTCTATGGTACACGCACGCAAAACTTCTCTGGCTCACTTACGGCAATTCGCTCGGCATCTCGAATGAATACCATTGGATCGGCCTTGATTTTTTCACTAATCCGTACTTCATTCTCGGCATCCTGCAGAATGAGGCCGTATGGGTTTGGGGCGGCATCGGCTTGGTAGTTGCCGCCGTTGGCATCGCCCTTGCGAGACGTGAAAGAGCAGCATCTTTCTCGCTTATCTGGCTTGCATCGGTTTTCGTGTTCCTTATCATCGCCGCTCGAACAACCGCCGATGAATGGGCAAATTACTACCACGTTTTCGCCGTCGCTCCGGCGAGTTTGCTGATCGGCCTCGGTGCAGGCAAAGGCATTTCATTACTCCGAGATCACGACAAGAAGCTGTCGAGGCACGCCATCCTCGCCGCGTTGATCGTCATCGCCTCGCTCGCTGCATTTGTATTTGACCTTCGATCGATCCGACAGCTCTTTCTTGAGCACCGCAAACTCGAACCTGCCTTTGCCGAGGCAAATCAGATCGAGCCGCATCTTCGCCGCAGCGGGCTTATACTTGTTTCGGGCGGAGCCTGCGTCGATGCGGACGGCTACGAACTCGCTTACAATGCGTCGTATATGTTTTACTGGCTCGACCGAAAAGGCTTTAATATCTGCAGTGACCGACAAACGCTTCCCGCGGTCGAGGGATTTCGAGATCTCGGTGCTCAATATTTCGTTGCTCAAAAAAGCGACCTTGCAAAGGCTGCCGGATTTGAGGCTTCTCTCGACCGGCAATTCCCGACCGTGACCGAGACGGACGAGTTCATCGTCTTCGATCTGCGACCCTAATGCAGGAAAATCAAGAGAAATTTGCACGATCTACTTTGCTTGCGGTGGTCGCGGTGCATCTCGCGATCGTGCTGCCGCTTGCCTATTGGCTGAACATTTGGGTCGATGAGGCATCAACGCTTTACACGACGCAGAGCGGGTTTCTCCACGCATTTCAATTTGCATGGATCGACGAAAAACAAGCTCCGCTCTATTTCTGGATAATGTCGCTGTGGCGAATGTTGGGGAACTCGGTCTTCTTCGCGCGTCTTTTCTCGATCATCTGCACAACGGTCGGTATTTTCCTGGTATGGAAATTCGCTCGATGTTTTTTGTCGAACCGTGCGGCGGCGATCGCCGCATTTCTCTTCGGCCTTCATCCGCTAGCGATCTGGGCCGCACTTGAGATCCGCGGTTACGCTCTCGGTTTTGTCCTCGCCGCCCTGCTCGTCCACCTCAACGAAGCTCTTATCGCTCAGGGAGCGATTGCTCGAACGCGGCCTCGCATCGCTTTCATCGTCGTTGCAACGGTTGCTCTCTATTCGAATTATTATCTCGGCTTTGTTCTTGCGGGCTGCCTCGTCGCAAATGTCGTTTCGGGACGCGCGAAGAATATCTTGAATTTTCTACTCTCGATGATACCTGTCGCGATCGTCTTTCTGCCGCAGGCGTTGCTTGTGAGAGATCAATTCGCGGTCAACACGCAGGGCTTTTCCGAACCGCGTTCGCTCATCGAGGGCCTGCGTCTCGTTTGGCAGCATTTCGTAACGATCCTGCTGCCGGCCGGATTATTTCCGACCGGTGAACCCAGCACCATTGCCTTCGCAAGGCTATGGATCGTAAGGATCGTGTGCGTCATCGTCGGGGTCTTCACGGCAATGAATTTACGGCATATCTCGAACCGCTCATGGCGGCTTCTCGCACTTGCCGCAACGACGTTTGGCTGTCTGCTCATCGCATATTTCGCGGTCGGGAGCGATCTTGTCGAACTTAGGCATGCGAGCGTCGCATTCGTGCCCGTTCTGCTCGCCGCGGTCTCGCTCGGCTTCGATCTTTCGGCCGCCGTCGCTTCAAATAAATTAAGGCTCGCGGCCGTCGCCGTGGGCGGCCTGATCTTTACGACCTTCTTTCAGGCTTCGATCGTCTGTCTTTACCCGACGATGACAAAACGCGGCGATTGGGACCGAGTTGCAGATTATCTCGAATCAAGCCCGGAGATTCGGCAGATCTACGTTTTTCCCGTTTACGACACGCTCGCCCTCAAGCAAACGTACTACGACAAGGTTCATATTGCGCCGGAATCCGGCTATTTCCGCTTTTCGCTGAACGCTCCGCAAGGTTCTGCTGCGAGCCGAAAAGACGAGATAAGTTTCCTTATTTCGCAGATCGACCCGAACGCAAAGGAAATATGGCTCGTTACGGGTTCGATCTGTTCGGAGACGCTTGCGTGTGCTCCTCTGGAAAGTTACGTAAAAGCCAATTACACTATAGTTACCGAGCAGGATTTTTATCTCGAGAAAGTACGATTACTGAGGAAGATCGACAAATGATCGAAACCCTTGACCCCAAAATAACCGATAAACCGGTCGCGCGCTGTGCAAGTTGCGACCGCGAGATGGATCACTACAACACGTTCTACTCGCCGACGGACCAGCCGCGAAATATCTGCTGGCAATGCCTCGCCCGCGAAGAAAAGAACTTCTTCGCCCGCCGCGGCTATTCACGCCTCGCCCGCACGGGAGTGATTCCCCGCTGATGACAGTCCGAAAGATAACTGAATTTCCTGCCGAGGTTCTTGGCCAGGTCGGCAAACCCGTTACCGAGTTCGACGACGATCTCGCTGCCCTTTGCGAAGAGATGTTCGAGACGATGTACGATGCCGAGGGCGTAGGGCTTGCGGCTCCGCAGATAGGGCTCAACCTTCGGCTTTTTGTGATGGATTGCGACGGCGTCAAACTCATCGCCGCAAACCCTGAGGTCATCGAACGCAGCGGCGAACAATCCGGCCACGAAGGCTGCCTTTCGGTCGGCAAGGTCCCGGCCGTCCTCGTACGCGCCGAGACCGCAAAACTTCGTGCTCAGAACGAAAAGGGCGAGTGGTTCGAACGCGAAGCCTCCGGCTACGCCGCACGCGCATTCCAGCACGAGACCGACCACTGCGACGGCAAACTCTTCATCGACCACCTCCCAAAACTCCGCCGCGAAATGGTCCTAAAACGCTTCAAAAAAGAAAAGAACTGGAAATAGATTTTTCAGCGTCGTGCAAAGCCCCTTCTATAAACTGGCAGGGATTTACTTTCGACGGCGAGCTCGCGTTCGGTCTTTACGGGGAAAGGGTTTGCGTCGATCTTTTCCTCGCGAAAGCGTTCGTGTTCGCGGAAGATCGAGAACATCTCGTCGGCGAGGAAGTCGATATCGGTTTGAATGAGCACTCTGCCCTCCGGCGCAAGTTTCGCAGCGATCGCGTCGGCCATTTCGCGGTTCACCATACGGCGCTTCTCGTGCTTTTTCTTGAACCACGGATCGGGGAATTGGATCGTGACAGTTTGAAGCAGGCCGTCGGGAATCTTCTCGATCAGGCGGTCGAGCCAGAGCATCGCGTTGCAGAACGAATAATGCAGATTCGTGAGGCCCGCCTCGGCAGCGAGCCGATTGGCTTCCGCGACTAGCGGTTCGCGTATCTCGATACCGAGGTAGTTATATTCCGGCATTTCGCCCGCCATCTTCAAAAGAAATCGCCCGCGCGCGCACCCGATGTCCATAAAGAGCGGACGCGTTGGGTCAGCAAACACTTTCTCGATCTCAAGCGGCAGCGGTGTCTGCCGGTAGAATGGCGCTAAGGGATTGACGTGTTGGTGAACTCGAACGCGTGCCATTATAGATTTAGACGATTCCTAGGATGGTAAGAATCGCGAGGCCGCATACCGCGGCATACGCAGCGAGCGAAAGCAATCCCGCGGCCTTTATCGGCGGCAAGGCTTCGCGTGGGTCTTTGTACGGATCGCCGGGAACGGCAAGCAGAGCGTAAGCCGCACCGGTGATCAGCCCTCCGATATGTGCGTAGTTATCGACCATTCCGCTCAGGATAAGACCGTAGAACAAAATGAATCCGATGTTGATGATCAGATTCCTGCGGAATTCAGGTGCGATGAACTGACGCCGCTTAAATGAATAGACGGCAAGAAATCCGATGATGCCGACGATACCGCCAGACGCACCGACCGAGATGCCGACAGGATTCAATAGAAGGGTTAACACGCTGCCGCCGACCGCCGATAGGAGGAAGACGATCGCAAGATGTGCCCGGTTCGCAAGTGCCTCAAACGGCCGTGCGAAGCTGTAGAACGCGAGACTATTAAGCCCGATGTGAAGCCATCCGGCATGAAGCGCCGTGCCCGTCAAGAGCCTCCAATGTTCGCCATTCTGCAAATACGCCTGCTTATCAAATCCCGCGGCCAAGATCGAAGGTGTTTCGCCGCGAGACAATTCAGCAAGAAAGACGCAACTATAGAGTGCAATGATGATGATCGCGTAGATCGGCGGCCCCGGACGGAACGCGATCTCTCGCGGCTGCGGCTGCTCGAATTGCTGTGGGTCTTCCGGACGAACCTCCTCGTCCCTGTAATCAAGCGACATTTGAAATAGGAGCTACATTGCGAGGCCGCCGTCGGCCTGGATGACCTGGCCGGTGATGTAAGCTGCGGCGGGCGAAAGCAGGAAGCACGCGATCTGTGCGGCCTCATCGACGCGGCCGAGGCGTCCGAGCGGTATCATCGAGAGGATCTTTTCGCGATAATCGGCGTTCATTTCGCCCGCCATATCGGTTTCGATCAGGCCGAGGGCAAGTGCGTTGACGGTCACCTTTTTGCTTGCGATCTCTTTTGCGAGTGATTTTGTCAGGCCGATCATACCGGCCTTCGAAGCGGAGTAGTTCGATTGCCCGAGCATGCCGACGACGCCCGAGATCGACGAAATATTCAGGATCGATCCGCCATCTTCGTTACGCATCATCGGGCGAATTGCGGCCTTTGAAAAATTCCACGCTCCTTTCAAGTTCGTGTCGATGACGGCGTCCCAATCTTCTTCTTTCATTCGAAGAATGAGTTGGTCGCGTGTGATTCCTGCGTTGTTGACGAGATAGTCCACCGTGCCGAACGCTTCCTTTACTTCGCTGACAAAATTTGCCGCCGCTTCAGTATTCGCAACGTCGCATTGAGCCGCAAAAACGCGTGTGCCGGCAGCTTCGAGCTCAGCCTTGAGAGCGTCGGCCTCGGCCGCACTCTTTGAGTAATTAAAGGCAACGTTGGCGCCGCCCTTAGCGAGTTCGCGAACTATCTCACGGCCGATGCCACGTGTTCCGCCCGTTACGATC
The DNA here is from genome assembly GCA_019694355.1 of Pyrinomonadaceae bacterium. GTDB lineage: Bacteria > Acidobacteriota > Blastocatellia > Pyrinomonadales > Pyrinomonadaceae > OLB17. The sequence goes on along the minus strand of JAIBCB010000003.1, from coordinate 633,409 downwards.
GCAGTTTTTCCTTCAAAGATCTTCGTTGTCATCATAAAATCAACCGGCAAGCGCTTTTCGCTGCTGTTCGAAAAGCTCCTTGATACCCTTTTCTGCGAGAGCGAGCATCTCGTTCATCTGTTCTCGGGAGAATGGTTCGCGTTCGGCCGTACCTTGGATCTCGATAAATTTCCCTTCGCCGGTGCAGACGATGTTCATATCGACCTCTGCGGACGAATCTTCCGTGTAAGCTAGATCGAGGATGGTCGTCTCTTCGCAAATACCGACGCTGACTGCAGCGACCTCACTCAAGATCGGATTCGTGCGGACAACGCCGGTCTGCACGAGCCTCCGACACGCAAGTGCGAGTGCGACATAAGCTCCTGTGATCGATGCGCAGCGTGTACCGCCGTCGGCCTGAATGACGTCGCAATCAAGGAAGATCTGGCGTTCGCCGAGCAATTTCATATCGACGACCGCGCGAAGCGAACGGCCGATCAGACGCTGGATCTCCTGTGTGCGGCCCGTCGGACGCATCGTCTCACGCTGTGTTCGCGTATTCGTCGCACGCGGAAGCATCGCGTATTCGGCCGTAACCCAGCCCGTGCCCTTATTTCGCAAAAATGGCGGAACGCGATCTTCGACCGACGCGGTGCAGATCACCTTTGTCCGGCCGACCTCGATCAGCGCCGAGCCTTCCGCATAGGGCGAAATATTCGGTGTGATCCGAACCGAACGCAGTTCGTCCACCTTGCGTTCATCTTGTCGTGTAAAACTCATAAAACAACTTCAGCGAGCGGGCCTTTGCTCCAATTCATCGACACCATAAACCTCGATGGCTTCGAGCCTTTGCGGCCTTGCGCCCAAGAATCTTTCCGCAACGCGCCCGAATCTTTCCGCAGCATCCGTTACGTAAAAATGATCGAGGTCATCGCACAATTCGCGAGCCTTACCCGGAGCGGCGGCATTCTCAAGCCCGTTCTTTGCAAGAATGATCGCGACCTCGTCTGCCGTGGCTTCGCCCGAATCTATTAGTTTAACATCGAGGCCTACGGTACGCTGAATGACCGTGCGAAGGATCGGATAATGCGTGCATCCGAGCACCAACGCCTGCGGTGTGAACGCTTTTACCTCGGCAAGGTATTTTTCCGCGATACTCGCCGTCTCCGGCTGGTCGATCCAATTCTCTTCAGCGAGCGGCACAAAAAGTGGACACGCCGCCTGCAGGACCTTCGGCTCGACCGAAGCCCTGCGGATCGCGTCGATGTACGCGTTGCTTGCGACCGTCGCTTCGGTCGCGATGACGCCGATGCGGGCATCAGTGCCGAATTCACGCACTATCTCGACCGCCTTTCGGCCTCCGGGACCGATCACGCCAACGACCTCGATCCCAACCTTTTCGCGTATCGCCGGCAATGCTAACGCCGAAGCCGTGTTGCACGCAACGACAAGTAATTTTATGCCCAACGACGCAAGAAACGACGAGTTCTCGAGCGCGTAACGTTCGACCGTCGCGAGCGATTTCGTCCCGTACGGAACACGCGCAGTGTCGCCGAGATAAATGAACCGCTCGTTCGGCAAGCGGTCGTGAAGCGCACGATAGACCGTCAGGCCGCCAACTCCGGAATCAAAAATGCCGATCGGTAATTCGTTCATCCTAAAGAGCAAAGAAAGAATATAGCGTATAGTCGCAAGGTTCACGAAGCCGTACGCCGCCCGAACCGCCCGTGTCAGTACCGTCTGCGTGAGCGGACGGGGCGTTGCGGAAGCCCGCACAGCGAAAATGAGAATTGAGAATGGAGAATGGAGAACGGAGAACGGATGATCCGTTGAAGAAGCCCGCACGCTAGTAAGGGCACGTATCATCATTCATTCAACAGTTGAAAACCCGACAAGTTCGGCTTCCATTCCCAATTAACAATTAACAATTCACAATTCACAATGAACAATTAACAATGAACCATTCCCAATTCCCCGATGTTTGTCCCGTCTCACCGTTAATGGACAAGTGGGACAAAATGGGACAAAAATCGGCGTTCTGGCGACCTGCGGTTACAATTTCTGTCACTTTTGTCAAAGATCAGGGTGTACAACATATGTTTACACCAGCAGTATGAGTATATCACACGTGTCAATGGGTATTTTGCCCGTCTTTCGCTGCGTCAGTGGGCTCCGTGGACGAAGGAATTGCGGGAGGAGGGCTGCAAAGCGAACAAATTTTCGAGATTCTTCGTATTTTTCTCCTTGGAAGCGCAATAATACCTCTATGTTCTGTCCGAAATGCGGTTCAACTCAGGATGACGCACTGAAATTTTGTAAGGCGTGCGGCGCGCACCTTGCGGCCGTCAAACAGGCTCTTGTAACGCCCGATCGCCCCGACGGATTTGAATGGAAGAATACTTGGGTCGCCGATATGCTGATGTCGAGCGAGCGGGCCGTAAAACGTAAGGCAGAACTCGACCGCATCAAAGGCATTACACCGGACTCAAAACGCCGCAACGAGATCAAAGCGGGAACGATCACCGGCAGCATCGGCATCGGCCTGATGGTCTTTCTTTATGTCTTTATGCAGGGCCTGATCCTCAGCGGCAATGTCCCGCCGCCGGAATCCGAGATCATCAGCCGCCTCTGGGTGGTCGGCATTATTCCGATCCTCATTGGCGGAGCGTTGATGATCAACGGCCTCTTCGTGTCGAAGTTGTTTGGTGAAAAGGACACAAGGTCCGCAGAACAGATCGAAGGTGCGAGCGTATCGGTGAAGACCGGCGAACTGCCTGCCAACGGGCCTGGCTACTTAGCCCCGGCGGACACGACACGCTTTCCCGCTACGCCGTTCAGCGTAACGGACGAAACGACGCGACACCTTCAGGAACGCGCAAGACCGGACGAGGACTCGGCACACCGCACCTCTAGCGATCAGTGAACACGGCAATAATTCTTTAGGATATCGATCAAGATCATGAAACCAATTCTCGCTCTTATCTCAGCACTCTTTTTAGCTACGCTTGCTTTCTCGCAAACAAATATCACGGACGCCAACTTTCGCGTATTCGATTCGAATGGAGAACCTTCGAGCCTCGAAAAGATCATCGAGGCGGCCGGGCAGGTTGACGTTGTTTTTCTCGGCGAACAGCACGACGACGCGGTCGGGCATTATCTCGAGAACGAGATCTTCCAGCGGGTCTTTAATAAATATGGCAAGGAGCGAAAGGTCGCTTTGTCGCTCGAGATGTTCGAACGCGACGAACAGATCGTTGTTGACGAATACCTGAAAGGCCTGATCACCGAAAAGAAATTCCTCGACGACAGCCGCCCGTGGGGAAACTATAAGACCGACTATCGGCCGCTCGTTGAGTTCGCGAAGGCAAACAAACTCGATGTGATCGCCGCGAACGCACCCCGCCGTTATGTGAATATGGTTTCAAGAAACGGCCGCAGCTCGGTCGATCAGCTTTCAAAAGAAGCGAAAAAGTGGCTCGCTCCGCTGCCTTACGGCCAGGCTTCGGAAGCCTACACGAAGAAGTTCAAGGCCTTGATGGGCGGAAGCGGTGAAGCCTCGATGGGCATCGACAACATCCTTGCGTCCCAATCTTTGTGGGACGCGACGATGGCCGATTCGATGGCGAAATACCTAAAGCGCAACAAGAATGCCTTGATCGTCCAGCTAAACGGAGCATTTCACAGCGAGAATCGCCTCGGCACCGTCGAGCATCTGCTGCGTTATCGCCCAAAGGCAAAGGTCATCGTCGTAACAATGCGTTACGAGGACGACTTTCAGCATTTCGACAAAACAAAATACGAAAAGACAGGCGACTTCGTGATCCTAACGGATTCTAAGGTCCCGCGCAGCAAACGCTAACTATCGCCATTTAACCTTTGATAAATTTTTCCCGGCTTGCGTAGGTCAACTCCCACGCTTTCAGCGTTGCAGCCTCTGCCTTCGCAGGCGTTTCACCTTTTGTTGATCGGCCTGTAGCTATAACGTTCTGCCGACCAACAGCTTTTTTTTCTGCGGGTCGTTTAGGCTTTTGGATCTTTTCAGACATTTCGTTCATAGTGTAACAGCCCCGGGCAAAAAGGCCACATTTATGATTGGTGGAGGCGGCGGGAATCGAACCCGCATCCAAAGGTTGCGACCAGTGAGATCTACACGTTTAGTCCATTCACTTGAATTTCACCAAAGACGAGCAGATGAATGGACAAGACCTCGTCAAAGGCTAACCCGACTAACTTTAACTTCGTACCGCAGGTGGTGGTAAGACGCGAGCCCGAACTGAGTTATGCCTTATCCGGTCGCATCAGGCGAACTTCCGGTAAGACATCGCTGTAGCTAAATTTAATTAGGCAGCGAGAGCTAATTCTTGATTAGCATTTGTGTTTGCAGTAGTTGTTTTAACGAGCTAACCACGCAAGCCCGACGTGCACTCAAAGATCTATACAAGCCCCTGTCGAAGCCTGTCGCCCCCATTCTTGTCAGTACCGCCTGCGTGAGCGGGCGGCCAAACCGAGGAAGCCCAGTTTACGAGATTTAGATGAAAATTGGAAGCGATCTGTTGCCGGAGACTTGTCGCTTGCCATGTGCACGAAGCAACGAATTTGCCCTTCCGTAGCATCAATATGGGAGATGAAGCTGCAAGAACGGAACCCGGAACTTGACCTCGATCGCCTCTCGGTCGCAAAGCCTTGTTCAGCGAATTGGAATGAGATGACGGGCGACGAACGCGCACGGCATTGTGCCGATTGCGGCCTAAGTGTTTACAACATCGCGGCCCTTACGCCGAAGCAAACTCGCGACCTCATTGCATCACACGAAGGAAAGCGTCTCTGCATCCGCCTCTTTAAGCGAGCCGACGGCACCGTCATCACGCGCGATTGCCCGAAAGGTCTCGCCGCCTACAGAGCACGCATCGCACGCATTGCGGGCGCCGCATTCGCCGCCATACTCGGACTCTTCTCGATCTCGTATTCGCAGACGGCATCCCCAGCCGAACTCGGGCGCGGTCAACGAAGCGCGACATTCCTGAGTGTTCCGCTCGTCGAAGGCCGCGTGATCGATCAAACTGGAGCCGTCATCCCGAACGCGAAAGTGACGATAAAGACATCGACCGGCAAAAAGATCGTCAAGACCACCGACAAATATGGCCGATTTCAATTTCTTGACTCGCGGCTCATCGGCAGGAACTCGATCAAGATCGAACAGGAAGGCTTTCAAACGTTCGGCGATCAGTTCGAGATATTCGCACGGGAACGGATAGAATACAAGGTGACTCTTGAGATCGGGGCCTTTATAGGGGTCGTGATCATCGAACCGCCTCCTCTGATCGATACGCGTTCCTCTGGTATCACGACTACGATCCGCGTGAACTAGTTCGACCCACGCGCGTGGGCGGACGGTAGTCAGCCCATAAAATGGATCTTGATCCGCTCCTCAAACTGCGTAAATTCTCGATCGCCGGTTATAAGAATGGCATTGCGTTTCTCGGCAAGTGCCGCTGCAAAGCAGTCTGCGTATGAGATATTGCCACTTACCTTGAAACTAGCGGCGACTCTAGCAAGGTCTATGTCGACTTCGATGAACCTGATCCCGAACTCATCGAGCAGATCCAAGGCTTCGTCAGCGTCGGAGGGAGATATCCGGCGAGCGATTATGTACCACACTTCCCCGACGTTGACGACTGACATCAACAGCGGAATTCCATTCTCCTTTGCGTCAGAGATGACGTTGGCGATGTCGGCGGCGGGCGCCTCACCGTTGAAATAAGCCAAGATTGCCCATGAGTCCAGAACGATCGGCTTATCGTCTTTCATCGCGCACTTTTTCCTTTTTTCTCTCCGCCACGAGCTCTTCAAGCAGGCCCTTGCCCTTGAATCGCCCGCTCAGACTGTGGATATACCGGCGTGTGACCGGTCTGAGAATTATCCGCGAGTCCGCCTCATCGACCTCGACATGCAAGCTTGTGCCCGCCTTAATTCCAAGCCGCTGTCTAACGGCGGCTGGAATGACGACCTGACCTTTTGTTGTAAGCGTTGTTTCCATTGTCTTACCTCGTATACATTGTAAGACACTCTCATCAAATGTCAATGATTTTCTTTACGGGGAGCCTTTAGCCTTTAGCCTTTTTTCGCCGTTGGCGATGAGGGTTGGGTATTTGCCTGTCCAGCAGGCGGTGCAGGACGAGTCTTCATCGAGGCCGACGGCCTTGAGCATTCCTTCGAGCGAGAGATAGCCGAGCGTATCGGCGCCGATATATCGGCAGGTCTCTTCGATGCTCATACGCGAGGCGATGAGGTCTTTGCGATGCGGCGTATCAACGCCGTAATAACAGGAATGAGCGGTCGGCGGACACGAGATGCGCATATGAACCTCGCTTGCTCCGGCATCGCGAACCATCTGCACGATCTTCTTCGACGTGGTGCCGCGAACGATCGAATCATCAACGAGTACGACACGTCGCCCTTGGATGAGATCCTTGATCGGGTTGAGTTTTAGACGCACGCCGAATGAACGTATCGATTGCGACGGCTCGATGAACGTGCGGCCGACATAGTGGTTTCGGATGATCGCCTGTCGATAATTTATCCCCGACTGAGCCGAATATCCAATAGCTGCCGCAACGCCCGAATCGGGCACGGGCACGACGATGTCGGCTTCGACAGCGTGTTCGAGGGCAAGCTGTTTGCCCATCTTATGGCGGGATTCGTTAACGGACTTTCCGAAGATGATCGAATCAGGTCGCGAGAAATAAACGTGTTCGAACGTGCAAACTGCGTGTTTCTTTTCCTCAAAGGGAAAGCTCGAATCGATGCCGTCCTTTGTAACGACGAGCATCTCACCCGGAGCGATCTCGCGCAGGTATTCGGCGTCGATCAGGTCGAATGCACAGGTTTCGGATGCAACGCACCACGCGTCCTTATATTTACCGAGGACCAGCGGCCGAAATCCATACGGATCGCGAACCGCTATCAGCGCTTCGGGCGTGAGAAACAGCAGCGAGAACGCGCCTTCCGTCACGCGCACGACCTCACGTATCGCATCAAGAGCGGTCGAACCGGACGCCCGGGCAATTCCGTGCAGGATCGTTTCAGTATCGGACGTTGAGGAGAATATCGCACCGTCGCGTTCGAGTTCGCGGCGGCGTGCGTCAGCAAATGGCAGATTTCCGTTGTGGCAGACCGCGATCTTGCCGTGCTGACACGTGACCGAGAACGGCTGCACTTCCTTGATCGTGTTCTTTCCTGCTGTGGAATAACGTGTGTGGCCGATGGCCGCCGAACCATGTAGTTTCGCAAGGACCGAAGCGATCAGCACGTCGGCCACAAGGCCGTTTGCCCGATGTTCAAAGAAATCCTCTCCGTCGGTCGAGACAATGCCGCAGGCCTCCTGCCCGCGATGCTGAAGGGCAAAGAGCCCGAGCTGCGTCAGCGTTGCCGCCTCTTCGTGCCCAAAAAGGCCGAAGATGCCGCATTCTTCATGAAGTTTGTCGAAATGGTCCTCGATCACCGTTAGTTCTATTTTACAACTTGCCGGGGTGGAATTACGAGCGGAGAAACTTAGCTTTTTCGAGGTCTTCGCGGGTGTTCACATTGAGGAATTCGTCCGGCGAGGTATTTTCCGATGGTCCTACTATCGTTGATCCGAGTTCGCGGACAAAAGAGATCAGCGAAGGCAAATGTTCTGCTGTGCCAATGGTCTCTTCGACAGCTTTTAACACGGGAATTGTTCGGTACATGCCGCAGAGCGGCTGAAGACGGCCATCAGGCTGGAGCGGCACGGCCGCGATGGCATTTGCGTCAGAGGCTGCTTTTACGAGCCTTTCAAGAAGGTTTTTGCTCAAAAGCGGCAGGTCGCAGGCGAGGACGAACGTCATTTCGCGTTTAGAGGCCGATAGAGCCGTTTGAAAGCCGCTCCACGAGCCACGGCCCGGATTTTTGTCTGCGATGACGTTTTGGGGCATTTCTGCCCCTGCAAACTGCGTTTCATTCGCCGCCACAAATGTAATATCTTTGCATTCCGGAATATCGCCGAGCAATCGGGCGGCATTTTCGGCCAGAGTGACCGAACCGAGATCGGCGAGCGCCTTGTCCGAACCAAATCGGGAAGACCGCCCGCCGATCAAGATGAATGCGTCAAACTCCACGTCGCAAGCTAGTTCGCCTTTGGAGCCGGCGGCGTTCGGGTCAGGAGCTCGAGATCGACATCGACGACGTCGCCCATAAAATCAAGGTTATCCTTGCGTTCGTATGCGATGCCGTAATCCTTTCGGTTGAGCTGAAGCTTTGCCTTGAAACCGCATGGCGGTGCGACCGACGCAGCCTTTTTATCGGCACAGTTGCCGTGGATCGTGAACGGGAAGGAGATCTCTTTCGTTACGCCGTGCATCGAAAAATCACCCGTCAGAATATACTTTCCGCCCTTTTTCTCGACCTTTTTGCTCGTGAACGTGATCTCAGGATATTTTTCGGCATCAAAGAAATCCGCCGTCTTCAGGTGATTATCGCGTGCGCCGATGCCCGTGCTGATGCTGTCGGTCTTGATCTTCGCAACGACCGAAGATCTCGTGATGTCCTTTTCGTCAAAATTGATGTCGGCCGTAAAATTGCCGAACTTGCCTGTAACTTTCGACATGCCGCCCATGATCGGCAGGCTGAAGCTCACGTTCGAGTGAGCCGAATCCGTCGTCATCGGAACGGCCGCGTACGCCGCGACCCAGAGAGCCGCGACCATGCCGATCGCGAATATTTTCTTGAACATATATTTCTCCACCTTTTTGTTTCTCTGTCAGTGTCAATTCGCGGGTATGATGCGCCCGCGACATTCGCCGAGCCCGATGCGTCGGAAACCTTCCCGCTCGCAAAAGCCCTTCATAATGATCTCGTCTCCATCTTCCAGAAATCGCCGCTGCTCGCCGGACGGCAGATCGATCGGATCTTTGCCTCGCCATGTCAATTCGAGAAGGCAGCCGCGTTCGTCTTTTTCCTTGCCGCTTACCGTACCGGTCGCAAGCAGATCGCCAACCTGTAAATTACAGCCGTTCGATGCGTGGTGCGTCAGCATCTGCCCGATCGTCCAATAAAGGTCCTTTGTGTTCGAGCGGCTCAGGCGAAATGGCTCGATATTCTCCGACCGCATCTTCTCGGTCTGAATGTAAACCTCAAGGTTAATGTCCAGCCCGCCGAATTTGCGATTCTGCTCATCGCTCAAATACTCGAGCGGCTGCGGATCGCCTGTATCGCGTTCAAATGCCGCCGTCCTGAACGGAGCCAAGGCCTCCATCGTTACGACGAACGGCGAAATGCTCGTTGCGAAATTCTTTGCCAGGAACGGGCCCAACGGCTGATATTCCCAGCCCTGAACATCACGTGCCGACCAATCGTTCACGAGACAGACGCCAAAAATATGCTTTTCTGCGTCGCCGATGCCGATCGGCGTGCTTAGATCATTGCCTTTTCCTACAAAGAATCCCAGCTCCATCTCGTAATCGAGATTCTTCGAAGGCCCGAAGGCCGGCGGCCCCTCGGAGCCACTCCGACTTTGTCCATGAGGACGTTTGATGTCCGTTCCGCTCAAAACGATGCTTGACGCACGGCCATGATATCCGACCGGTATGTATTTGTAGTTCGGCATCAGCGGATTATCGGGGCGAAACATCGAACCGACATTGGTAGCGTGATAGATCGAGCAGTAGAAGTCGGTGTAGTCGCCGATCGTGAATGGGATCTCGAGATCAGCCCCGCTCGCAGGGACAAGATGTTCCGCTGCCGCATTTTGGAGTCTTTGATCGGCCGAATCAGAGAGGGCGTCCATCGCCGCGATACGAAGCTCGGACAAGGCCGTCGGACCGACGAAATTCGCGATAAATGTCGGATCCAGAACACCGTCTTCAAGGTCGATATCTTCGAACCGCTCACCAAAAACGCCCGCCCCGATCGCACCATAGAGATCGAAGAGCTTATCGCCGATCGCGACCGCCAAATGCGGCTGATCTTCGTCATCATCGGACCAGAACATGCAGAACGGCAGATTCTGTATCGGAAAATCCGAGTTCGGATCGTTCGCAGATTCGACCCAGCTTTTTAAGTTCGGGTCGTGAGTTTCGTTTATTTCGTAGGTCATATATTGAAGTCAGCAGCTGTAGGCAGAAACCCGACCTGTTGGGAGGGTGCACTGCGCTAGCCGTCCCATGCAGAAACCCGACCTCCGCCCTTCTAAAAATTTGGCAGGTCATCCCCTTGCCCATTAAGCACGTATTCGATCGCGCTCTCGACGTGGTTTGGCTTCCACAGGTATCGTGTGCTGCCGCCGCGGGCCCACACCTGCTGTTCAACTGAAACGAGGCCTGCTCTTCGCAACTCTTTTGTCGCATTCGATTTGAACGCGTTCATAACTATCTCAGGCTTACGTGCTGAAGCTACGACCGAATGTGCGTGATTCGTGCGGATATTGATCGCATGCAGAGGGTATCCACGAAGACTGCAAACTTCGCGGATCGCCCGCTCGACAACGCCACGGCATGGGCCGTCAAGAAGAAAGCTGGCCGATGCTTGATTCTCCCGCATCGCTGCGTTCAAGTTTCTACTCGGGAGGACTCTGGACGTTCCGTAAATGTTCTTGCCATGCCTGTCCACTGAATAGCGATCGTCGCCATGCAGCCACGTGCCGTAAGTGCGAAAAGTGATCAGGTAGGCTAGCGGGCCATCGTTGTCGTCCCAGTCGAAGTCGGTCATATTTCTTGCACCCTTCTGCCTCTTTGCACCCTTTGCACCCTCCCAACAGGTCGGGTTTCTGCCTCTTTGCACCCTCCCAACAGGTCGGGTTTCTGCCTCTTTTGCACCCTCCCAACAGGTCGGGTTTCTGCCTCTTTTGCACCCTCCCAACAGGTCGGGTTTTTCTGCCTCTTTGCACCCTCCCAACAGGTCGGGTTTCTGCCTCTTTGCACCCTCCCAACAGGTCGGGTTTTTCTGCCTCTTTGCACCCTCCCAACAGGTCGGGTTTCTGCCTCTTTTGCACCCTCCCAACAGGTCGGGTTTCTGCCTCTCTGCACCCTCCCAACAGGTCGGGTTTCTGCCTTTAGAGAATTCCCATCGCTTTCAGGTCGGCTATCGGTTCGATGAACGAGCAGGAACCGAAGGACTGTATGCCGTTGTATCTGGCTTGTTCGAGCTGGAACAGCGTCAGGACGTTATCATTTCGCCATCGGACGCCCGTCTGATCGAAGCGGAATTCGCCCGCATCCTCGGTCATCATCAGCTCTTCGAGCATATCGTTGTGCCGGCCGTCGCGGACGAACGCGGCCATCAGAAACAGATTCAGAAAGCCGTGCATTTTCCCTTGAACCGCATTCGGTTCGTAGGTCAGAGGACGCTGACATCGGATGGGATGATGCAGCCCTGCGGTCGCTTTGAACGGCAGATTGGCCGCCGTGCATGCACGCACGAACCGCACGATGTCGCGAGCTTTCGGGAACGCCTCAGGCGTTATGCCGCCCGTGCGGATCTTTGCACGCTGGCCCCGCAGGGCGAGCGTTGCGACAAGCTCCGGAAGGCGTTGGTCGAGCGGGATCTCGTAATACGCGGTTACCGTCTTCGGCACGATGCGGCAGGCGTTCTCGATGTCCTCGGTCGAAGAGGTCTTTATTTCCATCACATCGGCGACAAAGCGCCCGCGTTCGACCGAATTGAACTCGACCACGGAATACGTCGAAAGCTCGATGTCTTCGCCCGCGACTACCGCGACACGCCAGGGTTCTTCACCGGCCTTAAAGACCTTTGCGGCCTCGGCCGCGAACTCATTCAGGCGGCCTGCCGTAACGACGAACCGGCCGAGCATCCACGAATATTCACCGCGCTTGTACGCGGCATAATTCTCGACCGCGTCCTGCATCGACACGGCAGAAGGCGGAAAAAGTCCGGCATAGTCGATCGCTCCGGCCATAAGGACGCCGATGCTCGAAAGCGGCCTTGTAACGGCCTGATCACTCGCTCTTATATCACCTTGGGGATTCTGCATCTCTCTCTCCATTGATGATATTACGAAGGGGGCAGAGTTACGAAGTTACGAAGTTACGAAGTTACAGAGTTGCAGAGTTGCAGAGTTGCAGAGTTGGGCTTGCCCTTTGGCAGTGCGGTCGGGCTTGCCCGACCGTCCAACGGGATAACTGACAATGGAGCCTGCGAAGCAGGCGACATTCCTCTGCAACTTCGTAACTCCGCAACTTCGCAACTTCGTAACTTTGTAACTTTTTTGCTAAACTCGCTTCCGATATCGTCTGCCTCAAATGCGTGTTTTAGGAATCGATCCCGGCAGCGAAACGCTCGGCTGGGGCGTCGTCGATGGCGCCGGCTCCCGCTATTCTTTGGTTGAATTCGGGACCGTCCGTTCGGATCGCAAAGAAGCATTTTCGCGTCGTCTCTTGAACATCTACAACGGTGTTGCGGACATCGTCGGGCGTTTTTCGCCTGATGTCATGGCCGTCGAAGACACGTTCTATGCCGTGAATGTCGGCGTAGCGATAAAGCTCGGCCAAGTCCGCGGCACGACGCTCCTTCTTGCCGAACAATACGGGCTTGAGATCGCCGAGTATGCACCGAGACTCGTCAAATCGACCGTCGCCGGTTACGGTAATGCCGAAAAGGCTCAGGTCGGTGAGATGGTTCGCGTGCTTCTGAAACTCAAAGAAACACCGAAGCCGCACGATGCCGCAGACGCACTTGCTATCGCGATCTGCCATTTTCATCACGCGGGAACGGCGGCAAAGGTACTGGCCGCCAAACAGAAACTCAAGATCAAATAATGAGGAAAACCACCACTCTCACGCTTCTCCTGCTGTTCCTATTTCTTCCTAGCTACGCACAAAAACGACGTACGGCTTCGTCGAAACCGCGCACGGCGACGCGTGCTTCTGAGATCGGAAAGACCGCGGTCGTCATTGACGAAAGGCTTTCTGTGCTTCGCAAGGATCCGAGCCTCTTTTCCGAATCTGTTCACCGCATCCAGCGTGGCCGTGCCGTCCGCATACAGGACGTAAAAGAGGCTGACGGCGTTACATTCTACAAGGTGACCGTCCCGCCAAAGTATTATGGCTGGGTGCAGGCAGATGCCGTTTTTGGGGCGTACCGAGAGGACGACGAAGCAAGGCTTGCGAAGCTCGTCGTTGCGTCCAACGGGTTTGAAAAGATCGAGATCACGAAACAGTTTCTCGCGCTTTATCCAAGATCCGACCTTCGCCCCGGAATACTCCTTCTCTACGGCGATCTGATCGAGGAAGCGGCCTTGAAGCTCACAAAAGATGCGAATTCACGCCTCAAGCGGGATGAAATGAACGCATCTGGTGCTCCGCTCCATAGCTATTTCCTGAATTTCAACATGCTCGATCGATACCGAAAGGAAGGGATCATTTTCCTCTTTGAGCCCAAGGCTCGTGCTTATCATTATGATGGTGCGGCGTGGTCTGAGATCGTGCAGAGTTTCCCGAAGTCGAGCGAAGCGGTCGAGGCAAAAAAGCGGTTGGATGCTCTCGCCGCGAGAATGGGAACGGCAAGTTCGAGCTAGCTTTGCTTTAACGCGACGGCGATCTCGGCCGCGACATGCGCGTTGTTCTTTAGAAGGGCTATGTTCGCCGCAAGGGTTCGCCCGCCGCTTTTTTCTACCAATGCAGAAAGCAGGAACGGCGTCGTCTCTTTTCCCTTCACATTTTGACGCTCGGCCGCATGCAAAGCTTCTTCGATAAGGCTCTCGACCTCGGCAAGTTCGATCTCAAATTCCGCCGGGACCGGAGCCGCAACGAGCACGGCACCATTCAGGCCGAGCTTGTCTCGTGTGCGGATGATCGCCGCAGCTTCTTCGGCGGACTCGACGCGTTCATCGACCGGCATGCCGCTGGTTCGCGAGTAAAATCCCGGCATCTCGTCACATTTCCAGCCAAGCACGGTAATGCCGTATGTTTCGAGCCATTCGCGTGTCGCCGCTACATCCAGAATTATCTTCGGGCCCGAACAAACAACGGTGATCGGCGTACTCGCAAGCTCCGGCAGGTCAGCAGAAACGTCCGCGGCATATCCGCGATGCACGCCGCCGATGCCGCCAGTTGCAAAGACCTCGATGCCCGCCGCGTGTGCGATGAGCGTCGTCGTGGCGACCGTCGTGGCCGCCGTAAGGCGCTTTGCAGCGGCGATGGCGATATCACGTCGAGAGATCTTCCTGATGCCGTCCTCGGTCGCAAGGCGGTTCAATTCATCTCTCGAGAGGCCGCAGCAGATCGTGCCGTCGAGCACGGCGATCGTCGCCGGTGTCGCGCCGACAGAGGCAACGATCTGTTCGACGTTAAAGGCGGTCTCGAGGTTTTGCGGGAACGGAAGGCCATGCGAGATGACGGTCGATTCGAGCGCGACGACCGGAGCCTTTGCCGCCTGTGCTTCTCGAACAGAATTTCCGAACTTGATATCCATCACCGTTAGCGGATCAGCTTTCCGATGCGACTCAGTCGCGGGTTTGTGATGCAGCCGAGCATACTGCCGTTGGATGCTTCGCGATCGCAAGACCAATAAACGAACATTGCCCGCCCGATGATCAGCTCACGCGGCACAAAGCCCCAGAAGCGGCTGTCTTCGCTGTCGTCGCGGCTGTCGCCCATGCAGAAGAAGCTGTTCGGCGGAACGACCATCGTCTTGCCCTTTGTCGCAAACTCATACTGCGACGTAGGCAGATGCTCGCCCGCGTTGACAAGGCTCATCGAGTCCTGGCTGTAATAGACGTCCCATTTATCTTCTGGTTTTCGCTCTTCAAATTCGTGCGTGTCGAGAGCGGCCTCGCGGCTCGGTGCATCGCCGATGATCCGATGTTCCGGAAGCAGTTCGCCGTTGATATAGACGCGATTATCGCGGAATTCGACCGTCTCGCCCGGCAGTCCGATAACGCGTTTTACGTAATTGAGCTTGTAAGCCTCGAGCGGAGGATTTCGACTGCTGTCGCGACGCGGATTGACCCTGTTGCCCGGATATTTGAAAACGATCACGTCGCCGCGTTTGATCTCCCGCTGCGGCAGGAACGGCAGGTCGTGGCCGCCCGGTGTGAAGATGAATTTATTTACGAGCAGATAGTCGCCGACGAGGATCGTATTCTGCATCGAGCCGGTCGGAACCGTAACGGCCTGAACGATGAACGTCATCCCGAACAACGCCATTATCAAGGTGATGACAAGCGATTCGAAATACTCTCGAAATGTCGATTTCGGCGGGCCGGATGGCTTTGTCTCTTTCTTTTCTGCTTCGGATGCCTCAGCGGCAGAAACTTCTTTCTCTTCACTCATAAAAAACGCTAAAGACTAATTTTTCTGTACGGACGCCAGGCTATCAAGTGCCGCACGGGCCGCCATCATCTCGGCCGCCTTTATCGACTGTCCCTCGCCGCTAGATCTTCCGCCTTCCCAGACCGCCTCGACAAAAAACGTTCGGTCGTGCGGCGGCCCGTCCGAACGCACAAGGCTGTATGCCGGTGCGCTCAGTTTTGCGGCCTGGAGCCTTTCCTGCAGCAGCGATTTGTAATCCAAAGAGCGTTCGGGCGTCGCGGCCCTGATATCTTCGCCGATCAGGCGTTTTACCACACCGCGAGCGGCAATGTATCCGCTGTCAAGAAATACGGCCCCGACAACGGCCTCGACCGTGTTCGCAAGCAGCGCACGCTTCTGTCTGCCGCCTGTCTTTTCTTCGCCGCGGCCAACTCGAAGAAACTTTCCGATCTCGATCCCGTCACCGGCCTTGGCAAGAGTTGCCGTCGAGACAAGGTGATGCTTCATCAGCGTAAGGTCGCCCTCATCGAGTGCCGGGTGAAGGGCGACGAGATTCTCGGCAACGGCAAGCCCGACCACCGAATCGCCCAGGAACTCGAGCACTTCGTTCGCCCACGCACTCGCAGTGCTCTCGTCGGCATCAGGAAGATTCTCAAAGACCCACGAACGATGCGTGATCGCCCGCTCAAGGAACTTGATGTCGCGAAAACTGTGCCCGATAACCTTTTCGAGGTCGCTGAGATTCGCCGACATAGAGGAAAAGTTTAGCAAAAAAGAAGACCGGACGCTCTATTTAGGAACGCCCGGCTTCAACTTACGAGGATCAAGGTTTCAATTTACTGCCGAGTGCCTTTCGACTTGGCCGCTTCGGTGCCGGCCTTTGCGGCGGTTCCAGGCTTCTGCGTCGTTGTCGCGGCCGCCGGCTTCGTGCCGGTCGGCGTTGCGGCCGGAGTTTCAGCACTCGTGTCAGGGTCGATCACAGGTTCGATCGCGGTCGCAGGATTCGGGACCGCAACTCCGTTCGCCGTCGCGATGTATGCGTCGAATCCATCCGGCTTGCCGAAGCGGATGCCGTAGATCTGCTTTGCGGTCTCGGTGATCGCCTTCGTGTAAGCGGCATTCTTCGGATCCTTGCTCGCCAATGCCACCGCATGAGCAAACGCGTTAAGTGCACGCTCGGCGGTACCGTTCACCATTCCCTGTTTGGCCTTGATCTCGGCGACCTTGGCGGTCTTAACATCATCCGGTGCATTCGGGTCCTGTGCTTTGACAAGAGCCTGGAGCTCCTCGATGCGCTTGTTCATCTCATCGATGTAGTAGGAGCCGATCGAGCGGTAAACGTCAGGGATCGTCGCGGTCGCTGATTTGGCCTGTGCTGCCTTATAAAGATAGCCAACACCCTGCTTCTTGTCCTTCTTATCGAAAGAGAGGATATATCCGATCGTGTAGTTCAGCCAGCCAAGAGCATCTTCCTTGCTCTTATAGCTATAGTCTCCAAAACCGAGGGGTTCGAACGTCTTGCCTGCTTCAAGATCGGCGATCGAAAGCTTGGCATACTTCAGCGTGTCGTCATTCCAAGTGTTCAGATTCTTCTTGGTCATCGCGTCGTAACCGATCGAGCCAAGCACGATCTCTGCGGGACGAAACTTTTCGGGATCTATGGCGAGCAGCTCTTTACCGCTTGCATAGACCGCATCCCAGCTGTTGGTCTTGAGCCCGTCAAAGAACTGCTTGGTCAGCCCATCGATCTTCTCCTGCTTGACCATCTGCTCGTATGCACGTTCGTAAACAGGAACCTTCGCCTTCAGCCACTCGACGAAATCAGCACCGATAAGATTGCCGGCCTCGTCTTTGCATGCTCCGTACTTCTCAAGAAACTCTTTGCCTGCGTCAGCCGTCTTCTTACGGCCTTCTTTGGTCTTGACCGTCGAATTGTCGCGGATCGTCTTCTCCAACGCATCACGGCTAGCCGTGTCAGAACAAGCGTCCTGTGCAAAGGCCGAAACACCTGCGGCCGAAAGAATGACCGCGAAAGCCGCGCTCAAGAGACTGTATCGAAAAATCCTCTTCATTACCTTAAATCCTCCGCCGCGTTGCCGCCCGGCGAGCGTGTAGCGTTATTTGCTTTATCGATGCCCCAAACGGGACATCGGTTAGCGTGAAATCAGATGTTAAATTGCCCCCGCGAGTTGCAATGCTTCGTGAAAACACAAAACGACTTTCGCGTATCCAGGAACACCTAAACATGCGGACAAAGTGAAGATTAAATAATCACGCACCAAAAGCCCCCGTGTCAAGCCAAAGCCGTGTTTAACGAGCCTACGCACCGCGGTCGGTGGGCAGTCGATACCACCCTGCGGTAGCGGGCGGGCAGTCGTCAGTGAGCCGTGAGCCGTCAGCAGTGGGCAGTGTGCGGTCAGCAGGGAGCAGTCAGTACCACCTGCGTCAGCGGGCGGTCAATCCCTGTCAGTACCACCTGCGGTAGCGGGTGGTCAGCATTGCAGAAGCCGGCAACCGTTAGGTTTTCAAACGTCGTGTTCGCTGATAGCTGATAGCTTATAGCTGACAGCTGTAATTGATCCTCTCCCCCGGCCATTGTCTGTTGTTTTTCGGTTACAGAAGCTCGCACGTTAGTAAGGGCGTAACACTCAACGCAGATTCCCCCGAATCGCCACGGCATTTATGCCGTGGAACCGATCCCAAAACCAACCTCGGAGGCGGCTTGCCGCCTACAAGACCGAGAACATCTTCTGGGCTATGCCCCTTGGCAGTGCGGTCGGGGTTCGTGGGTCAGAGATCCCCACGTGTTGCAAAAAACGCAACCGTGCCCGACCGCCCCTAGCCAGATCAGACTCCTGGAGGCGGCTTGCCGCCGACAATGGTCGTCTTTTGTCCCAGCCAAGACGCCTCTGGGACAGCTCGTGGGACAAATAAGTGATGTGTTGTCAATTACTTACGCAATTTGTCCCAGAATTTCGCAAAAAAAATATCAAACCGCCATCGGAACCCGATCAATCGTAAATCTCAGATCTGAAATTTGAAATTCGAGATGTAAAACAGTTCCGCTAGAAACCATCTTGGCTCCGGAGGAGCCGCATGTTTTTAGCACTCGGTCGTCACAAACGATCTCGGAGGCGGCTTGCCGCCGACAGATTCTTGTCGCGTGCTCCGTACGCTCCAGTGTATTTCTAGGGTGAGCGACGGTCGGGCACGGTTGCGTTTTTTTTGCAACACGTGGGGATCTCTGACCCACGAACCCCGGACCGCACTGCGCTGCGGCAAGCTGCAAAGACCTAAGACCAAAGACTACTGACCTATTTCCAATGCCCAATGATCAATGAACAACGAACAATGAACAACTTTTTCAAAGACCAAAGGGCCGTTTAGGCCGTCTTGTCATCATAGCGAACCGACACGCACGTTTTAAGCACAAACCGCACAAACCGAACAAACCGCACATTCCGCACAAATCGACACATTCCGCACAAAATGTATCAAAGTACACGACTTGCACGATCTGTCAGAACCGGGAGCGATAGCGACTGGGTTCTTGAGCGGGAAACCGAGATCTGAGATCTGAGATCTGAAATTTGAGATCTGAAATTTCGGATCCGAGAATCGGAAATCGTTAAAAAAAATTCGCTCCCGCAGAGCCGCGGAGTCGCAAAGGCTGCGAACTTTCTTATTTTCTCCTTGCTTTGCGCGTTGCAGGAACGTTCTCTTTATCTCCCGCAGAACCCAAGAGCCGTTGGGGCTCAGTCTTTATTGGGGGTTCGCGAGACGCTCGCGCTTCTGCTTTGCGGCCTCTTCCGGCGTGATTATCACGGGTGCAAAGAGCGGCTTGGAATCGCCGGTGCGTTTGACGAGCTTTTCGGGCTTGGCCGATTCGCGTTCGGCGTTGCCGACGATGATCACATTTCGGCCGTCCGGCTGTGTCTGCATCGTGTCGAGGCTGTCGCTGTCGTCAGAATCATCATCGTTTATAACGACCTTCTTGGCGGCGGCCACATTTTTCGGCAGGATGTGAAATTCCGTCTGGGCAAGGTTACGGTCGGTGCGTGTGATCGTGCCTGCGAGTGCGTGGTAGATCTGTGCGGCGATGCCCGCGGCATAACGTCCGCGTTCGCTCTGGCCGCGTGTGATGACGGCGATCGCGTATTTTGGCCGCTCGATCGGTGCGACCGACGTGAACAGGCCGACCCATGAGCCTTTATCGATGCATGAACCGGTCTTACCGGCAACGCCAAGGTCTTGGTCCATTCCGCGGCGGGCGGTGCCGTATTCAGCGGCGCCCATCATTCCGGGAATGATGCGGCGGACGTTGGTCTGCGGCAGATCGACGTTCGCCTTGTAGAACGGCTGGAATCTTGCCTTTTCAACTGAAGTGCGTGGAACACGCGGCAGGACGCGATGCCCGCCGTTGGTGATCGCGGACGCCATCACAGCGAGTTGAAGCGTGCTGACCTCGAAATCGTCACCGTGCGAATAGATGCGCGCGTTGTTATTGCCGATCGCAAGTCGGCCCGCCGTCTCGCCTTCGAGATTGATGCCGGTCGGCTGTCCGAGGCCAAGATCGCGAGCATACTCGATCATCTTCTCGTTGCCGAGGATCTTGCCGACGCGCTGAAAATATCCGTTGTCGGAATATGCGACCGCGTCATCGAGTTGGCGGCGAGTGGTTACGTTCTCGATCGAGCCGTCGGTCTTGTCGATGATCCCTTCATTGATGCCCGCGACGCCCGTAACGAGTTTGATCGTCGAGCAAGGCTTTATGCTCGATCGAACCGCCCAATCCTGGTTCACGATGGTCAGAACCTTGCCGGTCTGAGCCTCCATCACGACGACCGAACCGGCATGCCCGCCAAGGGCATTGACGGCAATGCGGCGGACATTGAGGTCCTCGCCATCAGTATTGTCAGCGGCGATATTTGCGACAGTTTCGGTGCGGAGGCCGCGTTCAAAGGCCAATTTCCTCTCGCGGGCCTCGCGGGCTGCGGCTTCGCGGCGGCGACGTTCTGCCAATTCGGCGGCACGGCGTTCGGCCTCGCGACGTCTGCGCTCGGCGGATTCACGTTTGCGGTCGGCTTTTGAACCTTTTTTGGACGACGCTCTGTCGTCATCCCGATCACGTTTGGCCGAGGCCTTATCGCGTTTATTCTTGCTCTTCTTATCGTCCTTTTTTGCGGTTGCCTTCTGTTTTGAAGCCTTCGAGTCCTTCTTGCTTACACGCGAAGACTTCGATGCGGTCTTCGATGACTTTGCCGTGCTTGCTTTAGACTTCGAAGAAGCCTTTGGCTTCTTCTGAGCCAATACCGCACCGGACAACAGAACCAGGGCCGCAAGACAACTAACTAGCGACCGGAAAGCAACTTTTCGTAGGGACATAAACCTCAAAGCCTTGAATACGAAGAGAGAAAAAAGAATTGTGTGTGTTTCGGGAGGGTCTGCCAACGCGCCTTGAGGCGACCCAAGTTTGCGTACAAACTAAGCAATAGCTTAACATTCAGAAACTCTCCTTGGCAAGTAGTTTTGATAGAGGCCAAAAGGATCCCGGCCATTTAAGGCTCGATATGCCCTTTCTCAGCACATTTCGCGGACGCCTTGTCATCATCCTCGCACTCCTGCTGGTCGCGACGCTTGGCGTGCAGTACCTGCTGAATCTACGCACTCAGCAGGAGAACTATTCGCTTCGCGAAAAGCAGGAAAGGGCGATAGTTGCGGGCTTTGCCGTCGGCATCAGCAGCGTTACGAGCCCCGACCGCATTCGCGACCTGATCGAACTTCCGGGCCAGACGCTGCTTGACGAAGAATCAAGACACCGCATTCAGGACATTATCGTTGTCGATAACGAATGGCGCATCTTCGATTGCCTCGCTCCGGAAAATCTGCCTTCGACCGGACCGAACGGTGAGACGATCTACCGGAAATTAAGCGATCTTAAGGACTTACCGCCTTTGCTTGAGGGCACAAGGCTTGGCACTGATATCGCAAAATTCCCCAACGGGCCCGCGATCGGCGACGCAGGACACGACGGCGAGGCACACGCCATCCCGATCGAGACGAGCAAAGGCCGTTGGTATGTGATGGTCCTGCTATACAACGACAAGACCGCCGCAGCCGAACGCGCCGCACAGCCGCTTTTATACACGCTCGGCATCCTCCTTATTTCGTCGCTGATCACGATCCTGCTCGTCTTTCGATTCACGCGGCCGATCGCAGATATTTCGCGAGCGGCCCGCGAGGTCGCGGATGGAAACTTGAGTGTACGCGTCGATGAAACTCGAACGGACGAGCTCGGGCGGCTCGCATCGAATTTCAACGAGATGACCGCCGAACTCGAGAAAAAGACCGAGCTCGAAGCAAAGCTCCAACAGGCGGAAAAATCAGCGGTCGTGGGACGTCTCGGTTCGGCCATCGCGCACGAGATACGCAATCCGCTGAACTACATAAACCTCACGCTCGACCATCTGCGCAGCAAATTTGCGCCCGCAGAAGATGAAAAGAAGGCGAAGTTCGACAAGCTAACGCTGCAGCTAAAAGAAGAGGTTGCAAGGATCAATCGGCAGATCACCGACTTTTTGAATTACTCTCGGCCTGCGACAGCGACTTTAAGGCCGATCGATGCGCGGCAGGCGGTCGAAGATTCGCTGCGGATCATCGAAGGCCAGGCAGAAGAAAAGGGCGTCCTCATTTCTGTCTCAGAACACGAGAATGTGCCGCAGATCATTGGCGACCCACAATTCCTGCGTTCCGTCTTTAACAACCTTTTCATCAATGCCGTGCAGGCGATGGAGGCGACGGGCGGGAAGCTAAACGTGCGGATCTCGGAATCGGACGATCGGAAGTTCGTCAAATTCGAGATCACGGATACGGGCGGCGGCATTCCGCAGGAGAATCTCGAATCGATCTTCGAACCGTACTTCTCGACAAAGGAGACCGGCACGGGCCTTGGCCTCGCGATCGTAAAGAAGATCGTCGAGATCCACAGCGGCGAGATCACCGTCCGATCGACGTTGGAAAAAGGCACGACATTCACGATCTTGATACCGGCGGCGACAGGAGAACGCGTCGCTTGACGCGGCCAAACTCGCATTTTGCTCCGAATTTAACTAAGTTTTCATTATGGCTCGAAAATCCATCCTCGTTGTTGACGACGAGAAAAATCAAAGGGAAATTCTCGAAGAGATATTGTCGGGTGAAGGCTACGACGTAACGACCGCAAGTTCGGGTGAAGCGGCGATGAAGTTTGTCGCCGACCGGCATTTCGATCTCGTTTTGACCGACCTGAAGATGACGGGAATGAGCGGCCTCGACCTGCTCAAATCTCTTACAGATTTTGACAAGTCGATCATCGTTATTTTGCTGACAGCGCACGGTTCGGTCGATTCGGCGGTCGATGCGATGCGTCTTGGCGCTTTCGAATATCTGCAGAAGCCTTACGACAGCGAGAAGCTGCTCGAAACCGTTTCGCGAGCATTGAAGAAGCTCTCGACTCTCGACGCAGAGATCATTTCCGTCTCGCCCGAGATGGACAAGGTCAAGAAGCTGATCCTGAAGATCGCAAAGTCGAATTCCACTGTCCTTATCCGCGGCGAAAGCGGCACCGGAAAAGAGCTGATCGCACGTTCGATCCACGCAAACAGCCATCGCTCGAACGAAACTTTTCAGGCCGTGAACTGCGCCGCGATCAACGAGAATCTGCTTGAATCCGAACTTTTCGGCCACGAAAAAGGCTCATTCACCGGTGCGGTCTCTGATAAAAAAGGCCTTTTCGAGATCGCACACGGCGGCACACTTTTCTTGGACGAGATCGGCGAGCTCGACATATCGCTCCAGGCGAAGATCCTGCGAGCGCTTCAGGAAAAGCAGATACGCCGCGTCGGCGGCACCAAAGAGATCGACGTCGATGTTCGCGTTGTTGCCGCAACGAACCGCGACCTGCTTCATATGGTCGAAGAAAAACGTTTTCGCGAAGATCTTTACTATCGGCTGAACGTGCTCTCGATCGAACTGCCGCCGCTTCGTGAACGGCGCACCGACATTCCCGTCCTGATCGAATATTTCGTCAAAAAACACACGCGCGGAACTGACCACAAGATCAAGATCGACGCGGCCGCACGAAAGATCCTCGACGAATACGCATATCCGGGCAACGTCCGGCAGCTCGAATCGGCGATCGAGCGATCGATCCTGCTTTGTGAGAACGATACGGTTACGTTCGACGATCTGCCGCCCGAAATGACCAATGCAGTGCGGCCCACGGCCATTGATGCAAGTACGGATTTCAAGCTCCCGGCAGACGGCATTAACTTCGAGGACCTCGAACGCAGCCTCATCATGCAGGCAATGGAGCGCACCGATAATAACATCACAAGATCCGCCAAACTCCTCGGCCTCACTTTTCGTACATTGCAATACCGCCTGGAGAAATTCGGGTTCAAGAAGGATGAAAGTGACGAGGGAAAAGCGGATGAGTGATACGGTTCTCTTTATCGACAGAATGGTTCCGCCAATAGTGGTGGGAGAGGATAGTGACTAAATGACCAAACGTAAAGCAGAAAAAGCATCAAAAGAAATTGTTGACAATACTGCAAATAAAACGCGTCGCAAAAGAATTTGGCTGGCGGGCATGAAGTTGAATGGCCAACCGTAGCAAGGTGTAACACCTTAAATGTATGAAAGATGAACTGGCAATGACCGCTTTTCAGGAGTATCAAATACGCCGTCACTATGATGAGCACGAAGAAAAATGGTATTTCTCCGTTATAGATGTTGTCGGAGCATTGAGCGACAGCGTAAATCCTCGAGACTATTGGTTCAGGATGAAAAAGCGCGTCCAACTTGACGATGGATTTGAACTGTCGACAATTTGTCGACAGTTGAAAATGAAGGCTCCGGACGGGAAACTGCGTGAGACCGATTGCTCAGATGTCCAGGGTCTGCTGCGTATCATTCAATCTATCCCCTCGCCAAAAGCCGAACCCTTCAAACACTGGCTGGCAAAGGTCGGTTTCGAGCGCATTCAGGAAATGCAGGATCCGGCGCGTTCGCTCGATAGGGCACGCGAAAACTGGCAGCAGCAGGGCCGAAGCGAGAAATGGATCCAACAGCGGATGACCGGCCAGGAGACGCGAAACAAGCTGACGGATTACTGGAAAGACCACGGTATCAAGGGAGATGAATACGCAGTTCTGACAAACATTATCCATCAGGAGTGGAGTGACGTAACCGTAAAAGAGCACAAAAAGCTCAAGGGACTAAAAACACAAAACCTTCGCGACCACATGAGCGAAGCGGAACTCTTGTTTACCGCCCTGGCCGAACTCACAACCCGACAGATCGCCGAACGCGACGGAGCGGAAGGGCTGTCAGAGAATGCCGACTCAGGCCGTAAAGGCGGACGTGTGGCAAAACGGGCAAGAACGGATTTTGAGACCGAGACAGGTAGAAAGGTAGTCTCGGGAGAAAACTTTTTGCCGCCAAAATCACAAAAGAAAAAGCTCAAGAAAGGATGATATTTTTCCCCGCAAAATCTGAAGCAACGCCAACGATCTACGCCTACGAAGATTCCTAGGCCTACGTATGCCGGTGTCCCTAAACACGACGGCATCAAGATCGCCCTTTTGATACGGTCGTAACGCGGCAGAAGTGCTAGGATAAGTTGGACAGGTTTGTCGAGCTGGCCGGTTAGCTTGAACACTTTTAAAACAGATGGAATGGTTATCGACATTATCTCTTGCTCTTGGTTCGGCGTGGACGAGCGGCATCAATCTGTATGCGACGGTGAGCGTTCTTGGGCTGCTGCAGAAATTTGGCGGCGTAAAGCTGCCGGGCGGGCTTGAGGCTCTCGATAATTGGTGGATCATCGGCATTGCGGGCGGCCTTTATATCGTTGAGTTCGCTGCGGACAAGATCCCGTATGTGGACAGCGTCTGGGACGTTATCCACACATTCATACGCGTACCTGCGGGAGCGGTCGTAGCATACGCCGCAACCAGCCAGCTTGACCCGACGGTCACGATCTCTGCTGCCCTTCTCGGCGGCGGGCTGGCTTTGGCCTCGCACGGCACAAAGACCGCTGCTCGTGTGACAGCGAACCTTTCACCAGAACCCGTTTCGAATTGGACGCTTTCGATCGTCGAGGACATAATCGCCTTTGTCGGCACGCTGCTCGCCGTCTTCGCACCGATCGTCGTTGCGATAATCCTCGTGCTCTTCCTCGTCGGTTTCTTGTGGTTCCTGCCGAAGATCGTTAGACGGTTGCTGCGAATGTTCCGAGCCGTTTCGGCTTATCTTTCCGGCAAAGGATTCGACCCGGCAGCGAGGTAGATGTCTTACCGCCGCCTCGAATTCATCTTCTATCTCGCGGGCTTGCTTCTTGCCGCCGCGCTCGTATATTTCTATCGCTCGGACGATCCAGACTGGACATTTTCGTGCTTTATTCTCGCTGTTTCGATGTTCTTTCTTGGCTATCGGTTTCGGCTAAAGGCAAGAATAAACGCCCGTCCGAAGCCGGAAGAACCTTCCGAACCGCCTGACGCGCCACAGCAGACGTGAACTGCCTCTGCTTTGTGCGGCTTGCCCGGACAGATAGAATGGTTTTATGGATCGTTTAGAGCGCCTTCTCGAGAAGAATCAAGCCTGGGCAGCTGAGCAAGTCGATCGGGAGCCGGATTTTTTTGCAAAACTCGCGGCCCTTCAGTCTCCCGACTATCTTTGGATCGGATGCTCTGACAGCCGTGTGCCGGCGAATCAGATCACCGGCCTCACGCCCGGAGATGTGTTCGTCCATCGCAATATCTCGAATATCGTTGCTCACGGCGACCTGAACTGCCTTTCCGTTCTGCAGTTCGCCGTTGAAGTTTTGAAGGTCGAGCACGTCATCGTTTGCGGACACTATGGCTGCGGCGGTGTTCGGGCCGCTCTTGAATCGATCGGGCACGGATTGATCGACAATTGGCTCCAGATCATACGCGAGACCGCGTACCTTTATTCGGACGAATTGGACAACCTCGAAGGCGAAGAACGCGTCGATCGTTTGTGCGAGCTTAATGTCGCGCGTCAGGTCATCAACGCGGCCGACACGACCGTTGTTACCGACGCTTGGGCTCGCGGGCAGACATTGGTCCTGCATGGCTGGATCTACGGCCTTCGTGACGGGATCATCCACGACCTCGGGTTTGTACAGGAATGTCCTGATGACGCACAGGAGTTTCGCGAGCGTTTCTTGAAAAAGAAAGACCTCAATATGCGGACGTCGGCGTAAAGCAAAGTTTTTCAATGAGAAGTAAGCAATTTTATCCCCGTTCTCTTGCGGCGTTTCTCTTTGTCGCAGCATTTGCGGCCTTCGCCCTTGGCCAGGCACCCGGCGAACGCACAAAAGAGGATGTTCCGACAAAGTCTCGGCCAAAGTTAACGGCGTCGAAGAACGACTCGCTGAGGTCGATCCCGTCGAGAGCCGCGTTCGATTCGCTCGCACGTATTTATCAGCAAGGCACACCGTACGCGCTGCCGCATGTGATGTTCGTGATCGATCGTCTTGCGAAAAATAAGATCTACTTCATCAATTCGCAAAGATATCGCTTTCACAAAGATTTTCTTCTCGCCACATATCTCGTGCCCCGCGGTGCTGATATTTTCCAGCCGATCTATATCGACAAAGGCCGCCGATTTATCGTCGGAACGATCGCGTGGCAGGAACCTGTGCAAAAATTTACGTGGGAACTTTGGGAAGGCGATATGGCAACGAGCGAGTTGATCAAACTTGCTAACGACACCATAAATTCGGCCTTTTACACGCACGTAAGCTTCAAACCGAACTCGGAGCGGCAAGACGCTGCGTCGGCCGATCTAGGTATCGAACGCGTTTCGCATGACGAACTCAATCGAAACCAAGTCTATCTTGCCCTGAATACAGGCAGTGCCGTCGGACGAATCCACATCATCGACAAACTCGACGACACGGTCGAGATCGGTGACAACGAGATACTTATCCTGCGCGAACTGCCGCAGTCGCTGCCGCCGGTTCGGGGCATTATCGTCGCCAAGCCTTCGTCGCCTCTTTCGCATGTGAACATCCTGGCTCACGGTTGGGGGATTCCGAACATCTACGTCAAGGACGCCGACAAGCTCTTTCGCGGCCTCAACACTTACTGGATGAAGCTTGACGCAAGATCGAGCGACTACACTCTCGAACGCGTAACGAGCTCGGAAGATATTCCGAATCCGCCGGACGATCAGGTTCCGCCGGTCAACCTTGCCACAACAAAGCTTGCTCCGCTCGCCGCGATGCGAAAGCGTGACAGCATTTCTTACGGATCAAAGGCCGCGAACCTCGGCGAGATGCTCAACAAGAGAGTGCCGGGCGTCACAATTCCCGACGGTTTTGGGATCCCGTTCCATTGGTACGACAAGTTCATGCAGGACAATGGGTTTGACGATGTTATTCTCAAGCTCACTGACAACAACGATTTTGTCCACAATCCGCGCATCCGCAGGCAGAAGCTTGCCGAGTTCCGCCAAACGATCATCGCCGGCAAGTTCGATGAGGCGTTGAAGAAAGAGATCCTCGAACGCTGGCACACGCAGCTTGGCGGAAAGCCCGTGTTTGTCCGAAGCTCTTCGAACAGCGAAGACCTGCCGAATTTCAGCGGTGCCGGTCTTTATTCGAGCGTTGCAAACGTCATCGACGATGAATCTCTGATCACGGCCGTAAAGAAGGTTTGGGCTTCGCTTTGGAATTTTGACGCCTACGAGGCTCGCGTGCGGAATTACATAAGCCAAACGGACGTCTATATGTCGGCGTTGGTACAGGTCGGCATCAATATGAAAAAGGGCGGCGTGATGATCACGAAAGATCCTTTCAACACGAGGGCACGCGATGTCGTCTATATTTCCGCTGTTTGCGGGCACAACTCAAAGGTCGTTGATAACGCAGGCATCCCGGAACAGCTTCTTTACAGCGGAGTTGCAAACTCCGTTACAGTAAAAACCCTCTCACAGCAGCAGAGTGCACTCGAATTTGATGAGAAAGGCGACCTTCGGCCCACACGCGAGACTTGCGCCGGGCCCGATCAGCGAGTACTGACAAATGCCGAAGCACGTGCCCTTGCGAAAGCGGCACTTGCGATCAAGAAAGCTTTTGGCGGTTCGGTTGCGCAGGATATCGAGTGGGGCATAATAGACAGAAAGATCTTTATCGTTCAATCGAGGCCGTACATAGAGAAAAAATGAAGAATATCGCGAAACTTATCGTTTTTATTTCCAGCGTCGCGTTCGCCGCGTGCGGCACGAACGCCGTCCGCGTTTCGGACAATACTGCGCCGTCGAGCAATGCAAAACTGCCGGAGCAATCCGTAATAGCCCACTCGAACGAACCGACAGGCCCGGGCCCGGTTCCTTCTGTCGATCCCTCGAAGCCAAAGACAAAATGGACCCAGAGCGGAACACCTATCGACACGACGAAATTTGACGAGGCGATAAAGGCAAGTGAAGCGGCGGTGAAAAAGGCTCCTAAGAATGGCGACGCCAAGAAGGCTCTCGCTAAGGCGTATTTTGACCGCGGAATGGCTCTCACGGATGCCCGCCAATATCCTTCGGCGCTTGGTGATTACCGAAAGGCACTTGAGATCGACCCCGAAATGGCCGAGGCAAAACAATGGGTTGACCAGATAATGGGGATCTATGCGAGCATGAATCGAGAGGCTCCAAAAGCCGGTGAGGAACCGCCGCCGCTTCCCTTCGGCGACAAGGAAAAAGACAAATGAAGAACTTATTTTCGATCGCGCTCTTAAGTCTGCTGGTTTTTGGGTTTGTGTCCGAGGCATCGGCCCAGAAACGTCCAACGAGAATAAAATTTGCACGCGGCGCTGCCGAAAAGACCGTTACAGGCACGCTCAACAGCTGGAAGGGCAAGCGGACGTTCGTCATTCGAGTCCGCGAGGGCCAAACCTTAACTACTGAAAGCACAGGAGATAACGCCATTACGATCTCGATCAAAGCCCCAAAGGGCTCGCATTACGATCAGGATATGGCGGCCGATTGTCACGACCGGAATGAGGTCTCGCCGACAGCGGCCGGTGATTACGTGATCACGGTCGTCGAGTGTACAAAGGCCGACCCCTGGAAGGGCACGTTCAAATTTCTTGTAACTGTCCGCTAGACAAAAAGCGGGCGCGAACCATAAACTTACTCCTTTGTTTTTTGCATCTTTGGCAAAAGGTGCAGAGAGCTTGGGAGTTTTTTTAGTTTATGGCAATTTCAGCTAATGATATCAGGAAAGGAATGGTGATCCTTCACGAAGGCGCACCGGTCAAGGTGATGGAGTTTCACCACCACACACCCGGCAACTTGAGGGCGATGGTGCAGGCAAGGCTTCGCAATCTGCTGACCGGAAACTCGTTCGAATACCGCTTTCGCTCGAACGACACGCTCGAAAGGATCGTGCTCGAACAGCACAAGATGGATTATCTTTATTCGGACGGCTCGCATCATCATTTTATGAACAATGAGACCTATGAGCAGGTCGCTCTGACCGAAGATGATCTTGGCGATTCGGCTCAATGGCTGATGCCGAACCTGACGATCGAGGTCGAGTTCTATAACGGCTCGCCCATCGGCATAACGCTTCCCGCTTCGATGGAACTGACCGTCACGACGACCGAGCCCGTCCTAAAAGGCGCTACTGCATCGAACTCGAACAAGCCCGCGACACTCGAAAATGGCGTGACGCTTCAGGTGCCGCCGTTCATCGTCGAGGGCGAAAAGATCCGCGTCAATCCGGCGGAATCTCGCTATATCGAGCGGGTGAAGTAGAACCGTCGGTTTTTGCAACTTTGCGCTTTTTGCGACTTTATCTCTTAAGGAGTTGCAATGTTCGTCCTTTACAGCCTCGTCTATACGCTCGCTTTTCTTGCGATGCTGCCCGTTTTTGCGTTGAGCAGCATCGTAAGGGGAAAGCGGGCGGCCGGATTCTTCCAAAGGCTGAGTTTCTCCTTGCCCAAATTCACACCCGACGAACGCAGGACAGTCTGGCTGCATTGTGTTTCGGTCGGCGAAGCTAACGCCGCAAGGCCGCTTGTCGATCGTCTCCATTCTGAATTCCCCGACATACGGCTGATCGTCTCGACGACCACACGGACAGGCCAAAAGCTCGCGAAAGAGCTTTTCACCGAAGCCGAGGCTGTTTTTTACGTGCCGTTCGATTGGCGCTGGACGGTAAGGCGCGTACTGCGGCATTTTCGCCCGACGCTGCTCGTGATAATGGAGACGGAATTGTGGTTCAACCTCATTCGCGAATCCTGCAAATTCCACGTCCGCGTCGCTCTCGTGAATGGCAGAATGTCCGAGCGTTCGTACAAGCGCTACAACGCGTTCAAGAAGACGATGAAGCGGCTCTTCGGTTATTTCGACCGAGCGTTGATCCAAACCGGGGCGGACGCGAACCGCTTTATGGCTCTCGGTATGCGTGCGAGCAAGGTCAAGGTGACTGGCAACTTGAAGTTCGATCATTCGATCACAGAGACCGAAGAAGCTCTGACCGAAGAGTTCGCTACACGTTTCGGCCTTACTGAAAACGCCTCTTTGATCATCGCCGCAAGCACTCACGCTCCCGAAGAATCTTGGGTGATCGATGCCTTTCGCAAGGCCTCGGAAGCCGCACGCGAAGAGGCGCCTCGACTTATGATCGCACCGCGGCACCCCGAGCGATTCGACGAGGTCGCACAGCTTATCGCTAACTCAGGCCTCAAATGGACTCGCCGTTCGAATGCCGCGAGTGAAAGCGATGCGTCCGCGGACGTGATCTTACTTGATTCGATCGGCGAGCTGCGGGCGGCATTTCCGCTTGCTGAGATCGTGTTCGTCGGCGGCAGCCTTATCGAACACGGCGGCCAGAGCATCTTAGAACCTGCTGCCGAGGGGAAGGCCATCATCACAGGGCCATACACACACAATTTTAAGGCTATCGTTGAAGAGTTCGTTGAACGCGAAGCGTTGATACAGATACCAAAAGGATCGTTAGATGACGCCTCCGCTGCTCTTGCCAAGGAGTTTCTCGCGTTGCTTGATCGGCCCGAAAAACGCAAAGCTCTCGGCGAACGTGCAAAGGCGGCAATGAACAATAATCGCGGCGCGATCGACCGAACTTTTGAGCAGCTGAAGCCGCTCATCCTGCGTTCATCCAGCGAGGGCTCTCACTAAGATATCGCCTTGATCTACGTATTCTATTTCTTTGCCGCTGTGCTGATCTGGCTGAGTTATCGGTCATATCGCGGCGGCATCATTTACGAGAGATTCATCCGCGAAGGGTTCTCGCTCAAGAATCGAACCGACCTGCCTTTTGCTACGATCTTCGCCCCTTGCCGAGGCGTCGATCGCGAGTTCAAAGAAAATCTGCGAAGACTCTTCGCCCAACGATATCCGTACTACGAGATCCTTTTTATTGTTGACGATAAAGAGGATGCGGCCGTTGCGGAGATCGAAGAAGCGATAAGGCTTTATTCATCCGACACGGTTTCGGCTCGCCTGCATATTGCACCAAAAGCTTCGGGGTCAAGCCAGAAGATCGAGAATCTTCTATTTGCAATTCCAAAGGCCGACGAACGCAGCGAGGTCTTTGCGTTTGTCGATTCGGATGCGTGCACAAATTCTGACTGGCTCGCTTCCCTTTCGGCTGCGGCCTTAAAACCAAATGTGGGAGCGGCGACGGGCTATCGTTGGCTGATCTCGGAAAATGGAAAGCTTGGTTCGGAGCTTTCTTCGGTCTGGAATGGTTCGGTCGCATCTGCGCTTGGGCCGAACACAAGGTCGAATTTTTGCTGGGGCGGCTCGATGGCCCTTAGGCGTGAGATGTTCGAGCGCCTTGACATAAGAACCTGTTGGAAAGGCGTTTTGAGCGATGATTTTGCCGTAACGAAAGCTGTGCAGGATGCGGGGCTTGAGCTGGAATTCGTGCCGCGAGCCCTTTGTGCGAGTTTTGAGCACCAAACGCTCGCTGAGATGCTCGAATTCACAACGCGGCAGATGAAGATCACGCGTGTATATTCGCCGGGTTTGTGGCTGCTCTCGATGTTCGGATCGACACTGTTCTGCGGCGTGATGACCGCCGGTATCGCGATCCTGCTGACGAGCGAACTTGGAAGCCTTGCGATGGTCGCCGCGGTCGCGGCTCTCATTCTGGTCACGGGGTTCACACTTGCAAAAGCCTTTATTCGTTTGCGTGCCGTTCGCTTTGCCCTTTCGGACCACGAAGCCCTTTTGGCACAGCAGGCCGTCCCGCAGTGCGTTCTTGCGTTCGTTACACCCGCGATCTTCCTCGTAAATACGATTCTTGCCCTATTCTCTCGGAAGATCGTTTGGCGCGGAACCACCTATGAATTGAAATCACCGAGCGAAACTGTCATCATACGCGAAAAGCGATGAGCGAAAGTTGGCATGACCCATACGCAGAGGACGCGGAACCGCAACAGCAGGGCCCACCGGCCGAACCGTCTCAGAACAACGAGCCAGAGTCGCCGATCGAGCCAAAGCCGGGTGCGTCTCTCTCGCTCTTTGAACCTGAACCGACAAAGGCAGAAGAACCCTTTATTTTACAATCATTTACACCGCCGCCGCTTGACGAAGAGGTTCGGCGCTTCGGTCTCGGTTGGTCGGCCGGAATCGCATTTTCAGGAGCGATCGTATTTATGGTCTTCGTCGGCTGGCTCGTCGATCTCTTGATGGGTACGAGGCCGTGGGGCATCGTTGCCGGCGTGATCCTTGGAGCCCTGATCGGCTTTTTTGAGCTGTTTCACATCTCATCGCGCATCTTTCCGAACAGCACACCTCCGAAGGTCAATCCACTGCTTTCCTCTCACGACCGGCAAGACCCGCAAGACAACGCCTTTCGGCTTTGATTTTTACGGCAATTTAAGGTTAAAATGTCCGTTTCGCGATGGACGTCCAAACGGATCCAGAGAGTGGTATTCGCGAGTACTCGCAGACGAGGATCTACGGGCTCATGGCCGTCGCCGTAGCAATAGCTGCGATCGCGGGATTGATATTTGCAAACGTACGGTTCTCCATTGGCGTCGTGATCGGCGGGCTTTTGTCCGTCGTGAACTTCATCTGGCTTGCAAGCTCGACGCGCGGTCTCTTTGCCGAACGTGCAGAGGGCCGAGGGGCGGGCTTTCCGGCCGCCAGGTTCATATTGCGGTATTTTGCACTGGGCCTTGTCATTTGGGGAATTTATGCCATCAAAATACTTCCGATCGCGGCAGTATTGATCGGGCTTGCAGCCTTTGCTGTGGCCGTTATGACAGACGGATTTTATAGTATTTTTAAGAGCCGAAATTAGCGATGTTTCTTTTAGCAGAAGGCGGTGAACACACTCCGCTGATCGTAGAATTCTTGAACCACTATTTGGGCGAACCTGTTTACAAGTTCCAGATCGCCTATACAAAACCGCTTTGGGACAAGCTTTTCGCCCATTTCGGAACATCGCCTGAAGTGGTCTTCAATGCTCCGTATAGCCCTGAAACGGCCATTCCGTGGTACACGGTGATGTTCGTGATCGCGTGCATACTTTCGGTGATCGTGATCTATCTGCTAAGAGGAAAACTGTCAGAAGACGATCCGGGCGGCGGCCAGTTGACCCTCGAAGCGGGCTATCTTGCGATCCGCGACCTGCTTGTAAATGTGATCGGTGAGCACGGACAGAAATACTTTCCTGTCGTCGCTACGTTCGCAGTGCTGATCCTGATCTCGAATTTGATGGGCCAATTCCCGTTGTTCATGTCGCCGACAGCTTCGGTGAACGTTACATACGCCCTCGGCCTCTCATCGTTCATCTATTACAACTACGTCGGCATTAGAGAGAACGGCGTCGGAAAGCACATCGCCCACCTTGCCGGGCCAAAGCTCCCGTGGTTCCTTGCCCTGGTAACAGGCTTGATCTTCTGTATCGAGCTGATAAGCAACCTCTTTAGGCCGTTCACATTGGGTGTGCGTCTATTCGCGAATATGTTCTCTGACGAAAAGGTTTACGTCGAGATCACGAACATCTTTCCGCCGTACACGCACATTCTGCTGCCGATAGTGCTGACCGGTCTCGGCGTCTTTGTTGCTTTCGTCCAGACGCTGGTATTTACTCTGCTCTCGATGATCTATCTCGGCGAAGTAACGCATGCACCGCATGACGATCACGATCACGACGCAGAACACGCTGAGCCGGCGGCCGCTCACGCGTAGAATTTGAAACGGTTTTTGCCCGCTAAGTTTTGCGGGCACTCGATATTTGAAGATACAGCGGACTTGATCCTTTCGGTCACATTTTTGACCGCTCGCTGAGCGGCCAAAGATGAGAATGGTATGCGTTTCATAGCATGATATGCCCGCACGCGACAGGAGCCTTGACTCTAGAAGAGTATAAATCAAGTGCATACCGGAAGTGAGGCGAAATAATACACCCTGCATATCGTTTCGGCGAGCGTGAGGATCGACAGCAGTTATCTTCGAATCTATAAAAACAGGAGATAAAAATGAAGAACATCAAACACATCGCTTTCGCAACTTTGGCGATCGCTCTTTTCAGCATGGCAGCAATGGCACAGGGTGCTGGTGCCGCCGATAACGAATTCACGGTCTCGAGCTCAAAGGCTCTCGCAGCCGGCCTCGGTTTTGGCCTTGTCGCCGGACTTGCGGGTATCGCTCAGGGCTTGGTCGGTTCGCGCGCCGCCGAAGGTGCCGCACGCAATCCCGGTGCTTCGGGCTCGGTTATGACCCTTATGATCATCGGCCTCGCCATGATCGAGTCACTCGTGCTCTTCGCACTGCTCGTCGTC
Source organism: Pyrinomonadaceae bacterium (assembly GCA_019694355.1). GTDB lineage: Bacteria > Acidobacteriota > Blastocatellia > Pyrinomonadales > Pyrinomonadaceae > OLB17. The sequence continues at coordinate 598,326 of JAIBCB010000003.1, read as the reverse complement.
TTCGTTAAGCTCTAAGAAGCAGACGGCTCATCAACAGTTACGGCGGCATCCGACCGAGAGACATCTCAAACGGGTTGCCGCCGCATTTATTTTGTGGCAATTGCCCGGATTTTGGTGTTTACTTGCAACTTGGAGCTCTCGAAAGCGTTCTAACTAAAGATGACCAGCGACTTGATCGGAAAGATCGTAGCAGATAAATATCGTGTCGAATCACTCGTTTTAGAGAGTGATTCGGGCGATGTCTTTCGGGCCGTGCATGAATCCCGCAATACTCCACTGATCCTCGAGGTCCTTCCGCGAGCATTTTCGGTCGATAGCCGTTGGACAAAGAAATTTCTCGATCGTGCACGGGCCGCAAGCGGTATTTCACAGCCGAATGTGCTTCGCCTTGAAGATTATGGTGAAGATTCACGCGGCAACGTTTACGCAGGTTACGAAGCGGCGGAACCGACGCTTTTGAGTTCGCTGCTATCACAGCCGATGCAGCAGGAGCAGGCTCTCGGATTCGCACGTGGGATCGCCCGAGCGCTCGAAGCCGCACACGAGCGCGGTATTATTCACGGACATCTGTCTCCGATCAAGGTATTTGTTGACGACGCCTCGACACCAAAGGTCTATGGATTTGGCGGCGACGCGTTCGATGCTCCTCGCGACCGCTCTTCGGAGTTCCTCGCTCCGGAGCAAAGCAATGAATACCCGATCGCTGACAAAAGATCTGATATCTACGCTCTCGGGGCGATCCTAAAGCGGATGCTTGCCGGTCCCGGCGTGGTTGATGGCCTTGCAGGCGTGATGCCCAACGACGCTCATAAGGAACTCGCTCCGGTGATCGAAACGGCCATGGCTCGCGATCCAGAATTACGCTATGCGTCGGCCGCATCTTTCCGCGAGGACCTCGACCGGCTCTACTTCGAATCCGGCGGCCTTGCGTCAACACCGATCGCACCGAAGAAGCACAACATTTGGCAGACAGCATTCATCGCTTTGTGCGGCATCGTCGTGCTTGCCGGCGTGCTGATCTATGCGACGAATTCCAAGGGAAGCGATCCAACCATCACGGCGAAGGCCGATGAAGGCAGTTTGCCGGTGCAGCCGATAAATCCTGCAACAGGCGCGCAAGAAGAAGCCTTGCTCAAGAATTCGCCGATCGGTGACCCAAATGCCCTTCAAGATCCGTATTTGAATGGAGCAACTCCCGGCGGCGATGGTTACAATGCGTGGTCGAATGGCGTGATGCCGCCCGCCGGAGCTCCGCTCGGCGGAACAACGGCCGGCCCGCTCGCAGGCTCACAGTTCCCGCAAGCTGATCCAAATAGCGGGCTTCCGCCGCAAGCTATCGCGCCACCCGGACAACGAGTTACGGTCCAGCCAGGCGGCAGCCAGTTCATGCCGAATGAAGGCGGCGTGATCCTCGTACCGGTTCCAAAAAATCAAGAACCCGACGCTACTCCGACGCCAAAGACGGGAGCGGCCAACACCGCTGTTAAGACTCCTTCCGGGCCTGCAGGTACGCCAAAAACAACAGCTCCGCCGGAGAAGGCGACCGACAAACCGGCGGCCTCAACGACCGAACCTAAAAAGGCCCCGGCCGCAAAGCCCAAGAAGGGAAGATCTGAAGAATAATTGACGCGGCCTTAGCGCGGTACTTCTAGCGTGGTCAGGATATCCGAGATCACGCTGTCGGTCGTAGCGCCGTCAAGTTCCGCTTCCGCACGCAGCGAAAGCCTGTGCCTTAAGACGGGCAGTGCAACGTCTCGAACGTCATCCGGCGTCGGAAAATCGCGTTCTCTGATCGCCGCCAACGCTTTCGAGCAAAGCAGCAATGCAATAGACGCTCTCGGACTTGCTCCGTAAAGGACCGCGGGATGATTTCGCGTACGGCGCGTCATATCGACGATATATTTCTGCACGCCGGCTTCCGCCCGCATATTTCTAACCTCGAAACGGCACTGTTGAAGAGCGGACGGATCTTCGAGTGGCACGATATCGACGGCTTCGAGCCGTCGCGAGTTAAAGCCGGCATCCCAGCGTGCGACGATCTCCTGCTCTTCGCTTTCCGCAGGATAATCGATAAGTATCTTCAACAAGAATCGATCAAGCTGTGCCTCTGGCAGCGGATATGTACCTTCGTATTCGATCGGATTCTCCGTCGCAAGAACGGTGAAGATCGGTGAGAGCTTATACGGTTCGCCATCGATGGTCGTCTGCCGTTCTTCCATCGCTTCAAGCAGAGCGGCCTGCGTTTTTGGCGGCGTACGATTCACCTCGTCCGCAAGAAGAATATCGGTGAAGATCGGCCCGCGTCGCAAGTTGAATTCGGCCGTCCGCATATTGAACACATTCGTGCCCGTGATGTCGGAAGGCATCAGATCGGGCGTGAATTGAATACGCGAATACTGTGACCCGAGGATCTGTGCAAGCGTCTTGATGGTGAGCGTTTTCGCGGTGCCCGGAACGCCTTCGAGAAGCGCGTGGCCTTCGGCGAGCATGGCGATGAGTATTTGCTCGATTACCGCGTACTGGCCGACCACCGTTTTTGAGAGTTCGCGGCGAATATGCGCAACGAATTGAGGAGTTACATTTAGCATTTGTTCAAAAGATCAGGTCGTAAATTATTTTAAGTGCGAGCAGGAAAACTGCCGTGAGAAAAATACGCTTTAGCCAAACGTCGTTCATTCTGGCCGCATAATGAGCTCCTATATAACCGCCGACGAACATTGCGGCCGCAAGCCAAATACCAAGCGTGTAGTCTACCAAACCCTGCCACATAAAAAGAACGCTCGCGATCGCCGACGAAACAAGGTTCACGAGTTTAGTGGCTGCGATCGACTCTGAGAATCGCATCCCGAAGAATGCGACCAGAACAACGGTGAGGATCGTTACATATCCGCCGCTGAAAAGGCCGCCGTAAACGCCAAGCCCAAATATAAGGCCGTATGCAATGACGCCTGGTTTCGAGAGGCTTTCCTCGTCCGCAGTTCCTTTGCCGGGATTTACGACGATGAATATCGCGACCGCGATCATCGAAACCGAAACCAGGGTCTTTATTCCATCGGCGGAAATATAACCGACGAGCATCGCTCCAAGGGCCGAACTGATCGCCGTAATGACCAAGAGCGGCAAAACCTTTTTTAGATCGACCGTCTTCTGCCGTATGAACGGTATCGTGCTGCCCGCGGTCATAAAAACAAGGCCGAACATATTTGTTGCGACCGCAACACGCGGTTCGATATGGAATTGGAACATTGCCGGCACGGTAATAAGCGAGTTGCTTCCCGTGACAACGCCAATTATGCTAGTGACCAAAAATATGACCAGGAGGACGGCAAATTCCGCGATATTCATTTTGCGGCCGCCTTCCTTCTTGTGAGATTCAGGGCCGCCTCTAACTCGCGTATCTCCGTTACAACGCGCATTGCATCACTGCGATTCGGATGAAGATCGTGCATCACGTCTTCGGCCGTCAAGAGCGTGTCCTCGACCGCGGCCGGATGTTTTCCGGCTCGGGCGGCTATAAGGCGTGCGAGTTCCGCATTGGACACCGTCTTTGCATCGACACCGACAAGACGTGCCGCCCGACGACGAAATTCGCGATATATGTTCTCAACGGCAAGATCAAAGGAACCGGTTCGCCGCTGAAGCTCTGCCATTGCGGATAGATACTCGAGTTTGGTCAGACGATCCGGTTCTTTTATCGGCACGGGACGGGCGAACCTGCGGCTTTGTGAGAACAAGATCACGCCAACGATCAAAAGCGCCTGGAAGAAGATCGGAACAACGGGCGTTCCTTTGAAATATTCGGCCACACGATTCTCGTTAGCTCCGAAACCGTGATGATATTCGTCAAAGGCGATCGTCCCGTTCGGGCCGGCAGCAACCAAATTTATACCAAGCTGCGCATTGTCCAGCAACTTGATCCCGGTGTTAGAAAGAACGAACGGATCCGTAAGGATGACGATCCGTCCGCTTCCGTAAATTCGGCTCACGACGATCGCTTTGCCGTCTGTCTTAATGTCCGCGACCGGTTCGCCCGAGTATGCCCCGTAGTCGGTTGTGTCAATCTGCGAGACCGGCGGCGGGCCTTCGACCTGTGCAGGATCATCCTTAGCTTCATTCGACCTTGGTCCCGGCCAATCGACATAGCTGCCAAACCGCGAAGCTTGAACGGCTCCGACATTGGCGGTATAGACCGTCGGCTGGACCGGCACGCCGGGCGAAATGTCCTTTGTAGGCTCCTTGAAAGCATTTTCATCAAAGATCGGAAAGCCGGGCCGAAGCGGATCGATCTCAACTGCGGTGCCGCCGTCGCTTGTTAAGTATGCGGAATTCGGTTGTCGGTCTATGACTACGAGTTTTCCACCCCTTGATACCCATCGAAGCAGCTCACGACGTTCGGACTCGATGATCTCTTTCTTCAGCGGGCCAACGATCACAAACGTCGTCGGGCCGCCGCTTGCGTCAAGAGCGCTGATCTTTTGCTGCCAGCGGATCGGTTTTCGCCCCGTTTCCACAAGCAGCGTGTAGAAGGCGTGAAATCCTGTCGAATCTGTATTAAAGGTCGTGCGGTTCGGGTTCAGCTCGTTGTCCCGAACGTCCGTTTTTTGCTGAACGGACAAGGCATTCAGGGCAACGATCAGCCCGAGCATAATAATGAAACCAAGAATGAGAATGACCTTTTGTTTCATCTATGACCGCTCTGCCTTTGCGAGAGTTTGCTGATAAAGAGACGCCACGTGCTCCCAGTCTTCCGGGGTCGATTCTTTTGCTCCGTACCAATGAGTTTCGAATTCGCGTGTGATGCTGCTCATTTCCTTGACGATATCCTCGCGTTTTCGCAGGTCGAATAGATAGTCGCGATTCGTCTTGTGCTTCACAAGCTTTAGAAGCCGTCGGTCCTCGAGGCCGCAGAGAACGGCGATGTATGCCTTTCGGATCGCAAGCGTAAGCTGGCCGGAGCGCGCAAGCTCCTGCGCATCAGAAAACAGGTCGTGAGATGTAGTTTCGGAATCGATGACCTCACCAAGAACGATCCGCTCTCGCTTTCGTGAACTTTCTTTTCTAAATTTTGGTACAAAGTGCGGAACAAGTTTGTAGCCGATAAATCCGAGTCCGGCAGCGATCAATACAAACAAAACGATCTGCAGAAGCGACGCGAGATTCGGCATCCCGGTCATCTCGATCGGCTGCGGTGCGGCCCGCGGATATTCTCTGAAAAGCCAATCAAGGATACGCTGAAAGAGCCTCGTCAGCGGCGATTCCTGAGGCTCGGCGATCTTGTATTCGTCGCGTTGCAGGATCTTTCCGAGCGCGTCCTTATCACGATCCTTTGTCGGATCCGCCTGCTCGGCAACGACGAGCTCCGAAACGCTGTCTTCGATAGCCTGCAGCTGAGCAGAAATGGAATCAAGGAGCTTTAGTTTAGTTTCCGCCTTCTGTTCGTCGCGATACCGCTGGATCTCGCTGTGCAGCCATTTATAGTCGGTCTGGACCGTTGTGCCGCTCGCATCGATCTTCTCCGTCGGAGGAAGGGCGTTTTCGATCATTCCAAGAAGACGGTCTTCGACCTCGCCGGTGACGGGTCCTGATGCAAGAGCTTTTTGCAGATCGCCTGCCGCAGACCGCGCAAGACGCACTCGATCCGCATAGTCGCTAAGCGTGGCCGCCGAAATGCCGGCCGCAAAGCAGATCAAAAGCAGTATCGAGAGGATGATCGCCCTATTTCTCATTCGAGTCCAAGCGTTGAGTGCGCTGCGGCATTGTCGGGCCGCACCAAAGCCGTTGCCCGATTCTTCGTATGTCCGAGCGCAGGCTGAAGCGGGTTGAAATAATCCGGCGGCAGATCAGGGATCTCGCCAAGCCGTCTCGTCGCGAGCAGTTCTATGTCGTATGCTTCGCTCTGTATCCGCGTATCGACGTAAAGCAGCGAAAGGCCGATCATCCAGATCGGTGAAAGCAGCATAAAGCATAGCTGGCCGACCAACGAATATAGGACCGAAACCCAAAGCGGCAGAATTTCACCATCGGTGAGTTCCACGCCATTTGCCCAGGCAAACCACGCGATCGGCACGTATAGGATCGCAGAAGCGGCAATTGTGACGACGGTTGTAAAAACGAGCAATGCCATCAGTCGTCGAACGCTCCAGGTCGAGAACGACGAACTGCGTCCGAAGGCCGCCCCAACACCGAGACCTTCGACCAATATCGCCTGCGGAACGAATGCCACTCGCGAGACGATAAGCAGCGTCAGCCAAAGGACACCGTAAATGATCGCAAGTCCCACAATGACACCCACTGTAACCGCGAGCGGCGGAATTCCCGAAAGCAAATAGCCCAAAAGAAAGACCGGAATAGACACCGCGAACAAGCCGACATAGAGAGCGACAACGCTAACGATGACAACGCTTATTGTGATCAGCACCGAAGCGGTCAAAAGGCTCCAGATCCGCGAGGTGCAGTTTGCGTAAGTTTGACGAAACGATATCGGTTCATCAAAAAGCAGATTCCGGACGAAGTTTCGCGAGGCACCGCCCATTACGACGAGCGTCGCCACGATCTCGACGAACCAGACATTCATTGTTCCGGCAACAAGCGTGACGTAATAGGTCGCAGTATCTGACGAAGCGACGGCCGCGTCAGGAAAGATAACGGTTCGGGTGAGCACCGACCAACCGAGGGCAAGGAGCGTGCCGACAACAACAGGCGGCGCCGCTATCAGCATAAAGACCACGAAATTCCGGCGATAAAGCCGGATCGTCCGGTCGATCAGATCGCCTGCGCCCAGCGATCTGACCGCCTGTCCGGGTGCTGTTGAGGAAAAGAGCATAGCGTAAAAGAAAGGTTAAGGCATTATATCCGAAGCGTCCTTGAGGGTTTAGCCGTGTTTCGTCGGAATATGATGGTTCTTGATCTTCGAATTCAGCGTTGTCGCATTAAGCCCCAGAAGACGTGCGGCTCGCGATTGGTGGCCGCCCGTTCGCTCAAGCGCCCGCCGGATCAGATCGACCTCGAACTTTTTGACCTCGTCATAGAAATCGACACCGTTCGAAATATCGATCTCATCCGAGGTGCCTTCGGATTTTTGCATCATTTCGAGAGCAAGATGCGGATCGATCACCTCCGGCCGTAAACACTCAACGGTGATCTCGTCTCCCGGAGCGATGACGACCGCTCGTTCGATGATGTTCTCAAGCTCGCGAACATTGCCCGGAAATGGATACGCTTCAAGAAGGGCAAGCACGTCGGGCGAAACGGCGTCGCTCATCTCGCGGCCATTTTCCTCGGCATACTTGCGGATAAAATGCTGAGCAAGCGGAAGAATATCTTCGCGGCGTTCTCGAAGAGGCGGGAGTTCGATCGGCACGACCGAAAGGCGATAATAAAGATCTTCCCTGAACGTACCGCTTTTGACCGCTTCTTTTAGATCGACGTTCGTTGCCGCAATTATGCGTACATCGACCTTGGTCGGCGAAACATCACCAAGCGGAGTGAATTCCCGCTCCTGAATGACACGCAGCAAGCGAACTTGTATCTCCGGACGCAGATCGCCGATCTCGTCCAAAAATATCGACCCCGTATCTGCCGCCTCGAATAATCCTTTCTTCGAACTTACTGCACCGGTGAACGCGCCTTTCGTATGGCCAAAGAGTTCGGATTCGAGCAGTTCTGCGGGAATATTTGAACAATTTACGATGATGAACGGAGCATCGGCACGCGGGCTCGAAGCGTGGATCGCTTTTGCGACGAGTTCTTTTCCCGTTCCGCTTTCGCCCGTGATAAGGACGGTCGAACGCGCCTGCGCGACGCGTTCCACCAGGCGAAAGATATCCTCCATTACGTCAGACCGCCCGATAAAACCGTCGCGTTCGACACTCTTGACCATCGCCTGGCGAAGATGGCGCCGCTCTTCCTGATTTCGCCGGTCGCGGATACCGCGAGCGACAAACGCAAGGATCTGTTCGTTCTGGAAAGGCTTTCGAATAACGCCGGCTGCGCCTTTCTCCCAGGCAGAGATCGCCGTATCGAACGTCGCATACGCCGTGATCATCAGCACGATCGCTTCAGGGTCCATCGCGATAAGGCGTTCAAGGGCGGTCAATCCGCCGATGCCCGGCATCGACACATCCATCAGAACCGTGTCGTAGGTCTTCTGAGAGTATGCTTCGAGCGCTTCCTCACCCGTTTTTGCAAGATCTACCTTGTAGCCCGCACTGGAGAGGATCGTCTCCAATACGTCCCGCATTATCTCTTCGTCATCGCAGATAAGGATATTCCCTTTCTTTGCCATAAGTTCTGACTATACAGTTGGTTGCCGAAACCGTCTATTTCGTAGGCCGAATATGAGGTGAATCATCGCGCCAAACTTTCGCCCATTGGATGCCGTAATATACTCTAAACTTTGTATGAACCGCGGCGAAGGGCTGACGGTTCACAGCAGGAAAATCTTCTTATGGCTCTTTCGAGATCAGCAAAGGTCGCTGTCGGCGTTATCGCGGGCGTTCTTATCGTATGCCTTATCGGCATTATCGTCATCGCTCTTATTTTTGAATCCTTGAGCAGGCCAAGTGTACAGCAGAACAGCGTCCTTGTGCTCAATGTCAGCGGTTCGCTGCCGGATTATGTGCCGGACCAACCGTTCGAACGTGCTCTCGGCATCGAGCAAGAGCAGTCTTTCACAAATTTGCTCACGCAGCTTCGAAAGGCAAAAGTTGACGGACGAATCAGTGCGGTGCTGCTTGATATTAACTTCCCCGGCATTGGTTGGGGCAAGGCCGAAGAGTTGCGTGAGGCGATCGCTGACTACAAGTCGGGCGGCAAGCCGGTATTCGCGTATCTCGAACTTGGCTCGAACAAGGAATATTACATCGCGACCGCTGCGGACAAGATCTTCGTGCCGCCGCCGGGCGACCTTCTCATCAACGGCTTTGCGGCCGAGGCGATGTTCTACAAAGGCTCGCTCGACAAGCTTGGCGTCGAGGCCGATGTGATTCAGATCGGGCCAAAATATAAGAATGCGCCCGACCAATACACAAAAACTCAGATGGGCGACGGCCAGCGTGAGGTCATCGACGCGATCCTTGACGAATACTACGGCCGGTACACGAACGCTATCGCGCAGGCACGCTCGAAATCCGTCGAAGACGTAAAGGCGTTGATCGACAACGCACCCTACACGCCAGCCCAAGCGAAATCGCTCGGCCTTATCGACGATGCGCTTTACCGCAATGAGGTCGATGACGCCTTGAAAGCAAGGCTCGGCTACGCGGCCGATAAGGAGCTAAAAACGATAAGCGGTGCGCGCTATCGCGAGATATCGACCGACTCGGTCGGGCTCAGCAACGGCGAAAAGGTCGCGGTGGTGTTCATCTCGGGTGCGATAAACACGGGGAGTTCTTCAAGCGGCCTGCTGAATGGCGACATGGTCGGTTCAGATACGATCGTAAAGGCCGTCAACGACGCCGCCAAGGATGACTCGATCAAGGCCATCGTGCTGCGTGTGGATTCACCCGGCGGTTCGGCACTCGCATCCGATCTGATGTGGAAGGCGATCGAGAACGCGAAAGCGAAAAAGCCTGTCGTCGTCTCAATGGGTGATGTCGCCGCTTCGGGCGGATACTACGTCGCATGCAACGCCAATAAGATCATTGCCGAACCAACGACGATCACAGGCTCTATCGGTCTCTTTATGGGCAAGCCGGTCGTCAAAGGCCTTTATGACTGGCTTGGCGTTTCGAACGAATACGTGATGCGCGGCAAGAACGCGGGTATTTTCCGTGAGACGGTAAAATGGACGCCGGAAGAACGTGCAAAGATGGTCGAGCAGGCAAATGCGATCTATTACGACAGCTTTGTGCCAAAGGTCGCACAGGGCCGAAATAAAACGCCGGAAGCGATCAATGCTCTCGCTCAGGGCCGCGTTTGGACCGGCACGCAGGCAAAGGAAAATGGCCTCGTCGATGATTTCGGCGGCCTCGAAAAGGCGATCTCCGTCGCAAAAGAACTTGCCCAACTGCCCGCGGACAAAGACGTACGCCGCGTGCTTTATCCCGTCGGAACCCCTTGGCTCGAATCCTGGTTCGGCGGAAGCCAAGATCAGGATGCGAAAGCAAAACAAGCTCAGGAACAGCTGCTTTCTCAAATGCCGAAAGATGTCCGCCGAGCATTCCGTTATGCGGCGATGCTCGATCGTATGAAGAACGGAGAGGCGATGGCGTTGATGCCCTATGAGCTAACGGTCAGATAGCTGAAGTTCGCCTTAGAGCAACTGCTTGAGCCCGACGGGCAAAGGCTTTGGCAAAGCGGTCGAACCATAAGTTCGACGCGAGATCTCATAGACACGAACTTCCGCTTCCTGGAGAAGTTCGTCGGGCGGAAGGTCTTCTTTCCGCTCGTAACAAGCGTGGGCAATGCACGGCAAAGGCTTTGCGGTGCCGTGCACCAAACAGCCCGTGTCCCGCTCAAATAGCGGACAGGCAAAGGTTTCCTTGCTATGTGCCGCAGCATTCTCCAAACCGAATCGCTCTACGGTATCGAAGACCTTCTTGCGTATCGCTTCTTGTTTTCCCACAGGCAGGCGTTCGATCTCACGCACGATGGCGACTGCTTCAAGTCTTGTAATCCTAACATTCACAAAGTGAGCATCGAGGCAGCAAGCACCCTTTGTCTCACAGGTTTGGCAGTCCTTTGCAGCGTGTTCAAATCCATTTCGGATCTGGTCAGCAAACTGCCTTCTCACCTCTGCAAGATGCTCAAGCGCCGTTTTTTCAGAGTAAAATCTCATTTCCTGCCTTCGGCCACGTGTTCACATCGAGCCATCAGAATGTTAGGATTATTTCAATTCTTGCCTTTGCGAGCAATTCCTCCCGGCAGTAATGAAATGACAAAGAAGATCTCAGCATTAGTGTTCTCTTGTATTTTTTTGGCGTCAACGACCTTCGCTTTTGAGGATCACATCATCCTAAAGAATGGCGACCGCGTAACCGGCACGATCGTGAACCGGTCTGATGAGGCGATCGAGGTGGAGACAACATATGCAGGCGTGATAAAGATCTCGGCTTCGGCCGTGGAGAAGATAACGCCCGAACCGCCCGCAGATGCGAAGCCTGCAGAGCCCGAAGCGAAAGTTTCGGCAGACGCCGAAGGAGCCCAAGCAAAGACAGCAGAGGCTCCAAAGAAAGCGATTCAGCGAAAACTGTTCGGCGACGGAAAGGCATTCGGCATTCTCAACGGTTGGTCGGGAAATGCGACCATCGGCTACAACTATGCCTCCGGCAACTCAAAGAGTGCGACATTGACCACGAGCCTTAGAGCTGTCAAGGACGGCACCAAGGACAAACTGACGGTGTACGCTCGGAGTTTATGGTTCACGAGCCGACGATCGGGAACTTCGATAACAACCTCGAACGCTTTTTGGGGCGGTGCTCGATATGATCGAAACGTAGATAAGAAATTGTTTGGATTTGTCTCATACGACTTTGAACGTGACAGGCCCAAAAAGCTAATGTTCCGCTCGATCGTCGGTGCCGGCATCGGACATCACACGATCAAGAATGATCGGACGGAGCTTGATCTGCTCGGCGGCATGGCATGGAACCGCACCTGGCAAGACAACACCAAGACCGATACGCCGGAAGGCCTCGCCGGCACGGTCTTCAAACATAAATTCAACGGCCGCCTGCGAGTTCTCGGAACACTGACGTTCTTCCAGAACATTACCGACAGAGCTGAGTATAGATTTATTACGGATTCGACGGTCTCGATCGATGTGACGAAACGCGTTGGCATCTTTTTTACTGTCGGGAATCGCTTTAATAACGACCCGCCGCTGAATACGGAAAAGAACGACTTTCTATTCACGACCGGCCTAAAATGGAACTTTGGGAAGGCTAAATAGCGCCTTCGCGTTGCGACGCGTTGCGAAATACATCAGAATACTAGGTGATGCTAAAGGAAGGCGACAAGGCACCAAATTTCTCGTCGAAGGATCAGGACGGCAAGACCGTTAAGCTCTCTGACTTCAAGGGAAAGCGGCTTGCTCTTTATTTCTATCCAAAGGACGATACGCCGGGCTGTACGAAAGAGGCTTGCTCTTTCCGCGATGCTGACGCGGTTTTCAACAGCAAGGGCATCAAGGTTCTCGGCGTCTCGACCGATGACGAAAAGTCGCATCAGAAGTTCATCTCGAAATTCCAGCTTCCCTTTGACCTTCTGGCCGACACCGACAAGAAGATCGTCAACGATTATGGCGTTTGGGGTGAAAAGTCGATGTACGGCCGCAAATATATGGGCACGTTCCGAAAGACGTTCCTTATTGACGAAAAAGGCAAGATCGTAAAGATCTTCGACAAGGTCGATGTTTCAAAACACGCCGACGAGGTTCTCGCGGCATTCGGAGAAAAGTGAAAAATCTACTTATACTTTTAGCTCTTTTGAGCCTGGCTGTTATCGCGGGCTGCCAATCGGCGGCACCGATTGCGATCTCGAAGGACAACGGCAACTCGTCCGCGAAAAAGATCGCCGTAACGACACCGACGCCCGATCCGCACGAAGAGGCGATGGAAAAAACACCGCGTATCACACTCGATGATGCGAAGAAGGCGTACGACGCAAAAGAGGCGGTCTTTATCGACTCACGCAGCCAATCAGCCTTTGATGCCGAGCACGTCGCTGGTGCCATCAACATACCGATGCTCGCCCCCGAGGCCGAGTACAGCAAGATCCCGAAGGGCAAGAAGATAATAATCTACTGTTCCTGACCGAACGAACATACGAGTGCCGGTCTGGCAGTCAAACTTATCGAAAAAGGTTACAAAGACGTTTTTGCAATGAAGGGCGGTACCGAAGCTTGGAAGCAAGCAGGCTATCCGATGGAAAAAAAGAAGTAACGAACCCCTTTAAGAACTTCAAGGCCCGCTGCATTCCACTACTATGCAGCGGGTCTTTCTAATGCATCACAGATGCGGCCGGCCGCGTTGCCGTCCCAAAGCGGAGGGATTTGAAGTTCTCGCTTCTCTGCATCAAGCGATCTATTCGCTTCCTCCAAGATCCGTTCAGGATCAACTCCCACAAGCACATTAGAGCCCATCTCGATCGTGATCGGGCGTTCGGTATTTTCCCGCAAGGTCAGGCAAGGGATGCCGAGAACGGTCGTCTCTTCCTGCAGCCCGCCGGAATCCGTCAGGACAAGTTTTGCTCCGCTGTAAAGCCGCAAAAAATCAAGATAACCGAGCGGTTCGATCAGCCGAACTTGAGAACCGGCGATCATTTCATCGAAGCCGAATTCCGCAAGCTTTTGCCGCGTCCGCGGATGCACCGGGAAGATGATCGGCAGGCGTTCTGATATTTCGACCAATGCTCCGACAATGCCGCCGAACGTCTCACGGTCATCTACATTCGAAGGGCGATGCAGCGTCGTAACGGCATATTCTCCAGCCGAAAGACCAAGAGTTTCTCGAATGTTCGACCGCTCAGCGACCTTTAGGTGGCCGAGCAGCGAATCGATCATCACGTTCCCGACGAAGCAGATCTTGCTCTCATCGACGCCTTCACGCAGAAGCGTTTGGTTCGCATCAGGCGAAGGTGTAAGTAAAAGGTCCGAGATCGAATCCGTAAGGATACGATTGATCTCCTCGGGCATCGTTCGATCGTGCGAACGAAGGCCTGCTTCGACGTGTGCGATCTTCACACCCATTTTCGCGGCCACCAGAGCACAAGCGATGGTCGAATTCACATCGCCGACAACGACGACCCAATCTGGCCTTTCAGCTTCGACAACAGGCTCAAAGAGCGTCATTATCTTGGCCGTCTGCTGCGTGTGCGATGCGGAGCCGACGCCAAGATTGATGTCAGGCTGCGGCATCCCAAGATCGCTGAAGAACGCATCCGACATCGCTTTGTCGTAATGCTGGCCGGTATGCACGATCATCGGCGCAAAAGCATCGCCACGCCGCTTCATCTCGGCGTAGATCGGCGCGACCTTCATAAAATTCGGCCGCGCACCCGCTATTAGGAGAATTTTTTGCATTAAATGATGATTCTTTGCCGCCACCTTCTGCCCGCAAACGGGCATCTATCCTGGACTCGGCATTACCTAAAGCCGGACGATCCTTGCGTGACATCCTTTGCGGATCTCCGGTGAGAGCGCATTGCGTGTATCTACGACGACGCCGGCGAGTTCGCACAAGCGGTTATAGTCGATGGTGGAGTGTTCCGTGCAAATGACGACGCAGTCAGCTCCCGAAATAAGCTCGTCCGTAAGCTCTTGATTATAAAGAGGCTCGCCATGCCCTATCGTGTACGCGTGGTCGAATGTCACTTCTTCGACGAACGGATCGTGATAGACGACATCCGCTCCATCCGCGCGAAGAAGGTCGATGATCGACAGCGCCGGCGATTCGCGCATATCGTCGATATCTTTTTTGTACGCGACACCCAAGATCAGCACTTTCGATCCGTTGACGGCCTTTTTCTGCTGGTTCAAGGCTGCAGAAACGAGATCGAAGACGTAATTCGGCATCGTCGAATTAACTTGTTCCGCAAGAGAAATGAACTTCGAATCAAAACCGTGTTGACGTGCTTTCCACGAAAGATAATGCGGGTCAAGCGGAATGCAGTGGCCGCCGATGCCGGGCCCCGGAAAGAACGGCATAAAGCCGAAAGGTTTCGTCGCCGCGGCCCTTACGACCTCCCAAGTGTCGATGCCGAGAGCGTTGCAAAGCTTTGCCATTTCGTTCGCCATCCCGATGTTGATCGCTCTGAAGGTGTTCTCCCACAATTTCGCGGCCTCTGCCACGCGTGCGCTCGAAACAGGATGAACCTCGTTGACGATCTGCCCATAAAGCATCGCGGCAACATCGGTGGAATCTTCCGAAACGCCGCCGACGACCTTCGGGATATTGTGCGTCTGGAACTGCGGGTTTCCGGGATCGACCCGTTCCGGCGAGAATGCGAGCAAAAAGTCTTCGTCCACCTTGAAGCCTTTCTCTTCGAACATAGGTTCGAGGACCTCATCCGTCGTTCCGGGATAGGTCGTGGATTCAAGAATGATGAGCTGGCCGCGGCGAAGGCTGTCCTGTATCTTTTCGCCCGCAGAGAGGATAAAGCTCATATCCGGGTCCTTCGTCTTTCGCAAAGGCGTTGGGACACAGATGATGATCGCGTCACATTCGGCAAGGCGGCTGAAATCCGTCGTGGCGACGAGCTTGCCTTCACCAACGCATTTGGCAACATTCGCGTCCGGAACATCGACGATATAGGATGTGCCGGCGGTGAGCTGCTCGGCCTTCTTTTCATCGACCTCAAATCCGATGGTCGAAAAGCCTTTAAGGGCGAACTCGACGATAAGCGGCAAGCCGACGTATCCAAGGCCGATCACGCCGATCTTTGCCTGTCTGCCGGCGATAAGTTTCTCTAATTGTTCTTTGATCATTGCAAGGTTCGAAAAATATCTATTTTACAGGAAATACGGAATTTAGCGCATTTTTGAGAAAAATCCTTCAAACTTTCGAGAATTGTTCGTGACACACGCCGAAAAACCTCCGTAATGAAGACTGAACGCCTCTCTTTTTGCTAGAATCAGCTTGCCTGCCTCTGTTTTTCTGGGCACTTCGCTATGTCCGTCGAGATCTTTTCAGCTAATCCGGCCGTCTCGGCCGTTCTGACCGGTGCGGCACCGCGTCCGGCGCAGCTTGCGGCCTCTCGCGGGCTTCTGCCGCTGCCTGGCGAGGATCTGCTCGAACTGCTTGTCGGCCTCGCGAACGGCGACGATGCGGAACTCTCGGCGAATGCTCACGAAACTCTCGGCACCCAAGCGATCGATTCGCTCGAAGTGCTGCTGCGTTCTGAAAAAGCTGCGCCGCCCGTTCTGGCACATTTTGCTCGTTCGGCCGCGATGCCGGTCGAGATCCATACCGCAGTTCTCTCGAATCCGACGACGCCTCCTGAATCGATCGAAACGCTCGCCCGCACGACCTCGGACAGCGGACTGCTCGAACGTATAGCTCTAAATCAGCAGCTCCTGATCCGTCACGCAGCGATAATCGACGCGATCCTCGAGAATCCGAATCGCTCGGCCGAAGCCGAACGCCGTGCTTCGGAAACAAAACGTGAATTCTTCGAAAAAGAACGCGGTGCCGCACAGATCGCCAGCGAACTTCGTGCACAAGGCAACGAAGCTGCCGCGGAATTTCTGGAGCAGGCCGAATTTGCCGAAGACCTCGAAGAGAACGAGATGTCCGTGGAAGATGCACTCTTGATCGCCAAGCACATCGAAGTTCTCGATAAGGAGACGGACGATTCATGGCTGAGCCTCGAATATATCGAAGAGATATACGAAGAGAGCGAAGAACAGCGTCAGGCCATTATGGCAAAGATCCTCGGCGAACTTCATTCCGAGGATGAGGCCACGAACGAGCGCATCTCCGTGCTCAATCGCATAATGCGTATGGGCGTCAAGGATCGCGTCAAACTCGGTATGAAAGGCGACCGCGAAGCACGCAACATCCTGATCCGCGACCCGAACAAGCTTGTTTCCTCGGCCGTTATCAACAACCCCAAGATCACGGAGCAAGAGGTCGAGAAGATCGCCACGATGCGAACCGTTCCGGAAGAAGTGCTGCGGCAGATCTCGATGAACAAACAGTGGGGCCGCAGCTATATGATCCAGCTCAGCCTTGCTAGAAATCCGCGTACGCCTCTTGGAAACTCGATGTCGATAATGAACCGGCTCCAACTGCGCGACCTGCAAGGCCTGACAAAAGACCGCAACGTCCCCGAAGCCGTCCGCAAGCACGCTCTTCGCCTCGT
Source organism: Pyrinomonadaceae bacterium (assembly GCA_019694355.1). Taxonomy (GTDB): domain Bacteria; phylum Acidobacteriota; class Blastocatellia; order Pyrinomonadales; family Pyrinomonadaceae; genus OLB17. The sequence goes on along the minus strand of JAIBCB010000003.1, from coordinate 581,526 downwards.
AACCGCACGCACTGGCGGAAAAGGCTAAAAGAGTTTTGTCCGCCGTCCCGTCTTGATAAAAGTCCCGGCAAGATCCGTGAACGTATGGCTTGCGGCACCGAGCCACATTCCGGAAAAGACGGTCAGCAGGATCCAGTCGCCAGCATGCCGTCGAACGAATTGTCCGATCGCGCTCCACATTTCTGAGAATTCGCTGATGGAAATGACCCGTCCGCCGGCGAGTGCCGCGTACACCCACGAACCCGCGATCACGAGCAGCGAGAAGACTCCCAAAAAGTAGACCACGCGGATCGCTGTCCCAAGGATCAATCCGTGTGAGAACCGCGACCTGTGCTTGAAGAACGCCCGGTATGGGTACCAGAGAGATCGAAATGGGCCCCAGCGTGAGTATTGTTTTGATCGCGTGTCGAGGTCGGGGCCGAACATCAGGCCGCCGAAGATGAATGCCGCGGCAAAGACCATCGTCGCCGTGAAGTTCTTAGTGACACCGAAGGAACCCGCAGCCGCAGGTATCGCGAGGGCAATCGTAATAAGATCGTGTGTGCGGCCGCTGGGCATTTTCGGATCAGGGGTGCGTTTCGTGAGACGACTTAAGTGGCTTAAGGTGCTAAACTTTAGCTTTTTCAAGCAATGACCACGACCTGGCGGCGATTTACGACCACGCTCGAAATGATCAAGTTCGAGCATACCCTTTTTGCTCTTCCCTTTGCATTCTTAGGAGCGATCCTTGCGGCAGATGGTTTACCGACCATCAAGCAGATCGTATGGATCACGGTCGCAATGGTCGGTGCACGCTCGGCGGCAATGACCTTTAATCGCATCGCCGACCGCGACATCGATTCTCAAAACCCGCGGACGGCAAACCGCGAACTCCCAAGCGGAAAGCTGAGCGTCGGGTTTGCGTGGGCGTTTCTCTACGTCTCGATCGCGATCTTTCTGCTCGCCGCATATTCACTGAATTGGCTTACCTTTGCCCTTTCGCCGGTCGCCCTGCTTTTTGTTCTCGGATACAGCTACGCGAAACGCTTTACGGCCCTTTCGCATTTTATCCTCGGAGCAGCTCTTGCGATCTCGCCATCTGCGGCTTGGATCGCCGTACGCGGCAGTCTTTTTGACGAAGTTCCAATTCTGCTCTCGCTCTTTGTGCTTGTTTGGACGGCCGGATTTGATGTTCTCTATGCCTGCCAGGATATCGATTTTGACCGCAAGGCCGGACTCTACTCCGTGCCTGCAAAGATCGGAGTCGCACGAGCACTTTGGATGGCTCGAATCTTTCATTTTCAAGGGTTTATCGTTCTGGTTCTTTTGTGGCTGGTTACAGGAATGGCGTGGCTTTCGCTTGCGGGTGTGATCGCGGTGGGCGTGCTCCTCTTTTATCAACACACGCTCGTAAAGGCCAACGACCTTTCCCGTATGAACGCGGCGTTCTTTACGACGAACGCGTTCGTGAGCGTGATACTGCTTGCAACATTCGGAGGCGCGGTCTTTCTGCGATAGCAAGCACCTGGTGAACACATTATGCCCCACACTCCCAACAACGCGAATGACAATGCCTTGGGCGATCTGGTCTCTGATCACCGCGCTAAGCCAAACTTCTTATTGATCGTACTGTTCGTATTCTTTGCGCTAGTGCTCGCTGTTTCCGGATTCGGCATACTTTTGGAAAGACAGTTTATCGTAGGTCTCGGTTTGCTTCTTCTTTCAACGCCGTTCTTCGGCTTGGCCTGGTTCTTTTTCTCGCTTGGTAAGGACGAGTTGGCCATCCATACGAACGGCTTTACGTATAGGAGGCGAGGCACGGTGCAAACTTGTCTCTGGTCGGAGCTCGCGACACTCACGTTTCTATCCGGCAAAAGCAACACGTTCACCCTTTCGGTCTTAAACGCCTTGACCAACGACCGCGGCGTCCTTGTCGCTGCAACGAAAAAGTCCGGAGAGACAATTCAGTTCAACGAAGGCCTTCGATGCGGGCCCGACATCATCGCGGCAATAAAGGCTTCGAGAACAAAAGATCGATAGTCGCGAAACTACTTATCAACGTCCTTTGCCGTTAACGGAACGTGCAGATCGGTGCCGAGTTTTTTATTCAGTTTTTTGATGAAGTATTGCGACAGCAGCGGCGATTCTTGCTCGACGTTCTGATGGACGAAAAAATATAGCTTCCGCATTCCCTGTTTTTTCCAATCCCCGAGCCGCTCGACCCAATCATCCAGCCGCGAATAGTCTGATTCGTGATTCGCACCGACCCAGCGTATAAATGGCGTCGGCGTGGTCATCCGCATATGCATCAGATCACGTCGGCCGGCGGTATCAACAAGTACATTCGTAACGCCGTGTGATTCCATCAACGCATAAAGCCGCTCTGAAATATCAGGGTCTGTGTGCCACTCGCTCCGGCGAAATTCCATCGCGATCGGTATATCGAACGTCCATACATTCTCAATGAAATTCTCGACGCGGTCGAAACCTTTCGAGCTGAAATTATCGTGCATCTGCAGTAGCGGCACGCCGAGCTTTTCCTTTAGGAAGACAACGTTCTCGGCGAATTCCTCGCACCGCTGTTCGACGTCCTTCAAACGCGAATAGTGCGTTACGCCCTGGTTGAATTTTGGAAAGAATTTGAAATTCTCTTCGACGCCCTCACGCCAATTCGTGTACGTGCTCTCCCAATAGCGTTTGTAGAATGTCGCATTCAGTTCGATGCAGTTGAACTGCGTCGAATAATATCGCAGCTCGTCCTTCGCCTTTACGCCTTTCGGATAAAAGCCTTTGAGGTCCTTGCTATTCCATTTCGCACAGCCGACCCAAACCTCCATCTCCTTCCCCGTCTCCGACGCAAAAACACCCTTCGTCGCCGGATGATCGGGAGGAATCGTGAAATCGACCTCACCGGGATTCTCAACCTTTCCAAACTTCATTTTTCTTTCCGTATCTCTTTTACTAAAGTTTCCAGCTCAGTATGCGAAATATTCTCACGCTCGGATTTGTCATATATGGTCAGCAAGTGAACCCGACTACCTTCCAGATAAACGTAGATTATGACTCTAGCCCCGCCACTCTTTCCTTTGCCTTTGCTCTTGATCGCTAACCGGACCTTTCGAAGATTTCCACCGAGCGAATTCCCAAGCATTGCGTTAGATTCTAATTGGACAATAAGTGACAAGAGGTCGCTCGGGAGAGAAGGATACCTCTTGGCGAGATGCTTGGCCGGTTTTTCGAAGGTCTTCTCGACTATTATCTTATTTCGCATTCATGAGTTCAGTGATAAATTCGCGGGCATCCCGACCTTTCGGTTTCCGTCCATTCTCAATGTCAGATTCAATGCGAATGATCGCGTCGCGAAGATCCTGCAACACCTTATCTTTGTTAACCTTTCTTCGAAGACGAACCAACTCTTTTTGCAATTTCTCCCACTTCTTCAGCGGCACCAGAACAGCATTCTTTTCCTTTACGATCTCAATGTTCTGCATAAAGCGATAAAACCTCTGAACAGCTTTCTCGTCTGCTAGAATGGTAGCATAATCCAAGTATTCGCCATCGCACCGAGATCGGGCAACCGCAATGGAACGTATTATAACAACTCTTTCGATCATTCTATGTTTCGCGGCAGCCGGCATCGCGCAAGCGGAAAAGACAGGAAAGATAGTCGGGTCCATCTTTGACCCCAACGACGCCGTGATCCTCGGAACCGAAGTCACCGTGTCGAGTGGATCGTTCTCGAGATCTGCGTTCCCGGAGCCAAGATCGGGCGAATTCTCATTCGATGTCCCTGCCGGTGTCTATACGATAACAACAAAGCGAACCCAATGGTTCGAGGTTCGGCGAGCATCTTTTATCGTTCGTGCGGGCGAAACCGTCATGATCGATCTCCGGCCCCGTCTCTACTTGCGTTCGCAAGCTCTCGTTTTTACCAATAAAGGTTTAAGAGACGTTTACGAGTATGCTCCGCAGGCAAAAGTCGAGGAATTCCTCCCCTTCTCAGACTCACCAATGAACGTCTTTGTCGAATTCGAAACCAAGCAAATGAGCGGCAACATCACTGAGTACCGAGAGGCCACACTTACTTACAATGACCTGTCGATCTCAGCCAACTTGATCCAGGTTGACCGGAAAGCCCCCTCGGTGGAAGCGACCGGCAGGGTAACAAGCGACCGGGACGGAACTCACAAAAAGAGCCGGTCCATCAAACTCAAGATCGAACGGATTGCGAACTAACGGAGGTGGAAGTATGCCAAGGACCCCAAACTCAAAACCTTTGGACTCGCCGCGATGTGACCCTCGACTCCCGGAAGCGGCACTTCGCTATCGGCGGACAGCAAACCCTATTTTAACAACACCACAAGCCCTCGGAGCGATCAACGTTACCGCTTGGCTTTACCGCGATCGCAATGGCGTCGAGGGGATTCAGGTGAATCCGAACGTCACGATAGCCGAACTCGCCCGAGTTTACGGCCCGGCGGCGACACCGGACGCAGAGGTCGGCCTTCATTCGGAAGGGTTGGCTGCCGAGTGGTTTCGTACTCGGCCCGATCTGCGGGTGCTCCAGATCTTCAGCGAGCGCGTCCCGTGCGTGGCGATGTGTGCACCAATGCTTCGGCATTACTATCCCGGCGTACCGTGGTATTACTACTACGACAGCAATTCGTGGCGTGGAAACAATGGGGAACGAATAAGGCGGGCTGGGGAAATTCTGCGTTCTGCTTACGGTGTGTAATCTTGCCTCGCCGGGCCTCAAGATGGTTAGCAAATCGTCATTTTGGTAGAATCTGCATAAGGAATATGCAGTTCTCATTTGATTCAAATTTACGGGAGATCGCGTTCAAAGTTGAAGATGGCGAGCGGCTGACGTTTGACGAAGGCGTCGCTCTCTATCACACCGCCGACCTGAACGCCCTCGGCAAACTCGCCGACACGGTTCGCCGACGAAAGCATGGTTTGACGACGTATTACAACGTCAACCGGCACTTTAACCACACGAACATCTGCGTCGCGGACTGCAAATTCTGCGGTTTCTATAAGCGTGCCCGTCAGGAAGGCGCCTACACGCACTCGGTCGAGGAAGGCGTCGAGATCGCACGTGCCGCAGTTGCCGAGGGTGCGACCGAGCTGCACATCGTCGGCGGGCTGAACTCGAAACTTCCCTTCGAGTATTACACCGACCTTTTCTCGTCGCTGAAACGCGAGTTCCCAAAACTGCACCTCAAGGCCCTCACGATGGTCGAACTCGATTTCTTCGCTAGGTTCTACAAGATGAGCGACGAAGACGTTATCGAAAAGCTCCACGCCGCGGGTATGGATTCGTGCCCCGGCGGTGGTGCTGAGATCTTTGCGGAGCCGACCAGATCGCGGATCTGCGACCACAAATGTGACGGCGACCGCTGGCTCGAACTCGCAGGCAAGGTCCACAAAGCAGGCCTCAAAACAAACGCGACGATGCTCTACGGCCACATCGAGACGACCGAAGACCGCATCGACCACCTCGTCCGCCTCCGCGAACAGCAGGACAAGACCGGCGGCTTTCAGTGCTTCATCCCGCTCGCTTTCTATCCGCCGGGAACCGCACTTTCGACGCTTCCCGGCCCCGACGCCATCGACAATCTCAAAACGATCGCCGTCTCACGCCTGATGCTCGACAACTTCGACCACATCAAGGCCTATTGGGTCATGCTCGGCAAAGCCACCGCCCAAACCGCCCTCCACTTCGGTGCCAACGACCTCGACGGCACCATCACCGACGGCGGCGAACTCACCCACTCCTACTCCGTCGAATCTGGGGGCGAAGTAAAAATGACCAAGCAGGAGATCATCGAAATGATCGAACGCGCCGGATTTGAACCCGTCGAACGCGACACAATTTATAATCGAGTAGATGCAGTTGCATGACACAATGAGTCGACGAGCTAGAAATCTTGCATTGATCATCCTTTGTCTGCCGGGTCTTACTTTCTACGGACTATTAATCTATCCATGGGACTTTTCGACAAATCGCGGATTGGGTTGGATGTAACTGGTTTTGTATGGAACAGCAATACTATGCCTATTGAGCGCGTTGATATGCTCTATCTTCTTGTTTCGGGACCAAAAGAAGTTTCCATGGCTAATAGTACTTTTTATCAATTTGCTGCCGGCTGCTCAGTCATTCCTTCCGATGGTGATCGGATGATCGTCTCTTTGTAAACAGCCTCAACTATGGCTTCGAAGCCGTCGAAAGGGATCAGGAACTGTGACAATTTGCGGGCAAAGAAAGTATTGACATGCCGGTCGGAACAATGAACAATGTCCTGAAACAGGCAGGTATTAAGCAATAGTTATGCGGTACATGATCGTAATTGAGAAAGGTGAGGAAAGCTGGGGAGCATACGTTCCCGATCTTCCGGGTTGCGTCGCCGTCGGAGAAACCGAAGCTGAGGTCAAACAACTCATTCAAGAAGCGATCGAGTTTCATTTGGATGACCTAACCGAATCCGGATCAACGATCCCAACCCCGCATTCAAAAGGCGACTACGTTGACGTGTTAGCTGCCTGAGTCGTCATCGCTACTCGATCGTCTTTGTAGTGCCCAAGATCTACGCCTCACCAATGGCGGCGAACTCACCTACAGCTACTGAGCTCGAATTCGGCGGCGAAGTCAAAATGACCAAAACAAGAGATCATCGAAAATAATCCACCGCGTCGGCTTTCAGGGCTTGCCCCAGAGCAGTGCGGTCAGGCTTGCCTGACCGTGCGACATACCCCTAAAATCCTCGGAGCAGGCTGTGCCTGCGACAGATCTTTTCGCCCGCTAAAGCGGTCTATAATTTTAATGGCCTGCTACGGTCGGGCAAGCCCGACCGCACTGGTTTGCGGCAAGCCGCCATTGGATGTTCAAGTCTGAAGATGAAGCAAGCCCGACCGGACTGCAATATCGCAGAGCCATGAAAAGACTCTCCTTCTGCCATGGCCAAGCGAACCTGACCGCACTGCGACGCGGCTAGCTGCAGTTCGCTTTTGTCGTTTGATGAAAAATCACTGCGACGAACAACCACAATGCGCTTGACCGCTGATGAATCGACACGGAATACTAAGCCGTACCAGATCAGCGATTCGACGCTGATCGTAAAAACCCTATGACAAACCGCAGATTCACTTACAACTTTATACTCATTGCATTGTGTTTGGCGTTCACGCCGGGATACGGTTTCGGCCAGAGCCCGCCGAAGGTCGAGAAAGGCGTTCGGTACATTTACTTGATTCGACACGGTGAATACGATCACGATGACAAGGCGGATTCAAAGACCGGTAAGCATCTTGTAGAACTCGGGCACAAACAGGCGGGATTCATGGGGAAGCGGCTAAAGAAGCTTAGGTTGAAATTCGACACATTCGTCAGCAGCGAATACACGCGTGCACGCGAGACTGCAGACGACATCGGCAAGTCCATCAAACTCACGCCCACAAGAGATCCATTATTGAACGAGTGCACGCCGGCCTCTGCCTCAGATAAGAAAGAGCCGTCGGAGGATGACGAGTCCGGATGCGACCAAAGGCTCGACGCGGCCTGGGCAAAGTATGTGCAGGCTTCGCCCGGCGGAGATGTGCACGACGTTCTCGTCTGCCACGGCAACGTTATTCGGTGGTTCGTAAGCCGCGTGCTTTCGGGCGACGGCAAGCTGTGGCGCGGAATGGCGATCGCGAACGCGTCGATCACCGTCATCGCCGTACGCGCCGATGAGTCAGTTCGTGTAGCGGCGTTCAGCGACACCGGCCACATCCCCGCTGACAAACAGACCTGGACCGGAGACGGTGCGGGCTGGCAGCCAAAAGCGAAAGCCAAGTAGCAATAACCACCGGATCTAATGGGGCTTTGCCCCGACGCGGTGCGGTCAGGCTTGCCTGACCGTGACGCTTCCATAGAATACTCTATTCGCTGGGCTTTCAGACAAAGGTCTCGTTCGCGCCAGTTAGGGCTATCGTGTGATGATCTGAAGCGACGACAAGAAGTGAACAAAAACGAACTCGATTTCATGATCGCCCGCGTCGGCTTCGAAGCCGTCGAACGCGACACCGTCTAAAACCGAGATAAAAATGGATAACGAAAAATTCAAACCTATTCGTCACAACCATAAGGAATTTTTAAGCCGGGCCGCAAAACGCAAAGGGTTTACCGAGGCCTACAACGCTTTGGATGCCGAATATCGGCTTATAGATGAAATGCTAAAGGCACGCGTTAGAGCAGGTCTGACGCAGGACGCGGTTGCCGACCGCATGGGTACCCAATGATTCAATTACGCGATTTGTCGGATGATCGGCTTGTAACAGGCTGCCTCTATTGTCAGGGACTTGAAGAATCTCGTGAGCACGTTCCATCTACGGTATTTTTGGATCGTCCATTTCCGACGCAACTCCCTGTGGTAGCGGCGTGTGTTGATTGTAATAACGATTTCTCGTCTGACGAGGCCTATGTTGCGAGTGTAATTGAAGCGACAGTTGTTGGTTCAGCAGACCCCGACGATTTTGCGCGCGAACGGATTGCAAATCTCGTACGTAAGAGGCCTAGCTTGTCGGCCAAACTCAAAGCCGCAAAAGTTGTTGACGAAAACCAGACACAGTTTAGAATCGAGCCAGATCGGTTTAGGAGGATTATCCGCAAACTGGCTCAAGGCCACGCAGCTTTTGAACTGAGTCAGGTCCGCCGCGATGAACCTAAGTCGCTTTGGTGGTATCCAATTGGGTTGATGACACCAGAGGAGTTGGACGAGTTTGATCGGAGTCACGTTGTCGAAATGCTCGGAGAGCTTGGATCACGTGGATTCCAACGGCTTTTTGTTACTCAGCTAAGCACGAAATCGTTCGATATTGAAGAGTCTACACAAAACTTGCTTCGTAATGATTGGATTGAGGTTCAGGAAGGGCGCTACCGCTATTTGGCAATTGATGATCTTGAGGAAGTCAGAATCAAGATTGTATTGTCGGAATATCTCGCATGTGAGGTTGTTTGGTCAAAAATCGACTACGATTCAGACTTTAGAATATGATGACCGATGCGAGACTTAGGCGGCGGCCGGAGGCGGGGAAATGGGCGGCGTATGCGAATGCGGTGCATCTGTCGCAGTCGGACGTGGCGTTTCGCGAGAGGCGGACAACAACGAGGTCAAAATGACCAAGCAAGGGATCATCGAGATGATTGATCGCTCCGGCTTTCAGGGCTTGCCACATGGCAGTGCGGTCAGGCTTGCCTGACCGAGCAAGTTACGCCACAATCCTCGGAGCAGGCTGTGGCTGCGACAGATCTTTTTTGCCCGCTAAAGCGGGCTGTAATTTTTAATGGCCTGCTGCGGTCGGGCAAGCCCGACCGCACTGGTTTGCGGCAAGCCGCCATTCGATGTTCAAGACTGAAGATGAAGCAAGCCCGACCGCACTGGTTTGCCTCAAAGCCGCTTAGTGAGATCAAAGGCAATGTTATGCAAGCCTGACCCTCTTGCATTTGTGGGACGGGCTAAGGCAACCAATAGCTATGTTGCCGCAACGAACAGAAAAATCGTTTCGCTCCTTTGATCATATGCTCAGAATACTACTCCCGATCTTTGCCCTTTTGTTTTTCAGCCTGGTCACGGTCGATGGGGTTTTAGCCTGTAGTTGCGTTCCAAGCGGCACTGTCGACCTCGAGTTCGAGATGACACCGAATGTAGTGATTCTCAAACTCCGTTCTGTGGAAAAAAACCCCGACCCGAACAAGCAGATATATTCGGTTGGAAATATAGAACGTTCGATTCTGACGGTAGAAAAGGTGTTCAAGGGCGATCTGAAGGTTGGTCAGGAGCTTCCGTTCGCTCAGGGCGGCGGTGCCGACTGCGTCTGGACATTCTCGGAGGAGGAAATCGGCAAGGAGTATCTTTTCTACCTCGGTGCAAAGCCGTCGGAACGCGGCCTTTGGTCAGGCATCATTTGTAACCGCTCTGGCTCAACGAAATATCGCTCCGCAGACCTGCTATACCTGGAAAATCTTCCAAAAGTATCAGGAAAAACCAGAGTGTCGGGACGGCTTGAACAGGAGATCGCCGCATCCGTGGAGAGTGGTTATTCGGAAGATAGACTTTTGGCAGGTCGCTATGTGTATATAACCGGTAACGGTAAAAAGATAAAGTTGCGAACCGACCGAAATGGCGTTTACGAGATATATGATCTTCCACCCGGAAAGTACAAGATAGAACCCGAACGGGTAGATGGGTATAAATTCGACCGATATTCCGAAGTGAAAGAAAATTTCGTTGAGGTAGATCTAAGGCCGAAGTCCCACGTAGAAAAGAACTTCGACTTTGTGATCGACAACTCGATACAAGGCAAGGTCTATGACGCTTACGGACGCACTGCTCGCGTCTGCGTAGAACTCGATCCTGCACAAGGCAAGGCAAGAGCGTACATGTTCTTGTTTGATTGCACGGATGAAAATGGAAGCTTCGAGATCGATACGATCCCGGCTGGCTCATATGTACTGATCGTAAATAATGACGGGAAGATGAACGGTGATCACCCCTTTGGGCGCTTCTATTATCCTAATAAAGTAGAGCGTTCCGACGCTGCCAAGATTAGTATTGGGCCGGGCGACCACCTAATCAATCTACTCGTCACGGCCCCGAAGACTTTAGAGACCGTAGTCTATTCCGGTCGTCTACTTTTTGAGGACGGCAAGCCGGTGCCGAATGAATTCGTCGAGTTTTTTAAGGACTCGGGTGTCCCCCGGCGCAATAGTTACGACTCGGATATAAACACCAAGACCAACGAGAACGGCGAGTTTTCAATAAAGCTAATCAAAGGCACGAAAGGTTCTATCGTCGGAACCCTCATCACCTACTCGGGCGAATATGAGAATTGTCCGAAGCTCGAAGCCGCTATCAAGGCGAGCGGTAGTAGTGTGCCGACACTCGAAACTACCGAAATCAAGGTTGATCCGATCACGGACCTGAGTGAGATCGAACTACGGTTTCCTTTCCCATCTTGTAAACGTGCAAAAGACGACTAACACGAATGCTTGTCTATCTTGGCAAATAGCTGGGGAGCCGAATGGGTTGCAGACAGGCTTGCTTGAGCCGGTGACTTGCCCGACAATATGCAGAGCAGGTTGTACCAACGCTAACAAGGCATGAACTTCCCAAAAGGTTTATCGATATTCTTCATCGTTGCATTTCTTCTTTTCACACCCGCCGGTTCATTGGCTCAGACATATCAGGAGATGGATGCTGAGACTGCCGCTGCGGAGCAGAGGCTTTGGGGCAGTGAGTTGCTTGATCCGATAGGGGAAAAAGTTGCCGCCGAGTTCGACGCCGGTAATTATGAAAAGGCGGTCGAGGAAGCGAACAAGTTTCTGGCATACGCACCGGAAGCTTATGGCGGTACCCAGCTGAATCGCGGCCGGGCCCACTTCGCTCTCTACACCAGCACCGGCGATTCCAAACACTTCGCAAAGGCTCGTGCCGACTTTCTTTACGCGATACAGAACAAACCGGAGAACGTGCGGAATCGCCTCCTTCTCGGCGATCTGTATTTCGCCGCCAAGCTCGGCCTTGAAGCGGACCGTGAGTATTCAAAGGCCCTGGCGATGGACCCCGCTTCCCTTCCCGCACTAAGAGGCAAAGCCGCCGCCGCATACTACGCACGCGACATGCAAGGGTGTGTGAACGCTATCAAGGGCGTGATGGCACATCCGGAATACAAAAAGGACAACGACGCGTGGTATCACTTGCGGCTCGGCCAGTGTTACGCGTCTCTCGGCGACAAGGCGAACGCCAAGCAGAATTTCGAAAAGGCTGTGGCAATGCAGCCGGCTTGGAAAGCGTCATGGGTCTATTTGGCTTTCGCCAAGGACGGCTACACCTGCAAACCCGCGGGGCGAAAGTCCCCGGAGAAACCGTTCGACCGATACGTGCATGATCTGCGCGCCTACCAATGCCCGGGCGGAGGCGCCATTTCGCTATTTACCGTCGAGAAAGAGGACCCGAATCTTAGGGATGACAGCTTGTTTCACGAGACCGAGTTCAAGCGCGTGGTGAATCAGGTCGGGTATCCCGAATCACTTACGTACGGAAATGCCCAGTGGTTTTACAACGACGCGATCTTCTGGCTCGAATCGGCCCGCAGAAGGGGGAAGGCGATCGAGATGAAGGCCCGCAACGAGTTCCTCGAAGTTCTCAACCACGCGCTCAACATACAGGATGGCGTCAGCCGTGACCGAAACGCTCCGGATTACAGCATTCTGGCCCGCTACGAGCGCGCAAAGCTTCTCCTCGGCCATCCCGACAAGCAGATCCAGCTGCTCGCCTGGAAAGAGCAGCGCATTTTGTCGAATATCCCGAACAGCGAATATGCCGGAAAGTCTTTCGCGAATAACGGTGCGGACGTAAAGACCCGCATCATCCGCGGCCGTGTCTATTCTGAGGTGAAGAACAACGAACGTGCGGCGGTCGCCGAATACGATGCCGCGATCGGCATTCTGAGATCGAATTACGGCGGCACGAACACCGCCGACGCGCCGATCATGGCTGAACTTTACTGGCGTAAAGGTGATGCTCTGACGGAGCTCGGCGAGGTCGATAAGGCTGCTGTCGCTTATGCCGATTCGCTTCAGATCAATCCGATCAACCCCGATGCAACAGCAGGTTTGGAACGATTGAGGCTCAGCCCGCAAGTGTCAGCAAACCGTGCGGCCGCCAACAAGGTCTATGAGATCGAAATGGCAGCCCGCATCAATGAGATCGCCGCCCAAGCCAACAAAGCGTATTCCACATTTCAGGCGAGCACCGGCAGCGGCCGTACACTCAAGCAGAAATGCGATGCGACCTTCACGTTTTCCGGAACGATCGGCGATCTGCGCTCGAGGCTGCTTTCGATCGGGAGCAACATTCAGCGTGGCACGAAACTGCGTGAGCATTATGACAATACCCTCCAGTCGATCGATCGCACCCAAGCTCAGCTCAAGGTCGGCCTACAAGCTTGTTAAAAATGAGATCCGGCAGGGAAAGTTCGACATCGCTCATTTAGGCGCCACGACACGGACGGTACAATTATCTGCCGCCGCCAACTCACACGTGCGTTACTCCGCCGAGGGTGAAGTTAAAAAGACCAGGAAGGAGATCATCGAAATGAGTCGAACGTGCCGGCTTCGAAGCTGTTGAACACTCATGCGCCTGGGTCGTCGCAGATTCATATTGTGCCGATGTCCTTAGCACCTCAGACCTTCAATGAACCGCGAAAGCCCCACGCAACAGAAAATGCTGCAAAGTTAGCGCGTGAAGCGGTTGATATTGCTAGATAAAGTCACCGAAAATCGCTAGAATACAAAATCCATACGGCCTATTTCAGGTACGATTCCAAAATATGTCAAAAAAGATCCTCCTACTTTCGATCATGTTCGTTCTGTGTGCGGCGGCCACAGCATTTTCTCAGCCCGAGGTTCAGGAGATCTACGCCCGCGGGCAGGAGCATTTCAAGGCGAAGCGTTGGGACGACGCAATTCGCGAATACACCGAGGTTATACGCTTCCGGGCAGATGTCGCGGGCGTTTATTACAGCCGCGGGCTTTGCTACTTGAACAAACGAGTAGACGAACCGAAAAAGACCTATATGCTGGAGGCCGAAATATCGGGGAACCTGAAGCCGGGCGAAAAGCCGCCAAAGAGCCAGAACAGCCTGAACGCTATCGCCGATTTTTCGAAAGCGATCGAGCTGCAGCCCGGAGCTCCCTCTTACGGCATCTATTATGCACGCTCTCAGGTTTACAAGCTCGAGAAGGATCTCGAACCGGCGATCATCGATCTGCAAAAGTTCATTGAGGTCTATCCAAAATATGAAGAGCACCCACAATTTTCCACGGCGAAGACCCAGCTAACCAAGATCGGGAATGAATATGCCCAGAGTCTCGTCACCAGGGGGCTTTATGAGATCGTGATGCTGAGCTATTCGACCGTTCGCGGCGATAAGCGGACGGCGGAAGAGATCCGCGAGGACGACAAGCGCGACCGCGAGATCAAAGACCTTTTTCGCAAAGCGGTCAAATATTATCAGCCGGTTGATTCTTATAGTTACGCCGGCCGAGCGAGGGCACGGCTTCAGTTGGATGATTTTGCGGGTGCTGTCGCCGATTTTAAGGAGGCCGTAAAGTTCACGCCCAACGACGCAAGCCTGATCGGCGATCTTGCAAACGCTTACAAGAGGAACGAGCAGGTTAATCTGGCCATCGCAGAATATAGCAAAATCATCGCGATGCCTGAAGCTCATCCGTCGGTCAAGATCGCCAAGAACAACGCCTTCTATAGTCGCGGCGAACTCTATTTTGAACAGAACAAGCTCGAGCTCGCCTTGGCGGATGTGAACAAAGCGATCGCGGATAGCCCGAAGAGCTTTGTCGCGTATTTCCTGCGTGGCCGCGTTCATGCGAAGAAGGGCAATAAGCTGCTTGCACGTGCCGATTTCACAAAGTCAATGGAAGCGAGCGGCCTTCGCAAGGTCGCTCAAGCTGAGCTCGATATGCTCGACGAAAAGACTCCGGTGAGATCAGAACCGCCGAAGCCTGCCAACCGAACGACAAAGCCCGCAACGCCGCAGGTCGCTACGACTTCACAGCCCGCAACACCTGCGACCACACCGGCAGAGCCGAGTGCTCCTTTCGTTGTAAAACCTGCTCCCGAGCCGCTCGAATCGAAGTTTAGACAAGAGATGGCGTTTGCTTTGACTCAGCAAAACCCATCCTGGCATCGAGGCGTGGCGTTCCTAAATCTTGCCGCCGGATTGCAGAAAAGCGGCAAGCAAGAGAAAGAGATCGGCGACCTTCTCGGAAACAAACTTCTCGAGATGGCATATATTGATTTCTACGTCGTGTATGCATACATACTCATGAACAAGAACTACAATCCGCCTTGGAGCCTGACAGAAAAACTGCTCGGCTCGTTGACGCCGGAAATGAGGAAGAAGGTCAGAGAGACGAACAGCCTTTCGGTCAAGAACTATTTGGCCAAGAAACCGCAGCCAATAATTACTGAGATCTTCAAACCCGGCTACGGTTGGGGCAAGACGGAATCAAGTAACTTGAAATGAAACACTTTGATCCAGCCGCTCTTCACACCCGCAGTGAACCGCGAAATCCGCGGGCGGCGTAATACGATTCGGCGCCGTTGTGGTAGGTGAAGACCCGGCCGAACCGACGGTCTCCGAAGAGAGCCCCGCCATGTTCGCGAACATCGGCAGGAGTTGCGAGCCAACTCGAGGTCTTGAGGTCGAATTCGCCTAGCTGCTGCAAGCCATAGTATTCATCTTCGGTCAAGAGATCGATACCCATTGCGGCGGCAACGCTAATTGCATCGCTCTCCGGCTTGTGCTGCTTGCGCGATTCCCACGCATCGCGGTCATAGCAAAGACTGCGGCGGCCTTTCGGCGTTTCTGCTGAACAATCCACAAAAATATACTCGCCCGTCTTCTTATCGGAACGAACAACATCGGGCTCGCCGCCCGTACGTTCCATCTCCGCAAGCGACCATAGCTTCGCCGGTGCAGCCTCAAGCCTCGCGGCGACATCGGCCCATTTGATACCTTTGTGCCGCGCGATATTTTCCTCAAACCGCTCTTTCAATGTTTCGATCAGCTCGATACGCTGTTCAGTTGATAGTTGCTTTTTCATCCCTCAAGCTCCGATATCTTATTCCCAATTTACAATGGCCCATAAAAACCGCTTCGAATTGTCAATTGTAAATTGACCCATTGTAAATTGGTTCCTTGTTCGTCTAATTACTAATTTCTTTAATTAGTAACTAAATTGCAGATGGCTGCGTTATAAGTCGCCTGCTTGCCGGTCTAAGAAACCACGACAGTCCTGCCAAGATCAGAAGCAGGAGACTGGGGAGAACTTCCACGACGGCGTCGTGTGCCGCTATGTGCGAATAGATCGCTCCGGTCGTCAGAAAGACAACGCCCGCGTATGCCCATTCTTTTAAGAGTGGAAACTTCGGGATGAGCAACGCCGCGACCGCGAGGATCTTCCAGACGCCGAGCAGCGGCATCAAATACAGCGGGTAGCCGAGCTTTGCCATCATGTCGGCTCCGCCTTGGCCGTTCGCACCGACAAATTGGGCGATCCCGGTCGCGGTGAGTCCGAGCCCGAGCCAAACGGTCGCGATCCAATAGATTATCTTGCGTGCTTTTGTCATTGTCCCTGCCTCAATTTTCCTACGATCTCCTGCAGTCGGTCATGCGCCATATTTATGCCCTGCCTGAATGGCAGTTTGAGCAAATTATCGCGATCCTCGACCGAGCGAAAGACCATCTGAATGGTCAGCTTGCTTCTCGCGTCCGACAAGCCTGAGAATTCGAGAAACTCAAGCTGTACGGGGAATGGCGTGTTCTCCATTTCGAACGTTCGCGTGATGCGCTCGTTCGGCGCGAAGTCATGTATCGTTCCGTTCGCTCTGAAAAGGACGTTGCCATTCTGATCGCTCGTCTCGAATTCGTAGCTCCCGTGCTTTTTGTTCTCGAGTTTTATGACCTTTGTCCCCATCCATTGCTCGACCAAATTCGCTTCGACGTGTGCCCGAAACAGCGATTCGATCGGCAGGTCGAATTCGCGTGTGATCAATATGTCCTGTCTGCCGTCCTCGGCGTCAATATTTGTTTTCCTTTCCATTTTTAGTACGGCCCCAAGTCATGTACGGGCTGTCGGCTCTCCTTTTTCATTATGTCCTCTAGCTTGTTGAATCGTTCGTCCCACATTTGACGGAACGGCTCGATAAAGTCAGCGATCTCAATCATCTTTTTCGGGTTGAGCCGATAATGGATCTCGCGGCCCGACCGATCCTGGTCGAGCAGTTCACATTCTGCAAGTATCTTTAAGTGTTTTGAGACGGTCGGCCTCGCGGTACCGAAATTGGCGGCGATCGCACCGGCGGTCAGTGACTGCGTAGCCAAGAGAACTAATATCGCCCGCCGCGTCGGGTCCGCTATAGCCTGAAAAACATCTCTTCGTAGATTCATAATGCGTAGCTACTTGACTACTAATATACATGTAGCTATTTAACTACGCAAGTCTTAACTCACCATTCTGCGAACTTTTTTCAAATACGCTACAATGGCTGTTTCGCCCATCGGGGCTGTTATTGACTTATGCTTCAAGCCGGGATAGTTGGTCTGCCCAACGTCGGAAAATCCACCCTTTTTAACGCATTGACCGCACAGGAAGCGGCATTGGCGGCGAATTACCCTTTCGCGACGATCGAACCGAATGTCGGTGTCGTTCCCGTACCGGACGAGCGTCTCGAACCGCTCGCAAAGGTCGTCAAGACCGCGACGATCATCCCCGCGACGGTCGAGTTCGTCGATATCGCAGGCCTCGTTCGCGGAGCGTCAAAAGGTGAAGGCCTCGGCAATCAGTTCCTCGCGAATATCCGCGAAACGGACGCTGTCATCCAGGTCGTGCGTTGTTTCGAGGATGAGAATATCGTCCACGTCGAAGGCTCTGTCGATCCTGTTCGTGACATCGAGACGATCCAGATCGAGCTTGCGCTCGCCGATCTCGCTTCGGTCGAAAAGCGTCGTGAAAAGGCACAGCGTGCCGCAAAATCCGGCGATAAGGAAGCAAAACGCGACATCGAGCTGATGGACAAGATCCAGCCGATCCTCGAAGAAGGGCGTCCTGCTCGTGCCGCTGACCTGACGGACGACGAACGTGCGATCGTTAAGGGCTGGTTCCTGCTTTCGACAAAGCCCACGATCTACGCGGCAAACGTTGACGAAGCGACGCTTGCCGACCCTGACAGCAATCCGCACGTTGCCGCCGTTCGCAAACACGCCGAGGCCGAGAAAGCTGACGTCGTGATGATCTGCGCAAAACTGGAGGCCGAACTCGTCGCTCTCGACCCCGCTGAACGCTCTGAGTATCTAAAAGACCTCGGCCTTGCGTCGAGCGGCGTCGATGGCCTCATCAAGGCCGCGTACCATATGCTCGGGCTGATGTCGTTCCTGACCGCGGGCGAGAAAGAGACGCGCGCTTGGACGATTCCCATCGGCACAAAAGCACCGCAGGCCGCCGGCACCATACACACCGACTTCGAACGCGGCTTCATCCGCGCCGAGATCGTCTCCTACGACGACCTCGTCGCCTGCGGCACCTACGCCGCCGCCCGCGAAAAAGGCCTCGTCCGCCTCGAAGGAAAAGAATACGTAATGCGTGACGGCGATATCGTAAACTTCCGCTTTAACGTTTAAGGGAGAAGCAGCAAAGTAAGCGGTCGGCTAAGGGAAGCTTGCTGGAAGTTTGAGCGTTAAGTGCGGTCAAGCTCAACCAGCCGAGAAACCTGGAGCAATTTCGTGCTGCAACAAGGTGCATTTTTTGTTGCATTTATCACAATATGTGTGATACATTGATTCTTGTTGTCGGCTCTTGCGGCAACCGGG
Source organism: Pyrinomonadaceae bacterium (assembly GCA_019694355.1). Classification (GTDB taxonomy): domain Bacteria; phylum Acidobacteriota; class Blastocatellia; order Pyrinomonadales; family Pyrinomonadaceae; genus OLB17. Next base: position 563,115 of record JAIBCB010000003.1, on the reverse strand, counting down.
GCGGTAAGCTCTTTTGATGATATGTATCAGTCGGCATTATCAGCTGTGACCTCGGGCTCTTGCGCCTTTCCAAAACACCTTGGCATTATGTGAGAAACCCACTTTGGAGGTCGGTCGAAAATGAAAAAACAAGTACTTTGGTCTCTCGCTTCTCTGTTGGTCCTCGTCTGTGTCGGGCAGAGTTTCGCACAGCGATCTTCTCGCTCCGACCGACAGCTGGAAGAAGATTTTATTCGATCCAGAGTTGCGGTTGGCGACTCTCACGCGTCAGGAAATCGCCCCGAACTCGGACCCGTGAATCTAAGCACACCGAGTGCCGTCGTCGTGTCCCTTCGCGTAGGTCTATACGCGAACACGTTCAACGGGACCGGCGGGATTGCCACCGAGTTTTCCACGCTAAATCACCAGTCCGTTCAGCTTACAAATACTGAAGGTTCGGTCGCTGTCATCGACCTTTCTACCGGCGATACGATCGCGTCAATGCAGGCAGGTGAACTCTACACCGTCAGTTTTAACGGCACTAATTACGTGGTCGTAAGCCCGACCGCGACCTACAACGTGGTCGGACCCGTTAGATTCGTGCCGTCGATCGACACGAATCTCTTTACCGTCGAAAGTATTCTGCGAAACGCTCTGGGGGTTGTTCAGAAACCGAAGTATCGGGGCGAGATCGAGATCGCACGCGGAACGACTACCGCCGCCGGTGCGGTGAATCTCGTCAATATCATCGAGGTCGAGAAGTACGTTCGCGGCGTAGTAGCAAATGAATCGATCGCGTCCTTTCATATGGAAGCTCTGCGGGCACAGGCGGTTGCCGCACGCGGATACGCGATCGCAAATCGCGGACGCTACGTCGGGCTTGGTTATCCATTCGACATCGTCGATTCCTCATCGTCGCAGGTGTATCGCGGCTATCTGAGCGAACACGCTCGGGCCGTTCAGGCAACTGATGAATCGACCGGATTGGTCGCAACATACAACGGCTCGATCATCTCGGCACTTTATTCATCTTCGTTCGGCGGTTACAGCGACAGCAACCATTGGATCTTTAACATTCCGAGCACGCAGCTGCCCGGAACAAATGTTACACCTTTTCTGACCGGGATCTTTGATGGCGAGGGCACGGCTCCCGACCTTACCGACCCGGCAGTTCGTGACGCCTTCTGGAAGAACATCGTGCCCGAAGGCTACGATATGTGCGGGCGCGTGAACAATCGTTTTTCGCGTTGGAAGGTTACCATCCCGTCCGCATCGATAAAGAGTCGCCTCACGGGTAATCGTTATGTCCTGATCAGCGGCGACATCTCGGGCACGATCACCGGCGTTTCCACACTTCTCAGAATGACAGGTTCGAATCGTATCGCAATCGAACAGATCACGCTCACGTCCGGTGTCGTGGAAGTGCGCGGATGGGACAATTTACGGAATGTTTTTGGGCGAACGGTAAATTCCGAGCCTGCTGTGTGCCCTAATTCGTCGAATATCGCGGCGAATTTCACGCTTACGAACCCTGGTCTTATCGAGAGTTATTATGACGGCAGCGGCGGCTTTGGCGGCGTCATCGCCTATGGCGGCGGCTGGGGACACAATGTCGGGATGAGTCAATACGGCGCGAACGGGCGTGGGCTCGCGGGTCAGAGTTTTCTGCAGATACTGAAGGCCTATTACACAGGCGTTGAGATCGGCACATATCCGATCACGGTCGATCCGAAGCTTGATGTTGCGGGTCGAACTCAGTCGATCTACGTGCCGGGAAATGTCGCGTATCTCATCGTCAAGCCTTATCGGATGAAGCGTCTGGATCTGCAGATCAACGGCACGTATGTCAGCTATTGGTTCAGCGGCCTGCCGGGAAGCACGATCACGCTCGACATCTCGCAGTACGTGGTGCAAGGCCTGAACACGATCGAATACGACCCGATCGGAGCTCAAGGCCAGGCGTCGGTGCAGATCGTCGTCGATTAGTTGCCAAAACTCGCGGAAGAAAGGCTCAGATCCGACGCTTGCGCTACATCGAGGCCGGGCGGTCGTAAAAGAGCGTATGGCAATCCTTCGTTTCGTGCATCGCAGAGATCACCGATGGCAGCGGTGAGGTAAGCACGTTCGGATAGTCGAACTCACCGAGTTCTTCGCGGATCGGATAAGCGAGTTTCTCCTCATCGGTTGAGAATTGCGAATCGACGCCCGGCTTGTTGCCGCGAGGATCGACGCGAAACCAACCGACATCGTCGAGATAGACAGCATTCAACCCGTGCAGAGCGTAGCCGGAATCGACCGTTCCTTTTCGAAGCACACGCTGATAGCAAAATCCCGCAGGAATGTTCATTCCGCGCAAGAGTGCCGCGAGCACATGGGATTTCGCAAAGCAAATGCCTTCCTTTTTCGCGATCGCGTCCTCGGCACCGACCGTTATCACTTCGCTGTTCGTGTCGAAAGAATGTGAGATCTCGTCTCGTGCGAATTCGAAGGCTAACTTCGCACGTTCACGCGGCGAATCAGCTTGCGCCTCGATCGCGGCGATCGTCTCCTTCACCTTCGGCGTAGAAAATTCGATGATCGGCGGTATCTCCTCCAGGTAATCATCGAGGTTGTTCGATTCGAGCTCAAGTTTCATCGCGAGTGCCTCCAATATTCTTATTTTCGTCCTCGCAAGAACAGCTTTCAAGTTGCGGCGGAACGGCGATAGCGTTCGAGAAAGGCCGAAATGCGTCCTATGGCCTCGGCGAGGTCGTCAACATTCGGGAGGAAAACAAGGCGGAAGTGGTTGTGATCGATCCAATTAAATCCCGTGCCCTGCACGATCAGGACCTTTTCTTCTGCGAGGAGCGAGCACGCAAACTCCTTATCGTCCGCGATCGGATAGAGTTCCGGGTCCAGCTTCGGGAACATATAAAGGGCGGCCTTCGGCTTTACGACAGAAACGCCCGGGATCTTTGTCAGAAGGTCGTATGCGCGATCGCGTTGACGGCAAAGCCGGCCGCCCCGTGCAACAAGGTCGTCAATGCTCTGATAACCGCCAAGGGCGGTCTGGATGGCGAGTTGTCCGGGCGTATTCGAACAGAGCCGCATCGCCGAAAGCATATTCAGCCCTGTAATGTAGTCGCCCGCGTTCCGTTTGTTGCCGGAGACGATCAGCCATCCCGCCCGATAGCCGCACGAACGATAGTTCTTGCTAAGGCCGTTAAAGGTCAAGAACAACACATCGTCCGCCAGCGAGGCGAGGCTTGTGTGCGTATTCCCGTCAAAGAGCGTTTTATCGTAGATCTCATCCGAAAAGACGATCAGGTCGTGTTCCCGTGCGATCTCAACGATCGAGAGAAGGAGTTCCGTCGGGTAGAGCGCGCCTGTCGGGTTGTTTGGGTTGATAACGACAATGCCGCGTGTGTTCGGGGTGATCTTGCTGCGGATATCGTCGATGTCCGGCATCCATTCGCTGGCCTCGTCGCAGACATAATGGACCGGCCGGCCGCCGCTCAAGGATACCGAACCGGTCCACAATGGATAATCCGGTGCCGGGACGAGCACCTCATCGCCCGCATCAAGCAGGGCGTTGAGCGACATCGTGATCAATTCAGAGGCACCGTTGCCGAGATAGATATCGTCAACGTCAACTCCGGCGATGCCTTTTACCTGAGCGTATTGTGCGACCGCTCGTCGCGGAGCAAAGAGCCCTTTGCTGTCCGTGTAACCTCCGGCCTCCGGAAGATTGCGGATCATATCCTGCACGATCTCGTCCGGCGGATTCAGCCCGAATGCAGCAAGATTGCCGATGTTGAGCTTTATTATCCGCTCACCGGCTTCCTCCATTCGGCTTGCGAGATCCATCACCGGCCCACGGATGTCGTAGAAGACGCCTCTGAGTTTTGCGGACTTGTTTACTTGCCTCAAGGTAGGTGATCGAGCCTCCCGGTCAGCGATCGTCGTCAAAAATTGGCATGCCCTCGGTAGGATTCGAACCTACAGCCAACGGATTATGAGTCCGCTGCTCTAACCATTGAGCTACAAGGGCACGAAACTATTAAGTTTAGAGGAACTACATTCTTCCCGCAAATCCCAAGGCCAAGGTTGCGAACAGTCTTTTTCGCAGCCCGCACGCGGGCTTGCCCTAAAGTTTCGCTGTCGACCAAAAATCTGCTATATTCGTCGAAACTTCTCTCTAAAATACGACCGCGAAAACAAACTATTTATGAGCACTGATTCCGCAAACAACGCGCGACCGTCCGACGACCGAGCTTTCTTTGGCCATCCCAGAGGGCTCTCGACGCTCTTTTTCACCGAAATGTGGGAAAGATTCAGCTATTACGGGATGCGCGCGATCCTGATGCTCTATATGACGACGGCCGTCGCAACCGGCGGTTTGGGATGGTCGGCGGCAGATGCGGCTCCGATCTACGCCTTGTATGCCGCAAGCGTGTATTTCCTTCCGCTGATCGGCGGATGGATCGCGGATCGTTTTATCGGAGCAAAGCGTGCGACCTTCGTCGGCGGCATCATTATCATGCTCGGGCATTTCACGCTCGCCTTTCCGATGATGCCGACGTTCTATGCGGGACTGATACTTGTCGCGATCGGGACAGGATTCCTCAAATCTAATATCTCGGCAATGGTCGGCGATCTCTATAGCAAGGAGGATGAACGCCGCGACGCCGGTTTTTCGATCTTCTATATGGGGATCAATATCGGCGGATTCCTCGCACCGCTTATCTGCGGCTACTTGGCACAGAACGCACAGTTCAGGGCGTGGATCGAGGGAATAGGATTCGACCCGAATTCGAGCTGGCACTTCGGATTTGCATGCGCGGGCGTCGGCATGGCCCTCGGACTTGTACAGTATGTCCTTGGCCGTCGAAATATCAAGAATGTCGGAAATCTGCCGCAGGCCGAAGCAAAACCTGTGGCTGATGCGGGAGCAGCGAGCAGTGCCCCGACGCAGGATCCGGGATATATCGTCAAGATGGTGGTGATCATTCTCGCCGCAGTTGCCGTTATCGGTTTCGCGGCGATCAGTCAGGGCTTTTCCTACGCCCTTTCGTACGTCCTTATGCCGACAGTTGTAGTAGCCGCGTTGATCGGCGTTTTTATAACCGGCACTCAGGATAAACTCACCCGTGACGATTGGAAACGGCTTGCGGTCCTTATGATCCTTTTCCTCTTTTCGACGATCTTTTGGATGGGATTTGAGCAGGCTGCGACGAGTTTTAATCTATTTGCGGATAAATTGACCGACAATCGCATTTTCGGGTGGGAGTTCCCGGCGTCCTGGCTTCAATCGGTGAACTCACTTCTCATCGTCATCTTTGCGCCGATCGTCGGAGCTGTGTGGATGGCTCTCGGAAAAAGACAGCCTTCGGACGCTGTAAAGTTCTCGCTCGGCCTCCTGTTTGCGGGAATTGGCTTCTTGGTCGTCGCTTACGCTGCAAGCCTCACAACCGGTGGAAAGGTCAGCCCGATGTGGCTCGTTCTCGTGTATTTCTTCCATACGATCGGAGAGCTTTGTTTGAGCCCGGTCGGCCTTGCATCGATGACAAAGCTCGCACCTGCGCGGATGATCTCGCTTATGCTCGGCGTTTGGTTCCTTTCGATCTCACTGGGAAATTATGTCGCTGGCATGATCGCGGGTGAATTCGTCGCGGATGCGGCCGTTTTGACGCGAATCTTCATGATCGTTGCGGGTGTATTGGTCGGTGCGGCCGTTCTGCTCTTTGCTCTCTCGCCATTCGTCAAACGGCTCTATACCACGCCGCAGGAAATGGTGCCGGTCGAGCCTGCATAGAGGCGTTATCGGAGCAAATGCCGGCCATGCGGCAAAAATCCGGCTCGAAGAGCGTCAATAGATTGAGAAAATATCGCTTCGGAATTAAGATTAGTTAACCTACGATGGCCGAGACTGCGACCAAGAACGACCTAATTACCTTTGCGGGGCCAATATTTGACCTTGTTCTGAGGCTGAAGGCGGGCATAGTGACCCCGTCGAACGAACTGCGCCCGCAGGCCGTCGGAATGCTCGAAGATTTCGAGAAACGAGCCGAACGCTATCGTTTCAACCACAAGATCGTGACGGTCTCAAAGTTCGCACTCGCTTCGTTCATCGACGAGGCGATCCTGACGAACAATTTCCCGCTGCGTTCGGAATGGGAACGCGTGCCCATTCAGCTCGAATATTTTGGTGAGCAGCTCGCGGGCAACAAATTCTTCGACAAGCTCGAATCGATGCTCAAGCAGATAGACATCACGCAGGATGCCGTCGAGGTCTATTACTATTGTATGCTGCTCGGTTTTAAGGGCCGATACGGCGTTTATGAGCAGGAAAAGCTGCTCGCGATAATGCAGACGACAGCGAACGCTCTTTCGAAGGTCGGCCGCATCCGTCCCGTCGAGCTTTCACCGCATTGGCTTGCGACCGATCAGCCCGAGCCGCCGAAGAAACGCAAGGTCCCGACCTGGGCAAAGGCCGGTGCCTTTGCTTTTGTCGCGGTTATGCTGATCAGCTATCTGGTGATGTTCGTCATTGCCTCGAAATATATGCAGGATGCGATCGACCACCTGCAATTTGGCAGCTAATTCGATCTCCTTACACGGATTATGAGTTCTTGGCACACAAGCCAGCTTACTTGGGCACTCGGCCTCGGCGGAATGATGTCTTTCTACGGCATCGTGTCGGTCATCGTCTATTTTATGCCCGCCAGCACGGCGAGCTATAACGACAAGATCGTCATCATCGCCCTAGTACTTTTAACGCTGCCGTTTGCGTTGCTTTTTATGTTCGTCAAATCGCGGCGTGAAAAGAAACGTGCAAAGGCCGAGGCCGCCGCCGCTGAAGCCGCCGAGCAAGGCGCCGCTGCTCCGACAGCACAGCCGGTTCAGCAGGCCGCCGTCGGTTCGTATCCGGAGATCGACGCCGCATTCCAGGAATTGGCAACATTCTTAAAAGGCTCGAACCTCGGAAAGGACGGGAAAGATGCTCTCTATTCGCTCCCGTGGTATTTGATCGCCGGCCCGCTTCGCTCCGGAAAGAGCTCGCTTTTTATCAGCGCCGGCCTCGACCTGAAAACGCTTCCCAGCCAGCGTGAATCCGAGCAGAAAACGATCCGCCCGACCCCGAACATTGACCTTCGCGTAACCAGCGAAGGCGTCTTCATCGACACATCAGGCCGATTCCAATCCGAAGGCGGCCCGGCCGATGAATGGAGCGCTCTCCTTGAAACGATAAAGAAGATACGGCCCGCAAGGCCAATCGACGGATTCATCCTTGTCGTCAACGGCGACAAGATAATCAAACGCGAGGAAGCTGAATCCGAAGAGACCGCAAAGGTACTCCGCGGGCGTCTTGATGATGCGATCCAGCGGATAAAGCTGCGTTTTCCCGTCTATCTCGTCTTTACCCATTCGGACGCTATCGAAGGTTTCCAGGATTCGTTCTCGGTTTCTAAGAATGAGGGACGCGAACTCGTCTGGGGCGCAACCATCCCGTTCGCGAACGCCGAGAGCGCACAGGCACAGTTCGATACTGAGTTCGAACTGCTGCGTGATTCTGCGATGAAGCGCCGAATTTTGCGTCTTTCTGCGCCGTTCACACCGGTCCGGCAGCTAAAGATATTCAATTTTCCGCTTCATTTTGGTGCCGCTCGTCGCAGGATCGGTGCGTTTGTCGGAGCACTTTTCCGCCCGAACCCTTTCAGCGAGAATCCGCTCCTGCGCGGATTCTATTTCACATCGACGCTCGCTCGACGCGGACAGAACACGCCTGCGACCGTTGCGGCCGCATATTTTACGCCGCGGCTTTTCCGCGATGTTTTTCTGCGTGATGCCGACGTCGTCCGTGCGTTTCAGGCACAAAAGCAGAGCGGGCCGATACTCGCCTGGCTCGCTTTGATCGGCATCATCGGGCTTTCGGCATTGCTCGTCATCCTTTCGGGCGTCTCGCTTTACAACAACAAGCAGATGCTCGCCGAAGCTCAAACACGCGGCGAGAAGGTCATCGCCGTAACGCGAACTGATGCGTATAAGAACCCAGGAAAGGCAGATGAGACGGCCATCCGCAACGAACTAAACGCCACCGAAGACCTACGCGACCTGCTCGTAAAGCTAGATGATTACGAACGCCACGGTGCACCGCTGTTCATGCGTATGGGGCTTTACAGCGGCAACCGCCCATATCGCAAGCATCTTCTGCCGGTCTATATGGCCGTCATTGAGAATCGGTTCAAGGCACCGGCACTAAAGCGTTTGACGGCCGACCTTAGAAAGTTCGCCGACACCGCGACCGTAGCAAACCCCACAAAGCTTACGGATCAGGAAGAGCAGAACCTGGGCAAGAACTACGACCTTCTTAAGGCGTATCTGATGCTCACTGGACAGTACAAGGACAAGGCCGAGCCGTCGCACATCGCCGCGACCTTAAAGCCCTATTGGACGGCAGACGACAAGATCCCTGTCGATATGAAGCCCGTCGCTCTCGACCAGCTCGCTTTCTGGGCAAAACAGGTCGATCGTGACGACCCTGACGGCTATCAGTTCCCGCGTATTCAGATCGACGAAAAGCTCGTCGGCGACGCACGCAAAAAACTCCAGGCGTTCCCGGCCGTCTATCGCTATTACAAACGTCAGGTAACCGAGATCTCGAAGACCATCGACGACAAGATCGGCCCATTCACGACCGAAGGCATCTTGTCTCGCGCCGGCGGCGATCCGCGATTCATCGAAGGCACGTTCCAGGTTCCGGGTGCATATACGCGCAGCGGCCTCAAGCTGATGAAAACGGCGATCACCGATGCGAACGACAAGCTGGCCGAGGGCGATTGGGTGATGGGCGAAAGCGGACGCAGCTCGTTGGCTCAAACGACGGATTCGAAACTCATCGAGGATCGATACTATCGCGACTACGTCGATAATTGGCGGGCGTTCATCAAGGGCACGAACGTCAAACCATACAAGGATAAGGACACGGCCACCGCGGCGTTGCAGGTCTTCTCGCTTGAGAATTCACCGATGAAGCTCCTGCTCAAGGAAGTTGCCTACAACACCAATCTTTCCGCACGCTCGGAGAATGAAAGCTGGTGGGAATGGATCAAGAGCTGGTTCGTTGCCGGCCCGGCAGACGGCGACGGCAATACGCCGCCGGAAAAGGCATTCAGGCCGCTCTTTGCCTTTGTCGGCAAAAAGACCGACAAGGACAAGGCACCGATCGACAGCTACGGCTCCGAGATCCAGGCGATCTATAAGAAGCTCGGCCGGTTTAACGCCGATCAGCTCAAGACGATCGCGTCAGATCTTGCGAACGGCAAGGACAGCGAACTTGGCCTCGGCCGAAGCGAAGGCAATATCGACGGAATGATCGGCGGTTTCTCCGAAACGGCCGCTTCGCAGGAAGTTGCCGAGCTTCTGAAAGAACCTCTCGGAAACCTCCGCGCAATGCTCGGCGGCGACGCTCAGGCACAGTTGAAGAAGCTGTGGGCCGAACAGATATTGCCTGCCGCCAAGGAGATCGAGAAGGGCTATCCGTTCGATGATGGTGCAGGAGAATCCGATTTGACGAAGCTCTCGGCGTTCCTGAATCCTGTGGATGGCAAACTGTCGGTCTTCTACAACGACAAGCTCAAGAAATACTTTGAAGAGGCGAACGGACAGCTCAAGCTCAAGACCGATTCGGAGGTCAAGTTCACACCCGACTTTGTCGCGTATCTGAACAACGCATTCGCTCTTCGCCAGGCACTCTACGGCACGAGCCAGACGCCGAAGTTCGAATACGAGTTCAGCTTTAAGCCGAGCAAGACAGCGATCGTCGAGATCACGATCGACGGACAAAAGATCACGAGCGACGGAACCGCGTCGATCAAGGGCACGTTCCCTGCACCTGCGGGAGCCGAGACCGGCGTCGTGCTCGATTCCGGCAGCGGCGGAACGACATCGTCGGCACCGGCAGGCAATGCGAATACGGCTTCGGCACCGGCAAGCAATTCGGGAACGCAACGCTTCCCGGGACAGTGGGGCCTTTTCCGCTTTGTCGATGCCGGCAAGCCGTCCAAGCAGCCGACCGGCGAATATTCGATCAGCTATTCGGTCGGCGGCCATCCCGTCTCGGCCCAGATCAAGCCGAGCGGCGGCGACCTTTTTGACAAGAGCATTTTCAGGAACGTAAAGGCTCCCGACAACCTGATCCAATAGGACATTTTTAGCTATGGACAAAGCAAAAACTCTTCTCGCGGAAGGCGATCTCGAAGGCGCGACCCAAGCCGTTCTCGACCACGTCAAGACCGCGCCGACCGACATTCCCGCGAGGATCTTTCTCTTCGAACTCGCCCTCTTTGGCGGCAATTGGGAACGTGCGGCAAAGCAGCTTGACGTCATCGGGCATCAGGACGCGGGAGCTTTGATCGGTTCTATGATCTTTCGCCAGAATCTCTCGGCCGAAAAAGATCGGATGAGCTTTTTTGACGACGGCCTAAAGCCGGGGATCCTCGCACCTCCGCCAAGCTATATCGAGGACCTCCTGAATGCGAACAACCGCATCCGCGAAGGTTCGATATTCGAAGCACGCAGTATTCTCGACACGATCGAAGAAGAACGGCCGGCATTCGGTTGCAAGGTCAACGGCGAGGACGTCGAAGATTTTCGAGATTACAACGACCCGACGATGTGCGTTTTCGAGGTCTTCTTTAAGGAGTCGTACTCTTGGCTGCCATTCGAGAATGTCGTCAAGATCGAGTTCTTCGAACCCAAAGGACTTCGCGATCTCTTTTGGCGGCAGGCGAACGTCGAGCTCAATACGGGCACGTCCGGCGAGATGTTCTTCCCCGTGCTTTACGCCGGTTCGTGGAAGAGCAGCGACAGCGAGATCAAACTCGGACGCAAGACCGATTGGCGCGACCTCGGCGAAGACCTGTTCAGCGGCGAGGGTCAGAAACTTTATTGGATGGACGGCAAAGACCGTTCGATAATGGACCTTCGAACGCTCGAATTCGTCCATGAGGAAGAAGAGTAAACCGGCCGACACATACTCTCGTTCACATAGCCCGCCGGTCAAGACACTGCGTACGATCGCACGGTCCTGACCGGCGTTCTTGATTGTACGGCTTGCATCGTCCGGCTTTTTCGGTCAGAATTCGCCGAGGCAACAATTTCGCCGTACTCTCCGTAAAAATAGAAGAACGTGCCGGGCAAAACGATCTGCAAAAGCCCGCGATCCGAGACACCGAAACTTATGGCTACAAACGTCTTTCGCAAGAAATCCATCGCCCAGATCCAAGCCGACGCGGCCGCGGGCTTTTCAGACGAAGGCATCGTTCCCGGACAACCGGGCGAAGAGACCGTTGTAACGCTGCGCCGAAGCCTTGGCACATTCGACCTGACGATGCTCGGCATCGCGGCTATCATCGGTGCGGGAATTTTCGCGATGATCGGACAGGCCTCATTCAAAGGCGGCCCCGGCGTGGTATTCCTGTTCATTTTTGCGGCCATCGCATGCGGATTCGCGGCACTTTGTTATGCGGAATTCGCGTCAAAGATACCGATCGCAGGTTCGGCATACACCTACGCATACGCGAGCTTCGGCGAACTCCTCGCTTGGATCATCGGCTGGGATCTTCTCGTTGAATACGCTATCGGCAACATCGCCGTTGCGATCTCGTGGAGTGATTATTTTACGAGCCTGCTTGCGGCGAACGGAATCCACGTGCCGATGAGTTTTACGATGGATTTCCTGACGGCAAAGCGTGGATTCGCCGCCGTCAATGAAGCGATCGCCGGCGGAGCGAGTCTCGAATCGCTCCAAGCCGGCTGCAAGGCCGCCGAAGCCGCCGTTTCCTGCGCACAGGTCGAAGCACATCAGGCTTGGGCGAATGCGACTCACATTGCAGGCATTCCGATCATCGCCGACGTTCCGGCTCTCGCGATCGTCTTTATAATCACGGCGCTTGTCTATATCGGTATTCGTGAATCGAAGATCGCTTCGAACATAATGGTCGGCGTGAAACTAGGGATCATTCTGCTCGTGATCATTCTCGGCGCATTCTACGTAAAGACCGAGAACTGGAGCCCGTTCCTGCCGAACGGCTTTGGCGGTATGATGGGCGGCGTTGCTGCCGTATTCTTTGCTTACATCGGCTTTGACGCCCTATCGACGACGGCTGAAGAGTGTAAAGACCCTTATCGCACGCTGCCTCGCGGAATGATCTATTCGCTCGTCATCTGCACGGTTCTTTACGTCGTGCTCGCTCTTGTACTGACCGGAATGGTGAGCTACAAATTTCTGAATGTCGGCGATCCGCTCGCATTCGTTTTCGGCCCCGAAGGCGTGAACATCCCGTGGGTCTCCGGCATCATCGCGGTCAGTGCCGTCGTCGCACTCGCGACCGTGCTTCTCGTCTTTCAGCTTGGCCAGCCGCGTCTTTGGATGGCAATGAGCCGCGACGGCCTTTTGCCGAAGATCTTCTCATCGATACATCCAAAGTTCCGAACGCCGTGGTTCTCCACGATACTGACCGGCATTTTCGTGGCAGTTCCTGCTCTCTTTATGAACCTGACCGAGGTCACCGACCTTTCCGTTATCGGCACGCTCTTCGCGTTTACGGTCGTTTGCGCGGGCGTGCTCGTCAAGGACAAGGAGTTTGCGGGTCAAAAACGCTTCGTGCCTTACCTCAACTCGATGTTCGTCGCCCCCGTGATCTTCATCGGTGTCTGGGCCCTCATCCTTTACTACAATCACGACGCAACGCACACCTTCTTCACGGATTTCGCTCCGACCGCCGACGACATTAAGAAGGGTGTAACGACGGCGACCGGCGTTTTCTTTGAAAAGCTGCCGTACTTCGTCTTTGCGATCTTTTCGCTCGTAATGACCGTCCTTTGCGTCATCAAACGCCTCTCGCTCATTCCCGTTCTCGGCGTAATGTGCTGCACCTATCTGATGACCGAACTCGGCTGGACGAACTGGTTCCGTTTCGGGATCTGGCTCATCGTCGGACTCGTGATCTATTTCTTTTACAGCTACTCGCACAGCAAGCTGAATCAGACGCCGGCCGAGGGCGAGATCGCCACCTGATCCCGAACCGAGATCGCACCGCTGGGGGCTGACCAAATCATTACAAATCTTTGCACTCGAGGCTTGTTTTCGGGAGTAGAATTGCGCCTATGTCGTCCTATTCTTTCTCAATAACGCTAAGGAGCAACAAGTAATGAAACGCAATGTCCTTTTTGCGGCAGCAGTTATGCTGTTCGCGATGGCCGTCTCTGCATCGGCACAGAAGGCCTCAGATTTTTCCGGCACTTGGTCCCTTGATACGGCCAAGTCCGCTTCTGCTGATTCGTCGATCGAATCGCAAACACTCACCGTCACGCAAACTGCTGCTGACCTGAAATATGAGCTTGCGACCACCCGAAAGGAAGGAGCTGAATCGGGCCGCGGACGCGGAATGATGGGCGGCGGCAATTCGTCGGCGTCGTTCTCGCTGGACGGTAAGGAAACAAAGGCCGAGATCGAAGGCCGTATGGGCAAGATGCCGGTTACCTATAAGGCAGCAGTTGCCGGCGACGGATCGGTCAAGCTCACGACCGTGCGCACCTTCAACGGGCCGCAGGGCGAGATGTCGTTTACCGTGACAGAAAATTGGTCTCTCTCGGCCGACGGCAAGACGCTGACCGTGGCCCGCGAATCCGTCAGCCCACGCGGCACCAACAGTTCAACTTCCGTCTATACAAAGAAGTAGCAGGTTTGCCTTTCTGAACTAAAGAGGCCGTCCGGAGGGTGTTCCGGGCAGCCTTTGCTTTTTGCAGGATCAATCATCAAAACGCAGCGTCTCAATGATCTCGTTCATATACTTGCGGCCGAGCTCGATCTGATCCGGAGCGAGGCTGACCGCACCGACCACCGCATGGCCGCCGCCGCCGTACTTCTCACAGATCTCTGCGATATTGTGGACGCGCGGACGCGGTGACCATGGGTTCGAGCCGACCGAGATCTTCGTCCGGAACGGGCTGATCGTCAGCGAAACGACGTACGTAACTTCCGGGTGAAAATAGTACGGGATGAACTTGTTATAGCCTGCGACGTCCGTGTCCGTCAGATCGAAGCTTACGACGCCTCGCTCTGCCTTCGCACGCTGTTTTATAAGCTCGACGGTTTCCCAATGTGTCTTTAGTATCGGCTCGAGCTTCGCCTGGATCGCGTCGCTTTCAACGATCTCATCAAGCGTCGAGGTGGTTAGCATCCGAATGATCTTCTCGACAAATGCGGGATCTTCTTCGCCCTCGATCACCTGCATCAGCTTTAGTGCCGGCGAACGCAATTCGACGCATTGTGCCGGCGATTCATACAGAGCACCGTCGATGATGTGTGCCCAATGCACAAGTTCATCAAGCGACGGATCGTGGAAGCCGAACTTCTCCCTCGCGACCTTCGCGATGAACTCCGCACACGATTTGCTCGTTGTATCAAGAAACTTCTTGCCTGATGTATCTGCAAGAAAGTGTGCCTCGTCCTCCGGCGTCAAAAAAGCCGATTGGTGATGATCGAACCACCACGTCAGCCGCTCATCCGGGCAATACTTAAAGTCAACGATCGCATTTTCATCCCCGTCGAACTGCTCGCGGTCGAACGCATTGCCCGCACGATGCATCGTCGGCGTGTATGCAACATCGGCATCGGACGCGACCGTTGCCTTATAGAATTTCGTGAAGATCGCCGCCGAAGAGACGCCGTCGAAGCAGTTGCCGTGATAGAGGATGCGAAGTTTCATATAATAAGGAGATTGCCAAAGGGCAAAACATTTTAGGCTAGAGGACTCGTCCTGCTTCGTCAAGTTGTGAAGGTAATCCGTAAAATTCGCAGGCATCCGATCATTTCGAGCATCGCCGGGAGTATTGTGGCTGTGGTTGGCATCTGGCTTATCGGGTTTGTGCTGGCATCCCGCTACATGACCGCACCGTGTGCCGCGGATGTTGTTGTTTGCGACGGACCCGCGATGCTTGCGATTTCCATTGTTTACATATTCTTCTTCGGCGGTATTTTGGCAGCACCGTTAGTCTTTGCGATCCTGCTGTATTTCCTGCTTTTATTTCACGTGGAAGGTGAAAATGATGAAGATCAGACTCGCAAAAGAACCGGACATCGATGCTTTGGTCGAGTTCAACCAGGCGATGGCCTTCGAGACAGAAGGCAAGCGGCTCAATGAGGCGACGCTCACCGCGGGCGTGAGGGCGGTTTTCTCGAAAGGCGATCGAGGGTTTTATGTCGTTGCTGAAGAGAATGGCAAGATCCTTGGCGGACTGCTCGTTACGCGCGAATGGAGCGATTGGCGCAACGCATGGTTCTGGTGGATACAGAGCGTTTATGTCGTGCCGGAAGCACGCGGCAAAGGCCTTTATCGTGAACTTTCCACATTCGTTTGGGCGATGGCGGCCGAAGCGGGTGATGTGTGCGGTATTCGACTTTATGTCGAGAAAGAGAATCGCGTCGCACAGGCGGTTTACCAACGCCTCGGTATGCACGAAACTGAGTATTTGATGTATGAGCAACCTTCACCGAATTTCGGAAAATGAATTCTCGAGGATCGTGCAGGGTATCGTTGACGACCGCGAAACGATCATCAAGCACAATCCGCTCGGCACACGCGAAGAGATCCTTCTCTGGATGCTTTCCGCGTCCCTTTTCAGCTACTTGAGTTTGACCGATATTGAAACACCGTGCTTCTCGGGTTCGGTCAACGCCGAAACTTATCGCGAAGCGATCGGCTTTATCCTGAAAGACCGAAAAGCGGGCGATTTTGATCACGCGAAGTATCTCGACGAGTTCGTAAATGTATGAGAATTGAGACCTTTACGCAGACGCCGTTTCAGCAGAATACGCGAGTGGCGGTTTGCGAGAGAACAAAACAGGCGATCGTTATCGATCCGGGCGAACGATGTGTCGAACCTGAAAATTTTCTTCGCGACAACGGCCTCTCGCTTGCCGCGATAACCCTCACGCACGGGCATCTCGACCACGTCGGCGGCACGTCCGCACTTCACGCGGCGTTTCCCGAAGCCGAGATCATTATTCATCCGGACGACGAGGATCTTTACTACGCTCTTCAGAGGCAGCCGCTTTTTATGGGGATCTCGCCGGAGCAGCTTGCACCGCTCGGGCTCGATTACGATGCGCCGCCAAAGATAACGCGAAATTGGGAAGACGGCGAAACCTTCGAGGTCGGCGAACTGCGATTCTCGGTCCGGCATTGTCCCGGCCACACGCGCGGCCACGTCGTGCTCGCCGAACTCACGGACAAGGTCGTTTTCGTCGGCGATTGCCTTTTCGAAAATTCCATCGGCCGCACGGACCTTCCCGGCGGCGACCACGAACAGCTTCTTGATTCTATTCGACGGAATATTCTATCCCTCGATGATGACTTTGAGGTTCACTCCGGCCACGGCCCTGTCACGACCGTCGGCCGCGAACGTCAGCACAATCCGTTCCTTAACGGCACATATCAGATCGAACGCGGAAGATATGTTTAGAAGTTAGAATTTTGGAGTAAGCTTGAACACTTTGAAGAGTCCGGTGACCTGCCCTTCGCCGCGGCTATACCATCGATCGATGTTCGCGTAGTTGGGCTCCGCCTTGTCCGGCACGATCAGGAAATCCAGCTTCGGAGCGACAGCATCTTTCTCGCTAAAGGTTCGCGAAAATTGCTCGTATTTTTCGATCTCTTTTTTGATCTCATCCGGTTTGATCGCGTCGCCTTTTGCGAGCGCCGGCAATGCCCTCTCCGACCCGAAGACGGCAGCCGTGATCTCGAACGAGTTGCCGTTCAGAGCGTCGGCCAGGTCTTTCCCTGAATAGCCTGAGTAGTAGAAATACAAATAGAAAAGCCGCTTGTTCTCCTCGGGAGAGACGCCGCCCGCCGAAGATGTATGCGGGTTCCAAAGCGGGCGAAATGTTGAGAACGTCGGGATGCTGTCGGAAGTTATGAAGTTATTCGCGAGGACGACGGGCCTTGTCGGAACCGCAGGATCGCCCTGACGCATTTTCTCGATCATCTGGATCGCGGGCAACGACTCATCACGTATTTCGGACGCAACGGCATTGAACCTTGCCGATCCTGAGGCTTCGATAAATCCCCACAGGATCGCGGCGGAAGCGACATAAACAAGGATCTTCTTCGTTATCGCCGAGTCGAATGCCGCAGCGCGTATCCATGCAGAGGCGAGAAGGATGAACGCGGCAAGTACGAGGTAATTTGCGATAAAGACCGCATAGTGAACCGGTTGGAGCGAATGGCCGGTGATCACCTGTTGGTTAAAAAGGATGATCGGCGTTGCGAAGAAGGTCAGGGCGATCAATACCTCTTTTGCCTTTAGATCGATCCGCTTCCGAGACGAAAGGATCGCGGTCATAATAATGCCGAAAAGCCCCAAGATCAGCGGCAATACAAGAAGCTCCGGCGAGTGAGTTCTCTCCAAAAGCTGAACTCGGTCGAGCTCAGGAGTTCGACCCGACAGCATCTTCCAATACGGTATCAGCGAAATTATCCCGATCGCTGCAAGGATCGCGGTCGCGGTCAATAGCTGCCGCCGCTTCTCAGTTAGGAAGATGAAAGCTGCCATAAAAGCACATACGGCCCAAGCCGCGGCAGCGGTCCATAGATAAAAGTAAGAGAAGACCAATATGGTGAAAGCGAGTCCCGCTGAAACCGCATAAACTGCCCCGCGTTTTACGCTCTCTGAATCAAAACTTCTCCAAACCAGGAAGACGAATACAAAGAACAAGGGAAATGCTGCTCCGGGCTGGTAACGTCTCACGAACGGAAAAAAATCGATCAGCACGCTGCCCGTGATCATGCGCGACATCTCGCCTTGAAAGGCGGCCGCAGTTCCAACGCACAGAACGACGAGAGCTCCGGCGGATGACAAAAGCGGTTCGCCCGTTATCGAAAACAAGAACCAGCAGAGAGCGAAGCAGGACAGCAAGGCGGTTATGAACGCGAGCAGAATGAACGCGGTCGAGGTCGAGATGCCGAGCAAGCGTGTCGGAATGGCGATCAAGTACGCTGGAATGAACTGAATGGAGTAAAGCGATTCGTGCGCTGTACTGTCGGTCGCAAGGAACGGATCGTTCTTCCTCACGTTACCGGCAACTAGAGAATTTACGTAGCCGGAATAGGCCGTCTCATCATAATTTGACACGACATAGGAACCCTTCCACGCCGACCCTTTCGACACCCAAAGGCTTATCTGCGGATAAAGGGCGAGAAACCCCATTGCGACTGAGGCTATAAGGAAATATCGCCAAGGCGATCTGATCTTCTCTTGCATCGAGTTCAGCGCCCCTAGGACGCTAGCTGCTTGTTGGAAAAAATGAAAAGGCCGAGCGATGTTAACGCTCGACCTTTATCATAGTCGCGATCCATTGGCGGACGCAATATAATTTAAGGTGTGTTTACGCGACCGTGATGTCATCGGCGAGGTAAACATCCTGAATGGCGTTCAGGAGCTCGACACCGTCCTTCATTGGACGCTGAAACGCTTTTCTGCCGGAGATAAGGCCGGTGCCGCCGCCGCGTTTGTTGATGACGGCTGTGCGGACCGCATCCGCGAGGTCGCCGGCGCCTTTTGATTCGCCGCCCGAATTGATCAGTCCGCAGCGTCCCATATAGCAGTTTGCGACCTGATACCGCACGAGGTCGATCGGGTTATCGCTCGTAAGCTTTTCGTAAACGAGCGGGCTCGTCTTGCCATAGCTGCCGTTCTTGTTAAGGGCGAGATAGCCGCCGTTCCGTTCAGGCAGTTTTTGTTTGATGATGTCGGCCTGGATCGTCACGCCGATGTGATTTGCCTGGCCAGTTAGGTCTGCCGCGGTGTGCATATCGCCTTCCGGCGTCTTAAAGGCCGGGTTTCGTAAATAGCACCAAAGGATCGTCGCCATTCCGAGTTCGTGCGCGTATGCGAAGGCCTCAGCAACCTCGGTGATCTGCCGCGTGGACTCTTCCGAACCGAAATAGATCGTCGCGCCGACCGCCGCCGCACCCATATTGTGGGCTTGTTCGACGGTGCCGAACATCACCTGGTCGAATTTGTTCGGGTACGTGAGCAGCTCGTTGTGATTGATCTTCACGATGAACGGTATCTTGTGAGCGTATTTGCGCGACATCGAGCCGAGCACGCCGAAAGTCGATGCGACGGCGTTGCAGCCGCCTTCGATCGCGAGTTTTACGATGTTTTCGGGGTCAAAATACTGCGGATTCGGTGCAAAGCTCGCACCTGCCGAGTGCTCGATCCCCTGATCGACCGGCAAGATCGACACATAACCAGTTCCGCCAAGGCGTCCGTGATCGTAGATCGCCTGCATATTTCGAAGAACGTTCGGGTTGCGATCCGAACCTGCCCATACGCGGTCAACGAAATCGCTGCCGGGAAGCTGCAGGTTCTCCTTGGGAATGGTCTTTGAAACGTGGTTTAACAGCGAATCGGCGTCATCGCCGAGCAATTGAGCAACATTTGTCATTTTCAGCTAATGGTCTCCTACATTTGCGGGAAACATCCCTTTCTTAACCCTCAAGTTTAACACACCGCTGTCGGTTTCACCGCTTAGCAACCCGCCTCGAAACCGGACCCGATTGGCTCTGAGCACTCCTTTTTATTGCTTTTTGCATCAAATAGAAGATAATATCGATAATTTCCCAGGGGTAATCACACTCAAGAGGTCCTTATTTGATGAACAACCTGCTAGTTTTCCCACGCGGCATCTTCGTGTCTGCCGCTGTGCTTCTTGTCGCTCTGGCCGCCAATACATTTGCGCAAGAGCCGTGGCGGCCGATCTCGCCGGCCGAACTGCAGATGACCAAGCCCGTCGTCGAACCCGACGCCGACGCCGAGGCTCTGATCTGGGAGCAGCGGCTTGACGACACCAACAGCGACAAGATGATCTATTCGACCTATGTTCGGATCAAAATATTTACCGAACGAGGCCGCGAGAGATTCTCAAAATTGGATATCGCCTTCATCAAAGGGATCGCAAAGATCGAGGGACTTCGTGCCCGCATCACACAGCCCGACGGCAAGTCCGTCGAACTCGGCGAGGATGATATCTTTCAGCGGGACGTTGCGAAAACCCAGAGAGTAAAGGCGCAGGCGAAAGCCTTGGCATTCCCGAACTTAGCTACCGGCACGATCCTCGAGTACCAATACAAAGAGGTGAACAAGAATATTTTTGAAGTGGATTCGACCCTGGATCTCCAACTCGATATTCCGGTGCAAGCATTTTCGTTCTACTACAAGCCGTTCAAGGGGCGTGATCCGAAATTCTCGCTTTTGAACGTCGAGGCGCTCAAGTTCGAAAAGGCGGAAGACGGTTGGTTCAAGATGGTGCGAACGAACGTTCCGGCATTCAAGGAAGAACCATGGATGCCGCCGATGAACGAATCGAAGGCTCTGCTAAAACTTGATTCCGGTTGGTATCCGAGCATCAGCATGGATCTCTCCGCAAGGCGAACGACAATTTTCAAGAACACCGGCGGGCGCAAAGAGGGCGAATACTGGGCGAATTACTCTGCCTGGCAAAAACCGCTGGTCGATCTCTTGAACGACAGGAAAAAGAATTTTTCAAAACTCGCGCTCGAGGTCGTCGGGAATGCCGCAACACCGGAGGAAAAGCTTCGGCGGATCTACAATTTTTGCCAGACCCGGATAAATAACACGGACTACGGATACACGCCGACCGACAAAGAGCTTGACCAGGTGGACAACGAACGTGTCCGTCGCGGTCTTACAGAGGATGATTTCAAGTCCGGCAAACCTTTTGCCAATACACGTGAGATCAATAATGTCTTTGGTGCGATGGCCGCCGCCGTTGGGCTTGATCCATGGTACGCGGTCACGAGCCGAAGGGACGTCTCATTCTTTACGCCCGAACTCAACGATTCGCGTCTCTTGTCGTTCACAGGCATTTGCGTTGTTTTAGGAGGCACGCCGCATATTTACTATCCCGGAAATCGGTTCCTTCCGTTCGAAATGCTGCCTTGGTACATCGAAGGCGCCGTCACGATGTACACCGACGGCAAGCAATACGGCTGGTGGGAGATCCCGATGAACACCTTTGAGAAGAATCGATCGCGGCGGTCGGGCAAATTCCGACTCGCTGAGGACGGGACGCTCACGGGGACGGCAACGATCGAGCTGACCGGCCAGCTTGCTCTCTCATATCGGCTTGCTCATTTTGACAACGAAGCCTTGGAGAATGAACTTGCGTTAAAGACAAGCATTCAACAGCGTATCACCAACGCAGAGGTAACGAACATCTCGATCGAGAACCTCGAAGACACATCAAAACCGCTCATTCAGCATTTCACGATCAAGGTACCGAACTATGCACAAAAGACCGGCAAACGTATGTTCTTCCAACCCGGGTTCTTTGAATACGGGACGACGCCAGTCTTTGCCGCATCGACACGAAAATTCGATATGTTCTTTCGCTATCCGTGGTCAGAGAACGATGACATTGAGATCGAGCTTCCCGCCGGCTATTCTCTCGACAATGCCGAGACTCCGGCGCCTGTCGCAGATGCCGGACAGATAGGCCGCGACGAGATCCATTTCGACCTTGACGCCAATTCCCGAACTTTGGCCTATTCGCGAAGCTTCTATTTCGGGAATAAGAACCTTGTTTCATTCAAGGCGTCGAGCTACGCCGCCGTGAAGACCTTGTGGGACAGGTTTCATACCGCCGAAACCGCCCTTATATCGCTAAAGCAAAATGAATAGACCTTCACCAACACGTTCGGATCGCTCCGTATTCGGTGCGAACCGTATTTTCCTTGCAAATTCAGCCGAAATGGCTGTAAAATCACCCGAACGGGACGACTTGTCTGCTTCCTCGCTTTCTTTCCAACCTGTTGGACTTGACGAGCTTTCTTGCATAAAGACGTGCGTCTCATTACTTACACCTGATCAGAGGTTTCCTTAGATGTTAAATTTGTGCAAATCCTCCGGCGGCATTGTCGTATCTGCCGCTATGCTCTTTTTCCTTTTCTCAGCAACGGTTTACGGGCAGAAGGCAGCCGAATGGCGGCCGATCTCGCCCGCAGACCTGTCGGCTGCAAAACCCGCTGTCGAACCGGACGCCGACGCCGAGGCCCTTCTCTGGGAGACCCGCATCGACGATAGCTCCGACGATAAACTGACGCGTAAGAATTACGTGCGGATCAAGATCTTTACCGAACGCGGCCGCGAAAAATTTGCAAAGGTCGATATCCCGTTCCTCAAAGGCAGAACCAAGATCAAAGACATTGCCGCCCGCGTGATAAGACCCGACGGTTCGACCGTCGATCTGGCTGAAAAGGATATCTTCGAGCGCGAGATCATTCGTGCCAACGGCGTGAAGGTTCTGGCGAAATCCTTTGCCATCCCCAACATCGAACCCGGAGTGATCATCGAATATCAGTTTCGTGAATCAGTTGAAGACGGCAATGCCAACGGCTCCCGTTTCTACCTGCAGAAGGATATTCCGGTCCGGGATCTTGTTTATTACTACAAGCCGTACAACGACAAAGAACCAACGACACAGCTGTATAACACGACCGGTGCAGGCTTCGTCAAAGATGAGCATGGCTTCTATCGCCTTTCGCGTACGAACGTACCTGCCTATAAGGAAGAGAGCTATATGCCTCCTGAGGATATGGTCAAACCGTATTTGGCTCTCACAGGCTCGAGTCTAAACGTGTCCGGGACTGAGTGGGCTCTTACCGTTCGGGTATTTGACCGTTCTAATCCGGCGCAATTTTGGGGATCTTTCGCCAGTATGAAATCGGGGCTCCTTAACGCGTGGCTCAAGGACTCTGACAGCGTGAAGCAGTTCACTCAATCCCTTATCAGCGGCGCCGCCAACGACGAGGAAAAGCTCCGCAGGATCTATGAATTCTGCCGGAATCTTAGGAATACGACGTACGACCCCACGGTCACCGATGACCAGCTAAAGTCCATATTGAAGCAGAAGACCAAGGATATCGTGAAAGCGGGTGCGGGAGCCTCTGCAACCTCCGGCCAGATCAATGTCCTCTTCGGAGCAATGGCAGCGGCAGCCGGATTCGACACAATTGGAGTATTTTCGAGCCGCCGGGACGAGGTCTTTTTTGAGAAAAAGATGACTGATGCAAGTCTTTTGACCTTTGCAGGCGTCGGGGTCGATCTCGGAGGCGATTATAAGGTCCTTAATCCCGGCTACAAATATGCCCCCTTCGGCCAACTCCCCTGGTATCGTGAGAACGCGCTTGCCCTGATCTTTGACACCAAAAGGAACGGCTGGCTCCAACTGCCGTTAACCCCACGGGAACAAAATCTGACCAAACGCACCGCCAAGCTTACGCTCGCTGAAGATGGCACTCTCGAGGGAACCATTTCCGTTGAACTTTCCGGCCAAGAGGCCTTGAGCTATCGCTTTACCAACTATGATGACCCGCGTTCAAAGTGGGAAGAGCGATTAAAGGATGCGGTCAAGAACCGGATAACAAATGCCGAGATCTCGAATATCTCGATCGAGAATTTTGATGATATTTCAAAGCCGATCATTCAGCGATATACCATAAAGGTGCCGAATTACGCTCAGAAGACCGGTAAGCGAATGTTCTTCCAGCCGGGGATCTTTGAATACGGCACTTCGCCTGTCTTTGCGAGCGCCACCCGAACCTACGACATTGCATTCACATTCCCGTGGTCGGAAAAAGATGAGGTCGAACTCACATATCCATCGACCTATGCGATCGACAATGGTGAGGCTCCGGGCGGCGCCGATGCCGGCGAGGTCGGTAAGGATTCGTTCCGCATTCAGACGGATCCTGCCGCGTCAAAGATCAAATATTTCCGCGATTTTTATTTCGGCACGCCTGACGCCCTGACCTTTGACGTTTCAAAATACTCTGTGCTCAAAGAACTCTGGGATATGATCCATAAGAGCGACACGGCAATATTATCCATCAAGCAGAAGTAAGTAATGGAGTAAATGCAGTAATGAAAGATCTCATAAAGTTACGACAGAATATCGTCGTTCTCTCGATCCTCTTATTCGGCCTTGTCGGATCGGCATTTGCAGATGACGCACCGGGTTGGGTCTCACAGGTCGCCGGAAGCAGCATTCCGCCCTATGACGTCAAGAATGTGCCGGCCGTTGTGCTGCTTGATGAGTATGTCGCATCGGTCGATTCGAGCGGCAGGATATCGACGACCACGCGATATGCCATCAAGATCCTGACCAATGAAGGCCGCCGCCTGGCGATCGCCCGCGGATCCTATCTGACGAGCGGCAGCAAGATCACTGACATCGACGCTTGGCTTCTGCCGCCGGATGGAAAAGTTCAGGCCTTCGGAAAGAAATCGGTCATCGACATGGTCGATGACCCCGACGACATCTACAATGAAGGCCGGATCAAAGTGATCGATGCGAGTGACTCCGCCGTGGTAGGTGCCGTTTTTGCCTTCACGGTAACGACCGAGGAATCATCGCTCTTCTATCAGGACCAATGGTCCTTCCAGGGAAGGCTGCCAGTGCTTCGCGGACGCTATTCGCTAAACCTTCCGTCCGGCTGGACGGCATCGAGCGTAACTTTCAACGCTCCCGAGATCCGCCCGCAGGTTTCCGGCTCGACCTATACATGGGAGATATCGAACCTGAAACCGATCACCTGGGAGCCGATGAGCCCTTCGGTCAGCAACCTCGCCCCGCGCATCGCCGTCAATTACGGCCCGGCGGATGCAAAAGGCAGATCGTTCCCGGATTGGAGGTCCGTTTCGACGTGGGCGACTCCGTTCTATGACTCGATGGTCGTCGTCGATGACAACGTCGCTGCAAAGGCACGCGAACTTGCCGCCAATGCAAAGACCGAGCTTGAGATGATCCAGGCGATCGGCACGTTCGTCCAGAACCTTCAGTACATCGCGATCGACATCGGCGTCGGCTATGGAAACGGCTACAAGCCGCGTGCCTCTTCGACCGTTCTCTCCCGCGGCTACGGAGATTGTAAGGATAAGGCGACGCTGATGAGGGCGATGCTCAAGGCCCTGAAGATCGACGCCTATCCGATGATCGTTTACAGCGGCGATCCCGATTTCGTCCGCGAGGCATTCCCGTCGCCAAAGCAGTTCAACCACTGCATCATTGCCGTCAGGGTCAGCGACGCGACGCAGTCACCGTCCGTGATGGTCGATCCGAAACTCGGCCGCCTTTTGATCTTCGACGCGACCGACGCTTACACGCCTGTCGGCGATCTGCCCGATTATCTTCAGAACAGCCTGGCAGTGGCTCTCGCCGGCGAGAACGGCGGGCTTATGCGTATGCCGCTGCTTCCCGCTGAGGACAACAAGGTCGAGCGGACGCTCAATGTCTCGCTTACGGACAACGGCGAGCTAAAGGGAAATATCCGCGAGCACTCGACCGGCCAGGCCTCGACCGGCGAGCGTACAGCCCTTAGGCGGGAGTCGGCCTCGGACTACCGAAAGACGCTTGAACGATGGATCACAAGGGCTGCCACCGCGGCCAAGCTCGTCGATTTCAAGACGACCGATCAGTTCGCAAAAGCCGCATTCGACCTGAGCCTCGACTTTACGGCTCCGGCATACGGTCAACTGATGCAAAGCCGCTTGATGACCTTCAAACCGGCTTTTGTAGGCCGCCGTTCCGGCACGGCCTTCTCCGAATCGAAACGAACGACGCCGATCTCGCTCGATGAGGCCAGTGTCATCGAGACCGCTACGTTCGACCTGCCTGCGGGCTTCATAGTGGATGAAACGCCGGAACCGCTCGAGCTCAAGACCGAGTTCGGCACATACCGTTCGACCTACGAGGTGAAAGGCCAGCAGCTCATCTACAAACGCCATTTTCAAACAAAGCGGTCGCTCATCCCTGTGGAAAAATACGCTGAAGTACGCGATTTTTACAGCAAGATCCGCGACGCAGAACAATCGCCGGTCGTTCTGGTCAAGAAATAGGCCTCGCTCAATTCAAGCCTGCCAAAGAGATGCTGACACGCTCGTCCGCATCTCTTTGCATTTCGCCGGAGCCTCCAGAAGCTCAAGCCTGTCAAAAAAGTTAAGTTGTCAAAGACCAAGGTCATTCCGACCAAGAGTGATCATAGCCGGTTCGACTTTTTCTTTGAAGACCAAACCGCACAAAATGTATGAAAACGCACAAAATGGACAAAATGGACAAAAATAAGGCCGCCCGAAATTGATCTCGGACGGCCTAAGTTTGTTAAGTTCTTCGCGAACTTTTGCCCTTTATTTCGAAACCGGGTTGCCCTCGGTATCGAGCAAAGTGATCGGCATCCCAAGCTCTTTGAGCTTCGGCTCGATGACCGAACGATCACCGACGATCACGATCGCCATCTTCGAACCATCAAGGTATTTGTTCGCAACACGTTCGAGATCCTTCTGCGAAACGGCTCCGATCTTCTTGATGTAATCGTTGAAGTATGTGTCCGGCAGGCCGTATGTGACCAATGCCGACAGTTGGCTGGAGATCGCCCCGACCGTCTCAAAACCGCTCGGGAATCGCTGGATCAGCTTCTGCTTGTTGATGTCGAGGTCGCGTGCTGTGACCGGGATCGCCCCGCGCATTCCGTTGATCTCCTTGAGGAATTCCTGGACAGCTTCTTTTGTCGAAACGATCTGGATCTCACCCGATGCAACGAATGGGCCGGCGGCCCGCATCGTTGAAAAGCGGCTATACGCGCCATACGTGTAACCCTTGTCCTCACGAAGATTCTGGAATAGCCGGCCCGTCATACCGCCGCCAAGGATGCCGTTGATCACCTGGGCGGAAAAGTAATCCGGATCGGTTCGTGAAAGGCCGACCTCGCCGATCATCACCGACGATTGGGTCGCTCCCGGCTTGTCCACGAGATAGATGCCCGGTTTTGCAGACATCTTCTGGTCGTCAACCTTGACCGGCTTTACATCGCCTGCCTTCCAAGCGGCGAACGCCTTCTCGAGCTGAGGCGTGATGCTTGCCGTCGTGACATCACCAACAACGATCAGCGTCGCATTGTTCGGCTTGTAGTTCGCGGCGTAGAAAGCGGCAAGATCGTCCCTTGAAAGGCCTTTGAGCGAGTCTTCGCTGCCGCTCATCTCGCGTCCATACAGCTGATCGCCATAGACGACCTTGTCAAAGACGCGGTTCGCGATAGCCTGTGAATTCGCCTTTCTCTGGAGGAAACCCGCCATCGTTCGGCGCTTCATCGTATCGAAATCACCCTGTGGAAATGCAGCGTTGGTGATGACATCGGCGTAGATGTCCAAGGCCTCCGGCAAATTCTTCGTCAATGTTGTCATCGAAACGTTCGATGAATCCCAGTTGGCGTTGGCACCAACGGACGCACCGATCGACTGAAGCGCGTTCGAGATCTGCAGTGCAGAACGCGTCTTCGTTCCCTGCGTAAGCATTGATGCCGTCATCGACGCAGAGCCGCTCTTTGCCGCATCTTCTGCGGTCGCACCGCCGTCAACAACAAGGTTCATCGAAACGATCGGCAGCTCGTGATGCTGAACGACCCAAACATTCAAGCCGTTCGAAAGCTTCGATTTTTCGATCGCAGGAAGTGTGAATTTCGGATCCGCCGCTCCCTTTGGAAGAGCTGCATCCTGCTTTGCGATCAAGGCGAGGTCTTTCTTCTTCGTCTCGGTCGAAGCCGGTTTGTCAGCCGGGGCCGGCGGCGGCGGCTGTTTTGCCGGAACATACGTCATTACGACGCGGTTCTTTGTCAGGTATTCGTTTGCAACACGCTTGATGTCCTCGGGCGTGATCTTTGAATATCGATCAAGGTCCTTCTGGAAATAGTTGGGTGTGTTCAGATAGCCGGAATAGTCGGCAAGCTGGCTGCTCTTTCCAAGGACGGTCTGCAGCCCGTAAATAGCGCTTGCTTCGCGGGCCGCAACAGCACGCTTCACTTCATCGGCCGTTACGCCGTCTTTCTGTATCTTCTCGATCTCGGAGTTGACCGCGGCCTCGATCTCATCGAGCGATTTGCCCGGCCGGGCCATCGCGTTTATCTGGAACTGGCCGCCGATCTCGCTTGCCGAGTTGAAGGCAAAGATCGATTGTGCAAGTTCCTTCCCGTAAACAAGCTCGCCCTGCAGACGCGAGCCGCGTCCGCTGGAAAGAATGCTCGACAGGATATCGAGCGGAGCCTCGTCCTTGTGATACATACGCACGCCGGGCCAGGTGATCGCCCTGCGTTCGAGCCTGGCGAACGGATCTTCGTACTGCTGACGGATCGTTTCCTTCAGCTGAGGCATCGGCGGATTCGGACGGTCGATGGGCTTGCCCGTCTCGAAGACGCCGAAATATTTCTCGATCCAGCCGCGTGCCTGCTTTTCATCAAAATCGCCTGCGAGAACCAGGATCGTGTTATTCGGGACGTAATACTGCTTGAAGAACGATTTCACATCGTCAAGCGAAGCAGCCGAAAGGTCGGCCATCGAGCCGATCACCGAATGATGATACGGATGATCGACAGGATAGATCAGCTCGTCGATGCGTTCGCTCATCGTTCCGTAAGGGACGTTGTCCACGCGGAAACGACGCTCGTTCTTCACAACGTCACGCTGGTTGTCGAGCTTCGCCTGATCCATCGCAGGCAGAAGCCGCCCGAAACGATCTGCTTCGAGATAAAGCACGCGTTCGAGGTAGTTCGACGGAATGACCTCGAAGTACCACGTGCGGTCCTCGTTCGTCGTGCCGTTCACGTTTCCGCCGAGTTCATCGACGGCGCGCCAGCCGTCAACGTAGTTCTCCGACCCCTGAAACATCATATGCTCAAAGAGATGGGCGAAACCCGTGCGGTGTTCGGCCTCATTCTTCGACCCGACGTGGTACCACATATTCACGGCAACAACGGGCGTCGAACGGTCCTGATGAAGAATGACCGTCAGGCCGTTCTTCAGCTTATATTCCTTAATGTTTATCGGCGGGAGCTTAATGTCCTGCGCAAAAAGCCCAAGCGGTAAAAGCATCATCGCCAGGCTGAGAAGAATTGCGTATTTAGGGGTTCTCATAGTTAAGAATCGGTCCTTCAATTGGATTTTATTGGCTGATACTGACAACTTTACGCCTTGCACCAACGGGCGCGCAAAAGCGTCGAGGTAAATTCTCTTTTCGGAAGGTTTACGCGTCTGGCGGGCGGGAGGTTTCAACCTTGGCAAGAGCTGCAACCTTTTCTCGTTTTGAAACGACAACTCCGCCGGGCCTTTCGACCGTAACTGCGAACATTGAAGGGTTCTTTGCCGCAAGCTTGGCGTCGATAGGGATCACGACCTCGCCATTGGAAGAAATATTGAAGGTCCCGCCGTCGATCGGTGTCTTATCGCCTTGGTTCTCTTCAAAGATCCAAAGTTGATAGGTCGAGGCGTTCGGATCGTTCTTCGGCAAACCGCTGAGCTTTACGTAGCCCTTTTGCTGCTTATCGCTCCACACCACATCACCCGCAACCTCTGCCATTTCGCCCGTCTTTGCGGCAGGCTCCCATTTCGCGACCGTCATCCCGGGTTCGGCCATCATTTCGTCGTGAGCCTGGGTGGGCGTCATCGGCGTCGGTGTGGCAGAAGGCGGATTCTTTGCAATTTCCGGGACGCCAAACCTTGTCATTGCAATGTTTAGCCCAAGAGCAACGATCGCGGCAGTTGCGACTGCCCATCCGAGCCACGCAAGCAAAGGCGTTCTCTTTGGAGGAATATCGTCAACCGACTTTTCTCGTCGGAAACTCTCCGCATTCGGATTTACGACATCTAACGCATCGGCGGCGATCTTTGCGCGGAGATGAGCAGGTAGCGGGCGGGCAGGCTCCAACTCGGCCATCATTACCGCCGCGGCCGCAAGATCAAAAGAATCGTCATCGCTTCCCTCAAGAGCTGCTAGCCGCCTCGATTCCTCAGGACTTAGGCCCTCGGTCGCTTGCCGTGTTAGAAGGTCGAGCAATAATTCGCGGTCTTTCTCGGTCATATCGCTGCCTCCTTTGGTTCAAAGTCCGTCATTCCACCGAGCCCGAGAACTTCACGGACACGAAGAAGGCCGCGTCGAGCATGCGTCTTCACGGTGCCAAGCGGAATTCCCGTCGTCTCTGCGATCTCCTGATGCGACATCCCGCCGACGATCGAAAGCTGAAGAACCTTCTGCTGTTCAGGCCTTAAGCTTTTTAACGCCTCAGCAGCTTCCTTTGCCTCGGCGCTTATCTCAATGAACTTGTGATCGGTGCTGCCCGGTTCGCTGACCATCTCTTCGATCGGGTCTGTGGCGATCCTTCGCCCGATCGACCTCATCTTGTCTATGACACGACGCCGGGCGATCATTGCGATAAACGTGGCTTCAGAGGCGACGCCTTCGTCGTACCGGGCCGCGTTCTTCCAAATGTCGATGAAAGCTTCCTGCACGGCATCCTCAGCATCGGCCTCGTTCGACATCAGCTTTCTTGCGATCGAATAAACGAGTCCGCCATATGCATTGAGGCAATCCTCAACAGCATTCTTATCGCCCGCAGCGATGCGTTTTAGGATAGGTTCAGCCAATCTCGTCTTCTCTAAAGCCTCGCTCTAAAACGGGCAATGCGACCCTGAACGCCAAAAAGCGATCAGGCCGTCAATCTTCTATTCGCTCGGGAGGCGGAATCGGTTTCGATATGAGAGAGACAACAAAGATAACGAACAATAGGGAGCTTGAGAGCGCCGAAAGCAGGCAAAATTGGCAAAAAGCGCCGATCAGGGCCGCCTGAACGTAAATAAGCCAGGCAGAAAACAACGCCATCATCGTCGCAAGAATGCCGTAAAGAAGCCACATTCCGCGTCGCCCGAACAGCGTCATCGCCGCAAAGATCAGAACAAAAATGTAGGCGGCGGCACCAAATATCGCGAGCGGCAGGCCGGCAACTTCGGCATAAGCGCTCGTAAGCACCATTTCGCAGCCCTCGGTAATGCTGCACGGCACAGGCTCGGCCGTGTAGTGGTGGATCGTTAAATAGACCGAATCAAAAAGGCCCGCGATCGCGACGATGACCGCCGCGGCCGCGAGCCATTTTTTTGGTGTGAAGCTTATCACTTGTTCACTTCCGAAGCCGGTTTCTTCGCATCGGCCGAATTGGAATTAGCAGCAGAGTTCGATTCAGGAGCCGAGTTTGCGGCCGCCGGAGATGCAGGCTTCGCCTTAGCAAGTTCAGCGTCGATGATCTCTTTGAGGCCCGAAACCGTGACCTTGCTTGGCGGAACCGCAACGTTATTTACGAAAACTGTCGGTGTCGAATTGATCCCGATCGCATCGCCGCGTTTAAGGTCGAGATCGACACGCTGCTTTGCAGGCAGGCCGACAGCATCATTCTGCCATTGGTCGATATTCAACCCGATCTTTTCAGCGTAGCTCTTCCAGAGAGCTTTGTAGTTCGGATTGGCGGTCCACTCTTTTTGGTTCGCGTAAAGCTCGCGAGCCATTTCGAAGAATTTGCCCTGCATCCCGGCTGCCTCGGCCGCGACCGACGCTTCATACGTTTTGTCGTGGGCCGGGATCTTCAGCGGGAAATTACGGTAAACGAAATTGAT
Organism: Pyrinomonadaceae bacterium; assembly: GCA_019694355.1. GTDB lineage: Bacteria > Acidobacteriota > Blastocatellia > Pyrinomonadales > Pyrinomonadaceae > OLB17. Next base: position 531,582 of record JAIBCB010000003.1, on the reverse strand, counting down.
CCGGCTTCCGTACGCAGACTTGATCTCATCCATTATCGGATATACGAGAGCACAGGTCGGACATTGAAAATCCGCAAACTCCTCGATCGTAACGGATGCGCTTGGCGACCCGGCCGAATTCGGAGGTGTCGCTCCCGAAGGAGCATCTGCCGGAATGCCGGGGGTTTTCGCGGGCGTCGGCGTCTTCTTAGCGTTCGAATTGCTCGCCGTGTTCGAGCACGCAGCGGCAAAGAGCGATGTGATCAAAAGAGCGACCAATGCCAATGGAAGGCCGATCCTGATTTTGTTTGTTTTCATTTTGTGTAAATTAAAAAGCCTTATCTTACTGCACGAATACGGTTTTCCGCGGCAGAAGGTTTATGCAAAGCATCAAGAGTTGCCTCGACCTTTGCAGCAATGCCCTCGGCATCCAAGCCGTATTGCCCAAGCAAAACCTTTGGATCGCCATGCGTAACGATCTCGTCAGGAACGCCGAGCCTTGCCACCTTTACGCTGTCCTGAAGCCCATTCTCTTCAAGCAATTCAATAACGGCAGACCCAAATCCGCCGGCAAGATATCCTTCTTCAACCGTGATAATGGCCTCGTGTTCAGCAGCTGCCTTCAAGATCATTTCAGCATCCAGAGGCTTTACAAAACGGGCGTTGATGACCTGTACTTTGATGCCGCGAGCGGCCAGAACGTCCGCCGCAGCGAGCGACGGATACACCATTGAACCATACGCGATGATCGAGGCGTCGGCGCCTTCGCGAAGGACCTCACCACGGCCGATCTCGATCTTTTTAGGGAACTCGGAAATATCAACCCCAACGCCGCTTCCTCGCGGATAACGAAGAGCCGCCGGGCCGGGATGTTCGATAGCGGTCAGCATCATATCGCGCATCTCGGCCTCGTCCTTCGGGGCCATTACGACGATGTTCGGGTAACCGCGCAAGTACGTAATATCAAGAAGTCCGTGATGCGTCGGGCCATCTGCACCGACGATCCCCGCGCGATCCATCGCGAAAGTCACATCAAGATCCTGAAGGCAAACGTCGTGGATGAGCTGGTCGAATCCGCGCTGAAGGAACGTCGAATAGATCGCCGCAACGGGTTTTAGTCCCTCGCACGCCATTCCTGCGCAGAACGTGACCGCATGTTGCTCAGCGATACCAACGTCGAACGCACGCTCGGGAAATTTCTCAAGGACCTTGTCGATTCCCGTGCCGTCGGGCATTGCGGCGGTAAGGCCGATGATCCTTTCGTCGCTCTCCATCAGCTCGCACATTGTTTCGCCAAACACTTCTGTATAGCTCGGCGGTGCGACCTTCGTTGACTTGTACGGCAGACCGGTCTTCGGATCGTACGGCCCGGTGGCGTGATATGCGTAGTAGTTCTTTTCGGGATTCGGGAAGCCTTTTCCTTTTTGCGTGATCGCATGAACGATCACAGGCCCGTCTTCGACCTTCTTCGCTTCTTCGAGAGCCTTCACAAGCATCGGGACATTGTGTCCGTCAACATAGCCGATGTATTTGAAGCCAAGTTCGTTTACAAGTGCGCCCGGCAAGACGGCCGCAGCGATCGCGTCTTTTACAGATTTTGCGGCTGCCCGAAGCCTATCGCCAATGCCTGGAACGCTCTGCAGAGCATCGCCAATTCCCTCTTTCCAATCGTGATAGCTCTGCGCCTCTTTGATGCGGTTCAGATAACGGCTCAATGCTCCAACTGCCGGAGCGATCGACATCTCGTTATCGTTCAGAATAACGATCAGGCGTGACTTCAGATGCCCGGCCTGATTTACCGCCTCCATCGCCATGCCGCCGGCGAGCGACGAGTCACCGATCAACGCGCATACGTGAAAGTCTTCTTTCTTGATATCGCGGGCGACGGCCATACCAAGAGCCGCTGAGATCGACGTTGAAGCGTGTCCGGCGCCGAACGTATCGTACTCCGATTCGTCACGACGCAAAAAGCCGGAAATGCCGCCCGGCTGCTTTATCGCCTTTAGCTGTTCGCGGCGTCCGGTCAGGATCTTGTGCGCGTACGCCTGATGCCCGACGTCCCAAACAAGCCGGTCTCGCGGCGTGTCGAAAACATAGTGCATTGCGACGGCAAGTTCGACAGCGCCGAGGCTTGCTCCGGTATGTCCGCCGATACGCGAACAGGTATCGATAATGTATTGACGGGTCTCGTCTGCGATCGCCTGCAGGTCTTCGATACGATATTGCCGCAGGTCGGCAGGCGAATTTATTTCATCTAAAAAGCCCATGAAACTAAAGAGGCGCTAACCTTCTAAATTTCGCATTTAGAGCCGGGAATGGCAAGTTTGAAACCTCTGTGACCGGCTCGCGAAAAGGCCGTCCGAAGCGATCATCTCGCCCGGACGGCCTGTTTTATCGAGGCTTGCGGCCCTATTTGCCCTGATTCGAAAGTTTTCCGATAAGGGTGAAGAGCGGCAGATACATCGAAATAACGATGGAACCGATCGTAACGCCCAGGAAGGCGATAAGTACGGGTTCGATCATTGCGAGGAGGTCGGCAATTGCCGTATCGACCTCTTCTTCGTAAAAGTCGGCGATCTTGCCCAACATCGCGTCCAAAGCACCCGTCTGCTCACCCACACCGACCATCTGGCCGACCATGTGCGGGAATACATCAGTAGCTTTCAAAGGATCGACGAAATTCTCACCGCGCTCAACGCCGGCACGAACCTTCAGGATCGCGTCTTCAATAATGACGTTGCCGGCCGTCTTTGCTGTGATGTCAAGCGATTGCAGGATCGGAACACCTGACGAAAGAAGTGTCGATAGGATGCGCGAGAAGCGTGCCACCGCGATCTTCCTCAAAATGCTGCCGAAGATGGGCAACTTGAGCAGAAGTTTGTCGATCTGCCAGCGTCCCTTTGGAGTTTTGTACCAATAGCCGATGCCGACCGCAGAACCGATCGCGATGGCCAATGTTGCAAGCCCGCCCCAACCCGCGACAAAGTTGCTTATCCCCATCACTATACGTGTCGGGAGCGGCAGAGCTTCGCCCGGGCCCAACAGGCCAAGGAAGATCTGTTGGAACTGCGGAATAACGACCACCATGATGACGGCGATCGCACCGATCGCAACGAGAATGACCGCTGCCGGATAGATCGATGCCGACACGATGCTGCGTTTCAACTTGACGACCTTTTCGATAAGGACGGCCAAACGCTGGAGGATGAGATCGAGCACACCGCCCGTTTCACCGGCCTCGACCATGTGCGTGAAAAGGCTGTCGAAAACTTTCGGGTGACGTTCCAGAGCCTGGAAAAGCGTCGATCCTTCTTCGACATTTGTTCGAACCTGCCGAAGAACATCCTTAAAGAATGCATTCTGCTGCTGTTCGGCCAAGATATCGAGACACTGAACAAGCGGCAGACCGGCGTCGATCATAACGGAGAATTGTCGCGTAAAAACGGCAAGTTCTTTTGCTTTGACCTTTTTGCGGCGGCCGAGCTTCGGTATCGAGATCTCACGGCCCTTTTCAGAGGCCTGGGTCATTATGATCTGCTCACGACGCAGCAACGCCCGGAGTTCATCCTGTGTTGCGGCTTCGCGCTCGCCGGAGACGAGTTCGTTCAATCGGTTTCTTCCCTTAAAAGCGTAAGTAGGCATTTTGAGTGGTCACTCCAGATGAGTTTCTAGAAGGTCTATCTAACAGGCGGACGCTGTCCGATCGGACGGCCTTGTGCATACGGACTGCCGCCAGCTGCGGGAGCAGCGGGTCTTGCGACTCCGCCATAGGATTCGTTAAGGCCGGAGCCTCGCTGAATAAGCTCTTTGAGCTCGTCAGGGTTCGATGAACGCTGCATAGCTGTTTCGATCGTTATCGTGCGTTTATGAACGAGCGATGCGAGGGCCTGGTTAAAGGTCTGCATACCGAACTTGTCCTGGCCGGTCTGCATCATCGAGTAGATCTGGTGGATCTTGTCCTCGCGAATGAGGTTGCGGATAGCGGAGTTCGGAACAAGGATCTCTAGAGCCATTGCTCGTCCGTCACCGGATGCTTTCGGAAGCAGCGATTGGCAAAGAATGCCTTCGAGAACGAGCGAGAGCTGCGTACGCACCTGGGCCTGCTGCTCGGATGGGAAAACGTCGATGATACGGTTGATCGTCGAATAGGCAGAGTTCGTGTGAAGCGTTGCGAAGGTCAAGTGGCCCGTTTCAGCGATACGCAAGGCCATCTCGATCGTCTCAAGGTCACGCATTTCGCCGACGAGCACGATATCCGGATCCTGACGAAGTGCCGTTCTAAGGGCGGCACCGAACGAGTGTGTATCGGCCGCCACCTCGCGTTGGTTCACGACGCAGTTCTTGTGGTTGTGAAGGAATTCGATCGGATCCTCGATCGTCAGAATATGATCGTGGCGATCGATATTGATCTTATCGACCATGGAGGCGAGCGTGGTCGATTTTCCCGATCCCGTCGGTCCCGTCACAAGTACGAGGCCGCGAGGTTTTTTACAGAGGTCTTGGACCACCTGCGGCAGCCCAAGAGCCTCAAAAGATTTGATCTCGTAGGGAATGGCACGAAAAACGGCGCCGACCGCTCCTTTCTGGTTGAAAAGATTGGCACGAAAACGTGACATTCCCTTCAAGCCGAATGAGAAATCGAGTTCGAGATTCTCTTCGAATCGATGCTTCTGTGCATCGGTCAGCACAGAATACGCAAGCCGCTTCGTATCAGCCGGCGAAAGGGCCGGAAAGCCTGCGATCGGCGACAGATGGCCATGGACGCGCACCTGAGGAGGCGAGTTGGTAGAAAGGTGCAGGTCGGAGCCGCCAGCATCCGTCATTCTTTTCAGAAGTTCGGGCAGCGTAACGGTCGCTTCATTTACCGGTTCGTAGCTCATAGATCAAATAGTTCTAAAGTTAAGATTTAGGTTCTTGTTATTCGCGAACGGATGCGCGCTGTGCCGAACGCACGCGGTTCTGGAGCGATCCCAAGACCTTTTCTGATTCTTCTGCAAGCCGATCGGCCTGATCTGCCGACGAGTTTGTCGCAACGTTGTAGATCTTGCCGTCCACGGCCGTGAAGTAGAACATTCGCGACTGCAGCTGGCCGTTGCGTGCCTGAGATTGTGCGACGACGACATAGACAAGGCGTCCATTGATCTCTTTTTGATAGTCATTGACGACCCAGCCATTTTCCTGGATCATTCGGTTGATCACATCGCGGCGAAGAGCCGTTGTGCTGACTCCGGCAAGCATCCTCTGCGAGCCGATCGTACGGTCTTCACCCGTTGCCGGGCCAACGACAGAGATCGATGCCGAACCGACCTGCGAACCACGCGAATCATCGACGCGGAAACGCACTTCGTTCGAGCTTGTTTTTGACTCTTCCCACGTTTGAGGCGTCGATGCCGGTGCCTTGACGCTCTTCACACGCGGAGTTGAAGCAACATTGTTCCTATTGGCCGCACGCGCCCGACGCGCTTTGGCCAATCTGAGCTGGCGAAGCCGCAGCTTTCTGACCTGCGCACGATGCCGACGAGCTCGGCGTTGGCGTGCGCGGTATTGCCGCCACCAGCGTTTCGAATATTTTTTGTAGTGCTTTCGGTGTTTCTTGCGTGCACGACGTGATGCCGCATCCGCATCGTTGGTTCCGAGCGGTACGATGATGCCGATGCCAACCAAAAGTGCCAAAGATAATGCAATTGCCCTAACTAACATAACTTGCCTCCCAAGTTCTAAAGAACGGTCTCCTTTACGACCTCTTCGATCGTCGTGATCCCGTCACGTATCTTGCACAAGCCCGATTCACGCAATGTGATCATTCCGAGCTCGATCGCTTTTCTCCGCAATTCCATCGCGCTTGCGCCGATGATAATGAGTTCACGAAGGTCATCCGTGATCTCCATAACTTCATACAGGCCGACTCGGCCCTTATAACCTGTGTTGTTGCACGTTTGGCAGCCGCGGCCCTTGTAGAGCCTGATATCGCCAACTTCTTCCGGCTTGAATCCGATCTCGACCAAACCTTCGCTCGGCATATGGACCTCTTCTTTGCAATTCTGGCAAATACGGCGAATCAGCCTCTGAGCCTGAATGATATTCACCGATGTCGCCACAAGAAATGGCTCAATACCCATATTCACGAGACGCGAGATCGTTGACGGTGCATCGTTCGTGTGAAGAGTGGAGAGCACAAGGTGGCCCGTAAGTGCGGCCTTGATCGCGATCTCAGCCGTCTCGAAGTCGCGGATCTCACCGACGAGGACGATGTTCGGATCCTGACGGAGGAAAGATCTGAGAGCGGCCGCAAAGTTCAGCCCGATCTGCTCCTTCATCTGCACCTGGTTGATGCCCTGAAGGTTGAATTCGACCGGATCCTCGGCCGTCATAATGTTCGTCTCGGGCGTGTTCAGCGATTGAAGTGCCGAATAGAGCGTGTTCGTCTTACCGGAACCCGTCGGACCTGTAACGAGAACCATTCCATACGGATTCGAGATTGCTCGCTGGAATTTTTCCAGACTCTCGACCTCAAAACCGAGCTTCGTCATATCAAGCATCAGCTTTTCTTTGTCGAGAAGACGAAGCACGACCTTTTCTCCAAAGAGTGTCGGCAGCGTCGAAACACGGAAATCGAGTTCGCGTGATCGGTTGTCGATCTTGACCTTGATCTTGATGCGTCCGTCCTGCGGCAGCCGCTTCTCTGAAATGTCGAGCTTCGACATGATCTTGAGACGCGATATAAGCGGATCGCGGATCTTCATCGGCGGATGCATAACGTCGTAAAGAACGCCGTCGATGCGGAACCGGATGCGAAAATCCTTTTCGTAAGGCTCAACGTGGATGTCCGACGCGCCGCGTCGAAGCGAATCAACTAACAGAACGTTGACGAGCCGAACGACGGGTGCGTCTTCACTCGCCCTGGCAAGGGCTGCAAGATCGATCTCGTCATTTTCCTCGACAAGTTCAAAGTTCTCTTGATCGTTTGCGTCGAACGTGAACCGATCGAGCGATACGTCCAGGTCGCCTTCCTGCAGGCCTTCGCCCGGAGCGGAGCTGACTTTTGCATGGCCGTTCGAGCTTGCGTGATGACCATTTCCGGTGAGAGCGACCTCGGCCTCTTGGGCAAATGCCGCGTCAAAGATATCGATCTCGGACGAACCGGTATAGTACTTGCCGATAGCATGCTGTATCGATGATTCCGCCGAGATCACAGGCTCAACATTAAATCCGGTCATGAATTTAATGTCATCCATCGCAAAGACGTTCGTCGGGTCGGCCATGGCGAGCGTGAGGGTGGCTCCAACCTTTGAAACAGGCAGCACTGAATACTTCAGCGCGACCTCATGCGAGATCAGTTTGATGACTTCAGGCTCGATCTGGAATAGTTCGAGATTTATCGATGGTACGCCGTACTGACGCGACAGAACGGCCGTGATCACATCATCGGAGACAACGCCCAGCTTGACTAGGTTGGAACCGAGCCTGCCTCCGTTATTCCGCTGGTACTCAAGCGCATCACGCAGTTGCTGCGGAGTGATGAGGTTTTCGCGGACAAGAATTTCTCCGAGTTTTGCTGACATTTAACTGTGGGTTCAAGGCTCCTCTATTCGGCGGGTTTCCTGGCGGAATTCTCGCTTTCGAAGCGGACTTGTATTTTGAGAAGTGGGTCGTCAGAACAACGATGACAAACATCGTTGACACCTAATAGTAATAGTTAAACACTGCCGTGTCAACAAATTTTCGAGCGATGTGGTGCAGGTTGACCGAAAAAATTCACACAGAATCGGTCAAATTGAGAGAATTTCTCGTAAATCATTGGGCTTGAGGCGTCTCAGCCATCTGTTTTTCAAGCTGTATGATGAAGGAGCGGACTGAGGTGGCTTCCGGCGTATCCGGAAAAATGTCCAAAAACTGCTTGTAAAGGGCAATCGCTTCAGGATATTGATGCCTTCTTTCGTAAACAAGACCCAAAAGCTGATAAAGCACGATCGCGTCCGGCGCGCTCCCAAGCTGCTTTAATGCGACCTTCAGATTTTTTGCCGATTCGTCGTAGTTCAGCTTTTCAGCATCGAGATCGCCCTCACCGCCGGCAGTCTCCGCTCGATCCTTGTATAGCAGGCCAAGCCCGGTATAAGCCTCTGGCTGAAACCCTTTCCCCTCGACGATCGCCTTCTTGAAGGCAAGGATCGCCTTGTCCGGATAGCCGCCGTCTTTAAGGATGCGGGCTTCGACCGCGGAAACCTCCGCAATACCAGGTCGTAGGCGCCTTACAGCGGCGATTGTCTTTTGCGCCGCGATGACATCTGCATTATCGTTCTGCAGCCTTGCCATCTCGATATACGCATCAACAAACCCCGCCCGCAGCTTGATCGCTTCCGCATAGGCAGCGATCGCCTTGTCACGGTCGATCTGAGCGAGCCTTCCGGCTTCCTGAAACTTCAGTTCCGCTTTATCAGTGGTCTTTACGAGAGCAACAGCAATTTCACCTTTAACTGCTGCCGTTAGCCTTTGTGTCTTTTCCTTAAAGCCGTCGCAGCGGATCTTGAGCGTATGAACCTCGGCAGAAAGCTTTCTGATCTTCAGGGTTCCATCCTCGCCCGTCCGGCCGTAAGATACGCCATCTATAAAGATCTGAGCCTTCGGTTCCGTCTTTATCGTGATCGAACGGGCCTGCGCAAAGGCGACAACACTGACCGAAAGGAACAAGATAATGCCCGTGATGAAACTGATCACTTTCATAAGACCACCCGCGCCAACCTGGCCGGCTACGAACGTCCTTCTTTGTTGTATAGGACCAATATACCCTACTGTACCGAAAGATTGTGCTGTTTGGATTGGATGGCTGACGAATCCGCGCCGTTCGCCCGGAATTTTACGTTTGCTTTTCGCGAATGCTCATTTATAATCGAGTGTTCGTGGCTGGGTAGCTCAGCTGGTTAGAGCACAGGATTCATAACCCTGAGGTCGGGAGTTCAAGTCTCCCCCCCGCCACCATTCAAGATCACAAAAAAGGCTGTCCGGAATCTCGCCTTCCTGACAGCCTTTTCGTTGTGAAGCATCTTTTAGCCGATCTCAATCGTTCTTTGCAAACAGGTTTTTCAGCCATTTGAACGGCTTCTTGAGCACGGAGCCGGTCTTATCAAGGATCGAACGCTTTTGCCGGCGTTTTTCCGGTTCTATGACCGAAGCCACCGAGTTCGAAACCTTTCTTGCAGTAAATGCCGCAACTTTTGTTTCCTGAACATCAGACGCCTTGAACTCATACTTTTCGCCCTTCGGGACGATAATACTTGTCGTCTCAAAATTCTGATCGTAAGTTACAACGCGGTTCCGGTGAAACTTGCGTCGCGGTAACGTCCTCCGCATCCGCTCAATCGAAACGTCGGCAAACTCCGATTCCGGTTCCAGATCTACTGCCTCATCTTCAGAAGGGGTAAGCTCGGCGACCGGCGGCCTTGCAAAGAAAGGCGCTGTGATTGGCCTTGAAATGACCTGAGCGAACTCTTGCCTGCCGGCCTCTGTCGCGTTATACGCGGTATAGGCAAGCTGCACGCAGCAAACGGCAATTATCGCTAAAATGAGTTTTTTCATAACCTTCGAGCGATCGTTGGTGTTAAACAAATATTAACACCACAACTTAGTATATCCTAAACGCAAAAAGGTTGTTCGCTCTGTAATCCCTACGACAAATACTCGCAAAAACTGCGGCAAGATGGCGGGCAAGTTAATGAGTTGATTGCAAAGGGTCAATAACAAAGGCGGTCTGGTCAGCAGCGAGGGCAAAGAAACGCTTTCCGTCTTTGGAAAAACGCATCGCGACAACGTCATTCTTGAAGATTAGCCTTTTTAGTTCCTTGCCCGTTCTGATGTCATAGATCGCTATACGGCCGGGACTGTTCTCCACCGCGACCGTGCCGGCGGCAGCATTTACGACCGCGTGCGTCCCAAATACCCTGCGGAGCAGATCACCGTTCGACACGGAGTAGATCAATATCCGATTATTATCATCGGACAAGAGAATGTAATCGCCCGATGCAACCACATCTTTGATCTCGAACGATGCGTTACCCGTCTCGATGAACAAAGATGAGCGGGTAACGCCACTGGCAAGATCCGCGACCTCGATGTAATAGTCCCCACGCTTTTCATCCAACCGCTTGATCTTCTCGGTCAGGTCCGGCCGCAACTTCACCGCCTCGCGTGTCGCCTTGGAATCGGCATCCCATACAAAACAAATTGTGTCGGCGGTTGAGTTGACACCGTAACGCGGCACTTCGTTCGGAAACTGACGTATCCATATTCGTTTACGAGTGACAACATCCTTCGCCTCGAACTCCATGTTCGACTGGACGAACCGAACTGCGCCCGTTGCTGGGTCCACGAGGACCACGTCTCCATCCATTGTGTCGCGCTTGTCTTCCTTCCCCATGATGCGTCTTGTCAAAAAGAATCGGCCGAACTGACGCGAGCGGTCCTCAATAAATGAAATTCCCGGCTCGACCGACTTTGAAGCCGGAGTGATCTTCGCGACCGTCCGGTCCATATCACCAGCCCTTGGGAAGTCGGCATACACTAGGTGATCCGAAGTAACGAAGCTTCCGTAAAAACTGCGCACTAATATCGATGCTTCTCCAGACGGAAGGGACCAGACAGCTCCTCGTGAACTATCCGACGCTGCAAGCATTGCTCCGTCCTCAGAAAAAGAAACGGTTCGCAACAGGCCAAAGTTGCTTTTCGGCAACTCGATCGATGCGATCGGTACGCTCGCACCGAGTTTGTAAAGCGCAAGCTCACCGTTCTTCCTTTCAGCTGCAATGAGATCCTCGTAAACATCCAAGGCGGATTTCTTCCCTGCAAAAACATATTTCTTTGACCTCAGGTCGAAAACACCGACGGCAGCACCATTAACCGGCCGTACTACTAGATAATGCCCGGCAGACGACCTCGTAAAAGAGAATCCTCCGAGATCGATCTGCTCGATCCTATTGCCTTCCGGAAAAGAAAAAATACCCGAATCGGCATTCTCGCGGTTGATTCGCCCAACAAGCCTATCGGAAGATAAGAATTCGAAGCTGTTCTTAATAAGTTTTTTGACATTATCTCCGACCGAAATCACCTTCTTTTGTTCGAGATCTACAACGATCGACGCGTCTTGGGTCCACGGGGCCGATGTTGTGCCGGCGAATAAATATCGGCCATCAGGCGAGAATTTCAGTCCTATCAGGTTGATGTCCGCCTCGGTGATATCCCTGATCCTTTCTTGGAGCCAATATGTGGTCAAGGACATTTTTACAAACCCTTTCTTGCGAAATAGCTCGTCGCCACTGGCGGCCTCGTAAATAACAAGGTCGCCTATGGGGCTAAATACTGCGAGATACTTGCCGTCCGATGACATCCTTGACTGCCATACCGTCCCCGGGACTGCAACTTCGTCATCTTCCAACGACTGGCCGCTGGCGATGTCCCATCTTTGATAATGCAGACCACCTGTTACGACCAAAAAAGTTGCAGAGTCGGCTGAGAACTGGGCCGGTCTGGCATCTTTAACGGGAACCTGGAAAAGTACGCGAAGTGGATCTCTCGAAAGGACCGTTACAGACGAAGGGTCCTGGGCAAGAATATACTTCCCGTTCGGGCTGAAGCTTATGTTCGTGAGATCGCTCCTAATGGGCGAAAGAACGGTCCGAGATATTAGGCCGGGAATCGATTCTGTTTTCGCAAATCCGTTGAAGGTGATCACACGATTCCGCCAACCTTCAAAAGCATCAATGTTTGCTATTGACCGCTTTTCCCGACATGCCGCCGGCATATCTTTATATTGATCGATCATCTCTTTAAGGCGTATTTCCGCCTCGTTACCACCAAAGAAAACGAGGAAAGCATTCTTCTTTTTTGCTTTTGTAAACCGCTGCCAAAATCCTTGTATTTGTCCCGGATCATATCCGGCCGCTGCCATTGCAAATACACCGAGACGATCTGCCTCATGCTGTTCATCGTCGATATCCCCCACATCGCCGATCTCCTTGGTGTTCCACGTGTCAAGATATTCGTTGTAGCGATTGATCACATCTGCGCGATCCGTGAGCTTGTCGACCTTGAGCAAGCGTTTAAAGATCTTGCTGAAGCTGATCGCACCATGACGCACAGTTCCGTGGCCGAGTTCGTGTGCAACGACAAAAGCCAATTCATCCTCAGTTCGGGCGAATTTGACCAGCTTTCGATTTATCAGAACAACGCCGCCAGCAATGGAGGATGCATTCACTCGTGGATCATCTGAAAGGTAAACACGGAACTTGATTCCTTTCTGTGGCAAGTGGCGCGCTAACCGATCGACGATTCCTTGCAAGTACGTCGTCAGATCGGAGTCATCAATAATGCCGTATGTCGTTCGCGAGCGCTCAAGGATGGCTTCGCCGAGCCACATTTCCTGCTCAGGCGTAAAGATTATCTTGGACGTATCGGGTATCTCTACCATCGGTGGGTCGCATAATTGGGCGGTCGCTGGCACAAGATTCAGATGTATAACGAAAAGGATCGCAGCAGCAAAGATCGGGAGCTTTTTCATAATGTGAAGACGGAGAGATTCTCCTTGCAATCGTATTTCGAGTCTATATGGATCGTGACCAGCCCATCGTATCACGAGAAAGCAGGCTCCTCATGAATTTTTTTCGGTTGAATTTGTTATCAGCTTGTGCGGGCGTGTCGCTATCCACACCTTTCGAGTTGGCTTGCCGTGCTGATAGAATATGGAATGCAGACAGAAAGTTTTCGGAGGAGCCTTTTGTACAAGGCTGAGAGGCGAGCGTGCCCCGCTCGCGACTCCTGGAACCTGATGCGGATAATACCGACGAAGGGAGAAAAACAATGAACAACCTACATACGACCGCGCCTGAGCACGGCCAAAGCACCGAGATCACCAGCGATGAAGTTAAGCTGCCGGCTTCGCAAAAGATCTATGTCGAAACGAACGGTGAAAACAGCGAGAGTGTCAGCAGCCCTTCGTCGAGTAATGGCTCATCTTCGCCAAAGCTCAAGCTCAATTTACGTGTCCCTTTTCGCGAGATAACGCTCACCCCAAGCAAGGCAATGGACGGATCGATCGAAGAGAATCCGCCCGTCCGTGTTTACGACACGAGCGGCCCGTGGACCGATCCGAACCAGCGGCACAACGTTCGCGACGGCCTGCCCACGCATCGCCGCGAATGGATCGTCGCTCGCGGCGATGTCGAAGAATACGAAGGCCGCGAGGTCCTTCCGCAGGATAACGGATACCTCACAAAAGGCGCCGAAGAAATAGCGCGCGTCAGCAGCCTTTCGTCGAGTAAGGGCTCCGCATCACGCAACGGCGAACTCGAGGAATTTCCCGGTCTCAAGCGTGCTCCGCTGCGTGCAAAATCGGGCAGTTGCGTAACGCAAATGTACTACGCGCGAAATGGCATCATCACTCCTGAAATGGAATTCATCGCGATCCGCGAGAATCTTGGCCGGAACGCAGATGCTCTCGTCCGGAAAGCAGAGCGAAGCGACCGCTCGTCGCTTTATCACCAACACCGCGGCGAATCCTTTGGAGCCGCAATTCCCGAATACGTAACACCCGAGTTCGTTCGTGATGAAGTTGCCCGCGGCCGTGCGATCATTCCCGCGAACATCAATCATCCCGAATCTGAGCCGATGATCATCGGCCGCAACTTCCTTGTAAAGATCAATGCGAATATCGGCAACTCGGCGATCGCTTCGTCGATCGAGGAAGAGGTCGAGAAAATGCGTTGGTCAACGCTTTGGGGAGCCGACACGGTTATGGACCTTTCGACTGGCAAGAACATTCACGCAACGCGCGAATGGATCCTGCGGAATTCGCCCGTCCCGATCGGCACCGTGCCGATCTATCAGGCACTCGAAAAAGTGAACGGCAAGGCGGAAGATCTGACGTGGGAAATTTACCGCGACACTTTGATCGAACAAGCCGAACAAGGCGTTGATTATTTCACGATCCACGCCGGAGTTCGCCTGCCATATATTCCTTTGACGGCGAAACGCACCACCGGAATTGTCTCACGCGGCGGCTCGATCATGGCGAAATGGTGTCTCGCTCATCACGAGGAAAGTTTTCTCTACACGCGTTTTCGCGAGATCTGCGAAATTATGCGCACTTACGATGTTTCGTTTAGTCTCGGCGATGGCCTGCGTCCCGGTTCCATCGCGGATGCGAACGACGAAGCCCAATTTGCCGAACTCGAGACTTTAGGCGAGCTCACCAAGATCGCCTGGGGAATGGATTGCCAAACGATGATCGAAGGCCCCGGCCACGTCCCGATGCACCTCATCAAAGAGAATATGGACAAGCAACTCGAGGTGTGCGGTGAGGCTCCGTTCTATACGCTAGGGCCGCTGACCACCGACATCGCTCCCGGCTACGACCACATCACAAGCGGCATCGGCGCCGCGATGATCGGCTGGTACGGAACCGCGATGCTCTGCTACGTCACGCCGAAAGAACACCTCGGTTTGCCGAACAAACAGGATGTCAAAGAAGGTGTCATCACCTACAAACTCGCCGCCCACGCCGCCGACCTCGCAAAAGGCCATCCCGGAGCGCAGTATCGCGACAACGCCCTCTCAAAAGCGCGCTTCGAGTTCCGTTGGGAGGATCAGTTCAACCTCGGCCTCGACCCCGAAAAGGCAAAAGAATTCCACGACGAAACTCTCCCCGCCGAAGGCGCAAAGCTCGCCCACTTTTGCTCGATGTGTGGCCCGCATTTCTGCTCAATGAAAATCACCCAAGAAGTCCGCGAGTTCGCCGCCGAACAGAACATCGAAGCCGAAAAAGCCCTCGCCGTCGGAATGGCGGAAAAGGCAAAGGAATTCGTCGCAACCGGCAGCGAGATCTATCACGGCAATCTGCCGGACGGCGGAGGTGCACATCATTGAGTTATGAGTCTAAAGGAACTGGTCACGAGTAACGTCGAATTTAATGAATGGGCAAATCAGCGATATCTCGAATGGCTTTCGACGAAACCTGATGAGGTTTTATTTCAAGAGATCCCGTCAAGTTGTCCGAACATTTTCAAAACGCTCAGGCATATTTGGGAAGCGCAGGAATTTTGGTGGGGCGTGGTCGCCGAAACGGATGAGTTTGTCAGAGTTTGGGAGCTTGAAGACATCACCAAGGAACAGCTTTTTACCGGCTTGGAGGCAAATTCGCAGAATCTGACGAGATTTGTCAGATCGCTTTCCGAGAACGATCTGTCAAAGCGGATCGAGATCGACAACCAATGGCTGCAATGCAATTTGACGAAATATGAGTACATTCAACAGTTCGTCAACCACGCAACCTATCATCGCGGCCAGATCGTAACCATCGGACGCAATCTCGGACTCACCGATCCACCATCAGCTGATTATATTTCTTGGCAGATTGGATCCAAAGCTTCATAGGCGAATAGTTTGGTGTCCCTGAAATGTGTCCTGCGAGCGGATGCATTTATTTTCATCTTGCTGTTGGCGTATTGGGAGTTAGGCGGTGGAACTAAAAATAATTGAACAAGACGAGGATAAGGCAAAGGACGCTTTCGATTCCGCCGACTGCCAACTATTGCTGGAGATGTACGAAGGTTTCTACCCGCAGATCGGTTTCCATCCGCCGTGGGTCGGCTACTTTGTGGTCAGAGGTGGCAGAATCGTCGGCTCGTGCGGTTTTGCCGGGCAGCCGCAGGATGGAAGAGTTGAGGTCGCCTATTGGACCTTCAAAGAATTTGAAGGGCTAGGCGTGGCGTCGTTCGCCTGCAAGGAGCTGACCTCTATCGCCTACCGGACGGACCCCAGCCTTACAGTAACGGCCAAGACGGCTCCTGAGAAGAACGCATCAACCAGCATCCTCGAGAAGAACGGATTCGCGGTCGAAGGCATCGTTCAGGATCACGAGATCGGCGATGCCTGGCTTTGGGTGCACCAGAAGGAAACGGGAGTGTTCTGATCAATGGCGGCTACATCGACGGACCGCTCGTAATCTTTCGTTCGTAAAGCGTGAAGCGGGCCCGGAACAATTCCTCGGAACTTGTGTCCGGCCTTGAGCGTAAGACCTTGACACTATGAGAGCGGTCTTCTTTTTCATATTGATCATCGCGGCATTGAAGATTGCCGCCATTGCGCAAGCCCCGGCCGAAGCGATAAAGGTCGAGCCGGCAAAAGGTTTTTCGTACCCTTACTATCTCTATATCCCGGCCGAGATGCGTGCTCCCTCGGAGAAGGGCGGCAAGTTCACGCTGCTCGTTATGCCAAATAATTCGGGCAAGATCGATGATGACCTCGGTGTTCAGGAGGCGGACGTAAAGCGAAGGATCGCACAGGCTCAAACTGCCTTTGCAAAACTCGGCGTAGCGATTCTGATGCCCGTTTTCCCTCGCCCCAGATCAGATTGGAAGATCTACACTCACGCTCTTGACCGCGACTCAATGCTAACGGATAAGGCTGAGTACCGGCGCTTCGACCTGCAGCTGATCGCGATGATCGACCACGCACGCAAGCGGTTTGAGAAAAATGGGGTCAATGTCGATAGGCGTGTTCTGATATATGGTTTTTCCGCCGCGGGAATGTTCTCCGACCGATTCGCGTTCCTTCATCCCGACAGGGTGAAGGCCGCCGCCGTGGGAGCTCCCGGCGGGTGGCCGATCGCGCCTGTTGCCGACTTCAAGGACAAGGCCCTTCGTTACCCGCTCGGAGTCGCTGACCTTAAGGCCGTCTCGGGCAAAAAGGTCGATCTGAAAGAGCTGCGAAAAGTTTCATTCCTGGTATTTATGGGCGATAAGGATGATAACGATTCTCTTCCCTTCGCCGACGGTTATGAGCCGGAGGACAAGGAGCTTGCGTTCTCGCTTTTTGGCCCTACGCCGATATCACGCTGGGAAACGAGCAAGCAGTTGTACAAGGAGAGCGGCCTCGACGCAGAGTTCAAACTATATCCGGAGACACCTCATAAGGTAACAATGGCGATGATCGAGGATATAACAGCATTCTTCGCAAGTCACATAAAGTAGATCGCCTTCTCCCCGGCCTTACATAATGGTTTCGTGGATGCTTGGTGGTGTTGGCGGACCATTTTTTAGGTACGCGCCGATCTCGACCTCCGGGTAAATGTCGCTGTATTTCATCACCTTTGTCGCGCCGACGCGTCGAAAGATATGTTCACGTTGTAGTTCGTCCGCCGAATGAACGCCCGAGGCCGCGAGCAACTCGGTAAAGCTCTTGATGGTCGCGTCGTGAAAGTTGAACACACGGTGTGACTTGTCTTCGACATCAAGGCCTTTGATCAATCGTTCATCCTGGGTGGCAACGCCCGTTGGACAGGTGTTTCGATGGCATTGCAGAGCCTGAATACAGCCTGTGGCCAGCATCATCGCTCGTGCAACATTGACCATATCCGCGCCGATCGCGATAAGGCGAGCGATATGAAACCCGTTGAACACCTTTCCCGAGGCGATCACTCGAATATCTTTCTTCAGATCGTAACCACGTAACGTATCGATCGCGAATGAAAGCCCATCGCGAAGCGGCATTCCTATCGAATCGGCAAATTCGATCGGTGCTGCGCCTGTTCCGCCTTCGCCGCCGTCAATTGCAATGAAGTCCGGCTTAATGCCGGTCGTTATCATTGCCTCGCAGATCTCGACGAATTCGGCTTTTTTTCCGATACAGATCTTAAAGCCGACCGGTTTACCGCCCGAAAGATCGCGGAGCTGTTTGACGAACCGCATAAGTCCGTCGGCACTGTTGAATGTGCTGTGCGAAGGCGGCGAGTCGACCGTCGTATGAGGTACGACGTGACGAATGGCCGCGATCTCCTCAGTATTTTTCGCGGCAGGAAGAATACCGCCGTGGCCAGGTTTTGCGCCCTGCGAGATCTTTATCTCGACCATCTTCACGTTCGGGAGCGTCGCCTTTTCCTGAAACCTCTCAGGGCTGAAGTCGCCCTCTTCGGTACGGCATCCGAAGTAGCCCGTTCCGATCTGCCAGATCAGATCGCCGCCATGCTTGAGATGATATGGACTGATGCCGCCTTCGCCGGTGTTCTGCGCAAATCCGCCCATCTTCGCACCGGCATTCATCGCGAGCACTGCGTTCTTGCTCAAGGAACCAAAGCTCATGCCCGAGATATTCAAACGGCTGGCAAGATACGGCTGGAGGCAATCTTTCCCGCCGACGAGCAAACGCTGTTCCTGTTCGAGGTCGCTCGGATGCGAGGCATAGATCGAATGTTCGATCCATTCGTAACCTGGGCGATAGACGTCCCACTGCGTGCCGAAAGGGTTGGTCGAGGTATCCTTTTTCGCTCGTTGATAGATCACAGAGCGGAAGATGCGGTTGATCGGTTTTCCTTCTGTGTCGGTCTCGACAAAATACTGCATTATCTCCGGCCGCACTTTCTCCAGCATATAGCGGAAATTTCCGATCACGGGAAAGTTCCTGCGGATCGACTGCCGCCTTTGGACCATATCGACCACGCCGACACCGACGATCGGCAGCACGACGACCAGGGCCAGCAGGAAGTAAGGGCTCAACAAACTGAGCAGCACGATCACAACGATCGCGACAATTGAGGAGATAACAAAGATCGATTTAACGCTCATATTTACCTTTGTCGAACATCGAGCATTTTACTACAAAGAAAAGTTTCCGAAAGCGTGCGGGCCGAAGAAGCCGCATCACGTTTTATTTTTGCCCACATTATCGTCATTATTAATCTTGTAAGGTGTTACGACAAGAAAAATATGCCCACACGAACTGAAAAAGCCGAAGCCTTTGCCGGGCTTCACATCAAAGGAGAACCGCTCGTTCTCTTCAACATTTGGGACGCCGGGAGCGCCGTAGCGGTCGCGGAAAGCGGTGCGAAGGCGATCGCCACGGGAAGCTGGTCCGTCGCAGCGGCAGATGGATTTGCCGACGGCGAAAAACTTTCGCTCGATGCCGCCATCGCAAACCTCGAACGCATCACCGCCTCGGTCGAACTTCCCGTCACCATCGACTTCGAAGGCGGTTACACGCACGACAATTCCGAGCTTGCCTCGAACATACGTCGCGTGATCGACGCTGGTGCGATCGGCGTCAATTTCGAGGATCAGATCGTCGGCAGCGACGGGCTCTATTCCATCGAAGAGCAGCAGGAACGTATCACGACGATCCGCAAGACGGCTGATGACGCTGGTATTCATCTGTTCATAAACGCACGCACGGACATCTTCCTGAAGAATCTCGCAACGTACGATGAGTCGCATGTGAGCGAAGCGATCGAGCGTGCAAATGCATTTTCAGAAGCAGGTGCGGACGGCTTTTTTGCTCCCGGCCTGCGAAAGCCCAACTTCATCAAGCAGCTTGCGGATGCATCGCCGATCCCGCTCAACATTCTCGTGATGGCGGACACGCCCTCGAACGACGAACTCGCTGCCTGCGGTGTTTCGCGTATCAGTTACGGGCCGGGGCCGTACAAGCAGATGATCGCTTTCCTAAAGGACGCGGCCCAAAAGGTTTACGCACCGCGATAGACTGACGTTATGTCCATCCAAATGGTTGACCTCAAGGGTCAGTATTCAAAGATCAAGGGCGAGATCGATGCCGCTGTGCTCGAAGTTCTCGAATCTGCGGCCTTCATCAACGGCCCTGCGGTCTCGCGTTTTCAGGCATCGCTCGAAGCGTATCTCGGCGTCGGCCACGTCATACCTTGTGCGAACGGCACGGACGCGCTTCAGATCGCGATGATGGCCCTTGGCCTCGAACCCGGCGACGAAGTGATCGTGCCGTCGTTCACGTTCCTTGCGACGGCCGAGGTCATCGCACTTCTTCGACTCACGCCCGTGATGGTCGCTGTCGATGCCGAGACGTTCCTGATGACGCCAGAGATCTTTGAGCGGGCGATCACGCCGCGTACAAAGGCCGTCGTGCCCGTGCATCTTTTCGGCCAAAGCTGCGATATGCAGCCCATACTCGACATCGCCGACCGGCACGACATCGCGGTCATCGAGGACGCCGCACAATCCATCGGTGCCGACTACATCTTCCCCGACGGCAGCCGCAGGAAGACTGGTGCGATCGGGCATATCGGCTGCACGTCGTTCTTCCCGTCGAAGAATCTCGGCTGTTACGGCGACGGCGGTGCGATCTTCACAAACGACGCCGAACTCGCCGCAAAGATGCGTTCGATCGCGAATCACGGCCAGTCGCAGCGTTACTATCACGAACGCGTCGGCGTGAACTCGCGGCTTGATTCGATTCAGGCGGCCATTCTCGACATCAAGCTGCGGCACTTGGACGAATACTGCGACGCTCGACGTGACGTCGCTGATGCGTATGACGCCGCATTTTCGGATATCAAAGAGCTTGCGTCGCCAAGGCGTGCCGGGCATTCGACGCATGTCTTTCATCAATACACGCTGCGTGTGCTCGACGGACGCCGCGACCAGCTTCGCGATCATCTCGCCTCGCTCGAAGTGCCCGCGATGATCTACTATCCTGTGCCGCTGCAGCAGCAAAAGGCGTTTCAAGGCTTTGTGCCCGCGGGCCTCGAACTGCCCGTCGCCGACCGCCTCTGCACCGAGGTCATCTCGCTCCCGATCCACACCGAAATGGACGCCGCGACGCTCGACACGATCATCGACGCCGTCCGCAGCTTCTTTTGACGGAACGCGGACGCCCTCGTCCGCCTCCTTGTCTCCATCGGAGCCGAATGTTTGTAGGAAGCGAACATCGTCAACTATTTCGGAGGCGGCTTGCCGCCGACTTCTTGTCGCGTGTTGCACACGCTCCGAGATTCAAAGGTTAGCCATAGTTCTACAAACATATCGCTCCTAACGGAGCCAGGTTGCCATTCACCATTCACCACTCACCACTCACAATTTCCCGATGTTTGTCCCGTCCCGCCGCGAATGGGAAACGTGGGACAAAGTGGGACAAGAATCGGCGTTCCGGCGACCTGCGATTACAATTTTTGTCACTTCTGTCAAATATCATGATGTAAAACGTATGTTTACACACTCTCTACGAGTATATCATGAGTGTCAAGAGGGATTTGCCCTAACCTTGCCGCGTGAGCGGCAGCCTGAGCGGTAGCCGTGGGTGCAACCCGCGGATCATCGTGCCAATACCGCAGCGTCGCGTCAGCGACGGTTGAGATCCATATTGCTCCCCTTTCAGGGAGCGGGCATTGTTGGCGCCGAAAACGTAGGGTTTCACCCTACGCTATTCTATCCGTCCCTTTCAGGGACAAGAGCCGAGATTCGGCTCCGCAGAGACACGGATCTCCATTTTCCATTCTCAATTCTCCATTTCGCCGCAGCAGGCTCTGCCTGTCTATGTGCGGAAGACCTAAGGTTTTCCGTCCGCTCGCTCATACGAACTCCGGAGGCGGCTTTGGCCGCTGACAAACCCTGCGGTCGCGTGTTCCACACTCCGAGAGGAGATCGGGCACCGTTGACCACGTGCTGAAGCACGTGGTCATACGCCCTTCGGGGAAAGAGTAATGCCTTGAACTTTCAGGCTCGAAGCCCTAAACTCATTTTGAAAAGCGAGCGGCCTGCAAGAAGCGTGAACCGCCTCGGCCGCGGCCTCACGCCCGAACGCTTTTTTATCTCGACAAAAGGATTTAAGAAGATCGCGACCTCGAACGTAAATTCAGCTGACGCGGACGGCGTAACGGCGGTGATCGAACCGCAGGATGCCGTGCGGCCGGAGCTCGTTCCGCCATCGACGGCGGGGATGACGACGAAGGTCGTCAAAGGCTCGCTCTGGACGCTTGCGGGACAGGTCGCGCCGCTTGGCGTTTCGCTCGTTGCGACGCCGTTCACGATCCGCCTGCTCGGTGCCGAAGGCTACGGCGTACTCATTCTCGTCGGGCTGATCCCGACATATTTGGGTTTTGCCGATCTCGGGATGGGCATCGCCTCGACAAAGTTCGGTTCCGAGGCGTATGCCGCGGGCGACGCGGAAAAAGAAGCACGCACCGTACGCACGGCCGCTGTGCTCTCGCTACTCTTGTCCGTGCCGTTCGGCGTGGCGATATTCGTGCTCTCGGGCTGGCTTGCAACGCTCTTTAACGTCCCTGCACACCTGCACGCCGAGGCATCGCTCGCCCTGAAGGTCGCGGCCGTCACCTTTGTCGTGAATTTTCTGAATCAGATCTTCAACACGCCGCAGCTCGACCGCCTGCGTATGGATCTGAACACCTTTGTAACCTCGGGATTTCGTATGCTCGGCATCGCCGCGACGCCCATCGTGATCTATCTCGGATTCGGCATTCTCGGAGCCGTCGTCGTGCTCCTTATCGCAAGCCTCGCAACGCTCGCCGGCCACATCTACGTCTCCGGCCGCCTCCTCCCAAACCTCTTCGACCTCTCCCTCGACCGCACCATCATCCGCCCAATGCTAAAATTCGGCGGTGCATTGGCGATCGCAAGTGTCGCGGCTTTGACTGTTGCGAACCTCGAGAAACTGATCCTTCCGGCCTTTGTTACAGTAAGGGCTCTCGCGTACTATACGGTCGCATTTACCCTCGCGTCAATGCTTACTATGTTTGCATTTTCGATGATTCAATCACTTGTTCCTGCCTTTTCACAACTCCAGGGCGAGCGCAATAGGGAGCAAATGCAAAGTCTTTATAGTAGAAGTGTTCGAATCAATTTAGTGTTGATGTTGCCTGCTCTCGTGGGTCTCGCAATCGTCGCCGAGACGTTCTTTAATGCATGGGCCGGGCCGGACTTCGGTCGAGAGAGCATCTTCCCCTTCTATATCCTTCTGATCGGACTGGTTTTGAATATCCCGGCCTACTTGCCTTACTCAGTTATTATGGCAGTAGGACGAACAGATATATTTGCAAAGTTGTACTTTGCTGAGCTGGCACCCTACATTTTTTTGGTATTATTGCTGACTTGGTACTTCGGCATATTTGGAGCCGCAATCGCTTGGACTATACGAATTGGCATGGACGCCGTCCTGCAATTCTATCTCGCAAAGAAAGTCGCGGGGCTTACCTGGCCACCTGACTTTGGAGTGGCTATTTTGACTGCAGGCTCTTTGATAGTCCCGCCGTTCTTGCTCCATATTTATTTTGGACACCTTACCGTAGTTACAATCGGAGCTTTCTTGATATCAGTAATATTGTATCTCCTGTTCGTATGGAAGAAGATACTCTTTAGTGACGAGCGCGAACGAATAATCCATAGGCTCGAAAGACTTCGATTTAGTTTTTAGCGAATACAATTGCTCTAGTTGCAGAAGGAGATGACCAGCCTGCTCAAAAGAATTGGACAATCGGTACGTTGGCGGCTCGGGATGCCGGTGGCGGCCGCGGAGCTTGAGGTGGGCACGGACGAATCGGTAACGAAGTTTTACAATGACCGGATAACGCACTGCGAATTTCTCGACGATCCAACGCACTATGAGTATCCACGCGCTCAGTGGGTCCTCGCTCAGGTCGGCGGCGAATCGCTTTTAGAGATAGGATGCGGAAATGGAGGGATGACCCGCCTTCTGGCTCCAAAGGTAGGGCAACTGACAGCGTTTGATGTGTCAGCCCCGTCCCTGAAGCTAGTTGACGAGCTGGGCCTGCCGAATGTAACGACCGTTCAGGGGTTGATCGAGAACTTTCGACCGGAGAGGCAATTTTACAACGTCGTTCTGTCTGAAGTGATCGAACATATCAGAGAACCTCTTAACTGCATAGCTTCCGCATTCAGATGTGTAGCCCCAACAGGTGCGCTGATCATTACAACGCCGAACGGACATTGGGAGTCGGACGAACATCTTCATGAATTTTCCCTTCAGACGTTTTCTGAAATGCTCGCACAGACAGGCTGTGAATCGTTCGAGACAGCCTACCTTCGCGACCGCGACGACCGCCGAAGGTGGCTTACCGGTATTTTGCGCCGAGCAGAATCCGAACCGACAGCAGACGACTTCTTTGACAGAAAGGCCATAGCAAGCAAACGGCGAGCAAGATGAATATAAAGAGAGCTCTTTATAGTTTGCAGTTTCGGCTCCGACAAAAGCTTCTGGGGACCTACTATGGCGTCAGATCGCCGCGAAATGTCTCGCTTACTCGTGAGCCAGAACGAGTGCTGTTTGTCCTTGCCGGTCTAATCGGTGATTCCGTGATGTGCACTCCGGCGATAATCGAAGCAAGACGGATATGGCCGAATTCACGGATTGCCATCGTGGGCAAAAAGCACAATCGCGAACTACTGAGCGGTTGTGAGTTCTACGATGACTTTTTTGAGTTAAATTCGGATCCGCTATCGCTTAGGGGGGCCGCAGAAGTTCGAAAGTTTGAGACATGGCTAACCGATCAACACTTTGACGCCGCTTTGATTCTGTTGGGGGACCAGTTCGCACATCTTTTGGCGAAGGCTCGAATACCGGTTCGGGTAGGTGTGATGGGAACTTTGATGCATCGGTGTTTGACTCACAAATACGACATCGGCTCTGCACGAACGTGGGGAGCCGACGAGCGACTTAATGCTCTCCGCAGTCTTGGTTATGAGGCGACGAAAAGGTCGCCGACCCTCTCTTCCTCCGCCAAAGGACGGGCCGCCCTTCTCGAAAAACTCGCGAAGCTTGGGTTACCCACCAATTCGAACTTCGTGGTTGTCCATCCATTTGGAAGTACGAGTAATCAATGGTGGAATATTGCCCTTGTAGCGAAGCTTGCTCGATTCGTTGACACTCAGTTTGGCCTCAAGCTTGTCGTAATTGGCAAGGAATATTCCCTCAATGGACAGCTTGTATCACCTCAGATCGGCCTGGGTGCGGGTAAAGCCGTGATTGACACGATCAACCAGTTGGAGCTATCGGAAATGATAGCGGCAATTGACAGGGCCGAGATGTTGGTCACGACTGATAGTGGACCATTCCATGTTGCAGGCGCTTTACGAAAGCCTACTCTCGGACTTTTCCGAGCGCGACGACCTGAGCATTCAAACGCGTATAATACTGCCGACATTCTTTTCGGGAACGACATAGAGTGCGAGCGAAATTGCTCTTGGGATAAGTGCCGAACGTCACCTTGTGTTCAAATGGAAAATATAGGAATTGACGACGTTACTAGAAAGGTCGGACTCTTGTTAGGCAAACATACCCGTGAGGACAAAGACTTCCGTAATCATCCCAACCTATAACTGCGGGCGGTTCATTGCCGAGGCGATCGAGAGCGCGTTGGGGCAAACGGTGAGGCCGAAGGAGATCGTTGTCGTTGATGACGGTTCGACGGACGATACGGCTGAGACCGCTGCGAGATTCGGCGACCGAATCCGATATATCCGGCAAGAGAATCAAGGAGTTTCCACCGCGAGGAATCGCGGCGTCGCCGAAACCACCGGCGACCTTATCGCATTTCTCGATGCGGACGACACTTGGGAACCGACAAAGCTCGAGAAACAGATCGCAAAGTTTGCCGAAGACCCCGAGATCGGCCTCGTCCACTGCGGAATGCGTGAATTCGACGGCGAAACCGGTGAGACGCTTTCGCTTCACCTCGAAGGCGGCGAAGGTGACGTTGCCGAGAGCCTGCTCTTGTGGGACGGGCCCGGAATTGTCGGCCCCGGATGTACGATATTGACCTCACGTTTGGCTTTTGAGGAAGCGGGCGGTTTTGACACGCGGATCAAGTGCGGCGAGGATTGGGATCTTTGCTACCGCATCGCCCGGCGACGAAAGGTCGGCTTCGTGCGCGAACCGTTGGTGAACTATCGCGTCAATAGCGCGGGCGCCCATTATAACATCGCAAATATGGAGAAAGGGATGGCACTATTCCTCGAAAAGGCGTTTGCCGAGGATGCGAGCATCGCACGTCTCAAGGGCCGTGCCTACGGCAACTACCATCGCGTGCTCGCGGGGTCGTATTTTCAGGCGGGGCAGTATGGCGGATTTTTGCGGAACGCGGCAAAGAGCCTTTGGCGGCGGCCGGCGAGTTTGAAGTATTTTCTTGAGTTCCCGCTGCGAAAGATGCGGCGAGAGAACGACGGCTCTCCTCCTTACGAAGGAGGAGTACGGCTTTAGCCTCGGAGGTGGTTCTTTAAAGTATGACGGATCAAGAGAGAACCACCCCGGCACGCGGAAGCCGCGTGACGCAAAAGAACCCGGTCGCTATCGCTCCCCGTTCTGACAAGGTTGCGGGAGCCGCTTGGGAAAAAGAAAGAAGTAATTGATAAAACGTGCTAATCTACGAATATGAAGACCGTACAGGCGGAGATCAATAGAAACGGCGTGGTGACGCTGCTCGAACGTGTGAAGATCAAAAGGAAGTCGCGAGCTAAGCTGATTATATATGATGAGGCATCGGACGCGAGCGGCAATGTCGGGAATGCTGCAGAACTCCTTGCTCTTATGCGGAGCAAGCCCTTGCCTGCTGAAGCAGCCATCGACGCCAAGGAAATGGAGCATCAGATCGAGGAGGCCCGTAATTCATGGGATTGACGGTCTATCTTGACACCTGCATCGTTATCTATATTGTCGAAGAAAATTCAAAATTCCTACCTCTGATAGAACAAATATCCCGATCAACCCAAGACCTCTCCTTTACGGTCAGCCCGTTAACAGAGCTCGAATGTATGGTCATGCCGTTGAGAACTAACAACCGAGATCTTTTGGATAAATTTGGCCTTTGGTTTGAGAACACACCGCAGCTCACCCTGAACCGACAGGTGTTCTTGGAAGCATCTAAACTGCGTGCTGATCTTCAGTCTTTGAAAACTCCTGACGCGATCCACTTGGCCGCCGCTCAGTATTATGGCGTAGATGAATTCTGGACCAATGACGATCGGCTGAAAAGCGTAACGGGAACGCCCGTTGTAAGGAACATAGCGCGGCCTGATGCCTAAGACGCTTTATATTTGTTATTTTGGGTTGCGGGAGCCGCTTGTGCAGACGCAGGTGCTGCCGTATTTGCGTGAGATCGGGAAGGGCGGCGTGGACGTCTCTATTCTGACGTTCGAGCCGGATATGAAGGCGAAGTGGACGGCGGAGCAGATCGCTCAGATGAAGGCGGAGTTGGCCGAAGAGGGCATCGCGTGGCATTGCCTTGCGTATCACAAAGCGCCGAGCGTGCCGGCGACCGCGTTCGACATCGTGAACGGCACGCGGTACGTCCGAAAGCTCTTGAACCGCGAGAAATTCGACGTGCTGCATGCACGCGTCCACATTCCCGGCGTGATGGCCGCCGTGGCGAGGAAATTCTCGCGTGAGCGGCCAAAGATACTTTTTGACATACGCGGCTTTTTCCCCGAAGAATACACCGATGCAGGACGCTGGCCCGAAGGCGGCTGGCTTTACCGCTCGGCAAAACGTGTCGAGCGTTGGCTGATGCGGGAATCCGACGCTTTTGTCGTCCTCACGGAGAAGGCCCGTGATATCCTTTTCCCGGAGTCTCGCGAGACCGGTTTCGATGAGCAAGGCCGCCCAGTCGAGGTCATTCCCTGCTGCGTCGATCTCGAAAAAAGATTCTCCGGCGACCACGCAGAAATGCGCCGTGAGTTCCGAGAGAAACTCGGCCTCGACGGCCGCCGCGTGATCCTGCACTTGGGCGCTCTCGGCGGACTTTATCTGACGGATGTGATAGTTGACCTGCTGTCGGCGGCAAAGCGCGTTGACCCTAGTACGTTTGCCCTTTTCCTGACACAGAGCGACCCGAATTCGGTCATTCCGAAGTTAAAGGAGAGCGGTTTTCGCGAGGAAGATTTTATGGTAACAAAGGTGCCGGCCGCGGAGGTTCAGGGATACTTGGAGGCTTCGGATGTCGCACTCTCGATCGTGAAGGCGACGTTCGCGACGGCATCTCGTTCGCCGACGAAGCTCGCCGAATACCTCGCGTGCGGGCTGCCGATCATCGCAAATCGCGGCGTCGGCGATGTGGACGAACTTATCGAGAATAACAAGGTCGGCGTCCTGCTCGACGGCTTTGATGAAGCGAGCTACCGCAAAGCCCTCACCGAGATCGACGCTCTCGGCGACGCCTCCACCCAATGCCGCGAAACCGCCCACCGCCACTTCGACCTGCAAAAAGTCGGCGGGGAAAGATATCGCCGGGTTTATGACCACCTTTGCACGGATGACTGATATTGCTCGACGACCATGCCCGGGCTGCCTGGCAACCGAAGCAAGACTTGTGGGGCCGAAAAATGGCTTCGACATATATGTGTGTAACGATTGCAGGTCCCTTTTTACCGCAACCCTACCGACGGAAGACGAGAGCGAGGATTATGACGCATATTATTCTGAATCGAACCTTTCAGTCCCCGATTTTATTACCAAACGCCTTAAGGAGATAATTGGCGGATTTGAAAGTTACAAGGCCAATGGCCGCCTTTTGGATATCGGCTTTGGGGCCGGTTCGATAATGGATGTCGCGGAAAAGCTTGGATGGACGGTTTTTGGGCAGGAAGTCTCGGCAACCGCTGTCGAAAATGCTAGACAGAAGGGATTCGATGTTTTTCTTGGCGACCTCACAAACGCTCAGTACCCGGAAGCGCATTTCGATGTTGTTACGTGCAGCGAAATTGTAGAGCATGTGCCGGATCCCCAAGCGATGTTAGACGAAATAGCCCGCATCTTACGACCAGGCGGATTACTCTGGGCAACAACCCCATCGGCCCGCAGCATGTCGTTCAGGCTAATGAAACAGCGTTGGACCGTTATCTCACCTCCGGAACACACACAGCTATACTCCGCGCGCGGAGTGCGAAAGATGCTTCAAAAGGCCCGATTTCGGCAGATAAAGATTCAAACGCTCGGCCTCAACCCGACAGAACTTATTAATTTCTACCGAACGCCGCCTTCTGAGGATAAGGGCTTCGACCGTGTCGCGACCGCCTACGGTCTCAATGAGCAACTTACCGGCAGCCTCAAAGGGCGCATCGCAAAGGCAGGGGCAAATATTGTTTTGAATGGGCTTGGACTCGGTGATTCGCTTAAGATATTCGCAGTTAAATAGATGAGAGTCCTCGCGTTAACTTCGTATCCGGTTGAGGCGGCGGCGACGCGGTTTCGTGTTGGGCAATTCATCGAGCCGTTGAGAGACCGCGGCATCGATGTGGAGCTGAGCTCTTTCTTGGACTCGGAGCAGTTCAAAGCTCTATATAAACAAGGCGGGTTTGCCCGTAAGGCCGCAGGCATGATCGCCCCGACGCTGCGCCGGATAAAAGAGGCGGTGACGGCCGGAAAGTACGACGCTGTGCTCATTCAGCGAGAAGCGATGATGTTCGGACCGGGCATAATCGAGTGGATGATCGCAAACCTCGCCCGCGTGCCATTGATCCTCGACCTCGACGACGCCACATACATACGCTATGTCAGCCCGACCTATGGACGGCTCGGCAGCGCGTTCAAATTCTTCGGCAAGACCGACCGCCTGATACGCCGTTCGTCCGTCGTCATCTGCGGCAACCGTTTTATTGCCGAGTATGCCGAATCGCTCGGCGCAAAGACCGTCGTAGTCCCAACAGTCGTCGATACTGATAAGTTCAAGCCCGTCGAGAAGCACAATGACCCGCCCGTCATCGGCTGGATCGGCACACACTCGACGTTTCCGCTGTTGACAATGACCTTTCCGACCCTCGAACGCCTGGCAAGACGGCATAGATTCGTTCTAAGGCTCGTCGGCAGCGGCCGTGGTGCGGTTGCCGTCGAAGGCGTCGAGATCGAAAATGCCGAATGGAGGCTGGAACGCGAGGTCACCGATTTTGCTTCCCTGGACATCGGACTTTATCCGCTCACAGAGACCAACTCGGCAAATGAGGCATGGATAAAAGCCAAATCCGGATTCAAAGCGATCCAATATATGGCGGTTGGCGTCCCATTTGTGATGTCGCCAGTCGGCATCTGTGCGGAGATCGGCGAACCCGGAAGGACGCATTTCAATGCGACAACGCAAGATGATTGGTATAATTCCCTCGACAAGCTTTTGTCTGACCGACGATCACGTATTGAAATGGGGTGCGAAGGAAGAAAATTCTCCCTCGCTCACTTTACTCTTGAGTCGCAGGCTGAATTCCTTGCAGAGACGATCGAGAGTGTTGTCATATAATCACGAGAATGTACATCTTAAGCCTCACAACACTTGGAGATTCGGCGGCGTCGGTTAAGAATTAGAGCAGGATGGTGCGAAAGATCCGGCTAGCGACAAAGTGCATTATCGCGTTTCTCCCTTCAATGTTGAAACGTCCGCTTTACCGTCTGATGTTCGGGTATAAGGTCGGAAAGCGAGTGCGGATCGGGTTCTCGATAATCGACGCGCGCGAGTGTATGATCGCGGATAACGTATCGATCGGGCATTTCAACTTCCTTGTCGGCACAAAGCTGCTGTCGATCGGAGAGCATACACGGATCGGCCATTTGAATATTATTCGAGGCGGTGACGAAGTGCGGATCGGGCGATACTGCGAAGTGCTCCGTTGGAACGAGATAAATTCGATCCCTGATCCTGATGTCGTAAACCCGATCGAGCCAAAGTTCATTCTCGGAGACGGAAGCGTTATCACAGCGTCGCACAAGATCGACTTTACGGATCGTGTCGAGTTTGGAAAGCGTGTGATCTTGGGTGGGCGAAACTCGTCGCTATGGACACATAACCGTCAGATGACAAGGCCGATCGAGATCGGTGACCAGGCATACATTGGTTCGGAAATAAGAGTTGCACCGGGCGGAAGTATCCCGCCAAGATGCGTAGTTGGCATTGGTTCCGTCATCACAAAAGCCTTTTCGGCAGAGAATATGCTTATCGCGGGAGTACCCGCAAAAGAGATCAAAGATCTCGGCGAGGACGGAGCTTTCCTCGTTGAGTACAAAACTAGAAAAGACCTGCCGGCAGATATCTAAGATACGGGTCGATTGGAAGTTGCCGCGTCGCGTTTAGCCTTTTTTCATGAAGCGATATCAGGGAGCGATAATTGCCATTTTTGCGATGATCGCCTTGACGGCGGCATTCTCGCCGTCTGCCGGAGCGTTTCTTTTGACCGCAGCCATGCTGTCGGCCTTGGTCGTTTTTGCCATCTACCAAACGACAGATGAACCGGAAGCGGTCTCTAAGATCTTTCTACTTGCCCTCGGAATGCGGCTCGCCGCCGGATTATTTATCCATTACTTCGACCTGCGCGGCTTTTTTGGCGGCGACGCGAACACCTACGACAGACTCGGACATGAGTTAACGCTCATTTGGTCAGGCAAGGGCGGAATGCTCTCTCCGTTCGAACTTCATAGGGCTGCCAGCATGTCCGGCTCGGGCTGGGGAATGAACTACTTTGTGGGCGCGGTCTATTACGTCTTCGGTCGAAATATCCTGATACCACAAACCATTTGCGGCGCTCTCGGTGCCGCGACGGCACCCGCAGTTTACGTGCTTGCCCGCAGGCTATATGAAAGCAAACGCGTGGCCCGGACCGCCGCTGTTTTGATCGCAATAATGCCCGCAATGGTGATCTGGTCGAGCCAGTTGATGAAGGACGGGCTCGTGCTATTGTTCCTCGTCGTCGGCACGATCGCCGTTCTCAAATTGCAGGAGAAGCTCAGCATTCTGGCGGTCGCGGTGCTCGGCATTTGTTTCGTCGGCATTTTGTCCCTTCGATTTTATATTTTTTATATGGTCGCGGTCGCCGCGGTCGGTAGCCTCGTCGTCGGCACTTCCGGCCGGCTGCGTACCTTCGCACCGCGTCTCGCGGCCCTTTTGATCCTCGGCCTCGGCCTTACATACTTCGGTGTCATCCGCATTGCTTCAACAGATGTTTCGCGCGTGACCGACCTGCAGACCGTCCAGCGAAGCCGGCTCGACCTTGCGCGTTCTGCTGACTCCGGGTTTAGCGAAGAGAGCGACGTTTCGACGCCCGAGGGAGCCTTGGCGACGATTCCCGTGGGTCTTACCTATCTTTTCCTTGCGCCTTTCCCGTGGATGGCCGCAAATCTTCGCCAGGCCGTTACGATCCCAGAAACGCTGCTTTGGTACGCGACGATCCCGTTCATCATCTCAGGGCTGCTCTATACCATCCGCCGAAGATTTTCGCGCGCCCTTCCCGTGCTCATTTTTACGGTGATGTTGTCCATTGCGTACGCGATCTTTCAGGGAAATGTTGGTACGGCGTATCGACAAAGGACGCAGATTCAGGTATTTCTTTATATTTTCGCTGCGGTCGGCATCGAGCTGATACTGGAGAAACGTCGCGACCGGCAAATGATCACAAACAGGGCGATGGCACTCCAGCCTCAGGCCGCCGGTGTGATGTTCGACCGTCACGACGGCCGTTAACAAGCAATATGTGCGGTATCACGGGATTTGTAAATAATTCGGGGCGAGCGGCGGATCGCGAGCTGCTCGAGGCGATGAACCGCGCGATCATTCACCGGGGGCCGGACGAGGACGGCTTTTATGTGAAGGACAACGTCGGGCTCGCGATGCGTCGGCTTGCGATCATCGACCTTGCCGGCGGCCAGCAGCCGATACACAACGCCGACCGCACGAAATGGATCGTCTTTAACGGCGAGATCTACAATTATCAGGAGCTTCGCAAAGGGCTGATCGAACGCGGGGTTAAGCTCTATACGAATTCCGACACCGAGGCCGTCGTTGCGCTCTATGATGAATTCGGAGCGGATTGTCTCGAACATCTTCGCGGGATGTTCGCATTCGCGATCTGGGATGAGAGAGACCGTTCGCTTTTCATCGCACGCGACCGCGTCGGCAAAAAGCCGCTGCTCTATTCGCATCAGCCGAACGGCGACCTGATCTTCGGTTCGGAGTTCACCGCCGTTCTAAAGCATCCGAGCATTACGCGTGAAGTTGACCGAGGTGCGATCGACAGCTATCTTTCGTTCCTTTGCGTGCCGGCTCCGCAAACCGCGTTCAAGTCGATACGCAAACTCGAACCCGGCCACTGGCTCCGCTGGAAGGACGGCAAGATCTTGACCCGCCGTTATTGGCAACCCGATTTCTCAAAGAAGATAAAGATCTCCGAGGAAGAGGCGATCGAAGAGACGACACGCATCCTACGCGAGGCGACGCGGCTAAGGATGATCTCGGAAGTTCCTCTGGGAGCGTTCCTTTCGGGCGGCGTCGATTCATCGACGGTCGTCGCCCTGATGGCGCAGGAGAGTTCCACGCCCGTCAAGACTTTCTCGATCGGTTTTGAAGAACAGGATTTCAGCGAACTCAAATACGCAAAACGCGTTGCCGAACACATCGGTGCCGAGCATCACGAATTCATCGTGCGTCCCGATGCGATCGAACTCCTGCCGACGCTCGTCGAACACTACGGCGAACCTTACGCCGATTCGAGCGCGTTGCCGACGTATTACGTCTCGCGTGAGACGCGCAAGCACGTAACCGTTGCGCTGAATGGCGACGGCGGCGACGAGAGTTTCGCGGGCTATGAGCGGTATATGGCGATGCAGTTCGCCGAAGCCTACAAGCGAATTCCGTCCGCGTTGAGAAAGGTATTTATCGAAGGGCCGATAAATCTGCTGCCGACCTCAGAGACAAAGAAGACGCGTGTTCGCGACGTTCAAAGGTTTTTCACTTCGGCGAGCGAACCGCGCATCGAGCGGTATTTTCGCTGGATGTCAACATTCAAGCCAAAGGTCAAACGGGATATCTACACGACGGAATTTGCCGCCGAGGTCGCGCACAATGCGGCCATCGACCTGCTCGGGAATTGGTTCAAGCAGGCGAACGGAACGGGCGTGCTCGACGCGACGCTCCTGACCGATCAGATGACCTATTTGCCGAACGATCTGCTCGTAAAGGTCGATATCGCGTCGATGGCAAATTCGCTCGAGGCGCGCGCTCCGTTCCTCGATCACAAGGTCATCGAATTCGCTGCGAGCTTGCCGGAAAACATCAAGATGCCGCGATATCGGAATAAATACCTTCTCAAAAAGGTTGCGGCTCGCCTCGTCCCACGCGAAGTGATCTATCGGCGGAAGATGGGCTTTGGCGTCCCCGTCGGGCATTGGTTCCGCAAGGAGATGAAGGATTTTGTCCGCGACGTGCTCTTGAGCGAGAGCTTCAAAACTCGCGGCATCATTCGCCCCGAATCCGTTCAGACGATCGTCGATCAGCACATCAACGGCATCGTCGATCACGCATTCCCGATCTGGACGCTCCTGATGCTGGAGCTTTGGTATCGAAGGTTTGTTGATTAGATCTATAAAGATATGAAAGGTGTGATATTGGCGGGCGGGCTTGGTTCGAGGCTTTCGCCGCTCACAAAGATAACGAACAAGCATCTGCTGCCGGTCTATGACCGGCCGATGATCTATTATCCGATACAGACGCTCATTGACGCAGGCATCGACGATATTATGATCGTCACGGGCGGCAATTCCGCGGGCGACTTTCTTAAACTGCTCGGCAACGGAAAACATTTCGGGCTGAAACATCTGAACTATACATATCAGGAAGGCGAAGGCGGCATTGCGGATGCTCTCTCGCTTGTTGAGCATTTCGCGGACGACGAACCGATCTGCGTCGTGCTCGGCGATAACCTCATTGAGAAGAATATTCGGGCAGCGGCGGACGGTTATCGCGCACAAGGCAAAGGGGCGAAGATACTGCTCAAGAAAGTTCCCGACCCGCAGCGTTTTGGCGTGCCCGAGCTCGACGGCGACAAGGTCTTGCGGATCGAGGAAAAACCTGCCGAGCCTAAGTCGGACTTCGCCGTGATCGGCATCTATTTCTACGACCACACCGTCTTTGATGTCATAAAGACGCTCGAACCTTCTGCCCGCGGCGAACTCGAGATCACCGACGTCAATAATCACTACATCAACAAAGGCGAAATGACCTGGGGCGAACTCGACGGCTGGTGGACCGACGCCGGAACATTCGAAAGCCTCCTCCTCGCCTCGAACCTCGTCGCCCGCTCCGGTGCGAATCGAGCAGAGTAAGTCTGTCGAGTCTGGCGAGTCTAGAGAGTCTGGTGGTTGCGAGAGTTGAGAATTATGGCGACTTTTAGGAGGTTTGAGGATATTCAGGCGTGGCAAAAAGCACGAGTGATAACGCAAAATGTTTATCGGATCACTGCCAATGGAAGCTTCGCAAAGGACTACGGCTTGAGGGACCAGTTGCGACGTGCGAGTGTTTCCATAATGGCGAATATCGCGGAAGGCTTTGCCCGAAGATCAGACAGAGATTTTGCCAACTTTTTGAATATCTCCCGAAGCTCTACGGCGGAAGTTCAATCGCATTTATACGTGGCGCTTGACCAGAAATATATGAGTCAAGCTGACTTTGATGAACTCTATCTTGCGGTTGAAGAAGCATCTAAGATGATATTCGCCCTTGCCCGGCACCTAATAGCAAGAGCTCAATAGACTCGATAGACTCGACAGACTCGACAGACTTATGGACAAAAGTATTCAAGATGTTGTTGTTTACGAATTGAAGAAATATGCGGATGACCGCGGGTGGCTTGCGGAGCTTTTTCGGCACGATGAGCTTGACGCGGAGTTCTATCCGGCGATGTCGTACGTCTCGTTCACGAAGCCCGGCGTTGCACGCGGGCCGCACGAACACGTCGATCAGGCCGATCTTTTTTGCTTCATCGGCCCATCGGATTTCAAGATGCGAATGTGGGACAACCGCGAAGATTCTCCTACATACGGCAACCGCATGACGCTCATCGTCGGTGCGTCGGACGCCAAGGCGATCGTCGTACCGAAAGGCGTTGTCCACGGCTACAAGAATATCGGCGAGGTCGATGGAATGGTGATCAATTGCCCGAACCGCCTCTATATGGGCGAGGGCAAACGCGAACCCATCGACGAGATCCGCCACGAAGACGACCCCGAAACGATCTTCCGAATGGAAGATTAGGTAGAATATCTTCATTTGCCCGACAGCCCGAAAAGAATTGTCCGTATCATCGCCCGCCTGAATGTCGGCGGCCCGGCACGTCATGTTGTGTGGCTGACGAGCAAACTTCACG
Organism: Pyrinomonadaceae bacterium; assembly: GCA_019694355.1. Classification (GTDB taxonomy): domain Bacteria; phylum Acidobacteriota; class Blastocatellia; order Pyrinomonadales; family Pyrinomonadaceae; genus OLB17. The sequence continues at coordinate 495,679 of JAIBCB010000003.1, read as the reverse complement.
AGCCGGAATTTGAAAGTACACTGATCGCAGGAACGGTTCCGCCCGGCGAAGAAGATATGTCGTACTTCGCCGTTGAGAACGGAGTCGAGCCGATCTATCTCGCCGAACTGAGCCGCGAGCTCTCGCCGAAAGATCTCATCTCCGTCATAAAGATCTTTCGCGAACTGCGGCGGCTGCGGCCCGACATCGTGCACACGCACACCGCGAAAGCCGGGGCGGTCGGGCGAACGGCCGCGTTTCTCTATAAGTATCTCACCTTCGGAACACTCGTCGGCCGGCCGCGAAAGGTGCGAAAGATACACACATTTCACGGCCACGTTTTCCATAGCTATTACGGAAAGTTCAAGACGCGTATTTTTATCTTGATCGAAAGGCTCTTGGCACTTACGACCGACCGCATCATCGTCATCTCCGATCAGCAGTTGGATGAGATAAATGGCAAATTCAAGATCGGGCGGCGAGAGCAATTCGTCGTGATTCCGCTCGGGATCGAGCCGATCGCTAATGATGCTGGACAGACTGCAAGCCTTCGTGAAGAACTTTCGATCCCCGACGGAAAGCTCGTCGCGGGCTTTGTAGGACGGCTAACCGAGATAAAGAATCTCGACCTTCTTCTTGAAACTGCCGCGTTGTGCGATAAAGACGGCTCGCCCGTACATTTTGTCATCGTCGGCGACGGACACCTACGCAATAGTCTTGAACAAAATGCCGTCGAGCTAAACCTTTCAAATCTCTCATTTGCGGGAAATCGGAAGGATATCGCGCCGATACTTTCTGAACTTGATATCTTTGTGTTGACCTCAAAGAATGAAGGCACGCCGCTCTCAATGATCGAGGCGATGGCCGCGGGTGTTCCCGTCATTTCGACCGCGGTTGGCGGCGTCGTCGATCTCGCGGGTAGAATAGAAAGGCACGAAGATGGATTCGAGATCGCCGAACGCGCAGTGCTCGTCTCGACGTTCGATCCTGCAGACCTTCAAAAGGGCTTGCTTTATTTGCTCAAAAATGAAAAAGTACGGGAGACGCTTGGTCTTCGCACCGCACAATTTGTAGATGAGAGGTATTCAGTTACGAGGCTCGTAAGTGATGTTGCTCAGCTTTACAGAGATGTTGAATAGGCGGGCCTTTTCGGCCGCTAACTCCACATCGCCGCCTGGATATAGATAATGCAGAACCTCACGCTCCACGCATTTCTGATCTTGTCCGTCTCCGTGCTATTGAGCGCGGTGCTGACCTATGCCGTTCGTGCCTATGCGACACGACGCGGTTTTGTCGCCGCACCAAAGAGCGACCGCTGGCATGACCGTCCGACCGCGATGCTCGGGGGCGTCGCGATCTACGCAACGACCGTCATCGGCTACTTTCTATTCGTCCCATATTCCCGCGAGACCTTGATATTGCTCGCAGGCGGCACGATCCTCTTTTTCGTCGGGCTTGTTGACGACATCTTCAACATTCGGCCGTATCAAAAACTGCTTGGGCAGCTTTTTGGTGCCGCGGTTTTGATCGGATCTGGGCTGACGATGCCGATAACCGGCAACGAGATCATCGACATCTGGATAACCGGGCTTTGGATCATCGGCATCACGAATGCGGTAAACCTGCTCGACAATATGGACGGGCTTGCCGCCGGGATCGCGGCGATCGGCGGCATCGGACTTGCGGCGGGCTTTCTTACCTCGGGGCAAGGCAACGAACTTCTGCTTGCCGCCGTTTTCGTCGGCGGCCTTATCGGGTTCCTGATCTTCAACTTCAACCCCGCGTCGATCTTTATGGGCGACTGCGGGTCGATGTTCGTCGGCTTTATCCTGTCGGGTGCGGTGCTCATCAATCAGTCCGGAGGCGGCGGACGAAGCCGAGGCATTCTGCCGATCCTGGCCGTTCCGGCCCTGATCCTGATCGTCCCGATCTTTGACACGACGCTCGTTACGCTCGTGCGAAAGATCTGGGGCCGCAAGGTCTCGCAAGGCGGACGCGACCACACATCGCACCGGCTCGTCGCCCTCGGGCTTACTGAACGTTCCGCCGTCCTGATGCTGTACGCATTTGCGGCCGTCGCGGGCAGCATTTCGATCGCGGTCGCCCATCTCGCCCTTAGCGAAAGCCTCGCCCTGATCGCGGTCTTTTCGATCCTGCTGGTCATCATCGGCGTTTTTCTCTCAAAGGTAAAAGTTTACGAATCTACCGGCAGCGACACATCGGCCCCGGAAAAAGCGGTCTTCGGCTTCATCATCAATTTCTCGCACAAGCGGCGCATCTTCGAGATCTTTCTCGACGCCGCGTTGATAACGCTTTCACTTTACACGGCGTTTCTTCTCGTGCTCGGCTCGCTCGAAAATTCAGAGGCTTGGGATCTTTTCGTAAAATGCCTGCCGCTCGTCATCCCGATAAAGCTCGCGGCCTTTCTCGTCGCGGGCGTCTATCGCGGACTTTGGAAATACACGAGCATTCGCGACTTCGTAACCTATGCAAAAGGTGTTGCGTTGGGTTCGGGCCTGAGCGTGATCGCGATACTGCTTCTCTATCGATTTCAGTATTATTCGCGAACGGTCTTTGTCGTTGACGCTCTGCTTCTGCTCTTTGCCGTTATCGGCAGCCGAATGATGTTCCGCCTGATCCGAAGCGCGATCCCGCTGCCAAAGACGGCAGAATCACGCCGCATACTGATCTATGGTGCGGGCGATGGCGGCGAAATGGTCTTGCGCGAACTGCGCAACAATCCCGAATGGAACCTCACGCCGATCGGCTTCGTCGATGACGATCCGCACAAGGCCGGACGCGTCATCCACGGGCTGACGGTCTTCACCGGCAACGGCTCGCTCGGTTCAGTTTGCCAGGAAAAGGATATTCAGGAGATCGTGATCTCTGCGCGGAATTTCGACGGCGAAAAACTCCGAAAGGTGCGAGAGATCTGCGTGGAAAATAATATCGCCATTCGGCGTGCCCTTCTCAAGATCGAGACGCTAGAATAGAGCAACCGTGGCTGCATTTCGGATACCGATCGAAACAACGGCGGCAAAGGCCTGCCTGATAATATTCGTGCTTCTCTTCATCGGAGCGGTGTGGTTCGGTGCGCGTTGGAATTTTGCGAACTCCGCATCGCTGCGGGCCGACCGCGTGGATATGATCCCGGTGCTCACCTCGCTCGGCCCGGACGATCCGCAGACACATTTCACCGCGGCCGTTCTGCTTGACAAGACGTTCGAGCCGGACGACGCCGTCCGCTCGCTCGAAGAGTTCAAGCGGGCCGCCGAGCTTTCGCCCAACAATTATCTTGTCGTGCTCGCTCTCGCAAAGGCATATGATCGGGCCGGCGACCGCGATAACGCGGACGCAATGTTTCGGCGTGCACGCGAACTTGCACCGAATTATGCGGATGTGAAATTCGCATACGCAAACTTCCTGCTCCGCGGCGAGAACAACGAAAAGGAAGCCTTCGAGCTGCTCGCGGATGCCTCACGCAGCCGTGCGGAATATGCGGCGTCCGCGGCGATCCTTGCCCTCGAAACCACCGGGCAGAACGTCGGCGAAGCACGCCGTCTGCTCGGCGATGCACCGAGTGCACGTGCGGCCCTTGCGATCCACTTGCTTACTAAGGATCGCATCGAAGATGCCGCCGATCTCTGGGCGAGTTTGCCGAGCGAATTGAAGGCCGGTCAGCTGAGGTCCGATGGCGAAAAGCTCGCCGCAAAGCTTGTCGAAAAGCACCAGTTCCGCCTCGCCGTTTCCGTCCTCAACGATCTCGGGGCAGGGCCGCATTTAGTCCCGAACACGGTAACAAATAGCGGTTTTGAGAATGGCGTCGGCGCCGCTTCGGCGAGCATTTTTGATTGGAAGATCGCCGCAGGCAGTATGCCGCAGATCGCGCTTGCCGACCAGGCCCATTCGGGCAAGGTCAGTCTCTTTTTTGTGTTCGATTCGAAACGCGCCGACGCCTTTCGCGAGGTTAAGCAGGTAGTCGCGGTCGAGCCCGGCTCGCGGTATCGCCTTTCTGCGTTCTATAAGACCGAGCTTCGTGCGGCGGATGATGTAACGATGCATCTTGTCGTTACGTCCGCGGCGACTTCTGCGGCGATAGCGGCAAGCAAGTCGTTCGCCATGAATGCGGAATGGGCTGAGGCATTGGCCGACTTCGAAGTGCCCGCGGACACCGACGGCATAGTGATAAAGCTTGTACGCGATGACTGTCGTTCGCCGATCTGTCCGCTCAGCGGCAAGCTCTGGCTCGACGACGTAACTTTGACGAAAGAGTGAGAATTTCCGACGCGATAAAGATCAGAAGAAGAGCACTTTTGAGCGATACGGCCTTGTTTTGGCTTGTGCTCATCGGGCCGATGATCGCCTGCGTACTTTTTGGCGCCGTCGATAGCGGAACGTGGGCGCTGATCGCCATCGTAACCGGCATTGGTGTTCTTTTTTGGGCGACGGCCGCATGGCGAAGCGGCGAGATCAAGATCGCCCGCTCACCGCTGATCTTGCCGCTTGCAGCCTTCTTCCTTCTCGGGCTGATCCAGATCACGCTCGGCACAACGCTTGATCCTTACGCGACAAGGCTTTTCACCTTTCGCCTCGGTGTTTACCTTATCTTCTTCCTTGCTGCGCTATCGACGATCTCGACCGCCAAGCGCGTCGCTCTCACGAGGAACGCGATCGTGATCTTCGGCGGAGCACTCGCGTTCTTTAGCATTCTGCAAAGGCTTGCGGCGATCGAACCGATCTTCGGGATTCGCGAAACACCGCAGGCGATCCCGTTCGGACCGTTCGTTAATCAACATCATTTTGCAGCCTTCATGGTGATGATCTGCGGCCTCACATTCGGAACTCTATTCGACCGTTTGGCATCACGAAATTCTAAGGTATTGAATCTCGGCGTAACCGTTGTCGCGGGTGCGGCCTTGGTGATGACATTGTCTCGCGGTGCCTGGCTTGCGGTGCTCGTTGCGTTGCTCGTCGTTCTTGTCGCAATGCTTCCATTCAAGCGGCGACATTCGACACGGCATGGAAAGAAGAAGATGCTCGTGCCCATTCTCTCGGCCGCCATCCTGATCTTTGCCGTCCTCGCACTCGCTCTTTTTCTGGGGCCGGACGGCACAAATCTCTCGCTCGCCGGCCACGGCTCGGACGCAGAAGGATTTTCGAGCGGCCGTACGCATTTCTGGTGGGTCGCATGGCAGGTCTTTCTCGCTCATCCTGTCCTCGGAGCCGGATTGGACTCGTTCGCCGTTGCCTTCACAAGATTCGACACGTGGGACGGCACCTTTCGCATCGAACGCGCCCACAACGATTATCTGCAGGTCTTGGCCGACGGCGGCGTTGCAGGCATTTTGTGCTTGATCTCGTTCGTCGCATTATTCATTCGACGATCCGTTTCTGTCATTCGAAGTTCGAGCGATGAAATGCGTGGGCTCGTGATCGGAGCATTTGCAGGCTGCGTCGGCATCCTTGTACACAGCTTTGTTGACTTTCCTTTGCGGACGCCGTCAAATGCGTTCTTCTTTTTGCTGCTTGCGATACTAGCGACCGTTCAGTTCCGCGACGGAGCTCATTTTGGCGGCGATTCGACAGTAACTTCCACATCGGCCGAACCGCACGGCAGGCTGAATTTGACGTGATAAATTCCCGTCTTATCGGTCAGCGACTTGATCACGTAGAGCGAACGGCTCTTGATCCCTGCAACTGAGATCGGCCGCACCTCAAGATCTTTTTCGCTCTCGGAAACCGCCGTTAGCCCCGCCAGATCCCGATCGTCCTCCGTGCCGACAATGATTCCACGCTCATCGCCCACCGGCATAGAAATTCGGACCTCGCTCGTCGTCATTACACACGGCTTTATTTCTGCGCCTTCGGCCGCTGCACGTGCGATGCGCGGCCTCGAATCTGCTGCAAGAGCGGCCGGTGTTCGAGTTGGTTCGGGCGTCGGAGTTGCGTCCGGCGTGGCTGATGGAGTTGGCACGGTTTCCGGCGTTGGCGAAGCTGTCGGCGCAGCTTCTACCGTCGGTTCCGGAGACGGCGACGCTGCCGGCGTGGGCGAAGCCGTCGGTACCGCTTCAACAACCGCTTCGGCCGTCGGTGTCGATGCTGGGGTCGCTTCCGCGATCGGTTCCGGAGTCGGTGTTGGAGTTGGCGATTCAACGACCATTGCTTCCGGAGTTGGTGAAACTGTCGGCATCGCCTCAGCCGTTGGTGAAGGGGACGGAGTCGCCTCTACGGTCGGCGTTGCATCGGGAGTCGGAGTAGGCGCAGCTTCGACGGCGGCCTCAGGCGTCGGTGTAGGCTCCGGGCTTTTTGCCGCGGTTGGTTTTGGTATCGAGATCACCACCGACGGAAATAGTTCGGTTGCCGTTGCTGCCGGCGTGGGTGAAACGCTTGGCGTCGGCGAAGGTTGTTCTGCGATCGTCGCCGCAGGTGATGCCGTCGCTGTCGGAGTCACTTCGGGTGAAGATTCGGGCGTTGCGGTCGGTGTTTCGCTCGGAAGCGGCGGAAGGTCGCCCAGCACGGCACTCGCCGGTGTCGGCGTTGGTTCCGCGGCAGGCTTCTCGACCTTTGCGACCTCCGTTTCGGGTTTAGCAAGCGGATCGCGGCCGGCTTCCGCTTCAAAGCCATCGAGATTTCCTTTGACCTGAGCGTAAGCCGACTTCACGATCGCGTACTTTGCGACATCCGGCAGGCCGCCTTTATAACCCTTCAGATAATACGGCAACGCACCGGCAAGATCGTTTTGTGCAGCGAGAAGCGTGCCGATTCGCCAGTTGATCGAACGCTGCCAGACGCTTCCCTCAGGTGCGACCGACAACCCGCGTTTGTACCGCACCATTGCTTCGTCCGTCTCGCCCTTTTCTGCGAGAGCAGCACCTGCAAGCTCTTCGATACGTCCGCGCACGATCGCGGAAAGTATCGGTGCCGCGACCGCGTTTGGTGCCAGCGTTTCTCCGCGTGCGAGAGCAGCCGTACGCGTCGAATAAAGTTCGTCGGCAAGGATCGCGGCGGTCGGATCGGGTGCGGCCATCGCGGAGCCGGAGTTCGCGGCCGCATTCTTTAAGAGTTCGAGTGCCGCGTCAGACGCGAGTTTTTTGTCAACAAGCACCGATGCCGCAAATATCTCGCGATGGAGTTTCATCGCATCCGGCCCCGCGGATTCAAATGCAGTAGCGGCCGATTTGGCGGCCTCAGCATTACCGCTGTTTGCCGCTTGCCAAAATTCGAGCAATGCGGCGAGCGGTTTGCCGGCTTCTTTGTCCGCGTCGCTCAAGGGTTCAAAAAGGCTGGCGCGTCTTTCGAACGAGATGAGTTCCCCGATGTCCGCCGAAGAGCGTTCGACTCGGCCGCCCAACTTTGTGGTCACTGCACCGTCTTTCAGCGTAAAGTTGCGGGCAATGTCTTCCGCGGCTTCGCGATAATATCCGGCAGCGGCACGAGCACGGGCAAGCTCGTAATCCATCGTCGGAAAATTCCCGTAACGCCGGGCCGAAAGGAGCGTCTTTTCGGCTTCGAGCGGCATTTTCTGCAGCATCAGGCCGCGAGCGAGGGCGATGTGCCCCCAGATGAATCGAGGTTCCACCGTGACGGCACGTCTGCCGTAATCGACGGCCTTTACGCCCTGTCCGTGAGACGAATACCAATAGGCGACACCGGCGAGCAGCATCACGTTGTTCGGGTTTTGTGCGAGTTCGGCATCCAGTTCTTTCTCGGCGTCCGCAATTTTGCCGCCCTCAAAGAGCGAGAGGATGACGCCGGTTTTCGCCGGAAGATTCGTCGGGTCGGCTGTAAGAATTTCGCGGTAGAGCGTCGCGGCCTCATCCGAGCGGCCGAGCGAACGGTATGCTTCGGCAAGGCCGCGTTTTGCCGGAACGCTCGTTGGATCGAGTTCGAGAGCCTTCGCGTATGCTGCGGCCGATCCGTCGAGGTCAAAATCCACGCGGTCCGCCAGGCCGAGCATCAAATAGCCGCCCGCGTCCGGAGCCAACGCGATCGCCGCATTGGCGGCACGTCGCGCATTGTCGCCGCTCTCGATCGTTAGGTAAAAACCGGCGAGTTCTTTTAGCTGCGATGCGTCGGCCTTCTCTTCGAGTTCTTTTGCGATATCGAGCGCCTGGCCGCGATAACCTTTCCAATAGAGCTTTGCCGGGATCTTTGAGAGCCTTTCGTTAAAAAGCGTGTCGGGCATCGGCTTTGGAGCGTCGTTGGCCGCCGAAAGGTAAAGCGTCAGGGCAGGTTCTATCTCATTGAGATCAAAATGAGCATCCGCGAGCGCCGCTTCTGAGCCAGATAAACGCCTCTGGGCCTCGGCAAGATTATTGCTCGACGGGAAGTTCGCGATGAACTGCTTAAATGCCGCTATCGCCTCAGCAGCGTCCGTAATGGCGATGCACTTCTCCCATTCTGCGGCTTCATCGAGCTTCGGCTTCTTTGGCGAGGATTTCGGGGTCGCCTTTGGTCTTGAAGCGGTTTTTTTTGCGGTTTGCTTAGGTTTTGGTGTCGTGGCCGTCTTCTTAGCTGCCTTTTCCGGCTTCTTTTTGGTCTGCGTCTGCTGTGTGAACGCAGGCGCCAAGGCGATGACAAATAGGAGAAATAACGCAAAGATCCTCATAAGATAGGCGGCTTCCGGATGGTTCAGAATAGCACGAAGCTTCGCATTTTCGCCCGTCAGGGCTTATCCTCTTCCTTTCGGCCGTGAAAAGATGAACGAGCTCGATTCAACCTGGCAGCATCTGCTCGAATCCGCCATCCAGAATGCGGAGGTCTCGGGCCGCACGGACATCGTCGAATATCTTCAGCTCAAGGCTTCAAATGATCTGCTCAGAACGACGGCGACCCGATGGCTGCTGGATTCGTTTCTCGAAGCCGCTTTCGAAGCCGCCAGAACCCGGCCCGCACTCAAGATCGAACGCGACGAACCCTACGAATTCGCACGCGGAAGCGGGCGTATGGAAGGCTCACGGCTGATCATTTCACTCGGAGTACGATGTCTCGAAGTGCGTGCCGGTTGGCCGCGGAAGCCTTCAAGCGGCATCATTCGCGGAAACGCTCTCGCCGCGGCGGATGTCGTGCATTTCGGCCTTTCGCGGCACAACAGCCTGCTTTCACTCGTTCGCAGCGAAACGACACCTTTTTGGCAGGACGAGGACCAGAACCTCATCGACCTCACGTTCATCGCCCGCCACATCGCCATCCTCGCCGAGGCCTTGTGATCGGTAAATCCCTGTTAAAAAAGATTTTCTTGACTTTGGTGTCTCGGATTCGGCATAATTTCGAGTGAAGGCCGGCGCCTGCCGGCGTTACCTCAGAGTTGGGCCACCAATTTGACGCCGCACATCGATCGTATCTTGCGAGTATAATAAACCCCGACCTTTTTTCTGTTTTGCCTTACGGAGGAGAAGTATTGTGAATAGTGAAGAACTCGAACTAAGCCTACGCAGCGAATTCGAGAATTATCTAAAAGACGTTATCGCCGAAATGAAAGGCGAAGTCGCTGACTTTCAAAAGAAGATCGAATCCGAGCTTGACGCTCAGAAAGAACGTATCGATGAGGCTTTTGAAGGCTTTGCCGCGCGCTTTGGTTCCGAACGCAAGCTCGACGCCGGCTTTACCGAATCCGTTGTCGAACATTTGCGCCTCTCGCGTGATGAAGGTGCCAAGATCACGGCCGCCGCGATCGCCGAGGCCGAAGAGCTTGAGAAAGCTTCGATGCCGACCGCGAATTTCGCCGAATTGAAGGACGCGATCAACGACATCAGCTCAAAAGACAGCCAGGCGACCATCCTCAAGGCCCTGATCGAACACGCTGCTCAATACACGCCGCGTGGCGCTTTCTTTATCATCAAGAGCGATAATTTCACCGGCTGGAAGGTCTTTGGTAAAGAGGCGAACGAAGAGAATTCGCCCATTCGCGACATCATCTTCCCGACCGCTAACGATACCGTTCTCGGGAAGGCCGTCACCTCGCTTGCGACCGCCGAAGGCAATTACGGAACCTATCACGACGATGCCCATTATCTCGAAGCTCTTGATTTCGGCCGTCCTGACAGGATGTACGCCATTCCGCTTGTCGCACGCGGCCGCGGCGTCGCCGTTCTTTACGCCGATTACGGCATCGAAGGCGTCAATGTAAATCTCGATGCTCTCGAAACCCTCGTCAAGATCGCTGGCCTCACCGTCGAACTGCTTGCTTCCGTCAGGCAGCCGGCACCCATCGAAGCTCCATCGACGGCCGTTCACCAGCCCGAAGGCGGATACACTGCACCGGCCGATTCGACGAGCTTTACCTTCACCGAAAGCCAGCCGTATGACGGCTCTTACCAAAGGGTTGAGGAGGACGAAGCTCCGCAGGCAGAAGCTCCTGTAAGCGAATATGCTTACGAGGACGAAGCGGCTCCCGTCGTTGAAGAGGTCCAGCCGGTCGAGGAAAGCGTGCCGGAAGTCGTCGAAGAAGTTTCGCACGAACCCGCTCACGACCATTCGTTCGACACGGTTCCGAGTTATAGCTCGTTCGACCCGAATGCCGTAACCGAGACCGTCGAGGCCGTTGAGCCTGAGGTCGAGCACCAAGCATTCGAGGTGCCGCACTACGAACCGACGCCCGAGATCGTTACGGAAAGCTATGATGCACAGTCTTTCGAACTTGTATCGAGCACGACCGTCGAAGAGGTCCCGGCCGAATCGGTCACACCGGTCTTCGAACCTGCTCCCTTTGACGCAGCACCGAGCGAACCGACAGCACCTGCCTTTGAGGTTGCTCCTTTTGACTCAGCGCCGAGCGAACCGGCCGCACCAGTCGCCGAGGCTCCGGTCGAAGAAAAGTCTGCCGCTTCGTCCGCACGAAGCCGTCTGAGCGACCGCCATATCGATCTGCCTGTTGAGGTCGATGACGACGAACGGCGTTTCCACACGGACGCACGCCGCTTTGCAAAGCTGCTTGTTTCCGAGATCAAACTCTATAATCAGGAGACCGTCGCCGCGGGCCGCGAATCGGGTGATCTTTACGACCGCCTGAAGGAAGCGATCGACCGCTCACGCGAAATGTACGACAACCGCGTTCTGCCGATCGTCGCTGCAAAGTTCGACTATTTCCACTACGAATTGGTCAATTCGCTGGCTGAAGGCCACGAAGAAAAGCTTGGCGCCGCGTATGCAGGCGTCCACGCCTAGGCCGTTTGAACGATAGGCTTTTAGGCCGGTGCGGTTTTTACGCCGCTCCGGCCTTCTTGCTATTTTGGTTCGCGTTCCGACGGGAAAACGGGCCGCGTCTCAGGCGGATTGTCCGGCGAGGTGTGCCGATGCACGACCTTCCAATCCTTGCCGATCAAGCGATAAACAAGCGTCATTCTCCCCGACGCGCTCTCCGGGTTTCCGTCGTATTCCTGCGTCTGTTTCCATTTGCAGGTAACATAGGCGGCCGTTTTGCTAAGCATCTCGACGCGGAGGCCCGTGATATCGAGCGTTACGTTCTTGATCTTCGGATATGAAGATTCGGTGTTCGACTTGATGTTCTCCCAACCGATCGTTGCCGAGCCATTGTTATTGAAGATCAGAATGCGGTCGCTCTTCTCATAAGCATCGAGTACCTTTGCGGCATTCACCTCACGGATGCCGTCCATAAGGCTCTCGAACGCGGCCTTCACCGGAGCCGTGGGGTCGGCCTTTTTGGCTCCTGAACTCTTCTGCCCAAAGGCCAAGGCTGCCGCCAACAACACAAAAGACGCGCTGATAAATATCTTTCTCATAATTCGATCTCACCGAGGGGCGATCGGGCCCTGGCGACGCGGAATGTCGCCCGGTTTGCACCAAATCGTCAACTTCCTATTATCTTACTACACGCTTTCCTGCAAAATTCGATCCCATTACGGGCAGTTTCCCGTAATTTCCCGCTGCTGCGGCTTTCGGCATAAAAATTGCAGTTTTTGGCTGCGACAGCGGCGATATTGGACTAAAATAGCGTCGCAGAAACCTCTTCGTTGAACCGATCGGAGTTTGAAAATATGCGTTCCTCAGCAAAATTACTGTTAATGGCGGCGGCATTGATGCTGCTCGCTTCCGGCATTTACGCCCAGGATTATTCGGAAAGCGGCGACAACCAACCTGAGATCACGACGCGCGTCGCACGTATCAGCAAGCTCAAAGGCGACGCTCAGATACGCCGTCGCGACGCTCTCGAATGGGAAGAAGCAGACGACAATCTGCCGATCGTCGAGGGCGACCAACTCGTTACTTCTAAGTCCGCACGGCTTGAGATACAGTTCGACCGGAACACCTATCTTTGGCTCGACGGCGACGCGGGCCTTAAGATCGAGACGCTTACAGATCAAGGGATCGCCGTCTCAGTGCCGCGAGGTTCCGCGGCGATGCGCGTCGTAAATTTTGATAAGGCGCGCGGCTATTTTGAGATCGATGCACCTTCGACAACGATCGCTCTCGAACGCGACGGGCTTTACCGCATCGACGCGGGATACGACACGAGCGATCCCGTCCTCGTCTCCGCATTGGAAGGCGGCCAGGCACGTATCTATTCGCAGACCGCCGGAATGACGCTTAGCTCAGGCAGGCAGGCTCGCATCTACGTAAGCGGCGACTACGCCGGCGAGACCGATACGGGAAATATCTCAGCTTTCGACGATAAGTTTGCCGATTGGATCGGCGACCGCCAGAAAAAGATCGACCGCGATCTTGCGACCGCATATTACGGAAAGTATTACGACGATGATATGTACGGCGCCGAGGACCTCGACGATTACGGCCAATGGAGCTATACATCGTCCTACGGCTATATCTGGCGGCCCTACGCTTCGTCGATCAGCTCGTATGCGAACTGGTCGCCGTATCGCTACGGACAATGGCGTTGGCTGCCGCCGTATGGCTGGACATGGGTCAATGACGAACCTTGGGGCTGGGCGACGTATCACCACGGACGCTGGATCTGGGTCAACGGATATTGGGCCTGGACGCCTTACGGTTACTATCGCAGCGGCCGAAGCTGGTGGCGTCCGGCGCTCGTCTATATGACGGTCTATGGCGACGACATCTGCTGGTATCCGCTGCCGTATCACTACGGATATTACAACTACAACTCGCATTGGAACGGCCACTACGGCGGCAATCACAATGGAGGCGGCAATCATTATCCCGGCAACGGCAACGGTAATGGTAATGGAAATGGCAATGGAAACGGTGGAGGCAACGGAGGAAATCCGAACCCGACGCCGACGCCCGGCATACTCGGTCCCGGCTTTATACGCGACAATGTGCCGCCGCTCCAGACCGTTCCGACGACCGGAGTTGTCGGCGTCAGCCGCGATCAGTTCGGCAGCAAACAGCAGAATATTCAGCCGCCGCTCAACGTCGCGAAGTCGGTCGTGAAAGCTGTACGCGATGGTTCATCCACACCGCCGATCCTGCCGCCCGGAACCGAGACCAACGGTTCGCGTCCAAGCCCGATGTCCGTAAAGACACCGGCGACGGCAGAGCGTTTCGACACGATCCGCACCGGTGCGGCTACTCGCACACCGCGTGCGCCGCTCGATAACGTGCTCCGAAAAGACCGTATTCTGGGCGGCAGAGAGATCCTTACGCCCGACCCGACGCGAGGCCGGCCCGAACCGAACTCTCGTCCGACCGGTGCGGTGGAAAGGCCGCCGCTCACGATCATGAACCCGAGGCCGACACAGCCCCGATCGAACGAATCGACGCCGGTGCGTCCGCGAACACCGACCGCGCCGCTCGAAACGCCGCGTACGGAATCCCAGCCGCAATATGAGCCGAGGCCGCGCACTCCGCGTGCACCGCTCGAAACTCCGCGGCAGGATACACCACGCTACGAGCCAAAGCCGCAGCCACAACCTCGCTACGAGCCTCGTCCGCAGCCTCAGCCGCGTAACGAATCAAGGCCTGAACAGCCTCGCTATGAGCCTCGTCCGCAGCCTCAGCCGCGTAACGAACCAAGGCCCGAGCCGCCCGCATCTCGTCCGCATAACGAATCGCGACCGTCTCCACCGCCTGCCCGCAAAGAGGCACCGTCCGCACCTCTCTCAAGAGAAAAAGATGCCAAACGACAATAGCGGTCTCGGCAATAGACGAATCAAGAGAGAAGTGGGTGTGAAAACGCCCACTTCCTTTTTTGTCGATCCTCGACTCCGCCCTCAATGGAGCAGTCTCTCTACGGTGAATCTTTTCTCACCCTCCGTCAAGAACTACTAACCACTGTATTCACAACAGTTAACCTGCCGCAAAAAAAAAAAAACGCTTGACAACCAAATAATATGAGAGCAGAATTGGCGCACTCAAATCCTATGTAGAACACTATATGAGTTCCTCACGCCTCCACTACCCGACTATCTGCGCATCCCTAACGGTCCTGTTTTTGTTTATATTCGCCTTTGTCTCTCTTGGAACCGCACAGGATGTCATCTCGCCGCCGGAAGCACCCGCGGCCAAAGTCGATGAAGGTCAACCCACGGACCAAGCGGAGAAGAAGAGTAAATTAAGGCGTTTCGAAGTTGGTATTCACGGTACGATAATGTTTCAGAGTGATTTTGAGGCTGCGGACGTTGTTTACCACAGAGCGGGATTTGATTACGCGGTGATCAACGATCGCCGCTACGAAAGCGGAATCGGCGGTCGGCTTACCTACAATATCAATCGACAGCTTGCGGTTGAGACAGAGGTAAACTATACGCCAGGTACAAAGACACTAACGGAACTTGCCCAGGCTGGCCAGTCTACGAATGTCCCCTTCTCGGGTGGGGAAAAGACGCAGGTTCTTTTTGGAGCGAAATACGGTTATCGCGGAAAGCGTTTTGGCGTCTTCGCAAAGGTTCGTCCAGGCTTTATCCATTTTAGAGCGTTTCCTTATGTCGTGGGTAAGTTTGTTGTCTATCACAATGGTCAGCCATACGATATGCTTGTCCTCTCTTCTGAAAAGCCGGCGACGTTCTTTAATGCGGATGTCGGCGGTGTGTTTGAATATTACACCTCAAAGCGGACGATGATCCGGTTCGATATCGGCGACACGATCATTCATTACAACGCACAAAAACCGCGGGACGTAAACCCGACCTTCACGCGGCACAATCTGCAGATGAACTTCGGCTTCGGGTTTAGATTTTGAGAAGTTTCGGGGAGCTCTATGCCAAAGACTTTGATCAGCTATCTCATTTGTTCCGTTCTTTTCGCGGCCCTTCTCGCCTCGTATTCGCTAGGTCAAAGCGTTGTGCCAACAACGATAAGTCCGACGAAAGATAGCTCGCCGGTTGCGAAAGCCAACGGAGAAACTGCTGATGTCGATTCGCCGAGAAAGGACAAGAAAGATGATCTCAAACGTTTCGAGGTTGGTGTCCACGGAACAATAATGTTTCAAGGTGATTTCAATGTTGCAGTTCCTGCGTTTCGTGAGACTGGAGTCGACTATACGCCATTTATTGATGAGCGCTACGAGAGCGGGATCGGAGGACGCTTTACCTTCAATATTACCAAGAACCTTGCGGTCGAAAGTGAATTGAACTTTACTCCGAGCACCCCTACGATCAACGAACTCTTGCAGGCAGGAATTACCCCAATACGCCGCTCCTCGGGCGGTGAGAAAACACAATTTCTCGCAGGTGTGAAGTACGGATTCCGAGGAAAAAGAATCGGCGTTTTCGGCAAAGCTCGTCCGGGCCTAATTCGGTTCAACGCGTTTGAATCCATTGACGCTCGATTCATCGTCCCGTCGCCGACCGGCGGCCCGCCAATCGACGTTCTCTTTGCAATCTCCGAAAAGCCTGCAACTTTTTTCAATATGGATGTCGGCGGTGTGTTTGAATATTACACCTCAAAGCGGACTATGATCCGGTTCGATATCGGTGACACCATCATTCATTACAACGCACAAAAACCGCGGGACGTAAACCCGACCTTCACGCGGCACAATCTGCAGATGAACCTTGGCTTCGGCTTCCGGTTTTAGATGGTCGTGCCTCTTTTTACCGTGATGAAATATATCCACGATCAAAAGACCCATCATGCTAAAAGCGACTTTAAGGCCGAGTTCCTCACCCTTTTGAACAATTATCAGGCTGCGTACGAAGAGCGCTATGTGTGGGACTGATATTTGTCCGCTTTGCGGACGGGAATGGGTTCGGCATCTTTCGTAGGGTTTCGGCCTGACGGCCTTACCCTACGCTATATTCTTCGTCCCCTTCGGGAACCGTAATGCACGATTCACCATTCACCACTCACCACTCACCATTCACCACCCACCACTCACCACTCACCACTCACCACTCACCACTCACCACTCACTGCGCCGGCAGGAAGATCCGGCGGTCGATGGCTTTGGGGTCGCCGATGACGACGAAGCGGATGTTCTTCATATATTTGCGGCAGACGTCGCGAACGGCTTCCGGTGTAACAGCGTTGATGCTCGGGATGAACTTCTCTGAATTTCGCCAACCGCCGCCGATAAGCTCATAGTTCGCAAGCGAGCGCACCTGTGCGATGTCGGTCTCCTGATCGAGATAATACGTCGTCAGAAAATAGCCGGGCAGGCCTTCGAACTCGTCCTTATCGACGAGGTTCTGCTTCATATCCTCGATGATCGCGAGCATCAACCGGACGGCCTCGTTCGCGTCAACCGCCGTAACATATATGTCGCCGGTGTTCGCCGCATCTTCATCCATCTCGGCATTCGGCGCGTATGAGAGATTCCGCTGCACGCGAACGATCTGATAGACGCGCGATTGCAGGATCGCCGTCGCGACCCGCATCGCGTAATAATCAGGATCGGCCAAGTTCGGCGCCTTGAAATATCCCTTTATGTAATTCGTCGGAACCGTTCGCTCGGTAATATCAAGCGTCGCTTTGGCAAACTCGATCTGCGGCACGGCCTTTTCCTGATAGTTCCCTTTCGGCAGCTTCGCAAAAGATTCCGTGACCATCTGTTTGAAAACGTCCGGCTCGTAATCGCCGACCGCAACGAGCAGCAAACGCGACGACGCGAGCAGCCCTTTGTGATACGCCTTAAGATCGGCGGGCGTAAATTTCGCGATCGTCTCGGCCGTTCCTTCGCTCGGAACGGCATATGGATGGCCGACGGTCAGCACCTTCGAGCCGAGCATCGAGAGAGCGTTGTCGGGCTGTGAACTCGCATCGGCAATGCCCGAAAGAAGCGCGATCCTGATGCGTTCGACATCTGCTTTTTCGAACGAGGGATCAAGCACGAGGTCGGTGAACATTCGCCACATCTCAGGAAAATCCTGCTTTGTCGAAACGACCGACATCGCACCAAGATCAGTACCCGAGGCACCGCCGATCGAACTGCCCGTGCGCGCGAGTTCGCGGCGCAAGACGTCTTTCGGATATTTACGGCTGCCTTCCATTGCCGCCTGAAGGGCGAAATTCTCAAGCCCTGCGGTCTCCGGCGTCGCGTTTCGGACGCCGCCGCGAACGTAAAGCCCGACCGAGATCGTCGGCGAGGACGTTCGCTTCTTGAAGATGACCTTCAGGCCGTTCACGTCAAACTCCGTGATCGCACGGTCAGCGGCGACCGACTTCATTGCGGACGGTGAAAAGCCCGTACCCTGTGCAAACCCGGCGGTCAGAAAGGCAAAGAGCAGCAAAAATGCGGTAAAAACTATCTTCATAAAACCTATATTGGAGCACGTCCTTCGTGCCAAACCTCCGCTTCACCGACAGGGCCTGTGTATTAAGCTTCGGAGGCCCAGCCTCCGCTCTTTTCTCACCCGCTTCCGGAAAAGTAAACTTTTCCGCAAATAGAGCGGCAAAGCCGCTATCAAATTAGCTGTTACAGGCCATTATTTGCCGATCAGATCCTGATCCGTGAGTTTTGATTCGAGACGGCCCGCGTCCGACAGCATTGCGACGCCGACGTGCGGCTTGCCCGCGATATACGTCTTGATATAGCGGTCAACATCAGCGCGGCTCGTCGCACGCAGATGTTTGTAATAATCGCGGTAATAATCCATTCCCGTCGATGACCACCAGAACGAAAGCGTGTGCGTGTAATCGCTCACCTTCTCGCGGCTGAAAAGATCGCGGCTCTCGAGAGCCGTCTTCGCATTTGCGAGTTCGGCGTCCGAATAATATGCCGGCGACGTGAACTTCGCGATCTCTTGATAGAGTGCGGCGACAGCCCTTTTTGCCTTTGCGGGCGTCGTAACGAGCGTGATGCGTATCGGGCCGACATTCCGCTGAGTGTAGTAGTGAACATCGACCGAAACGGCCAGGCCCGTGTCCACCAACGCTCGCTGAAACTTCGAATCCGGCTGTCCGACGATGCCCGAAAAAACATCGGCCGCGTATGTCGATGCGTTGTCCTTGCCGATCGAAGGCCCCAGCCAGCCGATCTGTATAAAGACGTTGTCAACATCCTGAGTGACGAAGGCGGCCTCGCTTTTTGGCAGCGGCGGATGTTCGACGAGCGGATACTTTACGAAAGGATCGTCGCCTTTTTTCCAAACGCCAAAGAGCTTGTCAGCGAGCTTGAAAACATCATCCGGCTTTACATCGCCCGTCACCACAAGCGCTGAATTATTCGGCAAATAATAACGAGCCTGTATCGTGCGCATCTTGTCGGTCGTTGCGGTCGCAACGGTCTCGCGCGTGCCGCCCGGACGCTTTCGCGATGGATATTTGTAGAAGAGCTTGTCCATCATCGTCGTTTGAAGATGATAGCCGGGCTGCGATTCCTGGCGGTCGAGTTCGCCGAGCACGACCTGTATCTCCTGCTGAAATTCGTTCTCGTCAAAAACGGGATAGAGCATCGAGTCGCGCAGGGCATGCATCAGCGTCTCCAGATGTTTCGAAGTCGCCGTGTAATAATAATTTACGTATTCTTCCTGCGTCGTTCCGTTGCGGACGATGCCCGTCTTATCAAGATCGCTCAAATATGCGACATCACCGACCTGTGATCTTAGTTTCAGCGTCTCGTCACATTTCTGCTCCTTGAAATAGGCCTCGTTGCCGTATCTTTGTGAGAGGTCGCAGCGGTAGATAGCGATCGCCTTGTTCGGCTTAAAGAACATATGCTCGTAAAGATGCGAAAGGCCGTTGAATTCGGGCGGTTCGGTGAACGAGCCGTTGCGTACCGCAAGCTCGACCGTTACGAGCGGAACGCTGCTGTCCGGGTAAACGATGACCTCGAGGCCGTTCGCGAGCGTCTTTGTTACGAAAGGGATCGCATATTCCGGCGCCTTCTGCTGTGCCGTCTTTACAGCGGCCGCCGGCTGGGCCGACAGCGTGGTCGTCAGCAATACGAGGAAAAGAAGAAAGGACAGAGTTTTTCGCAGCTTCAAAACAGGATCTCCACTTGGAACTTTTCAGCCCTTGCGGGCGGCAGAACGTTCTACTAATCTACCATAGAGGAACTTGAAATAATGGAACGCGACAATTTGATGCACGGCGCGCGAGCCGCGTTGAATCAGGATTCGGACAAAAGAGCCTGGGCCGAAGAATTTTTGAAGCAAAAGGCCCGAACCGAAAACTCCGCAATGACCGCCGAGGAGTTTGAAACGTACTGGAAATACCACAAACCCGAGATAATGCACGCCGGTGCCGCCGAAGCGATGGCCGCTTATCGGGCACAGTCAAAGGCCTAGATCCCATAGGTCAAAAATATCCCGAGACGCTCTGTCAGCATTTCTGATGAAATGTCTTCCGTTTGCAGAATTTCATCGGCCGAGCGCTCTTCAAGCCACTTTCGCGGGATGACGGCACACAGAGCGAACGCGTCCGCTTCGTGTTCAACACGCGTCTTTTGCCCGACGCTGAGGAAATTTGCCGTCGCACCGCTTTCCGGGGCGTGAAAGAGGAAATGCGCAAGCTCGTGAAACTGCACCTTTAGCTTCGCGGTGCCCGTCAGGCGGCTGTCGATCGCAATATGGTCACGGCCTTTTACGCGGTAATAAAAGCCGCCCGAATTGAGCGGCATCTCCGTCACGTTCACGCGAAACCGGCGGCAAAGGCGTTCAAAATCGCCCTCGCCCAGCGGCCTTTTGCCCCAACCGATCCGCAACGCCCTGCCTTTTTCGTCGATAAAACGCATATTGTGAGAGAAATGCAGGTGAAATTCCTGCCTATGCAATAGCGTATCACAGATGCAACATCTTTTGGAAGACTTTTCTTAAGATTTTTTAGGTGGCAATGAATTGCCCCCACTTTGGCTCCGTTGAGAGAGGTGAATTGCCCCGCTCTTGCTCCGCGAAAGAATGAATTGCCCCGCTCTTTAGAGCGGGGTTAGTTGACCCGAACAGCGAAATGCCCGCGTTCAGCGGGCATTACTTCCTTGTCCGGATCATTCCAAACGCGGCTTACTTCTTCTTTGAACGGTCCAGAACGCGCCGCGCATCGCGTACGGCCTCGACCTTTTCGTCCGTGGTAAATGTCTCCCAACCGCGAAAGAATACGACCCCGAAATCCTTCGGCGGCTTCTCGCCTTCGAATTCGTACCACTCGTTGAGAATGACCTTCGGGTCATTGTGCCTGCGGACAGCAACATCGAGGTCGAAACCCAAGGTGCTCTTCGCGGGCTTCTTTTTGTCGCGCTCGATCTCGGCAAGCCTTCGATCCACAATGTTCACGATCAAGCCTTCGAGTGCACGCCCAAGGTCGCGTCCGCCTGCGGCGGTGAGATACATTTCGCCGCTGCCGGTAAGCAGCCAGGTCAGCGAAACGCCGGTCTCGTTCGCGATCTTGATCAGGATATCCGGAGCCGGAAGGCGGCCGTGATAATAGTTGCGGACGGTCGCATGCGGCACGTTCAGCCGCTTGCTGACCTCGGACATCGTCGCAAATTCGAATAGCTTTCTGAACCGCGAGCTGAATGACAGATCTCTTTCGATTTTGTTCATAACGCCTGTTTTACCCTCTCTTTCGAATGTTACCACTGAACGCAGCACTTTGGCAAGCAGATCATCGCCCCGCACCTCGCGATCGGGTCGCCGCACCGCCAACTCACCTCAAAGCTCACCTGAAACCTTGACGTTCCGCCCGCTCTTACGTATATTTTGAAGTTCGGCTTCTGTTCGAGACGATCATCCACATGACCGCCTTTTCAAGCCACCCTAGCTCAGTTGGTAGAGCATTCGATTCGTAATCGAAAGGTCGTCGGTTCAAATCCGACGGGTGGCTCCATTAAATCCCTACAAGATTCAACTGCTTACCGATCGTGTTGAAAGACGGTTTATTAGTAATGCCCAAGGGCGGAATGAATATGCACGCTGTCCGATCTAACTTCGTATATGAGGCGATGTTCGCGGGAGATACGCCGTGACCAGCATCCATTTAGCGCATACTTCTGGGGTTCGTGTTTTCCGGAGCCCTCAAAAGGGTGTTCAGCGATCTCGCTCAACAGAATCAGCAGTTTATTGAGGATCACTTTCCTGCCGGTTTTTTTGTGAAACTCGATATCACTCAAGGCTTGTTTGGAAAAAACAAGGTCGTAGCTCATTTTAAGCCGAGGAAGTCTTGAAGGTCGGCCTTGCCGATGCGAGTCGCCTTACCTTGTTTGATCTGCCGTCTGCTTTTTCTGACCTTTTCTACAAACGCCGGATTGTAAATGTTATCGGCCGTAGCAACCTCAAAATCAATTTTTAGAGCCTTAATGAACGCCTTCAGAGCATCGGCCTGCTCCGCGTTCGGATGTACGATGTAGATGTTCTCGGTCAGCATAATGGCTAAATTTAGCCTCTTGTGGGCAATTTTGCAAATAATTTCATCGCGTGCGTGCGCTCGGCACACAGAGTTGCGGAAAGAGAAAAGCTGCCGGCGAGTGTTTCACCGGCAGCCATGCAGAGACGTTTCAACAGGAGATGTTTGACGTTTAGCTAAAGGCGACGAGGCGTGGATTTGCCTTTTTCTTCAAAAGACGCTGCAGTTTGAGCCTCGCCTTGTGCAGCTGTGATTTTGATGTGCCGACCGAGCATCCGAGGATCTGTGCGACCTCTTCGTGCTCGAAGCCTTCGACATCATGCAGCACGAACACGCTCTTATAACCGTCCGGCAGTTGTTCGATCGCGGCCTCGAGGGCGATCTTGTCCACGACCTGCATCTTCATCGGATTCGATGTGCCGGTGACGATCTGATCGGGCGTTTCGCCTTCTTCGGTGACCTTTTCGAACTTCACCGTTCGCTTCCTGAAGTGCATCAGGACCTGGTTAACGGTCATACGATGCAGCCATGTCGTAAAGGCGGAATCACCGCGGAAGCTGCCGATCTTACGGTAAAGCTGAATAAAGACATCCTGCGTAAGGTCTTCGGCCTCGGAAGCGTTCTGGAGCATCCGCAAACAGATCGCATACACTCTGCGATGATGGCGGTTATAGAGCTCTTCGAAGGCCGGCATGCTGCCCTCGGCCGCTTCCTGTGCGAGGTCAAAATCCTTCGCTTTCTTTAGATTCGCGACCGGTGCCGTGTCAAAGACCACGTTGTCCGCGCTTACGCCATTGTGACTATGAAAAACCGGAAAGTTTAATGCTTCTGTTGTCATTGCTCTCCCCTCCTGACCTATTCCTTAAACAATTGCCGTGCCAAACCGAGCATTTTTGCCGTCAATTCACTTAAACACGCCGTTTTGGCTGATTTGTTCAACTTTTTAGGCATATTTTTTGTATTCGCCGCGCATCAAATATCAGTTTCGGCTGTCTAATGAACGAGCGAATTCGACGAAACTTGCACGAAATGGTGCATTCGCGTCAAATTCCGTGGCGAGGCTCGCTAATTCGCGTGCAAATGCTAAAATCTGCATATAAATTGGACACCGCCGAAGCAAAACGGTTCGTTCGAAAAGCCGTGAAGAAGTTTTACCGACCAGATCTTATATTTTCCTTCCTGCTCCTACTGTTTGCGGGCATACACGCGCATGCACAGGATGCAAAGAAGCCTGCTGAACCCGTCGAGGACAAGACTCCGGCGGTGCTGCTGCACCTTCCTGAATGGGAAACGGTTCGAAATTCGGCGGTCTATGCCCGAAATGCTTCTGAACTCACGAAGGTAACAGGCGAAAGGCCCGAGCTTGCCGTGATCGATTTTACGAACGGTGTGGAGGCTGCGACGGCAACATATCCGGCCGGAAGGCTCGTGATCGTCGAGTTCCCGACGCCGCAAGTTTCGGTCTATGAGGATCAAAAGATCGCCGAAGCACTCGCCTCCGGCAGCACGACCGCCTATCGCCGAATCGGAAATTACAGCGTCTTTGTCCTCGACCCGAGTGACGCGGCGGCGGCGAACGCCCTGCTTGATCAGGTCAAGTATCAAAAATATGTTCAGTGGCTCGGTGAAGCTCCTGATCTTCCGACAAAGGCAGAGAGAGATTTTACGATCACGACCGCCGGCGTCTTTCTCTCGACGTTCTTTGCGATCATGATCGGGATCGGCCTCGCTTGTGTGTTCGGGCTGTTTTGCGGGCTGCTCTATTTTCGCTATCGAGAGCGTGAACGCGCACGAATGCCCACATTCTCCGATGCAGGCGGAATGATCCGGCTTAATCTAGACGGCCTCACTCCAGAGATGGCCGGCGAAGAATAATCTAGATCAAAGCGTCGATCAGGCGATCGATGTCTTCCTTGTTATTGAAGAAATGCGGTGCAATGCGAATGCGATCAAGCCGAGGGCTTACGAGCACCTTCTCTTGTTCGAGGCGATCCGCGATCTCATTCGGTGTTAGCCCGCCTTTGTGGCGAACGCAAACGATCGCCGAACGCTCACCTTCTTTTCGCGAACTCAAGATCTCGTAATCCTTAGACGCGATCCGTTCACATAGATACTCCGAAAGCTCGTCAAGATAGGCCTCGACCTTCTTTAGATCTGCTTCGATCAGGAGCTTCAGACTCGCCTCGAGCCCGTAGAATAGGGCTGATGGGCCGGTTCCGGTCTCCCATGCAAGGGCGTTCGGCTTGTAATTCTGCTCACGGTCGGCAAAATCCCAGGCGTCCTCGACGCTGACCCAGCCAACAAGAGTGGGCGTAATTAGTTCGCGAGCACGATCAGAAAGATATATGTATCCGATGCCTTCGGGTGCACACAGCCATTTGTGCGACGCTCCGCAGGCCGCATCAACACCAAGGCCCGGCAGGTCATAGGCGTGTGCTCCAAGCCCCTGAATCAGATCGACGCAGAAAAGTGCATCGGCCTTGTGCGCGGCTTCAGCGATCCGCGCAAGATCGCTTCGAAAGCCCGAGGCGAACTGCACCGAGCTGATCGCAACAAGACGCGTGTCCGCGTCGATCAGTGAAATGAGTTCGTCGAGGTCGATCCGGCCGTCTCGTTCCGGTGCAAGGCGAAGTTCAACGCCTTGACGGTCTCGGACATTGCGCCAGGCATAAAAGTTCGCAGGAAATTCATCTGCAAAACTGACGATGTTCTGGCCCGCTTTCCATTCGAGGCCGTTCGCGATCGAGGCGAATCCGTCTGATGTGTTGCGAATAAAAGCAAGCTGTTCGTCCCGGCAGCCGAGGATCTGTGCCATCAGGCTGCGGCAGCGTTTCTTCGTGTCCACCCAGGCCCCAAAACGCAGCCCCGCGTAAACGGCGGCATCCTCCAACTGAAATAAGACCGCGTCGATCGCGGCCTTTGGCGGCGGAGCGACCGCTGCGCTATTCAGGTATGCGTAGGTCTCGGTGGTGGCAAATTGCGATCGGATAGTGGGATTCATTGCTTTGGCTCCTCAAGCGGCGGTCTTCAGACGGCGGAATTAGCAAAGAATTCCTTTGACAATCCGTAGCCTCTCCCTTGATTATAAATACTTATGAGGCTTTCTCGATAACGGGGAGCCTGCATGAATGCAACTTTTTAGCGCGTTTCTACCGTCCAAAGATTGGCATGTTCGAATCAGGAAAGAATAAACAGATCGCGTTCGGCGAGGTTCATCCGCAAGATGACGCCGATATCGCCGTTACGTCGCTAAAACGCGAATCACGGCACGGTCTGCTTTCAGAAGGCTTTAAGCTCGCGCGCGACATCTTCCTTATCATTGTCGTTTTCATTTTATTTGGAGTCTTTTTTGTCCAGCCTGTGGTCGTTGAGGGCACGTCGATGCTGCCCGAACTTCACGATGGCGAGCGACTGCTCGTAAATAAGCTCGTTTACTACAAGATCCAGGGCTACAGTTGGGGACACATCGAACGCGGCGACATCGTGGTCTTTTGGTATCCGAACGATCCGGACAAGAGTTTTGTAAAACGCGTGATCGGAATGCCGGGCGAGACCGTCGAGATCCGCTCCGGCAAGGTGATAATCAACGGCAATGTCCTAAATGAAGACTATTTGGATTCGGCACACAACAGCTCGTTCCCGAACCTTTCGCCGCGGATCGTCGAAAAGCATCATTATTTTGTCCTCGGCGACAACCGCGACAATTCGCTCGATTCACGTTCGTGGGGGCTTGTCCCCGAGAAATATATTTACGGAAAAGCGTTTTTCCGCTATTGGAAGCCCGCAAATATGGGCTTTCTCGAACACGGCGAATACCCGAACCCGATTCCTTCCCCAACTCCGGCATCACCGGTCGATGACGACGAGCTGAGTCGCTAGCTTTCACAATTCTCACCCAAAGCTTCGCCAAGAGCCGCCAAAGTCAGTTAAGATTAAACTCAAATGCAGGAGCAGAGTGTAAAAGCGATCCTTGTTCTTGAGGACGGGCGTGTTTTTGAGGGAATTTCATTCGGGGCGGTCGGCGAGACATTTGGCGAGATCGTGTTCAATACGTCGATGTCCGGCTATCAGGAGATCCTTACCGATCCTTCGTACGCCGGGCAGATCGTCACGATGACCTACCCCTTGATCGGCAACTACGGTGTTAATCCGGAAGATGTCGAGAGCCGAAAGACGTGGGCCGAGGGCTTTGTCGTTCGCGAATCAAGCAGGATCGTCTCAAATTTTCGCTCGACGATGTCGCTCGACGAATATCTCAAGGTCAACAATATCGTCGGCATTGAGCACATCGACACGCGAGCACTCGTTCGCCACATTCGAGATAAAGGTGCAATGCGGGCGGGGATATCATCGGTCGAAACGGATGCGGAAGTTCTGCTCAGGAAGATCCTTGAACAGCCCGAAATGCAGAACCGTGAACTCGCAAGCTCTGTTACGGTCGAGAGCCCATTCACATATGAACAAGCCCCAATATCAGAAAAGTTTCACATCGTGGCATACGACTTCGGTGTAAAAACGAATAGTCTGCGTGAGTTCGCAAAATTCGGCTGCCGCATAACGGTCGTTCCCGCCGAAACGACCGCTGCCGAAGTCCTTACTCTAAAACCCGACGGTATTTTCCTTTCGAACGGGCCGGGCGACCCGGCCTCAATGCAAACAACGATCGCCGAGATACGCACACTCGCAGAAAGCAAGACGCCGATCTTTGGCATCTGCCTTGGCCACCAACTTCTCGGCGAAGCCTTCGGCGGCAAGACCTACAAACTCAAATTCGGCCATCGCGGCGGCAACCAGCCGATAAAAGACCTTACGACCGGCAAGATCGAGATCGCTTCGCACAATCACGGTTTCGCTGTCGATGCCGACAGCCTGCCTGCCGACGTCGAAGTCACGCACGTAAACCTCAACGACAACACCGTCGCAGGCATGCGACATAAAACGCTGCCGATATTCTCGGTCCAATACCACCCCGAATCCGCCCCAGGTCCGCACGATTCTGAGTATCTGTTCGAGAGATTCGTGGCATTGCTGAACGCGAAAACTGGGAACTAGGCCTTCATAGATCAGATCTGAAGCTGAGATCAACTCAAAGGGCGAGGACTAGATCTCACTTTGCATCTGGCGACGTTGATGTTATATTCCCGTAGAAAAATCCTTTACACCTTTTATCGAAAAACCTATGAGCGATATCCTCGGCTTGGACGAACCGCGTCCAACAACTGGTTCGAGCGGAGCTGAAAATGCGGTTCCCACCGGCCCGGACCCTGCACTAGAAGCCCACGCAAAACGCGGTGCGAATTGGTTCTATTGGATCGCCGGATTGTCGGCCGTCAATTCAGGTGCCTTCTTAATGGGAGCGGGCTTTCACTTCCTTGCCGGTCTTGGTATTACCGAGGTCTTCGACGGTCTGTCTGAAGCCTTTATCGAAAACGGCTTGCCTAACTCTGTTCGATTCATTGCCGTGTTCGGGGATCTTCTTGTGGTGATCGGGTTTGCCCTGGCCGGGTACTGGGCAAACAAACTTGTCGCTCCGGTCTTTTTGATCGGGATCGTCCTATATTTTCTGGATGGACTCCTTGTTCTGGCATTTGGGGACATCGTTATGGCCCTATTCCATGCATTTGCTTTATACCAGCTCATTCGAGGGTTTCTGGCCGTAAGAGAGTTAAAGAAGTTCTATCAGGCAAGCGTTCCCGTTGCGGTACCGCCTCCACCACCCGCATTCGGCTAGCAGAAGTATTTACGAATAGGCGCAAAAATGAGGACGGGTTTTTCGCCCGCCCTCATTCCTTTCTAGCTGATTTTTTTGAGCCTCTTTGCGGCTGCTTGGCTTCTTGACCGCCCGCTAATGCAGGCGGTTCTGACTCTACTGCCCGATGCCGAATATATACGGCGCAATGATCAGAGAAACGATGGACATCAGCTTGATCAGGATGTTCATCGACGGGCCTGACGTATCCTTGAAGGGGTCGCCGACCGTATCACCGGTAACCGATGCTTTGTGGGGTTCGCTCTTCTTGTAGAAGACCTCGCCGTTGATCTCGACTCCCTTCTCGAACGACTTCTTCGCGTTGTCCCATGCACCGCCCGCATTCGACTGGAAGATGCCCATCAGAACTCCCGAGACAGTAACGCCTGCGAGCAGTCCGCCGAGGACCTCGGGGCCGAAGATAAATCCGACCACAACAGGAGTTACGAGAGCGATCGCCCCGGGAAGGATCATTTCGCGGATCGAAGCCTGGGTCGAGATGGCGACGCACTTCTCATATTCGGGCTTGGCCTTGTATTCCATAATGCCCGGAATTTCGCGGAATTGACGGCGAACTTCCTGCACCATGTCCATCGCAGCCCTACCGACCGCCTGTATGCAAAGTGCCGAGAAAATGAACGGGATCATCCCGCCAATAAAGAGGCCCGCGAGCACGTTCGCTTTGTAAATGTCGATGCGATCGATACCTGCGATCCCAACAAAGGCTGCGAAAAGGGCAAGCGAAGTCAGGGCTGCACTTGCTATAGCGAAGCCCTTCCCGGTTGCTGCCGTTGTGTTTCCGACGGCATCAAGATTATCAGTGCGTTCGCGAACCTCCGGCGGAAGTTGGCTCATTTCGGCAATGCCGCCTGCGTTGTCTGCAATAGGGCCAAAAGCGTCGATAGCGAGCTGCATCGCGGTTGTCGCCATCATACCTGCGGCCGCGATCGCGACTCCGTAGAGGCCTGCGAAATAATACGAGGCCATGATCCCGCCGGCGAGGGTCAAGATCGGGACAACCGTCGATTTCATTCCGACAGAGAGGCCGCCGATTATGTTCGTGGCGTGGCCGGTCGAAGACTGTTGGATGATCGAGTTCACGGGGCCTTTGCCCATCGCCGTGTAATATTCCGTAACAAAACTCATTATCGCGCCGACGACAGTGCCGACGACGATCGCACCGAAAACGCCTTCGCGCGTGAATGTCACAGACCGGAGGGCAAGCGTGCCTTCCGGCAGCATCCAATTCACGACGAAGTACGACGCAATAACGGTCAAGATCATCGAAAGCCAGTTGCCGAGGTTGAGTGCGTTCTGGACGCTTGCGTTCTCGTCCTTGATCTTCACAAAGAAAGTGCCGACGATCGAGAAAACGATGCCGAGGCCGCAGATTATCATCGGCAGCAGGATCGGCGACATTCCGCCCATCGCGTCGCGAACGATGACCTCCTGGCCGAGCACCATCGTCGCAAGGATCGTCGCAACATACGAGCCGAAAAGGTCGGCGCCCATACCGGCAACGTCGCCCACGTTATCGCCGACGTTGTCTGCGATGGTCGCCGGATTGCGGACATCGTCCTCGGGAATTCCTGCCTCGACCTTGCCGACGAGATCGGCGCCGACGTCAGCGGCTTTCGTGTAGATGCCGCCGCCAACTCGCGAAAATAGAGCAATAGATTCGGCACCGAGCGAGAAACCTGTGAGCACTTCGATCGCCGTCCTTACTTTGTTGGCTTCAAGGTGAGCGAACATTGCGAGAAACGCAATGAACAAGCCGCCGAGCCCAAGAACTGCGAGGCCTGCGACGCCGAGCCCCATGACCGTGCCGCCTGTGAAGGACACGCGAAGTGCCTGTTTTAGGCTGGTTCGGGCCGCCTGCGTCGTGCGTACATTGGCCTTGGTCGCGACACGCATTCCGATATAACCGGCCGTCGCCGAAAAGACCGCGCCGATGATGAATGCGATACAGATGACCCAGCTCGAATGGATCTCGCGGCCATTTACCTCGTGCACCGTGCCCGAATATGCGAGCAATGCGGCCGTGAAAAGCACAAAAATGCTCAGCACTTTCCACTCCGCACGCAGGAATGCCATCGCGCCGTCGGCAATGTGGCCGGCGAGCTCGCGCATATTCTCGTCGCCGGTCTCCTGCTTGCCGACCCAAGCGTACTTATACGCCATCACGATCAGACCCAAAATACCGAATGCAGGCACCAGATAAATTACGTTTTCGTTCATATTATGCTCTTAAAAGACCTTGACGAATGTCCACTCAACCCGAACTTCGCACGCAGCATTCGTGCCTTTGACCTGCACCGAACACACCTCGATCTTCTTTCGTCTTTAATATCGATCTATTACGCCGCTCGAACAGCGCGATTCTCAAAACCAATAATTATCGAATAATCAAGCCAAAATCGCAATTTCGCGAGGCGGGAAATGTGATAGCAGACATCAAAGGGTCCGTGAGTGCGGGGCAAATTTAGAAGCCACGAATTCACGAATATGACGACCGCTGACCACCGACCAGCCCACTGCCTTGCTCTTGACAAGATATTGCATAATGCAATAAGATGTGGCGATACTTCGAAAGATGACCGATCTGAAGTAGATCAGAATGGGAAAAGGAGAAATTTATGAACTCGCTGAAGACAAAGAAACTCCGACGCGAATGATCGTCGCGCCGGAGATACGGGATATTCCATATGAGAATAATAAGCCGCAAGGCGTTGCGTACATTCTGGGAGACTCATCCAGAATCGGAAGAGGTGCTTCGAGATTGGTACGCAAAAGTAAAAGGGTTTACGGCGAAGAATTTTGCCGAGGTACGACGGACTTTTCCAAGCGCCGATCTTGTAGGTGACTGCATAGTTTTTAATGTCGGAGGCAATAAATACCGGCTTGTCGTCCACCTGGATCACAGCATTCAAACGGTCTGGATCCGAGCCGTGATGAGTCATGCCGAATATGATCGTGGCAAGCGGCAAGTGGAAAGCTGATTGCTAAAAGCAGCAAAGCATTGATATGACAAAAAGATACGATCCCAAAGCATATGCAACCCTCCTGGCCAAATATTTACCGGGCGTGATCCGCACTGAGGAAGAGAACGAGAAGGCTCTCGCGATAGCTCTTCAACTAATGAAAAAGGGAGCGCGCGGACGGTCGCCCGAAGAGAGCCGGCTGCTCGAACTGCTGGCCACGCTCATCGACGCTTTCGAGGAAAAGGCCTATCCGATCCCTCGCACGAGTCCCGCGGTCGCCCTTCGGGAACTTATGCGCGAGCACGATCTGCGGCAGGCCGATCTACTCGATATCTTTAGCTCGCAAGGCACCGTCTCACAGGTCCTCAACGGCAAGCGGGAGATAAGTAAATCCCAGGCCCGAAAGCTTTCCGAACGGTTCAGGCTTCCGATCGATATTTTTATTTAAGCTCTTCGTGAAAACCAGTATGTTCTTCAAACTCGAAATTACGACAATAGGTGATTCGCTTGGAGTGATCTTGCCGAAAGAATTGGCCGAGCGTCTCGCTGTACACGAGAACGGCTGGGTCGCTCTTACGGAAACGCCGCAAGGGATCGAGCTTCGCACCGTCAAAGCAAAGCCTTTGGACGATTCAGCGATCGTCGATCGCGAACCGTGAATTCGAGATCAAACGAAGGGCGTCCGCGTTCCGTCGGAGGATCTGATCGTCGAGCTGCCGCTTGTAACGCTAAATTACTGCAACGTATAGCACTTATCGCATTTCATCGCATTTTACATGGTTACGGTGATCTTCACGGCATTTCTTGCCGGTACCTTCAAAAATAGGCGTATTTTTGCACCCGGATCTGCGCAAAACGTGTAATTTCCGCACGGTTTTTTCGCATTTTTTCGCATTTTTCAGGATATCGCCGCTCTGTCGCCCAAGGCCGCAAAACTGCTGAATTTGCGATCTGCCGCGATCGCCGCAAACGCCGCAAGAAAAACACGATCGCTATAAATTCGCTGAAGGGCGGCCGCCACCTGAGAACGGAAAATTGAGAATGGAAAATTGAGAACGAAATGCCGCGCTTCCTAGCTCCGTTAGGGGCGGTTATGTTTGTAGAACACGATGGCCACGCACAACATCGGAGCGCGCGACAGAACCCTTGTCGGCGGCACAGCCGCCTCCGAGATCGATCTTGAGAGCCGTGCCCCCGGGTCGCAACTTCGCAACTTCGCAACTTCGAAACTTCGCAACTTCGCAACTTCGCAACTTCGCAACTTCGCAACTCCGCAACTTCCGTCCCTTGACATCGTGTGCAACGCTGTGCTATCTATGAGACAGCGTTAAATGTTTTGTTGACGCGAACAGATGTTATGGGCATAGTCGATAGAGATTTTGAGAAATTCATAGGCGGGCCGACGAAGGCGTATGCCGACCGCGTTCATGTAACGCTCAGCCCGAACGGTTCGATCTTTTTGAACCGGAAGGCTCACTTAATGATGGGCAAGCCCGTATCCGCGCATCTGTACTACAGCCGGCAAAAGGATATGATCCTGATCGAACCGACACAAGCCACTATGTCGAATGTCGCGTTTCGGCTGAAGGAGGACGGCGGTTCGACCGGCGGACGCAGGATCTACGCGAACCCGTTCTGCAAGCACTTCCGGATCAAGCCGCAGGAAACGCTCAGGTTCGTTACCCCGGATATCGATTCCGCAGGCCGAATGTTCCTAAAGCTCACCGAAACCGTCGTCGTCACCGGCACTCCAAGACCGCGAAAGAAGAAGTAGTAATGCGGATCGCGGAGCCCGAAGAAGAGAGAGTCTAGGTTTATTCGTGCGGCTCGGGTGAAGCCCGAAAGAAAGAGAGTGACTGTAAAGAGATCTTTTCTTCGTGCGGCTCTGCCGCTCTATTTGCGGAAAAGCTCTGCTTTTCCGTCCCGCCGCTACTCAACCTATGCGGCTTTGCCGCCGTCGGAGGCTAAGCCTCCGAGGATTAAAAATGAGCCGCTGCCGGTGAAGCAGAGCTTCACCGCAAATAGACGGGCGAAGCCCGAAAGAAAGAAAGAGAGTGAATCTTCGACGTTGAAGCAAAGCTTCACCGCAAATAGACGGGCGAAGCCCGGAGAAAAAGAGTGACTTTTCGACGGTGAAGCAAGCTTCACCGCAAATAGATGGGCAAAGCCCGAAAGAAAGAAAGAGAGTGAATCTTCGACGTTGAAGCAAAGCTTCACCGCAAATAGACGGGCAAAGCCCCCGGGGAAGAGAGAGAATCTAAAGAGATCTTTTCTTCGTGCGGCTCTGCCGCTCTATTTGCGGAAAAGCTCTGCTTTTCCGGATAATGTTACTCAACCTATGCGGCTATGCCGCCGCTCCCACTCAATGTTCAGGATCTCAAGAGACAGCCCCGCATACTTCCTAACTTCTGTTGCGCATAACAGACTGCCGATCTTTCAGAAGGATGCGATCAAGCAAGTGGTCTGTGACGCTTTCAATGAGGCCCGTATTTCCGGCGGGATCATGGTCTTTGCATTTGTCATAATGGCTGACCACACGCACGTGCTCACCGACAACGCCCGCGAAATAAAGGATGTCCTGCGTTACCTGAACGGGATCTCAGCAAAGCGCCTGATCGACCATCTCAAAGAGAAGGGTTACGAAGATTCGCTTGCAAAACTCCGC
The DNA here is from genome assembly GCA_019694355.1 of Pyrinomonadaceae bacterium. GTDB lineage: Bacteria > Acidobacteriota > Blastocatellia > Pyrinomonadales > Pyrinomonadaceae > OLB17. Next base: position 462,651 of record JAIBCB010000003.1, on the reverse strand, counting down.
ATTCAGGAGAGAGGGAAAAGCCATAAGCACTCTGTTTACGAACACCATCCGAACGCAATTCGGATTACCGGCGAGGACGCATTTATGCAGAAGGTGAATTACATTCACCTTAACCCGGTGCGTTCCGGATCGGTAGAACACCCTGATGACTATCTGTTTTCGAGCGCACGGCAATGGCACTTGAAGCCGCTGGAGAATGAACCGCTGCTTACAGATCACAAGAAGATCGATTGGCGTGCGGCGTAGCCGCCGAGAGTTGAGTAAGAACTGCTGTCGGTGAAGCAGAGCTTCACCGCAAATAGACGGGCAAAGCCCGAAAGAAGGAGCTTCACCGCAAATAGATGGGCAAAGCCCGAAAGAAGGAGAGTGACTCTTCGACGGTGAAGCAGAGCTTCACCGCAAATAGAGCGGCAGAGCCGCCAGAAGAGCTTCACCGCAAATAGACGGGAGAGCCCCGGGGAAAAGAAAGAGTTTCACCGGTCAAGCCCCATCAATCACCAACGAACAACCATCAACGATCAACCATCAACCATCAACGTCGTCAATCACACATCCAGCGGTTGTTTATGCGTTTGGCGAAGGCGCCGTCGGAGCCGGCACGGCCTTGTGAACATTCGCCGCCGCGTCGGCAGTCCTTGCAATAGACGAACGCGCCGTCCGAGACGGGCGGGCGGCCGTCGGCCCCGCGGGCCCATTTTTGGATATCGTTAAAGGTAACGTTCGGGTCGTACTGAAAGAGTCCGTCGGTGAGCTCGACGTTGTAGCCGAAGCGGTTCGGTTTGCCGTCGATACGCGTGTCGCCCGAGCCTTCCGGCAGACGGCCGGTCTGGAACATCATTCTGCCGCCCTGGAAATTCGGGCGTCGGACGAATTGGCCGGACGTGTCCTTGCAGGCGAAGATGCGCGAATCATAGCAGAAGCGGTCGCCGGTCGAGGTGATCGAAACGCCCGGGTCGGCCTTGATCGTATCGGCGCCGAACCAGTTGCCGGTCGAGATGAAATTCGGCGTGCCGTGAAGTTCGATCGGGTCGCCGAAAACGCTGCCGATCATAATGAGATTTACGTTCGTGATCATCCCGGCGGGATTTGTATAGAGCGTGCGTTTGCCGCGTTCGGAACCGGAATTTATGACGGTCAGGGCACCGATCGTGTCGATGTTCAGGAACGTGCCGCCGATCGCAGACGCGTAATCATAGCCGCCGCCGAAGGTCTGCTGGATGAGCATCGAGCCTGCGGCTTTGACGCGTATGCCGTCGCCCGGCCCGTTCGTCGCGATGTAGGAAAAGACCGTGTTGGCGATCGTCCAATCCGTGTTGTATGTGTCGATCCAGATGCCGGTCTTGTTGTTCATAAAGAGGCCGTGATCGACCTTTATGTAATCAAAATGCCATGACTTGCAGACCTGTTCGTTCGCCTTGCAGTTCTCGTCGTTGGCGTTGTGAACATAGATGCCTTTGTCGAAATCCTGGAACGTGATGTTCTCGAATTTGAAGATCTGGCTCGAATTTGGATTCTCGCGGCCGGTGCGCGAATCTTTTTCCCACTTGCCGAGAGCTTCGACACCATACGTGCCGGTGGTATCGCGTTTTGCCTCGCCCATCAGAGCCGAGTTCCCCATCAGTTCAAGATCCTTGACCGTTACCTGATTCGTACAGCCGCCGATGCGGAAGATCGACTGATTCGGATAACGCAGGCGGATGCGCGTCGGGCTGAAGCGCCACGGAAGGTTCGAGTTCGCGACCGACGCGTTTGAGCCCGCACCGATGATATTAAGCCCGGAAGTGAGCGTGATCGCCTGATAGTTCGGATCGCGTCGAACACCATCGAGCGTGCCGACGATATAGTCGCCGTCGGGTACGCGCAAGGTTCCGCCTTGCCGTGATGAGATGTATTGGATCGCGTTGCGGAAGGTCGAGGTGTAATCCTTCGGCTCCTGAAATTCGTATTTACCGAGCTGCGTTCGCGTTACGGGGCGGAAGTCTTTCAGGTTGTAGAAACCCGTATTCTCCGTCGTCGGATACCAAAGATAGCTCGCACCGTTCGTGAGCTTTACTTCATACATCGGTTCGGGCCCTTGGAAACACCAGCGTCCGATGCCGTTCGTGTATGTCTTGCCGTCGCGGACGTCGCTTCCGTCGCAGGGTGAGATATTCGGTGCCTTCTGCCGCAGATCGGTGCCGGCGATATAGACCTCGATCGCATTCTTCGCCCCGGTGCTCGGCAGGTACGTGATCGGGCAGGTGCCGCGAATATCGGCCTCGAGCGTGAAGGAATAACCTTCGAATTTGTTCTGCGCAGCGGCAAGGCCGACGCATAGGATGAAGAGCAGAGTGAAGGTTGACGCGAATTTGAACGAGATTGACATCAGGCAAAAATACTCCTTTTTTCCAAAGCCGAACGAGAAGATTCTCGTCCGATTTCTCTTTTTGTTATACTCAACAAAATACCACATGAGGCCGAACATAATGTCAGTACGCGGACGAACAATGCGGGCCGGTACTGTGAGAGTTTGAAGAAACGAGTTAGTTTAGAGATCAATCAAAACCTATGACCGAACCGATCCTGGCAGCGAAAGTAAAAGAGAACGAATATTTCCTTCTTCCGCAGATGGCGAACCGCCACGGCGTTATCACAGGTGCGACCGGCACCGGCAAGACCGTAACATTGCAGCGGCTTGCCGAAGGCTTTAGCAAGCTCGGCGTGCCTGTTTTTATGGCCGACATCAAGGGCGATCTTACGGGCGTAACTCAGCCCGGCGGCGGCAACGCGAAGATCGATGAACGCAATGCGCTGCTCGGCGTAACGCCGGAATTTCAAGGCTTTACCGCGACGCTTTGGGATGTTTTCGGCAAGCAAGGAAGCCCTTTGCGAGCGACCGTTTCGGAAATGGGGCCGATCCTGCTCGGACGCCTGCTCGACCTGAACGACACGCAGGAAGGCGTACTTGCGATCGCATTCAAATACGCCGACGACAACGGAATGCTGCTGCTTGACCTCAAAGATCTGCAGGCTCTGATGCGCTGGGTCGGCGAGAATTCGGCCGAACTTACGACGCAGTACGGAAATGTTTCTGCGGCCTCGGTCGGAGCGATACAACGCGGACTGCTTCAGCTCGAGGAACAAGGCGGCTCGATCTTCTTTGGCGAACCGGCCGTCAAGTTGGACGACTTTATTCAAACCGTTTCCGGAAAAGGCGTGCTGAATCTGCTCGCCGCCGATCAGCTCATTAACGCTCCGAAGCTGTATTCGACGTTTCTCTTGTGGCTCTTGAGCGAGCTTTTTGAATCGCTGCCCGAGGCCGGCGACCTCGACAAACCGAAGCTCGTCTTCTTTTTCGACGAAGCACATCTTTTGTTCACCGATGCACCGACCGCGCTTATCGAAAAGGTCGAGCAGGTCGTGCGTCTCATCCGCTCGAAAGGCGTCGGCGTCTATTTTGTAACGCAAAATCCGGCGGACATCCCTGAAAAGGTGTTGGCACAGCTCGGCAATCGCGTCCAGCACGCGCTTCGCGCATACACGCCTCAGGAGCAAAAAGGCGTGAAGGCCGCGGCAACTTCGTTCCGCGAGAATCCAAATATCGACACCGAAAAGACGATCACGGAACTCGGGGTCGGCGAAGTGCTGATCTCGATGCTTGATGAAAAAGGAATACCGACGGTGGTCGACCGCGCGTTCGTTGTGCCGCCCGAAGGCCACATCGGGCCGATCACCGCAGAACAGCGTCAGCAGCTGATGGCGAATTCGCTCGTTGCCGGAGTTTATGACACGCCTGTTGACCGTGAGTCGGCTTTCGAGATGCTCACCGCAAAGGCCGAAGCAAAAGCTCAGGCTCAGGCCGCCGCACAAGCCGAACTTGACGCCGCAAAGGCACAGAAGGAAGCCGAAAAGGCACAACGTGCCGCAGCCCGCGCGCCGGACACGATGTGGGAATCGATCGGCAAATCCGCTGCACGCTCCGTGAGTTCATCCATCGGTCGACAGATCGGAAACTCCATCGTCCGCGGTGTTCTCGGCAGCATCCTCGGCGGCGGAAAAAAGAAAGGCAGCTGGTTCTAGAGACAAAATAACGCATACTATCGCTTGACGATAGTAACGTCATACGATACCATCCTTTATGTCGATCCGCTCGTTCAGGTGCGCTGATACTGAGGCTCTTTTCAAAGGTAGGCGCGTAAAGCGAATGGTGAATATCGAAGGTGCTGCAATGCGGAAGCTCGCTATGCTTAATCGAGCAGAAAACCTCAATGACCTTAGAGTACCGCCGGGCAATCGTCTTGAGGCTTTAAAGGGCGATAAGGCTGGTCTATTCAGTATCCGGATCAATGATCAGTTCCGTATTTGTTTTATATGGACAGCTTCCGGTCCTGAAGAAGTTGAGATTATGGACTACCATTGAGGAAAATAGCCGTATGCGTAAAGTTCCTTATCCACATCCGGGAGAGATCCTCCTCGAAGAGTTCTTGAAACCGATGGGCATCAGCCAATATAGGCTTGCAAAGGAGATCGGTGTCCCGCAGCGTCGTATTGGCGAGATCGTCGCAGGGAATCGCGCGGTTACGCCGGACACCGGCCTTCGGTTATCGCGTTTCTTCGGGATGTCCGAAACCTTCTGGACGGGCTTGCAACTAGACTACGAGGCTGCAAAGGCAAAAGATTCTCTTGCTCGAACTCTCGCCGGTATCAAACCGTTCAAGTTCAAGGAAAAGCATGCTTAAGCAGTCGATACAACTGACCTTTTACGCATCGGTCGACTGAGGACTGTTTGTATTTGGTTAAGGGGCGATGACCTCGACGGTCGGGAAGTAGCGGCGAAAACGACGCGGATCGCGAGTCAGGATGCTAAGCCCCGAAATAGCAGCGTGAGCACCAATATAAAAATCGGAAAGCGGCGAGGTTTTAGCTCCTCCGCGTCTCCGATAGGCGGCAAAGGCTTTGCCTGCTAAAAACCCTGCTTCGAATGGCAGAGGTTCACGGCGAAACATTTGCTCCGGGAACGCCTCGTCAAGTTCTTCGACCGAATCAAAATGCACGGATACTTCCGCATAGATCAGGGGGTTGATCGCGATCTCGGTAGAGTTGGCAAGAGTGGCGACCGCTTTCGATGACCACTCGAACCAAAAGGGATCGACAGTGAAGAGATCCAGCAGAACCGAACTATCGATCAATATCATCTTCGTCCCAACCTCTCATTAAGCTCATTATTTCGTCCGTCGTCATCTTCCCGGCGCCGCGGCCCTTTAGATGTGCGACGATCTCTTCGCCTCTTGTCGGCCGATTGCCTTTCTTGGCCTTTTTGATCGTGACGGTATCACCACGCAATCCGAATTCGACCTCGGTGTCCGGAAATATGCCGACCTTATTGCGTATCGCGATCGGTATCGTCACTTGCCCTTTGCTTGTTACACGCATAAAAAGTAATACTCCTACCGGTAAGAGTATTACTTTTCGGGGACGTCTGCAATGTACTTTTTTTGAGCGAATGGCGAAACCGCAAAAGATCGCCGGGGCGAGACGGAAAGCTGCTAATACAGAAGGTATTTCTTTCGTGCCTCGCGGAAGTCGTCGAGGGCGGGCTGCCAGGCGGCTTCGATCTCGCTCAACGAGGTGCCGCTTTCGATCGCCTTTCGGATGTTGTCGGTGCCGCAGATGACGTCGAACGGGTTCTTGTCGAATTCGTATTCGTAAGCGTTCTGCCGCCACTGGAATTTCTCCGGATACATCTCGTAGGCGGTCTGTGTCATAGCTATGCCGAGGGCGACCGGCGTGAAAGCGTCGCGGTCGGTTATGTGGATCTGCACGCCGCCGCACGTCTGGCCGGCGAATTCGCAGAACGTCGGGCGGAAATAGCTCTCGCGGAACGCAACTCCCGGAAAGTCGAACTCGCGAAGACGGGCAGCCCATTCGTACGGTTTGATGTAAGGTGCGCCGTTCAGGAAGAACGGCAGCGTTGTGCCGCGGCCTTCGCTAAGTTCGGTGCCTTCGAGATGGACGGTCGCAGGAAAAACGACGCAGGTATCGACATCCGGAACATTCGGCGAGGGCAGTATCCAAGGCAGGCCCGTCTCATCGCCCCACAACTCGCGGCTCCAATTCTCCATCTTCACGACCTCGAGCTCGCAGCCGATACCGAAATGCTCGTTGAACATCAAGGCAAGTTCGCCGATCGTCATTCCGTGCCGCGTTGGAAGTTCGAATTGGCCGACGAAAGAGAAGAATTCGGGTTCGGTAACGTTGCCTTCGACCGAGATGCCGTTGATCGGATTCGGACGGTCGCAGACGATGACGCGTTTGCCGTATTTCTTTGCTGCACGCATACAATTCGCCATCGTATAAACGAACGTGTAGATGCGGCAGCCGACGTCCTGCAGGTCGATGACGATGTCGTCAACATCGACGAGCATCTCTTCCTTCGGTTCGCGAACGTCGCTATAGAGCGAATAGACCATCAGGCCCGTGTGCTTGTCGCGGACGTGCGGCGTTTCGATCATATTGTATTGAACATCGCCGCGGATGCCGTGCTGCGGGCCGAAAAGTGCGGTCAGTTCGATGTCCGGATGTTCGTAGAAAACATCTGCTGCGTGGCGAAAAGTGTCAGGAAAGACGGATGCCTGATTGCAAACCAGGGCGACACGTCGCGCCTCGATCATCTCAAGCAGGCTTCCCGTGAGAGTTTCGATACCAAGAATTGTTCGCTGCATAAAATAGGAAAAACTAAATAGGATAGATCTCGAAAAATAGAAGATGCCCGATACTCTGAGACAGAGCGTCGGGCATCAGCCGGTAAATAAATTGATTTTACGTTGCGTGTGATCAATCGTTTCCTCGAACCGGTCTAGGTGAGGTCGCTGGTCTCTGCGTCAGGAGCGTTCTTCTTGACGGATTCGATGCCGTTGTCGCGGCCCGACTCGCTCTTATACATTTCGCTGCTGCCGATGATCTGGCCATTGCCTGCCTTCAGGTTGAAGAAAAAATCGCCTTTTGCCGAGGTCTTCTTCTCATAACGAGCATCGTCCGCAGCATTCTTCTTTACAGAGGCGATGCCGTTCTCAGCAGCGGCCTTCGTCTCGTACATCTCGCTTCCCAAGATCTTCTCGCCGTTGCCGGCCTTCAGACGAAAAAAGTATTTATCGTTACTCGATTTCGCAAGTTCAAATTTGCCTGCCATAAGTTCTCCTTATTCTTATAAGTTCTTCAAACGCAATACATTGTGGGGAAGAGCAACCGCTTCTATTAAGGCTCAACAATGTGTCAATTATTCTATCTCATATTTCAAAAAAGGGAAGCTAAAAACCACATACATGAGTGGGCGGCCAGCCTTGCAGATGCCGGGACGTTAGTAAGGGCACTGTCGAAGCTGCCTGCTGCCAACTGAAAGCTGATAGCTGACGGCTGAAAGCTGTAAATAACTTTCTAGTCAGAACCGCCTGCGTGAGCGGGCGGTCAGCATTGCAGAATCCCGCACGTTAGCAAGGGCGTAACACTCAACGCAGCTTCCCCCCCGAATTGCCACGGCATTTATGCCGTGGAACCCTGCCCAAAACCATCCTCGGAGGCGGCTTGCCGCCGACGTAGCTTGTCGCGTGCTCCGCACGCTCCAGGAAATATCGGGCGACGTGTCCTACAAACATTCCGCTCCTAACGGAGCTAAAACGCTCGCGGCGTTTCTCTCGCAGCCAGTGTAGTCCTTCCGCGTCGCCCCGGCGACATTCTGCATCTTACTCATTCTCTTGCGGCTTGCCGCATCGCAGTGCGGTCGGGCTCGCCCGACCGTCCCAAGCCAACTCAGAATCCCGGAGGCGGCTTGCCCGCCGACTGTCGCGTGCTCCGCACGCTCCGGCAGAATATTGAGGAACGCTAACCACGAGCTAAAGCTCGTGGCAATTCAGCGGCCTTACCCTGGCTATTATCTCGCGTCCCCTACGGGGACTTAAGGTCGGCGCAGCTTCGCCACCATCCCCACGCTCGTTCGTCGTCACACGCGGGCTACCCAAATGATCGGTTGTCAAATAGCTGACTCGCGGCTCCTGCACGACCTCGCCCGAATATTCCGCGATCAATACTCCAGATGCATCATATACGAAAATGGTGAGTGCTATCTATAGAAAACCGACCTCCCAGACTAGAAGTCCAAGTAAATCTCTCGACTGCCTATTGCTTCGTTTTCCGGCCAGCGATCCATTCGAACGATCCAACCGCCGCGTTTTACAAAAAGAATGGAGTTTAATAATTCCTTGACCGCCCTCGTTCCGAAAGTGAGCTTCCCACTAAGTTGTCGGAGGCCATTGGTACTTCCACCTTCAACGCGATCTGAGATTCGAATGCCATCTTCTGTTGATAGACTCTGGATCTCAGGAATTTCAGTGAACTTTAGTCTCACGTTTACGATCCGCGGATCGACCTCACTCTCGAATTTCTCGATCTTCGTCGCAAGCAACTTGATGATACGGTCGTCCCTGTCGCTAATTGGAAGGATATTGATCACCTTTCCGTCGCTCTCCCAACGGTACTCAGGCATCTGCTTGATGATCGCATTCATCACGTCGCTCAGCGGAGCATTATCAAGATCAAGTGAAAATGAATACTTCTTCGGCTTGTGCCAATATTCTTTAGGTATTGGCCACTTCATATACGAGCCGTCAGGTAGCGTATAGCTTAGATTCGGTTCGAATACAAGGTCGTCAACTGGAGTCAAAGGTGACATCTCTAGTCCAATTGGAACGTCGAAATCTTGTATCAGCGTCCCCGCGACGACGCTAAACGGTGCCTCCGTTATATGGATCGTTACTCGCTTATCGCGTATGTCGTTTTGAGAGAATGCCGTCGTAATGCCGACCGCAAGAATTATAGATATAAGAAGCGTTACTTTTTTCATAAGAGCGCCCTCGTAGCCGTTCTCATAAGCCGGCCGGGAGCATGCAAAGATCGATCCGTGATCTAGACCATCCATTTTTTAGTTATCTCGCCCTGACCTTAAACTGTAAGACATTGCTCGAAACGCTCCCGATTGCGGTCGGAATATCTCGAGATTCCTTGTCTTGCCTACGCAGCGACTCATTATATACCTCAACCCGAAGGGAGTAGGTCCCTTCAGCTCTGATATCCAAACAGCTGTCTGCTGGGGGATAGAATACATTGTTTCGAAATTGCGATCGCGGATCATCCTTGTCGGCCGCAGACCAAGCGGAGTTCATTGAGGTGATCGCCGGACCGTTGCAACCGATAAGCAAATACGTCTTACCGATCAAATAGCCATCGGTATATACCCCGAATTCGCCTAATGATTCGACAAAGGAAAAGACATCTAAGGGAATCCTTGAACCTTTCTCGTCCGCAATGAAAAGACCATACTGAAGCTTCTCCGGAAAATATACAGGCTCTTTCGATTCCAGAAGTAATCCGACGTCCAGTTTTACCAGATCGCCCATCCGCAGGTCGTCGTTGCCGATCTGTGCTTTTACCTTGGCGATCTTTGCGAGAGAAACGGTCTGCAAAGAATCTGTGGTCCTAGCAATCGGCCTCGCCCCCTGCGCGAAAGAGCTCACACAAAATGTAAGTATCTGCAATAAAACCAACGCTTCGCGCGATCTTTTCATACTTTCGTTTCCTCCCTCCGAGCCACAAAAGGAATTTTACTCAGAATCTCGCGACCGCGATAGCACAGATCGCACAAATTGACACATTCCGCACGAAATGCATCAAAACGTACGATCTGCATGATTTGCACGATCTGTCAGAACCGGGAGCGGTAAGCGACTGGGTTCTTGAACAAGGAATCGAGATACGAGATACGAGATCTGACATTCGAGATCTGAAACTTGAGATCTGAGATTTGAGACCTGAGGTTCGAGATCTGAGATCTGAGATCTGAGATTAAGAGACCTGAGATTCGACGTTCTGCACGATCTGCACAACTCGAACGGAGAGCTGAGAACGGCGCCAGGTTCAGACTCGTGCGTCGAGAAGGCGGCCCATCGAGCAGAGCCGAATGTAGAGGTCGGCGGCGGCGAGAATGATGAGCGTTATCGCGATAACGCGGCTTCGGTTTCGGGAGAGGCGTCCGAAGCGGCCGGTCGGGCCCGAAAAAAGTGCGGTCAGGCAGATGAGAACGGCAAGGCAGCTTGCCAAGAGCAGGATCGTCCCGCCGCGAATGCCGAACGAGTTCACGCCCAAATTCGATAGGAACCACATCGAGCTGTATGCGTCATACAAGAGAGTCGCGAAATAGACGATGCCAACGAAGGCGAGCAGCCGCTCGACGATCAGCAGAATGAAGCAATCACATTCTTTTATCGCACGCCTTGCAGAAGCGAGAGCGATCAGCCAAAGAAAAAGAAGTGCGGGCGAGCCGGGCAGCCACCAGGGCATCCACGCCTCGCGGCCGCCAAAGAAAGCTTGCGGCGAATCACCCACGAGTTCCGGTGCAAAGAGCGGCGAGAGATAGTTTGCTCCGCCGCCGAGAAAATAGTAATGATCAGCCTGAAGAAGCGCCCAGATCGAATAGATGAAAAAGGCCGCAACCGCGAGCAGCGTTGCGAACGAGACGGCACGTCGACCTTCGCTTTCGAGAATGTCATCGGCGGGAGAATTGGTCTTCTGATCCATAAGGTTATCCTAGCGGACTTCGCTCGAAATGTCGTCTCTTGGGCTATTCCATTTTGGCCGGATCCAAGTGTATAATCCGCACGTCAGCAAAAAGTGAAAGGTGGGCAAGAGGATCTACAACAAGCTTGCGTGGCTGAACGAACTTCCGCGTGAAGAGGCGGTCTATGTCTTCACGGAGTGCAGCGGTTCGCCGCAGTGGGCAGAGGCGATGGCCGACGCCAGGCCTTTCCCGATGCTCGAACATCTTTTCTCTCAGGCGGAAGAATTCTTTGGCAGCCAAGGCTTTTCTATTGTTGAGAAACGCCTCGTCTCTGTACTTGAAAGATAGAAGGTGGAGAATTTTAGCCACAAATGTACGAATAAATGTGGAGATGTTCGTAAAGACCGCGGCATGACCCTCTATGCTGTGACAACAACACGTCCACCGATTCGCCGCTCGATTTTCACCTTTCAATCCTTCTCATATTCGTACATTCGTGGCTGATCTTTCTCGCGGCGTACTCTTAAAACTTATGGATCGAAGAGAATTGATAAAAGCTGTGGGTGCCATCGCGTTGACGGCTAGTACAATAAAGGGCGAGGACTCAAGCGCGCGCCGCTCCAAGCCACGGATGATCAAACCAAAAGCGTTGAAAGAAGGCGATCAGATCGCCGTTGTTGCACCGGCAAGCACTGTCGAACCGCAAGCGTTCGACCGCGCGTTGGCGAACCTGACCGCGCTTGGATTTCGCCCGAAGGTCGGAGCTCACGCACGAGGCCGCAATGGCTTTCTTTCGGGAACAGATGCCGAACGCCTCGCCGATCTTCACACAGCTTTTTCGGACAAAAACGTCAAAGCCGTCTGGTGCGTTCGCGGCGGCGGAGGAAGTCCAAGATTGCTTCCGTTGCTCGACTTTGAATTGATACGAAAGAATCCGAAGGTCTTCATCGGCTTTTCGGACATCACGGCACTTCACATTGCGATCAGCCAACGCACGGGCCTCGTAACATTTCACGGGCCGGTCGGCACCTCGCAATATACCGACTACACGCGCGGCCGTGTTATGGAACTCCTGACCGGTTCGGCGAAGCCTCCGATCGTCGTTGAGCCTTCGCCCGAAAGTCTGAAAAAGGAAGCCGCACTCTTTCATCCCGCGACCATAAAAGGCGGACGTGCGAAAGGCGAGCTGACCGGCGGCAACCTTTCGCTCCTTGCGGCGCTATGCGGCACGCCTTACACGCTGAAAGACATCGCGGGCAAGATACTTTTTATCGAAGACATAAACGAACCGCCGTATCGCGTCGATCGAATGTTGACGCAGCTCAGGCAGAGCCTCGATCTGCACTCGCTCGCGGGTGTTGCTTTGGGTGTTTTTGATGACGGCGCAAATACGACAAAAGATGCGGCTCCGCTGCTCGATGTGTTTCGGGATCGTTTGGGCGATCTCGGCGTGCCTGTCGTTTACGGCCTTTCGTTCGGACACATCACGGACAATATGACGCTTCCCTACGGCATAAAGGCTGAGCTTGACGCCGACGCCGCGACGATCACATTTCTAGAATCAGCGGTCAGCTAGTACGCGATCCGCAAGACGAGCCTTGCCCCGCCCGCAACCAACCTTACCACTCTTCTTATCGTAATTTTGTGATATTGCGGTATTGCGATGCAGATTCGGCATCGCTACCCGCAGATACCGTAATATTGCAATATTACGATAATAGGGTTATCGGTCGAGAATCGTTGCCTGTGCCGGCAAGGTCACGGCAAGGTCACGGGTAGAGCTTCTTTCTGACGCGGTTGAATTCGCCGATGCTCCACGCTTGTGCGGCGGCGCCTTTTGCGGCGTGCGGGGCATCGCCGTCAAAGATCTCGGACAACGAGCCAAGCATAGTGTCTTGCAGATGCTCTTCAAGACCGCTCAGCATTTTCCGTGCGTTCCGGACCGCGTCAACTTCATCCGCATGAACACGCAGATACGCGTCTATGAACGGACCGATCAGCCACGCCCAAACCGTGCCCTGATGATATGCAGAATCGCGTTCGACGGGGCCGCCGACATACTTTCCGATGTATTTAGCGTCGTATGAAGCAAGCGTCCGCAAGCCTTTCGGAGTGAGAAGATCTTTCTCAACCTTATCAACGACCGCACGTGCGCGTTCGCCCTTAAAGATCGGATAAAATAGGCTCACCGCAAAGATCTGGTTCGGGCGAACGGACGCATCTCTCGTGTCGCCATTGATGACATCGTAAAGACAGTCAAGCTCCGCGTTCCAGAATTTTTCTTCAAAGCTCTCCTTTGCGCGAGAAGCGAGATCCGAAAATCTTGTTCGCGTTCGATCTTCGTCAAAGTGCTCCGCGAACGATTCCATCACGCAGAGAGCGTTGTACCAAAGCGCTTGGATCTCGACAGCTTTGCCGAGCCGCGGCGTGATGACGCGGTCGCCGATCTTCGCGTCCATCCAGGTCAGATTTTCGCCCGGAACGCCGGCGGCAAGCAGGCCGTCGTCATCGACGCGAATGCCGTATCGTGTTCCTTCGAGATGCCATCTGATGACATTGACGAGCTTTAGAAAAAGATCGCCTTTGATGAAGTCGAGATCACCCGTCGCCTCGACATAGGCTCGTATCGCCTCGAAGAACCACAGCGTTCCGTCAACTGTGTTGTAATCCGGCGTTTCGCTGCCGCTCGTAAAACGGTTGGGCAGCATCCCTTGCGAAATGTAATTGAAATATTCGAGCAGTATCTCTCTTGCGACTTCAGGACGCCCGGCGTCGATCGTAAGGCCAGGAAGGGCGATCATCGTGTCGCGTCCCCAATCATCGAACCAGTGATAACCCGCGATCACCGTCTTTCCGGTGCCGCGAGCAACAATGACCTGATCGGCGGCGGCGGCAATCTGCTTGTCGATGTCGTCCTTAGGCTTTGCGAGCGAGATGATCTGCTCGCGACGCTTTACTTCGGCCGCCTCGAGCAAAGCCGCATCCTCGAACTTGTGCTTCTCGGTCGAAGCAATGACGACCGCGGGCTTTGTGAGATCAAAACGAAACGTGCAAGGTGCAAAGACATCTTCCGTAAAATCGAAGCCTCGTTCTTTCTCGATCGTATATGCAAAGTCGCGATACCATACGCCGAGTTCGTCGATGCTGATGGCGTTGCACGCAAGATTCAACGCCGGAAAGCCGTCAGAGCCTGCAAATCTGACCGTGCCGATATCGACCTGATAGTCGTATGGAAAGTTTGCGGTCTCGTGCCGCAGGTGATGATGATCGCGAAAGGCGAGCATCGGAATAAGTTCGAGATGGGTATCTGCATTCCCGTTCAAGACCGCCCAACTCATCACGACAGTATTCTCGCCGTGCGGCATAAAAAGCCGCCGTTCGACCTCGACACCGCCGAGCGAAAATGTCCAGATCGGATACGGATCAAGACGAAATTCTTTTAGCAGTTTATAACCTTCAGGCGAGACGGCGTTCTCATAGCGAGCGGTCGAAAGCGAATAGCTCGTGCCCGCGATCGTGATCTTTTCATCAAAGCCCGATAGAAGCACGGCGCGTCCCAACGGAGGTTTTGTCGCAGCGACCAAGAGACCGTGATAACGGCGTGAGCGCATTCCTGCGACCGTGCCAGAAGCATAGCCGCCGATGCCGTTCGTCTCCAGCCATTCGAGGCGTTCGGACTCAGCAAGATCGATACACGAAGCTCGAGGAACAGAGAGCATTTGTCTCTATTCTACAAGACCACACGCGATTCTGCGAGATCGGTAATAGGCGGGTCGGTTGTGTTTTCCCTAGAACACCAATGAGCTTTCAATGTTCTTGAATCGCCGGTCATCCCGGACAAAATCGAACTGGGCGAGATACTTTATTCCGCCGACTGTGGCGTCGTCTTCCTCGGTCGCTCTATCAAGCCAAAACAAAGTCTTTTCGCCATCCTTTGCGGTCGCGGCCCGCAACGCTATCTCAAACGCTCTTATATGCCGGGCTGATCTCATCCTTATGCTTTCATTGAGCCAAAATCGGTTCGCTGCGTCCACTCCGGCTGTGTTCCGAACCTTACTGAGCCTTTCCGCAAGCTCATCCGATCCATCGATCTTTAAAGCCCGTAAGTTCGTTTCAAAGGCCTTTTCAGGTTCTCCAGCCGCCTCGTAGGCCATGCCGAGAAGCCATACCGGATGAGAAAACTGCGGGTTTTCGATAGCGACCTTTTCAAGCTGTCCGATGGCATCCGGATATCGCCGCGCACAAAGATATGTAAGACCAATGCCGGATTGGGTAATAGCTCCCAGCGGTTTTAATTCAAGAGCCTTTTCATATTTGGCCAATGCTTCGTCGAATCGACCCAAGCGCATCAAGAAATAGCCGTATCTGTGATATGCGTCTGCATTACTCGGATTAAGATCGATCGCTTTTTTGAGACTCTGTTGCGCCGAATCCCAATCCTTATCATACAAAAATTGAATTAGCGCGAGAGAACTATATACATCGGGCAAATTGGGATCTAGTTGAAGAGCCTTATTCGCGGCCGCCCTCGCCTCGGGTATCGCATTTTCTGCCGACAATATTCCGAAATTGTATTTCAACACGGTCGCGTCGGCGATCCCGGCGTACGCTTCGGCAAAATTCGGATCAAGAGAAACAGCTTGCCGGTAATATTCGAGGCTTCGGTCAAAGCCCTTGGCCGTATTCTGCGTTTGGTAGAAGCGCCCCTGAAGATATCTTTCGTAAGCTTCGGGATTTTCCGTACTCCGATGGAGCAGGCGGTCGCTGTCCGCTTTGGAGAGCTCGAACGCAAGCGTTTTCGCGATGCTTGTCGATAGTGAATCTTGCAACGCGAACAGTCCCGCTGACGGCTGATCGAATTTTTCCGCCCAGATCTGCTCACCCGTTGAGGTTCTTAAAAGTCTTGCATTTACACGCAAACGCCCATCGGCCCGTTGGATAGTGCCGTCGAGAACGGCATCGACGTTCAGGCGTCGACCCAATTCGAGCGGATCCGCCTGGTCTGGCAAAGAAGCGACCGTACTCAATGGCCGTACGATGACGCGCCTCAGGCTTCCGACCTTTGTTATCAACGCATCGGTCAACCCGAGCCCCAAAACGCGTGTGTCCTGGTCGTCTTCGAAAGGCCGGAGCGGAAGCACGGCAATCGTATCGATCTTGACAGGCGCTCTCTTTCCACGCCCGTACCAAAAGTAGAACACGCCCGATGCGAGCGCCACTACGAAGAACGCGATCGCCATTCGCGAGAATGTGACGACCGACTTCCGGCGCGGAGGTAGTTCTACAGGTTCGTTCTCGGTCTCGACAATGAGCTTGACGCGATCAACGGTTCTTTTCTCGATGATCACAGCCGCGTCGGAAACCGGCGCCGTCCAACTTATGTCCGCAGCAAAGCGATAACCATGCTTAGGAATCGTTTCGATGAACTCGTTCCCTTCGGAATTGAGGATCTTCCGAAGGCGCGATATCTGCTTTGCCAGGTTGCATTCCTCGACGAAGACATCCTGCCATACGGCCGATATCATTTCTTCTTTCGAAAGGGCTTTGCCGTTGTGCTCTACCAAGAGCAGTAGAGTCTCGAACTCCTTTGCCGGAAGGTGCACAGGGCGCCCGTCAGCAAGCAGCAGTCTCTGCGCCGGATCAAGAAAGAACTTGCCGAACCGGTAGGTAACTCCCCTGTTTTCAAGTACTTCCATCGGGTCAAGAAAAAGTCAAGAAAATACGAGAAAAACTGCAAGACTTGCCGAGCCCTCTTAGCAGATGGTCAATTCAACGGCGCAAAAACTCGGAAGGGATGCCAAGAATTATAACGTAAAAAGTTTGCTTGCGGCAACTTTTTTTGCGACGGCGGGCGGGTTACCCGAAACAGCTGAATTGATGTCCGGAATGTTCGCGGCCGGTACCGCACCCTGAAAAGTGATGACGATACGTTCTCATATCGTTTTCGAACATGAAGAATCGCTTATCTTGCGGCAGAGTTCGGCGACTATGACGGAATATTGCCCGGTCTGCGAGGCACTCACCGAAATAGTGACGCCAGAAGCGTTGGCTATGGTCTCAGGCGTGAGCGAGCGAAGCATCTTCCGGCTGATCGAGGCAGGCGAAGTTCATTTTACCGACGGCCCGACGGTTTACGTATGCGTGAACTCATTGAAAGAGTTCAAAAGGAGAAGTAACAGGAGAAGAATTCTTGAGGAGATAAAGTTATGAAAAGGAGTCTATATAAAACTAAAACAACGTCGAGTAACAAGACTTTGTCGCTTGTCTCGATCAAGCATCGCCTGATTGGTTTAGCAGTGCTATTATGGGCATTCGCGGCGGTCGTCACAATGTACTTGGATGGCCGGAAAGCAAGCGCTCAGACGGCCGTCTGCACTATTAGTCAACTCACTTCTGGACAGTCGTCAACCGCAAATATCGGAGCTGACATCAGTGACGACGGAAGCCGAATTGCGCTAAGTGTCGCTCGGAATCCAACCGGCGGCAACCCTGACCTTAATCAAGAGGTCTTCATATACAACATAGCTACGGGCAGTTTCACGCAGGTGACCAATACCACCGGAGGTTATAGCAGTTTTAGCAATCAAGTATCAATCAGCGCAGATGGCTCACGCATCGCGTTTATCTCCAACCGTGACCTTATAGGAAGCAACGCCGACCTGAACATGGAGGTTTTCTTCTACGACTCCGGAACAAGCGCCATTACGCAGGTCACCGATACGGTTCATAATTTTCCTGTCGAGTCCGGTTTGCAATATGTTCCGAGAATTAGCGGTGATGGATCACATATCGCATTTCTCTCCACGAGCAATTTTACCGGAGGTAATGCCGATCAGAATGAGGAATATTTTATTTACGAGACCGCAACGAACAGCTTTATTCAACTGACCACTTCAAGCGGCTCGAACTCCGACTTCTCCAGCTATACACCGGCAGGAATCAATAGCGACGGCACGGAGGTCGCGCTCGTGCATTTCAGCAATCAGACGGGAGGCAATTCGGACGGGAGCTTGGAGCTTTTCAAGTGGCGGCAAGGCGTTTTACAGCAGATCACCAACACTAGCGGCGTCGGGTATGAGGTTTTCACGTCGCCGACGATGAACAGTAGCGGATCGCTTTACGCTTTTAGTTCTGTAAACACCATCTCGGGCGCAAACCCGAATGGAACTCACAACGTCTTTCTTTATGACGATTTGAATGGCTCATTTACCGCGGTTACCGAAAACGCGCATTGGCTAAGAAAGACATGGCCCGACCTAAGCGCTAACGGCACACACATCGCGTTTGAAGGCGACAGGGAGATCGTTCGCTATGACATTGCTGCAAACACCTACACGATAATTCCCGGGGTTCCGATCTGGGGTAGCGAAAGGCCTTCGATCAGCGCGGACGGCTCACGCATAGCTTTTTTCTCGGATGGCGACCTAACAGGCGGCAATCCGTTCAACAACCTCGAAGTTTTCCTCGCTTCTTGCTCGGCTCCAACGCCAACGCCAACACCGACGCCAGCAACACCAACACCAACTCCAACTCCAAACACGCCAGTAGGATTTGACGTATCCGTCGAGCCGACTCCGGGGGTAACGGTGACCTTTGACGAAGTGATCGTGGCCGGAGACACGGTGGCGACACCGATTGCTGGGCCGCCATCGCCGAGCGGCTTTCAGGTCGATGGTTCTGTTTACGACATAACAACAACGGCGAGCTATTATGCACCGGTTACGGTGTGCTTGCCTTACAGCGCCTCAAACCCGTCGCCGAGCATCTGGCATTACGAGGAGACACAGCCAATGTGGGTTGACGTAACTGGATGGGTTGACACGATAAACCTCATCGTCTGCGGAGAGGTTTCTTCGTTTTCGCCATTTGCAGCGATGATGCCCGTTTCAACGCCGACGCCGACGCCGACGCCAACTCCGACGCCAACTCCATATCCGATTCCTTCGGGCACACCGCAGGTCGTCTTTTCGAGTGATCGTGACGGCAACCGGGAGATATACCGAATGGATGCGGCCGGATCTAATCAGATCCGCCTGACGAATAATCCTGCGCTCGAGATCGATCCTAAATGGTCTCGAGACGGATCGCGCATTGCGTTCGTAAGCGACCGCGACGGGAACGATGAGATCTACGTAATGAACGCTGACGGGAGCAACCCGCAGAATCTGTCAAACAATGCGGCGTCCGACCTATCGCCCGCATGGTCGCCCGATGGGGCGAAGATAGCCTTTACCAGCCTGCGCGACGGCAACTATGAGATCTACGTAATGAACGCCGACGGCACGAACCAGACGCGTCTGACGAATACATCAGCTTTCGACGTCGAGCCGTCGTGGTCGCCCAACGGAACGCAGATCGCGTTCTCGAACGATAACATCGTGGTAATGAACGCTGACGGTACAAACCAAACTTCCATAACCAACCACAACGGCAGGGTTGTCGATCGAGACCCTGCGTGGTCGCCAATGGGTGACCAAATAGTATTCTTTAGCATAGTCTCGAATAGTGATTGGGAAGTGTTCGTTATCGATGCGAACGGCCAGAACGAAGCCAACATAACGAACAGTCCGAATTCCCTGGACTATTTCCCGGCGTGGGCGTTCGACGGCCGCATTCTATTCTCGACCGACCGCGACGGCAATAAAGAGATCTACATTGCAAACGCCGACGGTACCAGCCTCGCCAACCTCACGAATAGTCCGGGCCTGGACGAGTCTCCCGATTGGGGGCACACGATGACGCCCGTACCGCCTTCGGGCAACACGCCGGCCGGAACGAATGTGTCGGTATCGCCGGCTCCGAATGTTACGGTCACTTTCGCACAAGTGACTGCAGCCGGGGACACTCTTGCGACACCGATTGCCGGCCCGGCGCCACCAAGTGGTTTCCAGGTCGATGGTTCTGTTTACGACATAACGACGACCGCGAGTTATGTGCCGCCGGTCACGGTCTGTCTGGCGTATAACCCATCTAATCCATCACCGGGGATCTGGCATTACGAAGGTGCGCCTCCGGCCTGGGTCAATGTAACAACGTCGATCGACTCGGTTAACTTCATCGTCTGCGGACAGGTCTCTTCCATATCGCCGTTTGCGGTAATGCAGCCAGTTCCGACGCCGACGCCGACGCCGACGCCAACCCCGACGCCTGCTCCGGACGCAGACGGCGACGGCGTACCCGACGCTGTTGACAATTGCCCGCTAACGCCAAATCCCGACCAGGCTGACAACGACAACGACGGCGAGGGCGATGTTTGTGATCCCGACGATGACAATGACTCCCAGACGGATGCAGACGAGATCGCCTGCGGCTCAGACCCTTTGAACGCTGCAAGCTTGGCCCCCGATAACGACGGGGACAGTTCGCCAGATTGTGTTGACCCAGACGATGACAACGACGGTGTGCTCGACGGCGGGGACAATTGTCCTGTAACGCCAAATCCAGGGCAAACCGATTCTGATAATGACGGCATCGGCGACGCCTGCGATGCTACGCCGAATCCGACTCAGACGATCGTCTTTTCCAAGCTGGACGGGTCGAGCTTCAAGATCTTCAAGATGAATGCTGACGGCACGAACGAGACGCGGCTGACGAGCGGGAGCCTTTTGGGCGATTACGAACCGGCATTGTCGCCAGATGGAAACAAGGTGGCCTTCTCCCGTGCCAGCTTCTCCGGTGTGGACATTTACACGATGAACATCGATGGCAACGAACTCACACGCGTAACCGCGAGCGGTTTCGGACTTGACTCGAATCCCGCATGGTCGCCGGATGGAAGCAGGATCGTTTTCTCAAGCTACCGTTTCGCGGGATTCGCCAGTTGGAACAATGCCGAGATCCTGTCGATGAATGCTGATGGCACGAACGTCGTCAGGCTGACGAATAGCCCGGCAACGGACATCACGCCCGCGTGGTCGCCCGACGGAGCAAAGATCGCTTTCACGAGCGGCCAGTACGGGAATCTCGAGATCCTCGTGATGAACGCGGACGGCAGCGGCACACCCTCACGTCTGACGGTAAACTCCGCGGTCGATCGCAACCCTTCCTGGTCGCCCGACGGAATCAGGGTTGCCTTTGAGACGAATCGCGACGGAAATTTCGAGATCTACTCGATGAACGCTGACGGTACAGGTCTGCTTCGCCTAACGAATAGTGCCGGAAACGACAACGAACCGTCCTGGGGAGCTAACAATAGAATATTGTTCAGCTCAGTACCAAGCGGTTCGGGCAATCGGCACGTTCTGGTGATGAATGCCGACGGCACCGGTGTCGTTGTGCTTCCGCAGGGATTTTCGCCGGATTGGTAACCGAAAAGAGCGAGAGCTTCCGAGGAACCGAGCCGTTGACAAATTAACCACTGTACTGGCGGACGATGATATGTCCGCCAAGAAACCAATGCAGGGAAATTCTCCCTGCATTCAGGAGGATGAAAATGAGAACGATCCTATTAGCATGCTCAGTAGCATTGTTGGCGTGGGGAACCACTTTTGCGCAGTCCGCGGCGTTTACCTATCAGGGCAAGCTGCTCGACGGCGGTACGGCGCCGACAGCGACGTACGACCTTGAGTTCAGGCTCTGGGATGTTGATACGGGCGGCGCGACGCCGCTTGCCACGCAGACACTTTCCGGAGTCCAGGTGACGAACGGGATCTTCACCGTCCAACTTGATCTCGGAGTGAACTTCCCCGGTGCGGCAAGATGGATCGAGATCGCGGTCAAGAAACCTGCTGACGCGACCTTCACGACGCTCACTCCCCGTCAGCCGATCACGAATGCGCCTTACTCGGTACGCAGCTTGGTCTCAACGACCGCGGATTCGGCGGATTCGCTTTCGCCGGTCTGCGATCTTTGCGTGACAGACGCGCACATTCAGTCGATCGACGGCACAAAACTCACCGGCGTCGTCGCCATCGCTAACGGCGGAACCGGCAGCCCGACGCAGAATTTTGTCGATCTTATGGGCGACCAAGTGATCGCCGGCAATAAGACGTTCACGGGAAACACGCTTTCTGCTCAGAATGGCTTTAACGCAACCTCCATAAATGCAACCAACCTTAATGCCTCTAATGCTGTAGTCAACGGAAATCTCGGCATCGGCACTAACAACCCGGCCGGCAGGCTTCACATTGATGTGTCGGCTTCACAGACTCCGATCAAAGCATTGACAGTCGATGTTGCCTCTTTTGCAACTCCCGCTAACGCCGAAAACAGTTATTACTTTCGGACTCGTGACATCGGAGCGGGCGGCACTCCTGCCTTTTTGATCCGCGGTGATGGAAATGTAGGTATTGGTACCGGCAGCCCAAGCGCAAAGCTGGATGTAGCGGGGAACGTGAACATGGCCGGCAGTGTCCACATTGGCGGACGCCGCTTTCTTGCAGGCGGAGACGTCCTCAACTTCAGTACATACGTCGGGGACGGTGCGGGCGCCGCAAATCCGACTGGGATACACAACACTTTCGTTGGGAGGGATACCGGCCTCGTCGTCTCGAACGGCGGCTACAACACATTCATGGGATCAATGGCGGGCGGGAACATCCAGGCTGGAGACGAGAACGTATTTCTCGGATACACGGCGGGCCGAAACTTCATAAGCGGAAGCGGCAACATCGCTATCGGCTCTCGCTCGGCCGTCGGATGCGTCACTCCGAATGGCACTGGCAGCAATAACATATATATCGGAACCGCCGTTCGCGGCCCATGCAACGATGGGGGAATTAGCAATTCGATTTCCATCGGTACAGACGCGGTACAAAGTAACGAAATCCGGATTGGGGACTATACTCAATCCTTATACATCGGCAACTTTTCGGTGTCAGCGAACGGGGTTGTCCGCCTTTCGAATCTTGGAGCTGGCGGCGATTGGCCTCTATGTCGAAATCTCTCACTTGAAATAGCATCTTGTTCATCGAGTATTCGGTACAAACGAAACATACATTCGTTCGTTTCCGGTCTTGACCTTGTCAATCGGCTTCGCCCGGTAACTTACGATTGGAAATCCGACGGCAAAGCCGATATGGGTCTCATCGCCGAAGAGGTCGCCGAAGTTGAACCGCTGCTTGTCACTCATAACGAGAAAGGCGAGGTCGAGGGCGTCAAATACGACCGCATCAGCGTTGTATTGATAAACACCGTCAAAGAGCAGCAAGCTCAGATAGAAGAGCTGAGGACTCAGATCAGTGCACAAACGACGAGCGATCAAAAACTGCAGGAACAGGTCAGGAAACAACAGGCAGAGATCGATGCCCTGAAAGAATTGGTCTGTTCACAAAACAAAGACGCAAAAGTGTGCAAGAAGAACTAGAAGAATGAAATTTCACACCGGTCGCAGCGAAGCGAGCCGCGTTTGGGATCATTAAGGCCGTCTTTGAACGTGCGAGTTTCCAGAACACGAATATTGCGAGTAACAACACGACCGCGCAGCTTGCGGTGCGTCTATTCGCCGACGGCCTTGCTGATCGCTATGACGTTCGAGCCGGAGGCAATGCGTATTGCTTCGCGAAGGTCTTCGATCACGTCTTCGACGTTTTCGATGCCGACCGAAATGCGGATAAGGTCACGCGGCGGAGCAAGTTCATCGCGGAGGCCGGCAGGAATGCTCGCGTGCGACATATAGCACGGCAGGCTGATCGTGCTGTTGACCGAACCGAAGCTTACGGCGATAGAACACAGCTTGGTAGATTCGACGATGCGACGGGAAAATTCGGCATCGCCTGTCGTAAATGCGATGACCGAACCGCCGCCCGATGCCTGTCGTTCATGAATGCGGCGAGCTTCGACGCCGGAAAATGCCGGATGAAAAATATCGGTGACCGCCGGATGTGTCGAAAGAAAATCGGCGACCTTCAACGCGTTCGAACATTGCTTTTCGACGCGCAGATCGAGCGTCTTGATCCCGCGAAGAAGCAGCCAGGAATCAAAAGGCGCAAGGGCCGTCCCTTCTGCGTTTTGAACAAAGGCGATCTCTTTTGCAACAGCCTCGTCCTTTACAATGACCGCGCCGGCCGTCACGTCGCTGTGTCCGGAAAGGAACTTGGTTCCCGAGTGATAAACGATGTCCGCACCGTGTGAGATCGGGTTCTGGAGGCATGGCGACAGCATCGTGTTATCGACGACCAGCAGAGCGTCATTCGCCCGAGTCAATTCGGCAAGAGCTGCAATGTCGGAAACGCGTTGGAACGGATTGGTCGGCGTCTCGATCAGCAGCATCTTAGTGCGGCTTGTGAGTGCATTGGAAACGTTCTGCGCGTCGGTGGTATCAACGTATCGGACGTTTATTCCGAGCCGCGGAAGGCGTTCGAGAAGGCGAATGCTGCCGCCGTAAAGATTACTGCCCGCAAGTATCTCATCACCGGTGGTCAGGAGTTTAATGATCGCAGAAAGAGCTGACATACCGCTCGAAAATGCGAATGCATGTTCAGCGCGTTCGAGTTCGGCGAGCTTCTTTTCAAGTTCGCAGCGCGTCGGATTTCCTGAACGTGAATAGTCGTATTCGCCGAATTCAACTGCGGTCGGCTGGCGGAAGGTTGCCGTCTGGTAGATGGGCGTTGAGACGGCGCCGAATCTTTCTTCTTCTGTTAGGCTAACGCATCGTGTCGCGTTCTTCATATCGCTGCTCCTTGCACCCGACAGCTTGCGTCCGGTTGAATGGCCGAAAAGGGATGGTTCCGTTCGATGGTTTCGTAATAGATGTCGAAAATGTCGCCGAGCACGGCCTCGGCGGTCGCATATCGGCCCGCACCGCGTCCGCGAACGACGTGGCGCGTTCCATCCTCGGTCTCAAATTCAAGCAGGTTTTCCGCACCGTGAATGTTTGCGAGCGGGTCCGACGTGTCGAGCGAGACAGTTGAAACGTTCGCTTTGACCGCGCCTCCGTCGGTGCGAAACTCGGCGACAACGCGGAATGAACGTCCTGCGGTCCTTGCCGCGAGTGCCTCTTCTTCGCTCGCTGCTACGAGGCCTCGGCGAGTGATGTCCGCAAAAGTAATGTCAGAACCGAACGCCGTGCGGGCGAGAAGCACGAGCTTCTGTGCGGCGTCCGAACCATCGATATCGAGCGTCGGGTCGGCCTCGGCAAAGCCGGCATCCTGAGCCGCTTTTATCGAATCATCAAAACCCTCGCCCTCTTCGAGCCTACCGCAAATAAAGTTGGACGTGCCGTTTATGATGCCGCGAATGGCCGTCGGGCGAGATGTTTTTGCAAGACGGCGTGCAGTTTCGAGTGCCGGAACGACACCGCCGACCGCCGCACTGTAACGCAGCGATACATCCGTCGAATCAGCGAGCTTATGCAGCGCAGCATCGTTCTCGGAGATGAGGGCCTTGTTCGCTGAAACAACAGCCTTGCCGTTTGTGAGGGCATGACGGATGAATTTGTCAGCCGCATCCTTTCCGCCGATCAGTTCGACCACAACGTCGCAATCGTCTTCTATTAACTCGATAGCATCGCTGCGGATCAGATCCGGCTCGACACCGCGTTCTATCGCACGCTCCCGCCGCAAATTAACCACCCCGGTGATCTCGAACTTTTGCGGCATCGCACGCAGCCTTTCATACACGCCAAAGCCGACAACTCCGCAGCCAAGCAGAGCAACTTTCAGCGGACGGCGGAGGTCTTCGGTAACATCGCTCGCAAACGCGTCCTCAAAGCCGCCGACAAAGGTTGCAACGCCCGAACCGAGCGAAGCGATCTCAAAATCGAGCCCAACTCTTTCTGCAAATTCAACGGCCTTTGGCTGGACGAGTTCGCCGCCTCGTTCGAGCGTCGTCTTGTAGCTAACGGTCGAGAATCGTCGCGGCCGCGTTGCTGAATCTGCAGGATTCGATTCAAAAAGGCCATCGACATCTTTAACAAGAACACAGCGAGCGGTAAGAGCGTTCGCAAGATAAAGCGCCGTGAGGTCCGTTCCGCCGCGGCCAAGGAGCGTCGTGTCGCCGTCGGCATTCACGCCGACAAAGCCAGAGACGATCACGATCGATCCGTCTAGAGCTTGATCGACCGCCTGGATGTTCGCGTCGGTGATCTCGCCGTCGAGAGGCTCACCTTCAGTGAGGATCCCGACCTGATGAGGTGCGAGAATCTTCGAATGGATCCCCGAACGCTTCAAAGCAGAAGAAAGCAATGCGGCCGAGACAGCCTCGCCCGTCGCGAGCAAGGTCGCCACGGCGTGGTCATTCCCGTCCGGCCCGTACTTTTCGGCGCGAGCAAGGAGCTCGTCCGTCGTGCCCTCGAACGCAGAAACGACCGCGAGTACACGATAGCCTTGCCGCCAATGCCGATAGATCTCGTGCACGGCAAGCGGCAGATCGGCCTCGCCGCGAAGAACGGAGCCTCCAAATTTCAATACGATCGTTCGTTTGTCGGACATTGCGGCCTAGACTCCTTTAACAAATTTTTGTGAGAGAGCACGATCGAGATCGGCGATGATATCTTCCGGATTTTCAAGCCCGACCGAGAGCCGTACAAGCCCGTCGGTGATGCCCGCCTTCTCGCGAGCTTCGGGTGCCACGGAACCGTGGGTCATCGACGCCGGATGCGTGATCAAGGTTTCCGCGGAACCAAGATTCTCGGCGAGCGAGCAAAGCTTTACGTTGTTCATCAAAGCGATGCCGGAATCGATGCCGCCGTGAAGCTCGAATGAAAGGAGAGCGCCTCCGGCGGTCTGCTGCCTGCGTGCAAGTTCATATTGAGGGAAATCCGGAAAGCCCGGATAGTTCAAGCTCTTTACACGCGGATGATCCTTTAGAAATGCCGCGACCGCGAGAGCATTCTCCGATTGCTGCCAAACACGCAGCGGAAGCGTCTTCGAACCTTGCAGCGTCAGCCATGCGTCGAACGGCGCCTGTATCGAACCTATCGTCTTTCGCGTGAACTTGAACGCCTCGTCCAGTTCCGCGTTCGAGGTCGCAAGAGCACCTCCGATCGTTGCGTTGTGCCCGTCAAAGAATTTCGTTGTCGATTCAAGAACTATGTCTGCACCAAGCTCGATGGGCCGCTGAAGCGCCGGAGAAAGCAGCGTATTGTCAACAGCAAGCAATGCACCTGCTTCGTGTGCAAGCCGAGCAGCGAGGGCGATGTCGGTGAGCTTTAGGGTCGGATTCGCAGGTGTTTCGATAAAGACGAGAGCAGCGGGTTTTTGAAGGCTTTCGGTGAGTTTTGCCTCATCCGAGGTATCGACGAATTCCGCCTCAACGCCGAATTTTACGAGTATCTGTTCGAGCAGCCGAACCGTTCCGCCGTAACACACATCCGAGACGACGATGCGGTCGCCTGCTTTCAGAAGTGTCAGGAAAAGTGCGTTAGTTGCGGCCAGGCCGGAAGAAAAACACGTCGCGTGCTCGGCCTTTTCGAGCGTTGCAATGCGGTCTTCAAGCGCCTTGACCGTCGGGTTGCCCGCACGGCTATATGTGTAGCCTTTGTCGCTGCCGACGGCATTCTGGCGGTATGTCGTCGTTTGATATATCGGCGTCAGGATGGCGCCGGTCGTGGGATCGGGTTCTGTTCCCGAGTGAAGTGCAGCGGTCTCGATCTGTGCGTCGGGTGCTACGTATGAATTCAATGGCATTGCAAGTCTCCTTATTTTCGAAGATCTTGCGTGGCGCCCGTTTCGGGAGGAAATGCTCCGGCCTTGGGAAAAATTGCGTAATTAGAAGGGACTGCTGTCGGATCCAAAATGAAAAAAAGGATCCGACACCCTTGAAGAGTGCCAGGATCCTTTTTAAGATATCGCGGGCAGCTCTTTAGCAGTTTTTATCGTGGAGCAAGTTGCCTTAAATCGCCACGCTTGATTTTTCAACAACGTTTAGAAGCCCCGCTCCTAAGCGTTCATTCGACATTACAGGAAAATTCCAACTCTTGTCAAGGTCAATTTATGAAGAATGTGCCGATTCCTCGACGGCTATGCCTCGCCGTCGAAGTTCGGCGAGGAATTTTTGCGGTTCAATGGCCTTTTCCTGAGGTGTTGCCCCACGCGTGCTGACATCTCCCTTGGCCATCATTTGAGCGATGATCGAGGCCGGAAAGGCCGTTGTGCGCATCATCGCCGAGATATTGTTCGCTTCGTCCTGACGGTCAACGATATCCATTCGAAACCGCTTTCCGCCGTCGCCGACGACATCGACGCGGACGAGCACGTAGTCCGGTCCATCGGCCGGAAGATTTAATTCGAGCAGTTTCCCGAAGACCTTGCGCGGAACAAAGCTCCCGTCGGATGTTGCAACTTCCTCGCTTGAACAGAGGCCGAGGTCGATCATCGCTTTGAATTTCGCACAATGCCCGGCATATCGGATCGTCTTGTAATCAAGCTCGCGAATCTTCCCTCGAAACGTCTCCGGCAGAGTCGAGGTGCCGCCCGAAGTTTGAAAGGCTTCGAGCGGCGGAAAGCCGTCGAAGGCGAGATCCTCGATCTCGGTCATCGATTCGACCTCGACGATCTTGCCGCCACGGATGACGCGTGCGGGTTCGATGTATTCGTTGATCAGGCCTTCGACGCTAAAGACGAGCTGATAGTCGAGCGGTGGTTCCGGCTTCTGCGGCAGGCCGCCGACACGTATGTGTATCTCCTCTATCTCTTCGAACTGCGCCGCTCCGTGCATCGCAAGGATCGATACCATTCCCGGAGCAAGCCCGCAGTCCGGGATGATGTTCACGCCCGCACCGCGAGCTTCGGCGTCGAGTGCAAGCTGTTGGTCGACGATCGTGTTGTTGCCGCCAAGATCGCAGAAATTCGACCCCGCGGCGATCGCAGCCCGTGAAAGCGGAACGTTGTACCAATAGTTCACGCACGAAATAACGGCGTCGTGCCCTCGCATCAATTCCACCGCCGCGGTTTCGTCCCCTGCTTCGAACGCGACCGCGGCAACGGGTCTCTCCGTAAAGCTCTCAGCGATCGCCTTTGCCTTTGCAAGATCGGCGTCGGCTATCGTAACGGCCGAAACGTCCGGCGAATTTCGCACGAGATCAAAAACGGCGCCATGCCCCATGCGGCCTGCACCGAGAACGAGTATCTTCATAATGCTTACAGGATAAGAACTTTTACGTGAAGTTTTACCAATCTTCCGATTCTTCGGGCGATTCGGCGGCAATGACAGCTCCGGCGGCTTCCCAAACCTTTTTCTTCCAAAGACGAACACCGGCCTCAAGTTGAAGAGCAGCCAGAGGATGAGCGGCGTTGCGCTCGAGCCGAATGACCGAAGCCGTCACAGAGACCTCGTCTCCCGGATCTTCTGTAACGGTAAGCTGCACCTTGCTCCCGACGCTCGGCAGCGAACGCGGCAGGTAAACCAGCGTGCCCTCGGGGCCGACGTTCTCCGTCAGGCCGTCCTGGATGACTTCCTTGCCGCTCTCGTCGCGCCATTTCACACGGATCGGGAAGGAGATAATGTATCTGGAACCGTGGCGTTTATCGTGCATGATCTGCTCTTGGCCGGCCGCAAACGTAGGCTGCGAGGGAGCCGGTTTTGATGCAAAATATACTCGAAAACACACCCAAAAGTCCAGAAATATGCTTTTTTTTCACCCGGCTAAGTGCTTTTGTTCGCAAGAATTGAACAAAATTCGCCGATTTTGGGGCTTTTCGAGCCTTGCCACCTCTATTTTGATGATGCTAGCCTTTTGAAATGTTCGCGCGCCGCGGTCGGTCGCGAAACAGGCGGAATTGGCCGCCGAAACCAACTTCGTTACTGCTGTGCTTGCATTGCTTCGCGTTTTGAAGAAATGTATTGCCGAACTTGGTCGCGTATAGGTCTTGTTCAGGTTCGAAGTTTGATTTTGGAGTTTGAATAATGAGAAATCTCGTTCGAGGAGGCTTGCTTCTCTTGGTAACGAGTTTGTTCGTGGTCTTTATCTACGCGCAAACCCGAAAAGAGACGCCGTCATCCGCAGCGATAGATTCGCAGCCAGAAATACAAAATAATTTAAAAGCAAGTAATACAAATAAAACTAAAGCAGTAAAGAAGGTTAGAACAAAGGATGCGGCCGGCAAGACAAAGGTCGCAGCAGACAATAGCGAACAGGCTACTGAAACAAACGAAGAGGAAATAGCAGCCAACTCAGGCGACCAGGGCAAGAAACTTGTTAAGAAGACCGCCTCGGTCAAGGCCGTGGCAACCAGTCGCGGTTCGTTCTCAGCAACTGCCTATTGCCTTTCAGGTCGTACAGCAATGGGACACAGCGTTCGCCGTGGCCTTATTGCAGCCGACCCGCGGGTCCTTCCGCTTGGATCGACCGTCGTTATCGAAGCCGGCCCTTGGAGCGGAACCTACCTGGTTTCCGACACAGGCGGCGGCATCAAGGGTAAGGAGATCGATATTTGGGTAGCGAGCTGCTCGGAAGCTCGAAGATTCGGACGACGAACCGTCCAGATCTCAATTCTCAAGTAGATCTTTTCCGATACACAGCAGAAGGCCGCACATGGAATCAGATCCTACGTGCGGCCTCTTCTTTTCCTAAAGCCGGTCGTTGCCCCTATCTAGTATCTTGGCAAGATCAGCTTGACCACGTTGAGCTTCGCGAGCGTCTCTATCTTATCAATGGCGATCCGGGCCTGAACCTTGCCATCGGATGCAGATACGACATCGAGCCCCGCGGCCCTTAGCCTCGCCAATGTACTCGCATCGGCTGTATCAACGAACACGGTAACGTCTGCGATCGCCCCATGGACATACAAGCTGTCGTTCGGGCTGGTTATGCTCGACCCTGCTGCTCTTCTTTGCAGAAGGTCCGTGAGCCAATTGTCCAGCTTCGTGCCAAGGCTCATTAGGCGTTCTTCTTCAGGTGTAGCAGGAATGGTCGTAATACCGTCGATCTGTACGCTGACGGTATTGTCCTTATTGGCTGAATAGTAAAGGGTCGCAGACATTCTAACCAGCTTATTCTTCGATCGAGTTGGCAAAAATGCGGTCGCAAGAGCTGCACGAACAGATCTGTCCGCAAAATCCTTATCTTCACCCTCATCGACGGCCGAGGCATTTACGACATGTCCATAGATATCGACCAGGACCTTGACCTTTGCCTTCGCCTCTCCTACCATGCCGTGCGGAGCTTTAGGCCGGTCCGGAAGAACAACGTTGTCGACGAATCCGCTGAGATCAACTTTCTTGTCCTTGTAGGTCGAAGCTTGATTCGCGTCGACGACCCAAACGGTTCCCTCTCCGCTTGCCCCTAGGACTTGAAAGCCGCCCCCCATCGGCAAGAGTTTGGCGTCGGGAGAAGCCTGTAAAAGCGATGTGAAGGACGTGCCCTTCGGAAGGTTATTTATAAGCCTAGAGGTCAGATTCGTTTGGAGCTTGCTTTCCGAGGGGTCGATAGTGACACTGTCCACGCCCGTCACATACACATCAGTGACCCCACCGCCTCCGCCACCTGCTGCCCCTGTCGTCCCTTCCGGAGCAGCAACGGGTACGGCCACGGAAGTTGACGTGCCGGAAGGATTCGCCAACCGATCCTCGATCGCAACGAATGAAGTAAACTGGGTCACCAAGCTGAATTTTAGGCCAAGATCGCGGATCTCATCGTTGATCTCGTTGGCAGCAGCTTTATTAGCGTTTAGGACGGAACTGCTTAGCTGCTCGACTCGGGTCCGTGCCCACATCGCAGCAAGCGAATCATTTGCAGCATCGTTTTCAGGCAAATTCACCTTTATTTCACGCTCGTAAGGCTGGCCTCCGATCTTGCCGCGGAGTTTAATGGTTCCTGTTGCAGGGGAAGAGTACCTTCCGAAGACGATGACCGGTTTTGCGGCAAAAAGGTCCCTTAGCGGCGTCGGGTAAACACCGGAAACGGGCAGGCCGTTCCAATCGATAGATAGATCAGTCAGTATGGGTGTTCGGACCCGCTCGTAGAACCGCCGGGCGGCTTTCGAGCCATCGTCTTGCAACGAGACATATTCCGCTTCACCTCTTCCTTCGCTTGCCATCCGATCAAGAAGAGAGCGGTTGACGGAACTTCCTATTCCGAACGTAAAGACGCGGGCCTTTGGATGACGCTGGATCTCGGCGACGATCTCGTCGTCGTTGCCGATCTCGCCATCGGTCATAAAGCACACGATACGCAAATGATCCTGAGCGTCCGAAGGGTCCAGCGATGCCTTTACGGCTTTCATCATTTCAGTACCGCCGGAACCCGACCGCCCGGCAAGGAATTTCTGCGCCGCACGGAGGTTAGCTCGTGTTGCAGGAACCGGCTCCTTGAACAGGATCGCCGTGTCGCCGGCGAATGTGATGAGATTGAATGTGTCCTCCGGGTAAAGGCCTTCGAGGGAAAGCGCGATCGCTTCCTTGGCCTTTTCGATCGGAAAACCGCTCATAGATCCCGATGTGTCGAGTACGAAAACGATCTCCTTTGGCGTTCGGTCTTCGGCCGCAAGCTTGTCCGGAGGCTGTAGTATCAAGCTGAAAAAGCCTTCGTTGTTTGTCCGATGGGTCAAGACCGCGTCCTCGATCCGCTTTCCCGTCACATCGTACCGCAGGATGAAATCCTTATTTGGTATCACGGCTCCATCACGAAGCGACACCTTTGCTGCCGTCGGAGAAAAGTTCGTCTGGTCTATGTCGTGAGAAGTCGAGCGGATCGCCGCGATCGGAACACCCGAATTTATGTTCACGGTTATCGAAATGTCGTGTCCTGGACGCGACACGGTGGGCGGCGTGATCTTTGCTGCATCCGCGACACCGGCAGGGTTGTATCGGGGGCCGATCGTCATCGGGAAAACGAACTGATACTCACCATCTTCGTAACCAAGGGTTTCGACGTAGGAGATCTCGATGACAACTGTCTCGCCGGGCAAAATATTCGCAACCGACTGCGTAAATATATTCGCACGTTCCTGGTCGAGCAATGCCGCACGATTGCCCGCATTGCGGGCCTCATCATACGCGGCTCGAGCTTCGTCACGCTTCATTATTCGGCCGCGGATCACCCGTTCGCCGACGGTCATCGTCATTCTGTCGACCGCACCTTTTGCCGCAAGCGGAAACACATATATCGCTTCGATCGGTTCGGCGAACGAATTTACGAATTCCTGCCGCACGTTAACCCGCGCAACGAAACCGCTAATGTCCGCCGTTACCGACGTGCCCTTTAACGGACACGGGCCGAGGTCGGCCCCTTCCTTTCCAAGCGCGTATAGACTTCCTTGAGTTGTGCCTTGAGCGGCTGCGGCGACGCTAAGGCACACTAAGAGCCCTAGCAGTAATACAAACTTCTGCATAATCTTCCTTCCTAAAACTGATCTTGCTCGCACGGGAGAGTCGAGGCTTTTACCTCTTAGAGTCGGCGGAAGGCAAAAAGGTTACCTCGGCCGAAAATTTTATTTTCGTTAGATGTACTGGCCTTTGGATTGAAACTCAGGAGAACCGCGTAGCGTGGGGCGCTGCTAGATCTTATCCTCGAATGTTGCGGCGACGATGTTCGACATCTTCGGGCGGTGAAGGAAGATGGTCAATGCCCCAAGCACGACAAAAACAAGGAAGTATTGATAATCGAAAACGAAGGCTGCGCCCAACCCGAGCAGAGAAACACCGTCAGCCATCGCCATTCCCGTTACGTAGGCCGACTGGAGCTTTTCGACGCTCTTGCTGCCGATCGCTTTGGCGATCATCTGGTTTCGGACGACGAATGATACGGCGATCAATGAGATCGCGATCGCGGCCATTACGATGATAGCGATCGGCTCCTTGCCGAGAACGGGCTTCGAGACATCGACGTAAAGGAGATCAGGTTTCGTCGTATAACCGATGACGAGAAATAGAAATTGCGAAAGTAAGAGCCCGCCCCAAACAACGAACATCGTACGATACTGCTCATTGATCTTCTTTTCTTCTGCCATATTCTTCTCAGCTTGTTGCGTCCAATTCCTCTTCCAACCGCTGCCGTTCGTAGAGATCGGCGTACTCGCCGTCGAGGGCTAGGAGTTCCTCGTGCGTACCGCGTTCGATGATACGTCCGTGGTCGAGCACGCATATCTGGTCTGCGTCCTTGATCGTCGAGATCCGGTGCGACACGATCAGCGTCGTACGGCCTTCGCGAACATTTCGCAAGTTGCTCAAGATCTTGTCCTCGGTCTGTGTATCGACCGCAGAGAGCGAATCGTCGAGGATCAAAATTCGCGGCTCGCGCATTACTGCACGTGCGATCGCGGTCCGCTGTTTTTGGCCGCCGGAGAGCGTGATGCCGCGTTCGCCGACAAGCTGTTCATAGCCGTTCGGAAACTCGGCAATATCATCTGTCAATGCCGCGATATCTGCTGCGTGCTCGACGGTCATCGAGCCGTTGAGGTTTTCATCGCCGCTGCGTTTTATCTCTTTGACCCCGAAGGCGATATTCTCCGCCAACGTGTCGGAAAAGAGGAATGTTTCCTGCGGCACGAATCCGATCGCCTCGCGAAGCTGTTTGAGCGGAAAGACGCGAACCGGCCGATCGTCGATAAGGACCGAGCCTTCAGGTGCGTCAAGCAGCCGCGGCACGAGGCTTACGAGCGTCGATTTGCCGCTTCCCGTCTTGCCGACAAACGCATACGTCTCGCCTTTCGGGATCGTCAAATTGATGTCTTCAAGCACCGGCTTCCCATTGTATGCGAATGTCAGGTCGCGAAATTCGATGCCGCCCTCGATCGCAGGTTGTTCCTTTGTCCCGGGAGCATCCTTGATCGCCGGCTCGGCTTCGAGCACCGTGTTGAAACGTTTAAGAGACGCCGTTCCACGCTGCCACAGGTTGACGACGTAGCCGAGTGCGATCAGATACCAGATCATCCGCTGGAGATAAAGAATGAATGCGGTAAAGTCACCCGCGGTGATCTCTCCGCGTGCCGCCATCGGTACGCCGACCGCGACAATGATCACAAACCCAAGGCCGATAAAGAACGAAAGCAGCGGCCGCATTCCGGCGGCAAATTTCACGAGCCGCAGATTCTGTTCGGCGTATTCAAAGTTTAGGACCTGAAAGCGGTCGATCTCGGCCTTTTCCTGTGCGTACGCACGGACGACGCGCACACCGGTCAAATTCTCCTGTGCACGTGCAGTGATGTCGGCGAAAAATTCCTGGATCTTCTCAAAACGCTTGTGTATCTGCCCGCCGAGATACTTGACCGTGATCGACACAAGCGGCAGAGGAATGAGCATTATCAGCGTGAGCTTCACCGAAATATGCAGCATTATCGGCAGCGATATAGCCAAGGCAAATATCGCCTGGAACGTGTAAAGGATCATCGGCCCGAGGATCTGCCGGATCGCCGCAAGATCGTTCGTCGCACGCGCCATCAGATCGCCGACGCGATTCTCTTGAAAATATTCGAGCGGCTGATCGACCAACGCAGCGTAGAAGTCTTCCCGCATATCAAATTCGATATGCCGTGATGTATTGATCAGCAGCCTTCGCTGAAGAAAAAGGAAAATGCCGCTCGCTCCGTTTATGCCGAGGATGACAAGCGGATAGAAAATGACCTTGTTCCACGTAATGCCGCCCGTAAGATCGTCAACCGCTTGGCCGACGAGATACGGGATCAAAAGGCCGAACGACATCGACACAAGAATACATCCGACCCCGATCAGGATCGTGCCGCGATAAGGCCTCACGTAGCGCCAAAATTTCTTGAGCGGTGTCATTCGCCGTTAGTCAGATGATCGTATAGGTCGATAGTCCGGTCGCTATGAGTTTACCGTTCTCCTGCGAGAAAACGTCGGCCGACACGCTGAATATTCTTCTGCCGGCACGCACGACCTTTGCAGTACAGGTGAGAGGACCTTCGATATGCGGCCTTAGATAATGAACCGTAAGATCGATCGTCGCAGTTGCCGTTTCGGGTGCAACGCGAGTTCGAACAGCAAAAGCCATCGCCGTGTCGATCAAAGTTGCGGTAACTCCGCCGTGCAGGATACCGCTCGGTTGCCGAAGGTCGTCCCTCATCGCGAGTTCGATCGTTGCCTCGTCGGGCTTCATCTCGACGAGCTTCATTCCCATCAGTTTTGCGAACGGCAATTCTGAAATGACCGACTGTGCCCGTTCAAACAGCTCACCGAGCGGCATTGGCACCTCTTCATCCATAAAACAAAAAATTATGCCGCCAAAAAAGCGGCGGGTTTGACAAACAAACTCTAGTATTTGAAGTTTAACATATCGCTCGCTATGGAGAACGACAGCCAAATATTGCGACAACTTCAACGCCGCTTCGTCACGGGAGCGTGTATTTTGCTGCCCGTTTCGCCCTTCTTATACCTTCAGGGACAGATAACGCGATGGAAGATCGGCGTGCTTCCCGGGGCGGCCGGCAAGACCATTGGCAGAGCGGCCGGCCAAAACGAAAAAGCTGTCCGCCTTCTCGTACTTGGCGAATCGACCGTTGCTGGCCTCGGTGCCCGCGATCACGAACATGCACTTGCGGGGCGATTTGCCCATTATCTTGGCCAAGCTATCGGACGGCCCGTCGAATGGCATGTGATCGGAAAGAATGGCGTAACCGCACGACGGACGATCGACGAACTGATGCCGCTTCTGCCCGAGCAGAAATTCGACTTCGTGCTCCTCGGCATCGGCGGCAACGATGTTCTTAAACTGTCAAGCCCGCGAAAATGGCGCCGCGATATGCTCGAGCTCCTTTCGCTCCTCCGCAAACGAAACGATGCATCCGAGATATTTATCACGAACTGCCCGATGATCATCGAATCTCCGGCGTTACCTGAACCTATAAAGTCGCTCCTTTGGCAGCTCTCGCAAATGCATGACCAAAATATACGGGAATTCAGCCGCGGCCTTGAGCGAGTGACTTACTATCCGCAACCCAAGACGATCGACTCAGAGAATTTTTTCGCAGACGGAATTCACCCGTCCGAAGAAGGTTATGACCGTTGGGCAAAAGCGATGATCGAATTTTTTTCAGCCGACCACAAACTTTGGAAATAGACCGCCTCAAAACAAAACTCGCGATCTTTAGCGAATGGCTGCTCGTCGGCCGTCGAGGCAAGGGCTTTCCCATCGCGAGCGGCGAGATCGAGCTTGATACCGACGGAAAGGTCGCCTTTATAAGCTTTTTTGACGATACCGGAAAGCATCGCTGGCGGCTCAATGGAGTTGAGTTCGACGGCGAAGAGATCGCTCTCGATGTTGCCGGACCATTCGGAAGAGAGCAGCAGATCTTGAGACTCGTGCCAAGAACGCCGGCATCGCAGCTTGCGGCCGAGATCGAAGCCGCTCGTCTTGCGGCGGCGCAAGACGCGGCAGAAATGGCGGTTCGGAGTTTTCCCAATACAAAGATCTCACGCGTCTCACTGGGCGAGAAAGGCGGAAGGCTCGCGCACATTCTTCTCACAACGCCGACGAAGACAGAGATCGCTGCGATCGCTGACGTTACGAATACCGTTACGCATTCTGCCCTTCTCGCGAGCTCGATCCTTTGGAGTGAAAAGCTCGGCCGACGCAAAAAGCCCATCCACGACCTGCTGATAATGTGCGAGAAGCGTCGTTTGACGCCGCTTCGCCGTCTTCACGCAATGCTGAGCGATCATTGGAAATCGCGTCTTTCGATCGCGAGCATTGACCGCCGAGAAGAGATCCCGATCCTGAAGTTTCACGACGGGTTTAGGATAAGCGAGCTTTGGCGCGAAAAGCCGAAGCTCTTTGTGCTGCCGCAGACCCAGATCCACTCGAGAACTGCGAATGCGATCCGCTCTCTTGCTCCCGAAAAGATCGACGCACTCCACGTGGCAAAGGGCGACACGCTGCGCTTTCTTGGAATGCCTTTCGCCCGCGTCAGAACGCTTCAGAGGTCGGAGGCAGCATGGTTCGGAACCGGACGCTCGGAGAAGCATCCGCTTACCGATGCGAGTTGGGACAAAATGGAGAAGCTTGTCCACAGCCTCGACGCCCTTCGGAGCCACGACACCGTAAATAAACGTCACACGTTCTACCGCAGCGACACCGAATCCTGGCTCGAATCGATCCTCCGCCGCGACATCACAAAGCTCGATGCGAACTTGCGGCTCTCGCCTCTTTATCACCAATTTCGCTCGGGCCGCAGCGAGAAGATCGACCTTCTTGCTATACGCAACGATGGCCGTCTCGTGGTCATCGAGCTGAAGGCAAAACCTGACCGCAATATGATCTTTCAGGCCTTAGAATACTGGCGGAATGTCGAGATCAGACGGCGGAGCGGTGCCCTTTCGGAAGCGAAATTATTCGGTGAGCAGAAGATCGCCGATAGGCCCGCGATCATCTACCTTGCGGCTCCGGCGTGGAGCTTTCATCAGGAATTTGAGTTCTTCGCACGCACGATCTCGCCCGATATCGAGATATGGCGTTTCGAGCTGCACGAAGAATGGCGGCGTGAGATCAAGGTCGTCTCTCGGATCTGCTATTCGCCCTTGGGCGAAAACCTATAACCGACACCGCGAACCGTCTGAAGGAGTTGCGGTCTCTCGCCCGTGTCTCCAATGATCCGCCGTAGGCGTACGACGAAATTGTCGATGGCCCTCGTGTCCGTATCTTCGGCAAGATCCCAAACCTTTGTAAGTATCTCGGTACGCGATACCGCACGTTCGGGATGGTCGCTGAAGTACCGCAAGAGCTTTGCCTCAAGCATCGTGATCGCTGTTGTTTCACCCTCGAACTCGACCTTCAGCTCAGCGAGATCGACCGTTCGGCCATTCACCGAAATAACGGCAGTGCTTTCCGCCCTTTTCTCGACAAGCCAATCCCTGCGGCGGATCAGGCCATTGACACGAGCAAAAAAGATGTTCAGATCAAATGGTTTCGGAAGATAATCATCGGCACCGGCCTCAAATCCTTTCAGGACGTCTTCGGCCTGGCCAAGGGCGGTCAGCATCAGGATCGGCGTATAATCTTTCTTTTCGCGAAGGCGGCGTGCGACCTCAAAGCCATCGATCCCCGGCAGCATAACGTCAAGGACTGCTGCATCGAAATCTCCGGCTTCAAATTCGGCGATGGCCTGCTCGCCATCTGCGGCGCAAACGACATCGTAGCCTTCTGCTTCTAGATTGAATCTAAGGCCGGTCGCGATATGCTCTTCGTCTTCGACGATCAGGATACGTGCTTTCATATTCTTGGCAGCCTCACATAGAATGTCGAACCGCGTCCTTCACCACGGCTCGATGCGGACGCGCGGCCGCCGTGTTTTTCGACGATCGCTCGTACTATCGAAAGGCCGAGGCCTGTACCTTTCACCGCCGGTACCGAACGCGTGTTTGACGAACGGTAGAAGCGTTTGAAGACGCGCTTAAGGTCTCCGCGTGCGATACCGACGCCGTTATCTTTAATGAACACTTCGGCATACTTTGCCGATTGTGCGGTCAGGCGGATACTGATACGCACTTCATCTGGAGAATATTTGACCGCGTTATCAAGTAGGTTCGAGAATACGGTCTGCAGTTCGCGAAAATCGCCCGTGATCATCACTGGTTCTGTTGGCATCGTCAACCGAACCGCACTCTCGTCCAAATGATGCCGCGATCTAAGAATGCCGATCGCCTCTGCCAGTAGTACGCCAAGATCAAGTTCATCACGATCGAGACGTCGTCCTTTTTCACGCGTCCGGCTCGCCTGAAGAACCTGCTGGACGGTCGTCAAAAGCCGTTCATTGTCGGCACTCATTATCTCGTAGAATTCCCGCCGCTTTTCCGGTTCGATATCACGAGAGAGCAGCGTGTCGAGATATAGTTTGATCGATGCGATCGGCGTTTTAAGCTCGTGCGTTACAGCGTTCAAGAATGCGTCGTGCTGCTCGTTGCGTCGGATCTCGCGAAGCAGGAAGATCGTGTTCAGCGTCAAACCCGTGATGATCAGGGCAAAAAAGATGATGCCGAAGATCAGCAATGCGACCTCGCGGACGTTCAGCAGGATCCAGCCGACATTCAACGCGACGGTGATCGCAAGCAGGCAGATGCCAAGTATCAAGAAGAAAATGGTCGTCCGCCGTCGCCGCATTGTTAGATGTTATTAGAAACCCGAAAAAAGGCGAAGGCCTGAACCTTCGCCTTTGGACCTTGGCCATTTTGATCCTTGAATATTGGACCTTGGACCTTGGACGTAATCCCTACGCCGCCTTCTTCATCGCGTCCTTCGCGGCCTCGGCCTTAATGTCGTAACCATAGAGATCTTTGACGAGCCCGACCTTTTCAAGAGCCTTCAGCTGTATCCAATTCACATCGACCTCGGCGGCCGTTAACCCATGACGTGCCGAACGCGGGATCGCGTGGTGATTATTGTGCCAGCCTTCACCAAATGTGATCGCCGCGATAA
The DNA here is from genome assembly GCA_019694355.1 of Pyrinomonadaceae bacterium. Taxonomy (GTDB): domain Bacteria; phylum Acidobacteriota; class Blastocatellia; order Pyrinomonadales; family Pyrinomonadaceae; genus OLB17. Next base: position 422,821 of record JAIBCB010000003.1, on the reverse strand, counting down.
GAGCGTTGTTTCGCGAGGTGTCGCGCGTATCGAATCGTCGACTTCCCCAAAGGTGCGTTGCAGAGTTCACGAGCCAGGTCGAATGCCACCCGATGACCGTGCGTAAAAAGATGCCCGCCAAGACCATCGACCATCCGCCGATCGCAAAAAGAACGCCGCCCACGAGTATCGAGGTGACGTAGTAATACTTATCAATGAACACGAGGAACGGATCGCGGAGCAGATCGGGCGAATATCGCTCGCGGACGCTCTGCGGCTGAACCTGCGCCGTACCGCGAAAGATCCAACCCATATGTGCCCAAAAAATGCCATTGAAAGGGCTGTGCGGGTCGCGATCGGTCTCAGTGAACGCGTGATGAAGGCGATGCGTCGTAACCCACGAGATCGGGCCGGATTGCAAGGCGAGCGTTCCGCAGACGGCCATAAAATGCTCAAGCCAACGCGGCGACTTAAATCCGCGGTGCGTGTAAAGGCGGTGATAGCCGAGGCCAATGCCCCAACTGCCTGCGACCCACCAGGTTATCAGCAAAGCGACAAGATTCGCCCACGAGAAGGTAAAGACCGCCCAGATCGCAAAGATGTGAAACAAGGCGACAAAGAACATCGTGTTCCAATGCCATTTCTTGCGATCGACCGGTTCAAAATCAACAATATTATTTTCCACGTTTATCAGATCTGATCCTTTATGTATGTGCTATTGGCCCGGAGCGGCCAGATTTTTCCATCGACCTTTCAAGCGTAACACCTTGAAAGCCAATGGTTTGTAACAGTTTTGTAAGGCTTCTGGTAACGGATGCCGAGGCGATCGGGATAAAGTTAATTCTGGCATTTGTCCGCGACAAAATGTATCCTTTTTGTTCGACGCGACAAGGAAGGCCGAATAACGCCGCCAATTTGCGTGTTTTCTAACTAAACTCACTTTGAGAGGATCGATACCGTGTCAGAAGGAACCGTTGCAGACCGTGTAATAAAAGTATTTGCGGACTTTAAGAAAGTGCCTCGTGAGGAGATCACGATGGATACGACCTTCGAGGAGCTTGGGCTCGATTCGCTTGACGGATTGAATCTCATCTTCGAGCTTGAAGAAGAATTTGACCTTGTCGTCCCAGACAATAAGGTGCAGGAAATGAAGAGCGTCCGGCAGGCCGTCGAGGGCATCGAGACCTTGCTCGATATGAAAGCACAGGGCATCGATCCGGTTGCCGTGGCCGCCGAAGAATTTGCGGCCCAACAGGCAAAGCTGAAAGAAGAAAAGGACGCGGCCTCCTAAATAAATGCGCAGAGTTGTGATAACCGGAATGGGCGTGATCTCGCCCATCGGAAATGAAGTAGATTCTTTTTGGAGTTCGCTTCGAGAGGGCCGTTCCGGCATCGGCCCGATCGAAAAGGTCGATGTTTCGCACCTACGCTTCAAGAACGCGGCAGAGGTCCGCAACTTCGATCCGACCGCCCTTTTCGACGAAAAACTCCTTTTCTGGCTCGATCCATTCGCTCAGTATGGCGTTGCCGCTGCGAGGCAAGCCCTTGCCGACAGCGGCCTCGAACTTACCGATGCGGTGAAAGACCGCACCGGCGTGATCACCGGCTCCTGTCTCGGCGGAAAGATCACCGAAGATGAACTTTACAAGAAGCTCTATGCCGACGGAATTCGTCGTCAGCCGCCTGTCGCGATCCCGAAGGCGATGAGCAACGCGGTCGCAAGCCAGGTTTCGATGGAGTTCGGCCTAACGGGCGCGACCTTTACGACCTCGACCGCGTGTGCATCTGCGAATCACGCAATGGGACAGGCTTTTTGGCTCATTCGCCAAGGCACGCTCGACGCCGCCTTCGCGGGCGCAAGCGAAGCTCCGATCTGCACCGGCAGCCTGCATGCGTGGGAAACGATGCGCGTCGTCTCCGCCGACACTTGCCGCCCATTCTCAAAAGACCGCAGCGGAATGATACTCGGCGAAGGCGGTGCGATGTTCGTCTTTGAGGAATTGGAGGCGGCAAAGGCCCGCGGTGCAAAGATCTACGCGGAGATCGTTGGGTTCGGTATGTCTGCTGACGCACATCATCTGACGATGCCTGCATCGGCGGGAGCCTCTAAGGCGATGCGGCTTGCGCTCGAAGATGCGAAACTTGCGCCCGAACAGATCGGCTATATCAACGCACACGGCACGGCAACGCAGGCGAATGATTCGAATGAATGTCGGGCTATCCGCGATACATTCGACTCGCACGCAGACAAGCTCGCGATCAGCTCGACAAAATCGATGACCGGCCATTCGCTCGGAGCAGCCGGTGCGATCGAGGCCGCAGCGACGATCCTTGCGATCAAGAACGAAATTTTGCCGCCGACGGCAAACTTCAACATTCCCGACCCTGAATGCGATCTTGATGTCATCCCAAATGAGTCGCGGCCGCAGGCCGTCGAAGCCGCACTCTCGAATTCCTTTGCTTTCGGCGGCCTCAATGCTGTGCTCGCTTTTCGCAGGTTTGACGGCTAAGAGGTTACACTTTATTCGCAGATGGCGAAAAAGACGACCTTTCAAGTTTGGGCTGAATATATACCCGTGCGGGCGATCTTGGGAATCCTCTCGATCCTGCCGCGAAAGCTCTCTGTCAGAACAGGCATCGCCCTCGCAAAACTATTTTATTCGCTGACCGGCGGCCGAAAAGATGTTGCCCTTAAGAACCTCACGATCGCCTTTCCCGAAAAAGACGAAGGTCAACATCTTGCTCTGCTGAAAGCATCATTCGCAAACCTTGGGCGTGTTCTAGGCGAATTTAGCCAGTTCCAGAAAATGACCCGCGAACAGCTCGACGGCCTTGTCGAGTTCGAGTTTGAGCGGCCTGAATTCGTTAACTCCCCCGAAAGAAAACATATCGACGCGGAACGCAAAAAGGGCCGCGGAATGATCCTCGTCGGACCGCATTTAGGCAATTGGGAGATCGGCGTCTTTGCCTACTCGGCCGCACGCGAACCGCTCACATATCTTGCCCGTCCGCTCGACAATCCAAAGATCGAGGAGTTTGTCGCCCGCCTGCGCTCACGTTTTGGAAATCGCTCGATAAATAAGACAAATTCTGTCTCTGCCGCTTTCGAGATACTCCGCTCGGGCGGGATCCTCGGCGCCTTGCCGGACGTAAATATGCATCCGAAGGACGGCATTTTCGTGCCATTCTTTGGCGTCGAAGCATGTACGACACGCGGCCTCGCGATGCTCGCAATGCGGACGAATGCGTTGATAATGCCGATGTGCTGCGTCTGGGACGAGGCGAAACGGAAGTACGTCGTACGCTACGGTTCTCTGATCGAACCTGCGGCCGCACCTGTCGCTGACCGTAATGCGGAAATTTACCGGCTCACCGCCGCAATAACGGCCGAAATGGAAGCGTTCATCCGACTCGCTCCCGATCAATGGATCTGGACGCATAAACGCTGGAAGACGCGGCCGCCCGGAGAATCGCCGATCTACTGACAAGTCGACCGCCTCAGCTCGCTTTGATGCCCCGCAAAGCCGAGTGTTAGACTATTAGGTTTCATAGAGGCAACGGAAATGAACCGTTGTGTTTGCTTATATGTCTGACGCATTTGTAACTGAAAATGATTTTGAGCTTGGTATTGCCGGGTTCTCCTTTGCCGACCTTTTTAACGCCTATAAGCTCAAGGATCTTGCCGATCTTTTCTACGCGGACGTGATCGAAAAGGAACCGGTTATCGGCGAAGCTCTGCAGAAGTACATCGCGGCGCGCGGACAAGGGTTCGAACGAAAGGTCGAGTCAAAGATCTTGACCGATGCGGCTCCGTTCCTCTCAGAATTTATCGCCCGCCTCTTCAAGATCGGGCCCGACCGCGAAGACCTTTCGCACGACATCACGGTTCAAAATCCGGTTTGGCGATATAAGTTCTTTGTCCAGCGTCGCGCCGTAAAGAAATTCAAACCGGAGCAGCTCGCTGAACTCAACGAGGCCGAATTGTGGCACGCGGTTACCGACCTGCGAAACACAGCGTTTGACGAAACGCTCATTCATGATGAGGAACTTTCGATCTCGGAGATCACCTGCCGTCTGCTCGATGCCGAAGAGTTTTTGAAGAAGGAACACGAGGAAAAATCTTCGTCGGTAAGCGACACGATCGCACGCATAAACAAGGCGTACGAGGCGCATAAGGATTCGGCGTTCGGCAAGGCGTATTCGAGTTTTGTTGTTGCAGAAGATGCGACCGGCGACCGGCTCGCCGTAAGGGCCGCACTCGCCGTGATCGAAGCTTGGACCGCCGCTGCTTTCGCGAGCAAGAGCCGCAAATGGTACAGCTTCAAGGTTCCGCACGCGCTCAACTATCAGAATCTCGTTCATCTTATACATCCGATACCGGACTTCCAGAACGTGATCCAGGGTTCGGAAGATGAACTGCGTCGTCGCGACGGATTTAAGCTCACAGATGATCGCGGCACGATGCGCGATGCTTTGTTCGAGATCGATTATTGCCTTATCTGCCATGAGCGAGGCAAGGACAGCTGCTCGACCGGACTTCACGAAGCGGATGGGTCGCTCAAGCGTAATCCGCTCGGCATCTCGACCGAAGGCTGCCCGCTCGACGAACGCATCTCCGAAATGCACCTCGTCAAGAAGCAAGGCGATTCGATCGGTGCTCTTGCTCTTGTAGCTATCGACAATCCGATGTGCGCAGGCACGGGCCATCGGATCTGCAATGATTGTATGAAGGGCTGCATCTTCCAGAAGCAGGACCCCGTGAACATTCCGCTTGCGGAGACATCTGTGCTGACGGACGTTCTAAAACTCCCTTACGGATTCGAGATCTACAACCTTCTCACGCGTTGGAATCCGCTCAACGCACGCCGGCCGTATCAGCTTCCATATTCGGGCAAGAACGTGCTCGTCGTCGGCCTCGGGCCTGCGGGCTACACGCTTGCGCATTATCTCTTGAATGAGGGTTTCGGCGTCGTCGGCATCGACGGCCTAAAGATCGAACCGTTACCCGAGGTTTGGACGGGCAAACTCGGCCGCGAATGTCCGAAGCCCATCCATGACATCGAAGAGATCACGCAGCCGCTCGACGAACGAATTCTCTCGGGCTTCGGCGGCGTGTCGGAATACGGCATCACCGTCCGTTGGGATAAGAATTTCTTGACGATAGTCCAGTTGATGCTTTCGCGGCGAAAACGCTTTCGCGCCTACGGCGGCATTCGTTTTGGCGGAACCGTAACCATTGAAGATGCTTGGAATTACGGGTTCGACCACATCGCGATCGCAACCGGTGCGGGCCGCCCGACGATCGTCCCGATGAAGAACAACTTGATCCGCGGCATTCGCCAGGCATCGGACTTCTTGATGGCATTGCAGCTTACCGGGGCATTCAAGAAAGATACGCTTTCGAACCTTCAGGTAAGAATGCCTGCGGTCGTCATCGGCGGCGGTTTGACGGGGATCGATACCGCGACCGAGCTTTTCGCATACTATCCGATACAGTGCGAGAAGATGCTCGACCGCTATGAAGATGTCGCGGCAGAATTCGGTGAAGAAGCCGCTATGGCGATCTTCGACGGCGAAGAACGCGATACCCTTCAGGAGTTTCTGGATCACGGACGTGAGATCCGGGCTGAACGAATGCGTGCAAAAGAGGCGGGTGAAGAGCCGAATTTCGTCCCGCTCGTCAGATCTTGGGGCGGAGTTTCGCTCGTCTATCGCAAACGGCTTCAGGATTCACCCGCCTATCGGCTCAATCACGAAGAAGTTCAAAAGGCGCTCGAGGAAGGCATCGAGTTTGTCGAATGTATGAATCCGACCGAAGCCGTTCCGGATGAATTCAATGCGGTAAAAGCGATCAAGTTCGAGCGGCTCGAACACGACGAAGAGACAGGCAAATTCAAACCGACGGGCGACATTCGCGAATTTCCCGCACGCACAGTTTGTGTCGCCGCCGGAACCTCGCCGAACGTGATCTATGAGAAGGAAAAACCGGGAACCTTCCAGATGGACGAGTGGCGGCAGTTCTTTAAGCCGTTCAACGCGATCGAGAACGACAAAGGCAAATTTGAACTTGTTGAGGCCCCGAAAGGCGAGACGGGCTTTTTCACCTCCTACGATCACGACGGCAAGTTCATTAGCTACTACGGCGACAATCACCCGAAATATGCCGGGAATGTCGTCCGCGCAATGGCATCCGCAAAGCACGGATACGAACACGTTGCGCGTCTTTTCCAAACCGAATTGCAGCAACGCGGTGAAATGCCGCAAGCCGAACGTGATTCCGTTTTTGACCGCCTGGAAGCGACACTCGACGAACAGCTTCGAGCATTCGTCGTCAAGGTCGAACGTCTGACGCCGACCATCGTCGAGATCATCGTCAAAGCTCCCGTACAGGCTCGTAAGTTCGAACCCGGACAGTTCTACCGTCTTCAAAACTTTGAGACGACCGCACCCGTTGTCGATGGTTCAAAGTTCCTGATGGAAGGGCTTGCGTTGACCGGTGCGTGGGTCGATGTGAGTAAAGGTCTGCTCTCGATGATCGTGCTCGAAATGGGCACGTCGTCGCGTCTCTGTTCGCTCTTGAAAGAAGGCGAAGAAGTGCTTGTGATGGGGCCGACCGGAACCCCGACCGAGATCCCGACCGGCGAAAATGTGCTTCTTGCGGGCGGCGGACTCGGCAACGCCGTGCTCTTCTCGATCGCAAAGGCGATACGCGACAACGGCAACAAGGTGATCTATTTTGCCGGCTACAAGAACGGCAGCGATCTCTTCAAACGCGAAGAGATCGAGGCATCGACAGATCAGATCATCTGGGCGACCGATTTTGGAGACGCCATAATTCCGTCTCGCCCTCAGGACGCACATTTCCGCGGAAATATTGTGCAGGCGATGATCGCCTACGGCGAAGGAAAATTGGGCGAACGGTCGGTGGAGCTGAGCGAAGTTGACCGCATCATCGCGATCGGTTCAGACCGGATGATGAACGGCGTACGCGAAGCTCGCCACACAACGCTCAAGCCTTATCTCAAGCCCGACCACGTTGCGATCGGCTCTATCAACTCGCCGATGCAGTGCATGATGAAAGAGGTCTGCGCTCAATGTCTGCAGCGGCACGTCAACCCGCACACGGGCGAAGAATTCTTTGTCTTCTCGTGCTTCAATCAGGATCAGGCACTCGATTTTGTCGATTTCAAGAACTTGAACGAACGCCTAAAGGCCAACAGCATTCAGGAGAAGCTGACAAACCTCTGGCTCGACAAAGCTTTCGGACGAGAAGAGTTTAAGGCTCTCTCACAACAGATACGGTAGAGCCAGCATATGCAAATTAGACAAACCCGTGATGAAGATGCTTCGGTTGAAATTGAGAGCCGAACACAGGCCGCCGAAGAGAAGCACCCGCGGTACCGCCCGTTTGTGGTTGAGCCGTTCGATCTGGGCCTAAAGGACGGCATCAGCTACGACAATATCAAAGAGTTGCTTTACGCGGCTGACCTGGACATCCTCAAATATAGAGGTTAGGCGTCTCGAAGATCGTTGTATCTGAATCACCTCGAGTGACGAACCATTCGTTCGGATCAAGAACGATGTTCTCCGCAACACCGGACTTTACCATCAAGAGCAGTGGGCTCTTCGTCTTGAAAAAACCATTGCTCAGCAAAGCATCTTCTGCCGCTTTGTTTAGAAGATCAGTGACAACACGTCCGACACGTTTTTCGATCGCTAGTTCCACGGCCGCATTGATAAGGTCGTCTGCTGTCGTTTCATCGTCAAAAAATATGTCGCTGATGGCCGCTTTCTCGATCACGCCCTGCTCGTCAGCGGCACGAAAATATAGAACGACGTAGCCGCGAAGCTGATCATCGGAAAAGAGGCCGAGAACGTTGAACTTCTTATTCGGCTGTTCAAAATACTGCCAATTCAAAAACTCTGAACGGCGAACAGCGATGCAATTTCGCGTGGCGGACGATCTTGCCCAAAGCCTGTCGGCCGCCTCATCAAAACGCTCAATTCGTCGTATCTCACCGTCGGATGGCCTGAGGTTCGCGACACCTTGTCGCCGAAATGAATACAGCGCGTTCGCTGCGTTCCGCACGAACGCCTTTGGGCCGGAGCCGGAAATGAACGCGTTGCCCGGAAACAATACGCGTGTATATCTCGGGATCGACGCGACGATCTTCCAGCCGCAAGCTTCGAGCAGCTCGGGAGACTTTTGTTCGTGCGTATTTATGCCGAGCCGTATCGGGCGAAAGTCTTCGGCGAGGCCGACAAGCTCTTTTGCGATGCCGCGACGGCGGTAATTCTCGTCAATGATCAGATCGAGGATCCAGATCGTCTTGTGTGTCTCATCGCCGACTTTGATCTCGGCCTCGATCGCAGCCAGATGGCCAACGACCTTTTCACCGTGAAGGGCAATCCAGATCGGGAGGTTGTTCGAATCAGTGTAAGGATTTTTTAGGTAATGCCATTCCCAAAATTCGCGATCACTTCGACGCGGATCGTTCGCGTAAACCCTGCCCAAAAAGGCGAGCAACGCATCTCGATCGTCGAGCGTAAATTGTCGTGCCTGTAAAGCCTCGTCCATTAGAGCTCGACCGCTTCGACCCGCCCGACAACGTCGCCGCGTCGATTCTTGATCGGCATCGGCGAAAGATCCGGCATTGCGTCGCTTTCGAGGATGCCAAGTTTCTTGAGGATCACGACCGCAACGACCGGCCGTGCACGCAGATCGTCTCCGTCCGCGATCTTCAATGCGATGCCAAGCCCGCTTGGATATTTTTCCGACGGCAGGATGCCGCAAGACCAAACACCGTCGGCGCCGATCTTCGACACTAAGGATCCGTTTCCCGCACGCATCAGCGTGGTATCAAGCCGCGTCGAACCGCCGACGAGTTCCGGATACTCGGTCATCGCTGCGACGATGCGTCGGCAGGCCGCTTGCGTGATCTCCGGAAAGCGTGTTGGGTTAACGAGATTTGCATAGCACTTTGCCATGGCCGCGATGGGAAGGCAGAAGTTCGGAGCGGCGCATCCGTCCGTCCCGAGCGAGATCTCCTCGGTTTCACCAAAATCCTTCAGGCACCGAATTATGCGCCCTTGAATGCGGTTGTCGGGCGATTCATAATCCTCGGTCCCCGAACCGATATGCTTTGCGAAAGCAAGCATTGCGGAGTGCTTCCCGGAGCAATTGTTGTGAAGCTGCGTCGGCTCCTCGCCCGCTCGTTTCATCCGCGAGGTGGTCGCCGAATCGAACGGGAAATGTGTGCCGCAGCGAAGATCGCTCTCAGCGAATCCCGCCTTTGCGAGCATCGATGCCGCTATCTTGACGTGCATGTCCTCACCTGAGTGCGAAGCAACGGCGAGGGCGACTTCCTGTTCGTCATAACCGAATGCGTCCGCCGCACCGCTCGTCAGATTCGGAATGAATTGGAAAGGTTTTGCTGCAGAACGAAAGTACGTCGAGATCGAAGGATCGCCGATCGAGAGTACAACATCGCCCGTCCCATCGATGACCGCGACGTGGCCGGTATGTACGGATTCAACATTTTCGCCACGGTAAACATTTGCAAGAATTTTAGAGTTCATCTTCGTCTATTTCGCGGCGGCGAGCATTGCTTTTGCATTCTCGCGAGCGGCGTCCGTGATATCTCGTCCGGCGAGCATCCTTGCAACTTCGTCGATGCGCTCGGCATTGTTGAGTTCCCGGACAGCGAGCCTTGTTCTGTTGGACGTTGTCGATTTCTCGACAACAAAATGGTGGTCCGCGAGCGACGCGATCTGCGGCTGATGCGTTACACAGAGCACCTGTTGCGTTGCCGCGAGCTTCTGAAGGCGCCGTCCGACAGCTTCTGCCACGCGGCCGCCAATTCCGATGTCGATCTCGTCAAAAACTGCCGTTCGCTGAGTTTCCTTCCCGCCGCTCACAGTTCTTAACACAAGCATCAGACGCGAAACCTCGCCGCCCGAAGCGACCTTTGCGAGCGGCCGCACAGCTTCGCCCGGGTTCGCAGAAAAATAGAACTCAGCACGTTCATTTCCCTCTGCAGAGAATCCTTCTCGCGCAACAAAGCGAACTTCAAAAGCTGCTTTTTCAAGAGCTACGAACCCAAGTTCCTTCTCAACCGCTGACGTAAATTTTGCGGCTCCGGCGACACGCTTCTTTGAAAGCTTTGCGGCGTGCTTTTGATATTCGGTCTCGGCCGCGGCCAACTTTTCCGATAGCTCTTTCTCTCGCTGACCGGCCATCTCGATCGAATCCAGCTTTGCCCGCGAGGCATTCAGATGTTCGAGAACCAGCTCGATGCTGTTGCCGTATTTTCGCTTTAGCCGCGAAAGTTCGGCCAGCCGCGTCTCGATCTCATCAAGACGTCCGGGAGCGATCTCAAGTGTCGAGCGGAAACGCCTTGCCGTGGCCGCGAGCTCTTCGATCACAGCCCTTGCCGTCGCCACGCCTTCTTCAAAATCCTTGAATTCACCATCGAATTCGGCAAGCTCTGACAGACGACGCGATGCTCGATCCAGCGTCGTGATCGTCGAAAGGTCGGAGTCATATAGAACATTTGCGAGCTCATCGCTTGCAATGGCGAGCTTTTCCGAATTTACAGCGCGAAGCTTCTCGCCTTCGAGTTCTTCTTCCTCGCCGATCCGAACGCCGACCCGTTCGATCTCATCGATCTCAAAACGCAAGATATCGAGCGAACGAAGCTTTGCAGATTCATCCTCGTTCAACTCATCCAACTCACGTCGAATGCCAGCCCACACGCGAAACGCTTCTGCGGTCGCGGCTAACTCAGCCTCCACATCCGCCGCCGCATCAAGCATCGCGAGATGGCTGCGGGCATCATAGAGCATCGCTTGTTCGCCTTGGCCGCTGATATCGGCAAAAAGATGCCCGACACGTTTCAAAAAACCCTGCGTAACGAGCCGATCGTTGATAAAGATGCGATTCTTGCCCGATGCCGACAGTTCACGGCGCACGATGATCTCATCATCTTCGATATCGACTCCGGCCTCGTCGAAGATCTCGGCCGTTTCCGGTGTTAGCTCCAGCGAAAAGACGCCTTCGATGCGGGCCGTGTTTTCCCCTTGTTTTATGAGATCTGCAGAGATGCGTTCGCCCGAGAGTGCACCGAGGCCGTCGATGATTATGGATTTGCCCGAGCCCGTCTCTCCTGTCAGTAGATTCAGTCCCTCGCCGAACTCGATCTCGAGGTCGTCAATAAGAGCGATATTATTGATCTTGAGCAAACGCAGCACAGCTAATACTTTATCTTCGGCAGCAAGCCCTCACCTTTGATCCAAACGCCGCCCGAGAAGATCGCGTCCGGTTCAAACTTCTCCAAAAGGTCGTCCGCCTTCCAATCGATCGATCGATCGATCTTGTAAAACGCCAACTCAGCGAGTTTGCCTGGCACCAACCTACCGAATTTTTGTACGACATAGAATCCGCTCGCGTCGAATTCTTCCAACCCGCGAATGCCGTAGATCTTCCCGACACGCGAAATTCGGACCGAGTTCGTAAAGCTCGCCCGCCTTCGTGCCGCAACAGCAGCGACATCAACCGTCGCAGGTCGCGGTCTCCCGATCGGCGGCAACCGAACATTCCTGAACATATAGTTTACCAATGTTCCCGATCCATTGTGCGGCAGATCTTCGTACAGAGCGGTCGAACCGGTTGCCTGCGATCCTGTCGCGAGCGACGAGAATGCGGTCATTATCGCGATAAAATTGATCTTCGCCAAATATAATTCCTTTTGCCCGGTGAGAGCTCCAGTCTCGATCAGAATCACAGGCGACCCCCAAGCCGAAAAATTATCGCCGAATGCGGTCGGTGTCCACTCATCACCATAACGAGCGATATGACCCGGTATAAAAGGCTCGATCGCCTTTATCATCGCCGAGGCAACACGTTTGTTCCGCTGCATTCCGTCCGTCTCGGTCTTTGCCTCATCGCCGTAAACCACAAGGAATGAGATCGATGCCTGCTTGCCTGTATTAGCGACCGACGTCAATTCCTGCTGATTGTGAAGATTAAAACCGATGTTCGGATGCCACTGATTCTGGAGCAGTTTTAGAAGACGCGCTTCGGGCGTCGCAAGATTTAGCGCGTCGCGATTGACGTCAATGCCCTGCAGATTTCGTCTCGTGTAGAGCTCGGCTCCGTCGGGATTTAACATCGGGACAGCTCTGATCGTCAGCTTCTCAGCAAATTCTTTGACCCACGCCGTGTCCTTATGCGTTGCAAGATACGAAAAAATATCGACAAGGGCCGACGTTGCCGTCGGTTCATCGCCGTGCATCTGCGACCAGAGAAACACCTTCAACGGCCCGCTGCCGAATTCCATTTGGTATATCTCGCGGCCAGCATTGCTTCGGCCGACCTCGGCCATCTTTACGCCCTGCGTGCGAAGCTTTTCGAGGTAGAGTTTCAGGTCAGAATGTCGAACATCCGATGGCTCCTTGTCCGTGATGTGCGTAGAATCCCACGCATCGGCAAGTTCCTGGGGCGTTTGGGCGGTAATGTTTAGAGACACAAATATCGCGATCAGGGATAGAAGAATCGCATTCCTCATAGGATCTTTAAGGCAAGACCGAAAGGTCCAGTTTGTTTAATTTTGCCGCACGCTCTCTTCAGCGAGCCCGCAGCAGTTCATCATAAAGTTTTTCATGCCCGGCAATGAACCGTTCAAGAGAGAATTCTTTCTCGGCACGATGTCGCAAGTTGATACCGGCTTGCTCACGAGCCTCCGCGCTTCCGAGCATCTCACCTATCGCTTTTGCCAGGGCAACGGGTTCGTTCACCGGAACAAGAAGCTTTGGATCATCGATCAGCGTCTTTGCGCCTTCGGTTCGCGTTGCAACGACGGCCTTTTGCGATGCCATTGCTTCGAGCATTGCGAGCCCAAAACTCTCGGAGTGTGAAGGCGACACAAAAAGGTCGGCGGCCGAAAAGGCCGGCCTTGTGTCCTCGACCCAATCAAGCCATGTAAAATGCTGTTCGATCGCGAGCGTTCGCGAAAGCCTTCGCAGCTCACGACGAAAACGGCTGCCGCTCGAGTTGTCCACGCCGGTTATGCAGAAGTGTGCATTTGGGACCTTCTTAATGACCTCGGCCGCAGCCAGGACGAGATCGATCTGGCCTTTTAGCGGCTTTAGTTCGCCGATCGCAAGGACGAGCGGAGCCTCGAGCGGGATCTTGTGAAACGTTCGAAACTCGCGGCCGATCTCTGCAAAATTCTCGGGCAAAGTAACGTCCAAGCCGTTCGCAATCGTGTGTATCTTATTACGCGGAAAGATGTTAGCGAGTTCGACCGCGACCGCCGGCGAGACGGCGATGGCGGCATCTACATTCTTCAGTGCGATCTTGTGAAATGGTTTTAGCGGGAAGAGCACATGCCGCGTGATCACGAGTTTAGCGGTCTTGGCGACGCGGGCGGCGACAGATGCCGCAATGTAATCACGCGCTACGTGCGCGTGAACGATGTCGATCTCGTTCTTCTGAATAAAGCGTGCGATCCGCTTTGCACTGAACATACCGAACGAATTTCGAATCGAAACTTTTAGAACGTTCTCTTCTGGGATAAACTCCAGCCGATCCTGCCATTGATTCGTCGGACGAATTGCGGCAAACACCTCATGGCCGGATTCCTTAAGGCCAAACGCGAGGTCGCGAAAGTGCCGCTCACCGCCGCCAAAATTCTTTGCAGATGTTATTTGCAGGATCCGCATATAGAAAGACTTTGGAAGTATAGCAAGCCTATAAGAACGGACAAAAAGACGCTGCCCGGAGCACTGATGATGCGATCCGAGCAGCGTTGATCAAGTTAGCATCTGCGGGTATTTCACCCGCAGATCTATGGTTAGAAGTAGAGCCGAGCTCCGAGCTGCATCTGGAAGACCTGGCTGCCGGGATTAAGGCCCGAGAGGTTCAGTTTTCCATAGTTCGATGAAGACGGATTCTGCTGAATCGTTTGCATGAAGTTAATATTTGTCACACCGCCGAAGCCGCAGGTCGCGCTTGACGACGAGCAGAAATTCGTCGTGGCCGATCCGCCGAACTGAAGGTTGGACAGATTAAAAACATTAAAGAACTCCGCAGAGAGAGCGAGACGACGGGTCTCGCCAAACTTGAAGCTCTTCTGCACACGCATATCGACATCGTAGATCGGACGATTCGTGTAGTAGTTCCTCCTCATCTCTACCCCCTGAGCGACCATCGGGCGTTCCGTCGAGTTGCCGTCTCCGTTCAGGTCCGAACCGACACGAGCATCGATCGGCGTACCGGAACGCAGCCTGATAGCACTCGAAACCTCGAAGTCCCACGGAAGGAAGAAGATCGGATTCGCAACGAACTGATGCCGACGGTCAAGACGCGAATTGAAATATTCGCCCCTCAGGTCATAGGGATTCGAGTAGAGCACACCGCCCGAATCACGTTCGTTATCGTCGTCAGAAAGCGAACGGGAGAAGGTGTAATAGAGGTTGACCCTCATCCATTTCTGCTTGTAGTTCGCACGGAACGTAAGTGCTCGATAGAGCGAACGTGCCGAAGAATCACGCATCTGAAGCGTGCCGATTCCTCGAAGGGGCCGATTATTACGGTTAACAAGAACACGTCCCGTTACGGGATCGACACCGGTCGGCGCCGGCAGGTTGATATCGCGGTTACGCTGCAGATGGATCGTGTTCACCTGAGAGTAATCAATACCAAGTGTCAAATTCCGGTTGAACTGATGCTCGACGCCAAAACCGAATTGGAACGATTCAGGGTTCTTGAAGTTAGGTGCGATACCGATGAAGTTCGCTCCCTGGAAGATCCCGAGGTTCGCCGGCGGATTTGTCGTCGCAGCAAGGATCGCCGTCTGAATGGCCGCCATCTGCGTTGGGCTAAGGATCGGCAAATTGCCCAGCGGCGAGGTGTTAAGGTCGATACCGAGGATCGCGAACTGGCGATAGACCGTATTCGGCGTAAAGCCCGTCCCGCCCACGATCGAGACGTACTGCGGATTTGCCGCGTCAAACGCAGCTTGGTTAAAGCCGGCAGCACTAAATGCAGGCGATCCGAGGGTAACCGAGAGGTCGCCCGCCGGGTCGCGGAAGTTATTGAACGGTGCTGCTAGAACAATAAGCGGCGTGCGTGCAAAATAACGGCCTGCAAATCCGCGTATGACGGTCCTGCCATTACCCAACGGATCATAGGCAAAGCCTACACGCGGGCCCCATTCATTTTGGCTGTCCGGGATGTTCGCCGGATCGATACCCTTTCCGCCAAGCATCGGGAACGATGTGTTGCGAATCAAGGTAAGGATCGGGTCATTGTTCGCTTCTGCTTCCGGATTGAACTGCTTCTCAAAACGCAGGCCAAGATTGAGCGTGAGTTTGTTGTTTACGCGCCACGAATCCTGAGCGAAAGCGGCAACTTCCGTCACGCCGAATCCTGCTTCAAGGTTTCCGACCTGTCGGTTGTAGCGCGCCGTTGTCGTATCGAACCTTCCGCGGAAGGTTGCGGTACGTGTTACGCCGAGTGCATCGAGAATAGCCGTTGTCGAGCTAAGACCCGAGAACGTATAGACACCCGTTTGGTTGAATCCGAACGTCTGCTCGGCTCTGATGCGGCTGAATTCACCGCCGAACTTGAACGTGTGAGCACCCTTCAGATAGGTAAGGCTGTCTGCAAACTGAAGCCGTTTGTCGAACTGCGTCGTAGGAAGGAAGTTTCGGGTTCCGTACGTACCGATCGAGGTATTGATATCTGCGACGAGTGCGTTGGGGATACGCGGTCTTTCTTCGTAGGCCCACTGTCCGCGAAATTCGTTTATCCAATTCGAGCTCAGGTTCGAGATGAGCTGAGCCACGATAATGTGGTTCTTGTCGTTCTCAGTACCGTTTGTCGAAAGCGAATTCAGCGTAGTCGGGTCAAGGGCCGTTTCACCGGTCGACACCGCATTCAATGCCTTGTTGGTCGCGAAGTTGTAGCGAATATTGAAGCGGTTCGCCTGATTGAGATTCCAGTCGATCTTGCCCAAGACCGCATATGCGTCATTGGTCTGCTGGAACTGCACTTCGTTGCCTCTGTAAAAATCAAAGGCTTCCTGCTGCGAGGGCGTGACCGTTGCAAGGCTGATCAAGTTCTGGTACAAAACCTGACGCGGTGCACGGAAACGCTGCTGTTCATAGCTCGCGAAATAGAAGAGTTTGTCCTTGATGATCGGGCCGCCGATCGAGCCGCCGAACTGATGCTGCGTCGGTGCAAGCGTTGCCTCAAGACCGAGGGCATTCAGCCGCTGGTCGGCGAGGGCCTTGGCAAAACTATTCGGACGGGCAAGCTGTTTCGGACGGATCAAGTAAAAAGCCGAGCCGTGAAGTTCGTTCGTGCCGGATTTCGTAACTGCGTTGACGATGCCGCCCGAACTGCGGCCAAACTCAGCAGAGTAACCTGCCGCAACGACCTGAAACTCCTGGATCGATTCCTGCGGAAGCGTAAACGCTGAATTCGAACGTTCACCGCCGCGAATACCGCCAAAGAACGGCTGGTTGTAATCGACGCCGTCAACGTTGATGTTCGAGTTGATGCCGCGTTGTCCGCTCAAAGAGATCTGGCCGCGTGAAGGATCTACCTGAGCCGTCGGCGTCAGCGTAACGAAATCCTGAAAGCGGCGGCCGTTGATCGGCAGATTCTCGATCGCCTGGCTGCTTTGGACCGAGTCGAAGTTGCTCGTCGTGGTCTGCACAGCGTCATCGGAAACTGTGACGGTCGCAGAAACTTCGCCGGCGGCCATCTTGATATTTGCGTCAACTGTACGGCCGACAACGGCGGTTACTTCGGTCTTCGTTTCACCGAATCCGGTCGCTGTCGTACTTAGTTCATAAACGCCCGGCTGCAGAAGGACGAATTTATAAACTCCGTCAGAGCCTGTTGTTGCGGTCTGTTTTTGATTGGTGGCCTTGCTCGTCAGGGTAACGGTCGCGTTCGGAATGACCGCTCCGTTAGCATCTGACACTGTGCCAGTGATCTGGCCGGTGCTTGCCTGCGATTGGGCAAACGCCATCCCCGCAAACGAAAGCACTGCGAGCACTGTCATAGCAAGCAGTTTGTTGAATAATATTTTGGACATTTTTATTTACCTCTAAGGGCATTGATGTGGTCTAGATAGCACACTCGCCGTCCGCTGTCTAAAAACTTGGTCGACAAGGAACGAAATTATGGATACTTATTGCGATTTTCGGATGCCGAGCACCTAGCTCGGAATGGTCGAAGATCGCGTATCCGTACAAAAGGCATTCCCCTTGATCAGCTTTTAAGCCTCTTTCGTGAGACGGCCGGCAAGCTGATGATTAAACATTACGTTCAGCGTTCGTTGCAGAACAAGGCGCGACGCCTGTTTTTGTAACACTTATGCAACCTGAATACCGACAAATGTAGAACCAAATGCAGTAATTTTCAAGCAGATTCTCGCGATTTTTCGAAAACCGGAAAATATAGCCAAAAACCACCGAAAATTGCCTATTGACATCTGTAATCATCCGTGTTACAAACATACTCGTAATTGGGTAGGTCGCAGAAAAAGACCCGATGGCACGAAGAGTGGGAAACGAAACTTGACTTTTTTGTAATAATAAATAAGATTGTTTGGCGCAGTTCTAGATCTTTGAGTTCCAATTACTTTATGAACTGTTTTTATAGGGGGAAATAATGGCAGACGTAGATTACGCTACTTCATCATACAGAACGCCATTGCACCATCGCATCACGGCAAGTATGCCTGTAAGGGCTACATGGGTTGACGCGGAAAGCGGACGGACGATCAGGGTTGAAGGCTTGACGGAAAATGTCGGAGAGGCGAGTGCACTCGTTAATCTCGAGGTTCTTCCGCCGGTCGGAAGCAAGGTTCGATTGAAGATCCTCGGTGACGATAAACCGATCATCGATGTCAAGACCGAGGTAATTCGTGTCGAACGCGATCCGAGCAAACCCATGGCCGCTCTTTCTGTTCTTGAAAATTTGAAGAAATGGAAAGAAACGGCGATGTCTGAGGCTCAAGCTTGGGTGACGAGGCATTGGCAACTTAATTACGAAGAGGAGTGGGTTAATTAGCTTTTCTTTTTCGTTATCATAAACAAGGAGCGGAAAGGTCATTTTGATCTTTCCGCTTTTTTGCTTTCTGCCGCATACTTTTTGTGAAGCCAACTCTTGCCCGTCGATTTGGCATCATTACTCAGAATGAGAGTTTTTATCACCATCGTGATCACGCTCCTTGCCGTTTCGGTCTCGTTCGCGCAAGAGACGCCGCTTACTCAGGCCGAATATGTCAAGATGCTCTACACCTTGCAGAAGGATCCGGCTGAACGCGACCGGATCGTCGAGGCCTTGCGCAAACGCGGTATCGCGTTCGAGGTGACCGATGGCATCCGCAGCCTGACGAAAACAAAGGCCGGCACTGACGAGGAGCTGCGGCGAGCCCTTGACGAGGCCGGACGACGGCGGCTCGATCCTACCGGCTCGCAGTTGCCTTCAGCAAAAGAGTCTGCCGAACTCCTCGAGAGAACACGGCAAAACACAATGGCGGCGGTCGGCGATATGCCGGATTTCGTCGTAAAGCAGCTCATTCAGCGTGGAATGGCGTTCGCGGGAACGAATACTTACCGAACCCTTGACCGACTCGTCGTCGGTGTGAGTTATCGCTCCACCGGCGAGGAAGATTACCGCCTGCTTTCTATAAACGGCGTCCGACAGACAGACCCGAAGGCTCAGAGTTCGTACTCACAAGCGGGCGGGACAAGTTCGACCGGCGAATTCGTCACTGTACTTTCGACTATCTTCAAACCCGAGAATGATGCAGTGTTCAAGGTGTTGGATACCGATCAGATCGATCTGCGCAAAGCGGTCGTATATGAATTTTCGGTGTCTCAGGAAAAAGCGCGTCAACGCGTGAGTGCCGGCGAGCTTCCCACAGATCAGGTCATCACCGGGATGCGAGGTAAAGTTTGGATCGACCGCGAGACGGCCCGCGTCCTTCGCATCGAGAGCGAAGCGACGGATATTCCGCCCGGCTTCATCGTCACTGCGGCACGACGAATAATAGACTACGGTTGGGTGACGATCGACAACGAGAAATATTTGCTGCCGGCTCGGTCCGACGTTCGGCTCACCTCACGCAGCAGCGGCAAGCTCTTTGATACGCGCAATATCATCCTGTTCAAGGACTATCAGAAGTTCGGGACCGACGTTGTCATTCGTGATGATGACCTAAAGGAGGACGCAGTGCCGCAATAAGGCCCGGAGATTTGCATCGGCCGTAAGCACCGATTCGATGTTCGCTGCTAAATGTCATAAATTCAAGGCCGGATTTACTGCGGCACTTTTCTGCCTTATTCTATTTTGCGGCGTGCGTGCCCAGGACGGCCCGCCGCACGAAGAGAACAAGCGAGAGGCCGATCTGGTAGAACTCACAAAGCTAAGCAAGACCATCAAACTCGATATTCGTTACGCCCGGACCGATAATTTCACCGGTCAGGCCGTGTACCCCGAAGCTCGCGCGTTCCTCCAAAGGGACGCTGCCAAGGCACTTCTTCGCGTGCACAAGAAACTCAAGAAGGACGGCCTTGGGCTGGTCATCTTTGACGGATATCGCCCCTGGCGGATAACGAAGCTCTTTTGGGACGTCGTAAAGCTCGACGAGCGAAAATATGTTGCGGATCCTGCAAAGGGTTCGAAGCACAATCGCGGATGCGCGGTAGATCTGAGCATTTACGACCTAAAGACCGGCAAGCTGATCCCGATGCCCTCGGATTTTGATGAGTTCACCGAACGTGCGTCGCCCGATTACGCAGGCGGGACAGACGAAGAGCGTGCCAACCGCGACAAACTCCGGCGCTTGATGGAAGCCGAAGGCTTCTTTGTGAACCCGAACGAATGGTGGCATTTCGACTATAAGGATTGGCAGGATTACGCGATCTACGACATACCTTTTGACGAGATCGGCCGCGGAAAGCCCTGAACGCCGTGGCAATCCACCAGACTTCTGACTTCTCACTTATCACTTATCACCTATTTCGGAACCGTTTGAGATCGGGGTAATTCGAAGAGACTCTCAAAAAATAGTGCTTGACACGTATGATACACTCGTAGAGGTGGTGCGAACATATGTTGTTACACCTGATCTTTGACAAAAATGACAAAAATTGTAACCGCAGGCAGCCGGAACGCCGATTCTTGTCCCACTTTGTCCCACTTGTCCATTCACGGTGGGACGGGACAAAGATCGAGGTTTTGTCGGCGGTAGTGCCTTAGTCCCCGCAGGGGACGTATGAATGTAGCCCAGGGTAAGGCCGCCTCGGCCGCCACCCTGGGTTACCGTGGCCAAATATTCTCGGAGCGTGCGGAGCACGCGACAGCGCGTTTGTCGGCGGCAAGCCGCCTCCGAGGATGGTTTTGGGGCACGGTTCCACGGCATAAATGCCGTGGCAATTCGGGGGAGTTGAGTTGAGTGTTACGCCCTTACTGGCGTGCGGGCTTCCGCAACTGGCCGCCAGCTGACGGTTCTGACTTTTGTGCAAATCGTGCAGATCGTGCACATTGATACCGTTTGTCCCTTTTGTGCGGTTTGATACATTCTGTGCGTTTTGTGCTATCGCGGCCGAAGATATACGCGTAAACTTTTCCTGAGGTCGAGGGAGATTATGATCCACCAGCACGGCATTCCAATATCGAAAATAAACCCGCCAAGGTACGCGCCAGAAGGATGACGATCAGAAGAAAAAGTTGTAGTGGCAGATCGCACCGTACTCGTTTGCTCGCGCGCGGGAACCTACCAATGCGCTATTCGATGTATCTCATTCTGTGGTTGGGATACTCGGCCATTTATGCGTTTCTTGTTTTCGCCTCGCTTGCCGACGGTCATGGAACGTTTCTTTTCGCAGATACACTTTTTGCATGGATCTTGTTTGTCGTAGCGGTAATATTGATTCCGTTGGCCGCCTCAAAATGTTATAGATCGGTCTCGCTTGGGTTCCTCCTAGGCTATTCGTTTGTATCGTTAGCATTAATCATCGTGGAGCAAACTGGTAACGGCAATTTTGAACGCACTATAAAATTTGCAATTGAACGGACGTCGGTTTTTGTGATTTCGTTCTGTTGGTTTCTGGTCGGCCAATCTCTCGCATGGTTCTTACTATTTAGGATGACCCGGTCTAACAGAACAGGTCGGTGACGTCTGGTTTGGAGTGCGGTCGAGAATGTCGCCCCGACGGGCGGTTCGGCATCGCAATCTTGGAAGCAGACGTTTACGTTCGACCGCTACGGCAATCGGCGTTTTGATGAGGCGAATACAACGACGCTTGCTCCGGGTTGTCAGGAGGCGGTGTGCAATCCGCAGGTCGATCTCGCGAAGAACCGGCTCGTCGCGTATGTCTTTGACAGTTCCGGCAACACGACCGCCGACGCCGAAGGCCGAACGTTCACTTACGACGCCGAGCACAATCAAACGCAGGTGAGGGATCAGTACGGCACAACAATCGGCGAGTAATATGGACTGGATCAAGAGGGTAAAGAAGTGATGGAGCTCCTATGAAACACCTTTCGATATTTGTTGTTGTTCTTGCGTTCGTGTCAATAGGTGTAACGCATAGTTTTGCACAACGGCATCCAAAGCGATCGTCACAAGAAGTGGACACTAAATGCCCCGCATCAGTCTCGCCTTCGACTGGCGATTGGAAGCTGGCTAGAAAAGGCCCGGTTTCCCTCTGCGTGCCGGAATCCTTTAAGGTGAGTGATCAATTGGTTATAGATCAATCTTATCTTTCGGCGGTTGGCGAGGACCTCGAGCTCGATGTATTGTATGGCCCTCGAACTCCTCCTCTTTCGAATAACCCAAACCTAGAAGCTTACAAGAAGGAATGGGTAAAAATGGGGATATATTGGGCCGACATTGAATCTTACGTGGAAGACGACAAGAGTTTTAGGAAGAGCGCCAAGATCGACTTTGTGAGTGATGCTGGCAAACGCACCATCGTATTGGTTCACTCGCGCTTTAAGAAGGAGGCAAGCGCGAAACTCTTCGATCAGATCCTCGGCACCATTCAGATCAATGATTGAACTTTCAGGAGCTGCTAAAAAAGTCGGCCGACCGCTGGCACAGGCGGTTCCGGTATTGAGACTACGCCCTTACTGGCGTGCGGGATACTGCAATGCTGACCGCCCGCTCACGCAGGCGGTTCTGACTTCTGCTCACTGCTGACGGCTCACGGAACACTGCCCACTGGCCGCTCACGCAGGCGGTACTGACAAGACCACCCGCTACCGCAGGTGGTACTGACATTGGCCGTCTGCGCAGGCAGTTGTGATTCGGTGTGCTGTGAACGGCTTGGGCGAAGGCGCATATTCAAGCTAATATGACGAAGATGGATCAGAAAGACGGCCCGCTTTTTTCACGCAAGACCCTCATATGTGCGATCGGCATCGCTCTGCTTGCCGCGATCATTCTCGCAACGCAGGGACGTGTGCTTTGGTGTCAGGCGGGTGATTACGTGCCATGGTCATTCGACATCTGGTCAACGCACAATTCGCAGCATTTGCTCGATCCGTACTCGTTCACGCACATGCTCCACGGCGTTGCGGAATTTTGGATCCTTTTTGTGTTGTTCGGGAAGGTTCCGGTCAAGTGGCGGCTTGTGATGGCGGTCGCGGTCGAGGCTTGCTGGGAGATCGCGGAGAATTCCTCGTTCGTTATCGAAAGGTACCGTGCGGCGACGATCTCGCTCGATTATTTTGGGGATTCGATCCTGAATTCACTCTCGGACATAACGTTCTGTGCGACAGGGTTCGTCATCGCTTCGAAGCTGCGTTTTTGGCGCTCGCTTACACTCTTCATTGCAACAGAGGCTGTCCTGATCCTTACGATCCGCGACAGCCTCCTGATCAATATTCTAATGCTTCTCTACCCGATCGACGCCGTAAAACATTGGCAAATGGGGATGAGATGATCTACCTTTCTCCGCGGGCGATCTCGACTTCCGTTTGGAGATCGACAGCAAGTTTTCGTGCTCCGGGCTGATCGAAAGGCTCGATCCAGCGAAGGGCCGCGTCGAGGATGCGGCGCTGGTATTCGCTATGATCTGCGGTTCCAGCGACCGAACCAAGTTTGCCGTCGTAATATGCGGTTCGCGGCGGGCGCACCTTGTCCATTATCTCCGTATCTACGGCGATGGTCATCGTCGGGATCCCGGCATTTTCGATGCCCCGTGCAATGACGCCGGCCGTCTGATGGCAGAGCTTTGATGCAGGAATGATGAGGGCCGCCTGCACGTCGTATCGAGCCAATCTTTCAGCGAGCTTTGGTGCGGTCTCATCCGCGAAGCGGCCGGCATTTGGGATGTGGCTTGAGAGCGACCACCAAACGCTGTTAAGCGAACCGATCACGGTATTCTGCTGATATTCGAGAAGGCGGTCGATCGGTATCTGGCAATTTCGGTCAGAGATGACGGCCGCAGGATCATAGCCCTTTGCGGCATATTTCAGATCACCGGCTTCGACCTCGATCGGGATCTCGCGAAATTCCACATCGCCGTCCTTCGATGAAATATCAAAGGGCTCCGTACCGTCGATATAGGCTCCGGCGGTCGAGATGAGAGCCAGGTTCAGCATCGGGAGGGCTCTGCGGGCAGGCGTAAAAGGTGCGTGAACATTCACGACCCACGGATAACGCCCAAAACCGTCAGCATCGTTCCAGGCCCCAAAACGCTTGTCCCAATCCCATTTATCTTCAATGACGTCCATAACTTAGAACTTAAATTCCTGGTTGATATCGAAACTTGCGAGGTCGTCCGCCTTTGCCGAAGAAAAGCGGCGATTCGCGATGATAAAAAATGTCAGCAAGGCGGCGATCATTGCCGCCATCAGCGTCCATTCCGACCAATGATGCAGCTTGTCGAACTGCATCCTCAAAGGGTTGTCGGCAGCAAGGGCATCGATGGGTCCGCCCGCTTGGGTGCGGATCGTCGCCATCCAACTGCTGATCACCAACTGCCCGCCGAGGCTTGCCGCCGCGATCACGAGCAGCAAAAGCCGCTCGATCCATAGCCAAAATGCATTTGCCCGCCGAACTATGAACGACGTCGCTATCAGCACGAGTGCGATGGCGGCTCCGGCGTAATTCAAGATCGCAAGCGAGCGTCCGACGACAGCACCGGCGAGCTCACGGTCGGGCACGACAGAGAATGCGGTCTGTGCAACGCCAATGAAAAATATGGCTCCGCCGAACCACACAGCAAGCAAGAGCAGCCGAATATCCGAGAAGAATTTCATCGTAAAACGATAATCCGCGGTCTAAACGAATAATTATGTAGCCTTTCGCCGCAAACGGCAATCGCACGGCCTAATTTCGCCTCGAAACGGCCTGTAATGCCGCACGATATGCGAACCTTGGGTTGAGTATCAAATATCGTTTCCAAAGCCTTCTCGGCTCTTGTACGAGCCGGAAAAGCCATTCCAACCCAAGCCGGCCGATCCATGGCGGACATTCGGCCACATTCCCAGCAAAAAAGTCGAAAGATGCACCGACGCCGAGCATTACGGCCTTGAGTCTTGGGCGATGCTCATTCATCCAACGCTCTTGTTTCGGGCAGCCAAGTCCGACGAACAGAAAGTCCGGTGCATTTTCTGCGATCTTAGCCGTAATTTCGGTGTCTTCTTCATCCGTCAGCGGCCTGAAAGGCGGTGAATACGCGTATGCGACCTTCAGAGCCGGGAAATCCCTCGCGGCACGCTCTTTTATCCCTTCGATCACCGCTTCCGACGCTCCATAGAACCCGACCGAAAGGCCATTTTCTTCCGCAAACCGGCAAAGGCCGATCATCAGATCGTTCGCACGCACTCGGTTTGCATCGCGTCGCCCTTCGATCTTCTGCATCCAGACGAGCGGCATTCCGTCGGGCACGATGATATCTGCGGAATTCACCTTTTCGGCGTATTCCGGCGCATCGGACGACTCCATCACCATATGGACCGTCGAAAAGCA
Source organism: Pyrinomonadaceae bacterium (assembly GCA_019694355.1). GTDB lineage: Bacteria > Acidobacteriota > Blastocatellia > Pyrinomonadales > Pyrinomonadaceae > OLB17. The sequence goes on along the minus strand of JAIBCB010000003.1, from coordinate 397,835 downwards.
CACGTATCCGCCGCCATCGGCACGCAGCGAGTCAATGCGGTCGATCAGTCGCCGAAACTCGACGACATCGACATCGAGGCTCACAACACGAACTTTATTCGCCGTTTCGCTCATCCGTTCAACGCCTTTTTATAGATCTCTTCGAGCCTTCCAAGATAATTTTCGAATGAATATCGCTCCGCGATGGTTTCGCGGGCCGCGTTCCGCATTGCAGAGAGGTCACGGCTTTCATCAAGCAAATAGGCAAGCCGCTCGACGATCTCGTCCTTATCATTGATATCGACAACGAAGCCGGCGACGCCTTGTTCGACGGCAGCGGCGATCGCATCATTTCGTCGTACGACCGGAACACAACCCGCGGCCATCGCTTCCAGAAGAGCTATCGGAAGGCCTTCGTGATCGGACGGAAGCAGGAAAATGTCGTTTTCGGCAAGAGCTTGCCATTTGCTTTCGCCGTCGACCACGCCGCAGAATTCAAATCTCTCGCCGCAGACGCTACGCATCTCGTTCAAGAAGCTCTCGGCATCCGGCCCTGCACCGTATGCGTTGAATTTGAAAGGGATCTCGCGTTCGATCAGGCCGCGGCAAGCTTCGACAATGCGGTCAAGGCCTTTTTCTCGATTGAGCCTCCCAAAATAGATGATCGAACGCGGACTTTTTTCTGCCGAACGCTCGACCGCTTCACTCATCGGAACAGCATTCGCGAGCACATTCGCACCTTCGCGTTGATGGCGTTTTTCGAGCACGTCACGTTCCTGCTCGCTCAGCACGATGATCTCGGCAGAATACTTGGCCATCGCGCCGACACAACGCCTAAGCACCGGTCCAGGTTCGTCTTTCAAGAAGAACGGCCCGCCGTGGATGTGGAGCACGATCGGCACGCCTTTTCCCGCCGCCGCACGAACCAGCACCGCGTCACGCAGCATCGCAAGACGCGAGAACGATGTATTCAGATGAATTATGTCGGGGCGTTCATCATCGATCGCGCGCCGAAAATCACGCACCATTCGCGGCTGCGAGGCGATCCATTTCACGCTCTTTTCTGCGCCGTCACGGCGGCCCGCACGAAAGTGGACATACTCGTTGCTCGACAGCCTGATGATATTCGCAACGAGGGTCGAGATACCGCTCACGTTGTCTTTTTCCTTTAGGCTTGGTGCGGTAATAAGCACTTTCATCTTACAATCGAGTGGAACGGATCGTTGCCCCAAAGGCAAATTCAAAAAATGGGAATCGAAACCGCGACCGCCAAACGAACATTGCCGCCGACAAACCTCGCAGTTATGCCGCGTTGGGTGATGCCGCTCGTTCGTTTTTGCGTCATCTGCGTGGATGCGACCCTCGCTGCCGTCGGCTTTATTTTTGCCTTTTGGCTTCGCGAAGGCAAAAGCGCGTTCGCCGACGGACCGGCCATTTGGAGTGAGAGCTTTCTGCCTTACGTCGGCATCCTGGCGTTCGCCGTTCCCTGCCGCGTCATAACGTTGGGCATTGCAAGAGTTTACAGGTTTGACGGAGCTTTTGAATACTCACGCGAAATGGCGCGTGTTTCCGGCGCGACCCTCATTTCTTCGCTATTGATAATTGCGTGGGCGTTCATGTTTCGCGGCGGATATTTGTATCGCGATTTTTCATATTCTCGCGGCGTGTTCGCGCTCGATCTTGTCTGCACGCTCGTGCTTCTTTCTGCATTCCACCTCGCCGTCCGTGCTGCACAATCAGCGGCCCGCGGCCGAGGCATCAATCTCATCCCGACGATAATCGTCGGAAGCAATTCGGAATCCGAACAGACGATCTCCGAGCTCGGTTCGCGACGTCATCTCGGCTATCGCGTTGTCGGTTATGTTGCTGACGGCGAGAACGAATCGGCAAATGCCGAAAGGCTAGGCGAGATAAGCGAACTTGCCGATGTGATCCGCCGCTACGACATCAAGGAAGTGATCATCACCGACGATTCGCTCGCCGGTGAAAAGCTGTTCGAGGCGATGATGGCTTTGGGACGAAAACGTCGCGTCGAGTTTCGTTTTGCACCGACACTGTTCGACCTTCTGCCGCAAAAGACCAGCGTTGACCGCATCGGTGTCTTGCCGATGGTCCGCCTTTTCCGGTCTCCGCTTTCCGATGGACAGCGTTTTGTAAAACGCATCTCGGATCTTGTTATCGCGTTTGCTGCGACCGTCGTGACGGCACCGATCTGGATCATTGCGGCCCTCTCGGTAAAGTTCGATACGCCCGGAAAAATCATGTTCCGCCAGGAACGCGTCGGAATGGATGGCCGCGTCTTTCTCTGCTACAAGTTCCGCACTATGAGGTCCGATGCTGACGAGAGCGTGCATCGTGCGGCCTACGAGCAGAATATCGCAGGTGCGAACGCCGCAAATTCCGGCGACGAAGACAAGCCGGTCTTCGGCAAGGTAAAGGATGACCCGCGGATCACACGCACCGGCCGTTTTTTACGACGCACAAGCATCGACGAACTGCCTCAGCTCCTGAACGTTCTTCGCGGCGAGATGAGCATCGTCGGCCCGCGTCCGCCGATTCCATACGAGGTCGAAGCTTATGAGGTTTGGCAGCGAAAGCGGCTCGATATGAAGCCCGGAATGACAGGCCTTTGGCAGGTCTCCGGCCGCAGTCGCCTTACCTTCGAAGAAATGGTCCGCGTCGATCTCTACTACATTGAGAATTGGTCGCTGCTGCTTGACGCAAAGATACTTGCGCTCACGATCCCGGCCGTTCTGCGAGGCGACGGTGCCCGATGACCATCGCTGAAGCTCTAAGAGATGCTGTCCATCGGCTGGCAGCGGCAGGCGTCAAGGAGGCGCAAAAGGACGCGAGGCTGCTCTTATCGTTTGCCCTTGGACGGCCTAAAGAGTTCCTGTTCGCCCATCCGGAATACAAGCTGTCGGAAGAAGAGCAAGGCTCATTCGACGAAGCTGTTCACCGCCGCGAGAACCACGAACCGGTGCAATACATCACCGGACGGACCGAATTCTACGGTTTGGAACTTATCGTCTCGCCGGCCGTTCTCATTCCTCGCCCTGAAACTGAGATCCTCGTCGAAAATGCTGTCAATGCCCTGCGTGGTAAGACGGCACCTCGATTTTGTGAGATCGGTGTCGGTTCGGGCTGCATCAGCGTCTCGTTGCTTCGCGAGTTGCCAAATGCGGCCGCGATCGCCGTCGATCTCTCGCCCGATGCGTTGGAGCTCGCACGCCGCAACGCCGAACGACACAATGTCCTAGGCCGCCTCGACTTGAGGCTCTCGGACGTATTTGATTCGGTGGTCGAAGATGCGTTTGACGCGGTCGTTTCAAACCCGCCGTATATCTCGCTTGACGAGGTCGCGGAGCTCGACAGCGAAGTTCGGGACTTCGAGCCCAGGATGGCACTCACCGACGGTGCCGACGGTCTCGGCGTGATACAGAGAATCATTGAAGATTCTTACCACAAACTCGCCGCCGGCGGTGTTCTTTTTATGGAGATCGGTCATTGCCAATCGGAAAGTGTACGGACGCTTCTCTCCCCTGAAAAGTGGTTCGATGTGCGGTTTTTTACCGATCTTCAATCCATACCGCGCGTTTTACGGGCTTTTCGCCTTTAGGATGCGTCAAAACCTTGCTTTCAATACCTGTTGGGAGTAAGATGAGGGTGTTTTGAGACAGTTGCGTTGAAATCTCATTTAGCGCATCGTGCCATCTGGTTTGATGGTCACGCCGGAAGCGTCCGGTCTGTTCACCACTGACTAATAAATTTTTCGGAGGTGAGTTGTTAATGGGTTCTCTTAACGGCATTTTGGCAGTCCTTGCCGCGATAGTGGGTGCTTTCTCGATCTATAAATACATGGCCAGCGCCGATAACAAGATCTGGATCGTTATCGGAGTGATCGCTATCATCGCGTTTTTGGCATTTGCAGCGATGTTCATGTCCGGCCGAATGAATAAGACCGATGATATCCACATCACGGAATAGGCTTGACGAGTTTTAGCTCTTTGTTTTGTTCCTTGTTCGGCAGTCTCTGAACTTTTTTTGAGGCCCGGCATCGCAGGATAGCTGTTGTCTTGTGAACCGGGCCTTCTTCCCGTCTCAAATGTTGACAAAAATGTAATGTTTCAACATACTTGAGATGGAGCTTTCGAAGACGAAAAGCTGTTCATTACAAGGAATGCCGAAGATCTCAGACATACAGGAAACCCCAAACCCGAACGCTGTAAAGTTCATCTTGCGCGAACCCGTTAGCTACGGAACGTCGCATTCGTTCCCGAACGCAGAGGCCGCGGTTAACGATAAATTCGCAAAATCGATCTTCGACGTCGGCAACGTCGTGTCCGTGTTTTATATGGACAAGATGGTAACCGTTGAGAAGACCGACGACGCGGAATGGGACGAGGTTCTGCCCGAGATGGCGGTTCCGATCCGTGCGGCCGAGGCGGTCGCCGTAAGGCCAACCAACGGTAATGGGAATGGAGCGGCAGGCAAGGTCGGGGGAGCGATTGCTGCAGCAGGTTCTGACGACGACCCGAAACTTCGCGAGATCCAGGCTCTGCTTGACGAAAAGATACTGCCTTACCTTGCCGGGGATGGCGGCTGGATGGAGATAATCGAGCTTAACGGAAGCGAGCTGAAGATCCGCTACCAAGGCTCCTGCGGAAGCTGCCCGAGCTCGATCAGCGGAACGCTCGCGGCCATCGAAAATATGCTCCGGGAAGATATCGACCCCGATATGGAAGTGATCGCCGTATAGCCAATGCTTTGCGATAGCGCTCCAAAATGCGGTATCATTTTTGTTTGACCCGAATTTAGGAGACAAACAAGCCGTGATCGAAGAGTTGGATAAGTTAATAGAACTACAGGAGACGGACACAAATCTTCGTCGACTGAAGAAAATCATAGAGACCGCAGAAGCCAGGCGTGCAGTGATCGAACAAGAGTTTGAACAGCACGCCTTTTCTATACGCGAAATTCAGAACCGCCGCGATTCTAACAGCGAAAAACGCACCGGGCACGAACGCGAGATCGCTGAAAACAGAACGTATCTCGAACGCGCGGAGCGAAATCTAAAGCACGCCCAGAATCAAAAAGAATACGAAACGGCAATGCGTGAAATGGACGCACTTCAAAAGGCGATCGGCCAGGCCGAAACTTCTATCGTAGAGCTTCTTGAGGAAAGCGAGACGGTCGAAAAAGAGCTTGCTGACCGAGCCGATGAGATATCAAGCCTCGATGGCCGCCGCGACGCCGCATTACGCGAATTCGACACCTCTCTCGCGGCCGACAAGCAAGAATTTGCGACGCAAACGACGCATCGAGCGGCCGCTTTTGCGACGCTTCCGGAACGTCTCGCGGCGGTTTACGACCGGCTCGCGCAACGCAGCCGCGACGGCATAGCGGTCGCCGAGGTCATCAACGGCTCATGCAACGCATGCCATATCTCGCTGCGGCCGCAGGTTCAGGTTGAAGTAAGACGCGGGAACGAGATCATCACTTGTGAGAATTGCTCGCGTATTCTCTTTGTCCGCCCGGCGACCAGCGAAGCTGCGGCATAGAGTTCATTTGCTCCACTCGTCAGAGATGGAGAGATCGACCTTTACAGGCACATCTTTTAGAAATTCACGGCCCGCGTTGAGCATCGAACCTTCGAGCTTGCGAGCCGTTTCTTCGGCTTCCGAAGCATCTGTCTCGACAATGATCTCATCGTGAACGATATTCACGAGCTTTGCGGACGTGCCTTGAATGTCGTCGTGAAGCAGCCTTAAGGCACGCTTCAAGATATCGGCAGATGTGCCCTGGATCGGCATATTTTTGGCGTAACGCTGTGCCGCACCGACCTCGGCACGGTCATTCTCGTTAAATCTCAAACGGGCAAGGCGGCCCGTGAGCGTTCGCGCCGTTCGCTCGGTCAAAACTGCTTTCGCCTGTGCTCGGAGCCAATTGTCCATTCGCGGATAGGTCGCAAAATATCGTCGGAGTGTATCCTCGGCCTGCGATTCCGAAAGGCCCGTCATTTTCGCGAACCTCTGTACGCCTATCCCGTACACAACCCCAAAATTCAAACGCTTTGCGAATGAACGCTGATCCGGCGTAACCGCATCCGTCTCGATGCCGAAGATCTGCGCGGCCGTCGCGGCATGGAAATCGGCTCCTGAGCGGAACGCGTCGATGAACGCCTTGTCCTTCGAAATGTCGGCCAGGATTCGCAGCTCGATCTGTGAGTAATCGGCAACGACGAGTTTTCTGCCTTTTGGGGCAACGAAACATCGGCGATATTCGGCCTCATGCGGGATCTGCTGCAGGTTCGGATTCGAACAGGAAAAACGCCCCGTCGGTGCACCGATCTGACGAAAATCCGCGTGGATGCGTCCTGTCGAAGGTTCGATGAATCCAAGGATATTCTCGCCAAAGCTCTGCGTCGCTTTCGCCATCTGCCGATATTCGAGCAGTTTTGCGACGACAGGATAGTCATCTGCGAGCGGAAGGAGAGCACCGGCCCGCGTCGTGCCTTCAACCGGCACGCCAAGATTCTGCAATGCGCTCGTCACCTGATCGATCGAATCGAGATTGATCTCAGGCCGCCCGAAGAGCGACGCCTGTGCGACGCCCGCTGCGAGCATTCCCTGAAGTTCCTCGGCCGCGGCGGCCTGCTTCTTTGAGACGACTGCGAGCTGCTCACGCCAACGCGTCTCGTCGAGATAAATGCCGTTCAGCTCCATCTGGGCGATCGGCAGCACACATTCATTTTCGAGTTTCAGTACGTGTTCAAGGCCTTCGGTGACGATCCGCTCGTGCAGCCGGTCACGGACCTCTCGCATAATTACCGCATCTTTTGCCGCATATTCGATCTGCGAAGCGGTCAGTTCTGCAGCTCCCCAATCGCTTACCTGTTCGGTCTTATCGAGCGTCCGACCAAGGAAGAACTGCACAACGTCCGCAAGGCCATGCCGACGTTCGCCATCCGCAGAACCGATCAGCACGCTCGCTAAGTACGTGTCATAGATATTCTCTGTGTCACAGCCAAGGTGATGGCGAACCCATTTCGTATCGAATTTTGCGTTGTGGGCGATCTTCGTCTGCTTCTTTGATGAAAGCAGGTCACGAAGCGGTTTTAGAGCCTTCGATGTCTTGAGTTCGTCACCGCTGCCGAAGGCACGCACATCGACGACCTTCGTCTCCTTGCCGTTCGAGAGCTGCACGAGCCGCAGTTCGCCCTTGTACGGATCGAGATCGGTCGTTTCGACGTCGAATCCGATGAATTCCTCGCCGCCGAGTTCAGCACAAGCTTTTGCGAGCGACTCCGCATCGCTCACGAGTTGAAAATACAGTTCCATAAGATGGGCTCGTTCCTCATTGTATCTGCTGCGCGGAAGCGGCTCAATGCTTGCAAAAAAATATCAGCCCACGTTCGATGAAAGGTTTACATTCTCGAAACCCTTCCGATATACTTGTTTACAGGTTTGCCCCGTTAGGAAACGGGATCGAAGGCAAACGGTTGAAAAGGATCTTTAACGCTGAGTGACAGCGAAGAACGGATTTGCCGGGTTTCGAGCACGATCGATATTTGAAGGTATGTGCTCCCTGGTTTGAGAAGCGGCTTGTAATGAATTTTGTTTGCCGCAAGATGAAGGAATTTCCCTCATAGAATAAATACACTTGTATTTTGAATATTCGGAATCTGCCTCTACCTCGATAATCCTGTTGATTCTCGTCCTGCTCATCGAAAAAAGCGATCATTTGATGTGATCTTAAAGAATTGTGCGCCGACCGTTAGGTTTCGGCAGGCATTTCTGAATAAACCGACCGTCCTGCCTTAATTTCAATTCCAAAGCGAACCGGGATCAAGCCTCAATTTAGAATTTTTGCGGGTAAATTACCCGATCTCTATGTCAAAAGAAATGATAGTCAGCGTCAATGGACGCGAAAAGAAAATTGCAATTCTCGATAACGGCAAGGTCACGGAGTTCTACATCGAACGCGGCCAGGAGAACGAAGGCGTTGTCGGGAATGTTTACAAGGGCCGCGTTATGCGTGTCCTTCCCGGAATGCAGTCCGCATTCGTCGATATCGGCCTCGAACGCGACGCGTTCCTATACGTCTCAGACTTCTTCGATGAAGAAGAAGAGATCGAGAAGGTCGTGCTCGAAAAAGGTAAGAAAGGTTCACACGAAGACGCAAAACGCGAGGCGAACGAACGCATCGACCGCAGCCGCATTGAACGTGAGAAGCAGATGGAATCTGCTCAGGAATTGAGCGAGCCGCTTGCCGAAAGCATCGAATCTTCGGGCGATGAGCCCGTTGCCGAAAAGCCGCCCGGACGCTCCGACAGGTCGAAGCGTTCACGCGACCGCAGGGATAAGGAACGCAAAGAGGAGATCAGTTCCGTCGCCGAACCGATCGAGATCGAGTTCGATACGAACGGATTCGAGCGTATCGCAGACGATGAAGAAGGCGACACCGGCGATGCGTTCAAGGACGCGTACCGTCAGCACGCGATCGTCGCACGCGTTCGTGCCGTCGAGTTCGACCAAGGCGAAAGCGAGGGCGTCGCCGAGGTCGGCTCGCTTCTTGCCGATGTCTCGAACACCGGCGACTTCGAGCGTATTGCGGACGAGGATGAACCCGCTGCAGAAGAGAAGCCGAAAAAAGGTCGCGGAAAAAAAGCTGCTGCCGAGAAGAAACCTGCAAAAGAGAAAGCTCCAAAGAAAGAAAAGGCTCCTAAGAAGCCGTCAACCCGCGGCAAGAAGAATGCCGCTGCTGAAGCTGAATCGGAGGCTGCTGAGGCTTCAGTAGAAGAACCGCTCGCCGATGCAGAGGCATTCGAACGCGTATCGGATGATACGGCTCAGATGGCCGTCCGCCGCGGCGGACGCGGACGTCGTCGCGGAGGCAACAGAAAAAAGAACTCTGCCGAAGGATCGCACGAGAGTGAGAACGGAGCAGAGAGCTCGGACGAAGGCGAAATTCACGAGACCGATTCGGTCGAGTTCGTCGCCGATGCAGAAGCACCTGTCGAGGCGGCTGAAGAAACACAGTCCGAAGCCGGCTCCGCCGAGGACGAAAGCGAAAAGCCGGCCGAGAAGGCACAAGGCCGTGAGCGTCGAGGCCGTCGCGGACGCGGCGGACGAAACCGCGAGGAAAAGGAAGAAGCGGACGAGTCCGAAAAGGCAGAACGACCCGAAAAGCCTGAGAAGAACGAACGCGGTGATCGTAAAGATCGGAATGACCGCGGAGGCCGCAACGGACGTGACCGCGGGCCTCAGCCGACGATCAGCGACCTTCTGCGAGAAGGACAGGAGATCCTCGTCCAGATCGCAAAAGAACCGATCGCAAAGAAAGGTGCACGCATCACTTCGCACATCGCGCTTCCCGGCCGCTATCTTGTTTATATGCCGACGATCGAGCATCTCGGCGTCTCGCGAAAGATCGAATCATCGAGCGAACGCGGACGCCTGCGAACGCTGATCCAAAAGATCCGTCAGGATGATGCGATCCGTTCGGGCGGCTTTATCGTACGCACGGCGGGCATCGGAATCTCTGAGGAAGATCTGCGGAACGACGCAGTATATTTGGCACGCACCTGGCAGGATGCAAAGAAGGCTTCCGAGAAGAAAAAATCGCCGGCACTCATCCACCAGGATCTTGACCTCGTGCAGCGTCTGCTTCGCGATCAGCTCTCGGATGATTTCACCGCGATTCGCGTCGATAGCGAGGAAGAATATCTACGCACGGTCGAATTTATGAACCGTATGGCTCCGCGTATGGTCAATCGCGTAAAGCTCTACACACGCGACGAGCCCATTCTCGATGCATACGGCGTTCAGGAAGAGATCGAGAAGGCTCTAAAACCCCGCGTTTGGCTGAGATCCGGCGGCTATCTTGTCATCAACCAGACCGAAGCTCTCGTTGCGATCGACGTCAACACCGGCAAATTCGTAGGCAAGGGCAACGCTCGTCTCGAAGATACGATCACAAAGACGAACCTCGAGGCTGTCGATGAGATCGCACGACAGATACGTCTGCGCGACCTCGGCGGCATCATCGTTCTCGACCTGATCGATATGGAGGACCGACGCAACCGGCACAAGGTCTCGCAGGCTCTGCAGGAAGCCCTGTCGCACGACAAGTCGCCCACGAAGGTGCTTTCATTCAACGATTTCGGGCTCATCATTATGACCCGCAAACGTGTGAAGCAGTCGCTCGAACGTACGATGTGCGCTCCGTGCGAATACTGCGAAGGCGCGGGCTGGGTTAGGTCACCACAGACCGTTTGCTACGAGATCCTTGCCGAAGCCCGTCGGCTCGCCCGTCAGGTCGATGACATTCGACACACGACGCTTCGCGTACATCCTGATGTCGCGACGGCCCTTCGCAACTCCGAACGGCAGGTGATGGAAGAGATCGAAGCCCACCTTGGCAGCGTCGATCTCTCCTCCGACAAGACCGTCCACCAGGCCCAATTCGACTTCGCCTTTGTATGAGTGTGCTGAGAGCACACTCATACAAAGCTGAACGCTGTCGCTCCCGGTTCAGACATAAGCGGTGGCTAAAGCTTCAGATCTTTCTTTAGTTCTTTTGGGTTTGAGGGTTTTGCAAAGATCGAGTCGGGGATGTTCTTGTTGAATTCGATGGATTCGTAGTTGATGCGCGAGGCGTGGTCGCCATTCTCGAATCGGTCGATGACAAGCGGCGATCTAACGCCGCCGAAATCAATGAACTGCGCGTAATGATCCTCCGCTTTGATCTCGTCGCCTGAGACGGCCTTTCGTGAATAGATCGCTTTTTGCGGCAAGTGGTCGTCGGCAGAAAATTCAAATTCCACGCTGAAGCCGTCCTTGTAGGTGAGCTTAACAACTTCGTTGCGTCTGCCGAGTGTCGCCGGGCGTTTGCCGACGTATGAGAGCTCGGCCTCGCCTTTCCAATACCCGCGAAGCAGATTGTCGAGGCTCACTCGGATCCCTTGCTTAAAGGCCGCGACCTGCTCTTCGGACTGATCCTGCAATATCTCCTGATCGCCGTCATAGACCCAGCCGGTGTTACCCGAATTCGCCTGAACGGTTCGCATCCCATTCTGCTTGAACTCTGTCCGCTCCATATCCGGGAACCTGATCACGTCGAGAAACGATTGGAACGCCGCGAGCTGATTCTCACGCATTACGCTGAATTTTCCACGCCCGATCTGCGTCTTTACAGCGAGATAACGGTCGCCGCCGAGAGCCTCGACGGCCTTCGAGATTATTGCCTGCGCTTTCGCAGTTCCAGGATCAGCAACGACCGTTGACTCCGCAACCGCCGCCTGCCCGCCATCATCTTCTTTCCATTTTCCGTCGTAATCATAGAAGATCGTACGCGTCGTCGAAACGGCTCGTCCGGCCTTCTTCTCCGGCGTGAATTCGATCTGCTGCGCCGCTGCCGTCGCAAGCTTTCCAAGTTCGCGTGTCGGGGAAGAAAGCACCGTAACATCGCCGATCCTTCCCGTATCAAGAAACTCGACACGAAGCACAACCTGACCCTGCACATCCGCGGCCACCTTCGGCGTTTCCGGTAACGGCTGCTTCGTTATCTCAAGTGCGGAATCCTGCGCGAACACCGCCGACGCGAGCAGGAAGATCGAAAGGAAAAGAAAACAGGTTCGCTTCATTTTGGCGTTAAAAAAGGCTTCGCGTGAAATATATCACCGAAGCCTTTGATGCACGAAAGTTGAATTTCGTTTCAGTTAGTTCAGGCTGAAAGTTTCGGCGGTCTTTACGACGACCGAACCGTTCTCGACATCGACGACAAAATTCATCGCCGTCTTCCATTGATTTGTGATCGGAAGCTTGACGGTCTGGTCGATGTGCCGTTTCAGGAAGCGTGCGCCATAAGCCGGGCTAAAGCCTTTCTCGGTCAGCGCGTCAAGAGCCGCATCGGTGATCTCGACGCGTTTGCCCTTGCGCTCCATGCTCGCCTTTAGCTTCGAGAGATAAAGGCGTGCGATCTCTCGCACCTCGTCCATCGTCAGCGGCGAAAAGACGATGATCTCGTCAATGCGATTGCGGAATTCCGGTGTGAAGCGCGTTTCGGCGGCCTTCATCACGTCGCCTTTAATAGCATTCACATCGCCGAGCGATTTTGTGCCGAAGCCGAGCGGTTTTTCGTACTTCTTGAAGTTCTCCGAACCTAGATTCGACGTCATAATGACGATCGCATCTGAGAGATAGACCTTCTTGCCGCGGCCATCCGTCAGCCATCCCTCATCAAATCCCTGGAGGAAGATGTTCATCAAGTACGGCGAAGCCTTTTCAACTTCGTCGAGCAGCAGGACGGTGTAGGGATTGTCGCGAAGCTGTTCGGTCAGAATGCCTCCGCGTTCGCTGCCGACGATCCCACGCGGCATACCGATCAGCTTTTCGATGCCGACCGTGCCGTCGCCGTATTCGCTCATATCGATGCGGATCATCTTTGATTCGTCACCGAACATAAATTCCGCAACCGCCTTCGCTAGCTCCGTTTTTCCGACGCCCGTCGGGCCGAGAAAAAGCAGGACTCCGTCCGGCGCATAATGATTCTCTTTGAGCGGGCCCTTGTTTAGCCGCAAACGTTCTGCGACCGCGCGTACCGCATCTTTTTGCCCGATGACGCGGTCTCCAAGATCGATCTCCATCTGCGAGAACCGATCGGCCGTATCGCGGTAGATCATATCCTTCGGAATGCGTGATTCCTGCGAAATGACATCGATGATATGCTCCGGGCGAACGATGAGCGACGAAGGCTCGTTGATCTCGACCTTCACGGACGCTGTATCGAGCCAGCCGATCGCCTTGTCCGGCAAATGCAGATTGCGGATATACTTCGGCGACATCTCAAGGGCGGTGTTGATCGCTTCGTCTGAGATCGTAACGGAATAGTTCTTCTCAAGACGCGGCCGCAGGCCAAGAAGGATCTGCTTCGTCTCGTCGATCGAAGGTTCATCGACCCTTACGAGCCGAAAACGCCGAGAAAGAGCTTCGTCCTCACCGATGTACTCTTTGTATTCGGTCATCGTCGTAGCGCCGATGATGCGAAGTTCGCCGCGTGCCAAGGCGGACTTGAACATATTCGCCGCGTCCGACGTCGTGCCCATCGCCGCACCTGCACCGATGATCGTGTGAGCTTCGTCGATAAAAAGGATGATGTTGTCTTTTTCTTTTACCTCGTCGATGATGCCCTTGATGCGTTCTTCGAACATACCGCGAAGCATCGTGCCGGCGACAAGTCCGCCCATCTGAAGCTGCACAATGTGCGAATCACGCAGGCGCGCAGGAACCTTTTCGGGTTCGAGTTCGATGAGCCTTGCCAAGCCTTCGACGACCGCCGTTTTGCCCACGCCGGGCTCACCAACGAGCATCGGTGAATTTGACCGTTCACGATGCGAAAGTATCTCCATCATCTGGCGGATCTCGCTTTCGCGGCCGATCGTCGGCGGGATCTTGTCCTGCCGTGCGAGCTTGTTCATCGAGATGCCAAAATGGCGGAGGAAAGACGGCAGTTCGTATTTTTGCCTTACTCTTTCCTCCTCTTTTTCGCGCTTGCGAATGCGGGTACGCGCGATCTGCGCGACCTCATCGGACGGCACTCCCAAATTTTGCAGCACATCGTTCAGAACACTGCGTTCGTCGTTAGAAAGTACGTAGAAAATATCGGCGGCATCGATCACGCGGCGGCCTTGTGAACGCGCGCGGTCCATCGCCCGTTTGAAAAGCTCCGTGGTCTCAGGCGCGATGCGAAAACCTTTGCCTGTGTGCTGACGGCCGGATTCCATACGCTTTTCGATCAAAAGCCTGACCGAACGCGGATCGACCGAAAGATCGCGCATCGTCGTCGAGAAGAGGTCTTCTTCCTCGAATGCGACCGCGTGAAGGATGTGTTCTACCGCGACGTAATTCTGGTCGCGTTTGCGAGACTCGGCCAGTGCACTCTCAAGCACACGGCGGCCGCTGTCGCTAAATTTGTCTTTATATGAATCAATATCTGCCATAGGACCCCATGAAAACTGCTAAATTCCTGGAAGGACAACACCGGCGAGGCATCAGACCCGGTCTGAATCTAAATAATATCATCTAGTGCAATTCTGCGAAAAGGAAAAAGCGCAGAGAAACGTCGCCGTTTAACTCCGTTATTCACCTTTCCCGACCTGGACGCGGGCCGGACGAAGAAGCTTTCCGTTGAATCTATAGCCGCGTACATATTCCTTCACAACCTTTCCAACGTTTTCCGGCTCGACCGGTGCCATATCGACGGCCTCGTGCAATTCCGGGTCAAAAACCTCGCCGACAGCAGGAATTGGCTCGACGCCGACCGACCCCAACGCGTGTTCGAAGGAGCGTGCCGTGCCGACGACGCCATCTCTTAGATGTTCAACGGACGGATCGGTTTCGCTGGCCGTAACGGCAAGATTCAGATTATCGAGCACCGGCAGAAGCGTCGTCAGAAAATCGAACTGAGCCTGTGTCGCACGATCTTCGAGCGAACGCTTCATACGCTCACGCATTTCCTGCGTTTCCTTCTCGATCGTCGCCTTCGCCTCTTCGAACTTCGCCTGTACGCCAACAAGTTTTGCCTCGGCCGCCTCACGCCGCTCGATCTCGGCCTTCAGCTCCGCTTCAAGCGCGGTCTCCGCGGCAGATCTTACGGCCTCAGCGGGCTTTGCGGCCGCGGCTTCGCCTTCTGGATTGCGCGAACCGTCCGCGTTAAATCTACGCTTGTCCATAACGGGGATCTTGCCGTCGAACTCGTCAAATTCTTCGATCTTTTCTTGCGTCATTACTTATAAACTTCCCTTGATATTATGCCTTCGGGCTTCCCGCCGCCGTTCTTTGGTCGGGCGTAGAAAATTTCATTTCACCGTCCTCAGCCGACACGTTTATGGTGCTGCCGGACACGATCTCGCCGTTCAGAAGCTTGATCGCGAGCGGATTCTGTATAAGCGATTGTATCGCACGCTTGAGCGGCCTTGCACCATAGACAGGGTCGTAACCCTGTTCGATAAGAAGATCTCTCGCCGAATCATCCAACGCGAGCGTGATGCCGCGTTCATCGAGCATTGCGCGAAGCTTCTCAAGCTGCACATCGATGATCGATGCGATCTGCTCCTTCGAGAGCTGATTGAAAACGACAATGTCATCGATGCGATTCAGGAACTCGGGCTTGAAGTGATCGCGCAGAACCTGAACGACCGCCTCACGAGCCTGTTTCGGATCGCCTTCGGCAGCCTGTATCTCGCGAGAGCCGAGATTCGACGTCATTATCAGCACCGTGTTCTTAAAATCGACGACGCGTCCCTTTGAGTCCGTCAGGCGCCCGTCATCGAGTATCTGCAGCAGGACGTTAAAGACATCCGGGTGCGCCTTCTCGATCTCGTCAAAAAGCACGACCGAATAAGGCCTGCGTCGAACGGCTTCGGTCAACTGGCCGCCTTCTTCATAACCGACATATCCGGGAGGAGCGCCGATCATTCGTGCGACCGCGTGCTTCTCCATATATTCGGACATATCGAGCCGCACCATCGCCCGCTCGTCATCGAACAAGAATTCCGCGAGAGCACGCGCCGTCTCGGTCTTGCCGACGCCCGTCGGCCCAAGGAAGATGAACGAACCGACCGGCCGATTCGGATCCTGCAAACCCGCTCGAGCGCGCCTCACGGCATTCGCAACAGCGCTGAGGGCTTCGTCCTGGCCGATCACGCGCTTGCCGAGATTTGTCTCCATCTGGACGAGTTTCTGCATCTCGCCCTCGAGCATCTTCGAGACAGGCACGCCCGTCCAACGCGCGACGACCTCGGCCACGTCCTCTTCATCGACCTCTTCTTTCAGGAAAACGCCGTCACTTTGTATCTCTTCGAGACGGGTTTGATCGGCATCGAGACGCTTCTGTATGTCCGGGATCTTGCCGTATTGCAGCTCGGCCGCGAGATTTAGATCGCCCGCCTGACGAGCGCGCTCAAGCTCGAGCTTTGCTTCCTCAAGCTCTTCTTTTGCCGAACGCATCTTCTCGATCTCTTCCTTCTCGGACTGCCATTTCGCCTTCATTCCCGAGGAGCGTTCCTTCAGGTCAGCAATGCGTTTCTCGATGTCGTCGAGACGCGCTTTCGATTTGTCATCCGTCTCGCGGCCCAATGCCTGACGTTCGATCTCAAGCTGTAAGATCTCGCGTTCGAGAACGTCGATCTCCTGCGGCAAACTGTCGATCTCAATGCGGATGCGCGAGGCTGCCTCGTCGATCAGGTCGATCGCTTTGTCGGGCAAAAATCGGTCGGTTATGTAACGATTCGAGAGTGTCGCGGCAGCAACGATCGCAGCGTCTTTGATGCGGACGCCGTGATGCACCTCGTAGCGTTCCTTCAAGCCGCGAAGGATCGCGATCGTATCCTCGACCGTCGGTTCACCGATATAGACCTGCTGGAAACGCCGTTCGAGGGCCTTATCTTTCTCAATATATTTCTGATATTCCGCAAGCGTCGTCGCACCGACGGCCCGCAGAGTTCCGCGTGCGAGTGCGGGTTTGAGCATATTCGACGCGTCGATCGCGCCTTCGCTTGCACCGGCGCCAACGAGTGTGTGCAGCTCGTCAATGAATAGGATGATGCGGCCTTCGGCGTTCTCGATCTCTTTGAGGACTGCCTTCAAACGGTCTTCGAATTCACCGCGATATTTTGCACCCGCGAGCATCGCCCCGAGGTCGAGCGACACGAGCCGTTTATTTTTCAGCGTCTCCGGCACATCGCCCGAAACGATCCGCTGCGCAAGTCCCTCGACGATCGCCGTCTTACCGACGCCCGGTTCGCCAATTAGAACGGGATTATTCTTCGTCCGGCGCGAAAGAATCTGGATCGTGCGGCGAATTTCATCGTCGCGGCCGATCACCGGATCGAGCTTACCGCTGCGTGCGCGCTCGGTCAGGTCCATTGCGTATTTTTCAAGAGCCTGGAAATTCTCCTCGGCGTTCGGGTCCGTAATACGCGAACCGCCGCGCATATCCGTGACGACCTTTTCAAGATCCTCGCGCGTCACGCCGTTCGAACGCAATATTCTGCCCGCATCGCCTTCTTTCTCTTCGGCAATGCCCATCAAAAGATGCTCGGTCGAGACATATTCGTCCTGCATCGACTCGGCGATCTTCTGCGCCTTTTGGAAAAGAGTGTTCGTACGCGAGCTAAAGAATGGCTGGCCGCCCGAAACCTGCGGAAACTTTGCGATCGCCGCCGTCACGTCCGTCAGCACGGTCTGAGCATTCGCACCGATCTTGCCTAAGATCGGCGTGACGACGGTCTCCTTCTGCTCAAGCATCGACGCGAGAATGTGCTCAGGCTCGATCTGCTGATTCTGATTCTTTTCGGCGATGCCGATCGCCTGTTGTACGGCCTCCTGACCGCGTATCGTGAACTTTTCGAATCTCATAGCAATGAGTATTTTACCACTAGGGCGAAAAACGCAGGGTGCGGATGAACACGGCCTCTTTTTGCCGTATTACGTGTTGCCGCACGCTGCGTGTCTTATGAATTAAGCTGAATAACGGATCGGCCTATCGGCGCGACCTTGCATTACGCACCTGCCGACTTCGTCGCATCGATCGTCTTCGACGCCGCGTCCGTTCCGGTGATCTCGATCTTGCGTGCCTTTGTTTCCGCACGTTTCTTGAGCGTTACGGTCAGCATACCGTTATCAAACTCGGCCTTTGCGTCTTCGACCGTCACCGTATGCGGCAGCGTGAACGAACGCGAAAATTCGCCGTATGCGCGCTCAACTCGATGGTAGTTATCACCATCGTCGTGCTTTTCGAACTTGCGCTCACCCTTGAGCGTCAACACGTTATTCTCGAACGAAAGCTCAAAATCGTCGCTCTTCATTCCGGGCAGCTCGGCCTCAAGCACCATCGAATCGGCATTCTCGTAAATGTCGATCTTCGGGTTCCAAGCCGTGCCGAATGCTTCTTCTCCCTGAAAACGGTCCGAAAACATCCGATTCATCTCCGTCTGGAGACCGCGCAGGTCGCGAAAAGGATCGTACTTTGTGATGAACATTTCTCTTATTACCTCCTAACTCCTTGAAAATGCTCGACTAATCACTTAGTCAAGTAAGATAATAAAATATGAGTGTGGGATTGTCAAGTCATAAATATTACTAGGCCAATTGAAAAATGCGGCCATTAGTCAATGGCAACGGAGAATTGGGATTTGAGATTTGAGATCTGAGGCCACGAATGCAATGAGTCAGAACCGTTTGCATGGATTTCGATCGCTCTGAACCGCTGTTTTTCAGTGCCGTGCGAATCTAACGAGGAATGGCAAAAGTGCAACGGGCATGCAAAGATATGCTTGGCGGATGCATCAAACCGGAGTTGAACAAATGCGCTATATTGACCCAAAAGCTGTCTTTTTTGGCGTTTTGCCGGTAATGCTGCTCCTCGCGGCGGCGGCATTTGGGCAATCGGCGCGCGTGGTGCCAACGCCTGTGCCTACGCCGACGCCCGAGCCGGAACTTAAGATCTCGACGCAGGAGATCAAGCTGAACGTGCTCGCATTTGATGAACGCGGCGGCTTCTTCAAGGGCGTTACAACAGACGATCTTGTGATCCGCGAGGACAACATCCTGCATCAGGCCGCAAGCGTCAGATACATTCCTGCGAACGTCCTGATCGTGATGGATACGGGCGGCGAAATGCGTGTCGTCAAAACGCTTGACCGAACCCGCAAGATCGCCCTTGCCCTTATCGAGGCCCTTCGCCCCGAGGACAGGGTCGCTGTCATGGCCTATGCGAACAAACCTGTGATGCTCTCAAGCTGGACGCAGGATCGAGCGAGCAGTCGGGCAGCGGTAAACAGCTCGAATTTCGGCACGAGATCCACGTTCGTTGCGGCTCTCGATATGGCGGCCGCGACGTTCGGCCGCACGGAAAGCGACAATAACCAGCTCGTGCTTATCACGGACGGAACGGACAGTTCCGCAACGCCGGCTCAAAAGCTGGCGGCATTTGACAGGCTGAGAGCCGCGAACATCACGGTCCACGTCTTGAGCTTTGCGGCAATGGAAGCCGCCGACATCGAACCGCGAGCAAAGGGCATAAGCAAAACCCCGCCGCCAAAAGCGATGCCGGACCAGATCGCCAAGGACATGCCCAACGGAGGACGCGATACGGCAAATGCACCGAAGGCAAGAGTTTTCGTCGTCGATCGTCCATTCTTGAGAAAGCTGAGGGACCGCGAGAGCGACCTTATCGCCTCAGAAAAGCAGCTCGAAAAGCTTACCGAAGATACGAATGGCGAGTTTATCGGCTCGATGTCGCCGGACGAAATGGAGGACAAAACGAGTCTTGTCGGCCAGATGATCGATTCGTCGTATGTCGTGACCTACTCGCCAAAGATGCCGGTGACGGCGGAACACGGCGTCGCCGAAAGGCATATCGAGGTAACATCGAAACGGCCGGGCCTCATTGTGCAGGCGAGGCGTAATGTTCTGCTGATCGAACCAAAAACTCCGTAAGGAAAGTTTTCGCAACAACTTGCCCGCACCACGCGTGAAAGACATTGCCCGGTTTTTCGTGCTAAACTGCACGCTTCGCCCGGCCTCGACAAGTTTTGTAAAATGTTTGGGCGAAAGTTAGCAGAAAAGGGTACAAGGTTGTCTCGAATCTCCGATCTAAATCTGGCGTCAAAGCCATTCCGCAATCGCGTTCTGCCATATTTGGCGGCCGCCGCACTTTTGCTTGCCGCGGGCGTGCTTGGGATCGTCTGCCTCGCAAAACTAAAGCAAAATTCGGACACGAACAAGACCATTGCCGCCCGTATTGAGGCCTCAAATACTGAAATATCAAGACTTAAAGGCGAGGGCGAAAAGGTACGCCAGCAACTGACGCCCGAACAGCGAATGGTTCTGAGCGCAGCCCATCGTCTTGTCGCTAACAAGGCTTTCGGGTGGTCAAAGCTGTTCGCCGACCTCGAATCCGTAATGCCGGGAAGCGTCTCTGCTTCGCGGATCTCGGTGCAGCACATCTACACCGATGGTGCGAAGGTACGTGCCGAACTCGAACTCGGCGTTATAAGCCGCGATTACGCGGGCGTCCAGCAGATGATCCAGAATATGCAGAATTCGGGCCTTTTCCTCGCGGAATTGCGCGGCCAGGATCTGCAGAAGACCGACCTCTCTGTTTACACGGAATACACGCTGCGTGTCGTGTATTCGCCGGGCTATTCCTACGCCGCTCCGCAAACGCCCGACATCGCGCAGAATAATTCGGGAGGTGGCGAATAATGGCTGAGATCGAGGTTCAAGCCGAACAGACCGCACCCGAACCGGCAACGCAGGATCCGACACTCTATTCGCGTCGTCCGCGAAAAGTTTATGCGGGAATGTGGGGGCCGCTTGAGATCGCGGCGGTCGCTGTCGGCGGTTTCTTTCTGCTCGCGGCGATACTTGTTTACGCGTTCTTCGTTGTTCCGTCAGACAGTTCGGTCGTAAAGAACCGCTCCGAGGCCGACCGACTCGAAGCCGAAAAGATCACTGCTCAATCAAAATACGGCGAGATCACGACGACCGAAGGCCAGGTCGCAAAGCTGCTCGACAGCGCGGACAATTTCGAACTCCGCTACCTGCCGGCAGCGGACAATGGGCGTGGTGCCCTTTATCAGAGGCTGAACGGCCTGATCGCCGCGTACGGTCTGGTCAACACGGCCGGCCCGGACTATCAGCCGCTTGAGCCGATCACGGAAGCCTCTTCGAATAACCAGTCGCAGGAAGAACGCGGCCGCGAACGTTTTCGCAGCCTCTTTCCCGGCGTCTATGTGACAACGACAGTTGAAGGTTCGTATCAAAACCTTCGCCGTTTTATTCGAGATATCGAGACCGGCGGCGAGTTCGTTGTCATCAGCGCGATCGAGCTTGCTCCGTCCGACACTCAGCAAAAGGCTGATCCGACAAAGCAGCCTGTGCAAGGCCCCGGAGCCCCGACCGCCGTAGATCAGAGGGGCTTTCCGATCGCCCAAGATCCGAACGAAAGCGCGCAGCCTGACAAGCCAAAGGGAAAAACACACGGCGAGATCGTTTCGCTGCGTATTGAGATGGCCGCGTATTTCCGGCGGGCGAATTTTGCCCCGCCGCTTGCGAATGAAGGAGCGACGCAATAATGGTGGCTCGTGCCGTGAATGATCCGAATGAACGGAAGAAGCTGATCGCGGCGATCGTGCTTGCGATGCTTGCGGCCGTTGCTCTGTTCTATGCGTTCGGACGCGGACTTTTTGCAGGCACGCCTTCGACAAGCGCAACGACAAAGACGACACCGACGCCGAAGCCATCGCCTGCGGCTCCCGGAGCTTTTACTTTGCCGTCGGCCGACGAACAGAACTTTACCGACACGACGACGCCCGTTGTGATGCCGGCGAATATTCCCGCTCCCGATCCGGGCCGAAATATCTTTGCCTTCTACGAACCGCCAAAACCGACGCCATACAGCCCGACACCTTTCGTTGTCGTTACTCCGCCGCCGCCTTCGCCGACACCTACACCGGCATATGAAATGACCGCGATCAGTCCATCATCGGTCTATGCGGGCACCGACGGAATTCGCCTCGAAGTTACGGGCGATCGTTTCGAACCGAACGCACACATCTATTTCAACCAGACGGAATTCCCGACGCAGTTCCTCAGCCCGCAGAAACTCGTTGCGAACATTCCCGCAAATCTGATCGCGACCGAAGGTTCGCGGCAGGTGATCGTCCAGTCGCCGGACGGAAAGAAATATTCGACGCAGTTCATGCTCACCGTCCAGGCGCCGCCGAAACCGACCTTTACCTACCTCGGTATGATAGGCCGCAAGAGGTTCAACAACGACACGGGATACTTCATCGATGGCGTAAAGTCCGACGCAAAGCCGTTCGGATTGCGAATCAATGACGTTACGGGCGGGCGTTTCAGGCTCGTAAAACTTACGCCTGGCGAAGCAATGTTCGAGGACACGTCGCTTGGATTCAAACACAGGATACCGATCGCACAGGCCGCTGAGGTTCCCATGCAAAGTTCACCGATGGGCCAGCCGAGACGAGGTGGCGGCTTTCCGCAGATGAACTCTCCGTATCCGAACTATCAGCCGCAACAGCAGCAGATCGACCCGAATGCCTGTCCGCCCGGCATCCCTTGCAACAATTTGCGCCCGCAAAGAACGCCAACGCCGGGAATCCCGCAGAATGTGAACCCGCAGAACGGACAGAAGGGCTCCAAGGAAGATGTGGACGACAACGACCAGTGATCGCAGACAGGAAAGCGGGATGACGCTGATCGCCGTGATGGCGATAATGGCGATCTTCGCTGTCGCTCTGCTCGCTGTCGCTCCGATGATCGCCACCGAAGTTCAGCGTGAGCGTGAACTCGAAGCAATAGCCCGCGGTGAAGAGGTTGCCGAAGCGATCCGTCAATACGTGGAATTCTACCGCGGCGCAAAGCTCCCGAACTCGATGGACGATCTGCTCGAAGGCCTGCCCGAAGGAACAAAGACGCGGCAGATCCTGCGTCCGTCCGCTGCGATCGACCCCTTGAGCAAGGACGGCAAATGGCGGCTTATTCCCGCAGATGGTAAAACTTTAGCTCCATTCGCAAAAAGTGTGCAGGCATACAACGGCGGGCTGCTCCCGTCGAGTCCAAGTCAGGTTTTCGACCGTTGGGCCGTCGTTATCGTCAACTCTTTGAACACCGAGACCGAAGAGGACAAGACAGAGCCGATCAGCGAGGATGTGGAGATCCAGACAGAGAATACGCCATTTATAGGCGTTGCGAGTCAAGATCGGGGCAAGGCGATCGTCGCCTATTACGGGCTCGAAAATCATTCGAAGTGGATCTTCACACCGCTCTTTCGCGGCACTGGCGTAAGTATGCAGCCGGGCCGGCAAATGGGAAATTTTGCCAATACGGCCGCCAACGTAGTGCCCCGCTGAGCCAAGCGGCAGCGGTTTGCAATTTGACATCTAAACCATTTAGGTTTAGAATTATTCTAACTCTAAAGGAGGAGTGATTATGCATAATACAAAGATCGATATTCCAAAAGACGCACGTGAAAAGCTTATCGCAATACTTAATCAGCGGCTTGCTGATTCTGTTGACCTGAAGGCGCAGGCAAAGCAGGCACACTGGAACGTTAAGGGAATGAGCTTTATTGCGCTTCACGAACTTTTTGACCGCGTGGCCGCGGAAGTTACGCCGATCTCGGACGACATCGCAGAACGCGTTACGTCGCTCGGCGGCACCGCACTCGGAACAGTGAGAGTTGCGGCACAGAATTCAGAACTGCCTGAATATCCGCTCGAGATCAGCTCCGGGGCGGATCACGTTGATGCTCTATCGACCGCGCTTGCAGAATTTGGCCGCCGCGTACGCGCAGATATCGACAAGACAGAAGAACTTGGCGATGCCGTCACCGCCGATCTTTTCACGACCGTTTCAGGCAATATAGACAAGCTTCTTTGGTTCGTTGAAGCTCATTTGCAGAACTGATCGCTGCCTGTTTCTGATATGGCACAAAGCCGTTCCGCATCATAAACGGAACGGCTTTTATTTGTTTGACGGACCTTTTGAACTTGTAAGTTACTTCCAATAGTTCTTATCCACGCTCATCCACTTTTCTGCATCCCAAAGATCGTCGCTTAGCTTAACGTCAGCCTCTATCCGCGTGTATTCTTCGCTGGTCGTTTGCCGCCCGTCAACGAAAAAGAGAACTTCGGCGGCGACCCAACCGCCTCCCGCCTTTACGTACTTATTGAATTGCGTTTCGCTGACGCTCTTCTTATCCTTGCCGGTTTGCTGTATCAAACGGACGAAAACGAGCCGCTTCTTATCGACCCACAACTGAGGCGACTTCAGATCGCCTTTTTCGGCACCAACAACATAGACATCACGGCCCTGCCATTTTTCTGTATGAATGACCGAAAGGTCGATGCCCAACTTCTTGACCTCGGCGATGGTGGTTTCAACGGGCTGCGCATAGACATCAAAGCCGACGACCATAAGCGGATGAACAAAATCGCGGCCGCCCTTTGTCTTTCCGTCTTTGAACGAGAATGCCTTGCCGGCAGCGAACAAAATGCCGTCGCCTTTCTCGACCGGGGCGAAGTCTATCCGTAAATAGCCAGGCACTTTCATCGCCTCATACCAGGTGGCGACATCCGCTTTGCCGTCGGCTGAATAATTCGTCGTTTTCTGCTCAAAGGTGAGCGTTTTGTACCACTTGCCGGCGTATTTTGCGTTCATCGCCGTGATGAGGTCGGTGCCGTTCTTGATATCAACAGCAAAAGCAGAAGCGGCCAGCAACATCGTCAACGCAAAGACACAGATATATTTCATTTCGAAAACTCCTCGAGGTTATTTGGCAGGTTTTACGAGAAAGGCGAGCGGTTTGTTTACAAAAAGTCGTCACTATTTCGATTCGTACTCGTAAATTCTGTAGAGGTCCTGATCCTCCGGATCGGCAAGATCGCGACGGACGAGCAGCATAAGGTCAACGCCGGGACGAAGCGGATAAACACCAACGAATTTGTAGTGCGCAGAATATTTTTCGACGACCTGCGTGTCCTGGTCGTTCTTCTTTGCGACGATCATCTCGGCAGTATTTGCATCGACAAGACTGCCGTAGAAATTCGCATGCGGATAATCGTTTACGTACCAGGTAAGCGGCCAATAATCGGGCGAAACGATCTCGATGGTCGCGTCCTTGCCCTTTGAACTTTTCTCTGCGTAATGCTCGATCTCTTTGACAAGGTCAAGCATCCCGCGTTTTGTGTGTGCGTAAACATAGCCCATTTCCTCGTCGTCATATCGAACGAAGTTCAGGTCGTATGTTTGATACGTGAGCACTGCGATCGCAACGATGAGGGTAAGGCCGCCGGCAAGGCGCGTCGCGATAAATTTTGATGAAAGGATCTCGTTAATGCCGTACCCCGCGATCAGACACATCGGGAGAAAGAAGCTAAGGGCAAGCCAAGGCGTTTTATACGGAATGATCGTGTAGGCCGCGAACATTCCGAACGCCCAAAATGCTGAAAAGACCGCGAAGCGGTTCTTTGGCCGCAGAAAGGCGATCGCACCACCAAGAGCTGAAAGCAGCAGAAGCGGTGACTCGACCTTCATTCCCCATTTCACATAGGCGAGCACGCCGTTCTGCGTGTGGTCTTTTGTGCCGGTCTTTGTCCAAAGCATATAGGCTTCGACGGCACGCGACAGCCCTTCGGGAAACGAAAAATAAGACGAGAAAAAGACCGCGAGAACAAATACGAAAGTGACCGCAGATGCCGAGATCAATAGAAGCCTGTCGGCACTCGCCCCAAATGCACCGAAGAAGCCATTGTAAGTGAGCTCAGGTTCTGAGTACGTCGTAAGCTTTCCTTTTTGGTACGCTGCGAGAAACATAGCCCACGCCGCGAGCGTCGCTAGAGACAGAATGCAAAGCGTGTAGAACGCGAACGGTTCCTTTACGCTGTTCTCGCCGAGGAAATACGTATGCACCCACTTAAGGCCATCAAGCGTGCTTCGGTAGGAAAGCGCCGCGGCAGCAAGTACCGCAAGGTGTATCAGGCCAACGGCGTACCATTTCGAACGGCTTGGTTCCGCGTCAACGCTCTTTTGCCAAATTCGGGCCGCAACGGTCGCGATGACCATCGTGCCGATCGAGATAAATGCCGTCTCTTTTGTCGCAAAAAGAAGAGCAGCAGATGCCGCAGCAAGGATCAGATATATCGGCCGTCCTTCGCGCCAATCGAGCAGGCTCTTTAAGACGAAATAGATTAGCGCGAGTTCGACGATGACAACCGCTATCCGAAACGCCCAAAGGGCGGTTGTGTTGCCGTCTGAGAAATACGCCGCGACATTCAGCCCCGAGGGGATAAAGCATGCGGCAAGCAATATCGCGAGCCATACCTTCGCGAGAGGGCCGGCCGCCTTCCGCTCGATAAAAAGCACGATCGAGACGACGATCGCGAGCGTGCAGAATGTAAAGAATGTCTCGTGAATGAAGTATCGCGAGATAAAGACCATTCCCGGCGAGAGTGCAAGGAAAAGAGCCGCCGAAAGACTGCCGATCTTGCCAAGATATCGCCTCAGATATAGCACAAGGACGACCGTCAAAACACCGAAGACCGCAACGCTCGCTCTCACCGCGAAAGTATTCAGCCCGAAGATCTTTGAGAAGAAAAGCGAGATGTAATAAAGCGTCGGGCCGTGGTAGTTCGCCGGATCGTATTTGTAAACGCCAGTCCGATAAAGCGTCGTCAGGAAAAATCCGTTGACGCCCTCGTCGTGATGAAGCGGTTTGAGCGTGAGGTCATAGAACCGGAACGCGAACGCGATCACTGTTATGGCCGCAGAACAGCAAAGCCAAACTATGTCCGGCCTTGTCCGCTCTTGCTCGTTTTGTGTGATATTTGTCTCGGTCATCAACAGGCGTCTTGCCGGAACTATTTTACTTTATAGAGCCGATACTGTCCGCTTTCTGCAACGAGCGGATATTTCTCAAAATACTCATCATTTGCCTTTAGATCATTCCGCTCGGGCGGCGACACAAGAACATAATCTATCCCGTATTTCTTGAGCAGAATATCGGCGACACCGCCGCCAAGATAGATCATTTTCACGTCCTTTTCGCGACCCTCAAAATCGATGCCGTGCGAGGACAAATGTCCCGTGTAACGCATCAGCGACTGGCGGCCTGAAAGCACGACCGCAGAATTATAGGTTGGAGCGTTCAAGATCAAAGCGTTCGGTGCGGTCTTTTGCTTGATCGCATCGGCGATCTTCACGCCATCCGCATCAAAGACCTTTACGACATTCTGGCCGCTCGCTGTGCGGTAAACATCCAGTGCTCCGGAGGCGATCAAAGAGAGAAAGACGAGTGCGGCCGCCGCTTTGAGCCAGACGGCTTTCTTTTCCCAAGCCCAAACGATCGCAAGAGCGATGAACGGTATCGAACCTGCGAACCAATAGATCAGGATCTTGATATTATCCCATTCCCACGGAGCAAGTTTGACGACATTCGCGATCACAAAGATCAGCGCGAACGGAATGTAAAAAAGCGCCGCGCATCGAAGGTGCTTGTGCTCTTCCTTTGATCCTTTTGTCCACGCGAGATAAACGCCGGCGGCGATCAGCGGAATCACCAGGCCTGTGTTCAAGAGCCAGAAGTAGAAGAAATTCTTGTCGCCTTTGTCCCAGCCGAAGTTCCAGCCGATGAACTTCGATGCATCCGACGCCTCGCCCGTCGTAAGCCACGCGAGGATCGGAACGGCAACGATCGAAACGCCGACAGCAAACGTGAACCATTCTTTCCATCGCCGCATATACAAAAGCAGGCAAACGGCTGCGACGATGAAGACGACCAGCAGACTATGCAAGTGAACAAGCGGCAGCGTCCCGACGAGCGTTCCAAGAACGAACGGCGGCACAAATTGCGGGTGTCCCTCGTCGCCATCTTGCCCTGAGAACGTCGCCCAGAGCCGGTCGATCGCCATGATCGCAAGCGGCATTCCAAGAAGCAGGCTGCGTTGCGTGATAAAGAGGACGACCATCGAATTGCCCCAGCGGAAGAGGTTCGTGATCGTGTAATCGCTCGGCAGAGCGGAGATAAAATCGAAAAATCCTTTCTGCTGCTGCCAGAGATCCCGTGCGAAGAATAAGAAGCCGAGGCCGCCGCTAAAAAAGAGCAGGAATGGAGCGATGCGGCCCGCAAGCTTGCTCAATGTCACGCGAACTGTGAAACGTTCGAGAAGGACGAGCAGCGAAAATGCCCAAGTGATATCCTCAACGACCATCGCCGCACGCACCGATCCGCCAAGCTTTATCGTCAACGCCGTAAGCAGATCCGCGACGAAAGGATATGCGAACTTCACGCCGGAGAACGATGGATTCATCGGCGGGAAATTCGCACCGTCCGTAAAGCTAAAGATCGCTCCAAGATGGAACGGCAGGTCGCCGAGGTTCTGCGATCCGCCTGTAAAAATGCCATCGGGCGTCTGGTAGATCGCTTGGGAAAAGAACAGGCAAAATAGAATGAAAAAGAAGCTGTAGAAAATGAGGCCGCCAATCCGCTTGTTCCCGTGCTGAAAGTTCGAGCGTGCGCGTTGCCAATCTCTCGCGAGCTTCGTTCGAACATCTGCCTTCAGCAAGATCACGGCGGGAAGAAGAGCCGTGAGGACCGAAACGCCCGCCGTTGTCGCACTCAATCCAAAGAAAAGAGTGATGACGAATCCGGAAACGCCCGCTGTCGCACACGAAACGATGTTGCCCGCCGCGAGCCGCCATAAAAGCCGCTCATCGTCAAAGAACAGGTAAGTAAAACAAAGCCCGCCAAAGAGAAAAACAGCGAGCACTATGAGGGCAGCGAGCATATCGGATCAAAAACCAATATTACTCGAAATTACGTGCGGAGAGCATCCGCTCGACATATTTTGCGATGACGTCGGCTTCGAGGTTGACGCGTTCTCCCGGTGAAAGCGTCGAAAGGTTCGTCATTTCCCACGTCTTCGGAATAACGGCAATGTCGAACTCCGCTTCCCGCAACGCGGCGACGGTCAGCGAGATCCCTTCGACCGCAACAGACCCCTTAAAGACCAGATACTTTGCAAATTCTGGATCAAACCCGATCGTCACGGTGTGAAAATCCCCTTCGTCGCGTGCCGCAAGAAACTCACCCGTCGAATCAACGTGTCCTTGAACGATATGTCCACCAAGCCGCTGTGTCGCGAGCAGCGCACGTTCGAGATTCACACGCGAGCCGACCTCAAGCTGATCGAGCGTCGTTCGGTCGAGGGTCTCCGGCGAAACGTCGGCGGAGAATCCGTTCTTGTCGATATTGAGCGCTGTTAGACATACGCCGTTCACCGCGATCGAATCACCGTTCGCAATGTCCGAAGTGATGACCGTCGCACCGAGACGAAAGACCGCACCGGCATCGCGTCGTTCAATGCTCTCGATCACGCCGAGTTCTTCGATCAGCCCTGTGAACACGTCTGTCAGCTAAATGTTTAGAACCAGCCCTTCTTGTTGACGATGTAGGTATGAACGAACTCTTCGTCCGATTTAGTAAGGTACATTATGCCTTCGATGATCCCTATCACGGCCATCACAAGCGATGGTATGCCGCACAAAAAAAGCGCGCCGACCACCCAGACCGCGAGCATAATGATGCCTTCGGTGTTGTAGCCGAGAATGAATTTGTGAATACCTAGGCCGCCGAGAACGATGCCGAGGACTCCGGCGAGAACCTTCTTATCCGCTCCGGGCACCGCAGGACGATTCTGCGGCTGCATCGGGCCGGCGTTGTATGCGGGCAGCATCGCACCGCAGCTCGAACAAAGGCCGCCGCCCGCGATATTTTGCGAGTGGCAATTCGGACAGTTTACGTATTGCGTTTGCATAGTTTTAAGAAGGGCCTCCTTGACCGCTCTTACCCAACATTTACGAATTATATGCCAAATCGTTCATAGATTGTAAAAGTTTGCCGCCGCGTGAAATAATCTTCCCTTCAACCCTTATGGCAGAACCAGCACAGAGCACTTCACCGCCGGCACTCAAGATCGCCGACGGCGTTCCGGAAACCTCCTCGCTTGCGGACCTTGTCGAATGGTTCATCACGTATGATGAACGCGTCGGAAGGATACGGCATCCTTTCGCAGACGAACTTTTTCAGTGGAAACAAGAAGACGATACGGCCAATGGCGTTGCGATCTATCCATTCGAGAATGCTGAAGCCCGATTCGCTATCGGCGTTATTCAGGCGGTCGCAGAAAACAAGAGCGAAGAAGATCTGAAACTCTGGATCACGGATATCGTCGAGGCTCTCGGCCGTGCACGCGAAACAAAGGCCGAAATGACCACCGCCTACGATCTGGATGCCGACGCGGAGGCATTTGCTCTCGCTAAAGCCGACAAACTGCCGAGCAACCTGGAAAAACGCCTGTATCTATCGAGCTGCTGGCTCGAACTGCTCTGCACGGCCGAAGCTCGTCTGCTTGGCTGGGTCTACCAGGAATTGTACGGAAAGCCCTTCGAGCCTTAGCGGAAGGTTTGGCAGTTCGCCATACTGCCGGACTTCATTCCGCGTCCGAACCATTCGACACGCTGCGACGAACTGCCGTGCGTGAATGAGTCAGGCACGACATAGCCTTGTGTACGCTTTTGGATCATATCGTCGCCGACGGCGCTCGCCGCACGGATCGCTTCTTCAGGATCACCCGTATCGAGGCGTCCCTGGGCCGCAGCGTAGTTCGCCCAGATGCCCGCATAACAATCCGCTTGGAGCTCAAGGGCGACGGAGCCGCGATTTCCCGCTCCCGAGGCTTGGAGGCGGTCCATCGTACCCATAAGGTTTTGAATGTGGTGGCCGAATTCGTGAGCGATCACGTAAGCTTGTGCAAAATCGCCGGGCGCGCGAAATTCACGTTTTAGCTCGTCAAAGAACGCAAAATCCAAATACAGATTCATATCGCCCGGGCAATAGAATGGGCCCATCGCCGCATCGCCAAGACCACAGGCGGAACGAACCTGTCCGGTATATAGAACAAGTTTCGGATCCTGATACCGAACGCGGGTCTGCTTTGGCAGTATCTGCCGCCAGGCATCCTCGAGACTGCCCATGATCGCGCTCGCAAATTGCTTGTTCGCATCCGTCTGCGCTGGGTTTGCGGCATTCGCCGCGGGAGCCTGCACCTGCTGACTGTCGATCGGGCCGCCGCTCTGCAATAGCGAGCTAGGGTCGCCGCCGCAAAGCAGAATGGCCAATGCGATCACGATCACGCCCAACCCACCGCCGCCTATCGCGACGCCGCGGCCTGAGATGCCGCGTCTGTCTTCAACGTTCGAACTTCGTCTGAGATCTTGCCAACGCATAATGTTTTGATTTTAGAGCCTAACAGGAAAATCAGAAAAACTGAATCTATTTTTGTTGACGCACCACACGCAAGGGAACGCACAAAGACCGGTCGATTTGCTCCCGCAAAGCTATTGCTTGCATAAGTTAGCTTCGCAAAAGGCTTGACAGCCGCGGTATTTCTTAGGTATTCTTTCTGGGCATTACCGTTTCGCCTTGAATCTCCTTCGTTTCCAGATCACTTGGAGGAAAAATGATCAAATTGGACATCGTCAACCTCGTTGCCGACAGGACGGGAGTGCCAAAACAGAAGGCCGAGCAGGTCGTCGACTCGCTTTTTGAAGCGATGAAAGAAGCTCTCGCAAAGGGCAAGAGGATCGAGCTTCGCGGTTTTGGTGTTTTTGTCGTAAAGGCACGTAAACGCGGCGTCGGACGCAATCCGCGAACTGGTACGGAGGTGCCCATTCCGGCGGGCAAGACCATTCGATTCAAACCCGGCAAGGAGCTTTCTGCAAAGTCTGTCTAACTGAAGATCAGCTTGTTTTAGATCAAGAGGACCGCAAAACTTCCGCGAATCAATTGCAGTAATACCGCGGAGATTTCGGTTCTTTTCGTTTTTCGTGATGTAAGCTTCGGATGCAAGAGGTCGAACCGGTAAATCAAGATTTTTTTTATGGCCAGGATCTGCCTCGGCCGTCTGCCTTGGTCCTTGTCCGGCACGTTCTTTTGCTTGCTCTCACTTTCTGCACAACGACGATCGCAGGCACGCTTTATCCCTTCGGCCCGGTGAACGATTTTGTGGTCGGAAGCGACCCGCAGACCTTCGATGAGACGGTCGCATTCTTTCTCAGCCTTCCGGAGAAATACATCGGAGTCATCGGACACGCGATCGAGCTTTTGTTCACGAACTCGTACGTGCTTACCTATGGCCTCGAGTTCTCACTATCTCTGCTTCTGATCCTCGTTTCGCACGAAATGGGACATTACATCGCATGCCGCATCTATAAGGTCGATGCGACACTTCCATTTTTTATTCCGACACCGCCGATGATCGGCCCTGCGGGCACGTTCGGTGCATTTATCCGCATTAAGTCTCCGATGCCTTCTCGAAAGGCCGTTTTTGACATTGGTGTCGCAGGGCCGATCGCAGGTTTTGTGATGATGCTGCCGATCGCGATCATCGGGATCTCTCAAATGGAGATGACAGCGAGCCAACCAGTTTCGACCGGCGGGCAGCTCGTCTTTGGCGACCCGCTGATAATGCAGTTGGTCGGCCTCGCTTTCGGCAAAGATCTTGCATTCGGTGTCGGCAATGCTTTCTACTACGCGGCCTGGATCGGAGCCCTCGTGACCGCAATAAACCTGATTCCCTCCGGGCAGCTCGATGGCGGACACGCCGTTTACGCAACGTTGGGCGAACGCGTCCATTATTGGACCGGCAGGATCGCATTTCCCGTAATGGCGGTCATTTCAGTGCTCGGCGCGTATTTTTACAGCAGCCCGAGCGGCTTCTTGATCGCGGTGATCTTGGGTTTCATGCTCAAGGTCGGCCACCCGCGGCCATACGACCAAACGCCTCTCGACACAAAAAGAAAAGCAGTGGCCATTTTGACCCTGCTCATCTTTATCCTTACTTTCCTACCGTTTCCTGTGAAGCTTGTTTGAACCTCACTACGCAACGTTCGGCAAAAGGCCTTTTATCTCATTCACCACGCGTTCGGCCTCGTCGTTTCCTTCAAGCGCGATCATAAAAAAGTCGTAGCTCGTCTTAAAGCAAACGACACCGTTCCCGAAGAACCACACGCCCTCGAGCAGCGGATTTCCGCCGAGGATCGTGCCGATCGGGAAGCCTGTAACCTCCGTCGGGTTAAAGACCTTTGTCATCATCACTGCACCTGAAGCAAAGGCGAACGCCCCGAGCATCGGTGCGCCGACGCGTTTTGCGATATCGCGTTCGAACTCGATCCGCTCGCGCTCTGCGTCATTGAGCCGTCCCTTCTCGATCAGCGTTTCGCGGCGTTTTAGGTAGCCGTCAAAGCTTTCAGCAAGCTTCTTGACCGACCAAGTCGGTATCGCCGAATTCAAAAGCCAATGCGAGTTTATGCCGGTGAAAACGATGCCGAGCCCGGCTCCGACCATCATCGAAGCTCCCGTAACCGCTGCCTTTGCCGGGTCTTCTTTTGCGGATGCCGCCGCATTCTTCAGGGCGTTCAATATCGTGTTTGTCGTAGATGTAAGCGAAGCACCGAATCCCACGACCTTGGTTACGCGTTTGGCGTTCGTGCCAATGGACGACGCTGTATCGCCGAGCGTTTCGCTTGCCTTGCCGGCAATGTCTGCGACCGCCTCGCCGGCCTTCGTGCCGACATCGACCGCAGCATCTCGGAGAGGTTCGCTCACATTCCAAGCGGTCTTTGCGGCATCACCCGCGGTCGAAGCAACATCCTCGACCGCTTTGACGGCTTTTCTCCCGATGTCAGACTTTTCCGCCTGCGTCTTGACCGCAGCGGCACCCTTCTGGGCAGTATCAACGACAACGCGTGCACCCGTCTCGATCTTGTCCTTTAGGCCGAGCTTCTCGTCGATGCCGTCCAATGTTTCGGTCGCCTTTTTCTGCCAGCGCTCAAAGATGTCTTTTCCTTCGCTCATACAGCTAGTTTTACCACAATTCTCCCTGTCTCGAATACGCTTTTGCTGCATCGAATGTTCGCATTGTTAGATGCTAGAATCTTCAAGAGAAGAACTTATGCCCAAGGTGAAATGCCCGCAATGCGGCAAGGAAACTGAATTTACGGGAAATGAATTTCGCCCGTTCTGCTCGGAGCGATGCAAACTCCTGGATCTTGGAGCGTGGGCGGATGGTGATTATGCCGTTCCTGCCGATCCCGCGAACCTTACTTCCGAAGACCTTGCGAAGATCGAGGCCGCACTCGAAAAGAAAGACGAATGACACCGATTTTTTCGATCAGCTTGTTCGAGGCCGGAGGTGTCGCAGTTGCCGCGGGCTTTTTTCTTGCCTTGTGCGTGGTTGCGTATCTCGCCTTTCGGCTGCTCAAAAAGTCGGCAAAGATGGCAGTGCGCCTCGTGGTTGTGCTTATTATTCTTCTCGTAGCAGCGGCCGGCAGCCTCGCGATCTATTCATTTCTTAAGACACCGGCGAAACCTGCATCCAAAAGCCGTCCCACACGTTCTAGCCAATAAAATGGGCGATCCGCATCAGGTGCAGACCGCCCAAAATTTGGAGACAAAACAATAGAACCGCAAAGGCCGCTATCTTCGGCCGCCGCGAAGTAGAAGGCCTAGAACTACGCCGATCGCTGCCGAGATCAAGATCGTCTGGCCGGGCTTCTGCCGTGCGAATTCCTTTGCATCTTCGATCAATTCTTTCGGATCTTTTGCGGTCAGCTCCTTGAACTTGTCGCCGGCCTGGCCAAGATTCTCTTTTGCATAATCAAATGCTTTGCCCGCTGCGTCCTGGACCTTTTTTCCGTATTCCTGTGCCTGCATCTTTATTTCTCCTAAAAACTCGTCGCTCTGATGCTCTGTGTATTTCTCTTCACCGCCAAGCGTGATAAGGCTTTGTTCAAGCTCCTTTTCCGCCTTTTTTACTTCGTTCTCAAATTCCGACATCGTGATATCGATCCTCCAAAAAAATATCGAACCCCTTGAACACTCCGGTCGTAAAGCTTCTCGACCGCTCGCATCAGATTCCAAACGGCCTATAAGGGTTGTAACGAAATTTGGCCGAAGTTTGTTCCCGCGAAGGTTCTGGTCCGAGCTTTGATTCAAGGTTGACAAGATAACTCGGAAAATGCAAACTTATTCGGTAAGTAAGCACTTACTTAGGTGAGGATAGGTTGATAGAGAGTTTTTTTAATTGTGATCCGAGTGCCCGAATGTCGGGTGATGAGCGCCGCGGCGTGATCCTACGAGCGGCGGTGGAGCTCTTTTCCCAGCACGGTTTCAAGGGCGCAACAACGAAGGAGATCGCTAAGGCTTCGGGCGTGTCCGAAGCGATGCTTTTCCGGCATTTTGAAAATAAGGATGCCCTCTACCAGGCGATCATCGAAACCAAAGGCTGTCGCGAGGATGCGACAAAACTTGCCTGGGAGAATGATGAAGGGCTCAAGGCTGCACTCAACGCGAAGGATGATGCGGCTGTTTTTTATCGGCTCGGATTAGCGATTCTCGAGAAGCAGCAATCGAACATACCGTTCGTGCGGCTGCTTCTATACTCTGCACTCGAAGAGCACGAGCTTGCAGAGAAGTTCTTTCACGAGTTCATCGAGCGCGTCTATGTATTCATCGGCGGCTACATCCAGGGAAGGCAAAAGGATGGGGCATTCCGAAATATGGAACCTAGACTCGCGGTAAGAGCATTTCTTGGGATGCTGCTTCACCACTCGCTGAACAACGTGTTGTGGGATAAGAGCAAATACTTGCTCAAGATCTCAAATGAAGACGCGGCAAAAGGATTTGCCGGCATTTTGCTTAAAGGTTTAGAGGCCGAACGGGCTTAATTTTTTACAAATGTTCTTAACAACTCGGCGTATTGTGCCTGCATTATTACTTTGCGGATCCATATCGGTGATGTTTTTTTCCGCAGCCTGCGGCCGTCCCTCGGCGAACGCAAACGCGAACGCAAATTCGCAACCGCAGACCGTTGACGTAACAACGACTCAGGCGGTCGTCCATCAGATCCCTTCATATTTTGAAGCTACCGGCAGCCTCGCAGGCGATGAATCGACCGATGTTGCACCGACGATCGCCGGTAAGGTCGTCGAGGTGAATTTCGATGTTGGATCGTACGTGGCGAAAGGCAGTGTGCTCGTCCGCCTCGACCCTCGCGACGCTCGGCTTCGGCTTGAACAGGCTCAGGCGGGCGCCGAACAGGCCCGCAAAGCGGTCGAATCCGCAGCGGCCGCCGTCCGCCAGGCTCAGGCAAAACTTGGCGTACCGGTTGGTTCACATTTTTCGGTTGATGAATTTCCGCAGGT
Source organism: Pyrinomonadaceae bacterium (assembly GCA_019694355.1). Lineage (GTDB taxonomy): Bacteria > Acidobacteriota > Blastocatellia > Pyrinomonadales > Pyrinomonadaceae > OLB17. The sequence goes on along the minus strand of JAIBCB010000003.1, from coordinate 362,004 downwards.
TCGGAGCCTGAAAGCAAATTTGCTATTGGCAGAGAAGGAATTGACGCGCGCCGAGAACCTTTTCAAGACCGGTGACATTTCACGCTCGATCCTTGATCAGCGGCGTGCGACTCGTGATTCGCTCGCAGGCCAGCTTGCCGACGCACGTGCTAACGCGCAGGTCGCAGAAAAGGCCATTTCGTCGGCCCAGGCTCAAGAGTCAGCGGCAAAAGCAGCTGTTGCATCGGCAGAAGCTCAGGTAGATCAAGCGAAAAAGGCTGTTAACGACACGGCGATCCTTGCACCGATAAGCGGCTTCGTTTCCGACCGGACCGCAGACCCGGGAGAATATGTAAGCCCAAGCGTTCCGAATTCGAAGATCGCGACGATCGTCCGCACATCGACCCTGCGTATGAAGATCGAGGTGCCGGAACAGTCGATCGAGCTTGTAAAACAAGGCCAATCGATCTCTTTACAGACAAGCGCCTATCCCGAACGGAATTTCTCAGGAAAGGTTACGCGGATATCACCGAGTTTGAACGCAACGGCACGTACGCTGACGGTTGAAGCCGATGTCCCGAATTCTGACGGCGCCCTTAAACCCGGACAATTTGCAACGGTTCGCATCACAAAGTCAACGCCTGAAAATGCGGTGATGATACCGGCCGCAGCGGTCAAGACCGACGGCGATGTCAACAGGGTCTTCATCATCAAGGACGGTGTTGCCCGTGAGGTTCTTGTCCAGCTCGGCCTGCTTGAGAATGACCTGATACAGGTCAAGAACGGCATCGTTGAGAACGACGTCATCGCAACCAACAACCTGGCCGCCCTTTATGACGGCATCCGTGTGAACCAGTAGGACAAGTAACCTGTTGGGCTTTGGACTAACTTTGTATGCAGTGGTTAGCTGAAATATGTGTTAAACGACCGGTCTTTGCGACGATGTTGATCATGTCGCTGGTGGTCGTGGGCGCCTTTTCGTTCTTTAGTCTAGGCGTCGATCTTTTTCCAAAGATCGACTTCCCGACGATCACGGTCACGGTCGTGAATCCCGGCGCATCGCCGCAGGAGATCGAGACCGAGATCACCGACAAGATCGAAGAATCTGTAAATACGATCAGCGGTATCGACGAACTTCGCTCGACCTCGATCGAGGGGATCTCGCAGGTCTTTGTTCAGTTCGTTCTTGAGAAAGACGTCAACGTCGCCGCCCAAGAGGTCGAGAATCGCGTCCAGACCGTCATTCCGAATTTGCCGGACACAGCCGAGCAGCCGACCGTGCAAAAACTCGATACGGATGCGGCTCCCGTTCTGCGCATTACGATCTCCGCACCGAAGTCGCTCCGCGAAGTTACCGAGCTTGCGAAGAAAAAGATCAAGGAGCCGATGGAATCCGTAAGCGGCGTCGGCCAGATCTCGATGATCGGCGGTCAGGAGCGGCAGATAAACGTTTGGGTCGATCCGGACAAGATGCGTTCCTACGGCGTAACGCCTGCCGAGGTTTCCGGCGGCCTTAAGATCCAGAATATGGAGTTTCCTTCCGGCCGTCTTGACGAAGGTCAGAAAGAGACGAGTGTCCGCACGATCGGCAAGGTTCAGAAGCCTGAGCAGTTTGCGAATGTCGTTGTCGCAACTCGCGGCGGATATCCCGTAAAGATCAAAGATCTTGGCTATGTCGAAGACGGCGCGGAGGAACTGCGAAGCGAAGCCCGCTTGAACGGACAACCGGCGGTTACGCTCATCGTCGCAAAACAATCCGGCCAGAACACCGTCGCGACCGCAGAGGGCGTAAAGGCGAAGCTCGCCGAGATAATGCCGACGCTTCCGAAGGACTATACAGTTCGGATCATCGGCGACAACTCGGTCTTTATCGAAAGCTCTCTTAATTCGATCGAAGAGCACTTGATCGTCGGTTCGATACTTGCGGCCATCGTCGTTTTCCTCTTCCTTTGGAGTTTTAGATCGACATTCATCGCGGGGCTTGCGATCCCGACATCGATCATCGCGACCTTTGCCTTGATGTATGCGATGGGCTACACGCTCAATGTCATTACGATGCTTTCGCTGACCTTGATGGTCGGCATCGTGATCGATGACGCCATCGTCGTACTCGAAAATATCTATCGATTCGTCGAAGAGAAGGGAATGAATCCGTTCCAAGCGGCCATCGAAGGTACACGCGAGATCGGCCTCGCCGTTCTCGCAACGTCATTGAGCTTGATGGCGGTGTTCGTGCCCATCGGCTTTATGCAGGGCATCGTCGGCAGATTTATGTCGTCCTTCGGCTTGACCGCATCGTTCGCGGTGCTCGTCTCGCTGATCGTCTCATTTACGCTTACGCCGATGCTCGCGGCGCGCCTTATCAAACGAACGCCGGAGGACAGCGAGAAGATCATCGAAGAACTCAAGGGCGACGGCATGATCGAGACACCGGCGTCGCACGACACGAAGCATACCGGCTGGTTCCGCTACGTAGATAGTGTTTACGCGTCGATGCTTCGATTCTCGATGGCTCACCGCTGGGTGATCATCGGCCTCGTGATCCTCGTGTTTTTGAGCATCATCCCGCTCTTTATGTTTGTCGGCAAGAACTTCTTGCCCGTCGATGATCAGTCGCAATTCGAGGTAACTCTTCGCGTTCCGGAGGGCTCAAGCCTCTCGGCGTCTTCCCTTCAGTTTGAAAGGATCGCCGCAGAGATCCGAAAGATGCCCGGTGTGACCGACACGCTCGCGACCGTCGGCGGCGGTACGCAGCAGGTCGTGAACGCCGGTACGATCTACGTAAAACTTTCCCCGATCGCCGACCGCGCCAAGGGCCAGGAACAGCTCATGGAAGAGACGCGTGACCTTATCACGAAGAACTTTCCGGGGCTTCGTTCCGGTGTTCAGCCCGTCCAGGCGTTCTCGGGCGGCGGCTTCCGCAATGCGAACGTCCAGTTCCTGATCGCCGGGCCAGATATGAAAAAGCTCGAGGAATACTCTTCGAAGATCCTCGAAAAAATGAAGTCGATCCCGGACGCTGTCGATGTGGATTCGACGCTCATCGCAGGCAAGCCCGAAGTTCAGCTCGAGGTCGATCGCGATGTTGCGGCCGAACTTGGCGTCCGCGTTGGTGATGTTTCGCAGGCGTTGAACACTTTGATCGCCGGCCAGGAGGCAACGACCTTCAATGAAGGCACTGACCAATACGAGGTTCGAGTCCGCGCGATAAATCCTTTTAGAACGAGTGTCGAGGGATTGAAGCGCGTCGTCGTTCCTTCTTCAAAGATCGGTCTCGTAACTCTTGACCGCGTAGTAAAATTCGTTCCCGGCACCGGCCCGAGCGCCATCGATAGAACGAATCGCCAACGCCAGGTGACGCTGCTTGCAAACACAAAACCCGGCGGTTCAGCGGCAAACATCACATCGGCCATCGATTCATACGTAAAGCAGCTCGATCTGCCAAACACGTATCGCACGGGTTATGTCGGACAATCGAAAGAAATGGGCAAAGCGGGATTCTACTTCCTGCTCGCATTTATGCTCTCGTTCGTCTTTATGTACATCGTGCTCGCGGCTCAGTTCGAATCGTTCATCCACCCGATCACGATCCTGCTGACACTGCCGCTCTCGATTCCGTTCGGTATTTTCAGTTTGCTGGTGGCCGGACAGACGGTGAACATTTTTTCGGGCCTTGGCCTGCTGCTGCTTTTCGGCGTCGTAAAGAAGAACGCAATTTTGCAGATCGACCATACGAATCATCTGCGTTCGCAAGGAATGTCACGGTATGACGCGATCATACAGGCAAACCGCGACCGGCTTCGTCCGATCTTGATGACAACGATCGCTCTCGTTGCCGGTATGCTGCCGCTCGTCGTAAGTTCCGGCCCCGGTTCAGGAACGAATCGGTCGATCGGTGTCCTGGTCGTCGGCGGCCAAACGCTGTGTCTTTTGCTGACGCTGCTTGCGGTGCCGGTCTTCTATTCGATCTTTGACGATATTTCCGAGTTCAAACTTTTCAGCCGGATCAATCGCTTTGCATCAAGGCTTTTTGGCGGAGCAAAACGCAAATTCTCAACTGCGGCCAGCTCGATCCTTGGAAAATTTTAATGCACGCTAACGCAATTATTTTATGAGGCGGCTTTTACTCTTATTTTTCATAACGTCGGTGTGCGGATTCGCTGCCTTTGGGCAAAATCCGTCGCCGACACCTACGCCTGACAACGGCAAGCAGGTCGTTCTTCCCGACGATCTAAAGAATGTTCCTGACGTGGCTCCCAATTATAAGAGCCGCGATCTGAACCTTCCCGATCTTGGGCGCGTCGGTGTCGATGTCACAAGGGAACGCCCGCTGACACTCGCCGAAGCTCTCAGGATGGCTCTCGACAATAACAAAGATATCGAGGTCGCGCGCAAGACATCGTCGATGGCCGAGTTCGACCTGAAAGCGGCACGCGGCGTTTACGAACCCAAGCTTTCGGGGCAGACGTACTACGAACGCGCGACCGCTCCGAACGTAAGCATTTTCAGCAATAATCCAAAGACCACTCAGGGAACAGCGGTCGCAAACGCCGGACTCACGGGTTTTATTCCGAAATTCGGCACGGTCCTGACGGGCACTTTCAATAATTCGCGCGTTACCACCGACAACCCGATCAGCATCCTTAGCCCGCAGTATCTCTCGAGCTTGAGCTTCAGCGTTACGCAGCCGCTTCTTCGCGGCCGAAGGTTCGACGCTCAGCGTCGCGGTATCGAGATCGCAAAGCGAAACCTCGAGCTTACCGACACACAATTTCTTTCGCACACGATCGACACCGTGTCGAACGTCGAGAAGGCTTATTGGGATCTGATCTTCGCTCTCAGGAATCTGCAGGTTCAGCGCGACGGCGTCACGATCGCGAAGGCTCAGCTCGAACATAACAAACGGCTTGTCAACGAAGGCCAACTCGCCCCGATCGACATCGTCGCTGCCGAAACGCAAGTGGCCACGTTCGAACAGGCAGTTTACGATGCACTTAATGCCGTCAACATTTCCGAGAACTTGCTGAAGAATCTCATTGCCCCGACTCGCACGGACGCGATCTGGGGCGAGGCCATCGTGCCCATCGAGTCCGTCGAGCAAAAGGTTCCGGACACGACGCTTACGGATGCTCTCGATTCGGCAATGAAGAATCGCCCTGAACTCGCGGTCAGCAATACTCAGCTCGCGATCAACAAAATAGATCAGCGTTACTACAAGGAGCTGAGGAAACCGCAGGTCGATCTCGTCGCAAGTTACAGCAGCTCAGGCGTGGGAGGAAGCCGGAATCCGAATTTCAGCACTTCGTTTCCAACTGCCTGCAACGTCGATCCGACAGGACCGGCGTGTGCACAGCAGCAGGCAAACCTTGCTCTGTTGACAGGTAATCCATTTCGCGGCATTTTTACGAATCGCTATCCGACATATCGGGTCGGCCTGAACTTCAACCTTCCACTTTTTGGTGATAAGACCAATGGAGCGTTGCTTGGAAAGGCGAAGGTCGATGCCGAACGTCTCGAGGTCCAACGTGAACAGATCGAACAGGGCATCCAGATCGAGGTTCGTAATGCGATGCAGGCCGTCAGAAGCGGTGAAGCCAGGCTTAGAGCGGCTGCCATCGCACGCGAGAACTCACAGAAGCAGTATGAGTCCGAGCAGCGAAAGTTGGATGAAGGCCAATCGGATGTGTACCGCGTCCTCGAACGCCAGACCGCATTGATCGCGGCTAAAAGCATTGAGCTAAAGGCACGGACCGATCTTAACAAGGCGATCGTCGATCTTGAGCGCGCAACGGGCAATTCGCTGAAGGCGAACGATATAACGCCGACGAAATGAAGACAGTCTGGATAAGCGAATTCATCGGCGTCGATGGCGTCGGGATCAATGAGGTGGAGGCTCCGCGGCCAAGCCGGAACGAAGCTCTAATACGGGTACGAGCTGCGGGCGTAAATCGCGCCGACCTGCTTCAAGCGGCCGGACGATATCCGCCGCCCGAAAACTATTCGCCGAATATGCCGGGGATGGAATTCGCGGGTGAGATTGTCGAACTTGGCGCGGAAGCATGCGGATTTGCAGTTGGTGACCGTGTCTTTGGAATCACGACCGGCCATGGGCAGGCCGAGTTTGTCGTCTCACACCCTTCGCTTCTCGCAGCTATTCCCGACAATCTTTCTTATACCGAGGCAGGCGGCATCCCAGAGGTCTATATCACCGCTCACGACGCCGTCTTTACTCAAAGCTGCCTGAAGGCGGGTGAGACGCTGCTCATTCACGCTGCGGCATCCGGCGTCGGGATGGCGGCACTCGACCTTGCCAAGGCCGCAGGAGCCAAGGTCATCGGTACTTCACGAACTGCCGACAAGATAGAAAAGCTTGCTGATCTCGGGCTTGAGCACGGCATCGTTGCCACGGACGGCAAATTTGCGGAGCACGTTCTTGATATCACAAATGGGAAGGGTGTTGATGTGATCCTGGACCTCGTCGGGGCCGGATACTTTGCGGAGAATATCGCATCTATCGCACAGAAAGGCCGCTTGAGTGTTGTCGGCTTAACGAGCGGCACAAAGGCGGAGATCGATCTCGGCTCGATCTTAAGAAAGCGGGCAACTATCCGCGGCACGACCTTACGTGCACGCCCTTTTGAGGAAAAGGCGGCGGCAAACGAGAATTTTATTCGCGAGGTCATTCCATTGCTTGATTCAGGAGAGATCAGACCGCACCTCGATCGAGCCTTCAAGCTCGAAGAAGCGGGTGAGGCTTACGGATATCTTGCTTCAAATAAGAGTTTCGGAAAGGTCGTGGTCGAATTTTAATTCGTCCCGCGTTGAGCAGCTTCGTCCGTAACGATGCATAGGCCGGAGATGTTGTGTTTTTCGAGCTCTTCAATGAGCGCGGTCGCTTGCTTGTAGGTAAGCCCGCCGGCCTCGAGCCCCGCGAACGAGACGACCGACCAGCGAGGGTCTTCAAGGTCCGAGAGGGCCGCGAGCTCAGTTTGTCCCGGTTCGGCCATAACTCTCCTGAAAATTTCATCGATGTCGATCTCCTCAACTCGCTTTGGAAAATGAGCGAGACCTGACCGCATCTCCTGAATACGCATACTTTAACGTACTAAACCTTTAACCGAAACGTAACATAATGAAACGGTGTTGTAAACGTTTTTCTAGCGACTGCGGACCAACAATGTTTTGCAGATAAAGAAACGTCCGTCGCCTGCAAGGCCGCAGGCAACGGACGTTAATTTTGCAGGATCTCCGTACTTATCTGCCGGTCCGAAACGTATTCAACATTCTGTTGAACGCTGCGGAATATCGCGAAGATTCGCTCGATGGAACTACTGTTATGAGATAGACAAAGTTCTCATCGTTGTCGTACGCCATATACAGCGTAACCAACTCCGTCGCTCCCGTTATCGGCGAACGGCCCGAAAGCGTCGTCATAGTTCCCTGGTAATCACCAAGATAGGCATCACGAAACTGGTTTTGCTGCCGCAGATAGTTGTTCGCGTCAAGTATCTGATTAACATATGCTTGCGCATCGCGCTCAAAGTCTCTGTTGCCGCGAAGTACGCCGATCATCGCACCGCGCGTTATACCGTCCTTTCCGTAAGCGCCTTCCGGGGCGAACTGAACCGAGCCGTTGCTTTCAAAAGCCTTCCAATTCGAAGGAATATTTACGGTCGCGATGCCGTTATACCTGGTGCTTGTTCGCGAAGGATACGGCACACGCCTCGAATAGACGCCGTTGGCCGTCGGATTTGTTCCAGAGCCGTTGTTCTGAGCTCCTTTTTCGATCTCAGCCATTGTCTTTGCGGGCGGAAGGGCACGCAGACGTTCCTGAACGCGTCGAAATTCGCGATCATTCGAAGGCCGTGGAGTTATCGGGAGCATCTCGGCCTCACGCATTATCTTTTCGTAGCGGTTGCCCGGATCGGGGTGGCTTGAGAGCCATTCCGGAGTACCGCCCTTGCTCTGTGCCTGGATCGTGCGGAACATATTGGCAAGATCTCGCGGATCGTATCCGGCCTGCGCCATGATCTGCGCTCCAAGCGTGTCGGCCTGCGTCTCGTACTCGCGGCTGTATTTTGTCATCCACGCAACCGCTCCGAGGGCACCAAGTTGAGCACCTGCTTCACCGCCAAGTATCGCACCGCCAAGAATAAGGCCGATCACGCCGAGTTGATTGCCAATGCTGCCTTGCTTGGTCGCCTGTGCCGTTGCGTGACGAAGAGCAACGTGCGATATCTCGTGAGCCATAACGCCCGCCATCTCGCCTTCGTTCTTTGCTGCTTCGATCATTCCGCGATTTACGAACATCGGGCCGCCCGGAAGCGCGAACGCGTTTATGTCGCTCGCGTTCACGATCTCAAATCGATAGTCGAATGACGGTTCGCGAAACTGCGGAGGTATCGCGGCCACAAGCCTTTCGCCGACCTGTGAAACATATCTCGTCGCCTCGCGGTCATTCAATATCGGGAATTGCTGCTCGACCTTTTTAGCGTTGTCATTGCCAAGCTTCACATCATCCGAGACCTTGTACTTATTTTTCGGCCGCTCGATTCGCGTCTGCGCGATCGCTGTAAACGGAGCCGCTGCGATCGCGAAGATCGCAAGATACGCCGCCACGTGTTGTTTTATTGTTCTTTTCATAGGTTCTTGATCAGACGTCGATGCCCGCGTCTGTGCGATGAGTCTTTCCACGGTCCGGGTTGACTCTAAAAGTCCGCGTACTCGTTTCAGCCTTCGCTTCCGTTCGTGTTACAAAGATGTTACGCGACCTTTACGATAACCCTTTCTTGTCCGGAGAGAGAAGTATAATTTTACCAGAACTTGTGAAAAAGTTTCTGTATTGCAGCTTGCATTACGGACCGCCGAGAAAGCCGCAATGTATCGATTATGACCGTGCATCCGACAGCATCAGCCGAGATCGACGCTCTTCGCGATCGCGTACTTCTGCTCGGCGGCAAGACGGAAGAGGCTGTAAGTCGTGCTATTCGTGCACTTACATCCCGCGATAGCGAACTTGCGCTGAGTGTCTGCAAAGCAGATCAGCTCATAGACCAGATGGAGCTCGAGATCGATCAGTTGAGCGTGGAGATCCTTGCAAAACGCGAACTTGCACCGCACGATCTCCGCATGGTCGTGTCCGTCGCGAAGATAACGCCGATCCTTGAACGCATCGCAGATCACGCGGCCAGCATTGCTGAAGCCGCCATCGCACTCAATAACGAACCCGAGATCGACAATTATTTTGATTTTTCGCAAATGGCCGGCATCGCTTCCGACATGCTCCGCGAAGCTCTTGATGCATTCACTTCTGAGAATGCGGATGCTTCACGCGAGATCATCTCACGCGATGCAGAGCTCGACAGCCGCTATGCACGAGTTTTCAACCTTCTGCTTGATCGAATGGCCGCGAAGCCTGCGGTTTCCGGCGGAGCTGCAAGGTTGCTCTTTGTCGCAAAGCATTTGGAACGTATCGGTGACTACGTAAAGGACATTTGCGAGCTCAATGTTTACCTCACCGAAGCAGTATTTATTAAACACAGCCCGCCGGTATGAGATCGGCCGAAATTATTTATTGGAGAATCAAAGATGGGATTTAGCCTGCTGCCAAAAGAGACCGAGTATTTTGCACTCTTTAAGAAGATCAGTTCAAAGTTAAGGGAAGCATCGTCGATCCTTGTCGAGATGCTTGAGGGCGATCCGAAGGAATACGATTCGCTCTCAAAGAAGATCAAAAGCGTCGAGCACGAATGTGACGAACTTGCGCACAGCGTTACGACAAAGCTGAACACATCGTTCATCACTCCATTCGATCGCGAAGATATTTACACGCTTGCGGTTGGCCTTGATGACGTATGCGATTACATCGACGCCGCGGCTCGTGCCGTCGTTATGTACAACATCAAGGAAAGCGATAAGCACGCCGTCAAACTGGCCCACATCATCGATAAGCTGACAAACTCCATCAATAACGCAACGGATCACCTCAAAAAATCAAAAGGCCTTGAACCGCACTTGCTCGAGATCCAACGCCTCGAAAATGAGGCCGACGATGTGTATTACAGGGCGATGGGAGAGCTTTTCTCGAACGCGACCGACCCGATCGACCTGATCAAATGGAAGGAAGTTTACGAGATCCTTGAGAACGCGACCGATAAATGCGAAGCGGTCGGCAACATCATTGAGAGCATCGTCCTCAAACACGCGTAAAAGAAAAAGATGGATCCACAAACCATAACCGCAGGGCTCGTGATCTTTATCATCATAGTCGCGCTCATTTTCGACTATACGAACGGCTTTCACGATGCCGCGAACTCGATCGCCACCGTCGTCGCTACGCGTGTGCTTTCGCCGGGATTGGCCGTAGTTTGGGCCGCATTCTTTAACTTCATCGCGGTATTCGTCTTCGGGACGGCCGTCGCCAAGACCATCGGCGGCGATATGATCGATATTTCGAAGATCCCGCCCGGCGACCAGCTTTACGTTCTCCTGGGCGGCGTCCTCGGCGCCATCGCTTGGAACCTCATCACGTGGTATTTCGGCCTGCCGACATCGAGCTCGCACGCTCTTGTCGGCGCCTACGCGGGATCGGCGATCTCCTCCTACATTTGGCACAACGGAACGGCCGGCGTTCTCGGTCTGCTCAAGGCCGAAGGCTGGATAAAGACCCTTTCCTTTATCATCCTTTCGCCGCTGATCGGTATGGCACTCGGCTTTGTTCTGATGGTGATCATCTACTGGATCTTTCGAAAAGTGTCTGTCCGGCGCGTCGATCACATCTTTCGCTGGGGGCAGCTTTTTTCAGCAGCGTCGTATTCGCTCGGCCATGGCGGCAACGACGCCCAAAAGACGATGGGTATCATCACGATCTGTCTCGTTGCCGGCGGTTACTTAACGATGACGCCCGACAATCGCTTGCCGGAAATTCCGCTTTGGGTCGAGGTCGCGGCCTGCGGAGCCATTGCTCTCGGCACACTTTCGGGCGGTTGGCGCATAGTCAAAACCATGGGCTCTAAGATCGTAAAACTCCAGCCCGTACAAGGTTTCTGTGCCGAAACTGCCGGATCGATGACGCTCTTTGGTGCGACCGCTTTCGGTATCCCGGTCTCGACGACCCACACGATCACCGGTTCGATCGTCGGAGTTGGTTCGGCAAAGCGTTTTTCAGCGGTCAAATGGGATGCAGCAGGCAGAATCGTCTGGGCGTGGATCTTGACGATACCGGCAGCAGGCATCATTTCGACCGGCTGCTACGGCGTGATCCTTCTCGTCGAAAAAATGCTCGGCGTGGTCAAATAGATAGACGGGATGGGCGTCGCCAACCGTGACGCCCGAACCTTGCTTCCACTCTTCGAAAGTGTAATGATTTTTCTTTGGTCGGTGTCTTTGTGGCACCCGATCTTAAAGGAGAGATTTGCAATGTCGGCCGTTCTCGAAGAAGTCATCCCACTCGATAATTACCTTGCAATGCCGGAGACGGAATTATCCGAACGCATCGAGGCTGCACGTAAGGAATTAGGCCCGCGGGTCGTCATCCTGGGCCATCATTACCAGCGTGACGATGTGGTCTCGCATGCTGACCTCACGGGCGATTCTTATCAGCTTTCCGTAATGGCCTCAAAGGCGGAGGCCGAATTCATCGTCTTTTGCGGCGTCCATTTTATGGCGGAATCCGCCGATATTCTCGGCCGTGAAACGCAGCGTGTGATCCTGCCGGACATGGGAGCGGGATGCTCGATGGCAGATATGGCATCGATCGATCAGGTCGAGGATGCCTGGGAACAGCTCGAAGAGATCGGCGTGCTCGATCAAAAGGTCGCACCGATCACATATATGAATTCGAGCGCCGCGATCAAGGCATTCTGCGGCCGCAACGAAGGCGTCGTCTGCACCTCGTCGAACGCGATCCCGCTATTCGACATCTACCTCAAGAATTTCGACAAGATGTTCTTCTTTCCGGACCAGCATCTGGGCCGGAACACAGGTGCGAAATTCGGCATCCCGATGGACAAGATCGTGCTTTGGGACCCGCACAAAGAGCTCGGCGGAAATACCGAGGAAGAGCTTCTCGCTGCAAAGCTTATCGTCTGGCGTGGACATTGTTCGGTCCACGGACGGTTCAAGGATTGGCAGGTCGATAAGATCCGAGAAGAACACCCCGGAATGAAGGTCCTCGTCCATCCCGAATGCCCTCGCGAGGTCGTCGCAAAGAGCGATCTTGACGGCTCTACGAGCTTTATTATAAAGACCGTCGAGGAATCGCCTGCGGGTTCTGCCTGGGCGATCGGCACTGAGGTAAATCTTGTCAACCGCCTTGAGAAGCGTTTTCCGGATAAGCACATTCGTCTGCTCGCACCCGACCTTTGTATGTGCGCGACGATGTTCCGTATCGCACCGCAGAATCTTGCATGGGCTCTCGACAATCTTGCTGCCGGCAACGTCGTAAATGAGATCGTTGTCGAACCAGAGATAAAGCGTTGGGCGAATGTGGCACTTCGACGGATGATCGACCTCACTGAGAAGAACTAGGCCGCATCAAGTATCAATGAAGATCGCCACCTGGAACGTAAACTCAATAAACGTTCGTATGCCGCAGCTTCTCGAATGGCTTGCGAGAGCGAACCCGGACGTCGTCTGCCTTCAGGAAACGAAATCGGTCGATGCCAACTTCCCGGAGTTCGAACTGAAGGCGGCGGGCTATGACGCAGCCTTCACCGGCGAGAAATCCTACAATGGCGTCGCGATCCTTTCGCGTCTGCCGATCGAGAGTATTCAACTGAATTTCCCCGACGACGCCGCTGAGGCTCCAAAACGTATGGTCGCCGCGACCATCGGCGGCATCCGCATCGTCAACACATACATTCCGAACGGCACCGAACTTGGCTCGGACAAATTTGCGTTCAAGCTTGATTGGCTGATGCGGCTGCGTCGCTATTTTGATTCGACCTGTTCGCCCGATGACGAGGTTCTGCTTTGTGGGGATTTTAACGTCGCCCCCGAAGCCGTCGATGTTTGGAATCCCGCCGCTTGGGAAGGCAAACTCCATTTCTCAAAGCCTGAACGCTCTGCGATCACGTTCGTAAAACAATGGGGTTTTTCTGACCTCTTTCGGAAGCTCAATGGCGAGGTTCGCGAATTCTCCTGGTGGGATTATCGTGCCGGCGCCTTCCAGCATAACCACGGCCTTCGTATCGACCATATTTGGACCTCGAAAAAGCTTGCCTCACGCGCTGCATCGTGCAGAATTGACCGCTCGACCCGCGAACTCGAAAAACCATCCGACCACGCACCTGTCATTGCTGAATTCCGAGATTGAAAGAAAATCGTGAATTCCGTTATGGTTCTGTTTTGGATGCATTTCGCATCCGCGAGATAATATGGCAACTTTGACCATAAAGAACTTACCTGACGAGGTATATGCGGCTTTGACCGAGATAGCAAAACGCAATCACCGGAGCCTGAACGGAGAAGCGATCTTTCGGCTTGAAAGTTCGCTCGATCGGCCCGACCGCGAAGCAAAGGCTCTATTGCTCAAAAGTATCCGGAAGGAGCGAGCGAAGCTGACCGAAACCGGAGTCCGCCTGACTGACAAGAAACTGAAAGAAGGAAAGCGTCATCGGATCTGATCGTCGTAGATACAAATATCGTTGCGTACTTGGTGATCGAGGGCACTCAGACCGTCTTGGCGTCTTTGCATTCGATCCTGATTGGGCGGCGCCAAAGCTGTGGCGCTCGGAGATGCGGAATTTGCTCTCATTGTATTTACGCCGGTCGGAAATGAAGCTCGACGATGCTAAAGCTTTAATACAAAGGGCGGAGATGTTAATGGCTGATAATGAGCAAGATGTTAATTCCGATCAAGTGCTAGAACTTGCTGCGGCATCCGGCTATACAGCATACGATTGTGAGTTTGTTGCCCTCGCAGAACAGTTGGACGTTCCGCTCATAACGTCGGACAAGAAGCTTATCGCCGCGTTTCCTGACGTTGCGGTGCCGCTTACAATGTTTTCGTAAAAAGATTGAAGATCGCGACCTGGAACATCAACGGTATTATTTCGCGGCTCGAGCACCTCGTGAAATGGTCGCAGACCGTGCGTCCGGACGTTCTCTGTCTGCAGGAGACAAAGAGCGTTGATCCAAAATTTCCGCTTCGAAAGCTGCAGGCGGCCGGTTTTGAATACATCGAGTTCTATGGCGAAAAGTCCTACAACGGTGTAGCCATTCTTTCGAAAGTTCCGCTTACGCACGTCCGCAAAGGCTTTCCGACCGATAGACCAGACGCGCCCACGCGGCTGATCGAGGCTCGTGCGAATGGCGTTGCGGTCGTGTGTGCATACTTCCCGCACGGTACAAAGATCGGAAGCGAGAAGTTCAAATTCAAGCTCGATTGGGTCACGCGCCTTCGCAAATATTTCGACGAACTCCATTCTCGCGACGACCTTGTCCTGCTCTGCGGCGATACGAACATCACGCCGCACGAAATGGATCTTTGGAACGTCCGCTACTGGGCAACGCGTATGCACTTCACGCGTGAGGAACGCGAGGTGTTTCAGCAATTGAAACGTTGGGGTTTTGTCGATGTCTTTCGCCAGATCAACGATCAGCCCGGCGAATATACCTGGTGGGACACATTCCGCGAATCATCCTTTCCGAAGAATCGCGGCCTACGGCTCGATCACATCTGGGCCTCAGAACCTCTTGCCGAATTATGCACGGATTGCTGGATCGACCGCGAACCTCGCGGCTGGGACCACCCATCGGACCACGCACCTGTCATTGCCGATTTCATTATCTGATCGAAATTGGACTTTAAGCCGCTCGCGCCGATAGAATAGAGAGTTGCGATGCAGGATATGGACGTTCGAAAGGCATTGTTGATCTTCCTTGGCACGGTCTGCGTAGGGCTTGGTGTGCTGGGAATGTTCCTGCCTTTGATGCCGACGACCGTCTTTCTCCTTCTCGCGGCGTATTGTTATTCGAAGAGTTCCGACCGCTTCCATACTTGGCTTCTTAACAATCGCTGGCTCGGCAAATACATCACCACGTACAAGTCAGGCCAAGGCATCACGGTCCGCCAAAAGGTAACGACACTCCTTACGCTTTGGGCTTCGATCGGATTCAGCATCTGGTTCGTTGGGGGAAAGTTCTGGGTAACGCTGATCCTCGCGGCAGTCGCGATCGGCGTCACGATCCACATCCTTTGGCTCAAGACCTTTCGTCCGGAGCTCTCTGCCGAACCGCTTACCGCACAGCCTGAAGAAGCCTGAACTTCGGCTAATCCTTTTTTCTCAGTTCAAGTATCCGCCTTAAGAGCTGCGGCAGAAGCATCGTCGTTTTCAACATCGAACCGGTCGCGAATTTGGATGCGAACCCGCGGAATGTCTTGACCGCGTTCGGCGAATACGGCATCCACCATGCATCGGGAAGTATCGGGAGGTGATTTTCGTGAATATGCTGCCCCTGCACGAGTTCCATCAAGCCTTCGACGCCGTGCGTTCTTCCGCGGCCTGAATTCTTAAACCCGCCCCAAGGCGTCTGCCCGATCCCGTGCGTATAGAGAACCTCGTTGATCGTTACAGTTCCTGCCTCGATCTGTTCGGCAACGCGCCTCGCCTTTCGTCCGTCGCTGCTCCATACGCTCGCCGTCAGCCCAAATTCGCTGTCGTTGGCAAGCTCGACCGCTTGTGCTTCAGTCTCGAATGTTGCGATCGGCAGCGTCGGGCCGAACGTCTCTTCGCGCATACCGAGCATCTCGTTCGTCGCACCCGTGATGACGGTCGGCTCGTAAAAAAGAGTATCTCCACTTCGCCGACCGCCGGCCTCGATCCGCGCACCCGAACGCCGAAAATCCTCGACGTGATCCGCGACGGTACGCATCTGCCTTTCGGAGGACATTGCGCCGACCGAGACATCTTCATCCGTTCCAATTCCTTGCTTCAACTTTTTTGTTTCAGCGACGATGCGTGCCGTCAGTTTCTCCGCTGCTGAAGATTCAACATACAGCCGTTCTACGGACGAGCACGACTGCCCCGAGTTGCAAAAAGCACCCCACACCGCGGCTTTTGCCGCAAGGTCGAGATTCGCATCGGCAAAGACGACCATTGCGTCTTTGCCGCCAAGTTCCAGTACGACCGAGGTCAAATTCTTTGCGGCCGCCGCGGCGATCTTCTTGCCGGTCGCGACAGAACCCGTGAACATTATCTTATCCGGTGCTGCCTCAACGAGTGCGGCGCCGGTCTCGCCGCCGCCGATCACGGCCTGAACCGTATCCTTCGGAAAGCCCGCCTTCTCAAATATCTCGACGATCTTCAGCCCGATAAAGGGCGTTAGTTCCGAGGGCTTTATGACAACTGTATTTCCCGCCATCAATGCCATCACGGCCTCGCCCAATGGTATCGAGAAAGGATAATTCCACGCCGGAATGATGCCGACAACGCCGAGCGGATGATAGACGACCTTTGACGAGCGGCCGAGCAAACTGTAGAGCGCGATCCCGATCTTACGCGGTGCAAGAAGCCTTTCGGCGTTGCGGGCAAAATGCTGCATCAGGTCGAGCACAGGTGCGATCTCCATCGAGAGAGCTTCGGCGATGGGCTTACCCGATTCGCGGGAGATAAGTCTCGCGACGTCATCGATCTCCGCGAGGAGCACTTCTCTTGTCGCCATCACAAGACGCCTTCGCTCCGCAAAGGATGTTGTTTTCCAGGCCGCAAATTCCGCACGCCCGCGTTCGACCGCCGTTGCGACCTCCACCGCACTCGTTACCTCTAATGTCCCGATCTCATCGCCCGTCGCCGGGTCAAAAGATGTCAATTTATCCGTCATTGACCGTATTGTTTCATATTTTCAGCCCGTAGTGAAAAATTCTTATTGACAACACATTGACCATTGATTATTCTGTTATTCGAGGCTTTGACCGAATGATTGACGTAATTGACAAGCAGATCGTGAGCATTATTCAGGAAGATGCCCGCATTTCGAATGCGGACATCGCACGAAGGGTCGGCCTTGCGCCGTCCGCCGTTCTCGAGCGCGTACGAAAGCTTGAAGAACGCGGCGTCATTTTGGGATTCGAAACGCGCATCGACCATCGTCAATTCGGCCTCGGGATGCTCGCGTTTGTTTTTGTAAAGAGTCGCGAATGCGGTGACGGAACCGATGTTGAGCTTGCGAAGATCCCAGAGGTCCTCGAGATACACGATGTCGCCGGTGAAGATTCGTTTCTCCTGAAGGTTCGTGCCGATAGTCCCGAGGGCCTTGCGAAACTTCTTCGTGAAAAGATCAAGGCCGTGCAGACCGTTCTCTCGACCAGGACGACCGTCGTGCTCGAAACGATAAAGGAAACTTCATCGGTGCGCATCTCGCCGGACGCTTCGGCGAAAAACAAGAACATAAAGGCGGTAAAGAAAAGGAAATGACGGAAAAGATCAAACAGATATTCAGCACTCGCGAGATGGTGTATCTCGTTGCGGCGTTCGCGGCGGTCTATTTGATCTGGGGTTCGACCTATCTCGGCATCAAGTACGCGATCGAGACGATCCCGAGCTTCATAATGGCGGCGATCCGCTTCCTTGCTGCAGGTGCATTTCTCTACACGCTTGGCCGTTTCTCAAAGGGATATGAAAAGCCGACCCGCGCACATTGGAAAACGAGCTTTATTCTCGGCGCAATGCTTCTCGGCATCGGGAACGGCGGTGTCGTTGTCGCTGAGCATTATCTTTCGTCGAGTCTTACAGCTCTTCTGATCGCGACCAATCCGTTCTGGATCGTGCTTATTTCGTGGCTCTTTATGGGCAAGCAGCGTCCAAGCCTGATGGTCGTTCTCGGCCTTCTTGTGGGCTTTGCGGGCGTGATGCTGCTGATCGTCGGCCGCGGCGGCGATGGCACACACGAAGGTCAGTGGTGGGGCATCCTTCTGATCATGATCGCGACGCTCGGCTGGGCGATCGGCTCGCTTTACGGCGTCGGGGCACCGGTCGCAAAAGGCCTGCTTCTCTCCGCCGGTATGCAGATGCTTGCGGGCGGCCTCATTTTGCTCGCAATGAGCGTCGTCGCCGGCGAATGGAACACGTTTGACTTAACGGCCGTGTCCTCGACCTCATGGCTCGCCCTCGTGTATCTGATCGTCATCGGGGCGATCGTAGCCTACACCGCATACAGCTGGCTGATGAAGAATGCTTCGCCGGCTGCCGTCTCGACCTACGCTTATGTAAATCCGGCGATCGCCGTCGTTCTCGGCTGGCTGATAGCGGGCGAAACGCTCACGGGGCAGATGCTCATCGGTGCGGCCCTGATCCTAAGCTCTGTGGTCTTGATCTCAAAAGCGAAGAAAGCAAAGCAAACTGCGGACGATCTCGATTACGCGAACGAAGGCATACACTGCACGGCGTCTGCCTGAAAGGCCATGGATCTTAAAATTCCGGATCAAAACCGCGAACAATACAGCCGGAATCGTGCATCTTGTCGAACCAAATCGCGCGTCCTTGTTTATTTGTCGTGTCCAACTGTGCGATCTGCGTTAAGACTATCGCAGCATATGTAGTGTTGCCCCGCCCATAATTATATTTCAGATCACGTAGAAATGTATCGAATTTGGTCCTCGTCTCATACGCGGCCTGCAGTTTGGAACAATCTAACGTATTAGACCGCCTATCGACCTCCGCGATGGCGGCCTCGTCGCTTTTTTCGATCATCCACAAATAGACGGCTGCCCGCAGGGTGCAGTAAGTGGTAAATTCCTCTTTGGAAAGCTTGAGTGTTCCTGAGCTTAAGGCTTCTTTGATGCGGCGGACGATTCCTTCCTGATTGTTTTGAGTGATCTCAAAGTTCGGATCGATCATTGCTGCTTGCATGTATGCGTACATTGCCTTCACCAGTTCGTTCTTTTTTGCATACATCGCACCGACATTGTTTATCGCATCCACAAACTTCGGGTTCATCGCAACTGCTTCCTGAAACGCCTCTAGAGCGTTGTCGACATCGCCCTTAGTGTTTAACTCCATTCCGGCGTTGAACGCGGCCATCGCATTGGAGTATTTTTTGCCGATCGGATTTGCGTTGGTCGGTTTAGTCGTCATGGCGGAAACCGGCGGCGGAATTTTTACCGTCACACCGCAGTACTTTTGCATCAGTCCGCTATATTTCGTGAATAATTCCTGATTGGCCGCAAGTGTTTTCAGCACACTGTCATATTCTAGCGGTGTGAGATCGAGCCATTTTGCGTCGGCGTCGATCTTCTTTTTTCGAAGCAGATCGTCGAGCTGAACGTTCAGGTCATAACCGCGCCGCATCTCTGTACACGAGGCTTGCGAACTGAGCTGTTCATTCGGGAACCTCGCCATCGCCTCGTTAGACACTTTTATCTCCGTCAAAAGGCCGCCGAACTTGGAGCTGTAGGCCAGAGCGAGCTGGTCGCCGCGAAGGTCGCTGCCAAGCTGGTTCTTAGATCTTAGCGAAAGCTTTTTTAGCTCTTCATAGCTGAGGTTGCTGTTGAGCGAGCCGTTCAGCTCAAGCTTTTTAAGAACTTCCGTGCGATCGGGCGTTGGGGTCGGTTTGGGGTCGAACTTGAACCCAAGTTGCTTAAGGTCGGTCTTGTCATTCAAGAGACCGTCGGCGGTCGCATTGTTCTTTTCAAGATCGGCTAGACGATCCTTCACAAGCTTAAAATTCGGGTCGAGCGCGAGGGCTTTCTGATAGTCAGCCTTAGCAAGATCGTATTTGCCCTGCTGTGCATATATCAGACCGCGATTGGCGAAAGCGAATTTGTTCTTATCCAAGATCTGTATCGCCTTGTTATTGTCGGCAAGCGACCTATCAAATTGTTTTAAATTGAAATAGCCGCACGCACGATTCGAATACGCGTAACTTTCGTTCGGCTTGAGAGTAATAAACTTGTCGTAGTCAGCGATGCCCTTTGCTGGTTCGTTCAGCACAAAAATATACAAAAAGCCGCGTTTGAAATAAGTATCTTCCAATTTCGGATCGAACTGTATCGCCTTTGTATAATCACTGAGTGCACCTGCGTTGTCGCGACCGTCGGCTTTGGCAATGCCGCGATGATAGTACGCGACGGCGCAGGAAGCATCCCTTTCAATAGCCTTGCCGAAGCTTATGATCGCGGCCGGCAGGTCCTTTTTCGCTTCTTGCACCTGTCCGAGAGCATCGTAGATATCACATCCCGCAAACAAGCTGCTGACACCGATATTTGCTACCTGCTCAGCCTTGTCAAGATTGCCGAGATGCACTAGAGCGATGGCTCCCGAGGCGAGAATCCTCGTATCATTGCCGTTCAATGCGCGAGCCCGATCGAGCAAGGATAAAGCGTCGCGATCTTTGCCCTGTGCAATAAGAGCATTCGCCTGCACAAGAAGTTCGTTGGCTTCGGCGGCGTCCTTTCTCTGCATTTCGGACACAGCATTGATAGCATTCTCATAGGACATTTCCGGTGTCGGTGTCGGCGTTTGCGAGAGCGCGACGGCCGCAAGCAGTGTCAGAAATCCTGCCGTCGTAAGATATCGGAATAGTCTGTTCTGCATTCTATTATCGTGAGGCCGGGTCAGGCCATCGTCCTTTCAACGAAAGTATTCACTGCTTCAAGGGCTTCCTGCAGTTTGGTGACATCGGGGCCGCCGCCTTCCGCCATATCGGGTTTTCCGCCGCCTTTGCCGCCGAGGATCGGAGCGATCTCGCGGATGATATCGCCAGCCTTGATGCGGTTTGTCAGATCGCTCGAAACGCGAACGATCAAGCCGGCCTTTGATTCATCGCGTCGGCCGATCACGACCACGCCGCTTTTTAGACGCGCGAGCAGCGTATCGGATAGCTGCCGCGTGCCGTTCGCGTCGATGTCTTCGACGATCTTTGTGAGCACTTTGATGCCAGCGATCTCGCGAGCTTCGTCATTCGCGTCGCCCGCCGCACTTCCTCCGGTCGCGATCTTCAAGCGAAGGTCGTCGATCTCTTTGCGGGACTTCTTGAGGTCTTCCTGCAGACGCTCGATCGCGTTCGGCAGGTTGTCACGCTGCGTCTTCAAGACGCCGAGCGAAGCGTCGATGAGCCTTTCGTCTTCACGAAAACGTGCGAATGCGTCAAATCCAGTGATTGCACGGATCCTTCGAACACCGGACGCTATGGCTTCATCCGAAACGATCTTGAACGAACCGATATCGCCCGTCGCACGAACGTGCGTGCCGCCGCAAAGTTCACGTGAGAATTCGCCGTTCCCGACGCTCAGAACGCGAACCTCGGCTCCGTATTTCTCGCCGAACATCGCCACCGCACCCGAACGCATCGCGTCCTCGATCTTCATCAGATCGGTCGTAACCGGTTCATTCTGAAGGATATAGCGGTTTACGAGATCCTCGACCTCTGCGATCTCGTCCGCGGTCATCGGCTGGTAATGTGCGAAATCGAACCTGAGATAATTCGGCGCAACGACCGAACCGGCCTGCTTTACGTGCGAACCCAGGACCTCTTTGAGCGCCGCGTGCAGCAAGTGCGTCGCGGTGTGATTTCGCCTCGCCGCATCGCGTTTCGCCGCATCGACAGATGCCGCGACCGTGTCGCCGACCTTTATAGTCCCGCGTTTGACCGCAACCTTGTGGATGATCAACCCCGCAACCGGCGAATATGTATCCGAGACCGTCGCCGTCATGTCGTTACCGCCTGCGGTCGCGGCCGCCCTCGTGTCGGTACCACCTGCGGTAGCGGGTGGTTGAGCGTTGATAAGCTTTCCCACATCTCCCACCTGCCCGCCCGACTCCGCATAGAACGGCGTGTTATCAAGGATGACGCTGCCCTGCTCGCCTTCCGCCAAGCTATCGTGCTCTTTGTCGCCATCGAGGATCGCGACGACCTTCGCATCCGCGATCTCCGTCGTCTCGTATCCGTGAAAGACATTCTTGCCCGTCTTCTCAAGCACCTCGGTATAAATGGGCGAGATCTCGCCCTTTCGCTCGGTCTTGCCGATGCCCGACTGCTTCTGCAATTCGGCCAAGGCAGCCTCAAAACGCTCGTTGAAGTCTTCCTCTTCAAACACGATGCCTTTCTGTTCTAGAAAGACGCGGATCAGATCACGCGGCGTTCCGTATGTATCGTAAAGTTTTGCGACCGAGGCAAAAAGACCTTCATCTTTCGGCGTCTCGACCGTCACATCGAGTTCGTTCAGTTTCCCCAGACCTACAACCATCGTCGTCCCGAAACGTTGTTCTTCGAGTTTGACCATCTTGGCGATGAAGTCCCGCTGTGTTTCAAGTTCGGGAAAAGCACCGTGCATCTTATCGACGACCGCGTCGCAAACTTTGTAAAAAAAGGCATCGGTCTGGCCGAGGTGTTCGCGACCGTGGTAGATCGCACGCCGCATTATCTTGCGAAGCACGTAATTGCGGCCTTCGTTGCCGGGAAGGATGCCGTCGGCGATCGCAAACGCCGTCGCCCTCGCGTGGTCGGCGATCACGCGGCAGGCAAATTGCTGAGTTTCTGAAAGTTGTTCGTAAGCCGCCATAAAACTTTTATTGTATTACAGCCACAAACGCGAGTGTTAGTGTGGGTTATCCGCCTTTTTTTTACTTTCAAGACTGTGCTAGATTCGGCTTTATAATGAAACTCACATCTCTCGTCGCCCTGTTGTTGATAGCATTTTCCGTGGATCTTTCGGCCCAAACATCACCGTCTGCTGCCGAGCTCGCATCGTTCGGCGATCTTTTTCAAAAAGAGTGCAGCGACGCAGGCATTGTCGGTGCAAGCTTCTTTTTTTTAGAGAACGGCCGCATTGCGGCGGAAAAGCATTTCGGTACGATGGAGGCAGGCAAGGACGAACCCGTATCCAACGATACGATCTATCATTGGGCGTCGAACACAAAGCCGTTCACGGGAATAGCGATAATGCAGCTTCGTGACCGCGGCCTGCTGAAACTCGACGATCCTGTCACGAAGTATCTTCCCGAATTGCGTGCGGTTCACAATTCCTATGGCTCGATGGACGGCATTACGATCCGTATGCTGATGACGCATTCTGCGGGGTTCAGAAACCCCACATGGCCGTGGGACAAAGGCGAGGCCTGGGAGCCGTTTGAACCGACCGACTATTCGCAGCTTGTCGCGATGTTCCCTTACACCGAGATCCTTTTCAAACCGGGGACAAAGTTCAGCTATTCAAATCTTGGCATCATCTTCCTCGGCCGCGTAATTGAAAAACTCACGGGTGATGATTATGAGGTCTATATCGACAAGAACATCTTTAAGCCGCTCGGGATGTACCGCAGCTACTTCGACGCGACACCTTATCACCTGCGTAAATACCGTCCCCACAGCTACTACATAGAGAATGGGAAACGAACCGAAGCTCGCTTTGATGCGAACACCGGCATCACTGTCTCGAATAGCGGGCTCAATTCACCGCTGTCGGATATGGTCAAGTATTTGAATTTTCTCGTTGGAGTTCCGGCACAACATGAAGTTTACGACGGCGTTCTAAAGCGCTCGTCCCTCGAAGAGATGTGGCGGCCCGAGCTTCCCACGACCGTAGATGCGAACGGCAATATCGGGTTTACGACAGATATTGGATTGATCTTCTTCATTGATAAAACGCTCGGGACGCGTCACCTTGGGCATGGCGGCGATCAGAACGGTTTTATCAGCTATGTTGACTTCGATCCGGACCAACACAAGGCTGCGGTGATCGTCTTCAACACGAACATTATTTATCCTGAGGGCAGTCGGCCCGAAAAGGACGTCGTCTCAAGACTCAGACTGGCCGAGCGGCCGCTTTTTCGCCACGCACAGACCCGCACGAAGTAAGTGCGTCACCAAATGCGATAACTAGAACGACAAATGCCGGCTGCCGACCTAGATAACCTGACCATCTGGACGATCGGCCACTCGACACGTTCGATCGAGGAAATCGTCGAACTATTGACGGCGAACAAGATCGAACTGCTCGCGGACATCCGTCGCCATTCGGGTTCGAGAAAATTTCCGCAATTCAACCCCGAACCGCTGGCAGCATCGCTCGCCGCGGCCGGCATCGAATACCGGCCGATCGAAAAGCTCGGCGGCCGCCGGAAAGCCCGCGTCGATTCGCACAACACCGCCTGGCGAAACCTTTCGTTTCGCGGGTATGCCGACTATATGGAGGCCGCGGAATTCCGCGACGGCATCGACACGCTCCTCACGCTCGCCGCTGCAAAACGCACCGCGATCATGTGTGCCGAGGCCGTCTGGTGGCGCTGTCATCGCTCGCTCGTTTCAGACTTTCTAAAGGCAAAAGGCGTCCGCATGCTGCATATTTTGAGCGCAACAAGCGTAAAAGAGCATCCGTTCACATCCGCCGCGAAGGTCATCGGCGACACTGTGCGTTATGGCGAGGCGTGAGAGAATAGTGTTATGCCGGAAAAGAGATTCAATGTAGGCGACCACGTTCGATGGAACTCTGAAGCAGGCTTTGTGACGGGACATATCATCAAGATCCACACCGCGGATTTTGACTACAAAGGCCACACACACCGCGCCGACCCCAACCATCCGCAATACGAGATCAAAAGCGACAAGACCGACCACATCGCCGCCCACAAACCTGCCGTCTTAACCAAGATCGATTGAATCCGTACCACCGAAAGCCTCTGATTGCCTTTCGAGCTTCCACTAGTACAACTCGATCGGAAGGTGCTTTGCGAAGCGGACAAAATCCTCATCGGTTGTAAAGATCTGTATTGACACTTTGGCGTTTTAACGTCACAATGTTTGCATGGCTGTTGAATTAAAAAGAGCGACTGTTTATATAGAGCCGGAACTTCACAAAGCCGTCCGTCTAAAGTCCGCGCACACAAATCGCACGATCTCGGATATCGTTAACGAGTCGCTTCGGGTTGCACTTGCCGAGGATGAGGAAGACCTTCGTGCGTTCAAAGAAAGAGCTGACGAGCCGAATATTTCATACGAAGAGTTTCTCGCCAAACTGAAGGCGGATGGCAAAATATAGAGTCGAGTTCAAGCCATCGGTTTGGAAGGACTTTGATGAAGTCCCTAGAGCCGACCGTCGCAGGATTCTGAAAAGAATTGAGCGATTGGCCGGAGATCCACGACCGACTGGATGTAAGAAGCTTTCCGGCTCAGAGCAGTACCGAATTCGACAAGGCGTCTATAGGATACTTTATTCGATCGAAGATGAAAGTGTGATCGTAATTATTGTCAAGGTCGGGCATCGGAGAGAGGTTTATAAGCGGTGAAACGCGTAATGTGGATCGAACATAAAGTCGGTGATGGACTCTCCTTCTCGCGTTTCCTAGTTCGCGTTGTATCCGAAATCCCGTGTCATCAAGGTCTTTTTCCACCAAGTTTCCCTTTCTATGATCACCGTGTCGGCGATTGTGGACGTAAAAACCTCAAGAATGGAGTACCGGAAGCTTTTCTGAATATACTCAAAACTGAGCTTCTTAAGCTCAACATTACCGCCGTGGAGGCCGTAATACTTGGATCGATCAATAGTATGTAATGGTGCGATAGGTCGCCGAATATGGCTTGTAGGTCGATGTCCCGTTCTCTTTGACTTCGCGTGAGGTCGCCTTTTTTATCCAGTTGCCCGTCTTATCAAATTCGTAACTATAGCGATACTTTCGGTCACCGTCCGAACCAAAACCAAACCCCGGCAAAGCGACATCGGTCATTGCCAGCATATTTCCTTTCGCGTCGAGGGTTGATACATAGCGCTGATTTAGCTTGCCATCACTGCTATAAACAAGCTCCTCAAGCTGGTTCGGCGCATACTTGTAAACAGTGCGCGTCGATTGTGAACCGTCGTTAAAGAAGATCTGCTCTTCTATCAACTTCCCATCGTCGTACTTATACTCATAGCTATATCGATACCGAGGGTCTGGCTCGCGCGGAGCTTTGATTTGTGCAAAACCACCGCTACCGAACATCGGAGGATCATCATCGTAATATATCGATTTGGAGTTTGAAACGCGACGACCGTCGATGTATCCGTACACCGCTACGTAGGACGGCCTGCCTTTCGAATCGTAAGAATCACGCTGAACCCGCATCCCACTCCGATCGTATCGAACTATCGACGATAGGGTCTTTACCTTGACCTCTGAAGTGAGAGATTCGCTCTCGATCTCTTCTCGAACTTCTCTGACGTGTCCTTTAAGGCCATCATCTTCTGCGTCCGAATTCAATTTTCGAACGGCTGGTGATTGCGGGAGAGGTTTCGGCTTCGCCGCCTCATAATTGCGCAGTATCTCTTGTTTGATATTTGCATCAGAAATCAGGCGAAAGGTGCCGAACGTCTTTATTAGAACTTCCGGGTCTCCGCGATGGATCTCCGCCTTAAACCAATACAAGCGCTTCTTGACCAAGAAGAACCGATCGATCTCAGCCCGCCCACCGCCGAGATCGTGGACAAAATATGAGGATGGAATGCCATTGACCATCGACGAACCATCAGAGATGAGCTTTGCATCGTAGAGATTTCTCTCGATGACAGATCTGAATGCCTTAGCAAGCTCAGCAAGATCCTTTGCTGTACCTGTGAAAGACGAATCGGGATAATCCAAGTAAGTTCCGGTAATTCTCCCTTCGACCAGTGACCACGAAATCTCTCGGCCATAAACAGCTGTCCCAGTTGTAAATGACGTGGCCTTCCCAGTGCCTGAGAAATTGCTTGGAAGCGCAATATAAAACTTCCCCGATAACGAAATATATCCGTTCTTATCGGGCAAGTTCTCGATCGATGGCAGCTGACCTTGAGCGGCAAAAACACTCAACAAGATACACAGGGTAGTGAAGAAGGTAGTTCTGGCCATAAGTATTCTGCCGGCAAGACACTTTGCTCGACCGGTCGGGTTCAAGCGACCCTGCCTCTGGTCAGCGATTCAAAGCAGCACGCTGAAGCCTTCCTGTTCAAAGTGCCGGTCGCTCGTCAGCACCTCTTTGATGCCCAACTCGCGGCAGACGTTCATCGAAATGCAGTCCGTCAAACTGTAACCCTTATCAAGACGCGATTCGTAGAGATCAAGAGCGTCAAGGAACGTAGTGGTGCCGTGGGTCACAACGCTAACGCGAATATCCAAAAGTATGTGTCGAACGAAGTCAGAGACTCGCCGCCGAGTGTGATCACCTTGTTCACAATAGAAATTGAGCAACTCGATGAGGATATTCTCAGTGGTCACGAGTGTACGATCCGCGTACTCTGACTCAAGTTCGGCAGCCTGTGCGTGCAGCTGATCATTCAAACTTATGAGAGCGACCAAGTAATTCGTATCGACGAAAAGTTGGTTCATTTCTTTGGCGCGCCGTAAAGGTAGTGATCAAGATTAACTGACGCATCGCTAGGGATCTTTTCCCATTCATCTTCGGGAATGTCTGTTGACAGCTCACGCCAGATCTCCAACAGCGAGCGCCGAGGCGGCTCGAGATCTTCCACGAATTGCAACACCTCTTGTTGCTGCTCCGGCGAGAGCATTCTCACACGCACGTTAATTTTTTTAACCGTATCGGTCTGCATAACAGGGTGAATTGTATCACACGTTACAACAGTGATTTTGCCATTTTTACGGCGTTTTCGACGGTGAAGCCGTAGTCGCGGAAGACATCGGCAGCGGGTGCCGATTCGCCGAAGCGATCGACGGAGAGATTTGCTCCTTTGTCGCCGGTGTATTTTGCCCAGCCCAGAGAAACACCGGCCTCGATCGAGAGTCGTGCCGTAATTTTCTTCGGCAGAACGCTCTCCTTGTAAGCTGTCGACTGCGCCTCGAAAAATTCCCAACAAGGCATCGATACAACGCGTGTGGCGATGCCGTCCGCCTGGAGCTTTTCGCGGGCCTCCATAGCGAGCCCAACCTCGCTCCCCGTCGCGATCAGAATTAGTTTTGGCGTGGTTGCCTTGCCCGCCTTCGTCTCGGCCTCGGCGAGAACGTACGCTCCCTTATGCAGGCCGCGAGCATCGGCGAATTTCTTGCGGTCGATCACCGCGACCTTTTGCCGCGAGAGTGCAAAAGCGGTCGGCCCGCCCGTATTTTTTAATGCGGCGCGCCACGCTTCGCGAACTTCGTGCGCATCGCAAGGCCGTATCAGCGTGAGGTTCGGTATTGCACGCAAGGCGGCGAGATGCTCGACCGACTGATGCGTCGGGCCGTCTTCGCCGAGGCCTATCGAATCGTGCGTAAAGACAAAGATCGTGTGCGCGTCCGACATTGCGGCGAGCCGCACCGCCGGCCGCATATAATCCGAGAACGTCTGGAACGTTCCGCCGAAAGGTATCGTCGCACCGAACAACGCGATGCCGTTCATCACGGCTCCCATTCCGTGTTCGCGAATTCCGTAATGAATGTTGCGGTTCGCATAAGAACCGGGAGCAAAATTCGCAGACGCCTTGATGTACGTGTTGTTCGACGGCGTAAGGTCGCCCGAACCGCCGAGCATTGCTGGAATCGCACCCGCGACGGCGTTTATCACTTCGCCGGAGTAAGCACGCGTCGCCTTTGATTCGACGCCCTCAAAACTCGGGAGCGCCTTTTCCCACCCGTCGGGAAGCGTACTTGTGCGGATCGCCTTAAAGGCCGCACCAACTTCCTTGTTCTCTTTCTCGTAGCGTTTGACCAGCGCATTCCAGTCTTTCTCGTTCTTTGCACCGTCTTTTACGGCTTTGCGAAAATGGGCGAGAGCCTCTTTCGGTATATAGAAACTCTTCTTCTCCGGCCAGCCGAGGTTACGCTTTGTCTCGCGAACGGCCGCCTCGCCCGGTGCGTCCGAGTGGGCCTTGCTCGTACCTTCTGCAGGCATTCCAAAACCGATGATCGTATGGACGCGTATGAGTTTCGGCTTGTCCTTTACCTTCTGAGCACGGCGGATCGCCTGTTCGATCGCCTTTATGTCGTTGCCGTCCTGAACCTCATCGACGTACCAGCCCAAAGCCTCGAAACGTTTTGTTCGATCTTCTGTAAACGCTAGATCGGTCGAACCGTCGATCGTGATCTGGTTGTCGTCATAAAGATAGATCAGATTCGAGAGCTGTAAATGCCCCGCAAGCGAGGCCGCCTCGTACGAAACGCCCTCCATCAGATCGCCGTCCGAACAGATGCAGTAGATCCAGTTATCGACGACCGGAAAGCCGCGTTTGTTGTATGTTGCTGCAAGATGCCTTTCCGCGATGCCCATCCCGACGCCATTCGCAAAACCCTGGCCGAGCGGACCCGTCGTTATCTCTACGCCGGCGGTCCGAGTGTTCTCGGGATGGCCCGGCGTCTTTGAATGGAGTTGCCGAAACTGCTTGATGTCGTCAAGCGAAACATCATAGCCCGTCAGATGAAGCAGGCTGTAAAGCAGCATCGAACCGTGTCCCGCCGAGAGCAAGAACCTGTCTCGCCCGAACCATTTTGGGTTCTTCGGGTTATGCCGCAGGAATTTTGTCCAGATCACATACGCCGAAGGAGCCATGCCGAGCGGCAGCCCAGGATGACCGGAATTCGCCTTCTGTATCGCATCAAGCGACAGCGTGCGGATCGTGTTTATGCAGAGTTCGTCGAGGTTTTTTTGGTTCTTGTTAGCCATTTCTTTATAAAAGTGTGTTGTGAAAAAGATCGAATGTCCGGTCGCTATAACTCCATTTTGCCAAGTCTTTCGAGCGCAAGCAACACCGTGCCTCTAAGCGACGATTCGCGTGTATGCGAGGGCGCGATCGCTTTTCCGAGTTTTGCCTCGATGATCTCACGCCAAACCGGATATTCGCGCAGCGTGCCGCCCGAAGCCTTTATCGACTCTACGGATGCGAAACGCTCGAGCCTTTCGGCGATGTCTGCAAGCCGGTCCGCGATGGCATGCATCGCGGCGAGAACAACGTCGATGCCGTCGTGCCGTTCGTCAAAACCAAGGATCTCGCCCTTTGCATCTTCGCGATAACCCGTGCTCCTTTCGCCAAAAAAGAACGGCTCGACGCGAAGGCTCTCTTCACGCTTTCTGCGGGCGAGTTCATGATTTATGTCGCGGTTGATGGCGTATTTTCGCCGAAGCAAAGTGATCAAATTGCCGCCGTCCGAAAGCGCGCCGCCTATAACGATGCGTCGCTCATCGAGGCGATAGGACCAAAGGCCTTCGGGAAGATGCTGCGGCGGTTCGCCCTCATACATCATCCGCATGCTCGCCGAAGTACCGATCATCAAGACCGCCTCTCCCAGCTTCTCGCAATGGGAACCGAGCGTGTCTGCAGCACCATCGCCGATCGCAGGAAGTATCCTGGCATTTGCGAGCTGCGGCCAGCGTGAAATCGCCTCTGGCGATGGCCGAATGACCTCTTCACGGGCAGCGACCTCGGGCATTTTTTGCGGATCGAGGCCGATAAATCTAAGAAGCTCATCATCCCAAATACAAGCCGCCTGATCGAACATTCCTGTTGCCGACGCCATCGAAACGCTCGTCCGCGCGTCGCCGAAAAGCTCCTGCTGACAAAGATCCGAGAACGAGAGCCAACGCGCCGTCCTCGCCCAGATCTCAGGCTCCTCATCGCGCATCCAAAGTAGTTTCGCGGGCCAGAAACTTGAGTGAAAATGTGCTCCCGTACGCTCGTGGATCTGCTTTTCGTCAAAATTCTGCTTCAACATCGCCGAGTACTGGCGGGCTCTTGTGTCCGCCCATCCCAGTATCGGCGTTGTCGGCTCGTTGTTCGAGTCCAAACCGCACAAACTGTGCCAAAATGCACAAAACGACACAAAGTGCACAGATGCGTTCGGATGTTCAGCAAGCAGAAGATCTATTGCATTGCGGGTGTGAACTGTTGCAGCTAAAGGGTTTAGCTCGGATTCGCCATTTGGCCCTATCTGGAAGCGTCGTTTGATCTTGACGACCTCGCCAACAGAACGGCCTGCTGCATCAAAAAAACCGGCGCGCACGCTCGAGGAACCGTTGTCGATGGCAAGGATGAGTGGGTTTGTGTCCGTTTTCAAGGAAAGATCTTAGCCGATAACCTTTTTCAGCCACCAGCGGAGGCCGACGAAGAGGAAGCGATAGTCACGCATAAATTCGGGCGGCTTGCCCTCGTAATAGTGCCCGACGAACTGAAGTATCCAGCCGAGGACAAACAGGATCGCTGAGGCCAGCCAAACATGATCAAAAAAGAAGCCGAAAGGCAGCAGGATGATCGCAAGGACGATCATCGGTATGCCAAAAGTGTGTGTAAGGCGGTTTACGGGATGCTCGTGCGCCTTCTGATATTCTTCGATCCAGTCGTCCCAACTTCGGCCGCCCATCATAAGTTCTTCCTCACCGGCTAATGCTTTGAGTTATAACACACGTCCCTCAACTAGTTCTATCCAACACACGCACAACAAGACCTTCGCCAAGGTCGAGTTCGTCGGTCACCGCAAATTCGTCGAAAAGTCCGTCGGGTAAAAAGGTGTCTGCGTCATCGACATTCTCAGGAATGTAGGTGACGAGCCACCTTTCGATCACATCGTTCAAACTCGAAAAGACGCTTGCGCCGCCGATCACAAAAACATCCGCGTCGAACGCCGCTGAAAGATCGACAAGTTCCTGTCTGCTGCGGATGAGCTTTACCTCCGGCGGCAGTTCGATATCGCCTGTTCTGCTCAGGACGATGTTCAAACGGTCGGGCAATGGCCGGCCGATGGACTCCCACGTTCGCGAACCCATTACGACGGCGTTTCCCATCGTTGTCCGCTTAAAGAATTTCAGGTCGGCGCTGTAATGCCACGGCAGTTTGTTGTCCCTGCCTATCGCCCCGTTTCGCGCAACCGCCACGATGCCGATGATCATATCGAAATACTTTTCCCCTTAAAGACCGAGATCTCCGAGCCTTTCGCAAGTAGGACCGAATGCGGCCGACTATCGCTCAAGAATGCGAACGTTTGACCGTAAGTATAACCAAACTCTACGTTTATCGCCGCATCTTTAACGGCGAAAAGTTCCCATTTCGGGTGTTCGACCTTATATTCGTCGGTTCGCCCATTTCCGCGGCGAGTGTAACCCCAATAATGTTCGATGATGAATTCGCCTTCGCTTCCGGCCGGAGGAACGCCAAGACTATCACCAACCTCGACACGGACAGAGTTTTTGCGATCACCTTTCGACCAAGAGTAGCCAACCTCGCTTCGGTTGCGAATATGGGCCATCTTCCACGCTTCATAGGGTTCGCCGTACAGCGTTCTAGCGACAAACGCGATCGCCCAACGAGGCACGATCTCTTTCACAAAGACAACACCGCGACGAACTTCATCTTTTGTTTCGTGCCGAACGTAGAATCGCAGATTCACTTCCTCAAAATTCACGTGAAAAGGCACCGGCACACCCAGAACACGTGTATTTAGGAACATAAACCCAACAAGGCTTACGAAGCATTTTCCGTCGTGATGGTCGAGTTCGCAGCCCGCAGGAACGAGCCGTTCGAGCAAGGCCGGATCTACTTCGTAATTCGCCATTACGAGGTCACGCCACTCTGCTGTCAGAAATCTTTTCATAACGTGTCGCCTTGCTCAGATCACAACGCGAGTGCCGTCCTTTTTCCGTGCCGTTACTTTCTCGCGATCAAAATATTCAAGAAGCGGGATGGCATACTTCCTCGAAACACCCGCGATCTCTTTGAATTTCGGTACGTCGATGTCATGTGTCTGCAACGTCCGCAATTTTGCAACGAGTGCATCCATAGCCTTCAGCGAGAAATAGAACTCATCTGAAACCTTTGCGACCTGCCCGTCCGATATTAGAAGTCGTACGATCTTTTCCGCCGCTTGGGCAGAAACGCTTTCTTTTGCGGTCAACTCGGACAGAAGATCAGCGTAACGGGGCACTTCGAGACCGGACGCCTCAAGCCTGACCAAGAATTCTTCCTTAAATCGCCGCTCAGATGCGGAAAGCGACACGCTCGCTGACGCAAGTCGAATGAGTTCGCCTTCGACAGCGACCTTTCCATTTTTCTCGATCCGCGAGATGCTTTCGCGAAGGATCGAAGGTGCAATGCGGTCGGCGAATTTGCCAAGATCTTCCTGCCGAAAGCCTGTCGCGAGCGGTTCCGCGGTATGCAGCACTTTTAGACGGGCGAGGACCTTCGATTCGATACTTTCGACGACCGCATTGCTCGCAAACATCTCACCACATTCTACGACTTCGCCTGACGCAGCAAGTCCGTCAATTTCGGAACCGATCTCTGAAAGAAGATCGCCCGAGAACGCCGCGAGTTCCCTAAGCGTCGCACCGCGTGCTTCCTTTGAAGCGACGAGCGTTCGCAGCCGCTGTGGAGGATCAGAAAGAATGTTCTCAATGGCCGTCAGGAACTCGATCGGTTCGTTCAAGCGACGCCGCGAGGTTTGAGGGTCAAGCACAATTCCGCCCGCGATCGTGGCGACCGGAGAGTATGACCGCACAATGAACCGCTCGCCTGCGAGCAGCACGGTCTTACCCTCGAGCCTAAATCTCGCAAAGGCTCGTTCGCCTGTCGGTATCTCTTTTTGCGACCCGAGCAGCGACACGCGCGCCATCAACTCTTTGGTTCCAATATGAACTCGAACCCTTTGCCGCTCTTTCAATGGCTTTGCTCCCGGACAAACCTCCATCGACGCATCAAAGACATTTGGCGATTCAAAAGCCGTGGCCGAACCGACGACCATACCGCGCTCAAGTTCGCTTCGTTCAACGCCGGCGAGATTTACGGCAAGACGCATTCCCGGCGACGCTGCTTCGATCTTGCGGTCGTGGTTTTGAAGCCCGCGAACACGCACCTTCTTATCTAGCGGATATATCTCAACCTCGTCGCCAACGCGAATATGCCCGGCAGCGACCGTCCCCGTAACGATCGTGCCGAATCCCTTTTGGCTAAAGACTCTGTCGATCGGAAGCCGAAAAGCTTTATTCAGAGCGGCCGTTCGATCGCACGAAAACTTGAGCAGATGTTCGCGAAGACCATCGATGCCACGCATCGTCTGCGCGTCGGTCACGAAGACGCTCGCATTTTCGAGGAACGATCCCGCAACGAGTTCTTTTACCTCGTCGCGAACAAGATCTATCATTGCACTCTCGACGAGCGATGCCTTTGTGATGACGATCACACCTGCTTGTGATCCCAAAAGGCGGCATATCTCAAAATGCTCACGCGTCTGCGGCATAACGCCGTCATCGGCCGCGACGACGAGCATAACGATATCGATGCCGGACGCACCGGCGAGCATATTCCGCACAAAACGCTCGTGGCCGGGAACGTCGATGAACGATACGCTTTCGTCTCCCGCTCGCAGCTCCGCAAACCCGATATCGATCGTGATACCGCGGCGTTTTTCATCAGGCAGACGGTCCGTGTCAACGCCCGTCAACGCTCTCACAAGTGTTGTTTTTCCGTGGTCGATATGACCTGCGGTTCCGATGACAACGCTCATTTAGGATGCAGCTTCTTCTTCGTATTCTTCGAGCCTGCGATAGAGTGTCTTGCGGCCGATATCGAGAAGGCGGGCCGCGGCGGATTTATCTCCGGCCGTCATCTCAAGCGTAGCCTCGATAAGTTCGCGTTCGACATCCGGCAGCGTCGCGGGGAGCACGAACGAAATACGCGAACCTTCACTTACCCTTTGTGACGCGGTCGCGGCCGCTGCACCTATCGACGGTGGAAGATCTTCGACCTCGATCCTGCGGCCGGACGCGATGATCACCGCTCGCTCGATGGCATTTTCGAGTTCACGAATGTTGCCCGGCCATGTGTAATCGGAGATGGCCGCGAGCGCCGCTCGCGAGATCCCGGAAATATATCTGCCGCTCTTTTTCTTGTATGTTTCGATGAAATGCGTCACGAGCAGCGGAATGTCCTCTCGGCGTTCGCGTAGCGTCGGAAGCTGGATCGGAAACACTGACAGGCGAAAAAAGAGATCGCGTCTAAAGGCACCTTCGGCGACCGCCTTTTCGAGATCAACGTTGGTCGCCGCGATGACACGGACATCTGTTTTGACCGTGCGCCGTCCGCCGACTCTCGTAAACTCGCCATCCTGCAAAACACGCAGAAGACGCACTTGCGCCTGCGGCGACATTTCTCCGATCTCATCGAGGAAAAGCGTTCCGCCGTCAGCTTCTTCGAACCGGCCGATGCGCTGCGACCTCGCGTCCGTGAACGCACCTTTCTCGTGGCCGAACAATTCGCTTTCGAGCAGGGTTTCCGGGATCGCACCGCAATTGATCTTAACAAATGGCTTGTCTTCGCGGCCTGAGCTGAAATGGATCAGGTTTGCGATCAACTCCTTTCCCGTTCCCGATTCGCCGCTGATCAAGACGGTTGTCGAAGCGTCCGCAACGCTCAATGCCAGTTCGATCGCGCGTCGAATTCCGGCCGCCTGACCGATGATCTCGCCGTGCTTTTGGTGAAGCTCACTCTTCAGCCGAAGCACCTCCGCCGAGAGTTGGTCGCGTTCGAGAGCTGTGCCGATCTGGTCGGCGATTCCTTCGATCAAGGCAATATCGTGGGCCGCGAACGCACTTCCGGCACTCCACACAAAGCCCAAAAGGCCAAAGACGCGGCCGCCGACCCGCACCGGCGTAACGAGGGCCGCCTTGCCGTGAAGCTGCTTGTTAAAGAAGAGCCTGATCGCAAACGGCATCTGAGAATCGACGAGCTTTACCGTCTTCCCATCGCGTATGATGTCGCCTATCGCTCTAAAACTGTCTACACTCAGCGATTTGTCGTGCTGTTCGATCATCTTCATAACCTTGCCGAGCTTAATGCCCTGCGCCGATTTGAAGGATGCAAGCGAGATGCGCGTTTCCGATGCGTCCAGCACTCCTAGTGCTCCATAATCCGCACCGACAAGGCCGATCGCCCTTTCGAGCACGTCGGCAGCAACTTCCTTGAAATCCGAATGGCGATTCAAGGTATTCGCGATCTCAAGCAGCGAGGTCGTCCGGTGGGCTTCTTTCTCCTGTGCGGCAAAAAGGCTCGTGTATTGATATCCGATCGCCAGCTGACGTGCGATCGATTCGATCAGTTCGACCTCATCATCAAGCCATACACGCGGATTCCTTGTATCGTGCAGCCCGAGCAGGCCGAGAACCTCTTCGCCGCGTATCACCGGTATGATCAAAAGCGAACGCGTGTTCAGAGCCGATGCGAGCATCTTTATGCCCGCGTCCTTCACCTTCGACGTGTCGTTTATGCGTATCGGTTTTCGGATGTCGATGCGTTCGGCAAGTTTTGCGGCATCGATCGGCAGCGTCAAACCCTCGCTCCTCGGCACGAGCGGATCGCGCCGCCATTCGTGGCCGATCGTAAGCTGCTTGTCGCTGTTAAGTTGGATCAGATCGCATCGGTCCGCGTCCGTCATTCGGCCGATCTCGGAAACCACGACGTTCAGGAATCGTTCAAGATCGATCTTTGTCGGAAGGTCGTGTGAAAGACGCTCGATGATGCCGTCGCGGGCGCCGAGCATCTTGCTGCGGCGTTCGCTGCTAAGCGTTTGGGGTTCGACTCCTTCGGCCATTATTCGGAAGCGGCAAGCCGGTACCGGCTCGGTTGAAAAGAATAAATTCTACTCCAAGCCTAGTTTGGCGCCGCTCCGCAAAATGTCAAGTTGACACACCGCAAAGCTAGTGATCTGTGTTGTATTGGCTCATTCGTGCCGTTTCGACGCAGGCGGCGATGAGGTTTTCTCGTCCTTTACGACGCGCGGCCGATCGCCCGGACCAGAGGTCTTTGAGTTTGACTGAGGAGCTTTCGAATCCGCCGGCGTCGCAGAATTTGCATTCGCACCCTCAAGGTTCGCGTTTGCGTTGGCATTTGAGTTCGACTTGTCGGGTTTGGAAACGTAATCGACACGCTTAGCACCGGCCTGTGCATCTTCGAGAAGCTCTGCCGCCTCGACGTTGTCTGCGTCGAGATCTACGGCCTTCTTAAGGGCCGCGATCGCCTCGTGATATTTCGCGAGCTTGATGCGTATCGCACCGAGTTCCGTTTGGTAGTCGCTGTCATCGGGCTTGAGCTTTACAGCCTTTTCTAAAGCATCTTCGCTCTCGGCGTCCTTGTTCAGCTTGTTGTAAGCTCGGCCAAGAGTGTAAAAGGCTGCGGCATCGTCCGGCGAAGCTGCGACCTGCTTCTTGAAGACCTCGACGGCCTTCTCGAACATCTTCACAGAATTTGTTTTCTCTTTTGCCTCTTCCTTTGGGATCGGGTCACCAGGCAGACGCTCGCTCGTCCCGCTATGCCTTGCTTCGACTTCGAGGAGCGAGTATGCGACGCCCATTTTGAAGTAAGCTTCGCCAAGATTCGGATCGAGTTCGACAGCGCGTTTGAAGGCTTCGATAGCGTTCTCAGTGTCGTTCTCATCGAGGAGTTTATTGCCTTCAGCAAGAGCTGCCGCGGGATCTGTGACGTCGGCGAAAGAACGCAGCTGCACGGCGTTCGCATTCGCATTGGCGCCATCGGCACCAGGTTTGCCGCTACAGCCCCAGACCAAAAGCGAAAGAACAAATATGGTAAGTAACCCAAAAACTCTTCTCATAGACTAACCGGGCGGAAAAATGAACGGACGGCCCGCAAGCAAATGCACGTGTAGGTGAAAGACCGTCTGTCCGCCGTCAGCGTTCGTGTTTATCACCGTTCGGTAGCCGGCCTCGGCAAACCCTTGCTGTCTTGCAAAATCCGCCGCTGCGATCAAAAGCTTCCCAAGGAGCTGATCTTGCTCTGCAGATGCCTTATCGAGCGAATCCAAATGCGTCCGAGGCAGAACGAGCACGTGCGTCGGCGCCTGCGGTTCGATGTCGCGAATTATCACGCAATCATCGTCCTCATATAGCTTTGCTGCAGGAATCTCACCGGCAATGATCTTGCAAAAAAGACAGTCCATCCAAAAACTCCTCGTTTGATGCAGGAAAGCAGCACTTTTGCCGCCTCAAAAAAGCGTACTTTAGGCCGCCTCCGCGTCGGCCGACGAACCCGTGATCCGCTTGATATCTGCTCCCAACGAGCTCAATTTTCTCACGATCGTCTCATATCCGCGATCGATGTGATAAACGCGGTCAATGACGGTCTCGCCCTCTGCGCACAATGCCGCCAGGACAAGCGACGCACTTGCCCGCAGATCCGAAGCAAGTATCTTTGCACCCATCAGCTTTCTCGGTCCGTGGACGACCGCCGTATGCCCCGTGATCGAGATATCCGCACCCATACGGATAAGTTCCGAGGCATGCATAAACCTATTCTCGAAGATCGTCTCAACGATCTCAGAGTCACCATCGGCCTGAGTCATCAACGCCATGACCTGTGCCTGCATATCGGTCGGAAAATCCGGATGCGGCTCGGTTCTGACGTTGACCGCACGAAGGCCCGTGCCGGAGCGGCGTACGCGGAGCGTCGTCGGATTTATCTCCTCGATCTCGACGCCGGCTTCGCGCAGTTTATCGATAACTGCGACGAGATGATCCGGCCGGCAGCCTCGGATCTCGATCTCACCCTTCGTAATGGCCGCCGCGACGATGAAAGTGCCGGTCTCGATTCGGTCGGCAATGATCGTGTGTTCCGCACCATTCAACGCCTCGACGCCGTCGATCTCGATCTCGCTTGTTCCCGCACCACGGATCCGGGCTCCCATCTTGTTCAGAAGGTCGGCTAGATCCTCGATCTCAGGTTCGCGCGCCGCATTCTTGATGACCGTTCGCCCCTCAGCAAGCGAAGCCGCCATCATAACGTTCTCGGTGCCCGTTACGGTCACTTTTTCAAAGTCGATCTCAGCTCCTTTCAGACGGCCTTGCGGTGCGGTCGCGACCACGTCGCCGGACTCGAGAGAAACATGCGCTCCCAACTGCTCGAACGCTTTCAGATGCAGGTCGATCGGACGCGTTCCGATCGCACAGCCGCCCGGCAAGCTCACCTTCGCACGGCCAAATCTGGCAAGCAACGGCCCAAGTGCCAGCACGCTCGCACGCATCGTCTTTACGAGTTCGTATGGAGCTTCAAAGATATCGACGTTCGCGGCGTTGACCTTGTGCGTGCGAAGTTCGGGCGTAAGAACCGTAGCACCAAGGTCCTCAAGCAGACGCCGCTGCGTTATGAGGTCTTTGACGTAGGGCACGTTGTGGAGCGTTACCGTCTCAGCGGTCAGCAATGTTGCCGCCAAACACGGCAATGCCGAATTCTTTGCCCCGCTGACCTCGATCTTTCCTCGGAGCGGAACGCCGCCTCGGATCAAAAATTTATCCATTCCGTAAACTCTAAGATATTCTTATACGTATCAGCAAAATAAGTTATCAGAAGTAGCCGGGTTTTTCGAGGAGGGCGATCCGAATTGGTCTCAAAAGACAATAACAATTACATCAAACTCGCGACAGACGCGAATCATCAAAGAGTTAGGTTCAGGAAGGTCGAGAGTGTGGTTAGCTTTTGACCCTGTATCGCCCGAACCACTCACGCCGGCGGGTTGCCCTCCTACCCGCCGGCCTTTTATTTAACGGATCTTTTCGAGGATCGCTCTGGCTTGAGCAACGTGCCGCATTTCGTGGCTGTTGCGGAGCACCATCCATTCGGTGGCAGTTAGATTTCCCAGATATGGGTGCGGGATGTGATGTTGAGAAAGATCGGTTTTCTCGATGCTTTCGCGAAGGGCGATCAGGCCCAAGAGCGAGTCTTCGAGCCGCCGAATGCTGTCGGGAATTGGGATATCGCCCGAAGGCTGAACCCTATCAGGCGCCGCCAGCTTTGACGAAGCAAACTCGTTGAGAGTCGCAGCAAAGCCGCTTGAGACCGCCACCGGCGGCACGAGACCGCTCGCGAACTTGCCCGCCTTTGCCACAAGCTTCCCAACGACCCACAAGATCTGATCGTCAACGAGCGACATATGCTCAAAAACGCTTCGCAGCGTCCATGTTTCGCCGCCGGCAAGCACAACAGATTCTTCTGCTGAGATCGAATCTGCAAATTCAATAGTGTCTCTTCGTACCGTGTCAGCCGTCGTGTAGATATCAGCGATCGAGTCGAATTGCATAGCTATTTTTGCTGTGCGGCTGTGGGCTGGCCGGAAAGTATGAGGCGATGCCATCTGGCAAAGCTTGTAACGCTGTCGGCGTCATTCTGCATACGCTTTATGAACGCCGTGCGGAAATAAATAAGTTCGGGCTGCGGCCATTCGACTTGGACGATCGGGTTAAACGACACCAAGATCTTTGGATCCGGCAAGGTCGTCGTCGAAAGGTCCGGAGTCGGCGTTGGAGCAGGGTTCGCATTCGCATT
Organism: Pyrinomonadaceae bacterium; assembly: GCA_019694355.1. Taxonomy (GTDB): domain Bacteria; phylum Acidobacteriota; class Blastocatellia; order Pyrinomonadales; family Pyrinomonadaceae; genus OLB17. The sequence goes on along the minus strand of JAIBCB010000003.1, from coordinate 321,830 downwards.
TGCGTCCTGTCCCTTGAGCTTTAATTGCTGCTCGCGGTCAAATGCCTGCGAAGACAGAAGAAGCTGATTCCGGAGCGGAATTGCCGATTGTGTCGGCGTAGTGCCGACCACATCATAGATACGTATCTGCGTATCAAATGCCGTTACGACCTTGGTCGAGTCCGGCGAGAAGACAGGCCGTACGGCCGTAAGATTGTCATCGAGCCGACGCTCGCGGCCGTTCGTCTCGACAACACGGAGTCTACCGACCGGTGTCCATGACTCGCCTTTCATCGCCGCAAGGCCGTCAAAATATTCCCATTCACGCGACGTAATGGCGAGAGCCGCGACCATCGAGCTGTCCGGCGCCCAATCGTAATAAAAATAGATCAAGCCTTCGGTCTGCGTGATCGGCTTTACGCCGGTTCCGTCGGCCTCGCAGACGTATATCTGCTCGGTGCCGAAGGTGAGAATGCCTTTTGGTGCTTCGGGGGTGGTGCCCGCGACCGGCTGTGTCTCAGGCGGCGGAGTTGCCTCAACGGTCGGTTCGGGACTTGCGGTCGGAGAAGCTTCCGGGTGCGTTGACTTTACCGTGCCTGGCGAAGCCCCCGGAGAAGGCGAAGGTGTTGGGGCCGCACGCCTGGTCATCGCAACGAATGCGGCTTTTGCCGAGTTCGGTGCCCATGAGATCGCGTCGGGAAAATGTACCGCCATCGAATCCGACGATATCTTCCTCTCGAGTTTGCCGTCCGGTGCGTAAATATCCAGCCGATACTCTGAAGCCTGATCGGCCGCCGCTCGATAGACTGCCAAAACGTGCTTCTTGTCAGGCGAAGTTATCGTACGATCGAGCGATTCGCCCGGTCGGTTCTGATCAAAATCAGCCTGAACGGCCGCATTCTTTTCTTCCGCTGCACTAACGGGAAGCTGCGGCGCAGGGACATCCGCTTCGTACCGATAGTTCAACCTTACTGCCGGAAGATCAGCGATCGGCGATGCGATCGTACCGTTCTTTGCGGCAGGTCCGCCACAGGCTGCAAAGATCGCCGAAAGGGCGACCAAAGCAGCGAATGGTTTGGTTTTTAACACCCGAGAATTACTGAACCCCATTTAGATATTGCTTCTCGAGCGTTTCCTGCTCGACTGTCGGGTTCGCCATCTGAGAAATGCTGTACATCTTCTGCGGATCCGCACCGAGCGTAATTTCGATGTCCCGAAGTTTGTCGAAACGGAAGATCGTAAGCTTGATCTTGTCGCCGACCTTCTTATTCGCGGTCCAGGTCGAGAGGAACGAGTTCGTCGCGCGGTAGCCGTCCACAGCAACGATCTGGTCGCCCGTGTTAAGGCCCTGTTCGTATGCAGGCGAACCGGCCGGGATCGCCCTGACCGTCAAGTTGCCGTTCGTCTCGGCCAACTGAGCTCCAAGATACGGCTTTCCGCCGCCGCTCTTCTTGATCTCCAGGCCGATCCCGTTCAAGAACGAATTCCAGTCAACTTCAGCAGTACCGCGAACATATTTCGAGAAAAAGTCGTCTAGCGAAACACCGGCCGCAACCTCGGCCAGATGCTGATAGTCAGCAGGCGTATAGTTCTTGCCCTGTTTGTAGAAATCGTTGTAAAGAGCCCGCATCACGTCATCGAGCGACTTCGTGCCCTTGCTCGCTTCACGGATCTTCAGATCGAGCATCATATTGACGAGCTCGCCCTTGTCGTAGTACGAGATCTGATTGTTCACCGAGTTCTCGTCCTGGCGATAATATTTGATCCAGGCATCAAAGCTCGAGTATTCGAGGCTCTGTTCGAAGCGGCCAGGAATCGCCTCAAGGCGGCGGATCGAATCAGCCTTTCCGGCCAAATATTCCTGCGGCGAAATAAGGCCGGCTCTCAACAATAGAAGGCCTGAATAATATTCCGTCCCGCCTTCGGCGACCCAAAGCAACCGCGTGTAGTTCTCATTCTCGTAATCGAACGGCCCAAGGGCATCGGGACGAATCCGCTTTACGTTGAAGGCATGGAAATACTCGTGCGCCACGAGGCCGAGAAAACCTGTAAGCCTTGCCTGCGGCTTAAAGCCCCAGCGGTTGAATTGCAACGCGGTCGAGTTCAGATGTTCGAGTCCGCCGCCGCCACGCAGATTAACGATGAACGTGTAATTCTCGTAGGGAAGCTCGCCGAAGATCTTATAAGCCTGTTCGACGATCTTCGTAACTTCGGCCGCGATCTCCGGGCCGTCGTAATTTCCTTCGCCGCTGAAAACGAGCCTGTGCGGCTTGCCTTCGACCGTGAAATCGAACTCGGTAAAGTTGCTCACCTCGAATGGTGAATCGAAAAGAACATCGAAATTCGGCGCCTTGAACGTGTTCTTCGAACCTGCGGCCTGCGGCAGTCCGGTCGCGATCTTCCAGTCGCCGTAAGGATTGACAGTGATCGTCGAAGGAGCCGCAAGCTGGCCTTTGACGAACATCAGCGTCGCGGCATTGTTCCAAAACGCATGCTCGCTATTGACCTCGTTCGTGCGAACCGTAAGCTCGTTGGCATAGACGCGATACGTCGCCTTGATCTCTTTTGCACCGTTGGTCTTGACCGTCCACGTATTCTTCGATGTCTTCTGCCAAGCGAGCTCTCCGCCGGCGCTGTTCTTTACATCAAAATCCTGAACGTGCCTTGCATATTCGCGGATCAAATAGCTTCCGGGCGTCCAAACAGGCATCTTCAGGTCGAGAGCTTCGGGCATTTGGTCCCATTTGACGCTCACCTGGACCTCGAGCAAATGCGTCCAGGGCTTTGACATTCCGACCGTAAAAGCGATTTCCGGCGGAGCGGCCGCCAAAGCCGTGGCCGCAGGCTTTTCCTGTGGTTTCTTCCGCTTCTTTTGTGCGGTTACATCGTGCTGCATAAAGAGAATTGCTAACGAGAGAGCGACGATCGCGAGCGTCGCGTTTTTGAATTTTTGCGCCATGATTCTTCGAAGATCCATTTTGGGTGCTAATGTAATTTGTGTAGTTTACAATAATCAGCCCGCAATGGTCAGCTTGCCGCGACAAGGTTTTGCAGATGCCGGGTGAAAGAACTTCTTCAAATGACACAAGACCCACGGGAGCAAACAGAAAAGGCCGAGTCCGAAAAATTCCTCACGAAACCGATCCTGATCATCTTCCTAACGGTCGTCATCGACCTTATCGGATTCGGGATCGTGATCCCCGTGCTGCCGTATTACGTCGATGGCGACCTTTTCAAGGGCACGCCGCTCGATTACGGCCTTATCGTCGCTTCCTATTCGATAATGCAGTTCATCTTCGCGCCGATCTTCGGAGCCGTCTCCGACCGGTATGGCAGGAGAATGATCTTGTTCGTTAGCCTCCTGGGGACCGCGGTCGGATTCATGGTCGTTGGCCTTGCGACCGCTCTTTGGATGGTCTATGCGGGCCGCATTCTGGACGGCATCACGGGCGGTAATATTTCGACGGCCCAAGCCTACATCGCTGATGTCACTTCCCGCGAGAACCGTGCCCGCGGCATGGGATTGATCGGTGCAGCATTTGGTATCGGATTCGTGCTCGGCCCGGCTCTTGGCGGTATTCTTTCAACCTTCGGGCCGCACGTGCCTTTCCTTTTTGCGGCAGGAATGGCCGTCCTCAACGCGATCGCAGTCTATATCTTCCTGCCCGAATCACTCGACGTTTCGAAGGCTCGTAGCCAACCGCGTGAACTCAACCGCTTTGCTGTGATATTTCACTCGCTAAAGGACATCAGCTTTCGCGGCATTACGATCATCTACTTCTTGATCACGGTCGGGTTCACGATAATGACGACCGCCTTTGTGCTCTACACGCAGGAGCGCTTTGGCTACGACGCACACGCGAACGGCTGGCTCTTCCTGTTCATTGGAGCGTTGGCCGTCGGCCTGCAGGGCGGTGTTTTTGCTCGGCTCGCAAAGACCTTTGGCGAATCGAAACTCACCGTCGCGGGCACAGTTCTCCTTACTGTGAGTCTCTTTGCCGTGCCGTTCGTTGGTCCCGCAACAGGCGGACTGATCGGCCTTCTTGTCGGCATCGTCTTCTTTTCGGTCGGCAACTCGATCGCATCGCCCGCCCTTACGAGCCTCGCGTCAAAGAACGCTCCTGATCACGAACAGGGCAAAGCCCTGGGAATAATGCAGTCGGGTGCGAGCCTTGCGAGGGCGATCGCTCCGGTCGCGGCAGGATTCTTATTGAATAACGCTTTCGGGCAAGTTGATGATTCGACGCTGCAGCGGACGTTCTGGACCGCTTCTGCGATACTGCTCGCCGCATTCTTTGCCGCTGTTTACTATTTGATCCGAAGAGGTGATGAGGTGAACGCCTAACTGACCGCACGGCGTCGCATTGCGTGCGCCGCCGGAAGAACGAGCCTGAACGTAGTGCCGTCGCCGTTCTCGCTAAATGCTTCGATCGAGCCGCTGTGCTCCTGCACGATACCGTACGTAACCGCAAGTCCGAGGCCCGTGCCGTTGCCAACGCCTTTCGTCGTAAAGAACGGGTCAAATATCTTCGTCAGATTCTCTGCAGGAATGCCTTCACCGGTATCTGAAACTTCAACGACGACCTGATCGTCATCCAATACATATGTGCGTAGTTTTATCGTACCGCCCATCTGCATCGCATCGCGGGCGTTCAGAATGAGGTTCGTGAAGACCTGCTGGAGTTTGCCGCTGTTGGCATGAACGGCCGCGAGCGGTTCGGTGTATTCCTTGACGATCGATACGTTCGACTTGCGTAGCTGCGGTTCGAGAAGCTGCAGCGTGTCGTTCAGAAGTTTGTTCAGGTCAATGTCCACAAAGTCGGTCGAATTGCCCGTTCGCGAAAAGTTAAGTAGATTGCCGACGATATTCGATGCACGCTCGGTCTGCCGCTGCATTTTTTCGAGCAATGCGTGTTTCGGATCTGTCTCGGGGATCATCCCCAAAAGCATCTGTGTGTAGCTCGAGACGCCCGTTAACGGCGTATTGACCTCGTGTGCGACGCCTGCGGCGAGCAAGCCGATGCTTGATAGCTTTTCGCTCTGTTGAAGCGTTTCTTCCAGCTTTACGCGGCCTGTGACATTCTCAAGGACGAGAATCGCACCTGTTTGCAGGTTTGATACCGACCGCAGCGGTGCGACCGCGATATTCAGCATCAGCGAATGCCCTGCCGAATCGAACGCGTGCATCTTGTAGGCATTCCGAACTTCGGTGAGGTGCCAACGCGATTTGCCCAAAATATTGTCGAGATTGCGAGCAAAGCTTTCGTCAAAGACCTGATCGATGGTGTTTCCGACCACAGATTCGCGGTCAAGCCCCATCATCGCCTCAAATGGTGAATTACAGCGAATGATGCGGCCCTCTTCATCGACGGCAAGAAGCCCGACGTTCACGGACTCAACGATCGATTCGTTGAATTCCTTGAGGATCGCAAGCTCTTCAGCATGCCGCTGCTGCTCTTCGTAAAGGCGGCTGTTTTCGACTGCGACGGCGACGTAACCTGACACCGTCTTCAAGATCTCGAGGTCTTCGCTCGAAAGAAGCGATCCGTCATTCGCACGCCCCAATCCGATCACCGAGACCATCTTGCCGCGTGCGACACAGGGCACGAAATAATGAAGTTCCTTACGAGCTCCATCGATCTGAGCGAGAGCGGCGTTCTCAGACTCAGGCGATTCGATCTCGTCCGCGCGTACAATGCCGCGTCCGGCCGCACGCTGTCTGATCATTGTCCGGAAATCGGCAGGAATACGATACTTAGCGGAAAGGCCGGACGAACGCACGATGCGATAGTGCGAAACGGAGGTCGCATCTTCAAGAAAGATCGCGACCTTCTCGACGTTCAGGACCTGCTTTAGGCGATCAACTAACGAGTTCAGCAGAGGATCGAGGCTCGTTGTGGCCGAGATCGTCTTGCCAAAATCAACGAGGCCCTGCCGCATATCGTAGCGCTCACCATAGAAAAATCTGTCGGCACGCTCTTGAAGGAATTTCTTGAGCGGTTCGCTAACGAGGACGATCGCTGCCATTGCTACGATCGCAATGACGGCACGCAGCGTGATCTCCGTGGTCGAGAGATTTTCGCCGACCGCAAGGAAGACGAGTCCCAGGGCGACGGCACCGATCATCATCGCGATGGCAAGCGTCGTCAATGCATAGACCAATGCCCGCCTGACGACGACATCGACATCCATCAAACGATATCGAACGACCGAGTGCCCGAAGCTGAGCGGGATCAATGCCAGCGGCAGCGTTCTGACCGCGCTAGCCGAAATGTCGTCGGGACCGATCTGCAGCCCGAAACGAACCGCGATCTCGAGGGCAAGAATTGGCAGAACGGCTGCTATTGTGCCCCAGATCGCCCATTTCAGCCGCTGCCGAACTATCGTCTGATGATTCTTGATAAATCGCCAGATCAGGAACAGTGCACCGCCCGAAATACCGGCGATGAAGTGGGCCAGAAAGATCGTGTTCAGCAGCGAAAAGAGGCTGATCGAGTCATCAATGCGTGCCACAAATGCAGCAAATCCCGATTGCGGCAGGAGAGCCGGAATAACTGAGATCGTCACGAGAACTATCGACAAGATCGCCGCCGGCAGGTAAAGCAAGTAGGTCGGCCATCTATGCTCATCAAGCACTCTTACCCGCACCGGATACCGCGTGCAAAAATGCAGAAAGAGCGGAGCGAAAAATGCGAACGCAATGCCGTCCACTAACTGGATGGCGAGATCGAGATCCTGCCCCGTTCCGACCGATCGGTATGTGTGGAAAACGAAAGCGGCGAGACAGACCCAAGCAAAATGCATCACGAAGGGCGACGAACTGCCCTGCTTGAATAAGACAAATCCGCCGACCGCAAGCCAAACAAGCCCGACTATAGAGAGGAAGATTATTGACGGCGTCCAACGCTCGACACTGTCAATATGGCTCAGGTCGGCGTAGTAGTAGTTGTCTGCAAAAGTATATCTGGGACGCTGGTAGAGGTATGTAAGCGAGCCGTCAACCCCGGCGGCGTCTAGGTATATCTGGATGTCCGTTAAGGATGTAACTTCCTCACTGTTGTCTCCGCCGTTCAGGCTGACGCCAATGAGTTTGTCGCCGGGGGCAAGGCCAGCTCTGGCTCCGGCCAAATTCGGGAGGACGCGTTCCGCATAGATCCCGTCAGATCGATGCACCCATTGAACACCGTCGGTCGGCGGCAATTTATGGAAAGCCCGCTGAGAGAGGTTAAGGGCCGTTCCCGACACGAGCAGAACTGCGGCGACTAGCCACATTAAGCTCCAACTCGTCAAAAACTTGCCTTTCATTGGCGGTCGATACACCTCACCAAGGATATTTCAAACGCAAAAGGCGTTCCGAAGGCCCCACCGCGCACGATCTGCGCCGAAGGCTTGGAATACCGCCATTCTGCTTTTGTAAAGGCCTATCCCCTGAGGCGTCTATATTCAAAAATCTAAGAAAATGGGCGAAAAATCCGAAATTTCGGACAAAAAAGTCGGCCTGCAAACCTGCGGCCGACCCAACAATTTGCTTTACTTTGCGTCTATTGCGACTTGGTTCACTGCCTTAGAACCTCACCATGATACCACCTCGAATAAGCCTTCCTTGGCCATCGAGGAGCAGACGGCCTTCGCCCGTCGCAAGCGAAGTCTGAGCATCAAAAATGTTTCGTGCATCGATGACCGCCTTTGCATGAACCGGGAGGCCGAATCGCGGCAGAGGCTGTGTCAACAAAATGCTAAGGCCAGGATCATAGATCGCAAGCCGTCCCTTGAACGGATCGATCGCGAAGATCGTCGCATCGGGGGAGAGGCGGTAGATCGCCTGGACGCGCGTTCCCGTCGAGAGATCTGCCGTCAATTCTGCGAACAGCGTCTGGAACAACCCGTTGTCAAAGACCTTTGAAGGATCGCTTAGCGCATTAGGCGAGAGCTTTTGCCCGGTGCCGAATGAATATCCCGTCGAAGCCCGAAGCTTCGAAGAAAGACGCCGCGAATAAACGAGCCGTACGCCTGCCGCCTGTCCTCTTTGATTAGAGACAAAGCCGTCAAACGCATCGTCATCGAGCGTCGCAAACGGAAGCCTTGCAAGCCCGACACCGCGCGAGAACGACGTGTCCCCAAACACCGTCGCCTCAATGCTTGATGCGTTATCAAGCACCCGCTCTACGCCAAATTCGAGCCGTGCCGAGCGGTTCATACGCGGCTTGTTGTCCTCGACAACAATGTCTTCGACCGAAACAGGCTCTGTGAACGGAACCGAAAAACCCTCGAATTGAGCGACATTCGACCATGCACGTTCATCGGTCGACGACGTGAACCCGGCGCGAAAGCGTGTCTTTGCATCAACGTCAAGCTGAACGCCGATACGCGGCATCAGGGACGAATCGCTGCTTGCTCCCGCAAATGTCGAATAATCAAACCCAAGAACGAGAATGACCCCGTCGCGAACCTTCCATTCGTCAAAGCCCGAGATCGAATATTGTCCGAGTGCTCGCTCGCGGCCGTTAAGTTGAACGTGTCCAAGCGAGGCTGCCGAACCTTTGACAGAAAATTGATGGCGGTCGTTTGCCCTGAACCTAAGGATCGATTCGATGCGTTTTGCGGTCCGAGAGCCAGGAGCAAATTGTCCCGCGACCACAACGTCCGTACGTGAATTTACGGGCAGAAGCGTCGCAAAGTTAACACCCGAATACGCACCGCGTTTATCCGAAGCAAAGTAAGTTTCTACAACGCCCGTCGGGCGCGCCGATGTTTTCGGATCGGTTTCGGCCGCTTCTGCGGTCGCTGCTTTCTGCTCGACAGGTGCTTCGCCTTCTTGATTCTGATAGATCGAACGGCCGATTGCGGCGGCTCGGATCCGCCATTTTGAACTATTGCGATCGACGCGCTTTTCGGGAAGCGTATTCCCCGCACCGGATTTTACGAGCTTGAAGCCGAAGTTGATATCGGCCGACGAGTTAACCTTTACGCTGTCGAGCGTCTCGGGGTTAAAGCCCTCGGCGACGGCAAGGATCGTGTACGTACCCGGCAGAAGCTTGAGAACGTAAGAGCCGTTCGCCGTCGTATCGACCTGTTTCAGCAGCTTGTTCGTGCCGAGTTTGAAGATCGCGACTGTCGCATCGGCGATCGGGCTGCCGAACTCGTCCTTGACCACGCCGCGTATCGTTGCAAGCGTTCCCGCTCCGTTGAACTCGGCCGCCTCTGTGTCTGTCGCAGTCTTGCCTGAAGGCGCGCCAAAACCCGACATTGCCAATGCACCTAAAAAGGCCAGCAATGAGAGCGAAAGCTTAACGGAATGTCGAAGATTTATCATAAAAGACAAAACTTCCCACGCAATCAGGTATTGTGTTCGCTTGTAAAAAGCCTGTCAAGCTGCCAAATAGGCATCTCAATGAGCATTTGATGCCCTCAACCTTGACAAAGTTTGCCTCGTCGCTAGAATTGGATACTGTCTTTAGCACTCATCAGGAGACGTGGCTGAGTGGCTGAAAGCGGCGGTTTGCTAAATCGTTGTACTCCAAAAGGGTACCACAGGTTCGAATCCTGTCGTCTCCGCCATCAACTTTGATTTTGATCGAAAAGGCCGTCAGACCAGTGTTTGACGGTCTTTTTCGTTATCGTAATATGGGTCGATCGGGAGTTTTCAGTCGGGTTTGGCGGCCGCTGTCCTTAGCCGATAAACATCTCGTCTTCGAGATAAACTCGATCGATCTGCTTCGGTGCGGGAGCAAAAAGAACCTCGAGGCCTTTGCGTACGCCGGCCATTATTGCGGCGATCTCACGTGCCGGCACGACGATCTTCTGCTGAACGAATTCGGTCGTATCGACGACCTTTAGCTGTGTGTCGTCGATGGTCCGGCTTACAAGCGCAACTTTATCCTTCGCGGTCAAAGCGGTGTCGCTTACGAGGGATTTAAGTTCGGCGACCTCTTCCTTGATGAGCTCGGTCGATTCTGCGAAGTGACGTGTGGCAACGGAAAGATTAGCCGAAATATCGTTAAAGTGCACAGAGATCTCTTTTCCCTGCGCACCGATCGCATCGACCTTTGTGATGAGCGGCTCAACCTTTTCCTCGACGCGTCGGACGGTGCCGACGACCTTGCGAACGATCGTTGCTATCCAGATAAGAGCGATCGCCATCACGATAAAGCAGATCGCGATGACGATCGATGCCACCATCATCCAGAATTGAGGTTCAGCCGGGTTCATCTCTTACTTTTCGTCCTTTTTATCGACCGGATAGCTCGCCCGGCCTTCGGTGATCGCGTTGGCCTCGCCGCGGCGTTTTTCAGCGGTGTAAGCGTCCTTACCGGCCTCGATCGCTGCGGTAAAAGGATTCGCGGTCCGTGCCGCTGCGGCCTTTGCCTTGTCGCCGAGTTCGCCCGCCTTTTCCTGCGCAGTGTGATAGAGTTCGCCAGCTTTCTCCGCCGCGGTTTCGTAATACTCACCGGCCTTTGCCTGGAGATGGGTCGCTGCCTCTTTGCTCTTTTCGATGCCCTTACGCGTAGCATCGGCAATGTCGCCGCGAAGCTCTTCGCCTGATTTTGGGGCAAAAAGCAGGGCAACAACGGCCCCGATCGCTCCGCCTACCAAAAGAAAGGTCAACTTTGTCGAAGCGCTTGTGCCTTCGCTTTCGTATTCTCGTCTCATCGTTTCTCCTCGTCTCCGGCCGTAGATCCGCCGGGCACTGCCAATTCGAAGTATCTTTGACCATAACTATAACAAAAACAAAAGTTTTAGAGCAATTTTTATTTTTTTGTCCCAAACACCAATGATGCGGACGAGCGTTTTCAGGGCGATTTGCTACAATGCTCGTTTGTCTTTGAGTGTTTTTGATGGACTTATCGCGTATTCGTAACTTTTCGATCATTGCCCATATCGATCATGGCAAATCAACGCTTGCCGACCGCATCCTGCAGTTGACCGGCGCGGTCGCCGAACGCGAGATGGAGGACCAGTTGCTTGACAATATGGACCTCGAACGAGAACGCGGCATCACGATCAAGGCACACGCCGTCCGCCTCGATTACAAGGCAAAGGACGGCAAAGAATATGTCCTGAACCTGATCGACACGCCCGGCCACGTGGATTTCACATACGAAGTGTCACGCTCGCTTTCGGCCTGCGAGGGCGCGCTGCTCGTCGTCGATGCTTCGCAGGGTGTCGAGGCCCAAACCCTTGCAAACACGTATCTTGCGATCGAGAACGACCTTGAATTGGTGCCGGTCCTGAACAAGATCGACCTGCCGTCTGCCGAACCGGAACGGATAAAAGAGCAGATCGAGACGATCATCGGGCTTGATACGTCGCATACGGTTCTTGCTTCGGCAAAAACCGGCGTCGGCGTCGATGACATTCTGGAAGAGATCGTACGCGACATTCCGCCGCCAAAGGGCGACGCGTCAGCTCCGCTCAAGGCTCTCATCTTTGATAGCTGGTACGATTCATATCGCGGCGTCATCGTGCTTTTCCGGATAATTGACGGGACGATAAAGAAAGGCACGAAGATCCGCTTTTTTAATACCGGCCGTGAGTATCTCGTTGAAACGCTTGGGGTTAACCGCCCCCGTCCGACCCCGATCGCTGAACTCGGTCCCGGAGAAGTGGGCTTTCTGACCGCCTCGATCAAGACCGTCGCCGACGTGCAGATCGGCGATACGATCACAGATGCGGCAAAGCCGACGAAGGAGCCTTTCCCCGGCTTTCAGGAAGTAAAACCGATGGTCTTTGCGGGGCTTTATCCGACGGATTCGGCCCAATACGAAGACCTTCGCGATGCGATGGACAAGCTGCGGCTCAACGACGCTTCGTTCTTCTACGAGCCGGAAAGCTCAACGGCCTTGGGCTTCGGATTCCGTTGCGGGTTCCTCGGGCTTCTGCATATGGAGATCATCCAGGAGCGGCTCGAAAGGGAATTCAACCTCGATCTCATTACCACCGCACCTGGCGTACGTTATCGCGTTACGACGACCGACGGAACCGTTCACGAGATCGATTCGCCATCGCAGATGCCCGATCCCGGCCGTACAACCAAGATCGAGGAACCCGTCATCGAAGCCACGATCCTTACCAACGACAGTTTCCTCGGCGGTATACTTCCGCTATTGGACGAGAAACGCGGCGTGCAGAAGAAGTTCGAGTACGTTACAAAAGACCGTGTGATGCTCGTTTACGAACTACCGCTCAATGAGATCGTGCTCGATTTTTACGATCGTTTGAAGAGCGTCTCGCGCGGCTATGCGTCGCTCGATTATCATCTTTCGGGCTACAAGGAGAGCAAACTCGTAAAGCTCGATATTCTCGTTGCGGGCGAACCGGTCGATGCACTTTCGCTCATCATGCATAGCGACACTGCCGCCGCGAAAGGTCGTCTTCTCGCCGCAAAAATGAAAGAGCTGATCCCGCGGCAGCTTTTTGAAGTGCCGATCCAGGCCGCGATCGGCAATAAGGTGATCGCCCGCGAAACCGTCAAATCGATGGGCAAGAACGTCATCGCGAAATGCTACGGCGGCGATATTTCGCGTAAACGCAAGCTTCTCGAAAAGCAAAAAGAAGGCAAACGCCGAATGAAGAAGGTCGGCCGCGTCGAGATACCGCAAGAAGCTTTCCTCGCCGTCCTAAAGGTTAGTGAAGGCTAAGGCTCTACAAATAATTATTGACACCAAATGTTCTTCTGGCCGCCGCACGTTCGACGGCCGGTACCTCATTTCGCTTACTTACCTTGATCGGAGATCCGCGCTTCGAGACCAACCTTTCCGTTCCTTTGGTGCTGGAATACGAAGCCGTGCTGAAACGTCCGGAGCATTACCTGTCAATGAGTCATCAAGAAATTGATGACGTACTCGACTTTTTGTGCGAAAATTCTAATTTAAGGCGTATACACTTCCTTTGGAGGGCGACGTTGAGTGATCCAAATGACGATTTCTTATTAGAATTGGCGGTGGAAAGCAATTGTGACTACATTATTACCTTTAATACAAAAGACTTCCTTGCGACGGATAGGTTTGGCATCCGAGCCGTCCGACCGATCGACTTTTTGAGAATTATCGGAGAAACGAGATGAATACTCTTGAAGGCGTAAGCGTACCCGACTCCTTGATGCGATATGTTAGCGAACTCGCAAAACGTCAAGGTATTACTGTAGATCAATTCGTCGCCTCGGCGATCGCGGAGAAGGTATCAGCATTGGACGGTCTTGATTATTTGAAAGAGCGAGCGAAACGCGGCAGCCGGGAAAAATTTCAGCGTGCCCTTAGCAAAGTTCCGAATGTAGAACCTGCTGAGGAAGACAAATTTGAGTAAACGAGAGGACACGCCTGGGGAATATCCTCCTGTCTTGTACGGAACAAAAAAAGCTAATTGCCGACATCTCACAAAACTTGAAGATCCTCGAAAAGCAAAGAGAAGGCAAGCGCCGAATGAAAGAGGTCGGCCGCGTCGAGATTCCGCAAGAAGCTTTCCTGGCAGTGGTGAAGGCCAATGAGAGTTGACGAACAAATTTCACCGAAGCTTCATTTTGGCTGATTTTCAATTAGGATGTTTGCTGCATGAAGGCCTTACAAACCCCAGTTCTTATGTGTGTGCTTTTGTTGGGTGGATATTTCTCAGCGCATGCACAACATAACATTCCCAAAGACTTCATGGTCACGCTCGAAAGAACGATGTGTTTCGGTTGGTGCCCCGCATACAAGCTGACGATCTTAGCTGATGGAACCGTGAAATTTACTCCGGTTGGGGCATTCGCCCATCGCGGCAACGGGCCAATGCCGAATCTTCCGCTGACGGGCAAAATAACGACCGGTCAGTTAGCCGCGCTGCTTACCGACGTCAAAAATATCAAATTCTTCTCTTTACAAAGGCGTTATGGCAAAGCTGGAAAATCCAATGGGAGTTCTACATGTCCTGAATCTTGGACCGACAGGCCTTCGGCGATTATCAGTATAGTCGCGCAAGGAAAGCGAAAGACGGTCAGCCATTATCTCGGTTGCCGCGGCACAAAGATACTTAGTGATCTAAAGAAGTTTGAGGACGGGATAGATAAGATTGCTAATACCGATCAGTGGACTTCACAGTTTGGCTGGGGTGTTGGTTCTGTCGTCGATCTTCTACTAAGTAACAACGAGCTTGACGATCTCAGCTCCAATAAGCAAATCAAGGTAAAAACTGTAGCAGCCGATCCTGAAAACGACATCTTGACGTATGTCTACAATGTCTCCGGCGGCAAAATCATCGGGGGCGGAGCCGAGGTGATTTGGGATCTCTCAAATGCTTTCAAGGGAACATACACAATCACCGCAGGTGTTGACGATGGTTGCGGAGTATGCGGCAGGACCGTTACGAAAACAGTCATCATTAAATGAATACAGTCGGGCCGCGTCGGAATTCTGCGGGAAGCTTTTTTTGCAGTGTTGAAAGTTAACGAAAGCTAGCAAATGGACTGGCCACGCCGTAAACGGGCGGGCTATCTGTCGCGAAACGCGGTGCGACGGCTTCGCCACCTTGATCCGGTATCTGTAGCCGAGAAACGAAAGAAGAACTAATACTTCGTTCCGCTCGGCTCATTATCCTAATAGCTTCGTTTTTCGAAGGAGTTTGTCGACGCGTGTGCGGACGTTATTTGTTAAAGGCACTGAGTGCCGAGATCATACAGCATTTTGAGCTTGTTGACGGGCTTGAGTATTTCGATGAGCACGGATACAAGTTCGACCGCGAGGTTTTTCCCGGCGAGCCTATCTTAGCGATCAACAAATACCACGTCCCTGAAGATCTTTGGTGGACGATCCGCGACCGAACCTTCGAAGGCAAGATCACGAACGCCATCAATGCCCGAAGCGAGACCATCTCAAAGGTCGCAATGTTTCGCGATGCCTTCAAAAATGACCGCGTGCTGATCCCTGCGACCGCGATCTACGAATGGCAGCATCGAGCTGGTGGCGTTAAGGCCCGCTACGAAATTTCATTCGACACGCCGCTTTTTGCTCTCGCCGGTATTGCCCGCGATTGTGAGATAAAGGGTAAGACGCGTCGTGCGACCGCGATCTTGACGACTACGCCGAACGACATCTTCCGCGAAATTCACAACACGAAACAGCGGCAGGCAGTTGTCATTCGCGAAAAGGATTACGAACGCTGGCTCGATCCCAAGACGCCGCTCGAAGAACTAAAGCCGCTAATGCAGCCACTCCCGAATGAAGTTACTCACGCAAAAGAGGTCGCAGAACCGTCGGCAGCCACTTTGAAGAGGGACAAAGGCGACGATCGCGACGAAGATTCTTCAGATGCGCAAGTTGACCATCCCGAACAGCCAAGTCTATTATTTTAATTCGCCCTTGCCGCCTCGCTCCGAGGCCGGCGAGCACCCAAGCCGGAGTGGCGAAATTGGTATACGCACCAGACTCAAAATCTGGCGGGCTTAACGCCCATGTCGGTTCGAGTCCGACCTCCGGCACCAATTCCTTCGAACAGTCTGACAATAATGAATTGCTGCTTGCATCAGACGCCCTCTAACGCTATCATTATGCTATCATCGCTTTGAGGTGACTCTATGCCCGATGTTCTTATCCGAAATGTCGATCCAAAGGTCTTGGCAAAGCTAAAAGCAAGGGCGAAGAAGAGCGGACGCTCGCTTCAAGGCGAACTGGCCGAAGTCTTCCGCTCACTGGCCGGAGAAGACCTTCTGTCTGATGGTCGTACTGCTGACCGCATAAAGGAACGACTCCGCAGAAGCGGCCGCACCTTCTCCGATAGTGCCGAAATACTTCGAGAGCATCGCCATCGATGAATTACGTCGTTGACGCATCCGTTGCGGTGAAATGGTACGTCCCGGAGATCTTTGAGAGCGAAGCAAGCAGGCTGCTTTCAGCTGATCATCGGCTGCATGTGCCCGAGCTTCATTTGCCCGAGTTCGCGAATATCATTTGGAAAAAGGTGCGTCGGGGCGAGTTGACCTCGGACGAAGGCGACGAGATCATCGACGCAAATCTGCGGCGTAAGTGGACGATACACGATCACAGGCCTATCCTTAAGCCCGCCTACCTTGGAGCAGTTGCAACCGGTCAAACCGTTTACGATTGGATATACCTGGCTCTTGCCGTCTCGCTCGACTGTCAAATGATCACAGCAGATGAAAAATTCTACCGCGCACTTGAAGGCACCGGCTTGGTCAAGAATCTCAAATGGATCGGCGGCCTATGACGAAAGGACCTACACCTCGAAGGTCACTTCGGCATTCTGCAGGAAATTCAGATCGTTGCGTGCGACGCGTTCGAGCAGCTTTTCGTCATCGAACATCTTTACGAGGCCGTTTACCACGGCAAGGCGCGGTTCGTCGGCGATCGTGACCGCGAGGTTGATGTAATTCCGCATATAAGGTTCGATTCCGGCAAGAAGAGCGCCGCCGCCGGTAAGGATGACTCCGCGATCGTAGATATCCGCGGCAACCTCCGGGCGGAGTTCTGTTAACGTGTCCTTCACAAGCTGAGCCGCGCGGCGGACAATGCCTTCGACAACCGGATAAAGTTCGCCGGTCGTCACCTCGACGGCCGCGGGACTGCCGGTCTGGATGTCGCGTCCGCGCACCTCGGTCGTTCGAGAGATGTCGTCCGGCAGATAGGTCGAGACAAATGTGGTCTTCAGCATTTCTGTCGTCTCGACGCCGACCTGAATGCCTCGGTGGCGCCGCAGATGCGTCGCGATGCCTTCGGTGATCGAGTTGCTGCCGAAACGCTCCGAGCTTGAATGGACAACGGAGCCTTTTGCGACCACGGCAATGGTCGTCGTGCCGGCACCAAAATCGACGATCGCGGAGGCTCGCTTATCCGTCGGCAATACGCCTGCACCGAAGGCCGCAGCAAGGCCTTCTTCGACCATAAAGACCTTCCCGATGCCCGCATCGTCAGCCGCGTTGTGAAGTGCACGCTGCTCGACCTGCGTAACGTCCGAGACCATGCTCATTATCGCCGAGATCGAGATGTTCGAGCCGCCCGTTTTTGCCTTCTTCACAAAATGGGCGAGCATCTTCTTCGTGCGTTCAAAATCACCGACCACTCCGCCCGTGAGCGGAGCTATGACCGTGATATCACGCCCTTCGCGGCCGCTCATATCGGCGGCTTCCTGCCCGTAGGCAACGATCTCTTCGGTCCTTTCGTTGATGGCGACGAGCGACGGTTCATCAAGAACCACGCCGCGGCCTTTGACAGCGATCAGGCTGTTGGCGGTTCCGAGGTCGATGGCCATCGAATCGGTAACGAGCTTTTTTAATGACGAAAGCATAAAGGTACTGCTAAGTTTCTTTTGAATTTTGATCCTGGTAGCTCAATTATAATATCTTTGCCCAATAGTTAACAGAAAAATTTAACTCCATCTAAGCTCAAATAATTCAACGGGTTGGACGCGATTCCGGACGACCAATGGGTCTTTCGCAACGACCGGAAATACACCGCCGGCCGCCGCCGCTGACGCCCGGCTTAGAAGGATCTGGCCGCCGACGGCATTTGATTCGAGTCTTGCTGCCAGGTTCACGGTGTCGCCGATCGCCGTATATTCCGAACGCTTTTCCGAGCCGATGTAGCCGACCGTTGCCTCGCCGGTGTGCAGTCCGATGCCGATAGATATCGATGGGAATCCGTCGGCCTGATTTTCGGCGTTCAGTTGGAGCGTTCGCTTCTGCATCGCGACCGCCGCCTTTACGGCGTTGACGGCATCAACAGGCGTTGCGGTCGGTGCTCCGAAGAGTGCCATCAGGCCATCGCCAATGTATTTATCGAGCGTTCCGCCGTGGGCAAAGATCACTTCCGACATCGCCGAAAAATAGCGGTTCAGCAGATTGACGATCCGTTCCGGTTTTTCACGTTCTGAAAGTGCCGTGAATCCGCGAATATCCGCAAACAGAACGGTCACCAACTGATTTACGCCGCCAAGCCGAAAGCTTTGCGGGTCGTTCAAGAGCTGACGCACGACGTATTCCGGCATAAAGCGGCCGTAATTCGCACGCGCGACCTCCTCGCGTGCAAGACGCTTGTGCGATTTCACGGTTTCGACCGTCACGGCGGTTTGAGCCGCGACGGCGCTTATCAGCTCGAGATGATCGGGCGAGAAGGCCGCAAACGGATCGAGCCGGTCGGCATAGAGCACGCCGTGGACATTCGCTTCGGTGATCAGCGGTGCGCATATCGTCGAGCGAACGCCCTGCGAGACGATCGACTCCGCACCTCGAAACATCTCATCTGTTCGCGCATCCTGCGAAAGCAACGCTACCTTCTCGTGCATCACTTTATTCGTGATCGTGCGGCTTACGGGCAGCTTATCGCTCGATTGGGCGACCGACGTATCACGCACTTTTGCACCGACCTGAACGAGGCTGTATTCGAGGATCTTGCCGTCAGGCGTTTCGTCCGCAAGCAATGCGACCACACGATCCGCAGGCGTTCCGCGAAAGATGAGTTCGGTAGCCTTGTCGAAGATCTCCTCGAGGTCGAAAACACGCCCAAGCGTCTTGCTCATTTCGTAGAGCAGTTCGAGGTTGCGTGCCTTCCGGCGAAGGGCCTTTATCTCCTCGGCGGTCGCAGGCGTGGTTTCGACAGAAAGGTGCGATTGCCTGCCGATGATCTCACGTGCCGAGATCTCCATCATCGTGTGGCCGAGCGGAGCGTCATCATAACGGATCCCGACCGGTGCGGGAACGGCCTGAGTTGCATCCGACGCAAATGCGGCCGGCGGCGGCTGAGCCGAAAAGTGCTGCGAAGGCTGCGGCACCGAGTTCGGCAATTCGATCGAAGGTGCTTTGCGTTCGAGGCCGACGAAGCGAAAACGCAGCTTTGATTCGCCGATCGTGATCTCGTCTCCGTCGGCAAGCTGAGTTTCGACGGCGGCGGCTCCGTTCACAAAAACATGATTCACGCTGCGGATAAGCCGGCCGTCCTCGATATATCCGTCTATCAGCCGATAACCCGTCTCAGAATCTATATACGCATGCCGACGCGACACGCGCCTGTCGTTAAGGACAATGTCGTTCTCTTTTGCACGGCCGATCGTGAACTGGCGTTTTGGCACGATGCCGTATTCGAATTCGCGACCGTTCGGTTCAGTGATGGTAAGTATTGCGTTCAAGGCAGTTGATGATTGTAAACCCAAAGGCCCGAATGATAAATTGAGAGTTCGCTCCCCTCCGATTCGCACCTAACTTCTATGATATACCTCGATTATAACGCAACGACGCCCGTTGACCCCGAAGTTTTGGCGGCAATGCTGCCATTTTTGAGCGAAGAGTTCGCCAATTCGACCTCTGCGCACTCGGCAGGACAGCGTGCCGCGGCCGCGATCGAGGATGCTCGCGAGTCGGTCGCTGCGCTTCTGGGTGCAGATTCCGCGACCGAGATCGTGTTCACTTCCGGCGGTACGGAAGGAAATAATTGGTCTATCCTCGGCACTCTCGCAATTTCCGGCGAGAAACGCCACATCATCACAACGCCGGTCGAGCATGCGAATGTCGCCCGGCTGTGCTCAAACCTTGAGGCCGACGGCAAGGTCAGCGTTTCGCGGCTTAATGTCGATGCAAAAGGTGCCATAGATCTCGACGAACTACGTGCAAGCCTAACGCCTGAAACCGCCTTGGTCTCGATGATGCTTGCAAATAACGAGACCGGCGTCATCTTCCCGGTCATCGAAGCGGCCCGCATCGTAAAGGAGAACAGCGACGCGGTCTTTCACGTTGATGCCGTGAACGCGATCGGTAAACTGCCGTTCTCGTTAAAGGGTTCGGCGATCGATCTTCTCTCCATTTCCGCCCACAAATTTTACGGGCCGAAAGGCATCGGCGCTCTCTTCATCCGCGAAGGCGTAAAGCTTCCGCCCTCGATGATCGGCGGCGGCCAGGAAAGCGGACGTCGTGCGGGAACTGTGCCGACGCATCAGATCGTCGGCCTCGGCGTCGCAGCCGAGATCGCACGCAGCCTCGACGGACTCGAACACACTGCCGAACTTCGCGACCGCCTTGAGAATGCGATCCTCGAACTGCCCGCGACGTGCGTGAACGGCTCACGCGATCCCAGCTGTCGCGTGCCGAATACGACGAACATCTCCTTCGAACATACGAACGGCGAGATGATAATGCACCGGCTCGACGAGCTGGGGACGTATGTCTCGACCGGTTCGGCCTGCCACACAAAAGGCCACGCCGCAAGCTCCGTGCTCGAGGCGATGCAGGTCCCTTTCTCCTACGCGATGGGATCGATCCGATTCTCACTCGGCCGACACACCACCGCCGAAGACATCGACACCGTCATCGACCAGGTCAAGAAAGTCGTCAACGCCCTCCGATCCCACGCAACGGTCGGAGCCTAAACGTCAAAACCTCCTGCGTGAGTGGCCAGTGGGCAGTGATCCGTGAGCCGCCAGCAGTGAGCCGCCAGCAGTGAGCAGAAGTCAGAACCGCCTGCGTGAGCGGGCGGTCAGTCCCACAGAGGCCACAGAGAACACAGAGAAAGACCCACGTCAGCCTGCGTGAACGGCACGGGGCGTTGCAGAACGCCGCACGGAGTAAGGCGTCCGTTTGAGCGGTCAGTGGTCAGCGTTGCAGAGGCCAGCACGTTAGTAAGGGCACTCGTCATCATCCATTCAACGGTTGAAAACCACGCACGCCCGGCCTCCATTCCCAATTGACAATGAACAATTCACAATTAACAATCCACAATGAACAATTCACAATTCCCCGATGTTTGTCCCGTCCCACCGTCGTGGGGCAAGCGGGACAAAATGGGACAAGAATCGGCGTTCTGGCGACCTGCGGTTACAATTTTTGTCACTTTTGTCAAAGATCAGGGTGTAAAACATATGTTTACGCCATCTCTACGAGTATATCATACGTGTCAAGCGCTATTTTTTGAGAGTCTCTTCGAATTACCCCGATCTCAAACGGTTCCGAAATAGGTGATAAGTGAAAAGTGAAAAGTGAAAAGTGAGAAGTCTTGCTTTGCGATTTTTACGTTTCCAAACAAGATCGTGAACGCTAAGAACGCTAAGGCACCGTAGAGTTCGCAGAGGAAGAAGACCACTCACCACTCACCACTCGCTTAGGCGGCTTTTTCGATGCCGTAGCGGGCGAGTTTTAGGTAGAGGCCGCGGCGGGTGAGGCCGAGTTCCGCGGCGACGCGTGAAATATTCCACTTGTTTCTTGCCAGAGCATCGCGGATCAGCGACATTTCGAGATCCGAGACGGCATCTTCGAGCGTGGTTCCCGGTTCGAGGTTTGCAAACGGCGCGATCGTCGAATTGTAAGACGCGATCGGCCGAGGGCCTTGCAGCTTTGCGCCAAAAGGTAATAGCGGGCGGGCGGAACGCTTTAGGTTGGGCGAGAGATGTTCCGGCGTGATCGTCTCGTTCGACTCGGCGCGTGCGACGATCCGTTGAACCTCGTTGCAGAGTTCGCGAACATTGCCTTCCCAATCCGAGACCATCAGCATATCGATCGCCTGCGGCGTGAAGGTGATGCCGGATTTATTGAAACGCTCTGAGTATTTCGTTAAATGATAGTTCACGATCGACGGGATCTCGGCTCGGCGATCTCTGAGCGGCGGGATCCGCAGGCGTATCACGTTCAAGCGAAAATATAGGTCTTCGCGAAACGTACCGTCTGCGACCTTTTTTTCAAGCGGCATATTCGTCGCCGCGATGATCCGAACATCGACCTTGATCGGCTTCTTTTCACCGAGCGGCTGCACCTCACCTTCCTGCAGAAACCGCAAAAGTTTCGGCTGAACGTCGAGCGGCAGGTCGCCGATCTCGTCCAAAAAGAGCGTCCCGTGGTCGGCCGATCTGATCACGCCCGGAGAATCGTTCATTGCGCCGGTGAACGCGCCCTTCTTATAGCCAAAGAGCATTCCCTCCGCAAGATCCTTTGGAAGCGTCGTGCAGTTGAACGGCACAAAATCCTGATCCTTGCGATTCGAGAGCGCGTGGATCGCCTTTGAGACAAGCTCTTTGCCCGTTCCGGATTCGCCGGTAACGAGGACCGTCACATCCGAATTTCGGATGCGGTAGATCTCTTCGACAAGCGTCGTCATTCCGGGCGATGAATGAATAAAGCCCGGCATCAGATCGTTCGAAGCGTGAATGCCGGACGGCTGATCATTCGGCTGTAAACTATCGCGCTCTCGAAGCGCGATGACGTCGATCGCGAGCTCCGTCACGCTGAAAAGCGGTTTTAGCGACGAGCCATCCGTTAAAGCAGCACCGGATCGCGGGCTCAGCAAAACATAGGCAGGCCGACCGACCGCAGGCCTCAGCTCGATCACCTCAACGTCTTTGCTTTGCGCAAAATTCTTGAGGTCATTGCGCCGAACCGCAGCATCGAGCTTTCCGACAAGCTCGAAACTTTCATTGTTCGAATAGCCGTGTGTGATGAACGGAGCCAGCGTTTTTGCATCGCTGAACTCCGCAACAGCTATCTTTTCCGCATTGCTTTCCTGTTGAAGCACCGCGACGAGTTCACGAAACAAAAGCTCTCTTGAGGCCGTCGCTTCGGCAAGCCGAACCGTCAAGAGCTGTGAGATCAGCGCGTTCTTACGCCGCTCGCCCTTCGGCCTTGCGGGCTGCGAGCGCGACGCGGCATCAAGCTTATCGCCCAGTTCCGCCGCCGATCGAAGTTCCTTTTCCAGGCCAAGCTGCTTATACGCCTCGCTCGCTGCCGCAAGGTGACGTTTTGCCCGTACAAAGTTGTCGCTCCCTAGATTTTCCGCAAGGAGCATATGCATCTTCGCTTGATGGAACGGATCCAATCCCGCCTCGAAAGTCGTCAACGCACGGCTGAAGTAATGGATGGCGACCTCGCGATCATCATTTGCGAGCGCGATGCAGCCGCGAATGCGTTGAATATTGCCGAGTACGAAGTAGTCCGACCGCGGTTCGTTGGCCTCGATCTCGCGCAAGGCATTCTCGCTTTCTTCCGTGTCGCCTTCGAGCATCAAGGCTTCGGCGAGGACGATGCCGGCCATGTTGGCATAGTGTCGGTCGCCCCCATCGTGCGCCTGCTCGATGGTCATCTCCGCGGTGGTGATCGCGGCGGCCGTGTCGCCTTTTAAGAGGTGACATCTTGCAATATTGCGTAAAGCCTGAAGCTTGTACCACCGATTGTTCTTCTTCTCAGCGATCTCGATGCCTTTCTGCAGCAGCCTTTCCGCTTCGTCGAGATCTCCACGCAAGATGTACAGCTCCGCAAGCGAATCATAGATCCCGGCGACATGGCTGTAATTCTCACGCAGGCCAAGATCGAGAGCACGGCGGATCATTTCCTCCGCACGCTGCCATTGCCCAAGCAGCGTCAGATTGATGCCGAGGTTGTTATATGCCATCAGCATATTGAGGGCGTGCTCGGTCTGGTCAAAGAACTCGATGGATTTTTCGAGACACTCGATGCCGTCCTTCGGTTTGCGCAGGAACCAATATGCTCCCGACATATCCGTATAGAGCTTGCCGAGCATGAATGGCGCGGAATTCGACCCGGTGATCTTGATCCCAAGTTGGAAATTCTCGATCGCCTTCTCGCTGTTTCCTTCCTGGTTGTAGATGTTGGCTATCTCACGATACGATTCGGCCATGCCGAGCCAGTTGCCCATCGAGCGGAAATGGTCCAAGGCCTTCTCTGCAAAGTCGCGACTGATCGGGAATTCGTTCAGCTTGCGATAAACGCGGGAAAGCGCGATATCGATGGTCCCCAAAAGATGTGTGTGAGAATCTGTCTTTGCCTTCTCTAAGACCTCTTTCAGGAGTGTTACGGCCTTCGGATATTCGCCGCGATTGCTGAATGAGATCGCAAGCTGCGTGACCACGCGGACCTGCGACTCGCTAGAGAGGTTCGCGAGGTTTTGATGTTCATCGTAAGGCCGAACGGCCTCAAGAGATTCCTTGTATTTACCGACCGTCTCGAGCGTGAACGCCAGCAGCCGCAAGAGATTTGCATAGACGTCCGGAGTAAATCGGTATGCGGGAGCGGTGCTGCGTATCAAGGCCTCGGCCTCGGAAGAACGTCCGTCGCGCAAGTGCTTGCCGATCGAAGAGAACAGCCCATCGATCACCTTCTTGCCGGCGATGGGCGCATTCTTGCGTCCGACCATTTCGCCCGTCAAGGAAACGGCCGTCAATTCCGGTGTTGAACCGGTCTCGGTCTTTGCTTTCTTCATTGTCTGATTCTCGTCGGGGACAACGAAACTGGGCCGAAATTACGGCCAAATGCAAAATAGTGAATACTTAGTAAACAACAGCGCACTTGCAATCTAACAAATAAAGCCCGCGTCGTCCACTACTTTTGTTTTCGAAAGAGACGAAAAAAGCGGGCTAAAGCAGGCGCTTTCTTTACCACGAAGGCCGGCATTTGTGGTTAAATCCAAGCTATGCCCGACTTTCCTGAAAGAGCCGACGACACCGAGGTCTTGTCCGAGACCGTCTCAAAGCTCGAAAAGCCGAAGCTTTACAAGGTTCTACTTCACAACGACGACTTCACGACGATGGACTTCGTCGTCTTTATTCTGTCGCACGTATTTTCACGTTCAGAGGCTGAAGCGATCACGATTATGCTGAAAGTGCACAACGAAGGCGTCGGCGTCGCCGGCATCTATCCATACGAGATCGCGACGATGAAGGCCGACAAGACCGCAAATCTTGCCCGCGCGCGTGAATTTCCTCTGCTCTGTACGCTCGAAGAAGAATGAGCTTGCAAATCGCCCGACAACCGAGAGCGGTCAGCCGGCATCAATGCGTTTTTGGATGATCTTGAGAACCTTTTGTGGTCTCTTTGCGTGAACCTCTCTAAGCGCCGGTCTTCAGTTGCCGGCCGACAACAATTTATATGAGTTCTTCCGAACCAAGCCCCGAACGTCCCTCAGTATTTTTTGACGAAAAGGGCCGACGCCGAAAGGTTTTCGGTGTTATCGGCATTCCGATCGCGATCTTAACGACAGTTCTATTTGCGTTCTTCGTTGTCAGCGTCCTTGTAAACCCATTCCTTCCGCAAATAAAGCTAAAGCCGCTCAGCGTCCTGCCCGAGCGCCAGGATACGGCCCTTGCGATTCCCGACAAACCTGCGGCGCCGCGCGATCCCGTCCTGCGACGCGAGACCGAGAAGGTCAAGCAGGCAAAAAAGGATCGTCTCGAACGAAAAAAAGAAAGAGCCGCGTTGCGAGAGATGCAAAAGGCATCGCGACCCGTTGCCGCTGCGGGCCCGACCGTATCTGGCAAGCCGCTCTCCGTCGGCTTTTACGTAAATTGGGACGATTCGAGCTTTGCGTCCTTAAAGCAGAACATCGATTCGCTCGATTGGGTCGTACCGGAATGGATACGCCTTTCGGGTGATGCTGATAACCCGCTCGCGCTTGATATCGACGACAAGGCCCTCGATTTCATACACAACGAAAAGCCTGATATGCCGGTCTTGCCGCTCCTTCAGAACTATAAGAACGAGCAGTGGAACAGCGACCTTTTGCGCAAGACGATCGCGACCGAGGATTCACGGCAGAAGTTGATAGCATCGCTCCTTGCAACGATCGACCGATTCCATTTTGGCGGCATCACCGTCGATATAGAAGAAGTTCCAAAAGACCTTCAGCCCGCCCTGTTCCTTTTTGTCAGCGAACTGCACACGGCCTTTCAGGTAAAGCATCTCGTGCTCGCGCAAGCTGTGCCGTTCGACAATCCCGATTGGAATTACAGATCGTATGCCGCGGTTACGGACTATGTGATGTTAATGGCGTACGACCAGCATTGGTCCACGGGCGAGGCCGGTCCGGTCGCGGGACAGGATTGGTTTGCAGATGGCCTAAAACGCCGAATGGCAGAGCTTCCGCCGGAAAAGACGATCGTCTGCTTTGGCAATTACGGCTACAATTGGGGAGCAAAAGGCAAAGAGGCCGAGACCGTCTCTGTCCAGGAAGCCCTCCTTGCCGCGAAAGATTCGCTCGACAGCCCGTCGGAGATAAAGTTCGACCCTGAATCGAAAAATCCGTATTTTACATACACAGAGGACGACGGAGTCTTTCACAGCGTTTGGTTTTTGGATGCCGTGACGGCCTATAACGAGATAAAGGTTGCGAAACCCTACAATCTCGCCGGCCTTGCGCTTTGGCGGCTTGGCAGCGAAGACCCGTCACTTTGGACGGTTTTTGGATCAAAGATCGACGAGGTTTCGCCGTCGCAGCTCGATGCTATCAAGTACGGCTACGACGTTACGTTCGAGGGAACCGGCGAGATATTGCAGGTGAAGGCCGAACCGCAGGACGGCTCTCGCGACCTGAAGATCGAAGCGGCGGACGGACTCGTCGCCTCCGAAACGTATAAGCAAATACCGAGCTCTTACGTCATTCGCCGAACAGGAGACAAGCCGGGCGAGATCGCACTCACTTTCGATGACGGCCCCGATCCTGTTTGGACCCCGAAGATACTTGATGTGCTCAAGAGGGAAGGCGTGAAGGCGACCTTTTTCATCGTCGGAGAGAACGGCGAAGAGAATCCTGAGATCCTCAAGCGAATAGTCGCCGAAGGGCACACGATCGGCAATCACTCGTTCACCCACGCAAACCTCGCGGAAGTGCCGAACCGCGTCGCACTGCTCGAATTGAATACGACACAGCGGCTCATCGAGTCGCTTACCGGCAGATCGACAAGGCTTTTCCGTGCCCCATACTTCGGCGATGCCGAACCGCGTACGCCCGATGAGATGGAACCCACTGCCCGAGCACAGGATCTTGGCTATATTTCGGTCGGCCTGCACCTTGACCCTGACGACTGGAAGCTCATCAATGACGACGGCACGCCGCACACGGCCAAAGAGATAACGAATCAGGTTTTTGCTGCCGCCGCGATCACAACTCCGGAGGAGAGAGGTTCTATCGTCCTGCTGCACGACGCGGGAGGCGACCGTTCGGCAACTGTTGCCGCCCTTCCCGGGATCATCGAAGGGCTGCGTGCAAAAGGATATAAGTTCACGACCGTTGCCGACCTCGCAGGGCTTTCGGACGATCAGGTGATGCCGCCCGTTCAGCAAGATCAATCGGCCTATGCCAAGGTCGATTCGTACGTCTTTTATTCGATCGCCGTCGCAGCCTGGCTAATGAAATGGATATTCCTGATCGGCATCATCCTCGGCATTGGCAGAATGGTGATAATCGGCCTTTTGGCGTTCGCCCAATTCTTGCGTTCGCGGCGCCGCGAGCACGAGAAATTCGGGGCCGGTTTCGAGCCTTTCGTCTCCGTGATAGTTCCTGCTTACAACGAAGAGAAGGTCGTTTGCCAAACGATCTCGAGCCTTCTCGAATCAGATTATCCCGCGTTGGAGATAATCGTCGTTGATGACGGATCGACCGACGGGACGTTCAAGGTTGCGACCGACGCATTCCCTGATGAGCCGCGTCTGCGGATCATCACAAAAGAGAACGGCGGCAAAGCGGCCGCTCTTAACCTCGGTTGGCGGCAGGCAAAAGGCGAGATCATCATCGCACTCGATGCCGATACGTTGTTTACCCCAACGACGGTCTCCGAGCTTGCCCATCGCTTCAAGGATGAAAGGATCGGCGCCGTCGCCGGAAATGCAAAGGTCGGCAACCGGCTCAACCTTGTGACAAAATGGCAGGCTCTCGAATACGTCACGTCGCAGAATTTCGATCGCCGAGCCTTTGCTTCGCTCAACTGCATCACGGTGGTTCCGGGTTCGGTCGGCGCTTGGCGGCGTAGCGCTTTAGAAGAGACCGGCGGATTTTCTTCTGACACGCTCGCAGAAGACCAGGATCTGACGATCCAGGTTCGCAAACTCGGGCTCTTGATCGGATACGAAGAGAACGCGATCGGATACACCGAGGCTCCTGCCACGCTCCGCGAGCTTGCCAAACAACGCTTTCGATGGTCGTTCGGAACGCTTCAATGTATGTGGAAGCACAAGAACGCTCTCTTGAATCCGCGTTTTGGAACGCTCGGCTTCATCGCGATGCCGAACGTCTGGATCTTCCAGATCCTGTTCCCGCTTATCTCGCCCTTGATGGACCTGATGTTCATTTGGTCTCTCATTTCCGCCCTGATGAACCATTTTGAGCATCAGGAGGAATATGCCCATAGCTCCTCAAATCTCAACAATATCTTGTTCTACTATGCCCTTTTCCTCGCCGTGGACTGGCTCGGCGCTCTTGCCGCATTCCTGATGGAAAAGAAGGAGCAAAAGAAGCTCCTCTGGTGGCTTGCTATCCAGCGATTCGGCTATCGGCAGGTGATGTACTGGGTGATGGTGAAATCCGTCTATATGGCGATCAAGGGCGTGGTCGTCGGTTGGGGCAAACTCGAGCGCAAGGCGACCGTCGAAGCTGCATCACCGTAAACTCAGGATAGGAAAGACACAAAAGATGCGCCTTCCGACGGTGGACTCCACTAGAATCGCCCAGTTTTGAGGACATTTTAGTGCTGCAAATGCTAAAATTTTCCTTTTATGTCCGAGGAACTTGATCTTAAGAAAACCGTCAACCTGCCCAAGACAGACTTCTCTCAGAAGGCGAATCTTGGGCAAATGGAACCTGCCCGATTGAAGAAGTGGCAGGAAGCAGGCCTTTATAAAAAGGTTCTTGAAGCGCGAAAAGGCTGTGAGAAGTTCATTCTCCACGACGGCCCGCCGTATGCGAACGCGGACATTCACATTGGGACAGCGCTCAACAAGATACTCAAAGATTTCGTCGTAAAGTCCCGTTCGATGATGGGCTTTGAGGCGCCTTTTGTTCCGGGATACGACTGCCACGGCCTTCCGATCGAAACGCTCGTCGAAAAAAAGCTCGCCGCCAAGGGAAAGAACAAGAGCGATCTTCCGGTGGCAACCTTCCGGCGTCTTTGCCGTGAGCACGCCTCGACGGCGATGAACAACCAGACACGGGATTTCGAACGGCTCGGCGTACTCGGCGAATGGCAGGATCCGTATCTCACGATGTCGCCCGAATACGAATCGGCGACGGCTCGGCTTTTTGGGAAATTCCTTGAACGCGGTTGGGTTGCCAAAGGGCTGCGTCCCGTCTATTGGTGCATTCACGACCAGACGGCGCTCGCCGAGGCCGAGGTCGAGTATCACGACCACACTTCGCCGTCTGTCTATGTGAAGTTTCCGATGCTGACAGATCCGAAGGAGATCGATCCGGCCCTTGCGGGGAAGAACGTGTTCGTTGTCATCTGGACGACGACACCGTGGACGCTGCCGGCAAACCTTGGTATCACCGTCCATCCGGATTTTGACTATTCCGCCATCGAGGCGAACGGCGAGGTTTACATCGTTGCAAGCGAGCTCGCAAAGAGTTTTGCAGAAACCTGCGAACTTAGCTCGATCACTGAGCTTGCACGCTTCAAGGGCAAAAGGCTTGACCGTATGCAGGCACGCCATGCGTGGCTCGATAGGCCGTCGCTCCTGATGAATGGCGAGCACGTAACGCTTGGCGAAGCGGACGCCGAGGTCGAGCTCGATGTTCGATTTGAAAGCAAGACCGCTGCAAAATCCGGTACGGGCTGCGTCCACACAGCTCCCGGCCATGGCGGCGACGACTTTCATATCGCGAAAGAATACGGCCTCGAGATCTACGCTCCGGTCGATGCGGCGGGAAGGTTCACGAGCGATGTCGAAATGTTCGCCGGGCAAACGGTCGTAGAAGCAAATCCGAAGATCGTCGAATTCCTTCGCGAAACCGGTGCATTGCTCCATTCGGAAAATTATTCGCACCGATATCCGCACTGCTGGCGTTGTAAGAACGCGGTCATCTTCCGTGCGACACCGCAGTGGTTCATCGCGATGGACGAAGTGGCTGTCGGTACGAGCGAAACGCTGCGCGGCCGAGCTCTTGCCGAGGTCAAGGACGTGAAATGGCATCCGTCGTGGGGCGAAGGCCGCATGGCAAATATGTTCAAGGGACGGCCCGACTGGTGCGTTTCGCGTCAGCGTTCGTGGGGCGTGCCTATCCCGGTCTTTTATTGCGGATCTTGTGACGAGGCGATCGCAGACAAGAACGTTGTCGATCACGTCGCAGACATTTTCGCCATCGAGACGGCCGACGCTTGGTACGCTCGCGAGGCAAGCGACCTGCTTCCGGCAGGCTTTGCATGCCCGAAATGCGGCGGGAAGGACTTTAGAAAAGAGACGGACATTCTCGACGTCTGGTTCGATTCCGGGTCGAGCTGTGTTGCCGTGCTCGAGACGCGTGATGAGCTGCGTTTTCCGGCAGACGTCTATCTTGAAGGCGGCGATCAATATCGCGGCTGGTTCAATTCGTCGCTGAGCTGCGGCATCGCCGCACATAATTCGTCGCCGTACAAGCAGATCGTAACTCACGGTTGGGTCGTCGATGGCGAAGGCCGCAAGCAATCAAAGTCTCTCGGCAACGTAACGGCTCCGAAGGAGATAATCGACCGCTCGGGCGCGGACGTTCTGCGTCTTTGGGCTGCCGCTGTCGATTATACGGAAGACGTTCGCTGTTCGGACGAGATCCTTTCGCGTGTTGTCGATGCTTATCGCAAGATGCGTAATACGCTCCGATACGCACTCGGAAATATAGCGGGATTTGATCCTGATAAAGACGCGGTCGAACCCGCGTCGCTGCTCGAACTTGACCGCTGGGCGCTTGCCGAACTCGATCGTGTAACCGCAAAGACGCTCGCTGGTTTTCAGGCGTTCGATTTCCAGGCTGCGTACAACGCGCTTTATCAATTCTGCACCGTTACGCTTTCGGCCCGATATTTTGACATCATCAAGGATCGTCTTTACATCCTTGCGCCAAGGTCCGTAGAGCGGCGTTCCGCACAGACGGCGCTTTACAAGATCGCCGATTCGCTGATCCGTTTGCTCGCACCGCTGATGGCCTTCACCGCGGACGAAGCCTGGGAAGCTTTGCCTTCGAACAAATTGGCATCGGTGCATTTGGCAGAGTTTCCGAAAGTTAGCGAGAGCACGGAAAGTTCGCTTTTTGAAACTTGGGAGCGTATCTTTACGATCCGCGACGAGGTGCTGAAAGCTCTCGAAACCGCTCGTATCGAGAAGAAGATCGGCTCGTCGCTCGAGGCGAAGGTCGTCCTCACCGCGGACAAAGAAACTACGAGATTCCTGCTCGACCATTTCGCCGAGCTTCGGTACATTTTTATCGTTTCGCAGGTCGAGGTACGCGAGGGCGATACCCTGGCCGTGAAGATCGAGCTCGCCGACGGACATAAATGTGAGCGATGTTGGAACTATTCGACCAGGGTCGGCGAGTTTGCCAGCTACCCGACCGTTTGTGAACGCTGTGCCGCTGCCCTGGACGAGATCGTCCCGCAATTGGGAGCACACGCCTCTTGATCTTAAAAGGAGAAACGTATGAAACTCGCGATCTTTATTTTTGCAATGACACTTGCGGTGATGTCTGCCGCGGCTCAATCCGTACATACGCCGGAGAAAGGAACGCCGGAGCGGAAAGCGATCTTGGATACGCTTCGCGTACCAATAGAACGCGAACTGAAGCAACCGATCGTCTTCGTTGCAGATACATTTAACGTCTCAGGCACTTGGGCGTTCGTCAGCGGAAGCCTGCAGGGGGCCGACGGCAATGCTCCGGATTTCTCGAATACGCAATACAGCGAGGCTATGGAGGCCGGTGCGTTCGATAAC
This sequence comes from Pyrinomonadaceae bacterium, assembly GCA_019694355.1. Classification (GTDB taxonomy): domain Bacteria; phylum Acidobacteriota; class Blastocatellia; order Pyrinomonadales; family Pyrinomonadaceae; genus OLB17. The sequence goes on along the minus strand of JAIBCB010000003.1, from coordinate 290,215 downwards.
AACTATTTTGCGCTTCTAAAAAGAAGCTCAAACAAATGGAAGGTCGTTACGTACCAGATCGGGTGTACGGACGTTTGCTATCTGCCGTGGCCGGAACAATACCGAGCACCAAAAGTGATCTTCCCGTACATCGACGAGCAGGGCAAAGAGTAGCCGGATGAACACACGCAGCATTCTTTGGAAGGTCGCATATCTTGGCGTCACGGGCGGCGTCTTTATGATCGACCAGACGACCAAGGCCTGGGCGGCAAGGGTCTTGCGGTTCGGCGGCGACCGTTCGATCATCAGCGGTTTTCTGAACTTCGCCTACACGCATAACACCGGCGTCGCCTTCTCGATGCTCGACGACCACGGCAGCACCGGCCGCTGGGGACTTTCTGCGGTGGCGATGGTCGCTGCCGTCCTCGTGCTTTACTTTTTCTGGCGAACACCGCGAACCGACGACCGCATACTCGGTGCGCTTGCATTGCTTCTTGCGGGCATCGTCGGCAACGTTACCGACCGTCTAAGGCTTGGGTTTGTGATTGATTTTATCGACGTGCAGTTCGGCAGTTGGCATTACCCGACCTTTAATGTCGCGGACGTGGCGATCGTCATCGGCGCCGGCCTGCTGATGCTGGATATGATCCTCTCGAAGCGAAGCGAGAAGCCCGAAGCCAGAAGTAAGAAGCCAGAAGTGAGTGGAGAAAACGTTGACGCCTGAGCCTATGTACGCAAGAAGTTTCGAGGATGTTGGAGTGTGGCAAAAGGCACACACCTTCGTTCTGGAGGTATATCGGATCACAGAGAGTTTTCCCAAGCACGAACTGTACGGACTGACATCTCAGCTGAGGCGAGCCGCTGTCTCGATACCGGCAAATTTTGCAGAAGGCTTCGTAAAAGCGACCAAACCGGATAAACTACGCTTTTACGGCATCTCGCAAGGTTCTTTGGAAGAATGTCGCTATTATTTGATATTGATCCGTGATCTTGGCTACTACGACACAAGCACTCTGCGACCTCTGCTTGATGAGGTAGGTAGAATGCTTGGAAGTTATATGTCTGCCATTAGGCGCGACCGTTAGGGATTAAGGTGTATCCCGCTCTCCGGCTTCTGGCTTCTAGCTTCTGGCTTCTGGCTTCTTAACACACGATGTACCCAGAACTCTTCCGCATAGGGAATTTCCCGATCACGACATACGGCATCTGGCTTACGGTCGGTATGCTGCTCGCCCTTTTTGCGGCGTCGAGACTCGCCGCGAGAGACGGCATCTCAAAGGATCGGATCTACGACCTCGGGCTTTGGACACTTGTCGGCGGCCTTGTCGGATCGAAGGTTCTGATGATCCTCGTCGAACCGGACGTGCAGATATTCACGCTCGACTTCTTACGTTCCGGCGGCGTGTTTTACGGCGGCCTGATCGGCGGATTCTTGACGGTCGTCGGGCTGATGCTCTACTACAAACTGCCGTTCTGGAAAGTAACTGATGCGTTCGCACCGGCAGTTGCCCTCGGCCAGGCATTTGGCAGACAAGGCTGTTTTGCCGCGGGCTGTTGTTGGGGAAAGGAGACGAATTCGTTCCTCGGCGTCCATTTTACAGAACTCGGCCACGAATATACCGGCGTTCCGATCTATGGCCCCGGACATACGGATCTTTTTCTCTACCCGACGCAGCTGATCGAGTCATTCACGATGTTCGCCGCTTTCGCGTTTCTCTTTTGGCTGCACAAGCGCAAGAAATTCGATGGGCAAGTGCTCGTCGCCTACGGCATCATTTACTCGATCTTTCGTTTCCTGATCGAATTCATTCGGGACGACCCGCGTGGCGATCTCTTCGGCTTGACGACGGCCACCGGCCTTTCAACTTCTCAGTTGGTGAGCCTACTTGTTGCCGTAGTTTCGATCATTTTTATGGCTGTTCGGCTTCGTTCTGCAAAAGCGCAGGCCGAGTGAAGAATCACATTGCTTTCCGGCGCCGATAATTAATAATTAGTAATTTTGTAATTAGTAATTAGTCTGGCAATAATGTGGAAAAGAATTGTCAGAACAAGACGAGAACATACGGATCGAACCATCGAGCGAGGATGTTGGAAAGCGCCTTGACGCGTTTCTTGCTGAAAAGGTCGAGGGTTGGTCGCGTTCGCAGCTGCAAAAGCTTATCGACGGCGAAGATGTGCTTGTGAACAACGGACCGGCGCGTTCTTCTTACAAACTGCGCGTCGGTGATGTTGTTGACGTCGAGTTGACGAGCGTTGAAGCCGCAAGATTCGAGCCTGAAAACATTCCTCTCGACATCGTTTTTGAGGACGACTGCCTTGCCGTTATCAACAAGCCCGCGGGTATGGTCGTGCATCCGGGAGCGGGCGTTTCAAGCGGCACACTTGCTAATGCCATAGCGTCGCATTTCAAGTCAGTACCACCTGCGGTAGCGGGTGGGGTCTTTAGTGTTGGAGGAGAAGCTCGATCCGCTACCGCAGGCGGTACGGACATACACGCCTCCGCAAACGAACACCGGGTCGGCATCGTTCACAGGCTTGATAAAGGCACTTCGGGGCTGATCGTTGTCGCAAAGGACGTTGAGACTCAGGAAGCGTTATCCGCCGCATTTCGCGAGCGAAAGGTGCAAAAATCTTATATCGCCCTTGTGCATGGCGACCCGCGTGAGAGTTCCGGCACTATCGATCGGCCTATAACTCGTGACCGTTGGCATCGCACGAAGATGACAGCTGCCGCGAACGGCCGAAGTGCAGTAACTCTGTGGAAGGTTCGCGAGCGGTTTGAAAAATTCGCGCTTCTCGATGTGGAGATCAAGACCGGCCGGACGCATCAGATCCGCGTACATCTCGCCTCAATAAATCATCCGGTCGTCGGCGATGCCGTTTACAACGAAGGCCGCGACAATTCGATCGCAAACAACGAGGTAAAAAACGCCGTACAGCACTTGGGACGTTTCTTTCTGCACGCGGCACGGCTAGCGTTCGATCATCCAAAGACGGGAAAATACCTGCGATTCGACCAACCGCTGCCCCCTGAGCTTGCTGGATTTCTAAAACTTCTATAGCCGGGAACGCAGGCGCCCTCGCCTGCATCAACTTGGGCTACAATCAAGTCAATGGACAACAAAGACCCGCGATATTGGCACAGTCGCGGATACCTCCCGCACTTCGATCAGGATGGATTTACGCAGTTCGTAACCTTTCGCCTTGCGGATTCCGTGCCGCAGCTCGTACTAGATAGATGGCATACTGAATTGAAGTCAGGTGAAATAAGCGATGCCGGTGTTCGTAGGCGAATCGAATATTATCTCGATCAGAATTATGGCGAGAGTTGGTTAAGGGCCCCTGCGATCGCGAACATCCTACAGGAAACGCTGCTAAAATGGGACGGCGAAAGATATCGCCTGATCTCCTGGGTGATAATGCCGAATCACGGACACATCTTGTTATCTCCGTTCGAAGGACACCGAGTATCAGACATAATGCACTCGATAAAATCCTTTACGGCCCATTTCGCCAACGATCTTCTGAAACGAAAGGGCCGCTTCTGGGCAAAAGAATATTTTGATAGATACATTCGGGACCAGCGCCATTTTGCAAATACACTCGCTTACATAGAGAATAATCCTGTAAAAGCAAAATTATGCAAGTTGCCATGCGAGTGGCCTTACAGTAGTGCGTATTTCAAGTGATGCGGAAACGGGGGCCAGTTTGCACTTACGCGTCTAGGCGTGCTTTCAGCGTCTTTGTGGCAACGCGTTGCACGCGGGACGCGTGCGTTCCAGTCGGTTGGTTGAATCTACTATGAAAAGTCTATCGATAGTTGTTTTGTTTGTTGCGGTGGTGCTTTCAGGAGCGGCATTTGCTCAGACGAGTAACGTAAATATTATTCCGAAGCCGAACTCTATGACTCCCGGAAGCGGCACGTTCACGCTGTCGGCGGAGACACGGATCGTTGCCAGGGATAAGGAGGCGAAGGCGTTGGCCGCGATACTGAATGACGCGATCCGAAGCCGATACGGCTTTGCTCTAAAGATCAGCAAGAAAGAGAGCGGCGAGAGCTCGATCGTCTTTGGGCCGGCCGACGCGGGGGCAGACGGCTCCTATTCGCTGAAGGTCGAAGGCTCAGTGATACAGATCGGCGGTTCGGCCGCCGGACGCTTCTATGCCGTGCAGTCGCTCCTTCAAATGCTGCCGCTTAAAGGCTCGGCGAAGATAGATATCCCGCAGGTTGCGATCTCCGATTCACCTCGTTTCAAGTATCGCGGGATGCATCTTGATGTAAGCAGGCATTTTATGCCGATCGAGTTCGTCAAGAAGTACATCGACCTGATGTCGCAGTATAAGTTCAACACTTTTCATTGGCATTTGACCGACGATCAAGGCTGGCGGATTGAGATCAAGAAGTACCCGAAATTGACCGAGGTCGGCTCGAAACGGAGCGAATCGCTTCTTGGACGGTATTCGCCGACCTTCAAGGGCGATGGTGTGCCGGTCGAAGGCTTCTATACGCAGCAGCAGATCAAGGATGTCATCGCATACGCGAAGGCTCGCTACATCACTATAATCCCTGAGATCGAACTTCCCGGCCACGCCTCTGCTGCACTCGCGGCCTACCCGGAATTGGGCAAAGGCTGCGCCGCACCGGATTACAAGTTCGAGGTGAAGAAGACCTGGGGTATTTTCAAAGAAGTATTCTGTCCGACCGAAGAGACCTTTAAGTTTCTCGAAGACGTACTCGACGAAACCATCAAGCTGTTCCCTGATTCGCCGTACGTCCATATCGGCGGAGACGAGGTTCTGAAAGACTTTTGGAAGGATTCGGAATACGTTCAGGAACTTAAAAAACGCGAGAACCTCAAGGACGAACACGAAGTGCAGAGCTACTTCATTCGCCGCATCGAAAAATTCATCAACTCAAAAGGCAAGAAGATAATCGGTTGGGACGAGATCCTCGAGGGCGGCGTCGCACCGAACGCGACCATTATGAGCTGGCGTGGTGAGAAAGGCGGCATCGAGGCGGCAAATGCTCATCACGATGTGATAATGACGCCGAACACATACGTATATTTCGATTATGGGCAAGGCGATCCGGCGTATGAACCCATAACCATCGGCGGCTATATTCCGCTCGAAAAGGTTTACGGCTGGAACCCCGTGCCAAAAGAGCTTGCACCGGACGAGGTCAAATACATCCTCGGCGGACAGGCGAATATCTGGACCGAATATCTGAAGAAACCCGAGAACGTCGAATATATGGCGTTCCCGCGTGAGTTGGCTCTAGCCGAAGTGCTCTGGACGCAGCCCGAGAACAAGAACTTTGCGGATTTCAAACGGCGTCTTGCTGCGAGCCTGGAGAGGCTTGAGGCCGAGAATGTGAATTTCCGCATTCCCGAACCGGAAGGCCTCAAGAACACCATCGTCGGATCGGATGGCAAGGCAACGCTCGACATCAAGCCGCTGGTCGCGGACTACAAGATCTATTACACGCTCGACGGATCGACGCCCGATGTAACTTCAAAACTCTATACGGCACCGGTCACGTTCGATGTCGCAAAGAATGAAATAAAGACGGTGAAGACGATCGTCGTAACCCCTTCGGGCAGAAAGAGTTCGGTGTACGCCGCGACCTACGTCAACCGCGAACCGCTGACGGCTTTGGAGCCGGAGCAGAAACGTGCCGGCGTCAATTTTGAATTCTATTTGCCGGAAAAGGAGCCCGTCAAAGGAGAGACAAAGTCGATAATGCTCGAGCAGTTCGCAAAAACGTACGACCTGAAACAAAACTTCGGCGTCTCTTTTGACGGCTATATGAAAGCTCCGGCAGACGGCATTTATGAACTTCAGGTCGATGCGACTTGGGACGTTACGGTCTTGCTCGATAACGAGCGGCTCATTGACGATGCAGGTACAAAGGACCGCAAACTGCGTTCCGCGATCGTCCCGCTTAAGGCTGGTTATCACAAGGTTTCACTTCGCTATAACCACCGCAGCGGCGATGCGATGTTCCGTGTGCTTTGGGGGTTAAAGGGCCAAGGTTTGGGCCGCGCGTATGGCGGCGAGTTTGTACATTAGACAGATCGTGGAGGGAGAACGATGAGCGATATTACAAGACGAGATCTTTTGAAATCGGGTGTTGCGGCAACGGTCGGAGCCGCGATCGTCGGGGCGGAGACAACGAAAGCGGCTGCTCCGGCAAAAACAATGATAGGCGTGCCGTTCGAACGCCGCGACCGAGTGCGTCTCGGCGTTGTCGGTGTCGGGCGTCGGGGATTGTCGATGATCAACGATTTCCTCGGCGTCGATAACCTCGACATCGTCGCTCTTTGCGACAACGTCAAAGCGAATGCCGAAAAGGGCAAGGCGATGATCGAGAAGGCCGGCCGCCCAAGTCCTGCGATGTACACCGACGGCGATTACGCTTTCGAGAAGCTATGCCAGCGGGATGATATCGACTTCGTCTTTTCGCCGACGCCCTGGGAATGGCACGCACGCGTTGCCCTTGCCGCGATGAACAACGGCAAGCACGTCGGCGTCGAGGTCCCGATGGCGACGACGATGAAGGATATTTGGGCTCTCGTCGATACATCAGAACGCACGCGAAAGCATTGCATAATGATGGAGAATTGCAATTACGATTTTAACGAGACGATGGTGCTCAATATGGTGCGCGACGGCCTTTTCGGCGAGATCACGCACGGTGAAGGCGCTTACATCCATGACCTTCGCGAAATAATGAACGAGAACGACAGCGAAGGCCTTTGGCGGCGCGCGTGGCACACGCGTCTGAACGGCAATCTCTATCCGACGCACGGCCTCGGCCCCGTCGCGAACTATATGAACATCAATCGCGGTGATCGTTTTGATTATCTAGTGTCGATGTCGTCGCCGTCACGTTCGCTCGATGTTTATCGAGAAAAGACAGTGCCGAAGGGCAGCCCGAAATGGCGCGAGAAATACATTTGCGGCGATATGAATACGACGCTGATCAAGACCGCGAAAGGCCTTTCGATCAAAGTTCAGCACGACGTTGTTACGCCGCATCCATACGACCGCATCAACCTCGTGCAAGGCACGAAGGGCGTGTTTCGCGACTATCCGCCGCGTATCTTTGTTGACGGGCAGGAAGGCGGACATAAGTTCACGACGATCGACAAATACAAGGAGAAGTACACGCATCGGCTTTGGAAAGAGCTTGGGGCAAAGGCAAGCGGACACGGACACGGCGGCATGGATTTCATAATGGCGTGGAGGCTTGTGCAGTGTTTCCGTGACGGGCTCTCATACGATATGGATGTTTATGATGGTGCCGCGATCTCTGCTCCGTTCCCATTGAGCGCGCTCTCGGTCGCACGCGGTTCGATGCCCGTAAAGATCCCGGATTTCACACGCGGCGGTTGGCAGCAGAAACGCGAGAATATGGTATGAGAAAATTATTGCTGTTTGCGGTCGTCTTGCTTTGCTGTTCGATCGCGTCCGCACAAAAGCATTCGTTCGCGATCGAAGGCGAGCATTTTGTACTCGACGGAAAACCTTTCATCATTCGCTCCGGAGAGATGCACTATCCGCGTATTCCGCCCGAACATTGGCGAGATCGCTTTCGCAAGGCCAAAGCGATGGGCCTGAACACGATCACGACATACATCTTTTGGAATGAGCACGAGCCGCAGCCCGGCAAGTTCGATTTTGCGGGCGGCAAAGACATCGCACACTTTGCAAAACTCGCCCAGGAAGAAGGCCTTTGGCTGATCATTCGTCCCGGCCCGTACGTCTGCACCGAGTGGGATTTTGGCGGGCTTCCCGCGTGGCTGCTTCGTGATCGGAGTATGAAGATACGTGCGAACGACCCCGCGTTTCTTGCGGCCGCCGATCGATATATGAAAGAGGTGGGAAAACGTCTCGCACCGCTTCAGATACAGAACGGCGGCAACATCATAATGGCGCAGGTCGAGAATGAATATGGTTCATTCGGAAGCGACAAGGATTATTTGAATGCCGTCAAAAAGAGCTTGGTCGATGCGGGATTCAGCGTTCCCTTCTTCACCTCTGACGGTCCGAGCGATCAGATGCTGAAGGGCGGCACGCTGCCTGACGTACTTCCCGTAATCAATTTTGGTTGGGGGCAAGACCCGGCGAAGCAGTTCGAGACGCTCGCCAAGTTTCGCTCCGGTATCCCGCGAATGGTCGGCGAGTATTACACGGGCTGGTTCGATCACTGGGGCGAGAAACACCACACCGTCGATACCGAATCCGTTGCAAAAGGCATCGACTATATGCTCGCGAACGGCATCTCGTTCAACTTTTATATGTGGCACGGCGGATGGTCGTTCGGCTATATGGCCGGAGCGAACTATTCGAACACGGTGCCATATCAGCCCGACACTTCTGATTACGATTATGACGGTGTCCTCGATGCCGCCGGACGGCCAACTGAGAAATATCGTGTTCTACGCGACGTGATCGCAAAGCATTTCCCGAACGAGAAATTCCCGGACGTAAAGGACGAGACGAAGTTCATCTCGATACCGCCGTTCGAACTCAATGAGACGGCCGGCCTGTTCGATGCCGCACGAACGCTCGGCACCTCGCGCAGATCTGAGACCGTTCTTCCGATGGAAGACCTTGGGCAGAATTACGGCTTTGTGCTCTACCGTCATCGTTTTTCGGAGAACGCAAAAGGCATGCTCGAATTCAAAGAGCAGCACGATTACTCGCACGTCTTTCTGGATCACAAATTCATCGGCAAACTCGATCGCGGTAAGAAAGAACAGTCGATCGCGATCGACGCAAAGAAAGGCGACGTACTCGAAGTTCTGGTCGAAAATATGGGCCGTCTGAACTACGGCAATGCGTTCATTTTCGACCGCAAAGGCATCACCGAGAGCGTTGTGTTGAACGGCGAAGACTTGAAGAATTGGGAAATGGTATCCCTGCCGTTCGATAACTTTGCCGGGCTGCGATTCTCAAAGAAAAACGTGCCGAATGCTGTATTTTTCCGAGGCTCGTTCGCTCTCAAAGAGGTCGGCGATACGTTCCTCGATATGCGGAATTGGGGCAAGGGCCACGTTTGGGTCAACGGCCATCATCTTGGAAGATTTTGGAACATCGGCCCGCAGCAGTCGCTCTATCTGCCCGTCGGTTGGTTAAAGAAAGGGCGAAATTCGATCGTCATTCTCGACCTCGAAAACAAGGGCACTCGCACAATTAGTGCGAGCCCGAAGATACTTTACGGCAACTGAACGACCTCTTAAGAGGGAATGTATGGCAAAGTTCTTCGTCAGTTTCCTTCTCACGCTCATGTTGGCGGCATTCGCCGCCGCTCAGGAGACGGCAGTTTTTGAGAGCGGAAAAGGTGGGGCGGCAAACTATCGAATTCCGGCGATCGTTGGCCTGAGATCGGGAAAGCTGCTCGCGTTTGCCGAAGCAAGGCGAAACGATGCGGGCGATTTCGGCAACAACGACATCGTGCTCAAGACGAGCAGCGACAATGGAAAGACTTGGTCCGAGCAGACGATCATCGTTGACAACGGCACGCTTCAGGCGAGTAACTCGGCGCCGGTCGTCGATGAACTCGACCCGCGTTATCCGAAAGGCCGCATCTTCCTCTTTTACAACACAGGCGATCGTACAGAGCGGGAAGTTCGCGAAGGCAAGGGCACTCGCGAGGTTTGGTATAAGACCTCGACCGATGAAGGCCGAACGTGGTCTGAGGCCGTGAATATCACTTCGCAGGTCAAGCTGCCGGAATGGCGTGCGTTCGCGAACACGCCGGGCCACGCGATGCAGCTTACAAAAGGCAAGTATCGCGGCCGCATTTTCGTCCCCATAAATTACTCAAAAGGCGAGCCGCAGCGTGATTTTACGGACTATATGGCCGCGGGATTCTATTCCGATGACCACGGCAAAACATTTCATATCGCGGATGACATCGGCATCGCGGGAAGCAACGAGGCGACCGCCGCCGAAACCTCTAACGGCGACATTCTATTTAATGCACGCAACCAACGCGGCGATCAGAAGTATCGCATCACCGCACGAAGCAGCGATGGCGGCAAGAGCTGGATCGATGCGGGCTTTGACGAGAACTTGCCCGATCCCGTGTGCCAGGGCAGCCTTTTGCATTTGAAAGGCAAAGTCATCGCGTTCGTGAATAACGCAGATCAAAAGGATCGCAACAATTTGACCCTGCGGATAAGCTATGACAATGGCAAGACGTGGAAGAAGAGTATTCTGATCGAAGGCGTAAACGACCCAAAAGGTCGCGATGTTACGGCATACTCTGATATCGTGCAGGTCAATAGTCGGACGATCGGCGTCCTTTATGAACGCGACGACTATAAACAGATCGTGTTCAAGGCGGTAGTATTCGCCCGCGAATAAGAAAGTTGCCCGCGAATAACGCGAATGAACGCTAATTATTAGAAGCTGGCTTCATTCGAATTGGATAACGCACTCGAAGCAACGCGATTATATTCCCTTCGCGAAAATTCGCGTCATTCGCGGGCAAAATTCGCATTGGATAACGCACTCGAAGCAACGCGTTTATATTCCCTTCGCGAAAATTCGCGTCATTCGCGGGCAAAATTCTTCGTAGGCGGAGAAATGTTATGAAAGGTAATCCACTCGTATCGGTGCATCTGCGGCTCTGCGGTCTTATTCTGGCGGCCGCTCTCTGCTCTTTCGTCGCTGTCAATGCGCAGACACGCGACCTCACGCAGTTCGTGAATCCCTTCATCGGCACCGGCGGCCACGGGCACACGTTTCCCGGCGCGACCGTGCCGTTCGGAATGGTGCAGCTCTCGCCCGACACCCGCATTGACAATTGGGACGGATCATCCGGCTATCACTACTCGGACGACATCATCTATGGCTTCTCGATGACGCACCTCTCAGGCACAGGCATTCCCGACGGCTGCGATATTTTGCTAATGCCGATGCTAACTGAAGGACAAATCTTTACTGGACAGAATGAAAGGTTGGCTAACGGCTACGCATCTAACTTCTCGCATGCGAATGAAATTGCAACTCCCGGATATTACTCTGTAAAACTGGCTAATGGGATTCGTTCTGAGTTGACCTCGACCGCAAGAGTTGGACTTCAGCGCTATACATTCCCGCATTCGGGTGATGCTTATATTTATCTTGATCTAGCCTGGCGCGATAAGAAGCTTGGCGCAGAGACTAATTTTGTCGGAGATCGTAGGGTTGAAGGGTTCCGACGTTCAACTTCATGGGCTAAAGATCAAACGGTCTATTTTATCGCCGAGTTTTCACAGCCAATCAATGGATCTTCTGCACACGGGACTAGTCACGGCGGTCATTTTGCGGATACTTATCATTTCACTTTGGAGAAAGGTGGAGCCCTAATAGTAAAAGTTGCGATCTCCTACGTCTCGATCGAAGGAGCCCGCAAAAATCTCGAAGCCGAACTTCCGGGTTGGGATTTTGATAAGGTTCGTCGCGATGCCAAGGCGGAGTGGAACAAAGAGCTTTCAAAGATAGAAATTTCCGGCGGCACGCCTGAGCAGACGACCAATTTTTACACTGCTCTCTATCACACCGCGATCCAGCCAAATATCTTTAGCGACGTCGATGGCCGATACCGCGGTCACGATGGCAAGATCCACAGTTTATGCGACCCGAAAGCTGACAGCTCAAAGCTGAAGGCTGACGGCTGTACCCAAATTAAGAACAGCTCTCAGCCCTCAGCCTTGAGCCGTCGGCATAGACCTGCGCAATACACGGTCTTTTCGCTGTGGGACACTTTTCGGGCGGCGCATCCGCTTTACACGATCATTGACGAGAAGCGGACCGCTGATTTCATCAACACATTTATACGACAGTATGAACAGGGCGGGCGGCTGCCTGTTTGGGAGCTTTGGGGCGAGGAGACCGACACGATGATCGGCTATCACGCCGTCCCGGTCATCGCCGACGCGATGGCCAAAGGCATCAAAGGCTTCGATTACGAAAAGGCCTACGAAGCCGCAATAAACTCCGCCGAACTCGATCATTTCGGACTCGCAGCCTACAAGAAACGCGGCTACATCTCGATGGAGGACGAGAACGAATCGGTCTCAAAAACGCTTGAGTACGCATACGACGATTGGTGCATCGCGAAGATGGCAAAGCTCCTGAAGAAAGATGCGGACTATGCTAGGTATTCGAAGCGTTCCCGCTATTTCGAGAATCTTTTCGACCCTGCGACCGGATTTATGCGGCCAAAGAATAACGGCAGCTTTGTCTCGCCGTTCTCGCCGAACGAGGTGACTTTTCACTTTACGGAAGGCAACAGTTGGGTCTATTCGTTCTTCGTTCCGCAGGATGTCGATCGGCTCGAAGAGTTGATGGGCGGCCGCGCAAAATTCGCCGCAAAGCTCGACGAACTTTTCACCACGAGCGATCAACTCACCGGCCGCGTACAGCCCGACATCACCGGCCTGATCGGCCAATACGCCCACGGCAACGAGCCTTCGCACCACATCGCGTACCTTTACGATTACGCCGGCGAGCCGTGGAAAACACAGAAATACGTACGGCAGATACTGGACGAATTCTACAAGCCGACGCCGGACGGACTTATCGGCAATGAAGATTGCGGCCAGATGTCAGCATGGTACATCCTGAGCGCAAGCGGCTTTTATCCGACGGCACCGGGCAACGCAAAATACGACCTCGGCACACCGATCTTCAAGCAAGTGAGATACAACCTTGAGAACGGCAAGGCGTTTACCGTAAAGGCACCGAACGTCTCGCCGCAGAATATCTACGTCCGCTCTGTGAAGCTGAACGGCAAGCCGTATCGCAAGACCTTCATCACGCACGCCGATATCGCGGCAGGAGGCACGCTCGAATTCGAAATGTCGCCGACACCTGTAAAGGATTGGTTCACGGAATTCTCCTCGAGCAAGATCGATGTCGCCTTCGAAGCGGTACCGTATTTCGCAGGGCCAAGGACATTCGAGAAGACCGCCGAGATCACGCTGCACAGCATCGACCCGAAGGCCGAGATCTTCTACACGATGCAGGCCGATACCGGCAGCGTATCCGCCGAAATGCGATATACAAAGCCGATCTCGATCGATACGACATCGACCATTACCGCCACGGCACGTAAAGGCGGTGTATCAAGCAAGACCGTGACCGCACGCTTTATCAAAAAGCCAAACGACTGGACGGTAAAGATCGCCTCGAAATACAGTCGCCAATACAATGGCGGCGGTGATGAAGGCTTGATCGATGGCATTCGCGGGACGGTGAATTTTGCCAGCGGTGAGTGGCAAGGCTATCAAGGCCAGGACTTTGATGCGGTCATCGACCTGCAGCGTCCGACAAAGATCAGCGAGGTCAGCGGCGGCTTTTTGCAGGTCGCACGTTCATGGATCTGGATGCCCACCAAAATTGAATTCGAGGTCTCGGACGATAATGTGAACTTTAAGAAAGTTGCCGACATCGCAACCGATGTTTCGCCCGAAGATATGACATCCATCGCACGCGACTATATAAAGAAGATCTCGCCCGTCACGGCCCGATACGTCCGCGTCCACGCAACGAACCTTGGCAAAATTCCCGCCTGGCATCCCGGAGCAGGCTACGACGCATACATCTTCGTCGATGAGATCATTATCCGGTAAAACGACAAGCCACGAATGCACGAAGCGAAAGATCCATTCGTGAATTCGTGGTCGACTTGCTCTTTGAAGATCGACCTGTAAGCGACGGAAACCTTTACTTCACAATTACGGATAATATATTCTGAAGCCGTTATGAATACAATACTCGAACAGGCTCTCAGGCTCCCGATTCCCGAGCGGAGAAAGCTCGCGGATGACCTCTATGCCAGCATTGTGTCGGGTTCAGAGGGCTTCAGTTTGAGTCAGGAGCAGAGGAGCGAGATCGATCGGCGTCTTGCCGATCTCCGCGAACATCCTGACAAAGCGCTGTCTTGGGACGATGTGCGTGAACGTTTACGCAAGATCGCATGAGCCTCCCTGTAATTCTTCACGAAGCTGCCGAACTTGAGGCGGTCGAGGCCATAACGTGGTATGAGAACGAAGCAGGACTTGGAGCGGCCATCCGCGAAGAGATCGAGGCAACTATTGAACGAATCATCGCGACTCCGCTAGCTTTCCCTGTTATTTACGGTTCGGCCATTAGAAGTTCCCAAACACATAGATTTCCGTACTCAGTGATATTTACCATCGACGAAAACCAGATCTTCGTCGTCGCTATATTTCACACAAGCCGTAACCCGCTCATCTGGAAAGGCAGGATCGATTAAGACTTTTTTGCGGCCGGATGCGTCTAACGCTGTGGTTGGTGAGGTTTTGTATGGATAGACGTTATTTTTTGAAGGCGAGCGGGTTTGGTTTGGCGAGTTTTGGCGTGATGGCCGCGGCTCCGAATTTTCTGCATCAATTTGCGGCGGCGCAGACAAAAGGCGGCACCAAAAGCCGCAAAGTTCTCGTAACGATCTTTCAACGCGGGGCGGTTGACGGCTTGAATATGCTCGTACCATTCGGCGACAGCGAGTATTACGACCTTCGCCCGACCATCGCCATTCCCGCACCCGGGAAAACCGACGGTGCGGTCGATCTTGACGGTCATTTCGGCCTGCACCCGAGCCTTTCGCCGCTTGCTCCGTTCTTTAAGAGCAAACAGCTTGCCGCGATCACCAGCGTCGGTTCGCCCGACAACACTCGTTCGCATTTTGACGCACAGGATTATATGGAATCCGGCACGCCGGGCGTAAAATCGACTCCCGACGGTTGGCTCAACCGCGTACTGCAAACCGCCGCAGAGAAAGATCCGTCGCCTTTCCGTGCCGTCTCGATGACACAGACTTTGCCGCGTTCGCTTTACGGAAAGGCTCCGTCGGTCGCGATGGCGAACCTTTCGGATTTCAGGATACAGGCCGGGCTTTACACGACCGATCTCAAGGGCGGCTTCGAAGGCATTTACGATCAGAACGTAAAAGACACGCTCAACAAGACCGGCAAAGAGACGTTCGAGGCAATGGACTTTCTAAAGCGTGCTGACCCGCAGAAATATCAGCCTGCGAACGGTGCTGTATATCCGAACACCGATCTCGGGCGCTCGCTAAAACAGATCGCGCAGCTTATAAAGGCGGGCGTCGGCCTCGAGGTTGCGTTCACCGATACGGGCAATGATGTTCGCTGGGACACGCACGTAAACGAGGGAAATTCCCGAGGGCAGCTCGCGAATTTCTTACGCACCTTTGCACTTTCGATCGCTGCGTTTGCGAGCGATCTCGGCAAAGGGATGGATGACGTCGTTGTGTTGACGATGAGCGAATTCGGACGCACTGCACGCGAGAACGGCAACCGCGGGACCGATCATGGCCACGGCAACACAATGTTCGCACTCGGCAATTCCGTTCGGGGCGGCAAGGTTTATGGCGACTGGAAAGGCCTAAAGAACGACCAGTTAAATGAGGGCCGCGACCTTGCAGTAACGACCGATTTTCGCGACGTTTTTGGCGAAGCTGCCGCAAAACACCTCGGCGCAAAAGACCTCGCAAAGGTCTTTCCCGGCTATGCGTCGAGCGTCGCAAAGTTTAAGGGATTTGTCTCCTAACGGCTGGTCTGTGCGGTCTTACGGTTTCTCGATGTGGTCTTCCCAAAGCAAGGTTTGCTATTCGCCCGGCAATTCTCGTTCGGAGTTTATCCGCTCGAGGACGTTGGGTTGTTGGCCCTCGAACTGCTGATACTTTTCGCGATCCTTATCTGAAAAATCCACCGCAAGCTGTAGATGCTGGCAGTTCACACAGGCATAGCCGCGGATCTTGCGAGTGCCGCTGCCGAACCAACTCCTCCAACCCGACGCATCGTCAAGATTAAAGGCCGGCTCGCCACCGGCGGCAAGATCAACGATCGTTCCAGAAACCACGGCTTCCCTACCGCAAGCTAAACATTTCATACAACTTTTTCTGCAACACAAAAGGCCTACAACTCACCGATATCTACGATTCGATTATAGTCGAGCGCACTATGGATCACGTGAAGAATTCGTACGCCATTGTCTATGGGAACATAGAAAATTAGGTAGTTTTCAAAATCTTTGACGAGCGCCATCCGGACCGAAGCGAGTTCCGGCTCGTCGAACTTCCGTGGGCTGCCCATCTCGGGAAACTTCTCGATCCGGTCAAAAGATTCTTCACAGCTATCAAGAAAGCGTTCTGCAGTAGCTTCGGCGAACTGGGTCAAATAAGCGGCGATTTCGGCTAGTTCGTCAGACAGACCAAGAGCATATTTGATCATACCTTCGACTTGATCCGTCTTCGCACTTCGGCCCGGACATCGTCCATGCTAAAGCCCGCATCATCACCAGACCTAAGTCGCTCGAGCAATAGGCTTTCCAACTTCAGTTCGTTTCGGCGTTTTTGATCGGCTCTGATCAGATCGCGGACATATTCGCTAGCGCTGCCATAGCCGTCGTCAGCAAGTGCGTCTTCTACTAAAACACGCATCGATTCTGGCAAAGATATGTTCATTGTAGTTATGGCCATAAAAGCAGACTATCCGTAATGGCAAAGTATGTCAATCTTTGCCAAGCGGGCAAATAGCATACTCTTGTGGACGAGTTTCGATCCGCTACTCCATATTCCGCAGTCTTAGTCTCAAAGCCTGGAGTTTTATGAAGCCTTCGGCGTCCTGCTGGTCGTATGCACCGGCGTCGTCCTCGAATGTAACGACGCGTTCGCGATAGAGCGAATTCGGTGAACGGCGGCCTTCGACGATAACGTTGCCCTTGTAAAGCTTGAGGCGAACGTCGCCGTTGACCGTCTCTTGCGTTTCGTCGATCATTTTCCGCAAGATCTCGAACTCCGGTGCGAACCAGAATCCGTAATAAACGCTCTCGGCGAATTTCGTCCCCAAGCTGTCGCGCAGTCGCATAACTTCGCGATCCATAGTGATGGACTCAAGCGCGCGGTGCGCCGCCTGCAGGATCGTCACGCCCGGCGTCTCGTAAACACCGCGGGACTTCATCCCGACAAAACGATTTTCGACGATGTCGATACGGCCGATGCCGTTCTCGCCCGCAAGATGATTGAGTTTTGAGAGCATATCGACCGGCCCGTATCTTTCGCCATCGATCGCGACCGGTTCGCCTTTTTCGAACGTCAGAGTGATCTCGGTCGGCGCATCGACCGCATTCTCCGGCGACTTCGTCATCAGAAAAATGTCTTCGGGAGGTGCGGCCCACGGGTCTTCGAGAATGCCGCCTTCGTATGAGACGTGCATAAGATTGCGGTCCATCGAATACGGTTTCTGCGTCGTCGCCGTAACGGGAATGCCGTGCTTTTCGCAGTATGCGATCAGGTCTGCACGTCCCTTGAAATCCCAGTGCCGCCACGGCGCAACGACCTTTATGTCGGGCTTGAGCGCGTAGTATGTGAGCTCAAAACGCACCTGATCGTTGCCCTTGCCTGTCGCGCCGTGGGCGACCGCGTCCGCGCCCTCATTCTGGGCGATCTCGATCTGACGCTTTGCGATCACGGGCCGGGCAAGACTTGTGCCGAGCAGGTAAGTGCCTTCGTAAAGAGCGTTCGCTTTTACCGCCGTCCATACGAAGTCTTTGACGAATTCCTCGCGCAGGTCTTCGACATAGAGTTTCGAGGCTCCGGTTTTGAGTGCCTTTTCCTCGAGGCCGTCGAGTTCGTCGCCCTGGCCGACATCTGCGGTGTAGCAGATGACCTCGCAGCCGTAAGTTTCCTTGATCCAGAGCAGCATCGCGGACGTGTCGAGTCCGCCGGAATACGCCAGAACGAGTTTTTTAATATCTTTTTTCATCACAAAATTCGCAGTTTCTCGGCTTGGAAATGCCGTATGTCTGCCAAAAGAAGTAGAATACCGTAAAACTCTCGATTCTCTATGAGCGACGACAAGAAACAGCTTTGGGGCGGGCGGTTTACGGCTCCGCCGGACGAAACGTTCGCCGAATTCAACGATTCTTTCCGATTCGACCAGCGTCTTTTCGCCGCGGACGTTACGGCGAGCATCGCCCACGCGAACGGCCTTCAACGCGCCGGAATTATCTCGTCCGAGGAAGGCAACAGCATTGTCGACGGGCTGAAAGCCCTGTTGAATGAAGCGAGTGAGAACGCCGACCATTTCGCGACGGCAAAGGCCGAGGATGTGCATTCTTTCATCGAGGCAAAGCTGATAGAGAAGATCGGCGACACCGGAAGAAAAGTTCACACCGGCCGCAGCCGCAACGATCAGGTCGCGACCGCATTCAGGCTTTGGTGCCGGGACGAAATTGATGCCGTTATCGAGCTGATACGGCGTGTTGAGCGTTCGCTCCTCGACCTTGCAACGCGGCATCAGGACGCCGTAATTCCGGCCTACACGCATCTTCAGCGTGCTCAGCCCGTTCTTTTTGCTCATTGGTGTCTTGCGTATTTTGAGATGCTCGAGCGAGACGTCGAGCGGTTTGGCCAGGCACGCGAGCGAACGAACGTGATGCCCTTGGGTTCGGGAGCGGTCGCGGGAACCGGCTTTCCGATTGACCGCGAAGCCGTCGCGCAAGAACTTGGTTTCGATGGCCTTTCGAAGAACAGTCTCGACGGTGTCTCGGATCGTGATTTTGCTGTCGATATCTGCTCGGCGGCATCGCTCTTGATGGTGCATCTCTCGCGGCTCGCTGAGGATATGATCCTCTATGCTTCGACGGAGTTCGGCTTTATCACGCTGAGCGACGCGGTTTCGAGCGGTTCGAGCCTGATGCCTCAGAAAAAGAATCCGGACGCGCTCGAACTTCTGCGCGGCAAGACCGGCCGAGTCTTTGGCAATGCGCTCGCGCTCCTTACGATGATCAAAGGGCTTCCGCTTGCCTACAACAAGGATATGCAGGAAGACAAGGAGGCCGTTTTCGATACGATCGACACGATCGGCATATCGCTGCGTGCCGCCGCAGTTATCCTCAACAATACATCCTTGAACGCAGAGGCTGCACGAAATGCCGCTGCCACCGGTTATTTGAACGCAACCGACCTTGCGGACTATCTCGTCGCGAAAGGGATGCCCTTTCGTATCGCTCATGAGACCGTCGGAAAAGCGGTGCTTTTTGCGATCGAAAAAGGCTGCGAGCTGAACGAACTCGAACTTGGCGGTCTTTCGCAATTTTCTGAACTGATCGAAGAAGATGTGTATGAGCGGCTGAGTTTGGCGTCCTCGCTTGCTGCCCGTTCGGCGGTCGGCGGCACATCACCGGAACGCGTACGTGAAGCACTTGCTGCGGCAAGATCAAAACTTGAAAAATGATCGATCGAGAACGCCTGCTTAAAGACACTGCGAACAACGAACTCTTCGTCTTCCTTGGGATCGAGATCGTCGAGGCAAAGCCGGAACGCGTCGTTCTTACGATGGAAGTAACGCCAAAGGTGCATCAATACACGGGCGTTATGAATGGCGGCGTTTCTGTCCTTTTGGCAGAAAGTGCCGCGTCAGTCGGGGCGGTCGTTGGGGCAGACCTCGAAAAGGTAACGCCTGTCGGCATAGAGATCAATGCGAACCACGTTCGTGCCGTCTCAAAAGGACTCATAACTGCTGTTGCCGAGCCGATCCATTCGGGCAAAACGATCAGCATCTGGAAGATCGAGATCACGGATCGCCGCGGAAAGCTTATCTCGACATCTCGGATCACCATCCTTAATCAGAAAAGGGCCGCATATCAACAGAACTGACAAGATCGCATGCCCACCCACTGCCGCAGGTGATACTGAATTCTGTGCAGATCGTGTACTTTTTGTGCGGTTTGATACATTTTGTGCGGTTTGATACGTTTTGTGCGGTTTGTGCTATTCGGCGGGCGAAAACGTGGGTAGAATTCTTGTTGGTCGAGGGGTTTTATGACGTTTTGCCGCAGACAACAGAATGCCCGCAGGTCGGAACCGGGAGCGGTCGCTAGGTGAATCGATTCGAGCGAAAATTGATCACGGAATGGCGAAGGCTTTCGCTGCAAACGGACGGAGAAACCGTCGTCGTCGGTTGTTCGGGCGGCGCAGATTCGACCGCTTTGCTCTTGGCCGTCAACGAGCTGATCGCGAGGAAAAAGCTTCGTTATAAGCTCGTCGCGGCGCATTTTGACCATGGCTTGCGAAAAGACAGCCGGAACGATGCGGAGTTTGTCCGCAAACTTTGCGAAGAACGCGACATCACGTTCGAGCTTGGACGTTCTCAGGTGGCAAAACGCGGCAACCTTGAGGAAAATGCACGTCTAGCCCGCTATAAGTTTCTTGCTAAAACAGCGGAGAAATATGATGCAAACGCGGTGTTGACCGGCCACACGATCAACGATCAGGCTGAGACGTTCCTGTTGAACTTAGTTCGCGGAAGCGGCCCGTCAGGCCTTGCCGCAATGCCGACTGCACGGCCGTTGGAAGGCTGTCAGGCACAGCTCATTCGTCCGCTGCTGCGGATCGCTTCTCGCGAGGACACGGTCGAATATTGCAGCGATCTTGGTGTCGATTTTCGCTCAGACCCGATGAACGAAGATCTTCGTTTTTCCCGCGTAAAGATCCGCCGTGAAGTGATCCCGCTGCTTTCCGAGCTAAATCCTCGCATTGTCGAGACGTTGGCCAGGACCGCGGGGCATTTTTCACAGGATCCGTCAGGCGGTCCGTCCGGAGAGAGACTCCGGTCAACCGACCTCCTAGGGCTTGAGGAAACCGAACGCCTGACGCTGATCCGAAACTGGCTGATCGCCCGCCGCGGCCACGCACGAAAGTTGACCGCCGCACACATAAAGGCGGTCAGCGACCTTGCAAAAAGCGTCAAAAGCGGGCGAATTGCGGAACTTCCCGGCGGCGGAGTTGTCGAAAGAAGCGGCGGCTGGCTAACTTACCGTACTAAATAAGGTTGAAAAAGGCTGTCCGAGCGCCTAAAATTAAAGGTTGGCGCTGTTCGTCCCCGATTTTTCGGGAACAACGCGCCAATAGCCGCCTTTCATCCTAAGATGACTGCCATTTTTGGCCCGTCTTCTTGGTGGCAAGAAGCGAAAGGTTCAGGCGGAGGCTTTTTATTTTGAGTTCGAAGGCACGACAAATTCTTCTTTGGATGATCATCATCACGGGTGCGCTCGTCTTTGTTTGGTTTCTGCAGACCAAACAGAACAAGCCGGCCCAGGATCTCAGCATTGATGCGGCGATCACCCATATCAACAACAAGGACTTCAAGGAAGCTCTGTTCAGGCAGTCGCAGGTCGAGTTCACTGACGTAAATAACGCAAAATACGTCACGAATATCGGCAGCGACGCTACGATAAAGCTTTTGAAGGAAAAGATCGCCGCCTTTAACGAACAGAATGCCGGCACGAGCACGCAGATCGTCGACCGCGATGAGCAAAAGAGCGAAGGCTGGGGCTGGATCCTACTGATACAGTTTCTGCCGATCTTGCTTATCCTTGGTGTGCTTGCCTTTACGCTTCGCCAAATGCAGGCGGGCGGCAATAAAGCCCTTAGCTTCGGTAAATCGAAAGCAAAGCTTCTCAATAATCAGCAGAAGCGCGTCACTTTCAAGGATGTCTCCGGCGTTGATGAAGCAAAAGAAGAACTGCAGGAGATCATCGAATTTCTAAAAGATCCGCAGAAGTTCCAGAAACTCGGCGGCAAGATCCCGAAGGGCGTTCTGATGGTCGGACCTCCGGGAACCGGCAAGACCTTGCTTGCAAAAGCTGTCGCAGGTGAAGCGAACGTGCCGTTCTTCTCGATCTCAGGCTCAGATTTTGTCGAAATGTTCGTCGGTGTCGGTGCGAGCCGCGTACGCGACCTTTTCGAGCAGGGCAAAAAGAACGCGCCCTGCATAATCTTTATCGATGAGATCGACGCTGTCGGACGCCATCGCGGTGCCGGCCTTGGCGGCGGCCATGATGAACGCGAGCAGACGCTCAACCAGCTTCTTGTCGAGATGGACGGTTTCGAGTCGAACGACGGCGTGATCTTGATGGCTTCGACGAACCGGCCTGATGTACTCGATCCGGCACTTCTTCGGCCCGGACGCTTTGACCGACGCGTTGTCGTCGGCCGTCCCGATGTTCGCGGCCGCGAAGGTATCTTGAAGGTTCACACACGCAAGATCCCGCTTGACGAAGGCGTCGATATCAGCGTGATCGCACGCGGAACGCCCGGTTTCACCGGTGCCGACCTCGCGAACATCGTTAACGAAGCCGCCCTGAACGCGGCACGCTTCAACAAGAAGGTCGTTACGATGGCGGATTTTGAGATCGCCAAAGACAAGGTGATGATGGGCGCCGAGCGCAAGTCGATGGTCATCTCGGACGAAGAGAAGCGCATCACGGCCTATCACGAAGCCGGCCATACGCTCGTCGGCCTCAAAGTGCCGAATATCGATCCCGTCCATAAGGTCACGATCATTCCGCGCGGAATGGCCCTCGGCCTGACGATGTATCTTCCCGAAAAGGATCGTCTGTCAGCTTCGAAGGAATATCTCCTTGGGCAGATCGCAATGGCGATGGGCGGCCGTATCGCCGAAGATATTTTCATCGGCTCGATCACGACCGGTGCCTCGAACGATATCGAGAAAGCGACCGAGGTCGCACGTGCGATGGTCTGCGAATACGGAATGAGCGCGCTTGGGCCTCTGACCTTTGGTAAAAAGGAAGAGCAGATATTCCTTGGCCGCGAGATCGCGCAGCATCGTGATTATTCCGAAGACACCGCGATCAAGATCGATGCTGAGGTCAAACGGATCGTCGCCGAACAATACGAACGCGCCGAGAAGATCATCCGCGAGAATCGCGACGCAATGGTCCGTCTCGCCGAGGCTCTGCTTGAATTCGAGACTCTGGACAGCATTCAGATCCGACGCGTCGTCGCCGGTCTTCCGCTTGATGCAGAACCTGCTTCAAGCGATGATGACGACGGCTCGCCGGAGAACGAAGGCTCGACCGATAAGCCGTTCAAGAAGCCGATCCTGCCGCCGATCACCGGCAACAATCCGGCAACGGCATAGGCCTGCTCGGTCATGATCAAATAAAAGGGATGAGGCAGGACGCTTCATCCCTTTTTGCTTTACAATCTTTCTGAACTTTTTTATTCGTGATCTGGCGCACTTCAAAAAGGGAACTCGAACTTTCGAGCGTGCTCATAAAGGGCATCGTGAACACCACGCCCGATAGTTTTTCGGATGGCGGCGAAGCTTTTGCCCTTGACGACGCTGTTCGACGCGCCGAACGCTTGATCGAAGAGGGTGCTGACATTCTCGATATCGGCGGCGAATCGACAAGGCCGGGCAGCGAACGGGTTTCCGCGGACGAAGAGATCGATCGGATCATTCCCGTCATTCGTGCCGTCGTTTCTCGTTTCGATGTCCCGATCTCTGTCGATACGAGCAAGGCCGCGGTCGCAGAGGCCGCACTCGAAAGCGGTGCAGAGATCGTGAATGATATTTCGGGCTTAAGGTTCGACCCGCAGGTCGCAGATGCTGCAGCGGCCAAGGGTGCGGGCCTCGTCTTGATGCATTCGCGTGGTGAATTCAGCGAAATGCATTCGCAGACTCCCGTCGCTGATATCTTTGCCGAGGTCGAAAACGGTCTTCGTGAGAGCATCGAGATCGCGGTCTCCCGCGGCGTTTCTCACGACAAGATCGCTCTGGATGTCGGCATCGGTTTTGGCAAAACAGTCGAGCAGAACTTATCCCTGATCGCAAATCTTGCTAGAATCGTCAAAAAGTTCGAAGAGTGTCCGATGCTTGTGGGCGCATCAAGAAAATCGTTCATTGGAAAGCTCTGCAATGAGCCTGATGCGGGAGAACGCCTTGGCGGAAGCCTGGCGGCCGCGATAGCTGCGGTAAGGAATGGAGCAAAGATCCTTCGAGTTCACGATGTCCGCGAGACGCGCCAAGCACTCAAGACGGCCAAGGCCTTAGGCTTGCTGGACTAACTAAAAGTTTATGTTTCTGCTGCTTTTTCTATTCGATGTTCCGGCCGGGCCGGGGCCAGCAAACCTTAGTTGGCTCGACGTTTTGTTCGGAGCTATTTTCGCTTTCCTCGGAGCTCTTCTGTTCGTTTGGCTCGGCCGGAGGTTCTTGAAGAGGCGATGATTTCGAGAACACGAACAGCAATATTCACCTGCCTTGTCTTCTTTCTGGCGAGCGGCTTTACCGAATGCTATAAACCGGTAACGAACTCGGGCCTTCCGAAGGACATCAAGATCGTCGCGGTGCCGATCTTCCAGACCGAGGCAAAAGGGTTGCATTACAAGGTCGAATCGCGCTTTACCGAGGCGGTCTCCCGCGAGATCATCCGACGCGGCAACGGCCTCGTCGTTCAAGGTTCCCGGACAGGTGCCGACGCTGTCGTCGAGGGCACGATCCGCGATTTCTTCTTCACCGGCGTCCTGCTCGATAAAGAAGGCCGGGCACGCGTCTATGAAGTGACGATCGTTGGTGCCGTGACGATCCGCGATCTGCGGCGCGAAAAGATCCTTTACGACAATCAGAATTTTGTCTTTCGCGATTCCTTCGAATTCTCGGAAGACCCGCGTTCATTCTTTAACGAGGAAGACCCCGCGGTCGAGCGTATGGCCCGAGCCTTTGCCGAATCGGTCGTTTCGGCCGTCGTCAACGGCCTCGGTGTTAGAGAAGAAAAGAAGTGACACATTTTTACTGATGATCCTTACCCGCGAACAACTTTGGGATCAGGTGCAGCGGCGCGAATTCGCTCCCGTCTATGTGCTTTACGGTGAGGAAACCTACCTTCGCCAGCAGGCCGAAAAGGCGATCGCCCAACATTGCTTTTCCGAAGCTGATGCGCGGGATTTTAACGAGACGGAATTCAGCCTTTCGACGCCGGAGAATCTGCGGCGTGCTCTCGAAGCAGCCGAACAACTGCCGATGATGTCGGAAAGGCGGCTGATCAGAATTACGGATGCGGCGGTCGGAGCGTCCGCCGCACGCGACACGTTAAAAGAGGAGCACGAGCCGCTTCTCACATCGTATTTTAATAGGCCATCGCCAACAAGCGTGGTCATCTTTATCGGCAGCGAACTTAACCGAAACCGCAAGATGATGAAGCTGCTTGAGAAGTTCGCGGCTGTCGTCAAGTTCGATCAGCTTGGTGAGGCCGGGCTTCGCTCGTGGGCCGAAAGGATCTTTAAGCGAAATGGCGTCACGATCGAGAACGCGGCGATCGGACTGCTCGCATCTCTTTGCGGCCACAACGTCGCACGACTCGAGAATGAAGCCGGAAAGCTAATGACGGCGGCATTGCCCGATAAGGTCATTACTCTTGAACTTGTCGAAGCGCTCGTGGCAGATCATCGAGAACTCGACAGCTTCGTCCTCACAAACGAACTCAGCCGCAACCGTCCGCAAGAGGCTCTCAAAGCCCTTCGGAAAATACTTGAAGATGGGGCTGAGCCGGTCGTCCTTCTCGGTTCACTCGGTTTCTATTTTCGAAAGCTTGGGATAGTAAAGAGTCAGACGGAGCGCGGTGTTGACCGCGGGGTGATCACGCGGGCCCTGGGCGTCAGATTTGACCAACACGACGCGTATTTTGCCGCCGCACGTCGGACAGATGCCGCAGAGATCGAATATGCGGTAAAACGCATTGCGGAAACCGACCTTGCGGTCAAAACGTCAAAAGGGGGCACTGACGGCCCCCGAAAACAATTAGAAATGCTTGTGTCCGAGATCGCTTCTCGGGCAGGACAACGCCTCTAGATCGGTGCCAAACTCGACGCCCGATTAAAGTGCATATAAAGGCTGTTGTAATCGGCCAGCGTGCGGTTCAGGATGAGCGGCAATTGCGGCAGGTCCGCGTAGTTTACGATCAGGTTCAGGTTTCGCAGGAAAGCCTCGTTCGCGTTCATCGTCGCACCGGACTCTTCGAGCGAAATAAAATACAGCCGTCTCCGCTCGGCGGAATACATCGCGTTCACCCTTTGCTGTATCACGGCCGCTCCGCTGTGCTCCGGTGCAAAATCCTGCGAGAACATTAAGATCTCGACCTTTCCTTCGCGAAGCCTTTCGTTCGCCTGCGCCGGCGTTTGAGCAACATAGACCTTGTAGCCCGCTTCGGAGAGCAGCTTTGCGGCCTGCTCGAGTTTTGCCCCCAAACAGAGCAATATGCGACGCGGTTTCTCAAGATCGTCATCACCGGCTTCCAGCTTAGTATTGTCATTCTTCAATGCCTCTAGCAGCGAGCGGAGAGCGCTGTTGATCTGCATTTCCGATTCCTTGTGTGCAAACTCCTGTTGATTGCTGCCGGTCGCGGGTGCCGGCTTATTTTCGGCCAGCTGCTGCACGGTTGACGTCCCTCGTCCGGATGCGTCCTTTTGGATCCGAAGCATATTCTGACAGCGAGGGCATCTGACGGTGAAATTCCCGGCGGGAACTTTCGATTCGTCCAGTTGTAAAACGACGGAGCAATTATCGCAGCGTATCATCATAAAGATCTCTTTCTCCTACTCGATCATGCTGAGCACCGAATCCGGGTTCGATTCGGATGTCGGCGGCGCAACGGTCGCACTCACGCCTGAGCCGGCAGCCCGACGCTGATTGACATAATCTTCGGTCGAAGCAAGGCCCTTGAGCTGAAGCAGCAGGTTGTTCTGATTTGTCGCGAACGAGAGGCCGTCTTCCATGCTGATCTCGCCGCTTTCGACAAGCTTGCGGATCACAGTATCGAAATCCTGCATTCCGTCAAGTTCGCCGTCACGGATCGCGTCCAGCAGCGTCTTGCCTTCGGTCTCGCCTTTCTCGATATATTCACGAGTTCTTGGGTTCGAGCGCATCACCTCAACGGCGGCGATACGGCCGGAGCCGTCCGCCTTCGGAATAAGTCGCTGCGAAACGATGTAGCGGAACGTCTGCGCGAGACGCGTGCGGATGATCCTTTCCTCGTTCTTCGGATAAAGTCCGATAATGCGGTCGATCGTCTTTGACGCGTCGATCGTGTGCAGGGTTGAAAGCACAAGGTGGCCGGTTTCTGCCGCTTCGAGCGCGATCTCGGCCGTTTCAAGGTCACGCATTTCGCCAACGAGGATGACCTTCGGGGCCTGGCGAAGAGCGGCACGCAGTGCGGTCGCAAAATCACGTGTGTCGGCACCAACCTCTCTCTGGTTGATCGTCGACATCTTGTGGTTATGCAGGAATTCGATCGGGTCCTCGATCGTAACGATGTGATATGCCTTTGTCTCGTTTATTCGGTCGATGATCGCGGCAAGCGTCGAACTCTTTCCCGAACCGGTCGGCCCGGTAAGGAGGACGATTCCGTTGCGGATATCTGCGATCTCCTGGAGCGTCGGCGGCAGCCGCAGATCATCAAAACTCGGGATCTTGTGCGGAATAAGACGCATCACGATCGACCAGGAGTTTCGCTGCTGAAAGATATTTACGCGGAAACGGCATTTGCCCGGAAGCGCATAGCTCAGGTCCGCCGTTCGGTACTTTGCGAGCTGCATGGCCGCGTCCGGATTATCGCGGACGAGCGACATCGCGATCGTTTCGGTCTGATACGCGGTCAACCGCCCGAGGCCAAGCGGTGAGGCCGGATGCAGTCTGCCGTTGATCTCAACCTGCGGTTTTTGATTCGCCGAGAAGTTGAGGTCGCTAATGTTATCGGATACGAGCAGCATCTGCTCGATGATCGGTGCAATGTCTAACAAACTCATTGTAGAAACGCAGCTCCCCTAATGTTGGCTAAAGATGTTCGGCGGGGGTCAGGGAACGTAAGGACGGCCGCATCGCAAAAAGGCAGAAATGCCTGCGGAATTCGCGCCGCCTAATCATTATGACCAATGTCAGGATCGAATGCAAGACAATTTTGGCAATTGTTTAACACTTTGAGACAGAAAGGTCGTATTCACGGAATCTTTCTGCGATCTTGGCCGGATCGGACAGGAGCGCACCGATGATCGCCGCTGATGCAGCTCCGGCAGATATGACCGAGGAAAGGGATTCGGGTTTGATGCCGCCAATGGCGACCAGAGGCACGTTTCCGGACGTTTGGGCGGCTTCTGAGAGCATTTTAAGGCCAACGACCGGGTCTGGGTCGGATTTGGTCGAAGTGGGGAAGATCGGCCCGATCGCGACATAGTCGATCGGTTCACGCAGTGCGGCCTCAAGCTGTTCTATCGAATGCGTCGAAAGCCCGATGATCTTGCCAGGCCCAAGCATCCGCCTAGCCATTTCAACGGGCAGATCGTCCTGCCCGAGATGAACACCGTCCGCATCGATCGCCAAAGCGATATCAACGCGGTCGTTTACGATGCAGATGACGCCGTTCTCTCGGCACAGTTCGGCGGCCGCAAGAGCATCAGGAAACCAATCTCCCGCGGCTTTTTGTTTCTCCCGAAGCTGTATGAGGGTCGCACCGCCCGCGATCAGCCTTCTGACCTGCTCAGTGTGGGAAAGGCCGGAAATTTCCGCGTCGGTTATGGGATAGATCTTGGGAAGATGAAGGTCCAAGGTAAGCCTCCGCAGGCCCTAAAAAAGGGCCTTCACCATCAAGAAGCAGTCTTCGCCGTCGGTGTAGTACTTGTTCAGTCGCTGAACGACATAAAAGCCCTTTTGGCGATAAAGATCCTGTGCGGAAGTGTTCTTGACGCGAACCTCGAGGACGAGCGTGTTTATCGACCGTGCGCGCAAAGCGTTCTCGACGTGCAGCAGAAGGCGTTTTGCAAGGCCACGTCTCCGATGCTCGGGGGCGATACCGATCGTTGTCAGATGTGCCGTTCCGCCATCGTTGACCATCACAAATGCGAAGCCGACCGTCTCGTTATCTTCGGTCACGATCCGGTAGGAAAGCGTCGTCGGCTGGCTCAACAGAAAATCGAGCGTGTGCCGCGTGTAGCTGTCTCCGTTGGGAAAACAAGCAGCATTCAGCAGCGTTACGTCGCGCAGATGCCGCTTTGTCAGCGGCCGAATGACATATTCACCAACCGGCGCGACCTTCATCTTTGGCGTTGAAGCACGCACCGTCGGGCCGAACAGATTCTTTATCGAATCAATAAGCTGCATTATTTCACGAACATACAGTCGCCGTAGCTGTAGAATCGATAGCCCTCGCGAACGGCGTGTCCGTACGCCCTCATTATAAGTTCGTACCCACCGAATGTGGAAACAAGGATCAGCAGCGAACTTTTCGGAAGGTGAAAGTTTGTAACGAGTGCGGAGACCGCCCTGAATTCATATCCGGGCTTTATGGTCAGGTCGGCAAGCGACGCCCCGGCCGAAAATCTGCCTGTTTTGCGGATCGCGGATTCAAGCGCGCGCGTTGTCGTCGTCCCGACAGCCACGATCCGCTTTCCGCTATCAAGAGCACTGTTGAGCCTTGCCGCCGCATTTTCGCTGATCGAGAATCTCTCGGGAAGCACGCGATGTTCCGATAGCTCCTCGACGCGGACGGGTTCGAAGGTTCCATACCCGACGTGAAGCGTCAGTTCGACGATCTCGGTGCCGCTTGCTCGTATTCGGCCAAGGATCTCGTCTGTAAAATGGAGACCTGCTGTCGGAGCCGCGATCGCTCCGCGCTCCGCTGCAAAAACTGTCTGATATCGTTCGCGGTCGAACTCACGTTTTTCCTCGTTCGGCGTTATGTACGGCGGCAGCGGAGTTCGCCCAAGACGGTCTATTTCGCGGTCAAGGTCGCCGTCGGTGTCAAAGCGAAATCGTACGCGGCCGCTCTCGAGTTTTTCGAGCACGACAGCAGACAAATTTTCGTCAAAATTGACTCGCTTTCCCGACGCAAGGCGTTTGCCGGGCCGCGCGACCGCTTCCCAAATGCTTGGCTCGATCTCTTCTATAAGCAGAAGTTCGATGGCCGCTCCGGTCTCAAGCTTTCCAAGCAATCTCGCAGGAAAGACCTTTGTGTTATTCAAGACCAGGACATCTTCCGGGCCAAGTTCGTCGGTCAGATCTGTGAACTTTGCATCTTGGAATTCACCTTTTTCGCGATCCACGATCAACATTCGCGAGGCGGAACGACTGGCTAATGGGGATTGTGCTATCTGTTCGGGGGGCAGCTGGAAGTCAAAGTCGTCAAGACGCATAAGAATGTTGCGATAAATACAGGATTTTACTATACTCTACGCGATTCAACATTTTTGTTCCCATGCTTTTATTGCAACCGATGTTGCACCTTTGCGAATCGAAATGCGTGAGAGATCGTTTATCTCTCTTTTGACGTTCGTTCTGCTGAAAGACGTCCGTTCGTTATCTTTAGGAGGATCTAACCAATGACCAAATTAGGAAAAATATTTTCACTATTTGCTCTTGCTGTCTGCGCCGCGGTCGTACTGCCGACCGTTTCGAACGCACAGGAGCTTCGTAACCAAAGGCGTTATTCAAAGCGGGATGTAAGCAGCATTATCAAGCGTCTCGAAAACAGCAGCAACACGTTTCGACGTGATTTTGATCGTGCCCTCGATAGAAGCCCGATCAACAATACGCCGCGAGAAGATGAGTACAACGGCTACGTCCGGGATTTCGAGAATTCTCTCGACCGACTTCGCAGCAATTTTGACCGCTCAAGAAATTGGTGGGAAGTTCGCAATGATGTTCAGGATGTCATTCGGAACGGCCAGCCGGTGAACGACATTATCAACCGTTTGCCTTTTCAACGCGACATTGAAAGGCAGTGGCGTCAATTGCGCAATGACCTGAATACCGTCGCAGATACGTATGACCTTCCAGGCCTTGAAGGCGGCGGCTGGAACGGCGGATATCCCGGCAACCCGGGTTATCCGGGCAATCCCGGAGGCGGTTGGGATGACAATTGGCAGATGTCGCGTCCGCCGAGCTGGGCGGTCGGCACATACTACGGAGTCGGACCGCGTGGCGAAAGGATCACGCTTGCGATCCAAGCCAATGGCCGAGCAACGTCGAGCATTGACGGCGCGCCGATCAGCTATGGCCGCTACTATCGCGGCTTACTGACCTTTGGGCAGAATTCGGCAACGCTTGTCCGAACCCGCAATGGCCTCGACACTGTAAGCACGCTCAATCGTGAAACGATCAGCTATAGCAACCAAGGCTGGTCGGGCGGCGGTAACGACGATTGGAACAACGGCTCTCGTCCGCCGTCATGGGCAGTCGGTACGTTCTATGCCAACAGCCCACAGGATGGCTCGCGTATAACCATGACCGTGGCCCGCGACGGCAACGTAACGGTCGTTATGGGCAATGGTGCTCCGTCTTACGGCAAGATGAACAACGGATCGCTGCGAATGGGACCGTATTCGTCGCGTGTCTATCGCCAAGGCAACGGATTCCGCACCGTTTCCGATACCGATGGACAGACGATCGTCTATACGCGTTACTAACCTGAACTGCGAACACATTTGTTCGAAAAGCAAAAAGAACCTGCAGGACGCTAAGATCTGCAGGTTCTTTTGTTTACGACGTTTCCGAGGCGGCGGAGATCAGGCCTTGATGAAGTTCTCGACCGCTTCGCGTATGGTCGTTTCGATCTCGTCAAGATGCTCCTGCGAATCGGCCTCACAGCGAAGCACGAGGATGGCCTGCGTATTCGAGGCCCTAACCAGGCCCCAACCGTGCGGAAACTTTATTCTGGCTCCATCAATGGTGTTGACCTCGTGATCCAACGAAAAGCGTTCAGTGATGCTCTTTACGACGTCGAATTTTGCATCATCAGGGCAATCAACGCGGATCTCCGGGGTTGAGAACGTCTTTGGCAGATCAGCAAGCATTTCCGACAGCGGCCTGTCCGACTTTGAGAGAATTTCGAGGACCCTCGCGCCTGCATAGGTCGCATCGTCAAAGCCGTAAAATCTGTCAGCAAAGAAGATATGGCCGCTCATCTCGCCCGCAAGGGCCGCGTCGGTCTCCTTCATTTTTGCCTTGATGAGCGAATGTCCCGCTTTCCACATCACGGCATCGCCGCCGTGAGCTCGTATGTCATCAAAAAGCGTTTCGGAGCATTTAACTTCGCCAATGATCGTCGCTCCTTTCCTTTCTGCAAGCACAGCACGGGAAAGAAGCACCATCAATTCGTCACCCCAAAGGATGCGGCCGGTTTCGTCCACGACACCGATCCTGTCGCCATCGCCATCGAACGCGATCCCGATGTCCGCATTATGTTCGCAAACGGCACGAATGGTGTCCGCCAAATTCTCGACGACGGTCGGGTCAGGATGGTGATTGGGAAAGTTCGAATCCGGCTCAATGAACAGTTCGACCATTTCGACGCCAAGCAGATCGAACACCGGCACGGCCGTAATGCCAGCCATTCCGTTGCCCGCATCGATGACGGCCTTTATCGGCCTGGCTCCCATTGAAATTCGCCGTGCAAGGTCGTCGCAGTATTTATCGAGAACGAAGATCTCTTCGAACGTGCCATCGCCGGCCGCAAACTCGCCCTTTTCAGCGATCGCACGTATCTCCTGTATCTGACTGCCGAAAAGAGCAGCGTGGCCGAGGCAGATCTTGAAGCCGTTATGATCAGGCGGATTGTGAGAGCCTGTGATCATCACTCCGCCGTCAACATCGCGCGTAAAAACTGTGTGATATAACACGGGCGTCGGCACCTGTCCGACCGAAATGACGTCGATCCCCGATGCGTTCAGTCCGTCCGCGAGGATCTTTGCAAAAATAGGCGAGCTTTGGCGTGCATCGTAGCCGAGAGCTATCTTTCGTGAGCCATTCTGAACGAAGAACGTGCCGATCGCCCGCGAAAGCTCTCGAACGACGTCCTCGTTCAAATGCTCGCCGACGATGCCGCGGATATCATATTCTCGAAATACGTTCTTATCGATCACGCTTCTCCTAGTTTGGCCGAATATGCTGCGCGAAGCAACGTGCGGCGTAATACCCGACAAAGTCTTTGCTATACTGTCCCGAAGGCACTAAAAAGGCAACCGCCGGTTCGTGTGGACGCATCGAAAACCTTGTAACATAAGCTCGTCGGATATTTCTCTATGCACTCTGTTCGCTCATTTCTTACCTTGCTATTCGTTTGCCTCGTCGCGCTCAGTGCGATGGCATATGGCCAAAGACCGTCACCCAGCCCGACACCGACGCCGTCCGACGATATCGGCACTTCGAAAGTTTTCGAAGTTAGGCTGCCGATAACGGTAACAATGGGCAAGAAAGAGCTCGTCAGCGGAATGACACGCGGCGATTTTGCGGTTTTCGAAGACGGCGTCAAGCAGGACATCACGTATTTCTCGGATGAGAAGACGAATCCGCCTGTTTACGTCGGTGTGTTGATGGATACGTCGCCCTCGACCGCAGGTAAACTGAAGTTCGAGAAAGAAGCCGCCCGCAACTTTATCTATACCGTTACGCGGCTCAGGAAAGACAAGGCGGCATTTATGACCTTCGACCACGAGATCAAACTGCTGCAGGATTTCACCGATAAGCTCGATATGCTCGACACGGCCGTCGATAAGGTCAATAAGACGGGTTCTCAGACGGCCCTTTATGATGCTATTTGGGAGTTTTGCGATGAAAAGATGCGGAACGTTCCCGGCCGACGTGTTCTCGTGATCATTACTGACGGCGACGATACATACAGCCGAGCGGTCTTAGCAGACGCGATCGACATTGCACAACGCACCGAAACAACGATCTTCGCGATCTCGACAAAGGCAGGCTTTCTCGGCACCGTTCCCGGCGTCGAAATGGGAATGGACCGCGACTCCGGCGATAAGGCATTGAACAAACTTTGTGAGGAGACAGGCGGCGACGTTTTTTACACGGGCGATATGCTCGAACTCGAACGATCTTTCACGAAGATCTCAAAGGAGCTTCGATCGCAGTACATCATCACCTATAAGCCTTCGGATCAGAGTCTGACCGGCCGTGTAAGAAAGGTCGAGGTCAGGCTTACAGACCCGAAGAAAGCAAAGGATTATAAGGTCAGGACGAAGACAAGCTATCGCGCCGTTCGGGACAGCTTGAGATAAGGGATAAAGAGGTTTTTGTGATGCTTCGCAAGTTAGGTTTGGTATTAGCGTTCGGTGTGCTCTGTGCAGGCTTTTTCTTTACCGGCGATGCCGATAATGTGTTCGCACAGTCGACGTCGGCTACGCCGACACCATCGCCGTCGCAAACGCCGCCGCCGATCATCGACGACGAGGTCCTAAAGATCGACACGGAGGTCGTAAACGTACTCTTCACGGCCCAGGATCGCAATCGTCGCCTGCTGACCAACCTTACAAAGAACGACATCAGGCTCCTTGAAGACGGCGTTCCGCAGGAACTCTCGGCCTTTACGCGTCAGGTCGATCTGCCTCTTAGCCTTTCGATACTGATAGACGTCAGCGTTTCGCAGCAGCGTACGCTTCCTGAAGAGAAAGATGCCGCGATCTCGTTCCTCGAATCGGTGGTCAGGCCCTCAAAGGATGAGGTCTCTATCCTTAGTTTCACGGGCGAAACTACGCTCGAACAGGATATGACGAACAACCTTACTCGACTGCGTCGTGCGGTTGAGAACGTCAAGTTCGTGCCGCCCTCCGGCTATGTCGGCGGCGGTGTCGTTGTCGGCGGCTCTGTACCGGGCACTCCGCCGATCTCGGGACGTAATCAGGGAATTCAAGGTTCTACGGCTATTTGGGACGCGATCTGGGTAACATCGCGGGAAGTGCTCGGACAGGCTCCTGAGCGAACGCGTCGTGCCATCATCCTGCTGACCGATGGGCAAAACACCTCCGGGCAGAAGCGCCTTGATGACGCGGTCGATGCAGCTGTACGATCCGAGGCGATCATCTATTCCATCGGTATTGGAGACAGCTTCTACGGCGGTGTCGATAAAGGCACGCTGAACAAGATCTCGGAACGCACCGGCGGACGTGCGTTCTTCCCGCGTGACGAAAGCGAACTGCGTAAGGCTTTTGATCAGATCCAGGAAGAGATGCGGTCGCAATATCTTCTCGCATACGAACCGAGCAATCAGGATCACGACGGCTCGTTCCGAAAGATCGAGATCGAGATCGTAAATCCGCAGCTCAAGAACGATAAAGTGAAGCTAACGCATCGGCAGGGCTATTTTGCGAAATCGGACAAGGCCGATAAAAAATAGCCGCAGCGGTCATGCCGCAGGCGAATTCAGCCACCACTGATTGCCCCAAGGGTCGATAAAGCCCGCTGCGCGGCCGTATTCCTGGTCACCTGGTTCTTGGTTTCCTCGGCCGCCGCGTGCTGTTCCCTTTGCGTAAATTCCGTCAACATCATCTGTGAGGATGAACATTCCGCACGGAAATGCCTTCCATTCGTCGTGCGACTGGCCGAACATTATCGTGCCGCCGTTGATCGAAAACTCGGCGTGCCTGAAATTGCCGTCATCATCCTTTACAACGAGCTTTTTCTCGGCGCCAAATACCTCCTCTATGAATTTTATGAAACCGTCAGCATCGTTCGGCAGCACGATATAAGGCATCACGGGCGAATAGTGTTCTGGTGCGTTCATTTTTGTTTCTCCTCTCTCATCTTTTCGAATTCTGCATCAAAGGGAGTTATATGGCTCAGCACACAGAGCCATTTCCCTTCGCGTTTTACGAATACGTCAGTTGACCATTCCTCTTGGTCGAACTGCTGTCCGCCAAAATGCGCCGTGTTCACGACGCGGCCGGTCAGGACCGCTGTCTCGCCGTAGATCTTGATCCGGGCTTCACCGACCATCTCGAATGAGCTGTGCGTCAACGCCCCCGAACGTACGAATTCAAGGAAATGCTCTTTTGGGGCAACACCACGCTCCGAAACGATCACCCATTCGTCGGCCATAAAAGCGCCGATACGATCCGCATCGTTCGCGACCATCGCCTCGGCCCATTCGGAGCCGAGCGCAAGGAGTTCTTGCTTTACGGTTTCCTTATCGCTCATATAATTCCCTCGATCGGACGTTTCAGGCGAGCAGACACTATTTCGGAAAACAAAGTTCCGCGAAGGCCGATCGTCCCGAACAGTTTTGAGTATAGATCGTGGAAGAGCTTAAGAATTGGAAAAATGCGACATCTTCTCAGTTTCCATATATTGCGTCCCTTCGGCCGAATTCCAGAAGTATTCTTTCGGCGTGTAGCCAGAGAATTCGCGGAATTCCTTTATGAAGTGTGATTGGTCGTAGTAGCCGCACGCATACGCGATCTCGGTCAGGTCGCGAACTCCGTCAAGCCTGAATTGCGTTGCGGCCTGAAAGCGAATGACCCGCGAGTATAGTTTCGGCGGAAGGCCGGCGATCTCTTTGAATTTACGCTCGAATTGCCGTATGGAAAGCGAATATTCGCGCGAAAGGTGCGCGATATTCACATCACCTTTCGCATCGATTATGGACCGAACCGCCCTATGAAGAGGCGGGAGTGCCCGATTTACCAGCGAGAGACGCCGCTCGAAATAACGAGTGACGATCGCGACGCGCTGCTCGTTCGACGCAGCACAATTGACCATCTCGGCGAGTTCTCTTCCCTCATTGCCGAGAGCCGACCAAAGATCGGGTGCGAGCCCGGTAAAGTCACTCGCCGGCAGGCCGAAGAATCTTGGGATCGCGAAAGGATACAGATACGCACCGAAAATGCCGAATTTCTCCCGGGTGGCGAACCGTCGAGGTCGCGTTGATTGGGCTTGGATGTTTGAGAGGGGCGAACTTTCAAGACTGCCCGTTCGGCTGATCTCGTCGAAGGCCCCGAGGTAATGGAACACGATCTCGACCGAGCCGTCGGCCATCGAGCGATGAACGAAATCTTCGTCGCAAGACGCATCGGCTTCAAGCGCCCAGAAGAAGCGCACGTAAGGCGCAAGCAGCGGCGATGGAATGTATGTTCGGTACAGCATTCGAATTATACTCGGCTAGCTCCTTACGAAGAGCGTGCTTCACAGATTCCTGATCGTCCAATTTTGACTACAGTTTGAACTCTCCAATATCTATGACGTTCACCGCATCGTCAATTTTCTGAAAATCCCGGATATTTGCGGTGAAGAGGTCTGCCCCTAAGATCGTTGCGGTCGCCAGTATGACGGCGTCGGGAAGTTTGATCTTTTTTGTTGGAACCTTCCTGTATTTGATCGCCTGGTCGGCAATGGCCCGATCCAACTCAACGATTTCCAAGCTGTTAATGATCTCGTCGATCAGAGCCCTTTCGCGCGCATCAGCAAAGTCAAAGCCATACACCTCGATCAGGGTAATGATAGAGACAAAGTATCCCTCACTTGCCGAAAGAAGCTTCTCAGCATCAATTACGCCCTGAGAGGCGTAAATGATCACATTGCTGTCGAGTAAGGCCTTAGTCCCACTCATCCCTTAATCTTTTTTGCCACTCAACGGGATCTTTGATGTTACTGAACAGTTTTGCGGATCGCGCGTTCTTGAATGCCCTTAGCAAACGTTCACGCTGTGTTCGGGAAGGTGAGTCGGGTTCCTCATCGAGTATGGTCAGCAAGGCCTTCCTGTCTCCGGGCAAGCGAACCCTGGACAGCAATTTTACCGATCCGCTCGCTTCGATGATGGCTTCGACGGTCTGCATAACGACCTAATCTTATCACGGAATAGATATATTCAACTTGCCTTTTTTCTGCAAACGCGTTTTTACAGATGCCAGCGACTCACGCGGCTCATCTCGACGCTTTTTGGCAGTCAGCAGATCGTAAAAATCCTCCCAAATCTCGCCATACTTCTTCAGATCGATCTGAACGGCAACGCGCCTGCCCTTCTCGTTTGCTAGGTAACTTATTCCCCGCATAACGGCGTAATCGCCGAATTTTGGGCAGGTGAGCATTTTGTAACCTTATTTATTTCGCGCTTAGTAATACCAATATCGAACGCCGCCGCCTGTTCCACACGTTGCCCATCGATCATAACGCCAATAGGAAATATGCCCGTCATTACAAATGGCCCGCGGCTTTTTGCCGTCGTCGATTCCCCAAACATACCACTTGATCACACCGCCTCGATTCGCACAGACCGAAGAATGCACAGCGAACGCGAGAGTGCGATCTGCACAGAATGCAATTGCGTTCGGCGGTGCGACGCGATCCGACGCAGGCGTGTTCTCAATGCTCGTATTTGCAACGTTAGCCGCTGCATTTGCGAGACTCCTTCTTGCATTCGCTAAGCTGTTTGCAGTCTCCGACTGGCGACGTTCGACGATTTGCCTCTCGTTGTCGCTGTTCTCAGTTTCGACAGGTGTTTCCGCAGGTGTCTCCGCAGGTGTTGCGACAGAGATTGGGCGTGGTGTCGGCGTCGATATCTTAGCGATAGCTTCGTTGGCGACTTTTAAGTTCGCGTCAGAACTTGACTTTACCGTTTGCGAAACATTGCTGATAACAATGGCCGAGCCGATAAACAATCCAAGAATGCCAGACGCGACCGCGACAAGCGTTATCGGAGACGCGCGTTTCGTTTGGACTACAGCCTTGCGGACGACCGTTCGCATTTCGAGGTCGCCACCGCAATTCAGACAGAATTGATAATCGTTTCGCGGAGAATCAACACCACATTGTGGGCACGTGAGCATTTTTTAACCTTTTTTCTTTTTCTTCCCTTTCGTTTCAGTTTCAAGCTTCGCGCGTAACAAATTCTCACACGTTGCTACCTTCCAACTCCGCCGGAATCGTCAACACGTCTAATGCTTAAAGGTTGAATCGTAGAGTGGGATATAATATCACATTTCAGTCACGACAATTTGCTCAACCATCCGCCGATGTCTGTGCCGGACATGCGCGTTCTAACAGATTACACAAACATCTTGCCGGGATTGAGGATGCCGTTCGGGTCGAATGTGTGCTTGATGCCTTTCATCACGGCGAGGGTCGCGTCATCGACGGCATAGCCTAGATACGGGGCTTTTACGTAACCGATGCCGTGTTCGCCGGAGATCGTGCCGCCAAGTTCGACCGAGAGTTTGAAGGTCTCGCTAACGCATTTTCTCGCACGGGCGACCGCATCCGCATCGTCGCGATCTACGACGAAATTCACATGTATATTGCCGTCGCCCGCATGGCCGAAATTCGCCACGAAAGTGTCGTTGCGCTTGCCGATCGCCTCGACACCCGCGACAAGTTCGGGCACGCGCGAACGCGGAACTACGACGTCCTCATTGATCTTCAGCGTGCCGTACTTCATCAAGCTCGGGCTTATCGCACGCCGCACATCCCAAAGCTTGTCCTCTTCTTCCTTAGACCGTGCACGAATGACATCAAAGCCGCCGTTCTCGCCGATGATCTGTTCGATCAGGCGTGCATTCTTCTCAACCTCTTCGCGAGAGCCGTCAACCGCCACGAGCAAGATCGCCTCGGCATCACGCGAAAGCCCAAAGGCAAAATTCTCCTCAACGGCGGCGATGCAGAACTTGTCGATCGCCTCCATCGCCATCGGGAGCAGGCCGTGCGGCGTGAACTTCGTCAACACCTTGCACGCGGCCGCCATTGACGTAAAATTTGCACGTACGGTTGAAGTTGCTTCCGGCATCGGGAGGAGCCTTAGTGTCGCCTCCGTGATGATGCCGAGCATTCCCTCGGAGCCGCACATCAAGCCTGTAAGATCGAACCCGACGACGTTCTTTACCGTCCGTCCGCCTGTGCGAATGATCTCGCCCGTACCGGTCACGACCTCTAGGCCAAGAACGTGATGCTTCGTAACGCCGTATTTCGGTGTGCGCATTCCGCCCGCATTCTCGGCGATGTTGCCGCCAATGTACGAATCTTTATAGCTTGCCGGATCCGGTGCGAATAAAAGGCCGACCTCGGCCGCCGCCTGTTGGACATCGTAGGTCGTTAGGCCCGGCTGACACGTCATATATAGATCATCGACGTTCAGTTCAACGATCGTCTTCATTCGGTCGGTTCCGACCACGATGCCGCCATCCACGGGAACTGCACCGCCTGTATATCCGACGCCGCCGCCGCGTGCAGTTACGGGAAAGAGATACTCATTTGCGAGCTTGATTATCGCGGCCATCTCTTGCGTGGTCGCAGGGAAAACAACGGCCTCCGGCGGGAATTTCTCTTTTACGGCATCGGCACCGTAAGGCTCGACGCGTTCGGGATCGACAACGACATTCTCGTCGCCAACGATCTCGCGAAGCTTTGCCAGGACCTCAGGCTTTGAGGCACTGGTCGTCTTCCGCCCCTCGGAATGAAAATGGATCGATTCGAACATAGCTGTACCGTCAAATCTATCAAACCCCGAACATTTCTGCTAAACTCTTTCGAACCAACTTCTAAAGTTCATTCCAAGAAAAAAGGGTAACGTAAGCGATGGCCGAAAACGAGAAACTTCCGCCCGACAACTACGAACGTGAATTGACGACCGATCTCGACGACGAGACGCCTGATAAACCGAAGGGAATCGCTCTTCACACAAAGATATTTATTGGGCTCGGTGTAGGCGTCATCGGCGGCTTGATAGCGAATTATGCCGTCGGCGGCAAAGATCCGTGGCTTGTGTGGACGGTCGAGAATTTTACAAAACCGATCGGTACGCTCTTCTTGAATCTTCTTCTGATGATCGTCGTGCCGCTGGTTTTTTCTTCGCTCGTTGTCGGCGTTGCGGGCATCGGCGATATTCGAAAATTGGGCCGGATCGGTGCGAAGTCGTTCGCATATACGCTCGTGATATCGGCAATCTCGGTCGTCATCGGCCTAACTCTCGCTAACACGATACAACCCGGCAAACGTATCAGTTCGGAAACGCAGGCCGTCCTGAAAGCGGAATTCTCAAGCGGTGCCTCAGCCGCGACCGACGCTCAAAAGAAAGCTGCCGAAACGGCAAAGTCGGACTCGCCGATGATGCAGGCCGTAAAAACGGTCGTGCCGAGCAACATATTCAACTCGCTCTCCGGGACGAGCCCGAATATGCTGCACATAATGTTCTTCGCGTTGATCTGCGGCATCGCGATCACGCTTTTGCCGGCTCCTGTTTCCGAACCCTTCGTTAAATTCAACGAGGCTTTGTTCGCGATCACGGCGAAGATCATCGACATCGTGATGAAGCTTGCGCCGTACGCCGTCGCGTGTCTGCTCTTTAACAACATCGCGCAGTTCGGGCTGGAACTGCTCGCATCGCTCGGCTGGTTTGTCGCAACGGTGCTCTTGGGTCTCGCGATACATTTCTTTGGCGTGTATTCGGCGGCGATATATTTCCTTTCGAAGATCAACCCGATCGAATTTTTCCGCCGTGTTCAAACGGTGATTCTGACTGCGTTCTCGACATCTTCATCAAACGCCACACTGCCGACGGCACTACGTGTTTCGAACGAAAACCTCGGTGTGCCGAAGGAGATAAACAACTTCGTACTCACGGTCGGTGCGACCGCAAACCAAAACGGCACAGCACTTTACGAGGGCGTAACCGTATTATTTCTCGCACAGCTTGCAGGTGTCGATCTTACGTTGGGATTGCAGCTCTCGGTCGTTTATTTGGCGATCTTGGGAGGTATCGGTACGGCGGGCGTGCCCTCAGGTTCGATCCCCTTTATCATCGGAATTCTCTTCATGATCGGCATCGATCCTGCCCTGATCGCGATCATCATCGGCGTGGATCGCATACTCGATATGTGCCGCACAACACTCAATGTCGTTGGCGATCTTACTGCTGCGACTTACGTTGCACGCAGCGAAGGCTACGAACTGCTGCAGACAAGCGAATCGGCGGGAATCGGTTAAGAAGGAAATATGTTTCCTATAGGCGACGACAACTCGGACAGGACGATAACACCTTTTGTGAACTATGCGTTCATCGGGCTGAATATCATCGTTTTTCTCGCCTTGCAACAGTTGGGCTCGAATGAGCA
The DNA here is from genome assembly GCA_019694355.1 of Pyrinomonadaceae bacterium. GTDB lineage: Bacteria > Acidobacteriota > Blastocatellia > Pyrinomonadales > Pyrinomonadaceae > OLB17. Next base: position 248,514 of record JAIBCB010000003.1, on the reverse strand, counting down.
TTTCACCTATGCATTTACGCTCGTGCCGCGTGAGATAACGACCGGGCACGACATCGTTGCAAGCATCCCGATCATCAGCCACTCCGGGCAAACGGTAGGCGAGATACAGAATTACCCGGCACCTTTCGGGATCTATTTCAACATCCTCTCGTCGATGTTCATGCACGGCAGCATAATGCACATCGCGGGGAATATGCTCTTCCTTTGGATCTTCGGGGACAATCTCGAAAATCTGCTCGGACACGTTCGGTATGCCGTTTTCTATCTCCTTTGCGGCGTAGCGGCCGCGTTCGGGCAGATCATTATGGGACCGGATTCGCTCATCCCGATGCTCGGTGCTTCGGGTGCGATCTCGGGCGTGCTCGGCGGCTATGTTCTCTTATTCCCAAGAAGGCAGGTTCGGGCGATCATCTTTAACTTTCTAACGACAGTGCCTGCCTTCGTCGCGATCGGTGTCTGGATCGTCTATCAGCTTGTTTCAGGCTATTTTACCGACCCCGCGACAGGCGGCGTTGCCTATGCGGCACACATCGGAGGCTTTATCGCAGGGGCGGCGACCGTTCATCTTTTTGCACTCGGCAGAAGCCGTTAAGCATCGATGTCGAAGGCGTCTTCATCCTCGGAAAGATTCCGGTTGTAGAACGGGTCGTGTGCAGTTTCCAACGGCCACATCTTTTGCAGTTGCGCGGCCTCGCTAGAGGAAAGTTCTCGTCGCCACTCGCGCGTGTTCTGCATCACGACATACGGCGTATAGAGCACACGCAGGCCTTTCTGCCAAAGCCGCAAACACAGATCGACATCAAAGAGAACGTTTGGAAACTCGTCTGCGCGAAAACCGCCAAGACTCTCGAACACATCTTTCCGCGTAGCGAACGTGCGCCACGAGGCCGCAGAATAATTGCCGATCATACCCGCACGAAAGAAATAACCGTTCGCGTCTTGCGGAAAGCCGTGATGGGCCTGGCGAACAATGTCCTTGCCGCCGAGGATCAGGCCGGTCTCGTCGATCGTACCGTCCTTGCGTAAGATCTTGCAGCCGACAGCACCGATCTCATTCTGCGATGCAAACGAAGCGAGTTCTGCAAGCCAATCATTCGTCTGCGGTGCGAGATGACGGTCGATAAAGATGATGACATCACCCGTCGCACGTTCGCAGGCAGCGTTCAGATCCTTTGCAAGTTCGTTCGAGCCTGCGACATAGATCGTCTCGCAGCTTTCGATATCGAAATGAGCTTCTTCGCCAACGGCGATAAGCGAAATTTTCGCCTTTGTGTGCGGATATCGAACGCGATTGAGTCCATCCGCCGCTTCGACCACATCGGCCTCAATACCTTTACGTTTTAGATGGTCCGCGATCGCAACACGGGCCTTTTCGAATGCGTAAGGTTTTGCCCCCAGATTTGCCGCAACGCTCGTCTCGACGGCGCGCCAATGATAGAGGATCCGTGGAATGTGGCGTATTTCGGTGGACGAAATTCCCTCGATCACCCGCAAGGCAAGGTCGTAATCCTGACTTCCCTCAAGCCCGATGCGAAAGCCGCCGATCTCCCGCAGGAGGTCGGTCTTATAGCACGAAAGATGCGTCACCATATTGAGCGAAAGCATCAGATCGAATGAAAAATCGGGCTTGAATTTTGGCTCGGAACGGCGGCCCTCGGGGTCGATGACATCTTCATCGCTGAAGATCATTCTTGCGTCGGGAAACTTGTTCAGTTCTGCAGCGACGTAATAAAGCGCATCCTCTGCAAGCTCGTCGTCGTGATCAAGCAGAACGCAATATTCGCCGGTCGCCAACTCAAGTGCAGAATTTGAAGCGGCAGAAATATGGCCGTTCTTCTCACGAAATGCGACCTTCACGCGCTCGTCGGCTGCTGAGAGCTTTTCCAGAAATGGACGAATATGCGGCTTCGTCGATGCGTCGTCTGCGATGCAGAGTTCCCAATCGGCGTATATCTGGCGGCGAACGGAATCGACACATTTTTCGAGCCAAATTTCATCGATATTGTAAACGGGCAGAATTATCGAGAACGTCGGCGTTTGCTTAAATGCCTCGATCTCTTCATTTATCTTCTCGCGTTTCGCATCGTCAAGAGCCTCGCGTGCAATGAATCGCTCATAAGCTCTCACATTCCTCTTTTTACGAGCAAAGGCTCGGATAATGGCGGCAACTCCAGCAACGCCGTTCTCTCGGAAAGCTGCAGCCATTCGACCGAATTTTCCTCCTCTGCTGCTCATCTTTTTTGGAGGTGCATCTCCCAGCCTTCCGGGTTGATCGGGATCGTTATGATCTCGCCGTGCTTTGCATTGTCGAATTCGCGTGCATGTGCCGGGAAGTCAAGGTTCTTGAATCTCGGCTGCTTCCAGTCCGCAACAAATCCCCAGATCATCAGAAGTGCAGGCAAAACGAACAGATAGCGAAGTTTGCCAACGCGAAGATTTGTCGCAATAAAGACCGAACAAACTAGAAGTGTAAGCCCAGGGAAAAACCAATACCGCGATCCTGTGAGCGGCGTTTCCATTGCGACCCACTGCGGCTCAAGCTTTGTGACGGCCGGATTTACAAGGGCCGTTGAGCACACGAGCACCGCAAAGATGATCAGCAAGCGCAGTTCCTGCTTCCCCCAAATGAAGGCAAGGACGAGAACGGCGAGGCCGCCGGCAGCAACGACGGAAGCGGTCGCGTCCGTCCACCACAGCGTGCGGTGCAAAAGGCCGTAATTCTTTGCCCCAACAAGCGGACTGATGAACCATTGCCCGGCAATTATCCGAACCGCTCCGAAAAAACTCGCCCCGAGCGGCTGGCTCGACGGCCTTTCATAAACGAACAGGGCCGACATCTGCACGGCGGCACCGATCATCAGGATCGAACCGAGTATGAGCAGCCGTTTCTCTCGGCGGTAAAAGTATTTGATCGCTGCGATCGGCACCAAAAGCAAACACAGCGGGCCGCTGAACGCGGACAATGCGACCGCCGCGTGATCAAAGATCTTCCATGCGACATCTTCGGCCGGTTTGGCCAAAATTATCAATAGGACAAGAAAACCGAGGTGCCATTGCGTGTTAGTAAGATTCGCCGACGTTTCGTAAGAATTTGGAAGGGCGAGGTAGATAAAGGCCGCCGCGAATCGAAACAGACGGCTCGGCATCGCGTGCGACATTCGGTCAGACGCGATAAAGAACGCATTAAAGGCCTGTACAGCGATCGCAAAAAGATTTAGGACCAAGGGTGCCCACCGAAAGGGAAAAAGCAGCGAGAAGGCCGCTACGGCTCTGGAAACCGTCTGATAATATCCGGCCTCGGGTACCAAAAAGACGGCAAGCGGGTCCAGGTTGTAGGCCTGCTCGTACCACATATGCCCGTCTTCGGCCCAGAACTGCGGATCTGTGACGGCATCCGGCCGGTGGCTAATGACGATCAGAGCAGCTGCGATCACAAGCAGTACGTACCAGACACCCCACGGCACGCTTCGCAATACGCGAGCCAAGCCTCCTCGGTCTGAAAAGAATGTCGTCAGTTGTCGTTTCACTAATTGCGGGCGTTTCGCTTAATCTTTTTAGAAAGAGAGACGAGATGAACGCTGCATGCCTGATCTGCCAGAACACTGAGCATAATCGTATCATTACGTCCCGCGAAATGATGTTCGGACTAAGGAAAGAATTTTCCTATCTCGAATGTTCTAGCTGCGGGACGATCCAGCTTTTGGATGTACCGGAGCTCGGTGCATACTATCCGCCCGAGTATCTTTCAATGAGCAGCATCGACGATATCGACATCGCGACGACAACATCGCGACGGATCGCGGCGAGGTTCGCGGGCCGATATCTTCGAGGGGAACATTGCCTGATCGGCAAGGCCGTTCTCGCCCTAAAACCGTGGGTTGCGGATCATTACCCGCCGTCTTTGCGGCCGATCAAGCTCAATGCGAATTCCCCGGTTCTCGATGTCGGATGCGGTACAGGCCGTCTTCTTGAAACGCTCCACTACTTCGGGTTTCGCAGACTCTCCGGAGCTGATGCCTTTATCTGTCACGAGATTTCGACGCCTAGCGGTATTCCGATCAAGCCGCAAAGTTTGGCAGATATCGAGGGTGAATACGATCTCGTTATGCTGCACCACGTTTTTGAGCATCTGCCTGACCCGAAGGCCGCCCTCGGTGAGATTCACCGCCTTCTTGCCGACGGCGGCACTGCTTTGATCCGTATGCCCGTCGCATCTTTCGCGTGGGAAGAATATCGCACACACTGGGTACAGCTCGATCCGCCTCGGCATCTTTTTATCTTTCGCGAAAAGACATTTGTCGATCTTGCTAAGGCCGCCGGATTTGCCGTAAAGGATGTTACTTACGATTCGACCGCGATGCAGTTTTGGGGAAGCGAGCAATATCGGCGGGATATTCCGCTGAACGACCCACGCTCGCACGATCATGGCCGCGAAGGTACGGTCTTTTTGAAAGAACAGCTGGCGGAATGGGAAGCCGCCGCAAGAGATCTCAACAAAGAAAAACGCGGCGATCAGGCGTGTTTTTACCTACAGAAAGGCTAGAGTCTATTCGTTCGTCCATTCAAGCATTGGCCGAACGATGCCCGGCAACAGGCCTGCATAATCCCCGCGAGCCGAGTCGCCCTCGAGGCTGTCAACCACCGTGAACGAAACTGCATCGGTTGCAATAAAATGCACCATCAAAGGCTTGTACGTCGAAACGGCGGCCGTGACCGAGATCGTGCCTTCGGCGAGGAAGTTCCCGGGGATCCATGCTGTTGCTTTGTGACGTCCTGCAGGCCGAGGCCGCTCCCGCCAACCGCTGTTCCAATCGTGCGAAATGAAGATGCACGTACCTCTTTCGTCAAAGAAATGCAGGTTCGGGATAAGGACCTTGTCGCTGGCAAGAGCATCAAAGACCATCTCGATGCCAATGCTCTCGCGAATGTCCGGCGACGGAGTTGTCTCGCCTTTCTTGTTCACCACGCGAAGGCTCGCGATGCGCGCAACATCGTTCCCCGGAGCCGACCTAGCATCATCCCAGACGCGTTCGGCACCTGTAAGGGTTTGCTCGTGAAGGTAAGCGGCGACCGTCTCGACAGCGGAGCTATCAACAGCGATCTTTCCGTCACGAAGCCAAATGGCACGCGCGCAGAGCCGCGAGATCGAATTCATATCATGCGAGACGAAAAGGACCGTTCGGCCTGATTCACCAAGATCCTTCATCTTGCCCAAAGATTTCTTCTGGAAAGCAAGGTCGCCGACCGCGAGAACTTCGTCAACGATCAACACTTCCGGCTCAAGGTGTGCAGCGACCGAGAACGCAAGCCGCATATACATACCGCTCGAATAGTGTTTTACGGGCGTGTCGAGAAACTTTTCGAGTTCGGAGAACGCAACGATCTCGTCAAAGCGCGCATCGATCTCGGATCGACGCATCCCGAGGATTGCACCGTTCAGATAGATATTCTCGCGGCCCGTGAGTTCATTGTGAAAGCCCGTGCCAACCTCAAGAAGCGAACCTACACGCCCGGCGATCGACGCTGTTCCGCGTGTCGGCGGCGTGATCCGCGAAAGTATTTTGAGCAGTGTCGATTTGCCGGCACCGTTACGGCCGATGATCCCTACGGATTCGCCTTCGCTGATCGTGAACGAAACATCATCGAGCGCTATCAGCGTCTCGCGTGAGCTGTTCTTTCGCGAAAGAAAGCCTGTCACGGCATCACGCAGCGAGCGGCTGTTGCTCGCACCGAGTTGGTAGATCTTTGTGAGTCCGCGGGCTTCGATCATCTAGATAACGTCAGCGAAATCGTCCTCCATCGACCGAAAGATCACAACCGCGACCGCCGCGATCAAAAGAAGCGAGATGACCGAAACGCCGATCAGCGGCCAGTCGAAAGGTTTGTTAAAGATCGCGGAGCGAAAGCCCTCAAGGATGCCGACCATCGGATTTATGGCGAATATGAGCCGCCATTTCTCCGAGATCATCGAGGCGGGATAAAAAACGGGCGAAGCGATCATCCACACTTGCAGGAAGAACGGCACGGCGAACTTCACGTCGCGAAATCGCACGTTCAATGCCGAGAGCAAGGTGCCGACCGCCGCCGCAAGCACGAATGCGAAGATCATAAATACCGGAACCAACAAGATCTGTGGGGATGGAATGGCACTGTAGTAGATCATCAATACAGCAAGCACCGCAATACTAAAGATGAGATCAAAGAGTGCGGCAAGCGTCGCCGCAAGCGGCACGATCAATCGCGGAAAATAAACTTTCGTGACCAGATTTGTGTTGTTGACAAAACTGTTGCTCGCCATCGAGACCGCATTCTGAACGAACAGCCACAGCGTCAGTCCCGTCATCGCAAAGAGCGGATACGCGATGTCATTCGTATCAAATCTTGCCCAGCCGCTGAAGATCAGCGTGAAGATCACAGTCGTCAAAACAGGCTGGAGAACCGCCCACGCAACACCTATGAGCGTCTGTTTGTAGCGTATCTTGATGTCCCGGAGCGTTAGAAAATAGAGCAGTTCGCGCTGACGCCAGATCTCGCCGGCACCAAGCCTCAGGCGTGATCCGGAAGGAGTTATTCGTGTGATGTCGGTTGCGGCCATCAAGCTAGATTTTACAGGAGTTCGCGTATATTGCCGTATCGCTGTTTTGCTCTTTGTCGCCGCCGTGAACGCTGAGCATCAAAAAGGCGACGCGGAGCGGCAATTCTTACCACATCGAGAGCCTTCTCTTTGAATGATGATGCTCCTTTCCGATTTGCCCACATCGCCCTTGCCGCACGACTGCGGTTGCCCGTGCGATTAAAATGTCTTGCCGCCGCATAGCGTAACTTTGTTTGCAAACTTGCGATCTCGCTGTCCGAGAATGGCAAGTCATTGCGAAGCCGTTCCTGTGCCGCGAGCCATTCATCGACCATCAATGCGAAATCGTCGCTAGTGTTGCGTCCGTGCTGCCGCCAGGCGGAAAGAAGATGCAGATTCCGTGCAAACTCGTGCTTTGCAGCAAGCTTTAGGTAAAGTTCATAGTCTTCGAGCTTTGAGTTTTCGTTCCAGGGCTTTTCACCAAGCATCCTGCGGCGATAAACAACACCCGGACTCGAAAATATCCCGCCCGTCATCAGCGTCGGCAGCATATCGCCGTCGGCGAACGCTGTCCAATTGTCCGTACGGTCAAAAATATCGCCCTTCTCATCTATGACGTAGCAATGAGAGAATGCGAGAGCGGCATCCTCTCTCGCTTCAAGCAGTTTTACTTGCTCTTCGAGAAAGTTGGGCAGCCAAAGATCATCCGACCCAAGATATGCAAAATACTTCGCGTCGGCTTGCAAGACTGCTTCATTCAGCGTCGCGGAAAGGCCGCGATTCTCGCGTGCGATCAACTCCGTCGAAAAAGGGGCGTCTTTGAGCACATTTTCGATCACAGTTGCCGAACCGTCGCGGGAACCGTCATCAATGACAAGAAGCTTTATGGGCGAGAACGTCTGCCGAAAGATCGAGCGGAGGCATTCTTCAACGAACGGCGCGTGATTGTATGATGGAACGGCGACGAATACCGAGTTGTCACTTGGCGTTTGCATGCTTCTCGATCCGAAAAAGAATGTAAACACATTTGATTCGGAATGTCATTCTATTTTCAGGTTTGTTGCAAAACCTCAACGAAAGTGAAGGTCCTAAAATATCTCGATACATTGGATCGCGGCGGCGCGGAAATGCAGGTGCTTGATATCTGCAGGAATGCCGGCCGTTTTGGGCTCGATATCACGCTCGCGACGCGTGGCGGAACTCTGGAACCGGAATTCGAGGCTGCGGGCATCGAGATCATTCGCCTTGAGCGAAAATTTCCGGTCGATCTGAAGCTTGTCGGTTCCCTCCGAAAAATAATTAAAGACCGCTCGATCGACATTGTTCACGGCTATCAATCGGTCGATGGGCTGCACCTGCAGCTTGCCGCACGCGGGTTGAAACAAGTGCGAAAGGTCCTTAGTTTTCAGGGCTTTGTTCAGGCTGCAAAAAATCGCATCGTTGCAAAGTTTCTCTTGCCGCGGGTCGATGCAAATATCGTCGTAAGCCGCTGGCTAATGGATTGGCTTGCGAAAGAACGCGGACTCAAATTCGGCGGCAATACGCACGTCATCTACAACGGAGCTGACCCCGAAAGGCTTCGTCCGGCAGGGCACTCGATAAAAGCAGAACTTGGCCTTTCCGAAGAAACGCGGCTCATCGGAATGGTCGGGAATTTTTATCGTGACGCCCGAAAGGATCAAATGACGGTCGTAAAGGCTCTCGGTGACATCTTTGAGCGAGTAGGCGATGTGCACTGCATCTTCGCAGGAAAGGTCGAAGACGGGGCGGAGAAGAAGTTTGAAGCGTGCAAAGAATTTGTACGCTATCGCGGCATCGCAGATCGTGTGCATTTCCTGGGCGGGCGAACTGACATTCCGGACATTCTTGCGAAGCTCGAAGTCTTTATTTTCTCTTCGCTGCACGAAGGCCTCCCTGTTGCGATCTCCGAAGCGATGCTCGCCGGTGTGCCGATGGCCGTCTCAAATATTGGGCCGCATCTTGAGGCGACAAATGATGGCGAGTTCGCTCGCATCTTTCCGACGAAAGACCATCGCGCGCTCGCCGACGCCGTCATCTCACTCCTGAACGAAAAAAATGCTGCGGACGATCTTGCATCCAGAGCAAGGTCGCACGCAGCGGCAAACTTCAGCATTGACGCACATCTCGGCAATTTGGTGCGTCTATATCAACAGATACGGTAGCAAGGAGAGACTATCTCGCTACTGCCTCTGAAACTCCGGTGAACCGAGCACCAAACTCACAACTTTGAAGACCTCAGGATCGCCTGACGCAGGAAGCAGAGCGGCATTCTTGTTCACATTGCGTCTGCCCTGTTTACCGACAGCATCATTCGCCATCGGCGTCCCTGAGCTCTCCTCGGGGTCGTTCTCAGGTGCCTTAACTTCCGGTAACGGCTGACTTAGCTGCTTAGCAAGGCTCGCCTTTGTCGTTGGCCGGATCTCGCCGTCAAGTATCTTGTCGATGGCCTTATCAAGCATCTCCTGCTTGGTCGGAGCCGCGAATTCCCTCAGATCGACACGCGTTCCGGGAACGCGATTGCTGGAAAGTGCAACCGCAAAGTTCAGCCGTTCAAGCAACGCTCCGGTGTTTACCCAATCTTCCGCAAGGTCTGGATAGCCCGTCGGTGCCTGATATCCATAAGGCACTTCGCCGAGCTTACGCAGCATTGCGTACATACCGCGGCCGCCGTTCGTATCGCCGCCAAGAGCACGGATCGAACTCACCGCAAGCTCGAACGGTGATTTGATCTTCGAGCGATAATTTTCCGGTGCGTAAAATTCAGCGTCGGTGAAGATCGCACGCAGAGTCGTCTTTATATCGCCGTGCGACTTGTGAAATGCGGCTGCAATACGGCCGACAAAAGCATCGCTCGGCGTGTCGCTCACGAACTTGATCGCTAGTTTTTTCGCGATGAATTTCGCCGTCGCATCACTATTGACAAGGATATCGAGCACCTTTAGGCCGTCCTTCATTCCGCCCTCGTCGATCGTCTGGCCAAGCACGGTCTTTGGTCCCTTTTCGTGCCAATTCGAGTTGAAATAAAATTGGCCGCTCTCGACGTCATCCGGCACTCCTGCTGCCCGTTGGATACGCGCGAGCCGGTGATCTTCATTTCCTTTGATCGCAGACGCTGCGATCTGGCGATAGCCGCGAGGGTCGGCGATAGTCCATCCGGTAAAGCATTTTGCAACCTCGATAATGTCCTGCTGCGTGTAGCCGCCATCGACGCCGAGTGTATGCAGTTCCATCAGTTCGCGAGCATAGTTTTCGTTGATGCCTCGATTTCGCTGGTTCTTCGGCTGCTGTTTCTTCTGAACATTCAGCTTTTCGAGTTGACGAAGGTCGCGGTCAGCGTTGGCACCATTTCGCTCCATTTGGCGTTCACGCTGCATCGGAGAAATTCGGCCATCGAGCCGGTCGTTGATCCGCCGGTCGTTGAACCGCGGACGCCGTTCGAATCTCGGCTGCAGCTGCTTCGGACGAGCTGCAAGCCGTACGTTCGGCGACATCGATTCAAAATTGTCGAGATAGAACAGCATCGCAGGCGACTGGGCCGTTCCAATCAGAAGGTCTTTGAAATTTCCAAGTGCGTTCTTTCTAAGAACGTCACGCTCATAGCTTGGTATGTACCAGCGAACGGCCGCCTTGCCGGAAAAAACATTGAAGTGATTCTGCCAAAAATCGACCATTACCTCTTGAAGCTGTCGCTCGGAATAGACAGCACGCATAACACGTTCTGCAACCATTTCCGGAACGATCTGACCCGCTGGTTTCAGGTTGTATTGGCGATATAGCTGCTGCAGCTCTTGTGCTCGTTCTTTCTTGAGTGCGGCCGCGGCTTCCTCAGCCTTTTCACCCGGCATTTCGGTCGTAGTCGCCGAAGTTGCAGCGTCAGGCTTTGGCATTTGAGCGTCCTGCTGGGCCTTTTTGCCGCCATCAAGCGAACGAAGGAGCGCCGCCGGATTTGGATATTGTGCGAAGAGTTCCTCGGTCGAGAGCTTCGGTACGGCGAGCCGGTCGAGCTTTGCCTCGGTCGCAGAATCGTCGATCGACGCCGGGTCGAGCTGCTGTTCGATATACTTCTTGATGCCGATCGCCTTGACCTTTTCAAGGTCACCGGGACGTGCACCGAACCCAAGCCGATTCAGGATATGGAGGATCTTTTGGTCCTCGGTTAGCGAATTCTTCGGCTTGCCGTCAACACCGCCAAGGGCAAAAGTTGGCAGTATAAATGCTGCAAGCACAAGAATTACCGTCAATTTCTTTGCTGTTACAAGATGCTGGGTCATACAAAAACTCCGATAAAAGCGAGATGGATTATTTTAAGCCTGCCTACGTTAGCTTACTCTTCGGAATTAGACGCGCTCCGGCGGCGTTTAGCCGAAAAAGTCGCGAACCGCCACGACCGACCGATCGTTGTCTTAGTAGTGAAGACAACAGCCGGACGCATTTTCGGCATCAAATGGTTTGCGCGAAACTCGCCGATTTCGGCTAGAATTGTGTTTCAAGGACGTTTTCGCTCCAAGTAATTATGAAAAAGACGCTGCTTTCCCTTGCGATGCTCTTTGCCGCAGCTGTAATGTTCTCAACATCTGCCGCCGCACAGACCGAAACCTTCAGCGATCCTAACGTTGATTATTCATTTGCGCTTCCCGAAGCAAAATGGCGGAAGACCGTGACGCCTTCGGCGACGAACCCGAATGTCGAATATGTTTACGGCGACCGTGTCTTTGGACGTTTAGAGGTGCGCAAACTAGATGCACCGCAGAGCCGCCTTCTCGCCGACATCGTTCGTGACGAAGACCAGAAGCTGCAATTTTTGATGGGTTACGCACCTGGCAAACAAGAGAATTTCTCGGGCAAGCTGCGCGGTGCGATCTATAATTTCGAATTCGTCAAAGGCGGACGCCCAATGGTCGGCAGATTCTACTTCCTTCGCGATGGCGATGTCGTTTACGTCCTCCGATTCGAAGGGCGAAAGGACAGCCTGAACTCGATCCAGAATCAAATGGATTCGATCGCAAGGACCTTTTCGACAAAGGGTAAATAGAGCTATCTCGATGCGTTAATATTCACCTTCGCACCATTTGGCAAGATGTAGCCGGTCTCCGATAGATCTCGGAGATCGGCCTTTTTTACCCTGAGTTTCCCTAATGTCTTGTGGTCGAGAGTGGTCATCATCTCGACATCAAAACGCTCGCAGATCGACAAGAAATTCCACGCAGTCTGGCCATTAACTTGATAGCGATCGCAGAGTTCTCGTGCAAGAGCATTGCTGTTCTCGGCTTCGAACCAATCGATGAAATCCGCTCTGCCGGTGCCTTCAGAACACTCAGCAAGCAGAATTATCCTCCCGCCGGGCGTGCAGGCTTTAGCCGCGGCATCAAGAGCCTTATGAGCCTGGATAAGGTTTACGTCGAATGGACTGCCGCCGCAGGAGACGATAACAAGATCGCGTTTCGCTTCGATCCGGAGTGTCTGCTTTGCCGCAACGGCATCGCAGGCCGCCAAGTGTGAGGCCACAAGATCGCCGCAAAAAAGATCGGTGACCTCGCCCGCATCGTTCACTACGGTCGATATGGAAAATACATTTTTCACGAACTTTGCAGCTTCGAGAAATGCTTCGTGCACAGCATTGCCCGCCAGCAGGCCCGTGCCGACACCTTCGCGACGCCGCAGGGTTTCGCAATCGAAGGCGAGCTTGTGCGTTGCCTCGACCGTGCGTTCGGATGCAAGACCGGGGCAGATGAGCTTTCTTCCGCCGGTGAAACCCGCGAAATAATGGAACGTAACGGCGCCGATCGTGATCACGTGATCGCTGTCAAGCAGAGCGCCATTCAAGCTAACGCTGATCCCGCCGCTTGTTTCGCCGACAACCGCGAGATTCGCGATGCCGCTCGCTCGATGGTCGATGGTGCGGATGCGTTGGGTGATGAACGGCGTCAGTATCTCGTCTTTTTCTTCCCTTGTGACCGGACGATGTATTCCCGTCGCGAAGATGATCGCGATCTCGTGTGGCCTCGTCCCATTTGCGATGAGACGACGAACAAGCAAATTGACGATCTGCGCGCTGCCGGACGCACGGGTCGCGTCAGGAACGACGACAAGGACAGTTTCGCCCGGCGAGATCGTTTCCTCAAATGGCTCTGCATCGATCGGCCGGTCAAGTTTCTCGTTGATCGTGCGGTCGTCGAGCGGTGCGGCGTCATTCGCAGCGGCAAGCACTGAGAAGCGCTCTTCATCGTACTCGACCGGCACAACGTTTCGGCCATATTTGAGGTCGATCGTCGGCATAGGTTTAACGGGTCGGCGACGCGGGCTCGAAGCAGTTCGTGCCTGATTCGCATACGTAAACGGCCTCTGCCTCTTTGCCGGCGGTCTCCATCTGGATCGTCAAATGATCGATCTCGAACTCATCGTGGAGCTTCGCTCTAACGATCGCCAACAGGTCCGAATGTTCTACAGAATCGTCATGATTGATGTGAGCGGTCAGGGCTTCGAGGCCCGAAGAAATGGTCCATACATGCAGGTCATGTACTCCAGTAACCCCTTCGATCGCAAGAATTGCGGCCTTCACCTTTGCGATGTCGATGTGTGATGGTGTGCCTTCGAGCAGTACGTTGACCGACTCGGAAACGAGCCTCCAAGCTCCAAAGATAATGATCACGCTGATGAGAATACTCGTCACCGCATCTGCCCAAAACCAACCGAATGCGATGATCAGAATTCCGGAAAGCAATGCGGCAAGCGAGCCAAGAAGATCGCCCGCAACGTGCAGCCACGCACCCCGCATATTTAGGTCGTGTTCGTGACCGCCGTGGAGCATCTTCAGCACGATGATGTTTACGACAAGGCCGCCAGCGGCGACGATTGTCAAGCTGCTTCCGTGAATTTCGGGCGGCGCAAGCCAACGCATTACCGCTTCGTAAACGACCCAGATCGAAAGCACAACAAGAGCAACGCCATTCACAAAGGCCGCAAGTATTTCGGCACGATAAAAGCCGAAGGTCTTTGCAGCGGTTGCCGGGCGTGTTGCGAACCAAAATGATGCGAGCGTTAGGCTGAGTGCAGCAACATCCGTCAGCATATGGACGGAATCGGCCATCAGGGCAAGGGAGTTCGAAAGCCAGCCGCCGACCGCCTCTGCGAGCATATAGCCGAAGGTGAGCACTAAGGCGATCTTTAGTTTGCGTATGCTTGCGGCAGATCTTGGAGAATGTCCGTGATCGTGCGTGTGTCCGTGTTCGGCCATTCGTCTAGTAACGCTTCATCAGGCGGCCGGTGCGGAGCGAAACGACGAAACCGGCACGATTGCCCCTGTCATCGCCGATCTCGATAGATGTTTCGGCCGACTGCGACGAGACCTGCAGCCTAAAGCTGCCGTCCGAAACCGCAAATGTGTCACGTCCCTGCGAGCGCACGGCCATTCCCGGTTGGGTCTTACCGGTGATAATAAAAATTCCGCCTCCGACGGGCTCGATCTTCAGATCTGTGAGTTCGATGCGAATGCTGCTCTCGCGCCTTATCACGGTAAATTTCCACGCGTCGTTCCAGTTGGTTGTTTGTCCAGAGCGGGAAGTCGCTCGAACCCGCCAGTAATATGTGCCGGGCGTAAGTCCCGTTAACCTAAAATCGTTCGAGCCAAGTCCGGTACGATCCACAAGTATCGCATCCTGTGAGAACCAAGGTGATTTTGCGACCTGAAGATAATAGCTTTGGATGGGCTGGTCAGGCGGCTGCCAGTTAAATCCAACATTCACCCCGCCGCCTGCGTCGATCAACTGAGATGAGTTGCCGGGTGCAACAGGCACCGGCGGTGCAAGTATCTTTTCGCGGGCGGAAAGCTGGCCATTATTGACGGCCGCGTATTGATCCGGCCCGATCTTCGATGTCTCGCCGCCGAGCGTTGTCTCGACACCGCCTCGGCTTACGCGGATCTCACCGCCGTTCTCGCCGTCCGTATCAAAACTCGCATCAGTCTGCGGGCCGAGTTGGTTCTCCGATTCCGCGACTTCGACGATATTTTTTACATTATCGGGCTGTTCGTCCGTGCGGACATTCAATTGTCCGTCATTCAGGCGAACGCGTACATTCTTGCCGCCAAAAAGCGATGTCGTGTCGCGCACGACCACTGTGCTGTTCGGCCGAACGGAATAAACGGAACCGTCGATCATTTGGATGATCGCGCGTCCGTCCGCCTGCGTTTGAACCGTGTCGCCCGCAGCGACATAAGTCTGTTTTGTTACGAGGATCGTCTCGCGGGTCGCTGCTCGTGTGATGCGGACCTCGCCCTCGAACGAGATGATCTTCGCCGAATCCATCGGATAGGTCTCCGCTTCACCGACCGCGAACCAATTATTCTTCGAGGCCCACCAGCCGCCAAAGACCAGCGTTGCAGCGAGCAGAATAAGGATGACCGCACCGTAGATGGTGCTCCGCCTAATGTTCCACCATTCGACGTAGAATTTTCGGTACTTGTTATTCTCCATCTGCCGGTTTACTGCCGTGGCGAGGCGGGAAGATCAAGGAAAAAATGACGGACAACGTGATAGTTGCGATCACGATGATGAGTGAGATGTCCACGACCTGGCTGTCATATTTTCCGGCAACGAAGTCGTGCAGGAATTGCGGGCCGCCATGCGAGCCTTCACCACCGTAGAACATTATCAGCCCTTCGGCAAAAAGTGGCAAGAGCATCTTTACGCCGATAAAGGTCAGAACGACCGCAAGGCCGTACTTCAACAGGTGAAAACGTTCGGCAAGGCCTGCGAGCAGGAAGTAGAACGTCCTCAATCCTAGTATCGCAAAAATGTTCGACGTATATACAAGAAATTTATCGGTCGTGATACCGAAGATCGCCGGGATCGAATCCACAGCAAAGACAAGGTCTGTAAACTCAACAGTTATGAGCACAAGCAGGAGCAAGGTTCCGACGCGTGCTCCATCTTGTATGACAAAGAATTTGTCGCCGTCGTAATGCTTCGTAATGCGTATGTATTTCGTCGCGAACTTTACGATCGCACTTTCGTGCGGTTCGAAATTGTCATCCGACGTCTTGAACATACTGATGCCCGTATAAACGAGAAATGCACCAAAAATATAGATGATCCAGTGGAAACGCTCGACGAGTTCGGCTCCGGCAAAGATCATCACCATTCTGAGCACGAGGGCGCCCATGATGCCCCAAAAAAGCACACGATGCTGAAACTTTTTCGGAACCTTGAAGAATGTGAAGATCAGCAGGAATACAAAGAGATTATCGACCGAGAGAGATAATTCGATCAGATAACCCGTAAGAAAGAGCTTTGCCTGTGTGAACGCAAGGGTCCAATCGCCGGTATGATTCCCGACCTGCCAGTAGATGAACGCGTTGAAAGCAAGAGCCAGCGAGACCCAAATAATGCTCCAAACAACGGTCTCTTTTTTCGTCGGCGCATGCGGCTTGCGATTGACGATAACGATATCGACAAAAAGAGCCACAAAAACTACGCCAAAAAAGAGCCCCCAAACCCAATATGGATGTTCTACAGGTGTCAAACAGGTTCCTCCGAAAGCATTTTCTCTAGAATTCTCACGATCGACCGCAGGCCGACCGCATCAGTCTCATCAAAGTCGTCGAGCTTGTCGCTGTCAACGTCCAAAACGCCCCAAACTTTACCTTCAGGCGAGAAGATCGGAACAACGATCTCCGATCGCGACTCGCTCGCGCAGGCGATGTGGCCCGGAAACTTATCTACGTCCGGCACTATCTGTGTTTCGCCGGTTGAGAATGCAGTGCCGCAAACTCCTTTTCCGAACGCAATACGAGAACACGCAATCGGCCCCTGAAACGGCCCAACAACAAGCTCACCGCCCTTCGCAATGTAAAATCCGACCCAAAAGTAGTCGAACGCCTGCTTGATCGCGGCTGCGATATTGGCCAAGTTCGCCGTAACATCCCTTTCACCGTCGATCAACGCTGCGATCTGCGGAGCGATCTCGATGTATGCGGCGGCGCGGTCGGCCGTTTGTGAAACAAAAAGCGTTTCAGCCATAACAGGACAGTCTAGCCTTTTCGTGTAGGAAAACTCCAAAAGCAAAGGTGAGATTTCTAGGAAGCTAATAGACGTTCGCGGGCCGCTCGCACGATCTCTGCGGCTTTTTGTGGTGAGTCCGCCGTTGCGGTCAGGTGCCCCATTTTTCGGCCCGGGCGAGGATCGCTCTTGCCATAAAGGTGAAGCTTAACGGCCGGATCCTTCAAGGCAGCAGGCCAATTCGGCTCTCCGTTCGCCCAAACATCACCGAGCAGATTTGCCATCGCAGCAGGATGAAAGAACTCCGTCGAACCCAGCGGAAGGCCGCAGACTGCACGGACTTGCTGCTCAAATTGCGATGTTACACAGGCATCGAACGTAAGATGTCCCGAGTTATGCGGGCGCGGTGCGATCTCGTTCACGCGCAGCGTGCCGCTGCCCTCGAGGAAGAATTCGACGCAGAATGCGCCGACATAGTCGAAAGCCTCGGCGATCGACCGTGCGATCTCGACAGCTTGCTTTGCCGTCGCGTCGGCAACGTCGGCCGGAGCGAAGGAAACATCGAGAATATGATCTGCGTGGTCATTCTCGATAACGCCGTAGTGTGCGAACTCACCTTCTTGCCCACGAGCACAAACGACGGAAACTTCCTTCTCAAATGCAACGAACTGCTCAAGTACCGCTTCCTGCCCGTTCAAGGCATCAAAAGCAGCCTCGATCTCGCTGTGGACATCGATCCGAGTCTGGCCTTTGCCGTCATAGCCGAAACCCGCGGTCTTCAGTACTGCCGGAAGCCCAAGATCTTCTACCCCTTTGAAAAGGTCTTCGATCGTGCGGACGCGTCTAAACCCGGCGAGCGGAAAGCCGTTCTTTGAAAGGAATGTCTTTTCGCGAAGGCGATTTTGCGTTGTGTGCAGTATCTCGCCACGCGGATGCACGGGTGCGAACTCGGCTGCTGCCTCGATCGCTGCGGCGGGAACATTCTCGAACTCAAACGTAACGACATCGACGCTTTGAGCGAATGTACGCACTTCGAAGAGATCGTCATACGACGCTGTCGTTTCCGCATCCGCGACCTGTCCCGTAGGCGTATTGCGTCCCGGCGAGAAAGTATGCACGCGATATCCCATCTTCCGAGCCTCGATCGCCGTCATCCGCCCGAGTTGGCCGCTGCCGAAGATACCGATCGTGGAATTTGGAAGGATCGCTTTTGTCACAAGGTGCTAAAAAGAAACTAGATTAGCACAGATGTCCGCGGCGTAAGGCGTTTAAGACTGCAGCTTGGTTTTTACGACCGTCTTCGTCTGATCTGAGCGGAACTTATGAAGCTTCTTGCGAAGTTCGGGTCGTGAGTTCGCGAGAATGGCGACGGCAAGTAGAGCCGCGTTCTTTGCACCCGCAGGGCCGATGGCGAGCGTGCCGACGGGAATACCGGCGGGCATTTGCACGATCGAAAGAAGCGAATCCATTCCCTTCAACGCCTTGGATTCGACAGGCACTCCGAGCACCGGCAAGACGGTTTGCGAAGCGCACATTCCCGGCAGATGTGCCGCTCCGCCCGCACCGGCGATTATCACCTCGATGCCACGGGATTCCGCCGTTTTCGCGAACTCAAAGAGCAGATCGGGCGTGCGATGCGCCGAGACTATGTTGCTCTCGAACGGCACACCGAATTCCTCGAGCACAAGCGCAGCCTGCTCCATCGTCGGCCAATCACTCTTGCTGCCCATAATGATCGAAACGATCGGATCTTTGATCTTTTTACTTTTCACTTTCTATCTGACCAGCCTTTTATCAAACCGAAAATCTTCGATGGCAACGATCTTGACCCTTGAAAATTCCGCGTGGTGCGGGTTTATCAAAAAGTTGAACTCTCCAGCGGTTACGACCGACGGCACCTGCAGGATACAGCTTTTCCCGTCTGCGACAAACTTATCGCCAAGAGCCTGTGTCGGGGCCGTATGAGGAAACCTGCTCCAGTCAGCAGGCAGCGTCTTTTTCTCCAAGACATCGACCGAGACGTCATCCGGCACATTTATGGTGACCATTACATAGTCCGTAGGAACTGTCCCGAACGTCATATGGACAAGAACCTCTGCCATCGCCAAAGAGCGATTTGCCGCAGTGTAAATGAGCTCTATACCGGCCGAGTTCCATCTCGCCCCCCAGAGAGCCGCGCCTTTTCCCGACAGCGGAGCGGCATATTCGCGAAGCGTAAGCCTGAAAAGCTGCATCAGACGAGAATTCCGTGAGCGATCCTGTTTAGTTCACCCATGACCAATTCTTTGCCGTACGAATCTCGCAAGAGCTCGACCGGTTTTACGTTCCCGAGTGCGAAACTTGGCGTATTCAGCCAAAGCTTGAATTTCTCAGGATCGCCGAAGACCTCTCTGCCGAAGTCGGTCACCTCGGCCATCTCGATGATCTTTTCGGAATGTATCGGCTTGAAGCTTTTTGCAGTTTGCTTATGACGCTGTAGAGATTTGCTGGAGATATCAAGCAGAGTCGCCCAGTCGCTATCGCTAAAAGGCGTTACGCCTTTTATCAAAGCAAATAGCGAATACGGAACTCCGGCCCGGATAACGGAGATCATCAGCATCTTGTCCGAAAGGAATTCGTGATATGTCGGAGCCTTCCCGCGCTTCTTTGAATCACGCCCGGCGAAGATGATCGCGATCTCTTTGTTCAATCTTTCTTCGATCGTCATCAATTACAATGATATCGTGTATAGGGACATTTGTCTATGTATTTCGGACAAACTTCCCTTCAGATCCAACCAGATCTGTCTGCATCCCGCAAATATTTATCGCGTTCGATCCTAAAAGAGGAGTCCGTTCATGCGTTTCTCGTTTTCCTTAACTTCTAATACACCGACAACGCGTCCTTCGAGGACAGGTTCATAGGCCTTGAACTGCTTTAGGTATTTGACCATCGCATCGAGTATGTCGATACCGGTCGCCTTGTAAGAGTCGGCCTTGCCGAAAGCAAAAAAGCTGTCACCGCCATCCGCTAAGTAGTTTGAGGTCAATACTTTATACGTCTTGTTATCATCGAGTGGGATGCCTTTGATGTTGAGCTTGGACAGCCGCTTGCCGACCGGCCGATTTTGAACGTACATCATTTCAACGCCCTTGGATACCTGTAAGACACCATTCGTCAAACCGGCACCGTGCTCGAATGCCTCTCGAAGGTAACGCCCTTTGATCTCCAACTGGACGATAGTGTTCGGGAAAGGAAATACCGAGATCAGTTTGCCGACCGTTACAACTCCGGGATCGATGTCCTCGCGCAAGCCGCCGCTATTTGTGATCGCAAGATCATATTCAGGATAGGCCGCAAGCATCGAATCGGCGACCATATTTCCCATTGCCGAACTTTGACCATAGGAGCGCGTCATCGGGGCCGTTACGGTCGTCACCTTTTCATCCGTGATCGCCTTGAGCTTGTTCTTCCACTTATTGATGACGGCGACCATCGTCGGGTCGTCCTCGACCTCGTCGTCGAAAAGGTAGTTGTAATGGTTCTTGTAGTCAACGATCTTGTCGAGCTTCTTGTCGTACGTGATCTCAAGTTTGCCGAGTTCGATCGTGTATGCGTCCGTCGAGACGATGATCGTGCCGTTCGCAACGATCGGCGTCGGCGTTCCGCTGTGCGGATGACCGGTGATCATCAGGTCAACACCGGGAACGGCCTTTGCGAGGTCGATATCGTGCTTGTGATTGCGAATCACGTCGGCTTCGCCGGTGGTCGATTGTGTGCCGGGAATCCCGATGTGGATCAGCAGGATGATGAGGTCGGTCTTCGGCTGAAGCTCTTTTATGTACTTTCGCAAGTAAACTTTCTCATCGCGTACTTCGACGCCCTTGATCATCACCGGTGCGACGGTATCCTCAAAGGCGAACTTTTCGTGAAGGCCGATTATCCCAAGTCGAATGCCGTTCACTTTCTTGATGATGTACGGCTTTGGCCAATGAAGTTTGTCGGTGCCTTTGACGAAGATGTTGCCGTTCAGAAGCGGGAACTTTGCACGCTCAAACTGCTTGTACGCATTCTCCCAACCGTAATCGTACTCGTGATTGCCGACGCAAGCAGCATCAAGGCCGAGATAGTTCGCAGCATCGATGATGGCCTCGCCCTTTGTAAGTAAGCTCAAGTATGGCCCTGCGAAAAAATCACCCGCATCGAAATAGACGGTATTCGGGTTCGCCTTTTTTTCCTGCTTGACGAGTGTTGCGATATTCGCAAAACCGCCGACCTTTCGCGTCGTGCTTACCCACGGAACGATCAGCGGCTCTAAGTGCGAATGGAGATCGTTCGTGTAAAGAACATTCAGCTTCTGAGCTTGTGCCGAGGGGACTAGTATGCAGACGAGCAATAGAAAATACAGCAATGAATGTCTCTTCATCTTTATTCCTCCAGGCTGGTCGAA
Source organism: Pyrinomonadaceae bacterium (assembly GCA_019694355.1). Classification (GTDB taxonomy): domain Bacteria; phylum Acidobacteriota; class Blastocatellia; order Pyrinomonadales; family Pyrinomonadaceae; genus OLB17. The sequence continues at coordinate 227,495 of JAIBCB010000003.1, read as the reverse complement.
CCTTAGCCCTAAATTGATGTTCTTTGTGCTAGAATATCACAATTTTTTGCCAACCTATGCAGCACTTTCGTTGGGGTGAAATTTACCTTTATCGGGTTGCGACCTAAAATAGAGATGTTAGGTGCGGTCCCGCCTTTCGGGGGAACCCGATCGGATCTGAGACCAAAAATATTGGCTCAAGACAGAGAAAATGACAGAAAAATCAAAGATCTTTTATACATTGACGGACGAGGCGCCGATGTTGGCGACGCATTCATTTTTACCGGTCATAAAGGCATTTACAAAAGCGGCAGATATTGAGATCGAAGTTCCGGATATCTCGCTCTCGGGCCGCATCCTTGCATATTTTCCAGAGTATCTGAGTGATGAGCAGAAGACCGTCGATGCCCTTGCGGCCTTAGGTGAATTGGCGAAAAGGCCCGAGGCGAACATTATCAAGCTGCCGAATATCTCTGCTTCGGTCCCGCAGCTTGAAGAAGCGATCGCCGAGCTGCAGAAGCAAGGCTTTGCCGTGCCCGATTACCCGGCAGAGCCAAAGACGGACGATGAGAAAGCGATCAACAAGAAATACGCTAAGGTGCTCGGCAGCGCCGTCAACCCGGTCTTGAGAGAGGGAAATTCCGACCGGCGCGCGCCAAAGGCGGTAAAGAATTATGCAAAGGCGAATCCGCACCGCATGGGCACCTGGAGTGCGGATTCGAAAACTTCGGTCGCGCACATGAGCGACGGCGATTTCTACGGAACGGAAAATTCGACAACCGTCGCCGCGGACGGAACATTCAGGATCGTCTTTTACGGCAAAGACGGCTCGGAAACGGTCCTGAAGGACGCCGCTCCGCTAAAGGCGGGCGAGGTCATTGATTCTTCCGTAATGCATGTTGCGGCGCTAAAAGATTTTGTCGAACAGGCGATCAGTGAGGCTAAGGAAAAGGACGTCCTGCTCTCGGCCCACCTGAAAGCGACGATGATGAAGGTGTCGGACCCGATCATTTTCGGGGCGATCGTCGCGACCTATTTCAAGCCTGTTTTCGAGAAATACGCTGCTACTTTCAAAGAGCTCGATATCAATCCGAATTTTGGACTCGCAACGCTTTTCGAGAAAATTTCAGGCCACCCGCAAGAACCTGAAATTAAGGCCGCGATCGCCGACACGATAGCAGACGGGCCGCGGATCGCGATGGTGAATTCTGACAAAGGCATAACAAATTTCCATGTCTCGTCGGACGTTATCATCGATGCGTCGATGGCCGCCCTTGTTCGCGGCGGCAAGATGTGGAACAAGGATGGCAAAGAAGAAGACACGGTTTGTGTCATCCCCGACCGCACATACGCTGGGTTCTATCAGGCGATCATCGACGATATGAAGCAGCACGGTGCTATCGACCCGACGACGTTCGGTTCCGTTCCGAACGTCGGGCTGATGGCGCAAAAAGCCGAGGAATACGGCTCGCACGATAAAACGTTCCAGATCGCGAGCAACGGCAAGGTACGGGTTCTCGATGCCGACGGAAATGTCCTGCTCGAGCAGGATGTTCAGGCCGGCGATATTTTCAGAATGTGCCAGACCAAGGACGCGCCCGTTCAGGATTGGGTAAAGCTTGCGGTCAACCGTGCAAGGCTTTCGAACACGCCTGCGATCTTCTGGCTGGACAAGGGTCGAGCGCACGATCGGCAGATCATCAACAAGGTCGAAACGTACTTGAAGGAATACGACCTTACCGGGCTCGATATCAGAATAATGGATGTCAAAGACGCGATGGCCGAGACCCTAAAACGTGCACGCGAAGGCAAAGACACGATCTCGGTCTCGGGTAACGTCTTACGGGATTATCTGACGGATCTTTTCCCGATCCTTGAGCTTGGCACGTCTGCCAAAATGCTCTCCATCGTTCCCTTGATGAACGGCGGCGGACTGTTCGAGACCGGAGCAGGCGGCAGCGCACCGAAGCACATCGAGCAGTTTCTGCACGAAGGTTATCTGCGTTGGGATTCGCTCGGTGAGTTCCTGGCATTGCAGGCGAGTTTTGAGCATCTTGCACAAACTCAGAACAATGCGAAGGCCCAGATCCTTGCCGATGCGCTTGACGAAGCAAATGCAAAGTTCCTGGCAAATGATAAGGCACCGGCGAGAAAGGTCGGCGGGATCGACAACCGCGGTTCTCATTTCTATCTTGCGATGTACTGGGCGGAAAGCCTTGCATCTCAAACATCAGACGCTGCGATCGCGGAGATCTTCGCCCCGGTCGCCGAGGCGATGAAAGAGAATGAAGCGAAGATCAATGAAGAATTGATCGCCGCTCAGGGAACGCCTCAGGATGTCGGCGGTTATTATCATCCGGACCCTGCAAAGGCATATGCAGCAATGCGTCCTTCGGCAACGTTGAACAGCATCGTTGATAATATTTAGTAACGATGCCCCATTTTGCAGCCAGCGTGATTTACGGGCCTGGCATCATAACTTTTTGTTCCGTATGAGTTTCTTTGTGAGAGCCATTTTCCTTACGAGTGTTCTTGCGGCAGTTTTTGTGACTGCGGTGAGTGCCCAGTTTCCGCAGACGCAAAGAGCCCGCGAACGGATGCAGCAAGCCTCGCAAGATCCCAACGCGCCACAGAAACCCGTTTTTCGCCCGAAGACCAACGTCGATGTAACGATGGTGCTTGCCAAGAAGGATGTTGCCTCATTCGCCCTCGCACAGCCGATCGCTGTTACAAAAGCGGCGGACGGCGATCCGCTCTGGCTCTATATTCGTTTCAAGGATGAGTTGGGCAAATACGTATTCCGCACGCATGGTGAAGGCGGCGACCGATATCTGCTTGCCCTTGAGATCGGGAAGCCGGGCATTATGGGCACGGCAATGCACTACATCCTCTCATTCACAGAGCCCGAGCTTACAAAGAAAGAGATCAAGGTCGCTCTCACGAGCGGTGTCTGGGGAAGGAACAATTCATTGCCGATCTTTCTGCGAAGCGTCGCTGATCCGGAAAAGAAGATCGCCGCCAATGATCTTAGCCTAACAAGTATGTTCGGTTTTCCACGCTCTTCGAGCGACGATCTTGCTCGGATCACGATCGCTGCCGACCGCTCGAAAGGCAATCCGCTGTATGAGAAGATGTTCGGCGAATACAAAAAGGACGTTGTCCGCGGCAACCCCGCAGACCTGCTCCCGAAAGAAGGCACGTTCGACGATGCAGGAATTCGGGCGCGCCTGACCGCCACGCTTCGTGACTCGGGTATCGTCCCAAGCCGTCTCTATTTTGCCGCAGATGATTGGCTCGAATTCAGCGATCAGCCGATGCGTGTGATGGAAAAACGGAAGATGAGTGCCGTTTTTATCTACGACCGCGACGGCGGCTGTTACTTCGGTACGGCCGAGATCACTCAGCCGTATGACCCGATGCTTAGATCATACGGCGCGTCGACCTTCACCATCGAACACGAGATCGCACGGCCGTGCGACATAAAGTAATTAGATCGCGTCGATCTTTTTTGCGACCGCAACGTCCACATCCGTTATCCCGCCGCGATCGTGCGTCGTAAGGCGAATTTCGGCAAAACCCCAACCGAACTTGATGTCCGGATGATGATCTGCGGCCTCCGCGATCTCACCGACCTGATTCACAAAAGCCAGGGCACTGCTGAAATTCTCGAATTTGAAGTGCCGGACAAGCTCCTTTCCATCGACCGACCAGCCGCTCAGAGAGCCAAGCTCAACGGCCAATTCATCTTCGTTCAATACGCGTCGTTCCATTCTGAATGCGACTCTCCCATATTTTCGGTATAATCTGAAGTTTTGACCTTCTAAAATGGCTTCAAAACGTTTTACATTTGCTTTTAAGATCCTGTTTGCGGCAATACTGCCCGTGATGCTTCTTGCGTGCGGCTCGTCAAAGCCCGCAGCTTCGCCCGTTGAGACCTTTGAGACCTACGTCAAAGCCCTCAAGAAGAAAGATTATACCTCAGCAAAAATATTGCTTTCTGCCGCGACCATCAAAATGCACGAGCAGGAGGCAAAAGCACAAAATACGACGGTTGACGAGATCATCAAACGCGGTTCTCTGGTCGCCGACGGCCAAACGACCGTAAAGTACCGCAACGAAAAGATCGACGGCGACAAGGCGACCATCGAATTGCAGAATTCGTTCGGTTCGTGGGAGACGATCCATTTCGTTCGTGAAGACGGCGTCTGGAAACTCGACATCGCCGCGAGTGCACAGGACATCATCAAAGACGTTGACGATCAGGACAAGATCTTTGATCAGCTGAGCAACTCAAACGTGCAGCCGTAAAACTTCTTTAAGAAATTCTTTGTGTCAGAGATCAAACCCTTAACACCATACAGGCCCGCAGCGGGACGCGACGGCGAGGTAACGTGCCTGCCGTTCGACGTCTTTTACCGCGCGGAGGTTCACGAGATCATCGCCGAGAACCCGAACAGTTTCTTGCGCGTAACGCGGTCGGAGAATGATTTTTCGGACGATGCGAATCCGACCCGCGACGAGATCCTGGCTCGTGCAAAAGACAATCTTGATCGCTTGATACGCGAAGGCATATTGATCCACGATACCGAGCCGGCATTCTACGTCTATCGGTTGGAAAGTAATGGCAGTTCTCAAACGGGCGTTGTCGCAGGCTGTTCTCTTGAAGAGTATAAGGGCGGCAGGATAAAGCGGCACGAGAAGACACAGCCGGATAAGGTCGCGGACCGTACACAGCACATCGTTCATCTGCGTGCGCAGACAGGTTTGATATTTCTCGCCTTCCGCGGCACCGCAAAGATCCGCAAACTCCTGCAGAAAGCCGTCCTGTCCCAACCGATCTATGACCTCGGATGTGACACCGGTGTTACGCATACGATCTGGAAATGTACGAACACGTGTGACTGGATCGAAGCCTTCGAGGAAGTGCCGACGATCTACATCGCCGACGGCCATCACAGGCTCGAAAGTGCCCTTAGAGCTCGGGATATCCTGCGTGCCGAAGATCCGAACGGGCAAGACGGACAGTTCGACCACGTTATGGCCGGTCTCTTTCCAGCGGAAGATCTCACGATCCTTGCATACAATCGTGCCGTGGAAGATCTTAACGGCTTAACGGAGACTGACCTTCTCGCAAAGCTCACCGAAAGCTTTGACGTTCAAGAAACGACAGACACGACACCTGCCCGACATGGCGAGATCGCGATGTACACCGGCGGAAAATGGTATAAGCTTACTCGTAGGAACGGTGCCGCTGAACCAAGCGATCCGGTCGATCGGCTCGACGTGAGTATCCTTCAGAATGAGATACTCGCACCGATCCTTGGCATACACGATCCAAGGACGGATAAGCGGATCCAATTCGTCGGCGGTCAGCGTGGCGTGACGGAACTCGAGCGGTTGGTTGACAGCGGCGAGGCCGCAGTCGCCTTCTCGCTCTTTGCGACGACAATGGATGACCTATTGGCCGTTTCCGATGCGGACGAGATCATGCCGCCAAAGTCCACTTGGTTTGAACCGAAGCTTCGCGACGGGTTTCTCGTGAATCCAATTTAAATGGTTGATAACACTAAACTTGCTGCCCTTCGCCACGATTTTGACCGCGCCGGCCTGAGCGAAACGGATGTCAATGCGGATCCTGTCGAACAGTTTCGTCTTTGGCTCGATGCAGCGATAAATTCTGACATAAAGGACGCAAACGCGATGACCGTTTCGACCGTCGGGGATGACGGCCGGCCTTCTGCTCGCGTCGTGCTGCTAAAGTATTTCGATGCAGCGGGCTTTACGTTCTTTACGAATTACGGAAGCAAGAAAGGACGCGAACTCGAACATCATCCGTTTGCAGATTTTCATTTCTTTTGGCCAGATCTCGAACGTCAGGTCTCGATCTCCGGCCGCGTAGCGAAAGCGCCGCGTGAACTGTCTGAGGAGTATTTTCTCTCTCGCCCGATCGAGAGCCGCATCGGCGCCTGGGCATCAGAACAAAGCTCAGAGATCGCCTCGCGCAAAGCGCTCGAAGAACGTGTCGAATTCTATAAAGAGAAATTCGGCGACGACGTGCCGCTGCCTGATTTTTGGGGCGGCCTGACGATGACGCCTGACCGTTTCGAGTTCTGGCAGGGCCGCAAGAGCCGTCTTCACGACCGGATCGTTTACTCGCCCGATGGCAATGGAAATTGGCAGATCGCCCGGCTTGCTCCCTGACCTTCTTGGATCGTAAGAGGTGCTATGACGACCATACTCGAAACACCGCGGCTTTTGATGCGTCCTTTCACGATGGATGATCTGCCTTGGCTTATCGAGATGCGAACGGCCGAGGCCGTCTCAAAATATATGGGCGGTTCGCGATGGCAGAATCCTGAAGCTCTTCGCAAGCGAATGGCGTTCTACATTGAGTGCTGGCACAAGTTCGATTTCGGTGTCTGCGGAATGATGTTGAAGGAGACCGGCGAGATGATCGGCACTGCGGGAATACAACCGCTCGAAGACACCGGCGAGGTCGAGGTCGGGTATTCGATCATTGAAAAATATTGGGGCCAGGGCATCGGCTTCGAATGTGCTTTCGCGTGGCTCGATCACGGGTTTGAGCATCACGGCCTCGAACGCATCGTCGCCGTCGCTCATCCTGACAACAAGGGCTCGCGGCGGATCATGGAAAAGTGCGGAATGCAGTATGAGCGGTCCGAGGAACATTACGGCCAGGAGACGGTCTTCTACGCGGTTTCGCGTGAAAGATTTCGTGAACTGAAACGAGGACTTGGTAACGAACCCTAAATTTCAATGAAGCCGAGTTATCCAAAGCTCATTTTCGCAGGCCTTGCAGGGCTCTATTTCCTTTCGATCGCGTATGATCCGATCCAGGGAAGTTTGCTCGATATCGTCGATCTGCCGATCCACGAAACCGGACATTTGATCTTTCGGATCCTCGGCGAGTTTATGGGTATCGCGGGCGGTTCGCTTTTTCAAGTGATCCTTCCGGCGATCTTCGTCGGCTATTTTGTTTATCAAGGCAGCCTTTACTCGGCGTCAATCGTGCTCTTTTGGGTCGGCCAGAGCCTCCTGAACGTGTGGATCTACGCTAGCGACGCGGTCAAGATGCAGTTGGTGCTGACAAGCGGGCTAACGGGCAGCGAAGGCGGTTTTCACGATTGGAACTATTTGCTTGACACGCTCGGTCTGCTAAATTCGACTGATAGGGTTGCGGGCATCATTCGCTTTTTTGGGACGATCGTGATACTTGCCGCTTTGGCGGGCTCGATCTATTATTCGTGGCCGCGTGCATCAGATGAAAGTAACTCTCATAACAGGGGCTTCGAGTGGGATAGGTGAAGCTTTTGCTCGCCAGTTGGCGTCCGACGGCCACGATCTCGTGCTTGTCGCACGCCGCGAAAAAATACTTCACGAACTCTGCGACGAACTAATGCTCAAGCACAAGATAATGGCGCATTACATCGTCGCCGATCTTGCCGAGAAGGAAGCCGCAAACAATATTCTCATTGAGACCGAGCGACATAACTTTGAGGTCGATTGGCTCATTAACAATGCGGGCATCGGGTCGGCAGGCGATTTTGCGACGCTTGACGAAGGCCGAGAACTCGCGATGCTCGATCTGAACATACGCTCGCTTGTCGAGCTTACACACAAATATCTCGGCCCGATGCGACAACGAAAACACGGAACGATCATTAATGTTTCGAGTGCCGCCGCGTTTCAGCCGATCCCTTTCATGGCAACTTATGCGGCGACGAAGGCATTCGTCTCATCGTTTTCCGAAGCGATCGCCGAGGAGAATCGCAGCTTCGGCATACGCGTGCTCACGCTTTGTCCCGGCTCGACCGAAACGAACTTTTTTGCCGCCTCGGAGATCGAACGGCCGATAAAGGTAAAAGGCCAGCAGACGAGCGAACAGGTGGTCGCAACCGCATTAAAAGCCCTCAAAGCGGGCAAGACGGTCGCAGTCTCCGGAATGACGAATCTCATCGGAGCTCTTCTCGGACGGCACGTTCCGCATAAGATCACGACACGTGCGGTCGGCAAAGCACTTCGAGGACGGTACCAAAAGACAGAGGAATGAAATTCACAGTTCTCGGCAGCGGTTCGACCGGAAATGCGGTGCTCATATCAAGCGGCAAGACGCGTGTTCTTGTCGATGCAGGAATGAGCGCCCGCGAGATCGTTCGACGCATGAACGAAATGGGCGTTGCCGCCGAAGACGTTGACGCTGTCCTCGTAACCCACGAGCACAGCGACCACGTCGCGGGGCTGCGTGTTCTGCTCCGTTCGGTAAAGTGTCCGGTCTATATTTCGGGAGAGACCGAAGAGTCATACTATCGAACACGCGCCGGTCGAGAGAATGGCGAAAGTGAGGGTTCAAAACGGAAGAACGCACTCGAAGGCCGTACCGTTGAGATCAATTCGAACGAATTCTTCCGCATCGGCGACATTGATTTCGAACCGTTCAGCGTTCCTCACGATGCAGTGGATAATTTCGGTTTTTCGGCCATTTGCGACGGCGTGAAGGTCGCGACCTTGATGGACTTCGGCCATATCAACGACCTGATACGGGAAAAGCTTCGAGATTGCGACGCGATCGTCGTTGAATCAAATCACGACCGTGATATGCTGCGTACCTGCCATGTTTATTCCTGGGACCTGAAGCAGCGGATCATGTCCCGCACAGGCCATCTCTCAAACGACGACCTGGCCGATTGGCTCAATCGCGATTTTGACGGCCGAGCGCGCAACATCGTGCTCGCACATCTTTCACAGCGAGCGAACGAACCGCACTTAGCACGCCTCTCCGCCGAGACGGCACTCGCCATGCGTGCACCCCTATTCCGCGCTGAAACAAAGATCAGCGTCTCGCAACCGCAGACGCCAACGGACTGGATCGAATTCTAATTCTTTGCTTTCTCTTCTTTTTTGAGACGCTTTGCCTCGGCCTTTTCGATCGCTTTGGCAACCCGCTCTGCATCGTTTCGGGCAATGAGCGGAAGGATCTCGTCATTGGCTAGCTGTTTGAGCAGCGGCAGCAAATGCGGCGGGTCAGGCAGCTCATTGCTTTCATAGAGCGACGAAAAACGAGCCATCAAACGTGGTGTTTCGAGAGGTTGGTTCTCACGCGCGACCTGCATCTCAAATTTCCAGATCGCTTCATTCGAGATCCGCCGGTATTCATCCATCAGAAGCTTTGCGTCCGGATTGTCTGACCAACGGAATGTCGCCGTCCGCGAACGGCCGTTCTGCTTGAGCGTGATCGAGATCGTTCCCGTAGCAACATTCACCTTCTTCGCTTCGTAGTCCTCGGTTGAGTTAACAAAATCAAGCCGCGTAAACGCTGCATTTAGTGTGTTTACGGTCGCGGCTGACAGCTCGATCGGGTCGCCCATCGGCTCGTCGAGATCGACCTTCTCGAATATGATCACACCCTTGCCGGCGTCATCATGCCGGATCTCAACACGCGGATAGGTAAAGCCCGGCCGTTCAAATACGTAGATATGAGTGACTGCGGCCGCCTTCGGTGCGGAACTTATCTTATCCGATGCAGAATCGGGACGGCTATTCAGTTTCGGTGGTTCGGCGACGGGTTCCGGGGTTGGTTTTGGTGTCGCAACGATGGTTGCGGGTGTTTTCTTAACAGGACGCTTTGTCCTTGATCGCCTTTTCTGTCCGAACGCAGGAGTTGCGGCAACAATACATAGCAAAACCAGGAAAATGCAAATCTTGATCCTCATCGATTGAGTTTGATGCCCATTATCGGCAGTTCGGTTGGCAAATGGTCGTGGGATCGGTTACTCGAACTTGACCGACACGATCTTCGAGACGCCGGGTTCCTGCATCGTAACACCGTAAAGAGCACGCGCCGCCTCCATCGTGCGTTTATTGTGCGTGATGACGATGAACTGTGTTTTTTCTGCCATATCGGCGATCTTGTTCACAAATCTGCCGACATTGGCCTCGTCGAGCGGTGCATCGACCTCATCAAGCAAGCAGAAAGGCGACGGACGATATTTGAAGATCGCCATCACGAGAGCGATGGCCGTCATAGCCTTTTCACCGCCTGAAAGCAGAAGGATATTCTGCAGACGTTTGCCCGGCGGTTGTGCGACGACCTCGATGCCGGCCTCAAGAATATCGTCGGATTCGAGCAGCGTCATCTGGCCCTGTCCGCCGCCGAAAAGCTCGCGGAAGAACTCCTGGAAATTCTCGTTGATCGCTTCGAATGCCTGTCGAAAACGCTCTCTCGAGCGATGTTTGATCTCCTTGAGAGCTTCTTCGGTCGCGGCAATGCTCTGAACGATGTCGTCACGCTGCGTGGTAAGAAAGACCTGTCGTTCCTCGGCCTCAGCGAGCTCTTCAAGAGCAAGCATATTCAAAGCGCCGAAGCCATCAAGGCGTTCCCGTAAGGACTCTGCGTCACTGCGGGCGGTTTCAAGGACAAAATCTTCCGCGATCTCGGTCGAAGCAACAAGTTCCGGCAACGCGATGTTCAGTTCTTGTTGGCAGTTTTCGCCCGCATTCTTGAGCTCGGTAACAGCCTCTGCCTGCCGCACCTCTATCTCGGCTCGATGATTCATTGCATCGGCGGTGCGGCGATTGATCTCCGCGAGATCTTCGCTTGCGCGATCGGCGTCTGCACGGGCAAGCGCAAGTGCATCGATCGCAGCATTCAGTTCCGTAGTTTCTGCGGCGATCGCATCAGGTGCCGCCGATATCTTATCCGTGATCTCATTGATCGAAGAATGCAGTTCGCGGAGTTTTCCTTCTGTTTCGAGAGCCTCTGCCTTTTGACCGGCAAGGCGCGATTCGAAGTCCACACGCTGCGTTCCGACACGTTCGAGTGCAGCCTTTACTGAACGACGCCGTTCGTTCGATGTTGCGGCAACCGTCCGTTTCTCATTTAGAACGAGATTTGAGGCTTCGAGCGCGGCTCGTTCAGCGGCAAGCGTCGCCGCTATGCCTTCGAGCGATGCGGCAGATTCGTCGCGGGCGTTCTCGGCCGATGTGCGATTGTCCGCAGCGTCAGCGATACGCTCTTTGAGGTCGGCGATCTCGGATGTGGATTGTTCACTCTCTTCGCCTACAACTTTCCGATGACGAGAGGCACGGTCGATCTCTTCTTTCGCAGCGTGCAGTTGTATCTCGAGGCCGTGAATGCCGCGATCGACCTTGATGAGCAGCGATTGAAGGTCAACGGTCTTTCCTTCGAGCTGAACGAGTTCTTCACGCGCGGAATCGACCGCGGCGACCGCAGCATCGATGCCGGACGAAAGCTCTGCAACATCCGAGGCAAGGATCGTCAGTTCGCGTTTGAACGCAAGCAGAGATTGATTCGTTCCTTCTTCCTGAGCTCCGCCGCCGATCAGAACGCGTCCCCCGATAAGGATATCGCCTGCAAAACTGACCGCCATCGAACCGGGAAATGAGGCCGCTCCGGCGAGATCATCAACGAGGATCGCAGACATCTCACTTGGGAACGCGGAACGCATCACAGCAGCAAACTCCGAGCTCACGCCAAGATAGCTTTCGATCGAATTCTGAGGCACCTCGGCATTCGCCGTAAGCGTGCCGCCGCTGTCGATGAGCAACGCCGTTCGTCCCGCATTGTTGTCGCGAAGCCAATTCGAAACTCGTTTTGCATCTGCGAGAGACGAAACAACTATCGACTCGAGGAAGTTGCCGAACAACGCTTCGACCGCCTTTTCGGCCTTCTCATCAACCTTCAAGTAATCGGCCAAAACACCCTTGAACTCAACGCCGATCTCTTCGGAAGCCGCAAATAGCTTCTGAACCTGCGGGGCATAGACAGCACGTTTCTCCTCGAGCTCGCTCAAGGTTTCAAGGCGATGTTTCTTTGCGGCAAATTCATCCGCGAGATCGCGATGCGATGATTCTGCCTCGCGAAGATGTTCGCGCGCTTCGCTCGTCGCCTTTAGAAGATCGTTCTTCTCGTTAGTGAGTGTTTCGAGCTTACCTTTCTCGGCTGTGAGATTGGTCGAAAGCTCTGCGACCTTTGTTTCGTGGTCGCGCAAATTTTGATCGGCACGGCTTGCCTCGGCCTCGAGGCCTGTCAGACGGTTTCGAACTTTCTCGAGATTTATCTCAAGCTGGCGGCCGATCTCATCAAACCTCTCCGCTGCCGATGTATGCTGTATAAGCTCTGCACGCGTACTCTCGATCTCGGCTTCGATCTTCGCAACCGCAGCCAGCACGCTTCGGTGAGATTCTTCCGCCGTGCGAAGCTCGCCCTCGGCTGCCTCAAGTTCAGCAAGCTGCTCGCTATCTTCCGCTGTAAGCCGCTCAAGATCCGCGGCGATCGATTCGAGTCTTATTGTGCCCGCTTCGATCTCGCTGTTCAGCGACGCGATGCGGTCGTTCAGGGCCACGACCTGTTCCGATTTGTAAATATGTTCGCGTTCGGCTCGGTCGCGTGCAAGAGCATTGTCCGAGTGGATCTTGCGAAGCTCGGCAAGCGATTCTTCGGCTCGTCGGGCAGCCTGAGTCGCTTCGCGGGCCCCTTCTTCACCCTTTGCCAACTGCTCGCGCAAGGCATTCTCTTCACCGACAGCCTGTGTGTGCTCGGCCTCAAGCCTCGTGGAAAGCTCTGTAAAATGCTTGCCTTCAGCGGCATAAAGCTGCCGCAGAAGCACGCGGAATTCTTCCTGCAGGATCTTGAAGCGCCGTGTCTTTGCGGCCTGTCGCCGAAGCGAATTTACACGCGTATCAACTTCGCTAACGATATCCGTAATACGCGATAGATTCGACTTTGCAGAATCTAGCCGCGTTTCTGCGGCACGCTGGCGCGTGCGGAATTTTGAGATGCCCGCGGCCTCTTCGATCAGGTTACGGCGGTCGGTCGGCTTTGCCGAAAGGATCTGGCCGATGCGGCCTTGCTCGATGATCGCGTAATGCGAACCGGAAAGGCCTGTGCCGGCAAAAAGATCGGAAATATCGCGAAGACGGCAAGCTTTACCGTTCAGAAGATATTCGCTCTCCCCCGATAGATAAAGACGCCGCGTGACCGAAACTGCCTCGCCCGGTGCGAAATCAAGCGCAAAAGAACGCGGACGCCAGTGGCGTTTTGTCTTTACGCGGGTTTCAACTATCTGCGTTGAACCGACCTGAGCGGCTTTGACGGTCTCGACATCGCCGACCGCAGGCTCTTCGCCGTCAACCGGCACGATCTCGGCCGTCTCGACAGCTTCGGCCGCTTCCTCTGCATCGAGGCCTTCGATCAGGTCCATATCGACGGCGGCCTCATCGATCTCAGTAAGTGCTTCGTCGATGTCTTCGAGTTCAGGTTCATCTGAGAATGCGACTGAATCGTCGCGAACAAGATGCAGAACGACCTCGGCCATTCCGCCCGGTTTGCGGTCGCGCGTGCCGGCAAAAACGACGTCCTTCATCTCGCCGCCACGGAGAGACTTCGCACGCTGTTCGCCGAGAACCCACGAGATCGCGTCAGAGACGTTCGATTTCCCGCAGCCGTTCGGCCCGACGACGGCAGTTATACCGCTGCCGGTGAAGACGATCTCCGTATAGTCGGCAAATGATTTGAAACCGCTTATTTCAAGCCGCTGAAGTCTAAACATCCTATAGTGCTCTGGAGACTAGGTGAGCACTATATTTTGTAGTTTTGGGGCGGAAAAGTCAACCTATTGGAGCTCGCCGGAAACATCGCGCAAGCCGTGTTTTTCGGCACGTTCGTGGTCGAGCTCAGTAAGGACATCGAGCAGGAAATTTGTATTGTTCGTCACATTGATGACGATCGGGAATTCGTGATCGGAGGTCGAGAATTCGAACGTACCGCTGCCGATCTCGACGATCATCCGAAATGCCGCTACGCCGTTATGGCCGTTGCATTCGGCATCGACGATACGCCCGTCGTTAAAGGAGACGTTTGCAAGATGAAGATCGCTCTTTACGACAAGAAGGCCCGTCATCTTTGAGTTTTCGATCACCTGAACGGCATCAAAGATCGAAACGTACGCCAGATTGCCGGCAAAGGTAAGGTCGGTGCGTACGACCTGCGAGGTCTTCGGCGCCGTAGCAAATTCAGGCCGGCGGGCACGCCTAATGGCCTCAAGCCCGGGAGCCACAGATATCCGCGGGTCGAGCAGTTTCGCTTCCTGAAGACGGTCGTAGGCGAGATCAAAGTCCTCTCGCCCGATATAGAGGCTTACAAGGGCCAGACATTGACGTGCGGCCTCGTTCAGATTCTTCTGCCGTACGCAAATATCACGCATTTTCTCGCGGAGGCCGATCGAACGCGGGCTGCGGTCGATAGCATCACGAAGCAGGTCAAAAGCACGCTCGGGCGAGCTGTATTTGACAAAAAGATCGGCATCGAGAAGCACGGACTCTATCGTGGTCTCGGTAAATGGCGTGGCGGGGTCTGCAGCGTACTGGGTCATGCGGCGTCTCTCAGGAAAGAATCTGGTGAGTGCACAAAGATGTTCAACATCATAAGTCTAGCATAGAGATAAGCGAATGCGCGCAAGAAATTTACAATGGTCTAGTATTCTGGTGCGAAAAGAATGTCCTCAATTTTTCAAAATATAAAAAAAGGCAGCCGGATTAACCCGGCCGCCTTTAGTAGAGATCAGCGATGCTTCTAAAAATCGAATCGAACCGTCAAGCGGATGTCGCGGGCGCGATAGGTTCGGCTCGGGACAAGGAAGGTCTCCTGCTCGAGGGCGGTCGGATTTTGATCAAAGTTGATGTATTCAGAACCGTAGCTGAATACCGCCATATTGAAAATATTGCCGAATTCGATCGCCGGCCGCAGACGGAAGCGATCATTGAACTTCCACTCACGTGAGACCGAAAGGTCAAAGATATAGAGAAGCGGGCCTGTGCCGGCGTTTCTTCCCAAGTTGCCTCCGCGTGAACCGATCGTCGGCAGCGAGAACTGTGACACAAGCGATGCGGGATACGGCGTTCCCGGTTCACGCCAACGAACATCGCCAAGGCTGCCATTGAAATCCGGACGATCTGTACTTACGTCGTTCAGGTTGCGATCCACGCCTGTTCCGAGGTCGAACGGTGCCGACGTGCCAAACCGGAAGATCGGTGAGAAACGCAGCTTTCCGAACCACGAGGGAGCCTGAAGTGTTCCCGAAACGGTGATGCGATGGAGCCGGTCTTGTCGCGCTCGAGACCATTCGTCGGCAAAATCACCGTTTACCTGAGCATTTGTTGTATTGTTGAGGCCGTCATCCATCAAACGCGAGAGCGTATAGGCGACGCGCATCGAGCCGTTAAAACCATAACCAAGCTTACGGTAGCGGCCGCGAAGTTCAAGTACAAGCCCTTGATAGAACGACTTACCCATCGACGAAACGCGTTCCATTTCATCGAAATTCGGATTTGCACGCAGCGAACGGACCGCTTCAAGAGCGATGCCCACCGGGCCGCCGATCGAGTTGGACGAAACGCCGTTGCTCGCATTAGTGTTCGGGGTCGTGGTTGAAGTGCTTGTCGAATTCAGATTGACATAGCAAGTAACGTTCACGGTCGTACCGCAGGTGGCCTGCGACGACATCGAGGTCGAGACGCCGGTCGGATCGGTGTGGCTACCAAGATAGAAGACGTAATTGCGTGTCGTGCCATTTGCGTTCGTGAAGGTGAACGGATTTGCCACAAGCCACGCAGCCAGATCAGCATAACCGCTCGGAGCGACCGGAGCGTTCGTATTGTATTCACGCCAGAGACGTGCCGTGCGGTTCCAGGTGTAGTTTGCTTCAAAGACCCAGCCCTTAGCGATCTCACGCTCGAAGCCGATGTTGAACTGATAGCTTTCAGGGATCTTCAGATTCGGATCGACAGAGCGGAGCGGATTGCCGGCACTGCCGCCGTTGACCAAAAATCCAAGATCGGGAGAGCAGGCACTGCCTCCGCACATCGCACGCGAGATCGCCGCTCGCAGCGACGTTACGCTCGAATAGCTGTTCGGAAAATCCTGTGCGATGCTCGCGAGGATATTGTTGCGGGCATTGCCGGTCGTCGGAATCGTGTTCGAATCGAACTGCACGAGGCTGCCGCCTGAGTTCTGGATAAAGTCGCCGACCGTTCGCAGTAGCACGCGGTTATAGACAAGCGCCGCACCGAATCGGATGACGCCTTTTCGGTCTTTGAAAGGCGACCATGCAAGGCCGAAACGCGGACCGAAATTATTGTTATCTTTGACCGCGGTCTCGCGTTCATAGCGAACGCCGTAGCTCATCGTCAGGTTGTCGCGAAGGCGAACCTCATCATTAAAGAACAATGCCCAATACGTATTCTTCACGTCTGAGGCCGTGCCAAAATTTTGCCGGTAGCGCGATAGGACGTTATTCGAATAGTTGTTTACGTTCGAGAAGTTGAATGTTCCCGTCGTGTCGCCAAGATCCGTGACCTTCGAGTTTACCCGCTGCATATCAAACCCGAATTTGAAAAGGTGCGGCCCCGACATATGGGTGATCGCATCCTTGATCTGAAAGCGCGTTTCGTTCCTTGAATCCGAGAAGTAGAGGTTGCTGCTCGAAGTCGAGTTTCCTGCGATCAGCGTCTGTACGCGGTTCTCGACCGGGTTGCGATAGCTTACGAGGATCACAGGTGCCGTTGGATTATCCGTCTGATAGTTCGGAGCGTATTTTGACCATTGGAAGCCGAAGTCGTTGACCGTGTGAGCACCAAAACGATGAATATCGCGGACGTTATAGGCATCGGTATTGATGTTCTTCGCCTGAAGCGAATCTTCGAGACGCGTCGTTGATGCGCCCGAAGTCCTTCGATTCGTCTTGCGTCCGAACTGCCATCCGAATGTAAGGTCGTTGTCGTTCGTCAGCTTGTGGTCGAAACGCGCGGTGACGATGTGGCCGAGATTTGGCGTCGGGACAAGAAGGCTAAATCCCTGTACGGCTCCAACATTCGCCGGACATGGCGGCGCCGGTGAACCGGACGTATCGCAAAATTGACCTGAGCCGGTCGGCGAAGGCAGCGTGAAATGCGGGTTCGGTAGGACAGGTAAAAATGTGTCGATGAACGTCGTATCCTGGAAGTTCTGATACTCGTAAGAAACGAAGAAGAACGTCCGGTTCTTGCCGTTATAAACTTTTGGGATCGATAGCGGGCCGCCAAACGTAAAGCCGGGATTATACTGCGAGAACGGCAGGCGATCGTAGCCGCGGCTGTTGTTGTACCACGAGTTCGCATTGAGCCGCGCATCCTTAAAGGTCATATAGGCGCGGCCGCGATATTTGTTCGTTCCGCCGCGGGTGGTCATATTGACGCGTCCGCCCGAAGCACGTCCATATTCCGCCGAGAACTGATTGCGGATGACCTGCACTTCGCTGATCGCATCGATCGACGGCTGAAAGCGGTCACGTGCCGAGCGATCGTCGTTGTTATCAAAACCGTCGATCGTGATGTTGTTCGAATACGATGCACCGCCGGAGATGGTGAAATTACCTTGTTCAAGCGGTGTGCTTCGCGGGTTGGAATTCCGATCTTCGGCCAGATCGCTCGTCGAAAGAGCTTCCTCAGAGGTGCCGCCAACGGCAAGCACGAGATCGAGCGGATTTCGGGTGTTATTCGGCAGTTCTTCGATCTCGCGTTCGGTGAGCGTGCTGCCGGTTACGGTGCGGGTCGTGTCGACGTCGAGAACAGATTCGGGGTCGGCGGTCACGGTCGTTTCGACCGCAACGCCTGCAAGGCCGAGTTTGAAATCCTGCTGAACACGCTTGCCCGCGATCATTGGAAGTTCGGGGGTTTCGGTGGTTGCAAATCCCGAGGCTGTCGCCGTCAATTTATACTTGCCCGGATCGAGAGCAAGGAATTGATAACGGCCATCATTGTTCGTCGTAGCCGTCAACTCCTTTCCGTTCGTCGTCTCTTTTATCGTTACCGTTGCACCGACAACTGCCAATCCGTTCGGATCGGTAACCGTGCCGGAAACGGCTACGTGGTCAAGATCCTGGCCAAACGAAAAAACCGACAACACTAACACGAGCGCCGCTGTGAGCAGCCCCAAAACCGCAAATCTGCTATGCATTCAACAAAATCTCCTAGATCTCTGGGATAAAATGGATGGTGTAATGCTAGCGGAAAAAAGGCTCAAAATCAAAGAAATCCGAGCGAATTGCTCCGAACGGCAACGTTCTGCGTTCATTCAGACCATGAGAAATGTGGAAGGTCTTTCGCGCGATTCAGGGTCATCCGTGAAACTCTGTGCGTCGATGCCGCGAAACCGTGATCAACGCACTGGAGCTTTTCTCGCTCTCATCTTTTCGCACGAACTCACCGGCGTGTGTACGCAGGTATTCAAAGAAGCGTTCGAATTCACGCTGCATTTCGTCCATCTTCGCACGCATATTTAGAATGATCTCGACTCCTGCAAGATTCACTCCAAGATCGCGCGTAAGAGACAGGATGACCTCAAGCTGCTCAAGATCGGAGTCCGAATAGAGACGCGTGTTGCCGTCGGAGCGTGACGGTTTCAAAAGGCCCTCGCGCTCATACAGCCGCAGCGTCTGCGGATGTATCTCATACTGCTCCGCGACCGCACTGATCGTATAAGTTTTAACGCGCTTCTTCATCTTCCATTAAGTTTCGAAGTTCCGAGGTTACGAAGTTTAAGCCGCTTTGCCACGAAGATATTTCGCCAACGAGAACGTCATCTTTGAAATTTCGGAAATTGAAGCGTAAAGCTTCTCAAAATCATCTTTCGCGAGATAGCCGAGGCCAACAGCGATATGTAAGTGACTTTGAACCTCGTTGGCGGAGCCGCGAGCGATATTTAAAAAGTTTGCGAATTCCTGATTTCTCTTCCTGCCGTGTCCTTCCGCGATATTGGCCCTATCGAGACAGATGCTCGTCTGATCTGGTCGCGTAGGCCAAAATCTTTTGAAAATGCTCCTTCGCCCGTGATTCGGTAGATGCCAAGAGTAACCTCATAAGCCTTTTGCCACGCCTGGATCTCTTCAAACCCATCAAATTTCGCCATCGCCCTCCTCGAATGCCTCTCAACTTCCTAACTTCTTAACTTCGCAACTTCGTAACTTGGTAACTCCGTAACTCTGTAACTCCGCAACTTCCCAACCCCTACTCCAGCCCGATCGCCTTCCTCGGGTTCTCGGGATTTAGGGCGGCAAACTCCTTTAATTTCTCCTTTGTCTCTTCGGAGATCACCTTGGGCAGCGTGATCTTTACCTCGATGAACTGATCGCCACGCAAGGTCGGGTTTCGAAGGCTCGGGAATCCGCGCTCACGGAGCCTGAACTTCTGGCCTGATTCCGTTCCCGGTGGAATCTTTAAGGACGCCTTGCCTTCGGCGGTCGGCACTTCGATGCGCGTTCCGAGAGCTGCCTCCGGCACCGTGATCGGAACGGTAACGTAGATATTCTCGCCCTTGCGTTCAAGGAATTTGTGCTTGCCGACATTCGTCACGATAAAAAGATCGCCCGGTTCAGCACCAAGCCGTCCGCCGTGGCCTTTTTTCGGAACACGCACGCGCGAACCTGTATCAACACCGGCCGGGATCTTGACTTTCACCTGTTCGCTTTTCGGCGTCGTTCCCTTGCCGTGGCAAAGCGAGCAAGGTTCGCGACGGCGTCCCGTGCCTTCACAGTCGGGGCAGGCTTGCGAAAACTGAAGCCTTCCGCCGGTCCGCATCACTTGGCCCGTGCCCTTGCAGGTCGGGCAAGTTACGACAGGCCCGCCCGTATCGCCTGCTCCTTGGCAACGAGAACACTGCTCGGAGCGGTTTACCGTAATGTTCGTTGTAAGTCCCGTGAAAGCCTCGTCAAAACTCAATGCAAGCGGGATCTCGATATCGCGGCCTCGTTTTGGGACGGCACGCGGCGGCTCCGGTTGGGCACGCGACGAACCGCCGCCGAATAGATCCGAGAAGATATCGCGAAAGCTGCTCGACCCGCCGCTCGTTCCGCCGCCGGAGAAATCAAACCCGGAGAAATCGAATCCGCCAGTTGGCGCACCTTGGCTCGGGCCGCCTGCGGTCGCAAAAGGCGAATCCGGATCGAGATTGTCCGCGTAATACCCGAAGCGGTCAAAGACCTTTCGCTTCTTCGCGTCTGAAAGCACGTCGTTGGCTTCCTGTATGTCCTTGAACTTGTCCTCGGCAGCCTTATCATTCGGGTTCACGTCCGGATGATATTTGCGCGCCAAGCGGCGATACGCCTTCTTGATCTCATCAGCGCTCGCGCTCTTTTTGACCCCCAGTATTTGGTAATAATCCTTTTTCGCCATTTAGGTTGATCGAATCCGAAAGCAACAGCCCATCGCCGCAAGACAAGTGTAAGCTTTATCGCGAGCAACAAAAAACGGCGGCCAGTGAGCGAGGAAGCCCGACTGTCCGCCGCTCACCGACCTCAAGCCGTCTTGTTAGTTCTTGTTCTCGTCTTCGACATCGACGTATTCAGCATCGATGACGTCGCCTTCGTCCGAGCCGGCAGTTGAACTGCCATCACCCGAAGCCGACGCAGACGAAGCCTGTTCGCTCGATGCAGCATCTCCGCCCGCAGCACCTTGCTGACTGTAAATAACCTCAGCAAGCTTGTGCGACGCGGTCTGAAGCTTCTCAAAAGCCGTGTTCATCGCATCGGCATCGTCGCCCGAAAGAGCGGTTTTTGCCTCGGCAACTGCAGATTCTATCTCGCCCGCGGCAGCCGAATCGAGCTTGTCTTTATTCTCTGACAGCGTCTTCTCGATGTTGAAGACAAGCCCATCCAGGCGGTTGCGTGCATCGACCGCGGCCTTTTTCTTTTCGTCCTCCCCGGCGTGTGATTCGGCGTCCTTGATCATCTTGTCGATCTCGTCCTTCGAGAGGCCGCTGGATGCAGTGATCGTGATCTTTTGCTCGCGGCCCGTTCCGATATCCTTTGCAGACACGTTAACGATGCCGTTTGCGTCGATGTCGAACGTAACCTCGACCTGCGGAACGCCACGCGGTGCCGGCGGAATTCCAACAAGGTGGAACTTGCCGAGCGTTTTGTTGTCCGAAGCCATCGGCCTTTCGCCCTGAAGAACGTGAACCTCGACCGAGGTTTGGTTGTCCGATGCCGTCGAAAAGACCTCGCTCTTTCGAGTTGGGATCGTCGTATTCTTTGCGATCATCGGTGTTGCGACACCGCCAAGCGTTTCGATACCCAGCGAGAGCGGCGTAACGTCGAGAAGAAGAATGTCCGTCTTCTCGCCGCCGAGCACACCTGCCTGAACGGCAGCACCAAGGGCAACAACCTCGTCAGGATTGACCGACTTGTTCGAGTCCTTGCCAAAGTATTCCTTGACCATCTCCTGGACCTTCGGAATACGCGTCGAGCCGCCAACAAGCACGACTTCCTGAATGTCCTTTGCAGACAGACCGGCGTCCTTGATCGCCTGTTCGACAGGCGGCATTAGCTTCTTAAGAACGGGTTCTGCCAACGCTTCGAACTTCGCACGCGTGAGCTTCATCACAAGGTGCTTCGGGCCGCTTGCATCAGCCGTAATGAACGGAAGGTTGATCTCCGTCTCCATTGCGCTCGACAGTTCGACCTTTGCCTTTTCAGCCGCTTCTTTGAGCCGCTGAAGAGCCATCTTGTCGTTATGAAGGTCAATTCCTTGGTCCTTCTTGAATTCGTCGATGATCCAGCCGACGAGAACCTCGTCAACGTCATCACCGCCAAGGTGCGTGTCGCCGTTCGTCGATTTCACTTCAACGACGCCTTCGCCGACCTCTAGGATCGAGATATCGAACGTACCGCCGCCAAAGTCGAATACGGCGATCGTCTCGTCTTTCTTTTTATCAAGGCCATAGGCCAACGCCGCTGCGGTCGGTTCGTTGACGATACGCAGAACTTCAAGACCCGCGATCTTACCCGCGTCCTTGGTCGCTTGACGTTGTGCGTCGTTAAAGTACGCAGGAACCGTAATGACGGCCTGTTCGACCTTCGAACCAAGATAATCCTCGGCTGACTGTTTCAGCTTCTGAAGGATCATCGCCGCAACTTCCGGCGGGCTGTACTGTTTGCCTTCGGCCGCAATACGGACGTCGCCATTGCCTGCTTTTTCGACCTTGTAGGGAACTTGCTTGATCTCGTCCGACACTTCATCGAACTTTCGTCCCATAAAACGCTTGATCGAATAAAGCGTGTTCTCAGGGTTCGTGACCGCCTGACGCTTTGCGACCTGGCCGACCAGACGGTTGCCGTCCTTTGTGAATGCGACGACGGACGGCGTAGTTCTGCCGCCTTCGCTGTTTGTGATGACGACGGGTTCTCCGCCCTCCATGACCGCAACGACCGAATTTGTCGTTCCGAGGTCAATACCGATTATTTTGGCCATATTCTTTTACTCTCCCAACAATATAAATGCCTGCTCGTCAAGAAATCCCTATAACTTGAGCATTTATAGATGATAAAGGTTGAGTGTGTTGTTGTCAAGTTTAATTTTGATAACAAAAATGGCCGTCGAGCCTTTATTGACCCGACGGCCGCCGATCCCATATGGGCAAGAGATCGGACCCCGATCATAAAATGGCACGATTGTCCCGCAGCAGCCCCCGAACGACTATCTCGTCGTGTCGCTCGTCGCGCGAGTTGTATTGCCGATGTCTTGCCTGACATAGATCTCGCCTCTAAGGATCATCCGTGTTGACTCCTCATCTATTTCGAGTTCTGTCCGACATTTCCAATCAGCGTTAGGCGGAAGCTGCGGCGTTAGGATGAATGCGCAGGCTCGCGTCCCGGGGTTCATCATCACGACCGCCGTCCCTTGAACGGCCTTGAGGCGGTCACCGAAGTCAAGAACGAGATTTTGTCCGCTGGCTACCGTTAGCCTTTTGGTCTTTGCGCCTTTTCGCGTAAGATCCAAAACTGCCCGTTTGCCACCCGACCCTTCACCTTTAACTAATATGCGAGCGAATATTGCCATATCTGTTTTCCTCCCTGACTCAGTGGGGTGTCAGGTTCTCTCCCTTTGACCATAAATGCGAAAAACAATGCCGAAATAGGACACCACGGTGCAAGATATTTCTTCGCAATACAAAAAAACCGCCGGAGATATTCATCCGGCGGCCTTTAGACTTTGCTTTCGGTGGCAAAGGTACTATCGGTAACAGAAGAAATGAGTTACAATTTAAGGCCTAGCGTCCGCAACAATATGAGTTATGGCTGACTCCCCATCTGAGATCACACAGATACTGCGTGACTGGAATTGTGGTGATATAAGCGCCCAAGATCGACTCTTGCCGTATGTCTATGACGAACTAAAGCGTCAGGCAAGGGCGTTGATGTCGCGCGAACGTGTCAACCATACGCTCCAGCCGACAGCTCTAGTTCATGAGGCATTTCTAAAGCTCGCAAAACAGGGCGGTGTAGATTGGCAGAATAGAAGCCATTTCTTCGGCATAGCATCTCGTCTAATGCGGCAGATATTGATCGATCATGCCCGCCAGCACGGTGCCGCTAAACGCGGCGATGCACAAATACATCTTTCGTTGGATGATGTATCGGTGTCGCTCGAAACGCGTGCATCGTCGATCCTTGCGCTCGATGACGCTCTTGAGCGATTGGAGAAGCTTGATGAGCGGCAGGCAAAGATCGTTGAAATGCGATTCTTCGGAGGCTTAAGCAATAGCGAGATCGCCGACGCCCTTGATATCTCTGAACGCACTGTCGTTCGCTCGTGGTCGGTCGCAAAGTTATGGCTCTATCGCGAGCTGACAAGTTCATAGGTCGAACTTCTAGTGGCGTCTTTCACTTACATTTTTCGCATATCTTTTCAGCAAGCAAGATTTTAGGGTTGGCTCACCTGTAATGATCGGACATTGGGAAAAGATCAACGATGTTGTCGCGGACGCTCTCTTGCTCCCAAGCAAAGAACGGCGCGCGTTCCTTGCGTCCGGTTTGGTCGATGCAGACTTGACGGAGGCCGAATCGCTTATCTCGGTCGCGGAGTCGGCGGCCTCCTTGCTGGAAGCACCTGCGATCACATTTTCCAAAGACTTTTTCCCTGAGGAAGAACGCCTTGCCGGAAAGACCGTCGGTCCTTTTACGATCGTTCGCGAACTTGGCCACGGCGGAATGGGTGCCGTTTATCTTGCGGAACGTCACGACGGAAAGTTTGATCAAAAGGTCGCGATAAAAATGCTGCGCCGCGAACTCGACACAGCGGCCATCCGCAAGAATTTTGACCGCGAAAAGAATATCCTTGCGGCCCTCGTCCATCCGAATATTGCGAGCCTGCTCGACACCGGTGAGACCGACGAGGGAATCCCTTATCTAACAATGGAGTTCATCGAAGGGATTCCCGTCGATGAGTTTTGTGTCAAGAACGATCTCGGCCTGACCGAGCTCTTGAAATTATTCAATAAGGTCTGCGAGGCGGTCGCTTTTGCTCATAGAAATCTTGTCGTGCATCGCGACATCAAGCCGTCAAACATTCTCGTTACTGCTGACGGAACTCCGAAGCTGCTCGACTTTGGCATCTCCAAGATCCTCGGTGATGACGGTGTCGATAGTTCGACGACGCTGCTTGGCGCAATGACACCCGAATACGCTTCGCCCGAGCAGATAAACGGACATACGGTAACGACGGCGACGGACGTTTATAGCTTGGGCATCGTGCTTTACAAAATGCTCACGCACGTGCACCCATTCAAACGCAAAGGGCGCAGCAACGACCTTCTTAGGGCCATCGCGGAAGACGAGCCGACGGCGCCATCTTTGGTAGAAACGGATGTTGATGGTTCGCCCGCCAGCTTCTCCGTCTCCCATCTAAAAGGTGATATCGACAACATCGTTCTCAAAGCGATCCGCAAAGACCCCGAACGTCGCTATAACTCGGTCGAAGCTTTTTCCGCAGATGTTTGGCGCTACATCGACGGCAAACCCGTTGAAGCTCGTCCCGCGACAAGCGCGTATCGTCTTGGCAAATTTTACAAACGCAACAAGATCGCGGTAACTGCGGGCGTTTTGATCGTCGCGGCTTTGGTCGGCGGAGTTTCGGTAGCTTTGTGGCAAGCCAGCGTCGCCCGTGCAAACGCGGCCGTTGCGATCGCCGAATCAGAGAACGCAAAGGCCGAACAGGAAAAGGCGGAATGGGTCAGCAAGTTTATGATGAGATTCGTCCGCTATGCAAACCCTAAATGGTATGCGGAAGGTCATAAGTTTGGGGGCAATGCCCGCGTCATCGATGCCCTTAACGATATGGGCTCCAAGATCGATACGGAATTTGCCGACCAGCCCGACGTTCTCGCCGAACTCCACCATCAGTTCGGCGAAGTGTACTACACCCGCGGCGAACCGGGCGGCCTGGCAAAGGCCCAAATGCATTTTAAGCGCGCGCTCGAATTGCGTCGTGCTTACTACGGTGACTGGCACCAGCTTGTCGCAAAAGACATGGCTTACGTCTATTGGGCGCAAAATAACCCGCATCCCGAGTGGTCGGTCAAGATGCTGTCTGACGCAATTGTGATGATGCGGGCAACAGATCGAAGGGATCTAAATTTGCCGTTTATGCTGGAGGATTATTTTCATCGGCTGACTGACGAGGGAAATGAAAGTGATCGCCAAATGTATTTGCGAAACGCCCCGCAACCGGCTCCGAATGACCCGTACCTAGCGGCCGATCAACTTTTTGACGAAATGCTTGGACTCTTAAGGACGCATTTTCCTGAAGACGATGATCGGATCGAGCAACAGAAGTGTGCCGGTGCGGAACTCAAACGGAAAGTTAAAAAGTTTGACGAGGCAGAGGCGTTCTATCGTGACTGTGCCGAGGCAATTGAGCATCAGAACTCTACGGATAGTCCAGTGCCTAGATGGCAAGAATGGCTCGACAATTACGAACGCTCCAAAGGAGTGGCGAAAACAGCACGTTGATTGGGATCTGACTTCGACAGGTTTGTCGGTTTCTCGGGGCGTTTTTCGCATACCTAATTATCAGCCATGCTGAATCTGCAGCAGATTGAGATGCAAGGATCGAACCGTCAAAAGATAAACAATGCCGTTGCTGATGCGCTTGCTCTTCCCGGCAGCGAACGGCATGCGTTTCTGGCTGCGTCCCGCCTGAGTGAAGCAGAACTCACGGAAGCTGAGTCCCTCCTTTCGGTCGCCGACTCGGCTGACGCGTTGCTGGACACACCCGCGATCGCATTTTCTAAAGATTTCTTCCTCGGCGAGAGATCGTCAGGACTTGAGGGCAAGGCCGTCGGCGCGTTCGCTATCTTAAAGGAGATCGGCCATGGCGGAATGGGAACGGTCTATCTGGCCGCTCGAAAGGTCGGTGAAAAAGAGCAGCGAGTTGCACTAAAGCTTTTGAACCGGGAGATGAACACCGAGATGCTCCGGCAGCGGCTCATCCGCGAACGCGAGATCCTGGCAACCCTCAGCCACCCGAACATCTCACGACTTGTAGATTTTGGAACGACCGACGACGGTATTCCATTCTTTGCAATGGAATATGTTGACGGCATACCGATCGATGAATTCTGCTCAAAGAATCAGTTCGGGTGCGACGAACGGCTCGCGATATTCCAAAAGGTCTGCTCGGCGGTCTCCGCCGCTCATCGAAACCTCATCGTCCACCGCGACCTAAAACCGTCGAACATTCTCGTAACGTCTGACGGCGAGCCAAAGCTTCTGGATTTTGGTATCTCAAAGATACTTAGCGACGAGGGGGCCGCGAAAGAAGCGACCGCCACGATAACACGTCTCGGCGCAATGACCCCGAGCTATGCTTCGCCCGAACAGCTTGACGGGCAAAGTGTTGGCACTTCGTCTGACATTTACAGTCTCGGCGTCATCCTATTTGAATTGCTGGCGGGCCGGCGGCCATTCGCGGATAAGGAAGGTGATTTTCCGCGAATTATGCTGGCGATCGCTGAAGAAGAACCGCCGGCACCTTCTGCAGTCGCAACGACTGGAGAGATCGAGGCAAAACGCCTGCCGATCTCGAGCGAAATCGATTCGGAAGCGCGAACCGTCGCCAATCTTTCTGAGGTCAAGACCGAACCCGAAAGCAAGACCGCTCGCAAGCGGCTTACCGCCCTCCGACCGCAGGAAATTCGCGGCGACCTGGACCGCGTCGTCCTCAAGGCCTTGCGCAAGGAACCCGACCGCCGCTATCTGTCGGTTGACGCTCTTAGCGACGACCTTACCCGTTTCCGCGAAGGACGCCCTGTGCTTGCAAGGCCGAGCACGATGTCCTACAGGGCAGAGAAATTCATTCGCCGAAACCGAGCGTTGGTGATCTCTGCAGTCATTATCCTGATCGCGGTGATCGCCGGCATTGTCGCAACGCTTTGGCAGGCACGCGTCGCACAAGCGGAGCGCGCCCGGGCAGAGGCTCGCTTCAACGACGTGCGAACGCTCGCGAACTCATTTCTTTTTGAGATCACGCCGGATATCGAACGCTTGCCGGGGTCGACACCCGCGAAGGTGAAACTCGTAACACGCGCGCTCGAGTATCTGAATAAACTTTCCGCAGACTCCGGATCCGACCCCGAACTAATGCGTGAGATCGCCCGTGCGTATCACAAGGTCGGTGACGTTCAAGGAAACCCGACGGTTCCAAATATCGGCGATGTGAAAGGCGCAAGAGAGAGCTATCAGAAAGCTCTGGATATTCGTACCGCCCTTCTTGCCAAGCTTCCGAACGATCTCGAACTGCTTTCAGGCATTGCCGATGATCAGCAGATGCTCGCTACGCTCGAATCGCTTGGCGGTGATTATTCAAAGGCAGTAGAGCCGCTGGAAAGAGCTCTCAAACTTCGTGAACAGATCCTATCGACCGCTCCGACAAGTTTCGAGTTTAGAAAAAATTACGCCTCGACGATCAATGCTCGCGGGCTGCTCTATTTTTACGACGGCGATAACAAGACCGCTATAGAGTATTACACTCGAGCACAAGGCATCTATGGGGATCTGCTGAAAGAACGCCCTAGCGACGATGAGATCGCCGGTGAGTATTGGTATCTCTTTATCGGAATCGGTGAGGCCGAAGGGTGGGACAACCAGTTCGACGCTGCTCTTGGGAGCATGCTGAAAGGGATCGAACCGCTCAGACAGATCGCAGAACGCCATCCGGCGGATCAATCCGTACAGCGGTCGATGCAGCTTGCTTACTCGAAACTGGGTTCAAGCTACGAAGACCTCGAAAAGTTCGATCTCGGCATCGACGCATATAAAAGATCCCTTGCTCTCTCGAAGGCCATATCCGACGCGGACCCGACAAACCATACCGCAGAACGCGATGTGGCGATGGCATCAAAGAAACTCGGGCAATGCCAGGAAGGTGCCGGCAAGCTGGCCGATTCCCTCGTTTCCATTCAAAACGCGGTCGCTATCTTCAACGAACTGAAGAAGAGCGACCCGAACAATTCCGAAGCCGCTTACGATGTCGCCAATACGACCTTTTCGCTCGGAATGACCTATGCCGCGATGAAGCGCTTCGATGATGCCGTCAAGACCTACAAAGGATCGCTTGAAGGCTATAAGCAAGTTCTAGCGATCAATCCTGAGAATACCTACGCCCGCCGAATGTGCTCCCACAACTATCTCGAACTTGCAAAGGTTCTCGACACGCGTCCTGCAGACAAAGCACGGGCCGCCGAAAATTATCGTCTCGCCCTTGACGGATTCAATTCTCTAAAGGCGGACGGGAAGTTTGAAAAGGTAGATGAAGCGGTCGTTGAAGAACTCGAGAAGAAGGTCGCAAAACTATAACGCCTTGGTCAACTTATGGATCATCGTTCGCCGCGGATTCGCGCCGGTTTGCGTCCGCCTTCATTAGGGACGCGACCTGGAAAACGTAGTGGATGCCGGAGACGACGGCGAAGAACGTGATCGTGATGTAGACGGTCGGCAGATAGAAGCCGCGAAGCTGCGGATAGACCGCCGCGATCAGGATCGCGATCACACCGAAGACCTGCACGAAGGTGCTTGCCTTGCCTAACCACGAAGGGCGAAAACCTCGAAAACCCGTCATCAGACTGATCGTTCCCGCGACGGCAATGATGAGAATGTCGCGTCCGATCACGGTGATCGTTACATACGGTTCGACCGGCAGATGCCGCGGCGGATGAGCGCCGAAGACCGCAGGGATCGAGAGTATGATGAACGCCGTTGTCATCAGAAGCTTGTCGGCGATCGGATCGATGATCGTGCCCAACTCGCTCTCCTGTTTTAGCGTCCTTGCAAGAAAGCCATCGATACCATCAGACAGTCCTGCACCAGCGAATACGATCAATGCCCAGCCTTCATGCCCGTATATCATCAACATCGCAAATATCGGGATCAACGCCATTCGCAAGAACGTGAGCACGTTCGCGACCGTCAATATGCGTGTTGAGTTTGTGTTTGTCGGGTCGGACATCTTTAGGCGGCGCGAAGCGTAAGCAGCGATATTTCAGGTGGACATTGATATCGGACGGGAAGAACCACAGTTCCGATACCGCGTGTGATATAGATCTGCGAAGAATCGCGTTCATGAAGGCCGCTTGAAAGTTTGCGACGGCGGATGATGCGTTTCTCGTTATCTCGAAGTTTTATTTGTCCGCCGTGCGTGTGGCCGCTGAGCGTCAGATCGACCCGTTTTTTTGCGGCTTGGCGAAAGATCACCGGATTGTGCGCCAAGAGGATCTTCACTTCATCCGGGAACGAACCCTTTAGAGCGGCGACGACGTCGGTCTGCCCGACCATATGATCATCTACCCCTGCGAGCCAGAACGAAGCGCCGTTGCTGCCGATCCTTAAACCTTCATTGACGAGCATCGTTATGCCTTCGCCGCGAAAAAGTTCGGTCACGAGCCCGGCGTCCGTCCAATGATCGTGATTGCCGAGACACGCGAACGTGCCCATCGGTGAACGGAGTTTTGCGAGCGTCTCCGCGACAGGCGCGATGTAGTCGCTCTCGTGCGACACGTAATCGCCCGTCAGCAAGACGATGTCGGGCCTCAGACGATTAGCGAATTTCACCGCCCGCTCGATGTGCTTGAGGTCTGTGAGCGGGCTGTGGTGAATGTCCGAAAGGTGAACGCATTTCAGGCCGTCGAGCTTCTTTGGCAATCGATCGAGCGTGATCTCGATGCGTTCAAGTGTAAGGGTGTTCGCTTCGTTCAGCGCACTCTGCGCGCGTTTTGAAAGATCACCCGCGAGCTTGCGCAACGGCCTATCGGACGCAACATACGAGCTGATCCGTGCGCTTAGCTTTGTGCGTTTTGTTCCCGTTGTGCTCACCTTACACTTTTATACGCTTTAGCCAGGCAGAACGCGCAGAAATTTGCGCTTTCCCACCTGGATCAAAATGCCTTCACCGTCCACTTCTATGTCCTTATTCGCCGACACCTTCTCACCGTTCAGCTTCACACCGCCTTGTTCGATAAGTCTGCGAGCCTCGCCCTTTGAGGCTGCGAGTCCTGTATCTGCGAGCAACTGTGCGAGCTGATGGCTTCCCGAAGCGATCCGTGTTTCGTCGATCTCGTCCGGGATCTCTTTCTGCACGAACTGCCGCGTGAATGCATCCTCTGCTTCGTTAGCGGCCGCCTGAGAATGAAAATCCGTGATGATGAGCTTAGCGAGTTCGACCTTCAAATTCCTCGGATTTTCTCCTTCCTCGATCTTTGTCTTGAGCGCAGAGATCTCGGCCGGCGAAAGATCGGTAAGCAGCTCATAATATTTCCACATCAGGTCATCAGAGATCGACATCACCTTGCCGAACATCGAGTCTGCCGACTCATCGATGCCGATGTAGTTGTTCAGCGATTTCGACATCTTGTTGACGCCGTCGAGGCCTTCGAGGAGCGGCGTCGTCAGGATCACCTGCGGTTCGAGCCCGGCTTCTCGCTGCAGATTGCGGCCCATCAGCAGGTTGAATTTCTGATCCGTCCCGCCAAGCTCGACATCCGCGTCCAATGCGACCGAGTCGTAGCCTTGTATGAGCGGATAGAGAAGTTCGTGAAGCGAGATCGGCTTTTCCTCTGCGAGTCGTTTGGTGAAATCGTCGCGTTCGAGTATTTGCTTGACCGTCGTGCGTGCACAGAGTTTCACAAAATCCGCCGCATCGAACTTGTCCATCCACTCGCCGTTAAAGCGCAGCTCGGTCTTTTCGGGATCGAGAAGCTTGAACATCTGCCGTTTGTAGGTCTCGGCGTTCTGATTGACCTCTTCTCGCGTCAAAGGCGGCCGCGTAACATTCTTCCCCGAAGGGTCGCCGATCATTCCCGTAAAATCGCCGATAAGGAAGATCACTGTGTGGCCGAGATCCTGAAAGGCCTTGAGTTTGCGGATAACGACCGTGTGGCCGAGGTGAATGTCCGGCGCCGTCGGATCGAGACCGAGTTTTACGCGGAGCGGCTTGCCGGTCTTTTCAGAGCGTTCGAGCTTGTTGCGCAGGTCTTCCTCGCGAATGAGATCGACCACGCCCTTCTTCAAATATGAGATCTGTTCGTCAACTGTCATCGAGCTTCTGATTATAACTTGCCGACGCAGGATTTATCATCCCGCCCGCGATCTCTCTCCGCCTAAAGGATCTTTTCCATATAGAGGACGCCATCGTATGGGTTCTCATAATACGGCGGGATCTCGTAGAAGCCGTGGGACTCATAGAGTTTCACGGCTTTGCCCATCTTGGGCGGGAATGTGTCGAGACGCATTTTTTCGTAGCCGATGATGCGGGCTTCCTCGATGATCTTTTCGACCAGCAGACGGCCGATTCCGCTGCCGCGGGCATTCTCACGCAGGAAGAGCCGCTTCATCTCGCAGATGCCTTTGCCGATCTTGCGAAGAGCAATGCCGCCGGCGAGTTCGCCGTCCTTGTAGGCGAGGATCAGGCGGCCGTCGGGCGGAGCATACTTTCCGGGCAGCGTTTGCAGCTCTTCCTCAAAACCCTGAAAGCATAGATCGAGGCCGAGCCATTTTTCGTACTCGCGAAAGATGGTGCGCGCGTCTTCAATACAATGGGGATCCTCCGCATAGACAATTTCGATCATTTACTGATTCTAACAGCGGACAGGGCACTCGCCCCGTCAAATGTTATAAACTAAAGAAGAAATGGAACTTGCGGTCGAAAAATATAAGGTCAAGGACGAGCCGTTCTATCTGCCCGTCGGAAAAGAGGTCGAGCTTTTTGAGGCGTCGTATGCGGCAAAGCTGCCCGTAATGCTTAAAGGCCCGACAGGCTGCGGCAAGACGCGTTTTGTCGAATATATGGCCCATCGGATGAAGCGTCCGTTGATCACGGTCGCGTGTCACGAAGACCTTTCATCGACCGACCTCGTTGGAAGATTCCTTCTAGAAGGTAACGAGACCGTCTGGCACGACGGGCCGCTGACTGCCGCTGTCCGTGCAGGTGCGATCTGTTACCTGGATGAGGTTGTCGAAGCCCGAAAAGATACGGTCGTCATCATTCATCCGCTGACTGACGATCGCCGCCGCCTGCCGATCGAGAAACGCGGAACGGTGCTCGACGCGCCGCCGGAATTTATGCTCGTCGTCTCGTACAATCCAGGCTATCAGTCGATCCTAAAAGACCTGAAGCAATCGACGCGGCAGCGTTTTGTCGCTATGGAGTTCGATTACCCGAACGCTGATTCCGAGACGCAGATCGTCGCAAAGGAAGGCGGAATTGATGCTTCGGTCGCCGCAGACCTCGTAAAGATCGGCGAAAAGATCCGAAACCTTCGCGGCCACGGCCTCGAGGAAGGCGTCTCGACACGTCTCCTCATCTACGCCGCACAGCTCATCGCAAAAGGCATCGCACCCGCAGACGCCGCCGAGGTCGCACTCTCAGCACCAATAACCGATGACCGCGACCTCCAACGCTCGATCCGCGAGATCATCACGACCGTGATCTAAAAGCTAACCTTTTGATGGTGATATTGAACGCCTACGCAGGAGTTGGTTTCACTGGGGATCAGCCCGCACGGTTGGCGAAACCCGGTGCACGCGAAGCGATCGTACAGCAATTTTTGGATTGCGAGATCGCCTTACTTAAGGCCCGATCGATCGACGATGTGATGAGTGCTCTGCAGATCGCAAGGCCATTCAACCAGGTGGCTGAATTTCGCAAGATACTCTTTCCATAACTATCGATCCTTAGATGGACAAACAAACAAGCAGACGGCAATTCCTAATGGGACTGGGTGCGGCAACCGCGGGTGCGGTGCTTGCGCCGAATATCTTTTCGCAGCGGCGAAAGCACTCATGTGTTGTGATCGGTGCGGGGCTTTCGGGCCTTGCGGCGGCATATAAGCTCAAGAGTGCGGGATGGAGCGTTACGATCCTCGAGGCACGCAGCCGCATCGGCGGGCGTGTTTTCTCACATTCATTCAAAGAAGAGCCAACGCTCATTTCCGAGCTCGGTGCTGAATGGGTCGGCGAGAGCCACGAGCGGATCAAAGCCCTGTGCAGCGACTTTGAGATCCCGCTGCAGCGGCATCAGTTCGAAGACAGGCTGATGCAGAATGGGCGTGTTTCGCAGCCGGGCGAATGGGGATTTTCGCCGCAGGCAAAGGCCGCATTCGAGAAACTCATAAAGGATTACGACAAGCTGACCACGCTTCAACGAACCGCCCTCGACAAGCTCGATTGGTGGACATTTCTTGAGAATAAAGGTTTTACGCAGCCCGATCTTATTATCCGCGACCTGATGGACAGCACGGATTTCGGCGAATCGATCCGTCACGTCTCGGCGTTCTCGGCGTTGGCCGAATATGCGGAATCAAGCCCGCACAACGAGATGGACTACAAGATGACGGGCGGAAATTCGCGGCTCGTTGATGAGTTTGCAAAGCGCGTCGGTGCAGACAACATTCGTCTCGCAACACGCGTTCTCGAAGTAAAACAGCGTGCCGGCAAGGTGACAGTTACGACCGACAAAGGTGTGTTTGACGGTGACGCCTGCATTTGCACCGCTCCCGTCGCGAGCCTTAGAAAGATCAAGTTTGATCCACCGCTGCCAACTTCGCAGGCAGCTGCCATCGAGAAGCTAACCTACGCACGCATCGTGAAAAACTCTGTGCTTTTTGACGAGCGATTTTGGAAGGCCGAGAATTTCTCGCTCGTGTCCGATACCGCGTCGCACTATTATTTTCACAGCACGCAGAACCAACCGGGCAAGAGCGGAATTCTCTGCTCATACGCCATTGGCGAGAAGGCCGATCTGCTCGCGTCCCAAGATAACGAGCGGCGTATGAATGTCATCACGCGCGACCTCGTCGATCTCGAACCACGTGCACCGCAGCTAGCACGTTCTATTGCGTCGTACGCGTGGCAGCGTGATGAATTCACTCACGGGGCGTATGCTCTTTATCGCCCGGGGCAATGGTTCGGCATACGCCCGATCTTGGCGCGTCCGCACGGCAAAGTGCTCTTTGCCGGCGAACACATCGCCGATTGGCAGGGCTTTATGGAAGGCGCTATCGAAACCGGCGAAACCGCGGCTGATGCTCTGATCAAATAAGGTATGACCAAGATGCTCACGATCACACTTCTCATTGCGGCATTCAGCCTCGGTCTCTGTGCGCAGACAAAACAGTATGCCGAACCGCATGAGCTAAAGATCGATAGCCTTGTCCGGCGAACCTTCCCAAGCTATTTTGGAGGTCGCCACAGGTTTCCACAGCTTATCCCTGAGAACTTCTATCCCATCGGATGGTCGAAGGACGGCAAATTCGCATACTACGTTGAGCCTGTCGATGAGGCATGCGGATGTTATTTTGCGACGCTCGTCATTCAGGACATGCGAACGGACAAGAAGATCTGGGAATTCAAGTACAGCCAGGATGATTCATACGTGGGTGACAGAATGACGGGCCCCGGCGACATTCGCTCGCTGTGGAAGAAGAACCAAAAGCTCTTCTCGGAGAAGCTTGCCGAAAACGGCATCGTCGCCTCGCGTTCGGTGATGCTCAGCAAAACCTTTACATCCGGTCGCCGCAAGTTTACCGCCAAGATGACGAAAAAGCTGGGCCCGAACGCGGATGGTTACGAAGACCGCGTCAATCTCTACACGGTCTCGCTATCGTCACCAAAGTTAGGTGCCAAAAAGGTCTTCACTTCCGAGGACCACACGAAGGACGAGTTCTGGTTCATGCTCGATGCCGGCCTAATCGGCGTCATTAAGAGTCCGTTCGAAGACCGCATAGCCATCGTTGCCGTCGAAGTAATGCGTGGCTACGAAGGCCCGCCGCACACCGGCGACGTCCGCATTACCGGAGCTGACCTTAAAAGCGGTTTTGAGACGAAATGATCGCATCGTCGATATTCGTTCTCTGCAGTCTTCCGCTCCTCCAGAATTAACGCTTATTTAACATTGCTGTCACTTTGTGTTAACTCCCAGCGCATAGTCTTTCCTTTGCTAACTCGAATTTCAAAAGTTTTCTAAGAGCACGGTTGTGGCCCGAGCATGCCGCAGCCGATGCCTGACCTGAATTTAAGGTTCTCTAAAGGAGCAAAAAGATGAATCTCTTGAAAGTTACACGAAGCTTAACAGCAATACTCGTTGCATTATTCTGCATTTCGTCGGCTGCATTTGCACAGGCCGACCAAGCGCGAGTCGCCGGTACGATCACGGACACCAATGGTGCGGTCATCGTCGGAGCGACCGTTACGGTCACCAATGAACAGACCGGTGAGGTTCGAACCGTCATAACAACCGATGACGGTATGTATCGCGTGGTCGCGCTAAAGCCAAGCCTTTACACCGTCTCGGCCGCTGCGAGCAATTTTGAGACACAAACAAAGAAAGGTGTAATGCTTCCTGTCGGCGAACAGAAGATTGTAGATCTTTCTCTCAGCACCATCGGTGTTACGGCCTCGGTCGATGTTACGGCCGGGGAAGAAGTGATCGTAAACACAGCTTCCTCGTCCATGAGCGCGAATGTGAACCGACGCGAGGTCGAGGGCCTACCAGTGAACGGTCGCCAACTATCCCAACTCTATCTGCAGGCACCCGGCGGTGTTAACAGCGGTACGGGAACGTTCTCAGATATACGGTTTTCGGGACGTGCGAATCAGCAGAACGTAATACGTTACGACGGTGTCGAAGGTACCGCGATCATTGATGCATCGCCAGGCAATTTGAATGGTGAGGTTCCTTCTCCGTTCCGTCTTCAGTCGTCGCTCGAGAACGTTCAGGAGTTCCGAGTTGATTCGAACAATTTTCCCGCAGAGTTCGGTACAGGCACCGGCGGTCAGGTCAGTGTCGTTACAAAATCGGGCGGCAATCAATTTCACGGCTCGCTTTTTGAATATATTCGCCGAGACGGTTTGGATGCCCGCAACTTCTTCGAGAACGCGACTCCCGGCGTTCAAAAGAGCAAACTTCAGCTCGATCAGTTCGGCGGTTCGGTCGGCGGGCCGATCATCAAGAACAAGCTTTTCTTTTTCGGCAGTTACGAGCAATATCGGGGCCGATTCGGATTGAACTTTGTTGAAGCAGCACCAAGTCTTTCGCTTGCGGCACCCGGAGCCGTCATCCCCGGCACTACAACACCGGTAAATCCGCTGATCCAGCCATTCATCGCTGCATTCAGGTCACCGAAGGCCGTTACGGTTCCTGGAGGCTCGGCCGTCCAAGGGTTTGACATCTTGCAGCTTCAGGACATGCAGAAGACCGACGAGAAAGCGTTTGCCGCACGCGTCGATTGGCAAATGAATGACCTGAACAAACTTTATGTCCGATTCTTCCGCAGCTCCGGCAACGACGTCGCCCCCGAAGGTGTGTCGGGTCGAGTCGTCAAGATCGAGGCTGTGCCTCAGAACGGTGTCGTCGGATTCCAATCGATCTTGAAGCGTGACGGCTCGCTCATAAATGAGTTCAAGATCGGATACAACGGGGCACGAACTCGGATCTATGGCCAGGCACCTACAGTCGGCGGCATCGATTTCTCGAACATAACGCTCAATATCTCCGGCAGCGTTGCAAACACAGGTATCGCAGGGCAAGGCACGTCATCGGGTATCTCGATACCAGGCGGCCTTGTTCGGGCGAACTCGGCGACCAACGGGCGAGGCCAACCTTACACGCCCTACTCGATCGGGTTCATTGACAATCTAAATTGGGTAAAGGGCGATCACAACTTCAAATTCGGCGGCGAGGTTCGGTTGATACGGATGTACACCGATCGCCTTGGCGGTACTACCTACACTTTCTCGAACCTAGCCGCATTCCTGGCAAATTCGCCGACATCGGTTCAATACCTTGGAGATGTAAGCGCACCGAGCCCGTTCAACAGCGGTGCCGCAGGGCAGCGTCTTGCTAAGCAGGAATACTACATCGCCTACGCGCAGGACGAATGGAGACTGCCGCATGGACTGACCTTTAGCTACGGTTTGCGGTATGAGTATTACACACCTCTTCGCGAAGCTCGCAATTTGCAGGTGCTGTTTGATATCGAGAGCGGCCAACTCAGGCCGGCGACCGAAAAGGCCTTCAGGTCTTCCGCCTCGAATTTTGGCCCGCGTGTGGCATTGACGTGGGCTCCGAACCAGGCCGGCTCCGGCTTTTTTGCCGGCGGACGCACGGTCTTTCGCAGCGGTTTTGGAATCTATTACGGCCCCGGACAAACAGAGGACCAGATACAGCCGATCGAAAGCGATCGCATCAGCTCTACAATTACGTCTGGCTCGCTGCTCGCCTTCCCCGCCAACCTCCAGGGGATCATCAACAATTTCAACACAAATCCGGATAACCGCAATTACCAACCGCGGGCATACTCTTCGAACTACAAAATTCCTGAGCAGATCTATCAGTACAGTGTCTCTTGGCAGCAGCAGCTGCCATATAACCTGACCTCGACGGTCGCATATGTCGGAAGCACCGGACGGAATCTGTTCCTTCGCAGCGTCGCGAATCAGATCCTTCCTGGGTCGGCGACGATACTTAACGGCACGAACATTCCGATGGGAGTTGGCGTTGTCAATCGCACGAACGCCGCGGGCCAAGTTGTCGGCGTCACGACAGTTAGAGACTTTAGCATCGTAAATGGAACATCGGTGTCAAATCCGTATGCAGAGGTCGATTACAAGACGTCCGGCGGCGATGATCGTTACAACGCTCTGCAGATCTCGCTCCAGCGAAGTTTCCGCACCGGATTGACCATGAACATGCAGTACACCTTTGCAAAAAGTGAAGGAAATACCGCAGGTTCGAATGAGGCCCGCACAAGCGCGCAGCTCGATAATTTCGAAGCAGACCGCGGACGCAACAACTTCGATGTTCGACACACATTCAATCTATCGGCCCTCTACGAACTGCCGATCGGCAAAGGCCGCCGATTCGACCTCGGCCGCACCGGAAATATGCTCCTCGGCGGTTGGGAAGTTGGCGGTATCATGAACGCTCGCAGCGGCGTACCCATCGAGGTTCTCGTGGTGCGTCCTGATATTGTCGTTCAATGTCAGCTTGCGGCAGGATGCCCAAATGGTGCGGGCGGCTTCTTTGCCAATGGATTTACTGCGAATCTGCCCTCCTTCGGAAGCGGCTTTCCGTCACTCCCAGTCGGTTTTGTTGCGGTGATCAACACACCCGGCGGAGGCAACTCACGCAATGTCCGCAGACCGAATCTGCTCCCGGGAGTAAACCCATATCTCGGGAACGACCGCAACTTCATCAATCCGGCGGCCTTCGCAATTCCCGAACCGGGAACGTGGGGCAACTTTCCGCGAAATGAACTTTCAGGCCCGAGCTTCCGTCAGATCGATCTGACCTTCGCAAAGCGATTCCGAATATCGGAGACGATGAGCTTTCAATTCCGTACGGAGATCTTCAACGTCCTGAACACGACCAACTTTGCGAATCCGTCAACTACGCTCAACAACGCCTTGCCGAACTTGTCGTGTGCGGTCTCCGGCGGCGTATGCGCAAGCTATTCTGCAACGACATCAAATGTTGTGCAGCCCGGCCAAGCTTTCTCGCAAGGCTCGGCAGGTTCAACGTTCGGATTGCTGCGATCGACCGTTGGCCGCACGGTCGGGCTTGGTTCAAACAGACAGGTGCAGTTCGCATTTCGCTTCACCTTCTGATCGGACGATCACATAAGGTGGGAAAGGCTGTCAGAAATTGACAGCCTTTCTTCTCTGAAAATGAGCGGAAAACGGACGGATCCCGAAAATTGACGACTACTTAGTCGCCGTATTCTTCTGCGTCCGCGGGTCGTACGGCGTACCGAGATAAAGTTTTACGGAGTCCTGTGCATTGTCGTAATTGCTTGGATCGGACTCGGCGCGTTTGTATGCCGCGACGGCTCGCGTGCGGTCGCCTTTCGCGTCATACGCATTGCCCATCTTGATGTTCGCCCATACCGTGAGCCACGATGGATCGATGTTTCCGGAGGCAAGTGCGGCCTTGAAATTATCGATCGCAACGTCGTAGTTCCGTTGTTCGAGATAGAGCAGGCCGAGATTGTAATAGACCCAGGCGTTCGAGCGGTCGAGTTTTAGAGCCGCCTCGAATTGCGTCTGAGCTTC
Source organism: Pyrinomonadaceae bacterium (assembly GCA_019694355.1). GTDB lineage: Bacteria > Acidobacteriota > Blastocatellia > Pyrinomonadales > Pyrinomonadaceae > OLB17. The sequence goes on along the minus strand of JAIBCB010000003.1, from coordinate 188,070 downwards.
GGCGTAATTCCCTTCCTTGAACTGTTCGATGCCGCGACGTGCGATCGCTGAAACCCGCAAGTCAGGCGAGATGCGCAGCAACTTGAAATGCGGATCGATAACCACCTTCAGCGGCTTGCCGTCCGATTGGATATTGAAGTCCGCACTTGCGTCCTCGACCTCGACCGTCTGGATCTTGTCGCCCGAACTGCCTTCGCTCTGGAGTTCTATATCGACCGGCAAACGAAGGTTGTCGTAATTCTGCTTTACTGTTCCGCGCGTAATGAACTTTCCGCCGCGTGTACGCAAGATCTGATAATCCGCCTCGAATTCCGGTACGCCGGTTCCCTCGACCCAGCGTGCAAAGAAGTATCGCAGGTTCTCGCCCGCATCTTTTGACGCTAGCGTCTCAAAGTCGTAGATAGAAGCTCGTTTGCCGCGATATTGTGCGAGGAAATCACGGAGTATCTTCTCAAACTTATCCTTGCCGACCGTTTCGCGAAGAAGGCGGAAAACGAGCGGGCCTTTGCCGTACATTATGTACTTGTAGGCCGAAGACTGGTCGTCAAGCGCCGCCGGAGCCCGCAGCAAAGATGCTGTCGGTTCAAAGGTCAACGCCTTCTCAAGCTGCTGGCGATGAAGCTCTTCGAGTTTAGGGCCATCGAGCTTCGCTTCGCGGAGCGAATAGGCGCTGTATTCGGCCAATCCTTGCGAAAGCCACGCGTCATCAAACGACTTCAGCCCGACGGTCAATCCCCACCATTGAAAAGCCGCCTCACGCTGCAGACGGTCGAGTGCCGTCTCGCGGTCGCCTTCAAAATTGCGGCCCGCAACGAACAGCATCCCGATCGCCGAATAGAAATCAAGGCTCTCGTCATCGATCTCAACGACCGTGTAGTTGTTTCCGAACGATGCCTGCCCAAAGCGTTTTGCATAAGCGGCAAGCGCGTTGCCGATCGTCTCGGCATAAGGTTCGACTCGGTCATCGTGGCCGGGCTGCGTTAAGAACTTAATGTTCGTTCCGCCATATTTCAGATCGCGAACAACGTATTTTCCGTAGGCGATATTGCCGACGAGTCCCGGCCGTGACTGGACGAAATGAAATGTTCCATTTGCGTTCGTTGACCCCGTCGCAGTGTCGTCATAGCCAACTACTTGATAGCCAGCGGGCAGAGAAACGCTGATGTCTGCGGTCGCGGGATCAGCCGCGTAATCGTGAAATGGGAACCAGCGTGCGGCATACATCAGATAACCAAGTTTGTCGCCGATGAAGGCAAGCCGCTTGTTCAGAAGCGGGCCGCCTGCAGGCGTATCAAGTACGCCGGCGTATTTGAACCGCAGGGTCACGGGTGTGCCGCTTGCGATCTCTTGTCCGAGATCGATGCGGACGCTTGGGCCGAGGTCGGAAACACCGGCCTGATCCTGCACAAAGGTAATGGCGCCGACGGGAACGGGCGTCGGCGTCGGGGCTTGTCCTTTGACCGGTCTTTTTGGCCGCGGAGTTGGTTCAGCGACAACGACCGGCGCGTCAACTCGCGTGATCGATTCGACCTTTAAGGAGCCGTTCAGCTCAAAAACGACCGAGCGCGTATTATCAAGCGGTGTGAACCCGACATCGACCGTCGCCGCAAGATGGCGCGAATTCGGTTCGAGCGAGACCGTCATCTTGTAGCTCGTTACGTCAAATGGCGTGTGCTTAACGCTTTGGGCCAATACCGGAACGCTTCCCAAGACCATTGCCGCTGCGATCGCGGACAGACATCTTATAAACCTTTGCATTTTCGTGTTAAACCGCAAAATATTGCTTCTAATGTTGCGTTGTTTAAGATGATTTGAAGTTCGATTTCGTTTGCCCGCCCTAAAGTTTAAGACGCAGGGGCGATATAGATCGGATTCGACATTATCCACGGCATCGCCTGATATGCCATTCCAAGGCCCTCGCGGTAAACCTCAACGCGGTAAACGCCTGGTCCATCCGGCTTGAACTCAAAATGGTCGTTGCCCGAGTCTTCCGCCGCTTTTTGACCGTTTTTGTAGAGGATCACGCGGCTTTTTAGCGGAATATCGACCGTCAGCGTCCCGGATTCTGAGATTGAGGCACGCTCGCCCATTGTTCTGTCACCAAAGCGGAACCTAAACCCGGAGGAGTCGCCAAGTGCATCAATGCCAACAAATACGCGGCCATCGGCTACGGCGGCAAGCAAGCTTTCCTGCGAAAGCGGCGTCCCTTTTGGGATGAGTGCGTGAACGTGCATTATGCGGAACATCCGCTCATACGGGTCGAGCTTTACGCCAAAGAACCGATGCCCGGCCTCATCGCCAAGCAGATAGAATCCGATATTCGAATGAGCATCTGTGCCGGCGAACAAGGTCGTCTTGTCTTCCGCCGCATATGAGTCAAATTTTGCGAGATTCTCATCCGGCCGCGTAAAAGAGCGTGCAAAGACAAGTTCAGGATAGCTCGAACCGGACCAAATGAGATCAAAAAGAGCGGTAAACCGGTTAATGCTTTTCGCCGCGGTGTGCAGGTTAAAGACCTCGACGCCGTCAATGTCTGCCCGCCACGAATGAAATCTCTCAGGATATGTAACGAGCGCGAGTCGCTGCTCATCATGCAGTTTTTTGACGACATCACGTGTCGAAAGGCGTCTCAAACCCGCAGAATCAGCGCTTCCCGGCACCATCAGCAAACGGTCGTCGTCGGCCGTATCGATCTCATTGCCCGCGACAAAAAGCGTGTTTCCGTGAAAACCGCTAAGCGTCATCGCCGATGTATCAAATGCGTCCGACCAATGCTCTGTCATTACGACAAAGTTCAATCCGGCGGCATTTGCTCCCGAAATAAGCTCATCGAAGGTTGCTTTGCTGTGGCCGCCTATCGCCGAATGTGCGTGAATAATGCCGGTGTACTCGTCGAACCTTGCATCCTCAACCTGCCGCCTCGCCCCGTTGTCCGATGCGATCTTGTCCGCCGTTTCGCCGAAAACATAACGCCGATACGCAAAAGGCACCTGCGACAGTACCGCAAGCACAGCGAGAACGATCAGAATGCGCTTTACAAGCTTCACTTATGAAACAAAATCAACAGAAACAGCCCGTTCAGCGAGCTTTTTGCCAAGATCGGCGACCTTCTGGTGTTCGGGGTGAACCGTGTACCGATCAAGCGCGTCGCGGTCGGCAAAGGTCGCGACAAGGCCCGTGTCGAACGAGCGTTCAAGGCCGATAATGTCACGTCCGGTCGCAAAGGTCTCGATCTCAGGAATTACGCCGACAAGAGCGTTCAGGCTCGCCACGTGGGCTTCTCTTTCTTCGTCCTGAACTTCCGGCCGATATTTCCAACAAACGATATGAGTCAGCATGGTCTTCCTGTTCGCGTGATATTAAGTTCTTCTGTTCGTTGATTTTACCCAACGATTGTGGAAAACTTGAAACGCTAAAGAACGATGCCCGCCATCGAACCTGCGGCCGCAAGCCGCGATAAGACAAAAATAGACACTCTACGGCCAACAACCGCATGCCCGGTGTGCTCACGCGATGCTCGCGGTGAGTGGACTTCGCTCGCAAATCTGCCGGAGGACATCGCCAAGCTGATCCGTGCGAACGCGCCGGACGTTGGCGACTTTTCAGCGGTCTGCACGCGTTGCGCAGATCTTTTTACGCGGGCAAAGGACGAGATAATAAAGGACGCTGCCGTCCAGAAAGACGGTTCGCACGTCCTCTCGACGCCTCTTCGGCTCGACGCCGACACCAGATACACAGGCAAAGGTGTAACGATCGCCTTCCTCGATTCCGGTTTTTATCCGCATGTCGATCTCACGACACCCGAGAACCGCATCATCGCCTATCGCAACTTGCTGGACGAGGACGGCGACCTCACCACCCTCTTTGAACCCGATGTTGCGAGCTGGCACGGAATGATGACCTCGGTCGTTGCCGCGGGCAACGGTTCACTTTCCAATGGCTTCTATCGCGGCATCGCGTGCGATTCGGATGTCGTTTTGGTCAAGCTTGCGCGCACGGGCAGAATCTCCGATCAGAATATTCTCGACGGGCTCAACTGGGTTCTCGAACACCGCAAAAAATATGACATTCGGATCGTGAATATCTCCGCTGGTGGCGATGGCGTTGCGAGCTATCTTAACGATCCGGTATCGCAGGCGGTCGAAGAATGTTCACGCGAAGGCATCCTTGTCGTCTGCGCGGTCGGGAATGCGGGCCACATTCCGGGCCATCCCGTTGTACCGCCGGCAAGTGCGCCTTCGTGCATCGCGATCGGAGGTCTGGACGATCACAACTCGCTCAATCGTGCTCGACGCGGTATGTATCGCTCGTCCTACGGGCCTACGGTTGACGGCTTGCAGAAACCGGAAGTGATCGCGTCGTCGATCTGGGTTCCGGCGCCGATCTTGCCGAACACGCCCACTGCCGCGCAGGCAGAATTGCTGAGCCTTCTGGACAATGCCCCCGACGAAGAGCTTTACGACATCATTGAAAAGTATTCCGGCATCGATCCCGAACTCGACGCCGCTGCAGACCGTGAACCGCACAGCATACGCCAGATCATCCTGCTTAAGATCCGCCGCGAGAACGTCATTACGGCGCATTACAAGTATGTTGACGGAACGAGCTTTGCCGCACCGATCGTCTCATCTGTTGCGGCACAGATGATCGAGGCAAATCCACGCCTCACGCCTTCAGAGGTCAAGAGCATTCTCATCGCGACCGCAGAACGCCTGCCGCTCTATGAGGTTGATCGGCAAGGCTGGGGCGTCGTCGACGCGCGTAAAGCGGTCGAGGCCGCAGTCGAGACCGCAAACCGCAAGCAAGAATAAAAGAAAAGTTTAGTCGTCGTTATCCGGATTCGGCGTCGGACGCGGGCCTTGTCGCGGCGTCGGCGAAATGCTCGGTCGCGGCGTCATTGAAGGCCTTGGTGTCGGTGAACGCTCGGGTGTCGGAGTTTCTTCGGGCGTCTCGGTCGGGCTCGGCGAAGGCTTTGGTGTCGGTGTCGGCGTTTTTACGTTCGCATTCGTATTTACATTCAAATTCGGCGAAGGCATCGGCGGCATCGCGTTGAAGTTGAAATTCGAATCAAAGCCGACGTTCGAGTTCAGGTTCGCATTCTGATTTGCAAAGATCGAATTCGTGTTCGTGTTCGCGGCCGGCGTGTCGCGGCGAAGGAATGAATAAAGCAGGGCGCCGACCGCAACAACAAGAAGCGTTGCGATCACGGTCAAGACGACCGTCTTCATCGTATTCGGCGGCGGCGGTGCGTAATATCCCTGGGGCGGACGCTGCTGTGCCGGGCGAACCTGTTGTTGGTATTGCTGCTGAGGTTCAGGCGCTGTTGAGATCACGATCCTCTCGCCTGAACGCGGCGGCGGGACGGCCGCATTCAACTCTTCTATCGAAGGCGGTGGCGGCGGAACCACTGGCGTACTGCCCGCCTGGCGAATCACGGTCACCTCACCGGCGTCGTCATCTTCGGTCGGGAGCGGATCTAGCGGCGTCGATGGCCGCGGCAAACTCTCACTGGGCAATGCCGAGAACTGCGGCTCAACATCCTCGATCAGCGGCGTTCCGTCTTTTGTACAAAAACGGATCACTTCCTCGTCATACGTCGCGTCGCAATTCGGGCAGTGTTTCATAAGGCAGGCATCCTCAATAAATATGACCTAAGATCTCGTGAAATTTTATCACGGTTCGATGCTTTTCATAGGCGGGCCATGAAGCCCGTGGCCTTTTCTCTTTATTCTTCCCCTTTTCGGTTGATATAATCAAAAGGTTTCGATGATGAGGCACGAATACAGGTTGAAGACGATCTTGCCCGCGTTGCTCGTGGTGCTGTCGCTATTGGCGCTTTCGGCTCCAACCTGCCTTTGTGGGCATCACGAAGAGAAGGCCGTTGCGTCGGCATCTTCCTGCCACGAACCTTTAAGCTCTAGCTCCCAAGCCTTCGAAGGACTTGCCGCCGAGAGCGACTGCATCTGCGTTTTTGCGGAAAAGCCGTCGATCGCGGATAAATCCACACCGGAAAAGACCGTTAAGGATGCTATCGCCCTTGCTGAAAGGGCGACCGTTCCGATCGCGAGCCCTTCCGCCGGGCAAACCTTCCCAAAGATCGAACGTTCAGAAAACATATCTCCGCGTTTCTACGAACCTGACCTCAGGCGTCCTCGCGGTCCTCCGCGATGGGCTTAGATCAGTAAGACAAAGTTTCAATTTACACGCGCGCGTGCAAAATTCGTCTAAAGAGCGAAAGGCGTTGCGTGTCTGATGCCGAACGATATGAACGCTCGGCAGGTCATAGTATTTTCCCGCACGGGAAAGGAGTAATAACGTGAAGAAGTTTTTATTATTTGCGGTGATCGTCTCGATCTATGCGACGGCCGTGTTCGCACAGCATAGGCCTTTCACGCTGGTTTCGGGCGTGACGAGGACTGTTACCTTTGATGAATTGCTTGCGGCAGAGAAGACGCGGGACCTCGGCGTAAAAGGCGAGGGAACGCTTACTTTTACAAAAAATGAGATACGCCTCGTTGTGGCGACCGGCCCCGAGAGCGATATGCTTTCGTTCCGCATTCAGGGAATGCGAAATCCGACCCTTGTTGTGCCGGAAGGAGCACGTCTCAAGATCCTTATCATTAACAAGGACAGCGATATGTGGCACGATCTGCGGATCGGGCATGTGATGGGCGAGTTCGCGGCCGACCCGACGGTTGCGATGACCGCCGGTTCTGTAAAGCTCGAACCGGCCGGGAGCGGTAAGACCTGGCATGCGCAAGAGCTCGTCATACAGGCGAATGAAGCGGGCAGTTTCAAATATTTTTGCAGCGTTACAGGACATGCAAAAGGCGGAATGTGGGGAACGATCAATGTCGGTGCCGCAAGCGAGAAGATGCCTGCGATGGAGTCAATGCCCGCAGGCCACGATCATCACAAGATGATGATGGGCAGCGACAAGACGACGCCCACGCCGACGCCGACACCATCTGCCGAGCCGGACCATAGCGGCCACAATATGCCGGGAATGGATAATGCAGGCCACGGCGGTATGGGAATGGCCTCGACCGTTAATATCGGCGATCCGATGAGCCGTGAGAGTTCGGGCACGGCTTGGGCACCGGATTCGACGCCGATGTACGCCTATATGAAGCATTTCAAGGACGGCGGAATGTTCATGCTGATGGGTTCGGCATTCGTGCGTTACACCACGATCGGCTCGTCCCGCGATGTTTCAGTCGCTGGCAAAGGCTCACGTTCGCGTTTTGATGCGCCGAATATGCTTATGGCAATGTATTCGCGGTCTGCAGGAAAGAAAGGCCAGATCGGAATTCGCACGATGCTAAGCGTCGATGCGTTGACGCAGCGTGGTTACGGCTATCCGCTTCTTTATCAAAGCGGCGAACAGTTTCACGGCCAGCCGGTCCACGATCGCCAGCATCCGCACGATCTTGTCTCCGAACTCGCGTTCACCTATTCGTATAAATTTGACGACAAGCGCTCGGTCTTCTTCTATGCGGGACTGCCCGGCGAACCTGCACTTGGGCCCACCATGTTCATGCACCGGACATCGGGGGCGAACAATCCGGACGCACCGATCTCGCACCATTGGCAGGACGCAACGCATATCACGTGGGGCGTCGTAACCGCGGGCGTGTCATTCGGCAAAGTGAAGCTCGAAGCAAGTGCATTCAACGGTACCGAACCGGACGAGAACCGCTGGGCGTTCGACAAGCCGCGTTTGAATTCATTCAGCGGACGCCTTTCGTGGAATCCGACGCGCGATCTGTCATTTCAGATCTCGCACGGATACTTGCGAAACCCCGAACCGCTCGAACCCGAGCTAAAGATCCTTCGAAGAACGACGGCTTCAGCGATCTATAACAAGCCCTTCGGGAAGGACAAGAATTGGGCGAGCAGCTTCGTTTGGGGGCAGAACTACGGCAACGGCGAACGTTCGAACGCATTCCTTTTCGAGAGCAATTTCGATTTCCAAAAGAACGCGATCTTTGGCCGCCTCGAACGCGTAGAGAAATCTGCTCACGAACTGGTTCTCGATCACTCGTATCACGGCCCGATGTATTGGGTCGGAGCCTATTCGATCGGCTATGTGCGCGACATCTATAGTCAAAAAGGCGTCGATGTCGGGCTTGGAGGTATGCTTACGGCAAACTCGAACCCTGCATCGCTAACACCCGTCTATGGGGGTACGCAGCACGGCGGTTGGCAGATCTTCCTGCGGATCCGGCCGTCGAAGGTTATGTAGAGACGCCGAAATGCCGTCCACGGCAGAGCACATCGAGTGCATATACTGAGCGTAGTCTGCTTGAGATCGTTGTAACGATATTCATCTCTCTGCGTCTCTGCGGGAGTTCGGAATTGAGGTTCCCGCAGAGTCGCAGAGTTGCAGAGAATGCCGAAAGCCCAGAAGGCAAGGTAACGGACTAGATAGCCTTAACGGATAATCCTGCCGCGACTGCTCTGCGGGAGTTCGGAAATCGAGGTTTCCACAGAAACGCAAAGGCGCAAAGACCGACGAAACCGGACTTTCGTTAAGCGGTGGCCGTAAATGCTAAACTTACTGCACACGCGGGAAGCGCGCCTTTTCGCAAAAAGGAGTACGAATATTTATGAAACTTCCAGGTGGAATGGATCTCGGTTCGATGATGCGGCAGGCTCAGCAGATGCAGGAGCAGATGAGCCGCGAGATGAAGAATTTGGTCGTTGAGGCGGCGGCCGGCGGCGGTGTTGTTACGGTAAAAATGCGTGGCGATTTTGAGGTCCTCGCTGTTACGATCTCACCCGACCTAATTAAGGACGGCGATGTCGAAATGATCCAGGATCTTACCGTTGCCGCCCTTAACGAAGCCCGCCGCAAGGTCGAAGAATCACTCAAAGGCCAACTCGGCGGAATGCTCCCGCCGGGAATGATGTAGGCAATGGTGAATGGTTAATTGTGAATGGTGAATCGCCCGATCGCTGATCATTTTGTGGTGAAGCAATCGCTCTTAGCGTTAAGAAGCTCACCATTGACCGTTCACAATTCACCATTACAAGTCTTATGCTTGATTATTCAGAACCGGTCGCAAAACTGATCGACGAATTCAAACGCTTGCCTGGCATCGGCGGGAAGTCTGCACAGCGCCTTGCGTTCTATGTTCTGCGGCAGCCGGAGGCCGATGTTGCGGCCTTTGCGCGTTCGCTGCTTGAGGTCAAAGAACGGATCGTCTTCTGTTCGGTTTGCAACAATTTGACGGATGTCGATCCGTGTCTTTACTGCGCAAATCCCAAACGCGACCGTTCACAGATCTGCATTGTCGAGGAGCCGTACAATCTCGTCGCCGTCGAAAAAACACGTTCGTACAAAGGGCTCTATCACATTCTGCACGGCTCGTTGTCGCCGATCCGCGGCATCGGGCCTGACGAGCTTATGCTCAACAATCTGCTGCCGAGGCTGCGGCCGGAGAATAATGACGGCGTCGAGGTAAAAGAGATCATCGTCGCAACGAACCCGACGACCGAGGGCGAAGCGACCGCAAATTACATAGCGCGTCTATTAAAACCTTTGGGAGTTCGCGTTACGCGGATCGCGATGGGAATGCCGGTCGGCTCCGACCTCGAGTTTGTTGATGAGGTAACGATGGACAAGGCCCTGACCAACCGGCATGAGATATAGAGAATTGTGAATGGTAAATCGTTAATAGTGACGTCGATGTCACATCAAACCACCACTATTTACTATTAACCATTCACAATTAGTATCTGACCTTTTCTTCCTCGGCGTTTGTCGCACTTCGGGAATTTTTCCACTCTTCCTCTGAATCGTAGAAGTTCACATCGAAGCTCAGAAGGGACTTAGCAGCGATTCCGTCGTATTCGTTCGGTGCGTCCTCGAATTTCGCAACCGTGCCGATACCGATCACCTTTGTGCCGAGCTCTTTCACGAGCGCAATGGTCTCCGTGATCGCTTTGCCAGAGCGATTTATGTCGTCAACGATGATCGCAGGATAGACTTCGTATTCTGATAGGAATTGACGGAACTGCCGTGTGCCGTTCTCCATTTCCGCCCAATAGATCTGCTGCGCGCCGAGAGCTTCGCGTACGCCGAAGGCGACCATAATGCCGCCCGGGCTTGGGCTGATGACCGACACCTTTGGCAATTGGCTCGCGATCGCCTTTTCCATACGGAATAGCCGACTGAGCGCGACGGACAAGATGCGTGCATTGTCGTAATAGCGAAAAGCGAGCGGCATCTGAAAATAATGCGAAGCGTGCTTACCGTTCGGGTAAATGAAGTGGCCGCGGCGATACGCGCCTGTCTCGGCCAAGATCTGCATAACATCTTCCGGCGGCGGAATAAGATTAACCATTTCTAAGAAACTCCCTGTTGAAATAGACTCGAAAACTTTAATTTTACGACTCAACTCTCGATTTTCAAAGATCGAGGCCAAAAACCTTTCGTATCAAGAACTGCTGATCGACATTCATCTCAGGTGGGAGTTTCGCTGGATCGAACCACTCTACGGCGGTGATCTCACGGCTTTTTACCTCCCCGCGGCCGTTCGCTCGTGCCGTAAAAATGAACTCGATGTGCCTTCTTAGGGTTCGCGTTCGATAGAGTTCGACCTCGCTTAGCTCTAAACCCGTTTCTTCACGGATCTCGCGTTTCAGCGCCTCGACGGGCTGCTCAAAATGCTTCATAAAACCGCCCGGCAGACCCCAGCCCGAAGCCGGCCGTAGGACGTGATCCAGAACAAGCACGCGGCCTTTGTCGTCACGGACGACGCCGGCAACTGAAGCCGTGAATTTCTTCTGTGTGAGCCTTGCAAAGAAGATCCGGCCGTCTCGCGGTAGGAGTTTCCAAACACGGGCCAAGGTTTTGAGGACAAATGACATCGTCTTGTCGATCCTTAAGCATAACATTCGCCCAAAAAGAAGCTGCCGGGAATCAACTCTAGTTTCCCGACAGCTCCTTGGTTAAATGCGGTTTACCGCCCTATTGCAGCGAAACGTCGTCCACGCGGAATGTCGTTCCTAGCGACGAATCGGTCGTCACACGGAACTGTATCCGCACCGTCTGGCCCTTGTAGGCCGAAACGCTGAACGACTTCTTAGAATACGCACCGGCCGCACCCTTGTTGAGGTTGCTGTAAGTCGCAAGCCTCTTCTTCAGGCTGCCGGACGTGCTGCGTACCTCGACATACAGCTTGTCGTACTGCCGCGATGTCGTCGTTTCGCTCGATGTCACGTTCAGCCAGAAGCTGAGCGTGCCGGTGGCGGACGACGGGATCGTGACCGTTTGGTAGCCGCTGCCGGAGACGCTGTTGCTCTCGCCGAAATATGCGTAGCCGGAACCGCCATGCGGATAGTTGCCGGGATCGACCCAATACGAGCCGGTGCCGGTCGCCGTCCACGGGCTGAACGTACCTTCGAAACCGCCGTTGACGATCACTTCGCCGCCCGGAGTTGGAGTCGGGGTCGGAGTTGGCGTCGGCGTAGGGGTTGCGGTCGGCGTTGGTGTTGGCGTCGCGGTTGGAGTAGCTGTCGGAGTCGGAGTAGGCGTGCCGCTCGGGCAGGAACCGACACCAACGGCGCACCATCCTGTCGCAACTCCGTTGTATTCAGCGCTAGACGAACCGTAAAGATCGGTCGCTGCGTTCAAAGTCGCGGTTCTCGCACCCGCGAAGTTCGTGCTCGACGTCATATAGGTCACGAGCGCGCGGTAGAAGATCTTCTCAGCTGCCGTTTCACCGATTCCGGTAACAGCAACGCCGCTCACGCGGTTCGTGCCGCCGTTGGCGATCAGGTAATAAGCATGGTTCGAGATGCTGGAGTTCGTGTGAACGCCGCAGTTATCGTTGAACGCCGATGGTGTGCAGCTTCCCGGATAGAGACGCAGCGAATAGTGATCGGGGTCGCCGACCGCATTCGGGTTGTCCATCCGCCGCAGCGCATCACCGGAAGTTCCCGGTGTATAAGCGTCTTCACCGATCTTCCATGTGTCGCCGGAGACCACGCCGCCGTCGGCATAAAGCTCGACCATCGAGCCCATGATGTCGGACCAGGATTCGTTAAGAGCGCCTGATTCTTTCGAATACGTGAGGTTCGCGGTCCTTTCCGTAACGCCATGCGTCATTTCGTGGCCGCAGATGTCGATCGTCGTGAGCGGCGTGAAGGTCGCGCCGTCACCGTCGCCGTACGACATCATATTGTTGTACCAGAACGCGTTGTTGTAGGCGCCGCTTGAACCAAAGTGCACACGCGAAGTGATCAGCGAGATCGAGCCGTTTGCCGCCGCGGTCGTAACGCCCGGGCCGCCCGAACCGTCGATGCCGTTGCGGCCGAGGACGTTAAGGTAGAAGTCATACGTCGTTGCCGCTCCGTGATGAGCATCAACGCCTGCACGCTGGATCGTCGAGTTCCAGTTGTCGTCCGTGTCCGTGAAACGCGATTGCGTACCGCCGGCACCGGTATTTTCGTTGCCGGTCGAGTTCATATTGAAGGTTCCCTGCTTACGCGTGAGATCCTCCATATAATACGTTCCGCCGGACTGGCTTGTGTTGATCGAGATCGTACCGCTGTACAGCGAAGAGCCCGTGCCGGTCTGGAGATTGTTGTATTCGAAGACCTTCTCGCCGGTCTGTGCATCGACAAAGATCACCGGAACGTCTGACGCGTCCGAACCATCGATGTGCGGCGTCTCGACGCGATAGACGAGATGGTCGCGATCCTCGCCGCGGAAGATATACATATCGACCTTCGGCTTGTCGCTTATCTTCGCCGTGCCCGAATACATTCGATTCGCGTCACGGACGGCGTCCTCGCGTGCGAGATTGGGTGACGTGTTTATTGCGATGCCTTCTTTTAGGTCATCAGTAATGGTTGCGAGCGAACCGTCGCGGTTCAGGTGGACGATCGCCTCGCCTTCCCAAACGGGGATGCCGCCGACCGTCTGCCGAACACGGGTGTGTGCCATGCCGAGACTGTCGATCTCGACCTTTTGAACCTCGAAATCATCGGGGTTGCCGATAAGTCGGCGTGTTGCCTGGTCGCGAAGGATCTCGAGGCTCTTCTGTTTTGCGAGAGCCAACTCGTCCTGCGAACCGGTCGTAAAGACCGCCTTATTCGCCTCTGCGTGTTTTGAAACGATACCGACCGTAATTAACGTCGAAACGACGACGGCCAGGATCACAAAAAGCTTTTTCACAATGCTTATCCTCCTCAGATAATGTGCTGAAAGTTGCCGAAAAATGGCGGAACCGTGAACGGTAACGCCGCATATTTACGCCCATCGAACAGCGAAAAAATGATGCCGAGCATAAGGAGACAAACAAATTGGGGACTTATTTTGAAAATTAAAAGCTGAACAAATTTATGCCCAACTCTTCCGTCTGTCAAGCGGGATTCGCACGGTTTTCGTTCAGGCGGACAAATAAATCCTCACCGGTCGGTCATTATGACCGAAACCGTAGGGAAATTCAGTGATCTTCTAGCTGCTATACGCTGCCGAATCCGTATGTGCCGGGCGGCGGCGGTGCGAAGAATTGATCTCCGCGATCTTGTCTTGGAAAGACCTGGTTAAAGACGATCGCGTTCGCGACGAGGATGACAGGCCACGAGACCAGTACAATACCAATGCATAGGAGAAGCATGCCGATCAATGCGGCGAGAATGCCGAAGATCACAACTCCCAACAAACCGCCCAGATTTCCAAATGCCGCTTGAGCGCTTAGCTTGAACGCCTCGACCGGACCGAGATCGTATTCCATCACGAGCGGAATCGCAAAGTAGGTTATCGCCCACCAAAAGAAATTAAAAAGGGCAGCTCCAACAACGATAAGCAGAAAGATGGGCGACGCTGCCGGATTGCCGGTTCCAAATTCGCCCGTCCTTTGAACTTGCTGTATCGCTTCCGGATTCCTCAGCAAGAGTCCAAGATCGGCAAAATTCATTCCAGTCTGTACGATCGTTCCTAAAATACTCGGCACAGATACCATAAGCCCGACAGCCATTAGTGGAACGAATTTCTTGAAGCCTTCGAACATCATTCCGAACTCAACATACTCGCCGCGATAGCCCCTTGCCGAAAGGTAATAGAAGCCGCCAAGTATCGGCCCCATTAGAAACCAGCTGATGCAATAAAGACAACTGATCAATATCATCGCAACAAGCGATGCTCCGAGGTATGTGCCGTAGCTCCCTTTAACTTGTTCCCAGGCAGAGCTGAATGCACCGCTCGCATCGATCGCGCTTCTTTGAAATTGGATATTCGTCATTTTGTTGTGATGGACCTAGTGTGAGTTTTCCGGAAAAATCGGAGTTTGAACGAGTGTAAATCAAAAACTGCTATCTGCAAAAAGAAAAATAGCTGTCGACCGAACTTTGGCCAACAGCTATTTTGTTTGTCTGACGCAAACTGCGCCCGCCTATTGTGCGATAGGCTTACGCGGGAAGCGTTCGTCCATCATTGCCGTTTGATAGACGAAGGCTGCCATGATCGTTGCCGCCTGCATCATATCGCCCGATTGAATGCGATCGTAAACATCCTGATTTGAGTGATGTGTGCGCTGATCGTATTCAACTTCGTCCTGAATGAATTGGAATCCGGGAATACCGATACGGTCGAACGAAAGATGATCCGTTCCGCCCGTGTTGGAGAGCGTCAAGGTCGTCGCATCCATATCGAGGAAAGGTGTCAGCCACGCACGGAAATAAGGCCTTGCCGCCTCGTTACCCTGCATATAGACGCCGCGGATCTTGCCCGTGCCGTTATCAAGGTTGTAATAAGCCGAGATGTTCTCGTATTCCGCTCCCTTGATAAGCTCCGGCTTTTGCTGCGGACCGCTCTGCGGAATGCCGAAAATATTCCGACCGCCCTTCATTTCGCCGAGATGTTTTGTAACATACTCACGCGAACCGATGAGGCCCTGTTCTTCACCCGTCCACAGTGCGATGCGGATGGTCCGTCGCGGTTTAAGGCCAGCGGCCTTAAGGATGCGGACAGCTTCCATCGCGACCGAGACACCGGCCGCGTTATCGGTGGCGCCCGTTCCCGAATGCCACGAATCCATGTGGCCGCCGAGCATCACGACCTGATCTTTCAATGCAGGGTCGCTGCCCGGAATTTCGGCGATCGTGTTATAGACCATTGGATCGTCATCAAGATACTTGACCTTGAGGTCGATCGTCATCTGCACCTTTTCACCGGCCTCGACCATTCGGACGATGCGGTTGTAGTCTTCGGTCGCCATTGTCATCTGCGGAACCATTTTGGCTTCGGCCTCTTTGTCCCAAGGTGAAAGACGCTTTTGTGTGAAAAAGTCCATCGGGTTTGCCGGAATGTCGGCAGCAACCGACGCAGACTGAACAAAGACCGTTCCGCCCGAACCTCTCGCACTGTTGTCCACGACCATGGCGGCGCCTTCGTCGATGACGAATTTCGCACGCTTCAGGCCGTCAACGAAACGCTTCAGCCGATCCTGCATATTCGCCTGATTCGGCGTTACGGCCGGAACTGCCGCTCGGACAACCGCGTCCGGGTCAGGAGCATTCGCCATATCGAGCAATTCCTGCGCCGTCCAGCGATGTCCCATCCCTTCAAAATCCGCCTTCAGCTCACGCGTTCCGGACATGAACACGATCTTGCCTTTGAGCTGGCCCTTGTATTTCGCAAGGCCCGCTTCATCATGCGCATCAAGATAGACGACGTCGGCAGTGATCGTCGTCGAAGGTGCCGCGGCCGGTGCGGGCGCCGTCTTGCTCTTCTTGCCTTTTCCGGTTTGTTCCACAGGCATCACTACCTGGCTGCCGAAACCCGGCGACCATGCCTTCGGATAAGCGATCACCGGGAAACTGTATGGAGACGTAACCTGGGCCGAGAAACGTTCAAGTTCCCAGCCGCGGCCAAAGGGCCCCCAAGCTTCGAGGTGGGAATTCTCAAGGCCAAATTTCGTCAGCGTGTCGCGCGTCCATTCATTCGCGTGTTTCAGGTTCCTGGAAGCCGTGAGCCGCTGACCGATCACGTTCGTCAGATAGTTGAGCGTATTCATTATCTGCGAATGCTTGAGGCCTTCTTCCTTGATCTTGTCGATGTCAGCTTTTGGTGCCGTATAAACAGGCGCCTGTGCAAGCAAAGCTGTCGGGAGCAGAAATGCGTAAATGATCGCTGCTCCGACGATCTTTCGTCGTAACATTGTCCCTATTTCTCCTAAAGTGGTCTAAAAATGTGGATCAGTTCAATATCTACAATATCTTATTACCACGCAAGATGCACGGAAGTTTCAATAAATATTGCAGAGAAACCTAGATCGTCGACCAGGTAAGCGTGTACGCGGGCGGAACGTTCTTCAGGACGAGCGGGCTGCGGCGTGTGCGGCCGTAGCGCGTGCGCAGGAATTCGCGGAGACGGATCGCAGGCGGCAGGTAGTAGCCGTGAGCATATTGGAAGAGGCGCAGTTCGCAGCCTTCTGCCATAAACTTCTCGATCTCGGCGAGCACAGCTTCGCTAACTTCCTTCGGCAGCGATACGAACGGGAGACAGCAAACAAGATAGCGAACTTTGCCAAGGCCGGAATCCGCATGGATCTTGTAAGCCTCCGCCGCGTTCCCGCAAAGGATGTTCATTGTGGGAAGTTTTGTTGTGATCGAATTTACGAGTTTTTGGTCGAGTTCGAGGCCGAGGTAGGATTCAGGGTTCGGGATAATGTTATGTAAGAATTTTGTAATTGCCCCGGTTCCAACGCCAAGCTCGAGAATAATGTTGTTCTCGTCAGGCTCCAACCCCTTGAGCATTTGTGCTGCAAGCTCAGGCGAACTCGGGGCGATCGCCCCAACTTTTAGCGGATTCTTCAAAAATGCTCGCAAAAACTGTATATTTTCGTTCATCTTGCCTTGGGAATGCTTACGCACGAGCGGCAGGTTCGCCTAGTGGCCCCGTACGTGTGTCGGCGGTATCGAGAGCCATTTTATAATCAGACTCTTCTATTTGGCAATACCAAACGCGGCCTCGAATATTCCGTACAGGCCCATCGCCGACCTTTACGCTTTCTTAGCCGGCTTCTTCGAAGGCGCCTTTTTTGCTGAAGCACGTGGTTTTTTAGGGGCAAACGCACCAGGCACTTCTGCTTCGATCAATTTCTTCACTTGTTCAAGCGTCAGGCCGGCGGCGCCTTCGGCCGTTTCGCGCGTACCGTCGGCTTTTCGCGGAAGAGAGATGATCTTTTTGCCGAATTTTATTACCGGGCCCCAGCGGGCATTCTCGACAGAGATCTTTTCATCTTCCCAGCGGTGGATGTAGCGGTTGGCTTCTTTGCTGACCTTTGCTTCGATGAGCTCGTTCATCTCCGCTTGTGTCAGATTCGGAAAGTCATATCGACGCGGAACATTGATGAACAAACCGTCCCATTTTATAAATGGCCCAAAACGCCCTGTGCCCTTCGTGATCGGCTTATTGTCGAACTCGCCGACAGGAGCATCCGCCGCCTGTTTAGCTTTGATGAATTCGATCGCTCGTTCTGTATCCACCGTTGCCAGATCCGTCCCGCGTGGGATCGATACAAAGTCGTCACCCCATTTAACATAGGGCCCAAAGCGGCCGATACTCACGGACAATTCCTTGCCGTCATAAGTGCCCATCGCACCTTGAAGTTTGAAGAGTGCGAGCGCTTCTTCAAATGTTATCGTCTCGATGCTCTGTCCGGGCGGGATCTTGGCGAATTTCGGTTTTTCTTCTTCTGCGGCGCTGCCGATCTGTATGATCGGGCCGTAACGGGCAATGCGCGCGACGACCGGTTTACCGCTTTCGGGGTCGGTGCCGAGACGCCGCTCTCCTTTTACACGCTCGGCAGTTTCGAGTGTCTTATTGACATCTTTTTTGAAAGGCCCATAGAACTCATCGATCATTTCGTTCCATTGCAATTGACCGTCCGCCACTTCATCGAACTCTTCCTCGATCTTTGCGGTAAAGCCGTAGTCCATGATGGCGTCAAAATGTTCTTTCAAGAAGTCCGTCACCAAGAGGCCGAGGTCGGTGGGAAACATTTTCGCCTTCTCTGCACCGGTGTTTTCCAAACCCTTCTCTTTGCTTATGGAATCGTCCTTCAGCACCAATATTCGAAACGCCCTTTGCGTGCCTTCCTTATCTCTTTTCTCTACGTAACCTCTTTTCTGGATCGTTGAGATCGTCGGAGCATAGGTGGACGGACGTCCGATACCGAGTTCTTCCAGTTTCTTTACAAGCGACGCCTCGGTGTATCTCGGCTGCGGACGGCTGAAACGCTCTGTTGCCCGAAGCTCAGACAGCGGCAGCAACTGCCCGACCGTCATCGGCGGAAGCAGGCCTTCCGCCGTCTCCTCGGCCTCGTCTTCGTCCTTTCCTTCGCGATAGACTTTCAGAAACCCGTCAAATTTCAGCACCTCGCCTGACGCCGTCAGTTCTTCCTTATTCGTAGAGATCTCGATCTTGACCGTAGTCTTTTCAAGCTCTGCATCGGCCATTTGCGAGGCCATCGTTCGCTTCCAGATCAGCTCGTAGAGTTTCTGCCATTCTTCGTCCCTTATCGTCGAGGCATCCGAATAGGTCGGGCGGATCGCTTCGTGAGCCTCCTGCGCAGACTCATTCTTATTCTGGAACTTTCGCACCTGGTGATATCTTTCGCCGTAAAGGCTGCTCACCGTTCGCTTGATGTCGGCAAGTGCCGTTGCACTCAGATTCACGCTGTCGGTTCGCATATAGGTGATATGCCCGTTCTCGTAAAGCTTTTGCGCGATCTGCATCGTACGCGCCACACCGTAGCCCAGCTTCCGCGAAGCTTCCTGTTGGAGCGTTGACGTCGTAAAGGGCGGAGCAGGTGTGCGTTTGCCGGGCTTGACCTTGATATCAGTTACTTTATAGTCGGCACCGACGCATCCCTTCAAAAACATTTCAGCATCGTCCGCGCTGTCCTGCTTTCTTCCCTCGGCTTTGAACGTAACGGACTTTCCTGTTATATCGTCGGCGATGAACAGCCCTTCGATCTTGAAATGACTTACCGGTTCGAAGGCATTGATCTCGCGTTCGCGATCGGCGATCAGACGCACCGCGACGCTCTGCACACGCCCGGCACTCAGGCTCTTATTGCTCGTACTGATCTTTCGCCACAACACGGGGCTTAGTTCGAATCCGACGATGCGATCCAGCACGCGGCGCGCCTGCTGCGCCATGACAAGATCCATATTTACCGTGCGCGGATTCTCTACCGCGGCTTCGATCGCCGGCTTTGTGATCTCGTGAAAAACGATCCGCTTGGTCGTTATCGGATCAAGGCCGAGCACCTCACACAGATGCCAGCTTATCGCTTCTCCCTCGCGATCTTCGTCAGTCGCGAGCCAAACTTCGTCCGACCTTTTCGCCAGCGACTTCAGCTCATTCACCACGCGCTTCTTATCGTCGGGCACGATATAACGCGGCTCAAAATCATTCGCGATGTCGATGCCCATTCCCGCCTTTTCGAGGTCGCGAATGTGGCCGAAGCAGCTATTCACCTGAAAATCCTGCCCGAGGATCTTCTCGATGGTCTTTGCTTTTGCCGGGCTTTCAACTATTAACAGCTTTTTTGACATTATCCGAAAAATCAACGAATGAACGTAACTCTGCAAACACCATTTTTTGCGATGGTGTCGAATTCATGGTGGTCCGATGTTAAGACCGAACCATTCAGTTCATTCGCCGTTGCAATGGCGAAGCAGTCGGCCAAAAAGGCTTTGATCTCTGCCTTCAATTTACCTACCGCTTGCCAGAACCCCTTGTCTAATTGATTCTTCTCGATCACTCCGAGAAGTAAGATATCCTCTATTGCCTGTTCAGCCTCCGACCTTGCGCCTACCCTATAGAAGTCATATAAGACCTCACAAAGATTTACCGAATGGGCGTAGCATTTGCTGTCCGGTGCAAAAAGAGCATCTTCAACCACTTCCGAACCCTTCTCGTCGCGGAGATATGCGATCATTGAACACGCATCCAGAACGTATAGCATTTATACTTGCCAAGCTCCTACCTTTCTTTCTCGATCTCCGCCTGCTTACGATTTGCAAAAGCTTCGCTGCTGGTTTGAAGATGGGCATACTTGCCGCGGATCTTTCGTGAAAGCTCGGCATTTGAAACACGTTTCTTTTCGCGCTCCTCCGCTTCCTTGTTCAAGATCTCGCGCACCTTTTGCACATCTACCATCGGGAGTGAATGTATTTGTTTCACGATCTCGTCTATTGGTGTCGCCATCTCACAAAATCTCCCACCTTGAAAAAATAATGCCAGACGCAAATTTTCAGCGCCTGACACCTTTAGACTTCTACTCTTAATTTCTCGGTCTGTCAAAAGCAGAGCAAACGGAGCGGATCAGGCTTCGTTTGTGTATTCGGTCTATGTCCTATCGTGGATTTTTCGATCTCCGTGTCGCAAACGGCACTAAGATCTCCCTCAAGTTCCGCCCCGGACAACAGATCGTAACCGCTCTGATTCTCCACCAATTGCTCTTTGAGGCCGTAAACTTCCTGTCTTACAATCGTACAAAGTGTTTTATTTCACTTGGTGCGGCGTGTCAGACTCAGAATGTAGCCACTCAAAATGTAGCCACTCAAGAGATTAACGAGAAGGTGATAACACCTTCTCCCACACAGTCTAAACTTCGCATTCGGGACGATTCGAAGCGGCTAATAAACGCCGCCGGTTGGGAATTGCCGGATATCACTCTGTTCAAAGAAGTGTCAAGAGAGAGATATAAGACCAACAAATCAATAGCTAGGATCGAGCAAATAGATTACATTCCTCTCGTCGATGTGATCCAGTATGCAGACGGCAATACCGCCTTTGATGTCGATAGAGATCCAACCTTGGAAAACAAGGCTTGGTTGATCAGACGTATGAAGGTGTTTTCCGCGCAAGGTCGGCCGTTTTGTTACGTAATGAGAGGTGATTGGGTTGAAGTTGACGAAAATGGGAAGATAAAAGCCCGTGCAGCGATGACTATTGTGTTAGTGTACACAGATCAAGACGGCGATGGCATTTACGAAACCTTTCAGTATTCCGCCGGAGAAATGCCAATAATTCCGGAACGTCTGATGAAACATTGACCTTCAGCGTCAGCGAACAAAAGCTTCTTCTTCGGGCTTGACAACGTTGAGATAATACAAGCCAAGTCTGCTGAAAGGCGTCCGTCGACAGAGTTACGTGATATGGTTCGGACGGCAAAGAAGCTTGATTCAGTTGTTTTCGGAACCTTTTATCGCTTCAATGATTAAGGCGAATAATGAACAAGAACGCGCTCATTGATGCTTTTATTAGAACTTTTTTTCATCCTTCAGCTCGAAGGAGAGTACTGTCGCTCATTGAAACACCGAGAGGGCAAGAACGCTTTCGAAGGGGACTAGATCATGTAGATCCTGACGACCTGATTCACGCCAACCTCCTTGCTCCCTCGCAGCAGAATCCGGACGAAATTCTGCGATTATTGAAAGAATGGACGAAGTCTGATCTCTGTCTCTTGGTTTCAACGAACTCTAAACTGAACTTTTTGGAGATGTCGTTAGGCGATGCTTTGGACGCAACGGTTGGAAGTGGATTCGGAACATTAGTTATCCCTACACCTTTCTCGTATTTGGCATACTATGAATCAGAAGAGTTAGGCGCTCGTTACATTCTTCGACGCCCACAGACATCTTAGGACATGTGTTGAGTGCGAAGCAGACGGCGGCGGGAGATCCTTTGGGATACACGACGGGTTACACTTATAATAACCTGTCAGGAGCGTTGATCGAAGAGATGTATCCGTCGGGCGCGTCGTCAGAACGCGCTCGAATCTGACCAACGATCACCTCGGTTCCCCGCGCATCACGACCGACGCCAAAGCTGTTGCCGAGACATTGAGGACACTTAACAATCCACTAGCCATCAAAACATGGTTGCGGGTTTGCGGCTTTGAGAGTAGCATCAAATATGAGCGTAATTTAATGCTGCGGGAGCCTTAAGGGTATATGCTAAACATCAAGACGGACATTCATTCGATATCAGATTTTAAGAGGAAAACGCCTGACTTCGTAAAGCGGTTAAAGAAGACGGGGAAACCCGTTGTCTTAACGATGAATGGGCGGGCGGAGGTAGTTGTTCAGGACGCTGAGAGCTACCAGAACATGCTCGATATTCTGGAGAGGGTCAAAGACATCGATGCCATCCGCGAAGGGCTCTCCGACATCGAGCTGGGAAACACCCTTTCGCTGGATGCTTTCGATAAAGAGATGAAAAGACGGCACCCTGTTTTGAAACGTAAATGAAGTCCTACAAGGTCGAGTCGACAAAAAGGGCATTGGCCGACGCCGACGAAGCCTTTATGTGGATATTCAACGAAGGTGTACCGGAAGCCGCTCTTCATTGGTATGACGGCTTGATCGAGGCTCTACGCTCACTTGAACGATCTCCGCTGAGGTGTGGATCTGCTCGCGAAAATTCCTTCTTTGAGGACGACATACGCCAACTTATTTACGGCCGATATCGAATATTGTTTACCGTTAAGGGGAACACTGTGTATGTGCTTCGTGTTCGGCACGCCGCAAGAAGAACATTAAACCCAGACGATGAACTCGCAGAAGCACGCAGGGAGTAATGGCGTGAGTATAGGCTCGTCGCACTACCCGCGAAACAATGGTTTTTGTGTACGACGTGTACTAATCAAGGCATCCCCGCGCATAACGACCGAGGCCCTCGGCCAGGCCGTCTCCCGCCGCAACTTCACCTATTGTTGAGACTGTATTTGATATAAACTTAGACATCCCATCAGACAAACGATGATCGTGAGATTTGTGATTTGCGGGCGACACAGGCCGGCCTTTAGACTAGCCGGGATTCTAGTCGCTCTTTTCCTGCTGCAGGCCTGCGGGCCTAACCGATACACAACTTTGAGGTCTGTCGATCAAAAGTTAAAGGCGGCGGAACAACTAGAGCTTAAGGAGGACTATGACGCAGCTTGGACGCAACTCGACGCGGCCGAGAAAGAAGCCGCCGAGATCGACTGGACGGATGGTGTTGTTATGGCAATGAACAGCAAGGGTCAATTGCTCATCACGCAGCGAAAGTTTGCCGATGCCGAAAAGCAACTGACCACCTCCGCTGAAGTTTGTGAACAGGCCCCATCTTGTTCGGGCCTTGGGGTCTCGTACCGCTGGCTCGGATTCGTCTATGTCTATCACCTGCGGTCTCCTGAAAAGGTTCGTGAGCTAGTCGATAGAGTATTTGTGCACCGGAGCCGATTAGCGGAAGAGGACACAGCTAACACCCTTATAAACGAATTTGCGGCGGGACTACGTGCCCAGGGGTTTGAGGCGGAAGCAAAAGAGATCGAGTCTAGAATCCATTCGAGGAAATAATTCGTTGATAGTCGGCCAGTATGTTACGACGGCGACGGGCTGCCCATAGTGTGCCATGGAAAACACGGAAATGCCTTCCTACGAACAAGGTATCGCATGCAAGGATTGCTTTGTATTTGTGTTAGCCTGATCGCCTTTCTTTTTGCACTCTGGAGTCTGGCAAAATATCTGTTGGGATAATAAGTAACGCCCGGCGAACGCCTCGCTCGCACTACCTTCTTCCAAGAGGCGGACACCTCGCCCACACCTCTTAGCCCCCGCAGGCGACATATGAATATAGCCTAGGGTAAGGCCGCCACCATAAGCCTAAAATTGAGAATGGAGAATTGAGAAGGACCGCGGCTCCGCCGCTCTATTTGCGGAGAAGCTACCCTTTTCCGGATGACGCTATTCAACCTTTTGCGGCTCCGCCGCTGTTGTCGGAGGCTGAGCCTCCGAGAATTGAGGAGAGACTGGCCAACGGTGAAGCAAGCTTCACCGCAAAATAGACGGGCGGAGCCCGAAAGTGGCTTCGATTCGTGCATTCGTGGCGACCCTATTCCTGCATTCGTGGACGCTCAATCGTTCTTGCGGTTTACCGCAAGCGCAGTGCGTCGGGGATCGTGGGCCAGAGATCCCCACATGTTGCCGTGCCCGACCGATATGCGAAACAAATGATCTTGGAGGCGGCTTGCCGCAACGCAGCGCGGTCGGGCTTGCCCGACCGTCACCCGCCTTACGAATATATCGGAGCGTGCGAAGCACGCGACAAAGACATGTCAGCGGCAAGCCGCCTCCAGAAAAAGCTAGGTATGCTCATCGGTCGGGCACGGTTGCGTCTTTTGCAACACGTGGGGATCTATGACCCACGAACCCCGACCGCACTACGAGAGGGCATAGCCCAGAAGATGTTCTCGGTCCTGTCGGCGGCAAGCCGCCTCCGAGATTCTTTTTGTGAGCCATGATCCCCGGTCTGAAGACCGGGGCAATTCAAAAAGCGGTTGCAGAAGCGGCCATGCTTGTAGCTAATGTAAGGTCCCAGACTCATCTTTTCCAACAAATCAACAAGTGCCCTTATTGATCGACAAGCACCCGATTGTCAAGATACAAGTAAGGGCACGCGCTCTCAAAAGACGACTTTAATTTGCAATTCGAAGATCGGGGCAATTCGAAGAAGAATAAAAATCCCTCTTGACACGTGTGATATACTCGTAGAGATGGTGTAAACATATGTTTTACACCCTGATCTTTGACAATAGTGACAAAAATTGTAACCGCAGGTCGCCAGAACGCCGATTTTTGTCCCACTTTGTCCCACTTTTCCCATTCGCGGTGGGACGGGACAAACATCGGGAAATTGTGAATTGTTCATTGTGGATTGTTAATTGGGAATGGAGGCCGGGCGTGAGTGGTTTTCAACCGTTGACTGGATGATGTGCGTGCCCTTACTAACGTTCGGGCTTCTTCAACGGATCATCTGTTCTCCATTCTCCATTCTCCATTCTCAATTTCGCTGTGCGGGCTTCTGCAACGCCCCGTGCCGTTCGCGCAGGCTGACGTGGGTCTTCCTCTGTGTTCTCTGTGGCCTCTGTGGTAAGAGCCAACCCACCCGCTACCGCAGGTGGTACTGACATTGGCCGCCCGCTGGCGCAGGCGGTTCTGACTGCGGACAAGCGGTCTAGGCTTTCCTAGCGTAGCATTTGCCGGGGAGGACGCGGATGAGGTCTTTGATATCGAGCGAGACGAGGGCTGAATTTAGGTCGCCAAAACTCAGCCCACAGGTTTCGACAAGAATGTCGATATGCGTTGCGTCGTCGAGCGAGAGTGCTTTGTAAACCGTTATCTCATTCGGCGAAAGATCGGGCGGAACATAGTTCTCGTTTTGGGTCTTCTCGCGTTGCTTGCGATCGTCTGTTTTCGGCGGCAAAATTCTCGCGGCTATGTCGGACGGCATTTCAGCCACGATGTCCTGCCATTGCTGCACAAGTTTTGCGCCGCTCTTTATAAGGTAATTCGTGCCGAAAGAGTTGCCGCTCGTAATGTTGCCGGGGACGGCCAATACCTCGCGATCCTGCTCGACGGCAAGGCGTGCCGTGATCAGCGAACCGCTCCGCTCGGACGCCTCAACTATCAACACGCCGAGGCTCAAGCCGCTGATAATGCGGTTCCGATACGGGAAATTCTCCTTCAAGGGCGGTGTGCCAAGCGGGAACTGTGTTACGAGACACCCGCCGTTTGCGAGTATTTCGCGAACGAGGCCGTTATTCTCGCGTGGATAAACAGCATCGATCCCCGTGCCCATTACGGCTATCGTGCGGCCCTGTCCGCGGATCGCGCCTCGATGAGCGGCTGAGTCGATGCCGCGTGCAAGGCCCGATGTGATCGTAATGCCTCGCGAGGCAAGGTCGCGTGCGAGCATCTCAGAAGCGTTCTCGCCGTAGGTCGAACACGAACGCGAACCGACGACGCCGATGCTCGGCTGATCGAAACACGCCTGCCAATCGCCTTTTACATAAAGCACCGGCGGTGGATCAGCGATCTCCCGCAAGATCTCAGGATAGCTGCCGTCGTCGAGCACAAGAATGTCGCCGCCAAGCTTCTTGACCTCGTCGAATTCGCGTTTTGCACGCTCGTCAAAGCTCCGCGAAAGGATCGCATCGACCGTCTGGGCGTCCATTCTTAAAAGTTCGAGCTGCGACCGCGAAGCATGAAACACCGCCTCGGCCGAACCGAATCGTTCTAGCAGCACGGTCGCCGCACGCGGGCCGATGCCGGGCGTCATATTCAAGGCTATCCAAGCCAGCATAGATGTTCTTGTCGATGAGATTGGCGGAGGCGTGTGGGAGTCGAACCCACCCAAGCCCGCGTTTGGCGAACTCGCAGACGATTTTGAAGACCGCGCCCATCACCGGACAGGTTTCGCCTCCGTCTTTTGTGTAATGAAGATCCGAGAAAGCCTATTCCTCGATCAGCAGTTTCGTCAAAAGGGCCGCGCGTCTCGGAATATCTTCGATCTCAATATACTCATCAAGAGTATGAGCTCCGTCGCCCGTTATTCCCAAACCGTCAAGAACGGGAATGCCAAGAGCGGCTACGAAATTGCCATCCGATGCTCCGCCAACCTGTGTGTGACCGAGTTCAAAGCCAAGTACCGCGGCGGCCGATCTCGCCTTTTCGTAGAGAGCCATTACATCTTTGGTTTCTTCGAGCGGCGGGCGGTTGATGTGGCCCTTAAGTTCGAGCTTAACTCGTGCGTCATGTGCGGAAAGCTTTCTCAATTCGGCTTCTACGCGG
Source organism: Pyrinomonadaceae bacterium (assembly GCA_019694355.1). Taxonomy (GTDB): domain Bacteria; phylum Acidobacteriota; class Blastocatellia; order Pyrinomonadales; family Pyrinomonadaceae; genus OLB17. The sequence goes on along the minus strand of JAIBCB010000003.1, from coordinate 161,427 downwards.
TCGCCTTCCGCCGCCTTCGAAAAGCGCACATCGATCTCGCACGCCGCAAAGGCCGGTATAACGTTGGTTGTCGTGCCGCCCGAAAATGTCGTAACGTTTACGGTCGTCCCAGCGTCGCGATCGGCGACGGAATGAATGGCATCTACTTGTCTCGCAAGCTCGGTAATGGCGTTCGCTCCTCGGTCGGGCTCAAGGCCCGCGTGAGCGGGAACACCGGTTGCCTCAAGGCAAAATACGCCGGTTCCTTTTCTGGCCGTCTTGACCGCTCCAGCAGCCGACGGTTCGAGCACAAGGCACCGCACGGAATTCGCTGCTTCGCGTTCTACCAGATCGCGTCCTGTCGCACTTCCGGTCTCTTCATCGCAGGACAGCAGGATCGTTATCGGCCGCTCGATCTTCTCCGCCGAAAGATACCGCAGAGCCTCGAGAACGAGCGGAATATTGCCTTTCATATCAAAAACGCCCGGCCCAAAAAGCCTCGCGTTCTCGATACGGATCGGATTCCGGTCGATCGTTCCTAAAGGATGAACGGTATCTGTATGGCCGAGTATCAGCGTCGGTTGCTTGCCAAGGTCGACGCCGACGCGGACGATGATGTGGCTGCCTACGCCATTTGCTTTTTCGATCTCGACGCAGTCAGAAACTTCGCGAAATTTGCTCGCGAGCAATTCGACTATCCGCGAACTTCCATCGAGGTCGTGCGAAGGCGTTTCGATGGCGACGAGTTCGTTGATCTCCTCGACCATCGCATCCTGCCGCGACCTGAAATATTCTAAAGAACCTTCGCTCATTTAGTTTGGGATCTTACCCTCGGCTTCTTTGACGGCAGTCGTTCCGAATGCTGTGTTGAACATATCTGCAATGCGGTAGCCTGCAAGAGCGATCTGCTTCTCGGAGATGCGAAACGCCTTTTGCTGATAGTCGTCCGACGGTTTCTTGAAGAATTCGATGTTGTTGTACGCAAAGTTCGTGGCTATCTCAAGGCTCTCGTCTTTCCATTTTGAGAACTCGCCCGGTTCGAGGGTCTTCTTCTCTTTGTCGTACGGGTAGGCGGCCATTATCTTATCGCCGATCGGGTCAAGATATGCGGCGTCGCACTCGTCTTTTGTGTTCGGTTGGGTTTGGTCGATTATGGAATCCCAAAAACCGTGAAGATTCTGCTGCTGGTCTCTCGGCGTCCCTTTTGGGGTAAGAAAGAAAAGGTTACCGCCTTGATCGCCTTTTGGATAGCTCTTGGTCGTCTTTGCCGAAACGTGGAGCGGTTGATGCAGGTCGCCAATTATATGAATAAGCCATGCAACGGCTATCGCCTTTTCCTTGTCTGAAGCCGAACTCGTGATCAGCTTGCTGAATTCTTCGAGCTTATCCATTGCAAGACCGTTCTTTTCGACATCTGTGTCCATAACGGCCTTTCCATTCTCGACGTGCCAGAATGTATCCGAATAATGCCAATTTGAGTTCGAATACGTCTTATAGCGGACCGGAAACCCTTTGTCCTTAATAAAATCGGCCCAACTCGCGATCATCACGAAGAATTCACGTTCGCGTTCGGCCTTGCTCTGCGAGCCATAACTCATATAAAAGGTCGAAAGTTGTGCCTCTTCTGGAGCGGCCCGCAGTATTTCTATTACGCGGGTCCTCGCTTCGGGCGTCATATTCTGCCAGGCGATGTACGCGGTAAGTTTATGGCCGACATCGTCCCAGGCACGTGTTTGTGCCGAAAAGATAAATATACTCAGTAAAATTAACCCTATCGAAAGTGCTGTTTTCTTCATTTTTGACCCCAATTATTCACGGCTTCCGGAAAATCCAAACAACGTTGTGCCAGCGAAGTATTATCTAATATCGCGTCGCGGTTTGAAAATTGGCGTGAAAAAGGTTAGTCTGTCGGTTTTCAAAAATGCAAACTTTTTTGTCATTTTGAACATCAAAGTAATGCAAAAACTTCGACGCGTTTGCGTTCTTTTTTGTAAGACCACCGAAATTGGGTGTTTAACAGGGAAAAGGAGCTCGAAGAAAGTTTTATGCAGCATATTTTGGAACAAATATCCGCCATCGGGCGTGTAGATGGTCAAGAAGCCGATGGTTTCGGCAAAAGGATCGGAATTTTTGTTAGATTATTTGGCTGCCGGCATCGAGATATTAGCCGGCCATTCACAAACGGAAAAGTAAGCTATCGTGCCTGCCTTTCCTGTGGAGCAAGAAAGAAGTTTGATACAAAGGATCTTACGACATCGGGGAGTTTCTACTATCCCCCTTCGGTGACCGCTCGACCGTAAATGAGCGTTTTTATAACCCTTCAATAATACCTACCAAATATTTACCTACCGGGTGCGGCTTTCCAAAAAGTCCGCACCCTTTCACTTTTTGGGCTCAAGACACTTTGTGTAGTATGCTTTCACGCAAAAGTCTCCCGTCTGAGGTGTTTTTATGGTTAAGAAAGCGATCATCTCGGTCGTCGTTGCTCTCCTTTTGACCTTTGCCTTGCTCGGCGTATTCATCGTAATGCAGCCGGACGAGTTTACGATATCGCGGAAGATCACGATCGCGGCCGCTCCCGAACGCGTGTTTTCTGAGGTCAATGATTTCCATAAGTGGGACGCCTGGTCGCCTTGGGCTAAACTTGACCCAAATATGAAGACCGAGATCTCCGGGCCCGAAAGCGGAAAAGGAGCTGTTTACTATTGGACAGGCGATCAAGAGGTTGGCGAAGGCAGAATGACGATAGCCGAAAGCACGCCGCCGAGCCTTGTCAAGATCGACCTCCATTTCATTAAGCCTTTCGATTCTTCATCCACCATCGACATTAAGATCACACCGGCAGGAGCAAACTCGGACGTGGAATGGACAATGAACGGAAAGCACAACTTTATGTCAAAAGCCTTCTCGCTCTTTGTCGATATGGACAAGGCGATCGGCGCCGACTTCGAAAGAGGTTTGAGCCAACTAAAGACGGTCGCCGAAAAACCTCAGAATAATTAGAACAGGAAGGCCCGCAAACTGTTTCCAGCATGCGGGCCTTCGCTCAAACTTCACGATAAAACACCGGTATCAGATCCTGAGCGGCATTACGATGTACTTGTAATCGTATTCGGAATTGTCAACGATACGCATTTGAGTCGAGGCATTCGAATCCTTGAATTCAAATGAGATGCGGGTTGCGGCGTTGCCGTCTCGGACGCGAACCGTGCCATCGCCGTCCGCTTCCTTCTCGCCTTCTGTTTTTGCAGCGGTCGCTATCGATCCGGCATTATTCAGGAATTCAAGAAGATACTGGCAGTTGAAACCGATCGGCGTCTCAGGGCCGGTATATTCTGCCGGCACGACCTCGCGTCCCTCGCCTTCTTCGCTTGACTGTGCATTCAGTTCGATCTCACCCGTTCGAACCGTCAGACGTATCGAACGTGTACGGTCATCCGCCATGAGGCTTACGCGCCGAACGGCGGCACGCATCTCTTCGAGATCGAAGATCGCGGCCAGGTTATTATCCTTCGGCATTACAAGTTCGTAGTTCGGGAAGGCACCCGTCAGCGTCCGGCTGATCAAGAGACGGCCTTCGATCTCGAAGAAAAGGTGTTTCTGATCCTCACCGAAGGAAATGTTGCCATTTGTGTCGCGTGCGATCTTCGCGAGTTCAAGAAGAGCCTTGCGCGGAATAAGTGTGTCGATCGCCGAAGTATCTGCATCGCTCGGAAGTTTCTGCTCGATAAAAGCAAGACGGTGGCCATCGGTCGTAACCATTCGTGCAATGCCATCGGAAAGGATGAACTTCGCACCGGAAAGCGTGAATCGCGAAACTTCGTTCGTGATCGCGAATGCCGTGTTCTGGATAAAATAGTTGAAGGTCGCTGCCGGCAGGCTAAGCGGCGTGCTCTTGAACGCCGGTATCTCCGGGAACTGTTCGCGGTTAACGCCGGCGAGACGAAATTTCGCACGGCCGCATTTCATCGTCACCCATTCGTTGTCGTCCTTCTTGAAGTGCACATCCTCTGCGTCAAGAGTTCGGACGATGTCAAAAAGCTTGCGTGCCGAGATGCAGATCGAACCTTGTTGTTCGACCACAGCTTCCGCATCGCAACGGATCGTTACGTCGAGGTCAGTTCCAACGATGCGGATCTCGTTATCGCCGAGGGATTCGATAAGTATGTTCGCAAGGACCGGGATCGTCGTTTTGCGTTCGACGACGCCCTGAATAAAACCTAGTTCATCTTTCAACGTTGACTGCTTGATCGTGAATTCCATACTTACTTCTTTACCTCTCGTTTCTTGTTTGATGCCTTTTACTACTAATTAACTTCTAAAAAGAATAGAAAGAAATAGTAGTAGTAATAGGGCTTGTGGATTTGTGTGAAAAACGGATAACTCCTTATAAAATCTAAACTTTTTTATCCACAATAACCTGTGGAAAACTTGTGGAAAAAATCTCAATAGTGTGGAAAATGACGCAATGACGAGTTTTCCTCAATTTTCCGTAGGCGTTGGATCCCGTGACCTGTGCGAAATCTGGCTGCTTTTGGCTAAGCATTTTATTTTTCAAGAACTTACCGATTCATTCTACTCGGAAAACCGGTGGAAAACCTGTGATTCCGATTCGCCTGATAAATCTCGCTAACTGTTGCAAAGATTATCAATTAGCTCGTTCAATGCCTTGTGGAAAACACGATCTTCGCGATTCAGCTTCTCGATCTTGTCAACCGAGTGCATTACGGTCGTATGATGCTTGCCGCCGAACTCTTTTCCGATCTCCGGGAAGCTGTGACGCGTCAATCTTTTGCACAGATACATAGCGACCTGACGCGGCAGAGCGACGGCCCGCGAGTTACTCTTTGCCTTCAGTTCGTCAACAGACATCTTGTAATGGGCGGCGACTGCCCGGATGATCCGATCGAGCGTAAGGCCCGCAGGATGCTCGCTATCGATGATGTTCTTGATCGCCTCGTCGGCGATCGCTCTCGAAAATGGCACGCGCTTGAGCGAAGAGATGGCGACAAGCCTTACAAGCGATCCTTCGAGTTCGCGGACGTTGCTCTTTACTCGTCCGGCGATATAGATAGCAATATCGTTTGGCAGATCAATGCCGTCGAGGTCAGCCTTTCTTTTTAGGATAGCGACCTTAGTTTCAAGATCCGGCGGTTCGATGTCCGCGATCAGTCCCCATTCAAAACGCGAGTGCAGGCGTTCTTCGAGGGTCGGGATCTCGCGTGGCGGGCAATCGCTCGATATAACGATCTGCTTCTGATCGTTATAGAGCGTGTTGAACGTATGAAAAAATTCTTCCTGAGTACGCTCTTTGCCGGCCATGAATTGCACGTCGTCGAGCAGCAGTACATCGATCGACCGATATTTATCGCGGAAGGCCGGGGTCTTGTCAAAACGTATCGCATGAATGAGTTCGTTCATGAACAACTCACTTGTGATGTACGCTACACGCGAAGAAGGTGACCTCTGTTTTATCGAATGTCCGATGGCGTGCATCAGATGGGTCTTACCTAAACCGACACCGCCATATAGGAAGAGCGGATTGTATGCCGAACCCGGAGTTTCCGCGACGCTCTTTGCTGCGGCGTTCGCAAACTCGTTTCCGGTACCGACGACAAATTTATCGAACGTGTACTTTGGATTGAGAGAAGTTGTTTCGACAGATTCAACAAAAGGACGAGCTGCCGGTTCAGCGGAAAGTTCGGTCCTGGTAGACGGAGAAAATAGAAGATCGCCATCGGTCTCTTCGTTGTCAGGAGAGCCATCTTCAATGTCCTGCCAAACTATCTTGTGGTCGCCGCAGCCAAGGGTTGAAAAAATTCCCGTTAGTTTCTCCGAGTAATATCGGTTGATCCAATCTTGTGCGACGGTCCCGGCCGCCAGTATGATCTCTTTTTGTTCGTCATCAGTTTTAATGAACTTGATCGGAAGAAACCAAGTGGCAAGAACCTGAGGGCTCAACTCTTCGCGGAGTTGTAAAAGAGCGTCGTCCCAGATCGTATTTTTTTCTAAAGCGAGGTGCAATTTATCTAAATCTTCACCAAACGTCATTGCCGGCAAAGACATCGTTTGGTGATCGGTTGAATTCTAAATTTCGAGGCTCTGTTTAAGACGGCTTTTCAACCCTTGACGAAGCGTTAGATCGAATCGCGGGAGGTTCTTTGTTAACAAAGTGTTACCGTCTTTTTCACAGGATTTCCACAACGCTGAAGCCATGCTGTTTAAAACCTAACTTACAACATTAAGCTATTTGCTTTCAACAACTTACAAGCACATGAAACGTGGAAATGGATATCAGACTAACACGAAAAACCTACCCTTGCAAACCGAAATCCACAGGCATAAAAATTTCCTTTAACGTCGATTTAACTTCCTGTTTTGTCATATATTTGGGAGCGATTTGAACCCGATATTTGGCAAAATTCCGCCCGATGTTCGAATCAAAAAATGTGAAAAAAGTAAAAAATTTTTCGTGTACTCGACCATTATATCAAGCAGAGAGACTGAAAGCCGCCTCATGCCGATCCATCGGATCGAGAAGAGACGGCCGGAGCTTTTCGTAAAGCCTGAAGGGAGGATCTAATTTGCGCTTAAGGGCGATATCGTGGCCGCACCTGACCTGTCTGCGTTTACCGAAGGAGAGCCGCCGTATCGGACATGACTTGCTCCAGAAGCGGTCGCCTTAAGCAATTCGGTGACGTTCAGATCGGCATTGCTCGCGCCACTTGTATCGACCGACGCTTGTTTCGTTACAAGCTCGGCTGCGAGAATTTTGCTCGCACCGCTTGCATCCACATCGAGCGTGTTCGTGGTTCCCGAAGCGGTTATCCTGGAGGCACCGCTCGCATCAAGTTCAAGCCGTTCGTTGTTAACACCCTTAAGCGTTACCTTCGCAACACCGGAAGTTGACGCTTCGTTGATGAGCGGGGCGGTGATGATGACCTTGAGTTCCGAGGTTTTGGAGATACGCTTGTCTGCGAAGATGGACAGGGTCTCACCATCAACCTCGGTCCGAATGAACGGGATCAGGTTGTCGTCGGCCGTCACGTTCACACTGAAAACATCGCCGCGCGTAACTTCTACAACAAAGACTCCGCTCACATCGATCTTGTTGAAGTCTGCAACATCGCGCTTAACTGTTACAACATTACCGGAGCCAACCTCGCCCTGGAAAAAGGATCCAAAATTAAAGAGATCTTTTGGACCGGGACCAAATGAAAACGCACCCGAGATAGAGATACCGATGACCAATGCGGTAAGGAATAATAGGAAGCCGATCTTTTTCATAAAACTAATCTCCGAACAAGGATTCTTCCCCGTGTATTTGCGAGGTTATTGGGGATAACGAAACTGCGGAGGCTGAAGTTCGGAGAAAATGGCTCTTTATTTTGCGTAGAAGTAGAACTGTATTGCCTGCACTATTCCGATAAGGAATCCGAACAAGGCTCCAAACAGCTCGATCGTCCGCAGGTGTTCTTTTGCGACGCTCATTACGAGCGACTCAAGTTTCTCGGCAGGATATGCACGGATCTTCTCACGAACAACACCGCCGATGTCGAACTCGCGAATCGCATCGGGCAGCTTTGCGTTGATCGCCTCTATCACGGTGTCTGTAAGCGTTGCAGAGGTTTTGGCAACTTTTTCGGACGCAAGATGGTCTCCAAGCCGGCCGATCGGCGTCGCAAGAAGATCCTCGATCCGCGTTGACAGAAACTCGTTAAGCAGATTTGCGGTCGCCTCGCTCGAAAGCACGTTTACGACGCCGTCTGCGACGGTGGTCTTTAATCGTTCTTCTGCCTCCGGATGTACGATCTGAAGTACTGCATCTATGCTGTGCGGGCGAAGTTTCTCGATGGTTTCACTTAAGAATCGGCGAACGCCTCTTACCGTCTCATCACTCTTAAGCAGGGAAAAGACCGACCTCGTGATCTGATCTTTGAGATTGTCGAGGCGTTCGGGGTCGATGTGGCCTACGATATCTTTGACGGGCCGCGATAGAGCGGTGTCTATGCCGTTGGAGATAAAGTTTCGAGCCTCTTCGGCAAATGACGCATCGCTCAGGGTTTCTTCAAGTCGTCGCGGAAAGCTTTCGTTCACAAGATCGTCAACTTCATCGAGGAGGTTGTCCCGCGACACAAAGATCTTCTTAAAGAACGAAAGATTTTCGTAGTAATCGTGAACCTCTCGCTTTACGAGTGCACTGATCTGGCCGCGTGTCTTGTCTGTCGTTGCGAACTCGGCGATCTGCTTGACGGCCGGTTCGACCTGTTCGCGTGCTTTTTCTTTTAGGAATTCGACGGCTTCGGGCGTGAACATTTCGCCGACCGGCGAAGATGAATTCAGCAGGTCTTCGAGCTTTTTCCTAATAAAGTCGCCGACACTTTTTTCAAAAGCAGGCTGTTCGACACCGGCTCGGATCCGTTCTGTCAAAAAATCAATGACGCGCGCTGAAGTTTCAGGGTCTAACACCTCCGAAACACGGCGGCCGAGGATGTCGTCCATTCTTGACGTGACCAATTGATGGATGCGGATACGTGCGTCCTCGCTTCCAAGGACGACGCGAATATGGCCCGCGAGCTTTACCTGAAGACCGGAGATCGCATCAAGTACAGGTGTTCGCACGGACGCAGGCAAGGCCTCGATCAGCGACGGATAGTTCGTTTCAAGAAGAGCGGTCGTATATTCGCTGACGACGACATCGAGCTTTCGTTTTAGAAAATCGCGGCCAATGAGATGCTCCTGGATCGTGTCGCTTGTGACGAGTTCTTCACCGACGGCCTTGCCGATCGCAGCGGCGAGTCGATCGCGGTTCCGCGGGATCATTCCTTGTGGAAAGATCGTCAGTCCAAAAACCTTAACCGGCCGTCGCGGACGAAAGAGCATCCTTACCGCCAGCCACGCTCCTGCATAGCCGTGCAGGGTCGCGAACGCGACAAGCAGGCTCATTTGGAGCCAGATATTTTTTAGATACGGTGCGATGGCGTCGTGGATGTTGGTCAAAGATTCCATCTGGCACCGATATCGAAGCCTTTGAACAAAGGCCGATCAAGGACGAGGATGTTTCAAAAGACCTGAAAGCCTTTTGAACGCAAGCAAAAATCAGAAAATTCTGTGAGCCACTCATGCCCGACGCTATAGTTCTTCCACTGATCATCTTCATCGCGATAAAGCGTCATATCGTCCGGCGCGTTCGTTATCGTCATATCGGCAAAGATGCGGCTTCCGTCGGGAACTTTTGGCAATATCTCATCGCGGATCCTTGAGCCGATCTCGTGAGCTTCATCGCGAGAAATTTTTACACCGGTCGCGTTATACCCCATCTGCCGGAGCGTTCCTTCGCTGAGAACATCCAGGCTGCGAATGATCTCGAGACCCGCCTTCCAGTGCCATACGTTTGCAAAGAACTCGAAGTTCTCCGAGCTCATATCGAGAAGCGTGAAGCTCATATGTTTCGATTGTACGCTATCGGCGTCTCCGATAGGTGTATTGAGAAAAATGCTAAACGTGAAGGCGTGAGTTAGTCAACGGCTTGTTGACGCGAATATAATCAAGAGTTTTAGTGCCGATGGTATTTAACCGTGCCAAATATCTTGAGCGGATCGGGGTCAATGCCGCCAGTCTTTCGCCTACTGTTGAGACGCTGCGGCTGCTGCAGCGATCGCATTTGCTGGCCGTTCCATTCGAGAATCTTGACATTCATTGGCATCGGCCGATCGTTCTGGATGTCGATCGGTTCTATTCAAAGGTCGTAGGCGAAGGACGCGGGGGCTTTTGCTATGAACTGAACGGACTTTTCAATGAGCTTTTGGCCGCGTTCGGGTTTTCGACCCGATTGATCTCGGCTGGAGTTTTTGGTGCAGATGGCGTGTTGGGGCCAGAATTTGACCATGCGGCGATCATCACAACGATCGACGAAGATGAATTCCTCGTAGATGTTGGTTTCGGGGATTTTACGGCCGAACCGCTCCGGTTCGTCGTCGGCGAAACACAATACGATCGCAACGGCCTCTTCCGGATCGAGAAGACCGAAGATAGCGGCTTTCTTGTAAGCAAACTGACAGCGGACCGGTGGAAGGATCAATACATCTTCAAGGACACCGCTCGCGAATTGAGTGAGTTTGCGGAGATGTGTGATTTTCAGCAGTATTCGCCCGAATCGACTTTCACAAAAAGGCGGGTTTGCTCCATCTTGACCGATGGCGGTCGGAAAACGTTGAGCGATAAGGCATTTATCGTCACGGTTGGCGACGAGCGGGTTGAGGAGCCGATCGCTGACGAGAGGGAATTCTACCGTTGCCTTGAGCGAGAATTCGGAATACTCAGGCCAAGCCCCTAGCAAACAGAAGTCTTCAGGATTACTCCGGGAGGGACGAAAGAAATCGACAAAACGTATTACGTTCTGTAAGATGTATTACATGAAGTATGAGACGACCGTTACAAGTAAGGGCACGATCACGATCGCTGCCGCGATCAGGGAGGCCCTCGGGCTCAAGCCGGGCAAGAAAGTGCGCCTTTCTCTGATGGCAAACAGGCTAATCCTTCTCGAGCCGGCGATCACAGTTGATGAGTTCATTGAGTATCGGGATGAGTTGTTGAATGAGGTTCCTCCAACACCCCGCTTGTCGGAATCTGAGGTCGAATCCCTTAAGGCTAAAGCTAAATCCGTAGAATACAAGAAGAGGAGAGAATCCGGTGACCAGTCTGGACACAAACGTCGTACTGAGACTGCTGTTAGGTGATGTTCCCCACCAAACAGCGAAGGGTGTGGCCCTCCTTAGGAAAACGAAATGCTATTTGACCGATGCGGTAGCGGTCGAGGTGATTTATGTTCTTGAAAAGGTATATAAAAACCCTAGATCACACATTGTATCCTTGGTGAGGAAGCTTTTAATGATCGACAACCTAAGCTGCACCGAATTCGTGCTAACGGAAGTTCTCGAACTCTATCAGCGGCAACCGGCGCTTTCGATCATCGATTGTTATGCGTCGGTTGAGGCCGCAAAAACAGACAACAGCTTCGCGACATTCGACAAGAAGCTCGTAAAATATGGAGGCACGCACGTCGTTGTTTTGTGATATGCCTAAATCGATCTCATACGCCGATGCGGGCGTTTCAATAGACAAAGCGAACCAGGCGGTCGCGAAGATCCGCGAGTACGCGCGTTCGACGTTCAATGAGCGGACGCTTACCGAGATAGGAAGCTTCGGCGGGATGTTCGCCGGAGCATTTCCTGACATGGCGGAGCCGATTCTCGTCGCCTCGGCAGATGGCGTCGGCACGAAGTTGAAACTCGCGTTCGAAACCGGTGTTCATTCGACGGTCGGTGCCGATCTTGTGAATCACTGCGTCAACGACATTCTCGTGCAAGGCGCGAGACCGCTTTTCTTCCTCGATTATTTTGCGACCGGCAAACTCGAACCCGATGTTACCGCTTCGGTCGTCGAGGGAATGGCACGAGCCTGTCGCGAGAACGGCTGCGTTCTGCTCGGCGGCGAAACGGCCGAGATGCCCGACTTTTATCCGCCCGGCGAATATGACCTCGCAGGATTTATCGTAGGCGTCGTCGATAAAGCGAAAGTGATCGACGGCAAATCGATCGTTCCCGGCGATGTTGTGCTCGGACTGCCTTCGACCGGCTTGCAGACCAACGGCTATTCCTTGGCGCGCAAGCTCTTTTTCGAGATCGGCGGCTACAAGGTCGATTCCTACATCGAAGAACTTGGCGCGACCGTCGGCGAAGCTCTGCTTGCGACACATTCGAGTTTCTTGCCCGAGATCGGCCCGTTGCTCGACACCGGCCTGATAAAGGGTCTCGCACATATCACCGGCGGCGGCTTCCTCGAGAATATTCCACGCATCCTGCCCGACGGCGTGTCGGTCGAGATCGACCGCGGCTCCTGGCACGAACCGCCGATCTTCGGCCTGATGCAGCGTCTCGGCAACGTCGCTGATAACGAGATGTTCCGAACCTTCAATATGGGGATCGGAATGGTCGTTATCGCCTCAAAAGAACCAGCGGCCAAGCTCCTGGCCAAGATCCCAAATGCTCGCGAGATCGGTAAGGTCGCATCGGGCGATAGATCAGTATCGATCCAATAGGTCATAAGCCTGAGCCTCGCCTTTGCGGGGTTTCGCTTGGAGCTCTTGGCCCGACCAAAAAAGCCGATTTACCACAGAGAGCCACAGAGAACACAGAGGAAGACCCAAGTCAGCCTGCGTGAACGGCACGGGGTCTTGCCGGAAGCCCGCAGGTTGTCAGTACCGTCTGCGTGAGCGGACGGGTTCTTTGCTCGCCCGTGCCGTCAGTGTAAGCCGTCCGGTGTCTCAAACCCCGATCCTTTGGGCCGTGTCGTGAGCGAAACGGCGAAATTAGTCGCCGCCCGCAGAGCCGCAGAGCGTTGAAGAAGCCCGCACGCTAGTAAGGGCGTCCCTTCATCAGAACCAAATGCGTTGACGCAAGCCCGCACAGTGAAATTGAGAAGGGAGAACGGAGAACGGATGGCCCGTTGCCGCAGGCCCGCACGTTAGTAAGGGCACGCTTCATCATTCATTCAACAGTTGAAAACCCGACAAGTTCGGCTTCCATTCCCAATTAACAATGAACAATCCTCAATGAACAATTCACAATTTCCCGATGTTTGTCCCGTCCCACCGCGAATTGGAAAAGTGGGACAAAGTGGGACAAAGATCGGCGTTTTTTATCATGGTGGCGACAATTTTTGTCACTTTTGTCAAAGATCAGTGTGTAAAACGTATGTTTACACCAGCAATATGAGTATATCACACATATCAATGGGTCTTAAATAGCCACGAATGCACAAATGAATTGCCCTTTATGCTCACTGAATAAATAGAGATGCATCGGCCAACGCGTCCGTTCTTATTCGTACATTCGTGGCTCGATGGATCTGAATTGCCACGGCTTTCAAGCCGTGGATCAAGGCAGAAAATTATCCCTCGAAGGCGGCTTTGCCGCCGACAACGGGCCGGTCCCCCTTCGCCCATCATCGGATTCAGATCGATCTTGATATATTCTTGTTCCATCACGTGATATTATTCAGCAAATCCCTAAAGGCGGCGGTGATTCTTTTTATGTGGGCACAGTTCCGATTCGTAGCTTTACAGATTTGCTGCGGTTGTAAATCCCCATTGGCGCTTGGTGCGTTCCTTGTACTCATTTTTGGAACTCAACAAACATTTGCCTGCAGTTGCGAAACCTATGACCAACCGCGCAAAGACGCACGCGAATATTATACGAAAATATTTGATGGAGCCATTTTCACAGGAACTATCATGGCGATCAGTGACGACCCCGAATCTACCAAGGGCGGGATTACGATGACAGAATTGTCGGTCGAAGTGGACGAGTATTGGGTGGGGGTGACCAAGAAAGATCTTACGGTGCTGGTGTATGGACCAGGGAATACCTGTTCGACAGAATGGAAAGTCGGGACCAAGACGTTTTTCATCGCGTCCAGATACAATGGCCGTCTTTACAGGGCGTTGTGTGAGATTGCGAATTGGGGCGGATACTTTCCCGATGCGAACTGGAAGGAATATACCTACAAGACCCTCGGCCAATCAAAAACATTCCGCAAGATGGATGTAGAACATGGTTCCGATCACCAATTTTTTTCTGCGCTTTTGTCCGCCAACTCGTCCCTGTCGTTAGACCTCTGATCTCGAGGATGCGTGGACCTTCACTTGATAGAGTGGCCCGTACGGACAGAAGGCTAATCGAGGGGTAGGAACCAGTGGATGTATCCGCAGCTGTCGCAGACCAAGCAGATGCCACTAGCGTTCGCCCAGTCGAAATCAAAGAAAGTGGCGACTGCTGTATTCAACTGGGCCTCCCGACGCCAAAACGAGTCGTTTCCGCAAACCTGACAGCACAAGGGCTTTCCGTTGACGTTCGCTGAAATTGGTTCACTCTCTCCAAACAAACTCATACCACGATCTCCACTAACCGGCCCACACGGGCTTGAATTTTTTGTTAACAGATGAGTCCCAAAGGATATCATATAGCAGCGCCAAAGAAACCGGGGTTCAACTCGGCCACACTTTTCAAAAGTCAGCATTTCCTCTATATTCATTCGATATGAAAACCCGAATATCCCTATCGCTTTTTCTTGTTTTTGTTTTCTCCGGTGCGATATTTGCGCAGACGGCAGATCAGTTTTTTGCCGCTGGGAACGGGCACTATAAGCAGAAGAATTACACGCTTGCTATCGCAAGCTACACAAGTGCTCTCAGGCTGATGCCGTCGTCGTATGCGACGTGGTTCAACCGCGGACAGGCTTATTACTTTTTGGGGAACTATTCGGCGGCGGTCAGTGATTATTCGGAAGCAATACGGCTAAATGCAAGGTACACGGAAGCGCATTTCCAACGCGGACTCGCTAAGAACAAATTGAAGGATCACGTGGGCGCGGTCTCAGACTATACGACGGCGATCGGGTTGGCGCCGACGGACGCAACGATCTGGTACAATCGCGGGATCGCAAATTCGGACAGAGGCCTCGATGCCGCCGCCATCGCAGATTACACAGAGGCTATACGCCTCTCGCCCAATTACTCGAAGCCATACCACAATCGCGGGGCAATATATTTCAGGCAGAAAAGGAACGCCGAGGCTCTTGTTGATCTGGAAAAGGTTCTCTCGTTGGATCCTGCAAATGCGGAGGCCTGGAACGGCCGAGCTCTTGTCTATTCGCGGTCGGCGGATTACGACCGTGCCCTTTCGGACAACTCTCAGGCTTTAAGGCTGCAGCCGAGCAATGCGAAATACCACTATGACCGCGGCAGCATATATTCGCGGAAAAAGGATATCGATCTCGCGATAGCGTCTTTGAACCAAGCGATATCCCTCGACCCGAACTACGCCGCCCCATATCTGCTTCGAGGAGCGATCCGTTTTGACTTAAAACAATATTCGCTCGCGCGCCCCGATCTAGAAAAGGTTCTAAAGCTGTCACCGGGACACGAACTCGCAACGAAGATCCTTGCAAGGCTAAACGCTCTGGGACAGTAGCGCCAGTTGGTCAATGAAATTAGGAATTCTTATCTCCGGCCGCGGGTCGAATATGGCGGCGATCGTCGATGCGGTTGCGAGCGGCGAAATACCTGATTCGGAGGTCGCGGTCGTCATCAGCGACAAGGCCGATGCGGCCGGGATCGTGAAAGCGAAAGATCGCGGCGTCGAGGCAGTTGTTGTTGAGCGACGCGGACGTACGCGTGCCGAGCACGACGCCGAGATCGGCGATGCGCTCGAAAGCCGCGGCGTCGAGCTTGTGTGCCTCGCGGGCTATATGCGGCTGCTCTCGCCCGAGTTCGTAAGGCGTTTTGCGGGCAGGATAGTGAACATTCACCCAAGCCTTTTGCCTGCTTTTCCCGGTCTTGACGCCCAGAAACAGGCTTTTGATGCCGGCATTAAGATAACTGGCTGCACGGTGCATTATGTCGATGAGTTTCTCGATCACGGCCCCGTGATCCTGCAAAAGGAGGTCGAGCGGCTAGATAGCGATACCGTCGAAACGCTCACGCAGAAAATACTTGCGGAGGAGCACCAGCTTTATATCGACGCTTTGAAGAAGCTTGCCGGGTGATACAGGAAGACATTGAGGCATGTTTTTTAGCCAATTTGCTTTGACAATTTGGCTTTTGGGCGTGTAAACTCTAGGTTTTCACTTCTCGCAAGTGGATCTATCAGTGAGGGACAAGTATGCCGAAGAGAACTTTTCAACCGAACAACCGCCGTCGCGCCAAGAAGCACGGCTTTCGCGCACGCATGGCGACAAAGAACGGCCGGGCCGTTCTGAAACGCCGTCGAGCGAAGGGACGCAAGCGATTAACGGTTCAGCACTATTAAGTTTTGTCTTACCTAAGGAAGCTCGGCTGCTGAAACGCGCCGAGTTTCTGCGTGTTTACGAACAGGGACGACGCATCGAGGGCCGTTTTATGACGGTCTTTATTTTGCCTTCAAAGACGGGGTGTCACCGCGTCGGGATCACAGCGACGAAGAAGGCGATCGGCAAAGCGCATGATCGGAATCGTGCGAAAAGACTGCTTCGCGAGTGTTTTCGGTTATCTTCGGCGGAGTTGACTGCTGTCAAGGATCCGCTCGATTGGGTGCTCAACGCAAGACGCGGCATTGTTTACTCAAAACTCGACAAACCGCTCGCCGAGTTTCGCTCGATCGTCGCGAGAGTGGCAAAATAAAGGTTTTGGCAATGAAGCACGTAGCTCTCGGCATTATTTGGTTCTATAAGGCGGCGATCTCGCCATATTTGGGACCAGCCTGCCGATTTGAGCCGAACTGCTCTGAGTATGCACGGCAAGCGATCATCAAATACGGTGCGGTGCGCGGAACCTGGCTGGGTTTGAAACGTATCTTAAGGTGCCAGCCATTTTCAAAAGGCGGCTACGACCCCGTCGCTTCGATCAATGGAAAATAACAATAATTTCGACAGCCAGAAGCGTTTTTTGATCGCCGCAGTTCTCTGCGTACTTATCCTTTTTGGCTGGCGATACGTTTTTCCTCCGAAAGAGCCTACGGGCAGCAACTCGAATCAAGCGGCGAATTCGAACACTGCCGTCTCGACAGTCGCGACCCCGACGCCCTTACCGACCGAAGCACCTGCTCAAACACCAACTCCGGAATTGGCGGTCGCGGCACCGGCGGCCCCAAATCGAAAGCTTACGATCAAGACGCCTCTTTACGAGGTAACGCTCGATTCAAAGGGCGCGGTCGCAACGAGTTGGGTGATCTTGAAGAATATTTCGGCGCACGGCGAGCAGCCGATCTTTGCTGATGGTTCGACACCGGCGAACGAAAAACCGCTCCAACTGATCTCCGAGACGGCGCTCTCGAGAGATCCGCGTGAATTGCCTTTTCGACTTGCGACCGGCGATGCCGGGCTCGACAAGACGCTGAATACGAACGAATTCTCGACCGATGCCGAGGGCGAGATCACGCTGAAGGACGGCGAGACCAAGCAGGTCGAATACAAGTTCACGACGGCAGACGGCGTCGAAGCGACCAAGACTTTCGTGTTCCGGGGTGATTCGTTCGTTAGCGATGTTTCAGTGAAGTTGACTCGCGGCGGTCAGCCTGTCCCGAGCGTAAAGCTCCTGATAGGTGCGAGCCTCGGCGACCAGGCGATCACGCACCACAGCTACTATCATATCGAGCCGGAGGCCGTCGCGTACGTTGACAACGCAATTTTCCGTCATCCTGGAGCGTCGTTCACGTTCGATGCCAATAGCAACGCATCGCTGCCGGCGGCCGGACCGGTCGATTGGGCCGGCGTTGCCGACGCATATTTTGCGCAGGCCGCAATTCCGGCTTCGCAAACAGAAGGGCTTGAGTACTATGCGTCGAAGTATGAATATCCGCTTCCGGAGTATTACGACGGCATAATTTCCTGGGTAACGCGCAAGCCCAAAACGAGCGAGACACGTCATCTGATCACGGCGGCGGTTCCGGTCGCGGCGGACGGCACGGTGACGAAGGTTTACACCGGCCCGAAGGATTATTTTGCCTTTGCAGGGCTTTATAACAAGACGCTTACCGCAGACGTCGGGCGTCCGATCGACCTCGTCGATACGATCAACTTCAGCAACTATCGGCCTCTGCGTTGGTTCACGAAACCGATCGGGATCCTTGTTCTTTACGCGCTCTCGTTCTTTGATCAGATAACGCAGAATTACGGCGCCGCGATCATCATCTTCACATTCCTCTTTTATATGCTGCTTTTCCCGCTGCGATGGTCGCAGACACGCTCGTTCAAGAAAGCGTCGGGAAATGCGCCGAAGATGAAAGAGGTGCAGGACAAGATCAAAGACCTGCAAAAGAAAGGCGTCCCGATGGACGACCCGAAGATGCGTGCTCTGCAGATGGAGCAGCTAAAGATGACAAAGGACGCTCTGCCGTTGGGCGGATGTCTTCCGATGATCCTGCAGTTTCCGCTCCTGCTTGCGTTCTATACTGCTGTGACCGTCTCGCTCGATATTCGACAGGCACACTTTTTGTGGCTGCCTGATCTTTCGGCGGCGGATCCGTATCACATTCTCGAGTTCGCGTTTGCGATCTCGATGATCCTGTCGATGAAGTTCACGCCGCAGGCCGCGACCGTCTCGCCCGAACAGCAGATGCAGCAGAAGATAATGACCTATTTTATGCCGGTCATGATGCTCTGGGTGATGTGGTCTGCACCGAGCGGCCTGCTGTTATACTGGTTCTTCGGCAACCTTGTGAGCTTCGGCCAGCAGATGATCATCAACCGCATGAACAAGCCGCCCGTTCCGCCGGGAACGACCATCGTTAACGACGTACCGAAGGATGCAAAGCCCGTGAAGCAAAAACTTTCGACGACATAGAGAGGAGCAAGCAAACCCGATGAATCAAACGTGTGAGAACGCAAAAGAACTCTTGAGCGGCATCCTGAGCGATGCCGGCTTTGATCTCTCGGTCGAGGCCGAATGGACCGACGAAGGCTGCGTTCTGAATCTCGTCGGCGAAGATACCCATTTTGCTCATCAGGAAAAAGGCGAGCTGCTCGATGCCTTTGAGGTCGTGCTGTTTCAGGCGATGGGACGCGAACTCGACCGCGAACACCGTTTCATCGTCGATGCAGACGGCTTTCGCCAGACACGCAAGAACGAACTCCACGCGATGGCACGCTTTGCCGCCGAACAGGTCCGAAAAACCGGCCGCTCGTTCACCTTCGGCGTGCTCAATTCGACCGAACGCCGCATCATCCACACTACGCTCCAAAAAGAAGACGACCTCATCACCGAATCCGTCGGCGACGGCCGCGACCGCCGCCTGCAGGTCCGTCTGCAGTAACTCCGCTGCCTTAGCATAGCCACGTCGTTTACGGCGTGGTACCGAAGCCAATATTGATCCTTGGAGGCGGCCTGCCGCTGCCGATTCCCATTCTGCGCTTCTTCGACTCCGAAATAAGTGATAAGTGGGAAGTGAGAAGTCAAAGCCAACCTCCCGCAAAGACGCAGAGCCGCAGAGCGTTGACGAAGCCCGCGCTTTTCATGTAGATGCGCAGCACGAATTGGCGTAAGGTTCGCAAGATCGTGCCCCGGCGTTGTAGGATTTATATGTTTTGGATGTTTCGGGGAATACCATCGTTGCACTTGCGACGCCTGCGGGTAGGAGCGGGATCGGCATCGTTCGCTTGAGCGGTGACGGTGCGGCGGGTGTTCTTGCGGGTCTTACAGGACGCAGGAAGGATTCATTCTCGCCGAGGCGCGCGACGCTCGTCGAACTGCGCGATCCAAAAGATGGTTCGCCGATCGACAAGGCTCTTGTTACATATTTTAAGGCACCGCATTCGTTTACGGGTGAAGATGTATTCGAGATCAGTTGTCACGGTTCGCCTGTTCTGCTGCGGCAGGTGATCGACATTTGTCTCGGCTTCGGATGCCGGGCGGCGGAACCGGGCGAATTCACCTTGCGTGCTCTTTCGCACGGCCGGCTTGACCTTGCAGAGGCCGAAGCGATCCGCGACCTCATCGATGCTCAGACGAACGCGGCGGCTCGCCAGGCTGTTCGTCAGTTGAGCGGCGAGATGTCGCGCTCGCTCCAGCCGCTGAAAGACGAGCTGCTGAACATCATCGTCGTGCTCGAATCGGCACTAGAATTTGTCGAGGACGATCTGCCTGCGGCTCAGAGCGAAGAGATATTGCGTTCGCTTCGCGATCTCGCCGAAAAGACGTTAGAGTTTGCCGATACGTACAAAGCCGGACATTTGATCCGTGATGGCCTAACTGCAACGATCGTTGGACGGCCGAACGTCGGGAAATCAAGCCTTTTTAACCGTTTGCTCGGAACCGAGCGTGCTATCGTTACCGACATCGCGGGCACGACGCGTGATCAACTCAACGAACGCTTTACGGTCGGCGATATTCCGATACATCTCGTCGATACCGCCGGATTGCGCGAAACGGAGGACACGGTCGAGAAGATCGGTGTTGAGCGAGCACGCGGTGCGATGGCCGACGCAGATCTTGTAATTGTGGTGCTTGACGCTCACGCGGGGCTGTCGGAAGAGGATCGCGAGATCGTCCGTGCCGCCGAAAAGCAGAACTTTATCATTGCGCTGAACAAGATCGATAAGCACACGTCGCGAGATATCGAAGACCTCGCAGCGGCAGGCGATCCGGCGTTAGCAAGATTTCGCGAAAAGATGGTCGCGATCTCCGCGAAAACGGGCGAAGGCCTTGATGATCTGCGTGAAGCGATCATTCGACCCTTTACAACACACGATCTATCGGCCAACTCTTTTCTTGTTACCGATGCTCGGCATTATGACCTTTTGATGCATACACACGCAGAGATCGGAGAGTCGGCCGAAGCTCTCAGTAGGAACCAAAGTGAAGAGATCGTTCTTCTCGGCCTCCATAACTCGCTCCGCTACCTCGGCGAGATCACCGGCGAAACCACCACGGAAGATATGCTCACACGCATCTTTGCGACATTCTGCATCGGCAAGTGATCTGTCGTGAAGGTCGAATTCGTTGACATTTGACCGCAAAGGGATAAGATTTACCCACACTATTTCGATCAGGAAGGCATAAGAATGACACCATCGAGCGGCGAGTTGGAAGCAATGTTCACAATGGAGAGCGAGCGTGGCGGTATCGTTGACGAACCGCCGTTCAGAATGCTTGTTGCGGGAGCGTGGAGCGGAACCGCCGAGAAGAAGAGGCTTGAATCGCGACGCCCGATCGAGATCGACCGCGACAATTTTGACGAGGTGATGGCGAAACTCGGCACCTCGCTCGACCTTGATCTGCGTGGCGATGGAACGGACGTGATCTCGCTTAGGTTTTCGGAGCTCGAAGATTTTCATCCGGACAGAATATTCGCGCAAGTGTCGCTGTTTGCCGAGCTGCGCGATGTTCGCCGTCGTCTCAACAATGAAGATACTTTCTACGAAGCGGCACGTGAGGTTCGCTCGTGGTTCCCGCCGGAAGAACCGTCTGCGGATGATCAGGCGGTCGAAACTCACTTCGAGACGGCAGACGAACCTGAGGATCTTCTTGGGCAGATCCTGACTCAGCCGGGCGGTGGTGCGGTTCCAAAACCGTCGAAGTCGCGTGAGGCGCAAGAACTGAATTCGCTGCTGCGGGAATTAGTAAGGCCGCACCTTTTGAGGATTGATGAAGAGGAGCGTGCACCGCTCGTATCCGCCGTCGATTCGGCAACAGGCGAGTTGATGCGGCGAATCTTGCACCATCATCAGTTCAAGGCATTGGAAGCGGCCTGGCGTGGGCTGTTCTTGATGATCCGAAGGGTTGAGACCGCGTCTGATCTTTCGATATACATACTCGACGCTTCCAAAGACGAACTTTCGGATGATCTTAAAGGAGCGGAAAGCCTTTCCGGCACGGCTTTGTATCGCGTGGTGATCAAGGACGCGATCGAGACGCCGGGCGCCGAACCGTGGTCGCTGATGATCGGAGCATATGACTTTTCACCGACGGTGGATGATGTCGCGACGCTTGTGCGTATCTCGAAGATCGCTGCCGGGGCCGATGCGCCGTTTATCGCGCATATGCGGCCGGACGTTCTCGGCGTTAATTCGCTCTATGGAAACATCGATCCGAAGAGTTGGACGCTCTCGGGTGAAACCGAAGCTGAAAAGCTCTGGGCGGCGTTGCGAAAAATGCCAGAGTCAGAGTATCTCGGAATGGTGATTCCGCGCTTTCTCGCGAGGCTGCCGTATGGTGCGGATACGGAGCCGCTCGAAACCTTTTCTTTTGAGGAGTTTGACGGAACGCCGGATCACGACAATTACGTGTGGGCGAATGCGGGCTTTATCTGCGGAACACTCTTGGCGCAAAGTTTTAGCGAACACGAGTGGCAGATGGGCAAACTTTTAAAGCAAGACCTCGATGGCCTGCCGCTGCACATTTATAAACTCAACGGAGAGACCGTATTTACACCTTGCGCGGAAGTTCAGATGACGGACGTTGCTTGCGACAAGCTGATGGATCACGGCCTGATGCCGCTCGTTACCTATAAGAACACCGACCACGTGAAGCTCGCGCGCTTTCAATCCATAACCGAGCCCGTCACAAAACTGAAAGGCCCTTGGAATTAAAATTGTCGCGAGGCAGTTTCGCAGAGTAAGCCGCGAGCGTACGGATCGCAACGAGTTTTGACAACTCGTTCGTGCGTTGGCGGCTTATATTTTGTTGGCAAACTCTTGCAGATAAACTAAAATTTTAAGTTTCGCCGCATTTTGGGTGGAAGCGAGTGATGTTCGACGAAAGATTTGATGTGATCGTGATCGGTGCGGGGCACGCGGGCTGCGAGGCCGCGTCTGCCTCGGCGCGCATGGGCGCTGAGACGGCGCTCGTCACGCTCAATCTTGATCTGATCGGGCAGATGTCCTGCAACCCGGCGATCGGCGGCATCGCAAAAGGCCACGTCGTCCGCGAGATCGACGCGCTCGGCGGCATTATGGGCCGTGTGATCGATCGGACGGGAATCCAGTTCCGGCTTTTGAATCGTTCGCGTGGGCCGGCCGTTCAGTCGCCGCGGGCTCAAGCCGATCGTTCGCTTTATCGTACGGAAATGCGTCGCGTTCTCGAAGCGACACCGAACCTCACGCTCAAGCAAGGAGCTGTCGTCTCGCTAATTGTTGAGAACAAAGAAGTTATAGGTGTTGAACTTGAAGACACACGTCGTTTTGGGGCGAAGGCGGTCGTTATCGCGACCGGCACTTTCTTGAATGGAACGATCCACACCGGGCGCAGAACATTTTCCGCCGGGCGTTCGGGTGAGCCGGCTTCGATCGAGCTGGCGGAGAATCTAAAGGAGCTTGGATTTCCCGTTGGGCGGCTAAAGACCGGCACGCCGCCGAGGCTTGATGGACGGACGATCGATTGGGATGCGTTCGAGCGGCAAGCGCCGGACGAGAAGCCGGTCGCATTTTCCTTTGCGACGGAAAAGATCGAGCAGCCGCAGATCGATTGCTATATCGGATATACGACGAATGCCGTTCACGATGCGATCCGAGGGAATCTAAGCCAATCGCCGCTCTATTCGGGGAAGATCAAGGGTATCGGTCCGCGATATTGCCCGTCGATCGAGGACAAGGTCGTCAAATTCGCCGGCAAAGATCGGCACCAGCTTTTTCTCGAACCGGAAGGGCATAATACAAACGAAGTTTATTTGAACGGCTTTTCGACGTCTTTGCCGGCCGGACTTCAGCAGGAATTGCTGCGGATGATCGAAGGTTTTGGCGAAGTTCGCATCATTCGGCCAGGTTATGCGATCGAGTATGATTTCGTGGATCCGCGTGAATTGCGGCCGACGATGGAGACGACACGTTTTGATGGCCTTTTCCTCGCGGGGCAGATCAATGGGACAACCGGCTATGAAGAAGCGGCCTGTCAAGGGTTTCTTGCGGGTGTAAATGCTGCAAACAAAGTGCTTAGCCGTCCAGTGTTCACGCTTGGCCGAGATGAGGCGTATATCGGTGTGCTTGCCGATGACCTAATACGGCACGGAGTTGATGAACCTTATAGGTTGTTCACTTCGCGTGCAGAAGCACGTTTGCGGCTGCGGCATGATAACGCTGATGAGCGTTTGCTGCCGAAGGGCCGTGAGTTGGGGCTGATCAACGATGTCGATTGGCAGCGGTTCAACGCAAAACGCGACCGTATCGCTGAAATTCGAAATGCGCTCGACACCGTTCGGTTCAGACGCTCAAGCCCGCAATATGCGGCGGCAACCCAGTTGCTGGGCACTGATCTTGGCGATTCGTTCGTACTATCGCATCTTGCGATGCGGCAGGGAGTTGATGCTGAATTGATCTCTAGACTTTTGCCGGTCAAGGATGCGAATATGCGCGATCTTGAGACGGCGTTGGCAGATTCGATGTATGCGGGGTATATCGCGAAGCAGCAGGTCGCGACAGAGCGCGTGAACCATCACGATTCGCTGCGAGTGCCCGAAAGTCTCGATTTCCGGGAGATCGGCGGCCTTTCGAACGAAATGATCGAGCGGCTTGAGCGTGCGGGCCCGCGAACGTTTGCGCAGGTGCGAACGGTTCCGGGGTTGACGCACGCGGCCCTTTCGACGGTTTTGGTGCATTTGACGGCTCTTCAGCATGCTCGGCCGTAAAATTGTGGTACGTACCACATTCCGGATAAAAACCCTGAACAAATGTGGTACGTACCACATTCCCGCCCGATGTCACTTCGCGTTTGTCGGCCTTGCTATGGTAACTTAAATATTCTCGCTTCTTTGTTCGGAATTTCATGGGAAAAGTTATTGCGATAGCAAATCAAAAAGGCGGTGTCGGTAAAACTACAACCGCTGTGAATCTCGCTGCGGGCCTTGCCGCCGAAAACTGCAAGGTCTTGCTCATCGATGGTGATCCACAGGGAAATGCGACATCGGGCTCGGGGATCGCGCGTTCGAACGTAAAGAAGACGCTGTATGATGCGTTGATACGGGGCGAATCGATCCGCGAAATGGTGCTTCCGACGGCGATCCAGAAGTTTTGGGTCGTTCCTTCGGACAAAAATCTCGCGGGTGCCGAGGTCGAACTTGTCGAGCGTGAGGATCGAGCGAAAGCATTAAAGAAGATCATTGACCCGATCCGCGACTATTTTCATTACATTTTAATAGACTGCCCGCCGTCGCTCGGGTTGTTGACGCTGAACGGGCTTACTGCGGCCGATTCGCTGCTCGTGCCGATACAGTGTGAATATTACGCGCTCGAAGGCGTGACCGAGCTTTTTGACACGCTCGCCCGGTTGCGCAGGGAACTGAACCCTGAATTGGCGATCGAAGGCCTGCTGCTGACGATGTTCGATGAACGGACGAATCTTTCGACGGCCGTTGCGAAAGATCTTCGCGATTTTTACGGGACACAGGTTCTCGAGACGGTAATTCCGCGAAACGTGCGGCTTGCCGAGGCTCCGAGTTTTGGCCAACCGATCTTTGTTTATGACCCGAAGTCGAAAGGTGCCGAGGCATATCAGCGACTTGCGAAGGAGATATTAACCCATGCCTAGACAATCTCTCGGCCGAGGCCTGTCGGCACTGCTCGGCGACGAAAAATCCGCTCCAAAGGAATCAGCGACCCACGATGTCGCCGCTCTCCCGGCTCGCGTAAATGAACTAGACATTGATCTTATCGAACCGAATCCGGAACAGCCGCGGGTGAATTTCGCTGAGAATGAGCTCGAGGAACTTGCCGCGTCGATCCGAGCGAATGGCATCGTCCAACCGATCGTCGTCCGCCCAAAAGGTGAGAATCGATATCAGATCGTTGCCGGCGAGCGTCGCTGGCGTGCGGCTCAAAAAGCGGGCCTGCGGAAAGTGCCGGTTTCCGTGAAGGAAGTCTCGGATGAGAAATTGCTCGAGATCGCTCTGATCGAGAACATTCAGCGGCAGCAGCTAAACCCGATCGAAGAAGCGAATGCATTTCGCAAACTCATTGATTCCATTGGACTTACGCAAGAAGAGGTTGCTGAACGCGTCGGCAAAGAGCGTACATTGATCACGACAACGATGCGATTGTTGAAGCTGCCGGAAGCGGTCCAAAAACACCTAATTGCCGGAAAACTTAGCCTGAGCCACGGTCGGGCGTTGTTGATGAGCGATGATGCAGCAACGCAACGCGATGTCGCAGATGAGATAATTGCTCAAGGGTTGTCGGTCCGCGAGGCCGAGCGTCGTGTAAAGTCCGCAAAACGCTCACCGAAGGAAAAGGCTGAGCCGCAGGCTCGCGTCGTCGACCCGAATGTAAAGGTCGCCGAAACGCGTATGATGCGGCACCTGAGCACGAATGTGAAGATCGTTCCGGCGAAGAAAGGTACGGGCGGTAAGATCGAGATCGAGTATTACGGTATCGACGATCTGAACCGCATCTACGAAATGCTGACGAAAAACAAAGGAGAGTAAAAAAGACGATGCGTCTGACCGAAATGGTCAATTGCGCCGGTTGAGTGGCAAAACTCGCACCAAGCGATCTTGCTCAAGTTTTGAGCAAGCTGCCACAACAGCCTAGCGAGAACGTGATCGTCGGATTTGAAACTTCCGACGATGCGGGTGTAATGCGCCTAAATGACGAAACGGCGCTCGTGCAGACCGTCGATTTCTTTACGCCGGTCTCGGATGATCCTTTTGTTTACGGACAGGTCGCGGCAGTCAACGCTCTAAATGATGTCTATGCGATGGGCGGTATGCCGCTCTCGGCTCTCTCGATCGTTTGCTATCCGCAAAAAGGCGATTGGGATATCCTCGCAAACATTTTGCTTGGTGGCCAAACGCAGATGAACTCTGAGGGTGTCGTGATTCTTGGCGGACATTCGGTCGATGACCAGGAAATGAAATTCGGTTATGCGGTTACGGGAACTATTCATCCCGAGCGCGTGTTTACAAATGCGGGTGCCGCACCTGGTGATGTGCTTATACTCACAAAACCGATCGGGACCGGCGCGATAAACACGGCGATCAAGCGTGGCGTCGCTTCGCAGGCGACGATCGATGCCGTGACAAAAACAATGACGACCTCCGCCCGACAAGCGTCAAAAGCAATGTGTGAATTCGGTGCGAACGCGTGTACGGATGTTACGGGGTTTGGGCTGCTTGGGCACGCGTTCGAGATGGCAAAGGCAAGCGGCGTGACGCTTGAGATCGACAGCGTAGAAGTCCCGCTAATTAATGACACGCTTGAACTTATCTCACAAGGAATGTTGACGCGAGGAGACAAGAACAATCGAGTCTATACAGGTGAGACCGTGCGGTTCGCGTCGTCGGTCAGCGGTATTATGCAAAGCGCACTTTTTGATCCGCAAACTGCGGGCGGCCTGCTTATCAGCACGACATCTGACGCGGCGGAGAATATACTAAAGAGTGTTGAGACAGCACGCATCATCGGCCGAGTGAAGCCTCGTGTTGAGGATGGAACGATGATCGAGGTCAGTTAAAGAGAGAAAGGCAAAGTGGTACTTCTCATTTTTGAATCTATTGGAACGCCGGAGTTGATGATGATCGGCCTCGCGGCGCTCATCTTTCTAGGGCCGAGGCGTCTGCCGGAATTTGCGCGCAAGGCGGGAAAGATGATGGCGGATTTTCGCGCTACCACGAACGAGTTCAAGGAGACTTGGGAGCGCGAGGTGAATTTTGAGGAAGAAACGAAAGCTCTACGGATCCAGGACATCGAGAACGAGGTAGTTGAACGCCAAAAGACGAACGAGCATCTTTTGTCGCCCGCTGAACCGGAGATAAGAGAAGTTGCCGCAGACGAGATCCCGGCAGCGATCCAGGAACAAGAAGCTGTGCCCGTATCTTCACACACGCGAACCACCGACCCCAACGATAAGAGGAATTGGCTCTAGGTCCTCGATAACCTTCCCAACGAATGGCAGATCCAACAGCAGAGATCGAAGAACAGCCCGGCAGCCAAATGTCGTTTTTGGAGCATTTGGATGAGTTGCGAAAGCGCCTTGTCCGCTCGGTGATCGTTATTATTCTTGCATTTGGTGTTTGCTGGATCTTTTCAGACAAGATCTACAACTTTCTATCGGTGCCGATACGCGAAGCCCTTTCAGAGGCGTCGCGGCGGCAGTTGCCGGTTGAGGGCAGGACAGGCACCGAGAGCGTCCTTGCCCTTTCGAACATAAAAGAAGGCGACAGCGGCCGGTATATTTTCGACCGCGCAACAAAAGTTGGAGCGACCGTTGTTTCGGCCGGCGCGAGCGTCGCTGCGACCGTTGCACGCGATGAAGCGGGCAAGATCGGACTTTTTACGACGGAACCGCTGATAACGAATAACGCCATCATCTCGGCGGGTGTTCGGCTTCCGATCGAATTTGACCAGACGGCGATCGGCACGCCGAATTCAGATGAGCGAATGACCGTTACAACAACGGTCGAGCCGTTTACGCTCTATGCGACCGTCGCTCTGTATGCGGCGATCGCCGTTTCGGTTCCGTTCCTGCTTTTTCAGATGTGGGGTTTTATCTCGCCGGCTCTTTACAAGCACGAAAGGTCATACGTAACGCCTTTTATCGCGCTTTCGTCGATTTCCTTTGTTGTGGGAGCCGCGTTCGCGTATTACATACTTTTTCCGCCCGCGGCAAGGTATTTATTGGGGTTAGGGAGCGATTTCCAGCTGCTCCTAAAGGCGAGCGATTATCTTGATTTTATTACGATCATAATGCTCGCGATGGGCGGCATTTTCCAGATGCCGGCGATCACCTATGTGCTTGCGAGGATCGGCATCGTGACGCCAAAACTCCTGATAAAGCACTGGAAAATTTCGCTCGTGATAATAATGATCGTTGCCGCGGTGGTGTCACCGACGGGCGATATCCCCAATATGATGTTGTTCGCGACGCCGATGATGGCACTTTATGTGGTGTCGATCTTTGTTGCGTGGTTCTTTGGTAAGCGTCGGCAAACTGATGCCGAAGCCCAAGAAAATACAACCATTTAAGCGGTTTTCGCATCTTGAATTGTTGTGGTGTACGCATTAGAATCTCGTGAAGACGACAGACCTCACCGGAGAGTTTAGTTATGAAGTTTGAAATGATCCGAAAATTAACACTTCCCGCAGCACTTTTGGCGGTTGCTGCCGTTCCGGCCTTGGCTCAGAATGCGAGTCCGACGCCGGATCGCGACCCGAGCACGAACGCGCGGAATGTTAAGCCAGAGTTGAAGGAAGCTTATAAAAAATGGCTTGAGCGGGATGTGCCTTACATCATCACGCCGGAAGAGAAGCGCGCTTTCAAGGCGCTTGCGACGGACGAAGAGCGTGAGAATTTCATCGAGAACTTCTGGCGACGGCGCGACCCGAATCCTGACACCGAGGAAAATGAGTTCCGCGAGGAGTATTATGAGCGGATCGCATATGCGAACGAACACTTTGCATCGGGAATTCCGGGATGGCGAACCGATCGCGGCCGCGTATATATAGCGTGGGGCAAGCCAGATTCGGTAGAATCGCATCCGACCGGCGAGGTTTACGACCGTCCAAGTTATGAAGGCGGCGGTTCAACGACGACATACGCCTACGAGACGTGGTATTACCGCCATCTGGACGGCATTGGCGACGGCCTCGAGATCGAGTTCGTTGATCCGACCGGCACGGGAGAATATCGTCTCGCGCGTGACTCATACGAAAAGGACGCAATGGCGATGGTGCCCGGCGGCGGCCTGACCGCGAGCGAGCTGATGGGCAACACGCAAAAGGCGATGCGCGATGGCGTTTACTATGGCAACGGCAGCTATATTCGCGAACAGGACAATCCTTTCCGCCGGCTGGAGATCCAGAACGGGCTCTTTTCGCCAAAGAACAATAAGTTCAGCGACCTCGCCACGCTTGCGACCGACTCGCCTGTCATCGACTCGAACCCGATCGATTTTGATATTCGCATCGACTATTTCCGTCAGTCGGAGAGTCAGGTGATGACGACGTTTACGGTCCAGGCGGACAACAAAGAGCTGAAGTTTATGCCCAAGGGCGGGCTCGAGACCGCCGAGATGAATATTTTCGGGCGGATCACGAGCGTCTCGCAGCGTCGCTCGGGAACGTTTGAAGATTCTGTCTCGACGAATGCGACCGCTGAAGAGCTTGCAGATATGCGCGACCGCAAGTCGGTCTATCAAAAAGCGATCGCTCTCACGCCGGGCATCTACAAGGTGCAGGTGATCGTTCGCGACGTCAACACCGGAACGAAAGGCGTTCGTGAGGTCGGATTCACAGTTCCGAAATACGATTCGAAGAAGCTCTCGACATCGACAATGATCCTTGCCTCGAAACTTCGCACGACGACGGATCGCGACATCGGCGGATCGTTCATTATCGGCAGTGCAAAGGTGATACCGAATATGAGCGGTGTCTTCACGCAAGGCCAGGACGTCGGCTTCTATATGCAGGTCTATAATGCACAGATCGATCAGACGACACTGCGTCCGGCGGTCGATGTTACATATACGTTGGTCAAGGACGGGAAAGAGCTTCTGAAACAGCCGGAAGATTGGAGCGGCCTTAGCGATTCCGGTCAACGTTTGACGCTGGCCCGGATCCTTCCCGGTGCAGGCCTTCCGCTTGGAACTTATGAGCTGAAGATCGACATCAAAGATCGCGTTTCCGGCCAGGAGATCAAGAACAGCGAAAAGTTCACGGTCGTGAAATAGCTTCGGCGCTTTTTCATTGACGAGTGAGGGATGGGCTTTGTCTTTTTGACGAGGCCCATCTTTTTTTCTCCCTTTTGCGAAGTGCAAAGAATGACAAACCGCCGGAACTTCGGTATATTCGTTCTCGTATTGTTTTTGACGTAGAGAGTTTTACAAGGTTTTGGGAGCGGGACAGAACCGCACTTTTCGTTCACCCGACAAATAAGCATTCTTTTCCTTTTGACGCAATGATCGTTGGCACTGAATGGCTGATCGAAGCTTCAGGCTGCGACCCGGAGATACTTCGGGACGAGGCCGTGGTGCGTGAGATCTTTGTGCGCGTGATCAACGACCTCGGGCTGAATTCGATCGGCTCCGTCTGGCACAAATTCCCGGGTGAAGGCGGTGTTACGGGCCTCGTCGCGTTGACCGAATCACACCTTGCCTGCCATACGTATCCCGAGCACGGCACCGCGACGTTTAATCTTTATTGCTGCCGCACACGTCCTGAATGGACTTGGGAAGCGAATCTCAAAAAGACCCTGGATGCCGCTGAAGTTCGCGTTACGCGAATAGAACGCGGCCGCGATCAGACCGATGCAGCAGGAGGCGGCCGGTGAGCGTCTTGAAAACAACCTGTCCCTCGTGTGCCGGCCCGATCGATTTCACGGCCGGTTCTACCATTGTCGTTATTTGCCCATATTGCCGCTCGGCGGTTGCCCGAACCGACCGCGGCGTCGAAGACCTCGGCAAGATCGCCGAGATCGCTCAGTCACAATCTCCGCTGAAGGTCGGGCTAAAAGGACTTTTTAACGGACAGAGATTTACGCTCACAGGCCGCGCGCAGATGCGGCACCAATTGGGCGGAAGCTGGGATGAATGGTACGCAACATTCTCGAACGGCTGGGTCGGCTGGCTTGCCGAAGCACAGGGCCGATTTTATTTGACCTTCTACCAACCGACGCCGGAAGGTGCCGTCCTGCCGGCGTTCGAAGCACTCGAACTTGGCCAACCGGTCTCGCAGATCCCGTCGCAAGTTCCGCTCATTGTGCAGGAACGCGGTACGACGACCTACGCCGCTGCCGAAGGTGAGATCCCGTATAAGCTAACGCCCGGTGAAGTTTTTCAATACGCAGATCTTGCGGGTAAGAACGACGCGTTTGCGACGATCGATTACAGCATTGCGCCGCCGTGGGTCTTTTTGGGTAAGCAAGTTTCCCTTCCCGAGATCGGGCTCGGCGATGCAAAACCGCACGAACGAGATGCTCCGCGCGTTTCATCAGAGGTAATGCGTTGTCCGAAGTGCGGCGGGCCGCTTGCCCTTGCAGCTCCGGACAAGTCCGAGCGCGTTACCTGCCCGAACTGCCGTTCGCTGCTTGATGTAAATCAAGGGAACTTGAGTTTCTTCCGCGCGCTCGAACCCTCGCCCGTAGAGAACGCATTCGTTCTGCCGGTCGGTGCTGAAGGAAATTTTCCGGGTGACGTAAAGTTCAAGATCATCGGCGCAATGGCACGGAGCGTAACGATCGACGGCGAGAGATATTTCTGGCAGGAGTATCTTCTCTACAATCCGATGATCGGTTTCCGCTGGCTCGTTCATTCGGACAACCATTGGAATTTTGTCGAGTCCGTCAACACCGCGGATGTCGAATCAACAGGCAACTATTCCGGATGTACGGCGACCTACAACGGTGAGAAATATAAGATCTTTCAGGACGCGACCGCAGTCGTTGAATATGTAAAGGGCGAATTCTATTGGCGCGTCGAACAGGGTGAATCTGTGCAGGCGACCGACTTCGTTTGCCCGCCGCGAATGCTCTCGCGTGAGGCGACACGCGATGAGGTGAATTGGTCGGTCGGAACTTATATGCCGGTCGCGGAGGTCGAAAAGATCTTCGGCGTTACCGATCTGCCAAAGCCGTGGGCCGTTGCGCCGAATCAGCCGTTTACCGGCCGTTTTTGGTACACTTGGGGCGCTCTGCCGCTGCTTGCTCTGTTATTTGTGGGTATCGTCGGCTTGCCGCTTTGGGGCATCTCGCGAACGGTTTACAGCGAGCAGATCGAACTGCCGCCGATGCAGAACGCGCAACAGCAGCAGCAAATGTTCAGCAAGCCCTTTACGTTAAAGGCAAACAGCAACGTGCGGATCACCGCACAGGCGCCTGTAAATAATTCCTGGGCGGACCTTGATGTTGATCTCGTTGATGACAAGAATCAGGAACTCGA
This sequence comes from Pyrinomonadaceae bacterium, assembly GCA_019694355.1. Lineage (GTDB taxonomy): Bacteria > Acidobacteriota > Blastocatellia > Pyrinomonadales > Pyrinomonadaceae > OLB17. The sequence goes on along the minus strand of JAIBCB010000003.1, from coordinate 129,058 downwards.
ATCCGTGAACATTCCGATCGAATTTTATTCGGGCGTCGATGGCGGCGAATCATGGAGCGAGGGCGGTCAATCGCAGGACGCGACAGTTTCGTCCCTACCCGGCGGTCAATACACGCTGCGTGTTGCCGGTACTTGGGAGAAATGGCAGCAGCCGATGCCGGTGCAAGTGAAGGTCGAACAGAACGTCAATCGCGGCGTGAACTTCTGCTGCGCTCTTGTGCTCTTATTCTTCGCACCAGTATTCGGCTTGTTCAGGAAATTTAGTTTTGAGGCAAGCCGCTGGAAGGACAGTATGTTCAGCGCGAGTGCGGGAAGCTCGGATGATGACGAATGATCTGCGAATTCGATCCGCATTGATCCCTTTTTATTATGTTTAAGAAACTTTACATGGTCGTAGGCATGGGTGTTGTTCTGCTTTACGGCGCATCGGGATGGTTCGGCTGGGAGATCGCAAACTCCGGCAGCCATTCGCGGCTCGGTGTCCCGTTCATATATTCCGGCTTCCGTGGAGGAAAATAAATGTTGAATCTGCTTGCATTAGCGCCGGTGCTCGGCGTCGTTAAACTTGAAGAACTCTGGAATACGCTCGAAGGAACCGTGATCTTCGTCCTTCTCGGCTTGATTGTTTTCGCGATCGCATTCGGCATCGTCGTTCTGGTTTCGCCGTTCTCGGTCAAGAAAGAGATCGAAGAAGATCAGAACGTTTCGCTAGCGATAATTATCGGCGCCATCATCATCGGAGTCGCGATGATAATCTCCGCAGCTATTCAGGGTTAATGCACGTGATGCGAATTTCACAAATGGAAGTAGGGTCTTTGGCTAAGTGAAACGCGCACCGCTGCTTTTTCTCAATGTCTTTATCATCGCGATCTGCGGGCTCATCTATGAGCTGCTTGCGGGCACGCTTTCTTCGTATGTCCTCGGCGATTCGGTAACTCAATTTTCGATCATCATCGGCACCTATCTTTTTGCGATGGGTGTCGGCTCATACCTTTCGCGTTTTGTTGACAAGAATATCGCGAACCGCTTTGTTGAGGTCGAACTTGCCGTCGCTGTGGTCGGCGGTTTTTCGGCACCGCTCCTTTTCCTCACATTCGCCAACCTTTCGTACTTCGCGATCGTTCTTTACGGCATCGTCTTTATCATCGGAACGCTGGTCGGGCTCGAGATCCCGCTGCTGATGCGTATCTTGAAGGACGAGCTTGATTTCAAAGACCTCGTCTCCCGCGTTCTCGCGTTCGATTACATCGGTGCTCTTGTCGCATCGCTTCTTTTTCCGATCTTCTTTGTGCCGCGTTTGGGTTTGAACCGAACATCGCTGCTTTTTGGGATGTTGAATGCGGCGGTCGCTATTTGGGGCACGTGGCTGCTCGAGCCGCTGCTGAAAAAACACATCACGCTTCTGCGTGTTAAAGGCGCGATCATCATCATTCTGCTAGCGATCGCATTCATCAAATCTGATCGGCTGACGACGCTTGCGGAGGATTCGCTTTACGTTGACAACATCATCTATTCGAAAAGTTCGCATTACCAACGCATCATCGTCACGAAAGGCAAGACGGGCTACGCGCTGTTTCTGAACGGCAATTTGCAGTTCAGTTCGTTCGACGAATATCGCTATCACGAAGCGCTCGTTCATCCCGTATTTTCTGTCTTTCGCGGTCAGCCAAAACGCGTGCTCGTTCTCGGCGGCGGTGACGGACTCGCGTTGCGCGAGATCGAAAAATATCCTTCGGTCGAATACATTCAGCTCGTCGATCTTGACCCGGATATGACGAACATCTCGAATGCCGTTCCGGCCTTAGGCGAATTGAACCACCATTCGTTTCAAGACCCAAGAGTTCATGTAACGAACGCGGACGCATTCGTCTGGCTGGACACCGTCGATGCCGAGCCGTTCGACGTTGCCGTGATCGACTTTCCGGACCCGAACAATTTCGCACTTGGCAAGCTCTACACGACACGCTTCTACAACCTTCTAAAAAAGAAGATCCGGCCCGATTCGGCCATCGTCGTTCAAACAACATCGCCTCTGATGGCGCGAATGTCTTTCTGGTGTATCGCCTCAACGCTCGAGGCAGCGGGCTATTCCGTGAAGCCGTATTACACAACAGTTCCGAGCTTTGGTGTTTGGGGTTATGCGCTTGCGAGCCTTTCGCCTTTTGATGAACCATCGAAGGTCCGCGACGGCATCGAGACAAAATTCATCAACGCCGGGATGATGCCCTCGATGTTCGAATTCCCCAAAGATACGGAACGCCCGAATGAGCCGATCGAAGTGAACCGTTTGGACAACCAAGCTCTCGTTCGCTATTACGAAGAAGAGTGGCGACGTTTTGAGCAGTATTAGTGGTGAGTGATGAGTGATTAGTAGTGACGCTATCCCGTAGAGAATTGCTGACACTTTTTTTGGGGGCGCCGTTCGCGTTTGCGGCGTGTCGGGAGACGAGTGCGAAAAGGCTGCCTGAAGGCGAGATCATCGGTCAGTCGGCAAACATCGGGCATATCTTACGCGAAGGCCGCACGTTCGAAGTTCCACAGGCGAACTGGGAAACGAAAAAGGTCGTGATCGTCGGAGCCGGCATCGCGGGGCTTTCGGCGGCGTGGCGGCTTAAGAGCAAAGGCTTTGAGGACGTCGTTGTTATCGAGCTTGAAAAGGAGGCCGGCGGCACATCGCGAAGCGGCGTCGGCAAACCGGTCAATTATCCTTGGGGTGCGCATTATCTTCCCGTTCCGTTTGCCGAAAATGCAGATCTCGTAACTCTTCTCGATGAGATGTCGCTGCTCGAACCGCGAGGTCCCGCGGGCGAGATCCACGCAAAAGAGGAGTTTCTATGCCGCGAGCCCGAGGAACGCGTTTTCTACAAAGGCCGTTGGTACGAAGGGCTTTATCTGAACGCGGGAGCAAGTCAAGAAGATAAGCGTCAATACGGTCAGTTCTACGCAGAGGTGAATAAGTGGATAAACTTTCGCGATGCAAAGGGTCGAAGGGCATTCGTCCTTCCGGTCGCTCATTGTTCTGATGATGCTGAAGTCACCGCTCTCGATAAACTATCATTCGCGGATTGGCTCACTCAAAAAGGGCTGAATTCCGAGCGGCTGCAATGGTATTGCGACTACGCCTGCCGTGATGATTACGGCTTAAAACTCGAGGAGACCTCTGCGTGGGCAGGGCTTTTCTATTTTTGTTCGCGTGTAAAAAAGAGCGGTGACGAATCGCAGCCTTTCATCACGGTTCCCGAGGGCAATGGCCAGTTCGTGAACCATTTCATCGCGAGAGTTGGCGACAAGGTTCGAAAAGATTGGATGGCGGTCGCGATCGAACCAAAAGAGAATGGCGTCGAGGTTACTTGTCTGGTCGATGGCACGCTTCGCGGGATCAAGGCTGAGAAGGTCGTCTTTGCGGGGCCGATGTTTACGGCTCCGTATGCGATCCGCGGTTTTCGCGAAGCGCCGCCGTTTGATGCGAGCGAGTTTCAGCACAACGCCTGGTTCGTCGCAAATCTACATCTAAAAGACCGTCCGGTCCAACGTTTCCGCACGGATTTTCCGCTTGCGTGGGACAATGTTCTTTACGAAAGCCCGTCGCTCGGCTACGTAACGGCAACGCACCAGAAGGGAATCGATTACGGCCCAACGACGCTGACGTACTATTATCCAATGTGCGCCGAGCAGAACGCCCGCACGAAGCTTTTTGATTACGACCGCGACCAGATCGCCGAAGTTTGTTTGAGCGATATGGAGCGTGCGCACAAAGATATTCGCGAGCTGACGACGCGACTTGATGTGATGCGTTGGGGGCACGCGATGATCAGCCCCCGGCCGAATTTTATATGGAGCGGTGTACGGCAGAAAGCAATGGAGCCGTATCGCAGCATTCATTTTGCGCACACCGATATCGGCGGTGTGGCATTATTCGAAGAGGCGTTCTACCACGGACTGCGTGTAGCTGACAAGATTCTTTCCAACTGATATCAGTTTATGCTATCATTCTCAATGTGAACCGCAAGCAGCTGAAGACTCTAGATTCCATATTTGCGGTTCCAACGCGGGCGAATATTAAGTTCGGCGATCTTGAGAAGTTGATGTCCGCCCTTGAGGCCGAGTTGATCGAGGGTCGTGGCTCAGGAATCGCGTTCGTTATGCCAAGCGGCTTGAAATGGGAAGCCCACAGGCCGCATCTGCAGAAGGAAGCCAAGAAATATCAGATTGAGTCGCTTAGGGACTTTCTAGTGTTGGCGGGTGTTAGAGATGAGTGAAGTAATGGAGTATAAGGGCTTTAAAGCCCGGATCGAATTCTCGGCAGATGACGAGGTCTTTTTTGGGAGACTTCTAAGCATCGACGACGTTGTTACGTTTGAGGGTAAAACCGTCCGCGAGCTAAAGCGGGCGATGAAAGATGCCGTCGAATTTCATCTTGAGCTTTGCAAGAAAACGGGTCGGAGTCCGAAGAAGGGCTACTCAGGAAAGTTATTGTTCAGACTGCCGGCGGATCTGCACGCAAGGATCGCAGAGGCCGCTCTTTCCAGCGGCAAGAGCATCAACGAATGGGGACGCGAGGCCCTGGAGACCGCGGTGAAGGTATAGCGAGTAGCAGTAACGGCCCCCTTCGTCATTGGTATTCAGAAAGGCAACGGCTGACCATTAATATTTTCAAAAGCAGATTGTGGACGCGACGCTTACCCGGCCAAAATACTGGCTCTTTTCAAGGGAGATCGATCTCTCGGTCTTCTTGGGAAGCGCGGTCGCGTCTCTGCTGCTGCTTGCGGTCGGTTGGCAGCTTGGGATTCTGAATGCGGAAACGCCTGACTGGACTTGGATCTCTGCGGTTTTGCTCATCGATGTCGCACACGTTTGGTCAACTTCGTTCCGAGTCTATTTCGACATCGAGGAATTCAAGCGGCGTATTTGGCTCTATACGATCGTCCCTATCGGCGGATATGCGATCGGCGTCGCATTGTATTCCGAAGGCGAGCTTCTTTTTTGGAAGGTGCTTGCGGCGGTCGCGGTATTTCATTTTGTTCGGCAGCAGTTCGGCTGGGTAAATCTCTATCGGCGAAAGCTCGGTGAGACCGGACGCGTAACGTGGTGGATCGACGCCGCGGCCGTTTACTTAGCGAGCGTCTATCCGATCGTCTATTGGTGTACGAATCTGCCGCGAAATTTTGAGTGGTTCGTGCCCGGCGATTTCGAGGCGTTTCCCGTCGTTCTCGAACGCGTGTTCTTTGTTCTTTATGTTGCGGCACTCACGACGTATTTTGCGAAATCGATCTATCAATATTTCGCTGATGGTTTTCTAAATATTGGCAAGGACATTATCATCGCGACGACCGCCATTTGCTGGTATGTCGGCATCGTCTATTTCAATTCGGACTATGCGTTCACGGTTACGAATGTCATCATTCACGGCGTGCCGTATTTTGCGTTGATATACTTTTACGCTAGGTTCCGCCGCGAGACGAGCGGCCGAGTTTACCGAACGCTTTCGTCGAACTGGATATTTTTTCTTGCAACGCTCTGGGCGATCGCGTATATCGAAGAGTTGTTCTGGCACCGCGGCGTTTGGCACGAGAAGCAATGGCTTTTTGGTTCGGATTGGAACTGGACGCGAACCATTCGCACATTCGTCGTGCCGCTTCTCGCCGTACCGCAGTTGACGCATTACGTGCTGGACGGTTTTATTTGGCGGCGTAAGAACAATCCGGATTTCAGGCTTTTTTAGATGAGCAAGAGACTGAGAACAACATTTCTTACCATGGCTCTCGCGGCCGGATATCTTCTTGCGTCGTGTAAAAGCTCGGCAAATTCGCCGGGATCGAGCATCTTCGGCCCCGCAGACCAGACCGCACAGGCCGCCGAACTTGTAGTACAGGCGAATCAAGATCTTCAAAAGATCAAGGTGCTTTACGAAGAGAACGAAGGAAAACGCATCGAGATCAAAAAGGCGATGGAGGCGAATGATACAGAGGCCGCCAAGCGTATCGCAAACGAGGTCGAAAAGCTCATCAACGACGGCGCGACATCCGCCAACGACGCGATCGACAAACTCCAAAAGGCCCAGGAGATGGAGATCAATGACGATTACCGCGAATACCTGCGGCTAAAGGAGCAAAGCCTAAAGCTCGAAGCGGAAGCTTTTGACTACTATCGGCAGGCTGCGAAGATCCTAAACGAAAATTTCGATCCGAAAGATACCGCAAAACGAGACAAGGTAAAGGTTGATTTCAAGGACCTTAGCGACAAATATCTCGAAACGATGGAACGCGCCCGTGACTACAGCCACCGCGCAAACGAACTCGCAAAAGAAGTCGCCGTCAGAGAGCAAAATTAAAGCGCGATCTGCTTGCGAAGATCACGCCTCAATTTCATTTGCCGTCCATGGGTCAGATCACTCTGCCCGGAAACGAAGATCCATCCAGCATCACACGCGGCATCGCCGGCATCTTTGGTGCGGGCATTGACCGCGGCATTTCGCTATCAAAATCTATTCCAGTATCCTTTGCCTTTTCGGGCGTGACCGTTACGGTCGATCGGGCACCCTTCCGCTCGAAAGTGATGCGAAGATCACCTTTGGTGTCGTTCAATTCGCGGATGAGATCAGCGCCTTCCCTGATAGGCTTGCCATTCGCCTCGGTAAGAATATCGCCTGCTTTTATGCCGGCTTTGGCCGCAGGCGAATCCTCATCAACGTTCATTACGAGCAGGCCACCTGTGACGCTATAGCTGTCGGCAAGCTGTTTTGTAAGCGGCATAATGCCGACGCCGATCGCGCGATCAGAACGCATATTCCAACGCAGGACCTCACGCTTGCCGCCTGGGAAGGTGAATACGCGTTCTTCCATATTTCCGGGAACCTTTAGCCCTTCGAGATCTTTCAGGATCTTAATATCGGGCATTTCACCGGGCATGGCCATCGGTGCGGCCATTCGAAAGTTTCCGTTCGAAAAGGCCGGTCCGGGGCGGCGTCCAAGCGTCGCGGTCACGTTCATCTCACTGCCGCTTCGTAGCACGCCGATCTTAACTTCATGGTCGGGTGCGACCTCCGCCACAAGCCGTGAAAGCTTGCGGACGCTCGTAACTTCCTCGCCGCCAACACTTACTATAACGTCGCCGGCGATGATGCCGGACTTGGCCGCGGGCGAATCATCAACAACGCTCTTGACGGCGACGCCGCGAACACTCGAAAGGCCGTACTTTGAACTATTTTCCTTGTTGACGTTTATCGTCTCGACGCCCAAATAACCGCCATCATCCGTGTTTATCGTAAAGGCAAACGTGCGTTCGATCGACTTTGGTGCGTTCTCTGTCTTCTTCTCCGTTGTTTGAGCGACGGCACCCGCCGCAAGCGTGAGAACCGCTGCTGAAATCAAAAATGATCGTATTGACATAGATATTTAGACCTCCATTAGGTATGAAACATGGGGGAAACAAAGCGTCTGCAGATGTTGCAGACACTCACTCTTCATCTGGGTTTACGTAAGCCCAAATACGTTTGTTGCACTCGGAAACGCAAAAAGTTGTCCTAAAGTTAGGCTCTTTGGGATCTAGTCGCATATTTGCAAAGAAAAAATGCCAACTAGCGAGGTGGTGAATTCGCTTGTTTTTGAAGATCCGAGATCGCATACAGAGCGTTTTCGCGAACAACCTCGTCGTTCGTCGAATCCGCCTACGTGTCAGTAACGTTTAGTTTACCGAACTTGTCTTTATAGTTCCGACATCGATGTAATATTAAGCTAGCATGAATGGCACAAGATTAATTCTCGGAATTGTAACCGGCGCGGCATTCACCGGTATTATGTTGGCCTTAGCCGGCTATTTCATAACAATAAATAGTACGGATGGTGGTCTTCTTGGCCCTGAAAAGAACTGGTGGATTATTACTGTCGTTACAGACCTAGTTGTCGGAATATTAATTGGCGGGGTTTCTGGGGCAGCAATTAGGGGTTTCAATCTGAGTAGTATTAAAGCCGTTTTGTTTTGCGGGATGCTAAATCTTTTGATCGTCGCCGGCTTCTATTTCGTTACGAATGGTGGGATGAGCGAGGGCATCAGATATTCGCTATACGCGCTGATCCCGATCGGGTTATTAAATGGGATAGCTGTTTCCTTGTTTTCCTCTACATCCAAGACTATTAGATAGTCTATTTCAACTTCACGAGACGGTCGGCGGCGGCGTGGAGAGTTTCGTCTTTTTTACAGAAGCAGAAGCGGATGAGCTGCGAGCCTCGCGATTCATCGCTGTAAAATGACGAGCCCGGCACGGCGGCGACGCCGATCTCGCGAACGAGATGTGCGGTAAAGGCGACGTCGTTCGCAAAACCGAATTCCGAGATGTCGGCCATCACGTAATACGCGCCTTGCGGGTAATCGCAGCGGAATCCGGCTTCCTTTAGTACGGGGACGAGGATGTCGCGTTTGCGGCGATATTCCTTTTCGAGCGAAGCGTAATATTCAGGCGGCAAGCTCATCGCATACGCTCCGGCACGCTGCAAGGGGTTTGCGGCACCGACGGTCAGGAAATCGTGCACCTTGCGGATCGCCGAGGTAAGGTCTTCGGGTGCGATGCAATAGCCGACACGCCAGCCCGTAACCGAATATGTCTTCGAGAGCGAATTTACGATCACGGTCCGCTCACGCATTCCCGGCAAGGTCGCGATCGAAATATGTTTCGGCGGCTCTTCGCCGTCGGCGCCGTAAATAATGTGTTCGTAGATCTCGTCCGTGAAGCAATATGCGTTGTGGTTGCGGCAAAGATCAGCGATGAATTCGAGTTCTTCAGGCGTGAAGACCTTGCCGGTCGGGTTATTCGGATGGCAAAGGATTATCGCACGCGTTCTCGGGTTGAATGCGGCCGCGAGTTCCTCGCGGTCAAAGACAAAGCCGTTCTCGGTGCGATATAAAGGCACGTAACGCGCGCTTGCATCTGAGAGGATCGCGTCCGGTGCGTAATTCTCGTAGAAAGGCTCGAAGACGACGACCTCGTCGCCTGCATCGACCGTCGCCATCATCGCGGCGATCATTCCTTCGGTCGAGCCGCAAGTTACGGTGATCTCGCTCTCGGGATCGATATCAAGCCCGAGATACGTCATCGTCTTTTTCGCTATGGCCTCGCGAAATTCCTTCACGCCCCACGTCACCGCGTATTGATTATGGTCAGCAAGAATTGCGTCGATCGCGGCCTGTTTGATGTCGGCGGGCGTTTCCCAATCAGGAAATCCCTGGCCGAGATTAACGGCTCCGTATTTCATCGCCTCACGCGTTATCTCGCGTATGACGGATTCGGTGAACGATGCAGCTTTCTGGGAAATACGTTGGCGTTGATGTGTCGGCTCTGGCATAAGGGTAGTTTAGCAGAGTTCGGAAGTTGCGAAGTTACGAAGTTGCGAAGGCGGAGTGTTGCGGAAGGCCGCCCACGTGCCCAGACCCGTTCTTTCGGCCCGACAAGACCCGCCTCCCGCAGAGCTTTGGTCGCATTTGCTTTTAGAGCATCCGCGATTCGTTCCGGCTTTTGAGAAGCGCTCAAAACAATATGGCCATGGTTTGTACGAATATTTACAGCCTTTAGGATGAACTCACGTGTGTTGCAGAGGCTTCGGATCGAGTCATGCACGATCACCCGCATCTGCTCTGTAAGAATTACAGCAGGCTGGTGCATCTCATTCCGAATCGAGCGCTCGAGCTCGGGGTTTGGACGGTACTTTGGATGGCCATATCGGTTCCAACCGTCGCGCTTTATCGATCCGCGTTCGTCTCCGGGCAGCCATGTCCCGAAAGTGCGGAATGTGATGAGGTAAGCGAGCGGGAGTGTGTTCTCTTCCCATATCTCGAAGCCGTATTCGTCGAGCTTTTCGTGTTTGGCAGTCATCGCGATAGCGAACGATAGTATATATGATGCACGGTGGATAATTGAGAGTGGCCTTACTTCGTGCGGCCTTCTGCAACGCGGGCTTCTGCAACGCGTTCCCACGCAGAGCGGACGATCGATTCGAGGTCGGGAAATTCGGGCTGCCAGCCGAGAACTCTTCTTGCATATGAGGCGTTCGCGATGAGTTGCGACGGGTCGCCTTCGCGACGCGGAGCGATGCGGAAAGGCACCTCGCGGCCAACGACCTTCGAGACCACCTCGATGACCTGCCGAACCGAATAACCGTCTCCGTTGCCGAGGTTTATGAACTCGCTCGCCCCGCCACTTTCCAGGTGAGAAAGTGCGAGAATGTGCGCCTTTGCAAGGTCGCTGACGTGTATGTAATCACGGACTGCCGTGCCGTCAGGCGTTTGATAATCATCGCCAAAGACGGCGAGCTCCGGCCCTTCTCCATTCGCTGCCGCGATCGCAAGCGGGATCAAATGCGTTTCGGGATCGTGTTTTTCGCCGCAAGTTTCCGTGGCTCCCGCGGCATTGAAATATCTCAGTGCAACGAACCGAAGATCATACGCCTTGTCGTACGCCGAGAGCATCTTCTCAACAAACAGCTTCGACCAGCCGTAAGGATTCGTCGGCAGCTGCTCGTGCGATTCGTCGATGGGAATTGCGCGCGGTTCGCCGTAAGTTGCGCATGTCGAGGAGAAGACGAATTGTTTCACACCAGCGGCGATCAATTCGTCGAGCAATGCGGCGGTCTGAACAAAATTATTCTCGAAATACATCTGCGGCTTCTCGACGGATTCGCCCACATATGCGAAGGCCGAGAAGTGCATGCACGCAGTGATCGGATGCTCATTCAAAATGCGGCGGACGATCTCGCGATCGCCGATATTGCCGAGGTAGAACGGTATTTGATCGGCGACGGCCTCTCGGTGGCCGCGGCTCAGGTTATCGATCACGACGGGCGAAAAGCCTTCTCTCTCAAGAAGTTCGACGTTCACGCTGCCGATATATCCGGCACCGCCGGTTACGAGAATTGCCATTTTGGGATCTTAAGTTGGTTTTTCCGCGAGCTTTAGATTGGCGGCCGTCGATGAAGAGTTTTCCGTTTGATGCCGTTCTTGAACTGTCTGCTGATCGACCTGATGAACCGACGCTTCGGGGAGAAATTCGTTGAACGCCGAACGTATCCGCGATTCGCTGCTCTCGGCCGCTGCCGCTGAAAATTCATCAAGGATAGCCTTTACCTGCGTACGCGAGAACTCAGCGATCTTGCCGATAAATATCTTCGGATGACGCGTCTTCAGGAGATGCTCGCCCGTGATCTCAAGCTCCTCGAACAATTTCTCGCCATCGCGGATGCCCGTGAATTGGATGTCGATCTCTTCATAGGGCACGAGGCCTGAGAGACGGATCATATCTTCCGCCAGGTCGAGGATCTTGACCGGCCGGCCCATATCGAGAATAAAGATCTCGCCGCCATCGACCGCCAAAGCACCGGCTTGAAGCACGAGCTGCGATGCTTCGGGGATCGTCATAAAATAGCGCGTCATCTCGGGATGCGTAACGGTGATCGGTTCGCCTTTCTCGATCTGTTCGCGGAAGATCGGCACGACCGAACCGGCGCTCCCGAGCACGTTGCCGAACCGCACGGCGACGAATTTCGTCGCATAGGTTTGGTTAAGATCCTGCACGACGATCTCGGCAATGCGTTTTGACGCGCCCATGACAGAGGTCGGGTTTACGGCCTTGTCCGTCGAGATCATCACAAAGCTTTTTGCACCGAATTCACCCGCGAGGCTGCCGACAAGACGTGTCGCAAGGACGTTGTTCTTGATCGCCTCGACAGGATTCTGCTCCATCAGCGGGACGTGTTTGTGAGCCGCCGCGTGGAAAACGACCTCAGGCCGAAACTCAGTGAAGATGCCGCGCATACGCGGTTCGTCCGAAATATCAGCAATGAGCGGCACATATTCGAGATCGTCGAAGGTCTTTGAAACATCGCGTCCGATCTCAAAGAGCATATATTCCGAACGCTCAACAAGCAGGATCTTCTTCGGCCGATAGTTGCTGATCTGACGAACGAGTTCCGAACCGATCGAACCGCCTGCTCCTGTGACCATTACGGTTCGCCCGGAAAGAAAATCGTGCAGATTCTTATCGTCAAGTTCGACCGGTTCGCGCCCCAAAAGGTCTTCGATCTCGACGTCTCGCAGACGCGTAACGTTGACGCGTCCGTGTGCGATCTCGTCAAGGCTCGGAACGATCTGCGCCTTCACCGGAATGGACGAACAAATGTCCATGATCCGGCGAATGTCTTTGCCGTTCGCATGGTCGATCGCAAGGACGACCTGCTTGATGTCGAGTTCATGAACGAGCTTCGGCAGACGGTCCGTTCCGCCAATTACTTTCACGCGATTGACGCTGCCGCCGACCTTTCGAGCATCATCGTCAACGAATCCCCGCACATCGAAATCCGAATCCGCACGTCCCTGGATCTCTTTGACGAGAGTTGCGCCCATGCGGCCTGCGCCGACGATAAGCGTCGGCTTTCGCATTCCGCGTTTGCGGCCGGCAGTGAGGCGATTCTTTTCATCGAGCTCATAAAAGAATCGCCGCAGAATTCTTAGAGCCAACAAACCGCCGAATGCCATCATCGTATCGATGAGAATGACGGAGACGGGAATCTGCCAAAGGTCGAAGTCCGCGAAAATGAGCAGGAACCTCAGCAGCAGCAGAACGACGAGCGAGATCGCGGCGGCCTTGATGAAGACCTTTATGTCCTCAATGCTGACGTATCGCCAGATGAGCGAATATGCGCCGACAAGGAAAAGAGCGGACAGTTGGACAAGCACGACCAGCGGCAGTTGACGCAACGCGGTATCGACGTAGAATTCGCCGAGCCGCATATTGATCGCGGGCAAATAGGCGATAAAAAATGCAGCAGAAAGAACGATAACGTCCGCCAAAAATTGAAACGGACGCCTCAGAAACCAAAATTTGCTGCTTTCAGGTTCCTCTTTTTGCTTCATTTGCCGCTTGTCCAGGGCCATTTTTTTAAGAAAAGGCGAGTAAAATGCCCAATGTTTAGGAAGTTACCCTGCAAAAAATGTGCTGTCAATAGGCTATCACGCCGTGCTCTGTGGCACGAAAAGCATTGTTTATTTGGGCCATCTTGCGTTATGCTCAAAAATTGCCGCGTTTAGGTAGTCGCATCTCTCGCGTTCAATAAAAAAATGAAAGCAATATTCGCCATTTTTACCATCGCCATTCTGACGTTCGCGGCCTTTTCGCAAACGCCGAAGCCGCAGGTCGATTCAGAAGGCTATTTGATCGGCCCCGGCGACGAGATCACCGGAAAGGTGCTCGGCGAACCGCAATTCGATTTTGTTGCGACCGTCGATGAGAACGGGCAGATACAGGTGCCTTTCTCGGATGCACCCGTCGTAGCGAAATGTCAGTCAGAACGCGGCCTTCGAAAAGAGGTCAACGATGTGCTCGCGAAATATCTACGCAATCCTCAGCTGAGCCTTCGCGTTACGGAACGCAAGAGCCGACCGCCGGCAACGATCTATGGCGAGGTGCGGACGCCGCAGCAGGTCGTTCTGATGCGTAAGGCGACGCTGTTGGAACTTATCGCATTCTCTGGCGATGTTACAGAGCAGGCAGGCGGAACCGTTCAGGTATTTCGGACCCAACCGCCGCTGTGCGATAAAGCTCGCGACGAAGATGCGAATTGGAAGAGCATGACGGGCGACCCGGGCGACGTTCCCTCGCGCGTCTTCAGCCTCAACGAGATCAAGCAAGGCCTTGATGAAGCAAATCCGATCATCTATCCCGGCGACGTGATCGTCGTACAGAAGGCACCGCCAGTTTATATCACCGGTGAGGTCGTTCAGCCGCAGGGAGTTTTTCTTAAGGAAGGCGGACTTTCGCTCACCGAAGCGATCGCAAAGATCGGCGGTGTTCGCCGCGAAGCAAAAACCAAAGACATAAAGATCTATCGCCTCAAGAAAGGCTCAAAGGACCGCGAGATCATTTCAGCAAATTACGATCTGATAAAGAAGGGTGAGCAGAAGGACGTTATGCTCGAACCGTATGACATCGTCGAGGTCGATAAGAGCAAAAAGAGCATCGCACAGACGATCCTCGACATCGTGACAGGAGCAAGCCGCACGGCCCTCTCAAGCGTCGGCAACGGCCTCGGCACGAGAGTCTTGTACTGATCTTTTTTGTCAACTTTCGGTATAAAGCGCGTCGATCGTTGAGCGATAGAGCTCATCGATGACGCGTCTTTTTACTTTTAGTGTTGGTGTGAGCTCGCCGTTCTCGACCGTAAATTCGTTTTCGATAAGAGCGATCTTCTTGACCTTTTCGTATTGCGAAAGTGAACTTGTCGCTTCGGCCACTTGACGTTCGAAGAGGTCGAGAATCTTTTCGCTACGGCAGAATTCCGCAGGCGTTTTAAGAGGAAGGCCTTTCAATTCCGCGTAGGAAGCGAGCATCTCGAAATTCGGCACGATGAGGGCCGCGGGAAACTTTCGTTCGTTGCCGACGAGCACTACCTGGTTAACGAACTTCGACGAGCGGATCATCTGTTCGATCGGTGAAGGTGCGATGTATTTGCCGCCCGAAGTTTTGAAAAGCTCTTTCTTGCGGTCCGTGATGATGAGAAAACCATCTTCGTCGATGCGGCCGATGTCGCCGGTACGCAGCCAACCGTCAGGTGTGAAAGCTTCTTTTGTGGCGTCGGGCTTGTTGAAATATCCCTTCATTACGCCGGGCGAATTTACCTCGATCTCGCCATCGTCAGCGATCCGCACCTGAACATTCCGGATCGGCCCGCCGACCGTTCCGATGCGCTTGAATTCCGGACTGTTTGCCGATATCACGGGCGACGCTTCGGTCATTCCGTACCCTTGCATGATGGCTATTCTCGCACCCGTGAAGATCAGGTAGATCTCGTCAGCGATCGCTGCGCCGCCCGTGATGCAATATCGAAGGCGACCGCCAAAAAAATCGCGGAGTTTGCTCAAGACAAGTTTTTCGGCGATGGCATGACGTGCCCGTATGCCGGCAGAAAGGTGTCCTGACTCTTTTGCGGCCGCGTACCGCTTTGCTGCGTCGATCGCAAAATCAAAAACGCCTCTCTTCAACGAACTGGACTGTGCGGCCTTCAGCCTAGCCTTCTCAAACACCTTCTCAAAGAGCCTCGGCACGCCCATAAAGATCGTCGGGCGAACTTCCTTGAGGTTGTCGGGAACCTTTTCGACCGATTCGGCATAATAGACCGCCATTCCGTTCACGAAATAGAGATACATTCCCGTGCGTTCAAAGACGTGAGAGAGCGGCAGAACCGACAGGCAGACGTCGTTCTGCGAGAAGGCAAGTTGGTTGCTCGCATCTATCGCATTCGAGATCAGATTCGTATGCGAGAGCATTACGCCCTTTGGTTCGCCGGTCGTTCCGCTCGTGTAAATGAGCGTCGCGGTGTCTTCGGGCCCGACGGCGTTCGCGAGTGCGGCGATCAGATCGGGTTCCTGCTTGCGGAGTTCTCTGCCGCGAGCTTCAAGCTCGGTGAGCGACATCGCATTTGCGGGCGCATCGTCCGGAGCATCGAAGAAGACGATATGCTCGACAGAACTGCATTCTGCGATCGCGTCCTTTACTCGCTCGAACGCCGCGAGCGTATCGATGAACAACACTCTCGACGATGAATCGTTAAGAATGTATTTGACCTGATCGGAAGAAAGCGTTGTGTAGATCGGAACGTCAATGATGCCCGCGAACTGACAGCCTGCATCGCTCAATGTCCATTCGGGCGAGTTCGCCGAAAGTATCGCGACGCGTTCGCCTTTTGCGATGGCAAGGCTGTGGAGCCCAAGGGCGATGTTCTCGGCTCGCCGAACGACCTCGAAAGATGAGATGCGGTTCCATACGCCGTCGCGTTTGTAGTTGAGGGCGTCCTCACGGTCGAATTTCTCGGCGGCGTAAATGAAAAGAGCGGGAAGGGTTGTCGGCTCGTTCTCAAAAAGCGGTTCGCCCCGCAGCGTGGAGGCCGCTTTCGTTATCTCATAGCTGTGCCGATGCCCTGCCATTATGCGTTCAGCCCTCCGAGAAAGACCTTGACGACCTCGCCGGCAAGCGGTTCGAGCGGATACGGTTTCTTCGAAAGGATCCAGTTGGTGACCATTTCGTCCAACGCGCCATAGAACATCTTCGCGGCGATGATCGGCTTGACGTCGCTGCGGAAAGCACCATCCTTTTGGCCTCGCTCGATCGTCTTGCGAATTATTTCGAGATATTCGGCAAATGCAGCAGCCGAAAATGCCTCCATAAACTTTGTCGAGCCGCGAAGCTCGATCTGAAAGACGACCGCGAGCGAACGGTCAGCACCAAGACGCGAAAGATGCAGTTCCGCGATCTTTGCTATCTGTTTCGCAGGGTCGTCGATATGCTCAAGCTCGCGGCGGCCCTCGGCGATGAACTCTGCCATCGCACGATCAAAGATCGAATGCAGGATGTCGTCCTTTCCCTTGAAGTACAGATAGACGGTGCCATCGGCGACGCCTGCTTCGGAAGCGACGTCGGCAACCTTCGAGTTAAAAAAGCCTTTCGCCGCGAAAACCTTTACGCCCGCGCGCAGGATCGCCTCGCGCTTATCTGAGATCCCGTTCTTTGCCTGTTTCGCTGCTTTAGCCATAGTGTCTCTCTCAGGTAGGTGAATGAATGCTCATTCATACAAGAGTTTAGGCTAGAACGTGATCTGGGGCAAGTTTTATCTATCTTGGGAATGTTGAGAGTACACTCTTTGATTCAACTCTCTGCGTCTCTGCGGCCTTGCGGGAAATATGGCAAAGACAGTTTCCCGCAGAGCGGCGAGAGCAGCAAAGAATGAAGGCCTCTACGGACCACACAAAGGCAGAGCGGCAGCCGGCTTCGCCCCGACTACGGCAACGGCTGCCGAAGGATGTGTGATGGCGGAGAGGACAGGACTCGAACCTGCAAGCGGTTTCCCGCGGTAGTTTTCAAGACTACTGCCTTACCAATTAGGCTACCTCTCCGCATTGGCTGAGGAACTTAAGAATATATCGCATCAGACGCGAAAAAAGCTAGCTGATCTCACCGCTTTGGCAGACCGGCCGGGCTTTTGACTGAGTAAGAAAATTACGGCCTTGCTGAGGCGAGTTGTCCGGCGAGGAGCGAATTGATCTTTGTTTCGAGCTGCTGCGTGTGGTCCCAACCGCTGTCCTTGAAGGCGATATTGCCACGCGGATCGATCAAAAAGTAGGCGGGAAAGCCCATATCGAGGTTGCCTTCTTTGTCGCGGTCGGCGTATTTGAGGACGACGTCAAAGCTGTCAGAGACAACGCGAAAATCAAAGGGATGCTTGCTGAGGAAGGCGTTGATCCGGGTTGCGGGCTCCATCGAAAGGGCGATGAGTTCGACGTTCTTGCCTTTGAGCCTTGCGGTCAGTTCGTTGAGCTTTGGGATCTCGCTCTGGCAGATCGCACAGCGTGTTGACCAGAATGTTACGAGCACGACCTTGCCTTGAGCCTGTGCGAGGTCGAACTGTTTCCCGTCGAGCGTTTCGATCGCAAAGACAGGCGCGCGTTCGCCGACCTGCAAGCGGTTCTGCGCTGTCGCAGGCAGGCATAGAGCTGCAAAAATTGCCAGAAAGATGAGGACGTTACGCATTTTCGTTCAAGATCGGGGCGAGAGCGTCTCTTATCGAGACATTCGGGGCTGATGCCCTATAATATTAAAAAAGTTTTAACACCGCAAGTTCTCCAGATTTTTAGCTTTGCCTTCCACGCGTCCTTCAAAATGGGCCGTTCAGGCGTTTTGTCCATTTTGTCCATTTTGTTCGTTTTGTGCGGTTTGTGTCGATTCGTGCGGTTTGTGCTGTTAAGGGCAGAGGCAGTTCGTTAAGATAGCGAACGGTGAATGTCGGCGGCGAGAACCGACTCCCGAGATCGTATGCGGAACTTGGCTCTAAACTCACGATCGAATGGCAGGCACGCGATGCTGCGCATCTACGGCGTGTTAAACTTTATCCTTTGCTTTGCGATGCAGCTCAAGTCCATTAGTGCCTCAAATTTTAGGAACTTAAAGGGTGAGATCGTCTTTAACGACGGCCTCAATGTCTTTTTTGGTGCCAATGGCGAGGGCAAGACGAATTGGCTCGAGGCGATCGATCTTTTGGCGACGACGCGATCATTTCGCACTTCGAAGCTCACCGAGACGGTCGCTTTCGGCGAGCGTTTGGCGATAGTTTCGGGCCAGGTCGCAGATTCGCCGGAGGTTACGCGAAAGCTTCAGGTCGCGATCGACGGCAACACCAAAATACTGACGATAAACGACAAGAAAGAGGCCGCATCGCGGTATCTTGGCCATCTTTTCGCCGTCCGATTCACGGCCGATGAACTCGAGATCGTCCGCGGCACGCCGGAAGCCCGCCGCCGCTTCCTGGACGCCGGAATTACAGGTCTTCATCCGCCATTTGTACAGGTCGCTGCGGACTATGCACGTGTCATTCGGCAGAAGAACTCGCTGCTGCAGACGGCTCGCGACGAAGGTTGGACGGCCGAAAAGACGGGCGAGCTTCTTGAACCATGGAACGAGCAGCTCGCGCGGCTTGCGACGCACATCCACAAGGCCCGTGTGCGTTTTGTCGAACGCCTGAACGAGGTTCTCGAGCGCAAGCTTTTTGGCCGCGAAGAGGTCGCGATCCGGTACGCATCTTCGCTCGAGGGGAAGGGCGATCTTTCGGCATACGGCGAGCTGATCAAAGAGCGGCTCAAACTGCGTGTACAGGCCGAGCTCGTTTCGGGACACGCGCTCATTGGGACGCATCGCGACGATCTTGAGATCACGTTTGACGGGCACGACCTGCGTAAATTCGGTTCTGCCGGCCAGCAGCGAAGCGCGCTTTTGATCCTCCTGCTTGCCGAGGTTACGGTGTTTGAGGCGACACGCGGCGAATATCCGCTCTTTTTGATCGACGACATCGACGCTGAACTCGACTATCGGCGGATCGCAAATCTGCTCGATTTTCTCGCCGGCAAGACGCAGACCTTTGTTACGACGTCAAAGGAGAGTTTTGTCGAGCGTTTTGGTGCCGGAGCGAGTGTTTTTGACGTCCTGCACGGTGCCGCGGAAGCTCGATAAATTCGATGTTCCAGGCTTGTTTCCGGCTGTGTTTTATGGCCGAAAAGTGGTAAAATAATGGCTTGAAAGCAGCATGTGTTTCTCATCCCTTTCGATGTACGGCCCGCTCACGGCAAAAACACGCATAACTTGTTTAGATTCACTACTTAGGGCTCGCTTTAGAGGTTAATTCATTGGCAAAGGCAAAGACAGAATATACAGCAGATTCGATAACTGTGCTTGAGGGCCGCGATGCGGTCCGAAAACGCCCCGCGATGTACATCGGTTCGACCGGTGATATGGGGCTGCATCACCTGGTTTACGAGGTCGTTGACAACTCGGTTGACGAAGCTCTGGCCGGGTTTTGCGACACGATCGAGGTGACGATCCATATGGACAACTCGATCACGGTCGTTGATAACGGACGCGGAATTCCCGTCGGGATGCACAAACAGGAAGGGCGTTCGGCGGCCGAGGTCGTGATGACCGTGCTCCACGCCGGCGGCAAATTCGATTCGAATTCCTACAAAGTTTCAGGCGGCCTGCACGGCGTCGGTGTTTCGTGCGTGAATTTTCTTTCGGAGTGGCTAAAGCTCGAAATTTGGCGCGACGGCAAAACGCACGAAATGGAATTCAACGTCGGCATTCCGGTCGCGCCGCTTGCCGAAACCGGCACGACGAACAAACGCGGCACGAAAGTAACTTTCAAGCCCGATCCCGAGATCTTTGAAGCGACGATCTACAGCTTTGACAAACTCTCTGAGCGGCTTCGTGAAAAAGCGTTCCTGAACAAGGGGATCCGCATCATCATCCGCGACGAACGCGAGGAAGAGGAGAAGAAGCACGAATTCTATTACAAGGGCGGCATCGCCGAATTCGTAAAGCATCTGAACCGCAATAAATCGCCGCTGCACGAGGAACCGATCTATTTCGAACTCGCATCGGAGGAACTCTCGATCGAGGTGTCGATGCAATACAACGACAGCTACGACGAGAAGATCTTTTCGTTCGCGAACAACATCAACACCGTCGATGGCGGAACGCACCTGTCGGGATTCCGCGGTGCGCTGACGCGTACGATCAACGCTTATGCCGAGAGCAGCGGTATGACCAAGAACGCGAAAGTAACGCTCTCGGGCGATGACGTTCGCGAAGGCCTTGTTGCCGTCATCTCGGTGAAGATCCCGCAGCCGCAGTTCGAAGGGCAAACAAAGGGCAAGCTGAACTCGCCCGTAAAAGGCCCGGTCGAATCGTTTCTGAACGAAAAGCTCGGTGAATTTTTTGAGCAGAATCCTGCGGTGGCAAAAAAGGTCGTCGGCAAGGCGGTCGATGCCGCACGTGCCCGCGAGGCCGCACGGAAGGCCCGCGAGATCGTGCGTAAATCGGCGCTTGGCTCTTCGACGCTGCCGGGCAAACTCGCAGACTGTCAGGAAAAGGATCCGGCCTTGAGCGAGATCTACATCGTCGAGGGCGATTCCGCAGGCGGTTCTGCAAAGCAGGGCCGCGACCGCAAGAATCAGGCCGTTCTGCCGCTAAAGGGCAAGATCCTGAACGTCGAAAAGGCACGCTTTGACAAGATGCTCGGCCACGGCGAGATTAAGGCTCTGATCACGGCGCTCGGCACCGGCATCGGCAAGGATGATTTCGACATCTCGAAACTTCGTTATCACAAGATCTGCCTGATGACGGACGCTGACGTTGACGGCAGCCACATCCGCACGCTTCTTCTGACGTTCTTTTATCGTCAGATGCCCGATCTGCTTGAGAACGGTTTTGTTTACATTGCGCAGCCGCCGCTCTATAAGGTGAAAAAGGGCAAGAAGGAAGAATATATCAAGGACGAAAAGGCGATGTTCCGCTACCTGATGCGGCAGGCGACGAGCGATTGCAAGGTGACCGCCGGCGACCGCGTCGTCGAAGGCCGTTCGCTTAGCTCGGCACTTGAGAAGACGACGGATTTCGGCACGTTCTCGGAACGGCTTGCCCGCCGCCTCGGCGGCGACACGGCGTTGACCGCCGCTCTGATCGATGCTTTCGGCGGACGCGACGGCGTGCTTGCGCCGGGCGGTATTCGCTTGAAGAAAGTTTTCAGCGAACAGGAAATGCTCGCCTCGGTCGAAGCAAAGCTTGATGCGGCCGGATTTAACACTTCGCTCGATGAGGACGAAGAGCACAGCCTTTGGGAGATCAAGGTGACCTATCCGAACGGCAACACGCAGACGATCAATTTCGAGCTCGCGAGCCATATCGAATTCCAAAAGGCGGTCGATCTCAAACGCGATCTTGAAGAAGATTTTCCTGCACCTTTCATCCTCGGCGAGAACGGCAAGAGCGAAGCGGTCGAATCGCGCAGCGAGCTGCTCGAAAAGATAATGGCGATGGCCAAAAAGGATCTTTCGATTCAGCGTTACAAAGGCCTCGGCGAGATGAACCCCGAACAGCTTTGGGAAACGACGATGGACCCGGAAAAACGCACGATGCTGCAGGTGCAGATCGAGGACGGCATCGAGACCGATCAGCTCTTCACTGTCCTGATGGGCGACGCCGTCGAACCACGCCGCCGCTTTATCGAAACCAACGCTCTCGACGTCAAGAATCTCGACGTTTAAGTTTTCGACGCGGTCTAATCGAGCAAATGCGGGATATCAAGATCACAAAGTCCACGCTAAAAGACTCCGACGCAAGGGACGATCTGAAGGGTAAGACGCCGGGCGAGCTGATCGAAATGGTCGATCAGCTGACGCTCGATGCCTGGGCTTTTAAGGAAAACCTCGATGCTGAACCAAGACTTCAGAGACATATTGTCGTCGTTAAACCGCGCCAAGGCTGACTTCATCGTGGTCGGAGCATTCGCGCTTGCCTCTCACGGAAGGCCGAGAGCGACCGCCCATTTTCTCTTCCACCTGATATGAAATTCGCGAGATACACATTTCTCTTGGCAGGCATCTACGGCCTGCTTGTTTTGCTGCCGCAATATTTTCTCGAAGCAAAGGTCGGGGCTGATGCGCCGCCGGCGATCACGCACCCGGAATTTTTCTACGGCTTTATCGGGATCGCTGCGGTCTTTCAGCTCGTCTTTCTGGTGATAGCGTTCGACCCGAGCGCGTTTCGCGTTCTGATACCGATCGCCATCCTCGAAAAGCTCAGTTTTGCGATCCCCTGCATTGTGCTTTATCTGACGGGCCGAATGGCCGTCGGCGGATTCTTCATCGGCGGGATGATCGATCTTGCCCTTGCGATCGTATTTGCCATCGCGATGGGAAAGGTCGCAAAAGGAAATCCTTAAAATATAGCGTGCCTAAAGATCTTGGCGCGTGACACCGTTGATCTCGAGGATGAGGTTTGGGCCGTAGGCTTTTGCGGGGGTTTGATAGCCGGCGGTGAAATTGCAGTCGAGGATCTTCTCGATGATGTTGAGTGCGGCGAGTGCGGTAAGCGTGTAGGCTTCGGGGCATTGCTGGCGAGAGACGACGCGGTTGCCTTCGGCGTCGGTTGCTTCGCCCCACATCAAAGTTCTGCCGCGTGCACGCTCTTTGTCCGACGGGCCGCCGCTCGCGACATTCTTTTGCAAAAATTTCTGAACGAACTTTTTGGCGAGCAGCCAGCCGATGTGGCGGCTGAGCTTGAGGAGCCTGACCTGCGACGGCGGAACTGCGGTGTAAACCTCGATGTTCGGGATGCCGGTCGAATGATAAGCCGTCGCGATATCGCCCCATGGAATCGTGACGGTAGTTTCTTCTCCTTCACCGAGATCGATCTTGCGGGTCTTCCAACCGGCGGGCACAGGCGTTATCCTGCCGCCAACTCGAACAGCACCGCCGCGGCCGATGTTCATCAACATCGTTGATTTTGTACCGTGCGAAAGGCGCCCGACGCTGCGGAACGCGAGCGTCAGATGCGTCGCCGTCGGCAGGCGATCCTTGAGGTGACGAGCGAGGCAATCCGACGGCGCGACATCAAAACCGACGCCGGGCATCAGCATCACGCCTGCTTCGCTCGCCCTTGCGTCCATTTGAGCGCAGGCCTCGAAAACCTCGATCTCGCCCGTTATATCCGCGTAGTGCGTTCGGGTGCGAAGGCACGCCTCGACCATCGCTTTGCTCGTGATCGCGAACGGCCCGGCACAATGAAGCACCGCATCTACCTCGTGCAACGCCGCATCAAGCTTTGAAGTTTCATTAAGCGGGAAAACGCGGTGTTCGAGCTGATGTTTGGCGGCAAGTTCAGCGACCTTCGCCTCGCTGCGGCCTGCGAGTATCGGCCTCAACCCACGCTCGACCGCGAACCGCGTGATCAGCTCGCCCGTGTAGCCATTCGCCCCGTATATAAGAAAGTTCGACATCTAAGCCTGGGGCGGCCGCGAATATATCTTTGCGCCGGGAAGATGGAATATCTCCGTTGCGTTCCTCTGCCAGTCAGCGGTCAAGAGGCCAAACCAATTTATCTCACCGGTGTCGAGTCGCCTTGTCACGATCTCCAGGACCCGCTGCGGAGCGAGATCGCCGCTTCGTTTCTTGCGAAGCTCGACAAGCAGAACGTGAAATGGAAACTCCGGCATAAAGAAGCAAACCTTCCTGACAGCATAGAGTGCTTCGACCTCATCGATCCCCGATAGCTTCCGAGGGATCGATTCAATGAACTCTGCCGGCAGATCGTGAATAATGAATTCGTCGGATGAAAGAATGTTCGCTCTCTCGATGTTCGCCTTCTGATAGAGGTCATTCTGCTCTTCGAGGGCGGCGGCGTACTTTCCAGCCTCGTCGAGCTTGCCCTTACTCCTGAGATAATCGAACGCGGCCTGGTCGGCTTCGTACTTGAATGTCTTGTCGAGCTCAACCGCCTTTGCAAGTTGAGCCAAGCCCGATTCGTCGCCCATCGAAAGCTTGCCGATACCAAGGTTGAACCAAGCGCTTGCCTCATTGGGAAACTTCCTTGCTGCTTCCTCGACGAGAGGCATTGCAGCAGCTAGGCCGTCCTTATCGACGGTCAAACCAATGAATTCCTTTAGCTCTTCAAAGGTGAGATCCGCCGAGCCTTCCTTCTCCTCAAGAGCGTTGATACGCCTTTGTGCTTCTTGAAAATGATCGTAGCGTTCCTTCCATTTCCCGGCCGCCTCGGCGTCCCAAGCGGCATCGTATTGCTCGATCAGCTTTACCTCGATGTGACCAAGAAAGGCCGAAGCCGCATCAGCCGTTGGCTCGTCCGGCAGCCTCGGAAGATCGCCGTCATCCCAATAGCCTATCAAGCGAAGACGTTCCGCCAGCGATGGATGAGTGTCATTGAAATCGGTCGGAACCGCAATGGCCTTTTCGAGCGACGGACGCAAACTTTCCGGATCCGTGGCCGCGAGGAAGCCGAGCATTCGCGTAAAGAGCTGTTTGGCCGGTGCGTCCTTTGAAATGTTCTCCTCATGCACCGAACGCCAAAAGACATCATCGAGCTGTCTGCCTTTCGTCTCCAGCAAGATCAGAGATTCGCCAAGAGAGATGTTGCCGCAAAGCCTTGCGGCCTCGCGATCAGCTTGCTTTTCGTGTTCGCGCATCAGCACAAATGAATAGGCGGTGAAGTACGGAAAGAACCGATCAACGAACGTCTGGTAAAGCCCGTTGAGCTTGTGCTCGACGAGCTCTTGCGATGCGATCAGACGGCCCCAAGCCTCGCGCATCTGATATGCCCACTTTGCGAATACGCCATGCTTATCCGAAATGTGCCCGATCTCGTGGGCCAAAACAGCCTCGAATTGCTTTGGTGAAAGTGCCTTCATCAGAGGGATGCCGACCATAAGTACGACCTTCCGACCGAAGATGCCGAACCTTGGCAGCGATACGACCGCAGCATTGAAGCCATCGAAAACGAGGATCTTCTTTGGCTTCCTCGCCTTTAGCTCCTTACAGGTGTTCTTTACGAACGCGTAGAGTTCCGGTGCGTCGGACTTCGAGACCTCGATCCCCTCCGGATCAGGTACCTTAGCGGTGATCGCAGAGACCGCCGAACCGAGAAATGCGAAATAGACACCCAATGCCGGAACCAGTATCCAAACAAACTTCACCAGATTGAAAAGGGCGCCGAAGAATCGTGCGGGCACAAGCACAATGCCGCCGATAGCAAGGACGATCGGTGCGATCAAAAGGAGGATCAAACCGACAAAGTATCCATAGCCGAGCGCCGTCAACAGCAAAACCTTGAACTCATACCGCTTTCGGTCGGCAGCGGCACTTGTCTCAAGTCTGCGGATCAGGGAGATATACTGGTCGTACTTCATTGCTTTCTGTTTTGCACCCGAAATTTACCAGTTAGCAATGGAAGAATGCAAATTACTTCACGTCACTAAACAGCCGATTCGAAGCCTGCTGAGCCGATCGCAGTTTAGCAAGAAAAACGTCGCGGGCGATCTCTCTAGCGCCGAGGGTTTCGAGGTGCGGCGTCATTACTTGAACATCGAGCCACGTCGAGCCGCGTAGGCGCAGATGATCGATGAGGAAAAGTAGCGCGAGCTTTGAGGCGTTCGCTTCCTTATAGAACATCGATTCGCCGCAGAACACACCGCCCGCGTCCACGCCGTAAAGTCCGCCGACGAGTTCGCCGTCTTTGTTCCACGCCTCGACGCTATGTGCATCGCCGGCCTTGTGGAGTTCCGAATACACTTCGATGAACTCGTCGGTGATCCATGTGCCCGGCTGGTCGGGACGCTCGCTTGCTGCGCAGGCCGCGATCACGCTGCGGAAATCGTGGTCGATGGTGAACGTGAACTTGCCTTGACGACGGAGCTTTGCGAGGCTGCGAGGGATCTTGACCTCATCAAAAACAAGGATCGCACGCGGATCCGGCGAGTGCCACGGCAGCGGAAGGCCGGGCGTGTACCACGGGAAAATGCCCTTTCGATAGGCGTTGCGCAGGTTTTCGATCGAGAGTTCACCGCCGAGATGAACGATACCTTTCGCGGGATAATAGAATTCGCCGTCGGTCAGCCAACGCGGGCCCTCGTGTTCGAGAGGATCGGGAAAGTCGATGCGCGCCATCAAAAAGATTGTGCCACAATTTTGCCGCAGATAACGCAGATGAACGCACGCCCGTAATGTTTGCGTTCAACTTGCGTTATTCTTGATCCATCTGCGGCCAAAGTTCCTTTTTACACCATTTTCAGCTTCCATTTGCCTCGCCGGAAAATGATCGCGGCCACGACGGCGAGCACCGAGAACGCTATCGTTATCGACCAGAACGCGCCGTGTGCTCCGAGGCCGAGATGGTACGACAGGAAGTAGGCGAGCGGTATCTCGAAAAGCCAGAAGACGCCGAGAGAGATGTAGGTCGGCGTCATCGTGTCGCCCGCACCGTTGAACGCCGTTTCGAGCACCATTCCGACG
The DNA here is from genome assembly GCA_019694355.1 of Pyrinomonadaceae bacterium. GTDB lineage: Bacteria > Acidobacteriota > Blastocatellia > Pyrinomonadales > Pyrinomonadaceae > OLB17. Next base: position 102,679 of record JAIBCB010000003.1, on the reverse strand, counting down.
GCGTAGAAGAAGAAGCCGTAGGCGATGACGCGCAGAGCGTCGGTCGCGTATGCGAGAACTTCGGGTTCGGTCGTGAAAACGGACGCGATCTGGCCGGCAAAGATGACGAAGATGAGGCCGATCGTCGTCTGCACGACGACGTTGTAACGCACGGCCTTCCAGACGGCCTCTTCTGCGCGGTCAGGCTTTCCTGCACCGAGGTTCTGGCCGACGAGAGTCGCTGCCGCATTCGCAAGCCCGATCGACGGAAGAAGCGCAAAGAGCACCATTCTGATCCCGATCTGATAACCGGCGACCGCCGCCGTTCCGAAGCCTGATATGACGCGGACGAGGCCGATCCAGCTTGCTGTCTGCACAAAGAACTGGACAACGGCGGGAGCCGAGACCTTTAAGAGCTTCCAGAGAAGTTCGGAGTTGATGCGCCAATGCTCGGCCTTGATCGTGATCCGCCGGTTGCCGAAGAAAAGGCAATATGCGGCATACAAAGCACCGCAGAAACGACCGATCACCGTTCCGACCGCCGCACCCGTAACGCCAAGCTCCGGAAACGGCCCCAAGCCCAAGATGAAACACGGGCCGAGGATGATATTCAGAATGTTTGCGACCCAGAGCACACGCATCGCGATGGCCGCATCGCCCGCACCGCGAAAGATCGCGTTGAGCAAGAAGAGCGCGAGAACAACGGTGTCGCCGCCGAGCATTATCCGCGTGAATGTCGTGCCGGTCGCCACAACGCTCTCTTCTGCGCCCATAAGGCGCAGAAGGTCCGGAGCGAACACGAATCCGAGAGCGCCCATAACAAGAGAGGCCGCAAAGCCGAGATACATTGCGTGCGTTGCCGTACGAGCGGCGCCGTCAAGGTCGCCTTCGCCGATGCGGCGAGCGACCGTTGCCGTCGCACCGATGGCGACGCCGATCGCAACAGAATAGACGAGGAACATCATCGATTCCGTGATACCGACCGCAGCGACCGCGTCTGCACCGATATGCGCGACAAAGAAGATATCGACGATCGCAAAAAGACTTTCTGCGAACATCTCGATGATCATCGGAACCGCAAGAAGAAAGATCGCCGTTCCCAAAGGAGCTTTCGTGAAGTCGCGGTCGGAGCCGCGGATCGCTTCCTTTACGATCGAAAAAAATGATCCTTTAGACACTTCTGTGCCAAATTCGTTCGTGGACATAAAAAATCAAAAGTCGTATTCACTACGAGAAGGCCACGCTGCCGTAGAATGCAGAAGCATCCCGGCTTTGCGGCAAGCCACAAGAAAAGCGTATCGGCATTCGGCGAGCGAATTTCACGCGCGCACGAAAAGCCTTTCGCAAAAATTGGACGGGAGTTGATTAACGGACGGCGATCTTCATAGCAGGAGAGACTATAACATTCGGCGCGGAAAATGAAAATCGAAAAGGCCGTTTTTTTCCAAAGGCGAATTATTAATTAGCTAATTAGTGATTACTAATTAGTTTGACACGAGGCGTATAATAAAGAGTTTCGCTGAGGATGGCGAAGCGTGTTATGAAGATCGCGGTGGCAATGAGCGGCGGCGTCGATAGTTCGGCGGCAGCGGCGATTTTGAAGGAGCAAGGGCACGAACTCGTCGGCTTCACGATGCAGCTGTGGGATCAGCGGCGTTTGATAAATGTGGACGAGAACGGCGATCCGCTCCCTTCGCGTTGCTGTTCGCTCGATGATGTTTACGATGCTCGGCGTGTTGCCGAGAAGCTCGGATTTCCTTTCTATGTCCTGAATCTCGAAAAGGATTTTGACCGCGATGTGGTCGAGCCTTTTATTGCCGCGTATCTTTCGGGCGAGACGCCGATACCGTGCGTTGCGTGTAATTCGCGGCTGAAGTTCGCATCGCTCGATCGGATGGCGCTGTCCGTCGGCTGCGAAAAGGTCGCAACAGGGCATTATGCCCGTGTTGAATATGACGAGAAGGCGGGACGGTACAAACTGCTTCGCGGACGCGACCGCAACAAGGATCAAAGCTATTTCCTCTGGGAACTAACGCAGGAACAGCTCTCGCGGGCGCTCTTTCCGCTTGGCGAAATGGATAAGACCGGGGCTCGGGACGTCGCGCGTTCGTCCTCGCTCTACACGGCCGAGAAGGCCGAGTCGCAGGAGATCTGCTTCGTGCCTGACGGCAAGTATTCCGAATTCATCGACCGCTATCTTACGCACGAAGGCCGCGAGGGCGAAATACCCGACGGCGGCGATATTGTTGACGCCGCCGGCGAGGTTCTCGGCCGGCACACAGGCATCCACCGCTACACCGTCGGGCAGCGACGCGGGCTCGGCATCTCAAGCGAGAAGCCGCTCTATGTTACGCAGATCGAGCGTGCAAAGAATCGCGTGATCGTCGGCGATGAAGAAGACCTTGCGTGTCTCGAATTCACCACACGAGGTGTGAATTGGACGGCATCGGAAACGCCCGTGGGCGAGGTTCGGGCAAGAGTAAAGGTGCGTTATCGGCACGAACCTGCCGCGGCGACCATCTTTTCGCTCGAGGACGCACGAGCGCTAATTCGTTTCGATGAACCGCAGCGTGCCGTTACGCCCGGCCAGGCCGCGATCTTTTACGACATCGACACCGCCGAAGAGGTCCTCGGCGGCGGCTGGATCGAGAGACAAGACGCCGGATGACAAAGGATGAGCTGCGGAAAGAACTGCTTGCGCGTCGGAGAGGCTTAAGCTCCGGCGAAATTGTTGCGATCAGTCAAAAGGTCGCTGAGCGGTTCTTTGCGGAGGTCGATCTTGGGGCGGTCGGCCGTCTGCACACGTTCATACGTATCGCAAAATTCAACGAGATCGACACGTCGATGATCTATATGCGGCTATGGCGTGATCGGCCGCAGATCGCGACATTCGCACCGCGGATCGATCACGAGACGGGAATAATGGAAAATGTCGCGTTCGACGAACAGACGCCCCTGGTCGAAGGTCGTTGGGGAATTCGCGAGCCTGCCTCAGGTGAGATCATCTCGCCCGAAAAACTCGATCTTGTGCTCGTGCCGATGCTCGGTTTTGATCATTTCGGCCACCGAGTTGGCTACGGAAAAGGCTTTTACGACCGCTTCCTAAGGCAAACTCGGCTTGATTGCCTGAAGGTCGGCCTTTGTCATTGGGCTCCGCTCGGCGACCCGATCGAGACGCACGAGGCGGATGTGCCTCTCGACCTTGTCGTTACGCCGGATTCGGTCTTTCGCCCCGAGACATCCGTCAAAGAACTCAATGACTGGTCAAATTAGCCTTTCGCTTTCAGGATATCGCGGATCTCGCCAAGAAGCGTTTCTTCGGCGGTCGGCGGTGCCGGTTCGGCTTCGAGGCCTTTGACGAGTTTGACGACATACTTAGCGAGCAAGAACATCACGAACGCGACGATCAGAAACACGATGATGTCGTTGATCAGCTGTCCGTAAAGGATCAGCGGCTGTTTTGCGGCCGTTGCCGCAGCGATATGTTCCGGCGTATCGACGGGCATCGAGCCAAGGTTGAAAACCTTGCTCTTAAAATCGATGCCGCCGGTGAGAACGCCGACAACAGGCATCACGATCCCGTCCGTAAACGTCTTGACGATGGCGCCGAATGCGGCGCCGATAATGACGGCGATCGCGAGGTCGATAACATTTCCGCGCGCAATGAATTGTTTGAATTCGCTAAGCATATTCGATCTTCTTCTCCAATATTGACCTAAACAAATAAAGGGCAGACTCCAAGCCTACCCCAAAAAAGTATTACGGGATGACAAAGGGTTTTCCGAGGCTCAGACACCTGCAGCTTCGGCCGTCTCTTCTTCGTCGGGAGTTTCATCAAAGAGAGCTGCAGAGAGCCGTTCTTCATCTGTGACCGCCGGCTCTGAATACGACGATTGCACGGCGTATGTGTTTTCAGCCTGGGCAGCGACCTGCTTTTCGCTGTCTTCTCGGGCACGCACCATGCTGCATTTGCCTTCGATGACGGCGCCTTCCTCGACGACGAGCCGCGGAGCCTGAATATTGCCGATGACCTGCGCCGTGCGGCCAAGCTGGAGCTTCTCGTGAGCGATGACATCGCCATTCACTACGCCGTTGATCATCGCCGCCGCAACAGAGACGTTCGCATCGACGACACCGTTCGTGCCGACGATGAGCGTCCCGGCTTCGGACGTTACCGTTCCGATAAGATGTCCGTCAACACGGAGCATTGCCTGGAACTCCGTCTCGCCGGTAAGCGTCGTGCCGTGCCCTACGAAACCGCTAAGGCGCCCTTCCTTGATATCTCTTGCCATCGCATCACTGTCGGTGATCGCCCCGCCGCGGACAGCGGCCTGTGGCGATTCGGTCTGATAGCGGTATGGTGCGTCGGGCTCAACAGAGCTGCTCTCACCGTAAGTTCCGCCGGTTTCGGGTTTCGAATTTCGACCCATTCTGATCATTACATTGCACCTCTCGTGGATTTTCGTTTTACGTAAAACACGAAGCTTTTCGATGAACAAAGGTCTTTTGTCCACCACACCTTCGATCAAACAAATGCCGTTTTACGGGGAAACTAGGCAAAAACAGCCGTTCTCAAGCCTATCTCGAGCCTCAAATTGTGTTAAGTAGTAATAATAATTGCTTTGCTTTGCGATGTCCACATAATTTTAGGAGGTTGAACTATCTAAAATATCGTGGGAACATATAAAGTTTCTGCCGATGACGGCGGTTTTAACAAGTACGAGGTTTGTAAAGTTGAAAGCAGAGACACCAGCAAAAACGAAACTTTTGAAGAAGATGGGCAAGGCCATCGCCGATTTTTCGATGATCGAGGACGGCGACAAAGTGATGGTGTGTCTTTCAGGCGGCAAGGACAGCTACACGCTGCTCGACCTGCTGCTCGATGTCCGCCGTCGTGCGCCGGTGCACTTCGACATCCTGGCGGTCAATCTTGATCAAAAACAGCCTGATTTTCCCGAACACGTTCTGCCGGAGTATCTAAAGGAGCTCGGTGTCGAATACCGCATCGTCGAGGAAGACACATATTCGATCGTTACGGCCCACATTCCCGAAGGAAAGACATATTGTTCGCTGTGCTCACGGCTTCGCCGCGGCATTCTCTATACGACCGCTGTCGAAGAAAAATGCACGAAGATCGCCCTCGGCCATCACGCGGACGACATCATTGCGACGTTCCTGATGAATCTTTTTTACGTCGGGCAATTGAAGGCGATGCCGCCGATCCTGCGTTCGGATGACGGACGGAACACGATCATTCGGCCGCTTGCTTATGTTCACGAAAAAGAGATCGTCGAATATGCCGAGGAGCAGAAGTTCCCGATCATCCCGTGCAATCTATGCGGTTCGCAGCCGAATATGAAGCGTGCCCGCGTTAAACGCCTTGTGAGCGAGCTTGCAAAAGAAACGCCGTACATCCGAGCGACGATGATGACCGCATTGTCGCAGGTGACAGCGTCGCATCTGCTCGATCCTGAGCTATACGATTTTCAGAATTTCGAGCCCGCGATCAAGGCGATTCCGCCCGGCCACGGTTCGGTCGAAAAAGAACTCGACGACATTTTCGACCACGCGGAATCTACTTATAAACCCGATCTAATGGGCGTTGCCGGCCTTTCTTGACCTTACCTTTACCGCTTTGAGCGAAACATCGTGGTGCGTAAAGACCGAAGGGTCGATCGGAGCGTTCTGCTTTATGTCCTTTATCGTTACGACGATCTTGCCCATCCCAAGTGAATGCGTCGTTACAGAATACGGGACGACCACACCGTCTATCGTCCGATAGTCGGAATATTCTTCCGAGTATGGCAGCTGCTGTTGACTTGTGCTTGAGACGGTGAACGCATCCTGCTTTATCGGCAAAAAGGTGTCGGCCGCATAGTAAATGGTGAATGGCGTTCCTTTCTTTGGCGTGAATTTTACCGCGTACGCCTCTCTATCGCCGACCTTCGCCTTTGAGAGGATCTCGATCGATGCGAAGTGCTTGTCCCAGTTGAGCACGGAGTAAAAATCAGCGGAAATGTGTGCGTTATCCAGCTTGAGGCCGGCCCATTCTTCGGTCGGTGAGAACGAGGTCGTCTCATCGCCCTTCGTCCCGTCGAAATATTCGTAAGCCTTGCCGATCACCTTGCCGAGCGCCGAGAACGATGTCGCCGTCGCCGACTTGTTCGGAGCTTCCGTGTAGCTGCGAGCAGTGCCCGTAACGCCTTGATTTACAAAATCGATGTCCGCATCGACGACGCGCGATCTGACCTTTCGCAGATTCTCTTCACCGCCGAGTGCAGCGATGACCTTCTTGTGCAGTTCTTCGACCGTGATCGTCGGTTTTTCGACGGGTGTCGTTGGGATGAGATCGACCGTGCCTTGCGGTTGGACAAGCGAGATGACCGACACTTTTCCGGCGGCATCGAGTTTTGCGGAAAGCGAGAAACTTTCCGGCAAGGGCGAGAGCGAAAAGCTGCCGTCCGGCTTTGCGACGAGCGGATATGGCTGTTGGCCAGGGACATTAAGCGTTACTTTGTCGCCTTCTTTGCGTATCTCGGTCTTTAGCGTGCCCTTGGCGGTCGCCCAAGAACCGACAAGTTGGTCGGCCGCTACTTTAGGGTAAGACTTTGTCGCGGAGGTGTCAGCAGGCTTTTGCGGGACCGATCCGGGCAAAAGAGCGCTCCAGATGATGTTCTTTGCTTCGTCCGTGAGCGGCGAGCCGGAGACATTCGTAAGCAAAACGAAACCGAGTTTCTTCTCAGGCATTACCGCGACCATCGCGTTGAATCCGTCGATGTTGCCGCCATGCTGAAGGACCTTCAGACCGTTCCAATCTTCGATGAACCAGCCGAGGCCATACGAAACCTTGCCTCCGATCGGCATCTGCGGTTTGGTCCATTCTTCGAAGCCTTTTTCCGAGACGATCCGTTTTCCGGCGGCCTCACCGCCATTCAAGATGAACTCAAGCCATTTCGACATATCGCGAACGCTCGAATTGATAGCGCCGGCCGGTGCCGGAGCCGCGATCTCGCGAAACGGAAGACGCCGCGTCGCCTTCGTGTCGAAGTTGTATTCGTAGCCGAAGGAATAGTCCTTCGCCCTCGTCATTTCAGCGATGGTCGTCGTGCTGTTCGTCATCCCGAGCGGTTTGAAGATCTCGGACCTGATGACGTTGTTCCACGTGCTTTTCTCGACGGTCGCGGCGATCTCGCCCGCCGCAGCGAACATAATATTCTGATACTGAAACTTCTCGTGGAGCTTTGCGGTCGGTTTCGCTAGGCCCGCAACCTCAATAAGTTCCTTTCGCGTCAACCCGCCGGCCAGCATCGCAAGATCCGTACGAGTAAGGCCCGACGAATGATCGAGAAGGTCGCGAATGACGATCTTTTTGTCGGTTTCAGGGTCGTTGATCTGGAAATACGGCAGATACTTTTTCGGGGAATCATCCAAAGAGAGTTTGCCTTGGTCCTGGGCGATCAAGATCGAAAGGGCGGTAAACGCCTTTGTGGCCGAACCGATCGCAAATTGCGTGTCGGCGGTCGCAGGTATCTTCTTTTCAAGATCTTTATAGCCAAGGCCTTTCGCGAAAATGATCTTCCCGTCCTTTACGATCGCGAGCGCAGCGCCGGGAATTCCCAACGCCTCGCGGCGTTCATTTATCGCTTTCTCGATCTTCGCGAGAGCGGCCGCTTCGTCGCTCTGCGGAGCAGACGCAGCGGTCTGGCCGATGGCAAGCTGAGGCAGCGACGTTAAAAAGAGCGAAAAGAGGACACAGAGGGTAAGGAAAACCGATTTAATTTTCATAAAATTGGAGCGGCCCAAAGATCGGAACCAGATGTAGATATTTACGCGGGAAACGCGCGTAAAGTTCGCATTCCAACCGAGCGGCGTTCAGCTCAACAGCATTTTATCACCGAAAGTCTTATGGCCACGCCGAATGCACGTCACGGTCAAAAGTATTACCATCTAGGCTCAGATCATTTGACGCGAAGATGAACGAAAAACGACTGCCTGCGGGCTTCGAAACATCTGTCGAACAACTCCTAACCGAGGCCGAATCGGTCGAGGGCCATCTAACGCCAAGAGAAATGCGATTCCTGGCGCTTTTGGCGGCCGTACCAACCGCAGAAGGCGGAATCCTTGAGATCGGTTCGTTCAAGGGCAGGTCAACAAGTATTCTGGCACGTGCGGCCGCACTCGCCGGCGGTGAGACGGTTCATGCGGTCGATCCGATGACCGCACCGTCTGAGACCGATCCCGATCTGCGCGGTGCGACGGATTCGCTTGCGGACTTTCGACGGAATATCGAGACGATGAGTGTTGCCGACCGTGTCGAGCTTCACCAAACATTCTCTTACGAGCTAGCGAAAACTTGGGACAAACCTTTACGGCTTTTGTGGATAGACGGCGACCACACGTACGAAGGTACGCGTCTTGATATCGAGGGATTTGGCCCGCATCTTGTCGATAAAGGCATCGTTGCGATGCACGACGTTCTGCATGAATTCGACGGCGGCGTGCGCGTGATGATGGAGCACGTTCTGCTTTCGCCGAATTTCGGTGCCTGCGGATTTGTCGGCTCGATCGGATGGGCACAATTCCTTGAAGACGCGAACGAAGCCGCAAAATATCGATCCCTTAAACTCAAACTTTACAAGAAACTTTCGAGGCTGATACCGCTTATAACACTTCGTAAGGGCGAACTATCTCCGCAGGAGAAAAAGCAGTTCAAGCTATGGCGAACATTCGTCCCGCATAAGGAGATCAGGCCGCAGGATTGGCTCGATCAAGTGCTCTAGGGTTCGTTTTCTGCGGTTCGTGCGGCGGCAACACCGAACGCCATTATCAGGAAGAAGACCATCGCGACCTCGCTGTCGCCAAGGTTCCAATGGACGAGTCCGCTTGTCGTGAACCCGACGAGTGCGCCAGAGGCACCAAGGAGCACGCCGAATCGATGGGCGTCTTTGCCGCGAGCCTCGCGCAGTCCGCGCCAAAAGATGCGAGCGAGACAGAACAGCACGCACAGCCACAAGATGAGTTCGGGAAGGCCGCGTTCGACGGCTAGCTGCACCGGCGTCGAATGAAAGTGCCCCATCGGCTGCCAGCCCTTGTCGAACATTCCCCATTCCTGCCAGTGCTTCTGGAACGAGTTCATCCCGACACCGACCAGAAGATGTCTCGGTGATTCTTTCAGCAAACGATAGCCGTCTCGCCACATCATTTCGCGGTACTTCGTCGAGTCGTCCTTTGAATCAAAGAACCCGACATCGCGCGACTCGTGCAGGAATAGAAGCCCGCCGAAGATCACGGGTATCGCGACGACGAATGCGGCGATCAGAAGCTTCTTCTTCGCCGACAGCAGCACGATAACGAGAGCCGCGACCATAAAGCCGAGCTGCGACGCCCGCGTTACGGTCAGGAGCAAGGCGAGACAGGCGAGGGCAAGAGCGGCGGCAAGGAAAGGCGTTGATGAAAAGAGACGTCCGAACCGCGCGAATGTCGATGGCTGATCTGTTTGCTCCTCGTCACGGCGGCGGCCGATGTTCGCCACGATCAATCCGAAGATCAGTGCCGCGACGAGCTGGAGCATCTCGGCATACGTCGCGTAATGGTTATAGAAGCCTTGCGAACGCCAGTTGTGGCTCTTCTCCCAGCTTGTGAACCCAAGCTGCTGTTCGGCGGATTCGCCGGGCAAAAGATCCGCACTGTTGACGGTTACAGTAAACTCGAAATCCGGCCGATAGAACAGCACGCGGACGTTTGAATGTTGCCGCAGTGCGTCGAGAAGATCTTGCGGCGTGCGGAGCTTCATGCCGTCGGCACGAAGAAGCGTGTCGCCGTCGTAGAGCAAAGCCTTTGCAAGCGGTGAGTTCGGTGCGATCCCTTGCACCTCGACGCCGCGGCCAAGATAGCGTTCGACCGGCGTCCAAACAAGGTTCACTGAGCAGGAGACGACCATCAAAACAGCGAAGAAGTATGCGGCACGAACATTCCGCAGATTCCAGACGGCGAAATAGAAGACAAGAAAGAGAGCGACGCCGCGCAGCTGATCGAGCGAGATCGCCGGTTCGTAAGAGAAGATGCCGCTAATCACCGACCAGCCGAAATACGAAAAGAACGCGACATCGAGAAAGCGAATCTTCGGCCGCTGTTTTGCCACTACAAAGCGCGCGACCGTCGCGAGCGTTCCGCAGCCCCATGCGATCTGCGTAGCGGCGATCGAATGCGGAGCGGCAGCGACCATCAACGCGAGAAACACGAACGCGGTTCGGCCAAGCCACAATGAGAGACCGCTTTCCGCATCGAGTCCGGCAAGACGGTCAAATTTCGCGATAAAGGACGACATTGGCAAGGGATCTAGAGAACTTTTGCGGACTTCACGACGACAGAATTCACCATCTCGGGCGGCAGAGTTACCTGCGGCGTGTCGTCGGCCTCAAAAGTGATCTTGAATTCGTCCGCTTTGCGTTTTTGCAGCAGACTCGCCGGTCCGTAGAGCGTAATGCGGACGCTCTTGCCATGAGCCGTTGGAACGACGAACGTCCTTTCGATACGCTTTTCGCCGACACGAAACGTAACCGAAACATCGCCGCGTTGGATCGTAGCCTTTGAGTCGGTAACGGCAAGCGGCTGGATGAGCGTAAAATCGCCGGTACGCCCCTTCAGGTCGATCTTCTCGGTCGAGATCGCATCGAGCTTATCCAAAACGCTCTCCGGGCCGCGAACCATTATGCGGGACGGCGTCGCAGTACGCGAATACACTTCGAGATTTGAAGCGAGGTCGCCGGTCGTTTCGATCTTGACCGGAACTTCCTTTTCCTCGACACGTTCGAGCTTCACCTGTACGCGGTTTGGCCAAATGTCGTCGATCTTTACGCCCGCCGGCAGCGGAACAAAGACATTGGCGGGCGTAAGCGTTACGGTCCGTTCGCCCGGCTGAAGTCCGCTAAGATCGACCGAAGCAGACAGCGAATCGATCTGATTGATCTTTCGCGCATCGCCGCTCAGGACGAGATCGATCGTGTTGATCTCGGAATCCGTGATCGTGTTGTCGGAACTTCGCATCGAAAGACGCACGTTGCTGAACCTCGCGGTCATCGGTTTGCTCAAGCCCGTAACAGCGAACCAAAGCGCGAGCGTGATCGCGAGGGCGAGCAGCTTCAGATGCCAGTCCTCGACGAAGACCTTTCGCAAGATCTTTTTTGCGAAGGCTACCGACGGATCAGATTTTCGTTTCGTGTCGGTCTGCATCGCTATCCTACGGTCGCGTCCGTGTCGGTTTCCGCAAGCGTTACGGTCTCGCGGCGAGGTTCAGGTATCGGAATGTCCATCGCCTCGAACAAAAGTTTCTTCATCTGTTTCGGGTCAAGATTCCGAAGGATCTTGCCGGATTCGACGTACGTGATCAGGCCGGTCTCTTCTGAAACGACAAGCGAGATCGCATCCGAACCCTCAGTAATTCCGATCGCCGCACGATGGCGCGTTCCAAGCTCACGCGAGATCTCCGGGTTCTTTGTAAGCGGCAGGAAAACGGCCGCGGCCGCGATCCGTTCGTGTTGTATCACGACGGCCCCATCGTGCAGCGGCGTCGTCGGGTTGAAGATCGAGACCAACAGGTCATAGCTCACCCTCGCGTCAAGCTGTAGGCCGGCATCGACGAAATTCCGCAAACCGACGTTCCTTTCGATCACGATCAAGGCTCCGGTCTTTTCGCTCGCAAGTGTTGTGAGGGCAAGGATTATCTCGTCATAAACACTGCCGCCGAACTGGCCGCGTTGCTTCTTTAGCGGCAGCCGCAGACGGCTCGCAAAATACATCAGTGCCTGCCGGATCTCGGACTGGAAAAGGACGATGATCGCAAAACCGATATAAACGACCGCGTATCGCAGCACGAACTCGAGCGTGAAAAGATCCTGATCGACGGCGATCCAGTAAAGGATCGCGAGGAAAACAAGGCCGACGACGGTCGGGACGGCACGCGTGCCGCGAAGCAGCTTGATGACGACATAGACAATGGCAAAAACAAGCGCAATATCAACGAGATTGCGCAGGGTAGCTATTGTCAAAATATCGCGAAACTGCATCGAAAAAGGGCTACAACACCGGACAGACCCGAGCCATAAAATGCCCTTAGAATATCATACAAGCGGAAGTTGCGAAGTTATAGAGTTTGGGTGTGCCTTCTCCAACACCTTCGAGGCTCTGACCTATTACTTTTCCCTTAGCCCTTATGACCTATTCCGGGAACCAACGGCCATCTCGCTAATGCGTGAATGCAAGAACCGAGGTCGCTATCGCTCCCGGTTCTGACTCGGCGTCTGGCGTGAAAGTTCGATCCTCTTAGAGTTCGAGCGACCTAAGATACTTTCTGAAATCGTCGCCAAGGTCGTCACGCTTTAGGGCGTATTCGACCGTTGCGATGAGGAAGCCGAGTTTGTCGCCCGCGTCGTGCCGCGTTCCTTCAAGACGTACCGCGTAGAACGGACGCTTTTCGAGCAGCCGCACCATTGCGTCGGTGATCTGTATCTCGCCGCCGGCACCCGGCTTGGTCTGTTCGATCGCCTCAAAGATGTCGGGCGTGAAGATATATCGGCCGACGATCGCAAGATCGCTCGGTGCATCTTCATACCGCGGTTTTTCGACCATTCCTCTGATGCGAAAGACGCCGGGTTCGACCTCGTCTGCATCTATAACGCCAAAGCGCGAGATCGCCTCGCCCTCGACCTGCATAGTTGCGATCACGGGCGCATCGAACTTCTCATAAACATCGATCATCTGCGCAAGGGCCGGACGCTCCGCGTCGATAACGTCATCGGCAAGCAAGGCGGCGAAAGGCTCGTCGCCGACAAAATCCTTGGCCTGGTATATCGCATGGCCAAGACCCAACGCCTGTTTCTGCCGCGTGTAGCTGATGCGGGCAATGTCCGAGATCGCACGGACCTGATCAAAGAGATCGGCTTTGTTCTTATCTTTTAGGAGTTCTTCGAGTTCGAACGATATGTCGAAATGGTTCTCAATGGCCGTCTTGTCGCGGCCCGTGATTATCAAAAGCGACTCGACGCCCGCAGCAACCGCTTCCTCGACCGAATATTGGATCAAAGGCTTATCCACCAGCGGCAGCATCTCCTTGGGCGAGGCTTTTGTAGCCGGTAAGAATCTTGTGCCGAGGCCCGCGGCCGGAAAAACGGCCTTTCGAATTTTGTTTGCCATAACCACTTCTGCTAACTTTCGAGAAACGAACAATCGATTTTAGGAGAATTATGGCCGACAAACAAACATTCGAGGCCGTGCTCGAAAAACATCCCAAAATGGATGCCGCGGGCATTACGATCCCGTTCGATGTCGAAAAGGTGTTCGGCAAACGCCGCGTTCCGGTCGTCATCGAGATAAACGGTGAGCAATACCGCACCACGATCGCCCATATGGGCGGAAAATATAGTGTCCATACGCCAAAAGAGTATCGGACTCGCGCAGGAATTGCACCTGGTGAGCGCATTGTAATTACATTGTGGCAAGATCTGGAAAAACGTTCCGTCAAATTACCAAAAGATCTCGCAAAAGCTCTAAAAACGATCCCCGAAGGCCTCAAAACTTGGGAAAAACTCTCCTACACCACGCAAAAAGAACGCGTCCGCTCGGTAGAGTCCGCCAAGCAGCCCGAAACCCGCATCCGCCGCATCCAGAAGATCGTCGATTCGATGAGGCCAAATCGTGCAAATCGTGACGACCGTCACTCGCCTTAGAAATATATCGGAGCGTGCGGAGCACGCGACAAGAAGAAGTCGGCGGCAAGCCGCCTCCGGGAGTCTGAGTTGGCTAGGGACGGTCGGGCAAGCCCGACCGCACTGCGAGAGGGCATAGCCCAGAAAATTGTTCTCAGTCTTGTCGGCGACAAGCCGCCTTCGAGGATGTATTGTTGGCGGCGTGCTACAAACATTTGGCTCCTCCAGAGCCGAGAACATGAATGCTCTTACTTACGTGCGCGCTTCAGCATGCTGCCCGCCCGCTTACGCAAGCGGTACTGACTTCCGGTTGATCGTGCACGACGCGGGGCAAGGATGTTGCGTTCGGTGTGGTGTTCGGCGAAACTAATTGGTTATGACTGTGAGAGTGAGATTCGCCCCGTCGCCGACGGGTTATCTGCATATCGGTTCGGCGAGAACCGCCCTTTTTAACTACCTTTACGCACGGCATACGGGCGGAAAGTTTCTGTTAAGGATAGAGGACACGGATCTTGCGCGTTCGACCGAAGAATCGACGCGTTCGATACTTGATGGCCTGAAATGGCTCGGATTCGCACCGGACGAAGAGATCGTCTTTCAGTCGGACAACGCGGACAAGCATCGCGAGGCGGCACGCCGTTTGCTCGCTGAGGGCAAGGCATATCGTGATTTCACGCCAAAGGCCGAACCGACGGACGCGAACGTCAAAGAAGCGATCAAGGAGCGCGCACGTCAGCAAGGCGGCGAAAAGAACTTTCGCGACAATCCGTATCGCGAATTGTCGGGCGAAGAATCTGACGCTCGAGCGGCGGCAGGCGAGCCATTCGCGATTCGCCTGAAAGTGCCAGACGTCAGAACCGGGAGCGATAGCGACTGGGCCTTGCCTACGGGAAAGACCAGCTTTGAAGATCAGGTTTACGGCCTGCAGGAACGCGACTACGCAGAGACGGAGGACCTCGTGCTTCTGCGTTCGGACGGCCATCCGCTCTACAATCTTGCGGTCGTTTGCGACGACATCGAGATGCAGATCACGGACGTCATCCGCGGGCAGGATCACCTGACGAATACGCACAAGCAGCTTCTTATCTATATGGCGTTGGGTGTCGAACCGCCGCGTTTTTCGCACTTGCCGCTCATAATGGCGCCCAATAAGGGCAAGCTCTCGAAGCGGAAACACGGCGAGGTCGTTTCAATGACGACGTATCGCGACGCAGGTTTTGTCGCGGCGGCGTTTCGAAATTTTCTTGCATTGCTTGGCTGGTCGGCGGGCGAAGAGAAAGAGATCTATTCGCTCGACGAGCTGATAAAGAAGTTTTCGCTCGAGGGCATACATCGCTCGAATGCGGTCTTCAATTTTCACGAGGGCGACCCGAAGCGTTGGACCGATGACAAGGCCATTTGGATGAACGCCGAATACATACGCACGATGCCGCTCGCCGACCTTCTGCCGCTTGTAAAGAACGAACTAAAAGCGAATAAGCTCTGGCGTGAGGAATACGCACCGGACGGCCGCGCACTTGTAACGTCGATCTCTTCGACGAAGAGTCAGGAATTTGAAGCGACGACCGAAATGGGCGAGCGGCCCGAGTCGATCGCGATCGATCGCCCGACGCACGGCTCACACGACTGGTTCGTGCGAACGGTCGATCTCATCCGCGCAAGATTCTTTACGCTAAAGGATTTTTCGACGCAGGGCCGCGCGTATTTTAGCGAGGATTTTGACTTCGACGCGGCGGCAGTCGCCAAGAACCTCGCGAAATTTCCCGAGCTGCAGGAATGGCTGCCGGAACTTGCCGGCCGTTTTGAAGCCGAATTGGGCGAACTCGGCGTAGCGGGCGGCGAAGATCTTCCTGCGGATAAGCTGCCGCTAACGGATGCGTGCTGTGCAGATCGTTTCTTCGAGGCGAATATCGAGACGGTCGTAAAAGCGTTCGCAGAAGAAAAGGGCACGAAGCTCGGCGTAATTATGAACGGAGCACGAACGCTCCTAACCGGCGTCGCCGTCGGCCCGTCGATGCTCTCGGTTTTCGAAACCATCGGCCTCGAACGCACCCTGATGCGCCTCCGAAGCAAGGTCGCTTGGAACATACAATGATTTTGGTGCTTGCAAACTCTCCGAACTCGAGCGTGACGGGAATAACAGGGCCTGCGGAAGAGACCGCGCCTTAATAGTGGTCGTTAAAGGCCGGATAATTCTCGATCTGTTACTCCGCCCGATCTACAACTCTACCGTGCGGCGTTTTACGGGTGATGAAAGCACGATCGTGGTTGTCGTGATGCCGTATGGCGTGAGGCGGTCGATCACGTCCTGAAGATGCTCTACGGATGACACGGCGATCTTCATTATGAACGAGTCCTCGCCGGTGCCGCGATGACATTCGAGGACCTCGTTCGAGCTTTCGGCAACCTCGATGATGTGGCTGTAATCGACGCCCGTGATGCTCATCCTCACAAAGGCAAGGATCGGCCGGCCGACTCGTGCCGTGTCTATCTCGGCCCGGTAGCCTGCGATTATCTTTGAATCCTCGAGTTTGCGGACACGTTCGATCACCGAAGGCGTAGTAAGGCCGACCTGACGGCCGAGTTCCGCATAGCTCGTGCGGGCATCTTCTTGCAGGATGTGAAGCAGCTTTTGATCTATCTCATCAAGCATCACATTTAATTCTAAGGTAAGGGCCGTCAATTTGCTAATAACTTATGGCAGGGGGAGAGATCTGCCTCATGATTCCCATTCAAAATACGGATAGGGTCGATTAAAATAGGTTATTTAGGACAAACAACGCCGTTTTCGAAATTTTCGGGCGGCACAAACTCGCCGCGGAGGAATCTAATTACCATGGCCCTGACCGAAACAGCCGCAACGCCTACGGATGCCGACTTTGCTTCGACATCGACCGCAACCAAAGCGATAGAACTCCCGGAATTTCGCGATCTTAAATTTGAGAACATCAACGAGCTTCATCTCGATCATCCCGGTGCGAACGATCCCGAATACCGCGAACGCCGCGACTACATTGCGTCGCTTGCTAAGAAGTTCCGCGAGACTGGCGAGGTTACGGACGTTGATTATTCAGAACGGGAGCAGGGCATTTGGCAATACGTTACGACCCGCCTCGAAGAGCTGCACGAAAAGCACGCGTCACCGTTTTACCTAAAGGCAAAACGTGATCTTGGCATAACGACCGAACGAATCCCGCAATTGACGGAGATGAATCGCCGCTTGAAGGAATTGACCGGCTTTCGTCTTGCACCGATCGAAGGGCTTGTGGAGACGCGAGGTTTTCTATCGTGGCTCGGCTATCGCGTGATGCTCTCGACGCAGTACATACGCCATCATTCGCGGCCGGATTACACGCCCGAACCGGACGTCGTACACGAATCGATCGGCCATATTCCGATGTTCACAAATCCGAACTTTGCCGAATTCTCGCAGTCGATCGGCCGCGGTGCGCAGCGTGCGACAGATAAGCAGATCGAGGAACTCGGACGCCTCTATTGGTTCACCGTCGAGTTCGGCCTCGTCGAACACGAAGGCGGCATCAAGGCTTATGGTGCCGGGCTCTTGTCGTCTTTCGGTGAGCTTGAACACGCTTTTTCGGACAATGTGGAACGCCGTCCCTTCGATCTCGAAGAGGTCATCAACCACGAATACACATACAGCGATATGCAGCCCGTACTTTATGTGATCCCGTCCTACGCCGAATTGAAGGAGGTGACGAGGAAATACATTGAAAGCTTTGTGAAATAGTTGTCTTGTCGGACAATATCTTATTCAGGGCGAGAAAGAAGAGAGGCCTGGCGGAGTTGCGCGAGCGCGCAGAAACCAACCTCAGCGGAAAGTTGGGCTCGGTTGTGAAGGTATAGAACAAAAATGAAAACGCACGTTTTGATATTGATGATCGCAGGGCTCTTGGGCCTCGTTTTCGCATCTGCGGCTGTTGGGCAGGAGGCTGATCCGCTGCTTGCTCCGGGAACGACGGTTCCATTCAGCGTTGATGGTGAAAGGTCGGCAGCTTTCAGCGTTGATCTCGCTGAAGATGGTTTTGCAGAATTCAAATGGACGGCGAGCGATGACAGCGACATCTTTTTCGAGATCGCCGACAGTTCGGGAAAGGTCGAGCAGAAGGGTGATTCGGGCTGGTTGAAGTCCGCGTATTTCGTGGCGCCGAAGCCGGGCGTTTATACGATAAAACTCTTTCTAGATCCGAGAGCCAAAGAGAAGAAAGCACAGAGCGGTACCTTGACCTACGCCAATACATTTACGATGCCGCCGCGAGGAAAAGTGAAAGCTTCACGAAACGTCGCGGGTTATAAGGTCGAGCTCGTCGATGTCCCTGATACGGACAACACACCCGGCGATTCGTTTGTGATCGTAAAGAAAGGCAGCGTTATGAAGAATATTCTTCACAGCGATTTCAGCTCGCCGATAATGGGCTATTCATTTTCAGGTTCGGTGGAAAAAAATGCTCCTGCATCAGAGAAACGTGTGGCAGCCCTGATCAACAATACGTTGGATAAGACGGGCGACGGCAACCCGGACGTAATGCTCGAATACTATTCGGGCGGAGCCCATTGCTGCACCACATACTACTTTATCGAACTGCCGAAAAGCGGTCCGGTCGCGATCCGCGAGGTCGATACGGGCAACGCGGGAATGGTGCCTATCGGCAAGGCTCCTAACGGTGGGCTGCGTTTTGAGACGAATGAGAACGCATTTGCTTATTGGAACATGTCGTTCGCGGGGTCGCCGATGCCAAGCGTGATCCTTGAGTTCAAGAATGGTGTCGCAGAACCGAACTTCGCGGCGATGAAGAAACCGGCTCCGACAATGGCCGTTCTTAAAAGAAAAGCCGCCGCCGCTCGAAAGAAGATATCGAACGCTCCCTACACAGAGGAATCGATGGATTTTGAAGATGCATTTTGGAGCGAGATGATCGATCTCATCTACACCGGCCACGAAGACCTCGCGTGGAAATATTTTGATATGGTCTGGCCGAAGACAAAACCGGGCAAGGAGAAATTCCTCGCGGATTTTAAGGCGACCCTTGCCAATGGGTATTACGGATCAAGATGATACCTGCGGCCCGACCGTGCAGCCGTTGAAGGAGTTACCAATTTTCGGTAACTTTGGATATGGAGGATGAGTATGAATAAGAACACATCCGTGTCACTTGGAAATTATTTTGATCAGTTCGTCAGCGAACAGGTATCGGCGGGCAGGTACAAAAATATCAGCGAAGTCATACGCGCCGGGCTTCGACTGTTGGAAGACGAAGAAAGCAAGGCGGCCGCCCTTAGAAATGCAATTCTCGAAGGGTTGAGTAGCCCGAGAGTCGAGAGTTTTGATCTTGACGAACATCTTGCCGGATTAAAAGCCCAAAAGCGGAAGAATGGCTAGATTTATCCTGAGGCAAAAAGCCATCGATGACCTTACCGATATTTGGAATTATACGGAATCAACATGGTCCGAAAGTCAGGCCGACAAATACTATGGAATGATCAAGATCGCCTGCAAAGAATTGGCAAAAGGTAAAGTGAGCGGAAGAAAATATGATGATATAAGCGACGGCCTTTTAGGTTACGGAGTCGGGAAGCACATTATCTTTTATCAACGGGTCGCAGATCATGAGATCGAGGTCGTAAGATTTCTGCACGAGCGGATGGATCTAAAGAACAGGGTCAAAGACTAATGACTTCAAACGCCACGGGAGCGAAATATTTGTAGAAACAGGAGCAACCTAACTCCGAAACCGCAGAAACAGATAGGATGACAACCAAAGTAAAGAAAGCCACAGAATCAGCAATTGTCACGCTCGACCAGGTCGAACGGACGATCTATTTGATTCGCGGACAAAGGTCATGCTTGACAGCGAGTTGGCAGCTCTTTAGGACGTCGAGACCAAAATGCTGACGCGTGCGGTTCGGCGCAATAATGAACGCTTTCCTGATGACTTTATGTTTCCGGTAACCACCGAGGAGTTCGAAGACTTGAAGCGCCAAATTGGCGCCTCAAGTTCGCGGAACTATGGCGGGCGACGATATATGCCTTACGTTTTTACCGAGCAGGGTGTCGCTATGTTGTCGAGCGTGTTGAATAGTGAACGGGCGGTCCAGGTTTATATCGCGATAATGCGTGCATTTGTGAATATGCGAAAGCTGGCGATGTCGAATGAGGAAGTAGCAAACCGGTTGGCGATCATCGAAAGAAGAGTCGACCATCACGACGAGAATTTTAAGAAGGTCTTTGGGGCGATACGGGCAATGCTGAACCCGACTCCGAAACCGCAGAAACAGATAGGATATATTCAGGGAAAGAAGAAGCGATCATGACAGAACAAAAGAATCCACTTGGATTAAAGAAAATACATCACGTTGAATTTTACGTCGGTAATGCGAAGCAGGCGGAATTTTATTACCGCAAGGCATTTGGTTTTTCGCGCGTCGCATATTCAGGGCTTGAGACGGGAAATCGCGAAACGACGAGCTACCTGATGCGGCAGACGAATATCAATTTCGTGTTGACGACTCCGATGGGGCCGGAGCATCCTGCGGCCGAGCACATAAAGCAGCACGGCGACGGCGTAAAGGACATCGCGTTCTACGTCGAAGATGCCGATCACGCGTTCAACGAGGCTGTGAAGCGCGGTGCAAGAGCGGTCGTTGAACCGCACGACCTGACCGATGCGAACGGTTCCGTCCGTCACGCGGCGATCGGAACTTACGGCGACACGATCCACTCACTGATCTCTTACAACACGAACAACGGCCACAACTATTCCGGCCCGTTCCTTCCCGGCTTTATCGAACAGAGTGTCGAAGGCGATCCGACCGGAATTATGCTGGTCGATCACATCGTCGGCAACGTCGAGCTTGGCAGGATGAACGAATGGTGCGATTTCTATCGCGATGTGATGGGTTTTCATCGATACATCACGTTCGATGATAAGGATATCTCAACAGAATATTCCGCGTTGATGTCGATCGTGATGAGCGATGGGCAGCACAACATCAAATTCCCGATCAACGAACCTGCCGAAGGCAAGGGCGGTAAGTCTCAAATTCAGGAATACATCGATTTCTACCGCTCGGCCGGCGCACAGCATATAGCCTTGCTTTGCCGCGACGTGCTCCACACGGTCCAAAAACTTCAGGATAACGGCATCGAGTTTCTGCGTGTACCGGATGAATACTACGAAGAGATACCGGGACGCGTCGGTGAGATCGACGAGAGCATCGAAGACCTAAAACGGCTCGGCATCCTAGTTGATCGCGATGACGAAGGCTACCTCTTGCAGATCTTTACAAAACCTGTCGAAGATCGACCCACTGTGTTCTTCGAGATCCTACAACGCAAAGGCTGCAAAGGCTTCGGCAAGGGCAACTTCAAGGCGCTGTTCGTCTCGATCGAAGAAGAGCAAAGGAGACGCGGGAATCTTTAGTTTCAATGGAGAGCGCGATCTGCGCTCTCCATTGTTCGAATACCGGAAAGCTTCAAACATCACGTTTCGGGCCATTATTTTGTCTTTTACCGCTGCGTCGGTTGAACATTTTTTCGCCGCATATTAGCGTTAAAGAGATGAATCAAGGTGCGATCAGCGATCCGCGCTCGGAGATCGACGCGATAGACGGAGAATTGTTGAGGCTTTTGAACCGCCGAGCGGAGATCGCCCTCCGCGTCGGTGCGGCCAAGGCTGACGCAGATACTTCGCTGTGCGACCCGGACCGCGAGCGGCAAGTGCTCGCCCGACTTTGCACCGAAAATACCGGACCATTCGACGACACGGGGATCGAAAATATCTTTCAACGCATCATCGACGAATCCCTGCATCTTCAGCAGAAAAATTTTCGAAAGCCGCATTCGAATCCGGTCGAAGCCGGACATAGTTCATCAGTTATGGCAGCCGGATCAAGGGTTGCCTTCCTCGGTGAACGCGGGACTTTCAGTCACGAGGCGGCTCTCGGCATATTGGGCGAGGGATGCATAACGGTTTCGTTCCCAACGTTCGAAAGGCTCTTTCAGGCGATCGCGGACGGCGACGCGGACTACATTCTTACGCCGCTCGAGAATATGCTCGTCGGCACGGTCCATCGGTGTTTTGACCTGCTGCTAAAGAGCGACCTGTCGATCGTGGCCGAGGTGACGCTGCCGATCGCACACTTTCTGATCGCCTGTCCGGAAGCGAGCCTCGACACGATCGAAACGGTTGAATCCCATCCGGCGGCGCTCGCACAATGTGAGCGATTTTTTGGAGCGTATCCACATCTGAAGCGTGTCGCGGGCGACGACACCGCGGGCAGCGTAAAGCGCGCCGTCGAGAGCGGTGACGTAACACGTGCGGGGATCGGCGGGCGACGAACCGCGGAGATATATGGCGGCAAGATCTTGCGTGAACACATCGAGGACCACGCCGATAACCTGACCCGTTTTGCCCTCCTCGCGGCCAAGCCGAGCGAGATCGCCGGATCCAAAAAAATATCGCTTGTCGTTCGGTTAAGGCATGAGCCCGGTTCGCTGCACAATGCTCTCCGTCCGTTCGTCCGCCGTGGTATCGATCTGCTCAAGATCGAAAGCCGGCCGATAAAGGACACGCCGTCGCAATTCCACTTTTATCTCGACGTACAGGCGCCTTCGGCGGAAAGCGAACTTCTCGGCGCACTCGACGAATTGCGAAACCAGGCGGCAGACGTTCGCTATCTTGGCCGATATCCTACGATCCGCTTGTAAGACCAATTTCTTAAGTTAGATCACGACCCATAACTTGACGCGTAAATTATGATCCTTATCCTAAAACCGAATATTGACAGCGAGTCGCGCGACTACAAGCGGCTTGAATCCCACCTGACCAACCTCCCGAATATCGAGTATCGGGTTCACAAGGTCATCGGAGCGGCACAAACGCTGACCGAGGTCTATCTGATCGGGAGCACCTCGGCTCTGTCGCTCGACGAAATGCGCTCCTTTCAGGCCGTCGATCATGTTGTGCGCATCTCTGAGGAATATCGCGTTCTCGGCCGCCACAAGGACGACAGCCGCCCGACGGGGTTCGCGTACAACGGTGTTGAGTTCGGCCAGGACAATCTCAATATCTTCGCCGGCCTGTGCGCCGTCGATTCGCCCGAGAGCGTTGAAACGATGATGCGGGCGCTCAAGGAGAACGGCCAGGTCTGCACGCGAATGGGTGCTTACAAACCGCGAACGAGCCCATATTCGTTTCAGGGTCACGGAAAGAACTGCCTGAAATTCGTTTTCGAGTTGGCCGGGAAATACGGCATTCGTGTGATCGCGATGGAGGTGACGCACGAATCACACATCGATGAGATCAATCAGGCCCTCGACGATACCGGAAGGCCGACGGGTGTCATGCTCCAGATCGGCACGCGCAACACCCAGAATTTCGAGTTGCTGAAGAGCGTCGGGCGACAGCAGGAGTTTCCTGTTCTCTTGAAGCGCGGTTTCGGCATCACGCTCGACGAATCATTACACGCGGCTGAATATTTAGCTTCAGAAGGAAACCACAAGGTCGTCTTTGGCCTTCGCGGTATGAAGACGAACATCGGCGATCCGCATCGCAATATGGTGGATTTTGCCCACATACCCGTCGTCAAGCGGCTTACGCGAATGCCGGTCTGTATCGATCCTTCACATTCGGTGGGCGGACGCTTTCGCGGACCGGACAATATCCTCGACATAATGCATACGACCGCTCAGGGTGTCATCGCCGGTGCGAATATGATCCTGGTGGATTTCCACCCAAACCCATCTGTTGCTCTCGTTGATGGCCCGCAGGCTCTAAGGATGGAAGAGCTGCCGAAGTTCATCGAAGACGTCCGTATCGTCCGCGAGGCTTTCGAGAGCCGGCTCGCTCTTTTTAGCGAGTAGTTACGGATAATGGTGCTCAACAGTTATTGCAGGTAGTGTCCGCGATCGTTGTATGTCCTTTTTTAGGCGGCGACAGCCTAAAGACAGCGTTCACTCCGTAATACTCGTATCTATGGCGCAAAATGAGGCCGGCGAGGTCAGGGCCACAAAAAAGTACTTGACAGATATGATATACTCGTAGAGGTATAGGCAACGGATGTTGTTTATACTTGTTATGCGTGAAAGTGACAGAAAATGTTACCGCTATGTCAAAGAACGCCGATCTTTGTTCCGTTTTGTTCCGCTTGTTCCGCTGCCATGCGGAACGGAACAAACATCGCATTTGAGCGTCGATGTCTTTAGGTCATCGCTATGATATTCTGAGCACTAAAAAGAGTATGGAACTGCAATATCAAACAGGTTTTGGGAATGAGTTTGCGACGGAGGCCGTTGCGGGTGCGTTGCCCGTCGGGCGCAATTCGCCGCAGAAGGCACCGCTTGGGCTCTATGCTGAGCAGTTCTCCGGAACGGCGTTTACGGTGCCGCGGGCACAGAATCGACGCACGTGGAAATATCGTATTCGTCCGAGTGTTCTGCATAAGCCCTTTGTTCCGTACGCTGATGTACACGGTGCGGAGAAAGCGACGTTGTTCCGCTCAACGCCTTTTGATGAGGTCGTCACCACGCCTAATCAGCTACGCTGGGATCCGCTTCCGATACCGAGCGAACCGACGGACTTTGTTGACGGCATCACAACGATCGCCGGCAATGGCGATCTATTCGGCCAGACGGGTATCGCGGTTCACATCTATGCGTTTAACAAGGGAATGGGCGACCGCTATTTCTACAACGCTGATGGCGAGATGCTGATCGTGCCGGAGCTCAGCGGGCTGACGATCTTTACGGAGCTCGGTGTGTTAGAAGTTTCGCCGGGCGAGATCTGTTGTTTGCCGAGAGGTCTGAGATTTCGAGTTCAACCACCCGCTGCCGCAGGTGGTTCTAACTGTCGAGGTTATATCTGCGAGAACTATGGTCAGCAGTTCCGGTTGCCGGAACTTGGGCCGATCGGTTCGAACGGACTTGCAAATGCGCGTGATTTCGAAACGCCCGTCGCCTGGTACGAAGACAAGGAGGACGAGTGCGAGATCGTCGCAAAATTTGGCGGGCATCTGTGGTCGTGCACGAGCGGGCACTCGCCGCTCGATGTCGTTGCGTGGCATGGCAACAACGTGCCGTATCGCTATGACCTGCGGCGGTTCAACACGATCGGATCGATCTCTTACGATCACCCCGACCCTTGCATCTTCACAGTTTTGACCTCGCCATCAGGCGAACCGGGCGTTGCGAATTGCGATTTTGCGATCTTTCCTGACCGTTGGCTCGTCGCAGAAGATACGTTCCGTCCGCCGTGGTATCACCGCAACACGATGAGTGAGTATATGGGCCTTGTTTACGGCCAATACGACGCCAAAGAAGAAGGTTTCGTGCCCGGCGGAGGCTCGCTCCACAATCAGATGTCAGCCCACGGTCCCGACCTCGACGCATTCGAAAAAGCCTCGAATTCAGATCTCGCACCACAGAAACTCGCAGGCACGATGGCCTTTATGTTCGAATCGCGCTACATCATCCGCCCGACAAAATTCGCAATGGAAACGTCGAAACTCCAGCACGAATACAGCGAGGTCTGGCAGGGACTGAAGAAGAATTTTATTAGATAGATATTTGATATTTTCTTGCTTTTTTTGTCGAATGCTTGGACAATACAGTTACCATGATCCAAACGGTAAAAGGCGTAATCGATATTCACGGCAACGTAAAACTGCCCGTTGATATTCGTTTGCCAGCCGGCCGGCGAGCTCTCGTAACCGTACTCGATGAGGAGGTTGATTCGGATATCCCGGAAACAGCCTTGTTGAGCGAAACTGTCCTGTCAGAAGATTGGATGCGGGACGAGGAGGAAGCGGCCTGGCAGCACCTGCAAACGGAACAGTAGTCCTCGTTCGTTTTCCATTTAGCGATCTATCTGCGTCTAAATTGCGGCCCGCCGTCGTTATGGCCCAAGCGAGTCGCGACGATGTAATTCTCTGCCAAATAACCAGCCAAGCGTATACTGACTCATCGGCCATTGAGATACGAACTTCCGATTTTGAAAGCGGCAACTTAAACCGCATAAGTTACGCTCGTCCATCAAAGCTCTTCACCGCAAACTCTTCACTCATCGAAAAGTCTGTAGCTATTTTGACCATCGAGAGATTTGCCGTTGTCAGAGATGCGGTTCGGGCACTGTTTTAACAGCTCCAGCACGAATACAGCGAGGTCTGGCAAGGGCTGAAGAAGAAGTTCGGAGGTGAGGTTCGTCGTTGTAGTGTCGAATAAATTGTCCTTGTTCGTGATTTTTCATTATAATTCGTGATTATGAGTGAAACTGCCACATTGTCCACTATTATCGACGCTCGCGTAAAAGAGGCGATAACGCTTTACTGCAAGGAGCGTGGAATAAAATTGCGGCATCTGATCGAGCAGGCGTTGGTCGAGCAGATCGAAAATGAGATCGATCTTGAGGCTTACAGAAACCGCCGGAATGAAGAAACTGTTTCGCTCGAAGATGTTCTCGCAAGATCAAAAAAGCGAAAAAGCTGAATGGCCACCTACACGGTTGAGTTTGTCAAAAGTGCGGAGAAAGAGTTTCTTCGTCTTCCGAAAAAGCACCGCGACAGGTTCGCCGAAGCTCTAAAGCTGCTTTCGCTAAGCCCGTATTCGGAGTTATTGAAGATCAAGAAACTTAAAGGCACCGAGAATGTGTATCGCATCAGAGTTGGCGAGTATCGGCTGATCTATGAGGTCAAGCGAAAACGTCTTATCGTTTTGGTCATTAAGGTCGGCCATCGAAGCGATGTTTATCGGACAAGTAAGTGATCGCAACGAAGAGGTAAAGGCGAGTTTGTGCGATCAGCCTAAGAAGACAGCAGAACCGCCGGTGAAGATGACGGCGTAAACACGCGATGCCGAAGAAAATAAAGGTCAATAGCTCATCCGTAAAGTCTTCGATCCCGACTGAGGTTGGAATCAAGGCGGCAGAGATCGCGGCAAGGCTGGCTGACGAGAACGGCATCGCCTGCGCATTGGCCAGCGGCATCGCGATGCATATTTATGGCTTCACGCGAGCAACAACTGATGTGGACCTGCTTGTTTCGGAGACGTTACCTCTCGATAGCAAGAAAAAGCTTTCGATAGGTGGTGAGAGCTATCGGGTCAAGGTCGGACGGCGTGAGGTTCAGGTTGACGCGATCGTTCGTAACGATGAACTTACTGCGATATATCAGACGGCTCTTGTAAACGCATTGGAAACAGATGCGGACGTGCGCATCGTCTCACCCGAGTGGATGGCGATCCTAAAATATTTTGCCGGCCGGGCTAAAGACAAACTTGACCTGATCTGGCTCCTGCAGCAAGAGGGACTTGTCGATAGAAAACAGGTTCAAAAAAATCTCGTAAAAGCTATTGGCAAGCAATCCGCATACTTTGTTTATCAGAAAGTGAAGAGCGACTTCGACTACGCCGACTTTCTAAAGGTTCGCGAGAGATCGAAGTGACCGCCCCCTGATCCCATCGTTCCGATCTTATCCGCAGCCGGGATAGGTCCGCTTACCAACTGTCTGTTTGAGGAGTATCCTATAAATATAGGAGTAGAAAATTATGTCAATCAAACGAACATCAGAAGCGAAATGGAATGGCAGTGTTACGGAAGGCGGCGGCGAGGTAAAGCTCGGCAGCGGCGCATTTGCGGGACCATATTCTTTCAACTCGCGTTTTGGCGACGACACAAAGGCGACGAATCCCGAGGAATTGATCGCCGCGGCACACGCGGGCTGTTTTTCGATGGCGTTCTCGCTGATCCTAGGCAAATCGGGCTTTACGCCGAAGAGCATCGAGACAAAGGCGAGCGTCTATATCGAGAAACAGGGCGAAGGCTTTGCCATCCCGAAGATCGAGCTCGTTACCGTCGCAGACGTTCCGGGCATCTCTGACGAAGAGTTCCAAACGATCGCCGGCGCTGCGAAGGTAAACTGCCCGGTCTCAAAGGTGCTCGCCGCCGCCGAGATCACGCTCGACGCAACGCTAAAGAAAGCGGAAGCCGCCGCGTAGCGGAAACTGATCTTTACAGAGTAATTTCGGGTGAGTGGCAAGCCCAACTTTGAAACGATCTCATAAAGTCACCGTGACCCTTTGGCTTGAAATCGAGCGGAGGCCACGTAGGTTTGTCCGCTCACATTCACAGAATTGATCGAAAGCTTTATGCCTTGGGACGTGACCCACCGCCTGGGGTAACATTAGGTGTGTTTTATTAAGATTATGAGCTTGCTTCTGAGCTTGTAAACTACCCGTCGATCGGTGTTTGGACCGATTTCGGTGATGACGATGGAGATGCGTGCAAAGGCGAAGACGCTCTTGATATTTTTAACAGGGCAGTCAAATGGCATGTCTTAAAGGAATTCTGGGAGAATTCCCTTGAATCTGATGACGACGAAGAAGATGAATACGAGATGGAGTAAGCTGCTAATATTAGGCTTGAGGGAGGCGTTAAAGTAGGGGATGCGTTCGAAAGAGGCGATCGAGCCGGAGCGAGGAATTCTATTGTATACTCGAACTAATGCCGACGATTCTTCGAGTTCAGGGTTATCGCGTTTATTTCTACAGCCATGAGCCCAATGAACCGCCACATGTTCACATTGATCGCGAACGATCATCCGCGAAGTTCTGGCTTCAGCCTGTCTCGATGGCCCGAAATCGCGGTTTCTCTGCCCGGGAGCTTCGGCAATTGGAGACCTTGATCCAGAACAATCGATCAACGCTTTTGGAGGCTTGGAATGAGTATTTTAGTTACGGCAACGGATGAACGCGTGAAGGATGTGCGGACAACGGGCGATGAGCTCGTCGTAAAGCTGATGGACGGCCGTACTATATCGGTTCCGCTCGCCTGGTATCCAAGACTTCTTCACGCTTCCGCGAAACAGCGGCAAAACTGGGAGGTCGCTGGCGGTGGTTATGGCATCCACTGGCCGGAGATCGATGAAGATCTCTCGACCGAGGGATTGCTCCGTGGTGCGCCGGCACCAACATCGGCGATGGCTGTCAAGCCTTAGGCCGACAGGATACTACCGTTGGCAGGATGAAAGAACTAAGATTCCTTGCGACGCCAGAGAAGGGTGAGGTTTCGGCGATTCTGATAAAGCCGGAAGGTGCGACGCATCTTTTGGTGCTTGGGCATGGTGCCGGTGCGGATATGCGCTCGAAGGCGATGCAGAGCATTGCAGACGCACTTGCCGAGCAGCAGATCGCGACGTTCCGCTACAACTTTCCTTTCAAAGAGAATCACCGCGGTGGTGTCGATTCGCCAAAGGTTGCGACGGCAACCGTTCGATCGGCAGTCGCAGCTGCGCGGAAACTCGAACCAAAGCTCGATATTCTTGCCGGCGGACACTCGTTCGGCGGGCGAATGACGACAACCGCTCAATCGCAAGAGCCGCTTGACGGCGTGAAGGGGCTCGTGCTTTTTTCGTTTCCGCTGCACGCGCCGAACCGGCCTGACGACAAGCGAGCTGCTCACCTCGCAGAGATCAAGATTCCGATGCTCTTTCTTTCCGGAACACGAGACGTGCTCAATGATCTCGAGCTCTTTCGCCCCGTGATCCAAAAGCTCGGCAGCCACGCCACGCTTCATTTGCTGGACACCGCCGATCACAGCTATAAGGTGCTGAAGAAAACGCGTGCCTCGGACGAAGATGTTTTTGCTGAGATGGCTCGCGTCACAAGAGAGTGGATAGGCTCGGCCAAGGCGTAGACCGAGTGGCAATGCCCGTATTGCCGATGCTTGTAAGCACGTCAATTCGAGATAATTTCATCTAATTTCATCTATTTTCATCTTTTCTAATTACAAGCCGATGAGTTCTCGAGTACAACTTGCGTTTATATGCTGCCAGAAGAACCCTCAGTGAGGATCAAACGACGAATCCATTCGGTGGACCTGCTCCGCGGGATCGTGATGATGATCATGCTTCTTGATCATACACGCGAATTCGTCCATCACAATGCTCTTGTGAACGATCCGTCGAACCTCGCAAATACGACAACGCTATTGTTCTTTACGCGATGGATCACACATTTTTGCGCACCCGGGTTCGTTTTTCTTTCGGGCGTAAGCATTTATCTGCAAAAGATGAATGGCAAGAACAATGCCGTTCTGACGAGATTCCTCTGGACGAGGGGCCTCTGGCTGATCTTTCTGGAGTTCACGGTCATTCGCTTTCTGATGGTATTCAACCTGGACTATTCGTATTTCGGAATGGCCCAGGTTATATGGGCGATCGGGGTTTCAATGATCGTGATGGCCGCGTTCCATCATTTTCCACTGAAAGTGAATGCTGCGGTCGGCCTTGCGATGATCTTTCTGCACAATGCGTTCGACGGATTCGCCATTGCGCCGAACGTTGTTTTCGCGAATATGCCGCCGCCGACTTTTGCACAAGACCTTTGGATAGCCGTACACCAGTTAGGCATCGTCCCGATATTTGGAGGTGCCTCGAAGATATTCTTCAATTACCCGCTTATCCCGTGGATCGGTGTGATGATGGCAGGTTACACACTCGGTTCGATCTATGAATGGGAAGCGAAAGATCGCAGAAAGTGGCTGTTGCGGATGGGTGTTGCCGCCTCGGTACTTTTCGTAGTTATTCGTGCCATAAATGTTTATGGCGATCCACAGCCGTGGGCGACGCAATCGAACCCCGTATTTACATTTCTTTCATTCCTTAATACGACTAAGTATCCGCCATCGCTGCTTTTTCTGCTGATGACGCTCGGGCCATCGTTGATCGTGCTGTCAGTTTCGGACGGCATCGAGGTGAAGTCGGCCTGGCAGCACGTGTGCGTTACTTTCGGGCGCGTTCCGATGTTCTTCTATCTCCTGCAATGGGTCTCGGCACACACGTTCGGGGTCGCGCTTAACTACTTTGCGGGCGTTGATACGTCATACCTCTTCATAAGCGTTCTCGATATGGGGAGAGCCGCACCGCCGAACCACGGGTTCCCGATCTGGGTCGCATATCTCGCGTGGATCGCAGGCCTCGTGCTTATTTACCCATTGTGCTCATGGTGGGCCGGTTTAAAGAAACGAAATAAGCATTGGGCCCTGAGTTATCTATAATGCTTCGAAGTCGGAAAGTTCCATCCACCTGACGTTGTCTGCCAAAGGCCGCTTGCTGTACAATCCTGCTCTCCCTCCAGAAAAAGAGTTAGAGCGACCTAATGGCGCACGGTAAGCCCTGTAGCCTAGGCGAGTTTTCGGTTCGTACGCCGGACGGACGTCGGATCAAATAAAGCGTTGCCGGCTCGCAAGTATAATGTTCAAATATGTGCAGAAATATCAAGACGCTCTACAATTTTGATCCGCCGGCGACGACCACCGAGGTTAATGCTTCGGCGTTGCAGTTCGTGCGAAAGCTGTCGGGGATGAACAAGCCTTCGAAGGCGAACGAAGAGGCTTTCGAACTTGCCGTCGAACGTGTGGCCGCCGCCGCTCAGGAAATGCTCAACACACTCGTTACAACCGCAGCACCCCGCGACCGCGAGACCGAAGCCGCAAAGGCAAAGGCCCGCTCTGCTGCAAGATTTCGAAAGAGTTAGGAATCGTGTAAGCACTCCAAGAAGTGAGCCACGAATTTACGAATGGCAGAAAACCGGAATACATAAGTCGCAGACGCCTTTTGTGTTCGTGCCTTCGTGGCCCGTCGTCGTGCGACAAACAACAATAGTCCGTAGCTGAAAACTTGCCCGTTAAAATGCGGCGGTCCCATTCACGTTAGGAGAAAGGGTCTATTCCATTTCGCTTTCGTCGATGTCGAAGTTCGCGTAAACCTTTTGGACGTCGTCGTTGTCGTCGAGGGCGTCGTAGAGTTTTAGCATTGTTTTAGCGTCGCCGCCTTCGAGCTTGATGTAGTTTTGTGGGATCTGCGAGATCTCGGCGGCCTGCGGCTCGATGCCGGCGGCCTTTATCGCTTCGAGAACGGCGTCGAATGCATCGGGTGCGGTGTAGATCTCAAAGACATCGCCGTCGTCCTGCATATCGTCGGCACCGGCCTCGATCGCGATCTCGAAAAGTTCTTCCTCGCTCTTTGCGGCTTTATCAACAACGATGTAGCCCTTCTTGTCGAACATCCACGCGACGGAGCCGGATTCGCCCATATTGCCGCCATTCTTTGAGAAGATATGGCGAATTTCGGCGACCGTACGGTTGCGGTTATCGGTAAGGCCTTCGACCATTACGGCGACGCCGTTCGGGCCGTAGCCCTCGTACATCACCTCATCATAGGACACGCCTTCGAGCTCGCCGGTACCGCGTTTGATGGCGCGGTCGATCGTGTCGTTCGGCATATTCTGGCCTTTAGCGTCGTTGACGACCTTGCGCAGGCGTGCGTTCGAATCAACATCGCCGCTGCCGCCTGTGCGGGCCGCGACCGTGATCTCTTTGATGAGCTTCGTGAAGATCTTGCCGCGTTTTGCGTCGAGAGCACCTTTCTTGTGCTTAATTGTGTGCCATTTGGAATGTCCAGACATTTACGAATCGTCCTTATGAAACAGAGTTGAGAAGGTGCAAGCAGGTCGATGCGGCCTGTCCGGCATGCATTTTCTCGAAACAGAAAATATAACACGCCGATTTTATCGCCGACAAACGGACATTTTCGGTACAGCAGGCAGAATCGGCCTTAACTTAAGAGCTCATTGAGTGCTTCGACCGTTACGCCTGACACCCTCAAACGCTTGGTTTTAGATGTTAGTCCCGAGACGATCTCTACGTCACTCTTTGCGACACCGAGCTTTCCGGCAAACAGCTTGATAAGCTCCCCATTGGCGGCTCCGTCAACCGGCGGCGCCTTCAGACGCACTTTGACCGTTCCGTCGATAACGCCGATGATCTCGCTTTTCGAGGCTCTCGGCACGACGCGAACGCTGAATTCAACACCGTCTGCAGTGGTTCTGATATCGAGCATTGCCTATCGTACGAACACGCTCAAGACGACCGACTGCAAGACCCATATCAGCAGCAGAACGATCATCGCCGAAAGGTCGAACATCCCGACGGGCGGAATCCAGCGTTGGAACGGGACAAGTATCGGGTCTGTTACGCGGTGTACGAAGCCGAGGAATGACCCGCTTGAGAAGACGAACCACGATGCGATAAATCTGACAAAGATCAGCAGAACAAGAACGCTGAGTATGCCGTAGAGCACGAACCCGATCACGATGCTCACGCTTCCTCTTAGAACGCCGAGGAGCAGACCGTCGATAACAAAGAAGGTATTCGCGATCACCTGCGTTAGAAAGTATGTGAGGATCAATGCGACCAGCAGCGTGATGAGCGGCGCATATCGAATATTCACCCCATAGGTCGCGAGCATGCGCGCCGCGGGATAGACCCACTTTTCAGTTCGGCGGCGGATCCAAAATGCGAATTTCCCGACCTTTCCAAACGGATTCGGGTCGGCCCAGGTCAGCACGAGACGCAGGATCAAGAGCGATGCAATGACCGCAAACGCGATCCAGATCACTAAAAATACGATCGGATAAACGGTCAAAGAGAGCATATTCGTTTCGGACAAGCCGCGGATCTCGCCTATTACTCCGCGAACTCCACACTCTCAATATACCAGACGCGGAGAAAGTCATCTTCTTCGGTGGTCCTTTGCGGCTCTGCGGGCCCGTCTACCTTTACGGGCACTTTCCCGAATTGTCCAAACGCCGCGAATCTTGTATCCTCAAATCTTCGCCCGTAAACGAATGTGCGGACGTGGCGGAACTGGTAGACGCGCAGGTCTCAGAAGCCTGTTCTGGTTACAGAGTGGAAGTTCGATTCTTCTCGTCCGCACCACAAACTTCTTCTTCGCAGTCGTCTCGCCCCTGTATTTCGGTAATAATTGGATGGTGAAAGAAACGTTTCGCGACATTTTGAGCCGATGCGCGGGGGAGATTGGTCTAAAACTCACTCAGGAAGCCATCGCCGGCCTTTCGAGGCATTATGACCTTGTAGCTGAGGCAAATCCGCTGCTGCATCTGACGGGGCCTGTCTCGATGGAGGAGTTCGCCGAGCGGCACACGCTCGAGTCGCTTGCGCTGCTCGAATTCCTGCCGAAGAATGCGAGCTTCATTGATGTTGGCCCGGGCGGCGGATTTCCATCGCTCCCCTGTTTGATCGCTAGGCCCGATCTCACAGCGACGCTGATCGAATCCAAAGAAAAGAAGGCAAAGTTCCTGTCGGACGCAGCGGTCGAACTCGGTATTGCAGATCGCGTTACGGTGATCAATAGGCAGTTTAGTGAAGCCGGCCGTGTGCCGGGCGACATCGTAACCTGCCGTGCTCTAGATAAATTCACAGACAAACTACCGCAGATGTTTCGGCATTTTCCACGCCGAGAATTCATGCTCTTCGGCGGCCCGTCTCTTAGGGAAGTTCTTTCCGCTGAAGGGCGTGCCTTTCGCGAGATCTTACTGCCTAACAGCGAACGCCGTTATCTGTTTACCGTCAAAAGATAAGCTGTGCGGTTGGGGTCAAATTACCGATTGACACGCAAAAGGCAAAGTCGTATCCTTTTAATAGTTAAATAGGTGTTTAGATATGCAACTGAGTTTAGAAGAAGTCATTCCGGCCGAGGGAGATGTCCGGAGTTTCGTGTTTACCTCTGCAGAGCCGATCTCGTGGGTGCCCGGCCAATTTATCCACTACACTTTGCCGCATAAGGATGCTGACCAACGCGGCGACGAACGCTGGTTTACGATCTCAAGTGCGCCACATGAGGGCGATGTTTGGATCACGACACGCATTAACAGCGAATACAGCAGTTCATTCAAGCAGAAGCTGATGGCGATGAAGCCGGGCGACACTATCGAAGCTGACCTGCCGGAAGGCGACTTTACCGTTGACGATCCGTCAAGAGAGTATGTTTTTGTGGTCGGCGGCATTGGAATTACGCCTTTCCTTTCGATCCTGAAGCAGTTTGCGCATGATGGAAAGGAGATCCGTGCCGAACTGTTGTATGCAAACCGTGATGAAGCGACCATCCCATTTAAGGGAGAACTCGAAGCCTTCAGCCGCGAGCATCCGGGTTTTAAGATCACATATTTTATCGGCGATAACTTCATCAATGAAGAAGCTCTACGAACGGCCGGTTCAAGGCTCAACGACCCGATCTATTTTGTTTCCGGCCCGGAGCCGATGGTCGAGGCTTTTAAGAGAAAGCTCGAGGGAATGGGGATCGACGAAGCTCATTCGAAGTTCGATTACTTCCCGGGCTATGATGCTTAAGGATGCTGACGCCCAGAGAACATAAGAAGCTCGAGAAGTATGTCAAAGGAATGGATGTCCGCCGAATGGCGGCCGCCTTTGATGCCTTGGGCGAACCGAACCGCTGCCTGATCTTTCGGGCCCTGCTAAAGCACGACAACGTGATCGTTAGCCAGATCGCCGCCGCCGTCGGCATCTCCGAACCGCTCGCCTCCCAACATCTAAAGGTCCTGCTGAATGCCGATCTCGTTGAACGGGTGAAGGACGGAAAGAGAGTCTATTACACGATCAACTTAACAGACCCGCTCGTTAACGCATTAAAGAACGTCGTTGAGGCATAGTCTGCGGGTTCTTACACTTCGCCGACCAGAACCGACGGCGTTCCAGCCTCGAGCAAGGCCAACTAATTCGCGATCTGAGCGGAACGATTCGGAGCCGTGCTGCATCAAAGTCTGATAGAATCCTGGGATCAATCCTCTTTTGCCGGAGCAGAAATATGAAAACCTCAACTATTCCCGTCTCACTCTTGACCGTCGGCATTTTGTTCATCCTGTCACTCTCTTTGTCAGTTCGTTCGCAAACAGCCGATGTGAAGCAAATGCGCGAGCGGGCCTTAGCCCTTGCAGCAAGTTCGAACTACATCGATGCGCTTCCGCTGCTTCAAAAGGTTGCGACTGCTACGCCCTCAGATCCTGTTGTACAGCGTGAACTAGGGTTTGCGTTGATCGCGAATTCGGCGATCGCCCTGTCACAGGAGGAAGCCAGGTCCCTCAGGATCCGAGCTCGGAAGGCTTTCGGGGACGCGATCGCCGCCGGCGATAAAAGTGCCCATACTGCCGGTATGTTCAATTCGCTTCCTGCAGATGGCGGTGGTTTTGATAAGTTCTCCACAAACCCGAAGGCAAATGAGGCAATGAATAGAGGCGAGACGGCATTCGTTCTCAACAATATGGACGAGGCACTTAGCTACTATCAAGAAGCTCTTAGCTACGACCCGACCAACTATTTTGCCGTCCTATTTGTCGGTGATGTTTACAAGGTCAAAAAAGATCACCCGAACGCAGAGATCTGGTATCAAAAGGCGATCGCTCTCAATCCGTATCGCGAGATCGCATATCGATATTCGGCAACACCATTGATGGCCGATAAGAAATTCGATGCGGCCCGCGACCGGTATGTAGAGGCATGGATCACGGAGCCGTACAATCGACTTGCCCTTAGCGGGATTGTGAGATGGGCTGAGGCGGTCGGTGCAAATCTTGGACATCCCCGGATCGACCGTCCAAAGACAACCGTCGGAGCTGATGGCAAGGAATCAACGACGATCACATTGGACTCGCTCATGAAAGGCGGAAGCCAAATGGCTTGGATAACCTATACGGCTACCCGATCTATTTGGAAGAAGGAAAAATTCGCAAAGGAATTTCCGGATGAGAAGGTATATCGCCATTCGATGAAAGAAGAGGTTGATGCTCTTCGTTCTGTCGTATCGGCGGCCAAGGGTTTCGAAAAGGATCCAAAAAAAATCGATCCTCAGATCCAAATGATCAAAAAGCTGGACGACGAAGGCCTACTCGAAGCCTACGTTCTGATGACCGCATCTGATGAAGGCGTCGCGTCAGATCACCCCAAGTATCTACGAGAACATCGCGATAAGCTTCGTGATTATGTAAAGAAATACGTGATCAGAGAGAAGAACTAGGTTCTGGTTCTATCTTGATTCGAGGCCGTATTCGCGAAGGCGGCGATAGAGCGTCGATGGCGAGATGCCGAGGAGTTCGGCGGTCTTGCCGCGATGCCAGCCGGTCTTTTCGAGTGCCCCGATTATCTGCTGACGCTCGACGTCGCGAAGGTTCGTCGGAACTGCGTTTTGGAATGTTGACGCGCCGTTCGCTCTCGGCGGCTGATAGCTGACCGAGACGGCCGGCCGTGAATCGCGGAATGCGATCTCCGGCGGCAATTCCCGCGGCGTGATAATACCGTTATCTGCAAGAAGAACTGCTCGTTCGAGACAGTTTCGAAGCTGCCGAACATTGCCTGACCAATCGAACGAATGAAGAGCATCCACGGCCGCATCGCTAAGACGCGGTGCGTTTGGCCCGGCGAGTTTGCCGAGCAAATAGCGTGAAAGAGGTTCGATGTCTTCGCGGCGTTCGCGAAGCGGAGCGATGTTGATCTCGAAGCTGTTGATCCTGTACATCAGATCGGCGCGGAACGATCCGTCCGCGATCGCATCACGTTTGTCACGATTCGTCGCGGCAAGCAGCCGAACGTTGACCGACACTTTCTTCACACCGCCGACACGGAAGAACGACCTTGTTTCAAGAGCCCTCAGCAGCTTCGATTGAAGCGGTATCGGCATCTCCATTATTTCGTCCAGGAACAGTGTGCCGCCGTCGGCGATCTCAAATAGGCCGAGCTTCCGGGAACGCGCGCCGGAGAACGCACCGGCCTCGTGGCCAAACAGTTCGCTCTCAAGAAGCGTATCCTGCAGAGCGGCACAGTTCAGGTCGATGAAAGGCTTATCAGCCCGATCGCTAAGCCTGTGGATCGCTTGGGCGATCAATTCTTTGCCGACGCCTGATTCCCCTGTGATCAGGACCGACGTGTCGCTTGGAGCTACTCTTTGCACGAGTCGGAGCGACTCCTTCATCTGCGGCGAATCCGCGACGATCTCGGGCAAAGATCTGTTCGATCGTGCGATCTGCGCCCGAAGCCGTTGATTATCGAGTTTCAGCTGCTGTTTCTCGGCCGCGGCCTCGACAAGGGCTCCGAGTTCAGCGATGCGGTAAGGTTTTGTTAAATAGTCATACGCGCCGAGCTTCATTGCCTCGATCGCGGTTTCGACCGTTGCCTGTCCCGTAAGCATTATCACTTCCGGCGGATATTGACACAGCTCTCGCGTCCTGCGTAAAAGATTGACCCCGTCAAGATGAGGCATGTTGATGTCGCAAAGAACGACGTCGAAGTCCTCTTCTTCGATCAACGCCCACGCAGCTTCGCCGTCCTCGGCGACCTCCACCTCGTGGCCCTGCCGGGTCATTTCTTTCTGTACGACAAGTCGTAAATTCTTTTCGTCGTCAACGACTAATAGTTTGGACATTTGTTATGGGAGCCTGAAGGGGCAGGCTGATCGTAAAGGTTGTACCCTTACGCGGAGATGATCGGACGCTGATGCGGCCCGAATGTTCTGAAACGATTCCATAACAGACTGCGAGGCCGAGACCTGTTCCTTTGCCGACCTCCTTGGTCGTAAAGAAAGGCTCGAATATCCGTGGAAGGTCTTCGGTTGGAATTCCGATACCCGTATCGGAAACTTCTATGATGACGCGCCGGGGGTCTTGACGCACATAGAATCCTAGTTTGCCGCCATTCGGCATTGCGTCGATGGCATTCGTGGCAAGGGCGATCACGGCTTGCTGTATCTGCCCGCCGTCGCCTCTGATCTTGTTGATCGGTTCGTGCACATCGACCGAAATTTCGATCGAGCTGCCGCGTTTCTGATGTGAGATCAGTTTAGCGGCTGAGCGGACAACATCCGCTACGTCCATATCTTCTCGCTCGCCCGTTCGTACTCGGCTGAAATCAAGCAATCCTGTCGTGATCGTCTTGCAGCGGAAAGTTTCGCTTTTGATCAGGCCAAGATACTCGGTCAGATCGTCGGTTGCCGGGCCGTAGCCGAAGTCGCCATCTGCGACTCGCTGTTCGAGTGATTCTGCACAGGCCGCGACGGTCGCTAGCGGGTTATTGATCTCATGAACAACTCCGGCGGCAAGGCGGCCGACCGCTGCAAGTTTTTCTGCTCGGCTGATCGCGTTCATCGCATCGACGCGGACGGTGATGTCCTCGCCGACCGTGATCACGTGTGTGATCTCGCCCGATTCGGCATTGCGCATGGGAATCTTGCTCACCATCCAATGCCGGGTTCCACCGTCATCGTCGACCGTTTGCTGTTCGATCCGCTCGATCTTTCCGGTATTGAAAGCTCGTTCGAACTCACGTTTGAGTCGATCTTCAGGATATTTGGCCAAGACAGCGAAGATATCACGGCCGACCGCGACATCACGCGGGATGCCTTGTTCGCCGATCTCTCGGTGGTGATTCCACGTCACGATCTTGTAGTCGCGATCTACGACATAGAGTGAAACGGGAAGGGCATCGAGGACAGCCTCGGTAAACTTGCGATGCTCTTGCCGAGCCTGATCGATAGAGCTGTTGATCGTCGATTCGTAATGAGCGGAAAGGTTTACGCTCAGGGCCGCGACCTGTGTGATCGCATCGAGCAGACGCATACGCGTTTCGGTCAGTTCCGTACCATCGGCAAAGGCCGTGACGATCGCCCCGCGTATCTCTCCTTCGATCCGAAGCGGAGAAACGTATTCAGCCTTGGCCGACACACCGGAGAGCATAAACTCCTCGGGACGCTTCTCGACATATCCGACCTGCGGCGGAAGCAGAGAGAGCCAGCTTTCGAACCGCCGGCGGTCAACAGAGGTCGAGTTGTCCGAGGAGCATGCGATCAAGCCAATGTTAGGCAGTTCGGCCGCAAACACACAACCGGATGCACCCGTCTCGCAGATCGCTTCGACAACGCGAGAAGCGACCTTCTTTGGGTGCACTGTGAGCAAAAGGCTGCGGCTAAGGTCTGCGATAAATCGCAGGTCGCCCGCTTCCTCCGCGGATAGTGTTGGATTCGCCGGCTTCGAAGTTTTCTTCGGCCGTTGAGCTGCAAGCATTAGTAAAGTCGGGCGGCTGGCGGGGAACGTCAGCGGAAATCCAGGTTGAATCGTGCTTATTTTGGCGGAACCGCCAAAGAATCAGCACCTTTCTATTAAAAGGGATTTAAACGGTTTTGTCAACTATTTTACTTGGTCGGGATTTCCGTTGACACTTGCCGGTTTTCAGCCGAAAATATAGGTCAAATGACCCATTCAAAAGCAGTTTTTCGGTCGGTTCTGCGATTCGCGGCCCCGCTTGTGATCATACTGGCGGCGCTTGGCAGTGCTCACGGGCAAACTGTTGTAGATAAAACGGTTGCGACCGTCTCGGATGGCGTAAGGACCGAGGTGATCCTCTATTCCGAGATCCTTTGGCAGCTCGCCCTACAGCCCAAGTCATCGCTCACGGCACCGTCACGAGAAGACCTGAACACTGCCCTTGATTCGCTCATAAACCAACAACTCTTTGCGTTAGAAGCACTTAGGCTGCCTCGCACAAAGCCGACGGATGAAGAGATCCAAGCCGAGATACGGGCTATCGTGTCGAGATTTCCGTCCACTGCCGTTTTCGAGGAACGGCTGCGTTCCGTCGGATTTTCGTCCGTCAGAGATGATGATTTTGTCGATCTCATCACAAAACGCGTCGCGATCAACAATTTTATCGACTTTCGATTTCGGTCATTCGTGATCGTAAATGCGGACGAAGAGCAGAAATTCTACAACGACACGTACGTGCCTGAATTTCGGCGGCGTCAGCCCGGTGTCGTGATCCCGACATTCGAATCGCAAAAGGCCTCGATCCACAGTTTGCTCGTCGAAGACAAGGTCGCGGCGAGGATCGAGAGCTTTCTTGACGACAGGAAGCG
Organism: Pyrinomonadaceae bacterium; assembly: GCA_019694355.1. Classification (GTDB taxonomy): domain Bacteria; phylum Acidobacteriota; class Blastocatellia; order Pyrinomonadales; family Pyrinomonadaceae; genus OLB17. The sequence continues at coordinate 62,219 of JAIBCB010000003.1, read as the reverse complement.
ACAGGCCGAGATCGTGATCTTGAGCGAGCCTTAAGCCGATGAGATCTGCATCAAAAACTGGCTTCGTTGCTCTATTCCTTGCTCTGTCAGCAGTTGTGACCTGGCAGCTCAGTGCGTCAAATGCCGAAGCCGGAAAGGCACGTATTTCGGTGTCAGAGCCTGTTGTTGGGACCGCTGTTGCTTATGCCTCTTCGGGACCGGTGAAGAATTTTGCAGCGAGGAATGTCCCGAGGCCGCTAAAACCTGAGATCCGCGAGGTGGGTGATCATTCGCCAAAACAGCCTCAGGCTCAAAGGTCAACGACGAGCCTGCCTGCATCTGTTCTCGATACGCCGATGCCGTCGCCTCTCCTTTCCTTTGACGGCCTTTCGAACTACGACAACCTCAACGCCTACGGACTATTTTTCCTGCCGCCGGATATGAATGGCGATGTTGGGCCGCGGCACTATGTTCAGGCGGTCAATGCGTTGCTGCGTGTTTTTGACAAAGCAGGCACGCCGCTGACGCCGCCGTTCAAGATCAGCGATCTTTTTGCTCCCTTGAACACACCTTGTTCGTTAAGGAACGACGGGCTCGCGATCGTGCAGTACGATCAGCTTGCCGACCGCTGGCTGATCTCGCAATACTGCAACAATTTCCCTCCATTCCGCCAGCTCATCGCTCTCTCTAGAACGGGCGATCCGACCGGCGAATACTACCTTTGGGAGTTCGTGATGCCGAACAATCGGCTCAACGATTTCTCGAAATTCGGCGTCTGGCCAGACGGCTACTATATGTCGGATGAGGAGTTTACGGGCAGCGACTATAACGGCGCCGGCATTTTCGCGTTCGATCGTGCAAAGATGCTGCGGGGCGAACCGAACGTTCGCTACATTTACTTCAACACGGTTTCGGATTCGCCTGAACGCCGCCGGAATCTGATTCCTTCGGATCTCGACGGCCTGACGCCGCCGCCCGCCGGAACGCCGAATGTATTCGTTAGCTACACGGCGGACGAATACGGCGATGCGGCGGATGCAGTTCGTCTCTTTGATCTTCATGCGGACTTTGCGCAGCCGACCCAGTCAACGTTCACCGAGCGGCCCGAGAGCCCGCTTGCGGTCGCGCCATTTGATCCTACAAGCCCACAGTTTCGTGCCGATATTCGACAGCCTGCGCCGGGTGACTTTCTTGATTCGAACAGCGACCGCGTGAACTATCGAGCGGCGTATCGAAACCTCGGCGACCGCCAAACGATCGTGGTGAACCAAACGGTCCGCACATCAACCTCCGGTGAATATCGGGCCGGAGTTCGCGTGCATGAATTGTCAAAGAGCGGTGCGACGTTCACCGTCCGCGACAGTTCGACGATCGGCGATGCGACGAGTTCACGTTGGATCGGCGGCGTCGCACAGGACAATCAGGGGAACCTCGCGGTCTCATACAACTACGTTCGCGACGACAAACAGCCTTCGATCTTATATACAGGCAGGCTTGCGAGCGAGCCTGTTGGCGCATTTCGTGCTGAGGCGTCGCTTATCGACGGCACGGGCGTTCAGCGGGCTTTCGGCTATCGCTGGGGCGACTATAACTCGATCAATGTCGATCCGAATGATGACTGCACATTTTGGACGACCGGCGAATACTACACGCTCGCAAGCCAGGAGTTCAGCGAGTTCACGTGGCTGACGCGGATCGGCACTTTCCGTTTTCCCGAGTGTGCGTCGCCGCCGCGTGGGAACATCAACGGCGTCGTTACGAATGCGGTAACAGGCCAGCCGATCAAAGGTGCGATAGTGTCCACGAGCGTCTATTCCCGCGGAACGAATGCAGCCGGTGCATACAGCGACCTTATTCTTCCGCCCGGTTCATTGACGTTGTCGGCGAGCGCCGCAGGCTATTCGGACGCGATGTCGGTCGTAACCGTCGGCGATGGAGAGAACCGCATCGTTAACTTTGCATTGGAACCGATCCCGATCGTTAACGCGTCTGCTTTTGCGATCGATGCGGAAAGCTGCGGGACAAATTCGGTTCCCGATCCGGGCGAGAATCTGACGGTGTCGCTATCTTTGCGAAATTCGGGCAACGTCGCGACGGGCGAGGTTACGGCAACGCTTCAGAACTCGGGTGGCGTAACGAATGCAGGCGGTCCTGTTTCGTATGGTGTCTTGACTCCGGGTCAGCCCGCGGTAACTCGTCAATTCACGTTCACCGTTGATCCGAACCGGCCATGCGGCGGTTTCCTTTCTCTTAATTTTCAAATAACAGATTCGACCGGCACGTTCACCGCGAGCCTCGGCAACATCCTTCGCGTCGGGACACCTCGCATCATCTTCGACGAGAATTTTGACCGCACCTCGCTCGCGGGCTTACCGCAAAGATGGAGTCGCGAATCGGTCGATCTTGGCGGAAGAAGTTCGATCACCCTTTCCAAGCAATGGTCCGGCAGAAAGAGTGTTTACCTGCCGGATTCGAGCGGGCGGGGAATGACGACGCTTAGTTCGCCGACGTTCTTTGTGACGGGCTCGAACGCCCGGCTGTCATACCGTCACTACTACAACACCGAGACGACCTTTTTGCGGAATCGTCTCTATGACGGCACCGTGCTTGAGATCAAGATCGGCGACGGCTCGTGGGCGGACTTTCTCGCCGCGGGCGGTTCGTTTCAGAGCGGCGGTTATGACGGCTTGATCGACTCCTGCTGTCAAAATCCGCTTGCCGGTCGGCTTGGTTGGTCGGGCCGCAGCGGCATCAACGAACAGCCCGAATGGATAACCGTCAACGCTACGCTTCCCGCATCGGCAGCAGGAAACCGAGTGCAGCTCCGTTGGCAGCTCGGTACGGATATCGGGAACTCGCGGGTTGTCGAGGGCGATTTTATGGACGACCTAAGTGTAAGCGACGGTTACACTTGCGGCTGCGGACATTAAACCTATCGTCCGTAGATCTTCGTCATCTCGGCGAGCTGTTCGACGCATCTTTCGGAGAATGTTCCCGCCTTCATTCGCCACGTCCAGTTCGACCCGACCGTCGCGGGAAGATTCATCCGAGCTTCATTCCCTAAACCCAGAACGTCCTGCATCGGCGCTATCGCCGTGTCAGCGACAGAAGACCAGACGCCGCGGATCATATCCCAGTTGATTCCGCGAGGCTTTGCATTCAAATATTTGAGTGCAAGTGACGCTTGATCTGCCGTCGTTTTGCGTTTTCGCGTTACGTTGAACCAACCGACGGCGGTGTCGTTGTCGTGCGTTCCGGTGTATGCGACGCAATGGCGAATATAGGAATGCGGAAGGTGGTCGTCATTCGGATTGCCGCCAAAGCCGAACTGCAAAACTCGCATTCCCGGGATCTCATATTTGTCGCGAAGAGTGATCACCTCCGGCGTAATGAAGCCTAGGTCTTCGGCGATCATTGGAATATGGCCAAGGCTTTTCCCGACCGCGGCGAAAAGCTCGTCGCCCGCGGCCTTGACCCAGGCGCCCTTTTCGGCGGTCTTGTTCTCGCCCGGCACTTCCCAGCAGGCCTCAAAGCCGCGAAAATGATCGATCCTAACGACATCGACCGCCTTGAGCGTCCATGCGATCCGTGCGATCCACCAGCTGAATCCGTCCTTGACCATCGCATCCCAGTCATAGATCGGATTTCCCCAAAGCTGCCCTGTCGAGGAGAAAAAATCCGGCGGGACGCCAGAGACGACCTTCGGCGAACCGTCCGCATTCAGTTTGAATTCGCCCTGATTGCACCAGACATCGCTCGAATCGAGCGCGACGAAGATCGGGATGTCGCCAATGAATTTTACGTTCTTTTCGGCGGCATATGCCTTTAGTTCGCTCCATTGACGAAAGAAGAGGAACTGATAGAACTTTTGGGCAAAGATCTCATTCTTCAATATCCCGCGAGCGGCGTTCAAAGCATTTGGCCGTCGGAAACGCAGATCTTCCGGCCATTCGTACCATGCCTTGTCGCCGTGAGCTGTTCTGGATGCTCGATAGAGTGCGTAATCCTCGAGCCAGAAGGCATTCTCGCGGCAGAAGGTGTCGAAGCCTGCACGAAGCTCTTCAAAGGCTCCAGACGCAAATTTCGAAGCCGCATCGGCCAGCACATTTGCCTTCCATTCGGCGACCGCGCCGTAATCGACCCTTATTGGATCGAACGCCGGCACGCTACTCAGAACGTCGTCCGATATCAGACCGTCGTCGCGAAGTTTTTCCGGCGAGATCAGCAGCGTGTTGCCCGCAAACGCGGAATAACATTGATACGGTGAATCGCCCCAACCGGTCGGCCCTAGCGGCAGGATCTGCCAATACGTCTGGCCGGCGGCCTCCAGAGCGTCAACGAAATTATATGCTTCCTCGCCAAGATCGCCGATCCCGAAAGGGCCGGCAAGCGATGTCGGATGAAGGAGTATCCCCGATGCGCGGCCAAAGTCCATATTGATTAAACCTTATCAGACCCAAATGCGTTGCAGAAACCCGCACCTCAGTCCGAACCGCCTCCTGCTAGTGTTTCGCCCGCCCCGAAACGATTCCGCAAATAGAGCGGCAAAGCCGCACGAAGAAAGAATCACACTTTAGATTCGCTCTTCTTTGGGCTATGCCCTTTCGCAGTGCGGTCGGGGTTCGTGGGTCAGAGATCCCCACGTGTTGCAAAAAACGCAACCGTGCCCGACCGATGAGCGTACACCGACCATTCTGGAGGCGGCTTGCCGCCGACAATGGTCGTCTTTTGTCCCAGCCAAGACGCTCGTGGGACAGCTCTTGGGACAAATAAGTGATGTGTTATCAGTCACTTACCCGATTTGTCCCAGAATTTCGCAAAAAAAAGATCAGACCACGTTTTCCATTCTCAATTCTCCGTTCTCAATTCTCTTTGGAGGCGGCTTGCCGCCGACAAACGCTCTGTCGCGTGCTTCGCACGCTCCGATGTATTCCTAAGGCGAGTGACGGTCGGGCAAGCCCGACCGCACTGCAATGCGGCAAGCCGCCTCCAAGATCATTTGTTTCGCATATCGGTCGGGCACGGCAACATGTGGGGATCTCTGGCCCACGATCCCCGACCGCACTGCGCTTGCGGTAAGCCGCAAGAACGATTGAGCGTCCACGAATGCAGGAATAGGGTCGCCACGAATGCACGAATCGAAGCCACTTTCGGGCTCCGCCCGTCTATTTGCGGTGAAGCTTGCTTCACCGTCGGCCCGTCTCCTCAATTCTCGGAGGCTCAGCCTCCGAACAACAGCGGCGGAGCCGCAAAGGTTGAATAGCGTCATCCGGAAAAGCAGAGCTTTTCCGCAAATAGAGCGGCATAGCCGCAGGAACCTGGAACTTGGACCTTGAAACCTGGAATCTAGCTCGTCACGGCCGGCTCGACCGTCTTGTCATCATAGCGAAACGACGCGCCCGTTTGAAGCACAAACCGCACAAATCGACACAAACCGCACAAAATGTATCAAAGTGCACTTTTTGCACAAAGAATACTGAGCAGGATTCGGGGTTGTGGAAATGATCTGAAGTGGTTGGTGGAGACGAGGGGGATCGAACCCCTGACCTCATGAATGCCATTCATGCGCTCTCCCAGCTGAGCTACGTCCCCAAAATTTGGAATTTCAAATCTCAGATCTCAAATTTGAGAACAGCTGATATCTGACACCTTCGACCGCGCATTTCAAATTTCGAATTTGAGATTTGAAAGCAACTAATGACTTTAGCGAAAAGACCTTGGCTGGTCAAGAATCCCAAGTGCCCTACCGGCCTTTGAAGTCCGGCTTTCGCTTTTCGAGGAAGGCGGAGACGCCTTCTTGTTTGTCCTCGGTTGAGAAAACGAGTGCGAAAAGGTCGACCTCGCGGCGGAGGCCTTCGTCGAGGTTCGAACGCGAGGCAAATTTTACGGCCTCTTTGCAGAGCTGCAGAGCGATCGGTGCTTTTTCGGCGATCTTTTCGGCGAGTTTCATTGTTTCGGCCTCAAGCTCTGCGGACGGATAGACGTGATTGACGAGTCCGATGCGCTCGGCCGTGGCTGCGTCGATCATATCGCCCGTGAGGATCATTTCCATCGAACGTCCCTCGCCGACGAGGTTCGTGAGCCGTTGGGTACCGCCGCCGCCGGGAATGATTCCGAGATTGATCTCAGGCTGCGAGAAACGCGATTTGTCGCTTGCCATACGAATATCGCACGCCATAGCGAGTTCGTTCCCGCCGCCGAGACAGAAACCGTCGATCATCGCGATAACGGGCTTTGGGAATTGATCGAGCGAGTTGAAAAGGCTACGGCCCTGGAACTCATTCCGCTGCGTAACCGGCGTATGGCCCTCGAACTCCGAAATGTCGGCGCCGGCGATGAACGCCTTCTCGCCCGAACCGGTTATCACAAGCACACGAACCTCGCCATCCGCTCTTAATTCATCAAGAGCGGCGACGCCTTCGCGTTGGACCGTGGAATTCAGTGCGTTGAGTTTATCGGGTCGGTTGATGGTCAATATCGCGACACGGCCGCGACGTTCGATGGTGATGGTATCCATGGTTAAAGTTGTGAAGTTACGAAGCCGAGTTACAGAGTTCGCATGCGTTAAATCTTGAAACGATCCCAGTTTTCCGTTCTCAATTCTCAGTTCTCAGTTCCAACGAGTGCCCTTACTATCGTGCGGCCTTCCGCAACGCTGAGTGCAATTCAAAAGCGTGGCCTTACTGCATGCGGACTTCCGCAACGCTGAGTGCAAACTCCCGCCAACTTTGGCAACTCCGTAACTCTGTAACTTCGCAACTTTGGCAACTTCGTAACTTCTATTCGCTGTAGCCTTCGACGACGTTGTCGTCAGCGATCCATGCGACGAAGAGCCGGAGCCAGCTTTCCTTTGGTTCGACGATCGAGACGCCGACGCGCAAGGCTCCGTAATTTGCGGGTAAGATGCGAACGGCCTCGGCCTTTACTTCGACCGGCACGCCATCAGGGCGATGCGAACGAATGTAGAGGCTTTCGCCCTGCTCGATCTTTTGGTTGAGTTGAAAGAGAGCACCGAGAGTAGAAATATCATCCGTCTCGGTCGGTTCGCTCCATGCGGCACCATCTTCGCTTCGCCCCGAAACGACAATAGGCAGACGAAGAGCCATCCGCAGAGCGAATCTCTTCTCTTCAAATTTCGATTGCATTGAAAGGGGCATTTTGCCGAGGCCGCAAGTACTGCCTAGTTTAACATTTATCCGGTTGCCGAGGTCAACGGAACTGCCGCATTGAGCGTCAGGCAACATGCTGTGCGAACGGACCCTAAAACGCTTCCTTCGCGTAAAAAAACTCTGATCGTTGAGCAAGAACCGAGCGCGAATCGATTCGCAATAGACGAACTATCTTAACGATAGTTATACTATACGAAAAACGAATTGCCAACGCTTTTGCAGCGCAGCCGCCACAGGGCCGTGGGCAGATATTGAATGAAACAAAGCAAACACAAGGTCGTAATTTTGGGTTCCGGGCCGGCCGGATTGACCGCTGCGATATATGCGTCGCGGGCGCAGCTTGAGCCGATCGTGATCGAAGGGCCACAGCCCGGCGGACAATTGACGATCACGACGGATGTCGAAAATTATCCCGGATTTCGCTCAGGGATAATGGGCCCGATCTTGATGGATGAGTTCCGCGAACAGGCCCTTCGTTTCGGAACGCAGATCGTCAACGTCTGGATCGACAAGGTCGATCTTTCGTCGCGGCCATTTAAGCTCTACGGAAAGGAAAGTGTTGATTCTGCAGAGGTTACGAGCGTTATCGAGGCCGAAAGCCTGATCATTGCGACCGGTGCTTCGGCAAAATGGCTCGGAGTGCCGGGCGAAGAACCTACGCCTGTCGGATTGGGCGGCAACGGCGTTTCAGCGTGTGCGACGTGCGACGGCTTCTTTTTCCGTGAAAGGCCGATCGTCGTTGTCGGCGGCGGCGATACGGCAATGGAAGAAGCTCTTTTTCTGACGAAATTCGCGTCGAGCGTGACCATCGTGCATCGCCGGGATGAATTTCGCGCGTCGAAGATAATGCAGGACCGCGTACTTGCTCACGAGAAGATCAATGTGCTTTGGAACACAGAGATAAAAGAGATCAAAGGTACGACCGCCGACGGTGTTTCGAGCATCGAGATATATAATTCGTTGACAAAGGAGACGAGCGATCTTCCGACGCAGGGCGTTTTTATCGCGATCGGCCATAAACCGAACACGGATCTTTTCAAAGGCGTTCTCGAAATGGATGACGTGGGCTATCTAAAGACAGAAGGCCGCACGATGAAGACGAATATTCCCGGTGTGTTTGCCTGCGGCGACGCGCAGGATGCTTATTATCGACAGGCGATCTCGGCGGCAGGAACGGGCTGCATGGCGGCGATCGACGCTGAACGGTTCCTTGCCGAACACGGCGAAGCGGTCGAGAACACCGAGACGAACTATTAAGGGTTGTATGCCGATCTACGAATACAAATGCAAACAGTGCGGAAAGGTCTATGAGAAGCGTCAGAATGTTTCCGACGCTCCGCTGACCACCTGCGAAAAATGCCATGGTGAGCTCGAAAAGCAATGGTCGCTCTCCGGGTTTCAGTTCAAAGGCGGAGGCTGGTATGTAACGGATTACGCCGGCGATTCGAAAAAGTCGGAAAAAACTAAGACAAGCGAATCAACCTCTTCGGGCGATGCTGCATCAAAACCAACATCCGACAGCGGTTCGACCTCTGCTTCGGCAAAGGAAGTGACGCCGGCCAAGACCAAGGAATGACCTTTTCAGCGAGAATTTTTGTTCTCCTCCTGCTCGCCTGTTTTTCGCTCGGCGACAACGTACTCGCACAATCCGGCTACAGTAATCGCGGCAACGCAGATGCGGAAGGTTCCGTGATCGCCGTAACGGCCACGCGTGCGAGCGGGACCGAGCCGATACGCGCCGACGAACTTTGGCTCTATGAGAACGGAGTCGAACAAAAGATCAAAAACTTTACTTACGACACCTCGCCCGCTCGGATCGTTCTGCTCGTTGATAATTCGAAGACGCTGCAAACCTCGGTCGATCTGATGCAGAAGGCCGTAATGGAATTCTCTTATGAGATCTTCGACGGCGATCAGCTTTTTGTGATCGCATACGACGAAAAACCGGAGATCATTCAGGAATGGACCGACGATCCCAAAAAGCTTGAAACGTCGCTCAAAACCCTGCGAAAACAGGGAAATCCGTACCTTTTTGATGCTCTGCAGGCGTCGGTGCAGCAAGTGCTCCTGCCGCTGATGCCGGGCACGCGAAAGACCGCGGTCGTCATAATCAGCGACGGGCTCGATCGCGGCAGCAAAACGACATTCGACAAGGCTTTGGCGGAGCTGCAGAATCAGAACGTCGTCGTTTACGCTCTTCAGATACCGGACAGGACCGGCGGCGCATATCGCCGGAACGAACCAAAGCCAGAGGCCGTGGTTACGAAGTTCACTGAAGGCACAGGCGGCCGCAGTTTTTCTTTTGACGACGCACGTGCCGCCGCAAAGGCCATCTGCGACGAGCTGCGAAAGAACAGATACATCCTCTCGTATCTTCCGACAAACACATCCGCATACGACAATCGACAGCTTTTCTTGATCGGCAACGAAGGCATCACCGTTCGGATGAAGAACGCTCAGCCGCCGAACGTCAAGTAATTCCCTAACTTCTTAGCCATTGAGTGTGATAAACTTTGGTGCGCCCGAGGTTTTTGCAAGAGAGAAGTGAGCGACCCGAAAGACATTCCACCGCCGCCGCCGCCGGATGACTTCACAAAAACGACGCCGAACATTCCTGTCCGGCGTGACGATATCCCTTCGAACGATTGGGAAAAAACGAATTACAACATCAATATCCCAAAGGCCTCGGCGGACGAATGGGGCAAAACGGTCGCGAACATCAAGCCGATTGACACGGGCAACCAAAGTTTTGGCGGCGTTGGCGTTCCTTCAACACCGGAATGGGGAATGACCGAGCCGAATATCAACGTCAATGCCGCGGACTTTGGCTCGCAGCCCGAGGATTTCGCTCCGACACCGGCATACGACAAGACCACGCCGTATTTTCGCCTGCCAGAGGCCGAGCGCGTAAAGTATCAGAAACTGCCGCCCACGCCTGCTGAAGTCGCCGCAAAACAAGCTGAAGAAGATAAAGGGAATCAAGGCATCCCCGGCTGGTTCTGGTTCGTTGCCGGCGGAATGACGCTCCTTTTCATCACCGTTATCGCGGTCGCACTCGTCTATATCTTCGTCATTCGGAATTCGAGCTACGAGGTGATCGTAAAAGACGCTCCGGTCGGCAGCAGCGTGACGGTTGACGGCGCGCCGCTCTCGGTAACAAGCGAGGACGGAACATTCCGTATCCCGAATCTAAAGGCCGGCTCGCACACGATCGCGGTCGTTCACCCGACATTCAACTGCGTAAAGCAGACCGTTACGGGCGATGATGGCGAGAAACTGAAGCCGATCACTGCGGGCTGTACGCCGATGAAGGCGGCGGCAACGGATGATTGCGGCAATATTCATTTTGGCGAGGACGACAAGGCCGAACGCTGTTACAACTCAGCTCTCGATGCCTTGCCCGATCCCTTCACGCCCGAAGATCTGATAAAGGCCCTCAATATCCTGATCATCAACTTCGAGAGCGGAAAGTATGACATTCCGCCAGTGCGTCTTGCTGCGGTCAAAAAGGCTGCGGGCTTCATTCAAAAGCTTCCGCCGGGCGTCGTTCTCGAGGTCGGCGGCCACACCGACGATGTTGGCCAGGCGGGATCAAATCAGACTCTCTCGGAGAATCGCGCGAATGCGGTTCGCGATGCGCTCGTGAAATTCGGCGTGAATCCTGCGGTTCTGCAAACACGGGGATATGGTTCGACACGACCCCTTGTCCAAGGCACGACCGACGATGCGCGCTACCGCAACCGCAGGATCGAATACTCAATTGTTAAGAAATAACCTTTGGCTTAAACGGCGACCGGTGCGGCGATCTTGCCGTGCGAGGTGTAGCCTTCGAGAGCAAGGTTTTCGTACTTGAAGTTCAACAGGCCTTCGAGGCCGCGAAGTCCTTCGGAATTGCGAAGTTCCAGCCTTGGCAGGTCAAATGGCTCGCGTGAGAGCAATTCATTCACCTGTTCGAGATGATTCGAATAAATGTGCAGGTCGCCGAAGCTGTGTATGAACTCTCCTGGCTCAAGCCCGCAAACATGTGCTACTAGATGAGTTAACAGCGCATAACTCGATATATTGAACGGTACGCCGAGGAAGGCGTCTGCCGAGCGTTGATAGAGCTGGCAATGCAGCGTTTTACCGCTCTCTACCTTGAACTGAAACAAGGTGTGGCACGGCGGCAGGGCGACATCATCACAGACACGCGGATCCCAGCCCGAAACGATCAAACGACGCGAGTTCGGGTTCGTTTGGATCTCGCGAATAAGCCGCTCGATCTGGTCCACGCCGTCGTGCTTCGGGTAATTTCCCCCAAAAGATCGCCAAAGATAGCCGTAAACCGGCCCGAGGTCGCCCGTTTCGCGGCCAAAACGTGCTGTTTGCTCGGCCGTTGCCCATTCTTCCCAAATATCGACACCGCGGGCCCGCAGGTCGGCCTCGTCCGTCGAACCGCTAAGGAACCAGAACAATTCTTCGGCCACCCAGCGAAACGGCACCTTTTTCGTCGTAACGATCGGAAAACCCGCCCGCAGGTCGTACCGCGTCTGATATCCAAAGACAGAGATCGTGCCGGTGCCAGTGCGGTCATCGGTCCGCGTGCCGTTCCCCAGGATATGGTTCAACAGATCGTGGTATTGCTTCATTCACGTTGATTGTAAATTGTTCATTGTTGATTGTTAATTGGGCAGGTAACTTCCAATGCCAATTAACGATTTTTCAATTAACAATTTACAATTGAGGCTTGGCGCTACCGCGTGTTATGAGCAGCAAACTAGAGGTCAGTTTCAATTCACCGCAGTGCGGCTGGATGTCCGTAGGTTTCAAGGATGGGTCTAACGAATTTCATACGACGACGGCTCATGCTCCGCATGCCGATGCTCTGGGCGAATTGCTCGGTATATTGACGTCGCTGCTTGACGGGAGCTTAGGACCTGCGGGACGCGTACTGCATTGGAATCGCGATCCGGAAGAGTATGACCTTCGTTTTGTGCCGACCGATGGCAAGGTCCTATTTGAGGTTTACGAGTATCCGGACGAAGATCGCGAGGCCGGTGATCGCGAGCTTGTTTTCTCGCATACGGGCGATGCCGCCGATATTTGCAATGCCTTCGCCGGTACGTTCGGGCAACTCTACGAAGACCGCAACACGGATGATTTCGAATTCAACTGGCATCAGCCTTTCCCCACCACCGAATACGAACGTTTCAGGGATATGGTCGCCAAATAGCATCCTCCGAAAAAAGGCGAAGTTTTTTGAATGAAAGAGAAATTGCTTGATCTTCTTGCGTGTCCGGTTTGCGGCGGCGATCTGCTGCTTGCGTATGTGTCGCAATATGAAGAGAAGGAGATCAATGACGGAGTACTGACGTGCAGGAAATGCGATCGTGAATACAAGATCACTCGCGGAGTGCCGCGTTTTGCGGATCTTGGTAAGGTCGAGAGCGACAAGGCTGCGACGGCCGAGAATTTTGGCTGGCAGTGGACAAATTTTACACAAGAGGACGAAAAGTATAACGATCAGTTCCTTGGGTGGCTGCAGCCCGTAAAGCCGGACTTCTTCGAGGGCAAGATCGTGCTCGAAGGCGGCTGCGGCAAGGGCAGGCATACGAAGCTTGCGGCCGAATGGGGTGCAAAAGAGATCGTCGGCATCGATCTCGGCGCCGGCGTCGAATCTGCCTTCGCTTTGACGCGAAACCTGCCGAACGCGCATATAGTCCAATGCGACATCTTTAAGCTGCCGCTAAAGAAGGCCTTCGATTACGCGTTCAGCGTCGGCGTTCTTCATCACACGCCGGATCCGAAGAAGGCTTTTATCTCGCTTGCCGGTAAGGTCAGGAAAGGCGGTTCGATCTCGGCCTGGATCTACGGTGCCGAGAACAACGAATGGATCACGAAGTATATCGATCCGGTCCGCACAAGCTTTACTTCGCAGATATCGCAGCCGGTGCTCTATCAGCTTTCAAAACTTCCGACTCTCGGCCTTTTTCTGACGACGAAGCTCGTCTATCGGCCGATGAATGCGGCGGCAAAGCCGGTCGCGAATCGTCTTTTCTACAACGATTATCTAAACCACCTTGGCAGCTTTGGATGGCGCGAACAGCACAACATCGTCTTTGATCATCTTGTTGCACCGACCGCGTTCTATATTTCAAAGGACGATTTTGCGGGCTGGTGGAAAGAGATCGAAGCTCAGGATATTGAGATAACCTGGCACAATCAGAATAGTTGGTGCGGGTTCGGACGAATTAGTGAATAGTGTAGTGAATAGTGAATAGGCGGGCTGAGTGGACATCTGTGTTCACGAAACGCGTAACTAACAACTATTCACTTCTGATCAATCTATGAAATTTGATGACGGCATCGATAAGAAATATCGCGACTCGGTCAACGCCGCGTTCGACACGATAATGAAGGTCGGCGACGACGAGCATCGAATGTATATCGGCGAGATACTCGATTCCGATATGCTGATACGGGTGCGTCCTGTAAGCGAAGTAAAGGCTTCAGGTATTACGGGATTGATAAGCCCTGTAAAGGCGAACTATGACCTTGCGACCGAGCGCCTTAGTTTGCGCGATGCTCTCGGTCTCATATATATTGCGATCGCCGAAGAGACGATCGACACCGGCGGACAACGCGGATGCGAAGGCACGCTCGTCCACGAAGGCCGCCACGCATATGATTTTGCGGCAATGATCGAAAGCCATTCGAACGCGGATATGAATCCGCTCGGCGTTCTTGACCCGACGCTCTACGACCTAGAGTGGAACGCGCACAAGGCCGCGGGAAACTATATGCTCCGCGTCGGCAAGGCGGATTATCTCGACGAAGGCGTCAGCCTGATGATCCTCTGCAATGCGGCCGACGGCTCGTGCGAGGTCAGCGACGACGGCATCCGCCAACGCTTGAATGAGAGCTACGGCCTGATCGCCGACACAAAGACCGGCCCGCTCGCGACAAAGATGCTCGGCCTCATTGTTTAGGACTCGGGATAAGACGGGGGTAATATGAAGTGCATTCTCCTATTTGCGATCGTTTTGATCGTGTCGCCGATTCGATCATTAGCTCAAGAGCCAGCACCGAAAACGGCCAAGGAGTTCTTCAACGAAGGTGTACGGCTCGGCCTTGCACAACGTCCGGAGGAAGCTCTTGCTGCTTTTCGAGAGAGTCTGCGGTTGGAACCGAACGATCCTACAACACATTCGAACATTGGTGCCACTCTTATTGGCTTGAATAGACCTGCGGAGGCGGTCGTCGAGTTTCGAAAGGCGGTCAAGCTCAACCCAAAGACAGCACTCTTCCACCTTGGTCTTTGTGAAGCCCTTGGTCGGATCAAAGAGTATAATGAAGCAGTTTCTGAATGCCAGGAAGGCGTAAAGCTCGACCCCGATATCGAATTTGGCCGTGTTCAGCTTCTAAACGCCATGCGACGTGCAAAAGCTCCCGAACCCGACCTACGGGCTGCGATTCTGGCTTCGCTTAACGCATTCCGTGGCAGCGAAGCGATCCTCCTCCAAGCCGCTCAGTTCTATGGCGAAACGCGGCAGTACGATGCGGCAGTAGAAAGTTTCAAACGGCTACTGCAGTTCTCGCCTAACAACGCTGGATATCATGCGCGGCTTGCTCTGGTATATCTGATCCTCGCTCGCGATGACGAGGCGATCACCGAAGCAAAAAAAGCGCGGGATATTGACCCTCAAAATGTCTATCTCCAGTATTTCATGGGACGGATCTTTCTTATCCTTGGTCAGAATAGAGATGCAGCGACGGCATTTTCGAAAGTGGTGTCAAGCGATGCCGACCTGCCCGACGCTCGATTCCTATTGGCGCAGAGCGAGAAAAGGCTTGGCCTAACCGAAAAGGCGATCAATGACCTGCGGATCCAGACGGAGCTTTATCCGGAAGTTGCGGCATATCAGTTTGAACTTGGTAACTTACTGAACAACGACGCACGCTACGAGGACGCGATCTCTCCGCTTAGGAAGGCAGTGACGCTCGATCCGGAGAATCTGAGCTCTGTTACTAGTCTCGGATTAGCTCTATTTGAATCTGCAAAGCTTGCCGAAGCCCTAGAGATTCTGAATGAAGCTAATCGAAAGTGGCCGGGCAACGAAACGATCCTGCAGTTCTTGAAAGTGGCGAACGCCCGCGTTAGATATTTGCCGAGGGTCGATGAGATGAAGGAATTCGCAGAGAAGCATCCAGATGATATTGCTGTTCGGATCATGCTGTTCGAGGGGCTGATCTTCTCTCGCAGACTTTCCGAGATCGAGCCTGTTGCCGAAGAAATCTGGAAGTTAGGCCCAAAAGACTTGCGAAGCTACTTGCGTATTGCCGCCGCCTACGGAACCGCCGGTCAACGTGAAAAGGCGATCGATGCATACAAGAGGTCGCTCAGTTTTGAGGCAAACGCGGCGGCATACTTCGGACTAGGAGCTTACTATGCCAGAATGGGCGATATTGATGCTGCCTCGCAGGCTTATGAAAAGGCCATAGCTATTCGGCCGGAATTTTCTCCTGCCATCAAACTTTATGGAGATCTGTTACGCGACAACGGAAAGAGGCAAAAGGCGCTTGAGATGTATAAGCTTTATTTGGGAAAGGATTGGACAAATATCGGAGCCCTTTCTAGTGCTTGCATTCTTGCTGCTCAGCTTGGTGACATGAACACTGCCCGGAACTATCTTGATCTTTTGAAACCTTTAGATCCCGCAAATGCAAGAGTTCTTGAGCAGTTTCTTAAGCATGCACTCTGGCAATAGATCGACACCCTATGAACACATCTCTACCAAGAGAAATGCAGCAGCACACTTACGCCATTATGGATGGCGTAGAGGATACGCATTGGTGGTTCGTCGGGCGGCGTGCGATCCTTGAGAGTTTTTTGAGGACGATCGTTGCCGATCTTTCAGAATCGCTCGGCCTGGGTGGAGCGGACGAGATCCCCAGCGTTCCGCTCCGTATCTTGGACGTCGGCTGCGGCACGGGTGCGAACATCAAGATGCTCTCGCAGTTCGGCGAGGCTGAGGGTGTCGATGTTTCGGATGACGCACTCGAATTCTGCCGCAAAAAAGGCCTAAAGGTTGAGAAAGGTACGGCCGAGGAACTGCCCTTCGCAGACGAAAGCTTTGATCTCACGACCGCTCTCGATGTCATTGAACATCTTGACGACGACGTGGCGGGCCTCAAGGAAATGTACCGCGTGACGCGAAAAGGCGGCCGTTCGCTGATCTTTGTGCCGGCATTTATGTGGCTTTGGGGCGTGCAGGATGACATTTCGCATCATCGGATCAGGTACACAAAGAAGCAGATCGTCGATCGACTAAAAACGGCCGGCTACGAGATCGAACGTGCTACATATGCAAATTTCACGTTCTTTGCACCGATCCTCGGCGGCCGATCGATAATGAAACTCACAGGCGTAAAGCCCGAATCCGAAAACAACATCAACATCTCCGCTTTGAACGGCCTATTCGGCAAGATATTTTCGGCCGAAAGCCTTTGGCTCAAGAATCTTAACTTTCCCTTCGGCGTTTCGATCGTGGTCGTAGCAAAAAAGTCGGCATAACTCTCTACGGTTGCTCAGAACCACGACTCTGACTGAAAGACCTTTCCTTCCGGGTATTTTGAACTCGTAACCGTGTAGGAAAATCCCTTTTGGATCGCAAAAGCCGCGATCTCGCCCGTTCGAGAAAGGGCGACGAAGCCGACCTGCATCTCTTTTGCTTTCTTCGGGTCGCGTTTGATGACACGTCGAACCGCCTCGCGGCATGCGGCTTCGGGCGAACGGCCGAGACGCATCTGCTCGACGACAGTGTGCGTGCCGCAGGTGCGGATAACCTCTTCGCCGACACCGCTCGAGGTCGCGGCCCCGACCTCATCATCAACAAAAAGCCCCGCACCGATTATTGGCGAATCACCCACACGTCCGCGTATTTTGAATGCCATTCCGCTCGTCGTGACCATTCCGGCGAGCTTGCCTTTTGTGTCCAACGCGATCGTGCCCATCGTGTCATGATTGAAGGAACCATCGTCAAAAATATAAGGCGGCGGAAGCAGTTGCGAGGTGCTCTTGCGGTTCTCGATGTTGATGATCGGCTGATATTTCGATTTTTCGAGCCATTTCTTCCACTCCTTTTCCGCGTCGGGCGAGAGTTTGCCCGATTCGAGCGGAAAGCCCTGCGAGACCGCAAATTCCTGAGCACCGATGCCGGAAAGCAGCACATGCGGCGTATTCTCCATAACCTTTCGGGCGACCGAAACGGGATGTTTTATCCTTTCGAGAAAAGAGACGGCGCCGCAGTCGCCGTTGCCGTTCATAATGCTCGAATCCAGCGTTACTTTGCCGTCACGGTCAGGCCATGCCTGCAAACCGACGCAGCAGCTCGGCTCATCTTCGCTTGCGCGTCCGCCCGCTTCAACGGCGTCGAGCGATGCACCGCCTTTCGCAAGGATCGGCCACGCTGCGGCGTTCGCCGTGCGGCCGCTGTCCCACGTCGAGACGACGACCGCGCCTTTCTCATTTTGCGGCCTGGAATTGCCAAAGACCCGCGATGCTGCCAGCAGCGGAAGCCCAAGAACGGGAATTTCGAGAAAACGTCGTCTATCCATACGCGAAAACCTCACAAGGAATTTAGCCTAAGTCGGCTCAATTATGATTTACTCTATCTCGGGATTACAGTATCTAGTTTGCTGTATTTTTGACGATGGATACAAGACAGAATGTCAATAAATCTGAAGGCCCGGAGATCTCGCTCTTTCTGCCCGTGCTCGATGAAGAAGAGAATCTGCGGCCGATGCACGAGAAGATCGCGGCTGCGCTCGCCGAACTCGATCGCACGGCGGAGATCATCTTTGTTGACGACGGATCGACCGATCGCTCGCTTGAGATCCTAAAAGAGATCGCAGCGGCGGATGACCGCGTTCGAGTGATAAGCCTTCGCAGGAACTATGGCCAGACCGCAGCGATGGCCGCCGGGATCGACGCCGCAAAAGGCGAGATCCTTATCCCGATGGATGCCGATCTGCAGAACGATCCGGCGGACATCAAACGACTTCTCGAAAAGCTTGATGAAGGCTACGACGTTGTTTCCGGCTGGCGAAAGAATCGGCAGGACAAGCTCATTTCGCGAAAGATCCCGTCCCAGATCGCAAATTGCATCATCTCGTGGATCGGCGGCGTCCACCTGCACGATTACGGCTGTTCGCTTAAAGCCTATCGCCGCGATGTCTTGCAGGACGTAAAGCTTTACGGCGAAATGCACCGCTTTATCCCGATCTATGCAAGCTGGGCCGGAGCACGCGTGACCGAAATTCCCGTCGATCATCACGCCCGCACGATGGGCAGATCAAAATACGGAATTTCGCGAACCGTAAAAGTGATCTTCGATCTGATGACGATCAAATTCATGGCGTCGTATCAGACAAAGCCGATCTATGTTTTCGGCACCTTCGGGATGCTCGCGTTTCTGCTGGCCGTCATCGCCGGCATCTGGGCGATCATTCTCAAGATCGAAGGAACGTCATTCATCTTAACGCCGCTGCCTGTGATCACGGTCGTGATGCTCGCGATCTCCGTCCAGTTCTTCCTGATGGGCCTGCTCGCCGAACTCCTCGTCCGCACCTATCACGAATCACAGGACAAGGCGATCTATGCCGTTCGGGAGAAGATAGGGTTTGATGAGTGAGTAACGGGCAGTCAGTACCGTCTGCGTAAGCGGACGGGTCTATAACAACAACCTCGACTATGTGGAACGATACCGACGAACCCATCGCCTATTTGATTACATTCCGTACTTACGGAACATGGCTTCATGGCGATGAACGCGGTTCAACCGACCGCAACAACAACCAATATGGAGAACCGTTCATCCCAAAGGACGAATGCTGGTTTGAGCACAATAAGAATTTGCTCAGGTCGGAGCCGTTCAAACTCGATGTCAGGTGTCGGAGAGTTGTGGCCACAGCAATTCGGGAAGTATGCGACCACTATTCTTGGCAGCTAGCCGCAATGGATGTTCGCACAAATCATGCCCATTCGGTGATCCAGTGTCCTGAGCATTCTTCAAGGAAGGCATTGCGGCAGTTCAAGGCCTTTTCGACCAGACGGTTAAGGGAGACAGGCCTTTGGGCGCATGATCACAGCCCTTGGGCGGAAAAGGGAAGCCGCCGGTTGATCTGGAATGAGGCAGGATTTGCCGCCGCGGTGAATTACGTGAAAAATAGACAGGGCGGGCCGCTGCCTGATCTCGGCAGTTGACGAAGCGACCCGTCCGCTTACGCAGACGGTACTGACAGAATATGTGCGGCATTGCCGGTTGGATAACCCTTAAAAATTCAAGTGCTTACGACGACACCGATGCGGTGCTGCATTCGATGTGTGAGCGGATCGTGCATCGCGGGCCTGATTCGGAAGGGTTGTGGTGGGACGACACGGTCGCATTGGGAATGCGTCGGCTTTCGGTGATAGACCTCAAGACGGGCGATCAGCCTGTATTCAGCGAAGACGGCACGGTCGTCGTGATGATGAACGGCGAGCTTTACAATTATCGCGAGGTCCGTGCCGAGCTTGAGAAAGACCGCATAATGTTCGTCACAAAGACGGACACCGAGATACTGCCGCATCTATACAAGAAATACGGCGATGCATTTATCGAGCACGTCAATGGAATGTACGCGTTCTCGCTCTGGGATCTTGCTCGAAAGAGGCTGATCCTCGCACGCGATCGGTTCGGCGAAAAGCCGCTTTACTACGGCGTTTTTGACAACAAGCTTATCTGGGCGTCCGAATTGAAGGCTCTCACCGCACACCCGTCGGTTAAGACCGAGCTCGACCTGAACGCTCTTCGGCATTACCTCTCGTTCGATTACGTGCCCGCACCGCTCTCGATCTACAAGGGGATTTATAAACTTCCCGCGGCGCATATCTTGACCGTCGAGAATGGCGAAATAAGGACGCATCGGTATTGGGACGTCAAAGATCACGCGACGAAGACCGGCAAGGTTGAGACGCTTGCCGAAAAGGCCGAAGAACTTCGCGATCTGCTGTCGGATTCGGTCAGGATGCGGCTTGTCTCGGATGTTCCGCTCGGCATTCTACTTTCGGGTGGCATCGATTCATCGACGGTGGCGGCCTTTGCCGTTCAGCATGCGACCGAACGCGTAAAGACGTTCTCGATCGGCTTTGAAGAGGACTCTTTTGACGAATCGCGTTATGCACGCCTCGTTGCAAAGCATCTCGATACCGAGCATTACGAGGATAAACTTTCGGCGGCGACGGCGGGCGATCTTATCGAGGATATCGGCAAATGGCTCGATGAACCGCTTTCGGACGGCTCTTTGATACCGACGTTCCTGCTTGCGCGTTTTGTACGAAAGTATGTAACTGTCGCGCTTGGCGGCGACGGCGGTGACGAACTTTTTGCGGGTTATCCGATGTATCGTGCGCACAAGATCGCTTCGATGTATCGGCTTTTGCCGGGATTCGTGCGGAATGGCCTCGTGCGTCCGGCGGTCGAGAAACTTCCCGTATCGCACAGGAATCTCTCGTTCGATTACAAGGCAAAACGCTTTGTCCGAGCTGCTGAGCTTGACCCCGTAGCTCGTCATCATTCATGGTTCGGCTCTTTTGCACTCGACGATCAAGACGATCTGCTCACGCGAGAAGTTCGCGAACAGGCAAGCGCAGACATTTATGCCGCCGCTCGCGACGTTTACGAGAAGAGTCCCGTAAAAGGCGATCTTGCGCGTATGCAGTACTTGGACGTGAACTTTTATCTCGCGGAAGACATCTTGACGAAGGTCGATCGTTCGGCGATGCAGGTGAGCCTTGAAACGCGCGCGCCGTTCCTTGATCCGCGGATCGCTGATTATGCGTTCTCTTTGCCGATGAAGTACAAGCTTCGCGGGTCGAACGGAAAGGTGATCTTAAAAAAGGCTGTCGAACCGCTTCTGCCGAAAACGATCATTCAACGACAAAAAAAGGGCTTTGGGATACCGATCGCCGCTTGGCTCCGCGGCCGCTTGAGATATCTGCTTCACGATCTTCTCTCGCCCGACAGACTCAAAGAACAAGGGATCTTCGAACCGGCCTACGTCGATCGCCTGATCTCCGAACACGAACAGGGCATTGCCTCACACCACAAGGAGCTTTGGACACTGCTCGTTTTCCAGCTTTGGAGCAGAAACTTTCTCAAATAATTTTTGCAAATTTCCACCGACGAACTTGCGAACAATCGCGAAGAACCAAATAAAGGCGTATTATTGAGTTATATGGCTACTCTTTATCCTGAAATTGAACCTTTCGATTCGGGAATGCTTCCCGTCTCAGATATTCACACCATTTATTACGAACGCGTCGGTAATCCGGACGGAATACCTGTCGTGTTTCTGCACGGCGGGCCGGGCGGCGGACTGCTCCCGATGTATCGGCAGTATTTCGATCCGAAGGCATATCACGTGATCCTCTTTGATCAGCGTGGTTCCGGCCGTTCGACACCGCACGCAGACCTTCGCGAGAACACGACGTGGGATCTCATCAAGGATATGGAGACGCTGCGTGAGAAGTTCGGCGTCGAGAAATGGCACGTTTTTGGCGGCTCGTGGGGCAGCACACTCAGCCTCGCATATGGAGTTACGCATCCTGACAGATGTCTCGGGCTGATACTTCGCGGCATCTTCCTGACGCGGCGAAAAGAGCTAACGTGGTTCTATCAATACGGCGCGTCGGAGATCTTCCCGGATTTTTACGAACGCTATCGTGACGAGATCCCCGAGGAAGAGCGCGACGATATGATGGCCGCTTATCATAAACGCCTTACGAGCGATGACGAGGAAGTTCGTCTTTCTGCCGCACGTGCGTGGAGCGTTTGGGAAGGCTCAACGTCGAAGCTCTATCCGAGTAAGGACCTTATGGAGCATTGGGAAGGCGCTCACGAGGCGTTGGCGCTAGCGCGTATCGAATGCCATTACTTCATGAACGACCTCTTCTTCCCGACGGAGAATTATTTGCTTGAGAATATCGATAAGATCCGCAATATCCCGACGGTGATCGTGCAGGGAAGATACGATGTCGTTTGCCCGATGGCGTCGGCTTGGGACCTTCATAAGGCTCTGCCGGAAGCGGACCTAACGATCGTTCCCGATGCGGGGCATTCCGTCTCGGAACCAGGGATAACGTCCGCTTTGGTCTTGGCGATGGATCGATTCAAGATGGCGGCAAATTCAGGTGTAGCAAGCTAGAAAGGAAAGGTTTATCATAAAAACCTGAACCTTTTTCGGGCTCGAACGTCTAAAGGATAGGACGGCTTTATTTTATGGGTAGTTTTGGTGGCTGGGAAATATTTTTAGTTGTCGTTGTTTTGTTTCTGCTCTTTGGCGCTTCGCGTCTGCCGCAGCTTGCGAAATCGCTCGGTCAATCGCGCAAGGCTTTCAAAGAAGGGATGCGTGAGGCCGAAGAGGATGATCTCGCTGCTCAACAGCTGCGTCAATCGACAAAAGATCGGCCGATCGCGGCTCTTACTGATGCCGAGCTGAAGGCAGAGATGGAACGTCGCGAAGAGGCCCGTGCGGAGCATTAGAAAACTGCCCCAAACCGTCCTAACCTTTCTCGCCGGCAACGAGGGTTGCCTTCACAGAAAAGCGAAACGACAAAGAGCCGTCCTCATCATCTATCAGCCTTGATAGGGCCTTTGTCACGCGCCCGGCTCCATCTTCATCGAGCGACCGCAGCCAACGCGGAAGCAAAAAGTTCTCAACCAGCGGCGAGGTGATAAATGCCCCGCCATTCTCGAATTCAAAGACTTCGGTAACGACCTCTCGCTGAATGTTCACCATTCCGAGCGACGCTGCGAGCGTTTCAAGCTCGGCCGCTGTTGGAAGCTCAGTGATAAGCTCTTCTACATTCGGCGCGTCCGGCCCAAGATCTTCCGCTGCCATGACTTCCCACAATAGCGAAAAGACCTCGCCAAAACTCCCTGACGATGGAAGAAAGAACGCAACGTCGGCGCCGACGCGTGCGATGCGGATAGCTTCCTCGATCAGGTCTGCGGCATCATCTGCCGTCTCAAAGCTCGCGTCGGCGAGAACCGCATCAAACGAGTCGTCCTCGAACCTGATCTGCGAAAAATCGACGCTCGAACGCAACGCGACCGCCTTATCCATCGCGATCTGGAGAACCTCAGCATTTTCACATGATGCAAAAACATCCGTCTTCTCACCGTACTTTTCACCAAGCTGCATCGCGTGGTTTCCGGTTCCGGCTTTCAGATAGGCGAGATTTTCGCTGTCTGCGAGGTCAATGTGTTTATCTACAAGTTCGGTAAAACGCCTCGTCCATTCATCGTGGATCAGGTCTGTTATGAACGCGAGCTCCTTCTCGGTCTTCGGCATACATTGATTAAACCGTAATGGAGGAACCTGCCGCAAATGACGATTCGCGCTTCCGGCGTGGTATTCTAACGGTTCGCGGCCGCGTTTGCTCGGCGTGCTGCAAAAAACTCTGATGGAATTTTCGACGGAATTAACGACAACATCGGTCCTGGCACTAGGGTTTGTCCTCGGGCTTAGACATGCGACAGAGGCAGATCATCTTGCGGCGGTCTCGGCCATCGTGAGCGAGAAGAAGAACATCTTTACGGCGTCGATCGTCGGCGGGCTTTGGGGCATCGGGCATACGATCTCGCTCTTTCTTGTCGGGCTGATCGTTATCTTTCTAAAACTCCAGATCTCTGAGAGCGTCGAATCCAAACTCGAGGGCATTGTTGGCATTATGCTAGTTCTGCTCGGCGCGAACGCGATCTATAAATTGGCAAAGAGCGACACCGCTCATTCACACGCTCATTCTCACGGCGACATTACGCACACACATCCGCATACGCACGATGAGGCCGAGGCCGAGGAACCGCACCATCGTTTGAGTCCGCGATCTGTTCTTGTCGGCGTGGTGCACGGTCTTGCGGGCAGCGCAGCGTTGATGCTGATGATCGTGCCGCTGATCCCTTCGGCTCTCGTTGCGTTGCTTTATATCGTGATCTTCGGGGTCGGGTCGATCGCAGGGATGATGGCGATGAGCCTCCTTATCGGGCTTCCGTTTCACTTCACATCGTCGCGGTTCAAGCTGTTGAATTCCGGTATTCGGGTGGCGGCCGGCCTGTTCAGCCTGATCCTCGGCATCTCGATCGTCTACGAACACTTCATCGCGGCTTAAAGAACACTACTCAAACCTGATCTCGGCAAACGCCGAGGGCACGTGAAACGCCGGCGTTTCGGTCCGAGTCGGCCTCCAAGCAAGATAACCTCGCGTTGTACCTGAACCGACGCACCTGAAGATATTCCCAAGCCAAACGTCGCCCCGTGCCGGTGAAGCGTCGAACGCTGCGAATGGAACTTTGATCGCCATCGTCACGCTGGTATCAGCGATGTCAGCGGCGATCTTCATCTGAGATGCGAACTCCCAATCCGTATTTCGAACATCGCCCGCGATCTCGATCGCAAGGTCGATCCATTCACCTGTCGGTGCGACCTCGAACTCAAGATAGCGATTCGGTCGCATTCGGTCAGGAGCGATAAAGATCTCGCAGACGTCGCGCTCCCAAAGCTCATTCGTCTTCATGGTGGTGTTGGGCGTCGGGTTCACCACGAGGTCTTCCGTTTGCCGTGCCGTGAACTTCGCATACAGATGCGTGTCCGACCACAGAAGCCGAGCTTCAAAATGCCTGCCTTCCGGCGCCGTTTCTCCCGACCAATATGTCGTTACAGCGACAGCTCGGGCTTGCTGCCACGCTGCGTTCTCAAGCTCATTGATGTCGAAGTCATCTGCGATATATGCGACGCTTGCGGTGGACTGTTCCATTTGAAAATTCACTTTGTTTCCTTTCGCTTCGAAGGCCTTACCAATGCTCGAAATCGCTTCATCTCTGTTGCAGCGGCCTTTGCCAACGCACCGGAGACCAATGCGACGGGTGCATTGCCGCTGAACGCATCGAGTATTGCAAAGAGAGTGCGGACGCGCACTTTCGGTTCGCTGACCAGAACATAGACCGGCTCCCAACGCATCGGCCGCAGTTTCGCTTTGAAGGCATCAAGGCCATCAAAATTGTAAAATCTTCGTCCGTGTCGGCGAAGCCAAACGAGCAGGATCCGCAGCCAGAGCGGAGGACTTTCTTCCGGCAGCGTGGCCCGCGTCGAGAGCGGAGATATGCCGAGCGTTGCGTATTCTGTTCCGTCGGCGGCCAGCGTCCGCATCGCTGTGTCGATCATCAATTCGACGGTGCCGTTCGCAGCACCGGGACGATGCGGAAACTGCTCAAACAACCAGCCGTTGCGATTCGGCACGGGCGAGAGGATGACAAAGCCGACGATCTCGTCCTTCATTTTCGCGACGAAAATGCGTCGGTGTTCGAGCCGTGCGAGCGTGTCGGTCTCGACCATAAAATGCAGCGGCGGAAGTCCTTTTGATGCAAGCCACGCCGCAAGCAGATCCTCTAATTGAGGGTTGTTCGCCGCCTGTTCGACCGTCCATTCTTCGACTGCGACACCCTTGTTCCGAGCACGATTCACCTGCGCACGGAGTGAGCGATTCTTTGCGACGATCTCAGGCCATTCCTGCGGATGCCAAACGGGCTGGGCACCGATAAGGAACTCTGAATGTCCGCCATCGTGGGCGACCGCATCTTCAAGCCGGGCTTCGGCTCCAAAATAGCAGGCCGTAAGCCCCGCGGCCTCGGTCTCGGCTTCGAACGCACGCGACACTGCCGCGAGCCTTTCCTTAGCGCAGACCGGAGCACCGACGACGATCCGCATCTTCCTTGCCGAAACAAACCCAACGACCGCATCGCCGTCCTCAGAGAACCAGCGTTTGATGCCCGGATTTACGATCTGAAAAGATGTCGAATTCCAACCGTGAGAGAGAACCAGCTGCCTTGCGCGTTCAAAATCTGAAGCAACAGGCAATGGTTCCATGAGTGAAATAGATGCTCTAGATAACCGACCGAAAATGTGAGTTAGTTCATTCGGAATAAGTTATAGGTAAGAAGTGATAAGTAAGATGATCGAAAAAAAACTTAAACACTTATTACTTCACACTTATTTCGATGTGACAGGCTGCATACCGACTAGGATACCGCAAAACCATCTAACCACCGATGTGGGCCTCTCAAAATACAGTTGTTGGAGAACTCGATCTCACGTATTCAGCACCGTCTTGAAGGCCATTTTTGCGAGCTTCCAGGTGCGGTTCCAATCGATCTTGCCGCCTTCGTCGCGGCCCATCAGCTTATCGACGAACAGCTTGCGGAAATCTCGGCCTTCGCGTTTGAGCATAAATTCTTTTGCGTAAGGCTTTGCGGTCTCGAAGAAATTGAATTCCGGATCGGTGATGATGCCGATGCCTTCGAGCGTCATCAGCGCACGCATTATGTACGTAAAATTCGACGGCAGACGGAACGGATAGTCGTACATCACGTCGGCAAGGTCGTATGTGAGCTCCTTGAAATTCACGTCCTTGAGTTTCAGGTTGAAATGGAACTCGAACATTCGCTCGACGACCGGTTTTACGACCGAATGCGGCGTTCCGGGCTTAAGGAAATCCAGATTTATGAGGTCCTGCGCGATGCCTGCCGGATCTTTACTGACGACGTGAAAGAACGCATCGATCATCTTCGACTGCAAGGCGGAATCGATCCTCCCGACCATTCCGAAATCAAAGAACGTAAGCCGTCCGTCATCCTGAACGAGGAGATTGCCGGGATGCGGATCGGCATGAAAGAAACCGTCCTCCAAAAGCTGCTTCAGGTAAGTTTTTATGAGCAGGCGATTTACCTTCGACGGCGAAATGTTCTTTCGTTCCTGTTGCTCGAGATCCGTTACCTTCGTCCCGCGGATGAAGTCCATCGTGAGGACCTTGTTCGTCGTCGCGTGCCAATAGATCTCGGGCACGCGGATGTTGGCCCAATTCTTGAAATTTTCGCGGAAGCGGTCGGCATTGCGGCCTTCGGCGACGTAATCCATCTCTTCGTGGATCGTCTGGTCGAACTCGCGAAGCATTCCGGCCCAATCGGCGTTCTCGTTCAGCTGCTCAAAACGCTCGGCGAAGGCAGCAACGCGTTTTAGGATGAAGATGTCGTCCTTGATCGTCGCTTCGAGATTCGGCCGCTGGACCTTTACGGCGACCTCTTCGCCCGATAGCAGACGCGCTCGATAGACCTGTCCAAGCGATGCTGCTGCAACTGGTTCGGCGTCAAATTCCGAAAAGACCTCCGAGATCTTGCGGCCGAGTTCACGCTCGATGATCCGATGGGCGACGTCGTTCGGAAAAGGCGGAACTTGATCGACGAGCGTGCCCAATTCTTTTACGAATGGCAGCGGCAGAAGATCGGCACGTGTTCCCATCGACTGCCCGATCTTGATGAAGGTCGGACCGAGCTTGATGAGCTTGTTCTTGAGCCAAACGGCTTGCCGCTCCTGATGTTCGAGTTTCGTTGCGGCGCCGCCGACAACGAACCTTCGCAAAACGCGCAGGAATGCATCAAGAACGCTAAATCTCAAACGATGCAGCCATTCGCCAAAGACCGCGGCACGCGTTAGCGAATAGGCACGATCTCGTCGTGCACTCAGACGCTTCCTCTGATGCTTTACGTGAACGTCGTATTGATCGAGATAAAGATAAAGCGAGAGCGTCGCGATGACACGGGAAATGCTCGCAAGCCGCAGATATCCGCGAAGCCCAAGCTTTGCGTCGGCAACCGCCGGTTCCGAGGACGGCTTCTTTGCGGTCTTTTCGCCCGAATCGATGTTCTTTACAAGGGAGACATCTACCGCGTCGGGATCGTCTGCCCTGACGAGTTCGGCTCGTTCTCGTTCCCTTAGTGCCAATTCGCTCATCAACTGATCTTCTTTCAAACCCGCCGCAAAAATGCGAGCGCGAGACGCTCTACTGCGGCAATATCTCGAACACCTCACAATGCGCGGGCCGAAACATAGTAAAATGACGCCGATCAACCGTCAAGATCTTCGTTATATTCAACCGCTCCGCCATTGCAACAATGCAAGCATCAACAAAGTCAATATTACTATCGTTGTATTTGCGAAGTATCTCCGCGGAGCGGGTATAGTCTGACGCTATGGGCACTTCGAACAACAGATCCGTAGTTCCAGTTAAACTATCGAGAAAATCCGCCAAGGCGGCCATGCCTAGATTTCGCCGAACGAAATAACAGGCCTCGGTAACTGCGGGAATTGGAAGGATGATCTGTCCGTGAACCAAAGACCGGGCCTCGAATACGGCATTATGATGAATATCTTTGTCATCTACCAACGCGTAGAGAAAGCCCGTGTCCAGCAAGAAGGATGTCATTTATCCGTACCAAAACCTTGTGCGGGGTCGAGATCTTCCGCGTATAAGATCTCGTGCATACGCTCAGATGTGTCAGTTCTATTGCTTGAGAACATCCCGGCCATTTGAAATAGACCGTGCGGCCTGCTATCGCCTGTCCGATCGGCATCCGGTTCCGGAAAGCGCTCATCCCAAACGTCCTCCACTAACCCGGACACGATCTTCTCGACATCTTGTCCGGACCGTGCGGCTTGATTTCGGATCTTTTGTTCGGTTCTCTTGGAAACCGTGATCGTGATGCTCATAAAACCACCTCACAACAAATCTAGCATACTCCTTACGCCGGGTCGGGCGAAATAGTTCCCCGCGCGCTTGGCGTCCCTTTCGATCTGAGCCTTTAACTCGTCTATTCCGTTGAATTTATGTTCGTCGCGGAGGCGGTGCAGGAATCTGACGCGAAGCGCCGTGCCGTAAAGATCGCCATCGAAGTCGAGCACAAAGGTTTCGACCGAAGGTTCATTCTCGCCGCCGAATGTCGGACGCACACCGATGTTCGTAACGCTTCGGCGCCAAACGCCGTCGATGAGGGCAGCTGTCGCGTAAACGCCATATTTTGGGATGACGCGGTTGTGAGCCTGAAGATTTGCGGTCGGGAAGCCGATCGTATGGCCGCGGCGGTCACCACGGACGACGACGCCTTCGACGCCGTAAGGCCGCCCCAACATTCTGCGGGCGTTATTCACGCGGCCTGCAAGCAGGTCTTCACGGATCTGCGATGAACTGATCCGCCGGCCGCGAAGCTTTACCTCACCGACCTCATCGGCGTGGAAACCGAGCTCTTGCGCCATTCGTCGAAGCAGCTCGATGTTCCCGGCCCTTCCTTTGCCGAAAGCAAAACCCTGCCCTAGATAGATCTCCTTTGCGCGGAGGCGATCGTGAATTATATCGCGGATGAATTCCTCAGCAGACTGCGAGGCGAACTCCATTGAAAAATTGATCACGATCGCCTGCTCGATGCCGAGAAACTTGAGGTACGAAAGCCGCTGATCGAGCGTTTGCAAGAGCGGCGGGGCCGACTCAGGGTGCAGAACGGCACGCGGATGTGGATCGAACGTGATGGCGGTCGCAACCGCGTCGGTGCGTTTCGCACGCTCGACGACGGTTCGAATTATCTTCTGATGCCCAAGGTGCAGCCCGTCAAAGACACCAAGCGTCAAAACGCAAGGCAGGGCGATGTTCGCACTCTCAGTTCCGTGAAAGATCTTCATAAATATTGCAGAGGCCCGCACAAAGTAAGGGCGTGACATTGATGTGACGCCCTTACTAACGTGCGGGCTTCCGCAGGCGCCTTTCGCATTCAGTCTCCAAGATGCTTGTCGAGCAGCAGATAGTTCTTGATATAGTCGGCGACGGCGGTATCAATCGGCGTGGTTTCGGTTGTGAATCCGGCATTTCGAATACGCGAAAGATCGGCCTGTGTGTGGTATTGATATCGGTCGCGAAGATGTTCGGGCATCTCGATGAACTCGACATTTCGCGGTCGACCGAGAGCCTTGAAGATCGCGTCGGCAAGCTGATTCCACGTGTTCATCCGGCCTGAACCGACGTTGAATAAACCGCCCCGCGTGTCAGAAGCGTTTGCAGAAGCCCGCACGCTAGTAAGGGCGTGTTCCGGCATAAAATGCAGCGTCATCTCGACCGCGTCCTTCACATAGACGAAATCGCGGCCAAATTCGCCGTCGGCATAGTTCGGATTATGGCTCTTAAAAAGCTTCAACTTACCTGTTTCGTTGATCTGATCGAACGCTTTGTTCACTAGCGAACGCATATCGCCTTTGTGGTTCTCGTTCGGGCCGAAAACGTTGAAATACTTCAGTCCGACGATGTGATCGAACATTCCGTTGCGCGCCGCGTACTGGTCGAAAAGATGCTTCGAGTAGCCGTAAACATTGAGCGGACGAAGTTTATCGAGGCCGTCCGTGCCGTCCGCCATTCCGTTCGAACCGTCGCCATAGGTTGCTGCCGACGATGCGTAAACGAACCGAATGTCGTTCGAGAGGGCAAAATCAGCAAGATCCTTTGTGTATTGGAAATTGTTGCGGAGCATATAGTCCGCATCGCGCTCGGTCGTCGAGGAGCACGCACCGAGATGAAAGATCGCTTCCGCATCCTTGAAGTCGCCGATGTCGTCAAGAAAATCATCGGCGTCGATGTAATCAGCGAACTTCAGCGGCGCAAGATTCTTCCACTTGTCGGTCTCATCCATCCGATCGACGATCAGGATGTCATCACGGCCCAACTCGTTCAGCCGCCAAACGACCGCACTCCCAATAAAACCGGCCCCGCCGGTTACAATGATCTTTTCACTAGTCGCCATCGGGATAATGATACAACAACCGCATAGTTGATACATGCGGTTGCTAGTGGTCAACTCGATCCCAATCGATGTTAATCTGTCCGGAGAGTTTTCCTTTAGCTGCAAAGTTGACTGTTTCTAAGTGGTAATCAGGCGGCGTTCCGTCTTTGCCGATCTGCTGCCCACTCATTGACCGTGCCGTATAATGACTAAACTCAGTGTCGGACAGATTTATCAACCATTGCCAATCCCGAATTGCTATGAAGGCTCCGACGAAGCATTCGGTATTGGGATGACGTATGGTTTGAATCCTTACACTCTCCTCGTTCGTTACAAGTTCACCGACCGACATTGCAAAATAGAGACCCATCGGCGACACTAACGGACACTTTCCAAACAATGCGTTGATGACCTCTTTGGGAGGATCAATAGCTTCACTGTTCGTGCCAGCCCATCTAAGATCTTTTTCGTGTTGTGCAATACAAATCGCGATCTTTATAAAGATCCTTTCAAGGATAGTTCCCTCAAAGTCTGCTCTATCTACTTTCCAAAGGGAGCTTCTCGGAAGGTTTCCCCGCGCAAGCTGTTTCGCATGGAAAGTCTCCACTGTTTGAAAAAGCCGTTGACATTCGGCGTCTAAATATGAGAGGGCAGAGTTGTGCGTTGTACAGAGAATTTTCGAAGCGAGATTTTTGACTGGGAGTGGTTCAGTATTTTTGTGCGTCCAAGAAAACCCCTCAACATTGATTTTTGGGACGCTCCAAAGAGCCTTGGGAATGCAATGCTCCCTTGACTGCGTATCTGAGCAATTTCCCAGCGATGCCGCGTAGCATTTCACCATTCCTATGACATCTATTACTCCTTGGCCTTTCTCAGCTCGCCTTCTATAAAATTTGGGTCGCGGCGGTCGTCGAGAATCGCAAGGACACTTACTTCTTCGCCATCCTTTCGGTAGTAGATCGAGAACGGAAACTTCGAACAGATCATTCGATGGTAACTGCCGAAGTGCTTTTGATGGATTCCAGCGTAGATACCGAGCGAACGAAGATCAGACATGATCGAATTCAAAAAATAAGCACCGAGGCCAAGCTGCTGACTTTCGTAGAATCTGATCCCATCGGCGACTGTTCGTCGTGCGGAAACAAGGACCCGAACTCTCATCGCAACTCGGCACGCAGCCCTTTCTCGAATTCATTGAGGCTTTCGAACGAATCGTTACCTTCAGCTATCTCTTTCTCACGGTTCTGGAGATATTCTAGGTGCCAAGCGGGAGGTTCGCTGTTGACGTTGCGTGCACTCATGCTCTTCCAGAGAGCTTCCATCAATTCGACCTGCTGTTCTGCGGTCATCTCATCAATATCAGGAATCGTTTGCACGGTCATAGGCGAAGTATAACATAAGAATTCAGCTCCAGAACCCGATTCGTTTCACACCTTTATGAGGGGTTCTTGATCCAAGTTTTATTTTCCGGCTTTGCGGTCCGCGGCCTGGATCTCGCGGGCGACCTTTTGAACCTCGTCGAGCACACGTAGGAGGTTGCCGCTCCAGAGTTTTTCGATCTGCTTTTTTGTGTAGCCGCGGCGGACGAGTTCGAGCGTTACGTTGAACGTCTCTGCCGCACTATCCCAACCTTCGACACCGCCGCCGCCGTCAAAGTCGGACGAGATACCGACGTGATCGATGCCGATCTTTTTGACGAGATAATCGATGTGATCGACAAAATCCTTTACGTTAACGTCGGGTGCAACATCCTTCAGACGGTCTTTGATCACCGAAGCGTTCTTTGCTCGAAAGGCTTGATACTTCGAAAAGTATGCTTCGCGTTCGCCTTCAGGAAGCTTGACGATGTCGGCCCGCGAGAGCATCTTGAAGCCTTCTTTTGCGGCAAGCTCGGCCATCAAGGCATTCATCTTCTCCGACCGAAGAGCGCTTTTTGTCTTATTTACATAGCTGCGGAACGCAACGGCCTGTACAACACCGCCATTTTTGAGGATCGCCTCGAGTTGTTCGTCGTCGAGGTTGCGGCTGTGGTCGCAGAGTGCCCGAGCGCTTGAATGAGACGCGATGACCGGAGCTTTACTCAAAGCGATCGCCTGCAGGTTCGATTGCTTCGAAGGGTGCGACAGGTCGATCATTATGCCCCATTTGTTCAATTCGGCGATAGCTTTCTTACCGAGGTCGCTCAGCCCGTTGTGGAGCCAAATACCGTCGGCTTCGCCCGTATTCGAATCGGCAAGCTGGCTGTGGCCGTTGTGGGCAAGCGACATATAACGCGCGCCTCGATCGGCAAATTCCTTGATGCGGCCAAGGTCCGTGCCGATCGGGTAACCGTTCTCAACGCCGATCATCGCGACGAGCTTTCCTTCTTTTACGAGCCGTCGAACGTCATTTGACGTCAAGGCAAGGCCGATCTCATTCGGTGCATACTTTTCAGTAAGGCGATGGATCGCATCGAACTTATCGATCGCGTTCTTATACGCGGCCGCGTAGCCTTCTTCCGTAAGCGGACCTTGTCCGGTATAGACGACCATCCACGACACGTCGAGCCCGCCCTTCCGCATCTTCGGAATGTTTACCTGCGTGTTAAGGTCCTGGCTGTAATTCGATGTGTCCGTAAAGTTGCTCGTGCTGATGTCGTTGTGCGTGTCGAGCGTGATCACGGACTTGTGGATCTTCTCAGCCTTGGCGCGAAGCTTGGCCTCGGCCTTGTCGGTCGTTTGTCCGAACACGGCGGCCGAAGGCGGCGATACGAGAAGCGAAAAAAGTGCGAGTGTCGTCAGGATCTTTTTCATCTGTTCCCCCGTAAATGATTTTGAGTAAAAGGCAAGCTTACTAGGGTTAGGTCGAAGCGGGCAAATGGGTGCGGGCCTTTCCTGCTGAGCTTACGGAAGAGGAAATGAGAGGCGTCGCAACAGATCTTTCCGCCAATGGCCGATCTGCTGCGGCGCTTCTCAGTTACAAAATGCTCGCCTAAGCCGTCTCTTCTTTTGAAGAAGAGAGAAGCGGTGCGGGACTCGAACCCCGCCGCGTGAGCATTATCTTAAGGGCGAATAAGACCCAAGCGATCGCACCTATCGCGAAGATCGTGTCGCCGAGCATCCGCATCCAGCGGAGCGTCTGCATTATGCCGGTCTGCATAAATTCCGGACTCCGCGCCGACCAATAGCCTTCCGAGATCGACTGGTAGGTTTGCAAAAGTCCGATCGGCAAAAGGCTAAGGAATATCTCGAGGAGCATTCCGATATTTATCGCCCAAAACGCAAATGCAAGGATATCTGAACGCCATTGCCGCTCGGGCTGCATCGCACGCAGGCAGAACAGTGTCAACGCGAGCCCCAGCGTGCCGTACACACCATAAAGAGCGCCGTGTGCATGGACCGCGGTCGTGTTCAAACCCTGCATATAGTAGAGTGCGATCGGGGGATTGATCATAAACCCGAAGACACCGGCACCGAGCAAGTTCCAAAATGCGACAGCGACGAAGAAATACACGACCCACTTATATTGCGCGAGCCAAGGCCGGGCTTTCGAATGGCGAATGTTGTCGAGAGCTTCGTAGCCGACAAAGACAAGCGGAACGATCTCGAGTGCGCTGAAGACAGAGCCGAATGCGAGTGCGACAGTCGGCGTGCCCGCAAAGTATAGATGGTGAAGCGTTCCCACAATTCCGCCGCTAAGATATATTGAGCCTGAAAGGAGGCCGGCATACGCGGCATGATCAGCCCGGATGACGCGGAGTTTTGCAAAAAGAATTGCAATGACGGTGGTCGCAAATACTTCGAAAAAGCCTTCGACCCAAAGATGAACTACCCACCATCGCCAATATTCCACGACCGTCAGATGTGAGCGCATGCCCCAGAAAAGTCCGGGGGCATAAAATAGGGCGATGCCGGCCGTCGTGCCGAGATAGAGAAGGATCAGCGAGCGATTTGTTATTTTCTCTCTAAGACCGGCCACGGCAGAACGCCCGATCAAAAAAAGCCAAAGAAGGAGTCCGACAAAAAGAGCTGCCTGCCAAACCCGGCCAAGGTCAACATATTCGTAACCCTGGTGCCCGAACCAGAACCAAAGATCGCTGTTGCCGAACTTGTGCATTACGCTCATCCATTGGCCCGCCATCGAACCGAGGACAACGATAAGAAGCGCCACAAAGAGCAGATCGACGCCGAGCTTTTGATATTTCGGCTCATAGCCGCAAATGTATGGAGCAATGAAGAGGCCGGCAGCCAGCCAAGCCGTCGCGATCCAGAAGATCGCAAGCTGCGTGTGCCAAGTTCGTGAGATCACATACGGCAGCACCTGATCAAGCGGTATGCCGTAAAGTCCGCCGCCCTCAACCCCGTAATGGGCGGTTATGACACCCATTACGATCTGGAGGAGAAAAAGCAGGGATACGACGAGGAAATACTTGATCGTCGCCTTTTGGGATCGTGTTAGCGGTGAGCCGATCAGCGGATCTTCGTCCGGCGTGTCGCGGCCTTCGGCCGGTTTATACCAACCGGCATAAAACCATACCATTCCGCCAAGACTTCCGATGAGAAGAATGACGCTCACACCTGTCCAAACGATCGAGCTTGGGGTCGGATAGTTTGCAACTAGCGGCTCGGATGGGAAGTTGCTGGTGTACGAGATCGTGTTATTCGGCCGGTTCGCCGCTGATGCCCAGGCCGTCCAGAAGAAGAACGCCGTCATTTTACGAAGTTTTACCGGATCGGCCTGTGCTCCCTTCTGTATTGCGTAATCGGAACTTCCATTGGTAAAGACGTCAGTGTAATGCTTCAGGTTATCCTCAAACGCGAGTTGGCGGACAGGATGCAGCGTGATGGCACCTGTGGTCGGGTCATAAGTGTTGGTGCGCATCTCGATTCGAAGCCGTTCGAGCAATGTTGCACGTTCGTCGGGGGGCAGTGACGAGCCATCGAGTCCGTACCGGCCGTCCGACCAGTTGTTCAAAATGAAAATGGACTCACGATGAAGATAGTCTGCGGTCCAATCAGGCGCGACGTATGAGCCGTGGCCCCAGATCGACCCGACCTGCATTCCGCCCATCGCCTGCCAAACATTCTGCCCGTCCAAGATCTGTTCAGGGCCGATAATCTGTTCCCCTTCGGTAGTTAAAACCGAATCTGGGACCGGAGGTGCCTCACGAAAGATCTCCGCCCCTACCCATCCTAGGATGGCGAAAGAGAAGACGACGACCGTTGCCAGAAGTATCCAGAGTCTTTTCATTCCGTGTCATATACCACGCAAATGAGCCAGATTGCAAACAGCCCGCGCGCTCTGCTGTCAAATAACCTGTGAAATGCGCGACGGCACAACAAATTTCACCGGATCTTGCCGATCTGCGGGCTTTGTAATGAGCAAAATGGGAGGCCTTTCAGTTTACCGTCCGCGCGAGCTGTGGAGTTGGACGGAGCGGTATGCTAGGCTATTTTTCGTGATACGTGTGACCGCATTATTCTTGCTGCTGCTGATCGCCGGCCTGTCGCTTGCGCCTTGCCGTGACGCGTTCGCATTTTCGATCGAGCAGGGAACGAGTGCAAGCATCGTCAATTCGGACGCGCCGACACCTTCTGAAGAAGCTTCGGAAGACTGTTCACCGTTTTGCATCTGTGCGTGCTGCGTTCATACGGTCGCGCCGTGCGACACGACGATCGCCGTGGCCGCCGCACAGGTTTCAGCCACAACCGCGGAACCACCGTTTCAGTATCACCCGACTCGCATAAACACCCATCTTTCAACGATCTGGCAGCCTCCAAAAGCCTAACTTCCGACGCAATCAGCAGAACTGTCTAATTTTTTCGTTCCGTGGCCAGTAAAAGCCTCGGATGCGAAAAGATACGTCTATTTTTTTAACTGAATTTTTGGAGAAAGATATGCACAGAGCATTGATCTTTGCCGTCATTTTATTTGCCGCGACCATTACAGCGTTCGCGCAGGACGGCAACACACTAAAGCTGCACATAACGAACAACGAAACACAAAAAGGCGTTGCCGCCGCAACGGTTACCGTTCTCGGCACCGACCTGCAGGCGACCGCCGATCAGAACGGCAAGGTCGAAATAAAGGGAATCCCCAACGGCGAACAGGTGATCGAGATCGTTTCGCACGGATACGAGAGCATCGAGTTAAAACTCAATTTTCCTCTCGCAGATACGGCCGAACAGGCGGTGATAATGAAGATCACTTACGAAGCCGGCGAGGTGACCGTCAGTTCGACCCGCACGGGCCGCGAGATCGAGGCGGAGCCGACACGCGTCGAAGCGATCGACGAAGAAGAGGTCGATGAAAAGATCAATATGCGGCCCGCAAACGTTTCAATGGTTCTGCACGAAAGCACCGGCATTCAAGTGCAGCAGACCTCTCCGACCACGAACACACAGAGCGTTCGCATCCAAGGCCTGGACGGCCGTTACACGCAGATCTTAAAGGACGGATTTCCATCATTCGGCGGTTTCTCCGGCAGCCTAAGTGTGCTTGAAATACCGCCGCTCGATCTCAAACAGGTCGAGGTCATCAAAGGTCCGTCTGCGACTCTCTTTGGCGGTGATGCGATCGCCGGCGTCGTCAATTTCATCAGCAAAGTGCCGGAGGCAAAGCCCGTTACTTCGATGATCTTGAATCAAACATCCGCGCTAGGAACGGATCTTTCGATCTTCAACTCACGGAAGTTCGAAAAGATCGGCTACACGCTTCTCGGTTCGGTGAATTATCAACGGCGATTCGACGTCGATAAGGATGATTTCACCGAACTGCCGGCGACAAGGGCGGTCAGCTTCAATCCAAAACTGTTCTTTTATTTCAACAGCCGAACAACCTTGGCGATAGGAAACTCGACATCGTATCAAACACGCAAAGGCGGCGACGTCTTTGTGCTGAACGGACAGGCTGACAGCAATCATCAATACTTTGAGAAGAACAAGTCCTTCCGCAATATTACGACGCTGAATTTTGATCACGTCTTTGGTGACGGCTCGCGTCTGAACGCAAAGCAGAGCCTTGCGTTCTTTAGCCGCGATCTTACGACGCCGAACTACGCTTTCGGCGGTCGGCAATTCAACTCGTTCACGGACGTAAGTTACTGGAAGGTGTTCGGCAAACACGCTTTGATCTTCGGCGGTAGCGCCGTCTATGACAGTTTCCGCGAACGCACGCCGTCACTTTCTCCGCGAAATGAGACGCGCGCCGCATTTGGAGCGTTCATTCAAGACACCGTCGATCTTAACGAGCGCGTCTCGCTCGAAGCGGGCTTGCGTATCGAGAGGACGAAGGACTATGGATCGTTCGCGCTTCCGCGCGTGTCCTTCTTGTTTCGGTTAACAGACAAACTGACGTCACGCGTCGGGTTCGGAATGGGCTACAAAACACCGACGATGTTCACCGAAGAAGCCGAAATTCTCCTCTTCCGAAATGTGCTTCCTGTCGGCACCAACCTGGACGCCGAAAAGAGCAAGGGCGGAACTTTCGATCTGAACTATCGCGGGTCGATCGGCGAGAAGATCTCGTATTCCGTCAACCAAATGTTCTTCTACACGGAGATCAGCGACCCGATAATTCTGCGGTCAAATGGCGGCGGGAGCTACGCTTTCAGTAACGCGGCTTCGCGGATCGTGAGCAAGGGATTTGAGACAAATGCGAGGTTCGAATACGGCTTTGCAAAGCTCTTTCTCGGCTACACGTTCACGGACGGTAAGGCAGGCTATCTGCCCGGCACACGCAAGCTCACGCTCTTGCCGACCCACCGCGTAAACTCCTCGCTTGTGCTTGAGAAACACGAAAACTTTAAGGCAGGAGCCGAACTCTATTACGGCAGCCGACAGACGCTCGACGACCGCAGCCTCACGAGAAGCCTCGTCGAAGTTGGCCTCTTCGGCGAAAAGACGTTCGGCAAATTCAGCCTGTTCATCAACGCGGAAAATATCTTCGACCAACGCCAAGGCCGCTACGGCCAGGTCGTCTTTCCCCCTCACCAAAACCCGACCTTCGCCGAGATCTATTCCCACACCGAAGGCCGCGTATTTAATGGAGGAATAAAGATCAGTCTGTAACTTAAGGAGCGCGGACAGTGCGTCCGCTCTACTTTCAATGGCCATGGGGAACCATAGATAAACGCAGATTCACACAGATTAAGACAACTCCACCTCAGATACTCTTATCTGCGTGAATCTGTGTTCATCGGCGGCTGAAACCTGCTTCTGCCATCCTTCGTTTCAGGGCGCAAATGAAATTAACCACAGATGAACACAAAATAGACACAGACACCAAAAAGACTTCCGGAAAATCTCTCATCTGTGTTCATCTGTGGTTGAAACCGTTCACCACCCCAAGATATAAGCAAACATCAGCGGGGCGACGATGGAGGCGTCAGATTCGGCTCGGCGGTCTTCACAGAACGTTCCTGACTATCTCAGGCGTAATATTGTCGAGGCGTGCGTCGTTTGTCCAAAATTCGTCGATCGCCGCAGCCAGGTGCAATGCGTCCGGAGTTTTGAGCGTAAGATTCCTGTATGCTCGCAATCACCTCTGACATTAACGACAATCAAATTCTCCCGGTCAAGTTCATTCTGCCGCCAAATACTCATGCGGACGATTGAGTCTGACCACCGACAATCGTAGTCATAATTCGAATTTTGAAGAAATTTCCTTTAACGACTTGTACGGCAAATTTTCCGAAAGTGGTATCCAAGTTCGATGTCGAGTGTTACACTTAGGGCTCCCAGAAACTTAATGCTCTCTCGAAGCTCCTCGCGACTAATTGCTAACGAATCAGCTCTATGTGCAACTCTATGCCTTCGTTGAACAATTTCGTCTAACTTTGCGCCAATGAAATCTTTACTAACAGATTGTCCCCATTTCTTTTCAAATCTTGGCTGCAGCCGTTGATAAATGTCAGGTAAATCTATTGTTTTCAGGAGCTCTTTAAAGGCTTTTTTTCCCGGATTTCCTCCTGTTCCCCCAAAAGCGTCAGGGTGAAGCATACGATTTGCAACAACAGAACTGATATTGTGAATTTCCAACAGGCGGCTAGCTTTAGTTCCAGCAGGACCGTGCGGAGGCCCATATAGCGCACCTTCTAATGCTCCGAAAACATTTTGTACGCGGAGACGTTCTGGCAATAAGTCAAAGGACACAAGAGGAAGATAAGATTTAGTAAATTCAACCAGTTCTCGAAGTACGTCATCAAGATACGCCTCGAAGCCAGCAACCATAAGTACTGCAGCTCCACCTCTTAATCCCCTAACCGCATTTTGTTCTTGTTGTTTTGGAGGATCACTATATTCGCGCGCATCTATTGTCACAAGCTCCTTCGCTGTTTTAAGAACTGGTATAAAATCGTTGTATGCTTGTGTACGTGACATCAAACTTTATCTACCAATTGCATCGGAAATCATCTGCCTAACTGCTCTAATTCTGTGTTGAAACAGGGCAGGAGTGTTAGTCGCCGCGTCAATTGACTTCCTAAAGTCCGTGTCTGAGAAAAGGTTTTTCAAACCTTGAAGTATCGCATCACGATAAGTTTGCAACTCATTGATTTCAAAGTCTTGAACAGCAAACATTTGAGCATCGTAAAGTGAAGCAAGAATTTGTTTTCTCCACGACTTTTTCTCCGGTTCCCATCTACGAAATGCATGTTCTCCAAAAGTGTCTTTTACCTTGTTAATGTTGTCAATAAACTCTTTCCGCATCCCTTCAACGGTTACGTGTTCGGCCTTTTTGTTTTCCTCCATGAATTTGTCCATGTGGCGTTTCATACCACCAGAGAAAGTGCTCCAATTCTCACGGAAAGTGAAGAACCGTAAAACGAATTCGGCATCTCTCATCTCTTGATAGATTGCGGATTTAGTCTTAACTTTAATCCCCAATAACTCGTGAAACATCTTATCAATTGACAACTCGAGAATTCGGTCATTAAGCAATCCAGGGAATGCACTATTGCGAATCTCCTGAGCATTAAGTTTTACTCCACCTGTGTTAAGTCTTTGGAAAACGTTAAACTTCACGTCTGGGTCAGATTGTCGAAGAATTATCACAGCTCGCAGAGTAGGTCTGGTTCGAACAGCCCTTTGAAGTTGAGAGGGTAGTTCATCGATAGTCTTACCATTAACTTCGTGGAAAATATCTAGGCCTTGGAGGCGTAGTATGCCGCGCATAAAATTTGAAATTGCTGTTATTCGCTGCTTGCCATCGATGACTGAGTAAGACCCGTATTCATCTTCATTCAAGAAAACGGGCGGTACTGGTACATTCATGAGAAAGCTCTCGATAAGTTTAGACTGGCGCTTTTCATCCCACCTGAGTCTTCGTTGGTAAGATGGATCAAGATCAATTGCTTGATCGACTACTAAGTCGCTAAGACCTTGAAGGTTGTAATCGACAACACTCGTGACAAGTTCTCGTTGCTTCTTTTCCCAGAAATCGATTGGATCACCTGACTCTCGATCAAGTGTTTCGTCTTCTTCTTCGATATCGCGTTTATAGGTTTCAGACATTGCACCGCTCCTGATTAAACTTCAATAAATATTTACCAGCCCAAGATATACGCGAACATCAACGGGGCGACGATTGAGGCGTCGGATTCGACGATGTATTTTGGCGTATCGGCGGCGAGTTTGCCCCAGGTTATCTTTTCGTTGGGGACGGCGCCGGAGTATGAGCCGTAGGACGTAGTTGAGTCGCTGATCTGGCAGAAGTAGCCCCAAACGGGGACGTTCTCACGCTGTAGATCTTGATGGAGCATCGGGACGACGCAGATAGGAAAATCGCCCGCGATGCCGCCGCCGATCTGATAGAAGCCGATCGTGAAATCATCCGTCGCGTTCTCTGTGTACCAATCGGCTAGGAACGTCATATATTCGATGCCCGTGCGCACAGTGTGGACGTTCTTGACGTCGCCCGTTATCACGTGGCCCGCGAACATATTGCCCATCGTCGAATCTTCCCAGCCGGGCACGACCATCGGCAAATTCTTCTCCATCGCGGCGTACATCCAGGAGTCTTTCAGGTCGATCTGATAGAACTCTTCGAGCGAGCCATTCCTCAAGACCTGATACATAAATTCGTGCGGGAAGTATCGCTCGCCCTTCGCGTCGGCCTGCGTCCAGACATCGACCATCGCCTTTTCGAGCCGACGCATCGCCTCCATTTCGGGGATGCATGTGTCGGTAACGCGGTTCATATGACGGTCGAGCAGGTCTTGCTCATCCGCCGGCGTCAGATCGCGGTAATGCGGCACGCGTTCGTAAAAATCGTGTGCTACGAGATTGAAGAGATCTTCTTCGAGATTCGCACCCGTGCACGAGATGATCTGCACCTTGTCCTGCCTGATCATCTCCGCCAAGGACAATCCCAATTCCGCCGTGCTCATCGCCCCGGCGAGCGTGATCATCATCTTCCCGCCGCCCGCAAGATGCTTGACGTAACCCTCGGAAGCATCGATCAACGCCGCCGAATTAAAATGCCGATAGTGATGCTTGATGAATTCTGTGATCTGTCCGTTCATAAGAATTGTGCCCGCGAAATACGCGAAAAACACGAATAAGAGATTATACTAATTCGCGACCATCCGCATAGTTTATAGTCTTGACATTACCGCGGTAATGCATTTACTATCGCGATATGACAACGATCCGGTCGAAAATTACTGCGCAGGGTCAAATATCAGTTCCGGCGCCGATCAGAAAGAAGCTCGGCCTTACTCCGGGATCCGTCATCGAGTGGGAGGACGAAGGGGATGAGGCTTCTGTAACGGTCAAGAAGGCCACCGAATACGATCTTGATGATCTTCACAAGAATGTATTTCCTGATGGTCCACCGAAGCCGATCAGCATTGATGAAATAGACAAGGCGATCGACGCTTATTTGCGGAAGAAACATGCGGGCCGTTGACACCAATCTTTTGGTGAGGCTATTTGTAGCTGACGACCCAAGGCAGACTGCCCGAGCGAAAGCCTTTGTTGCGGGCGGAGCCTGGATATCTCATTTGGTTCTCGCGGAGACGGTTTGGGTTCTTGCGTCGTTCTACGAACTGGACAGGAACGCCCTGCTGCGAGCGGTCGAGACGTTGCTGTCGAATAGGTCATTGACGGTTCAGGATAGCGAATCGGTTGCGGACGCCGTAATACTTTTTCGAGCTCACAAAGGCGTTGATTTTTCTGACTGTCTTATTCTCGCCACCGCTCGACGACACGGACACACGCCGCTCGGCACCTTTGACGCAAAACTCGCTCGCTTAGAAGGCGTGCAAAAGATCAATTAACCCAGGCCTCTCGCCAAGCTCGACCGTTGCAGCGGGTGAGCTCAGGCGTTG
This sequence comes from Pyrinomonadaceae bacterium, assembly GCA_019694355.1. Taxonomy (GTDB): domain Bacteria; phylum Acidobacteriota; class Blastocatellia; order Pyrinomonadales; family Pyrinomonadaceae; genus OLB17. The sequence continues at coordinate 19,092 of JAIBCB010000003.1, read as the reverse complement.
GGCGGCAGGAGCAAGGGATAGTAAATGATACGCGTCAAAATATGCTGTATCAGCTCCGTCGAGGAGGCGGCGCTTGCCGTCCGCTACGGTGCATCGGCGTTGGGACTGGTGTCCGCAATGCCCAGCGGTCCGGGTGTTGTTTCAGAGCGTCGCATCTTCGAGATCGCGGTTACGGTGCCGCCGTCAATTGGAACTTTCCTGCTCACGACACACTCTCCGCGGAGTTTGGCGTGGCGCTGGCCGAACTCGGAGTCAGTCACGATCAGGTTCAGCGAAAGATCGCTGAGTTCATCCCATCGTTTCTTGATGGGACGTTCGGGTTGTGCGTTGCTGATCCGTCAACCGGAAAAGGTATTGCACGGAAGGAGATCTTTCAGGAGAAGCTTACGCGTGTGACCAAGAACGGTTCCATCGCAAACCCAGATGAAATGTCCCGCGACGAGCTTCTTGAACTTATCGACGCGTACGCGAAAGCGGCCATGCCGTTCTCACCGGCCGAGCGTCCGCTAAGCAGCCGTAGGCGCTTGGTTGACGAGCTGCGGCCGGTCGTCGAACTACGGTAGCTATCAGTTTCAAGAAAGGGCTATCCCACAAGGTGTGGCATAATGTTGCTGTTTGGAGGCGATTTACACAGGTGTTGAAATTTGGCGAGCTTCTTGAATGGCAGTGGAAAGGCTATGCTCGCAATCATCAGGAGCGGTCAAATCTGCTGCTTCACATCCTCCTCGTTCCGCTTTGCCTCGCGGGCAATATTGCGTTTTTCGTCGGCATCGTTCTATTGTCCTGGTGGTTGGCTCTTGCCGGCATTGTCTCAGCAGTTGTATCAGTGGCATTGCAGGGACGCGGCCACAAGGCAGAGGCAAATCCGCCGGAGCCGTTCACGGGCGTCGGCAATGCGCTTGCGCGGATCTCTTTAGAGCAGTGGGTCACGTTTCCCCGTTTCGTTCTGTAGGGCGGATGCTGAAAGCATTGCGGTCGCCGCCCAAATAACCTAGGCAAGGGGGGTAAAGTCATGACTCTAAGTATCATCGATATGAAGGCCTATGTGCCCTCGAAGGATTTTGAACTCTCCAAGCGTTTCTATCAGGCACTCGGCTTCAATATGTCGGAAGGCTGGGGCGGAACCGCCGACTTCGAGCTGAACGGCAGCCGGTTCCGGCTTCAGAATTACTACAATAAGGACTGGGCCGAGAACTTTATGTTCGTGATGGGCGTCACGGACATCGAGGCGTGGCACCAGCGTGCAAAGGATGTTGTCGGGACCGGTGACTTCCCGAACGCCCGCTTTGCACCGCCCGAACCGGTCAGCGGTTCTCAGGTCATGCACATCTGGGATCCTTGCGGCGTTCTGCTGATCTTTGTTCAATAAAGGAGGCACAAGATGATCAATGGCGCGCACATTGTTATCTACAGCACTGATCCCGAAGCAGATCGAGCGTTCTTGCGTGATACGTTAAAACTGCCGAATGTGGATGTAGGCGGAGGCTGGCTGATCTTTGGGCTGCCGCCCGCTGAGGCGGCTATTCACCCTTCAGAAAAGAATGACGTTCACGAGGTCTTTCTAATGTGCGAGGACATCGAAGCGTTTATTGCGGAGATGCAGCAACAGGGCGTGACGACCACCGCCGTACAGGAGCAACGTTGGGGCAGGCTTACACAAATTACTCTGCCCGGCGGCGGCAAGCTTGGCGTTTATGAGCCTCGGCACGCGCGGCCTGCTGCTCTGTGAGCTTAGAGTAGGCTGCCGCGTAAAACCGCCGGAGCTGATCAGCGTATCGAATCGGCAAAGGAAGAACACCGCGATGAAAGCATCTGTGTTTATCGGCACAAGCCTGGACGGCTTTATAGCGAGAACGAACGGCGAGCTTGATTTTCTCCACGAAGGTGGCGGTGAGGCCCACGGGTACGATGAGTTCATTGCCACGGTCGATGCTTTTGTCATGGGGCGGAATACTTTTGAGACGGTACTAGGATTCGGTTCGTGGCCGTACGGAGAGAAGCCCGTGTTTGTGCTCAGCACACGGCCGTTGCCGACGCTGCCGCCGGAGGCAGCTGTGGAGCAGTTGTCGGGAGAACCCGCTGAGATCGTTTCTACGCTTGCCGAACGCGGTATCGAGCACATCTACGTCGATGGCGGGATCACGATTCAACGCTTTTTGCAGGCAGGTATGATCCACCGCATCATTGTTACGCGCGTTCCGGTGCTCATCGGAACGGGCATTCCGCTTTTCGGCCCGTTGCAGAACGACATCAAGCTAGAGCACATTCGAACAGAACACTACAAGAGCGGGCTTGTGCAAAGTGAATACGCGGTCGGCACATAAACTTATGAATTTCTCGCTCGTTTCATGCGATCAGAATGGCGATCCTATCACCGCTGTCTCCGAGATGTCAGAAGAACTCACTGCGAACTGCCGGGCGACCGCTGATCTATTTGGACGCATTGGCTTTGAGCCTCCGTGGATAGGATACATCGCGGTCGCTGATGGCCGGGCGGTTGGCGGCGGTGCTTTCGTGGGTGCGCCGAAAGATGGGTTTGTGGAGATAGCCTATTACACTCTAGAGAGCGAGCAAGGCCAAGGGTTTGCATCTCGTACAACGGCGTCTCTTGTTGCGATCGCACGCGATCATTCGCCCGAGATCGGGCTAAAGGCATTCACCCTTCAGGAGGAGAATGCTTCAACCAAGATCCTTCGGCGTCTAGGCTTTTCGATCGTCGGAACCGCTGAAGATGCCGACGCCGGTGAAGTTTGGGAATGGCGGGCCTAGAAACCTCAGATGTAATGTATGAGTAATCTAAATAGAAAGACATTTATGGCGATCACGCTTTGTTTGATCGCGTTCGGCTTTTCTGCTTCTGCGTTCGGGCAGCAAAAAGGTTATCGAGCTCTCAACCCGAAGACGCTTCCTCCGGCTCATGGTTACTCGCATGTGGTGGTCGCTCCCGTCGGACAGCTTGTTGTAATTTCCGGACAGGTTGCGATGGACAGCAAGGGCGAGATCGTAGGCAAAGGCGATTTCAAAGCACAGTGCACACAGGTCTTCGATAATATCCGCGAAGCACTCGCATCGGTCGGACTCACGTTCAAGGACGTCATAAGGACAGATATGTTCGTGACGGATATGAGCCATCTGGCGGATCTGCGCGAGTGCCGCACGCACTATTTGCCGGAGAAGGATCCGCCGGCGGCAAATCTGTTTCAGGTGGTCTCGCTGTTTCGCCCCGAGCTGATGATCGAGGTCACGGTCGAAGCTGTGATCCCGCAGCGGACAAAGAAGCGAAAGTAAACTATCCTTTTCTATGACAAAAAATAAAGAAACTGTAACGGCATATATGGACGGTTTTGGCAGGATGGATCGCGAGTTGATCCTTTCTTGCCTGACAGACGATGTTGAATGGATCATTCCCGGGATGTTTCACACCGTTGGGAAGGAGGCCTTTAGCGGACACATCGTTGATGAGGGGTTCAGCCGGGAAACCGCGCCGAAGATAACGGTCGATCGGCTTATCGAGGAAGATGATAAGGTCGTCGCCGAAGGCAGCGTCGTTGCCCCAAAAGATGACGGCACGTTCCTCAATATCGTCTTTTGCGATGTTTTTGATATGCATGCCGGTAAGATCAAAAAGCTCGTTAGCTACCTTGTCGAGGTGAGGTCTTCGGGTGCGGGCGGCTAAGATCGTGCGATACTAAATTCTGACGGTTCGGAGATGATCAGCTACCAGGAGATCGCAATTCGTTTGCTGTTGGCCGCTCTTTTGGGCAGCGTGGTCGGCTTGGACCGCGAGCGGCTCGAACGCGGGGCCGGATTGCGGACCCATATGCTGGTGGCCGTCGGCTCAGCGGTCTTTATGCTCGTCTCGGCATACGGCTTTGCGGACGTGCTTGGCCATCAGAATGTGGTTCTTGATCCCTCGCGCGTTGCTGCCCAGGTGGTCAGCGGTATCGGTTTTCTCGGGGCCGGTACGATCATCCTGCGAAAGGAGATCGTGCACGGCCTTACGACGGCAGCAAGTCTTTGGGCGGTCGCTGCGATCGGCCTCGCAACCGGCGGCGGGCTATATCTTGCGGCGGTCGCGGCAACGTTCGTGGTGCTGTTCATTCTGCTCGCGGTCAAACCTCTCGAAAGGCACCTATTTTTGAACCGCCGGCCACGGACGCTTACGCTGACCATCGAGCGCACAGAATTCACGCTGTCTTCACTCGAGTCCGCGATCGAATCTGCGGATCTGCATATGCAGAGCATCGTTTTCCAGCCGGGTGATGAGCAGACAGAGATCGTTCAGTTGACTGTAGATCGAGTCACTCCGGACAAGGTGGCCGCTCTGATCGACAGTCTCCGAGATACGCAGGGCGTTAAGGAGATCCGCAGAGACAGCTAATGATAAGGCAAGACTTGATCGTTACTCTGCGTGAGCACTTTGTGGTGGAATGGACCGGAATTCACGGGGCACCGTTGACGCAGGCAGAACCGCCGCCGCCTCCAACTTTTGTAAGTTAGAGGCGTGTCGAAGAAAGCTGTCGTCCAACAGGTCAGCGGGCGTAAGGGCGAAACGGCGAGTTTTGATCACACGAAGAACGTTCGAAGCCTAAACTCCGTTGATGAACTTCTGTCCGCCGTGGAGGAAATCCTGAAGATCCCCATCGAGTCCGCTGCCGTGAGCCGACGGCATCAAAACCTTTACCGTCGCCTGAAACTTTCCGCCAAGCAGCGTTAGAGGCTGAGAATAATAGCTTGCCGGCGGCGGCAGAGCACCGATGACCGTCCCGAGCGATTTTAAGAGCTGGCCGTATGCTTTTGCGGCTACATCGGGCCGGTTTGCAACGTCCTTTTGGTTGAGAACCTGGATCGCCTCGTACACGTCCTTCATCTCGGCGTAGTAAACCTGAAAGTCTTCGCCGCGTTTGATCGCTCTGGCGGCGTTCAGGATCTTCTCGTGTACGCAGGTCGGTATCAGATATTCCCAACCAAACTTATATTGTTCATAGAACTTTATGAGTTTGGATACCTTGTTCAATGTTTCGATCAGACTATTTCTGTCGATCTTTCTGTCCCATGGCCAGTTCATTTAATTTTACCTCACTCTATTTGGGGATCGCGTTCAGTCTATCTATCCCATCCCGCGACGTTCTTAAGCCGCGCATATTGTCGAATAAGACACCTTCCGTAGTAATATTGCGTATCCGTTGGTGAAAATCCGACATATTTTTGTTGATCGGCGACTTTTTTTTGCGATCTGGGCATCTTTAGCCAGAACCAGGGCAAAACTCCATATGGCAAGCATCGGTAAAAATCGGCTCGAAGCGTTTAGCGACGGTGTGATCGCGATCATAATCACGATCATGGTCCTGGAGTTGAAGATCCCGCACGGCGACAGCATCGAGACTTTGGCACCGCTCGTACCGGCGTTCTTGAGCTATCTGCTCAGCTTTGTTTACGTCGGTATTTATTGGAACAATCATCACCATATGCTGCATACCGCGACGCGTGTAACGGGCGGGGTGCTTTGGGCGAACCTTCATTTGTTGTTCTGGCTCTCGCTATTTCCTTTTGTTACGGGCTGGATGGGCGAGAATCATTTTGGTGTGTGGCCGACCGCTTTGTATGGATTTGTACTGCTTGCCGCAGCGGTGGCTTGGGTGATCCTCCAAGCAGCGATCATCCGAGCCGATGGTGAAGACTCGGCGTTGAAGACCGCGATCGGCGGGGATTGGAAGGGCAAGGTTTCTCCTGCGATGTATGCGGTCGGCACGATCGCTTCGTTCTTTGCGCCATGGGTGGCGCAGGTTCTCTACGTCGCGGTCGCATTGATCTGGCTCGTCCCTGACCGCCGTATCGAACGATCCTTGGCAGAGGACTAACTTGAGCTTCGATAACGACTTTCACGCGGATCGGCCTTATCGAACTCTCTCTCTTCAAAACGTATGGCTATCATTCACTCATCTTTTCGGAGCGGTTCACTCTTGGTCTTGATCGCACTGTTGCTTTTCGCGTCGTATAGCCTTTCGGCACAATCACGAACAAAGCACGCTGACTCGAAGATGCCCTTGAAGAAATGGAAGGGCATTCATCTGCTCGATTTTAATAACGACGAAGATCTTGAAGCCCTCGCAGGTGAACTGCCAAAACTGGCCGCACAGGGCATCAATTTCATCGTTCTCGAGGTCGATTATCACTACAAGTTCAAGTCGCATCCCGAACTGCGGCAGGACGATAAACAGATCACAAAGGCAGGTGCCCGAAAGTTTGCGGCGGAAAGCCGCCGAAACGGCATTCGGGTAATTCCGGAGTTTCAGACCATCGGGCATCAATCGTGGGCCAAGACGACATTCCCGCTGCTGACGAAGTATCCGGAATTCGATCTGACACCGGGCGCGTTTCCGAATAACGAAGGTCTCTATTGCCGCGAATGGGACGTGACCAATCCGAAGGTGTACAAGATCGTTTTCAAGCTGTTGGACGAGATCATTGACGGTTTTCAGGCCGATGCTTTTCATATCGGAGCCGATGAGGTCTTTCTGCTCGGTTCGGATAAGTCGCCGTCGACAAAAGGAAAAGACCCGGGAAAACTCTATGCAAAGGCGATCAATGACATTTACGATCATCTGGTCAAGAAGCAAAAGGTTGAAATGATAATGTGGGGCGACCGGCTGATCGACGCGAACAGTATTGGTTGGGGCGAATGGGAAGCGTCAAAGAACGGAACTGCGGCGGCGGTCGATATGATCCCAAAGGACATCATCATCGCTCCTTGGCACTACGAACCGATGAAAGACGGCTATCCATCCATTCCGATGTTCATCGAAAAGGGCTTTCGTGTACTGCCGACAAGCTGGCGTGATCCGAACGCTTTGCAAATGCTTCTCGAGTACAGCTATAAGCAGGATTCGCCGAAGATGCTCGGACATCTATTCTCGATCTGGGGGCGTCCGCGGGGTCCTGTATCCGAATACAAGCCGATGGTCGATGGGCTAAAGATCATTGAGTCGATCGAGAACAATAAATAGCCGAAGACACAGACATTTCGAAGCGTTTTTGCCCAACAACTTCTGATGCTACAATACGCGCGATCCATTTTAGCTAACTCGATCGAATGGATGACTGAACGGTGAACCTTTGCGGTCCTGCGGCCGCATAAAAATACCTTTCAGCTCATTGTTTCGAAACAATATGTCGAACTATGAAAAAGCTTCTGACGCTATTGCTCTCATTTGTTTTCATTAACGCAGGCTTTATCCTTCAAACGCCGGCACAACGCCTGCCAAAGATCCCGAACCTTTCGGGTAAAGTGCTGACCGTAATGGGCCCGATCGAACCCTCGGCCCTTGGGACAACACTGATGCACGAGCATATCTTTATAAACTTCAAACCGCCGCCGCCGATGTTCCCGGCTCCGACCAACATTACGGTGATCGAGCCGCCGCCGACCGACCCAAAGAAGCGACAGGGGTTGACTTCGTTCGATCAATCTCTCGGCGCCATTATGGATTTCAAGAATATCGGCGGCGGGACCATCGTCGATGTTTCGCAATTCGGGCTGATGCGCGATCCGCTCGCGCTCAAGCTTGTCTCACGTGCCTCCGGCCTGAACGTTGTGATGGGCTCGGGCTTTTATATGCGGCAGCTGCATCCGCCGGATATGGACAAGCTCTCGCTCGAGCAGCTGACAGAGATCATCGTTCGCGACATTGCCGTCGGCGCGCAGGGAACGGACATTCGCTCGGGGATCATCGGCGAGGTCGGCGTGGTCGGCAAACCGCTCACGCCCAACGAGCTAAAGAGTGTTCGGGCGAGTGCCAGGGCCTCACGCCTTACGGGCGCGCCGATGTCCATTCACAATTTCGAACCGCTCGATGAAATGCTGCAGGTGCTCGACATTATCGAGTCGGAAGGCGTCGATCTGCATCACGTTGTGATGTCGCATACAGGCGGTCGCGACGTAAAAACGATGGAGGCTCTATTTGATCGCGGCGTCTATGTCGAATGGGATTTTATGGGCCTGGCTCCGCTCCCAAAGAAGGCAGATGAACAGCGTATTGAGAGTATTTTTGCGATGATCCAAGCGGGACATGCAAAGCAGATGATCCTCTCGCACGATGTCTGTATCCCGTCGCAGCTTAAGGTGAACGGCGGCGGCGGTTATACGTACATCCACGACATAATCATCCCAGGCCTCAAAGCAAAAGGCGTCAGCGACGATGTGATCAAGACGATAATGGAAGAAAATCCGCGCAGTGTGCTCACGTTTACGGCACCGCGTTCTGTTGTAAAACAGAAAAAGAAAATGAAATAGCATAACTTCAATGCCTAGGTGGCCGAACTGTGGATCAAGAGAAGAACGGCACGGCGTATTATTCGCGGCGAACATACCGGATCATCTCCGGTGTGTTTGGGGCGTTTCTTTGCGCGGTCGGCATCGCTGTCCTTTATTTCGCATATCTTGACGGCGGCTATGGTTGGATCGTCGGCCCTGCAGTCGCGGTTCTTGGTTTCAACCTGGTCTGGTCGGCTTTGCTGGGGAGGGAGCCGTGGTTCTCAAGGATCGGCCCGTTGCCATGATTTTGGAAGGGTAGAAGATCGTCGAACAGATTTACATCGGCTTGTGCAAAAAACGATCCAGACTTACGTCCAATATTGAGTTTTGAAATTGCAGATACGGCAGGATCCCGGCTGACCGAGCCGGGTGGTTAGCGCGTTGACAGCACTTTTCATCTCATCAAACTTCGACAAACCCTGCACACCATGACCTGCGCCAGATGTTTGCCTCGAAGGATAAGATCATTCAGGAGATCAAGATAATGGCAATTTTATTTGGGATAGATGGCACCGGCCCCACGTCGAACGCGGAATACGCTCGTGACTTTAAGAACAGCTTTGTTAATCAAATGTGCGGGGATGACAACTATTCCCGCGGCCCGATCGGCCCTGGCGGCGGCCTGCCCGAAGCGATCGCAATGGGAATGAATTACATTCGCAAATATCACAATGCCCAGCCGAACCAAAAGATCCTGCTCACAGGGTACAGCCGCGGGGCCCTCGGCGCGGTTGTAATAGCAAGTAATCTGAAAAGGCTGAACATTCCGGTTCACGCAATGGTCTTGTTCGACTGTGTCGATCGCCATTTGGCGTATGACGCTGAGTATATCCCGAACAACGTCGCAAATGTCCTGCATATCCGCCGCGACCCGGCCGCAAGATCAAGAATGAGCTTTGGCAATGACGGGACGAAGTATAGCCCGCCGACCGTCTATACCGAGAAGTTCTATTTCGGCACACACGGTGCGATGGGCGGGACATATTGGAAACCCACCGGTGATCAAGGTTTAGCGGATTACGTTGACGAGGGTACTGCCGAGGCGGTCGCAAATGTTCCAAGCCCGAGCATATTCGGTGCCCTTGATCCAAGATATATCGCGAATGTGAAGGCTTACAAGACGAACGTAACATTTCGCCGCGACAAAGAATGTTCGCAGCAGATCGCGTCCGAGAACAATGCCTGGCTCGTCAAATACGGCTTTCCGTCGATAGCCTGTGTGTAAGTAAAAGCCTTCGGTGATAAGAGCCGGAGGCATTTGCATTCTTTTTTGCTGCGTATGAGGGATTATGCGTTGGCTTGAGCTGAAGATCCCGCCGCTCATCGTCGTGATCGGCTTTGCGCTAATGATGTTCGGCGCTTACTGGCTATTGCCGGCGGCGAACTTTGTAATGCCGGCTCAGCCGTATTTCTCGCTGTTTGCCGCCGGAGTCGGCATCCTTGCGGTGGTGAGCGGTTTTCTTGCATTTCGCCGCAGCGGGACCACGGTCGATCCAATGTCGCCCGACAAGGCTTCGAGCGTCGTGCGAAGCGGCATTTATCGCATCACGCGAAACCCGATGTATCTTGGAATGCTGCTGATCCTTACGGCCTGGTCTTTGTATCTTGCAAACGCTCTCTCGATTCTTCTCTTGGCAGGGTTTGTCGGCTATATGACGCAATTCCAGATCAAGGCGGAAGAACGCATTCTGCGTTCGAAGTTCGGCAAGGACTATGAAGAGCTTCTTTCAAGTGTCCGCCGTTGGATCTAAGGTGCAGAACGAATGCTTATTCGAGCAACGATCATTTGGGCCGTAATATTGGTGCTCGCGATCCTAAATGGAGTGCTGCGCGAGGCCGTTTTGTTTCCGTCATTCGGAATGCAGACCGGATTTATCGTAAGCGGCATTATCCTTTGCTGCATGATCTTTGCGATAGCGTACGTTTCGATATCCTGGATCGCTTCTGACAGCCCGAAACAGCAGTTACTTGTCGGCTTTCTTTGGCTCGCCCTCACGCTTTCGTTCGAGTTCTCATTCGGCCTTTCGCGTGGCTTGAGTTTGGACGAGATCCTTTCGGCATATTCTTTTCGAGACGGGAATCTCTGGCCGCTTGTGCTCCTTCTGACCTTCTTTGCTCCTCTCCTAGCCGCAAAGGCCAAGGCCCGTTCTAAGCCGTGACCACAAGGCCGTCATACGCAAACTCGACATTCTCCGGCAGCAGAGAAGAGTCACGTTCGTGCAGGATATCGTGATTCAGATGTGTGAGATAGGCACGTTTTGGCTTTAGATCGGCGATGATCGCAAGAGCTTCTTCAAGGCAAAGGTGCGTTCCGTGCGGCTTTATCCTGACGCAGTCCAAAACGAGCACATCAAGGTCGCGTAACGCGTCCATCGACTCGGGTGGTATCTGCTTGAGGTCTGTTGCGTATGCAAAGTCATTAAAGCGATACGCGATAACGGGAAGCTTTCCGTGTATGACCTCGATCGGTGTGATCAAAAGATCTGCGCCGATGTTGAAGGATGCTTTTGGAAAAACCGTATGTGGGATGAGCTGCGGAAGGCCGCCGCCAAAATGCGACGGCTCGAAGATGTACTGAAAGATCCGGCGAAGGTCGATCCACGCAACGGCATTCGCAAAGATCGGCATCGCACCGTATCTGAAATTCAGCGGCCGAATGTCGTCGAGCCCGAAAACGTGATCGACGTGGCAATGGGTAATAAGAACTGCATCAAGAAAATCGATGCCTGCCCTAAGCGCTTGCTGGCGAAAGTCTGAGGACGTATCGACGAGAACTGCTCTCCCGGCGTGCTCGATCAATACGGAAACGCGTAGCCTCTTATCTTTCGGATCCTCCGAACGACACGTCTCGCAATCGCACCCGATGGAAGGTACGCCGGTCGAGGTGCCGGTTCCGAGGAACGTGAGTTTCATACTGAGTTCGGCAGGCCGTGTTCACTCGAGTTACGACCGTTATCGCAGACTACTTCTTGCCCAAAATGTCGTCGCCAGAGAATTTTGCGGCTGCCTGAGCCTTAAGCTTTTCTTCAGTTGCGCGCACGAGATGGACGTACTGCATACGCAGATCTGCGAGCAGGCTCTCGATCAGACGTGATTCCTGCGGATGGAGATTTCCCTTCGTCTTGTCGCGGAGCATACCGATGATGTCGAGCCAATATTTTGCGGATTCAAGGTCGAGGCTTCGTTTTCCCGTCGCAGGATGCGGCATCGCACCGAGAGCGGCGGCCGCGTTGGTAGCGACCGTCGAGAGAAAATTCACAAAGCTCGCTGGGTCTTCGGCTCCCGGGATGTCTTCGCCTTCGTCAAACGCTTCAGCTGCATCGTCGGCGGAAGATGCTTCGACAGGCAGCTCTTCATTGGCGTGAGCGCTCAAAGGCTCGTTCGCTGCGGACGGTTCTGATTCGGCCGGCTTCGCTTTTGGCTCCGGCGCAGGTTCAAGGACAACGCCTTCCCGAAGAGTTCCATCGGCGTTGAATTTTCGCCGATCCGCAACCTTAAAATGGACTTTCTCGTTTTCGTCGTCGTGTCCGATCATAATCTTCAATACCAAATTTTCTATATTTTACCATTTGACCGACACAGTTTTCTAAGGACAGGCGGGGCAAGATGGACTTTCGAGGGCGTTCTGTTCTCTAATTATTGATAACGATGTCAAAAACCTTTGATGAACTTGTCGCCGTGATGGAGCGGCTTCGCGCGCCGGGCGGCTGTCCGTGGGATCGCGAGCAAACCTATGGCTCGCTCGCACGTTATCTTTTGGAGGAAGCCTACGAGACCTTTGATGCGATACAGGCTGCCGAAGAAACAGGAAAGATCGAGGAACTGCGTGAGGAATTGGGAGACCTGCTTCTGCAGGTCATCTTTCACTCAACCATCGGGAAGGAACGCGAGGAATTCACGATCGACGAAGTTGTCGGAGGCGTTACGCAAAAGCTGGTGCTTCGTCATCCGCACGTTTTTGGCGACGCAAAACTCGCCCGCGCGCAGGACGTTCTCGATAATTGGGACAAACTCAAGGCCGATGAACGCGCCGCTTCGGGCAAAGGCGAGAAGGTGAAGGACTCTCTGCTCGATGATGTGCCGGTGCATTTTCCCGCACTCATCGAAGCTCTGAAGCTTACTTCAAAGGCCGCCAAAAAAGGCTTTGATTGGAAAGAAGTTGATGATATCTTCGCAAAGCTCGATGAAGAGGTCAGTGAGCTACGTGAGGCGATCCGCACAAAAGACGACGAGAATGCGGCCGAAGAAATAGGCGATCTACTCTTTGTGGTCGCAAATCTTGCACGAAGGCTTGGCGTTGAACCCGAAACCGCCTTGAAACAGACGAACCGCAAGTTTCGCCGACGGTTTGGATTCGTTGAGAAAGAGATAAAAGCGAGCGGCAAAGACCTCGATGACGCTACCCTAGAGGAAATGGACGCTTTGTGGAACGCCGCCAAGGTAAGATGACCATCAACGTAGATACATAGTAATCACGCAACAGATTCATTCTCCGAAAATGAGGCTTAGCAATTGGTAAGTCTTGTCGTAGATGTCGGGCTCTTTTGATGCTCGCGGGCCGGCGACGTTCAACGTTGCGGCGCCCGCAAGCTTAAGCCATTCACGAGCCTTGTCAGCCGCGTTTTCCATTGAGAACCGATTAAGTTCCGCAACGAGGACCGGCCGACGATGCTTTCCCGCGACTTTCCAGGTAAATAGCGAACCGCCTGTAAGTTTGCCGAGAGCGACGATGAGCGTCGCGTCCGCCTCGATCACATTTCTCTCGGTACGCGCCGCCAGATCGTCGGAGTCGAGTTCGATCAGGTTCTTATATCCAGCAGGGATTCTGCCGTCTTCCGCCCAGCGTCCGAGGGGAACGAAGCCGCCGTATGCGAAGTTGTGGTCTATTGCCCAGTCTAGGGCCGCACGGTCTGCGCCCGTCTGTCCGCCGGAAATGATCTTCGAGACCTTATTCGGCAAACAACTCCTGCAAGCGTTCGATCGTCGCTTTTCTTTCGCTCTTTCCGATGGAGCCGATGCGTTTTACGAGGCGTTCTTTATCGACAGTTCTTAGTTGGTCAAGGACGAGCGAGCGTTCCGAATTCAGGACATTGACCGCAACTCTAGTTGGGTAACGTTCAGTACTTGCGGAGATCGGTGCGATGATGACCGAATTTAGATGACGATTCATCTCGTCGGGCGAGATCACGACACAAGGACGTGTGTTCTTCGCCTCTTTTGTGACCTCCTCATCGAGATTCAAGAGGAAGATATCAAACCGCTCTACCATTGCCACTCCTTCTTCTCGAACTGATTTGGAAGGCTCTCGAAACCGTCTTCGGCGTCGTTCTCGGCCATTGCTTTGAAGGCTTCGTCCCAACCGCTCCTCGGCATCGCTGCGTTCCTGATGAGAATGCCGCCTTGGTGGATCTCAAGTTCGACATCCCCGGAAATGCCGCTCTGTTCGAGCAAGGCCTTCGGCAGGCGGATGCCTTGTGAGTTTCCGATCTGAATAATATGAGCACGCATAATTACATCGTAATTACGGATTGGCTAGAGGTCAACTTTATGGATGCCTGTTTTTTGCTAGGCTTTTGAGATCCGCTCGATGCCATTCATATACGGCTTCAGAACTTCGGGTACGGTCACGCTGCCGTCCGCTTGTTGGTAGTTTTCGAGTACGGCGATCCATGTTCGCCCGACGGCGAGGCCGCTACCGTTCAACGTGTGGACGAATTCAGGCTTAGAACCTCCCGCACGTCGGACTCGCGTACCCATCCGACGGGCCTGGAAATCGCCGCAATTAGAGCAGCTCGAAATTTCTCGGTAAGTTTGCTGCGAAGGCAGCCAGACCTCGATGTCATAGGTCTTACGAGCCGAGAAGCCCATATCGCCCGTAGAAAGCACGATCGTCCGATATGGCAATTCGAGGAGCTGCAAGATCTTCTCGGCATTTGCGGTTAGTTCTTCGTGCTCTTTCTCGCTCTCTTCGGGAAGGCAAATCTTGACGAGTTCGACCTTCTCAAATTGATGCTGGCGTATGAGCCCGCGGGTGTCGCGGCCATAGCTGCCCGCTTCGCTGCGAAAACACGGCGTGAACGCAACGAACTTCATAGGAAGGCTGGCGGCCTCGACGATCTCGTCTCGATGGTAATTCGTAACGGGCACCTCGGCCGTCGGTATGAGCGAAAATCCGCGATCATCGGTAAGCGTGAATAGATCTTCCTCGAACTTTGGCAGTTGCCCGGTGCCGAAAAGCGTCTCACGATTAACGATCAGCGGTGGCTGAGTTTCGGTGTAGCCATGTTCGCCGGTATGCACATCGAGCATAAAGCTGACCAAGGCCCGTTCAAGCTTTGCGCCCTGGCCGCTGAGGATCGCAAAACGCGAACCCGCAACCTTCGCCGCGCGTTCGAGGTCAAGGATGCCGAGTTCGGTGCCGAGATCGACGTGGTCCTTTACTTCGAAGTCAAATTCACGCGGCGTTCCCCAGCGGCGTACCTCGACATTTGCCGATTCATCCGGACCGACCGGAACGTCCGCGGCGGGCAGATTCGGCAGGCCTGAGAGGAGTTCACGCATCGCGACGTCGGCTTCATCGCGTTGCTTTTCGAGCTCCGCTTGGCGGCCCTTCAGGCCTGCCACTTCTGCTTTTTTTGCGTCAGCTTCGGCAGTTTTCCCGGCCTGCATGAGAGCGCCGATCTCTTTGCTTGCGTTGTTCCGTTCGTGATTGACATCGTCAGCCTCGCTGTTGACGCGACGACGTTCGGCATCAAGCTCGGCAAAATGGTCGAGTACAGCGGGCGGAAAATTCCGAGCCGCCAATGCAGCTCGGACTGCTTCAAGGTTTTCTCTTACGTAATTTGGGTCAAGCATCGTTGATATCTTTGTAACACAATTATCGGGCTTCTCTACGTATCTGCAAACCGCAGGCAGTTGAAACTGTGTCGTGTGCTAAAAAAGGAAGCTGCCGAGAGCGCAATCGCTCAGGGCAGCTTCGTGCTTTTCGATACGAGGCAAGATCTACCAGATCAGGCAGGCGTCCTTTCTAACCATCGCTTGGCCTTGTTTGCAGCCGAAGGCCTGGGCGAACTCAGGCATATTCGAAAGCGGGCCATTGACTCGCCATTTTGCCGCAGAGTGCGGATCGGTCAAGACCTGGCGGCGTTCGAATTCAGGCGTCGCCTTTGCGGCCCAAACCTGCGCCCATCCGAGGAAGAAACGCTGCTCGGGCGTAAAGCCGTCGATATTCTCGATCTTCTTACCCTTTAGGGCATCGACAAGTGCGGTGTATGCGATCGCAAGGCCGCCGAGATCACCGATATTCTCGCCAAGCGTAAGGTTGCCGTTGATGTGCAGTCCGGGCTGGACCTCGTAGCCATTGAACTGATTCACAACACACGCGGCGCGCTCTTCAAATTTCTTGCGGTCTTCCGGCAGCCACCAGGATGCGAGGTTGCCTTGTGCGTCGAACTTGCTGCCCGAATCATCGAATCCGTGCGTGATCTCGTGGCCGATCACCGCGCCGATCGCACCATAGTTGATGGCGTCGTCCGCCTTGAAATTGAAGAAAGGCGGCTGGAGAATTCCGGCCGGGAAAGTGATCTCGTTATTCGTCCCCGAATACGAGGCGTTCACTGTCGGCGGCGAGAAGAACCAGCGTGTCTTGTCCGCCGGCTTGCCGATGTCAGCAATGTTCCGCTTGATCTCGAAAGCTCGTGAACGAAGGACATTTCCTGCGTAAGACGAACGGTCGATCGTCAAGCCTTTGTAGCCTCGCGGATGTTCGTTGTAGCCGATCTTCCGCTTATAGGTCGCGAGCTTGCCGAGAGCCTTTTCCTTTGTCGCGGGGCTCATCCAATCAAGAGAGTTTATGTGGCTCTTCATCGCAACAAAAAGGTTGTCGATGAGCTGATTCATTCTCGCCTTTGCCTCGGGCGTGAACTCGGTCTTTACGTATTCGGCACCGAGGGCTTCACCGAGCGTGCGATCCGTCGCGGAAACGCAGCGTTTCCAACGCGGCTCCTGCTCCTTTGTGCCGGAGAGATACTTACCGTGAAAATCAAAGCTTGCATCTGCGATCGCTTTTGGAAGGTAGCTTGCGGACGAATCGAGCACCATAAAGCGGAAGTATGTTTTCCACTGATCGACAGGCACGTCCTTGAGCATCGTGTTCAATTCCTTGAAGAAGTCCGGCTGGCCGAAGTTCAGCGTTTCCGGAACCGGAATGCCGCGGCGCTTCAAATAGTCCTTGAGCGGAAGATTCGGGATGATCGCCTGAGCATCGGAGAGCTTGATCTTGTTGTAGTTCTTGTCCGGATCACGCATTTCGACCGGTGCCTTTGATGCGTTCGCAAGCCGCATCTGGATCGCCATAACGGTCTCAGCATGAGCCTTTGCTTCGGCGGGAGTGTCGCCGGACATATCAAAGACCTTGGTCATATACTCGACGAATTTCTGGCGAGTTTCGACCATCTTTGCGTCATCTTTCGTGTAGTAATCCTTGTTCGGGAGCGAAAGGCCGCCCTGTCCTGAGCTTACGATCACCGAGTTCGAATCCTTCGCATCGCGTCCGCCGCCAAATCTGAACAGCGCCGGGAAACCATCGTTGTGAAGATCGGCGATCTCGCGTACGACGTCATCTTGCGTTCTTAGTTTCTCGATCTGTTCGAGGACAGGTTCGATCGGCTTGATGCCGTTTGCTTCGATCGCGTTCTCGTCCATACAGGCTGCGTAGTAATCGCCGATAAGCTGAACATCGCTGCCCTTCTTCGCATTCTTTGCTGCGGCGGCCCTATCAAGAATGTCATGCAGGATGTCGCGGTTGCGGTCGCCGAGAATATTGAATGTTCCCCAACGAGCCTGCGACGGCGGCACTTCGGTCTTCTTGACCCAAGTTCCGTTCGCGAACTGGAAAAAGTCTTCGCATGCATCGGCATTACGATCCATACGCGAGATATCGAACGCTGTCTGTCCCAGCGCACTCGAAGTAAGAGTCGCGAAGACGAACAGAGCGACAAAATAACGTTTAAGAGTTGAACGCATAAGCTCTCCTGGAAAGAATTTAGTTTTTATGGCGAAAAAATGATTCTACGTTAAATGGCGACAAAAGTTTAATTCGGCGGCGGTTCAAGCCGCTTGAAGTTATAGCGGAGCAGCACGCGCATCGCCACGGGCCTGTTGTTGCGATATGCCGGACGCCAATTCATCTTGCGGACAGCATCCTCGACCGCGGCTTCAAGATCAAATCCCGCCCAGCGAACGATCTTCGTTCGCAGGATCTTTCCTTCCGCGTCGATATCAACAAGTATCTCAACAGTTGCGGCAACGCCGAGCCGTTCGGCGGCCTCGGTATAAAGCGGCTTGATCCGGCGATACGGAATCGGCGGCTGCAGGCCTTTTTCCGGCGTGTCGGGCAATGTTTCGATGGCCGACTTGTTATCGTCTTCTACCGGATCAACGTTGCTCAAACTAGCTGCGATAGTAGCTGCCATCTCACCCGCTGTCTGCAAAAGCTGCGGCAAAGCCTCGGCCTCGGTCGGTGCTTCGATACGAGGATGGAGCCATCGAAGCAGCCGTCCGGTGCGTGTCTCGACGACAAACAGAGAAGCGTACGCTTCGAAATAGACAGGCTTTGTAAATGAACTTCGGCGGTTTATGCCGGCGTCGATGATGACAAAAAAGTCGCAGCCGATCGCGGAACCTGCGGCGGCGGCCTGGTCAACGGTCAGGTTGGTCGGAGTTGCGAATTTGAATGATGCAAATGCCGAAGAAGCGAGATCTTCATCGAGCAAGGTGAACTGACCGCTCAGATTTGCACGCAGCTTGGTGGAATATTCGTTCGCGGTGCTGTCGCCGATCGCAACCGTTGCAAGACTTTTTGCATCTGTCGCGAAAGCGAAGATCAATACAAAGAGAACTGCGAAAATTGCCGGTCTTTGCATCGTTCAGGGTCGATAAAGAGCCTCGATCTCGGTCCGCAATTCGGCCGGAAAACAGACACGCTGAGCGCGGTAACCTTCCTGCAGTCCGCGGACCGCAGCACTTACCTCGGAGATCTCGCGTATCTCAGGACGCGAATATCCGTACTCAACGAATATCAGATTCTTCGGATCGTGCGTATCGCGTGAGTAAAAGTAATAATCTGCGTGTTTTGCGGAATCTTCAACAAGATAATACTCGGGATCGAACCCGTGTCGTTCGACGACGCTGCGAGCTTGCCCAAGAAACACAGCCTTCTCAGCCTCATTCATATCGAGATCGAACGCCTTGAATATTTGCCGGTCAAAAAAGCGTTTTGCAAGGTCGGACAAGATCGCGTCGCTGCTGGATCGCCATTGCTTGATGTGAAATACAACATCTGTATCGTCGAGTTCGAGATGTTTTTCGAGGTCTAGCCGTTCGCCTTGCAATATTTTCTCAACCGAACTGCCGGGCAGATGCCAAACATCACCGCCTGCCGAATACACAGCGATCGCGCGATGCAGCAGGCTCTTTAGAACCGATTCGGCTGCTCGCAATGTTCGGTGAAAATAGACCTGCCGGAACATATAGTATCTCGCCTGCAGATAATCCTCGACGGCCGCGATGCCGGGTGCCGCAACGAATATCCGGTCATTCTCTTCGTCGATCTCGATCGATTTTACGATCCACTCGAGGTCGTAAACTCCGTATTTTGCACCCGTCATCAGGCTGTCGCGGAGAAGATAATCCATACGGTCAACGTCAAGCTGAGATGAGATCAGTTGTGCGAGAGCTCGCCGTCGAAATGTGCCTTTGATCATCGAGGCGACATCATC
>JAIBCB010000002.1 GCA_019694355.1 Pyrinomonadaceae bacterium | reverse complement strand
TACTCCGGATCCTTCGGCACCTTTAACCTCAATCCCCGAAATTCAGGAAATTGTTTTAGATGGTATGAATTGACGACAACACGCGGCATCCCTGCCACTCGAACCTCGATCACCAGCCACGCGTATTGTCCGATGACAAAATCGCGCAACTCAAACGCGCCATCGGCAAAGCTCCTGGAGCAATAAATCACATCGCCGATTTGGCCTCCATCAAAGCAAACGACGGCATTAGGAATCGCTCTATTGGCACTATCCACCACAAGGCCGCCTGCCGCAATTGGCCGCGGCTTTGCACCCTGCGCCAAAGCAGAAAAGCTTAGCAGCAAAATGAGCGGCAGAGCCCAAAGACTAACTCTTTTTCCTATCCAGCGCATTGATCTGTTCGCCACAGGCTTTCTCCACTTTATCAGTATTCGCAACACTCAATCCATACTCCGAGCCCGGACCATCGGGTGCTAAAAGAAACGTCAGATTACTTACCTTGTACGTTCTCATTTCTCCACCCACCTCTATTTTGACTTCACCGCGCGTAACGCCCGTTACGACCAAATGGCCGATCTCGTGGAGTATCTGCAGAGCTCGAGACTTCAAGGTTGCGGAATATTGATGACCAATGCGTTTCGCACGGCCGTCTACAAATGGTCCCCGCGAGTTTATAAAAACAGCGGTAGGGCCAATCGTTGTGTAGCCATTTGACGGCATGTTGAAGTCAGCACCTGCAACAGGATCGACCACCATCTTAATTCCGGTCACGGAATCTGATAACGGAACAAAGTTACTCTCGCTAACCATCGCCACGATCTTATTTAAGGCATCTTCGCCGACCCGACCGAAAAACTTTGCACAAGAGTTGTCGCCCTTTTCTTGTAGAATATTTCGAACGGCCTGGACAGCCTCATCAAATGCCTGCATATTGTCACCCGGATTCGGATCACCGGCGTTGGCGGGGTCGAGGCGTTGGGCTACGTCTTTTGGGATCGAAGAATCGGTGAGGCCTTTAGCTTTGCCTTTTTCTTTGGTGCAGACGCGGATGACATCACCGCTGTCTTCGCAATTCTGGTCTTTGCCTTCGTTTGAAATGTCCAACGCAAATTTGTAAGAGATCGTGAGGCCTTTGGCTATTGTTCGTTGAGCAAGGCCCAGGTTGCCGTGCGCACCGCGATAGTAGTCCGCCGGCGAATCGACCTGCCTCTCAAGCCGTTTCAGACTGCTCGGACGCCAACCAAATATCTGATCTAGCCCACGATCAAAACTCATAAGCACTCTGTTCTGGCAATGATCCGGTATCGCCATAAGATCACGCCCATAAGCCCCAAGCCCCACCGCCTCGCACTGCCATTCCGCGTCGCTTGCAAAGAATAGATGCTGCTCGTACGTCGAAGGTTCGTTCGGCGGCTCAGGATCAACACCCGCGATCGACTGCCCCAACGGCTCGGATCGATCGTTCAATCCTCTAAATACGAAATTTATTCCTCCTCTGAGGCAGTAGTGCTCGGCTAGATATGGATATCGATCGTTACAACTCCAAATTGTCTACCGAGGATTTTCAGCTTTCCAACTCCTGACTCGTAGCCTCCCTTTACAAACTGAGGTTTCGGAAAAAATTGAATCTCACCTTCGAAAACGACACCATTTCGCTCGATAGTGCGAAACTTAAGCTTTCGCACCGAAAAATCATAAGTGGCCGAGTCAAAAGCAAAAATGAGTCCCTGAGGTGAGATCAGCTTTCCGACGACTTTCAAAATTGTCGTGCAGCGACTATCCGCTGTAAAAGTTGGATCGCGATACAGAGAGATCTTGTATGCAGGATCCACTCTATCAAGCGGGTCCAAAGTCCATCGGCCCTCGCGAAGATCTGATTCCTGATTTGGCCACTGGGCACTATCATATTCCGGCGAAAGGTCGTATCTTGCTCCGGTGATCTGTCGAAAAACACCCAAAGGCTGTCCTTTGCAAGCGTACCCCGACGCCGGCTCTTGGGCGACCCCGGACTGACAAATCACAAAAATCACGGCCAAACTGAATGCTCCGCGCAATAGTGAACCAACTTTCATCTTAGAACTCCCTTTTGCTCAATGCCCTCGACTATTGCTTCTGGAAGTAGTCCCCGCAGTGGTCGTCAATATACTGCGAAATGCCCCTCGTACCAGGTGTAGTTATACCAAATAGGCTTTTCAGCTTTTCGTCAGAATACGGACCGAGCAGTTTCGCCCCGGAATCCACCTTATTGCCACGATTGAGAAATGCCCCAAATCCGTGAAGTGCCTCATGAAAGAGAAAGCCGACGCTGCTTTTGGCTTTCCCCGGGACGATGAATACCGTTAATTTTGTCATGCTAAGCGAAAGACTCGTCATAGCATCCACGTCGCGTTGCAGTAGAAGGGCGTGTCCCGCGGTCGTGGTTGAATTTGACAGGTAGAGAGGTCTTTCAAAGTTCCGCCCTAACGCGACATACGCCAAGATCGGGGAGGTGGCGGCATCCACCAAGTCAACGCCTTTTTTTAAGTAATCGTAGAATTCGCTCAGCTTGAAACCAATCGTTGCTAGCTTATCAAGCACATTCCGGCGGCAGTCATCTTTGTCTTGATCTATGCCCGTGTTCTTAAGGACTTGGAGTTCTTGCTCGCCTTTTCGCGATGACGCAAAACCAGCAAGCCCTTTGACAAGCCGTCCCTCGTCAACGAATAGATCAATCCATAAATTTCCGGAGACCTGCACCTCTGTCACGCCTGTGCCGACGCATTGAATATCGCCATTTGCATCGGGCGTTGGCGTTGTCCCCTCTGGACAGGACTTAGTTTGTTTTTCCTTGTCAGATGACCTAAGTGCATATCTCATCGCGTTACTCGCATAGGTAGTTCTCGGACCTGAGCCGACCGGGGAAAGAGGCGAATCTACCAGTGTCGGGACCGCCATCTTCCCAAGCGACAAAGGCGAAAATAGCGTTTCTGCGTGGTCAATATATACAAGCCGATTCTGACAATGATCGGGTCGGCCCTGAAAGCCTCCGTAGAACGCATCCGGGACTTTGCACTGCCATTCGGGTTCGCTTGCAAAGAATAGATGCTGCGCGTACGTCGAAGGTTCGTTCGGCGGCTCAGGGTCGGTCAATGCGACGGATTGGCCAAGCGGTTCCACTTGCCCCGAGACATAGCCCGTATTCGCCGTCCCGTCATTCCGATAAGAAACCTCTGTCCCCGACGCCGGATCGCTCGTCTTCCACGTAACCATATCACCGATCCCCGTCCCCGTCCCACGCAACTCCGCAATCACCGCCTTCCCCGCAAATACATTCCTAGTCATTGTGTTTTTGTCGTTCTCGATGTGAACTCGAAACTTGCAGAATCATTTCCGACAACCGCATCTGCGGCTTCCATCAAGAAACCAGCCCGTTGGTAGCTAGCGGCGATTATCGAATTACGATACTTTGACGGCAAAGGAAGCGTGAGCTCAAGGTGGTCACGAAGTGCAGCCTCAGGCGGAGCGGTAGGCAATAGGCTGATCCAGAGTGTGAGTTGTTCACCATCGACACTTCGCAACGCGAACGAGTCTATGGAATCTGCCAAGTAATAGCGTCCGCCAAGAAAGTCATTTGGAAACTTCGCCATCAGCCGTTTCAGCTCAGTAAAGGTGCCTGGCGCGCCGCCGATCTTGCGGACGGAGATCAGTTTTGAAATGGAATAACTGATTTTTGGTTCTCGTGAGAACGCCTGAAGAAGTTCAGTATCCGGAAAAATATCAGAAAGCGAGACGCCGTCAAAAACTAGCTCTCCCTCTTGCCCCTTGATGATTTTGATCGTTGAATAGCCCCAACTGTTATCGATAGCGCCACCGCACAAAGTGCTGAACTCGTTGTCGAAGCTAACGAGACTTCCGGCCACCGCTAGCGGTCGGTAATAGCTCGAAAAACTACATCCTTTCGCATCATTTGTTGTTTGCTCGACCTGTACCCTGCTCTTGGCATCCGCGCTGAACAATCGAAGCGTCTTGCCCTTTCCCGACGAAACCTCAAGGTCCTTTCCATCCCATCGATAGTCGAACTCACCCACGCGACCGCTCCAGTCAACAAGCCCCAATCTCACCGACTGCTCGGGCGTGGCGCTGGGTGTATCCGCAGGCCTCTGTGAACTTTGTGAGGTATCTAGCCGAGGCGCTGAGTGTTCAATCCTGCATGCAAAGAGACTTACACCGAAAAGGGCGATGTATACGATTATGGTTGCTGTCTTCATTCGCACCTCACCTTAGGTTAGTTACAGATCCCTTGCATAGCTCCAAGGTATTCGAGCGCACGGTTTGCGATGTTTGATCCAACGTCAATTCTGTGCCTGTTCCTTCCACTGCCCACATTTATATAACGCCCACCAACAAAGTTGCGTGCCTTTAGAAACTCCTGAAATGTCCCCTGCTTTATCACGTCATCAAGATTGCGCCCTCTCTGTTTGAACAGATCAACCTTCAAGCCTAAAGCGGCGATCTTCGCAGCATTAGTGGGAATGGCTGCATTTTCAGGAAACACTTTTATATCCGCGACGGCCATCCCCGACCAATCACCCGCAAAGAAGGCTCCCATAACGAGCATCGCTCCAAAACGCGAATAGTTTCCGCGCCCGGTGATTTGAAGATATCCGCGTCCTAAGAAGCGCTTGCCGTCACCAACCTGAGTGTTTCCAAGTTCTTTCGCCTTTTGGTTCGTGACCCGTCCGCTAGAGCTGAATCTAGGTTCATAGCCATTTTGATCACCGGTCGGTCCCCAAATTTCCGTCATTAGATTGCCAAAATGCGATTCGTGTTCAACCGATGCCAGTAGGTACGCTAGCTCTGCCAAACTGTAGCCAATATCTTCGGCAGCGTCGGTTAATAGTGGTACTGCGGTCTGCGCAGCGATAAGCATGTCTTTTGGAACTGCGCTGTAGATTGCATTCAAACAATCGGATGAAGTATCGTAGCTTGCCTCGAAGCGTTTGTCTGCCGGGTCGCGGGTCGTTTCAGTGCATACACTAATGGTTTCGGGGTCGTTGCTTTCCTCACACGGTTGGGTTTTGAAAGGATCCCAATTGAAAGTCTGAGCTAGCGGAATTCTTAGGTCCATAAGCCGTTTCTTCTGACAATGATCCGGCATCCCTTGAAAACCACCGTAAAACTTGTCGGACACTTTGCATTCCCACTCGGATTCCCTCGCCGAGAACAGATACTGTTCGTATGACGACGGATACTGCGAAGGTTCGTTCGGCGGCTCAGGGTCGGTCAATGCGACGGATTGCCCCAGCGGCTCCACCTGCCCGGAGACATAGCCCGTATTCGCCGTCCCGTCATTCCGATACGAAACCTCGGTCCCCGACGCCGGATCGCTCGTCTTCCACGTAACCATATCACCGATCCCCGTCCCCGTTCCACGCAACTCCGCAATAACCGCCTTCCCTGTAAAGACTTTTGATGCCGTTCGAGGCGTAATGGTTCGAGCGGCGGCGAATGGTCGTTTCACTCTCGTGGCGGATCTTCAGGTTTGTCAACTGCAAACCGAGGATGATTATATGCCGAGTGTCAATGCCGCGGTAAGCACAAAGTTCACGGAATGTATCAAAATGCATAAAATGCAGATCGTATGTCGCCCGCTCACGCGGGCTCCGGAGGTTTCTTGGCAGCTTGACGGTCGGGCACAGCCCGACCGCACTGCAAACGGGCAAGCCCAAGAATACAGCCCACAGTCCAGCTGCTAAAGCACGCGGCTATACGTCCCATCCGGAAAGATGTCGCCCGCTCACGCGGGCTCCGGAAGTTTCTTGCCGACTTGACGGTCGGGCACAGCCCGACCGCACTGCGAAAGGGCAAGCCCAAGAATACCGCCCACAGTCCAGCTGCTAAAGCACGCGGCCATACGTCCCATCCGGAAAGATGTCGCCCGCTCACGCGGGCTCCGGAAGTTTCTTGCCGACTTGACGGTCGGGCACAGCCCGACCGCACTGCGAAAGGGCATAGCCCACGAAGAGCACTCTAGAATATATCCTGGACCTTGACCTAAGGTCGGGCACAGCCCGACCGCACTGCGAAAGGGCATAGCCTAGAAGATGTTGTCCGATTGTCGGCGGCAGGCCGCCTCCGAGGAGCGTTTTGAGAGCTGCGATCCCCGGACCAAAGGCCGGGGCAATTCGCGAGCGAGTACAAAAACATCCCTTGACAGGCATGATATACTTGTAGAGATGGTGTAAACACGTGTTATACACCCTGATCTTTGACAATAGTGACAAAAAATGTCGCTGCCCAGACGGAAAACGCCGATTTTTGTCCCACTTTGTCCCATTTGCCTCGCACGCGGTGGGACGGGACAAACATCGAGGAAATCGAAACCTGCGAACGGAGAACTGATCGAAGAACTTGTCGGTGGCAAAAGCCGCCTCCGGAATTCTAAACCGGCCACTTTACGGTCGGGCACAGCCCGACCGTACTGCGAAAGGGCAAGCCCAAGGCAGTTGCCGGCCTCTAATTCACTGTTTCGGAGATCTCTTCGGCGTGTTGGAGGGCGGTGAGGTTCGCCTGATCGGTGACGATGAGCGGGAGTTCGTCGAGGACGACCTCATTTGCGACCGTTTGGATCCAGTATGTTCCGGCGTCCGGAAAAACGACGTTCACAAAGAAGCTCACGTTGTCGGTGAATCCGCCGGGTGCGAGTTCGATGGTCGTCGGCTGCGAGGTGACGACAAGGTTGTTCTTGTCGGGCGAGAGTATGCGGATCTCGGTGCGGTGATTTCCCTCACCACGCCAATGGTTGATCACGGCGAACTTTATGAGCGAAACGGGTAGTTTCTCGACCATGATGTTCTGGAAGATGCCCATCAAAGAGATCTTGTTGCCCATCTCGATGCGGACGTCGTCGCAGAGCAAGGTGTATTCGAGCGTGAGTTTTTCTGTTTCCATTTAATTACCGTGCACCGTGCTTCTTGAACCACGCGAGCAGCTTTTCCCAAGCTTCGTCGGATGCCTGTTTATTGTAACTTGCACGATAGTCCGCATGAAAGCCGTGGTCTGCATTCGGGAATACAATGATCTCAGAGCCGGACTTGCCCTTCTTCAATTCGTCCTGCATACGCTGCACGCCATCAACCGTGATGCCTTTGTCGAGCCCGCCGTAAAATCCGATCACGGGCGGCTTCATCTCTTTGGCGTAATCGATAGGCGACTTCGGCTGGGCTTCGTTGACGGGTGAACGGTCGGTCGGTACAACGCGGCCGTACCAAGCAGCACCTGCTTTCAATTTCGGGTTGTGCGCCGCGTACATCCAAACGATGCGGCCGCCCCAGCAGAATCCCGTGATCGAGATCTTCTTCTTGCTGCCTTTGTTCTTCGCGGCCCAGGCGTAGGCCGCGTCGATGTCCGCCATAGATTCGGTGTCCGGGATCTTCGAGAAGATCTGACGATTGAGTTCGCCCGCATCCTTGATCGAATGGACGTCGCCGAGCCGAGCATAGAGTGCCGGTGCGACCGCCATGTAACCGAGCTTTGCGAAACGCCGGCAAACGTCCTGTATCCATTCGTGCACGCCGAAGATCTCGTGCACGACGATGACGACCGGAAAGTCCTTGCCCTTCTCCGGCATCGCACGATATGCGGGAAGCTCACCATCCTTGACCGGAATCTTCACTTCGCCCTCGATCAGGCCTTTGTTGTCGGTCACGATGCGCGTCTGCCCGGCGATCGGCATCACGGCCGCGGCGAATGTACCGGCAGCAAAAATAGATCGGACCAGAAACTCGCGGCGGTCAAATCCGTTCGCTTCGGGAAATGTGTTGATGATGTCTTCACGCATTGTGTCTGCCTCGCAATATTGGAATACCCTAAGTTTTACGTTTCAAAATGCTCGGGGTCAAGAGTATAATTATCAAAAGGGACAACAAAAAAAGCAGTACCACACCATGTTTACCTACGTTTTCATAGGACTTCTTCTCGTATTGGCCGGTGTCGTCGGCCTGCAGCTAATGTTCATCTTCTACATTGAGAGGGTGTATAAGATGCGTGTCGAACACACGCGAAGGTTGGAACGCGAGGCTAAACATCTGCGTCAAAAGATCGAGTTCCTGGAAGAAAAACTTTCGGAAAAGAATGCTCTGCTCGAACGACACGGCATCGAGACCGAGGCGATTGACGAGGCGTGGGCGGACATACTTGACGACCGGAATTAGACGTCCAACTCCGCGATCGTCGCTCCCCAACTGCCGGAAAATTCCGGCGCGTTCTTAAATCCCTTTACGAAATCCGTCTCCGACAAAACCTTTCGGACGATCTCCCGCTGAACTCCGACACCCTTGCCGTGTATCAGGCGAACGACGCCGAAACCGCGCTTATGAGCCTCGGCAAGATACTCTTCGACAACGGCCCTCACATCCGCGGGCCGAAAGGCATGCAGGTCGATCGAGTCGGTGATCGGCACTTCGAAAATATCTTCAGCGTCGGTCATTTGCTCTTGAATTGATATTGCGCGATGTCCTCCGGAGGCGTTACGCGCATACGGTTGCGGTCTTTGAAGATAACGAACTTCCGCTCGTCGATCTGGCCGTTCTGGTTTCGCAGTTTGATGCTGAAGGTCTTATTGTCGCCCTGGCCTTCCATCCGCAACGGAAGCTGTCCCCAGACGTCCGTGTTCGGCGGATTCCGCCAAACGGTATAGTAATTCTGGTCGTACTTATCGAACGCGAGAACGAGAATGCCGTCAAAGTCGGGCTCGACTCCGTCGATCGCTTTTACGAGATTCGTGCGCGTCAGGATCACATAGCTTCCCGGCGTCGAACCGCGACCCGTAAGATTCTTGTTCGCGGCATCCGCATCGATCCTCTGCCAGGTCACGAACTTGCGATTGTTCTGCTGAAAGAACGAAATGTCGCTCGGCACTTGAAGATCGACCTGTCGGCCAAAGAGCCAACCAGCCGGTGCAGGCGATACCGAAGGATCGAGTTTCACTTCGTACCAGATATCGTATTTGTCGTCGATCTTTTCGGGCTCGCCGGCGACCTTTGCCGCCTCGATCTCTTCGTTCTTCTCTTTCTTCGATGCCGGGCCGCCGTCAGGTGAGCCGTCATCGACATCCGGCTCTTCGGTCTTTGGGACGAACTTCCACGACATTATCTCGAAGGTCGAACCCTTTGCGAGCTTAAAAAGAATATTCTCAGGACTAGAGTCGGGTTGTGAGCGAAGGTTCGAAGCTGCTCGGATAACGCCCGACGCTTGCGGCGAACGATCGGCGAAAGTCTCCCCGAGTTTCTTGCTCTTTTCCATCGTCTCGCTCGTGATGACGTTCTGAGCTTCGATCCAGCCTTCGGTCGCTTCAGGGTCGTGTGCACGAACGCGATACCAAAGGACCTTCTCAAAATCCATCTTATCGAGAATGTCGAGCTTGTCGCCGCGGTCAACTTCAAGAACATCCGCCGCAACAACGGCGTAAGACGTCCTGATCTGGGCCGTTTTTGCGATGACGACCGCAGTGTCCCTAACGCCGAGAGCACTCGTCACGCCCGAAAAGGCCTGGTCGATGTAGGTGCAGCCGGCCTGAAAGAGAGAAAGCACGGCCAACGCCGCGAAAATGTGTCTGGATCTAGATCGCATCATTTAACGAGAAAGTTTTCGCCAGTTATTATAACCTAGCTTGTTCAAAATCGCCTTTTCCCTGCTGCTTGGGTCTTCTTTTACCTTCAGATCTCGGCCCGAGTCAGCAAGCTCAAACCCCGAGTTTTCAAGGGTCGCAGCAACGTTGAGCGGTTCTGTCCGATCGAGCAGCTCTTTTGCGAGCGTCCCTGTGCCATTAAAGGCCGAAAAAGCTTCGATGATCGCCGGAACCGCGTCAACCTTTGAAGCCTTTCGACGGTCATGATCGTTGAAAAGTTTCCTCAAAACATCTTCGAGAGAATGCTTCGTCTTGCTCCGCTTCAAGAGTTCAAGGTCAAGCATGAAAGCGGCCAGCATCCCGCGAGCATAAAGCGTCGTCGCATTGCCATGCCAACGTGTGTCGGCCGCCATCGCAAGTGAAACCCCTTTTGGCGAAGTCCGGTCAAACGCGATCGCGGTCGAGAGCTGCGAAACAAGGTCGTCAAATCGGATCCGATTCGTCTTGAGGCCAACTCGGCTCGCCATATAAAGTGCGGCGCCTTCATAAAACCAGGCATATCGGCCCGCCAATGCAACGCCGTTCGGCAGCCAGAGGTGAAACAGTTCGTGGCGAAGCTGCAAACTCAAACGCTGCATCGATTGCGACTTGAACGGCGCGTCGGATGAGAGAATTAGGATGGTGCGGCCGCGCGTGTCGGCTTCGAAACGTCCGGGCGGCGTCTCATCGGCAAACTTCATCACGACAACTTCAAACGGACCTTGCGGAGAGCCGCCGAAAACTTCGCGATATGTTCCAAACAGCTCAGCAGCCTCTTTCGCGGCCGCTTGATCGTCAAAATTCCAAGCACCTTCGATCAGAAGGTTGATCTCAGTTTCTGCTGTCTTCACCGTGCGGAGATCGGGCGAGAGAGCAAACACCGCAGAAGCGCGGTCCGAACACTCATACTTCCCTTCAGCCAAAGAAGAACACCCGCCGGCAACGCCCACTTTTTGATCGATGATCCGCACAGTTGCCGAGGTCGAAGCTTTGCCAAGAACCAGCGGCAAGATGTCGCCAAGAAATAAAACACCGCGGCCGTTCTTGAGCCATGAGACGTGCGCCTGGCCTGTGCTGTCGGGCGCATCGAGACGGATGGTGTACGAAAATGCGCCGATGCTTTCAGCGGCCGCAAATTCACCTGGGGCGAAGGCTTTTGAGGTGACCTCTTTTCCATTCGCCCCTAGCGTCCTCATCTGCGAAATTCGTTCAGCTAGCCCCGAAACGCCCGCAAATTCACGCTGGAACGCGATATTCCGAATTTCGCCGCCGTCAAGAAATCTGCCTGCGACCTCGACGGAATTGGTCTTGGCATCGACGCGAATTTCAGCATCGATAGCCTGCCCGTAGGAAAACGTCGAGCAGACGGCAACCAATACTGCAGCCAACGCGACCAAACGAGTGCCGGTGCTCGCTCGTATTGACTTGAGCTTAGCGAACAAATAAGATAATTGTTTCTCGATAAGTACTCCCTTGGCGAAGAACACTGGTAAACCTCTTTATTAGAGTATTTTATCTTTATGAGTCTTATCAAAGTCGTCATTTACGTAATTGCGTTGGTGCTGAGCCTTCTG
This sequence comes from Pyrinomonadaceae bacterium, assembly GCA_019694355.1. GTDB lineage: Bacteria > Acidobacteriota > Blastocatellia > Pyrinomonadales > Pyrinomonadaceae > OLB17. Next base: position 745,246 of record JAIBCB010000002.1, on the reverse strand, counting down.
TTCATTGGCCGCTTCTTTTTCTAAGCGGGGAAAGATCGAAGAGCAAGCAGCCATTACGACGCGATTTGCCCGCATCCCGCACGTTTTCAGGCGCGCGAAAAAGATCCTAGAATCCGGCGGCTCTTGTGAAGCCGCTCTTTTTGTTTTTATTTTGCCTTCTTATATTTCAATAGATCGACAATGTCCAACAATATAAAGATAAAACGTGCTCTTCTGAGCGTTTCAGACAAAACAGGCTTGAGCGAGTTTGCCGCCGTGCTTTCAGAGCTCGGCGTGCAGCTGATCTCGACCGGCGGAACTGCACGCAGCCTTCGCGAAGCCGGATTCGAAGTGACGGACGTCTCTGAGGTTACGGGCTTTCCCGAAATGATGGACGGCCGCGTCAAGACGCTTCACCCAAAGATACACGGTGCGTTCCTTGCCCTTCGCGATAACGACGAACACGTTGCGGCAATGAAAGCTCACGACATCGAACCGATCGATCTCGTCGTCGTAAATCTCTATCCTTTCGAAAAGACCATCGCGAAAGCGGACGTAACGCTTGAAGAGGCCGTGGAAAACATCGATATCGGCGGCCCGGCGATGATCCGCTCGGCGTCGAAAAATTGGCGGAGCGTCGCGGTCGTAACGGACGCGAGTGTTTACAGCGAGATCGCAGATGAGCTTCGAGAAAACGACGGCTCTCTCTCGCTCGAGACCCGAGCCAAACTCGCCGCCGCTGCATACAAACGCACTTCGGAATATGACGCCGCGATCACGGCGTATCTTTCGCAGGCCGGTCCCGACGCCGATTCAGAAGCATTCCCGGCTTCGCTGACCGTGAACGCGAAGAAGGCGGCCGATCTTCGCTACGGCGAAAATCCGCATCAGAAAGCCGCACTCTATACGGCGTCGAGTTCCGGCGTTGCGAATGCGGAGCAGCTTCACGGCAAGGAAATGTCGTACAACAATTACGTCGATACAGACGCAGCATGGAGCCTTGTTTCAGACTTTAGCGTTCCTGCCGCGGCGATCATAAAACACACGAATCCGTCCGGCGTCGGCGTCGGATCTTCACTTGCCGAAGCATACAAGCGTGCCCTTTTGACCGATCCGGTCTCGGCATTCGGCGGCATCGTCGCATTCAACCGCTCGGTCGATGCCGCGACTGCCAAACTCGTCATTGAGATCTTCAGTGAGGTCGTCGTCGCCCCTGATTTTGAAGCCGATGCTCTCGAGGTGTTCCGCACGAAGAAGAACCTCCGCGTACTTCGCGTCGCGAGCGGTAAGGCCGAACCGACCGTCGTTCGACAGATCTCGGGCGGCTATCTTCTGCAATCTGCTGATCTTCACGTCATCGCCGAGAGCGATGTGCAGACGGTAACAAAACGCAAGCCGACCGAGAGCGAGATGCGGTCGCTTCTGCTCGCCTGGTCTGTCTGCAAGCACGTGAAATCGAACGCGATCGTCTTCGCAAACGAGGTGCAAACGCTTGGCGTTGGAGCCGGCCAGATGAATCGCGTAGATTCCGTCAGGATCGCTGCGGCGCGTGCCGAACGCTTTGACCTCGAACTCAAAGGTTCGGCGGTCGCCTCGGACGCGTTCTTTCCTTTCCGCGATAACGTCGATGAGGCCGCACGCTTTGGTGTCTCAGCTATCATTCAGCCCGGGGGTTCGGTCAAAGACACTGAATCCATCGAAGCCGCCGATGAACACGGCATCGCGATGGTGTTCACCGGCATCAGGCATTTTAGGCACTAAAGCGATTGCGAATTTAAGCGGATGCGTGTCAAAATACTTCGCGTGAGAACGCCCGTCATCCTTTGTATCCTTTTGCTCGCTTCGGCTCTTTGCGTCTCGGCGCAGCAGAGGCCGCTGCTCACCGATGACATCGACATCACGCCAGCCGGTGCCCTTGAGATCAGTGCGGGCGTCGATTTCTATCAGGACGCAAGATTTCCCCTCTCCGGAATGGAAGGCGATCTCACCCGGCTTGGCAACATCCGCATAAAGACGGGCATTGCTCCGAACGTCGAGCTTCAGCTCGAAGGCGTCGTGCAGGATTATGTCTCGATCGATTCGATCACGTCGCCCTCGATCCCGCTGAACGTTACCGGCAACTCCACTCACGACTTTGGCGACATCCTTGTCTCCGCAAAAATAAAACTCAGAAATGAGAAGCAGTATCTTCCGGCGATCGGCCTAAAGTTCGGCTTCGAGATGCCGAATACGGATCAGGCTAAAGGTATCGGGACGAATCAGATCAATATCTTCAGCAAGATCATTGTGCAGAAAAAGTTCGGAAGCGTCGTTCGCGGCACGCCGCGAATGAATTTGATGGGCAACATCGGCATCGGGCTGATGTCCGCACCGCTCGATCGTTTCTCGCAGAATGATGTCATCCTCTACGGCCTTGCGGGGATCTATCGCGTTACCGACCACATCAACATCGTGAGCGAGATAAACGGCAGATCGAGCACGCGGCGGAATGCACCGATCGGAACCGAAAGTCAGGGACAGGTGCGGATCGGAGCTCAATTCCGAGCGTCCAACCTGCGGTTCGATACGGCTGCGGCATTCGGCATTACGCGAAACAGCCCGCGAACCGGCATTATCTTTGGCGTAACTTACGTAAGCCCGTCGATCTTCACGCCGGCAAAATAATTAAATGTTGACGGGCCGATTTCCGTGCCCGACCATTACTGCCGTTCGGATAGAATCGGTCACAAACCTCTTAGCATCCCCGATCGCATCGTACAGCGGCTTGCCGTGTGCGAGGTTCGCGGCGATCGCGGAAGACAGCGTACAGCCCGTTCCATGGACAGGCTCGCCCGCGATAAATTCCGCCTCGAACTTTTTCGTTTCATCGCGACGATAGAGCCGATCCACAGCCTTCGCCGGCCGATCCTCAAATGAGTGCCCGCCCTTTATCAACACGGCGTTTGCTCCGCGACCGAGCATCTTCGCACCCGCGGAATTAAGGCCGTCGATCGAAACGATCCGGCCTCCGACGATGCGCTCTGCCTCGGCGAGATTTGGAGTTACGACGGCCGCCAGCGGAAACAGTTTCTCGACAAGAGCATCAAGAGCCGCGTCATCGATAAGGTCAAATCCTGACGTTGAACGCACGACGGGATCGACCACAAGATTCCGAAGCTCAAACTCCGCAATGCTCGCGGCGACCGCTTCGATCACCTCACGCGTCGGCAGCATTCCCGTCTTAACGGCGGCGATCTCCATATCTTCGGCCACTGCCTTTATCTGTTGATAGACCGTCTCGGCCGACTGCGAAACAGAGCCGAAAACGCCCGTCGTATTCTGAAATGTCAGCGACGTGATCGCTCCTGTACCGAAGCAATCGTACCTCGCAAAGGTCTTGATGTCGGTCAAAACACCGGCACCGCCCGAAGGGTCAACTCCGGCAATGGTCAAGCAAACAGGACGCAGATCTTCGTTCATCTTCCTCCAATTATTACGCGGCGAGCGACTCGCTCATTCAACGATCGAATGGCCGCAACGCCGGCCGCCCCGCGATCTAACGCTTTGATAAAATTCTGCTCGTCGATGCCGCCAAGAGCTATCAACTGTGACTTTCCGGCCGCATGAACCGCATCGGCAAGCGCGTCGAGGCCGACAGGCTCACCTTTTCCGGGCGTAGCAAAAACAGGCCCGAAAAGAATGATGTCCGCTCCCGCATCGCTCGCCTGCTCAACTTCCGCCAAAGTGTGCGTCGAACAGCTAACGATCGCCTCGGCCCCGACGATCTCCCGCACCACCGCAACGCTCATCGAACGCGTCGTAAGATGCACGCCGTCGCAACCCGATGCAGCAGCAATGTCAGCTCGATCGTTCACAAGAAGTTTGGTTCGGCTGCCCTTAAGCTCATCGGCGAGCCGGCTCGAAAGAATGCTCAAATTCCGTGCCGAGAGAGCCTTCTCGCGGATCTGAATAATATCCACGCCGTCTTCTGCGGCTTCGGCGAGATGCCGGACAAAATCGCCTGAGCGGGACGTGAAATTCTCCTGAGTAAGTTCGCCGCTTGTAATGAGGTAGGTGATCGGAGGCTCGATCGTCATTTCGGATCGGTCGGATTGAGCTTGTTGAGCATCGCGACGGTCTTATTAAAACTGAACATTTCCCACACAGCAACGATGATGTTCAGCACGCCCAATCCCGTCACGGCTCCGCGAAACCAGGTGGAAGCAATCGCGCGTTGGATCACCGGCAGGCCGGACCTATCGGCAACATACGCGAGCAGATAATTGTCCGCCCACGGGCCAAACAACGCGTCCCAAGGCGACAGGATCAGATACATCCCAAGCAGCAGGCAGAGAATGATAAAGAAAATGACGGTAAGGCGTTCCACCATACCGTCAAATTATAGCTAAACACTCTTTCGAAAACTATCTCTAATGCACGGCCATCTCGCTCCGCACCCGGCTGGCCACATCGCGAAAATCGACATTCTCGGTATAGACCTGCTCGTAAAAGCGGTGCGCATCGACCGGATTGCCGGCCGCGTCGTATGCCATCGCGAGCTCGTACCAAAGGCCGTGACGCTCCGAATCATCAAGGTTCGGCGTTTCGAGAGCCCGTGTGAACCAGGTAACGGCCATGCTCGCGTGCCCCGTCGTCATAAAGCAATGTCCCAAAAGATTCGCACAGTGGAAGAATCGGCGAGTGCCGTCAAGCGGCGAAACGAGCGCGATCGCTTCCTGGAAGATACGTATCGCGTCTTCGGTCAAGCCCATTTCTTTATAGGCGATCGCGGTGTGATATTTCGTGTCGTAATCTTCATCCGAAGGAAGTTCGTCCACAAGGCCGAACTCGCTACGCATATCTTCGACCGTAAGGCTGTGGTTCGAAGCAGCCTTATTCCGCAGCGCTGCGACCTTTTTCTTGACTTCCTCGATCTCGGGCCGGCGGCCAAATTCCGTCTCGATCTCCTCGATCGCCTTTGTAGCAAGTTCGTGATATTCGTTGTCGATGTAGAAGCTGATGCTCTCAAGATCTTTGGCGAACTTCATCTCATCGACTTCCGTCGCGGCAGGCACTTCCGAGACCATCTGCACAGGTACAGGCTCGGGCTCGGCCGGCATCGGTAATGGAACTGCTTCCGCCTGAGGCTCGACGATGACCGGCGAAACCTCTTGCTCTACGACCGCCACGACAGGCTGCGTCTCAGGCTGATCAAAACCGGCCCGTAGAAGTTCCGCATCGACGTCGCCGCCGTCAAAACCATGGAGAGCTTTCAGTTCCGCAAGCCGGTCGCTGAACTGCGTCTCGAACGGACGAACGACCACAAGCTGCGACAAGGCAAATCTTTCGTCGTCAACCTCATTCTTTGCACGAGCCGAGACCGCAAGGCGTTCGAGAGCGATGCGGAATGCCTCTTCGTCCTTGATCCACGAACAATACCGAACCAACAGCCGCAAAGCCGGAACATGCGAAGCATCGCGGTCGAGGATCGCCGAGATCCATCGGCTGCAATCTTCCGCCTGTCCGCCCGCAAGCAGATATTCGGACGACATCGAAAGGATCCTCGCCGCCGAATCAAGATCGTTCGCTTTAAGATAAAGTCCGATCAGATCAAGCAGCTTCGGATAATTCGCGGGTTCGATCTCGACCAACTGAAGCACGGCACGCTCGGCGCCTTGCGTATTCTGAGAATCGATGTGGCAGTCGATCAGCAGATAAAGGATGTCGCGGTTGTAAGGTTCCTTTTGCAGGATGCCTTCAAGGAACTCGACGGCCTTCGAAACCTTGCCAAGCGCCGAATACGATCGGATCAGTCCGTCCAGGGTGCGAAGCGCGTCCGGTTGGATCTCAAGGCTGCGAAGGTACGCCTTGACCGCTTCTTCGTGAGCGCCGTGGCGATCGAATCTTCCGCCTGCTTCTGCAAAGGCCTCGGCGGCGTCTTCGGTCTGCCCTTCCTTCAGGTAGGATTCTGCAAGGCTGATGCAAACTTCCGTATTATTCGGGTCGAGCAATGCGATCTGCTTCCACATTGCAAGAGCCTCGATCCGACTGCCAGTCGATTCATAGTGCCGGGCAAGAGTTTCGTAATGCGAACGTGCCTCGCTCAGCGAACCCTTTAACTTGTAGAGTTCCGCGAGCTTGTTCGAAACTTCGATCGAATCCGGCTGGAGACGCGCGACCTTGTTGTAGATCGCGATCGCTTTCTGAGCAAATCCCTGCGTCGCATAATGTTCCGCGACCTTCATATAACATTCGACCGCCTGCCGACGATCTGAGGTCTTTGCGTGAAGGTCGCCGAGCATATTCAGCGTCGTGATATCCCGCGGATCGTGGGCAACAACGGCCTGATACTCGTTAATTGCGAGTCGAATCTTCCCTTGTGCGACATGCTTTTCAGCATTTCGCATCGCCTTTGTCTTGTCGAAACTCATCTTTTACTGAAATCCCACCGGAAAGGCCGATCTAACGCCTAGTAATAATTTGCGAATTGGATGGACACGAAGGTCAAGAAAGCGATTGACCCGTGCTGAGTAGATTAGCAGACTGCGACAATAAACGTCAAACATTTTATACAGTGTTGAACGAAACATCGGTCAAATTGAACGATTTTGATTTATATTGGTCTTTCTCTTACTCTAAACACGTCAGAATCCTCTATGAAGGCAGTCATTCTAGCAGGCGGAAAAGGTACGCGGCTTCGGCCGCTCACCATCTACACACCGAAGCCGATCGTGCCGGTCGTCAATCGCCCGTTCCTCGAATACCAGATCGAGGTATTGCGGCGCGCCGGCGTAACGGACATCGCGATCTCGCTCAGCTATCAGCCGGACAAGATCGAGCATTTTTGGGGTGACGGAAGCGGCCTTGGCGTTCGCGTAAGCTATATCACGGAAGAATCGCCTCTCGGAACCGGCGGCGCATATCGCTTTGCGGCCGACGGCTGCGATACGACGACCGTTGTCGTCAACGGCGACGTTCTGACCGACATTGACCTCGGCGCGGTCATCGAAACGCACCGAGCGCGGAACGCGACCGCAACCTTGACCCTTACACGCGTCGAAGACACATCGCGTTACGGCCTTGTTGAGACCACGTCTGACGGCGCCATTACACGCTTCCTCGAAAAGCCGAAGCCCGAAGAGGCTGCGGCCCTGGGCGTGAACACGATAAACGCAGGCATCTATATCCTCGAACCCGAAGTCCTCTCGCTCGCACCAAAAGGCGAGAACCGCTCGTTCGAAACTCAAATAATGCCGGAGATCATCGAACGCGGAATGCCCTTTTTCGGCCACGTGATCGACAACACATATTGGAGCGACATCGGCACGCCGGCGACGTATCTGACCGCAAATCTCGATCTGCTGACGGGCAAGATACGCGGTTTCGACCTTGCGGAAAACACCGGTTCGGATATCGCGACCGCAGCGGTGGTTGACAGCGTTTCGCGGCTTGCTCCGGATTGTAATATAAAGCCGGGTGCGGAGATCCGCTGTTCGGTCCTTGGCCGAGGCGTACTTGTCGAGGAAAAGGCTATCATCGAAAACTCCGTGATCTGGCCGCATACACGCATCGCTGCCGGTGCCGTGGTTCGCGATTCCGTTGTCGGCAAAAGCTGCCATATCGGCCGCAAGGCGATCGTCAGCAACGGCGCGATCCTTGGCGACAAGACGCAGCTCACGGACTACACACGCGTCTAACGTCAAATGCCTGAACTTCCCGAGATCGATCTTGTCGCACGTCAATTGAACGGCCTTTTAAAGGGCAGAATGGTCGAGAAAGCTGTCCTCCTTCGAGCAAAACTTGCTCCATCGACAACGCCTTCGGCCTTTACTCGAAAACTCAACAAGCAAAAGATCTGCGGAGTTGGCCGACGCGGCAAGCACGTTCTCATCGAGTTTGCGGGCGGCTTGACTCTGCTCGTGCATCTGCGGATGAGCGGGCGTTTTATGCTTCTCGATGCTGAGGACGAAGACCCAAAATTCGCTCACGCCATTTTCTACCTAGCCGACGGACAGCGGGTTGTTTTCGACGATCAGCGGCACTTCGGACTGATGAAGATCGTCGAGACCAACAAACTTGCGAGTTCACCGGAGATCGCAAAACTCGCTCCCGAACCGTTCTCGCCCGAATTTAACGTCGATCAGCTTTTTTCATCGCTCAAGCTCTCACGCCGAACGCTGAAAGAATTTCTCATCGACCAAACAAAGGTGACGGGCCTCGGAAATATCTACGCCGCCGAAACGCTGTTCCTTGCCGGCATCCATCCATCCGTAAGAGCGAATCGCATTTCGCGGCCGCGTGCCGAACGGCTCTTTGCGGCGATCAAATTCACGCTTGAGCAAGCTCTAAAGATGTCGAAAAAAGGCAAGCTCGACCCACGTAACATCAACGGCAACTACGCTCCTGAGAACGGCCGCTGGCAAGTTTACGACCGCGAAGGCGAACTATGCGAAGTCTGCTCGAACGCCGTCAAACGCATTACGCACGGCGGCCGCTCGACATACTTCTGCAGCACCTGTCAACGCCGATAAGCCCCGTAACTCCTTGACACCACGCGTTGAAAGGCACAATATCGATATATACTTCGTGGTGAGTTATTGCGACTTGCGACCACGTTAAATAAACCGCTAAACAGCTGACGCACATTCAATTTTTGAAAGGGCTTCGCTGGATTGGCGAGGCCTTTTTAGGGTTTCTATGAAAAAGTTTCGCGACCTCGTCGGTGGCGAAGGTGTTTACGTCTTTGACGGCGCCGTAGGCACTCGCCTGTACGACAAAGGCATTTACATCAATCGCAGCTACGACGAGCTTAATCTTACGCAGCCCGATCTTGTCCGCGAGGTGCATGACGAATACGTTGCCGCCGGTGCCGACATTATCGAGACGAACACGTTCGGTGCGACGCGTCCAAAACTCCAGCCTTACGGGCTCGAATCAAAGCTTCACGAGATCAACGTGGCGGCCGCACGCATCGCTCGCCAGGCCGCAGGCGAAAAAGCGTTCGTTGCCGGAGCGATCGGCCCGCTCGGGCTTCGCATCGAACCTTTCGGCCCGACCTCTTTTGACGAAGCAAAAGGCTTCTATCTCGAACAGGTCAATGCGTTGCTCGAAGGCGGCGTCGATCTCTTCGTGCTCGAAACTTTCTCCGAGCTGGAGATCATCGAGCAGGCGATCAAGGCCGTCCGCGAAGTAAGCGACCTGCCGATCGTCGCCCAGATGACGATACAGATGGATGGCAAAACCGCGTTCGGAACCACGCCGGAAACCATCGCCAAACGCCTCGACGAACTCGGTGCCGACATCGTCGGGCTGAATTGCGGAATGGGGCCGAATCACCTCTTGAACGCTCTCGAAAAGATGCGTGCCGTGACCGAAAAAGATCTTTCGGCTCAGCCGAACGCAGGGCTGCCGCGTGACGTGCAAGGCCGACAGTTCTATATGGGCTCGCCGGAATATATGGCGACCTTCGCAAAGCGTTTCGTCTCGGCCGGCGCAAGATTCATCGGCGGCTGCTGCGGGACCACGCCAACGCATATCAAGCTTATCGCCGACGCCGTCCGCTCGATCAGCCCGCGTCAGGCCATCAGCGAAGCACGCCGTCAGATCGTCTCCGTCTCCGACATTAAACCGCCCGACATTCACGTGGTGCGAAGAGAAGACCGCAGCCGCTGGTCGCGAAAGATCGCCAACGGTGAATTCGTGACATCGGTCGAAGTTCTGCCGCCAAAAGGCTGTGATGCGGAAAAGACCCTCGAATCGATCCGGCTCCTCCACGAGGAAGGAGTTGACGGCGTGAACATCCCTGACGGCCCTCGAGCGCAGACGCGTATGTCGGCCCTTGCGACCGCCGTGCTCGTGCAGGAAAAGGTCGGCATCGAGCCCGTCCTCCATTACTGCTGCCGTGATCGAAACCTGCTCGGAATGATGTCCGACCTTCTCGGGGCCGCCGCCTTGGGGCTGCACAACTTGCTGCTCATCACCGGCGACCCGCCGAAAATGGGACCGTATCCGGATGCGACCGCCGTCTTTGACATCGACTCGATCGGCTTGACGAACATGGCCAACAAGCTCAATCACGGCCTCGATCTCGGCAATAATCCGATCGGCCGCCCGACGGAATTCTCGATCGGTGTCGGCGTAAATCCCGGTGCCGTTAATCTCGACGAAGAGATCCGCCGTTTCGAGTGGAAGGTCGAAGCCGGTGCCGAATACGCCATAACACAGCCCGTCTTTGACACCGAACAGCTCCGGCATTTCCTCGACCGCATCTCACACGTTCGCATTCCGATCGTTGCGGGCATCTGGCCGCTCATCTCGTACCGCAACGCCGAGTTTATGCACAACGAAGTTCCCGGCGTGAACGTAACGCAAGAGATCCTCGAACGGATGCGCATCGCCTCCGACAAGAGCAAGGAACACGCTCGCGAGGAAGGCATCGTGATCGCCCGCGAATCGCTGCTAGAGGTCCGCGACGCGATCCAAGGCGTTCAGGTCTCTGCCCCGTTCGGCAACGTGAAATACGCCCTCCAGGTCTTCGAAGCCCTCGAAGAAAGCTAGCCAGCAGGCAGTGGTCAGTGAGCCGTCGGCAGTGAGCAGAAGTCAGAACCGCCTGCGTCTGCCGGCGGGCAGTCCTGTCAGTACCACCTGCGGTAGCGGGCGGTCAGCATTGCAGAAGCCGGCAACCGTTAGGTTTTCAAACGTCGTATTCGCTGATAGCTGATAGCTCATAGCTGACAGCTGTAATTGATCCTCTTGTCCGCCAATTGTCTGTTGTTTTTCGGTTACAGAAGCTCGCACGTCAGAGAGGGCGTAACACTCAACGCAGATTCCCACCGAATTGCCACGGCATTTATGCCGTGGAACCGTGCCCCAAAACCAACCTCGGAGGCGGCTTGCCGCCGACAATGGCCGTCTTTTGTCCCAGCCAACACACCTCTGGGACAGCCCTTGGGACAAATAAGTGACGTGTTATCAGTCACTTACGCGATCTGTCCCAGAATTTCACAAAAAAAATCAGACCACATTCTTCTGGGCTTGCCCTCTCGCAGTGCGGTCGGGGTTCGTGGGTCAGAGATCCCCACGTGTTGCAAAACACGCAACCGTGCCCGACCGATGAGCGTCCCGAATTTTCTGGAGGCGGCTTGCCGCCGACAACGGCCTTTGTCGCGTGCTCCGCACGCTCCAGCAAAATATTGAGGAACGCTAACCACGAGCTAAGGCTCGTGGTAATTCAGCAGCCTTACCATGGGCTACATTCATGCGTCCCCCTACGGGGACTAAGACATTGCCGCCGACTTCTTGTCGCGTGCTTCGCACGCTCCGATATCTTCCTTAGGCGAGGGTCGGTCGGGCGAGCCCGACCGCACTGCAATGCGGCAAGCGCCTCTGGCCTCCAACGGTTCCGAAATAGGTGATAAGTGAAAAGTCAGAAGTCTTCCTTTGCGGGTTTTGCGTTGCCAACAAGATCGTAAACGCAAAGGCCTCTCACCATTCACCATCAACAACGACCACCATTGTCAAAGACCACAGCCGTCTCGACCGTGTTGTAAGCATAGCGAACCGACACGCCCGTTTGAAGCACAAACCGCACGGAATGTATCAAACCGCACAAATCGACACATTCCGCACAAAACGTATCAAAGTGCACAATTTGCACGATCTGCACAAACGTCGGAACCGGGAGCGATAGCGGCCGGCCAGTCCTGTCAGAACCGGGAGCGATAGCGACCGGGTTCTTGAACGAAGAAATGAGATCTTAAATTTGAAATTTGAGATTTGAGATTTCGGATCCGAGAACCGAGAACTAAATACCGACAATTTAATTGACTCCCGCAGAGCCGCAGAGTCGCGGAGACGCAAAGGCGAACCTTCTTATTTTCTCCTGCTTTGCGTCTTTGCAGGAGTTGCTTCCCTTGTCCTGTTTTGCGTCTTTGCGGGGACGTTCTCTTTATCGCCCACAGAGCCACAGAGCCGCGAATCGGGCTATCGCAGAGATTCGATCTGTTGGGAGCGCACACGAGTTAATGGAGTGTGTCGATACGTTGGCAAAACCGAGTGCCCTTGCATACGGCTCGGTTTCCGGCTCATCTTGTCTCCCCGGCCTATGTCTTATTTTGTGGCCTTCTTCGCGGCGCAGGGTTTTGAGGAGTTGCTGCCGACCCAAACGTCCGTGATGTTGAAATAGAAAGAGCCGGTCTTCCCGCTCGAGTCTTTCCCGGTCAGGATATCGAACACGCCGTATTCTTTGTCCATACTGAGAGCCTGGCCAGAGACAGCGTAGCCGAGTTTTCGCATCACAAGATATTCCTCGCGGATCGAGTGCACGCGATAGGCGGTCTTCGCCGATCTTCCATCACCCGAGGCCATTAGTCCGTCGATCAGCTTATCAGCGATCTTTGTGTGGAAAGCGGCCTTTTCAGCATTTCCGACGTTCGTATATGCAGCTGCAATGGCACGATGCAGGTTGTAGTTTGCGTATTCGTAATCCAATACGCTATCGACTTTTGCGAGAGCCTTTGCGTAATCTTTCGCTTCATACGCGGCTACGAATGCATCCCTATCCGGCGATTCCAAGACATTGCATTCGTCGAGCGACCATTCGAGGTAGGCGGCACGGAACTTGACGAAATCAACTGTGTCGTCGCCCGCCTTGATCTTTTCGACCATCTGCCGGTACGCAGATTCATCCGACTTGCCGTCAAGACGCGTAAAATTAGGCTTGTTCTGAGCAAAGAGCGTGAGGGCAAAGAGCAGCATCAAGCTGCCCGAGAATAGAGCGCGCGAAATGGACATCGTTGGGATGACCTCCTTTTGAATTGCCTCAATGGATGCACAAAAGGGCCCGCTAGGTTGTTTCGGCCCGAGCGGAATCTTTTGAATGGATCTCTTGGAGGCTGAGGACGGCGATATTTTCCTGCGAGGTCTTTGCCGATATCGCTTCAACGAGGGCTTCGGCGCCGGTGATCGTCGTAACGCACGGGACGTTGAATTGGAGTGCGGCCTTGCGGATCGCTTTCTCGTCGTAGAAAGAAGCTTTGCCGAGAGCAGTGTTGATGATGAGGGCGATCTCGCCTTGGCGTATCAGGTCGGCGATGTTCGGGCGGCCTTCGTTGACCTTGAAGACGCTCTCGCATTCGAGTCCGACCTCACGAAGCCGATTCGCGGTCCCGTAGGTCGCGACGAGGCCAAAGCCGAGTTTGCTCAAACGTCTTGCGATCTTCACGGCCTGACCTTTATCCGCGTCGTTCACGGAAACGAATGCACGTCCGGAAAGCGGCAGTTCTAAACCCGCACCTTCCATCGCCTTGCCATAAGCCTCGCCAAACGACGTGCCGACGCCCATCACCTCGCCGGTCGAGTGCATTTCGGGGCCGAGAACAGGATCGACACCCGCAAATTTCTTGAATGGAAAGACCGGCGATTTTACGAAAACCCGTCTGACGTCGAGCACTTCGGGCAAGTTGAAGTCGGCAAGCGAGTTCTTGCCCGCCATGATAAGCGAAGCGATCTTTGCGATCGGGACGCCCGTCGCCTTCGCAACGAACGGCACCGTTCGAGAGGCACGCGGATTCACTTCAAGGACAAAGACGCGGTCATCCTTGATCGCGAATTGGATGTTCATCAGCCCTTTGACGCTCAGGCCGCGGGCAAGAAGGCGTGTGTAATGCTTGATCGTGTCGAGATGCTCTTCTGCGACCTTTTGCGGCGGCAAAACGCTCGACGAATCTCCGGAGTGGATACCGGCTTCTTCGATATGCTCCTGAATTCCGGCGATCACAACGCCGGTCTCATCGGCGAGCGCGTCAACATCGATCTCGCCCGCACGCTCAAGGAATTTGTCGATCAGGATCGGCTTTTCCGGCGACGCGTCCGTCGCCATACGCATATATTCATCGAGCGACGCTTCGTCATAGACGATCGCCATCGCACGGCCGCCGAGCACAAAGCTCGGCCGCACCACGATCGGATAACCTATTTGTTTTGCAACAGCTTTCGCTTCTTCGCTTGATGTAACACTCGAATTCTCAGGACACGGAATCTTGAGCTCATCGAGCAATGCGCCAAACCGTTTCCTGTCCTCTGCAAGGTCGATCGAATCGGGCGAGGTGCCGATGATCGGGACGCCCGCACGATGCAGGCGATTTGCAAGATTCAGCGGCGTTTGGCCGCCGAATTGCACGATCACACCTTCGGGCTTTTCGACATCGACGATGTTCATCACGTCTTCGAAAGTGAGCGGCTCGAAATAAAGCCGGTCGCTCGTGTCGTAGTCGGTCGAGACGGTCTCCGGGTTGCAGTTGACCATGATCGTCTCAAAATCCGCGTCCCTTAGGGCAAAGCTCGCGTGGCAGCAGCAATAATCGAATTCGATTCCCTGCCCGATCCGATTTGGGCCTGAACCGAGGATCATGATCTTGCGTCGGTCGGTCGGTGCGGCCTCACATTCTTCTTCGTAGGTCGAATAAAGATAGGGCGTGAATGATTCGAATTCCGCTCCGCACGTATCGACGCGTTTATAGACGGGCTTGATGCCTTTGCCTTTCCTGATGTCGCGGACAGCCGTTTCATCATCACCTGACAGGTAAAAAAGACGCCGGTCCGAAAGGCCGTATTCCTTTGCCTTCCTCAGCTCTTCCGCTGAATATTCGACAACGGGGCGGCCGTCGATCTCGGCCTGCAGTTCCATCACCTGTTTGACCTGATCGAGGAACCAAGGGTCGATGCGTGTCAGGCGATAAAGCTCGTCGATCGAATATCCATTCTGCAGGGCATAAGTCAGATAGGAGAATCGATTCGAGTTCGGCCGGGCAAGTTTTCGCTGAAGCTCCTCATCAGGTATGTCGTGCAGACGCAATGGTTTAACCGCTTCGAGTGAACGCAATCCCTTAAAGAGCGATTCTTTGAACGTTCGGCCGATCGCCATCGCTTCGCCGACCGAACGCATCTGCGTTCCAAGGACATCTTCGGCTCCCGGGAACTTCTCAAAGGCCCACTTCGGAAGCTTTGTTACCACGTAATCGATCGTGGGCTCGAAGGACGCAGGCGTCTTTTTTGTGATGTCGTTCGGGATCTCATCGAGTGTATAGCCGACAGCGAGTTTTGCCGCGATCTTTGCGATCGGGAAACCTGTTGCCTTCGACGCGAGGGCGGATGATCGCGACACACGTGGATTCATCTCGATGATGCGTATATCGCCGTTTGCGGGATTTACGGCAAATTGAATGTTCGAGCCGCCGGTCTCGACGCCGACCTTGCGAATGCAGGCCTTCGACATATCGCGAAGCCGTTGGTATTCGACGTCTGAAAGAGTCTGTGCCGGTGCCACCGTGATCGAATCGCCTGTGTGGATGCCCATCGGATCGAAATTCTCGATCGAGCAAATGATGACGACGTTGTCGTTGAGGTCGCGCATCACCTCAAGCTCGTATTCCTTCCAGCCGAGGATCGATTCTTCGACGAGGATCTGCGAAGTTGGCGAAGCGGCAAGGCCTCCGCGGGCGATCTCTTCGAATTCCTCCGGGTTGAATGCCGTGCCGCCACCTGTGCCGCCTAGCGTGAAGCTCGGGCGGATGATCGCGGGGTAGCCGATCTCTTCGACGATCTGCTTTGCTTCCTCCCAAGTATGTGCAAATCCGCCTTTTGGCGACTGAATGCCGATCTCGTCCATCGCGGCCTTAAAGAGTTCGCGATCCTCACCGACCTTGATGGCATCGATGTTCGCACCGATCAGCTTTACGCCGTATTTATCAAATACGCCCTTCTCGTAGAGTTCCACCGAAAGATTCAGGCCGGTTTGTCCGCCGACGGTAGGCAGGACTGCGTCAGGACGTTCCTTTTCGATAATTGCAGTGAGAGCTTCGACCGTCAGAGGCTCGATGTATGTCCGATCGGTGATCTCGGGATCGGTCATTATCGTCGCCGGATTGGAATTTACGAGAATGACAGTAAAGCCTTCCTGCTTGAGCGCACGGCAGGCCTGTGTACCTGAATAATCGAACTCGCAGGCTTGTCCGATGACGATCGGCCCGGAACCAACGATCAGGATCTTGTTTATATCGTCTCTACGCGGCATTTTGTAAATTTACGATTATATAAAAAAGAGGCGGCTCTTTTCGAACCGCCTCGCCTCTTTTCTCGCATCCCTAAAATGGAAGCTTTACTCTCGGAATATGAGGCACCTTTGGTATCTCGTTGGTAAGGCCGCGGGTCAGGCCATCGACGGATATTTTGCCCTTAAAGACATCGCCAAGCGTATTTGCAAGAGCGGCATCGAGCTTGCCGAGACGATCCTGAATTCGGCGAGCGTTCTTTTTATCGCCGCTCGCATTGTAGGCCGCACCGAGGTTGAAGAGGCCAAGAGTATAGTTGCCGTCAAGGTCGGTCGCACGCTTGAACATCGAGATCGCGTCGGCCAGGTTGTTCATTCCGCGATAGCCGACGCCAAGCTGGTTCATCGCGATGACCCAATCGCTGCGAAGGTTCAAAGCACTCTTCAAGGCCGCGACCGCCGCCGGGTAATTTCCGAGCCTGTTCTCGGTCGAGCCGAGATTCAGATAAGCGGCATCGAGTTTCGGGTCCTGTTGGACCGCTTTTGAGGCAAATGAGCGGCTCAATTCGAGATTTGCCTTCGCGGCGGACGGCGAGGTCTTTTGCTGTTCGACGGCCTGGTTGTAGTATGCCCAGGCGATATTCGAATCGTTGACCGCGGCGGGATTCAGGTCGCGGGCGGTCAAGAGTCTTGCCGACGCGTTGTTCCAGTCGTTGACCTTGCCAAGACAATAGCCCCACTCGCTGTAGAGTTCGTCGGTCTTGATCTTCTCCGAGGCCAGCTTATACTGAGCGTTCGCTTCCTCGTAACGGCCAAGTTGGCGGTAGCAACTCGCAAGGTTCGCGTGAGCCTGCGCATTCGTCGGATCTTCGCTCACCACGATCTCATAGGATGCGGCCGCATTCTTGTAGTCGCCGGCGTTGTAATACGCAACGCCCATATCAAAGGCCGCGGGTGAATAGTTTGGTTCGAGGTTAAGAGCCTGTTTATACGAATCGATCATCTTCGCGGGCTCATCCATACGCGAATATGCCTGGCCGCGGTAGTACGCCGCAGATGCATTCTGCGGATCGAGCTGCAGTGCTTTGTCGAAAGCCGCAAGAGCTTCGTTATTGCGGTTCTGTTTTAGGCGAATTCGTCCTTCGAGCATCTTCGAATCAACAGTTTCGACCGCGCCGCGAGTTGCGAGCGTCAGTGCCGCATCTGCCTTTCCAACATCGCCTGTTTCGAGATAAGCGATGCCGAGAGGAGCGTTGAGCGCGACGAGATCTTTGTCGAGCGTGATCGCTTGCGAATAGTTCGTTATTGCAGAAGCAAAGTCTCCATTTGCTGCGTAAACGGCACCGAGTTTTGCGAACGCCTCGGCATTCGTCTTGTCGAGCTTGACGGCTTCCTCGAGCGCCGGAATTGCCGCTGAGCTATTTTTGTCACCTGCAATGGTCGTCCCTTGATCCGTCAGGGCTTCGCTCAGGCCTTCGGATGCACGCGTGTTTCGCGGATTTTCACTCAAAGATGCACGGAAATTCTTGATCGCATCATCGACACGTCCAGCATCGAGATCGTTCTCGCCCGCTTTTGCAAGATCATTCGAAAGTTTGAGCTTCTTTGTACGGGCAGCGGCCATTGCACGCTTTCTTGCGGCAGCGGCAGCGAGACGGCGTTTCTTCGCCGCGGACACGATCTGCGTGTTGGTGCGTCGATTTGCACGGACACCGCCCGCACCTTCACGAACAAAAGCATTACCGCCGCCGGCAAGGAATGCCTGCGGCTTCTTGCTCGATTCGCGAAAGACGAACGCGCTCGAACCGCTTGCAATGCTGTCCGTCGCAACGAGATCCTGCGCGGCCGCGGGCCGCGAAGCAGGTATCGCGACAAAGAGCATTGAAACTATAACGAGAGAGGTAGATGCGATCTTGAGTATCTCGGGGTTGAATTTCGTCATACGAAGCACCTGAATTTTGTTAGAAGCCCACGAAAACGGGCTCTGGTGAGAGATCGATCAAAAACTTTTCTTTTACGGCCTCCTGGATCGAGGTCTTCAAGGCGATGATCTCGGCCGCAGAAGCTCCATCGGCGTTGATAATGGCAAGCGGATGTCGCGAGGAAATACCGGCTCGGCCCATTCTCGTTCCCTTTTGAAAGCCGGCACTCTCAATAAGCCACGCCGCAGGTATCTTAACGCAGTTTTCGCCGGCAGGAAACATCGGAACCTTGTCAAACCTCGTCGCGATCGCGTCATAGACGGAGCGTTCGACGATCGGATTCTTGAAGAATGAACCCGCACTACGCGAATTCGGATCATCCTCGTCTATCACCATCGACTTCGAACGTCGAATTTCAAGGACCGCCCGCCGCGCTTGTGCAAGGCTTGGTTCGCGGCCCTCGAATCTCTCTATAAGGTCGCGATACGCGATCTTTGGGCGGCCATCGAGTTCAAGGCTGAAGGTCACCTCGAGAACAACGTAACGATCGCGATGGGTCGTATTAAAAATGCTTTCCCGGTATTTGAACCCGCAGTCCGCGTTGGAAAGGCGAACGACCGAATTCGTTTCGCGATCAAAACAGTTGACCGCAATGATCGTCTCCGACACTTCCTGGCCGTAAGCCCCGACGTTCTGGATCGGCGTTCCGCCAACACGTCCCGGAATGCCGCTGAGAGCCTCGACTCCCGCGAGCTTCTTCTCAACGCAAAGTTCGACAAGCCGATCCCAATTTTCTCCCGCTCCGGCGGTAACGTTCACCGCATTGGATGCAGGATCGACAGCGACACCTATAATGTTCGGCTGAATAACAACGCCGTCAAAACCGGCATCCGAGATGACCACGTTGCTGCCGCCGCCAAGCACGAAGACAGGCAGTTCTTCTCTATACGCTCGCTCGAAGACGGCCTTTAGCTCATCAACGCTTTCCGGTCGGGCGAAATATCGCGCCGGGCCGCCGACCTTCAAAGTGGTCAGCGGCGCTAGCGGCACATTCTCTTCAAAGATCAAGTCGGGCAAAACTATTTCTTGACCGCTCCTTTACTCATCAGCTCAAGGAAGTTCGCAAAGTTTATCGCCTTGAGGCTCACGAGTTTCTTGTACGCCTTTTTCGCATCGCCCATATTGCCAAGCTCGATCGACGTACGGCCGTAGTTGAACCACGCTGCGGCGAGATTCGGATCTTCGTCCGTCGCACGTTTATAATTCGCGACCGCGTCGGCCTTTTTGTTCAGCTTGTAGTTCGCAAGCCCAAGCTCGTTCCAGGCGAACGCCCATTCGGGCTTCTCTTTAACGACCTTTGAGAGGACGTCGGCCGCACCAGCATAATCGCCGAGGTCCGTGCGGACCATTCCGAGGTTAAGCATCGGGCCGGCGGCAAAGGTCGGGTTCATCGCGAGAGCCTTCTCAAGGTTCGTGCGTGCGAGTTCGGTCTTCTCCTTGGCTCCCGCAGCATTCTTATCCGCGGTATCGATCTGGGCGGCGTTGTAATACGCCCAGCCGAGGTTCGCATAATCGATCGAGTTTCCGTTGCCGAGTTTGACGGCCTTCTCCATCGCATCGATCGCCGACGGCCATTCGCAGCGTTTTGCCTGGCGAATGTTGATCGTACACTGTTGGCCGATCACAAATGCGAGTTTGCTCTGAGTATCGGCCTTCTGAGCGTTCGAATACGTCGCGTCGCGATCCATAAATGTCGCCGCGTTTCTGTAGGCACCGGCCGCAGAGTTGAAATCACCCGACAAACGATACGCGTCCGCAAGGCCCTCGGCCGCTTCCGCACTCGTGTTCTTCGCACGAAATGCTCCGGAGTAGGCCTTGACGGCGTTCGGATAGTCGCCGGTTTCGAGATACGCGGCGCCGAGCGAGAGGAGCGCTTCAAAATAATTTTGCTTGAGAGTCGTCGCCTTTTCGTAGAATGGGATCGCTTCTTTTACGCGGTCGAGGCGTACGAGCGCATCGCCCGCAATGTTGGCCGCTTCGGCAGAATTCGGATCGACGCTCAATGCCTTTTTCGCTGCATCAAGAGCCTCTTGATTACGATTTTGCGAGAGTCGGATCGAGGCGACAAAGACTTGGGTTTCTGCGCTGTTCGGGTCAAGAGCGAGCGCCTTTTCGAGCAGCTTGTCAGCTTTTGCGATCTCGCCTTGCTGATAGTAAAGAATGCCCAAAGGCTGATAGATCTCGGTCAAAGAAGGATCGGCGGCAAGGGCCTTTTCGTAGTTTGCGAGAGCCTGTGCGTTGTCGTTACTGTCGGCAAAAAGTTCGCCAAGGCCAAAGTATGCCGCCGCATTCTTTGAATCGTATTTGATCGCCTCAAGAAAATAGCTCTTTGCAAGCGGGGCTTTGTCGCCGTCGATCAGCGAATTCCCTTTTCTCGCCAAGGCGTCGCTTAGGCCGAGCTTTGCCTTTGTGTTGGCGGCATCGAGCGTAACGGCCTCACGAAAACTATCGACCGCATTGTCGAGGTCATTCTGCTGCAGATAATACTCGCCCGAACCGGCCATGACCTTTGACGCCTCCTGGCGTTTCATTGTTCGGATCGAAGCCTGTGCCTTGTCCGGCGCGACCGCCGCCGTACGTTCTTTGACCGCGACCTCGGCAGACTGTTTTTCGTACTGCTTGCGGACCCTCTTTGCGGACGCAACGCGCTGTTCGCGACTACGCGAGGTCTTTACGCTGCTTGTAAAACGCCTGGGCGCGGATGCCTTTCGAAAAACGAAAACGCTCGATCCGCCGGTAATGTTGCTCACCGGCACAAGGTCTTGGCCATTCGCGGGCAAAAGCGTGCAAAGAAGCAGCGACGCTGCGCAAAAGGCTGTAAAGATCGAGTGGAAAAGCTTGTTTTTTCGTCCAGTTTGCATAGGTCGGCAGTCTCCCGGGGAGAGAGTTCCGTGGATTAGACGCTTGTTTCAGGCAAAATTTGCCCAAAAAGCGCTCAAGCTATCAGTATAGCTCAACCGTCAACCGATTCTGCGTAAAGGTCAGTGGATCGATCTTTTTAGATCAGCCTTTGATGTCGCAGGACGCAATGTTGTCCCTTGAACGATGAACGAGTTTGCCGCGGGAACGTCCGTCGCAATTCCCCATTGAAGGCCGAGGAAGCCCGATGACGACCGCAGAATATACCAGATGCCGGTGGACGGCCGGAAGACGGCGATGTCCGCCTTTCCGTCGCCGTCGTAATCCGCCGGGACCATTTTATCTGTGCCAAGTCCGAACGGCACGATCAATGCCGAATAATTGCTCGAATTAAGTATGTACCAAACTCCCGTCGATGGCCTGAAAACGGCCATATCAGTCTTGCCGTCGCCGTCGTAATCTGCCGGCACAGGAATATCGCCGTTCGCGCCAAAGTGCGTCGCTCGCTGGGCTCCGCCCGAACCGCTTGCCGCATACCACCAATCACCGGACGAAGGCCTGAAGATCGCGAGATCGCCCTTCCCGTCACCATCGAAATCACCGACAAGCGGAATATCACCGGCAATTCCGAACACCACGACCGGCTGACTTCCGCTGATCGAACCATATCGGCGCCACACCGAGTTCGAAGGCGTGTATGTAACGAAGTCCGTCTTGCCATCGCCGTCAAAGTCCGAAGGAACGAAATGGTCGGTCGGAGCACCGATATGAACGGCGCGGTCTATTCCATCGCTGCTGGATCGATACCACCAGTCTGCTGTCGATGGGCGGAAGATCGATACATCTGTCCTTCCGTCGCCGTCGTAGTCGCTCGGTAGCGGAACATCGCCGGGAATACCGAACGAGGTCAGCTCAAAATTATACGTATTGCTGGAAAGCTGGTACCAGAGACTCGAAGACGGTCGGTAAACAACGAAATCAGAGCGACCGTCACCGTCGAAATCAATCGGTGTCACCTTCCTGTATGAAACTACATTGAGTCTTGCGACCCCGGCTTTTGAAATGCTGCCGATCTGTGTAAACTCACCGCCGACAAGGACCTTGTCCGACGGGCTTGGAAGGATCGTACGCACCACAGCATCCACACCTGCGGGCAAAAACAACCTGTCCACTTTACCGTCCGGAGCAAGCCGGACGAGATTGAAACGCGGTTGGTCGTTAGCAGAGTCAAATTTTCCGCCGACAATGACAGAGCCATCTCCCTGTGGAACCACCGAATAGATCCGAGCACCATTCGAATCGTTTTCGTATTCGAAGATCGGGGCGACAAAGGTCGGATCCACGTTTCCATTCAGGTCGCGGCGGAAGAGACTTGCACCTACACTCGTGTAAATTGAATTCGATGCGAGATAGATATTATCGGCCGACGTGTTTGCCGGATTGAAGGATTGGTCGAGAGCACCGGTCGAATCCACGCGCGCAAAATGCGATCGATTGAATCCGCCGATACCTGAAAAATTACCGCCGATCAAGAGTTTTCCGTCGGGTTGGACAGCCAGAGCTGTGATCGTTGGCGAGCCGCCGATCAACCCATTGAATGTCGCATCCAAGCTTCCGTCAGCGTTGATCCTCGCAGCTCCCGGCCGCGACGTTCCGCTCACCGTCAGAAAGTCTCCGCCGATATAAATGCGTCCGTCGCTCAACAGCTCCGCAGTTTGAACATCTCCTCCCGGGTCCAAGACAACATTGAAGCTGCTGTCGAGACTTCCGTTGGCAAGCAGCCGAATGATCGTGGGAACTGCGTTCCCGTTGAAATGTGTGAACGTCCCGATCGCGATCACCTTGCCGTCGGGTTGAAGAATGAGTTTTTTCGGCGATTGATCAAAGCCTGTCCCGGCATCGAAGGTTGGATCAAGCGTCCCGTTGTCATTCACTCGGACGATGTTCGGCGACGCTGCACCGTTGAATCTTGAAAATTCACCTGTTACGACGACCTTGCCATCTGCTTGACGCACCATCGCGTTGACGCGACCAAAGATATTGACGTTGGTTGAGAACGTCGTATCCAGAGATCCATTCGACAGCAAGCGCACATATTTATCGCCAGCGTTGAACACCGTGCGTTCGGACGCATCCAACGACCAGGAGTTTGCGATCTGCTCGATCGCCGCATCCATCGTATATGTGCTATCGAGGCTGCCGTCCGAATTTAGTCTTATCAACCTATATCCATTGCCAATTCCACTGGAGATCGAAAAAAGGATCTTGCCGTTAGGAAGGAGCTTTACTCCCGATCCTCGAAAAGAATTTGCGGCCGTAAAATTAAGGTCCACGTTGCCCGCGGGTAGCAGACGAACAAGGTTGCTCTTTGGCGCACCGTTGACGGAGCTGAACCAACCGGCAATGAGCAAGCTGCCGTCAGCGGCGGCCGAAAGGCCGGCAACCGAAACTTGGGGAGGTGAACCGTTCGGAAAGGCCGGAGGTGCCCAGGTGGAATCCAGCGCTCCGGATGAAGTGTATTTGCTAACAGAAGAAAAAGAGCCTATGGATACCACCCACCCGAATGCAAGGAAGAAATCACCATTTGGCAAAAGCTCTATCGCGGTCAGAACTCGCCAATCGCCCACCTCAACGCTCGTAAAGCTTGAATCTAGTGACCCGTCCGCATTGAAGCGGTAAAGAGTTTCGCCGCCGAAGCTCATAAAGGCCCAGTTGTACTTGACATAAAACTTCCCGTCGTCCCGAACTGCGACGACGGTAGCCGACGAAAAGGAATATGGGGCGGCCGTCACCCCTTGAAAAACGAAGGTCGGGTCGATACTGCCGTCACTGTTTAAGCGGATCACCTTTGCCTGACGATTGGATATGCCCGCAGCCAAGATCTTCCCATCCGCCAAAGGAGCAGCATTCCGGAGAACATCGATGCCGCATTGGCAATAGGCAAAGGCAGCGTCCCGCGAACCGTCGGTGTTCAATCTAGCGAGCTTCCCAACTGCTACGCCGTCCACGGCGAGTGCTCCGCCCCAGATAAGGACCTTTCCATCGGCCTGTATAGCCTGTTCTTGATCCGGCACCGTGCCCGTCGCCGAAAATGGCCGCGACGGTACAGCACTGAACGTCGGATCGACGCTGGTTTGAGCCGCTGCGACGCTTGCGCACATTAAGATCAGGGAAAAAACGAATGTATGGGGGACTTTTAACATCGCGATACTCTCCTGCGGTTCGAAACGAACGACAATATGGACATTATACCCCGTCGGTCAAGGTTTGCCTTGCCGTTGCGTCGTTATTGAGCTAAATTTGGAGTTATACAAATGATCGGAGCGAACCGCTGAATTATGCCGCTCATTGCAAGGAATTCAACCCGCCTTTGGAGTTCCCTTGCGATGTCGTTTGCCCGTCTTTGCATACCCCAAAATCCACAATAAGGAGATTCTGCCGAAATGAAAGCATTCAATACTGAGAACATCAGAAATCTGGCTGTCATTGGTCACGGCGACGCAGGTAAAACCCAGCTTGTCTCGTCGCTGCTGTATGTTGCCGGAGCAACACCCCGCTGGGGAAAGGTTGACGAAGGGTCAACGATGACCGATTACGATGAAGATTCGATCGAGCGGAAGGTCTCATTAAACAATAATTTTGCCCACCTCGAATACAAAGACACAAAGATAAATTTGATCGATACGCCGGGATACGCCGCATTCGTTTCGCATGCGCGTCCGGCATTACGAGTTGCGGATTGCGCACTCGTCGTGGTCGATGCAGTTCACGGCATCGAGGTCCAGACGGAAAAAACGTGGCAGTATGCGAACGAGTTTCTCTTGCCGCGTTTTATGGTCATCAATAAGATCGATAAGGAACACGCCGATTTTGGCCACGCTCTTGAGACCGCGACGTCGAGCTTTGCACGGTCGATCGTGCCGTTCTCGCTGCCGATCGGGAAAGAAGGCGATTTTAAGGGCGTCGTTGATGTCGTCCATCAGAAGGCATATTCATTCGACGAACACGGCAAGGCAAAAGAGATTCCGATTCCGGAAGACGGGCGCGATGTTTTCGAACGGACGCGCGAGCGTCTGATCGAGATCGTCGCCGAATCAGACGATGCTTTGATGGAGAAATACTTTGCCGAAGGCACGCTGCCGGAAGAAGATATTTATCCGAACCTTGCAAAAGCGATCGCGAGCAGCAAACTTTGTCCGGTTTACGCCGTTTCGTCCTCGACGCTCGTCGGGCTGCAGCTTTTGCTCGACCATCTTGTCGAGTTCGCTCCGAATCCCGCTACTCACGAAGCTGAATACGGCTTTGCGAACGCCGACCTTTCCGGTGATCGTATCACTCGAAAATACAGCAATGACGAACCATTCTCAGCCTACGTCTTTCGCACGATCGCGGATCCGTTCGCGGGACGCATCAACGTGATGAAGATCGTGAGCGGCAAGGTCGCCTCTGATGCGACGGTGCAGAATACTTCGCGTGATTCTGCTGAACGTCTCGGCGCCCTGCACCTTATCGCGGGCAAGACGCTCGAGAAGGTCGATTCCGCACAGACCGGCGACATTATCGCAGTCGTAAAA
The DNA here is from genome assembly GCA_019694355.1 of Pyrinomonadaceae bacterium. Classification (GTDB taxonomy): domain Bacteria; phylum Acidobacteriota; class Blastocatellia; order Pyrinomonadales; family Pyrinomonadaceae; genus OLB17. The sequence continues at coordinate 719,825 of JAIBCB010000002.1, read as the reverse complement.
CTGAAAGACACACAGACCGGCGACACTTTGAGCGACAAGGCGAAGCCGATCGTTTATCCGAAGGTCGAATATCCTGAGGCTGCGATCGCGTTCGCCATCGAACCGAAATCGCGTGCCGACGAAGAGAAGATCTCCGTCGCCCTGCACAAAGTTCTTGAAGAAGACCCGAGCCTTACTTTCGAGCGTGATCCGCAGACGAAAGAATTTATCCTTTCCGGTTCCGGTCAACTTCACATCGAGACGGTCGTCGATAAACTGAACAAGCGATTTCACGTCGAGGTAACTCTCCACCCGCCGAAGGTTCCGTACAAGGAAACGATCACCCAAAGCTGCGAGGTTCAGGGACGGCACAAGAAACAATCCGGCGGCCGCGGCCAGTTCGGCGATTGCAAGGTCATCTTCGAGCCGCTCGAACGCGGCGGAGGCTTTGAATGGGTCGATAAGATCTTTGGCGGTGCCGTGCCGCAGAACTTCCGCCCCGCGATCGAGAAAGGCATTCTCGAAGCCGCGGCCGGCGGTGCCGTCGCGGGTTATCCGCTTGTCGATTTCAAAGTAACGCTCATCGACGGCAGTTATCACACGGTCGATTCCGACGAACATTCCTTTAAGGCCGCAGGCCGCAAAGCGTTCCGTGCAGCGATGGAGCGTGCAAAACCGACGCTTCTCGAACCGATAATGGACGTCGAGGTCTTTACGCCGCAGGAAGTTTCGGGCGATATTATGGGCGACCTTAATTCGCGTCGAGGACGCGTCGGCGGTATGGATATGCGCGGCAAACAGCAGGTCATCAAGGCAAAAGTGCCGCTGAGCGAAATGCTCGATTATCAATCGAAGCTGAATTCCGTAACGCAGGCCCGCGGGTCATATCATATGCAGTTCTCGCATTATGATCCGCTGCCGCATAACCTGGCTCAAAAGGTGATAGACGAGGCCGTCGCCGAAGGCCGTGTCCGAGCACACGATGACGACGAATAGGCGCTTTCGCGATCGCTAAACAACCAAGGCTTCGGAACAAGCATTATCAGTTCGAGGCCTTTTTCAGTATTAGCGTCCGCAAACCACAAACTAATGATATAGTTTTTAACGTCCAACGAAATTTCAACGGGAGAATGTTTTATGAGGTCAAAGTGTTTTCTTTTATTCGCAATAATAGTGTGCTTTGCGGCGGCGGGAGCAACCGCACAGAATCGTCCGCCAACGCCGCGTGCAAGTCAAAAGGCAGAGGTCGTGCAAACCATCGGTTCGACGCAGGTCTCGATCCTCTACAGTCGTCCGCTGGTGAAAGGCCGCACGATCTTTGCGACCGCACCTTCGGAAATGGCGGCTCGTGCAAAAGGCGAGGCAACGCTCGATAATTCGATGCAGCACAAAGAAGGCGAACCGCTTGTGCCGTACGGCCACGTCTGGCGTGCCGGTGCGAATGAAGCGACGGTCTTCTCGACGACCGACGATCTTCTCGTCAACGGCAAACCGCTTCCCGCTGGCAAATACAGCCTGCATATGATCCCAACGAACGGCGAATGGACGATCATCTTCAATAAAGATGCCGGCCAATGGGGCAGCTTTAGTTACGATGCCGCAAAAGATGCGCTCCGCGTAATGGCAAAGCCGGAAGCATCCTCGGCTCATTCCGAACTGCTCACCTATTCGATCGACAATGTAACGGATGATTCCGCCACTATCGTGCTCGCTTGGGACAAAGTTCGCGTGCCGTTTACGGTCAAAGTAAAGGATGTTGTCGGGGCGACGATCGGCCACCTGCGTGAGTTCGTTGCCGAGGCCGATGCGAACGATCCGGGTGCTCCGCTTGCCGCAGGCAACTACGCAAAGGCGAACAAGAGAAATTCCGAAGCCAATGTTTGGTTCGAGATGGCCCTCAAGCGTTCGGAAGCAAAGGTCGCTCAGAAAGAAACGATGAAGGATCTTTCCCAGCAGGCCACGATCCTGATGAATCTTGGACGAAAAGCCGATGCGGTGAAGGCAGCCGAACGCGGTGTCGTTGTTGGAAAGGCCGCGGGTGAAGACACCTCTGGCCTTGAAAAGCAGATCGCAAAATGGAAACTGAGCAGCTAGCTCACTGTGAAAGGATCGACCCGTAGATCCCGCAAGGGATCGAGTAGATGATATCGCTGGTCGCGACGATCATTTCACCTTTTCGGGTAAAACACAGGCCGACGATATTGTCGCCCGACACGAGATGTTCGGCAGACGATCCGTCGGCCTTGATCTTTACAACGCCGTGCCGTCCAAGAAGGCACGCCGCGACATAAAGGTCGCCTGAAATGTCGAATGCCATTCCCTGAGGACGCCCCAACCCGCGATGGAAGGTCGTAACACTGCCGTCAGGCGTGATCAGATAAATGCCATCCTTGCTGGCAAAACCCGGGGCGGTCAGGTAAAGGTCCCCGCTCGGCGAGAAGGCGAGATGGTGGGCCGCAACCGATGGTTCGACGACGGCGAATGTCTCAACATCCGCGAAATCGTGCACTCGAAAGATCGTTCCTGTGCGATCACCGACGAACATCACGCCTGTCTTATCGAACGCGAGACCGGACGCGATGCCGAGCCCGGAAGCAAAGATCGCCGTCGAGCCGCTTCGATCGACGGAATAGACCTCGCCCTGTGCGCGATTCGTTACGAACAATTCTCCGTCCCTGCCGAATGCAACGCTTGTCGGGTTCAGGATCGGCTCCGGGAACTCATCCAAATAGCCATCTGCTTCGAGCCGATAAAGTGTTACGGGAAGCTGCTGTCCGCGCGAACCGGAGCGCGTCAGGATGATCGAATCGTCGGACGGATCGACCGCAGGGTTCGCGACCATGTGCATATCGTCGGCCAACATCTTTCCGACAACTATCGGCTTTGGTGCGCTGATCTCGCCACCGCTACGGAGCGTCAATTGAACTGTCCCGCCTGCGATCTCTTCAGGAAGACGCGCGATCACGCGCTCGTGCGATGCGGCGACCGTACGGCATTGAAGGTTGTTCGCAAACAGGCCGCATTCAGCGGCCAGATCAAGCTCAAATCCTTCACATTCGATGATGATCTCGGCACCGGGGATCGCAAACGGCGGTTTGATCGAAAGTATTGTTCCTGCCTTGCCCATGAAAGCCTGATTTTAAGCGTTCAGCGTTTGCTTGTCGAATCACAGGGCACGGAACGCCGGCCTTAGAATTTTATTGACGTGAGCTCCGCATTCAAACTAAAATCATAAGAGTATCCTGATCCGACAAGGTTTCCGGCTTTGTACTCAGGCTTCCCAAAGAGCCGTAACAGCTCTTCCGGTTCGTTATTCCCTTGTCTTTATAGTTACTTATGCCGACCCGAATTGACGATCTCCTGCGAATGGCGATGAGTTTTGGCGCATCCGACCTGCATTTGCGGGCCGGCTCGTTCCCTGTTGTTCGCGTAACAGGCGAACTCAAGCCGCTTGGCGGCGTGCCGAAACTGTCGCAGGACGAGACGCTCGAGATGGCATTCTCGATGATGTCGAACCGCCAAAAGCAGCATTTCAAGGACTCCCTGGAGGTCGATATCGGCTACGGCGTCAACGGACTCGGGCGTTTTCGCGTAAACATCTTCCAGCAGCGAAACTCGATCGGCATCGTCGCCCGCGTCATCTCGGATACGATACGCGGTTTTGCTGAACTCGGAATGCCGCCGATCCTGAACAATATTGCCGACGAAAAACGCGGCCTCGTCCTGATCACCGGCACGACCGGATCGGGCAAATCCACGACTCTGGCCGCGATCGTCGATCACATAAACCAGACCCGAAACTGTCACATCGTAACGATCGAGGACCCGATCGAATTCCTGCACAAGGACAAAGAATCATTCATCACGCAGCGTGAGGTCGATGTCGATACGCGTAATTTCGCCGAAGCCCTTCGCGGCAGCCTTCGACAAGACCCGGATGTGATACTCGTCGGCGAAATGCGCGACCTTGAGACGATCGAGACGGCCCTTGTTGCCGCGGAGACGGGCCATTTGGTGCTTTCCACGCTCCACACCTTGGATGCCGCCGAAACGCTAACCCGAATCATTTCAGCATTTCCGCCGTATCAGCAGAAATCCATACGGATCCAGCTCGGCGGCCTGCTAAAGGCGGTCGTTTCGCAGCGTTTGATGCGGTCCGCAAAGGGCAACAGCCGTATTCCGGCCGTCGAGATCCTCGTCGCAACGCCGCTGATCCGCGATTACATCCTCCACGAGGACAAAACTTCATCGATCCGCGATGCGATCGCTGCCGGCACTTCGCAATACGGGATGCAGACCTTCGACCAATCACTCTTCTACCTATATCAATCCGGACTCATTTCGCTCGACGAGGCCTTACGCGGATCGACGAATCCGGACGAATTCCGCCTGCGGCTTGCCGGTATTCACAACACCTCGACCATTGCGAAGGAAGAAATGGAGCGGTCGAGCGGTGTCGGGACGGTCGGCGACCTCATCGTCCGCAACTGACCCGAGTCCAAGCCTCGATTTTCGCTAAAACATTGGTTTTTCAACGCTTTTCGGACCGCAAAGCCTTGACAAACGGCGAAAAATCGGTGTATTTTTGAGTTTTGCCAAAGCTTGAGCGGAAAGGCACTGTAATCTAAAGGCTTTTTCTTTTTTGAGCAGGGTAGGATCGCAAGGTTTGGCGATCCACATTCCCGCCCAACTTTTGATAAGCCAAAAGGGAATGGTGTATTTCGCTATATTGCAGTTCTGACAGGGCATTTTGGCCGCCAGGAATGAGGCAAGGCAAAAAAAATCGCATTCGGCACCGCGCCGAAAGCGCATCTAACTAGAGGAAGTAAATTACCCGTAAATGACTAACGAGGCAACACAGGAAACCGAAGAAACGGCGGCTGCAGCATCTTCGGCTCAGGAACAACCAGCAGCAGAGCAACCAACGGCACAGGCAACGCCGGCACCGGCCGAAGAGACCCATTCGGGCGATGTTGATTTCGGCGCGATACTCGAGCAATTCGAGCAGGAACAAGCGACCTTCCACGTCGGCCAATTGGTTGACGGAAAGGTCGTCGGAGTTTCCGATCGCGGCGTTTTGGTCGATTTCGGCTACAAGTCGGAAGGCATTGTGCCCGCGGAAGAATTCACCGCCGAAGACGGCACGCTTTCGGTAAATGAAGGCGATGAGGTCCAGGTCGTGCTGAAAGCGATGCATAGCGGCGATGGCCCGCCGGTGCTTTCGCGGAATGACGCTCTTTCCCGACGATCCTGGGATGCTCTCGAAAAGGCATTTCTTGACGGCACACCGGTTACCGGCAACGTCGTCGCAAAGACAAAGGGCGGCCTCAGGGTCGATCTTGACGGCGTGGAAGCATTCCTTCCCGGCTCGCAGGTCGATTCTCGCCCAATCTACAGCCTCGACAGCTATCTGAACAACCCGATCGAAGCAAAGATCATAAAGTTCAGCCGCCGCCGCAACAACGTCGTCCTTTCGCGAAAGGTGATGACGGACGAGGTCGTCAATGCCCAGAAAGCCGAGACGCTCTCGCACATCGACGTTGGATATATTGTTGACGGTACGATCAAGAACCTCACCGAATACGGTGCATTCGTTGACATCGGCGGTATTGACGGCCTTCTCCACGTAACGGATATGTCGTGGGGACGCCTGCATCACCCGAGCGAAATGTTCAAGACGGGCGACCAGGTCCAGGTCAAGATACTGAAGCTCGACCGTGAAAAGGACAAGATCTCGCTTGGCTACAAACAGCTCCAGCCCGATCCGTGGTCAACTGTTATCGAGGTTTATCCCGTCGGTGCCAAGATCAAGGGCAAGGTCTCGTCGGTTACGGATTACGGTGTTTTTGTCGAACTCGAATCCGGGGTCGAAGGCCTCGTCCACGTATCCGAGATCTCCTGGTCGCGTCGTGCACAATCGCCCAAGCGAATGTTCAACAAGGGCGATGAGGTCGATGTCCAGGTCCTTGGCGTCGATACCGAAGAAAAGCGCATCAGCCTTGGAATGAAGCAATTCCAGGACAACCCTTGGGATTTCGTCGATCTTCGCTACCCTGTCGGCACGCGCATCACGGGCCGTATTCGCAACATCACGGATTTCGGTGCGTTCGTCGAGCTTGAAGAAGGCATCGACGGCCTTGTTCACGTCTCCGACATCACTTGGGCAAAGAAGATCAAACACCCGAAAGACGTCCTGAAGAAAGATCAGGAAGTCGAAGCGATCGTCACCAACATCGACAAACGCAACCAGCGTCTGTCGCTTTCGATGAAAGACCTTACACCGAGCGCGTGGGAAACCTTCGTTTCTTCGCATCGTCCGGGCCAGGTCGTTCGCGGCAAGGTGTCGCGCTTCACGAATTTCGGCGTATTCGTCGAGCTTGGTGAAGGCCTCGAAGGCCTCTGCCACATTTCAGAACTCTCGGATGAACGTGTCGAGAGCCCTGAATCCGTCGCAAAGCTCGGCGAAGATATGGACTTCAAGATCCTTCGCATCGACGCCGCGGAGCAGAAGATCGGGCTTTCGGCCCGTGCCGTTGGTAAGGATGACGAACCTGTCGTCGATACCCGCAGCTACTCGAGCGAAGCAAAAGGCGGTATGGCCAGCCTTGCCGAACTTGCGAACATCAGCTTTGGCACCAAGACTGAAGAAGCTCCGGCCGCTGAAGCAAAGCCGAAAAAAGAAAAGAAGGCAAAGGCCGAGGCCGCAGCAAAGGAAGAAACACCCGAAGCTGCCGCCGAAGCACCTGAAGAGACTGCTCCCGCGGTCTCGGAAACCTCATCCGATACTGTTGAAGCGGAAACTGCTGCACCTAGCGAAGAAGCGGTAGCTGAAGCTCCTGAATCTGCCGGTGATCAGCCTGAACCTTCTGCTGAAAGTTCAGAGTCTGAATCACAAAGCGCGTAATTGACCGGGCGGAGCTTTTCCGCCCGTTTGACCACACAACTAAACAGATGACCAAAGCGGACCTTGTAGAACGAGTTGCTGTTGAAGCCGAAATGACCAAAAAGGACGCCGAGCAGCTTGTCGAGATCATTTTCGACAGCATTACGGCAAGCTTGAATCGCGGTGAGAAAATAGAACTGCGCGGCTTTGGCAGCTTTCGTGTGAGGGAACGTAATTCTCGGCAGGGCCGCAACCCGAAGACCGGTGCGACCGTCGAGATTCCCGCAAAGCGCGTTGCTTACTTCAAACCCGGCAAAGAACTTAAAGAACTTATCAATCTTGAAGAGGCTTAATGGATGTCCTTTGGAGTCCCTGGCGATATAAATACATAAAAGAGAACTGCGCTGAACCGAACAGCGAGTGCGTCTTCTGCTCGATCCTTGCAAGCTCGGCATCTGATGAGGAAAAGTTCATCCTCAAACGTGCCGAGTTCAATTTTGTCGTCCTCAACATCTTCCCATACGCCGCCGGACATATCCTGATCGTCCCATTCGAACATCTGTCGAACCTAACGAGTGCCGGGAAGGACTCGACGGACGAGATGATGGACCTCGTCAAGACCGCCCACCAAGCTCTCGAAACCGTCTATTCTCCCGAAGGGATAAATACCGGAATGAATATCGGGCGTGCTGCAGGCGCCGGTGTCGCGGATCACTACCATATGCACGTCCTGCCGCGTTGGGTCGGTGACGCGAACTTTATGACCAGCATCGGCGAAACCCGGACCCTTCCCGAATCCCTGACCGACACCTACGCAAAATTAAAGGATAAATTCTAGCCCGCAGCCTTCACGTCGGAACCTTTCGGCGGATGCGAGCGGTCGATGGCCTCATCTTCGATCTCGCCGCCGGGCGAGACGGGAATGTCGGCCGGGTTCTTGAATTTCAGGCCGCGTTCTTCGCTGTCGATGTGCGTATCGACAAGACGAAATTGTCCGGATGGCGGCGGCACGTAGCCGGGATAATCGACTCGCGAATGATAGATCGCGACGAGCGATTTGATCATCGATTCGCGTATCTGCGTCAGTTCGCGCAAGGTGAGGTCGCATTCATCGAGCTGGTCGTCCTGAATGATCGCGTCGATGATCTTTGTAACGATAAATCGAATATTGTCGGGCGTTGGTTCGGCAAGCGACCTTGCACCGGCTTCGCACGAATCCGCGATCATCATTATCGCCGCTTCCTTGAACTGCGGTTTCGGCCCCGGATAGCGAAACTCATTCTCAGAAATGACCTCGTCGGGATGAGCTTCCGCTTGTGCTTTTTTGAGGAAATAATGCAGCGTCCGCGTGCCGTGATGCTGCGGTATGAAATCGACGATACGCGCGGGCAGCCCGACCTCGCGGCCGAGCTTTGCTCCGTAGGTAACGTGGCTGATTATTATCTTCGCACTCTGAGCGGGTTTTAGTTTGTCGTGCGGATTCTTCGACAGCTGATTCTCGACGAAATGTTCGGGAGCTGCCGTCTTTCCGATGTCGTGGTAAAGAGCTCCGATACGGGCAAGCAGGCCGTTCGCACCTACGACGCGGCAAGCTTCTTCTGCAAGCTGGCCGACAGCGTGCGAATGCTGATTCGTCCCCGGCGCACGCAGTGCAAGCTGGCCGAGCACAGGAAGGTCGGCGTTCGATAATTCGAGAAGCTTAACATCCGTCAGAATGCCGAAAATAGACTCGCACACCGGAAGAAGGACGCTTGTCACCGCTGCCGTCAAAATACCGCCCGCAAGCCCGCATGCGATCGCAAGCAGGACGGTGTTAAGAATTATCGGCTGCTGCGAATAGGCGAGCACCGCAAGAGCAACGATGGCCGAAACCGCTCCGACAAGACAGCCTGCGATCGTCACGGTCTGGCGGTTGCGATAACGTCCGATACCGTAAACCGCCACGGCCGAAGCGATCGCCGAATAGAAAACAAATTCGAGCGGCCTCGGCGCCATCAGCCCTGCGAAAAGCGAGTTCAAGAGGCCGACGAACAGCGCCGTTGGCCTGTCCGCAAGAAGCGTCATCAAAAGGCTTGCCGCAGCGAACGGAATTGCGAATGCCCACAACGTCGCATCGTTCATCGGGGCCTTTACGTTTTGAAGCGCAGTAAAATCCGCGAGACGAAAAAGAACCGAGGAGATGAGCGTCTGACAGATGACGACAAATCCGAGCAGGAAGAACGTGCGACGAGCCGTAAGCGAAAGACGCGGCAACGTCCCGCGATTCTGTACGAATTTCCAAGCCGCCCAGAAAAGGCCCGTGACGAGCAGCAGAACGCCAATGAAGCGATTTACCTGCCGCGTCGAGGCCGTGTACGCTCCGATCGCCTCGATCTTCGACATCACCGCGGGCGTTATCAAATGTCCTTCGTCAATGATATTCTCGCCGCGTTTCAATACGATCGTGATCGGCTCGATGTCGGATGCGGCCGTATTCCGTGCCGTCTCGGTTGCAACGCTGTCGTATTGAACGCTGGGCGTTACCAGGATCTCGGTCGCGGCGTAGAATGCATCTGCCTCTTTTTTTGAAAGACTGCGGATGGCGTCAATGCGTGTCCGGAGCTTATTCCTCGCGGCCGAGAGAGCCGTCCAGTTGCTTTCGGGCATCGAAACGGTCGAACGCTGCGTCGGCTTCGAACGATCAAAAACAAAGACCTGCGTTTGAAAATATTGCCTCTCGGAATCGTCGTAAATATAGCCTTCGGCGGCATCGCGCAAGGCGGTCTGAACGGCATCGACCTCATTACGGCTAAAGGGCCGCGAGCTCAAAACTTTTCCGATCTCACCGTTCGTCCAATGATCGTCCGCACGAGTGTTCGCGTCCGGTTGGCGATTCGAATTTGAGGCGGCATTCGAACGCCGCTGCATATGTTCCCAAGCGGAGATAAAACTTTGAAGGGCTTCTTCGGATTTGCCCGACTCGTACCTAAAGATCGGATTGACCTTTGACCGTGCCTCTTCGCGCAAGCGTCCGGTCTCGGCCTGATCGGTGACCGTAATGTCGGCCGGCGAAATGATCGTCTCGCGTGCAATATCGCCGACGTTATAAAGTTTGTCGCCCGCCCGACGCCAGAACGGGTTTTGGATAAGCAACGCAGTGACAATACAGAAGGCCGCAAACCCGAGCCAAAAACGCTGTCGATCCGAGAGCGACGCGAACGGCTTTACGAAGATCGCTTTCATACGATCTCGAAATGCCGTCGTCGGCGACTTTAGATCTTTGATGCGTTTAGCCATTTACCTCCGCATAGATACCCGTTGCCGGCGGCATGACCACGTCGGTCAACATATGGCCGATCCGACGGCCGATCAATTCGGTCAACGGCCTCAAGGTCGCCTTTTCGGTCGCAGATACTGCAACGGAGTCGCTATCCGAGTTGATCTCTCGCTGAAGTACCGTGATCTCTCCCTCGCCAAGCAGATCGGCCTTGTTGAAGGCAATTATCTGCGGGATCTTGTTCAACTCCAACTCCTCAAGGATGTGATTCACCGAGGCGATCTGCTGAAGGACGCGCGGATTCGATGCATCGACGACGTGCACCAGGAGGCTGCTGTCCGATATCTCTTCCAGCGTCGCACGAAACGCGGAGACAAGAGCATCGGGCAGGTCGCGTATAAAACCGACCGTATCGTTGATTATGACCTCCTGTTCATACGGGAGACGCAAACGCCGCGACGTCGGGTCGAGCGTCGCAAACATCTTCTTCTGCGCAAAGACCTCGCTTTGCGTAAGTGCGTTCAGCAGGGTGCTCTTACCGGCGTTCGTATAGCCGACAAGCGAAATTATCGGCAGATGTTTTTGCAGACGATTCTTCCGTCTTTCCTGCCGCTGACGGCCGAGAGCATCAACTTGACGTTCAAGCTGTGCGATTCGGTCACGAACGCGGCGACGATCGGTCTCAAGCTTCGTTTCACCCGGCCCGCGTCCGCCAATACCGCCGGCAAGCCGCGAAAAGGCTGAATTTTGCCCGATCACAAGCCGAGGCAGCAGATATTTAAGTTGTGCCAATTCGACCTGAAGTTTGCCCTCGCGGCTTTGCGCACGCTGCGCAAAAATATCGAGGATCAGCTGCGGGCGATCGATGACCTTGAGTTCGGTCGCATCGCTCAATGAACGCACCTGCGCCGGTGAAAGCTCCGTGTCGAAGATCAAGAGATCCGCACCCAACCGCATCGAACGCACCAAAAGATCATCCAATTTTCCGCGTCCGAGAACCGTACGGGGGTCGATCTGCGGACGCCGTTGTATGAATGAATCGACGACCGTCACATCCGCCGAGACGGTCAGTTCTTCGAGCTCGGTCATCGACTCGCGTTCTTCGTCGATATCGCCCGTCGTCACGCCGACAAGGATCGCACGCTCACGGCCGGTCGAACGGATGCGGGCACTTTCCGAGACGCGTGCCATTTCGGCCTCGAGTGATGTTATTAGCTGAAGAAAATCTGTGTCGAGCTGGCTCGGGATGTTCGGTTCGAGGAATTGATACGGCTCGGACGCGGTATCGTCAACATTTTCATCAACCTCTTTTGCCGACATCGGCACAAGGTGCGCTGAATAGACCATTCCCGGCAATCCCGTCTTTGTCTCGACTTGGACAATACTCATCAAGTCGAGACGCAGCAGAGCAAGGTCTGTGAGGTCGTCCTGCGTGAGTTTCTCGCCCTGCAGATGTGTATGGACGCAGCGAAGGCCGCGAAAACGCTCCTTCGACACGCGAGAGCGGCCAAAATCAGGCATCTCGATCTGTTTTGCGTTGCCGACCATCACGTATTCGACCTGGCCCTTGCGGTTCAGAAGAACGCCGATCTGTCGGCCCGTCTCATGCGAGAGTTCGGACATTTGCCTTGCAAGCTCAGGCGAGACGATATCCGACGCAGGCACGCGTCGAGTGCCAAGGCGTTCGATACGCACCAACTGATTGTGTTTTAGGCCTCGTGTAAAGCCGCTGACCTTACTGATAAGTAAACTCGTCTCCTCGCGTTTTATTATACCAAAACGAGCAATATCGGCGGATGTTTTGGCGATCTTGTACGCGGTTCCTGTCGATGCAGAAGTTGAGCACCGTTTGCTTCACCCTTTCTTTTTCGTCATAATTTTTGTTTATCGTTTATACGGCAGGGACGCCCTTTTCGTTGTGGGCGTCAGTTTCAAAGGAATGAGCAATACACAAACACCCAACGCAAGCTACAGCCTCACACTTCGAGTTCGAATACACAATCTTCCGGGAAAACTCGGCGAGATCACTACTGCGATCGGCAAGGCGGGCGGCGATATCGAGGGCATCGATATCGTTAGCGTCGGCAAGGACTTTTTGGTACGCGATATTACCGTTAACGCCGCGAGCGAGACGCATGACGAAGAGATAATCAATTCGCTCGATCACATTGACGGCGTCGAGGTCGTAAACGTCTCCGACCGCACGTTTCTGATGCATTTGGGCGGCAAGATCGAGATCGCGTCGAAAATGCCGCTGAAAACACGCTCAGATCTTTCTATGGCATACACGCCGGGTGTTGCAAGAATTTGTGAGGCTATCCACAAAGACCCGGAAAAAGCGTTCAATCTTACGATCAAGAAGAATACCGTCGCGGTGATCTCTGACGGAACTGCCGTGCTTGGGCTTGGAGATATCGGGCCGGCGGCCGCAATGCCTGTGATGGAAGGCAAGTGCCAACTCTTTAAGGAGTTCGGCGGCGTGGATGCTTTCCCCATCTGCCTTAACACCAAAGATCCGTATGAGATCATCGAGACGATAAAACGTATCGCGGTTCCCTTCGGCGGCATCAACCTCGAAGACATTTCCGCGCCGCGTTGCTTCGAGATAGAAGATCGCCTAAAAGAAGAACTCGATATTCCCGTATTTCACGATGATCAGCACGGAACGGCCGTTGTCGTTCTTGCCGCACTCCTAAATGCCCTCAAGATAGTCGGGAAAAAGATCGAGGACGTAAAGGTCGTTGTCAATGGCGTTGGTGCGGCGGGCGTTGCCTGTTCAAAGATCGTGATGGCCGCAGGTGTAAAGAATATTGTTGGCTGTGATCAAACCGGTGCGATATTCAAAGGCCGCACCGAGAATATGAATTGGGTAAAGGAATGGTATGCAAATAACACCAACACGGATCGCGAGGAAGGTACGATCCACGACGTTATCAAAGGAGCAGATGTCTTCTTTGGGCTATCCGCTCCGGGCGTAATTGATACGAACGACCTCAAAAATATGGCCAAGGACCCGATCATCTTCGCAATGGCGAATCCGGTCCCGGAGATCATGCCCGAAGACGCCGTCGGCCATGCCGCCGTGATGGCGACGGGCCGTTCTGACTATCCGAATCAGATCAACAACGTCCTCTGCTTCCCCGGAATTTTCCGAGGTGCGTTGAATTGCCGTGCATCGCGGATCAACGAAGCTATGAAACTCGCGGCAGCGAACGCGATCGCGGATATTATCGCTCCCGAAGAGCTTCATCCGGACTACATCATTCCGTCGGTCTTTGATCGACGCGTCGGTGAGGCGGTTGCGGCCCGTGTCGAAGATGCTGCGTACGCTTCTGGCGTCGCACGCCGTGAACGCGCAACGAGCGACACCGAATTTTAACGCCGAACACTCTTTCGAGAACCCATTCCCGGCTACCCTACAAAAGGATTCTTACCTTTTCGAGAGTCTCTTCTACCACACTTTCTCTAGATCGCTCGATGAGTTCAGCCTTGCGAACTTGCCAATCTAAACTTTTCACTTGGTCCGCCAGCACAACTCCCGTCACCTTCGCATTCTTCGGTATCGAGATCTCGAACGGATAGCCTTTGATCCTACTCGTGATCGGACAAACTAAACATAGTCCCGTCTTATCGTTGTAGGCCATTGGGGATAGGACAAGAGCCGGTCGGCGACCCGCTTGCTCATGTCCCGCCTGGGGATCAAAACTCAACCACACAACATCGCCGCGATCCGGCACATATGCCATTTACCAGATCTCCTTGCCCACACTCGGGCCCATATCGATCTCACCGTGCAAGGTTTCCGGCGTGATCTTGGCGAGCAGATCGTCGAGGGTCAATTTCGGTTCAACCGGAAAGACCACGATCTTGCCCTTCTCGATCGAAACTTCGACCGTCGAGCCTTGGGCGATGTTCGATTCGATCGCAAAAGATTTCGGAATCCGAAGTGCCAAACTGTTGCCCCATTTTTGTATCTGAACCTTCATACTTCACACCCCCAATGTATCTACAAAGACGATACATCGCGTATCAGAATATTGCAAGCATTTCTCGTAGGAAAATGTGCAGTACTTCAATACAACGTGTCCCATTTATAGATCCTCTCTTCGTCCGTTCTTGGCCTTAACTCTTCTATAAGTCTGAGAAGCTTGAGTAGATAAGGAGGATAAGCTTCCTCGGTCTTCTTATTGTTAAGGCGAATATTGTGCAGTGTGATCTCTTTCGGGCCTTTTGAGGTGGTAAATCGAACTGTCGTTACCATCCAGGCATCGAGCGCTTCCCCAACGGGCGGGTAAAAGGAATTCAGATTTCCTACATCGATCTTCCGTGCCAGTTCAAGTAACTCTTCTGCCTTTTCTTTACTCAGGTAGCAAGTCTTTAAAATAAAGTCCCAGTTTGGCTTACTTGCTTCCGGGTCGAATGGCGAGGGTGTTTCATATTCTATCCGTCCGCTGCCATAAAGTCGGAAATATAACTGTGTCCGCAAAGGGAAAATATTCCCGTGCCCATTCCTTGTGACCTCAAGCACCAACGACTTAGACTTACCAGCCGTTTGCTGGCCATTGGCAACTACGACGTTTGCAAGCAGCAAACACCAGGTCAATCCAAGACAAAACCATATCGATTTCATTCTTCCCATCGTCAAAACCTCACACCTTTCGAGCATTGCCAATAAGAATCTCCCTCGCCTCGGCGACCGCTTCATCAAGGTCGCAGACCTTTCCATCCAGCTGCATTTCATAAACCGCATCAAGGATCGTCTTGAACTGTCGCGAAGGTTCCAGGCCGAGCCCGATCAGATGGCGACCGAGAAGTATCGGCTCCGGCGGCTTTTGCTCAATATTCAAATCCCGCACGCGCTCGATGAACCATTCCTGAGCCTCCGAACCAAAGATCATTTTCGTGCGATCTCCGTCCGGATAACGCCCGAGCGAGTCGGCCTTGGCAACGCGATAAAGCAGGTCGGGCTCGACCTTTCTTGCAAGGCGTCTAAATGCTCCGTCGCCGATCGGCTGTTTTGAGTTCGCCTTGTAAAATTCGCCAGGCTTCAGGTGGTAGCGCACAAGCTGGATCACCTGTTCCCGAACGTCAAAACCGTTGATCGTATAAATGCCGAGGCGGTCGAGAAATGAGATCGTCGGTTCAACGCCGGCCTCGTCGTGCGAGTGCGAACGCCAACGGCCGTCAAAGAACTTTGTTGTTGGCGGCTTGCCAAGATCGTGGGCCAACGCGGCCAGCATTACCGTCACTTTCTTCTCGTAGGGCAGCTCGTCGATCAACTTTCTGGCTTCGTCCGCGACCATCATCGTATGAACATCGACGTCGCCCTCAGGATGCCATCCCGGCTCTTGCGGCACCCCAACAAGCGTCTCGAGCTCGGGAAGCACTTTAGCGGTCGCTCCGAACTCATAAAGCCATTTAAGGCCCGTCGAAGGCTCTTCCGCAAGGAGCAAAATTTTCTCAAGCTCGCCCCAGATCCTTTCCTTTGGCAGGTCAGAAAGGTCGATCTCCTTGCATAGCTCGACCGTCTTCGGGTCGATGTCGAATTTCAGCCTTGCCGCGAATTGCGCCGCCCGCAGGACACGCAGCGAATCTTCGCCGAACGTCTCATCTGAGACATGCCGCAGCATCTTGGCTTCGATGTCGGCCTGTCCGTTGAACGAATCTACGATCTCGCCTGTTAGCGGATCTTTTAGGATCGCGTTCACGGTAAAATCCCTACGCGAACAGGCTTCTTTGTAGGACATATCAGGATCGCCTTCTATCACGAAACCCCGATGTCCGCGTCCCGCCTTCCTTTCACGCCGCGGGATCGAAACATCGATGTGATGCCCGATCTTGTAAACGGAGAACGCCGCACCGACAACGTTCAATGGCATCTCGTCGGAGGCATCTTCGAGGATCGCCCTCAGTTCATCAGGCTGAACGCCGTAAACCTCAAGATCCCAGTCCTTCGCCTGGATCCCCATCAATTCGTCGCGCACGCATCCACCGACAAGCATCGCTTGGCCGCCCGCATCGCGCATCCTCTCCGCAAGTTCGACTATCTTTGGCGTCAACATCTCTGTAAATAAATTACTACACTACAACCTTTGGCGATACGGCATCGCCGCCTTCGGGCGCTTTACGAATCCAATTAAAGTAAATACACTATCTTGAGTGGTCTTTCCCCGCAATTTGGGAAAGGCGGCAAGGCACGTATCCGCCGTTCGCTGGCTTGGATCTGTGCCTTATGGCGTTTAGGACGCCGTTTCTATGCCAACAGAACCAAAGCCGGGAAAATTCAGCTTTAAAGAGTGGCTAATGCAGGGAGCCCCGCGAAGCAGCGGCTCCGGTGAAGCCGAAGGCGGACACGAAGAAGACACTCACCCTTGGTGGAAAGTGATGTGCCTTACCGGCCTGGATTACTTCTCCACTCTGGGATATCAGCCCAGCATCGCCTTTGTCGCGGCCGGCTTCCTGTCTCCGATCGCAACGTTATTCCTCATAATCTTGACGCTGCTCGGCGCATTTCCGATCTATCGCCGCGTAGCGGCCGAAAGCCCGCATGGTGAAGGTTCGATAGCGATGCTCGAAGCATTGCTCTCACGTTGGAAGAGCAAACTCTTCGTGCTTGCCTTGCTCGGATTCGCTGCGACGGATTTCATCATCACGATCACTCTTTCTTCCGCCGACGCAGCGACGCACATTATCCATAACCCGATCTTTGAGCATTATACGGGAGGTTTTGACCACCCGATCATCATTACGACAGCTCTCATCACGGTGCTCGGCCTGCTGTTTCTAAAAGGGTTCAAGGAAGCGATCGGTGTTGCCGTGGTTCTGGTTGCCACCTACCTTTTGCTCAACCTTGTAGTTGTTGTGATAGGGTTGGTCGAGGTCTTCGGGCATCCGGATCTCATTTTGGCGTGGAAGACCGCAGTATTTCATTATCCCGACACCGGAGACGCACGGAGTATTTTCCTCGTTATCGGAATGTCGCTCATCGTGTTCCCGAAACTCGCACTCGGCCTCTCCGGTTTTGAGACAGCGGTCGCGGTAATGCCGCACATCAACACTCCGCGGCGGATCGAAAAAACGCGGAAACTCCTGTTGACCGCCGCGTTGATAATGAGTTTCTTCTTGATGTGCAGCAGTCTCATTACGACGATCCTGATCCCGGCCGCCGAGTTCGGGCCGGACGGTAAGGCTCAAGGCCGTGCATTGGCCTTCATTGCACATAAGTATCTTGGCGACGGCTTCGGCACGGCATACGACCTTTCGACGATATTCATCTTGTGGTTCGCAGGCGGATCGGCGTTGGCGGGTTTGCTGGCGATCGTGCCGCGTTATCTGCCGCGTTACGGAATGGCGCCGAATTGGGCACGTGCGATGCGGCCGCTCGTGATAATAATCACCCTCATCTGCTTTGCGATCACTTATATTTTTGAGGCGGACGTCGAGGCTCAGGGCGGAGCTTATGCGACCGGCCTTTTGGTGCTGATCACATCTGCCGCAGTTGCCGTGACCATCTCCGCCTGGGTCAGGAAACAGGGCGTAAAATGGCTTTTTCTGATCATCGCCATCATCTTTACCTACACTACGATCACAAATATGATCGAGCGCCCGGATGGCCTCAAGATCTCGATATTGTTCATCCTTGCGATCGTTGCCGCCTCATTCGTGTCGCGTGCTTTGCGAACGACAGAGATACGTATCGAGAAGATCGAATTTGACCACACGGCGCTGTCGTTCATTGAAGATCTGGCGGATGAAGAGATCCGCATCGTCACAAATCGACGCGAAGATGGCGACGTTGTCGAATACCGCTTCAAGGAGCACGAAAAGCGTACCGACAACCACATTCCGGCAGGCGATCAGATACTTTTCTATGAGATCGAGATCGGAGACGCGTCTGAATTTACGGGCGAACTCCACATCACCGGTGTCGATATCGCAGGTTACAGGATCTTGCGTACGCACGCTCCTGCAGTGCCGAATGCGATCGCCGCATTGCTTTTGAATCTGCGTGACCGAACGGGCAAGATTCCGCACGTTTACTTCGGGTGGAGCGAAGGAAACCCGATCCAATATCTCATTCGCTATATTCTCTTCGGCGAGGGCGACACCGCACCGGTGACACGCGAGATCCTGCGTCAAGCCGAACCCGATCCCGAACTCCGCCCAAGCGTCCACGTCGGCGGCTAATTCTCGCATCGTGAATGACCGATCGTTGACTCCGATCCCTCTCGATTGACACGCGCTCATAGGGGCGCGTATCGTCAGGATTATAGGGGAGGAAAATTGATCATGTCCGACAAGTCGAAACTCACGACTGCCTTTGGCTGCCCTGTAGTTGATAACCAGAATGTAGTGACCGCGGGGCCTCGCGGCCCGATGCTGATGCAGGATGTCTGGTTTCTTGAGAAGCTTGCACACTTCGATCGAGAGGTGATCCCTGAACGCCGTATGCACGCGAAAGGGAGCGGAGCCTATGGCACCTTCACAGTTACAGGCGATATCACGAAATACACTCGCGCAAAGATCTTTAGCGAGATCGGTAAAAAGACCGATATGTTCGCACGCTTTACCACAGTAGCAGGCGAACGCGGAGCGGCCGATGCCGAGCGGGATATTCGCGGCTTTGCTCTTAAGTTCTACACCGAAGAAGGCAACTGGGATTTGGTCGGAAACAACACTCCCGTCTTCTTTTTGCGCGATCCGCTTAAGTTTCCTGATCTCAATCACGCGGTAAAGCGCGACCCTCGCACTAACATGCGGTCGGCGCAAAACAATTGGGATTTTTGGAGTTCGCTGCCCGAAGCCCTTCACCAGGTCACGATCGTAATGTCCGAACGCGGCATCCCGGCAAGCTATCGCACGATGCACGGGTTCGGGTCGCACACTTTCAGCCTTATTAACTCGAACAACGAGCGCCATTGGGTAAAATTCCATTTCAGATGCCAGCAAGGCATCAAGAACCTAAGCGATCAGGAAGCAGAAACTATTATCGGCAAGGACCGCGAAAGCCATCAGAAGGACCTTTACGACGCGATCGAGAACGCGGACTTTCCGAAATGGACACTCATGGTTCAGATGATGCCGGAGAAGGAGGCTTCACAGGTTCCATACAATCCGTTCGATCTTACAAAGGTTTGGCCGCACGGGGATTATCCGCTGATTGAGGTTGGCGTAATGGAACTGAACCGCAATCCTGAAAACTTCTTTGCGGAGGTCGAACAATCCGCTTTCAATCCTGCGAGTATCGTTCCCGGTATTGGATTCTCGCCGGACAAGATGCTTCAAGCAAGGCTTTTCTCTTATGGCGACGCTCAGCGATATCGGTTAGGTGTAAATCATTATCAGATCCCCGTGAATGCCCCGCGATGCCCGGCCCACCATTATCATCGCGACGGGCAGATGCGCGTTGACGGCAACTTTGGCGGAACAAAGGGATACGAACCGAACAGCCTAAATGAGTGGGTGGAACAGCCGGATTTCCGCGAGCCGCCGCTTTCGATCGAAGGTGCGGCCGATCATTGGAATCACCGCGAAGATGACGATTACTACTCGCAGCCGGGAGCTCTTTTTAGATTGATGTCTTCGGAGCAACAAAACATTCTTTTTGCGAACACTGCCGCAAATATTGGCGGCGTTACGAAAGAAGTACAAGTCCGACACCTTCGGAACTGCTACAAAGCAGATCCGGCATATGGCGAAGGGATCGCTAAGATCCTTGGGATATCGGTGAACGAGATCGCCGGTTAAGGAAAAAAGCGAGGGCTTTCGTCTGACAAGATTAGGAATACAAAATGAAACTGAATGTAATTATTTGCAGCACACGCCCGGGACGCGTCGGGCCTTCGGTTGCGCGTTGGTTCTATGCATTTGCGGTCGAACATGGCGGGTTCGATGTCGAGTTGGTGGATCTCGCGGACTTCAAATTGCCCGTGTATGATGAGCCGATCCATCCGCGGATGGTGCAATACGAACACGAACACACGAAGCGTTGGAGTGCGAGTGTTGCCGCGGCCGATGCGTTCGTCTTCGTTGCACCTGAATACAACTACAGTCCGACTCCGGCCCTGGTCAACGCTCTGGATTTTGTTTATAACGAATGGAACTATAAGCCATGCGGCTTTGTCAGCTATGGCGGGCTCTCGGCGGGACTTCGCGGTGCGCAGGCCGCTCGGCTGCAGGTTACAACGCTCAAAATGATGCCGCTTCCCGAAGGCGTCGCGGTGCCTTTCGTAAACAGCAATATTGAAGAGAACTCGGGCGAGTTCTCTTCTAACAAATCGATCGATTCTTCGGCCAAAACGCTGCTCGATGAGCTCTTACGGTGGGCCGAAGCCTTAAAGCCAATGCGCCAATGACGTTCGACGGCTGACCGCAGGTCTTATAAGCGGTCGGTCAGATAAGTCCTCAACTGATCGGTACTGACGCGTTCCTGTTCCCAGGTGTCGCGGTGACGGACGGTTACGGCGTTATCTTCGAGCGATTCGTGGTCAACGGTTACGCAGAACGGCGTTCCGATCTCATCCTGCCTCGCGTAGAGCTTGCCGATACCGCCGGTATCGTCATAGACCGCACGCATCGAAGGCTGCAGGTCTTTCTTGACCCGCTTTGCCATCTCGACGATCTCGGGCTTGTTCTTTGCAAGCGGCAGGACCGCAGCCTTTATTGGAGCCATTTCCGGCGTGAGTTTTAGAATGACGCGGGTCTCGCCCTTATCGGTCGTTCTCTCCGAATAAGCATCCATCATTATCGCGAGCAGCGTCCGATTGACGCCGATCGAAGGTTCGATGATGTAAGGATAAAAACGCTCGTTCGTCTGCGGATCAAAATACGAGAGGTCTTCGGTCGAATCCGGATTGATGCGTTTGCCTTCCGCGTCCTCGGGTTTCTTTGAGTGCACACGCAGGTCATAATCCGTACGGTTTGCAATGCCCATAAGCTCGTCCCATTGCTTTTCCTCGTCGCTCCGTTCGGGAAAATATCGATACAAGATATCAACCGTACGCTCGGAATAATGTGCAAGCTCTTGAGCCGATTGTTCGTAAAGTTTTAGATTCTCTTCGGAGATACCAAGTGCTTTGATCCAGGCGACATACGCATCAAGCCATTCCTGATGCAGCTGCTGTACCTCTTCCGGCCGCACGAAATACTCGATCTCCATCTGCTCGAATTCACGCGTACGGAAAATGAAGTTTCCCGGCGTGACCTCATTCCTGAACGCCTTGCCTATCTGGGCGATACCGAAAGGCAGCTTTCGCCGCGATGTATCGAGCACGTTCTTGAAGTTGATGAAAATTCCCTGAGCCGTTTCCGGACGAAGATAAGCAAGCGCGGACGGATCGTCATCAGCCGAAACGGCACCGATCGTCGTTCGAAACATAAGGTTGAACGGACGCGGTTCTGTTAGGTTCGTCGAGCCGCAGTTCGAGCAAATGAACTTGCCGCTCGCGTCCTGATCGAGCTTGTCCTGCCGAAGGCGTGCCTTACAGTCGCGGCAATCGACAAGCGGATCCGAGAACGTCGTTTCGTGGCCGGAATATTTCCAGACGTTGCGATTGAGGATGATGGACGAGTCCAAGCCCTCGATGTCATCACGCTCGTAAACTGACCAGTTCCACCAGCTCTTCTTGATATTGTTCGCAAGCTCGACCCCAAGCGGGCCGTAATCCCACGAGCTTCCTAATCCGCCGTAAATATCCGACGCCGGATACACAAAACCGCGTCGTTTAGAGAGTGAGACGATCGTTTCGATATTTGGTGCTGACATAATTTCCGATCTGTTCCGGGCCGAGCGTAAAAACGACCGAGAAACGAAGATTTTAGCAAGAAGTCAGCTCTTATTCATTTCGCCGGAAGAAAAAAAGGCGGGCCGCCTGTTCCCAGACGAACCCGCAAAGCTGACTTTCGGTTGAGAGAAGAATCTCCTAATCGATCGGCGGCAACTGTGCACCCGGCGGCACGACCCACATCTTATAGGTCGTCCGTTCTCGGGAACTTCCCTTTATGAACTGAACTCTTGTCGGATCCAATCCGCGCGTTCGCACCATATAATCCAGTGCACGCTTCGAGAGCCGTTCATACGTATTTCGTGTCCTGCTGGCCTTGTCCGTTCCCGGATAGATGACGACGTAGAGCTTCGCATCCGGCGTGTTCTGAACCTGGATAACGCAGTTGTCAAAACGTGCCTTGTCGTCGTCAGCGGACTTGGAAATGAACTCGTCGCAGGTGAATGCCTTCGGTGTCGGGACATCCGGCGGCAACGCTTCAACATCGGTCGGCACCGAGATCGTCTGACGGCAGCGGCCGTCATACACATCGTCGTTGACATCGAGTTCGGCGTTGATCACGCCATTGCCCATTCCCTTGGAATCGACTGTGATCGTCGGCGTACCCTGGCCGCCCGTGAGCGTGCCGTTGTCCACACGCCACGCGAACTTGAGCGGGATCGGCGACTGAACATCCGGCACGGCCGTGAATGTTACAAGATCGCCCTCGGTAACGCGCGCCGGCCCTTCGAGGTGGAATCGATACGGACAGGCCTTGGTCGTAGTCGTTTCAACGGCCTTGACGCAGATGCAGTTCCGCATTCCTTTGCGGATCGTAACTTCATCCGTCCAAGCGACGTTGCCGTCAGCACCGATGACCTCGACCTTGTGAACGCCCGGCGAGAGATAGTATTCCCTTCCCTCGGTAACGCCCGTCATTCCAACTTCCTGCCCATCGATGCGGACAGGATAAGCGGCCGGTGAGCTCTTGATGCTCAGGATACCTTCGGTCTTGAGGCGTTTGCGTCGGACCTTGTCGTTGTCATTCGCAAATACGCTTGTTAGCCCAAGCGTCAGCATCAGCCCGATAACGAACAAATATGTATTTCTTTTAGTACCCATTCTTTTTCCCCTAAAGGTTTCGCCTATCTCGCGTTTCTACGCGAGCCTTCTCCATCGGCGAATGGTTTACGAACCGTAATATTATTCCTCGCCATCCTTCGGATCGTCATCGCCTCTCTTCTTGCCGAAGCGCTTGCGTGCAGCAAGACCAACCGATGCCAGGCCTGTTCCGAAGAGCAGGATCGTGATCGGTTCCGGAACCGGCTGCGGCGGCGTTGGCGTCGTAGGCGGTGTCGGGGTCACGGTCGGCGTCGGCGTCGCAGTTGGTGTTGCAGTCGGCGTCGGCGTCGGCGTTTGAGGGATCGATGACGTTGGTGTCGGCGTCGGCGTATCCTTCTTATGCTTGATCAGGATGAACGCGATCGGGATCGCTGCAAGACCCAAAAGCGCCCATTTCGGGAAGCTCCTGACTGCTTCCACCTGCTCGCAATTACAGTCTTCATCCGTAACGATGTCCGTACGCGTTTCGGTGATGACGCGAGTATCCTGAGTTTTTTTCTTCTTGTCCTTATCGTCGTCATCGCCGTCGCCTTTTACAAAAAGATCGTCGAGCGACGATACGACCTGCAGGCGTGCAAACGTACCCGAAGCCGAACGGGTCGGGTTCGCGTTCACGACCTGCACGAGCTGGTCGAATTTGATCGGACCGGCTTCAATGCGCGTTGCCGCCGCAAAAAGGGATGCCAAGCAGATCGCCGCCAGCAAAGTTTTAATGTTGAGTTTGTCCATTTAAGTACCCTGACAAAAATTTCAGCTGCAAAAGAAAATACGCTTTCACAGTCATTTGGCACTCAAATGTGATCGAATTATTGGAGCAGAATCAGGAGCTTACACCAAACTTGCGGGCAAATGCAAGCATATTTTCTCAGGCGTAACTCTGCTTTACTTACCAATATAGCTGTATTTTCACCAATTTCAAGTGGAAAATACAACTAATGTGCGGAATATTCCACAAATTCTTCAAAATTCCCGAAAAAAAATCACCGGTTGCCCTAACTAAAGGACGAACCGGTGATCTATTCCAACTAAATCAGGCAGCGGAGGCGACTATTCGCCTTCTGTGTGCGATTTCGCTTTTTCTTCGTTCAAGATCGCTTTGCGTGAAAGCTTGATCTTGTTGCCCTCTTTGCCAATGCACTTGACGAGGATCTGCTGGCCTTCCTTCAGTTCGTCGCGAACGTCTTTGACGCGTCGATCCGAGATCTCCGAAATGTGCAGCAGGCCGTCGAGCCCCGGCATAATTTCAACGAACGCACCAAAGTCAACGATACGCGAAACCGTGCCCAAATAGGTCTGTCCAATTTCAGCTTCGGCGGTGATCGCCTTGATGCGTGCGATCGCCTCATCTGCGGCCGCCCCATCGTTGGTCGCGATCATAACGGTGCCGTCATCCTGGATGTCGATCTTCGCACCGGTCTCTTCCGTAAGAGCTCGGATAACCGAACCGCCCTTGCCGATAACGTCGCGGATCTTCTCGGGATTGATCTGGATCGTGATGATGCGCGGCGCGTATTGCGAGATGTCCTCACGCGGGGTCTCGATCGTCTTCTGCATTATGTCGAGGATATGAAGCCGGCCTTTCTTCGCCTGCTCAAGAGCCTCCTGCAGAATGACGGCGTTGATGCCGCCGATCTTGATGTCCATTTGGAGAGCAGTGATGCCTTCAGCGGTTCCCGTCACCTTGAAATCCATATCGCCGTAATGATCTTCTGCACCGGCGATATCCGAAAGGATCGCGTAGCGGTTTCCTTCCATCACAAGGCCCATCGCGACGCCCGCAACAGGCTTCTTGATCGGAACGCCCGCATCCATCAAGCTCAAGATGCCGCCGCAAACGGTCGCCATCGACGAAGAGCCGTTCGACTCGGTAATGTCGGACACGATGCGAAGCGTGTACGGAAAATCTGCTTCATCGGGCAGCACCGACTGGATCGCACGACGTGCCAAGTTCCCGTGTCCGATCTCGCGTCGTGAAGACGAACCGAAGCGACCGGTCTCGCCGACAGAGTACGGCGGGAAATTGTAATGCAGCATAAAGCGGCGCTTTACTTCGCCCGTTTCGAGATCGTCCATATACTGCTCGTCCATCTTTGTGCCCAAAGTGGTCGTGACCATCGCCTGCGTTTCGCCTCGGGTAAACAATGCGGAGCCGTGAACACGCGGCAGCCAGCCGACCTCGCACGAGATCGGACGGATCTCTGAGAATCTGCGTCCGTCCGGACGACGCTTGTTGACAAGCATATCCTCGCGGAAGATCGTCTCTTTCAAGCTGCCGAAAACCTTGCCGGCCATTGCGCGAGATGCCGGATCGTCCTCCGGATATGATTCGACAACTTCCTTCTTGAGAGCGTCAACAGCAGCGTAGCTCGTTAGCTTATCCTTGCCCGTTGTATCGAGAGCTTCACGCAGGCGATCGGCGAATTTTGCCTTGACGTCGTTCAAGATCGTTTCATCAAGCACAGGTGCGGTAAACTCACGCTTCTTGATATCGAGGGCCGCAAAGAGCGATTTCTGCCACTGGCAAAGACGTTTGATCTCACGATGTGCGAGCATCAGGGCCTCGACCATCACATTTTCAGCAACTTCCTCCGCTTCGCATTCGACCATCACGATCGCTTCTTCTGTACCGGCGACAACGAGGTTGAGCTGAGATTCGCGACGTTCGTCGTAAGTCGGGTTGATGAGGTATTTTCCGTCAACAAGTCCGATACGGACGCCGCCGATCGGCGTATTGAACGGAATGTCCGAAAGATAAAGGGCACAAGATGCCCCCGTGATCGCGATCACGTCCGGATCATTGTCCGTGTCGGCCGAAATCACAGAAGCGACGATCTGCGTTTCGAACCGATAGCCATCGGCAAAAAGCGGACGTACAGGGCGATCGATCAATCGGCATGTCAAAACTTCCTTTTCATTCGGACGGCCTTCGCGTCGGAAATAGTTTCCGGGAATACGGCCTGCCGAGAACGAATTCTCGCGGTATTCAACGGTCAGCGGAAAGAAGTCCAAGCCTTCTTTCGCACTTCGTGCGGAGACGGCCGCAACAAGCAGCATCGTATCTCCATATCTAATAACGACCGAGCCATCGGCCTGTTTGGCAACCTTGCCAGTTTCGACGATCAGCTCTTTGTTTCCGAGCTTGATCGATTCATTCAAATATTTCTTTTCCATTTTCTTTACAAAAAAGGACGACAAAGAGCATTTCGTGAAGCTCTTGGTCGTCCTTAGAACAAAACTCTAATTTTGACGCGGGATCCGAATACACCTCAGGCTTTTTGTGCTGTCACGTTCAGCGGCCTGTATGGCGATCTCTTCGCATGGATCCCAAAATTTCTTTCATTCTTGGCGGAAGAAGCCAAGACAAAACCTCTCGAAGCCGTCGTCTCTTAGCGACGAAGTCCGAGTTTGCTGATGATCGTGTGATACTCGTCGATATTGCGGTGACGCAAATAATCGAGAAGCTTCCTACGACGCGAGACCAGCTTAAGCAAGCCCTTGCGCGAATTATTATCCTTCTTGTGTACCTTGAAATGCTCTGTCAGCTCGTTGATCCGCTGCGTAAGCAATGCGATCTGCACCTGTGACGAACCTGTGTCCGTGCCGTGCGTTTTGTAGTCGGTGACTATCTGTTGTTTTAGTTCTGTGCCTGTTGCCATTCTTGTCAATTGCTGTCTTAAATCAGCCTCTCCTATTGTTCGCAGTAACTCCGAACATATATTCGGTAACCGCGAAGATTTAACTCCTTAAGTGTTTACTTACTTTCAAAAAACCAGATCGGTCTCAAACGTTTAAATTTAGCACGATCTAGGGTAAATTACCAGCGTCGAAAAGACCTTAACCACGCACGTAAAGGCCATGCATGATCCCGCCGACAGAATCGATTCTAGGTTCGATCAGTGAATAAAAGCTGTCATCACCGTGCTCGAATTTCTGAAATACTGCGTATGCGATCAGATCGGCAAGTTGGATCATCCTCGATGCCCGGGAGTCAAGGAAGAGCGGCACCTCGGACAAATTCCGCAGTACGCCCCAACGATGACCAACGGTCCGAAAATCGGTCGCAAGGGTTTGAATTGTTGTTTCGTACGTGGACTTATCAAAGATGATTATGCCCCGTTGGGTGTCGTTCGCTTTGTGGAGCCTTGTAAGGTATTGGTCAAAGCGACTGGCAAGTTGTTCAAAGGCAAGTTCAACCGGATCAACCGGCGAAACAGCGTCCTTTCGAATGACGACAGCGAAAGCTCGGTTACCCGGATTTGATGTCGAAAAAACTATAAGGGCGTCTTGAATCGCGGCCAGACGGTCTTGCTTTGGAAAACGGCGAAATATCCCTTTGCCAACTTTTAAAGGATTCCCGTGAAGTTCAATCTTACCCGGTTCGGCCGGATCGAAACGCGAGGCGATCTTATCGATCTCCTGTGATATCCAATAACTTTGTCTCTCAAAAACTGAAAATCCGGCTAGCACGAAGTGCGTTTGCGCCGCATCAGATGGAGTGCCGGATTCGTCTGCGTAAAGTAAATGCACAAAAAAATCAGTCAAGGAAAGACCAAGCTTTCGCGGCCTGAAAAAAGTCAGACCTCTTGACTGCCAAAATAGAATAGCAGAATGCACTCAATTGAGCAATAAAAAGCTGATTTTATACCTCGTATTTGAACTCTTCCATAAACTTCGTTGAGAAAGTGCCGCGGCGGAAGTTTTCATCGGCCATGATGCGTTGATGGAGCGGGATCGTTGTTTTTATGCCTTCGATCACCATCATTTCAAGGGCACGCTGCATACGTGCGATCGCAAGTTCGCGGGTGCGGGCATGGACGATCAGCTTTGCGATCATCGAATCGTAATACGGCGGAACGACGTAACCGGGATAAACTGCCGTATCGACACGCACGCCCGGGCCGCCCGGGAAATTGAATGTAGTTATCTTGCCGGGGCTTGGCGTAAACCTTACCGGATCCTCAGCATTGATGCGACATTCGATCGAATGGCCGCTGATCTGCACTTCGTCCTGTGTGTATCCAACATCTTTGCCCGTTGCGATCACGATCTGATTGCGGACGATATCTGCAAGCGTGACCATCTCGGTGACCGGGTGTTCTACCTGGATGCGGGTATTCATCTCCATAAAGTAGAACTGATCGTCCTCATCAAGGAGAAACTCGAACGTGCCGGCGCTCGAATAACCGATCTCCTGGCACGCCTTGACCGCAACAGCACCCATCTGAGCCCGAAGTTCGGGCGAGATCGCCGGTGACGGTGCTTCTTCAAGGAGCTTCTGGTGACGCCGCTGGATCGTACATTCGCGTTCGCCGAGATGAATGACGTTGTTGTGCTCGTCCGCGAGGACCTGTATCTCGATGTGACGCGGACGCTCAACATAGCGTTCGATGTAGACCGCGCCGTTCTTGAACGCTGCGAGAGCTTCGCTCTGAGCCAACTCAAGATTCGACGCGAGTTCGTCGGCGTTTCTGACGATACGCATTCCGCGGCCGCCGCCGCCGGCTGCGGCTTTGATGATCACAGGAAAGCCGATGTTGAGAGCGAGAGCTTTTGCTTCTTCGGCAGACTCGATCGGGTCGGGGCTGCCCGGCAGGATCGGAACACCCGCAGCGGTCATCGTCCGCCGTGCTTCGACCTTATCGCCCATCATCGCAATGACATCCGGACGCGGGCCGATGAATTTGATATTGCAGTCCTCGCAGATCTTTGCGAAAGTGGCCGATTCGGCAAGGAATCCGTATCCCGGATGGATCGCATCGGCGTCGGTGATCTCCGCGGCCGAGATGATCGAAGGGATATTTAGGTAGCTCTGTGAAGAAGGTGCCGGGCCGATGCAGACCGCTTCATCCGCAAACTTTACGTGGAGCGATTCCCTATCGGCTTCCGAATGCACCGCAACGGTCTTGATGCCCATCTCTTTGCAGGTCCAGATTATCCTGCAGGCGATCTCACCGCGGTTAGCAACTAAAATCTTTCGAATTTCACGAGGCATTTGTAATTGAAAACCAAAAGCCTAAGCTCAAAAGCCGGAACGCCATAGTTCGACTTCGATCTTAGACTTTGAGTATTGGACCTTCACCGGTCTAGCTTTTTACTCCGAAAAGCGGCTGGCCAAATTCGACGGGCTGCCCGTTCTCGACATAAACTTTTACGATCGTACCCGACGTTTCCGCCTGGATCTCGTTCATCAGCTTCATCGCCTCGACGATGCAGACGACCGAGTCGGCGGAAACGCTTGAACCTTCGCTCACAAATGGCGGCTTGTCCGGGCCGGGCGCACGATAGAATGTACCGACGATCGGCGACGTGATCTTGAAAAGCCCGGCGTCCTCATCCACCGGAGCTTCCGGCGTCGCCACAGCGGCAGGAGCGGTCGCGGCCGGTTGAACTGCCGGCGGAACGGCCATCACCGGCGGAGCCGCAACTACAGCGGTCGCCTTGCTCATTTTCACACGGATATTTTCGTTCTCGAATTCAAAATCCGTGAACCCGTGCTCGTTCACAAGAGCCGCGAGCGATTGCAGTTCGTCCATATCAAAAGACTGGCCGTCTGCTGCTCGTTTTTCAGTATCTTTCTTTTCGCCCACTTGTCCGTCTTCCGCTTTTGCCGATCCGGTCTCGCTCATTTTGAGTTTGTGAACCTCCGCTATTAATGACTAGCCTTTTGCGGCGAGTTCACGCGGATTGTCCACAAGCTCGATAACTGCCAACTCAGCATTGTCGCCCTGGCGACGCCCGAGCCTGATGATACGCGTATAACCGCCGTTACGGTCTTTATAGCGCACACCGAGCTCATTGAAAAGCCGCTGGACGGCCGCAACGCCCGCAGTACGCACCGGCGCTTCCTTCGGCTCGCCCTTTTTACCGCGAAAACGGCTCTGCTCGACCTTGAACGTCGTGTTGCCCGAATGGAAAAATCTGGCGGCCTGACGGCGAAGATTGACGACTCTAATAGCGTCGTTGCCTTCGGCATGCTGAGCGTGGCGCGCGAGCGTGATCACTTTTTCAACGAACGGCCGAAGCTCTTTTGCCTTCTGAACGGTGGTAACGATGTATTCCTTATCAGCGTTGATAAGCGAGGTCGCAAGATTGCGAAGCATCGACATACGATGCTCGGTCGTGCGTCCAAGTTTACGATGTGCTTTTTGATGTCTCATGTTCTCAAAGGATAAAGACGAAAGGATAAAGGCTAAAGGAATGTCGCGATTTTCGCCCCTATCCCTTATCCGTTATCCTCTATCCTTAATCTAGGTCTCTGCCGCCTGTTCCAGGGATCGGATTTCCCTGCTCGTCAAACTCCATTCCAAAATCAAGCCCCATACCGTGGAGCATATCCTTGATCTCGGTGAGCGATTTCTTGCCGAAGTTCTTCGTGTGAAGCATATCTTTTTCGCTGCGTCGGATCAGATCACGGATCGATCGGATGTCAGCGTTCTTCAGGCAATTGTACGAGCGAACCGAAAGTTCCAGTTCATCGACCGACTTATCGAGAAGGTCGTTGCGCATAAGAGGCGGACGCGCGATGTCCTCGTATTTATATTCCTCTTCTTCTTCCTCAAAATTGATAAAGATCGACATATGATCTTTGACCAATTTGGCCGCAAGGCCGATCGAATCGTTCGGCGTTACGCTGCCGTCCGTCCAGACCTCAAGCGTAAGGCGGTCGTATTCCGTATTCGATCCCTGACGGGTCTTGTCCACGTTATAGTTGACCTTCTTGATCGGCGTGTGCACCGAATCGATAGGAATGAAACCGACCGAAAGATCCTCGTCGTTGTTCAGTTCTGCCGAAACGTAGCCGCGACCCTGCTTGAGCCGCATTTCGATCTCGATCGAACCGCCCGTGCTGATCGTCGCGATATGAACGTTCGTGTCAAGCACTTCCACGTCGCCGTCAGCCTCGATGTCCGCACTCGTAACTTCACCGGCGCCCTTGCGGCTGATGGTCAGCATCTTCGGGCCGCTGCCGTGCAGCTTGAACGGAACCTGCTTCAGATTTAGGATAACGTCGGTCGCATCTTCGACAACGCCTTTGATCGACGAAAATTCGTGCTCAACGCCCGAGATCTTCACTGCCGTGATCGCGGCACCTTCGATCGAGGAGAGCAGTGCACGGCGGATCGAGTTGCCGACCGTCGTACCAAAACCTCTCTCGAACGGAGCTGCGTAGAATTTGCCGTAACGGTCGCTAAGCGTCGAAGTTTCGACGTTCAGACGACCCGGCATTTGAAATTCTGTCCAGTTTGATTGTGTCATAGTTGTTCTTTTATTAAGGCTTTGGCTTTGTCCCCGACAGTCGCTAGGGTAAGAACGGACCCCAAAAAATGCGTGTCGGCTACTTCAGCCAAGCCGGTCAAAATACTACTTGCTGTAAAGTTCGACGATCAGCTGTTCGTTGATGTTCTGATCGATGTCTTCACGACGCGGATTCGCAGCCACAGTGACCGTGAAATCCCGTACGCCGGCCGAAAGCCATGCCGGACGTCCGCGGCCGACCGCGGTTGACCACGCACCATCAACGTGCGGATTCTTTTGTGTCTTCGGCTTAACGACGACCTCATCTCCAACCTTCACTTGGAACGACGGAATGTTGACCTTGCGGCCGTTCACGGTGATGTGGCCGTGATTCACAAGCTGGCGAGCCTGCCGACGCGAGGTCGAAAAGCCTGAGCGATAGACCACGTTATCGAGACGACGTTCAAGAAGAAAAAGCAGGTTTTCGCCCGTAACACCTTTTTGGCGAAGTGCCTTCTCAAAATACGTACGGAACTGCTTTTCGAGAATGAAATATATACGCTTGACTTTCTGCTTCTCACGGAGCTGTTCGCCGTAGCCCGCAAGCATCTTGCGACGGGCTCCGCCGTGCTGCCCCGGAGGATTTGTTCCGCGTTTCTCGATCGCACAGGAAGGTTTGAAGCAGCGATCGCCCTTAAGGAAAAGTTTTGCACCTTCGCGGCGGCAAAGCCTGCACACCGCATCTCTATATCTAGCCATTAAATTGCCTCCGAGGATCTCGCACTTCTAAAGCCGGATCCGTGTGTTTCGGAAAAGTTTACAGGCGGCGAACCGCCCTTCATCCTTTCGATCAAAAAAAATAAAACAAACTCGTGTCTCAGACGCGACGGCGCTTCGGCGGCCGGCATCCATTGTGCGGGATCGGCGTCGTGTCGCGGATCGACGTAACGCGGATTCCCGCCTGCGTAACGGCACGGATAGCGGACTCACGGCCGCCTCCAAGCCCTCTTACGCGAACTTCGACCTCACGAACACCGGCCTCAGCGGCCTTGCGTGCACATTCGCCCGCAGCCTGCTGAGCGGCGAACGGCGTACCTTTTCGCGAACCGCGAAAACCGCGTGCACCCGAAGAGCACTGCGAGATGAGGTTCCCGTTCGTATCCGTGATCGAGATGAGGGTGTTATTGAACGAAGCAGAAATATGAACGATCCCTGCAGGGATATTCTTCTTTTCCTTCTTCTTAAAGGTCTTTTTAGCTGGTGCTTTTGCCATTTTCTCTTAACTATAAAATCGAGCGGCAGACTTTCCGGCGAACCGATCGCCAAAAACCGCCGCTCAAGCTCAACTATTTCTTACCCGGAGCCTTCTTCTTGGCAACCGCAGCCTTACGCGGGCCCTTGCGGGTACGTGCATTTGTACTCGTACGCTGGCCTCGGACCGGCAAACTGCGGCGATGACGAAGGCCGCGATAGCAGCCGATATCCATCAGACGCTTGATGTCCATCTGGACGCGTTTGCGAAGATCGCCCTCGATGTCGCCCTGGGCGTCGAGGATGCCGCGAACCTTGTTCAGTTCGTCTTCGCTAAGGTCACGGATCTTTACGTCGTAACCGATGCCTGCCTCGTCAAGTATCGAGGAAGCGCGTGATTTGCCTACACCGTAAATGTAGGTCAGTCCAATTTGTGCCCTTTTGTTGGGCGGAAGGTCAACACCTGCTACGCGAGCCATAAATTCTCCAAATAAATACTATCCCTGACGCTGTTTGTGTTTCGGGTTGTCACAGATGACCCGCACCACACCCTTGCGGTGGATTATCTTGCACTTATCGCAAATCTTTTTTACTGACGGCCTTACTTTCATTTTATCGTCACCTACTTATATCGATAGGTTATGCGCCCACGCTTCAGATCATAGGGCGAGAGCTCGACAAGAACCTTGTCTCCCGGCAGAATGCGAATAAAATTCTTCCGCATTTTACCCGAGATATGTGCCAGAACCTCGTGGTTATTGTCATCCACGGCGATCTTGAACATCGCGTTCGGCAGAGTCTCTAAAACGGTCGCAGTGACCTCTATTGCTTCTTCTTTCGACATAGTCGCACAGAGCAAATACCCTACAGACGGGGCAAACTACCTATATTAGCTCGCAACCATCCATTTTTCAAGTCGCCGAAGCGGCTTTTTGACGGCTTTTTTGCTCTTTTGTGAGCGTCAATACCTCCGGGCCGTCAGGCGTTACCGCCAACGTGTGCTCAGCATGAGCCGAGGGTTTGCCGTCAGCCGTTACGACGGTCCACTTGTCGCTAAGCGTTCGAGTGTCTGCGGTTCCGATGTTCAACATCGGTTCGATCGCAAAACAGTACCCCGCACGGATCTTTTCCTTTGTTCCCGGACGCCCGTAATTCGGGATCTGCGGAGCTTCGTGCATATTCCGGCCGATCCCGTGGCCGGTATAATCGCGGACGATGCCGTATCCGAATTTCTCAGCATGCTGCTGAACCGCCCAACCAATATCGCCGATACGGTTATTTACGCAGGAAGCCTCAATACCATAAGCCAGACATTCTTCTGTCACTCGTATCAGTTGAGCAAGGTCTTCGGAGATAGTGCCGACGGGTACCGTTGTCGCCGTATCCCCAACAAACCCCTGATAGGTTGCCGCCATATCGAGCGAAATGATGTCGCCGTCCTTCAACGGATCGGGCTTTGAGAATCCGTGCACGATCTCGTGATTCACCGACGCACAGATCGCATACGGAAAACCGTGATAACCGATGAAGGTCGGTATCGCACCGGCATCTCTGATCATCTTGTCCGCCGCGTTGTTCAGCTCGAGCGTCGAGATTCCCGGCGCGACCATCGCACGCAACGCCTCACGCACCTCAGCGATCAACTCACCGACGGCACGCATTTTATCGAGGTCTTTTGCTGATTTTGCGAAGATCATTGCAGTTTAACTGATCGCCTTCTCGATGCGGGAATATATCGCCTGGAGATCGCCGGTGCCGTCAACGGCTTTCAAGCGGTCGGTCTTGCGATAGTAATCAAGGAGCGGAGCCGTCAATTCATCGTATGTCGCAAGACGAGCCGCGACAGTAGCTTCTTGATCGTCCTTGCGGTGTTCGAGTTCCGCGTCCGGATGAAAGTCGCATCGGCCGTCAACCTTTGGCGGCTTGGAATAAACGTTATAGATCTCGCCGCAGACCGGACACGTTCTTCGCCCTGTCAGCCGCTTCAAAAGATCTTCCCTGGGGACATCGACCTCGACGGCAACAATTTCCTTTTCCTGATCCTCGGCAAGTTCTTCTAGCTGTTCGGCCTGAACCAGGGTGCGCGGATATCCGTCGAGAATGTATGTTCCCGCAGCGTCAGGCTGCGACGTGCGCTCCTGAACCACCTTGAATGTAAGATCGTCCGAAACGAGAGCTCCCGATGCCATCACGGCCTGAACCTCGCGTGCGAGCGGCGTGTCCCCGGACCTCATCGCACGGAACATATCGCCGGTCGAGATCTGCAGAATTCCCCTTCGCTCGGTCAGCAGCCGAGCTTGTGTTCCTTTTCCTGCTCCCGGAGCACCGATCAGTACGATTATCTTATCCATCAGAAAAGTAACTTGCCACAGGGAGCACAGCGAACATAATGAGAGCATCTCTCACGCCGTTCTAGTACTCGCTGTGGCTCAAAAAAGAGAACGCCTAGCTTCTGCGGCCGCGGAGTCTCGAACCCGCACCAAGGAAGCCTTCGTAATTCCTCATCACGAGCTGAGCTTCGATCTGTGCGACGGTATCCATCGCAACGCCGACCAAGATCAGCAGTGAAGTGCCGCCGAAATAGAACTGATAGCCAAGACCCGTTGGTATCCAGCTAAGTCCTGGCGTCGAGGTCAGGAAGTTATCAAGGCCTGATCCGAAGAACGGAAGCCGTGCAACCTTGAATCCGCTCAGGAGAAGCTGCGGAATGAAAGCGACGAGTGCAAGATATATCGCACCCACCGTCGTCAGCTTCGTCATAATATCGTTCAAATAGTCAGCCGTCGGAGCTCCCGGCCTAATGCCGGCAACAAATCCGCCGTGCTTCCTCAAGTTATCAGCGACCTCATCCGTGTTGAAGATGATCGTGATATAGAAGAACGTGAACAGAACGATAAGCGAGAGGAATACGAGTTCGTAATACGGGTCGCCGCCGTGAAACTGCTGAAAGAACGCGTAAACCTTCGTCCAAAGAGCGTTCGGGTTGTTCGGGTCCGGCGGAAATGCGGCAAATACGGTCTGCGGCAAAGCGAGCACCGACGATGCGAAGATCACCGGGATAACGCCGCCCATATTGATCTTCAGCGGAAGGCTTGTTTCCTGCCCTCGAAATGTCTGATTGCCGACGCGTCGGTTCGCGTAACTTATCGCGATGTTCCTGCGCGCAGATTCCACGTAAACGATGACGGCGATCAAAGCGACCATCACCACAACAAGGAACACAACGCCGAGGGTCGAAGCTGCATCACCGCTGCTGACTCGCTCAGAGACCTGAGACAATCCGCGAGGCAGTCCGATCACGATACCGGCAAAGATGAGCAGCGAGATGCCGTTGCCGACACCGCGTTCCGTGATCTGTTCACCGAGCCACATCACAAAGATCGAGCCGGTCGTAAGCGTGACGATGATCATCGCCGTCGCAACCCAACTGTCCGCAATGACCTGGTTTCGCGAGAGCCATGTCGCGACAAAGAAGGTCTGAACAGCACAAAGGCCAACGGTCGCATAGCGCGTCCATTGGTTCAATTTTTGTCGGCCGACCTCGCCTTCTTCCTGGATCTTCTTGACCGCAGGAGAAAGCACCGGCATCAGCTGCATAATGATCGACGCAGTGATGTATGGCGTAACGCCAAGAGCAAAGACCGAGATCGTGCGGAAGTTTCCGCCCGAGAAAAGGTCCAATACCCCAAGCAGCGTACCGGCAACATCGGCCCAAACTGCTTCGAGACGAACTTTATTGATTCCGGGTGCTGTGATGTGAGCACCAAGGCGATAGACCGCCAGAAGTCCGAGCGTAAAGAAGATCCTCTTCCGCAGCTCGGCGATCCGGAACATATTTTGGACCGCGTTAAAAAACTTCTCCATAAAAGTCTCGGCTTAAAAAGGTCTGACCAACAAGAGCTTCGATCTTCGAGCCCTCAAAAAAATCTATAGAACGTATTACCCGATCTGCGTCGCCGTACCACCGGCCTTTTCGATCTTTTCCTTCGCTGTCTTTGTAAAGCGATGGGCAGAGATCTTCAAGGCTTTCGTAAAATCGCCGTTCCCAAGAATGACGAGATCGTGCTTGGCCTTCTTGATCAGGCCGCGATCGTGCAGGATCTCCGGCGTGACCTCTTCGCCCGCCTGGAAGTTGTCCTCGATCTTCGCAAGGCTGATCTCGAGCCATTGCTTCTTAAATATATTCGTGAAGCCACGCTTCGGAAGACGACGCTGCAAAGGCATCTGTCCGCCTTCAAAACCCGGACGGCTCGCATAACCCGAACGCGACTTCTGGCCCTTGTTCCCGCGGCCGGACGTCTTTCCGAGGCCCGAACCGGGACCGCGGCCAACGCGCTTTTTCTTGTGCGTCGAACCGGGAGCCGGATGTAAATTATTTAGTGATAAAGCCATATTTCCCTCGTTGATCGTCAATCGTTAATTGTGAATCGTTAATCGTGAATCGCATCCACGCCTAACGATTTACCATTCACCATTCACCATTTACTATTAACGCTCCACGATCCGCAGCAAATGCGGTACCTTTGCAACGATTCCACGCGTTGCCGGTGAATCGGGCCGCGTTACCGTTTGATTCAGCTTCGTGATACCGAGGCTCTTTACGATCTCCTTCTGCTTCTTTGCATAGCCGATCATGCTTCGGTAGTACTGGATCTTGATGCTTCCAGCCGTCGGATTTTCTGCTTTCTTTGCCATCTCTCAATTTCTGGTTTGCGGATCGTTCAAATGCGATAAAGGCTCGCTCCTTTTCGGTGATCCGCTTGCTAAAACTCGTAAACCGCTTGCTTTGCTTATCGCTTAGGCAAGTTCTTCGACCTGCTTGCCGCGAAGCCGTGCAACTTCCATCGGATCCTTCATCCTTAGCAGGCCATCGAAGGTCGCCCGAATGACATTGTGCGCGTTATTGGACCCCAAGATCTTCGTTCGCACATTGTGGACGCCGAGCGACTGCATAACGGCACGCACCGCACCGCCGGCAATAACGCCGGTACCTTCAGCGGCCGGCTTCATCAGCACGCGGCCTGCGCCGTATTCGCCGATCAGTTCGTGCGGCAGTGTTCCGTCGATGAGCGGCACGCGGATCAGGTTGTTCTTTGCAGCCTCAACAGCCTTCTTGATCGCATTCGGCACTTCCTTTGCTTTGCCGGTACCAAAACCGACATGGCCGGCCTCGTCGCCGATCACGACCAACGCCGCGAACGAAAGATTCTTACCGCCCTTTACGACCTTCGTTACACGATTGATCGAGATGAGCTGGTCTTTGAGGAGCAAGCCTGCGGGTGAAATTCTCTGTTTCTTATTCATTTCTAAATGATGCTGTTACGCGGCCTCGCCGGTGCCCTGTTTTGCCTCGTGCTTATTGAGTCCATTCTCGCGGGTAGCGTCAAGAAGAGCCTTGACGCGTCCGTGATAAAGATAACCGCCGCGGTCATAAACGACGCTCGATACACCCGCCTTCAACGCCCGTTCCGCGATCGACTTTCCGATCTCTTTTGCGGCGTCGATATTTCCGCCCGTCTTGCCCGAATAACCTTTCTCTGCGGTCGAGGCCGAAACGATCGTCTTACCGTTCGCATCGTCAATGACCTGTGCGTAAATGTGATTCAGGCTGCGGAACACCGCAAGTCTCGGACGCTCGGCCGTACCACGCACTTTCTTACGAATGCGGCTGTGCACGCCCTGGCGAATATCTGCTCTGCTTTTCTGTGCCATAACTCTTGTCCTGGTCTACGCTCTATTTGCCGGTCTTTCCTGGCTTGAGCTTGTAATATTTATCGGCGTACCGGATCCCTTTTCCTTTGTAAGCATCGGGCTTGCGAAGACGGTTAAGCTCCGCTGCGACCTGGCCAAGCTTTTGCTTGTCGATGCCGGAAAGAGTGATCGTCGTCTGATACTGGTTGATCGACGCTTTTGTGTTAAGGCGCTCGGCCTTTGCCTCGATGCCTTCCGGCAGCGGGTACTCGATCGGATGCGAATATCCAAGAGCAAAAACGATCTTCTTGCCCTGGACCTCAGCTTTATATCCGACGCCGACTACGTCCATCGCCTTCGAAAAGCCTTCCGTAACACCGACGACCGCGTTGTTCGCAAGAGCACGCGCAAGGCCATGGAACGCGGCCTCATCGTTG
The DNA here is from genome assembly GCA_019694355.1 of Pyrinomonadaceae bacterium. Taxonomy (GTDB): domain Bacteria; phylum Acidobacteriota; class Blastocatellia; order Pyrinomonadales; family Pyrinomonadaceae; genus OLB17. The sequence continues at coordinate 681,209 of JAIBCB010000002.1, read as the reverse complement.
CTCGCACGCTCTGCAACAAGCGAACCTTCTTCCTGCTTGAAGCTGACGCCAGAAGGGATCGGGGTCGAAAGCGTTCCTTTCGGGCCCTTTACTTCGAGTTTGTCATCGCTGATCGTAACGGTTACACCCGACGGAATGGCGATCGGTTTTTTTCCTACTCGTGACATATCATTTACCGAGGCTTGGGCAGAGCATCTCGCTCAACCGCGTCCTCATTCAAATCTTTAGTAGATCTCAGCAATCAGTTCGCCGCCGATCTTCTCGGCGCGAGCCTTCTTGCCGCTCATTAGACCTTTCGAGGTCGATACAATATTGATGCCGTATCCGCCGAGAACCTTCGGTATCTCCTGCGAGCCGACGTAAACGCGGCGGCCGGGCCGCGAAACACGCGAAAGATGCGTGATCGACGAAACTCCCTTCGCGTCATAACGCAGGAATACGCGGATAACGTATTTCGGCCCCTCTCCCTTGGTCGAAAAGCTATTGATGTAGCCTTCTTCCTTGAGAATGCGGGCGACTTCCATTTTGAGCTTCGAGCCGGGAATATCGACACGCGGATGATTCGCAGCGATCGCGTTGCGGATCCGTGTAAGCATATCGGCTATTGGGTCTGTCATTGTTCTTCTTTACTCCGTAACCTATTCAAAAACGTCCTACCAGCTCGATTTCACAACGCCGGGGATCTGTCCTTCCCGTGCGAGATCTCGAAGTGCAACACGCGAAATACCGAATTTACGCAGGAATCCACGCGGACGTCCCGTCTGCGAACAGCGATTGCGAACGCGGATCGGGCTCGCATCACGCGGAAACTTCTGAAGCTTCAGAACCGCTTCATCAACCTGCTCGGGCGAAGACGCCGGGTTGTTGATGATCTTCTTGAGCTCGCGGCGGCGTTCGGCATAGTTTGCGACCATCGCCTTTCGCCTGTTGTTCTTAACTACCTTGCTGATCTTTGCCATAACTTATTGTCTGAAGGGCATTCCGAGCCCTTTTAGCAGCGAGCGGGCCTCGTCATCATTACGAGCCGTCGTTACGATCGAGATGTTCATTCCGCGGGTCTTATCGACCTTGTTGAAATCGATCTCCGGGAAAATGAGCTGTTCGCGAATGCCGAGCGTGTAGTTTCCGCGGCCGTCGAATGCCTTGCCGGAAATGCCGCGAAAGTCTCGCACACGCGGCAGAGCCACCGAGATGAGGCGATCGAGAAACTCGAACATACGTTCACCGCGAAGCGTGACCATCGTGCCGATGCTCATTCCCTGTCGGAGCTTGAACGCAGCGATCGACTTCTTCGCCTTCGTCACAACGGGCTTCTGGCCGGTGATCGACTTCAATTCTTCAGCCGCCACATCGAGCAGTTTCGCGTTCGACGAAGCCTCACCGAGGCCCATGTTGATCACGACCTTTTCGATCCTCGGTATGGCCATCGGGTTCTTGATCCCGAATTCTTTGGCGAGCGCCGGTGCGATCTCGTCTTTGTATTTGTCTTTTAACCTTGCCATTTCGTTTCTGGCTTCTCCTGCCTATCTATTGCCGGGACCCGCGGAATAAAGCGTTGCCGGCTCGAAAAGTTACTTCCCTGTTTCGTTGACGTCGTCCACGCCTTCAAGCGTGTGGCTCTTTTCGCGTCGGTATTCACCGCTTTCCGCGATCACCTTTCCGCTCTTGGCGAGTCGGACTTTCTTGCCGTCGCGGATCTCGATCTTCACGCGGGTCGGCTTGCCTGTTTCAGGATCGACAAGGGCCACGTTCGATGCGCTCACCCAAGCTTCCTGCTCTTTGATGCCGCCTTCACGATTGAGCTGCGGTACGGGCTTGACGTGGCGTTTGACCATCATCGCACCTTCGACCTTGACCTTGCCGTTGCGGGCATCGACGGCGATCACTTTGCCGCGATACGGCTGACGCTTACCTGCCGAATCATAGCGGTTATATTCTTTGCCCGCGATGAAAACGACCTGGTCGCCGCGTTTGATCTTGCTGTTAACTGTTCCTGTCTTTACCGGTCTCATTTCTTTCTAGATAACCTCCGGAGCGAGACTTACGATCTTCATAAAATTCTTCTCGCGAAGTTCACGTGCCACGGGGCCGAAAACGCGTGTACCGATCGGAGTTCCGTCGTCCTTGATAAGGACGGCCGCATTCTCATCGAACCGGATATACGAACCGTCACGGCGGCGTACTTCCTTGTGCGTGCGAACGATCACGGCGTTGTAAACCTTTCCTTTCTTTGCCGTACCATCCGGTGCGGCTTCTTTGACGGTAACTTTGATCGTATCGCCAAGGCGTGCGATCTTGCTCGTCGAACCGCCGACGGGCATTATCATCTCGACACGCTTTGCACCTGAATTGTCAGCGACCGCCAAGGAGGTCTGCATCTGAATCATAACTATTTGCTCCGACTTGAACGTCTGCCGCACTCGATGCGCAGGCGACGCTTCTCACTCAAACTTTGCTTAGCTCTCCGCACGCTGCAGGATCTCTGCAACACGCCAGCGCTTTCTTGCCGACATAGGCCGCGTCTCAACTATCCTGACGCGATCGCCCACCTTTGCTTCAAGATCGTTGTGGGCCATGAATTTCTTACGCTTCTTGACGTACTTGCGATAGACCGGGTGCTTGACCTGTCGATCGACACGAACGGTGACCGTCTTCGTCATCTTGTCCGAAGCGACGACGCCGACCTTCTCGATGCGCTTGCGACCGACCTTGGCCACCTGCTCGGTGCCCGCTGCGGCGATCTCTTCTTCTTTTTTATTAGTAGCCATTGCTGATCAAATATCTACGCCAGGCCTTAGGCCGCTTCTGCGTCGCTTCCTTTCTTACTTAGCAGTGTATAAACGCGTGCCAAGGTCTTCTTCTCACGGCGAATATCATTCAATGTTTCGCCAACACCGAGAGCCCTGCGGAACTTCAAGCGAAAAAGCGACTCCTTGAGAGCTTCGGCTTGCTCGTTGAGCTCCTCGACGCTCATATCCTTCAACTGATCTAACTGCTCCTTGCGTTTCATTTCTCTTAAACGATGCCTCCTTCGAGGTCAGCTCGCGAGACGAACTTCGTCTTGATCGGGAGCTTCTGTGCCGCAAGCTGCATAGCTTCGCGTGCCAATGTCTCTTCAACGCCCTGGATCTCGTACAATACACGGCCGGGCTTTACGACTGCCACCCAATGATCCGGAGCACCTTTTCCTGAACCCATACGAGTTTCTGCCGGTTTCTTCGTGATCGGCTTATCAGGAAACATACGGATCCAGATCTTGCCGCCGCGTTTGACGTGACGCGTCATCGCGATACGAGCCGCTTCGATCTGACGATCGGTGATCCAGCCGGCTTCAAGCGTCTTTAGCCCAAAGTCACCAAAGTTAAGCTTTTCGCCGCGTGTCGCTTTTCCGCGCATACGGCCTTTCATAACCCTTCGGTGCTTTACCTTTTTCGGCATCAACATAAATTCAAAACCTCGTCAATTGTTCGTTGTTGATTGTTCGTTGCTGATCGGCTGCTCAAGTCCGCTATCGATCATCAATTCACAATTAACCATTCACTGCTCTACCGTCTGTCGTCTCGACGCGGACGACGCTCGCGCATCGCACTGCGGTCAACCTTAACTTCATTCATCGGATCGGTCGTCGTTCCGCGTGCCATCGATGCTTTCGGATCGAGGATCTCACCGCGGTAGATCCAAACCTTTACTCCGATGATGCCGAAAGTCGTAAGTGCTTCGGCAAAACCAAAATCGATATCCGCACGAAGCGTGTGCAGCGGAAGGCGGCCTTGGAGCGACCATTCCGTACGTGCGATCTCCGCTCCGTTAAGACGGCCGGCGATCATCACCTTGATGCCCTGGGCGCCGAATCGGATCGACTCTTCCATCGTCTTCTTCATCGCACGACGGAAGGCGATACGCTTCTCTAGCTGCTGAGCGATCTTCTCGGCCTGAAGCTGAGCGTTAAGCTCAGGATGTTTGATCTCAAGGATCGAGATCAGCACGTCGCGGCCTGTTTTGCGTGCGAGATCTTCGCGAAGCTTGTCGATCTCGGCACCTTTGCGTCCGATGATGATGCCCGGACGCGAGGTGTAGATCACGATCTTCAAGCGAGCGGCCGCACGTTCGATATCGATGTGCGAAACTCCGCCGCCGGCAAACTTCTTCTTGAGTACGCGCTTGAGCTTCAGATCCTCTGCGAGGAATGAAGCAAAATCCTGCTTTGCATACCAGTGCGAGTGCCAATCTTTGTTGTATCCGACCCTAAAGCCGTAAGGATGAACTTTCTGTCCCATATTTAGCTCTTTTTGGCTCGAGGCCTATTCCTTTGCGGTCTCCTCGCTCGTTTCTTCTGTGTTCTCAGCGGTGGTTTCAGCGACATTCTCTTCTGCCGCCGGAGCCGCGGCCTCCGCAACCGGCGTCTCAACGACTTCGGCTGCAGCCGTCTCAACAACCGTCTCGACCGGAGTCTCAACAACGGTCTCGACTTCCTCGACCTTCGCCTTCTCAGCCTTCTTCACCGCAGGCTTTGCCTTTTTCGACTTTGCTTTTCCACCTTCAGCGGCCTTCTTGGCTTTTGCGGCCTCGGCACGAAGTTCTTTTTCGGTCTTCGGCTGCTCTTCGCTCGTTACGTGGATCGTAATGTGGCAATAATGACGCTGTTCGCGATACGCACGGCCCTGCGGAGCAGGCCGCATACGCTTTCTGCCCTTCGTTGGGCCCATATCGACGAAGCAGGTCTTCACCCACAGGTCGTCAGGGTCGATCGCGATATTCTGCTGTTCGGCCTTGTAGGTCGCATTCGCGATCGCCGAACTCAAGCACTGAGCGATCGGGTCCGCAGCACGCTTATCCGTGAATTTAAGAATAGCCAGTGCACGCGAGACATTCTCGCCGCGGATCATATCGATCACGAGACGCGTCTTACGCGGGCTGCCCTTCAAATATTTTGTCTTTGCTACCGCTTCCATTTATTTCCTCTTCGCCGCCTTCTCCGCTTTTGTGCCCGGATGGCCCTTAAAAACGCGTGTCGGTGAAAATTCGCCAAGCTTGTGGCCGACCATATTCTCCGTAACAAAAACAGGAATGTGGCGCTTGCCGTTGTGAACTCCAAAGGTCAGGCCCACCATATCCGGCGAGATCGTCGAGCGTCGCGACCATGTACGGATCGCGGGAGGCTTCGCACCGCCGCTTGTGATGCGCTTTACGACCTTCTGAACACTCAGGTCGATGAACGGGCCTTTCTTAACTGAACGTGGCATATCTTAAACAGTCCTCTTGACTATCAAAAAACCTTATTTCTTACGCCTGTCGCGAACGATCATATTGTTCGTGCGCTTGTTGCGACGCGTCTTGTAACCGCGGGTCGGCTGTCCCCAAGGCGTAACCGGATTGCGTCCGCCTGACGTTTTGCCTTCACCGCCGCCGTGCGGGTGATCGACCGGGTTCATCGCAACACCGCGAACCTTCGGCCTCTTTCCCTTCCAGCGGTTGCGTCCTGCCTTACCAAGCGAGACGTTCTCGTGCTCCGTGTTGCCGACCTGGCCGACAGTCGCATAGCAAACTACCGGCACGCGGCGAACTTCGCCGGACGGCATTCTAAGCTGAGCAAAATCACCGTCCTTTGCGATGATCTGAGCAAAACCGCCCGCGGAACGGACCATTTGGCCGCCCTTGCCGGGACGAAGTTCGATGTTGTGAACTTCCGTACCAAGCGGGATATTCGTGATCGGGAGTGCATTGCCCGGCAGGATGTCCGCATCCGCACCGCTCAAGATCGAGGTTCCGACCTTCAATCCCAAAGGAGCGATGATGTAACGCTTCTCGCCGTCAAGATAGTTGATTAGAGCGATATGAGCCGAACGATTCGGATCGTATTCGATCTGCGCGACCTTGCCCGGAATACCTGCTTTGTCGCGTTTGAAATCGATCACACGGTAAAAACGCTTGTGGCCTCCGCCGCGACGACGGACCGTGATACGGCCGTCGCTATTGCGTCCGGAGATCCTCTTTTTCGGTTCGAGCAACGATTTCTCGGGTGTTGCTCCCGGCGTCAGCTCATCGCGCGTCAGATATGTCTGATAGCGGCGTGCCGGCGATGTCGGTTTTAATCTCTTGATTCCCATAACTCGTTAACCGTGAACTGTTGGTTGTTGATCGAAACGTCCATCAACCATTCCCTTTTTACAATTCACTATTCACCATTCACTAGATCGCTTCTGCGTAATCGACCATCGGCTCACCCTTTCGCAGGGTCACATAAGCCTTCTTCCAATCCGGACGGCGTCCTTCGATGCGTCCGCGGCGTTTCATTTTGCCTTCGTACTGGACGGTGCGAACGGCGGCGACCTTGACGTTGAAGATCTCCTCAACTGCCGATTTGATCTCGGGCTTGGTTGCCTTCTTATCAACACGGAAGGTCAACACCTGTCCCTGCTTACGATCCGTATCCTCTTCGGTCGAATCTTCCTTGAGGATCACGCTCTTCTCCGTAACAACGGGCGACCTCAAAATATCCCAAACGCTCAAGTTACTCATTGTCGCTTGCCTCCTCAGCAGCAGGAGCCGCCTCTTCTGCTACTTCCGCTGCCGGCTTCTTGGCCGCAGCCTTCTTTTCCTTCGCAGGAGCTTCAGCGTCCGTCTTTGCTTCTTTCTTTGCAGGAGCTGCCTTCTTTGCCTTTGCCGGAGCTTCAGCAGCAGGTTCTGCAGCACCTTCCTGCTTTGGATCTAGCAGCGAGACGATCTCCTCTGCCGCAGCCTTCGAGATCACGAGCTTTTCGTGATAAACGATGTCGTAGATGTTGAGGCCAAAGCTGTTGGTGACCTTCGTCTTTTGAACGTTACGCGACGAGAGCACGAGATTCGCATTATCGAGCGAATCGACGATAAGCGTCTTTGCACGCTTTGCGTTCTCGATCAAGCCGAGGGCCGAGAGTGCCTCAAGAAAATCCTTGGTCTTCGGAGCCGCAAAGCCGATCTCGTCAACGATGATCAAATTGCCTTCGCGAAGCCTTTCCGAAAGAGCCGACCGCAGAGCACCGCGACGCATCTTCTTCGGCATCTGGTATGACCAGTCGCGCGGCTGCGGGCCGTGAACATTACCGCCGCCTTTCCAGAGAGGCGAACGAAGCGATGCGATACGCGCACGGCCCGTTCCCTTCTGCTTCCAAAGCTTGCGGCCCGAACCCGAAACGTTACCGCGGGTCTTCGTCGCTGACGTTCCCTGCCGACCATTCGCACGGTAATTCATCACCGCCGCGTGGATGAGCGATTCGTTCAGCTCGGCACCGAAAACGGCATCCGACAGCTGAATGTCACCGACCTCTTTATTCTTCAAATTGCGAACCTTTACGGTAGGCATAATCTCACTCCGTTCGAGTCCAGGATGCTCGCTTCAGGTCCAAAACCGATCTGGCTTCGAAGCTGGAGCCGCGTTCCTTGAACTATGATTTCTTCACCACTACAAGACTGCCGTTTGCTCCCGGAACTGCACCGCGGATCATAAGCAGGTTATTGTCAACATCGACCTTTGCGACCGTCAGCCCTTTGATCGTCACCCTATCGTCGCCCATGTGGCCCGACGAACGCGTTCCCTTAATGACACGGGAAGGATATGCCGACTGGCCGATCGAACCCGGACGACGAACGTTCATCGAACCGTGCGATTCCGGGCCCCGTGCAAAGTTGTGACGTTTCACAGTACCCGCGAAACCGCGTCCCTTTGAGCGTCCGACAACTTCGATCTTGTCGCCGTCTGCAAAAACATCGACCTTCACCTGGTCGCCGACCGAAGCTTCCGGTTCAGCCGCAAGACGAATCTCCTTCAGCACGCGGGTCGGCGGTACACCGCCGCCCGTGATCTCGAAGTGGCCGCGGAGCGGTTTCGAGACATTCTTAAGGCGAACCGGCTTTTCTTCGACAAGTCCCAACTGGACGGCATTGTAACCATCGCGTCCTGCAGCACTTTTTGTCTGGATCACGACGCAAGGCCCTGCTTTGATGACCGTCACGGGCGTTACCGTGCCGTCCTCAGCAAAGAGCTGCGTCATACCCATTTTTCTACCAATGATTCCACTGATCATAACTTTAAGTACCAGAGTTACTGAAGTTGCGGAGTTTCAGAGTTGTCGGAATTGTCACAAAACTCTGCAACTCTGTAACTCTGTCAACTAATTTTTCCCGAACGCCTTGATCTCGACGTCAACACCTGCCGGCAGATCAAGCTTCATCAAAGCATCGACCGTTTCGGCCGTCGGATCGAGAATGTCCATCAACCGCTTATGCGTGCGGATCTCGAACTGTTCACGCGACTTCTTGTCAACGTGCGGCCCGCGAAGCACCGTCCATTTATTCTTGACGGTCGGAAGCGGGATCGGGCCTGCGATCCTTGCTCCCGTACGTTTTGCGGTATCAACGATCTCGGTCGTCGATTGATCGAGGACGCGGTGATCGTAGGCCTTCAACTTTATGCGGATCTTTTCGTTCAACATAATCTCTTACTCAACGATCTCTGACACGGTGCCTGCACCGACTGTGCGGCCGCCTTCGCGGATAGCGAAACGCAGGCCCTTCTCCATTGCGATCGGGGCGATAAGCTCGATCTCCATCTGGATGTTGTCGCCCGGCATCACCATCTCGACGCCTGCCGGCAGGTTCGCGACACCGGTAACGTCCGTTGTTCTGAAGTAGAACTGCGGGCGGTATCCGGTAAAGAACGGCGTGTGTCGGCCGCCTTCTTCCTTCGTCAGCACGTATGCCTCTGCCTTGAACTTCGTGTGCGGCGTGATCGAACCGGGCTTGGCGATGACCTGTCCGCGTTCGATCTCCTTGCGGTCCACGCCTCTCAAGAGAAGCCCGACGTTGTCGCCTGCCATACCCGAATCAAGAAGCTTCTTGAACATCTCGACGCCCGTTACAACAGTGTTCTTCGTCTCCTTGATGCCGACGATCTCGACAGGCTCGTTGACGTTGATCACGCCTCTTTCAATTCGGCCTGTTGCGACAGTTCCGCGGCCCTGGATCGTAAAGATGTCTTCGACAGGCATAAGGAAAGGCTTGTCGGTCTCGCGTGCAGGGGTCGGGATGTAGTCATCCACGGCCTGCATAAGCTCGTCGATCTTTGCTTCCCATTCGGCGTCGCCTTCGAGTGCCTTCAAGGCAGAACCCTGTATGACAGGGATGTCGTCGCCCGGGAACTCATACGAAGAGAGGAGCTCACGCACTTCCATCTCGACAAGTTCAAGCAATTCCTTGTCATCGACCATGTCCACCTTGTTCATGAACACGACCATCGCAGGCACGCCCACCTGTCGTGCGAGCAGGATGTGCTCACGCGTCTGAGGCATAGGGCCGTCAGTCGATGCGACCACAAGGATCGCTCCGTCCATCTGTGCCGCTCCCGTGATCATGTTCTTGACATAATCAGCGTGGCCCGGACAGTCAACGTGTGCGTAGTGACGGTTCGCCGTCTCATACTCAACGTGGCTCGTCGCGATCGTGATACCGCGTGCCTTCTCTTCAGGTGCATTGTCGATCGAATCGAATGCTCGCACCGTGATCTTCGGATTGTGCTTTGCCAACACCTTCGTGATCGCCGCCGTCAACGTCGTCTTACCGTGATCCACGTGACCGATCGTCCCTATATTCACGTGCGGCTTACTCCGATCGAATTTCTCTTTGCTCATAATGTTAAGTTTCCTGTTTTCTTAATTTATGAGAAGGGACTGAAGAATATGACTTCAACCCTTCATCCCTTTTCTTAGCTGCTTGCCCCTTTGACCTTGGCAATGATCTCTTCCGCAACATTTCGCGGTGCCTCAGCATAACGCTCGAAGTGCATCGACGAAGTTGCTCGTCCTTGTGTTGCCGACCGAAGATCGGTCGTATAACCGAACATCTCCGAAAGCGGCACGAAAGCCGTAACGACCGAAACATTGCCCGGACGCGGCTCCATCTTCTCGATCTGGCCGCGGCGGCGGTTAAGGTCGCCGTTGACCGAACCCATATATTCCTCAGGCGTCACCACCTCGACACGCATGATCGGTTCGAGCAGAACAGGCTTTGCCTTTTTGACGGCATCCTGAAAAGCGAGCGAACCCGCAATGTGGAACGAACGCTCGTCCGAGTCAACTTCGTGATACGAACCAAAAACAAGGCTCGCCTTGATATCAACAAGCTCGTAGCCAGCGAGGAATCCGCGACGCATTGCGTCCTGGATACCTTCCGAGACCGGCTTGATGAACTGACGCGGAATTGCACCGCCCGTGATCTTGTCTTCGAAAACAAAGCCTTCGCCGGGTGCCGGCTCGACCTGAAGCTCGACGTGGCCGAACTGGCCGCGGCCTCCCGACTGCTTCTTGAAGATCTCTTTTCCGGGAGCTGCCATCGTGATCGTCTCGCGGTAAGCCACCTGCGGTTTACCAACATTCGCCTCGACACCGAACTCACGCTTCATGCGATCAACAATGATCTCAAGGTGAAGTTCGCCCATGCCGGCGATGATCGTCTGACCCGTTTCGTGATCGGTAGAAACCTGGAACGACGGATCTTCCTGAGCAAGGCGGTTGAGAGCGATGCCCATCTTATCCTGGTCCGCACGCGTTTTCGGTTCGACCGCAACACGCACAACAGGATCCGGGAACTCCATCGACTCGAGAATGATCTGTTTCGTTTCGTCCGAGATCGTGTCGCCGGTCGTAACGTTCTTCATACCGCCGATCGCAACGATCTCACCTGCTGCCGCTGATTCGACGTCCTCACGCTTGTTAGCGTGCATCAACATCAGGCGGCCAACGCGTTCTTTTGAATTCTTGATCGTGTTGTAAACGTAAGAGCCCGAAGTGACGGTGCCCGAATAGATACGAACGAATGCGAGCTGGCCAAGGTGTTTGTCGGCCATCAGCTTGAACACAAGGCCGGAGAAAGGCTCTTTTGCGTCGGCTGCACGCGTTTCAACAGCATCGGTCTTCGGATTTGTGCCTTCAACGGCGGGAATATCAAGCGGGCTTGGGAGGTAATCGACAACGGCATCAAGCAGCGTCTGAACACCTTTATTCTTGAAAGCAGAGCCTGTAACAACGGGAACGATCTTAAGTTCGAGCGTACCCTTGCGGAGGGCCTTGCGAAGTTCGGTTTCTGAGATCTCCTCGCCTTCGAGGTACTTCATCATCAGGTCGTCATCGACGCTCGCAGCGGCCTCGACGAGCTTTTCACGCCATTCTTTGGCGGAGTCCACTAGATCGGCCGGAATGTCCGTCGTCTCGTACTGGGCACCTTTCGTCTCGTCGTTCCAGATCAGGCCCTTCATCGCGACCAGGTCAACGACACCCTTGAGATGCTCTTCAACGCCGATCGGGATCTGCAAAGCGACAGCATTTGCACCCAAGCGCGTCAGAATAGAGTTGAAACTTCTCTCAAAAGAAGCACCCGCACGGTCCAGCTTATTGATGAAACAAATTCGCGGAACGCCGTATTTATCAGCCTGACGCCAAACCGTTTCAGACTGCGGCTCGACACCGGCAACACCGTCAAAAACAGCGACCGCACCGTCAAGCACGCGAAGCGAACGCTCAACTTCCATCGTGAAGTCAACGTGGCCCGGCGTATCAATGATATTGATACGGTGCTCGACGCCGTTTCGCTTCCAGAAACAGGTGGTTGCGGCGGAAGTGATCGTGATGCCGCGTTCCTGCTCCTGTTCCATCCAGTCCATCGTCGCAGTTCCTTCGTGAACCTCGCCGATCTTGTGGGAAACGCCCGTGTAGAACAGAATGCGCTCTGAGGTCGTGGTCTTGCCCGCATCAATGTGGGCCATGATCCCGATGTTTCTAAATTTGTCTAAGCTGATCTGTGCCATTGTTAATTGCTCATCGTTAGTTGTTGATCGCCGCTTCGTCGAGCCTGCTAATTAACCGTTAACGATTCACTATTTGCCAAACTAAAACCTGTAATGCGCGAACGCCTTGTTCGCTTCTGCCATGCGGTGGACATCGTCCTTCTTCTTCAAGGCGCCGCCGCGGCCGTTGGTCGAATCAAGTAGCTCGCCTACCAAGCGGTCTTCCATCGTCTTTTCACTGCGATTGCGTGCATTTGAGACGATCCAGCGGATCGCAAGTGTATTGCGGCGGTCACGCGAAACTTCAAGAGGCACCTGATAAGTAGCGCCGCCGATACGACGCGATTTGACCTCGAGCGTCGGGGCGACAATGTCCAAAGCCTTCTTAAAGACCTTTAACGGTTCTTCGCCCGTCTTTTCGCCGAGCTTTACCATCGCACCGTAAAAGATCTGCTCTGCTACGGTCTTTTTCCCCTGCCACATCAAGCCGTTAATGAACTTGGTAACGGCGATGCTGTTATAGATCGGGTCGGGAAGGATCTCTCTTTTTGCTGCAACTCTACGTCTTGGCATATTTATTTAGCCCCTTTTGGCCTCTTAGCACCGTACTTCGAACGAGCCTGATTGCGGTTTGCGACACCTGATGCGTCAAGCGTTCCGCGAACAACGTGATAACGAACACCCGGAAGATCCTTTACACGGCCGCCGCGGATAAGCACGATCGAGTGCTCCTGCAGGTTGTGGCCGATACCGGGAATATACGTCGTAACCTCGATCTGGTTCGTCAAGCGAACACGAGCCACCTTACGAAGAGCCGAATTCGGCTTTTTCGGTGTGGAAGTGTAAACGCGCGTGCAAACGCCGCGTTTCTGCGGATTTGCCTGCAGGGCCGGGCTTGCGGTCTTATACTGCACCCGTTGGCGTCCTTTTCGAACTAGTTGGTTGATAGTAGGCATCGTTAATTTCTCGTTTCCTCGCCTCGTGAAAAAGGCAAAACCAAAGTCTTACCTGACTCTTGCCGGATCGCTCGTCCGGCAGTTAGCTCAAGCAGCAACATTGCTGAATGAATTAAATTTAAGCTCTTAAACCCTTGAAAAACCTAACTTTGCTGTGGCGTGGCGTTCGTAAGAAGTGCTTTCTTTTTTGCCGCATTTACGGGTGTCCGCAAATCGCTTTACGCTACAATTCCTGCTTCGATTCTCAAGTATCCTTGTCTCGCAAACTCAATAGAACTCACAAGACTCCCGGGCCGTTAAAGTCCGAAACTTTAGATATTACGAATTTCCCTAGTGTGTGTCAAGGCTGGCTGGTGGGAAAGTCGCTTTAGCGGCGAGGGTGAGGAAAAACGTCGCAAAATACAACCAGACCTAATGAGTTTGGACGGGCTTGGCCTGGTGGATAACGATCTCGCGCTTTGCCCTTACTACTGCGTCGGGAATGTTCACTTTCACTTCAAGTTTACGCCTCTCCGGGCCTGAGTCTGAGTTCGAATAGTAACTAAGCGTGTATGTACGTCGGAGCTCGAGGGTGATGTGCCGAAACACCTCCGATAAATTTTCGATCTTGTCTATTTCAAAACTTCGTCCGCCCGTCTTTGCCGCAAGCGAATCCATATAGCCCTTTACTCTTTTGGTCTTAGCCTCGAGTTCCTTTACTGTAAGCTTGCCATTCCCAGTCGCGGCAATATCCCACGATGGCACGATATCCCTAACTTCGGTTTGGTCAAGGGGCGTATAGTGTTTGGTCCGTTGAGTTTCGCGCGCCGCAACCCAATCCGGCCGAAGGGTCAGGTCGCCATAGCGGACGGTATAGATCAAAGCATCCTGCTCTTCGGCGTCTCTAAAATTCTCACGGGCAGACGCCATCCGATTCTCACTCAAGGCGTCCGTAAAAAGCACAATGGCTTTCCTGCCCTTGATCGCGGCCATATAATTGATCGCATCTTCGACGGCATCATAAACGTACGTAGCTTGGCTCTGAAGGGGGCGGATCGCGATAGTCCGGTTTTCCTCCAATAGCTTAGAGATCTTTTCATTCTTGACCAACATAGCCTGGGAATCCGCGAAAATACCCAGTATCAAATGGTCGTCGGGTCTTAGCTGATTGATAAACACGCCCGCAGAACGGGCAAGGTCCTTCATAAAGCGAGCCATCGAACCGCTCGTATCAAGCATTAGATAGACCGTGACAGGCTCGTCCACTTCAGTGAACCTTTCTATATGTTGCGGCTTATCCTCCTCAAATACGGTGAAGTCTTCTTTAACTAGATCGGGTAAGTACCTGCCGTCACGGTCCAGGACAACGACAGGCACTTGGACGAGATTTGTCTCCACACGGATCACGTCTTGCGGCATCGCACCGGATGCGAACAACGCCACATATAGCACTGTTTGAATGTAACTGAGCTTAAGGATATGTCTCCGCATTGCAGTAGGCAAGAAGCTAATCGGCCCTTTTCCGCCGGTCACTTGTTCTGTAAACAACCGTCTTTCGAGCTTGTACCGCAGCGCTCGGGATGTCCACCTTCACACTGATCGTCCTTTTCTCGCCGTCTTTTGGCGGGTCGGTCGGTGAGTAGCCGAGTCTGTAGGTCGTCCCGAGTTCTTGAGCAATCGAACGAAATGTTTCGCGCAGATCGTCGATCCGGTCTATTTTATAAGCTCGCCCGCCTGTCCTTTCGGCAAGTCCCTGCATATAAAGGCTCACGCGAGTTTTGAGTTTCTCAATATCCTTCTTGCTTACACCTCGGGTCCCCCGCCGAGCCCCAAGTTGAACCGGATCCACGATTACGTTGGAAAATATCGGGTCAGATGTTGAATACTCTCCAAATTGAAGCGTATATATCACAGCCTCTTGTTCTTCGGCATCTCGTAGATTGCTCTTAGCGGAGGCGTGCCTGCCGAACTGTTCGCCATCCGAAAAAAACACAATGGCCTTTTTTCCGTCAACCTTTTCGAGGAGTTTCAGCGCTTTCTCTATGCCATCGAATGTGGTGGTGTACCTATGCTCCTTTCCAGAATTGACGACATCCACGAACTCCGTAAAATTCCTTCTTTTGGTAGGTTCAAGCAGAATATGGATCTTTGAGTCATCCTCAAAAGAAGCCGCTGAGATGCTGTCATCGGCGCGTAGCTGAGAAGTGAACACATTTGCCGCATTCACGACCGCAGGCAGATAATCACGCATTGATAAGCTAGTGTCGAACAAAAAGAGCACAGTAAAAGGCGCATCGACCGATTCACAGAACTCAACCTTTTGCTCAACGCCATTCTCGAAAATTTTAAAATCCTTCCGCCCAAGACCGGCGACATAACGGCCGTCGTGATCAACCACGCTTAGAGAAACGGTCATAAGATCCGTTCGAATCCTGACAACCTCATCTTGCGCTTGAACTTCGGTACCGAAAACAATTGCTATCAAAACTAACAATCGAACGGCTTTCTTAACGATCACTGCGTAGCCCTAAAAGCAAGGTGGAAGACCATTTGAACCTGTGCAATACTCATGATCGGGGCAACTTACGCAGCTATATCCGCCCATGTCACAAATCAAATAGTCACCATTATGTTCACCTTGTCCTGAGTTACAGTTCGTGGTTCCATTTATAATTGGACAATGTTGACCAAAATGAACCGTACATTGCTGCTCATATGACTGTCCTCCGCTCTCACACCATTCAGCATGGCTCATACAGAGCGAAAACGGACCGGCACAACTCGCAAGGCACGTCCCGCAAGTCGCATCATCCGACTCGCTGCCGCAACTTTGGCTACACTGGTCCTGACACATTGCTTCGTCGGCCTCGCAGTCCTGGATGCAAGCCGTTGCGATCGTCGGCTGGGTGGTGTGAACGCCGAGATACCATGCCGCACCGCCTATGACCATGGCAATCAACAATTTTCTAAGTAGGGACAAATTACTTTTCATTTAACACCTCCTGTTACTTCATAGCGAATCAGATGGGCCAAAGAGAGCAAATATTTCAGCTTCTCGTGAGGGCGGTAATTTCCCTACCCATCGATTCAGGATAGTTCCGGTTTCATCGATTAGGATGACGGTCGGTGTTCCCTCAACGCCGAGTTTATTGAATGATGTAGTTATGACTTGATCAACCTGAACCCCCTTTCCTTCGAGGTACTTCACGCCAGTTTCAGCATCTGCCGGAAAGACCGCGATCAGCTTGAGGGCGTGATTTGCGCCGTTGGTCGCCGCGAGTTTCGAATAAAATGGCATGCTCTCGGCACAGAAATGGCAAGTGGTTGAGAGAGCAAATATTAGATTGCGGTGTTCTAGTCTTACGCCATCTAACTGAATTGCGGATCCGACCTTCGGGCCGTCTTTAGTAAAAGGAGCTGGTTCGGAGTGAACAAATTGCCCCCGCAACACTGCATAACCGAGAAAGCACGCAGCGATGATGATCGCCACATTGGCTGCAACTTCGAGTCTTCTTTCGAAAGCGGGCATTGTGAGGTCCCTCAATAACTAAGTATTTGCCTTAGCCTACGCCCCACCCCCAAAAAAAGTCAAGGATTTTTTATCCACAGATCTCGTCGATCTGAGGGCCGTATTTTTCATCAACGACGCTGCGTTTGATCTTGAGAGTCGGGGTCATTTCGCCTTTGTCGATGGAGAATTCGCGTGGGAGGAGGGCGACGCGCTTTACACGCTCGTAGTCCGAAAGTTCGGCAGTGAGAGCGACCGCATCCTTTTGCACACGCTTGTTAAATGCCGGGTCGGCGGCAAGCTCTTCCCGCGTACGCGAAACGTCTGCGCCGACAGTTTTCATCTCGTCCTTTAACGCTTCCCAGTCAGGCACGATCAAGGCTCCGACCTGTTTGCGGCCTGAACCGACGACAACCGCCTGCCCGACAAGCGGGCTTTGCTTTAGCAAACTTTCGACCTGTAATGGCGCTACATATTTACCGTTCGAGAGCTTAAAAAGATCTTTTATGCGATCGGTGATATAGAAATGGCCGTCCGTGTCGGTGTAGCCGATGTCGCCCGTGTGATAAAAGCCTTCCGGATCGACCGCCAAGGCCGTCGCTTCGGGGTCGTTGTAATACCCTTGCATCACACAGCGACCGCGTATGAGAACCTCGCCGTCCTTTTCGGCGATCTTCATCTCGATCCCATCGAAAGGCCGCCCGATCGAGCCGACCTTGTTGTCCTCGGGGCGATTCGCACAGACGATACAGGCCTCGGTCATCCCGTAACCCTGCAAAATGGGAATCCCCGCCGCCCAGAACGCATAACTCAGCTTCTTTGAGAGCGGCGCACCGCCCGAAACAAAGAACCTCAACGCTCCGCCGACACCATCACGCCATTTTGAGAAAACAAGCCGATCTGCGACCAGATGCTTTGCCTTTACGCCTGCCGGCACACGCTCGTGGCTGTCCTTATAAGACCAATATTCCTGACCGACCTGCAGTGACCATTCAAAGAGTCGCGTTTTCATGCCGCCCGCGGACATCCCTTTCTTGACGATCTTGTGATGCACCTGCTCGAACAATCTTGGGACGGCTGTCATTATCGTCGGCTTTACTTCCTTCAGATAATTCGCAAGCTGCTCGAACGCCGCGCAATAATGGACGAGCACGCCGTTGGTCGAAAGCACATAAAACACTGCCCTCTCAAAGATGTGCGATAGCGGCAGGACTGCCAGACTGCGGTCGTGCGAAAGGATCGGCAAGCCTTTTGAGATCGCCACGATGTTCGAGACAAAGTTGTCGTGCGAGAGCATCACGCCCTTTGGCGTACCTGTCGTGCCGGAAGTATAGATGATCGTAGCAAGATCGTTCGCTGAGATCGCTGAGATCTTATCTTCGAGAAAGTGCGGATATTCTTTGAGATACTCGCGGCCTGCATTTTCGAGGTCTTCGAGTGTTGCCGACGCCGCTCCGCGATCTTTTGCATCATCAAAGAAGATCACTTTTTGAAGGCTCTCGACCGTTTGAACGCCTTCCTTCGAATGCTTCCAGAGCTTTTCACCCGAAATGAACAGCATCTTCGCACCCGAATTCTCAAGAATGTACCGGATCTGCTCGACAGCCTGCGTCGTGTAGATCGGGACGTTGACTGCCCCAAGGCTAAGGATCGCAAGATCAACGAGCGACCATTCCGGCCGATTCTCCGAGATGATCGCGATGCGGTCGCCGGATTCGATGCCCCAGGCCTCAAGCCCTGCCGCATAAGCGCGGACGCGGTCAATCATTTCGTCGCCCGTCAAGAATTTCCAGGTATCGCCGCTCTTAAAGCCAACGACCGGCGAACTTCCACGCCTTTGAAACGCCTCAAGGCAATAGGACGGTAAATTTTGCGGGATCTTATCGAAGTCTTTGAGATTAGGAGCGGTCATTCTTTGGTCAAAAAACCGCTGTTCAAAACTTCCATGCGGTTGAGTTTGGGATTTGTTGCAATTCTTACAGAACCGCGGACGCAAGTCCACTTGAGCCGCTCGCAACCTCATAACGAAAGGCCAAAAGCGAAGGTCCGCCGACCTTCACTTTTGACCTATCACCTATTCCTTTTTTCGCGTCTAGCTGCGTTTAAGTTCGATGCCTGTAGCCTCGAATGAAACTTCAGTGACCGACCCGTCGGTGTTGCGGTTGTCAAACTTGGCT
Source organism: Pyrinomonadaceae bacterium (assembly GCA_019694355.1). Taxonomy (GTDB): domain Bacteria; phylum Acidobacteriota; class Blastocatellia; order Pyrinomonadales; family Pyrinomonadaceae; genus OLB17. The sequence continues at coordinate 662,774 of JAIBCB010000002.1, read as the reverse complement.
CCATCTTCCTCGATCATATGATCGACCTCGGCCTTTGAGAGTGTTTTGACCTGGAATTCACCTTCGACGCGAGCCGTCGCACCGGCCGATTGAAGCGGAATGAAGAACGCGTGGCCCTTCATCTTCACGCGGACGCTCTTTTCGCCCTGCTTTTCAGCGACCTCGGCCCAGCAGCCTTCCATTTTGCACGAGCGGACGACGACGCCCTCGATGATCACCTTCTTACCGGCAAACTTTTCGGGCGACGCGAGTGCCTTGGAGAGCGAGACCTTCTTTGACTTGCCAATAGCATCACCACGCTTGAGCCAGCCATCGGTCGGAATGGCCGCCGTCTTGTCGGCCTCGGTCGGCTTCTTGCCGCCTTCCATTCCTTCCATTCCCTTTTCCTGGCCGAACGCTGTTGCAGAGATAGCAAGAATCAAACCTGCGAGAATAATGAGACTTTTGAATTTCATATATTTAATTTGCCTGCAAATGGAAATTCTATCCTATTTTGCGGCCGAAGCTGAATCGAAAACGACCTTTCCTCCGACTATCGTCTTCAAGACTTTTACGTTTGCGATCGTGTTCGGGTCGATAGTAAAAATATCCTCGGAAAGGATCACCATATCCGCGAGCTTGCCGACCTCGAGAGTGCCCTTTTCGGTCTCTTGAAATTCAGCATACGCCGAGCCAAGCGTATAGCATCGAACCGCAGCATCGACCGAGATCTTCTCGTCCGGCAGCCAGCCGTCAGGGTTCTTATCATCGGTCGTTCGTCGCGTAACGGCAGCGTATATTCCGAACAGCGGATTGAGCGGAGCAACTGACCAATCCGTGCCAAAAGCGACGTGTGCACCGCTCGCAAGCAAAGACTTGAAAGCGTAAGTGCCCTTTAGACGCTCCTTACCAAGGCGCTTTTCTGCCCAGCGTCCGTCGTCGGTCAAATGGACGGGCTGCATCGAGGCGATAACGCCAAGTTTTGCAAAACGCGGAATATCACTCACTCGCAGATGCTGGGCGTGCTCGATACGGAAACGCCGGTCTGACGGCCCATCTTCTTTCTCCACACGCTCATAGATATCGAGGACGGTGGCGTTGGTCTTATCACCAATAGCATGGATCATCACCTGAAGTCCGTTCTTGTCGGCTGCCGAAATGTGTTCGTAGAGCTGCGGCATTTCTGCGCTCGGGACGCCGCTGGTCGATGGCGTATCGGAATACGGCTCAAAGAACCAAGCCGTCGATGACCCCAAGCTTCCGTCACCATAGCCCTTCAAGGTTCCGGTTCGCAGCATCGGGCCGCCGAAAGCGTGACGGATTCCAACATGCGCACGGGACTTCCAGTCGCTTAGTTCTGCCCCGGCATAGAGCCGCGTCTTTAGCTTTCCCTGCTGAAGAAGTGTCTCGTAAACGGCAAGATTCTGGTTGGCCTGCATATCCTGAGCGCTCGTCACGCCGAGGCTCGCCGCATAGTTCGTTGCCGCCTCGGCCGAAGCAAGGCGTTGGGAAAATGTTTGGTCCGGGATCACACGGGAGACCAGATCCATTGCCGCATCCTTTAGCACGCCGGTCGGTTCGCCGTTAGAATCTCTAACGATCACGCCGCCTGGAACATCTTTCGTGTCTTTCGTAACACCGGCGAGCTTCAGCGCAAGGCTGTTCGCAACAGCCATGTGACCATCGAGCCGGTTTACGAATACCGGATTCTTTGGGGCAACTCGGTCGATCAACTCTTTGGTCGGAAGATTCGCAGGCTTCCAATTCTCATGATCCCATCGGCCGCCGGTGACCCATTCACCTTCCTTTAGCTTGGCAGCATAATCCTTTATCCGCTGTGCAAATTCTTCGGGCGACTGCGACGAGCGCAGATCGACGAGCGAAAGCTGCTGACCGCCCGGCACGAAATGCAGATGTGCGTCGTTGAACCCCGGAATGATCGTCTTTCCGCCGGCATCGATCACGCGGGTCTTTGAACCGATCAGCTTTCCGACCTCTTCATCACTCCCAAGAGCAATGATCCTGCCGTTAAGAACTGCAACTGCCCTCACGACCGTTCGCTGATCGTCCATCGTTCGGATGTTTCCGTTCTTGATGACAAGGTCGGCGGAAATCGTTTGAGAAACGACAAGTGATGGTGAAACGAAAAGAACGAGGGTAAGCAGGACAAGAAGATTCTTCATAAGTAAGAGTCCGTAGGAAATGTAATGTTAGTATTTATTCGAGGAGATTATACAACAAGTGCGGCCGCCATATATCCACATCGCAAGCCTTTTGATCGCCGCGGTCGGCTTGACGCTGATCGTTTTCATCTACTCAACTCAGCCGAAGAACCTCACAGAGATCGCTGCAAAGAGCAGCGTTGCTATCGGAACATACACTATAGACAAGAAAGAGTTCGAGAACGGCATTGCCGCGTTTCGACGCGATGAGTTCGAGACAGCACGCGCCGCATTTGATCGCTCGGACCCCGAGAAACGTGACGCAGCCGTACAGTTCTACATCGCATACAGCTTTTATCGACAGGGCTGGGGACGCGTCTCGAACGACAACGACCTTTTCACAAAGGGCCTTGCCGCAACCGAGCAAGTCATTAAGCTCGACCCGAACTATCGCTCGACGGATGCCGAGCTCGTTATGAGAACGCCGATCGAGCTCAAGGCTGAACTTGAGGACGGCCTGAAGATCACAGTGTCGGACTTTAACCCGCTGAAACTTACGCGCGAGAGAAAATGACAGAGAAGGAAGCAGAAAGATCGACCGAACTTGCCGAAGGCGATAGCCGACGGATCGAAGCCGTGATGCTTAAGGAGCGTATGAGCGAAACGGAACTTCGCTACGCAATTCGCGTCTATCTGATCCTGCCGCTGATCTTTCTTCTGGTAACGCTCTTTGGCGGTATGCGCTTTTCTGCGACCGATCACTCGTTCCTTTTCCTGCCGCCGCCATTGATGTGCCTGATCTTTGGTGCGGTAACGGTCTTTCTGATATTTCGTGCCCGCTTGATCGAATTCGACCGATGGTTCAACGAGGCAAGCCCGATTCTTGAAAACGCAGCGAACGCAGGAGTCGTATTCTTATTGTTCGCTGCCAGCGTGCAGGTTTACAATCTTTTGCTGCCCGAACAGGGCCTCGCAAGTTGGATCGTTACGGCGCTTTTCATTTGGACGCTTTGGAATGATATTTTCGCTGATTTCGATCAGAAGAAACTCCTTAGAAGCCTCGCGGGATTGTTTGCGATCGCCTTTGTTACGAAGTATCTCGTTCTTGCGAATTTAGCTGTTAAGAATGAGACGAGTTGGCTGCAGCGAATTATCGAAAACCCCGGAAAAGAAGCCGCAACGTGGTTCCTTGATCTTCCGGTCTACTCGCCCGCGACCGGTTATCTTCAGTTCTTTACGATCTTGCTATTCCTTTTCGGCCTGTTCCTAACGCCAAAAGCCGCTCGAAAGGGAGACCTATCTTCCTAAACTGATATCGACAGCCTTTCCGTCACGGCGAACTAGAATTCGCTTCGCAGCAAACGTGCCAAAAAGCACGGTTTCGGCAGAAACGCGTTGGCCGTTAAGTGACTCGATCACGTCACCGGTGATCAACCCGGAACGAGCCGCAACACTGTTCGTCGAGACACTGTCAACACGTAAACCGTTTACCGTCGGGCTGAACGAAACGCCGAGTTGGCCAAGAATATCCCTGATCGAAATGCCGGTTCGTGTCTCATTCGGAGACACCGGCCGAGAATCGACATTTGGGTTGATTCCGCGCGGATAGATCTTTTCGCCCTGAGTGCCTGATTCGACGAAAGACGTTCCCGCCTCGTCATTTGAAGGACCGCGAGACACCGAGGTCAGCGATTCATCGGCCGTCATACGCCTCTCGGGTTGGATCGAAGGGCCGTTCGATGCAAAGGTCGTTGGAGGCATCTCGATCTCTCTTCCCGGAACTGCGGCCGGAGCCTCCACCGGCTTCTTCGCGACAGCTATCTCGGTCGGCTCCGAAACGGTCGCGGTCTCTGACCAATATGGATTCAGCATCAGAGCGGTCGCCGTTACCGCTAAAAGGGCCGCGGCAGGAACGGCAATTCGCAATGCACCGAACAAACCACGCGGCCTGGCCGCAGTTCGTGTCGAAGCGATCCGAGCGGAAACGCGAAACTCAAAATCATTCGGCGCGGAAACCTTCGGTATGGATGCGAGCAAATTTGTAAGCTCGGCATCTGCAAACTCAATGTCTTTTTCTTCGGGCATGTTAACCATTGCTTCTACCGCAAGTACTCCTGCAACTTCTCTTTCAAAAGGGCTCTACCGCGGCTGATACGCGACTTTGTCGTCCCTAACCCAAGATCCATAACCGCCGAAACCTCTTCGTAACTTCGCCCCTGAATATCACGAAGAATTATCGGGATCCGATACTTTTCGGGCAGGGCCGCGATCGCTCGGGCGATCTGCGTGTCTCTCTCATTATCAAGAAGTTCGTTCTCCGGAAGAGCTCGGTCATCCGGAATTTCAAACTCGGTCCCATCATCCTTTTCGCCGCCAAGCAGGCCGGAGATCGAGAACAGCCGCCGGCGTTTTCGCCGCCTTATCTCGCTGATCGCAAGGTTGGTTGCGATCCGATAGATATATGTCGAAAAGGCGAACTGCGTATGATACCGATCGATCGCAAAATACACGCGAACGAAAGTTTCCTGAGCAAGATCCACCGCTTCCTCATAGTCGTTAAGGAAGCGGTAAAGATAGTTCGTAAGCGGGCTTTTATACCGCGTGACGATCTCGGTGAACGCAGATTCATCGCCATTCTTTGTGGCTTCGATGAGTTCGTGGTCAGAGCGTTTTTCCTCAGGCATCCGGAAGGTAAAGCCCTCCTTCGTCGGGAAATGAAACGCGTCGTGTGCCATGCATCCATACAATTTAAGCCATCTGCCGCTCGAACAAAAGCGGCCTGCTCAAAAGAACTCACGCCTGCAGGGCCGCTTTGTTGCGAAAGTCTTTGCCGCCAACGACGGTTTATTTAGGGACGGCCGTCAGAACGGCGAAGATCGGCCCGTCGATACCCGCAAGACAGAACGAACCGAGAACGATAGGCATATTCGGCTCGAATGCCAGATTAGAAATAAACAGCTTGACGGTTTGGTCATCGCGGGACTTAGCCGGCTCCTGCACATTCACGACGGGCGGGACGCGGAGATCAAAGTTGGCCGTTCGGGCAACTATCTTCCCACCAGCCTGGCTGATTCCCGTGATGCTGTAACGAATGATCGTCATTGTGCGGCCGTTAACGCCTGGGCTATTCCAACTACCCTCATTGCTGATGGCGCCTTCAGTCGCCCCGCGCGTCACAAATGTCCCAATGTTCGAGAATCCTTTTAGGTTAAAGGTCGAACGCAGGTCCTTCTCGATACCGTCCCAGCCGGACGGAAGGCCTGCCTTGATGGTGGAATTTTGCCCGCCTTCGACCAAATGCAGAATGAAGTCAAAGCTCTGGCCGGGTTGGTTTGTCGGCTGCTGTCCAAATATGCCAACGGCAAACAAGATCGCTGCAAAGCAAACCGCGAGAGATCGGATCAGGGATGTCCTAAAGTTCATAGTTCCTCCATTTTTTGAAAGCGATCAGGTGACCGATCGCCAATTGGAAGACTGCACGAGGAATTGAACCAAAGGTTGCAAAAGTGCGGCTAATTGGTTCGGAAGAGTTCGGGATTCACCTGCTGCCCAAAGGATATCGACTTGATCTGCGTGTCCTCGATCACCTTGCCGTCGGCGTAAAGCACGGAATGTGATGGAACGAGCGTCCCCTGAACGTAGTTGTAATCGTAGAACTTCCGCTTGTACTTAACGCCATCGTGTTCGTACGTGAGCATCTTAACCTGAAAGGATTTTACCGAAATGTAATAACGCGTTTTTCGGCCTGCCTTGTCAGTAACATCCAGCATAAAGAATTCGACGCCAAGGTCTTTCTCGCGGCCTGCAAGTTCCACCGTCGAGCCATTCTCCTTGTATCTGAGAAGGCCTTCGAGGCCGCGTGTGATGCCGTCCTCAAAGCCTCTCACGACCGTATCATCCGGCGTAAAGAAGGTCGTGTTGTAAACGCCCGTGGTCTTGCCGTCGGCCCAGATCAAGGAATATCGAGCGTCCGCGAAATTCCGGTCCATACGGATCTTCTCGGTCGCAAGGTCGGTTCCGCGAATGATCGAGGTCTCGTAATTCCCCTGCTGAACCCTTCCGTCAGTGCCGGTATGTTTTGTAAAGCCGCTTTCGATCGTCGTCTTGCGGATCTGGTCAAGCCTCGCTCGTCCGCTGCCCAAGCTATAGATAAAAACGACGGTTTCAGCTACCTGTTCGGCAGTTACAGGTTTATTGGAGATCGCCTTTAGGTCCGGCGTTGCGGCCGGTTTCGGGGGTTCATTTTCGGCAGGCGTCGGGCTTGGACTTGCCTGAGCGTCCTGACCAAAAGCGCCAACCGTGAAGACGGACAAAATTACTAGCAGTAAAAGTAAGATCCTAATTCTCATTCGATGAGACAAAATACCCCTGATTAAATTCCGAATGCGGATTGTAGCACAATACCGAGCTGTTTCTTATTCGAGAAACGTCTCCGCGGACGCCGTTCCTCGACATATTGATGAAGCCGGAACCAAAAAAGATGCAGGTTAACGATGTTTTTGCGACGCCTGCCGTCGATCTTCTTTGGTAACATCTGATTCGAACACAATGCACGTCGCTCTCTACGAACCAGAAATTCCGCCGAACACCGGCAATATCGCGAGGCTGTGTGCTGCAACGAATTCACCGCTTCATATCGTCGGCGTAACAGGTTTTCGGATGGACGATCGAACCCTGAAACGTTCCGGCCTCGACTATTGGCAATTTGTCGAACTCCATCGCCACATAGACCTTGACGATCTGAAAGCCTCATTGCCGGATTCGCGTTTTGTCTATCTTTCGACAAAGGCCGTCCGCCATCACACCGATTTTGAATTTCGCGAAAGCGACTGCCTTGTTTTCGGGCCGGAAACTCGCGGCCTTCCCGAAGAAATTCTCCATGCCAACGCCGAAACAAGCCTGAAGATCCCGATGGCGAACCCCAACGTCCGTAGCCTGAACCTCGCCACGAGCGTCGGGATCGTCCTATTTGAGGCGATCCGGCAAACAGCCTAAAAAATATTTTTAACGAGCAAGCCACGTTTTCCGTTTCTGAAGCGTCGTATAGATGAACTTCCCGTTGAGCGTCCGATCTTTCACTTGAACGCTTCGAAGGAGAGGAGGTGAAAATCATGAAGCTTTCTAGATCAATTATATTTCTAACCATTGCGGCGCTTCTTGCATTTGCAAGCGTCTCATTTGCTCAAACCAAGTCAACAGCACCGGCCAATTCGACCGCGATGCTCGAGAAAAAGATCATGCGAACGATCGAAAATCTGCCGAATTACGGTGTTTTTGATCATATCGCTTTCGCCCTCAACGATTCGGGCACTGTAACTCTGTCCGGCAAGGTGCTCTCGCTTGGGACATCTTCGGTCGCGAAGAAAGCGGTCGCCAAGATCGCCGGCGTAACGAACGTGGTCAACAACATCCAGGACCTCAACAGCAATGCTGCCGATGACCACATCCGCCGCCAGATGCTCCGAACGCTCGGGCCTCAGCCTGTGATCGGCGGGCTACTTCAGGAGCCGAATCCGTCGGTGCGGATCATCGTCGAGAACGGCAAAGTGAGCCTTGAAGGCTGGGTCGCCAACAAAAGCCAGAAGGACACGATCTACATCCTGGCAAGCGGTGTCCCCGGCGTCTTTAAGGTCACGAACGATCTTCGCGTCGGTAAACCCGAAAGCGTTTGACGCCCGGAGTTCTCCTGCATACGAGCCAAAGCTGTCCGGACAAGCTCCGGGCAGCTTTTTTCACGCCCGACGTGAAGCCCGCATGTGGTTGAACCGCTCTGTCAGTCCCACCCGCGTCAGCGGGTGGTCTTGTCAGTACCGCCTGCGTGAGCGGGCAGGCAGTGAGCAGTGGGCCGTCAGCAGTGAGCAGAAGTCAGAACCGCCTGCGTCAGCGGGCGGTCAATGTCAGTACCACCTGCGGTAGCGGGCGGGCAGCGTTGCAGAAGCCCACACAAGGTTGCAGAAGCCCGCACGTTAGTAAGGGCACTGTCAATCGGTTGTCAAATAGCTGACTCGCGGCTCCTGCGAAACCTCAGCCGAATATTCCGCGATCAATACTCCAGATGCATCATACACGAAGATCGTGGCCTCGCCGGCAGAAATTCCGTGCTTATGGCAACGGCGTGAATTCGCTGATTTTTGTGACAAACGGGCCTTCGTTCGCTGCGACCTTGGGATAAAGTTTGATTTCTCGTGGAAATCCGTAGTGTTCGTCGTACTTGACCTCCAGACGAGTTCCTTCTTTGCAGTTTGCTTCAATAAAAGCAAACAATTCCATCACGGTTGCCAGCTTTTCATAGTCGTCGGTCCTCATTAACTCCGTGGTCTTTCCGAATGGCCCGAACTTAACAAGACTGTCGCCCTTTACCTCGGTCTTGAACGGCACAAAGAAATATGCACCGCCTCTGTACTGCGTGACGATGTACGAGTAATGGTTCACGCGCGCATCAAGCCAGGCCTCCTTGTTAGCTTCGATAGCGGCGTAATCACATTTGTTTTGCGCCCGCGTACAGGCTACAAGAGAAAGAAACGAAGTCACGAGAAGGCCAATCACAACCGTGCGTTGAAACCTCACAGCAAATTCGCCTGCAAGCCGAAAGCTTGTTAACTTAAATATCATTCAAAGCCTCCTCACTGGCCGCATTTGTGGTCAAAGACCCATTCGCCTTTTTTATTAGTGAATTCCGAAATATCCATTGATGCGAATTGCTTCGGGCCAGACTCAATAGATATCGCATGCTGACCTAGAGAATAACGAAGAAGTCTTCATGCTCGATCTTCCGCTAGGTCGTCACCGTCATTCTTTTAGTCTACTGCGGCCACGGTTTGGGCGTGCATCGTTGAGGTGGAAACTTATCTTTGTCCGTGCGATCTCTCCACGGTCCTATTCCGACGGTTACATCGACTTCAGAGGCCTTCGTTTGATCGGAATCCTTCCATTTAATGTCCGTTGCGGCAAGTGTGACTACAAAGTCATCAACACGAATATTGCGAACCGTCTTAATGAATGGATATCCACGCCCCTCGCACCACAAAGGCTTGTTGTTGCCATCAATTACGCGTGGCTTGAGTTCAGGACAGATCATTCCGGCATAACCAAATGCGTAGGACTCAAGAAAGTTTATCGCGAGTTCTTTAGGGGACGTGCGGTCGGTCAGCTCAAACCTCCACACGGGAAGATCCCCAAAGTCGGAAATGCCTGATTCAAGTGACAATTCGAAGACTCTGCCATTGTCCGCGGTCAACTCTTTCTTGAACGTATTGACCTTCCCGAGAGCAAAGTGGAATTCCTGCTTAGGCAGCACCGACCCAAAACATCTATCCTCGGTTCCATAAATAGCGTCCGGCGGCTTTGGGAAATCAATGAACTGGGCACAAACTGCGCTCGAAAAAATACTCACCAGAATTATTATCTTGAAAAGATTCCCGATCATTTTTTATCCTCCCGAAAAATATACGCCCTGTCAGAACTAGGAGCGATAGCGACCGCGTATTTATCGTTCCACATTCTGAATTCCGCACTCCGCATTCGGCCCGTCCTTCTCGTAACCCGCATAGTCCTTGCGGACCCCGTCCGCCGAGACGTACTTCCCGCGCGACTCCAAATTCGCCTAGTCTGTCTGACCTTCGCGGATCACAACAAGCGTCTGTTTGATCTCGGCCAAATTCTTCGTATATAGAAAAGCTTCGCGTCGATTATCGAATCTACTATAGGAAGCTTCCCTATACCGACCATAAAATTTGGAGAAGCGACTATCCTCGCCATCTTTTAGGAGTTCTCGTTCTTCCGGGGTTTCGATCGTGTTGAGATCAGTGTGCACATTGATCGTCAGGGCGACGGGTGAAGGAAAGCTCTGACTTATCCAGCAAAAGACGGCCCTCAAGTCTCTTTCATTGATATTTGCCGCTTTCATGAATACTTCAATCTCTCGACCACCGGTCGGCCCTATTTCGTTGTAAACGATCACATAGCGAATCGGCGTGCGGTACCGGAGTTCGTCCTTTTCGGAGAGTTTGCCTACCCTTTTCAACTCCAAAGCCGATGGTACAGGGCATGCGTTTGGGAGAGATCCGATCTTCGGCGAGATCTGTCCACTAGCCAACATCGCACTAACCCCACAGAAGATAACTGTTTGTAGGAAGAAGATCCGTCGCTTCATAGTTGCTTACTCCTCTCGAAATGTCCGCAATCAATACTCCAGATGCATCATAGACGAAAATGGTGGTTTCCGCCGCTTTGGAGTCAGTACCGCCGGCGTGAGCGAGTGGTCTTGTCAGTACCGCCTGCGTCAGCGGGCGGTCAGCATTGCAGAAGCCTGCAACCATAAGGTTTTCAAACGTCGTGTTCGCTGATAGCTGATAGCTCATAGCTGACAGCTGTAATTGATCGTCTTGCCCGCCAATTCTCTGTTGTTTTTCGGTTACAGAAGCTCGCACGTCAGATAGGGCGTAACACTCAACGCAGCTTCCCGACGAATTGCCACGGCATTTATGCCGTGGAACCGATCCCAAAACCAACCTCGGAGGCGGCCTGCCGCCGACGTGGCCGCCTTTTGTCCCAGCCAAGACGCCCCTGGGACAGCTCTTGGGACAAATAAGTGCTGTGTTATCAATCACCTACGCGATTTGTCCCAGAATTTCGCGAAAAAAAGATCAAACCCCATTTTCCATTCTCAATTCTCCGTTTTCAGCTCTCTTTGGAGGCGGCCCGCCGCCGACAAGACTGAGAACATCTTCCGGGCTTGCCCTCTAGCAGTGCGGTCGGGCTCGCCCGACCGATGAGCGTACCCGGCTTTTTCTGGAGGCGGCTTGCCGCCGACTTCTTCTTGTCGCGTGCTCCGCACGCTCCGACATATTCCTAAGCCGAGTGACGGTCGGGCGAGCCCGACCGCACTGCGCTGCGGCAAGCCGCGAAGACCTAAGACCAACGAACAGTTAACAACGACCGCCTTTTTCAAAGACCGAACGGCCGGCTCGACCGTGTTGTAAGCATAGCGAACCGACGCGCACGTTTGAAGCACAAACCGCACGAAATGTATCAAACCGCACAAATCGACACAAACCGCACAAAATGTAAAAAAGGGACGATCTGCACAAACGTCAGTACCACCTGCGGTAGCGGGCAGCCAACCTGCGGAGGCCCGTACTAAGTAAGGGGCGTCGCCGTGGTCAGTGGTCAGTGGTAGGAATCAGCACGATCTTGCCGGCGGCTTTTGAGGCGATGATCTCTTCGTGCGCGGCGGAGGCGTCCGCAAGGGCGAATCTCTTTGCAACGACAGGCTTTAGCGAGCCGTCGGAAAGGCCTTTGAATACGGCATCGCGAATCTCTAGGCGTTCAGCCTCGGAGTAATTAAAGAGCGACATTCCGAAGATCGATGCATCTTTTCCCATGGTCAGGCGAGGCGAGAATTCGAGGCTTCCGCGGCTACCGACAACGACGATGCGGCCGAACATTGCGAGTGCCTTGAAATCGCGTTCGAGATTGACGTTCGCGAGCATTTCGATGATGACATCGACGCCTTTCCCGCCTGTGTATTCGAGGATCGCGTCAAGGTGTCCCTCATCGGAATGATCAAATGCCGCGTCTGCGCCATTATCGAGAATAAGCTGCTTCCCTTCTGCCGAACTTGCAGTGCCGATGGCGTTTATTCCGGCATTCTTCGCCCATTGGATCGCCGCCAAACCGACGCCGCCCGAGGCCCCGTGTATCAGAACCGTTTCGCCCGCTTTCGCGCTCGCTTTCTGAAATAGTGCACGAAAAGCCGTCGCATAAGGCGTCCAGATGCCCGCACCTTGCTCAAACGTCACGTTGTCCGGCAGCGGCGCAACGTCTTTCTCATCAGCAAGGGCATATTCCGCATAAGTGCCCGTCAAAGAGCCTGAAGTGTAAACGCGATCGCCCGGTTTGAACTCCCGCACGTCACTGCCGACGGACTCGATCACGCCCGCAGAATCCTTCCCCGGCGTGTAAGGAAGCGGCGGCAGTTTTGGGTAAACACCCGACCTAAGATATGTGTCCACAGGGTTTACGCCAACGGCACCGATCTTGACAAGCACCTGCGCACCCGTTGGAACAGGCCGCTCGACCTCGTCAAGCTTCAAGACATCAGGGCCGCCAAACTCGCGGATCACTATTGCTTTCATATGGACATTTTACCCACGAAAGACACCAAAGGCACGAAACCGGCGATCAATTTCGAGCCTTTAGTATTTTTCGTGAGCAGATTCTTATTCCACTGTTACCGATTTCGCCAGGTTTCGAGGCTGATCGACATCGCAGCCTCGACGAACCGCGATGTGATACGAAAGAAGCTGAAGCGGCACGATAGAGACGATCGGTGAGAGCAGGTCGCTTGCTTCGGGAACCTCGATGATGTGGCTCGAAACCTTGCTCGACATCGTGTCGCCCTCGGTCAGTACGGAAATGATAACGCCGTCGCGGGCCTTAACCTCGACAATGTTCGAGTGTGTTTTTTCGTAACGAAGTTCGCTGCCGGCGTTTCCCTCTTCGCGAGTATTTATCACGACGACAGGAAGTTTCTCATCGATCAGAGCGTTCGGCCCGTGCTTCATCTCGCCCGCCGGATAGCCTTCGGCGTGGATATAGCTGATCTCTTTGAGCTTTAAGGCACCCTCCAAGGCAACGGGAAAGTTTATGCCGCGGCCAAGATATAAAAAGTCCTGTACGCGGAAAAAGTCTTTCGAAAGCTCTTCGATCGAATCGGCATCGTTCAAGATCTGCTCGATCTTTAGCGGCAATTCCGCAAGATCCTGAGCAAGCTTTTTGGCTTCGTCTTCGCTCAACTTGCCCCGAACGCCGCCGAGATAAAGAGCGAATAGATACAGCGCGACCATCTGCGACGTAAAGGCCTTTGTCGATGCAACGCCGATCTCAGGCCCGGCGTGGGTCAGGATCGTGCCGTCCGCCTCGCGTGTGATCATCGAGCCTTCGACATTGCAGATCGCAAGGACCTTGCAGCCTGCCGCCTTTGCTTCGCGCATCGCGGCAATGGTGTCAGCGGTCTCGCCCGATTGCGATATCACGATCAGCAGGTCGTTCGGTGATAGAACCGGATCTCGATAGCGAAATTCGGACGCGTAATCGACATCGACTGGAACGCGTGCGAGCTTTTCGAGCATATACTTGCCCGCTAAGCCAGCATGCCAGGACGTCCCGCAGGCAGCGATCTTTATCGACGTGACGGTGCGGAATTCCTCCTCAGAAATGTCCATCGCATCGAGATAGACCTTGCCCGTGTCGAGGGAAACGCGGCCCTGCACGGTGTCTCGGACAGCACGCGGCTGCTCAAATATCTCCTTGAGCATAAAGTGCTTGAAACCGCCTTTCTCGGCCATTATCGGGTCCCACGTGATGCGTTGACGCTCAGGCTCGACCACGTTGCCGTCAAAGTCGGTAACACGGACGCTGTCCTTTGTGAGGACGGCAATTTCACGGTCGCCAAGGAAGAAGACATCGCGTGTGTGCGCAAGGATCGGCGGAACGTCGCTCGCGACAAAGAATTCGCCGTCGCCGAGGCCGATCACCACCGGCGGGCCTTCGCGAACGGCGATCACCTGATCCGGTTCGTCCTTCGAAATGATCGAGAGGGCAAAGATGCCTCGAAGCTCCTTTACGGCCTTGCGAACCGCTAGTTCGAGTTTTAGGCCTTCTTTTTCGACATAATGCCCGATCAGATGGGCGACGACCTCTGTGTCGGTCTCTGTTCGGAATTCGTGGCCCTCAGCCTGCAGGCCTTCTTTTAACGGAAGATAATTCTCGATGATGCCGTTGTGCACGACCACGACATTTCCCGTCTGGTCGCGATGCGGGTGAGCGTTCTCTTCGGTCGGACGGCCGTGCGTCGCCCAACGCGTGTGGCCGATGCCGTATGTTCCGTCGAGCGGATGCAGCCGGATCGCTTCTTCAAGATTGCGGAGTTTGCCCTCGGCTCGACGCAGCGAGAGATTGTGATCCTCATCCACGACCGCAATGCCCGCCGAATCGTACCCGCGATACTCAAGCTTCCTCAGCCCGTCAATGATGAGCGGCACAACCTGCTTATTTCCAACGTATCCAACTATTCCACACATATTAGTTATTTCAATACCCTTTGGTTGGGGTTGAACATCAACCTAACGATCTCGGAAGCAGCCTGATCTTTGGTCGGAAAAACAACGGCACCGCCTGTTTCCTTCGCGATATTGATGAGCAGCTCCTTAGCTTTATCTTGCGGGCTCTTTGCCGCCGCCGTGGCTGCCGGATCGAGTTCACCGACCAGTCCAATCGCGAACACTCGCGTCTTAGTGGATTTCAAGGATGTCACGAGGTCTTCCAGTTTCTCGACACTCGTGCGATCTTCGCCGTCAGTGATAAGCACCAAGTTTCGCTCCGAATACTCACCGCACCTTTCGGTGATAGTGTTGAGCACGTCTGCGGAGCCTTGCACAGCGTCGATCAACGTAGTTTGGCCGCCGAGGAGGTAAAGTTCGTCAATTGTTTTGTTCAGCAAGATCCGGTCTGTGGTGCAATGCAACGCAGCCTGCACCACGGCATTCTTCGATGGTCCGTCTTCTTTCCTAAACCTGAAAATCGAGATCGACGTACCGTCGTTTAGTTGCTTCACAACCTCGCGTGCCAGTTCGAGTTCCCTGTCAAACTGCGTTCGCATCGACCCCGTGTTGTCCACTAAAATTCCGTACGCCGGTCTCTGAGCCAACAACGGAATGGCGGTCAGGATAACGAAACATATCACTAAAAGGCCCTTCATTTGATATTCATTCACAGGCTTGCGCACTTTTCTTCGACTTCGCAGGGACACCGACCACCAATTCTCCGGCCGGAATGTCCTTTGTGACGACGCTACCGGCACCGGTGGAGGCTCCGTCGCCGACAGTGACGGGAGCAATGAGCATCGTGTCGGAGCCGATCTTGACGTTATCGCCGATCGTTGTCGGATGCTTGTGCGTGCCGTCGTAATTGCAGGTGATCGTACCGGCACCGATATTCGTCTTTTCGCCGATAGTCGCATCGCCGAGATATGTCAGATGATTCGCCTTTGAGCCCTTCCCAAGGCGTGTTTTCTTTAACTCGACAAAGTTGCCGACGTGGCTATTCTCTGCCATTTCGGCGCCGCCGCGAAGCTGTGCCATCGGCCCGACAACGCAGTTTTCACCAACCGTTGCGTCAGCAATAAGGCAGTTGTCGCGTATCTCGACGCCGTTGCCCAACTTTGAGCCGACTATCCGCGTTCCGGGACGAATAACACAGTTCTCGCCGATCGTGGTGCTGCCTTCGATAGTGACGTTTTGATAGATCACCGTGTCGCGGCCGATCACAGCCTTCGAACTGATGTAAACGCTTGAGGGGTCGGTGAAAGTTACACCGGCTTCGAGCATCAGCTTTTCGATCGTTCGGGCACGCAAACGCGTCTCCATTTCCGCAAGCTGACGTCGGTCGTTCACGCCTTCGATCTCAAGCGGATCGGAATGCAAGAACAGGCCGACCGTTTCCCCTTCTTGCCTCAAAATTCCAGGAACATCCGTCAAGTAGTATTCGCCTTGAGCATTGTCGTTGCTGATCTTCGAAAGGGCGGCAAAAAGTTTTTGCGTATCAAAGCAGTAGATGCCTGAGTTGATCTCGTTGGCCGCAAGCTCATCCGGCGAGGCATCTTTCTGCTCGACGATGCGCTCGAAATCACCAGCTTGTGAGCGTATAACACGCCCGTAACCTGTTGGATCAGGAAGAGTTACGGTCAGGATCGTTGCCGCTGAGGATGCGTCAAGCAAACTTCGGAGCGTCTGCTCGGCGATCAGCGGAACATCGCCCGAAAGAACCAACAGCCGCGAATCTCGCCCGGCCAATGCTTCGCGAGCGGAGGCGACCGCATCGCCCGTACCAAGCATTTTCTCCTGCCGGACGAACTTGATCCGCTGATCGCTGAATTCCGTGTTGACTGCCTGAGTAACTTCCTCGGCCTGGTGGCCGACCACAACGAAGATATTCGCGGGATCAAGTTTTGCCGCGGTCTCACAAACGTGTACGATCAACGGACGGCCGTCGAGATGATGCAGCACTTTCGCCTTTCCCGAACGCATGCGCGTTCCAAGGCCCGCCGCGAGAATAAGTATATCGAGTTCTGAATTCACTGATCTAGACGCCTATGGCAACAGAATTTGCGGTTTGAACGGCGCAAAGGAGCACGACATCCGCAAGCCGCGAAGGATCATGCCTGACCATATCTCCTTCGTCGAGAAGATTACCACAAACGACCTCGGCATTTGAGATGACGCCGGGCGAGATCGAACCATGGACACCGATCTGTTCGGCTCCAAGGTTTGCGTATTTTTCAGCCTGTTCGGACGTGATCGGCTGATCGTTCACAACAATGAAATCCATCTCGACCCCGCGTGCATACTTTTGGAAGGTCTCAAGATGGCCGCGTGCCGAAATTCCGTCGGTTTCGCCAGGCTGTGTCATAAGATTACATATGAAGATCTTGGTCGCCTTTGACGCGGCAATCGCCTTTGCAACGCCGGGAACGAGAATAGGCGGGATCAAACTCGTGAAAAGCGATCCGGGCCCGATCGTGATCACATCCGCATTCTTTATGGCTTCGAGAGCTTCCGGAAGGGGTTTGCAGTCAGCCGGTTCAAGAAAAATGCGCTTGATCGCAGGGCCGACAAGCGAGATCTTTGTTTCACCGCGTACGGTCTTGCCGTTGGTCAATTCCGCCGCAAGCCGAACATCTGCGGCCGTCGCAGGATAAATGTGGCCTTTGCTTGCCAGCACTTCCGAAGAAAGCTTTACTGCCTCGGCGAAATCGCCGGTTATCTCCGATAGTGCTGCGAGGAAGAGATTGCCGAAATTGTGTCCGCTAAGGTCTCCGTCGCCCGAAAATCTATGTTGAAAAAGGCGCGAGAGCATCTGCGAATCCTCGCTCAATGCAACCATGCAATTCCGTATGTCGCCCGGAGGCGGCATATTCAGCTCGTCGCGCAAGCGGCCGGAACTTCCCCCATCATCGGTTACGGCAACGATCGCAGAAAGGCTTTCGATCCACACGGGCTCACTCGTTTTTGCACCTACATAACGTTTCAGGCCGGAAAGCAGCGTAGAAAGGCCGTTGCCGCCGCCTATCGCTACGACCTTCAAGCCTTCGCTTGCATCCGCAAAAATGTGGTGTCTCATACGAAAAGAGCCGCATCCTGCACGCAAAATAATGCAGCGAGAATGGTGAGGAATCCTACAATTTCCGACCCGGCAAAATGATCGTCGTTTACAAAGAAGCGCGAATTGCCAAGAAAACTCAGTTTTTGGCAAAAAAAGTATAACATTCAGTGCTTGGAGCTATCAATAAATCTTTTAACAACCCACTTTTACAAGGAAATTCAGACTTCAGGAAAAAATCTTCTTGTCGGAGACGGTTCCGGTGTGCTAATTTTGAAATGCGGCAATTCACGCTGCACGTGCCCTTCCGGCTCTAAACTTAGTACAAAGCTGCTTTTCACCGCCTCTACTTCCGATGGCCGACACGCCTTTCATAATACAAGAACATCAATTTCAACGTATCAAAGGGATACTTGCGCGAGTGTGCGTCGAATGCGCCGCTCGAGCGGTCTTTCTTGTCGATCGTGACGGTCAGCCGATCGCCTTTCACGGCGACATCGGTGATATGGACACCACGAGCTTTGCGAGCCTTGCGGCAGGAAACGTTGCCGCAACCAGCAGCATGGCAAAACTGATCGGAGAGGACGTCTTTCCGGCTGTCGTTCACGAGGGTGAACACGAAAGTATCTATATCAGCGTTATTGGCCGCAGCCTTTTAGTGGTAGTATTCGACGAGCGCTCCACTCTTGGCCTTGTTAAAATACGAACCAAGCGGGCTAGCCACGAGGTGGCAAATCTCTTGGACGAAATGAGTCGCGAGTCCGTCGTCCAAGCGGCGGCCGCTAATACGTTCTTCTCAGAGATAACTGACGAGGATATTGACAGTTTGTTTAGCTAGTGAGCAGTAGGCCGAGGTCTGCGGACAGAATGTCTCTCCGTTTGATGACCACCGAGCACTGACCACTTATCGCTATTTTGCTATGACTTTTATTAACTACGCATCGCGCGAGATAAATTGCAAGATCGTTTACTACGGGCCCGGACTCTGCGGGAAGACGACGAATCTGCAATACATCTACGACTCCACCGCGCCGCAGGCAAAAGGCAAGCTCATCAGCCTTGCGACCGAAACCGACCGAACGCTGTTCTTCGACTTTATGCCGCTCGAATTGGGAACGGTTCGCGGCTTTAAGACGCGTTTCCATCTCTACACGGTTCCGGGCCAGGTCTATTACGATGCATCCCGCAAACTGATCCTAAAGGGAGTCGATGGCGTCGTTTTCGTTGCCGACAGCCAGGACGAGCGAATGGACGCGAACATCGAATCGCTTTACAACCTTGAAGAGAATCTGCAATCGCAGGGCTATGACCTTGCGACCATTCCGTACGTTCTGCAGCTCAATAAACGCGACCTGCCGAACGTAACGCCGATGGACGAGCTTACGCAGGAATTGCTCAGAAAAGACGAACCCGTCTTTGAAGCCGTAGCAACTACCGGAACCGGAGTGTTTGATACGCTTAAGGCCGTCGCAAAGCAGGTCTTGACCGAGCTTAGAAAAGGTTAAGAGCCTTTTGAAAATATCTTCGCAAAGGGGTCCGAGGCAACGTCGGGCCTTTTTTCGTTTTGTCTGTGAAACTCGGCTATACTTATCTCGATGAAGCCTGGCCAGAAAATGATCGATCGTGGAATCCGCGATCTCGAGAACGGAGAAGAGACCATCGAGTCGCTGCTGGTCTCGATCGGTGCCCCGAGACTCCGAGGTGCGGGAATAAACGTGCCGAAAAATACGTTTGAGTCGCCCGAACATCGTCTTTACGCGTTACTCGCTCAAGCCGATGGTGACGGGGCACACTCCAGATACAATTCATTGATACGAAGACTTGTAAGCTTTGAACGAGCGGCAGAATGCGGACTTTAACGAATCAGGAAAAGATCGAGAAGTTTATGCAGAAGCTTGCTCGTAGAGTGCGCCAGGCCGGCCGCGTTTACTTTACAGGCGGTTCTACGACCGTTCTTCACGGTTGGCGCGACCTTAGCGGAACAATTGGGACTTTAAAGCACCGAGCCGAACCACCAACTTGAGGACAGCTATGCGATCACGACACATCATTTTATTTCTTATGCTTTTGATAGGCGTCTCAGGCTGCTCGGCAGGAACCGTTCCACCGAAGCCGAGTGGTGATTCCCGGCCTCAGGAACAGGCAACTTCAACCAACGCTCAGACCACAGACGCAAAAGCGACGGCCGCAAATGGCGCAGAATCCCAAACGGCTGGCGATCCAATGGTAAGGCCGAAGACCGTACGGGACTTTTTTATGGTGCTGCCGGTCAAGTATTTCCCGCTGGAATCTTGCGAAGCCTCGAAGGACAAAGGCTGCCAGCGTGCAAAAGCCGATTATCTAAAGACCTTTGTCGAGGTTGAAGATACCGCGAACGGATATTTGCGTGCGGGCTGCGACGGTGCCCAAAGCTGCCTTGAAATGGCGATCTTCAAGAAACCTGACGGCGACTACCTCGTCGGCGTTCGCGCCGATTTCGAAATGGGAAGCAATAGCTATTTCGTCGATTATGACAACGGAAAATGGACAGACGTAGGCGGCTTGATCGTTGACGGCTTCAGCAAGGACAACTATTACGCTTTCCCGCGGATAGGCACGACCGTTGAGGTCTTCGAAAAGCTTCCGGAAGATTCGGAGACAGCTTCTGACTCACCAAAGGGCAAGAAGCTTTATGACCTGGAATGGAAAGACGGACGATTTACTCGAAAGAAGTGAAAGTGGCGGGGCCGACGGGGCTCGAACCCGCGACCTCCAACGTGACAGGCTGGCGTTCTAACCAAGCTGAACTACGACCCCGCAAAGTAGGTTGAAATGGTGGGCACGAAGGGACTCGAACCCCTAACTTCCTCCTTGTAAGGGAGGCTGTCTACCAATTGACGTACATGCCCGAGATACCTTTGAGGCTTCTTCTTGCCCCATAAATCTGCTGAAAAGATCAAACCCGACCCTAAAAAAGGGCGAACGTTAACCTTACGAAAATCGCAATTCTTAGTCAAGTATTGAGACGCTCAATGCTCGATCTTTGGTGAAATTATGGGCGTATCTCGCTTTGGGGTCTCAAATTCCGGGCCTTTTGCCAGGATCGTACCGCCGAATCCGACAGCAAAACCATTCGAACCGTTAAAGACGATCTTGTTGAGGTTGTGGGTGGCACGCGTCGATTCCAGATACCAATGATTACCTGCGTCCGGCGTGTGCAGTATCGTGCCGTCGTTTCCTGCTGCATAACCATTGCGGGCATCAGAAAAGTATACGCTGTTGAGTGCTGAGGTTGTTTCGCTCTGCGAGATCAGCCGCCAAAGCCGTCCGCCGCCGGTCGATGTGAAGATCGCCCCATCTGTGCCGACCGCCCAACCTTGCTTCGCACTCGTGAAAATGACCGAATTGATACGCGAGTTCGTTTCGTGCAGGATCGTCGCCTCTTCCCACGTAAGGCCGCCATCCTGTGTAAAAACGATCGTGCCGCCGGCGCCCACAATAGCACCATTCGCACCCACGCTGTATGCACCGTCAAGGAGTAAGAAATGTATCGCCGCCCGCGACTTCTTCCACGTCGTACCGTCCGCCTGGAGGCGATAGAAGATCCCGCCCTCGCCGAATGCCAGGCCAAGGCCGTTGCGATCGAAGAGGATGCGCGTAACGCGTTCCCGATCGGCATCCTCGAACTCGACCTTTTCCCAATGGACGCCGCCATCGGTCGTTTTTCTTAGGTATGAGACAGGATTCCTGCCACGGCTATAGATGCTCCGTTCGCAGAGCATCCAGCCCGTCGAGGCATCCGTGAAGTAGATCTGAAGGATCGAGTCGGTCGTGAACTTCTGCACGGGCAGCCATGTTTTGCCGCCATCATCCGTGCGAAGAATGGTTCCGTCGGTTCCCGTTATCCATCCGGTCTCAGAGTTTTGAAAGAAGATGTCCTTAAGGTTCGCGAAGCTTCGAGTCGGCAGCTTTACCCATTCGGCATTTACGCAGAGACACGCACCGAAAAGAACGACCGAGAATATCGCTATCTTGAACTTCATTTAGAACGGACTGCCGAAGAGAAATCTAACTACGCTCGCTTTTCCGAGAATGTCGAAAATGCTGTCGATGCCGAATCCTTTGCTCGGTACAAAGACCTGATCGCCGGGATTCAAATACACCATCGCCGTCTTACCGCTCTCCATGTCGGAGATCGAAACTTCACGCTTTGTCAGATGGCCGTCAGCTGCATAGCTGACGATGAAAGCTCGCTTCTTGTCGCCGCCTTTTGCGACACCGCCGGCATCAAGGATCGCCTCGTAAACGCTGACCTTGCGATCCATAACTCGGACGCCGGGCGTCGTAACCTTGCCCATAACGCTGTAACGGGTCGAAACGGCCTTATCAAGCGTTACGGTCACCTTTGGATCGATAATGTACTCGTTCAGTTTTTTGGTGATCTCCGCCGCCACCTGCTCGACCGTCTTGCCCGCGACCAGGACACCGCCCGGAACAAGCGGATACGAGATCCTTGCATTTGGCGGAACCGTAATTCCGGACTTGCAGTAATCCGGACATTGGCCGAACACTTCGACCGTTATCACGTCCGATGGCCCTAGGCGATATTCCTTCAAATAATTGTCGTAATACGGGAGGATCACATCGTCCTCAGCCGCTGCATTTGCGGACTCAGGAGTCGGCGTTGCGACGGCGCTGTCAGCTTGTTTTTCAGTTGACGCTCCCGCTTCCTGTGCGAAAACCGTCGCCGAAGAACACATTCCGGCGAGAAATATCGAGATCAGTGCGTATTTTACTGCTTTCATAACGATCACTCTTTTGTAGTAACTACGGTTCGTTAAAACACCGATTAGCTTCCGGAATCCAATTTTTCACCTGCCGCCGCGGCCGAAAAGCACGGTCTTTACAGTCTCAAAGATAATTACGAGATCGAGTGTCAGGCTTTGATTCTTGATGTAATACAGGTCGTATTGAAGCTTCTGACGTGCGTCATCTACCGAGGCACCATACGGATATTTGATCTGTGCCCAACCGGTCAAACCCGGTGCGACCAGATGCCGATGCTCATAATAGGAGATCTCGCGTGCGAGCTGCTTCACAAAATGCGGGCGCTCAGGCCGCGGGCCGACGAAATTCATCTCGCCCTTCAGGATGTTCCAAAATTGCGGTATCTCGTCAATACGAACCTTGCGGATGAAGCGTCCGACGATTGTCGTACGATCGTCGTTGTCGGTCGCCCAAACCGGTGTGCCGTCGGCCTCGGCGTCTTCTCGCATCGAGCGAAATTTTATGACCTTAAATATCCGGCCGTTCTTGCCGACACGTTCTTGCCGGTAGAACACGGGGCCGCGCGATTCGAGCTTGATCAGGATCGCCGTTACGATCCCGACCGGAGCAGAGATGACCAAGCCGACCAGAGCCAATATGCGATAGATAAGCTCGCGGAACAGGCCTTTGATGCGCGATTCGCGATTTCGTCCGGCGAAGATGAGCCACGAAGGCCGCAGCATATCGACGTGAACTTTCCCTGTGATCCGCTCGAAGAAAGATGTGCACTCCTCGATCGATATGTCGCCCGCCAGGCTCATTTTTAGTAGAGCCTCGGTCGGAAACGCTCCTCGACGTTCTCGAACGGCAATGACCACTCGATCTATTCGCTCGTTCTTTATGACCTCTTCGAGTTCCCAGGCCTTGCCTAGGACCTCTGAACGCCCGATCTTTTCGCGCGGTTTTGCACCGTTCTCCGAAACGAAGCCTACGATCCGATAACCCGCATCTCGACGCTGCCAAACGGCTTCGGCGGTATCAAGGGCGGTCGGGCCGGTGCCGACAACGAGAATTTTCTCACCGATGTCGGGGTGACCCGTGAGGATGTGGATGCAATTCCGCCAGAGAAGAAGAAACACCAGGACCAGCGGCACGGATATCACCGAAACGCCGCGGCCGATCATTACCGGCGGTGCAAAATAAAAGACGATCGCCAGCAGCACCCACGCAATACCGAGAGCCTGCACAAGCCGCAACAGAAGCTCACGTCGATTCGTCATCACGACATAATCGTAAAGGTCGTAGAAGTAGAGGTTTAGTACGCAGATCGCGGTCGCAAAACCGATCTTGATCCAACCGTCACGGTTGGAGAGTTCATTCTCAGATCCGGCGAGGCCCAAGCGTATATGCATCGCCAGAATGATACTCGCATAAATAATGACGGTATCGGCGATGACTAACCATAGCTTTCTAAGTTGGGACCCGCTTGCTGACATTTATCGTTCACACTGCTGCGTCTTCCGCCACGCGGTGATAGTTGTAATACCCGTAGTTGTATTCGGATTCGTCGAGCACATCTTCGGACTGGTTCAAGATGACGCCAAGCATTCGATCTTTTGGCAACGGTTCGAGGATGCGGTCGAGAACCGAATACTTCGTCTTGTTCGCACGAACGACGAGCAACGCCGCGTCGGCTTTATTGATCAGGACCGTCGCGTCGGTAAAGATCGCGAGCGGCGGAGCGTCGATGATGATGTAATC
Organism: Pyrinomonadaceae bacterium; assembly: GCA_019694355.1. Lineage (GTDB taxonomy): Bacteria > Acidobacteriota > Blastocatellia > Pyrinomonadales > Pyrinomonadaceae > OLB17. Next base: position 638,967 of record JAIBCB010000002.1, on the reverse strand, counting down.
GAACATCTCTCGAGCCTCTGCCAGGATCTCGGCGAACTTCGGACCTGAGATCAGCTCGGCAACATCAGGCCGCGCTGTCCCACCGGCAAGAAGATACAATCCGGAAGGCTCGATCTTGACGATCGTTTCCGTAAGTTTCGCATCGCTCGTCAGAATGTCTGATAGGCCTTTTTCGGTCTCGATGCCCAAATAATCCGCCAAGCTCGGCATACGAAGGTCGCTGTCAATAATGAGAGCTCGAACGCCGTCAGTTTGAGCAAGCATCCACGCAAGATTTACCGCTGTAACGCTCTTGCCCTCGCCCGGATTCGCGCTCGCAACAACGATCGCCTGCAAGTTCTGCCGTTGGCTCTTGTGCAGAACATTTGTTCGCAAGCTGCGATATTCCTCGCAATAGCTGGAATTGGGGCTTGTGATCGCAACAAGGCGAGGCTCAACCCGCTCGGCATCGACGGTCCAGCTGACACAATCTGGCAGCGGCCGTCGAGCCGAACGTGTTAAGGTATCGGCATTCGGTTTTGCCCCGGCAGTTAGGCCCGTTTCAACGTCAGGGAGTGCCGTCCCGATCGAAGAATTCGGCTGCCCATCGAACGCCGATCTTGGTGACCCGATCGTGATCCCTGAACCAAGCAGATCCGGCGGAAGATTCCGCCTTCCGGCAGCGTCGAACGCTACCACTCTTGGCTCAGAGGCCGTCGGGCTATCTAGATTTTTTCGTTGCAGAGCTTGAAGGACACTCATTTCAATTTCTCCTGCTTAGTCGTATCTTTCCAGGTCGCCGAGTTCGAGATGGATCTCGTCATCAAGATCTTCAAAGCGAATGCCTGCCGGCTTGCTGCTTGCCCCATTTGACGAAGCATGGCCGTTGCCGTTCGCGGATATGTATGCCGGGCTGAACGACACGCTTCCGTTCGTCGGGGCAGAATTCCACAGTTCATCGTGAGCTTCGGGCCGCAGAACGGTACTTGTACCGTGCGAAGGCCCTGCCACGCGTTCATCCGGCAGCATATCGAGATTCTTCGCAACCTCGATCACAGAATTCCGCGAAACGACGCGTTCGCCGGCGCCGTATGAGGCGATCATTGCGTTGTCGCAAAGATTGTTGATCTGTCTTGGAATTCCCTCTGAACAGCAGAAGATCATATCGATCGCCTCAGGCGAAAAGATCTGCGGATCTTCTGCTCCGGCAATGATCAGACGTTCAGTGATATAGCGCTCAACCTCTTCGATCGTCGGAAATGCGTGCATATTGCAACGGAGAGCGACACGCTGCTTCAGCTGCCGCAGGTTCGCCTGATTCAGCCGATCGCGAAGTTCCGGTTGGCCGGTCAGAACGATCTGCAGATGCTTGGCATTATCGGATTCGAAATTCATCAAAAGCCGTATTTCTTCGAGAACGTAATCCGAAAGCTCATGTGCTTCATCGATGATGATCACGGTACGAAGGCCTCGGCGATGCCGTTCGGCCAGGACAGTTCCCATCACATTCAGGAGTTCGGCCTTATTGGTCCAATCCTTTATGCCGAGCATCTGTGTGACGTGGTGATAGAACTCGTCGATCGAGAGCCGCGGGTTAAAAACGTACGCCGCGAGCACGCTCGAATCCAAACGACGCAGTATCCAACGCAAAGCCGTCGTCTTGCCCGTTCCGACCTCGCCCGTGAGCACGATCAGGCCTTTTGCCTCTTCGAGGCCGTAATAAAGCCGTGCGAGCACTTCGTTATAGCTCGGCGTGAACACGATGTAACGCGGGTCGGGCGTTAGCGTGAATGGACTGTCTGTTAGACCGAAAAATTCGTTGTACATAATCACCTCTTGCCTATCACTCTTCAGCTATGAAGTAATGATCTCGAAAACTCTTGTTGCCTGAAGGACCAGGACGAGCACGGGAATGATACCTATCGCAAAGACCGCAGCGGCCGCCAGCTTTAGACGAGAAGCCCGTTTGATCCACACCTTTTCAGGTAGTGAAAGCAGCGGCGGAACCGATGCAAGGACAGGCAGGCCCGTATAGTATTTCGCGTCGTCGATATTCTGGATGCGGAATAGTCGCGGTATCTCAAAAATCCCGATCAATAAAAGGCCGAATGCCAGGCCGATTCCCGCACCAAAGAAGGTCCAAACAAAACGTTTAGGCGCAACCGGGCTTTGCGGAACATTTGCCGGATCCTGAACGCGGATGGTTTCGCCCTGGGCGTTCGTTTCGACGCCAACGAGCGTCTCTGCGTCGTTCTTCTTCTTTAGAATTTCGTCGTAGGACTGCTTTGCCGACTGGTACCGAGCATTGATCGCCTCGAGCGCGACCTTCACGTTCGGAACGGCATTGATACGTGCCTCGATCGCCGAGATCTCATTGGCATTGGCCGCCCGATCCGCATCTTTTTGTGCGATCTGATTGTCGATCTGCCCGATCTGCGACTGGATTCGCTGATTCTCGAGTTCGAGGCCTTTCTTCTGCAGATCGGCACGCATATTGCTCGACTTCGTTGCGTTGGCAACACGCCGATCGGCGCTCTTCCGAAGGTTGTCGAATTCCTCGTTTACGCGGGCGATCTCCGCCTGTTTTGCGATCACGGCCGGGTGCTTTTCGCGATAGACCTTCAAGAGATTATCGAGTTGAGCGTTCAGCTCGGAGCGGCGCTTCATCAGCTCTGCGTACGGAAGCGTGTCCTCGATGCTTGCCGCTTGACGTGCGGTATCCTGTGTCTCTTTCTGGCCATAGTCCTCGATGAGACGCATCTGGCGGTTATTGGCCGCGATCGAATCGTTAAGTCTGCCTTTCTCGTTGAAAAGCGATTCCTTTTCTTTCGTGATCGTGTCTTCGCGTGAACGAAGTCCTTGAAGCTGCGCAACCAGGCCTTGCTCCGATTCCGGCAAGGTGGCGACATTGGCCGTCATGATGTCGAGCCTCTGTTTTTCGAGGTCATCGAGGGCGGTCTTTTTCTCGTCAAGCTGCCGTTCAAAAAGCTCTTTTGTGGACTGCGCGATCTCGGTCGTGTTCTGGACCTGAGCGTTGACGTATTTGCTGGCGAGCTCGGCGGTTACGTTTCGGGTCGCCTGCGGATCGCTGTCGCGGTATTTTATCCGGAAGGCCGCAACCTTCTGGTCACCGGTCTCTTCAAGATCGACCTTGATGTTCTTGTACATCTTTGCGATGACGAGTTCCATCGGCATCCCGGCGTTGCGTTCTGTTCGATAAAGGTCGTACTTGAGCACCATCGGTTCGAGCGAAGAACGGCTCAGCACCTCCTGATTGATCGTTTGGAGACGCTGAGAAAAGTCCTCGTTCGTTAGCGGCTGAACAAGATTCGATGAGATGGTCGGCGGTTTTACGGTAAGCAGCGACGTTGATTCGTATATGCTCGGCAGGTTGTAAACCACATATCCGACCGCTGAAGTAAGCGTGATCATCGGCAGGATGATCATCCACTTTCGCCGCTTCAGGATCGCAGCCCATTCGCCCATCGACCTTTGTCTAAATTCACTCATAACTAACCTTCTGTTCTGTGCTCTTCACGGATGCTTTCGCCGTGATCTTCCATCTCAACTTCTCGACTGTGCTTGAGAAGATTCCTCAAACCGGCCGCGGCCACGGTCATCACGGCTCCAAGGGCAAGCAAACTCACAGGCTCAGGGATATGCGTAAAGAACGCCCCAATCGTATTGATCATCTTGCCTCCAGGATCCTTCTGGCCATTGCGATCTCCTGATCGTTCAATGCCGTACGGTCTTTCAAGGAAGCTTCGGCTTCGCGTTTTGCCGCTTCGGTGTTACCGGACGAAGAAAGGGCCGTCCCGAGATGGACTCGATATGCCGCGTTCGGTGCCTTGCCGTTTCGCTGATCCGTTTCGATCGCCTTGCGGAACTGCTGCTCGGCAGCGGAATAAAGGTTCTTCTTTAAGTAGATCCAGCCAAGCGTGTCGTAATATGCGGCGACGGTTTGATCACCGCTAACGGCTGAGGATGCAAGCTTTAATGCTTCGTCGAGATTCCCGTGGCTTTCAGCGATCAGCCAGGCAAGATTGTTCGCGGCGACGGGCGAGTTCGGTGCCAGTTCGAGCGCCGAGCGATAGTTCTTCTCGGCGGCCGCGGAATCTCCGCGTGCATCTTCGAGAATTCCGACCATCGTGTATATACTCGCCGAAGGCCTTGCCGTTAGAACTTTGTTGTATTCTTCGATCGCACGCGGGATCTCATTCCTTCCCGCCAAGATCGCGGCATACGCGGAATACGCCGGGAGATAGTCCGGATCAAGCTGGATCGCTGTTGAAAGCTCTGCTTCGGTCTCGGCTGCCTTCCCTTCCGAAGATAGGACCTGCGACCGCAGGAAATGCAACGCTGCAAGGACATCGGCACGGCCGGCGTTCCTGTTCGACAACGCATCGAGCGTCGAATATGCCTCGGCGGCATTCTTGTTCTCGATGCACAGTGAAATGTAGCCGCTGACCGCGTCAAAATCCCGCTCGTCGGCCTGCATAGCCGATCTGTAAAGACCTGCCGCATCGTCAAGGCGATTCGCCCGTTTATACGCTTTTGCAAGATTGATAAGAGCCGACGGTGCGTTCGGAGTGATCGTACGAACTCGCTCCAGATCGGCGATCGCGTCGTTCGTTCTTCCAAGCGCCAACGCAGCGAGGCCGCGCGCCGACAACGAACGCAGCTGCAGGTCGGCGATGTCGCTCACTGACGTTTCAGAATTCGGCTGCGAGTTGTTTACTGTCCCGTAAAGCTCGTTTGCGAGCCGATACGCCGCGGCATTGTCGCCGGCCGCAAATGCAGCTTGGATCTTCAAAAGGCCGGCCTTCAGGAACTCGGGATGGTAGCGCTGAAGATCGCCGATAAATGCGTTCGCCTCGTCGGTAAGACCTGCAGCGATCTTCGCCTGCGCCATCACATACAGTGCGTCGCGTTTGCTCGGAGTTCGCTTTAAGATCTCTTCGAGTTGCTTGATCGCCTCTTCCGGACGACCCTGCATTAGCCTCAAACGGGCGAGCAGCATCAATGCTTCTTCGTCTTTGTCATTGAGTCCGAGAAGTACGTTTACCTGTTCTTCGACCTTGCCTTCGTCTTTTGAATCGAGATAGATCTCGGCCAACGCATATCGGGCACGAACATACTGTGGACCCTCATTTACCACCGCATCGAGAACACTCAAGGCTTCGGGGACACGCTTCGTTTTGCGATAGAATTCTGCGAGTTCGAGGCGGCTTTCAGGGCTATTTTCCTGGATCTCAACGAGGCCCTTATAGGCCGCTTCCGCCTTCTCAAGCTGGCCGCTCGTGACGAAGAAGTCTGCCTCTGTCTCACGAACCTCGATATTCGTCGGCTCGACAGAAATGCCTTTCTCAAACTGTGTCTCAGCTTCCTGATCACGTTTTGCGTACATCAAGAAACGACCGTATTCCGTATAACCAAGTGCGGAATTTGGATCCGCGGCGATGCCCTGCTGAAGCGCATTCTCGGCCTTTTCCGGTTTGTCGATCGTCGTGTAATAGCGTGAAAGGCTGACGAATGTCGCCGTCCTCTTTGGATCGAGGGCGATCGCCTCGTTGATCTTTGCCACGACTTCGGTTTCGGGCCGATTGCTCGCGTTCAGGATAGACGCTTCAAGGATGACGCCCTCAATAAATTTCGGGTCCTTTTTCGCAATAAGGTCGCGAACTCTTTCGGCCTCAGAAATGAGCGGCGGTTTTACGAGAAGAAAATAATTGCCGAGCCTTGCCTGTGCGTCAAGATTACCGGGGTCGAGTTCCGTCGCCTTCCGCAGCTCGTTGAACGCCTCGTCAAACTCGCCGAGATTCTCATAAGCACGAGCCAAGCCCCAATGCGCACGCGAGGACGAGCCGTCGCTTTCGACCGCGGCCCGAAACTGCATCAATGCATCGTTGAATTTTCGTTTTGCGAGGTATTCTTCGCCTTTTGCGATAAAGGCTTCGGTCGAATGGCCGCAGGCAGCAAGGAAAAATACTGCCGCCGCGAAGACCGCGAATAGGACGAAATACTTACTTCGGCTTTGGCACTCAGCGTAAAACATAAAAAGATCCTTGCCGGGCAAACGGCGACTACGGCTCGCGTTCGGAGGGCATTTCCGGTAGCGACACATGCTTTCAGTTGCAGGAACTACTGAAAAACCCTGATTCCCTGTCGGCATTCAGGTAAAAGGTGCAATCGACGGGGGATTTCAGAATTCTTCTACTTCTCGTTCAGTAAAAAAGAAAGAATCGAACGTATGGAGGCATACAAACGCAATATCCTGGGCGATAGATAATCATTTCAGCTTTTGGGCTACATATACTTGGATCGGCGCCATTATTTGGCGTATGTGGGGCGTATCTTGGGGAGGATGCGTCCCTTTTTTATGCACGAACGGCTTCTTTTTTCGGGTGTGTTAGAATCGAGCTAATACCTGCGGACCGCAAGAGAGATGACCGAAAACGCTCAGCTAAAAAAGCGAGTTGAAAAGAAAACCTTCGCGTCCAACAAGGATGCGGAGAACGGTCTTCACATCTTTGAGAACGGCGGATCTTCCGGATCCACTAAACTTGAGCGAATGCTGAGGTTGGTTCAGGAGACGGCGGGAATCGGCATCTGGGAATGGACCGCCGAAAGCGACGAACTCTCTTTCTCTGATACAGCCCGCAACATCATCGGTATTTCATCACTCCGACAAACTTCAGGGATAGCGTTTTACACAAACCTTGCGATCGAGGATGACCGCGAGAGCGCGGACGCACATTTCCATGCGGCTCTGAACTCTGTCACGGCTGAGTACAAAGACGAATTCCGAGTTAGGCACTCGAACGGAAGTCTTCGTTGGATCGAGAGCATCGGTTCGATCGTTCGCGATGACGACGGCCGCCCGGTCCGAATGGACGGGATCTTCATCGACATTACGGACCGGCGAACGGTCGAAGAAGCCTTTCGCTCGACCGAAGAGCGTCTGCTGCTTGCACAAAAGGCCGGCGGATTCGGAAGTTGGGAATGGAGTTCTCAAACTAAAAGGATCTTTCTGTCCGAAACCCTCTGGAAGATCTGCGGCGAAAAAGCACGTTCAAATTGGGTAAAGGTCGAGAGCCTTGATAAATATGTGCACGAGGATGATATGGACCAGGTAAGGGCCCATCTTCTTGCGGCATTCAAGTCCAGGACCGAGGAATTTAAGAACGAGTTTCGAATTAGACAGCGAACCGGTCGCGTACGCTGGGTCGAAGCGTCGGGAGCTATCATTCGAGACGCAGACGGTGAGGCCACGCGCTCTTACGGGACTGTTATTGACGTTACGGAGCAGAAGCTGATAAGCGAACGTGTTCGAGACAGTGAGGCCGAACTGCGGCTGATCACGAACGTCATCCCGGCGTTGATCTCGTATGTTGACCGCGATGAACGCTATCGATTCGTAAATGATCAGTATTCCAAGCTATTTGGTGTCGATAAAACGGCGATCGTCGGGCGGAAACTCAGCAGCGTGCTCTCGTCAAAGTCCTACAAACAGCTGAGGCCGCTGATCGAACGAGCATTCGCAGGTGAAAGTTTCTCGATAGACAGTTGGGTGTCGTATAAAGGCCTCGGTGACCGTTATGTACACGTCTCGTATGTGCCCGATTTTGGCCCCGACCGGAAAGTTCGCGGGTTTTATTCCTTCGTCAACGATCTGACCGATCTGAGACGGTCCGAGGATGCCCTTAAACTGTCACGCGAACGGATGCGTGTCCTGACCGAGAGTTTCACCGATTATGCGATCTATTCGACCGATACCGAGGGCCTGATCGACACGTGGAATCCCGGAGCCGAGAAGATGTTTGGCTATCGAGACCGTGAGATCCTTGGAAGGTCGGGCGATATCTTGTTCACGCCCGAGGATAATGCGAAGAACATCTCATTTCACGAGATGTCGAAGGCTCGAAAGGAAGGCCGGGCATCGGACGAGCGTTGGCACCTTCGCAAGGACGGCTCTCGGTTCTTCGCAAGCGGCGTTCTTGTGCCGCTCTATCAAAACGACACGCTTACCGGATACGCAAAGATCGCGTCAGATCTGACCGAAAGGATCCAATATGAGGCCGATCTTCATCAGGCTCGAACAGACCTCGAAGCTCGCGTAGCAAGCCGCACCCAGGCTCTCGCCGAAACCAACGCCGTCCTGCTCAAGGAAATGGAAGAACGGGCTGCGATGGAAGAACAGCGTCTCGGTCTGCTTCGTAAACTCTTCACGATACAGGAAGACGAGCGCGGCCGCATCGCCCGCGACCTTCACGACCAACTCGGCCAGCGTTTGACCGCATTGCGGCTAAAGATCGCAAGCATCGCGACGCAATGTGAAGAAAATGTCGCGCTTTCGGAAACTGTTACCAGACTTGCCGAGATAGCTGAGACGATCGACAGCGAGGTGAGCTTCCTTGCGTGGGAATTGCGTCCGAGCGTGTTGGAAGAGACGGACTTTGTGACCGCGTTAGGGAATTATGTTAAGGAATGGTCCCGTTATTCCGACATCTTTGCGGATTTCAACACGATCGCGGTCTCCGGAATGAATATCGACAAGGATGTCGAAACGAACCTTTACCGCATAACGCAAGAGGCGTTGAATAATGCCGCAAAGTACGCACAAGCGACGAAGGTAGATGTTATTCTTGAGGGGCACGAGACCGACCTTCTTTTGATCGTCGAGGACAACGGCAAGGGATTCGAGGTCCAGCTCGACGACCTGTCGAAGCAGAAGAAAGGGTTTGGCCTTGTCGGAATGCGCGAACGTGCGTCGCTCATCGGCGGGAGTTTCGATATTGAATCGACTGCGGGAAAAGGCACTACGGTCTTTGTTCGTGTGCCGCTTCAAAGCTGAGCTTTATGGAAGGCAAGCTTCGCGTCCTCCTTGCAGAGGACCACAAAACAGTTCGAGAGGGCGTAAAGCTGCTTGTCAACGCCCAACCCGATATGGAGGTCGTCGGCGAGGCCGACGATGGCGAACTCGCGCTTGCTCAGGCTGAAAAACTTAGGCCGGACATTATCATAATGGATATTTCGATGCCGCGGATGAACGGCTTAAAGGCGACGAAAATGATCCGCTCGAGGTATCCGGACATAAAACTCCTTACGCTATCCCGCCACACAGATGACGGCTATTTGCAGCAGCTTGTCGCTGCCGGTGCTAACGGCTATGTGCTGAAACAAAGCGCACCGAATCATCTCATAAACGCTATCCGCGAGGTAGCGGAAGGAAATGCCTATCTCGATCCGGCCCTCACAAAAAAAGTGATGGGCAGTTACGCAAGCCGCCCATCTCTTCGCGGTGAAAACCAGAAAGAACTGACCGACCGCGAAACAGAGGTTTTGCGCCTCATTTCGCTTGGTTACAGCAACAAAGAGATCGCCGCGAGCCTTGATCTCAGCGTCAAGACGGTTGAGGTTCATAAGGCGAATGCGATGCGAAAACTCGGTATATCCGGCAGGATCGAGATCGTAAAATATGCGATCCTGCAGGGCTGGATGCAGGACACTTAGATCTCCTTACTGTAATGTTCCCTACCGACATAGGGATTTTCCCTATAAAAAAAGCGTAAAATCCCAATTTCTACACCTCTTTCCCTTCGCCATACTAGAGATATTTAAGGGAACACGGCTCGCTCGGAAGGTCGTTAGAGGAAACAAACTCAGCAATTTGGCAATTTCGTTCTCGAAATGTTCTTCGATCATGGCGTATCCGTTGAAACGCCGTGGTTTACGTGCTTTCAGGCCTGCCACTTCCTCTTGATAGCCCCGCATAATGCTTCGAAATCTAACTTCACCACGAACTAGGAGGGGAAATGGAACGCTTTGATTCATATAATTATTCCATAGACACGACCGACTACTCTCCCGTAAGGACATCTTACGCGCAAAACACACGGCAATCGACGACCGCTTCGATGCCGATCGTCTCATCAAGCAACGAACTTCTCGCAAATCTTTCAAGCGACCTGTTCAAACGGCTCCAACCATCGCTGAGATCCGTCTTTTTGTCCGCAGAGCAGTACTTGTATATGCAGGACGACAAGCTCGATTACGTGTATTTTCCTGAGACGGCCGTTGTCTCCGAATTCCGAACGTTGGACGACGGGCGTATGGTCGAGGTCTCAATGACCGGCCATGAAGGCGCGGTCGGTTTTCTGCCTTTATTCTGCAATTCGCGCGTAACTAACTGCACACAAGTTTCGCAGGCCGGTTCGGCGATCCGCATCGAAAGCGAGATCCTCGCAAAGATGATCCGCCTGCACCCGGAACTCAGCATTGCACTCGCACCGCAGGTCGACCAATACGTTCGGCAGATCTCGCAGCGTTCGGTCTGCAATATGTATCATTCGGTTAAGGAGCGTCTTTGCACCTGGCTCCTGCTTGCACAGGATCGTTCCGGTAAGAAGACGATGAAGCTCACCCACGAGCAGATCGCACGCATCCTCGGTGTTTATCGCCCGAGCGTAACGTGCATCGCACTTGAGATGCGAAAGAAGCATTTGATCGACTATTCACGGGGTGGGGTTTCGATACGTGACAGGGCAAAGGTCGAGCAATCCGCATGCACTTGCTATACGGAACTTGCCCACGCTTATTAGCTTCTGCTTTACGTCCTAGTTTGGAACAAATGGTTGGAGGCGGCCGGCAACTTCGGCAGAGAGTTGACGAGCCGCCTCGATCGCGCCCGCCTCATCGTCGCCGACGTTGACCATCACACGCACCATCGCACCATCCGTTCTCTTTAGGAGAATGCTGTCAACAATAGAATTAAGCTTGTCGCGGTATTCGCTTGCCGTCGCACGCCCGCGGCCTTGATACCAATAGATCATCACCTCGCGATAAGCTCCGTTCTCAACGAAGTACTGATTTGCTGTGAACTTTGTGCCGTTGGCCGTTCGTATTTCGGCTTCCTGCGGATCGAGCATCACCCAGCCTGCTCCGGGCAGGCAATTCTGGGGGCTATGATATGTCGCGCCGACTCGCTGCGAGCCGTAATACCCGACGTAGATGTTCGCGACCTTTCCGTCGTCCGATACATATTCACGCATCGTATAATCGGTCGCTCCAAGTACGCGGTCGGTCTCTTCGCTGAACGTGAATGCGTCGCCTCGCTGTTTCCACTCGCCCAGGACTTCCGGAAAATTGGCCAGCCCTTCTCGTGCGACCCTATTCTCATCTCTGAAGTAAAGCCAGTTGACCAGCACGGCTCCACCGAGCAGCACGAGAATGAGTTTTGCAAGGCTCCAGTTCATTCTGCCACTGACCTCCGATCAAAACCTTTTTGCATCGCAAGGTTCAAACAGATCAAGATCGCTAGAGCAAAAAGATACATCACCAATCCCGAAAGTTCGTGCCACGTTCCCTCGCTTGCTCGGATTCCATAGAGGTATGTGAACCAACCCGTAGAAGAAACGCGAACCGCATTCGTTAAGACCGCGACGGGGACAGAGAGAAGCATCAAGATCCCGGTCCTGGCAAGATCCGCGGCCGTCATTCCGCTGATAAAGCCGTCAGAGAGCTTGCTTTTAGTACGGGTAAAAAACCCGAGCAGCAATGCGATCGCGATCAGCGTCATCAACGAACGAATGCCGCTGCACGCTTCGACCACTTCGAGCGAGATCGTCTGCATCGCGCCTGCGGGCAAGATATCGATCACATTGCCCTTTCGGACGGTCGGCACGTCAAAAAGCCGAATTCCCCAAACGGCGATCTTTGACGCCGTAAACTGAAGCGGCAATGCAATCTTGTTAAATACGATCTGCGGCAGAGGGATCGTAAGAGCAAAGAGAGCAAAAAAGATCCCGGACATTTGGAAGAGGTGTCTTCCGCCCAAATATAGGACGATTCCGGCCGTAACGACGACAAAAGAGACCCGTTGCGTGAACAATTCCGAACCAAGAACGCCCAGTGCAAGCATCAGGATGCCAAAGGCGATCACAGCAAGTCCGAACAATTCGCCAAAGCGTGAAACCGGCATCGCACCGGCCAGATCCTTTCGATTCGTCCACAGCACGAACGCAATGATGAACGGTACAAGCAGGCCGTGCGAATAGTTCTCATCATTCCACCAATCGACGCCGAGTTTTGCGAGAGTCGCCCAATAGAGCACGGCCGCTGAGGCCGCGACAAGCAGCCATGTGAGCGCGTTTGAACTCTTTGTCTGCATTTCGGACATACTCGAAGAGCTTAAACAAACGCTCAATCGTCCCAAATTTCCTGTAATTTAGGCGGTTCGCGAGAGAGTAGATTCGGCGATCTGCCTTAGCAGATCGGCTCGTTCGGCGAAATGCAAAAGCGAGGCGACGGCAGCTGCCTTGGTTTCGCCCGCAAGTTCGCTCGCACGCTCGATCCCATACAGCGAAACGTACGTGGATTTACGGCGTTCTTCGTCCTTGCCGGCCGTCTTGCCGAGAACATCGGTCGATTGCGTCGCATCGAGCAGATCGTCCGTTATCTGAAACAATAATCCCAGCTGAGTAGCAAATTCGGTTACCGCCGCAAGGTCAGCCTCAGAAGCAATTGCCGCGATAGCCGCAGATCTTGCAGAAAATCTGATCAAAGCTCCGGTCTTGTGCAAATGAATTCGTTCGAGGTCTGCCGCATCGATCTCTTTGTTCTCGCTGAGAATATCGAGCTGCTGTCCGGCGACCATTCCTTGCGGCGTACCTGTCGCCTCGGCAAGCTCGGAGATCAGTTGGAGACGAATATCTGTTTCAAGAGCCCCATCATCGGCTATCGCCTTAAATGCGAGAGCAAGAAGGGCGTCGCCGGCAAGTATCGCAGTTGCTTCATCGAATTTTATGTGGCACGTCGGCTGGCCGCGACGAAGGTCGTCATCGTCCATCGCCGGAAGATCGTCGTGGATGAGGGAGAATGTGTGGATCATCTCGACGGCCGCAGCGGTTCGCTCGATCCGCGTTTTGGGTACGTCGAACAACGCCCCGACCGCAAATACAAGAAGCGGCCGAAACCGCTTTCCGCCCGCAAACGTGCTCCAACGCATCGCCTCATGAAGCCATTTCGGCTCCGCGGATGCCTGTGGCAAAAGCTTGTCGAGGACCGCTTCGACCTCACGTGCCGTATTCTTTGAAAATTCTTGCAGATCTGACATCGTCTTTCGGATTCCGATTATGCTTAGAATGTCGTTGAAGTTCAATCAGGGCTCGAGGAATTCCACCTGATCAGCTTTGAGGAGTCTGCCGCTTGTGTCAAAATCCAAAACCAGATGACCTCGCCGTTTTTGCTTTATCACAAGATCGATCTGCCTACGGCAGATGTAAAGGTCCGCGGCGCATTCACCCCACCGAAGGCTTTCGCCCGACAGTTGGAGACGTTGATAAAACGAGGCTTCACATTTGCGACAGCAGGTGAGATGGCTGCGTATTTCCTTGAGAATGGTGAGTTTCCTAAACGAACCGTCGCGATCACCTTTGATGACGGTTGGAAGGACAATCTTACGAACGCCTTGCCGATACTCCAAAAGTTCGGTGCAAAGGCGACGATATTTCTTGTAACATCCTGTCTCGGGAAAACTACCGACCTCGTAACTGCTGAAGGCGAAGGCCCGCGTGAGCACCTCTCCGCCGCGGACGTGCAGAAGATGTCATCCGAAGGTGTCGAGTTCGGTTCGCATACGCACACGCATCATCATTTGGACAAATTGGAGTCGGCGGAAATTCACACTGAACTAAGAATATCGAAACAGTTGATCGAGGACATTACCCAGAGACCTTGCACGACATTCGCGTATCCGGCAGGTTTCTTTAACGATTCGGCGAAAGAAGCGGTTGAGGCCGCGGGCTTTCAGATCGCGTTTACAACAGTGTATTCTGGGGCGTCTGACCTCGATCGGTTTGCGATCAACCGCACCGAGATCCTGCGCCACGACCGCTTTATGTTCAGGTTCAAAAGGAAGGTCGCCGGACTGTCTTAGGCCTCCGAAATACGCTCCAGGATCGCCGCTAGTTCTGCTTCCGACACCTTGTAGTTTGAGCTGCAAAAGCCGCACGTCATCGCCGCACCTTTGTCATCGTCAAGCATCGAACGAACATCATCGGGCCCAAGAGCTTCGATCATCGTGATCGCCTTCTCTTGTGAGCACGCACATTCGAATCTTATTTCCCGCTCGCCGAGTTTTTTGAACTCGATCTCTCCAAGCACAAGTTGCGCAATGTCTTCGGGTCCTGCACCATCGCCTATCACAGACGTAAGATGCGGTGCGTGTGCGATCGTATCTTCTATCATCGTTATGATGTGTTCATTAGCTCCCGGCAGCATTTGAACTAGAACGCCGCCCGCGGCCGCAACGAATGGCTCCGTGTTCTTTAACAGAACACCGAGCAATACGGCCGAAGGTATTTGCTCTGACTTGGCAAGGTAGAACGCCAGGTCATCGCCGATCTCACCGGTCTGTATCGGAACCGATCCCACATAAGGTGCATTGTGGAGTCCCAATTCAAAACCTGATTCTCGGATCACGAAAAATGTTCCGGAGCCCACTGCACCGCCAACGTCGAACTTTCCATTTCCATTCGCCGGAAGATCGGCAAGCGCCTTTTTCACATATCCGCGAAGGGCTCCGTTCGGCCTCGCTTCGGCAACGATGCCGCCGATCGGCCCATCAGATTCGAGCTTGATCGTGAGCCGATCAAAATCCTTCTGCGTCGCTCCGAGAAGCGATGCACCGATCAAAGTTCGGCCCAGTGCTGCCGTTGCTGTCGGCGAAAGACCGTGGAGTAAAACGACCTCTTCAACAGTTTTTGTTGCGACCGCTGCGACCACTCGGACAGTGTCATTGGCCGCCGTTCCGTGTATCAATTTATCCATCTCTTTTAGTTTCAATCGTTTACAGAGCGAGTGTCAACCTGTATCGTCGCTGTCGCATTTTGTTGTGTGCTGAATATCGACGAGCCACAAGATATTGTAGAATCTTTCTCCTTGACACTTTCGAAAAATGATAGATAATATGACCTACGCTTTTGAAAAAGCGTCCCGAAAAAATTCGCGACTCGAACAAAAATTGAACAATAGATAGCGGCTTCGGTTTCACTGGCTTAGGTGATAAGATCATCTTACTCCAGCAGAATCATCAGCCCTTAACAGCCCCAAAAAGAGGACTCTGACCCGAGAGAAAAAACCTATGAGCATACTCCTTGATCCATCAGCAGGCAGCGTAAACGATCATGATCAGAACAGCGGCACGGCGAGCGCAGCACGTCCGGCACGCCGCTTTGAACCGCTAGGGCTTAACGCCCAAAAAGTGGTCGCCAAACGCTATTCCCTTAGGAATGAAAATGGTGATCCGATCGAGACCTGGGAAGACATCGTTCGCCGTGTGGTCGGCCATGTATCAAAGGCTGAGAAAAATCCCGGCGAACAGCATTGGTTCTACAACGAAATGTCAGCGGTCATGCTCGCACGCGAGTTTGTTCCGAACACGCCGTGCCTCGTCAATGCCGGCAAGCCAAAGGGTCAGTTGGCTGCCTGTTTCGTGCTGAACGTTCCGGATTCGATCGACGGCATTATGGAGCATGCACGCGACGTCGCGATCATTCACCAGACCGGGGGCGGTACGGGAATGACGTACGAATTCCTGCGGCCCGCGGGCGCGATGGTCAATTCGACCCGCGGCGTTGCATCCGGCCCCGTGAGCTTTATGAACATCGTCAATCAGACGACTGAGGTCGTAAAGCAAGGCGGTGTTCGCCGCGGTGCGAATATGGGCATCCTTGCCGTCGCGCATCCGGACATTCTCCGCTTCATTCATGCAAAGAACGATCAGACGAGCCTGACGAACTTCAACATCTCGGTAACGGTGACCGATCTATTTATGGATGCGGTCGATAGCGGCACGTGGTTCCAGACCGAGTTCAACGGCGAGCCATGGACACAGGCCGTTCACGACCCGGTCACAGGCGGTGATTACGCTGTCTATCGCCGTCCGGACGGTACGCCTGTCAGCTTTGCCGACAAACTCGCGTTCGAGACGACCGATCTTACGGACTGCGTCATCGAAGAACCGCCGATGCCCGGAATGGTCTTTGCACCTGATATTTGGAACCGCATTATCGGGGCTGCCCACAAATATGCCGAGCCCGGCATCATCTTCATCGATGAAGTAAATAGGCACAATCACCTTAAGGCATCGATGGGGCCGATCTATGCATGCAATCCGTGCGGCGAACAGCAGCTTCATTTCAACAATTCGTGCAACCTGGGCTCGATCGACGTCGCAAAATTCTACAAACCGCTGGACGATGGCGGCGGTTATGTTGATTGGGAATCGCTTGCCCGCGTTACGCATATCTGTACGCGCTTCCTGGACAATGTCGTTGACGCCGGCCACTTCCCTTTGCCCGAGATCGATGATGTCGTCAAACGCACACGTCCGGTCGGGCTCGGAATCATGGGATTCGCTGACCTTTGCCTGCGCCTCGGTGTGACGTATGGTTCGGACGAATCGATGAAGGTAATGGAGCAGGTGATGGGCTTTGTTCGCCGTGAATCCTGGCTCGCAAGCCTCGAACTCGGCCGTACGAAAGGCACATTCCCCGAATTCGAAGCGAACCGTGAAGCATACGAAAAATTCATTTACGAAGATGTAGGCATCTCGCGTGACATTCCGCTCACGCCGCGAAACTACGAGGTAACGACCATTGCTCCGACCGGAACGATCTCGCTCGTAGCGGAAACATCATCTGGAATCGAACCGAATTTCTCTTGGGCATACGTTCGACGAGACACGCTCGGCACGAGGACTTACGTCCACACACCGGCCGCTGAAGCGCTCGGTATCAAGGTCGATCAGACCGACCAGGCATCTATAGAAGCCGCTGCCGAATATGTTGTCGAGCATGAATCCGAACTTCCTGCACATTTTATTTCGGCAATGAACATCGGATCCGAACAGCACGTTCGCGTGCTTGGTGCTGCTCAAAAACACGTTGACAACGCCATCTCAAAGACGTGCAACGGCGCGAAAGATGACACCGTCGAATCCGTTGATGAGCTTTATCATCTCGCTCGCAAACTCGGCTGTAAGGCCGTCAGCTATTATCGCGACGGCAGCCGTGAGGGCCAGGTTCTGAACGCAATGTCGGCTGCACCGGAAACAACCGCGACAGCGGACACCGAGGCCGCCACTGAGTTCGCCGCCGCCAAGGAAACTGCAGCATATTCTCACGATGGAGCTCGTATCGATCGCCCACGCGAACTCCAAGGTTCGACGTGGCGGATCCCGTTCGAAGGGCAGAATCTTTACGTGACGGTCAACCATGACGGCGAACGGATCCTCGAGGTCTTTGTTGCAGGCCCAATTTCCGCGGGTGTCGGTTTGCTTGCTTCCAAGATGCTTCGCGGCGGCTTTGACGTAAACGAAGTTGCCAGCAGCCTTAACAAGGTGATAGCGACGCATGCAGTTTGGTTCAACGAACGGCTTCTAACTTCGCCTGAACAGGCTGTTGCTGAATGCCTGCTTCTGATAGACCGCCGCCTTCGCAACCTTCCCGAATCAGAACGGGCGATCAGCAAGGCCAAGGCCGTTGAGAATACGACGTCGATGTCCACAATGATCTCGAAATGTCCCGAATGCGCCGGCCAACTCGAACACGTCTCAGGCTGCGATGCCTGCCGTGACTGCGGCTATTCAAAATGTAAATAGACCTTACTGTTTTCCACAACGGCAACGCTTCGCAGTTTCAAAAGCTGCGAAGCGTTTCTTCTTTTCCGCCCATCGTGGCCAATCAGCAAGAGCGGTTTGTGAAGCCGTTTGGCAAACCGTATAATTTTGTTGTTCGCTCAAAATACACTCTCGCATTTTCAAGGAGGACCTATGCGTTTTTCGGCACCTATACTTTGCCTTTTTCTATTCTTTTTCCTAACCGTAACATCCGTCGCAAAAGCTGATTTTGTCTATACGCTAGTGGATGCAACTGGTGGAAATATGCTCTACGGATTTTCTGTTGACAACACGACAGGAGAGTTAACGATCCTCAATGGATTCCCGATCGCGACCGGTTTCAACGGCGGCGGCAATACGAACCTCGAGCATGTAGCGTTCGACCCGGTGAATAAATTCTTGTATGTCGCAAATCGCGGTTCATCCAACATCTCTGTATATTCGGTAGATCAAACGACCGGAGCACTCTCACCCACCCCTTTTTCACCCATTAGTTCTGTCGCAAATCAACGCACATTGAAGGTTCATCCTTCGGGTTCACCATTGATCGTTGGAGCGGACGTATTTGCGAGTTTCGTCATCACGCCGACATCGGCAACACCCGCACCGAATAGCCCGTATGCGATGCCGACCGGTGTCAGTCCGGCCGCATCGGCTCTATCGCCCGATGGGACCTATTACTACGCAGGCGGCAATAGCGGAAACTTCTTTGGCGGGTATTCGGTCAATGCGGCCACAGGTGAAATGACCGAAATAGCGGGCAATCCATTCGATTCCGGAGCAAGCAATCCGGTCCCCGTCGATGTTGATTCGACGGGCCGACTTTGGGTGTTCGGCTCGCGACAGGCGGCCGTGCGAACTTATACGCTTGCATCAGGTGTACCCACCGCCGTTACCGGCAGCCCTTTTGCATTCGGCGAAACCGGATTTGCCTCGACCGCGAAGCTGCATCCGAACGGAAACTTTCTCATCTTGCCAAACCGCACACGCGCCTACGTCGTCTCTGCTTCGATCAGCGGCAGCGGTGCCGCAACTACGATCTCGACCGTTTCCGGCTCCCCGTTCGGCACTTCCGGTTCCTCGTCGCTGGCGGCCGTCTATAACACTGCAGGCTCCTATCTTTACGTATTGAATGCCGGCTCGCGAAATATCACCAAGTTCGTCGTCGATCCTCTAACCGGTGTACTTTCTGCGGCGACCGTGCAGGCGGCGAATACAATGGGCACGACCGGTTCTAATTCGGGCATCGTCTATGTTCCTTCTGTAACGGCATCGGTTCCTGTTTCGATCAGCGGACGTGTGCTGCGTTTGAATGGATCAGCGGTCGGCTACGCTCGCGTTACGATCGAAGGGCCAAATGGATTTGCACTTTCGACTCTAACGAATCCTTTCGGATACTACTCCTTCGAAAGTGTGCTCTCGAACCAGGCTTACACGATCAGCGTACAGTCGAAGCTTGCAGCATTCGCACCTGCATCCGTAACGCCTACTGGGAACGTAACAGACTTTGATATTACGGAGGCCGCACCCGCCGGATTGACGCGATCTCGCTAAATAAACGCCCAGAAAAAAGCGCGGTCGGATGCGTTGTCCGGCCGCGGTTTTTTTACCAATTTACGATCTTTCAATTGACAATGGACAATTCGAGCATCTCAACACGCTCTTGATTGTCCATTGTAAATTGGCCAATTGTACATTGGGTGAAATTGTCTCAGTTCACATACGCACTCGGTGCGGGGACATCGCCTGCGAGGCCGAACGGCACGACAAAGAAGCCTGCACTCGAACCCAAGATGTAGAACAACCCTTGTGCATCGGGGCGATAGACGGCGAAGTCTGCCTTGCCGTCACCGTCATAATCGCCTGCGGCAGGGATGTCCGTCGAGATGCCGAACGGTGCTCCGTATGCCGTCTCGTTCTCGCTCCTAAGCACGTACCAGAAGCCCGTAGATGGCCGATAGACGGCGATGTCCGTCTTGCCGTCGCCCGTGTAGTCCGCAGGCACGACCTTGTCGCCCGCAGCACCGAACTGTGCCGCATAGAACGCCCCGTTCGACGAATTGAAACGGTACCAGACGCCTGTCGATGGACGATACACTGCGATGTCCGCCTTGCCGTCTCCGTCAAAATCGGCCGACGTCGGTTTGTCGCCTGCAAGCCCGAACTGCACGGCCGTAAAGCCTTGCGTCGAACGCTGTATGTAGAACGTGCCCTGTGCATCAGGTCGATACACGGCCATGTCAGCCTTTCCGTCGCCGTCAAAATCACCCGGCGTCGGGATGTCCGTCGAGATGCCGAAAGGTGCGACCGTGAGTGTCAGGTCTTCGCTTCGCAGGATGTACCAAGTCCCTGTCGATGGACGATACATCGCGACATCCGTCTTGCCGTCGCCCGTGTAATCCGCAGGCACCATCTTGTCGCCTGCCGCACCGAACTGATACGCCGTGAACCCTGCAGTCGATCTCTGCAGATACCAGACATTATTCGACGGCCTGTACACGCTCGCATCTGTCTTCCCATCACCATCAAAATCGAACATCGTTGCGTGAGGCGTTGCCGAGTCCGACGAAAATATTTTGAAAGTGAACAGTTTGCTCACCGAGAAGCCGTTAGCAGCACCGGCGTCCACAACATACCAACGGCCGTAAAATGTTTGGCCAACAAGGTTCGGATTGTTCGGGATCGGAAAGACGGTCGAGCCGAATCCAACGCCCGAACCGCTTCCGCTCAACGCAATATTTCGATACAAAAATCCTCCGCCCGCCGGGATAGAAGTTCCTACGCCCGGATCGGCCGAATCGATAACAAGATAAGCCTGCGAGCCTCCCATCGCTCGGGAAACGCCAACAGCAAAGGTCTGATTCCCGATCAGTCCCGGCGAATTCACGGCCACTTCGGGAACGATACCGCCTGTTCCGGGCCGTCCGGTTCCTGTTATCTGCGGATAACGGTCAGACTCCGTAAACAACTGTGGACGATCGAACGGCGGCAATTCGTTGCGCACTCGTTCATCTGTAAGAGGACGCTTCAGAAATGCGGCAAGATTCGCACGCTCCTCGTTAGTGAGGTTGAGCGGATGGATCTGTTCGTGATCTACATTCGGAGCGTCAAAATCGCCCCCACGCCGGTAGAATTCGATGACCGCCTCTATCGAACCAAAACGGCCGTTGTGCATATATGGAAAACGCAGTTGGACGTTTCTAAGACCTGGTGTTTTGAACGCGCTCCGATCGACCTCCTGTCCGGTTACCGCAAATCTTCCTGGGTCTTCGGCTTGCGGTCGAACGCCGATATTGTGAAAGGCCTGATCCGAAAATAACGAGCTTCGGTGGCATGTCGCACAATTATTCATTTCGAAGATCTGCTGGCCTTGTGCTTCATTCGGAAGCAGCGGTTCGATATTGGCAACCGCCTTGTCAAACGGCGTTTGATCGGAGAAAAGTGTTCGCTCGTGTGTGGCGATCGCCATGGCGATCCGTGCCGGCGTTACGCTGCTCGATCCGAACGCCTCCTGGAAAAGCTGAGGGTATGTTCTGTTTGCGATCCAAGTCTTAAGGCCGGTGGGAATATTGCTCGCAAGGGCAAGCGGTTTTGAGGCCTGCACACGTGCTGCAACCTGATTCCAGTCTCGGCCAAGGTGCCCCATCTCCGCAGTTGAAACGGGCGGACCGACCGATTGGCTTTCCAGCGAACCGAGAACGGGAATGAGCACCTCATTCGTAATTGGGTCTCGAAACTCGTTGCTCGCTCGTCCGTCCCAGAATATCCCTTCCGGCGAGTACGCGGCATTCAAGTATGACGGCGACTTGCGGCCCGTCACCTGCTCTCGGAATCCGAATATCGCGTTGAGCGAGTAGGTTCCGTCCGGATTGTTTTCAATGACGCCGGGCGAGCCAAAAATGTCATCTGCCGTCCCGAACGTATTGTCCGGGCCGGGATTGCGCGAACTGTTGTCGTTCACATCTGTTCTAGGGTCGGATCCGCCCATTGCCGGCCTATGACAAGTTCCGCACGCAACCGTCTGCGTTGACGAAAGCTGTTCATCCCAGAAGAGCGTCTTTCCAAGATATGCTTTGGCGGCCGTTACCGGATTCTCCGGTGATTCGAGCGGCGGTTCGAGCGGCGGAAACGTGCCGCCCGGGAAATTGCCGTTCGCCCGCGTACCTTGATCGGGCGCACCAAACAAACTCTGTCCGGCACTATTTTCTGCACGAACCCAATAAAAATATGTCTGGCCGACGGTGGCGGTAGTATCAAAAAAGAGATTTGCCTGGGTCGTCCCGACATCCGTTGCGGTCGAAGGGTTATTTACCGGATTTCGGAAAATGCGATAGAGCGTCGCACCGCGGATCGCGTCCCAGCGTAAACCGACCTTATTTATATACCAATTGTCGCTTGCGTTAAGACCGGTCGGGGCCGCAGGAACCTCGCCTACAAACCCCTTTGCTTTAGCACCTGTGCGGTCCGGCGTAACAAAGTATGCGGCAAGCCCAAATACAATAAACAACAATATCGAAAAGACCTTAAGACGCGTCATCCCACAGCAACTCCAAACATTTGGTATATGGTAGATATTATTAACTCTGTCTTGAGCACCTTTATGGACTCCCCGAAATACTATCGCAAATGTGCCTCTCTAACAACGCCGAATACAGCTATTTCTTTTCTTTGAGAGGCTAGCGATCCGGCCGTACCAAAACCGTTTTCTCAACCCTAGGGGTGTTACGCTACAATCTTTGAGATGAGCTCACGTATATTCGTTTTCCTGGCCCTTTCGCTTGCGTTTGGGCTGACAGGTCTTTCAGCAAACCTTCGTGTTATTAATGCGGATAGTTTAGGTCAACCAAATGTAACGCCTACGCCCCCAAGGCCGCGGGTGATCGTTAACCCTTCGCCGCTCCCGGCCGTAACACCGCCAGCAACGCCTTCACCGACGCCGGCAAAGCAGGTGCAAACACTCGCGTCGCTGCAATCAAGGATCCGCGGTCGAATGCTTTCCGCGAATGTTGCTCGCGGACGGGTCGGGATAAAGATCTTGTCGCTAAGTTCGGGAAAGGTCATCTTCGAGAACGATGCTGAGAAGTATTTTACACCTGCCTCGAATATGAAGAACTTTACGGTCGCAACCGCGATCGAACGTCTCGGCCCGAACTTTCGCTTCGAAACGAAGGCATTTGCGGCCGCACTGCCCGACAGTTCGGGCACGATCAATGGCGATCTACGCATACTTGGCAGCGGCGATATTTCGGTCTCGACGGCATTCTACAACGGCGATTATTACAAAGGTGTTGACGCTCTCGTGGATGAGATCGCAAAGGCCGGTGTCAAGAAGATCACCGGAAGTCTGGTCGGCGATCTGAGCTATTTTTCCGGCTTTGAGATCCCGGAAACATGGGAGTGGGATGATCTGCAGTGGTACTACGGTGCAGGCGTCACTGCCCTGCCGATCAACGATAATGCTGTCGATGTCAAAGTTTCGCCTACTCGTTCGGGCCAACCTTGCGACGTGCGCATCCTACCGCTGGCCGCCGTTTTTGCGATCAACAATACCTGCACGACCGGCGGCAGCGACTCGACCCTCTCGATCACAAAACGCCTTGACCGCAACGTGCTCGACGTCAGCGGCAAGTTGCCTGCGGGTGCGAAGGCGTGGGAAGGTTCGATCGCCGTAACTCAACCGGCCGAGGTCTTTCTCGACCTTTTGAAAGAACGTCTGACTGCGCGCGGTATTACGGTCGGCGGTGAAAGCCGGATCCTTCCGTCGAGTGTTTCAACACCTGCGACCCAAACACCTATCGCATCCTTGCTGTCGCCTCCGCTTTCCGTTATTGCCGCCAAGACGATGAAGCCGAGCCAGAATATGTACACGGAAACTCTCCTTTGGACGTTGGGTGAAGAAAAACGTCGGAGTGCCGGAACGGGTATTTCAGGAAGCAGCAGTGCGATCGGTCTTGCGGTCGTAAAGGATTTTCTTACGAAGGACGTCGGCCTCACCGCCGACAGTGTGGTTCAACACGATGGCAGCGGGATGTCGCGACACGATCTTGTAACTCCTTCTGCGGTTACCGCTCTCTACGCTTATATGGCGAAAACGAGCAAGAATGCTCAGGTTTGGCGGGACAGCCTTGCGGTCGGCGGCGTTGACGGAACACTGAAGCGACGATTCGCGGGCACTCTCGTCTCGGGAAATTTTCGGGGCAAGACAGGCACTCTCGATCAGGTCTCGGCCCTCTCGGGATATGTGCGAACGGCCGGCGGCGAAGAACTTGTCCTCTCCATTCTTGTGAATAACGTGCCGTCATCCAGCGACAGGATCTCGTTGATCGACGACATCGTTGTTTCGCTCGCAAAATTTGACGGCAAGCTCGATGAGCAATAAAAAACGAATCGAGAAGCCGAGCTTATCGGCTCCCGATCCGTTCTTCTTAGCGAATTCTGCCGAAGCAGCTATTTCCTACCAGCGGTTGCCGCGATCCTCGCGATTGCGGTCTCTGCCGCCTCCGCTGCCATAACCGCCTCCGCCTCCACGCGGACGGTCTTCTCGCGGACGAGCTTCGTTGACGACCATATTCCGGCCGTCGTATTCCTGTCCGTTGAACTGCGCAATGGCTGCTGTTGCGGCATCATCTGATTCCATTTCAACAAATCCAAAGCCGCGCGAGCGTCCTGTTTCGCGGTCAAAAACGACGTTGGCAGATTGAACTGCACCGGCGGCCGCGAAATGTTCCTGTAGATCCTCGTTTGTCACACGAAATGACAAGTTGCCGACATAAAGTTTAGTTCCCATGTGTTAGCTATTTCCGAAATTATTAGAGAAAGTTTGAAGCAAGACGGTAGGTGGGCCTGCAAAAGAAGCACAAAATGCTGTTCAGTCGGGCTTTGTCCTCGTGCGGTGCGTGAAATTCCTGCTAATATGACCGGTCGCTTCAAAACAATACAAGTGACTAACTCTCAAAACCGAACCGAAAAAGCACCGCGCTTTCCTGGCGGGACGGACGTATCAACGCGATATCAAACGAGAGCAAACACAGGAAGTATGCCCTTTTTCCTCAATTTTGGCAAGCATGTTTTTTTGGTTTAAACATCTGCCATTCCGCAGAAGAACGATGGTTTGATCAGATCGGCTGTTCAAGGCCAAAAGTCTGTTCTTGTTCGGCTCATGATCATTCCATTCAATTCACCGACGATCGGATCCTCGGTAAAAGTTGCGAATCGAAACGAGGGCATAAAGAAGATCTTTGGCCCAAAGATCGTCTCGATCTTAAAGGTGATGGTGACCGTCTCAAAGCTACCTCTTTGCCAAACGCCTTGAGAGACTGATTCGACCTGGGCAAATGGGATCCTTTCTTCCCTCTTACCATCTGAAATATAGAGAGCTTGCTCATCAACCGAAACCTCCTTTAGGCTCCGGCAGAGATACAAAATGACTGCGGCTACTGAACCAAAGACAACAAGACCAAGCGCGAGTTGCGAGATGGAAGCAGATCCCTTTGAGACCGAACCCAGAAGGCCGAGACAAAGAAACCCAACAAGAATGATAGGGATGCCACGTTTGTAGAATGCCGTGGCACTAGACGAGACTATCCGCTTCATTCCAGTCCCTTTCTCCTAAGGGGTTACCGCCCCTCACCCACTCTGCACCAACCATCATGAGGCTCTCAAATTAGGTGGTCATCTTCCGTAACTGATCAAGCATCTTTCCGTGGATGCCGCCGAAGGCCCCGTTCGACATAATTGCGACGACATCATTCTCTTTGAGGTCGGCCACGAGATGCTCGATGATAGAATCAGCGTCCGGAAAACTTTCCGCCTTTTTGCCGCGCATATTCAGATCTTCAACAAGTTCGTTCACATCCAGAACCTTTCCAAGCTCGCTCGCTTTTGAAGTGTTGTAAACACCCGCAATGATAACGCGGTCAGCGTATCCGAAGGCCTTCGAATATGGCTCCTGAAAGGTCGCAAGACGCGACGACCACGTTCTTGGTTCGAAGACAGCGACGAGGCGGTTCTCGGGATATTTCATTCTGAGGGCTTTGAGCGTCTCCTCGACGGCCGTCGGATGATGAGCAAAATCGTCGATCACGGTAACACCGCGTTCGACACCACGGACCTCCATTCGTCGCTTCACGGATGTAAAACTGTCGAGGCCGTGTTGGATCTTTTCGTTCGAAATGCCCCAAGCATTCGCAGCAATGATGACCGCGAGGCAATTGCGGACGTTAAATTCGCCGAGCAGAGAGGTTTCGAATTCGCCGAAGGCATGACCCTCGCGAAAGACAGTAAAGCGTGTCTTGTCGCCTGAAAAATCAATATAACGAGCCTGCCATTTCGCCGCATCTGAAAGGCCAAAGGTTTCGACCTGCGTAAAAAGTTTGCCGTCCATCTCGGCAAGCACCTCACCGACGATCGGCGAATCGACACCGGCGATCAGGCGGCCGCTGCCCGGCACGAGGTTCATCAGACGCGAGAATTCCCACTTGATGTCGTCGATGTCGTCGTAGATATCGGCATGATCGAACTCGATGTTGTTGACTATCGCGATCTCCGGCAGGTAGTGCATGAACTTCGGCTTTTTGTCAAAATACGCCGTGTCGTATTCGTCGCCTTCGATCACAAAAAAGTCAGAATCCGTAACGCGAAAACTTGCACCGAAATTTTGAACGATACCGCCGACAAGAAAGCTCGGGTTCAAACCTCCGGCCTCGCAGATCCATGACGCAAGGCTCGTTGTCGTGGTCTTTCCGTGAGTGCCTGCGACAACTAGAGAACGGCGGCCGCGAATGAACTCGTCTTGGACGACCTGTGCCTGTGACGTGTATTTCAGACGCTGGTCGAGAACGGCCTCGAGCTCCGGATTACCGCGTGAGATCGCGTTGCCGACGATCGTAATGTCCGCATTGACCTCTGTGTTCTCAGCACGATAACCACTGATGAGCTCGATGCCCAGAGCTTCGAGCTGCGTTGACATCGGCGGATAGACGTTCTGATCCGAACCCGTGACCTTATGCCCGCGTGCAAGCAGCATTCCGGCAAGCGACGCCATTGCCGTACCGCAAATTCCGATAAGATGATAGTGCATCTATTTAGCGGTCAGCTCGGCAACAAGTTCCTTCGTCTCGTAGATATGCCTGAGAGCTTCGAGGATCCCCTGTGAGTGGACGCCGACGGCGCGGCCGCCTTCATTTTCTTCTACGTACCAATATTTATTCGAGAGCTTTTGGATGTTGCTGTCGAAATTAATCCCGCAGAACTCGGCCTTGGCATTGATGACGGGCGAGCCGGAATTGCCGCCGATCGTGTCCGCCGTATAAACAAAATTCAGCGCTGCCGACATATCAAATTTGCCCTTCATATCTTTGTAACGCTGCGGCAGATCGAACGGCGACATCTCTCGAAAGCTAAGAGCTCGGTCATAAAGGCCAAAGAACGTGGTGTGATCCGGCACAAGGGTCGTGTCCTCTTCGTAACCTTTGACACGGCCGTAACTCAAGCGAAGATTGAAGTTAGCGTCCGGCGGGATCGACTTTCCATAGACCGCAAAACGAGCTTTTGAGATCCTTTCGCCGGCACTCGTCTCCACCGAAGCAATATTAGCCTCGTTCCATGCCCGGAGTTCACGAATAACGGGCTCGATCCTACGGGCAAGCGTTATCATCGGATCAGTTGATGCGGCAACGGCGGCCTTACCGCCATCGAGCAGAGCCTTTCGAGCGGCCGGATCGGTCAGCTTTGTCTCGCGCACCGCACGGCCGACAACCTCGGAAACTTCCGCATCACCGATCGCGGCCTTGATGAACGGATCGTTTACACCGAGCACTTCCTTTGCCTTCGTGAGCCACGCGGTAAGCGTCGCCTCTTCCATCGCCGGATAGATCGGAGCTTTCGACAAAAGGCTGAATTTTAGCGAATCGAGGCGATTGTCGCGGTATTCGTCATATCGTTCGTCGTTCGGCTTTGCGGTCTCCTCCGTATAACGTACGATCTGTGAAGCTATCGAGCCCAGGCGAGATACCGAGATCGTCGAGAATGCGAGCTGTGGTGCCTTTGCAGGCAGATGCGAATAGGCCTTTTCAAGATCGGTCCAAGCCGGTGCGTAAAGTTTGTTAAGGTCAGGCTTGGCTGCAAGCTTGTCGCGAAGGTCTTTTTCCTCTGCAACTTTCGTTGCGAACTGCCGCGGATTCAGCAAGCCTTCTTCTTGTCCCGCGAGACGTTTCAGCGAATTACGAAGCGAGCGGATGCCCGAATGAGCTTGCCGGAATTGTTCCGCACTTTGCTTGCCATATGTTTCATACGCGGAAAGGCGCGTATTCCACGTCGCTTCAAGCAGCGGATTGCCGACATCGCGTTGGTACGCAAGTTGTGCAACGGTCGAAAGGCGTGCGGTCGAGCCTGGATTTCCCGGCACTACGATGAACTCGCCGTCGGCCGCCCCTGTCTCCGAGAACTTGAAGTAGTTCGGTGTCACCGCAGGCTTGCCGTTCTCGTAAGCACGCAGGAACGTAATATCGAGATCGTATCTTGGATAAGTAAAGTTGTCATAATCGCCGCCAAAGAACGATATCTGCTCTTCCGGGGCAAAGACAATGCGAAGATCGGTGTATTTCTTAAAGCGATAAAGCCAATACTCACCGCCGCTGTAAAAGGAAATGACCTCGCATTTCAGCTGTGTTTTCGCGGCACAGTCCTTCTCGATATCGGCCATCACGGCCTTCTTCTGCTCGCTAGAGTTCGCAGCCTGCACCTTTGCAGAAACATCCTCGTACGACATCAAGACATTTGCTTCGAGGTCGGCGGCTTTGACCTCTTCGGCAAGTGTCGGAGCGTAAAAGCCATCTTTTACGTAGTCCTTTTCCTTGGTGGACATCTTGGAAAGTTGGCCGCTCGCGACGTGTTGATTCGTTATGATCAATCCGTTCGGCGAGACGAAACTCGACGATCCGCCGTCATTCAAACGAACGCTTGCAAGCCTGACCTTATCGAGCCAACCTGCCGGCGGTACAAAGTTGTATCGCTCCTTCCACTGCTTGAGCGGCGGATTGTCAAAGGTCCACATTCCCTCGTCCGCAAGCAAAGCGGGCGGCAATGCGACAAGGCTGAAAATGAAGAGAACGATCAGAAGGTGTTTCATACTTTCCTCGAAAAATTAGGCAAGAACGCTGCGAAGTTTCTCCATTGCGCCGGCCAAGATGTCGTCTTCGCGGGCAATACAAATGCGGACGTGAGCATCCCATCGATCCGAATCTGCGAACGCAGAACCGGGCGTCATTCCGACGCCTGCATCTCGCATCAGCATTTCGTTGAACGCGATCGCGTCTGCGTTGCCTTCCGGAATTCGCGCCCATAGATAGAACGCCGACCCTGAATCATAGATCTTGAATCCCAGCTCCTCAAGGCCTTTACCGAACCCCTGTCTTTTGGCGTCAAAAGTGTCTCGAAGCCTCGGATAATATCCCGGATCGTCCATCAAAACCTTTCCGAGAGCGGCCTGGAGCGGCGTCGCGGGACAAACATAGATCACGTTCGCTGCGGCGTTGACCGGGGCGAGAAGCTCGCCTTTTCCGTAAGCATAACCGAGCCGCCAACCAGAGATATTCCACGACTTCGAAAATGAATTTACCGTGATCGTCCTGTCATACATTTCCGGCAGGCTCGCGATCGAGACATGCGGATTCTCGCCCGTAACGTAATGCTCATAAACCTCGTCCGAGACGACGAGCAGGTCAAGTTCTTTTGCAACATCGGCAATATCTTGAAGCTCGCCTTCTGACATCACCTTACCGCTCGGGTTTGCCGGCGAACAGACGATGATCGCCTTGAGCGGAAATTCGCGGCGGTCCTTCAACTGTTTGCAAAGAGCAAGCAACTCGCCTTTATCGAACTTCAAATTCTCATCGAGCTCAAAAGTTTCCGTCTTCGCCCCGAAATCCTCAAGAATGCGGCGATGGTACGGATAGTACGGCTCAAAGACCAATGCGGCCTTGTCTCGCAGATAACTCTGTGCGATCCCGATCAGTGCCCCGGTACCGCCGTTCGTGACCATGATCTCAAACGGTTTTGTTTCGGCGCTGAGGTCAACATTGTTGTATTTTCCGATCTTCTGCTCGATCGCGGTACGCAAGTTCGCATCGCCTTCGCTCGGCCCGTAATGATTCTGGCTTGCAGCGATTATCTCTGCCGCCTCTTTAGCAAGCGTCGGGTCTATCGGCAGTTCAGATTGCCCCTGAACAAGGTTGCCGCTCTTCGGAACGAGCCGCGTGATCGCACGAATATCAGGTCTTACTTTTGTCATCTTTGGTTGGGTCATAAAGGTATAAAATAGCAGTTTTCGTGCCGAAATTGAATTTGCGGGACACGTGTTTGTACTGGCCGTAGATCGCGGCCAAGTACCTCGAATGTGCTAGAATGCCAGTGCCTTTCAATATGTTTCTCACATGGCTGACAGAACATATAGCGCGTTTCGCCGCCATCCTGATCGCGGTGGTTTTCTTTCGATCGCTGCCGCGGCGCAAGAGTACCGTAACGGTTTTACCGGCGTAGCCTTGGATGTCGGGTCCGAGCCCACGGCGCGCCTCAATGGGTCCCAGCCTCTTCGGTCAACCAAAATGATCGGAGCCGTGGTGATCTGGAACCGGCCGAACCTCAAGATGCGTTTGATGGTCTTTTCGAACTTCAAGACCGGCGGCCTATCGCTTCGTCAGATCTCCGCGGCGGTCATGAATGAATGGATAGACGTGTACGTCGAGAGTATTTCCCAGGCTTCTGCTCCGTGCCAAAGAAAACCGTGGTCACTCAATACGTTCAAGGGCTATCAGGTCGAATGTACGGGGCAGCAGCGAACACTCGCACGAGTTTTTGCCGAGGATGATCAACTGGTCATGCTCGATTATCGCCTCGTCCCCGGCGAAGACAATAAGCGGGCCACCGCCATCTTCGATTCCTTCCGGCTATTGACCAGGGAAGAGCGGAACATAGCATCGATCCAGCAATCGATGCCGCCAAAACTGGACCAAGAACCGCCCGAGCATCTCCCAATGAGTGATGCGGCCGCGGATGGCCTGATCGGCCCAGTGCGACGCGTGAAGGATGTTACGAAGCCGTCGGAACAACACCGGCCTGTGATTGAAACAGAGACGAGCTATGACCGGACCGGCTTTCGCGCGAGTCAGATTCGTTACAATGACGGCTATGCCGAGTTGATCACGACCTGGGGATGGCTAGAAGGCCGAAGGGTCGATTTTCAGTCAGCAGTCCATTATGCTCCGGGCGAACGAATAGCTATGTTCGACCGTGAGGACGTCGTAGGCGGCATTCTTTATGACCCGGAGCACACCTCACGCTACGGCACGATCTACGACCTTGAGCTCGACCGGATCGGCCGCGTAATCAAGAGGACGCGATATTCTGTCGAAGGAAGTATCGTAACGATCGAGACCGTCACCTTCACCGGCAATGTCCGAAGAAGGAGACTCTCCGGTGCAGATGGGACGTTCGGGTCCGATGTCGAGGAAAAGCTGGACGAACGCGGAAACGTCGTCGACCGAAAGATCTTCATGGCGAGCGGACAAGTGTTTCAGCACTTCGCCTATACCTACGTTTTCGATGAAACCGGAAATTGGGTGAAGCGGACGGAGAACGTCGTCTCTCCTTCGATCAAAAGAAGAATGAATCGCTCAAAATACAGTGAGGTGACGACCCGCGAGATCCTCTACTATGACGACAAGCCCACGAAAAGGCTGAGCTGACCTTCTCTATTTCCGACTGACGAACGCATTCCCAGCGACCCAGAACCGCAGGGGCAGGTTGGCGTCCTCGCCGGCGTAGTCGATGCCGATGCGTTTTCCGCAGGTGATGCTTGCGGCAGGAACGGTGCGGTATTTCTCGATAAATACTATGCTTCCGGCCAGATCTTCGCCGTTGAACGACCGGTCGATCCCCATCGCGATGCAGAGTTTCCCGGGCCCGGACGTGAGGTCGGCCGGCTTTCTTGCTTTCGGACGACGCTTCTGCATAAGTTCGACGCCCTCGACAGGTTCGACCGCACGGATCAAGATCGCATGCGGCGTGCCCACAGCACCTGTAACGCAGTTGAATTGGTTATACATCCCATAAACGAAGAAAACATAGGCGAAACCGGGTTCGCCGTACATAACTTCATTACGCGTCGTCCGTCGGCCGCCGTAGCTGTGGGCGGCACGGTCGATCGCACCCAAGTACGCTTCCGTTTCAACGATCATCCCTGAAACGCGGCCTTCGGGCGATGAGACCACAAGCAGCTTGCCGAGCAGTTCGCGTGCTATCTTTGCGGTATCTTCGCGTGCGTAGAATTTTCTCGGAAGCAGCATATACAACCCAAAGCGTTCGAGTAGAGTCGAAAGGTTTGCTAAGATTCAAGCGTACTACGTTGGACATTGAAATGACGAAACTTGCAATTTTATTCTCGATCCTGCTTTTTGCGGCCGCTGCGGTGCCGGCACAGAAACCGACAGATGTCCTCGCCACGGCAAAAGGGCATAAGTTCACGGTGGCCGACCTTTCCCCGGAAGTTCAGGCCGAGGTCGCGGCGGCTCCGGAATCAATGAAGAAATTCCGCTCAAGCCTGCTAAGCGAATTGATCGCTACTCGTGCGCTTTCGATCGAAGCTGCCGCAAAGGGCATCACGGTCGGCCGTTTGCTCGCAAACCTGAAGCCCACGATCCCGGCACCGACAGAAGCCGAGATAAAGGCTGCCTACGATGCGAATAAAGAGGCTCTTGGCGACGTTTCGCTCGAAAAGGCACGCCAGCCTATCATCGATTGGCTGAACGGGAAGAAGCAGCAAGACGCGGTCGTCAAGCTCATCACCGATCTTCAAACCAAATACAAGGTTGCGACGGTCAAGGACGTGAACGCAGCAAATCCGACTCCCGCGGATGTTCTTGCAACGTTGGGAACCGTAAAGATCACGCGGGCGGAATTCGACAAGTTCACCGAGTATGATCTTTATGAATTTGCTGCGAAGCTCGCTGACGACATCTTGAACGATCTGGATACGGTCATCTTCAACACGCTTGTTGCGGACGAGGCAAAGGCAACTGGCGTCGAGGCAAGCACGATCATCGCCCGTGAGATCACCAATAAGATGGTAGATTTTAGCGACGAGGAACACGCACGCCTTAACGCCGAGTTCGGAAAGCGCCTCACCACCAAGTACGGCGTCATATTGCAGTTCAAAGATCCGCGACCGCCCGTCGAATCTGTCTCGGTCGGCGACGGCCCTGCCGAAGGGCCGGCAACGGCTCCGGTGACCGTCATAATGTTCAGTGATTTTCAATGCCCGACTTGCTCGGCGGTCCATCCGATCCTCAAAGCGGCAATGGCAGCGTTCCCCGGAAAGGTCCGGTTCGTCGTACGTAACCTTCCGCTTGAATCGATCCACGACAATTCGCTTCTTGCGGCCCGTGCCGCGTCGGCAGCGAACGCGCAGGGCAAGTTTTTCGAGTACATCGATCTCCTGTACAAGAATCAGGACAAGCTCGATGTCGCGAACCTGAAGAAGTACGCCGCCGATCTTGGACTCGATGCTGCGAAATTCGAGGCCGATATGAATTCGGACAAAGCTCTTGCCGCGATCAAACAGGATCTTGCCGACAGCGATGCATTGCATATAACTGGAACGCCGACCATCTTTATAAATGGACGGCGGATCGGGAATCTCTCCGAGGCAAGTTTCAAGGCCGCGATCGACCTTGGTTTGAAGAAATGAAATCTATGCGACTTTTTTTGCTCACTTTATTTTGCTCTTTGGCGGTTGGATGCTCTGCGAATGCTGTCAACAATGGCACGAATGCCGGTTCTCCGAGTCCGATAAAGACGCCTGCCGGCCCGGCTCCCGTCTATGGTTTTGAGATCGTGAAGACATATCCGCACGATCCGAACGCTTTCACCGAAGGCCTCTATTTCAAGGATGGCTTCCTTTACGAAAGCACCGGTCAGGAAGGCAAGTCGAGCCTCCGCAAGGTCGAGCTCGAAACAGGAAAGGTCGTCCAAAAGTGGGATCTTCCGCGTGAGGATTTTGGCGAAGGCATTGCCGAGGTGAACGGCAAGATCTACCAACTCACATACCAGCAAGGCCTTTGCAGACAGTTCGACGCCAACGATTTCAAGCTGCTCAAAGAGTTCAATTATCCGGGCGAAGGCTGGGGAATGACCACCGACGGAACCTTGCTTTATATGACCGACGGCACGCACGTCATCCGCGTGATGGATCCTGAAACCTTCAAGTCAAAGCGCATGATCGTCGTCAAACGCGATGACGGCGAACCGCAGATGCGCCTCAATGAACTCGAATGGGTCAAGGGCGAACTGTGGGCGAACATTTGGCATTCCGAGGAGAAATCCGTGCTCGGCAAGCCGAACTACATCGCGCGTATCGATCCAAATTCAGGAGCGATCGTCGGCTGGATCGACCTTGCCGGTATCTCGCCGAACGATCAGGCAAAAAGCGCCGATCCTAACGACTCAAAGGCAGAGAATACCCTGAACGGCATTGCGTATGACGCAGCAGGCGACCGCATCTTCGTTACCGGAAAGGACTGGAAGAATCTTTACGAGATCCGCATCACAGGGCCAAAAGCAAAATGAGCGACATTGACGTGAAATTTATGGAGCAAGCATTCGCGCTTGCGAGAAAAGGCATGGCGTCGAATGCCGGCGGTCCGTTCGGGTGCGTGATCGTCAAGAACGGCCAAGTCATCGGCGAAGGCTGGAATCGCGTAACGTCCGACAACGATCCGACCGCCCACGCAGAGGTCGTCGCCATTCGCGATGCCTGCCGGAACCTTTCGAGCTTCCAGCTTTCAGGCTGCCAGGTTTACACCTCTTGTGAACCGTGCCCGATGTGCCTCGGTGCCCTTTATTGGGCTCGTCCCGAAGCGATCTTCTTTGCCGGCACACGCGAAGATGCGGCATTCGGCGGATTTGATGACGATTTCATCTACAAGGAACTCGATCGTCCGGTCGAAGCACGGACCATTCCGTTGAACAATCTTCTCGCCGCCGAGGGCCGCGAACTTTTCGTAGAGTGGCTGAACAAATCCGATAAGATCGACTATTGAAACCTTTTCCGCCTATGCCAGCTTTATACTTCTTGATCGTGCTCGCCCTTTTGGCCGGTGCGGTCTTGCCTACTCAGACCGCTCTTAACAACAAGCTCGCCGTTACGGTCGATAACCCGATCCTCGCCGCGTTGCTCTCATTCATCGTCGGCACAATTACGATCGCGATCTACTCGGTTGCGACCGGCGTACCGCTCGGAAACATTGTAGCGGCAAAGAACGCTCCGCCCACGGCGTGGCTTGGCGGTGTCCTCGGTGCGTTCTTTGTTGCCTCAACGGTCATCCTGCTTCCGCGCCTCGGTGTTGCTTTGACCTTCGGATTGGTCGTCGCAGGACAGATGCTCATCACGCTTTTCTATGACCATTTCGGCCTTCTCGGACTCGATGTAAAGCCGATGAGTTTTGGGCGGGTCATTGGCGTGCTGCTCGTGATCGGCGGCGTAATTTTGATCCGCAGGTTCTAACCCCACGTTCAATTCTTCTTGGGAACATTCCTTTCCTTCTCGGTGTCAATACGACCGGCAAAGGAGGAAATGCACAATGTTCGACAGACAGATCGGTTACGACGCAGAAGGAAATAAACAGCACGGCAGAAGCCCATATTTCGGTTTCTCGATCAGCTTGGTAACAGCTTTATTCGCCACGTTCCTCGTGGCAGGCATCTTTGCGGATGACTTTTCCCTGCCGGGAGAAAGTCTCGAGATGACCGCGTTGCTCGCCCCGACAGCAACTGAGCCCGTCGTCGCAGAGCCGGAAAAGGCGGCGTCCGCTGCTCCGCGTTCGAGTTCTCAGAGCGTCCCGACCCGGACCGCATTGGTCGCACGCGTCGATGAGGCTCAATTCGTGCCGACCAAGATCGGCGTCGAAAAGTCTAACGTGCCGCCTAGGCCCTACGGCCCTGTGGATCTCGGTAAGGTGAACGATAATGGCCCACGCAGCAGCGGCACCGGTCGCCCCGATGGTGTCAGCGACGGCAACGAGCAAACATTCGGCCCGAAGAACCCATCAACGTCGAAGGTCGATGAGACCGAGCCTGACATCGCACCTCCGCCGGTCGTCGATCGCCGCCCGAAATTCCTCGGCATCATTACAAGCAAGGCGACTTACTTGCCAAAACCCCAATATCCGGCGATCGCGGAAAAAATGGGAATGAGCGGCAGCGTGTCCGTTCAGGTCGTTATCGATGAACAAGGCCGCGTGATCTCGGCAACCGCATCGACCAGCAACGCGATCTTCCGCGACAATGCGGTGCGTGCCGCGCGCCAGGCAAGATTCTCGCCGACCTTGCTTTCAAACGTGCCGATCAAGGTGACCGGCATCATCGTCTATCACTTCACAAGATGAGGTGAAAGAAAATCGAGCAGATCGTCCGTGTCCATCGGCAAGAGCGGCACGGGCATTCTGCTCTTTAGGTCTTCGAGCGGCATTCCATCGATGAACACCGGTTCGTCCGACTTCACACACACTTTCGGCACGATCACAAAGTCTCCCACAATGCTTTCCTTTAGAGCTTCGAAATCCTGCCCGGAAAGCAGTCCCGCGACCGCAACGTCTCCGCCAAAATAATTATTCGGGACCGAGACGACCTTCAGCCTCGATCTCGTTGTGCGGTTGTATCGATCGATCTCGCCGCGTAGGATCGGTGCGAACATTTCGCCCGTCAGCAGTGTGCCGTGCGGACGCTTTTTCTTTGAAAGCAAATGCTCGGGCACCGGCGTTTCGCCTGCGTGAGGCGTGATCGCAGCACCATGCGCTCGAACTTCTTTCGCGCGCCTTGGACGCTTGCCGTCAAGAAAACCCTCAAACTTATTCAGAAAGGTTCGCATCATTCCGACGCCGTCCTCGATCTGCGGATAGCTGCCGTAATGCCGCCTTGACGGTATCTCTACACCCGCCTTGATATAGATCTCGTCGCCAAGAAATGCGAACGTCTTGCCGAGCGTCCGTCGAAATTCTTTTTGCAGCTTTTCAACTCTCTTGATCGTCTCGCGGCAGAATTCAGGCGTTACGCGTGTGAGTCGCTCATCGGTATTAAAACGTGTTAGCGCCATCGGGACGATCGCCGTCGAGATCACCTTCGGATAGTCGGCGGCAAGATCGCGTATCGTCTTCTCCAAAATGTCGCCGTCATTGATCTTCGGACAAAGCACGACCTGTGCGTGTATCTCGATGTCGTTATCGAGCAGAAAGCGTATCTTGTCCGAAATATCCGCACGCGATTCCGGAACGCCAAGCAGGATTGCACGGGTCTTCAGATCCGTCGCGTGCACCGAGACATACTGCGGCGAGAGCCTCTGCTCCACGATGCGGTCCATTTCCGCCGGCGTGATCGAAGAAAGCGTGGTGTAGTTGCCGTAAAGAAATGACAGGCGAATGTCTTCATCCCGAATAAAGAGCGATGGCCGTGCACCTTCAGGATTTCCTTTCGTGAAACAGAAAAGACATTCGTTCGCGCATTGCCGAGGTGCGATCTGCTCGAACATCAGGCCGAGGTCTTCGCCTTCGTCGCGGTCGAATTCGATCTCTACGGTCTCGCCGCGCGTCTTCTTTACCTGAAAAATGAGCTCGGTCTCACCTGCCGTTTGAAAACGAAAATCGAGGTAGTCGCGGACCGCACGGCCATTGACCTTTACGATGCGGTCATTCGCCTCGAGCCCGATCTCGTCGCCAACGGCACCGGGCGTAACCTCTGTGATAGTTACGCCCGGACGCCTTAACTGAGTTATTGCGGGTGTTACTGCAAACTCGTACATAAATCGGTCAATACAGGCGGCCAGTCAGCAGAAGTCAGAACCGCCTGCGTGAGCGGGCGGTCAGTTCGCTCTAGTCAGAACCGCCTGCGTGAGCGGGCGGTCAGTTCGCTCCAGTCAGAACCGCCTGCGTTAGCGGGCGGTCAGTTCGCTCTAGTCAGAACCGCCTGCGTGAGCGGGCGGTCAGTTCGCTCTAGTCAGAACCGCCTGCGTGAGCGGGCGGTCAGTCTTTACTCTTCAATCAAATTCAGGCAGCTCATCGCCTTGTCCGTTGAACACATAATTGACGGCCGTCGCAAGATGAACCTCAGTCCAAAGACTTCGCCTGCTGCCCTTATCAACCCATGGGCTGTGTTCGTATCCCCAAAGCCCCCTTTCTCTTAACCTGCGCGTCGCATATGCCTTTAAGCTGTTCAATATCCGTGCAGACCCTTCGGTTCCGTAAACCACGGCGTGCGCATGATTTGTCCGTATTGACAATGCGGACAATGGCCATTGTTTGTAGAGGCAAACCTCGACGATCGCAGATTCGACCGCCGAACGAGCGTTCGCATTCAATTTGAACGGCGGGCTCTTAAGGCGTTCAGCATTAATTCGTTGCCGAGCGGCACTCGAGACCGCTCTCGGTCCGCCTACCAAATTGTGAAATCGGTCGATCGATCCGCGATCATCGCCTGGCAACCAAGTTCCATAAGTTCGAAACGTTATCAAGTATGCCAACGGTTCTTCGATGTCGTTCCACATTGTAGTCGCATACCTTCTGACCGCCCGCTCACGCAGGCGGTTCCGACTTCTCAGTTCATTCTGACCGCCCGCTCACGTAGGCGGTTCTGACTTCTCTGTTCGTTCTGACCGCCCGCTCACGCAGGCGGTTCCGACTTCTCAATACGTTCCGACCGCCCGCTCACGTAGGCGGTTCTGACTTCTCAGTTCATTCTGACCGCCCGCTCACGCAGGCGGTTCCGACTTCTCAATTACGCTGCCGCTGCCTTTAGGTCGATCAGCGACGAAAGCGGCGTGTATTCAAGGCCCTGCGAATCCGCAACAGCCTTATACGTCAGCTTCCCTGCGTATGTGTTCACGCCTTCCTGCAGGCCGCCGTCATCTTTGATCGCCTGCTCAAAGCCCTTGTTTGCGAGATCAAGAGCATAAGGAAGCGTTGCGTTCGTCAATGCGAATGTCGAGGTGCGCGGAACGGCTCCCGGCATATTCGCGACGCAATAATGAAGCACTCCTTCTTCGAAGAACGTCGGGTTCGAGTGCGTCGTTGCATGCGTCGTCTCAAAGCAACCGCCTTGATCGACCGCAACGTCCACAAGCACCGAACCTGACGGCACGAGATGCAGCATATCGCGCGTAACAAGCTTCGGAGCAGCAGCACCGACGACCAGCACCGCACCGATCACAAGATCGGCATGCGAGATCGCTTCTTCGATCGCATAACGCGACGACGCGAGCGTCTGCACCTTCGAAAGGAAGATGTCGTCAAGCTGGCGAAGGCGGTCAAGATTTCGGTCGATTATCGTAACCTTTGCACCCAAACCGACCGCCATCTTCGCGGCCTCCGTGCCGACGATACCGCCGCCTAGGATAACAACATTTGCCGCCGGAACTCCCGGAACACCGCCGAGCAGTATGCCGCGGCCGCCGTTCATCTTCTCAAGATACGTCGCACCGACCTGAACGGACATACGGCCGGCGACCTCGGACATCGGCGTCAAAAGCGGCAAGCGGCCGTCCTTTGTGATCGTCTCGTAGGCAACGCCCGTCACGTTGCGTTCGAGCATCTGCTTCGTGAGTTCGACCTCAGGAGCAAGATGAAGATACGTAAAAAGCAGCTGATTCTCACGCATACGCGGATACTCAGGAGCGATCGGCTCCTTGACCTTCACGATCATATCGCCCGTCTGCCAGACCTCATCAGCGGTATCCAACAGCTTTCCGCCCGCCTTTACATACTGCTCATCAGCAAACCCCGAGCCTTCGCCCGCTGTTTTCTGCACAAAGACCTCATGCCCTGCATGGGTCAGATCCTGTACGCCCGCAGGCGTTAAGCCTACGCGATATTCATTGTCCTTGATCTCTTTTGGAAGACCGATCTTCATTCTTATCTGCTCCTAAATTAGGGAATTAAACATAACAGATGATTCTACGATTTTTTGACCATTTTGTTAAAAGCTCGCTCCAAACCTTCGTTTTATTGAGGAATTTTCCGCCCCAACGTCCGAAAAAATGTCCCGCGGCCAGCGTTGAAGAAGCCCGCACAAGGTTGCAGAAGCCCGCACGTTAGTAAGGGCGTTCAGGTGTTAGCCAGATCCAGGGCCGCGCCGCGAACGGTCACCGGAAGTCGGAACCGCCTGCGTCAGCGGCCCGGCCAAAAAGCCGATTTACCACAGAGGCCACAGAGAACACAGAGGAAGACCCACGTGAGCCTGCGTGAACGGCACGGGGCGTTGCAGAGGCCCGTACGAAGTAAGGGCACTCGCCATTATCCATTCAACAGCTGAAAACCGCACACGCCCGGCTTCCTTTACCAATTAACAATCCACAATGAACAATTCACAATTCCCCGATGTTTGTCCCGTCCCACCGTCGTGGGGCAAGTGGGACAAAGTGGGACAAGAATCGGCGTTCTGGCGCCCTGCGGTTACAATTTTTGTCATTTTTGTCAAAGATCAGGTGTAAAACGTTTGTTTACACCATCTCTACGAGTATATCATACGTGTCAAGCGCTATTTTTGAGAGCCTCTTCGAATTGCCCCGCCGGCGGCTTGCCGCATTGCAGTGCGGTCGGGGTTCGTGGGTCAGAGATCCCCACGTGTTGCAAAAAACGCAACCGTGCCCGACCGTCCCTAGCCAACTCAGACTCCCGGAGGCGGCTTGCCGCCGACAAACGGCTTCTG
Source organism: Pyrinomonadaceae bacterium (assembly GCA_019694355.1). GTDB lineage: Bacteria > Acidobacteriota > Blastocatellia > Pyrinomonadales > Pyrinomonadaceae > OLB17. The sequence continues at coordinate 598,562 of JAIBCB010000002.1, read as the reverse complement.
TCGCATGCTCCGCACGCTCCGGAAGATGAGTTCTCCCGCAGAGACGCAGGGACGCCGAGACGCAAACTGTCTTGGGTTTCCGTCCGGCATGTTTCTTCACCCCGGACCGCGTTTTTTGTGGCAGAATATACTTACATTTTTCAGATATGCAGAATCTTCAAAACCCGACCTACGGGCAGCCGCCGCAAGAAGCTGGAGATCCCCGCCAATGCTTCAAATGCAATTTTGAGGGCCTTGGTTCGAACATCACTTGCCCGCGATGCCGTAAGAATCACTTTCTGACGGCCAAAAATGTGCGTACGAGGGGCACGATCCTCGTCATCGTCGGCCTGTTTCTGATCGCGTTGATAGGCGGCATTTCGATCTTCGTCGCCGTTCTTCTGTTCGGTTCGGCAAATCAAACACCCGAAGGGACGCGAAGGGTACAGGAAGCGATGTCCGCCCTCCTTGTCGTGTATGCTCTCTTTGCGTTGCTGATCGCATTCGGCCTCAACTCGCTCATTTCCGGCATTTGGATGCTCGTTACGGGCCGTCGAAATCGCGTGATGCTTTGGGTGATGTGGGGCTTGCTAGCTCTGCTCGGCATTGCGTTTATCTTCGTTAGATTTGCGCTCCCGTAATGTAACGGCATCTTCAAGAATAGGACAATGATCGAGATCGTAATTCCATTTCGTTCGGCGAGCATCGGAGCGTTTGACGTAAAGCGCATCCTGCCTTTTCGCAAACGCCGAAGCGTCGGGCCTTTTGTTTTTGTGGACGAAATGGGACCGATCGAGATCGTCCGCGACGGTTCGCTCGACGTGCTGTCACATCCGCACATCGGGCTTGCGACGGTAACGTATCTTTTCAGCGGAAAGATGACGCATCGCGACAGCCTCGGCACCATTCAGACGATCACGCCCGGCGATGTGAACCTGATGACCGCCGGCCGCGGCATCGTACATTCGGAACGAGTCTCGGACGCGTCGAATGAACCCGGCGACAAGCTGCTTGGCCTCCAAACGTGGGTCGCACTGCCCGAAAAGGACGAGGAATGCGACCCCGATTTTGCACATCATCCCAAAGAAGAACTGCCGAACTTTTCGCAAGACGGTTTCGAGGCGAAGGTCATTCTTGGCAGCTTCCTCGGCAAAAGCTCACCGGTAAAGACCCGCTCAACGACGGTCTATGCTGAATGTTCGCTCGATAGCGGCAAGACGCTCGAATTGCCTCGTGACATCGAAGAACGCGGCGTCTATATTTTGTCGGGAGCTTTGCACGCGGACGGGCAAGCATTCGAGGCCGGCAATCTGGTCGTCTTTGCCGCTGAAAGCGAGGCCGTGATCAAGGCAGAAGCCGACCTGAAATTTATGTTGCTTGGCGGCGATCGCCTCGAAAAACCGCGTCAAATGTGGTGGAACTTCGTCGCGACCTCGCAGGAACTGATCGACAATGCACGCGAAGATTGGCGACGCGGCAACTTTACCGCGATCCCGAAAGAAACAGGCTTCGTCCCGCTCCCTGAAGATAACAACCGAAAGCCCTCAGCTCAGCCGTTCTAGACGATCAGAAAACTCGTAGCTCTGTCTTGACGGATGCATATGATTGATGCATACTCATATGCATGAGAACGACCATTATCATAAAGGATGACGTGTTGGAGCGAGCCGCTGCCCTTGCCGGCATAAAGGAGAAAACTGCCCTTGTCCACGCTGCACTCCAAGCTCTGATCGAGAAAAAAGCTAGAGAACGCCTAATAGCCCTCGGAGGATCAGCACCTGATTTTAAAGCGGGCCGAAGGCGCAGATGATACTTGTTGACACCTCAGTTTGGGTCGATCACATAAGGAAAGGTGATCGTATGTTGGCGACACTGCTCGATGAGGACAAAGTTTGCACGCATCCTTTTGTGATCGAGGAGTTGGCCTGCGGCAACCTGCCGAACAGGTCCGAGTTTCTCGATATGCTCACCGCGCTACCTGCTTCGGTGGTTGCCGAACACGACGAAATAATTCACATCCTCGATGACGGAGAGATGTTCGGCAAAGGCCTTGGGGCCGTTGACGTACACCTCATCGCATCTGCGCGTCTAAGCTTTGCCTTGCTTTGGAGTCGGGATAAAGCTTTGACGCGAGAGGCCAACCGCTTGGGCGTAGGCGCTTTCCAGTCATAGATTATTCCATCCAAAAGCGGGCCTAGATCTCGACCTCGTCGATCTGGGCCTTTTGCAGTTTGCCGGAGTAATCGACGTACAGAGCTTTCCATTCGCTGAAGATGTCGAGCACCTGCGTGCCGGCTTCGCGATGGCCGTTGCCTGTGCCTTTCGTTCCGCCGAACGGCAGATGGACCTCGGCGCCGATCGTTGCCGAATTCACGTAGCAGATGCCAGTGTAAAGTTCCTGCATTGCGTAGAACGCACGGTTTACGTCCTGCGTATAGATCGCCGAGGAGAGTCCGTATGCGACGCCGTTCACGATGTTGATCGCTTCGTCCAAGGTCGAGAATGGGATGACGCACGTTACCGGCCCAAAGATCTCTTCCTGCGCGATACGCATCTTCGGCTTGACGTCGGTAAAGACCGTCGGTTCGATGAACCAGCCGTTTCCGTACGCGCCTTTTGTCAGGCGATTTCCGCCGCAGGCGAGAGTCGCCTTGTCCTCGTTCTTCCCAGTCTCGATGTAGCCGAGGATCTTCTCCATCTGGCGTTCGTTGATAACAGGCCCGACCTCTGTCTTCGGGTCGAGTCCGTTGCCGACACGAAGCTGCTTCGCTCGATCGACGAGTTTCGCACAGAATTTTTTATAGACCTTTTTGTGGACGACAAGCCGCGACGAGGCCGTGCAGCGTTGGCCGCTCGTGCCGAAAGCTCCCCAAAGCGAGCCTTCGACGGCGTTGTCGATGTCGGCGTCGTCCATCACGATGATCGCGTTCTTCCCGCCCATTTCGAGCGAAACGATCTTGTTGTCGCGTGCACACGCTTCGGCGATCTTCTTGCCCGTCGTGGTCGATCCGGTGAACGAAATGAGCCGAACATCGTCATTGGCAACGAGTGCGGCACCGGCTTCGCGAGCTCCGTTGACGAGATTGACGACGCCCTTCGGAATTCCGGCCTCTTCACACGCCTTAACAAGATTCAGCGACGAAAGCGGGACATCTTCGCCCGATTTCAGCACGACCGTGTTGCCGCACACGAGCGCCGGAATGAGCTTCCAGGAAGGGATGGCCATCGGGAAGTTGAATGGAGTGATCAATCCGCAAAGCCCCACAGGCTGGCGAACGCACATCGCGAACTTATTCGGCATTTCGGCAGGCGTGGTGAAGCCGTGAAGCCTGCGGCCCTCGCCCGCGGTGTAGTACGTGCAGTCGATCGCTTCCTGCACGTCGCCGCCCGTTTCTTTCAAGACCTTGCCCATTTCGCGGGTCATTTCGCTCGAGAACTGATCCTTCTTTGCCCGAAGGATCTCGCCGAGCGTGAACAAAAGCTCGGCACGGCGCGGTGCGGGCGTACGACGCCAACGCACAGCAGCCTCTTTTGCCGCCTCGACCGCACGATTCACATCCTCTTCGGTCGAGTCCGGAAACCGTCCAACGACATCGGTTGTATCCGCAGGGTTTACGTTGTCGAAATACTGTCCCGACGACGACTTCACCCACTCACCGCCGATGTAGTTCGCATACTTTTTGACCGTCGGTTTCGCCGTTCTCTTCACTTTTGCCATTTTTGCTGTTGCCATAAATATGTAGTTTAAGGCCTTCGCCTAAAAAAGTTAAAAGGCCGACGTCTGCTTTCGCAAACTATCGGCCGTAAAGCTGATCTTTGCTGCTTGCGAAGCCTACTTTACAGTGAATTGCACGAGGCCGGTCTGCATTCGTTTCAGAGCCGGATTGTAAACGAGGATCTGTAGAACGACCGGATCACCGGGCTTCAATTTCGATACGAAGGAGGCAAATGCGGCCGCGTTTGCGACGGGAAAGCGATTGATCTTTTGAATCAGATCGCCTCGGGAAAGTGCCTGGACGCCGGCAGCACCTTGAACATCTGTGATATAGCTGTTCGGATCGATGTCCGTGACCACAAGGCCGGGATTGCCTTCGAAAACTTTGTACTTTTCTCCTGCGGCGGCGACCGTGCTCAGCGTCAGGCCGAAAGGCTTTTCAGGCACTGCCTTTCCATCGACAGGCAGGACCTTGCCGTCATTATCGCCAAAGGTTGCAGTAGCCAACGGCCTTTCCCCGAGCTTGGCGGTAACGGTCTTCTTCTCGAGTTTGTCGCCGACCTCGCGAAGATATTCGATGACAACCGCTCGATCCGGCGGCGTATTCGCAACTTTATCGATCAGATCCTGTGCGGACTTTATCGCTTGGCCGTTAAAGACGACGATGATATCGCCGGTCTTAAGCCCCGCCAACGAGGCCGGTCCCGTCTTATCGCGAATGTCCGTGATGAACGCCCCGCGGAGGTCTCCAAGCCCGTAAACTTGTGCAAACTCAGACTTTACTGAATCAAGATACGCCCCAAGATAGCCTCGGCTGACCCTTCCATTCGCAACGATCTGTTCGTAAACGCGCTCCGCTTCGTGAGAAGGCAGCGCAAAGCCGACGCCGGAGAATTCGCCCGTCTGCGTTGCGATCTGCGAGTTCACTCCGATGACCTCGCCCTGCATATTCACGAGCGGGCCGCCGGAATTTCCGGGGTTGATGACGGCGTCGGTCTGAATAAATCGCTGGAAAGCAGACGCTCCCGGAGTGTCCCGTTGAGTTTGCGAAATGATGCCGGCACTCACGCTTTTTGCCAACCCAAAGGGCGAACCGATCGCGAGCACCCAATCACCGACCTTCATCTTTTCCGAGTCACCGAACTTCGCCGCCGGAAGGTCGCGTCCCGCATCGATCTTCAAGACCGCGAGGTCAGTTTCGTCATCGACGCCAATGACGCGCGCCGTGAATTCCTCTCCGGTGTCGAGCTTGACGGTCAGCCGAGAGCTTTCAGAAACAACGTGGTTGTTAGTGACGATGTAGCCCGACCTATCGACGATGAAACCGCTCCCGACGTGGTAAACCGGACGCTGCGGAGCTTGCCGCCTAAGGAAATCGAGAACATCGTCATCTGTGTCGGGAACCTTATTCGCCCCGTTCGGCGGAACCGCTGCGACACGCCCTCTGGCTTCGATGCTTACAACAAAGGGCTCGGCCTTCTCGGCGATCGCCGCAAAGGATGGCGGAACATCTTGCTGTGCAGCGACGGGAAGCAAAAAGGCCGCAAAAAACAGGACTGAAAATGAAACTGCACGACGCAATTGAATTCGGGGCATAAAACAGAAGTTCCTCGGTCAAAACTCTGATTATGATTCTAGCAAATCGGTTGTAACAAATGAGTTTTACGGGCGAAGGAAGACCTTGAGCACACCGGGTTCGGCAGCTCGCTGCATTGCGGCAATGCCGTCTGCAAGACGAAATTCATCCGATATCATCGGCGAAAGATCGAGTTTGCCGCGTTCGAGCAGCTTTAATGCGGGTTCGAACCGTCCGCATCGTGAACCGACGATCGTGATCTCGTCCACGACCACGCGAGATGCGGCCCATTTGGGTTCGCCGCTGAACGTACTCTTGAGGACGATCTTGCCTCGCGGCCGAACGAGATCAAGAGCGGTCGCAAATCCGGATTCCGAACCGCTCGCTTCGACAACGACGTCGAATGTTCGTTGAGCTGACGTATCCAATTCCGACAAGAGACACGTCGCCACACCGGCGGCTTCCGCGATCGCGAGTTTCTCTTTGTGCTTTCCGACAAGGAGCGCGTTGCTCGACGTCGCACCGTAAGAAAGAGCGGTCAAAAGGCCGAGCTTGCCGTCTCCGATGATCGCGACCCGCGTATGGTGAGCAAGCGGGACCTGCTCATAAATGCCATAGGCCGCGGCGAGAGGCTCGATGAACACAGCCTGTTCATCAGAAACGGTGTCCGGCACAGGGATCAGATTCTCTGTTGGGAGCGAAAGGAATTCGGCGTGCGCGCCGTCTCTCCCGTGAATGCCGAGGACCGTTCGAGCGAGGCAATGACGCGGATCTTTTGCACGACAGAGAGGGCAATTGCCGCAGCCCGCATTTATCTCTCCAACAACACGTTTTCCTTCGAGGTCGCTGCCTTCCGGTGCCTTGTCCACGATGCCGACGAACTCGTGCCCCAGCGTCCCCTCAAAGCCTGCGTAGCCTTTCGCGATCTCAAGATCAGTGTTGCAAATGCCTGAGAGCAGGACGCGGACAAGAGCTTCCTCTTGCCGCGACGGGATCGGAACATCGGCGACATTTACTTGCCCGTTTGTGAACTGCAACGCCTTCATCTATAAGAATATTTTACTGCAAAGATTGGTATTTTCCTTGCGGGAACTTATACTTCAACCTTAATAACTTTGATCAGGAATATTATCTATGCTCAGAATTCTTCTCTGCATCTCTGCACTTCTTGCCGTTGGAATGACCTTTTCGTGCAGTTCCGCTCCGGCGGCTCCGGGTTCGGCCGGTGATTCGCCTACCGAGGCCTACAAGCGTCTTTATCTGGCAGTAAAGGCCAAGAATACCGACCAGATAAAGGCCGAAATGACGCAGGCGACGCAGCAATTCGTCGGCGCAGCGGCCGAAAAGTACAAAAAGCCCGTCGAGCAGGTCTATGAAAATGGTTTGACCGGCACGACCTTTGCGGCTTCAATGCCACAGATCCGGGACGAGCGTGTGAATGGCGATATGGGTGCTGTCGAAGTTTGGAATTCGAAGGACAGCAAATGGGAAGATCTGCCTTTTATGAAAGAAGACGGCGTATGGAAGCTCGCCGTCGGCAATATTTACCAGGGTTCCTACAAGTCGCCCGGCCCGGGGCGTGATCAGCGTGAGAAGATGGCTGCGAATGCCGCAGGCCAACATCCTGTGGAGATGCCGCAGGTAAATATGAGCAACGTCAACGTCGTCAAAGTCCCGATGCCGGAGGCAAATGCGAAGCCTTCTGCAAACACAAATGCTAAACCGGCGGCCCGCAAATGATCGATACCAGCGTCTTTCGCGACACGCTCGCGTTATATGAAAAGCATGGTTGGCAGCTCGCCCGCCTGCTGCTGACCGAGGAACCAAGCCCTGAGCTATCGAGCCTCGCGGGGAGTGCTTCGGTTCACAGTTCTGCGTTCGATGCCGCATGGTTTACGCGCTCTTCGCAGCCCGGCACAACGACTTGGGAATTGCGGTATCTTGGCCCGTCACCGCTCGCACTTGTTTCCGTGGTCGGCGAAGACGCCGATCTCGAGGCAGAACTCGAATTTCAACAGGAAAGACTCGTCGAAATGGTCTCCCGAAAAATGCCGAGCGAAGAGCGAAAAAACGGAACATCTTGACAAGACGGGCAATGAGATTCAGAATCTGATTGTTGACAGTTATGATCAAAGATCTGGGCGGCAGAGTTGCGACAGTTTGGGAAACGCTGCGGCCTGTAACAAAAGAGATGTTGGTTGGTGAAATGCGATCCGAGCCCGCATCTGCAAGAACCTCTCGCCCTCATTACGATGCACACGCCGATTGGGAACTCAGTTCTCTGCTCTCTGCCCTGGATGAGCTGTCGGCATCAAATGATGTAAAGAATGATGCTTCGAAGTTGAGCGAGATGTCGCAGCTTGCGGCGGTCTGCGTCCGTATGCTCGAAACGCAGTCGGCCTCTGCGGAGATCTTTATCCAACTGGCCACGCGAGCGGTCCGCAACAATGATTTCGTACAGCTTGACCAGCTATCTGACCGCCTCGCCGAGCGTTATTCGGCAAGCGAGATCGCAGAGGTAATTCGACAGACCACATCGCCTCAGATCCGCGCTATCGCACACGAAACCCTTGCGATGCTGCCGGTCTCTGCTCTGGAACCGCTTTTGAGTGATTCTTTATATGGCGATATTGCCATCGGTGCGATGTCTCAAAAAGCCTACGAATTCGACTCCGACGAGGCTCTCGCAGCCCTTGAACGAATGCGTTTCGACCCTTTCGATAACGAAGGAGCCGATAACTAACCCTTAACTCTCGCCGGATACATCGGAAATCTTGCGGTCAGCTCAGCGACTTGGCCGCGCACCTTTGTCTTTACTTCCTCGGAATCAGGTTCGTGTATCAGTGCCGCGATCATTCCGCCGACAGCACGCATATCGTCTTCCTTCATTCCGCGAGTGGTCAACGCCGGCGTGCCAAGACGAATTCCCGAGGCGACGAACGGCTTGTTCGTATCGAACGGGATCGTGTTCTTGTTTACCGTAATGTGCACTTCGTCGAGTGCCTTTTCCGCGGCCTTACCCGTAATTCCCTTCCCGTCCATAAAGACATCGACAAGCAGCAGATGATTGTCCGTGCCTCCGGAAACAAGACGCAATCCGGCGTTCGTAAGCGTCTCCGCCAAGGCCTTCGCATTAGCAAGGATCTGCTGTTGATAGATCTTGAAATCGGGGCGAAGAGCTTCGCCGAATGATACGGCCTTCGCAGCGATCACATGCATCAGCGGGCCGCCTTGGACACCGGGAAATACCCGCCTATTCACATCCGCTGCGAACTCCTCACGACACAAAATAAGGCCGCCGCGTGGGCCGCGGAGCGTTTTGTGCGTGGTCGTTGTAACAAATTCGCAATGCGGAACAGGCGAAGGATGCAGACCCGTTGCGACAAGCCCGGCAATGTGTGCGATGTCCGCCATCACCTTTGCTCCGACCGAACGTGCGATCTCGCCGATGCGTGCAAAATCGATCGTCCGCGGATACGCCGAGGCTCCGCAGATGAGCAACTTTGGCCGCGTCTCTTCAGCAATTCTTTGGAGCTCGTCGTAATCGATCGTCTCGGTTTCGCGGTTGACGCCGTAGTCGGAAACTTTGTAATTCAACCCCGAAAAATTGAGCGGATGGCCGTGCGTCAGATGCCCGCCGTGCGAGAGGTTCATGCCCAATATCGGGTCGCCGTGTTCGAGGGCCGCGAGCAGGACGGACATATTCGCCTGCGCTCCGGAATGTGGCTGCACGTTCGCATGCTCCGCACCAAAGATCTCCTTTGCGCGGTCGATCGCCGTCTGCTCGACGACATCCACGAACTCGCAGCCGCCATAATAGCGTTTTCCCGGATAACCTTCGGCATACTTGTTCGTCAAGGGCGTACCCATCGCCTGCAGAACCGCTTCGGATACAAAATTCTCCGACGCGATCAGCTCAAGCCCATTCTGCTGCCGCCGAACCTCATCATCGATCGCAGCACTAATGACCGGATCGGCCTCGGATACTGAAGTGGAAAAAAATTGGCTGTTCAATGAGATGCCTCCAAGGTTGTTTGTCTTAAATTATACGCATTTTGCGGTCGAAACTGAGAATTGGAAAGTGAGAATTGAAACCCGATGTTCTTTTGAGGAAGCCCGCACGAAGTAAGGGCACGCGTCATTTTCCACTCTCCGTTTTTCATTCTCCATTCTCCATATTTCTGCATTCCACGTTCCGCATTCCATGACTCCGAAATAGGTGATAAGTGGGAAGTCATAAGTCTTCCTAGAACCTGGCTCAACGTCATCATAGCGAACGATGTTGTCCGTTAGAAGCACATTCCGCGCAAATCGACACAAACCCACAAAATGCAAATTCCGTTTGTCAGGATGGAGCGGCGCGTCCTTCACACCTCATCGCTCCAGCGTGTGAAATTCACATCGATCAACCCGACATCTCCGCGAACTCTTCCTCGTCAAGGATCGTGATGCCTAAGCTTTCGGCTTTTGTGAGTTTTGAGCCGGCGTCGCTGCCGGCGACGACAAAATCGGTCTTTTTGCTGACGGATGAGGAGACGCGTCCGCCGCGATCCTCGATCAACTTTGCGGCTTCGTCCCGAGTATAGTTTTCGAGTTTGCCCGTCAGAACGAAGATCTTTCCGACGAAGCGTTCGTCGAGAGCGGCGGTCGCCGACGCATCGATCTGCACGGTTACGCCCGCGATTCGCAGCCGTGAGAGAACGTCCCGATTATGTTCGTTTCGGAACCACTCAAAAACGCTTTCGGCGACGGCAAGCCCTATCTCAGGAATGTCGTCGAGCTCTTCGACGCTCGCCGCTGCAAGCCTGTCGATGTCGCGAAAATGGTTCGCGAGGATCTTCGCGTAACGCTCGCCGACGTGGCGAATGTCAAGGCCGTAAAGAAGCCGCTGCAGACCTCGTGACTTGCTCGCCTCGATCTGATCGATCAGGTTCGTGCCCGACTTCTCTGCCATTCGCTCGAGCGAAGCAATATCTTCGACCGTGAGCGTGTAGAGATCGGCAACATCCTTGATCCGGCCGCTGTCAACAAGCGTGTCCGTGAGAACCTCGCCGAAACCTTCGATATCCATTGCCTTTCGTGACGAAAAATAAAGGATGCGTGCCTTCACCTTTGCCGGGCAAACAGGATTTGTGCAGCGACGAACAGCCTCGCCTTCCGGACGCACGGCGTCAAGACCACACACGGGACAAGTCGTCGGGAAGCAGAATTTCACCTCGCTGCCGTCGCGTTTTGCGGTCACCACGCTCAGCACTTGCGGGATGATCTCGCCGCTTTTTTCGATCAGCACATGATCGCCGATCTTGAGGTCCAGGCGAACGATCTCGTCCTCGTTATGCAGCGATGCACGCGAAACGGTCGTACCGGCAAGCAGCACAGGTTCGAGGTGAGCGACCGGAGTCAATGCTCCAGTACGCCCGACTTGAATACCGATGTCGAGCAGCTTGGTCGTTGCCTGCCGAGCGGCGTATTTGTATGCGATCGCCCAACGCGGAGCCTTCGTCGTCGCGCCAAAATCATCCTGTAAGGCGGTCGAATTCACCTTTACGACGACGCCGTCGATCTCGTAATCAAGCTCATCGCGGATCGCTTCAACCTCGTTAATGAATGCGGTCAGTTCGTCGAAATTCGCGCACAATCGCCGATGCGGGTTTACGGTAAAGCCATTCTTTTCGCACCAAAGAAAAACTTCTTCGTGCGTTGCGAACATCTTCCGCGTGCCAGAATATGCATCGTACGGGAACATCTCGAGGCGCCGAGATCCAACGATCTGGGAATCGAGCATCCGCAACGTCCCGGAAGCACAATTTCGGGGATTGGCGAACGTCTTTTCGCCCAGCATCTCGAGCTCGTCGTTGATCTTTTTGAATTGTGAACGCGATAGATAGACCTCGCCGCGAACCTCAGCGTGCTCGGGCGCATCGGCCTTCAGCCTTAGCGGGATCGAGCGGATGGTCTTTACGTTTTGCGTCACCTCGTCGCCCGTGCGTCCATCGCCGCGGGTTGCTCCGACTGCGAGAATTCCCTTTTCGTAATGAAGTGAAACGCTCAGGCCGTCGATCTTCAACTCAGCAAAATACTCGAGCTTTCGGCCGTCCGCAAGCTTTTCGCATCGCTCTGTGAACGCCTTTAGGTCATCAAGATCGTACGAATTATCGAGCGACATCAGCGGCACCTTGTGCTCGAACGGCTTTAACGAATCCGCTTTGCCGCCGACCCGCTGCGTCGGACTGTCTGGCGTGATAAGCTCTGGATGCTCAGCTTCGAGAGCTTTCAGCTTTTCGAGAAGCTGATCGAATTCATAGTCCGAGATCTCCGGTGCTGACTGCTGATAATAAAGAGCATTGTGCCGCTCGATCTCGGCACGGAGCTTTTCAATTTCTTGCCTGGAGTTCAATTCTCTTTTAAGTGAAGCACGAGTCTGAGCCCGGCATCGATCTGCGTGATCGTATCAGATGGCAACTGTCCCCAAAACTCTATGAGATCTTCCTTGTCAATCGTAAACAGTTGCGTAATATTTACGACAGAGTCTTCACGCAAGCCGCCAATACCTGACGCGACCCTAACATTCCCCGGCATCACTCCCAGACGAAGATTTGTTGTAGCCGCCGCAACAATGACTGAGTCGATATTCGTCTTATTGAAGGTATCGCTCTGAATGACAACCACCGGCCTTTCATAGCCCGGACTCGCACCTCGCGGCATCCCAAGATCGGCTCGCCACACCTGTCCCCGCCTGATCACGAATTCTTCCCCTTGAGACGCCGAGCCTGATAGGCCCTCAGCGTTGGATCGACAGAGGTGTCGATCTCAGCACAAGCCGCATTAATGCGAGCTATCAATTCCTCCTCGTCATGCTCTTCGCTGAGTCTCTTTACACCGAGGGCAAATACGGCGCTACGCGAGATCTTCAGACGCTTAGCAAGCTTTTCACTTAGGCGGAAGACATCCGGCGGTATTGATATCGCAGTCTTTGTATTCATACTTTGAGTATAACCATAGTTATACCGTTCGTCAACCAATAAACTCCGCGATGAGGCGGTGGAAATGATGCGTTCCCTGCTCGCGCGTCGGTGAATAACGTCCGTGCGAATAGAACCTTGAACGGATGCCGCGTTGAACGCTCTCGACAACTGCTTCGTCTTCCATCTCCACCGTGTGAAGATCGGCTCCGGCACCTTGGTCAAGCTTCGATTCGTCGCCGACGTAAGTCAAAAACTCGACTACGGTCTCGCTTGGAGAAACGGGGCGAACAACATTCACCGATACTCCCCAAGGGTAAAAGTTGAACATCAGATTCGGAAAGATGAAAAGGTAATGCGCGGCGATCTTCCCGTCCGCATCGTAACCGGTCTGCAGGCTCGAAAAGCGGAAAGTTTCGGTCGAGTAAGTTCCGTAATCCACGATCTCATTGAGGCCCTTGTGAACGTACGGAATGTGAAAGCCCTCAAGATAATTCTCGCAATAAAGGGCCCAATGAGCATTCACGCGATACTCGCGTTTCGCTGCCAGCTTCAGTTCTCCACTTCCGGCGGTGATCCTTGATGCCGCGTCCCCGACGAAAACATCGAGGCCGTCCTTCGGGTCGATCGATGCGAACAAAAACCCGTTCCAGTTCGCAAGCGGCATCTGCTTTAGATCGTCGGCCTCGGTCGGGAAATTCTCCACGCCGTCGAACTCCGGCATTGAAAGAAACTTTCCCTCCAGTGAAAATCGGCGGCCGTGATAGCCGCATCGGATGAGGTTCGCATTGCAAGCCTCTTCAACAAGGATCTTGCCCCGATGGGTGCAAACATTCGAAAGGCAGCGTAATTCGCCGCCAGCTCTTGAGAGCAAGACTGGTTCGTCAAGGACACCGGGCAAAAGCGTTGCCGGAAAAAGGCCCTCAACCTCGCTTTCGCGGCAAAGAAAATGCCAGCTTCGCGCAAAGATCTTCTCTTTTGAAAGGTCGAAATACTCAGGATCGAGATAGAACTCGGACGGGAGCGTTTTCGCTCTGCGAATGTCGGGATCCACCTCAAAATGTGCCATTTTACTAGCTCTTGTAGAGAAGATATGCCGGCTGTTCGTCGTCTCGGAAAAATCCGCGGCAGACCATCCCAAACCCGAACGCCGTCTTGAACTCTTCGCGAATACGCAACTGTTCGGCCTTCGCCTTTTCAGGATCACGGGCCACGAGTTCGATCCAGTTCGGCATTATCTGGACCGATGCGGTCGGGGCCTGAGTTTCAGTGAACTTTTCGCCGGCCGCAAGGGCATTTACCTTTTCACTATTTAGATCCCATTCCGCGAACAAACGATCACTTGCAAGGCCAAATGCCTTGCCTGCAACATCCGGAGCCGTACCGTAATCCGTGCCGTAGAAATTTTCCTGAAAGTCGCTTACCGTCGCACCCAATTTCTCTAAATTGAAATAGGCGTTTCGCGCCTTTACCGGTTCAAACGTCCACTTTATGTAGCGAATGCCATCGTCGATCGCCCTTGCCCTTTGAGCCCATTTCAGAGCCGCCCCGAGACCGAGGCTTTGATACTTTTGGCGGACACCCGTCATATGCGAATACAGGGCCCGCTCGCCGTGCATAACCGCCGGCACGCTCAGCACAAAACCCGCAAGAGTATCACCGTCGTATGCGCCCAGCGTAAATCCACCCGCATTTTTGGTCACGATAAAGTGGCGAACGGGCGATAATTCGACCTCCGGAAGGGCAAAGACCTCACGTTGGAGCGAAACGCACTCCGAAAGCTGCTCAATCGAGGAGCATTCGCGAATTTCTATGGCGTCAGGCGTCATTTTGATACACAAAAACTCTGGCAGGTGCGAATACACCTTGTCAAATTCTGCACCTTTTTGAAGAAAATTTTGCTTAACTTTTCCACCGACAATTTGTTAAACTTGTTTGAGCACAACAATGTGCCCGTTGGATCACCTTCCATCGAAGCCTATCTAAAGTCTGAATGACAGCAAAGAACGATCTCGATATAAGCGGAACTTGCCTTGCGTTTCCTTTCGCCGAACTGGCGGCGGAAATGGCTCAGGGCGAACTTTCGGGCAGCATCCGCCTTGCTAATAAAGACAAGAAGGTGATCGTTTATTTCAGCGACGGCCGCTTGGTCTTCGCGGTCTCGAATTCGCGAATGACGCGGCTCTTCGACTTCGTGCTCCAGCAAAAGAAGCTTTCGAAAGAGCAGCTCGTTCAGCTGCCGAATTTCTCGAACGACCTGCAGCTCGCCGAACAGCTCCTTGCCGACGGCCTTCTCACCGAGGCTGAGAAAGATATGTTCTTTACGGCGCAAGTTCGTGCGATCGTTCAGGATGTGCTTGCTTGGACCGAAGGCGAATGGACGATAACACCTCTTGCCCGTGTTCGCGAGGGATTGCACGCCGATATCGACGAACGCTCGCTTTTGAAGGAATACGGCCGCGGCCTTTCCCCTGAAACGGCGGCAAAGCGCTTTCGTTCGTTCGACGAAACTTTCAAGCTTGCAGTAGCCCTGAACTCGATCCGAGACTGCACGGCGATCGAGGCCCAGGTGCTCGTTCCGCTTGCTTCTGCCGATCAATGCGTCGCCGATATCGCCGCTCACAGCAATCTTGAGGGAAATGACGTTTTTTCCGCCCTGTATTCGCTGTGGCTTGCAGGACTTGTGATCAGATCAAAATGGCAATCTGCCATTCCTGCGGCAAAGCTTCCATTCCTGCGGGCGGCCAAACTCGAACTTAAGCGTGAGGCGATCCTTCCGGGCATTAAACCGGAGGAACCAGAGGCTCCTGTCGAAGAGGCCGCTCCTGTCGAGGAACTGACGCTCGACGCGTATTTGAAACGCACCGAGGCGGCGAAGAACTTTTACGAAGTGTTGGGTGTCGATCCAAAATGCGACGGTCCGGCGTTAAAGGATGCATATTTTTCGCTTGCCAAGCTTTTCCACCCGGACAAGTTCCGGAAAGAAGCACCGGAGATCACCAAGCGCGTTCATTCCGCGTTCGCTCAGCTTGCCTCCGCACACGAAACCCTTAGAACGCCGGATTCCCGCGAGCTCTATGATTTCAAGATCCGTAAGAATCTCGAGGCTGCGAACGGAGCACCATCAGCGGCGGAAAATGGGCAGGGCGGCGATCAGAAGCGGCAGCAGGCGTGGGAAGAATTTGAGAAAGGTGCGGCGCTCCTTGCAAAAGGCGACGCGGCCGGCGCTCAGGTCCATCTTGCACGTGCCGCCCATGCCGATCCTCAAAATGCAAAGTACCGGGCATATTATGGCTCTGCCCTTTCGGCGGACGACAAGCATCGGCACAAGGCCGAGGGCGAGCTTCAGGCGGCGATCAAGATCGACGGTTCATCGGCGGAGTATCGGATGATGCTTTCGCACTTCTTTATAAAAGTTAAGCTGCTGAAGCGTGCCGAGGGCGAATTGACGCGTCTTCTCGCCCTTCATCCGAATAATCGCGAGGCTCGCGACCTGCTCGATTCGATAAAGTAGCAGATGAACGGGGTTGAATTTCTAAGCACAAAAAAGCAAAACTATATAAACGAAGATGCAAACTCTTGTTGCCCCGGAAAACAAAATTGACGCCAAGCTCCTTGAAAAGGCCGAGGAGATCGACGTATTCACCGGCTTTACGATCGGCCATTCGGGACGCGTTGCGTCGCTCTCAGCAGCTATCGGAGCCGGACTTCATCTCGTTCCGGATGATATCGATATGCTGAAACAGGCGGCCTTTCTCCGCGATGTCGGCGAACTCCGAATGGATCGGGATTATATTCGAGCCGCCCGGATACTGACCGCTGAAGAACGGCTTGACCTTCGGCGGCATTCTGTCATCGGCGAGCAAGAGGCGGCAAGACTTGATGTGAGCCGAGCTGTTCAACTCGTGATCCGTTGGAATCACGAATGGTGGAATGGTTCCGGCTATCCCGATGGACTCGCGCGCGAAGAGATCCCGCTCAAAAGCCGTATCCTGCGCGTCGCAGATGCGTACGGAGCGTTGCGTTCGGCGCGTCCCTTCAGATCGGCATATCCTGAAGTGAGCGCGAAGAAATACCTGATAGAGTGGTCTGGCATCGAGTTCGATCCGATGGCCGTGAAAGTCTTTTTGTCACTGCCTGCCGCTGCAGATCCATTTAACGTATGACGGCGATACCAACCCTAAACGGCTGCCTTGCATTCGAGCAGAATGTTCTGCATCGATTGAAGTTCGATTCGGCAGCCTTTCCGATCTCGGCCGACACTGCTCTGTCGCTCTATCTAAAACGTCGTCGCGTCCGCGTCGCTGCGAACGACCCGCTGCTCTCCGAATGGGTGTCGGGCGTCGGACGTGTTCAGAACGACGACGAACGCCTTTCACCGGACGATGTGAACGCTGTTCTTGAGGACGCGTATGTCCCGGGCTATAAGCTTCAGAATCCCGGCCTGCTTGACTGGTTCTCGGAGATCGATGCCTGGTGGTTCGACAATGTACGGCGCAACGTCGAGAAGCTGAATTCCGCATTTACGCGTTCGCTCGCCGGAACACTCGCGATCGCGACCGGCAGCTATGCCCTGTCCTTTACGGAACAGACACGCGAACTTCGACAGCCGCTGTCGCAGGCGTTTCGCAGGCTTTGGTCGATCGAACCGGATCCGATAAAAGGACATTCCACTTGCTGGAACAAATCTGTCGATCAATTCCTCTCAGACCCCGCGATAATGGAGCGGACAAGCGACCTGATGTTCCTGCGTCTGCCCGCACCTCATTCAAAGGGGATACGGCAGTCGCTCGGCATCAAGGCGTGGCGTGAAGAATGGATCCGCAACGACAATTCTTTCTGGAGCGATCTCGAAAACACCATAGGCGACAATCTTGGGGCAGCGACCGAGACACGCTCGCAATATCTGCGTCTTCTTGAAAATACTCTGGATCGTGCCGGTTATATGAAAAAATGGGCGATCGCATTCGTCGAGACCGGATTCCTCTCGACACAGGATATCGTGAACACGGTCGGCGAATTCCGCCGCGTCGAGACCGTCTATACGAAAGACCTTTCGGAACTCACAGGATCAAAGGCCGTCATCGTGATCGCTTAATCCCATGGCTGCCCGGTCGTTGTTCTGGTGCGTTCGCGAATGAACCAGACAACGCCGGCGAATGCGGACAAGATCCCCGACGCATAGGTAAGCGTCTGCGGCGTGATGTAATACATCAACTCGCTCGCCGCGAACGTTGATATGCCGAACACCGTCATCTCCGCACCGCGATCGAGCGTCGAGATGCGGCCGCGTATCTGATCCGGCAAGCTCCTCTGAAACAGCGTTTCCTGCACTGCGTATTCAACGCCTACGACCGCACGCGAGGCAAAGATCAATATCGTAAAGAGCCAGAGCGTGGGCACAAAACCGCCGATCGCGAAGATAAGTCCGTGCGCGATCAATGTCCAACCGATAAATGATCGATGCTTGCCGGAGCGATCGAGCCAGATCGACGTGCGATGCGCGATCATCATTCCCAAAGTTATTCCAAAGCCGGTCGCGGTCCACAAAATGGCGACCGCCACGTCCGGATTCCAACCTTCGGTCTCGGCATAATACACGCCTCCAAGCCGCTCGAAGATCACGTTTATCGCACCGCCGCCGGTCGCCCAGATCATATTCATTATCAAGATCGTGAGCGCGAAGTGGTTCTTGACCGAATAGACAAAACCTTCTTTCAGATCGGAGAGGAATGTTCGGTGTTCGGCCGTGTTATCCGCTGCTTTTTCTTTTACGGCGTCTTCCGGGATCAGCCAGACGGTATAGGCCGAGATCAGGAACGAGGCCGCGTTGATGATGAACGCAACTTGATAGCCGAATGCTGCGGAAGCCCAACCGCCGAGTGCGGAGCCGACCGCCATAAGCAGAAACTTTGTCGAAAAAAGCAACGCTGTTCCCGCAAGAAGGCCCTCGCGTCCTGTCAGATTTGGTGCAGCGGCGTTCTTTGCACCGTCGAAGAAGGCACCGAGCGTGTGAAGCAAGATCGTCGCCGTGTACGCGATCCAAAGATCGTTCGGGTCCTTGACGAATAAGAATGCAAGAGCGATGACCGTGCGCGCGACATCGGTCACGATCATCACCTGGCGGCGGGAGAACCGATCAACGAAAGTGCCCGCGATCGGCGACATTATCGCAAAAGGGATGAGCCTCGCGACAAAGAAAAGTCCCGCCGCGAGCGGCGACGCATCCGAAACCAGACGCACCAATCCGAGGGCCGCGATGAAGTTGAACCAGTTGCCGAGTTCGGAAATGAACTGCCCGGCAAGCAGGTTTCGAAAGTCGCGGTTTCCGCGGATCAGCTCTGAATAGGTCAATGACCGCACTAGAAGAGAATACAGTCGCCGGGTGAGTTTGCAATCTCAACAGAAAGGAAAAGGCGGGGCGGGCATATCTTTATTCAAAATATGCCCGTCAGAATGCGAACGCGTGTGTGCTTTACGGAAAAAGGCGGGTCAGTGTGCAAACTTCAAATACTATTCTCGGCAAGCGTCCGTCTCGGCGCCTTGAGGCTGCGCCTGCGCTTTAGCCAACGGACAAACCTGCGAACAGATAACGCAACGCCTGTGTAAACCAATAACGCACCGCCGAGACAGGCGATAAATCCTATGAATTGCCCAATGAGGCCGAAAGATTCGCCAGTGTGCGTGAATCGCATCCAGAGACGCAGCTGCTGGCCTGAGTTACGGTCCGAATACGGCTCCCATTTACTTACCTCGGCCGTCGCGGCATTAAGCGTGAGCGTCGAGCGGCCAAAGATATTCCAATACTTCCCTTCATCGACCGTGAATACCGCGTCGTCCAGCATCTGCAGACGAAGAGACACCGACTTCCAGCCATCGTTCCTCGCGTTCGCGGCAACCCAAAGATCGTCGAGATTCTCCGGGATCTTTGGTTCCGGGGCTGGCTTTGACGGTTCGCTCCGGGCTTGCTGCTTCGGCGCTTCATTGCCAGTCAGCGTATAAACGAGGTCGCTCGCCCAGCGGTATGAGATCACCATTCCCGTCGCCGTCAAAACGATCAGAACAAGCGAACACCAAAATCCGGTTACATTGTGCCAATTGAAATCCCTTGCCTTGCCCGTGTGCGTTTTACGGAACCAAAGCACAGGCTTTATGTTGCGGAAACTCAGCTTCCGCGGCATCCAAATGTAAAGGCCCGTGATCGCAAGGACGAGAAACATCGCGTTGAAAAAACCCGTTATCGCCTTGCCCCAAGCAAATCCGTCGCCTTCCATCGCAAGCCAACGGTGCAACGACGTCGTCGTCGAAAAGAAACTCCGTAATGGAGCATTCCCGTCGCCCAACACTTTGCCGGTGTACGGATCGATAAAAAGCCGCCCATCACGCCCGAGCGACACGGTCGCGCTCGACATCGGGTCTGCGGAGAGGGTGATACTTGCCGGCTTTGCATCAGGCCTGGCTTCCGATGCCGACGCAACCAAACGGCTGATCGGCAATCTCTCGCCCTCAATAGCCGCAACTCGCTGCTCACCGCGTTCGGCAAATTCAACTATGTTCTTTTCAAATGAAAGAACGGCGCCCGTGACGCACATTATGAAGATCACGATGGCACCGGTCGCACCGGCCACGAGATGGATCCAGAACAATGCTATTCGAAAGCGTTTCATGCAGGTTTGGTTGTGCGTCTTTCCTTCTAAAAAGGCTCTCAGGGATCTTCTTTATTGAAAGTGATTTTCAATTTCAGATATTAAGATAATGCAGTTCGTGTTTTGGTGTCAACAGGCGGGATTATTTTTCCGTTGTGCTTGGGGCGAATACTGAATTCCCGACCTATTCCCGATCCAGGAATATCGGCTTCCGCTTCTCGATAAATGCGGCTACGCCTTCTTTGAAATCCGCCGAACGGCCGGATTCGAGTTGGCATTCGTGTTCAAGATCAAGCTGTTCGCGGAGGGTGTTCCCGCTAGACGCGGCCAACATCTGCTTGATCCGCCGCAATGCTCCGACCGGACGTTCCGCGAGCTTGCGGGCGAACCGCTCAGCCTTCTGATCAAGTTCATCCGAAGGCACAACGTAATTTGCAAGTCCGATTCGTTCGGCACGGGCCGCATCGATCTCGTCACCGGTCATCAGCAATTCCGCCGCAAGCTTTTCGCCGACGATCCGCGGCAGGAAGTACGTACCGCCGCAATCGGGTGAAAGCCCGATCTTCACAAAGCCTTCGCTGAATGCCGCATTTTCGGCGGCTATTACGACGTCACATGCCAACGCGAGGTTCGTGCCCGCACCCGCACAAACTCCGTTCACCGCCGCGATGAATGGTATCGGAGCCTCTCGTATCGACGCGATCAGTTCGTGGAGTTTTCGAAGCGGCTCTTCCAAAAAGGCCTCGATACGGCCTTCGCGTTCCCACATCGAACGCATTTCGCGAAGATCTCCGCCCGAACAGAACGCCCGCCCGCGTCCTTTCAAGATCGCAACGCGAACTCCGTCATCAACCGCCTTTTTGACAGCGGCTATAAGCTCGGTAACCAATTGGAGCGAAAGTGCGTTGAGTGCGTCCGGACGATCCATTTCGATCGTTGCAACTGCATCGGCGAAGGAATAAATGACTGCGGGTGTGGTCATTGCCGAAGAAAGCTTTAGCTGCCTGCACGGGCGCGCGAACGGCTCGATTCGAAACATTCGCGGCACATCACGGAGCGGCCTACCTTTGGCTGAAATGGGACGGTATCGTGCTTGCCGCAATTATCGCAAACGATCTCAAAGCGAGCCGGTGCATTCTCGCCCATTCCGGCTTTCCTTGATCGGCATTTCGGACACCTTTGAGGTGCCATCATATTTCGCTGATAAAAATTTTCCTGCTCCTTTTCAGTGAACAGAAAGACCTCTCTGCATTGAACGCACGATATCTCAATATCAGGCATCGCTAACCTCCCCCCCAAGTCGATAGTTGTCGGCTGTGGAAAAGATTCTATCACAAACCGCAACGCAATGGTTATCGTGCCAACTCCGCAACGTGTGCCGCGACCGTTCCACCCAAACTTTCGAGATCGTAACCGCCTTCGAGCACCGAGACAATGCGGCCATCACACGCCTCATCGGCCCAATCCTTCACGACGTTCGTCATCGCTGCAAAGTCTCTATCTTCGAGTTGAAGCTGTCCGAGTGGATCGAGCAGATGTGCATCAAATCCTGCCGAAATAAAGATCAGATCGGGCACGACCTTTCCTCGGATCTCATCGATCGCCGCTTCGAACGCACCCCTTTGATCTCTCGCGTTCGTCGAGGCTTTCAGGGGAATGTTCAGCGTCGTCCCAAGTCCGCGGCCAACGCCTGTCTCGCCTCGGCTGCCGGTTCCCGGATACCACGGATACTGATGCATCGAAAAGAAAAAGGCCGACGGATCGTCATAAAAGATCCCTTGCGTGCCGTTGCCGTGGTGCACGTCCCAATCGATCACGGCAACGCGTTCGATCTGCTTATACGCGTTCTGCGCATATCGCGCAGCGACCGCGACGTTATTGAAAAGACAAAAGCCCATCGCCTTTTGGGCGGTAGCATGATGTCCGGGCGGACGCACGTTGACGAACGCATTTTTCCCTTCGCCGTTCATCACGGCATCGACGGCACGACAGGCTCCGCCGGCAGCGAATAGCGCAGCATCGAACGATCTCATCGAGACGACCGTGTCCGCATCCAACATACCTTCGCCATTCTCGATCGCACTCTCGACCCTTCGAAAATGTTCGCGAGTGTGCGCCGCCTGGATCAGGCCTTGGCTCGCCTTTTCTGGCGTTATCTCGGCAAGTTGGTCCCACAACGCCGTATCGCCGGAAACGGAGTCCATTATCACGCGATAGCGTGCCGCAGTTTCAGGATGCCCAGGCCCGGTGTCGTGTTTCTCGTAGATCGGATGGTGGATGAATGCTGTTCTCATTGAATGCTCAAGCTAAATATAGCCGGTCTCGGTCAATAAGTCGCCACGCTCGAATCGCTCAAGCGAAAGACAAGAAACGTCGAGGAACGACGCGTTTCCGTCCAGAACGATCTCCGCGATCGCACGCCCCGAAGCGGGCGAATGCATCACGCCGTGTCCGCTGAAGCCTGACGCAAAGTAAAGCCCTTCAACGCCGCACCCGCCGATGATCGCATGGTGGTCGGGCGTATTCTCGTAGAGTCCGGCACGGCATTTTTCGACGATCGGTCTCGATTCAAAAAGGAACCTCGCACGATGACGTGCAAGTTCATAAACCTTATCCGAGAACGCCGCGTCGAACTGCGTGTTGAACGACGGCGACTCTTCACGGTCGGGAAAAGCAAAGAGGATGTCGCGATTTCCCACAACGCTATCGCTTGGCTCCCAAAAATCGACAGCCGGCCGAAAGTGAAATCCGCTTCCTGCGTCAATGACCATTGGGAGCGAAGACGGGATCTCATTTTCACATCTCGCCCAAACGATCTGCCGCCGAAGCGGTTCGATCGGCACATCAATGCCTGCTGTCGCCGCAAGTTCGCGCGTCCATGCACCCGTGCATACGACAACCGCGTCGCAGCCGACCTCACCATCGCCGGTCGAGACACTTTCGACACGGCCGTTCGCGACGTTGATCTTTGTCGCTTCGCAGCCCAGCTCGATCTTCGCACCGCGTTCGACGGCTGCTTTAGAAAAACCGTGCATTACGGCCACCGGATCGATAAAGCCGTCTCGAACGCCGAATGTTCCGCCAACAATATCATCGCAATTCATCGCCGGCACTCGCCGTTCGATCTCATCGCGACCAAGGATCTCAACGCCTCGAACACCTGTTTCAGCCTGCTTCGCGGCGTTCCTCTTTAGCTGTTCGAAGACGGCCTTATCGGTCGCAAAGAAAAGATACCCTTTCGGGTCGTAGCCCGTCCTAAACTCACAATGCTCAAAGAAGTCGATCGAATACATCGACATCCTTATATTTATCTCTGTTCCGAACTGTTCACGCACGCCGCCGGTCGCACGCCCGGTCGAGCCGGTTCCCTGCATCTCTCCGCGCTCCAGGACAACAACGTCGCTCTCACCACGCGTCGCCAAGTGGTATGCAGTGCTCGCTCCAACGACACCGCCGCCGATGATGACTATTTTCGCTGACCTCACCTACTTCTATTCTGAATCGAAGCCCGATGCTTTCATTACAAATTCAGGGACATGCGGCTCGTCCGGAAGGACAAACTCGCTACCTCTTGTCAATGCCCAGCGATGAAGCCACGAAATGCCGGCCCGACCAAGGTACGTTTCCGGCGTGCTATACGCTTCATCTTTAAGGGCCGCTTCCAGATCGACGAACTTGTATCCCCGGCGACGCAGCATCCCGATCAGATCGTCCAAATAGTCCGAGTTAATAAAGTTCGCGTGGATCAGCATCGTCTGGGCGACCTCACGCCCGAAAAGCTTCAGAGACTGGCGTTCCCAATAATCGAGTTTTGCCTCCATATAAGGCACATAGGCCGCTGCAACCTTCTTCATCAATTTGCGATCGCCGCTGTCGAACGCTTTGTCATACGCCGCCGAAAAAATGTAGTCCGCATTATCGAATGTAATTGGAGCAACTGTATAACCTCTTCCATCGAGAAACTTGGCAAGACCGGTTTTGACATCCGGTGTCAGGCCGGTCATCAGATACGGGTGCCTGAAAAATCGAAGCTTCTTCCCCTTCTCAGCCAATAATTCGGCCGTAATCGTTTCGCCCTTTATCAGGTCGGCCTCATATTCTTCGAGCCCTTTTGAGTGCAGACTGATGTGCGAATAGGTGTGATTTCCAAGCTCCAAGCCGGCCGTCGTCCACCTTCGCAGAAGGTCAATTTGCTCTTGATCCCGCTCACCGTTGCTGTAAAGCTTATTTTCATTTACGAACCCGATCACCGGAACTTTTGCTTTGGCGATATGGTTCATTAGCTTTTTTGTTATCTTTCGTCGATTTGCAAGATCTTTCCTGGTTGAAACGACCGGAAGGTCATCGATCGTGATCGCAACACTACGCTCCTGTGCAAATACCGCACAAACTGACGAAAACAAAACAATAAGAAAAATGCTGATTCTAATGATCATTGGAATTTCGAATTACTTTGCAAACACTTGTGAAAAGTCGCTGAAGCCCTTGAATTCGAGAGCATTGCCGCTCGGATCGAGGAAGAACATCGTCGCCTGTTCGCCAACCTGGCCCTCGAAACGGATCTTCGGTTCGATAACGAATTTCACGCCGCCCGCTCTCAATCTGTCGGCAAGGGCCTTCCATTCTGCCATCGGCAAGACGATGCCGAAGTGCGGCACCGGAACATCATCGCTGTCAACGG
Organism: Pyrinomonadaceae bacterium; assembly: GCA_019694355.1. Taxonomy (GTDB): domain Bacteria; phylum Acidobacteriota; class Blastocatellia; order Pyrinomonadales; family Pyrinomonadaceae; genus OLB17. The sequence goes on along the minus strand of JAIBCB010000002.1, from coordinate 574,003 downwards.
CATTTGACGAGGTCGAACCGCTCCCCGGAGCGAGATGTGCGACGACCTGATGCCCGAAAAGGTCAAAATCGATCCAGTTTTCCGAGCTTCTGCCCTCCGGACAGCCAAGGACATTGCCGTAAAACTCGCGTGCAGCGTCAAGGTCGCTGACCGGAAACGCAAGATGAAAGAGATTCTTCATAATTTCTTGATTATAAAGGATGTTCGAGTTTTTTAAACCACGTCGAGCCGAAGCGGGCCGGAGCTACATTTTGTCCATTTGTCCACTCTTGTCCACTCGCTGTCCACTCAGCGATCAGTGGACACTTAACTCTTGTCACCATTACACTTAGTCGGCTACAAACGGTCAAAAACGCAAATTTCACAAAAACATTTCTTACGTCGTCGCGTACTCCGAATTCCGGGCTATCTATTTTGGTCAAAAAGCGAGCGGACACGACCCAACGCGAATGTCGCACGCCTACGACATTGTATCACACATGATATGCAATATGGATCTTTTCTTTGAAAACTCTGACCGACCCGTATGATGGGAACATTTTGAACGCGGATCAGGGGGCCGACCGGGCGACGGTAAAATGCGGAATCCGGTCGCTATCGCTCCCGGTTCTGACATTACAATGTCAACAGCATAGCGTCGCCGCAAAGTTGACTTTTCGCGGGGTCATCCGTAAAATTGCTAGTTTGCGCTTATACCCTTGCGCATCGCCTATATTCGGCGAAGGAAAAGGAACTATGAAACCAGAAATTCATCCGTCATACAACGAGATCTCGGTGGTCTGTGCCTGTGGACACACGTTCAAAACGCGTTCGACGCTGGGCGAAGACCTTCATGTGGAAATTTGTTCGGACTGTCATCCGTTCTTTACGGGCAAGCAGAAGCTCGTCGATACGGCCGGACGCGTCGATCGATTCAACAAGCGCTATCAGCGTGGTGCCGCAGCCGAAGCTGCCAAGTAAGAAGGCGATCTTGCAGATCACAACTTACAACTATTAGCTGTTTAACTTTTTGACGCCGTCCTTGAGGCGCCGACGTCCTTTGGTTCGCTCGTTTTTCTTGAAAAAAGGGCAAACACCGTAGGAAAAGGCCAAGAATCAAGGCGGCGTTCTTCATTTTATCTAAGTTAACGCGATGGCGATCGACTGGAACTCGATGCTAATGCCGACAGAATCGATCCTGGAGGTCGTTATTCGCGGCTCGATAATGTACCTCGGAATGTATTTCATTCTGAGGCTGTTCCGACGGCAGGCCGGTGCGATCGGCATCGGCGACCTGCTCGTCATCGTCGTTATCGCCGACGCGGCCCAGAACGGCATGGCCGGCGAGACGCACTCGGTCACCGAAGCTCTGATACTGATCGTTACGATCGTCGTTTGGGACGTGTTCTTTGATTGGCTCGGGTTCAAGTCAACGTTTGCGAGAAGGTTTCTTGAGCCGTCGCCGCTCTTGCTGATCGAAAACGGAAAGTTCATTGACAAGAACATGCGGCAGGAGTTTTTGACCGAGGAAGATATGCTCGGTTATCTCCGTGAACACGGGCTCGAGAGCGAAAAGACGGTAAAGCAGTGCTACCTGGAGAGTACAGGCCACTTCAGCTTCATTCTCGCGAGCGAGCGTTCACCGGACAAAGAAAAAGGCAACGGATGACGGGCCATTTATCGTCAATTATCCAGTAGATATGGGCAAGAAGACCTTTAAATTACTGCACTCGATCTTCGCGGTGGAGCGCGACCTCATCGTCGGTGGCCAGGCCGTAATGGAAGGCGTGATGATGCGCACTCCGTCGGCCTATGCGATCGCATGCCGCCGAAAGGACGGCTCGATCACGACGACCGCTGAAGTACTACCTCGTTGGAGCGATAAATACTCATGGCTCAAGTTCCCGGTGCTTCGCGGCGGAGCAACGCTCATCCAATCAATGGCGCTCGGCGTAAAGGCGTTGAATTTCTCTGCAAAGGTCTGGGAAGAAGATCACGAGGAGACGCAGACCGAAAAGGTCGCGGCCGGCGAACTCGAACCTGCGCTTGCGACCGGCACAACCGATGATTTGTTCACCAAAGCTCCGGCAAAGGTCGTGTTGCCCGAAAAAACGCAGTCGAAAGGAAAAAAGGCCGCGTCATCGGCAAGCGCCGTCGGATCGATCGCCTTTGCACTGCTTTTTAACGTACTTTTGTTCATCGCCGCACCGCTCCTTTTGACGAACATCCTGTTCATAGCCTTAGGCTGGGCGGATGCGCCGCTCCTGACGGCAGACGCAAGCTGGTGGACCACGATCAAAGCATATATCTGGGAGATCAAGCCGCACTCATGGCTTGCCTTTAACCTGATCGACGGCATCGTGCGAATGATCTTTTTCGTGACGATGATCTTGACGATGTCGTGGATAAAAGACATTCGGCGGGTCTTTGAATATCACGGAGCCGAGCACAAAACGGTCTTTACGTGGGAGAAAGGCCTCGCCTTGATCCCTGAGAACGCAGCGACGCAACGGCGACAGCATCCGCGTTGCGGCACATCGTTCCTGATGGTCGTTATGCTGATCGCGATCGTCCTGTTCTCGGTCATCAAATTTGACGCATTTTGGATGAACCTTGTTGTCAGGATCGCGCTGATGCCGCTCGTCGCAGGCCTCTCGTACGAGGTCATCCGCTACGCCGCCAAAAAAGAGTCGGGGGCCACCTTTAAGATAATGACGCTTCCAGGCCTTTGGCTGCAGAACATCACGACGCAGGAACCGGACAATGAACAGCTCGAGGTCGCGATCCGCGCACTTGAGGAATCTTTAAAGCTCGAACCGGAGACCGCGTAAATTTTTTAGCCTCGGAAAGTCTTGGCTTCGTGCCGCTCTCCGTCGCAAGTATTGTTATGTTTGACAAACTCGAACAGATCGAAAAGAACTACGAGGAACTGACCGCTCAGATCTCGTCGCCCGAGATAATGGCCGATATGAAGGTCTATGCGAAGACGATGAAGCAGCATCGTTCACTTGGCGAGATCGTCGAAAAATATCGCGAGGTCAAGAAGATGCGCTCCGACCTCGAAGGCGCACGAGACCTCGAACAGATCGCCGATGACGACGAGATGCGCGAGATGGCTGCCCTTGAGGCCGCCGACCTTGAAGTACGTCTCGAAACCGCCGAAGAAGCCCTCAAGGTCCTCTTGCTTCCAAAAGATCCGAACGATGAGAAGAACGTCATTCTCGAAATTCGTGCGGGAACGGGCGGCGACGAGGCGACTCTCTTTGCCGCGGAGATCCTGCGTATGTACGCACGGTACGCCGAGCGACAAGGCTGGAAAATGGAGATCATGGAAGCGTCCGACACGGGCGTCGGCGGCATCAAGGAAGCCGTCGCGATGATCGAGGGCGACAACGTTTATTCAAAAATGCGTTTTGAGAGCGGCGTCCATCGCGTACAGCGCGTTCCGCAGACCGAAACTCAAGGCCGCATCCATACATCGGCGATCACCGTCGCGGTCCTTCCGGAAGCCGAAGAGGTCGATGTTCAGATCAATCAGAACGACCTTCGCATCGATACATTCTGCTCATCGGGGCCGGGCGGCCAGTCCGTGAATACGACGTATTCCGCAGTTCGGATCACACATCTCCCGACCGGCGTTGTCGTTTCGATGCAGGACGAAAAGTCGCAGATAAAGAATCGTGAAAAGGCGATGCGCGTGCTCCGTGCACGCCTGCAGGAGATCGAAGAACAGAAACAGCACGATGCGTTGTCCGCCGAACGCAAGTCAATGGTCGGGTCAGGCGATCGCTCCGAGAAGATCCGCACGTATAATTTCAAGGAGAATCGTGTTACGGATCATCGTATCGGTATGACCGTCCATCAGCTTGACCTCGTGATGGAGGGCCAGATCGACGAGTTCATTGACGCCTTGCGAACACACTATCAGACCGAAAAACTCCAGGCCGAGGCAATTGCAGCGTGATAGACGTTATTGGCGACAAATTGCTAGAGATTCAAAAGAAAGAAAATGTTCATATTTTTTATGCTTGCGAATCCGGCAGCCGAGCGTGGGGTTTCCCTTCTGCGAATAGCGACTATGATGTGCGCTTTGTTTATGTTCGCCCGAAAGAGTGGTATCTCTCGATCGATGTTGATATTAAACGCGATGTGATCGAGGTCCCGATCTCGGACAAGTTGGATATTAGCGGTTGGGATCTACGAAAAGCTCTCGGCCTGTTAAGGAAATCTAACCCGCCGTTATTAGAGTGGTTTAGTTCACCGATCATCTATTTACGTGACGCAGAGATTACCGATAAGTTCCTCTCATTGATGCCGCTCTGTTATTCGCCGACAGCGTGTATCTACCATTATCTAAATATGGCTCGCAACAATTTTCGTGAGTATCTTAAAGGCGAAGTTGTATCGGTTAAGAAGTATTTTTATGTAATGCGGCCAATCCTCGCTATAAAGTGGATCGAAACGAAAGGGTCAATAGTACCGATGGAATTTGGGGAACTCGTAAAGGAGTTAATAACCGATCAGGAACTGCGAAGAGAGATCGATTCATTGATCGTTCGGAAGCGGTGCGGGGACGAATTGAAACGTGAGCCAAGAATAGAGCCGATCAGCCTATTCATCGAAAATGAACTCAAGAGATTGGAATCGACCGTTATCAAAAAACAAGACGACAAACCGCAAACGGAATTATTGAATGTCCTTTTCAGAGAAATTTTGGAGATGCCCCAGATCGCTAAGCTAAATTGAGTTAGTCAGAATACATATGGCCCGGACAACCCACCTTTACCTCATCCGACACGGACAATCGGCCGGCAATGCCGAGGGCCGCTTTGGCGGCCACAGCCCGACGCCGCTTTCCGATCTTGGGCTTAGACAGGCGGATTCTGCAGCAAAGGCCCTTCAAAAAGAAGGCATTACCGCTATCTTTTCAAGCGATCTTCTTCGTGCGGTCCAGACCGCGGAGCCGCTTTCGCGTCTGATCGATGTTCCCGTTGTCCCGACGGCTGCTTTCCGCGAGCGAAACGTCGGCGTACTCGAAGGCCTTACCTTCGACGAATCAAAGGCCGCTCATCCCGAAGATTTCTACGCGCTCGTGAACCGCAATCTCAACCACGTCATCACAGAAGGCGAGAGTTACCGCGAGTTACTTCATCGAAGCACAGAAGAGCTTTGGCGTATCTTGAACACGCATATTGGCGGACGCGTCGCGATATTTTCGCACACGGGCGTGATCTGCTATTTGACGCTGCATTTGATGGGAGCGATCCATCGCGGAACAAAGACGACTCCGTGGCTGATCACGTCGAACTGCGGGATCAATAGGTTCGAGATACGCAGCCGCCGCAATATCCGCGTTCTCGCGCTGAACGATACAAGACATTTGATGCAGACGACCGGCGAAGACGCATTTGCCGCCAGATAAAACGCGATTCAAGTCCGGCTGATCCGAGATCTGATCACTTTTGTTGATATTGCGGCATGACCGACCGCGGTCGCTATCGTCGGGGCAGAAGGAGCGGCAACATCGCCGATCGCGAAGATCATTGGCGCGCTCGTCTCGCAATTTGCGTCGATGATCACATAGCCTTTTGCATCCCGCGTCACGATTCCTTCGACAAGTTCTGAATTCGGCATGACACCGGTACGAACGAGCAAAAAGTCCGTTTCAATTCGCTGAACGCCGCTCGGATCTTCCAAGCCGACCGCTTGCAGTTTCCCGTCCGAGCCAAAAAGGTCCGTAACAACGGCATTCTCGATGATCTTGACCTTCGGGTTTTGGCGGACAGGTTCGAGGAATTCGGCTCTCGCACGAAAATGTGACGAATGATGGACGAGCGTTACTTCCGAGGCAAATTTTGCGAGGATCAGCGCATTCTCAAAGGCTGCATCTCCGCCGCCAACGACCACGACGCGAGCGTTCGTGGTTTCCGCGGCCTGTTTAGCACCGGATTCAAGAAGGCCCGAAAGTTCCGTTTCGCCGTGAAGATCGAGCCTTCGGCGTCGCACGCCGGTCGCGAGCACGACCGCCTTTGCTTTGATCCATTCGCCCGAAGCGAGTTCTACTCGCAAAGCCTCCGGGTCGATCGAGGCCGCACTCGAATCGATGCGAAGGTCACCGCCCAAGGCCTTTGCCTGTTCTGCAAACTCATCCGCGAGTTTGCGAGAATCGATCTCCCGGATCCCGGGATAGTTCCTGACCGGTTGGAATATCTTCTTGAGTTGGCCGCCCGTCGAATCATCCCTTTCGAGAACGATATTCGACAAACCAAGGTCTGAACACCAGATCGAAGCTGCCATTCCGGCAGGGCCGCCGCCGATGATAACCACGTCTTTTTCCACTGAAGCCATACTCAAGCGAATCACACCTTTTTGTCAATCGAAAGTAACAAATATTGTCACATTTCAACGATCTTGTTAGCTGGGGCGAAATGCCTTGTCATTGCGTAAACCTATTATATCCAATATTTTACACGATTTTGTGGCGTTCTCGATAACCGCTCTGACCCAGCATTTCGATGGCATCAGAGTTGCTTATAGCAATAGTGTCTTAATGGGCGCAGCCTGTCTTGGTAGCCCTATCGTAATTCGCGAATTCTCTTTACAAACCAGAAAACCCTGACCTATGAGACTCAAAATTGAACCCTCCGCCTACGCACCGGCAGAGACGCTTGTCGGCGAATCTGCTCCTACATCCGCCTATTCAGCCGAGCTCCGCTCGCTTGTCGCCGACGGTGTTGCCGCTGCACAAGCCGGCGATCGCACTCGCGCTCGTGTTCTGCTCACGCAGGCGACCGACAAAGATCCGGCCAATACCGAGGCCTGGATGTGGCTCGCATCGATCAGCGAGTATCCTGAAGAGCTTCTCGTCTTCCTGAACAAGGTTTTGGCCTGCGATCCGGCGAATCAGCGTGCCATCGAATGGCGTACTTCGACGTGTTCGCTCATCGCAAAGAATTTCGTCCATCGCGGAGTTGCCGCAAAGGACGAGGGCAACCACGAGCTTGCGATGGATTGCTTCGAAAAGGCGATCGAAAGCGACCCGAACAGCGAAATGGCGTGGTTCTGGAAAGCGTCGATCGCACCCGAAGAGTCTGTTGTTGTCGAATCGCTCAACCGCGTGCTCGAGATCAACCCCGATAACGATGACGCCCGCACGGCTCTCGCTGCCATCGACGACGTCCGTATCGAGAAGCGTTATCTCGCGGTCCAAAAGATCGTTGCGGACGGCAATTGGTACGAAGCTCTTAACGAGCTTGATGAGTTCCTCGCTGACAATCTCGCAAATGTTGATGCGTGGACCCTTCGCTCACATATTTCTTCAAGCGTCGATGAAAAACTTCTCTGCTACGAACGCGTACTGAGCCTCGACCCCGATAATCAGTTTGCAAGTGCGGGCCGCGATTTTCTGAATGCCCTGAATGCTGCCGCGAGGCCTGCGGTCGCCGAGCAGCCGACGGTCGTCGAAGAAGCCGCCCCGGTCGAGGAAGAGGCTGTTTCGGCAGAAGAAGCGGCGGAACCTGAACAGTCCGTCGCAGCCGAAGGGGTCGCGGAAGCCGACAAAGCTGAAGCTGCGATCGCAATGCCGGTCGATATTCCGCTTGAATCAGCGAATCCGGCGCCGACAGGTAATGAAACCCGCCTTGATCCGCCGTATTTCCCGATGGTCGAGGAAAAGGTCGAACCGGCCCCGGAATATATCCCGGAGAGTGATCCTGAGGTCGATCCGATGATAATGGCCGCCGTTCTTGCCGAATTGGAAGCAAACGACAAGGCCGACATCCTCGAACCGATCGAAGCGGTCGAACCGCATTTTGACGGTGAGATCCATATCTCTGAAGAGGCCGATCAAGAGGACTCGGCCCATTCGAACGATCTCGAATTTAGCGGTATTCCCGACGGCTCGCCATTCAACGATCTTGTTGAAGACCGCAAGGTCGAGCAGCCGGAAGAACCTCTCTTCGATGACGGCGACAAGATCCTCGAGAGCACCGTTATCGATTTCGCACCCGAAGCCGAAGCGCCAAAAGGCGTCGATGAGTTCCTAAAGGCCTACGACGATCGTTTCGCCGAAAATTCTGAACCGGCCGAAGCTCTTGAAGATGACTCGTCCATTCACGAAACCGTAAGCGCTCCGCTGATCTCATCGGTTCCTGCTTACGAATGTCCTTTCTGTGCCGTCGATATCGACCCGCACGCATTTTCCTGTAAAGAATGTCGTGCGATCCTGTCGCTCGACGATATAGAGGCGATATTGGCGAGCAGCACTGGCGACCTCGAGAAGATCCACGAGGCCGTGGTCGAGATGGAAGCTTCCTGGAACTCCCGTGAGTTCACCGCACACGAGCTTACCGACCTCGGGATCGGCCATCTAAACCTTAAGAATTTTGACCGTGGCCTTCGCTATCTTCAGGAGGCTGCACGGCTTGATCCTGACAACGTCATTCTTGTTTCACAGGTCAATTCGTTAGCGATCCGCCTGGACGAGATCCATCGTCGCGATGCCGCGAGCGACGCAAAGGCAAAGGGCTGTGCGATCCTCGTCGTTGACGACAGTGCGACCGTCCGAAAGCTTATCTCCAACAAGCTCGAAAAACACGGACACACGGTCATCTGTGCCGCCGACGGTGTCGAAGCAATGGAAGCCATCGACAATTTCACGCCCGAACTTGTCCTTCTCGACATCACGATGCCGAGAATGGACGGCTATCAGGTCTGCAAAATGATCCGTGCACACGAGACCGCAAAGGCAGTTCCCGTTGTGATGATCTCCGGCAAGGACGGCTTCTTCGATAAGGTTCGCGGCAAGATGTCTGGCTGCACGGGCTATATCACGAAACCGTTCGGGCCCGAGACCCTGATGAAGGCTCTGGACACTTATCTGACGGAGCCGCAGCAACCTGTTGTAGAATGATTTGCGGCGGGGTGAGGCCGCTCTTACCCGGCAGGTTGTAAGGCTTGCTGTCCGCAAATGGAACCTTTAGAACTACAGACATTTTTAGAGACCGCCGAGAGGCAGATCTCGCTTGCACGGTCGAGTTTGCTCGTTGTTGCCCAAACAGGCGCCGAAACGGGCAACTTGGCCGTTGCCGCGCGCGCTCTTCGCGAACTAAAGGTCAAGACGACCGAGCAGGCACTCGATGACGTTACGGCCGCGATCGTAGATTGTGAGAGCGCCCTCGATACCCTTTTCCTGTCGGGAACGGCTTCGACCAACGATGCTTACACCATCCTTGACCTCGTTGCCAAGATCGAATCGTCTTTGCTCGAAACACCGCTCTTGTCCGGCGGATTGGTCGATGATGTTTCGAGCTTTCTCGATGCATCCTTTGATCAGATCGTCCCTCAAACCGCAAATGAAGAGGCCGAGCCGCCATCGTCCGCTTGGGTCGAGGATGAATTTGAGATCGATGAGGAAACCCTCGATATCTTTCGCACGGAGGCGACCGATCTTCTGTCGCAGATCGCCAACGATCTTGGCCGCCTTCAGACGGGTGCTGAAGCACAAACGGCCCTTTGGGACATTCGCCGAAGTGCACACACGTTCAAAGGTGCAGCGGGCGTCGTCGGGCTAAAAAAAGCGTCTGAACTCGCTCATCAGATGGAAGACCTTCTCGACAAACTCGTCGAGAACGATCGTCCTGCCGAACCTCCGATCGTCGAACTCCTTTGCGAAGCATTGAGCCAACTCGGTTCGGTAGTCGGAACACACAGCACCGGCGAGTCGGTAACTGATCTCCGCGAACGCTTTGCCTCCGCGATCGCCTCGCTTGGTTCTGCATCGAATGGAGCCGGAAAGGCCAAACCGAAGGTTGTCTCACCGTTTCGCAAGCCCGATAAAAAGCTACACTCGCCCATCGTTCGCGTGTCACTCGAAAGGCTCGACGATCTTATCCAGCTTGCCACCAAACTTGCGGCGAACAATGAATTGCTTGAGAACGCACTCGCCGAGCATCGTGACGGACGCTCGGAGAAGGATTCAGATGCCGTTTCCGAGATCATATTCGCCGCTCACGAGATCACCGGAGCTCTTGTCGATAATCTTCGGCGGGTTCGTATGCAGCGATTCGGCACGCTCGAAACCCGCCTCAACCGTGCCGTTCACGTCACGTGCGAGGAAGAAGGCAAGCATGCAGCACTTACGATCGAGAATGGTGATGTCGAGATCGACACGCTCCTCATCGACGCCATCGTCGAACCGCTTCTGCATCTTCTGCGAAACTCCGTTGTTCACGGCATTGAACCCGACGACCAACGCCGCCTGCTCGGTAAGCGTGAAAAAGGCCGTATCGTCGTCAAGGTGCGATCCGCAGACGGCCTTGTCCTGATCTCTGTCGAAGATGACGGCCGCGGGATCGTTGCCGAAACCTTGAAGCAGAAAGCCGTCAAGAACGGCCTGATCTCATACGAGGATGCTGCAAAACTTTCTGAGAGCGAAGCGCAGCAGCTCATCTTTGCGCAAGGGCTGACGACCGCCACAACGGTCAATCTCAACGCCGGGCGAGGCGTCGGGATGTCGATCGTTAAAGAAAGCGTCGAGCACCTTGGCGGAAGCGTCGAGGTGATGTCCGAACCGCTTAAAGGAACGCGTTTTGTTCTCAGAGTTCCTATCCACGCAGCGGCTCCTGCCCACAAGATCGAAAAGCTCACGAAAGACAAAAGCACTGCTCCGCTCGTCCTCGTCGTTGATGACAGCGCAAGCATACGCAAACACAACACAACGCTCATCGAGAATGCCGGCTTTCGGACGATAACGGCGAACGATGGCGTCGAGGCTCTCGAGGTTCTGCTTTCGGGTTCGTGGCGGCCCGATCTGATAATGTCGGACGTCGAGATGCCGCGTATGGATGGATGGCAGCTCCTTGAAACGATCGGCGGGTCGGAGGATCTTGCCTCGATCCCGGTCGCACTCGTCACCTCGCTGGACACGGACGACCATCGTCTGCGTGCTGCAGAACTCGGAGCTTCTTACTATTTTGTAAAGCCGTTGAACGTGGACAATCTGAAGGAACTTACCGTTTCTTTGAATTAAAGTTTCCGCCTTACTTTCCGGGCGGTCTGCTCGGACGGAGCTCGATCCGGCTTGGCAAAGCCCTGGCATCCATTCTGAAAAGATCAAGAACTACCTCGCCGATGTCTTCCGGTTGGAGTTGCCACGCTTTGTCGTCCGACGGCGTATCGCCGCCGAAATATGTATTCACGCTTCCGGGACAGATGCCGGTGACCTTGATGTTATCGCCGCGAACTTCCTGCATCAACGCTTCCGTAAAGCCGTTCACGGCAAACTTTGAAGCGTTATACGGTGCGGCCTTCGGCTGAGCATACTGGCCCATCAGCGAAGATATGTTGATGATGTAACCGCCGCCCTGACGCTTCATCAGCGGGATGGCGTAGTGGCACGCGTAGAACGTTCCGAAAAGATTCGTTTCGAGCGTTTGCCGAAAGATCTCGCCGCTCGTTTCTTCGACCGTTGTTCCGTTGAATCCCACGCCGGCACTGTTCACGAGAATATCGACACCGCCAAAGACCCTTACGGCCTCTTCGAGCATCTGGCGAACCTGATCTTCACTGCGGACATCACAGGGTTCGCCCGCCGCCTCGCCCTTCTCGGACAGGCTCGCAACCGCCGTACGCACATCTGTCTTCGAGCGGCCGCAGACAAATACCTTCGCACCCGATCTTACAAGTGCATCCGCAATGCCAAGGCCGATGCCCTTGGTACCGCCCGTTATGACCGCAACTTTTCCGCCGAGTTCGAACGCCATTCTCTAACCGCCTTTCAACTTTTCGCGAAGAAGATCATTGACGACCTTCGGGTTCGCTTTGCCGCTCGAAGCCTTCATCACCTGGCCGACAAAGAACCCGAAGAGAGCTTCCTTGCCGCCGCGATATGCTTCGACCTGTGCGGGATTGTTCGCGATCGCCGCATCAACAAAAGCTTCGATCGCCGAACTGTCCGACACCTGCTCAAAACCGCGTTCAGAGATGACCTCGCCCGGAGCTTTGCCCGTCGCGAACATCTCGGAGAGAACTTCCTTCGCCTGATTATTATTGATCTTTCCTGCTCCGAGAGTGACGATCAATTCAGCAAGATCTTCGGGCGACACGAGCGTATCCGAGATCTCCTTGCCCGACGCGTTCATCTCGCGCGTGAGTTCGCCCAAGATCCAATTCGCAGACGTTCTTGGGTCTGCCGACACGCGCGAAACGGTCTCGAAATACTCCGCCAGATCCTTTTCGCTCGTAAGCTGCACCGCATCGGCAAAGCTGAGCTGATAGACATCGATGAAGCGATCGCGCATCGCGTCCGGCAACTCGGGCATCTCTTTCTTTACGCCCTCGATGAAGGACATCGAAAGTTTTAGGGGCTGAAGGTCAGGTTCCGGAAAATACCGATAATCGTGCGCATCCTCTTTCGAACGCATCACGCGCGTCTCGCTATTCTTTTCATCCCAGAGACGCGTTTCCTGACGAACTTCTTCACCGGCTTCGTGTGCCTTGATCTGACGCTCGATCTCAAATTCGATCGCCTTTTGCATAAAGCGGACTGAGTTAAGGTTCTTTAGCTCGACCTTGTTGTTGAACTTCGTCTCGCCCACACGCCGCACCGAAACATTCGCTTCGCAGCGTAAATTCCCTTTCTCCATATCGGCGTCGCTCGCCTCGACCCATTGCAACGCACGCCGCACGTGATTGACGTAATCATACGCCTGCCACGAAGAGCGAAAGTCCGGAGCCGTAACGATCTCGCCAAGCGGCGTGCCCGCACGATTGAGATCGACGTAAGAATACTTGTCCGTATCCGGCAGCCCTTCGTGAACGTTCTTTCCCGCATCTTCTTCGAGGTGCATACGCTCGATATGGATCGTCATCGGCTTCCAATCCGTCGCGCGTCCGTGTTCATCGCGTTCGGATGTCAGGATCGTCAACTCGCCATTCGCCGAAAACGGTTTGTCGTATTGCGAGATCTGGTAGCCTTTCGGAAGATCCGGATAGAAGTAGTTCTTGCGTGAGAAAACGCTCGTCTCCTGCAGCTCAAGGCCCAATGCGATCGCCGCCCGAGCACCGAGATCGACCACGCGAGCGTTCAAGACCGGCAATGCTCCCGGCAGGCCGAGACATACGGGGCAAGTATTCGAATTCGGCTCGCCGCCCGTCTCGACGCGGCAGCCGCAAAAGATCTTCGTCTCGGTCGCAAGCTGCGCGTGAATTTCCATGCCGATAACGGCTTCCCAACCTTCTTTCATAATCAGATATTTTTACTAATGTCGCGGCCTCGGTGTTACGAACATCGGGCGAGGACGCTCTGCAGGCCCTGTCGCCCAGAAGTTCCCGCCTGCAAAATAGCCGGGCTGCTGATAGGTGCGGCGGACGTTGTTGAAATGCCAGCGGTTGCCGTAATAGACGTAGCCGTAATAAAGCCCGCTCTGCTGCGGCACGTAAACCACACTGCCGTTCTGGAGAGCAGCCTGCCCGCGATAATATGCGGCCCAGGCTTCGGATGCCGCAGCAGCTTGTTCCTGGCTGACGCGTTCGGCACGAAGTTTTTCGGAAAGCACCGTCAGCGCACGTGCATCTTCCGCATCGCTCTTGGCTCGTTCTTCCGGTGAGCGAAAACCAAGGCGTGCGTAGTCTTCGCGAAGCTGCTTCTCAGCAGCAACGCGCGAGTCTCTATATTTCTCCAGATCGAGGTTCGTGATCGTATGACGCGTCTGTGCCGAGATCGACACGCAGGAGATCGCCAGGATCAGGCCGACAAATATCGCACTTTTCATAAAGCTGTGCCTCGTATTGCTATTTTATCACAGCTTCCGCATCGTGCGAGTTGGGCGTCGTCGCCACGGCCTGCCTGCGAATAGCACAGAATGCAGCCAAAAAAATAACGCGAATCCACGCTGCTAAGGACCGATCCTCTGGCCTTATTCGCGGGAATTCGCGTTATTCGCGGGTAAAAACTTCCGGCTCTTAAAATCCGAACGTTAGGCCGAGCCTTCCCGTTCGCGACGCCGTACGGAAGCCGTTCTCGAAATATTCGTTGTTAAAAACGTTCTCGATGGTTCCGTAGAGGCGAAGTTTCATCGAATCTTCCCGGTGGAGCTTAAATGTATAGCCCGCGGTCAGATCGCCTTTCCGGTTGCCCTGAAAACGATAGACATACGTCGAGAAGGTCGAGTTGCTGAATATCGGGGCGAGGTAATCGCCCGTTGCGAGCAGATCAAAATTCACCCAGAATCGTCCAAAATTCTGCGTCGCGACAAGCGTGAATTGGTGACGCGGTATCCCGAACGCTCGGAGCACGCCGCTGCCGGAAACCGGCGAGATGCGGTTGCGGCTTTCGGTGTATGTATAGGACGCAAAAAGATCGGTCGTGCGCGTCGGCTTTGCCGTAATGCTTCCTTCAAGACCCGAAGACCGTCCGCCTTTTTGATTCTCGTAACCGCCGTACGGCCGCGGCGTCGTTCCGATATCCGGAACAACATTGCCGTACCCGATAATGTCGGTCAAACGCGTCCAAAAATACGATGCAGAGAGCCTCAGTCGTCGAGCAAAAAGATCCTGGTCAACGCCAAGATCGAATGCGATCGACCTCTCCGGCTTGAGCGACGGATCGCCAAGAGCGACGAACGACGCACTCGGCCACGTCGAGTAGAACGTCCCAAATCGCTCATAAAGCGACGGAACGCGATAGCCGTTCCCAACGTGTGCACGCAGCTTTGTTCCCGTCCGGAACGAATATGCGATCGCACCGTCGAGCGTGAACGCACCATCCGGCGAATCGAGCTGCACGCCTTGATATGGCGAACCGGTAAGGCTGAATGCCGGCCGACCGAGACGATATCGCTGATATCGGATGCCGCCGGAAAGCGTCAGCCTTCCCGCAAATGGCTGTGAGAGTGCCTGAACGAAAAACGTGTCGCTCGACTGCGTCGCACGCGTAAAGAAATCGCTCGTTCCCGCCGGCGTCAAGCCCTCATTGCCAAAACGCTCGCGTTCGAATTCATAACCGCCCGAGATCGTGTTCGATCCATTAGCGACCCAAGTGAGCTTTGCGTTCACCGTATCGATCCTGCCGTCAAAAACGCTCGTCGAAGCGCTCTGGAAGCCCGGTCCGAGCGGTCCGTCGTCATTTCGCCGCCGCGTGTCAACGACGTGGTAATACCCGGAGAGAATGATGTTCTTGCTTAGCTGTTGTGACACCTTCGCGTGGCCGGAGAAGAATCTCGATCGCTGAAGTGCATCCGGATCATCAACATCAGGCGTGAAATTCACAAAAGGTTCGGCATCGATGATGATATTGTTCGCTGCCGGCAGAGTTCCCGCAGCGTCAGGCCCGACGTTCAGCCGAACCTTCGCATTTGAGAAGAAGAACGCCGCTGAGATCGAGGTTCGCGTCGTCGGATGCAGATCGGTACGCATCTGGAAGTTCGTATTGTCCGCATTGTCATCGCCATCGATGCCTTTCGTAAAAGCTGTTCGCGAAACGCCGCCGCCAATGCCGTATTTTCCATCCTTCGTGCCGTGCGAAAGCGTCCCGCGAAAACGCCCGAAACCCATTCCGCCGAAATTGCCGCTAACTTGTCCGTGCGTTCCGCTGCGTGCGGACGGAGTTTCAAAACTGACGACGCCGCCGATCGCGTTCGTTCCATAGAGCGATGATCCGGAACCGCGAAGCACCTCGACACGGCTCACGCTCGTCAGTGTCAGATCGCTCAAAAAAGATGTTGCATCGCCCGATATCGATGACGGATCGCGAAATCGCACTCCGTCGATCAGCACCGCGGTGTCTTGATTTCGCAGGCCGCGGGACTTGATCGAGGCCGTGCGTCCAAAACCGCCGAGCTGCTGGACACGAAAGCCCGGTATCGTTCTAAGACTGTCAACGAGCGTGAAATCCGCGCGGTCGCGCATCTCCTGGCCGCCGATGACATTCACTGCCTTCGCGACATTTTCAAGCGGCTGTGCCGCATCGGCAGCGACAGTTACCGTCTCGCTGATGCTCGCGATCGGAAGCTCGATCGTGAGCTCGGCCGCACCATTTGCCGGCACGTCGATGGTCGCCGGTTTTCCTGTTCTTACACACGAAGAGCATTCGATCTCAACTGCATAGCTGCCGGGAGCGACATCGTTGAACACGAACTGTCCCGCCGCATCCGACGTTGTTTCGCGAACGATCGCATTGTCGGCGACCGCTCGAAGGCGAACCTTAACGCCTTCGGCATTTGCTGTCGGGCTTGCTGTTTTGGGGAGCGTTAGTTTGCCGTTTATCCGGCCGGATCGTTGTGCCGTGACCGAGAATGTCGCAGCGAGTAGTAAAAAAATAAGATAAAAGAGTTTCATTTTTCCTCCGACCTTGCGTCCACGCAAGGAGTCGTCCAAGTTGCCAAGGCCGCGTCGAATGAAGTTCCCGACTTTAACGGTTGCGTGGGCAGTGGCGGGCTTTCACCGGCCTTCCTCCATTCAAACGGCCAAACGATGGTTGTCAATAAACTTGCGTCACGCGGGCCTTGCCGCTTGACGGATTTGTGTCGAGGATCACCTCGACGTTAAAGATCTCGCGAATGTTCTTCGCGTTGAGAATCTCCGCAGGCTTGCCCGAGTGCACGATCCGGCCTTTGACGAGCATCACGACCTCATCCGCAAACTCCGCTGCCAGATTCAGATCATGCGTGATGATCGCCGCCGAATAATCCTGCTTCCTGCAACGCTCAAGAACGAGCCGGAACATCAGCGTCTGATTCGCAAGATCGAGATTTGCCGTCGGCTCATCAAGCAGAAGAACGCGCCCTTCGCTCGCAAGCGCTCGTGCAAGCACGACACGCTGGCGTTCGCCGCCTGAAAGATCGTTCATTAACCGATCGGGAAATTCCCGAAGGTCGCAGTCCGCTATGGCCCTGTCCGCCGCTTCGATATCGCGTTCATTTTCCCAGCCGAACGAGCTCCCGTATGCAAATCTTCCGGTCAATACAAACTCACGAACGCTGACTGGAAATCTCGATTCCGTTTCCTGAGCGACGACCGCGACCTCACGCGCGATCTCGGAGCGTGAGAGCGAATTGATCGCCTTGCCGTCAAGCAATATCTCGCCCGCCGAGATAGGAGCCGCGCCGTTGAGAGCCTTGATGAGCGTCGTCTTTCCGGCACCGTTCGCACCGACGATCGCCGTGATCTTCCCCGGCGAAAGGCGCAAGTTCGCATCGGCAAGGACCGTCGTGCCGCCGTATTTCACGGAAATATCACGCGCCTCAAGCATCAATTCTTCCTCAGCAGATAAATAAAAAGCGGCGCACCGAGCAATGCCGTTACGGCTCCGACAGGAAGTTCCCGAGGAGCGATCGCGACCCTTGCCGCAAGATCCGCAAGCACGACGAACGCAGCACCGGCGATCGCAGACATCGGCACAACGATGCGATTGTCGCTGCCGAAAGCAAGCCGCAGAAGATGCGGCACGATCAGCCCTACGTATCCGACCGAACCGCTCGCAGCGACGGCCGCACCGACCACGAGGCTCGACGCGCCGAACACGACCAGCCGCACGCGGCCCGTCTCGACGCCAAAATCCACCGCATCACGTTCGCCGAGCATCATCAGATTCAGTGCCTTCGATTGCGATGATAGTATGATCGTCGCGATCACCGCCGCACCAAAGCTTAGATAGACTCCGCTCCACGTCGCCTGCGAAAGGTCGCCGAGCAGCCAAAATGTGAAGCTCCGCAAACGCGCCGCATCGAGCAGCGTCGTCAGCATTATGATCACCGACGACAAGAATGTGGTCACGATAACGCCCGAAAGCACGAGGCGTTCGACGTTCATCCCCGCACGTGTTTTTGCGAGGCTGTAAACGAGGACAGAAGCGGCCGCAGCTCCCGTAAAAGCAAGCAGCGGTCTCGCGAAAACATAGTTCCCGAATACAACGAACGCGAGCATCGTGCCCAACGCCGCACCATTTGAAACACCCAGAAGATATGGCTCCGCAAGCGGATTTCTAAGCAATGCCTGCAACGCCGCACCTGCGACCGCAAGGCTCGCACCGACGCACGCACCAAGCAGCACACGCGGCAAGCGAATATCAAAAAATATCGCCTGCCGGCCCGGATCTTGCGAGAAAGGCGATGCCCATTCGGCACCAAAAAGAAGCGCCGCTGCAACTGCCGCCGCAAGCACAGCAATCAGGATCATGGCGATCTTTGCAGCACGCTTCATCTACTTCGATTCAAATGCCTCCGGGTGCAGATCGTGTGCGATCAGCTCGATCGCATCAACCACACGCGGGCCGGGCCGCGACAGAAGATCGGCATTGATGCGAAAGACCTCGCCATTCTTCACTGCCGCGGAATTTGCGAATGCGGAGTTCGGTTCATGATTCCCTTCGTTGTCGGAGATCACTATCGCATCCGGATCGAGCTTCAAGGCCGTTTCGCGGCTCAAGTTCGGATATGCTCCCGGAATTCCGCTCGTCACGGAGTCACCGCCCGCGATCCTCACCGCTTCATTCATATAGGCGTCGTGCCCGGCCGTAAAAAGCGGTTCTTTTGAGATCTGGACGAAAACACGGCGGATCGGCCGGCCGTTCACACTCGACCTGACAATTTCGATCCGACGTTCCAATCCTGCAACGGCCGACTGAGCCTCGCTCTTTGTTCCGAGAATGTCGCCGATCGTGATCATGCCGATCAAAACGTCTTTGACCGACCTGGCATCGACGACGTAAACCGCAATATTGCGTTCGGCGAGCGTCCGCATAAATGCCTCGATCTGCGACGCCGTCGAAACGAACACGACATCCGGATGAAGCGCGATGATCGCCTCCATATTCGGGTTCATCGTATCGCCGATCTTTTGAACAGACTTGGCGGCCTCGGGAAAATCGCAGTACGTCGTGTCGCCGACAAGCTTATCGCGGCCGCCGACCGCGTAAATTATCTCAGTAAGATTTGGAGCTAGGCTTACGACGCGTTTTACATCACGCGGGAGCGTAACATCGCGTCCGAGAGCATCCTTAAATATCCGTGTATTAGGCGACGAACTATTGTCCGTATTGGACGGCCTGCACGAGGAACCTGCGATGGCGACGAACACCAACGCGAGAGCGACTAACCACTTAAACTCAAAAGACCGCACCTGCATTTTTCCTTTCGAGCATAAAAACTCGAGGAAAAACAGGGGCGGTCTTTTGCGATCAAACCCGTGCCGGCCAACGATGCTTTTACGCGAAACATCTTATAAATAGGCAGCAGCTTGCAGGACAGGTGGCCCGACTTTTACGGTGACGCGATCGCGCAGGACTTACACCTGCTTTCCCTGTTCGTCTGCAAGACGACTCGTATTATCAACGGCCGGACGCAACCAGCAAACCAAGAGTGTATCGCACTCGAGGTGATTTAACTAACGCCGCGGCCGTTACTTGTCCGTGTAGTCAAGCTTGATCGAATTCATCCCGCGAAGTATCACTCGCTGGCGCCGGACGACGCGCTTACGGTTCTTCGCCGGATTGAAGATATTCAGCGGGCTTGGGATCATCGCCGCAAGGAACGCGGCCTCGTCACGTGTCAGATCCGACGCCGACTTCTTAAAATACGTTCTCGACGCCGCCTCGGCCCCGTAAACCCCGTCGCCCCATTCGATCACGTTCAGATAAAGCTCAAGGATGCGTTTCTTTGTGAGTTCGCGTTCGAGAAAATAGGTGTAAACGGCCTCGCGGCCCTTTCTGAGGAAATTGCGGTCCTCTGAGAGGAAAAGGTTCTTTGCGAGCTGCTGTGTGACGGTCGAGGCACCGCGTTTGAAGCTCGGCATCGGCGGTATCCAATCATTCGGATCGTAATCGCCTTCTTCGCGAGCCTCTTTTTCTCCTTCTTTTACGGCCTCATCCCACGCCTTTTGGATCGCGTCCCAATCAAAACCGTTGTGTTGGAAGAATCTCGCGTCCTCACCCGCAAGCACGGCCCGCTGCAGGTTCGGGCTGATCTGGTCGATCGGCGTCCAGATCATAAGCTTCTTCGGCTCCTTGCCGTCGGCACGAGCCTGTGAGAGCCGATATTCGATCAGCGAGGATGTCGTCGGATTCTCCGTCCGAAGACTCGATATCGACGGAAACGTGATCACTTCGTAGGCAAACCACAAGAGCAACGCACCCGCAAAAATCAAAAATAACAGCTTGATCCAATACCACATCTTGTGCTTTCCCGCGAAATGTTAATAATTATTGTGCGGAATGTAAAAAATCGAAAATTGTTTACATACCTTAGCCGACTGATTACTATTCTACTATGGGCCAGTATGACAACGTCGTCTCGGTGATCTTGGGCGGCGGCGCAGGCTCCCGCCTTTTCCCACTAACCGGTGAAAGGTCAAAGCCTGCAGTTCCGCTCGGAGGCAAATATCGTCTCATCGATATTCCTGTTTCCAACTGCATAAATTCAGGCCTTTCGCAGATCTTCGTCCTTACACAGTATAATTCTGCGTCGCTGAATCGCCACGTCTCGACCACATATCGATTCTCGTCCTTCTCGACGGGCTTTGTCGAGGTTCTTGCCGCAGAACTCACCCGCGACAACCCCGAATGGTTCCAGGGAACGGCAGACGCCGTGCGGCAAATGCTTCCGCACGTGCGTGATTGGCACGTCGATACGCTGCTCATCCTCTCGGGCGACCATCTCTACAGGATGGATTACTCGAAGTTTCTCGAACGCCATTTTTCTTCGGGTGCCGACCTTACGGTCTCGGTCATTCCTTCGCGGCGTGAAGATGCCGAGGAGTTCGGCCTGCTGAAAACGGATGAGACCGGCCGCATCATCGAGTTCAAAGAAAAACCAAAAGGCGCCGAACTGGACGCGATGCGAGTCGATACCCGCTCGCTCGGCCTGACCGATGCCGAGGCCGAAGCCCGTCCATTCCTCGCCTCGATGGGCATCTATGTCTTTAACTATGCAAAGCTTGTCGAGCTGCTCAACGCTGACCGGAGCTGGGTCGATTTCGGCAAGCAGATAATTCCCGCGGCGATCGAAAAATATTCCGTTCAAGCTCATCTTTTCAACGGCTATTGGGAAGACATCGGAACGATCCGAGCCTTTTATCAGGCAAATCTCGATCTTGCGTCGCCGCTGCCGAAATTCAACTTTTTCAATGCGGCGGCCCCGATCTATACGCGAAGCCGATATCTTCCGCCGTCAAAGATCCACGATTGCACGGTCGATAATTCGATGATCAGTGAAGGCTGCATCCTGAGCGGCGTTACGATCAAGAATTCGATCGTCGGCCTGCGGGCGCGCATCGACAAAGGCGTCGTGATCGAGAATTCGATCGTGATGGGCTCCGATATCTTTGAAGCGATCGAGGACATTCGAGACAACCTCGAACGCCAGATCCCGCACATCGGTATTGACGAGAACAGCGTCATCCGAAATGCGATCATCGATAAGAACGTACGCATCGGAAAGGATGTTCAGCTGATCAATCGCGAAGGCATCGAGCATTACGATTCGCCGGATCGTTCGTACTACATTCGCGACAAGATCATCATCATCCCGAAGAACGCGATCATCCCCAACGGCACGGTGATCTGATCGTCCGCGCTTGATGCCTTGCATCTGCGCTCAAAAGTGGTATTATCGCGAACGGTTTTTCTTTTGCCTTACAAGAATTAGTTTTGCTGTCTTCACTTTCGGCTGACACTTGGTCAGCTTTTACGGCCGAGGTTCGAGAACGGAACAGGAGGCCGCTTGCGTTACTTGGTTTTTCAGATCAGTTTCAAAATATTTCGAAGAACTGGAGGAGTCGTGTGAACAAGAAACATTTTCTCGCGTACAGCGGTTTGGTCTTTATCGGCCTCGTGGTTTCCCTGGCGATCGTAACTGCAGGGATCGAGGCCGCAACTATTTTGAGCGAAGGCTTTGAGGCCGGCGGAAAGACCGCCTACGCCGCGGGCAACGTAACGCTCGGCACGGGCAGTTGGTATATGAACGACGCCCTGACGGGCAATTCGTCGAGCGACCGTAAGACCGGTTCGTATTCGGCACGCGTGCGAAACACAGGCAGCGTCCGAATGAACTTCAACGTATCGTCCGCGGGCACGTTCTCGGTCAAACACGCAAAGTACGGATCCGATGGGACGAGCACCTGGGAACTTTGGAAATCGACGAACAACGGCTCGTCGTGGACAAAGGTCGGCTCGACCGTTACGACCAGTTCGACCTCGCTTAAGACCGCGAGCTTTACGGTGAACTCGGGATCGGCCATTCGCTTTGAACTCAGAAAGGTCTCGGGCGGTTCTAACAGAATAAACTTCGACACGGTCTCGATAACCAATTACACAGCTTCGACTCCAACACCCACGCCGACACCGACAGCAACTCCAACCCCGACCCCAACTCCGCCGCCATCGTCGAACGTTCATCTCACGATGGGCAATCCGTCGAATGCGGCCACGAACGTCAACACGCCGCTCAATTACCTGATGGAAAAATCGACCTACGCTCTCTCGTACAACAACAACGACCGCAGGCCGAATTGGGTGTCGTGGCATTTGGCCTCGAGCTGGCTAGGTTCGGCACCGCGGCAGGATGATTTTCGTGCCGACACGACGCTGCCTTCGGGCTGGTATCGCGTAACCGGATCGGATTATTCGGGTTCTGGATACGACCGCGGGCATATGTGTCCTTCCGGCGACAGGACCGCGACCGTCTCGGACAATTCATCGACATTCCTGATGACGAATATGATCCCGCAGGCGCCTGATAACAATCAGGTAACGTGGGCATCGCTCGAAACCTATTGCCGCACGCTCGCGGGCCAGGGCAACGAGCTTTACATCATCTCAGGCGGTTGGGGAACAAGCGGCTACATCGGCAACGGTAACGTCGCCCTGCCGACCTACACATGGAAGGTGATCATCGTCCTGCCTAACGGTTCGAACGACGTGTCGCGGGTCACCACATCGACACGCACGATCGCCGTCCTGATGCCTAACCAGAACGACATCAGCAGCGATTGGCGCACTTTCCGCACATCGATCGACGACATCGAAAGCCTCACCGGCTACGATTTCCTCTCGAACGTGCCGACATCGATCCAGAGCGTGATCGAATCGAGCGTCGATTCGAGCTTCGTTGCGGATTGGGAAGTTACGCTTGACCAGTACGCGATCGACGAGATCAAGGCTGAAAAAGCTTATCGCGAAACTGACCAGCGGCCGAGGAAATGACCTTGCCGTTGAATGCAAAAGGAAAGGCCGTCGCAGATAAAAATGCGGCGGCCTTCTTGTTGGGTTTGTAAATGCCTGCGAGCGTTCGCTTGCTGTCGCCGACGATATAGCTCGTCTTCGCACGGACGACGACATTCGGGCGATGCACACGGATCTTGATCTGCCGGCGTTCGCCTACCGTGCCGACCTTGTCCGGATAATACCCGAGCGTGTACTGCCGACGAAGCTCTTCTGCGATGCCGGCAAAAGCGGCCTGCAGATTGTAGATCGAATCGGCCTCGAATTCCCTGCCGCCCGTCTTTTGTGCAAGGGCAAGGAGATACTGCCGTCCGCGTTCATATTCTTCACGGCTACCGCCGCCCGGAGCACCGCCTCCGCCTCCCGGCACATTGCCGCCGGAGATGATCGCCCCGAGAATATCCGCCATCGTAACGCGCCGCGTCTGACGGCGAGGTGCGGGATAACTGGTTCCGCCGCCAAGGTCTCGCGACGTGTCGAATCGGATCGGATAGAAAAGAGCGTCGAGTTCTTCGGCAGCGGCGGTCGTGCTCTCGATCGTCGCGCGCTGCGACGTTGTATCTACACCGTCAGTAAAAAGCACAACGGCCTTTCGCCCTTGGATCCCCGAAAGCCGTCGGCGGATCACGTCGTCAACCGCATCATAAAGGCTCGTGCCGTCGCCGAATTCCGCCTGCTGGATCGCATTCTTCAATTCGTATCGGTTGTTCGTGATCGGGCTCAGAACGTGTATGTATTCGTCGAACGACATCACCATCACGCGGTCTGCCGGCCGCAGATTATCCACGAAGGTCATCGCCGCACGCTGTATCTCGTCCATACGGAACTGTGTCGAAGGGCTCACATCCAAAAGCAGGATCACCGTAAAGGGCTGCTCGACCGACTGAAAATACTCGACCTTTTGCGGCGTGCCGTTCTCGAAGATCTGAAAATCCTGCTGCCCGAGCCCAGAAATGAATCTGCCGTCGCGATCGAGAACCGATACCGGCATCGTTACGAGGTTCGTTTCGACGCGAATGACATCTTCGTCGCCTATCGGAGCTTCGGCAGAGGTGTCGGTATTTGACGGCGCGTTCTGAGCTCCGCCAAGCACGGGCGGGCCGCTTCGATACGGAGTTGGCGTCGGGATAGGCGTCGGAGCTACGCGCGGACGCATTGAGCGGTTGCTTTGGCCGAACGCGGCAATCCCAAGGACACAGACCGCGAACGAGAGGAACAAGATTCTTCTAAATGACATCGACGTCTCCAAAAATTCCGACACTTTTAGCCGTTGATAAGAGGAGAGTGCTTCTTTGATTAGGCCGCGGGCGTGCGAGTTGCTAAGAATTTCGGTCCAGAGCCTTGCAAGCGAGGTCGTGGAACCGACGCCGGACGGAATTGATGTTGACGAGCGGCAAATCGTGATCGTGCGTGCGGTTTGTCAGCAGAATGAAGGCCGCCTGCCTGATCGGGTCTATCCACAGACTCGTGCCTGTAAATCCTAGATGGCCAAAGCTTTGCGGCGACAAGCACGTTCCCGCGGTCGAATCTTTCGTGCTTGTGAGCTGAAATCCGAACGAGCGATCCTCGGCCTTGCCGGCCGTAAAATCCCGTGAAAAAAGCCTGCAAGTTTCGGGCTTCAAAAGGCTCGACGTAGCCGAATGGAACTGTTTTGCGATCTCGAATGTCTCATTTACCGTCGAAAAAAGCCCGGCGTGCCCCACGACGCCATCCATAAAATACGCATTTCCGTCATGAACTTCGCCCCATATCGGCTCTTTTCTAAGCCAACGCTCCGCTCGGCGTTTGGCTTCGTCGCTCGCAAGATAACCTTCATTTTCGCACGTCTCCCGCTCAAATCGATTGCCATTCTCAGACGCTGCGATCCGCTGTCGCAACTCAACGGAAGGACGGTAACCCGTATCCTTCAGCCCAAGCGGCTTGAAGATGAACTCCGCCGCCGCCTCGTCGATCCGCTTGCCGGTGAGCCTCTCGATCACGAACGAAAGCAAAATAAAATTAAGGTCGCTGTAAACGACATCTCGCACGGGCGTCGCCGGCGTGCTCAGGACTACGCTCAGCACATCTGCACGATCTTCCGCGAGCAGATAAAGCGGCCGCCACGCGGGCAGACCGCTCGTGTGCGTCGCTAGCTCCAGGATCGTCGTGTTGTGATTTGGTGAACCGATGCTCTCAGGCAGCACGTCGCTCAATCCGGTTTCGATCGCCAGCTCACCTCGATCGATCATTATCGTCGCCAATAATGTCGTAACAAGCACCTTCGTAAGGCTCGCAAGGTCGTAGATCGTGGCGAGCTCGGCCGGGATCACCTCAGGCACGACTACGGCATTGCCCAAAGCGTCTGAAAAGACAACTTCATCACCCCGCCCGACGAGATACACCGCCGACGGAAAATCACCCGCGTCGATCCTGCTCTCAAGCAGACCGTTTATCGATCTCTCAGAAAAATGGGTCATAAATTCGTCTATTTGACACCCGCCCAAGATAAAAATACAGTCTAACTATACTTTTTTGGAGGTTCCATTGGCACTATGAGCAAGGCAGATTCAGCTGATCTTATTCTCAAACTTTACGACCTGCGGCGCGAGGCGACCATGCGCAAAGCTCGCGATTGGGTCTTTATGTTCACGCCCAAGAGCGCGGACGATATTCTGAACACGATGATGGATCCGGAGGTCGGAGCATATCTTCGTATGGTCGGTTCCTATTGGGATATGGCCGCCGCGATGGTAAATCACGGCGCGATCGACGCCGATCTTTTCGGCGAAACGAACGGTGAGCACTACATCATCTTTGCGAAGATCGAACCTTTCCTCGCCGAGCTTCGCGAAAAAATGGGTTCGCCGGAAGCGTTCAAGAATCTCGAGACGTTAACGATGTCCACGCCCGAGAACACCGCACGCCTCAGGAAAACACAGGAATGGCTTAAGTCATTCGCAGAGCGTGCAGCCTCACAGGGTTCGTAAGCCCGGACGCCCAAACTTATGTTCAAGCCCGTTTCGACGGGCTTTTTTAATGGTGACTAAAGATCCAATCGCGACCTGTGTGCCTCGATCTTCTCGAGCACGCCGACGGCGAGTGTCAATGCACGCAGGCCGTCTTCGCCCGTGATCGCGGGCTCTTGATCTTTCTCTATCGCATCGAGAAACGCCGTGATCTCGGCCCGCAGCGGCTCAACGTCGTTTATCTCCAGCCTGTCGATCGAGATCCCGTCGAGCAAACTCGTCGCCTCAGGCTTGAGCGAGGTGAGCGATGCGAACTTCGTCGCGTAATCCAACACGACATAAGAATTTGTCTGATAGAATCGCGTCTTTCTTATTTTCTCGGTCCCGATGCGCGATGCGGTGATGTTGGCGACCGTTCCGTTCGCAAACTCGATCCGAGCGTTCGCCGCATCGACCTTGTCCGAGATCACGGGAATTCCGACTGCGTGGATGGCCGAAACCTCAACATCCGAACCGACAAGCCATTGCACGGCATCGAGATCGTGGATCATCACATCGAGCACGACATCGACATCGAGCGAGCGGTTCGGGAACGGCGACACGCGGTGTATCTCAAAATAGAGCGGCGTCGTAACTCGCGGCCTCAGGGCGACCATCGCGGGATTGTAACGCTCAAGCTGCCCGACCATCAGCTTTGCGCCTGACCTTTTTGAGGCCGCGATCATCCGTTCCGCATCCGAAACGGTCGATGCGATCGGCTTTTCGACGAGCACGTGTTTGCCGACATCAAGGAACGCGCAGGCGATCTCGGTGTGCGTTTCGGTCGGCGTCGCGATCGAGACGGCGTCAACCTTGTCGAGCAATTCACGCCAATCTGTAAAATGAGCGGCGCCGTTCTCGCGGGCGATCCGCTTGGCCGTTTCGGCGTCCGTGTCACACGCTCCGACGAACTCGACACGGCCTTCCTCGGCCAATTCTGCGTAATTCCGAGCGTGATGACGCCCGAGGCTTCCTACGCCGATCGCGGCCACGCGTATTTTTCTATCACTCGCCATTTCTTGTAAGCTCTTTTTAGAGTAATACTTAACATTCTGTTCTTTAATGGCGGAAATTACAAAAACAGTCCCGACGCAAGTTATTTCGAGCACGGCAAAGATCGCGCTCGCTGCTTTGGCCGTTGCGGCGTATTTTGTCGGCCTGACGCTGCCATTGATGGGCCCGGATGAACCGCGTTACGCACAGGTCGCACGCGAGATGTTCGACCGCGGTGATTGGGTCACGCCGACATTGGGCGGCAGCCTTTGGTTCGAGAAACCCGTTCTGCTCTACTGGCTCGAAAAGATCGCTTACCACATTTTCGGCGTCAACGAATTTTCCGCGCGTCTCGGCCCCGCACTCTTCGGCATCGGCGTCATAGTTTGTCTCTATCTTCTCGGAAGATCGATCCGACGCGGCTCACTCTTTGCAGCCATCGCCGCATCGACGGTCGGTATCATCGCGTTCGCTCACGGCGCGAGTTTCGACATCATCCTGACGCTTCCGATCACCGCGTCCCTAGCTGCATATTATCTGCACCAAACGTCGGAAAGGCCGCGTTTATGGCTCCTCGCAGCGTACTTTTTTCTCGGCGTTGGGCTGCTTGCGAAAGGCCTCGTCGGCGCGATCTTTCCGGTCGGTATCATTTTTTTCTATCACGTCGTGCTCTGGAAACGCCCGACGAGATTCGCATTCGAAAGTATTCTCTGGGGCGGCTTCGCAACTCTTGCGACGGCCGGTGTCTGGTATATCCCAATGTACCTGCGGCACGGATATTACTTCATCGACCAGTTCTTCATCCAGCACCATTTCCAGCGTTTCACGTCGAACAAATATCAGCATCCGGGATCATTTCTTTTCTTCTTTTGGATGCTGCCCGTGCTCGCATTGCCATGGGCACCGCTCGCGATCGCAGAACTATGGAAGCTCTTTCGCGGGCTTCTCGTTCACCAAAAGGAATCTGAAGACACACACAAGGACCTCGCTGTCTTTGCCGCGGTTTGGCTCTTTCTGCCGCTCGTTTTCTTTTCGTTTTCGGGCTCGAAACTTCCCGGCTACATTCTTCCGGCAGTTCCTGCCGCTGTGATCCTCGCAAGTTTGTTTGTCGTCCGCAGCAAGACCTCAGCGTGGGTGCGAAAGTTGGTTCCTTCCGTCGCCGCATTGACGCTGATCGCGAGCGTTCTGCTGATCTTGTTCTACCTTCCCGGTTTCGCGGCTGCTGATTCGATCAAGGCGGCCATTGCCGATGCCAACGCCGGAGGTTATGGGAAAGCGAAGGTTCTCGGCCTGCACACGACCTCGCACAATGCCGAATTTTACGCTGCGGGCAGGCTCGTCCATATGCCCGACGGCAAACAGCGACGGTTCCTTGGTGCAGCAGAAGTGAAGGAATATATCGTGGTCTATAATGCGGGGAAACCGGTGCTCGTGATCGTGCCGCGTGAGTATCTCGAACAGCTTCAAGCCTTTGACGAACTCGACACGAAGATCATCAACAACGCTTCGGACGACGTGCTCGCTGCCGTTTCTGCAAAGCCTTGATCATGCTTCTGCCGCACGACGCAGCCGATCCATCAACGCCCGGCCGATTCCCATCTCTTCGACCTCCTGACAATAGATAACGTCGATCTTGTCGCTGTCACATTCGCGAAAGAATGCGAAAAGGCGATGAGCGTATGCATTCGGTGACGCGCACACTTCGACCCTGTCGAAGTGTGCGCTCGTTGCCTCAAGGCCGATGAACGCAGAGCGGCCATGCCCGACCGCTTCGCTTGCATTACGAACGATCACGACCTTCGCCCTCGGCGAATAATGCTTGTGCCGCATTCCGGGACTTACCGCAGCTTGCTCGGCATTGCCCGCAAACACCGCCGCGTTCGGGACGATGCGGCGAATTTCTTCGATGCCGACCGCACCCGGACGCAGCACCAACGGCACTTCGTTCGTACAGTCAACGACCGTCGATTCAAGCCCGATCTCCGTCGCCTCGCCCTGTAAAATGCAATCGACGCGTCCGTCAAGATCTTCATACACCGCCTGCCATGTTGTCGGGCTCGGACGCCCCGAAATATTCGCAGAAGGCGCAACGACAGGCGTTCCGCACGCAGCAAGAAATCTTCTTGCGAGTTCGTGCCGCGGCATTCGGATGCCGATCGTCTCAAGCCCCGCGGTCGCGATCAGCGGAACCCTCGCCGATCTCTTCACAACGACCGTCAGCGGCCCTGGGAAAAAGGCGTCGATCAGCCTATGTGCGGCATCGTTGATCTCTCGGCTCAGTTCCGCGATCTGGCTGCGATCACCGACGTGAGCGATCAGCGGATTGTCAGCGGGACGCTCTTTCGCCTCGAAGATCTTCCTGACCGCCCTTTCGTCAAAGACGTTCGCACCGAGCCCGTAAACCGTCTCGGTCGGGAACGCAACGATCCCGCCGCCGCGAATGAACTCAGCAGCTTGGTCAGGATCGGTCGTCAGCAAGGTCTTCATAGAGTGAAAGTCTGTATTTAGCCTAACGCACACGCGAAAGTCAACGTCGAGCCTGTCGCACGCCTTCATTTATTTGCCTTACGCGATGCGATAAACTCAACTTGTGACCATTGCCGAAAAGCTGAAAACTTTGCCCACGAACGCCGGCATTTATCTGCATAAGAATGCGGCGGGCAAGATCATCTATGTCGGCAAGGCGAAGAACCTCCGCAATCGCGTCCGCTCATATTTTCATTCGAGCCGCAACCACGACCCGAAAACGCGCCGGCTCGTAAAGCTGATCGCCGACATCGAATTCATCGTCGTCGATAACGAGGTCGAAGCGCTCGTCCTCGAATCGAACTTGATAAAAAAATTCAAGCCTCGGTTCAACGTACTTCTAAAGGACGACAAATCTTATCCGCATCTGAAACTCACGAACGAACCTTTCCCGAAGGTCGTCATCACGCGGAAGATCGTGCGCGACGGCTCATTTTATTTCGGCCCGTTCCTGCCAGCGGCACTCGCCCGCAGGACGCTGAATCTCGTGAATCGTGCGTTCCAGCTCCGTACCTGTGAGATCGAGATCGACGGCAAACTCGCGCGTCCGTGCCTCGAATATCATCTCAAACGCTGTCTCGGCCCGTGCGTCAAAGGCCTTTGCACGCAGGAGGAATATCAGGAAGCGGCCGCCGACGTCAAGACTCTGCTCGAAGGAAAGAATAAAGAGCTCGCAAAGGATCTTGAGAAGCGAATGTGGCAATTTTCCGAAGAAGGAAAGTATGAACTCGCCGCAAAATATCGCGACCTCCGCGACACCGTCATCGCCTTGAGCGAAACGCAGAAGATGGCGATGACCGCCGAAAAGGATATCGACATCTTCGGATTCTATCGCGAAAAACAGCGGCTCGCGTTGCAGCTTTTTACGATGCGCGAAGGCAAGATCGTCGGCCGCCGCGAATTCTTCTGGGAGGATCTTGTCGAGGACGAAACGTTCGATGCGGGTGAATTTTTCGGCGAGGTTCTCTCGCAATATTACTCGACCGACTACGTTCCGCTCGAGATACACGTGCCCGTCGATTTTGAAGAT
The DNA here is from genome assembly GCA_019694355.1 of Pyrinomonadaceae bacterium. GTDB lineage: Bacteria > Acidobacteriota > Blastocatellia > Pyrinomonadales > Pyrinomonadaceae > OLB17. The sequence continues at coordinate 543,279 of JAIBCB010000002.1, read as the reverse complement.
CGTGCCGTTCTCGAAAAGGCCCTGACCGAACGCCGAGGTCGCCGCGTACGCATCTACGACCCGAAAAAAGGCACGAAACGCCACCTCGTCGATCTCGTAACAACGAACGCGAAGATCGCTTTCGAGCAGCGTTTCCGCGTCCTGAAGCCCGATTCCGCAAAGGTGCTCGAAGAGCTGCAGGAGATACTCGAACTCCCGCATTTTCCCGAACGGATCGAGTCTTTCGACATCTCGAACATCTCAGGCTCGGAGAATGTCGCGGGAATCGTCGTCTTTGAGAACGGCAAGCCCGCACGCGGTTCATACCGCCGCTTCATCATAAAAACGGTCGAGGGTGCGAACGATTTTGCTTCGATGAATGAAGCGGTCCTTAGACGCTACCGGCGATCGGTCGAGGAGAAAACTCCGCTGCCGCAGCTCATCTTTATCGATGGCGGCAAAGGCCAGCTTTCCGCCGCTGCGGAAGCGATGGGCCGTCTCGATCTCGAACAGATCATGCTCGTCGGCCTCGTCAAACCGCCCAAGCGGCACAACGAGATCTCGCATCTGCTGATCCACGGCCGCGAAGATTCGCCGATACCTTTCGATCGAAATTCTCTCGCCTTTCGCCTCATCCTCCAGATACGCGAAGAGACGCACAAGACCGCCATCGAGTTTCACCGCAAACGCCGTGAGAAGCGCGATTTCACATCGGAACTTTCCGAGATTCCCGGCATCGGCGAGAAGCGAAAGATGAAGCTCCTTCGCGAATTCGGTTCGATCGAGCGCATCGCAAAAGCCTCGATCGAGGAACTCGCCAAACATCTCGGCCCGAAAGTGGCCGCGGAGGTCGCCGGCCATTTCGAAAGCCAACGCAAACTTGCTCGTTCCGCCGCAGAATAAGCTCGTCGCCCGCATTGCAATTCTCTCGATTTGCGGTAACAATGAGGCAACTCACACCAAAAGGAGAATATTTTAATGAGATCATTGCTTGCACTTGGCATCTTGTCCTTTGCGATGACGTTCTGCGGCCTGCAGGACAGATTGAAAGGCGTTTCCGGCTCGCCGGAATCTAACTCAAATTCGACCGCCGCAAAGCCCGCGTCTAACTCCGGCAGCAGTTCGTCTGCCGCACCCGCAGCCGAAAAGGCCGCACCGAACGCCGCACAACAGGCGATCATCGACGGCGCCACCGAAACGAAATGGGACGACCAGGGTTTGTCTTGGAAACTTCCAGCGGGTTGGAAAAAGATGGACGTGGGCAAAGAGACGTTCAATTATCAGTCGCCCGACAACGCATTTCTGCTCGTCAATATCTCCGTGCTCGGTGCCGATTTCCCGACCGACGTAAGCCTGAAGGCCTACTACGATCAGGCGATGCAGCAGCTAAAGAACGGAAAATATGAGTCGGTGAAAATGGTTGAGATCGACGGCATTCCCGGCGTCGAATTTGTCGAGGCACCGCCCGAAGGCAAGGATGACGTTCGCCGGCATCAATGGATCGGCTATAGAAGCTACATCGGCCAGACGCAGATGCTCAACGTAATGACATCGACGAAGGCTTCGAATTTTGCGAAGCACACTGACGATTTCACGGCGATCCTTTACTCGATGGGATCCACGAAATAGTTTAGCCGAGCGTCGGCGCGTCCGAGTGCGGGATAAAACACCTGCGGCAGCGCGCCTCGTATTTGTCGGCCGCACCGACCTCGACACGAGCATCCGAATCGACCGTCCGCTGTGAATAGTTGGCGGTCGATCCGCATTTTACGCAGATCGCGTGCGTCTTCGTAATGAATTCCGCGATCGAGAGCAACTGCGGCATCGGCTCGAAAGGCTTGCCCATAAAATCCTGATCGAGCCCGGCGATGATCACGCGTTTGCCTTCGCTCGCAAGTTTATTGACCGCGTCGATGATCTCAAGGTCGAAGAACTGCCCTTCGTCGATGCCGACGACCTGCGTATCGTCCGCGATGTGCGAGAGCATCTCGGCCGTCGTCGAAACAGGAATGGAATCGTGTTTCTGTCCCGAATGCGACGCGATCTCCTGCTTCGAATACCGTGCATCTATCAGCGGCTTAAAGACGAGCACCTTCTGCCTCGCGATCCTCGCTCGGTTCAAACGGCGGATAAGTTCCTCCGATTTTCCTGAGAACATCGACCCGACGATCACCTCTATCCAACCCGTGTCGTTCGCACGAGCCTTTCGGCGCTCTTCCGAATTATCGAACGCAAATTCCTCGACCATAATTTTGCAAAATGAGACCTTACCACGCTCCGGCCGCGGTTGTCATTTTGGGAGCAAAAAAGAACCTGTTTAGAAAAGTGACGACCCGGTCATCTCGGCCGGCCTTTCGATCGAAAGCAGGCTGAGTAGCGTCGGTGCAACGTCGATAAGCGAACCGTCACCGCGAAGATGCAGATTCGCAACATCTTTGCCTGCAATGATTAGCGGCACGCGATTCGTCGAATTCCGCGGCGGGGCATCAGAATCTTCGTCCGAGAGCATCTGCTCACAGCGTCCGTGCGAAGCCGTAACGACCGCAATGCCGCCCGCATTTATGACCGAATCGCAAACGCCGCCAAGACACGTATCGACGAACTGCACGGCCTCGACCGTCTTATCGAATCTTCCCATTTCCGCCGACAATGTCGCAGCCGGAAAATTAACGACATAGACGCCCGAACCGCGCGATGCAAGCGTGCTGATCGCACGATCTGCGATCTTAAAACTTTGTGATTCCGGTGCGAGGTCGAGCGTCTCATGCTTCGGCGTCGGCACGAGAATGTTCTGCTCCGTCGCGCTCTGCGATTCTCTTGCTCCGTTAAAGAAATACGAGAGATGCGGATACCGTTCGGTCTGCGTCATCTTCACATTGACGACGCCCGCCGCAGAAAGAGCGTCGGTCAGCGTGCCCGCACTTTCCTGTGTCGGGAACGCGATCGGCAGTTCGAAATTCGCATCGTATTCCGTGAGGCAGATCGTCTCGATCAGCGGCTTTTTCGCACCCGTAGAATCCGGCACCGAGAGCGAGCGGACAAGCTGACGGATCGTCTCCGGCCTGTGGTTGAAATAGATCACGAGGTCGCCGTCCTTCACCGTCGCTACCGGTTGGTGGTCCGCTGTTTCGATAACGACCGGAGCGACGAACTCGTCGGCGATGCCGCGTAAGAATGCATTTCTGATCGACATCACGGCATCCGGCGAACGCTCGCCTTCGGCGTGCACGAGCATCGTATAGACGCGCGCCGTTCGCTCCCAATTTTCGCGGCTGTCCATCCCGAAATACCGTCCGCAAAGCGTTGCGATGCGGCCCGCACCGATCTCCGCCATCTTGATCTCGAGGGCCTCGATGTAAACGTCCGCGGTTCGCGGCGGGACATCGACGCCGTCAAGAATGGCGTGGACATTTACGTCTGTGATCGCCTCGGCCTTTGCCATCCGAAGCAGTCCGAAGAGAGTGTTCGTCGAAGAATGGACGCCGCCGTCGCTCAAGAGTCCGATCAGATGCACGGACGCCTTTCTTCGAGCGGCGGATTCGAACGCCTCCTTCAACACCTTGTTCTTTGCGAATTTTCCCGACCTCAAGGCCTTTTCGACGATCGAAACTTCTGCCTGTGCCGGCCGCCCCGTCCCGAGAGCAAGATGCCCCGATTCCGGATCGCCGACAGCTCCCTTTTCCTGCCCGATCGCCCGGCCGCACGAGATGATCTCCGTCGATGGAAACTTCGCCGTCAGCGCGTCATAAAAAGGCGTGTGTGCGTGCAGGATCGCATTGCCGTGCGGCTCGGCAGAGATTCCCCAGCCATCGAGTATGATGAGCGCTATCGGAGGCTTGATTGGCGTTTTGTTCGGGCTCATTTTTCGGCTGCGGGCAGACGCCGCAAAAGTAAGGCTAACTTAGATTATATCGAATTCGGCGGCCAACAAGAAAGACATATTTCGCCTCCGAATAATTGTTGACCGCTAATTCACAAATGACCGCATTCTCAGTTTTCCTCAACGATCTTCAGGACGTTTCGAGCCTTTGACCTGATGGCGGCTTTCGCATCTTTTAGATGCCGCGTCGTCACGAGCCGGATCTCGGCAAGCAGATCGGGTTCGCCGTTCGCGATGCGTGCCGCGACCTCGATCGCAAAGGCACGAACGGCTGTCGCTGCGGCCGGATCGTCTATCTTCGAAAGGCAAATGTCGTACAGACGCCCTTCGTACTTTGCGGGTATCGGCGCCGTCTGCAGCAGCCTGAGAATGTTGCGGTGTGCCGCCGGGTGCGCCGTTCCGTCTTCGAGCAGCACAACAAGCCGGCTGAAATACGGAGCGATAAGCTTTGGCTCTCTCTCGACGATCTTCGCGACCGCCCACGCCGAACGCTGAACGACGCGATATTCGCCCGAAAGAAAAAGCCGCATCAGCTCAGCAAAACGTTCCTCGTTCGATCCGACAAAGTCCGCGACCTTCAGCATTTGCCGACGCGAATGTTCGCCTAAGATCTCGGCTTTCAGATCCATCAGCCGATCTGATAAAAAGCCTTTCTTCCCGGATATTTTGCGGAATCGCCGAGGTCTTCTTCGATGCGGAGAAGCTGGTTGTATTTCGCGATACGATCCGAGCGGCAAAGGCTGCCGGTCTTGATCTGGCCGGCGTTCGTCGCGACCGCAAGATCGGCGATGAACGTGTCTTCCGTTTCGCCCGAACGATGCGAGATCACGGCCGTCATATTGTTCGTCCGAGCGAGTTCGATCGCGTCGAGCGTCTCGGTGAGCGTGCCGATCTGGTTGACCTTGATCAGGATCGAGTTCGCGGCGTGCTTCTCGATGCCTTTTTCGAGGAATTTGACGTTCGTCACGAAAAGGTCGTCGCCGACGAGCTGGACTTTTTCACCGATCATCTTCGTCAAACTTATCCAGCCGTCCCAATCGTTTTCGGCCATTCCGTCCTCGATCGAGATGATCGGATATTTCGCCGCCCAATCCGCCCAGAACGCGGCCATCTCTTCGCTCGAAAGCTCGCGTTTATCGGACTTCTTGAAGACGTATTTGCCGTCCGAATAGAATTCGCTCGCCGCAGGATCGAGCGCGAGCATCACGTCGTCGCCGGCCTTGTAGCCTGCCTTTTCGATCGCCTGCAGGATCGTCTCGATCGCCTCTTCGTTCGATGAGAGGTTCGGTGCAAAACCGCCTTCATCGCCGACGCCGGTCGAAAGGCCGCGGCCTTTCAGCACGCCCTTCAGATTATGAAAGATCTCGGCACCAAATCGCAGAGCTTCCGAAAACGACGGAGCACCGACCGGCACGATCATAAACTCCTGAAAATCGACATTGTTGTCCGCATGCGCACCGCCGTTCAGAATGTTCATCATCGGAACGGGCAGCGTCTTTGCGTTCGCACCGCCGACGTATCTGTAGAGCGGAATTTCAAGAAATGCCGCCGCCGCACGCGCCGAAGCGAGCGAGATCGCGAGGATCGCATTCGCACCGAGGTTCGATTTGTTGTCCGTGCCGTCGAGTTCGAGCATCGTTGAATCGATGAGCGTCTGATCGAGCACATCGAGGCCTTCGAGTTCGCGTGCGATCTTTTCGCGGACATTTGCGACCGCCTTCTCGACACCTTTCCCGAGGTATCGAAGCTGTTCGCCGTCTCGAAGCTCCATCGCCTCGTTCTCGCCGGTCGATGCCCCCGATGGCACGGCCGCACGGCCCTGCGTTCCGTCCTCAAGAATCACTTCGGCCTCGATCGTCGGATTGCCGCGTGAATCAAGTATCTCTCGTGCCCAAACTTCTTCGATAAAACTCATTTTTCTCTTTTTTGCGCTCCTAAATTTTCTTCGCGAAACAAGAATTATGTCCTTTCCATCCGCACCTGTAAAATGCGGCGTTTATCGACCTTCTCAACGTGATAAGTATTGCCGTTGTAAGGCAGCGAATCTCCCTCTTCGAGGATCTGCCCCGCCTCGGCCATCAGAAAGCCCGCAATGGTCGTGTATGTCTCAGAGACCGGCAGATTGACATCCAAACGCCGGTTCAGATCGCGGACCGCAAGCCCGCCGTCCAGGCGATAAGAACCGTCCGCGAGCTCGACGATCTGCTCGTTCACTTCTTCGTCGTGCTCGTCCGAAATGTCGCCGACGATCTCTTCGAGCAGATCTTCGAGCGTGATGATGCCCTCGATGCCGCCGTGTTCATCGACGACAAAACCGAAGTGGAATTTCTCACGCTGCATCTGCCGCAGAACGTCCTCGAGCCTCGCGGTATCGACAACGTAGCTCGCCTTCATCAGAACATCCGCGAGGCGGAATTTATCTTTCCTGCCGACATAGCTCACGAGGTCTTTGCTGTGGACATAGCCCGCCATATCATCGAGCGACGTTCGATAGACAGGTATCCGCGAGTAGCCGTGCTCCTGGAACGCCGAAGCGATCTCATCGAACGTCGAGGTCTCTGCGATCGCGACGATCTCGGTCCGCGGCACCATTGCTTCCTTGACCGTCGTTTCCGAGAACTCGAACACCTTGTTGATCAGCGTCCGTTCGACGATGTTCAGGTGGCCGCTCTCTTCCGAAATGCGGACAAGATTTCGTATCTCATCCTCTGTGTAACTCGATGCGTGCTCGCCCGCCGCTTCGAGGCCGAAAAGCCTCACGGTCTTTGTTCCGGCCCAATCAAGAAGACGGATCGGATAGTAGAACACCTTGTAAAATATCTGCAGCGGAACGGCGATGAGATACGCGATCTTTTCAGAAAGTTCGAGTGCCGCGGTCTTCGGTGCGAGTTCGCCGAAAACGATGTGCAGGAACGTGATGAACGAAAACCCGATCGCGAACGAGACCGTGTGAAGAACGGCCGGCGTCGTCAGCAAATTGACTCCCGAAACGCCCGCCGACCATTGCAGAAGCGGTTCAAGCAGCTTCGCGACAGCAGGTTCACCGACCCAGCCAAGCCCAAGCGATGCGAGCGTAATGCCCAACTGCGTCGCCGAAATGTAGGCGTTCAGATGCTCGAGCATATCGAGCAGCCGAACCGCCGCACGATTCCCGTCGGCGGCCTGCGCCTCGATGCGCGATTTGCGAACCGCGACGAGCGCAAATTCGCTCGCAACAAAAAATCCATTCGCAAAAACGAGAAACGCGACCAGAAGCAGATTCGTCACCGACCACGAAAGGGTCGGCATCGCGATCGTCTCCGAAGCTTGTGCGAAGAGGAAAAAAGAAAGGGTACTTGCAGGGTCGTCCATTCAAAAAGTCGAGAACCGTTTCAAAGGCCTCGATAAGAACTTAGCAAGTTCGGGCGGCCGATTCACGCACAAACCGCACAAAATGTATCAAACCGCACAAAATGTATCAAACCGCACAAAATGAACAAAATGTACAAAATGCACACTTTTTTGGGAGATTATAGCATACAGGCCGATCTAGTCCCGTATTTTCGCGGTTTCGATAAGCTCTTCGATCAGCATCCGGCATGCGCCGCAGCCTCGGCCGGCACGCGTCGCCGCTTCGAGATCGCGAAATTGCGAGGCTTGCGTCGTCTTGATCGCGGAAAGCAGATCGTCCTCCGAAACGCCGAAACACGTGCAGACGAGCGGTGAATCTCCGACAAACTCCGCGGCCCGTGCCTTTCGCAGCCGCCCAAATGCCGCCCTTAACGCCTCGATCGCGACCAACGCGCACTGCTTTCTCGCCTCGGGAAATTCACCCAAATCTGACTCAAGTTCCGCAACAAGACGATCGTCCGAAAGGCCTTTGAGAGCAGCGAGTTCGCGGCCCGTCAGCTTCTCTTCAAGAACCTGGCATGAAGCGGCCATAAAACCGCATCCGTTCGTCGCAAACCCAATGTTCGCAATAACTTGTGCATCGTCATCGACCGAGATGCAGGCCTCAGCGAAACAGCCGCAAATAAAGCTCGCTGCCCGCCCGCACACTGCACCTTCCGATGCGGCAGCGTCGGCCTTTTCACTCAGTTTTTTCGCAATTTTCGCGGGATAGACGCTCACACTTTCGCTTCTCGCGGGCTCTCTCTTTTACAACCGCCCCAATTAACACTAACATTATAGTTGTGAGTAAGTTAGGGGCATTTCTTCTCTTTTTTATCTCAGTCGCGGGCATCTCGTGCAACACCGCCGCACCGGTATCGATCTCGAATCGCCCCGCGTCGATCAATGACCGCCCGACGACCAACATCATCGAAACCCCGTCAAAACCGATAGGCGAAATGACGTGGACGAACGACGCGGGCGAGGTCCAGAAGCTCAGCGACCTGAAGGGAAAGGCCGTCATTCTCGATTTTTGGGCAACGAACTGCCCGCCCTGCCGCGAAGAGATCCCGCATCTTAATTCCCTGCTCGCAAAATACGGCGGCGAAAAGCTTGCGATCTACGGCCTGCACGTCGGCGATGCGACCGACAAGGCCGAGATACCGAATTTCATTACGCAGACCAAGCTCGACTATCCGATCGGCTACCCTGAAAAGGCCCTCACGAGCTTCGTTTTCGCCTCGACCGATGCGATCCCGCAAACGTTGGTGATCGACCGCAACGGCCAGATCGTCAAAAAGGTCGTCGGTTTTAGCGACCGCATCAAACTCGACCTCGATCTCGCCGTCGATACCGCGGTGACCGCAAACTAGGCCGACAACATTCTATGCGTGATATTCCCGTCGGCAATGGACGTTTTCTCGTAAATTTTGACGACAAATATCAGTTGCGCGACGTTTACTTTCCGCACGTCGGCGAAGAGAATCACAGCGAAGGTTTTCCGTTTCGATTCGGCGTTTGGGTGGACGGCGTTTTTTCGTGGATCTTCGAAGATGATTGGGTGCGAACCATCGGCTATCTGCCCGAATCTGCCGTCACAGACGTCAAACTCCGCAATGATCCGCTCGGCATCGAATTCGAATGCCACGACATGGTCTGCAGTGACGGAAACATCTACCTCAAACACGTTCTTCTTAAAAATACAAAGGGCGACAGCCGCGAGGTGCGTGTTTTTTTTCATCACGATTTTCGCATCTACGAGAACAAGGTCGGAGACACTGCATTCTACGATCCGAAGAGCGGCGGCCTCATCCATTACCAAAAGCATCGGTACTTTTTGATCAATACCGAACCGCATTTCGATCAGTTCGCGACAGGCCGTAAGGCCTTTCAAAATATGCAGGGCACGTGGCGCGACGCAGAGGACGGCGTCTTGAGCGGAAGCGCGATATTTGAAGGCTCAGTTGATTCGACGATCGGGATCCATTGCCAGATCGAAGCGAACAGCTCTTGCGAATTCTATTACTGGATCGCCGCCGGAACAACGCACGACGAGGTCAGCAAATTGAACGGCATCGTCATCGACGAACAGCCTCAGTCGCGTTTCGGCCATCCTCCCGACCAATACGAGCATCGGACAAAGCTGGATTTCTCTTCTCTTTCGAGTGAGATCGTGTCACTCTACGACCGCAGTCTGCACATCATCCGAACGCAGATCGACGCCGACGGCGCGATCCTCGCGGCGAACGACCACGATGTTACGGAACGCGCGACCGACCATTACAGCTATGTTTGGCCGCGTGACGGAGCCTTTGTCGCGGACACTCTCGCTCGCGCCGGATTTCATTCGATCGCTGCAAACTTCTTTCGATTCTGCGGCCGCATCATTCATCCGGAAGGCTACTTTCTCCAAAAATACAACCCCGACGGCACCGTCGGTTCCGGCTGGCATGCTTATTGGGACACGCGAAACCAGCGGCCGCTCGTCCCGATCCAGGAAGACGAAACGGCCCTTGTGCTTTGGGCTCTTTGGGAGTTTTACGAGATCACTCACGACAGCGATTTCATCGCTGAACTCTATGAGAACTTGATCCTGCGGGCAGCCGATTTTATCGAGGGTTTCCGCGACGCGGACACAGGCCTTCCGCTTCCTAGCTGGAACCTTTGGGAAGACCGCCGCGGCGTTCATACATTCACATGTTCGACGGTCGTCGCGGGCCTTCGCGGAGCGGCAAATTTTGCCGAGCTGTTCGAAGATCCGGCCCGTGCCGAGAAATATCGAAAGGCCGCCGACGCTGTCGTCAACGGTATGCGTGAGCACCTTTACGACAATGATCTTGGGCGGTTTATGCGTGGACGACTCGTCGGCGACAACGACGAGCTTTATATCGACCCGACGATCGATGCATCGCTCTACGCGATCTTCTATTTCGGCTGCTTCGCACCGGACGATCCGCTAGTGGCCACAACGATGGAGGCGGTTCGCGATCAGCTTACAAATCCCGGCGAGATCGGCGGCGTCGCTCGCTTTCAGAACGATGGCTATATGCGCCAGAGCGATGAATTTCCGGGCAATTCCTGGATCATCTGTACGCTTTGGCTCGCTGAATACTACCTTGCGGTCGCAAAGGATATCGACGGTCTAAAGCCCGCACATTCCTTGCTCGAATGGGTAACAAAGTATGCATTTCCGTCCGGCGTACTCGCCGAACAGATCGATCCGCGGAACGGCGACCCGCTGTCTGTTTCGCCGCTCACATGGTCGCATTCGTCCTTTGTCTCGACCGTCCTGAATTACCTGAAACGATACACCGAAATAACAAACGAGAGCCAGAAAAGCGCAGCGAACACGCCGTTGCGGTAAGATACTAAATAGTGAGAAAAGCCAAGATACTTGCAACCCTCGGCCCGGCATCAGAAAGCCGAGAAGTGATCGAATCGATGATCGCCGGCGGCCTGAATGCCGTCCGCATCAATATGTCGCATGGGAATTATGACGAGCACGCCGCACGCATAAAGACCGCTCGCGAGGCCGCAGCATCGCTCGGCGTCCCTATATCGATCCTCGCCGATCTTTCGGGCCCAAAGATCCGGACGCGTTCTTTGAAGAATGGCCAACCGGTCGAACTCGTAGAAGGCAGCAAGTTCGTGCTGACGACGCGTGAGGTCGAAGGCTCCGAGCAAGAAGCATCGACAAATTTTGCAGAATTGCCCAAGGTCGTCGATCAGGGAGCTCGGATCCTCATTGACGATGGAGCGATCGAGCTCGTCGTCGATTCGAAGACCGAAACCGACGTCCTGACGACCGTCGTTGTCGGCGGGATCCTTCGCGAGCGCAAGGGCATCAATCTGCCAAACACGCCGCTTCCCATTCCATCAATGACCGAAAAAGATCACAGCGATCTCGAGTGGGCGATGTCGCAGAATGTCGATTACATCGCCCTCTCATTCGTTCGAACGGCGGAGGATTGCATTCGTGCAAAAGAAAGGATCAAAGCCCTCAACAAGCGATCGGTCGGACGCCCGCTGCTTGTGGCCAAGATCGAAAAAGCTGAGGCGATCGACAATCTTGCGTCGATCGTCGAGGCTACCGATGCTGTTATGGTCGCTCGCGGCGATCTCGGCGTCGAAACGAGCGTCGAACTCGTACCCGTATATCAAAAACGCATCATCGAACTCGCGGTCGCCCACGATAAACTCGTCATCACCGCAACACAAATGCTGCAATCGATGATCGAGAACCCGTTCCCGACGCGAGCTGAGGCTTCGGATGTGGCAAATGCCGTTTGGGACGGCACAGACGCCGTAATGCTCTCGGCCGAAACTGCGACGGGCGAACATCCCGTCGAGGCCGTGAAAATGATGGCGAAGATCATCGATTCGGCCGAAACGATCAAACCCGAGCAGCTCAAAAAACCTGTGAAATTTTCGCAGCCGCCAAGCGGACGCACGAGCCAGGCCCTTTGCAAAGCCGCGGCCTACGCGGCAAAAGAGATCCAAACCGAAAAGGTCGCCGTATTCACGGAATCCGGCTTGATGGCACGCCGCCTCTCATCGGTCCGCTCCGGTTTGCAGACGTTTGCTCTAACGACCTCAGCGGATGCATGCAGTCAACTCGCACTCGTTTGGGGCGTGAAGCCGTTCGTCCATGAAGGTGCCGATTCGACCGGCAAGATGCTAAAAGACGGTGAGAACACACTGCTTGAGGCAAAAGTGGTCGAAAATGGCGAGACGCTGATAATGATGGCGGGCCGCCTTTCAGGACTTGGCCTTTCAAGCTCTGTCATCGTCTGGACGATCGGCGAAGAAATGGCACGGCGGTAAGCGATCAAACGTTCGTTCCGAACAAATGGCCGACAAGCGCCGTTGCTGCCATCGCAACTGCTCCCCAGACAAGAACGCGCAGGGAACCTCGTACCATATTTGCACCGCCCGCCTTTGCTGCGATCGCGCCGAGCAAAGATAGGAAGATCAGTGAGGCCGCCGCGATGAGCGGAATCTGCGGACTTGCTGTAAACCACACGGCCGCAAGCGGTAAGAATGCCCCGATCGCAAAACTCGCGGCGGAAAATGCGGCCGCCTGCAGCGGGTTGGAAACGTTACGCTCGGAAATACCAAGTTCGTCCCTTGCATGCGCTGCCAGCGCGTCCTGCTCTGTGAGTTTTTTCGCCACGATCGAAGCGAGTTCCGGATCAAGGCCGCGTCCCTCATAGATAGCCGCAAGTTCGTCAAGTTCAAGATCCGGCTCAGATGACAGATATCGGCGTTCTACATCAAGATCCGCCGAGTCCGAGTCGGCTTGGGAGTGAACCGATACATATTCGCCCGCAGCCATCGACAGGGCACCCGCAATGAGACCGGCAGCACCGGCGACCAAGACAGCTGCTCGCGTACCGTTCGCAGATGCGACACCAATGATCAGGCTTGCGGTAGAAACGATGCCGTCATTTGCTCCAAGAACGGCCGCTCGGAGACCGCCGACACGATGTCCGTGGTGTGCTCGGTTATGGTCTTTTAGGCTTTGGTCCAAGTTCTAATCCGACTCGAGAACGCGGGCGACCGTTTCGGCCTTGAGCCCGGGCTTTTGCTTCTGATATTCCGCAAGCGATATTTGCGGATCTCGCCAGGCATCCAGATGGCCGACCTGGTGGACGCACTGGATCGTGCAGTTCGGCGCACAGCCCTTTTCGGTGTGATATTCGCGGTGCATATCGGCCCTTGTGTATTCGAGGAGAGGAATGCCCGGCATACCGCGTTGCTGCGAACAATAGCTCACGATACCGCCCTCATCGATATACAAATAACGTGCACCGGCACGACAACGCCATTCATAAGAGCCGCCGTCAACCAGAGCGTCCTGGAACCAATTCCAACGGGCGTAGGAACGCGTGCCCTTCGCCTTGATCTCCTTGTAAACCTCTTTTTCCCGAGGCGTAAGGCCTTTCAGCATTCCGTCGCCATCGTGGATGACGCCGACCGTCGATGAAAACCCAAGCTCGCGTGCACGACTCGCTATCTGAAGAGCTTCCTCCGGATTTGCGACACCGCCGCCAACGACCGAATTGATATTCACCTTGAATTTAGCGTATTTGCTTAGGTTGATAAGCTTCGCGTCAAGCACCTTGAGGCTCTTTTTCGAAACGTCATCGGGCGTTACGTTATCGATCGAGATCTGCAGATAATCGAGGCCCGCTTCGTTAAGCTTCTTGATCTTTTCGGGCTGGAAATAATATCCATTCGAGATCAGGCCGGCGATCATTCCGTGTTCGCGGATCCGGGCGATGATCTCGTATATCTCGGGATGCATCATCGGTTCGCCGCCTGAGATCGTGATGACCGACGTGCCGAATTCCGCAAGCTTGTCTATGCGTTCCAGCATTATATCGATCGCCACCGGATCGCTCGTCTTGTCGTATTCGTTGCAGTAGGTGCAAGCGAGATTGCATCGCCGCATCGGCACGATGTGTACGAGGACAGGATGTTTTGTGGACACAAATGCCTTTACGGTGTGTTTCACACCGCGTAGGAATCTGCTCATTGAACTTGCCTTTGGCATTTGCAAAAAAACCTTCGACCGAACCTTTGATTATAAATTCTGGCCAAAACGACCGCAAATCGCACATCAAAAGCCCCGAACCCATTGTCTTCTGAGTCCGGGGCGTTCTAAGCGGTCCGAAAAGTGTGATCCTAGCCTTCTACCACCTTGGCGCCCTTTGTATCGAGCTTAAAGATATCCGCCTTGATCGTCGGGTTCTTTTGGATATTTGTGAGAAGAATGACCGTAGTATCGTTATTCAGCTCAGTTACACGGGCCTGCCGCGGCATCCCGTCCTTATCCACCCAAAGATCGGCCGACTTATAGCTCGCCTTTCCCTTAGGCGTCATGAACAAATGCCAGGTCGCAATGCCACCGGGAATATCTTCCTGCCCCACGTACTTGATATCGTAATTGTCCATCAGCTCGCGTCGCGACATACTCAAGAAAGAAAGTGCATTTCCGGCCTTGTTCGAAGACTTTGCCGAATCGGTCGAACCTTGAATGACCTGGTTAATCTCGGGTCGATAGATCTGATATCTCTTATCGATGCCGACCATGCTCTCGTTTGGCTTCTTCCAGTCGATGCGGACATACATCGGATGCTTGTTTGACTTCGGGAGAAAATTGACCGAGCCGAAACGTGAATCGGTGACACCAAGATTCGCATCGGTCTTGTCCATCTTGACGTCCGCTTTTAGAGAAGTAAGGCTCTTATAGTTCCCGTCCATTCGGTCGAGTATCTCTTGCTTTACGCCTTGGGCACTAACGAGCCCCGAGAGCAAAAAGACAACGCCCAGCGAGAATGCGGCGAATACAAATCTTTTCCTAAAAAATGAGAACTTCATACAAACTCTTTTATTTTCGGGGAGACTGATGTTAGTCGGCAGTTTGGACGGCCGAAACAGGCCGTTCGGTTGCACGCTTATTTGGCGAATACCATTCCTGGGGCGTCAGAAAGATGAATGCGACGATCAGCAGACACAAAACGTCGTACTGCCACGTCACGCGGGAAAAATCCCATAATATCCATCTTTTCATACGCTTTTAGCCTATCACGACCCCGTCGCGCATCCGAATTGTCCGCGAGCACACGGCCGCCGCTTCAGGATTGTGGGTGATCATCACGATCGTTTGGCCGAGCTTTTGGTTAAGGTCGCGGAACATACTTAAGACGACCTCGGAGTTCTCTGTATCGAGATTTCCGGTCGGCTCGTCAGCGAGAATGATCGCCGGGTTATTGACGACCGCACGGGCGAGGGCAACACGCTGCTGCTCGCCGCCTGAAAGTTCAAGCGGCTTATGGTGCATCTTTTCTTCGAGTTTTAGCAGCGACAGCACTTCGCGTCGTCTTTCAGCGCTTTCGCCGTTGCCGGCGTGGATCTTCTCAGCAAGACGCAAATTGCCGTCCGCAGTAAGCGTCGGGAAAAGGTTGAATCGCTGGAACACAAAGCCGATCTTTCGGCGTCGGATGTCGGTCCGCTCGGCATCGCTCACTTTTGCAAGGTCTTCGCCGTCAATGAGAATGCTGCCGCTTGTCGGGCTAAGCAATCCGCCGAGCAGATGGAGCAGTGTTGATTTTCCGCAGCCGCTCGGCCCCATGATCGCGACGAATTCGCCGCGTTCGATGTCGATCGAAACGCCGCGGAGGGCGAGCACATCGACCTTGCCGACGTTGTACGACTTTGTCAGATCTTTTGTTGAAACAATGGGAGGCATCAGTTTAAGTTCACCGCAGAGTTCGGAACCGGGGTCGGTCGCGGGCTTGCGGTATTCTGTTGGATCGCGTTATCGGCTAGCTTCTTGTCGAGATCGAGTTCCTCGAGGCCCCACGAATTTTCGAGCAGAAATGCTTTGTCCGGATATGTCTTTCCGATCGTCACATCCTCTGGAGTTTGATATTTAAGCCGCATCGAATAATGTTCCTTTGGACGCGTAACTATGATCTCGAGCGGTAAGTTGTTGTATTCGCCTGTACTTGTAAGGTTGCCCTGCAGCCCGTAAACGATGTCAGACTCGATCTCAGCATTCTTGTCAAAAAGCTGGAGTCGGGCGAGCCGCAGGCCTCCGACCCGGTCGAACCAAAACCTGCGCGAGATCTGAGGAACACCGGCCGAATTGGTCATCACCTCATCAAGCAGATAGTATGGCCGAACGACATTCCTAAGAGGCGATTTCGGTTGTTGGGTCAAGTCTTCTTCCTGCTGATAAACGGTGCTCACTACATAGACGTGTTTGTCGTCGGTCGGGGCAACGAGCATAGCATCGGTAAAATGCTGCGGGCGAAGATTTGCCATCGCGTTGACACTCGCCTTCACGTCTTTGCCGCCTTCGATATCCATCGAACCAAACCGCTTTTGAAGCGGTGAGTAGTCGGCGGAATTAGTGCCCTTTATGAATTTCTTGAGCTTGCCCGAACCATCGTCCTTTAGGATCGCAACGCGAAAGCTCGTCCCATCGGACGTCATCTGCGCAACGTCGCTGTGTATCACCGGCACTTGGACCTTCATATAGATCTTTGCCGGCCGCTGAACAACGATCTCGCCATCCGCTGAGCGATAGACCTCTTTATTGCCGAACTCAGCAAAGCTGTTGTCCTCGAACTTGAGATACATTTTTGCCCGCAGGGAACCGACACGGGCAAATCGATCGACCTCAGCAAGCATTTCGGAGCGCGTCGCAACCTCGGCTTTTAGGAGCCGCGGTGTGTTGCTTGATTGTTTTACTCTGATGCAGCCGGCCAGGAATACCGACGCCAAAAGCAATAACAATATTACACTCTGCCTGAGAGTCGCTCGTTCAAAAATCATTCCTATCTGATGACGTGTTTTCAGCTCTTGGTTGCGTAAAAAAGGCACCGCCAAGGCGGAGAAAACCGAACCGCCAAACCGATAATGATACCACCTTAAAGCTTGCGATTCCTAACTAATGGCGGAAAAATGGGAAGAAAAAACGCGTCTTGCCAAGAAGACGCGTTTCGCTGCCTGATCGAAAGTTATTGCTTTTTAATGGCCGAAAAAGCCGGTTCCGCGCGTGAGATAGTCCTGCATCGTGTAGGCAAACATTATCGAAAGCCAGAAGAATGCACCGACGGCCGACATCCAAACCAGCCTTGGACTCCATCGCACGTGCATAAAGAAAAGCCCCACGACGGTCATTTTAGTAAATGCGATGCCTAACGCGACCAAGGTATTCGCACCCGGAAAGATCCAGTCAAGGTCCATCAAGGCGACGTAATAGGTCAGGATCGTCCCGACAACGAGCACGGTGAACACCCCGAGGTAGCCCGGAATGCCGATATGTTCGTTCGGAACCTCAACATGAGGATTGTGATGTTCAGTAGTTTGTTCAGCCATTTATCAGAGCCCCAAATGTTCATAATGCCGCCCGAGCAAATACAGGAGCGGGAAAAGAAAGATCCAAACGATATCGACGAAGTGCCAATACAAGCCGGACATTTCAACCGGGCTAAAGTATTCGGCGTTGAACGTGCTCTTGTAGGCCATCCAGAGCAGCCACGTCATTATTCCGAGACCGATGATCATATGAAGAGCGTGCAGGCCCGTCATAACGAAATAGATGTAGAAGAAGATCCTTACCTTATCACGGAACTTATCCTTATCAAGGATCAGCGAACCAGGCGACGTCGAGTAGGTCAGCTGTTCATTCAGCGTGAGATAATGGCCGTTCGGCTCGGCACGCTGCTTATCCATCATATGCTGGACAAGTTCATACTCCCGCCATTGGAACTCACCGTGCGGGTTGACGTAAGGTTCAGCTCCCGGCTTTGCCTCTGATGCAGAAACTGCGGTCTCACCCGGCAGCACAAGCCCGACGTGCTCTGCCACAGGTGCATCCGCCTTTACGCGTCGGTTCAAACCTGCCATGGGCACAAGGCCATGGTTGTATTTATCCGTGTACTCGTAAGCCTTGATACCGAGGAAGGTCAGGCCGAAGAGCATTGTCAGAACGATCAAGCCGACCTGCATATTGCGATTGCCCTTCTGAGCGTAGTAAACGGTCAAGGCCATCGTAAGGCTGCTCACGATGAGGACAAGCGTGTTGGCACCGCCCAGGAAAGCATCCAAATGGTTGCTGCCAGAGGCGAAGGCCAACGGATATTTGGAACGCATCACCAAGTATGCCGTGAACAGACCGCCGAAGAACATGATCTCCTGTGCAAGAAAGAGCCACATTCCGAGCGAAACGCTCTCCTCTTGCTGTCCCATGTCATCGAACTGGTGCTGAAGGCCCGGCTCGTGATAGACGAATTTGTCCGAATGTGAATGTGCAGACATCTTTATCGTTTTATATCCAGCTAAACTAATCCCTTTTAATTCTCAGGGTTCACGCGTTGACCGCGGCGGCCTCACGTTTTGCCGCCTCGATATCGAGGCCGCTCTCATCACTGAAATCGTAAACTTCCCAAGTTACGACCGGCGGTTTGTCGAAATTCTCAGTAGGCGGCGGCGAACTCGTTCTCCATTCCAATCCGGGCAGCAGCCATGGATTGTCTGGTGCCGGCTTGCCCTTGATGAGCGAATGGATAAAGTAGAACACCGGCATCGTAAGGCCTACGCCGAGAACCGAAGCTCCTGCCGACGAAAATATATTCAGCACCTGCATCTCCGGCGGGTATGCGGCGTAGCGACGCGGCATACCGAGATATCCCAAGATCAACTGCGGGAAGAACGTCAGGTTGAAACCGACGAAAATGAGCATCGCGGCAACCCGGCCCCAAAACTCCGAATACATCTTGCCCGTCATCTTCGGCCACCAATAATGGAGCCCGCCGAGATATGCGATCACCTGGCCGCCGACCATCACATAGTGGAAGTGGCCGATCACGAAATACGTATCCGTCAGATGGACGTTAAGGCCGAGTGCACCGAGATAAAGGCCAGTAAATCCGCCGATCAGGAAAAGTCCCATGAACGCCAAGCCGTAGAGCATTGGCGTATCGAACGAGATGCTGCCCTGATAGAGCGTTGCCGTCCAGTTGAACATCTTGATCGCCGACGGAATCGCCACGACCATCGTCAGGAACGAGAACACAAGGCTCGCATACATTGACTGGCCGCTAACGAACATATGGTGGCCCCAAACGAGGAAGCCAAAGACCGCAAGGCCGATGCTCGAGAATGCGACAAACTCGTAACCGAAGATCCTTTTTCTGGCAAAGTTTGCAATGAGTTCGCTGACGATGCCCATACCCGGAAGCACCATGATGTACACGGCGGGGTGCGAGTAAAACCAGAACATATGCTGGAAAAGGATCGGATCTCCGCCAAGTGCCGGGTCGAAAATACCGACGTGAGCGACACGTTCGATCGCAACTAGAAGCAGCGTGATCGCGACGACCGGAGTGCCAAGCACAAAGATCAGGCTCACCGCATAATGAGCCCAAACGAAAAGCGGCAGACGGAACCACGTCATTCCAGGTGCACGCATCGTATGGATGGTCACAAGGAAGTTGACGCCGGTCAAGATCGACGAAAAACCGTTAATGAAGATGCCGACACCGACCGCAAGGACATAAGTGTTCGAGAAGGTCGTCGAATACGGCGTGTAGAAGGTCCAGCCTGTGTCAACACCGCCCTGCATCAGTGCCCAAAGCGTGATCGCACCGCCGAGCCAGTAAATATAAAGGCTGAGCAGGTTGATCCTTGGCAGAGCAAGGTCCTTTGCGCCGATCATGATCGGAATAAGGAAGTTCCCCAAAACCGCCGGAATCGACGGTATAAGGAAGAAGAACACCATCAAGATGCCGTGCTGCGTAAAGACCTTGTTGTAGGTACCAGTTTCAAGCAGATCGCTCGCCGGTGTGAGAAGCTCAAGCCGGATCGTGGCGGCATAAAGCCCGCCCATAAGGAAGAACACCGACACCGAGATCAAATACATGATCGCGATACGTTTGTGATCCTTAGTTAGCAGCCACGACTTTAGCGTCGAACCGTTATTCAGGTAATTCAGCTTGGCCGTGCCATAGCTTCCTGTTTCGATTGCTCCTACCGTTTCCATAATAATTTCCCTATCTATCTACCTTGCCTATTCCTTCGCCGGCGCTTTTTCGTCAGCCTTCTTTCCAGCTGGTGCCTTCTCATCGGGCTTCTTGGCTGCCGGAGCTGCCGGGGCCGCTGCCGCATTCGGGCTCAAACTCTTGATATAGGCAACAAGTCCATTGAGTTGCTCTTCGGTCACCTGTCCCTTAAAGGTGGGCATGATCGGCTGATAACCTTCTACCACCTGCGACGCCGGATTCAGGATCGAATTTCGAATATAGTCCTCATCGGCGATGGCCGTCCCGCCGCCGACAAGATGGACCTCCGTGTTGAATAGGCCTTCGAGCTTAGCTCCACGCTGCTGCGGGCCGCCGGCATGGCAGGATGCGCATCCGAGTTTGTTCTCGAAAAGATCCTTGCCGACCTGGACCGGAGTCTCGCCTCCTGTATTTCCGCTCAGCCAGTTGTCGAAATCTTTCGGTTCCATCACATAAACGGTCCCGATCATACCCGAGTGGTTCAAGCCGCAATATTCCGCACAAAAGAGGTGGTACTTACCCGGTGTCGTCGCATTGAACCACATATAGGTGTAGCGCCCCGGCACCGCATCAGCCTTTGTTCGGAACGCAGGTATATAAAAGCTGTGGATGACATCCTCGGTCGTCATCGTGAGCTTGACATTGCGTCCCGCTGGCACGTGAAGCTCATTGATCTCACGTTGGCCCGTCGCGTGCTGCATTTTCCACATCCACTGCTTACCGACGACGTAGATCTCCATTGCATCGTCAGGCGGTGTGTACTGGTTAAAATAAACGATCGCACCTGTGATGAACACGCTCATCGACACAAAGAACGGAATTACCGACCATAGTGTCTCCAGCACCATCGAGCCATGTATCTCCTTCGGAACCGCATATTTCTCGCGTTCGCGATACTTGATCGAGAAATAGAACATCGCGAGAATAATCGGAACCGAAAAGACAAGGCTGACCAGGATCAGATACCCGTAGAGCGCATCGACCTGCCAGGCAAACGTCGATGCCTGCTGCGGAAAAAGCTGCACGAAAGATGAGTCCTGCATAATTCCTTTTGGGCGTACACCTTAGACGAAAAAAAAACGTCGTCCGCGGGGCAAGCCGCTCTAAATAGCGGTTGTATCGGGCCCGCCAAACCCATCGTCGTCGGCTCGTCGCTTCTTGCCGCGTTTATAAAAAACAAAAGCCATCACACCAAAGAATGCCAGCGTCACCACGCCGGCGATCCTCAGCGTACGCATGATCGCGAGGCCGTATTTCCCCGTTGCCGGATCGTAATGATAGCAATAGAGGAGCAACTGCTCCGTGACACCGCCGATCTTCTCTTGCGACGAATCCATCAGCCCGAACTTTAGGTCTTTCGGCGCATAATCGATCCCGTACATATACCGCGAAAGTTTGCCTTCGGGCGTCGCGATCATAATACCGCCGACGTGCGCGAACTGTTGGGTCTTATCGTCCCAATAGTAATGAAACCCGACCGCATTCGCGATCTTATCGATGGAATCCTGCGTACCTGTCAGGAAATGCATGCCTTCGGCACCGCCGGCCTTTTCGAGACGTTCAACATAAGACGCCTTCTTGTTCTTCGCAAGGTCGGCCTTGTCGTTCTCGCGGGCATCGAAGCTGATGGCAACGACGTCGTAATCCTTGCCGGGAACAAGCGAGATGCCCTTGAGCGAACCCGTAAGCCCGTTCAGAACCTGGTTGCAAAGCATCGGGCACTCGTAATACACAAGAGCAAGGACGACCGGCCTCCCCTTCTGAAAATAGGTACCGAGAGGAACCTCTTGCCCGTCTTCATTCTTAAAGACGGTATCAAGCGGTATTTGATTCCCGAGTTTTTGATCGATCCCGACCTTCTTTAGGGCCGCCGGCATTCCATTGCCTTCTGACTCGGCCGGATCGTAAACACGCGGTGAATATAATGGCGAACTGTAATGCTCAACCTTTTGAGCATTGGCAGACACGACGGCTCCCGCCGCCAATACTGCCGCAGCGACTATCGTAAATATCGTGTCTTTGACTTTCATTTCTTACTACCAACCCCTACGGATCAACTATCTCCGTATCTCTGTTTCCATACGGCCCGCACTCGATTCGGAAAAGAATCGACGCGAATCGTCATAGAGTTTTTTGCCTGCATCATCCGAACGTGCCTTCAGGCCTTCGGCCAGCAGGCGTTTCTTTGCCTCCTCGATAGGAAGCATTATGACGGCGCCCGTCTTCGGATCCTTCTCGCCGTTCTTTTCGACCGAATCCCACTGTTTCTTCAATTCCAGATACTCGGCTGCCGGCTGCGTCAACTCCAGATTGACGTGGCCATCGGGGCCATCAACGCCAAAACCGGGAGCGGACTGCAGCCTCGGGCCGTCAGGCAGACGCTCTTTTGTTGATAGAGCGAGCGGATTCGCCGGGCCTTGGGTCTCTTTGCGGTAATCGTGCATCTGGCCAAGAAAGAACCACATCAGCACCGAAACCATCACGATCAGGATCGAGAGGCCGCCGACGAAATACACCACGCCGCGCAGCTGCACTTCGTTCTCTTCGTACGCCTTATCAAAATCTGCCGGCGTCATTACCTTTTTCTTACTCGACATAAGAACTTCTTCCTTCAACGGTTAATGGCCGTGGCCAAACTCGATGGCTTCCTCCAAATACGGATCGTTGATCGGAACGAGCGGCTTCTTCGCAAGCTGTCCGAAGAACCACCAAAGCCAAAGCCCACCGATAGCGACCGGTGCGGCAAGATCGAGCCAGCTGACATAGAACGCACCCGATTCAAGGCCAAGCGAGTTTATGCGAGCCGAAGGGCCGACCTGCCAAAAGAAATCAAGGATCCTCATCACGAGAACAAAGATCGCAATTCCTGCGAGCCATTTTGCGTGCCGTTTGAAATCCTGCTGAAGCAGCACCAGGAACGGGAAGGCAAAATGCAGGAAGATGAGCGATGCTCCGATCCATCCCCAACCGCCCTTGATCCGCGGGATATAATAAGCCGTTTCTTCAGGGATATTACCCGACCAGACAACAAGGTACTGCGCGAAGCTGAAGTATGCCCAGACCATGACCAACGCGAGGATGAGCTTTCCGAGGTCATGAAAATGCCTCTTCCCGAGAACCTTCTTCATCGGCTCGTGATCGATCAGGCATGCCAGGATCGCGACCATGAAACACAAACAGCTCAATCCCCAACCTACCACATAAAGCAGTCCCCATATAGTCGAGAACCAATGCGGATCGAGCGACAGCACCCAATCGACCGATGCAAATGTGACGACAAGGCAATAGATCACGAGCGTCGGGCCCGAGAACTTGGACATCTTTTCGAGCAGCTTTGATGAATCGTCAAAAGAGGTCGATGCATCCTGGCTTGCGCTCCACTTGTTCAAAAGATAGGCCATCACGGAGAAGAGTCCGAGAAAAATGAACCCGCGAAGTATCCAGGCCCACGGCGTCATAAAGAGCCCGCGTTGAGCCATCACCGGATCGATGGCCGGAAGGTGCGTCCATTCATACACCTGATGCGTTGCAACGCCATAGGCGATGGGGAGGAAGAGCAAGATGACAAGCGGCAAGGTCTTTGTCCCGGCTTCAAGCGGACGGCGAAGCACTACGCCCCAGGCACCGCCGGTCAGATACTGGAGCATCAACAGCCCAAGCGAACCGATGGCGATACCGCCCCAAAAAATGAACCCCAGGATCCAAGACCTTAAGCCCTGTTCGACATTAAAGTACGTGCCGATCACCCAGGCTATCAGGGCGATCGCCCCGATGCCGAGCGAAACCGCTCCCCAACGGCTCAAAGACTCAGGAGCACGATAATTCTGAGCGTCAGCCATTATTTCGCGCCTCCTTTGTTCGTTGCGCCGTTGGCAGCCGGAGCTTGAGGCTTAGCGGCAGCAGCCGGCGTTGCCGTATTTGAATTTGCAGTTGAAGTCATCTTCAGATTCGAATCAGGATTCCGGCTCAACTGTAGAGCTCGGATGTATGCGACGATCGCCCAGCGGTCCGCCGCCTGTACCTGATAGCCGTAAGAATTCATCTTGCCCCAACCGTTCGTGATAACGTCAAAGAAGTGTCCGACAGGAGCATTTCTAAGGCGGTCGTCGTGATAGGTCGGCGGTTTTGGAAATCCGCGGCGAACGACCATACCGTCACCGTCGCCGAACTGGCCATGGCATACCATACAGTAGATCTTGTAGCGGTCTTCACCGCGATCGATCAGTTCTTTTGTGACCGGCAGCGGAAATTCCGTCACGGCATTCGGAAAACTTGACACGACCGTATTTCCATTCGCGTCGGTCGAGGTCGCCGCCTGGGCGTTCGGGTCCGGATTATCGATCTTGCCCGTAAAGAAAGCCTTGTTATCCTCGAGGTGGCCGCGAGCGACGGTTCCTTCAGGATAGTCTCTCGAAGACCTGCCGTCGGCAAAGAAATCGCTCTTCTCGTAAGCGTCATACCGCGGTTGGTCCTGCATATCCGAGCGGACGCCGCAAGCCTCGGTAAGAAGCAGGCCGCAGACCGCTGCGAGAATCAGGGCAGAACGCAAATAAAGCCGTCTTTCGTTTCGTTTATTCAGGGACATCAAAGACCTCCTGCGGCGAAAGACTGTCCATAAAAGCTCGGACCTTCTCGTAGTCATAAAGCGGGTCGCTGGATTCGATCAGCAGGAAGAATTTCTCTCTTGATGCCAAAGCGAATCGCGGAATGTTAAATACCGGATGATAGGGCGAGGGAAGGCCGTTCAAGAACAGCATCCCAAAGACGGCCGTGAACGCCGCGAAAAGGATCGTCAGCTCGAACATCGGCGGAATGAACGCAGGCAAACTAAAGTGGCCGCGGCCGCCGACAATGATCGGGTAATCAATGACGTGAACGAAATAAACGAGCCCGAGAGCCGTCAATAGTCCCGTTATTCCGCCCGTCAAGATCAAATAAGGCAGCACGCTGCGCTTGATGCCGAGAGCCTCATCAATGTCGTGCAGCGGGAACGGCGAGAAGCCGTCCGTTTTTGTATATCCGGCATCACGGACCTTGACAGCCGCATCGACCAACTGGGTCGGCGTGTCAAATTCCGCCATTATTCCGTAGATATTCTCGCTCATACTCAAAAAATTTAATCGCTGTTAAGCCAACTCTTTCGAACCGCTCCCTTCTTAGCTGTTCGGCGGATCCGTCTTGTCGTACGTGTATTCGATCTCAAGCACATTCTCGTCAAAGTCCTGCGGGCGGCCATGTACATTCGCCTGCGGCAGCAAGGTCCTGACCTCAAAGATCGAGATGATCGGCAGGAACCGGATGAACAAGAAGAACAGGCAGAAAAAGAATCCGAGTGTGCCGATGAACATCGACCAATCCCAGATCGTCGGCGAATACATCGCCCACGACGAAGGCAGGAAATCTCTCTGAATACTCGTCACGATGATGACGAAACGTTCGAGCCACATTCCGATGCTTACGATGATCGAAATGATAAAGAGCCAGAACTCGCTTTCGCGGAACCGCTTGAACCAAAGGAACTGCGGTGAGATCACGTTGCAGAACATCAGCATCCAGTAAAAAGCCCAATATGGGCCTTCCCAGATACGGTTCTTGATCATGAACCACTCATACTGCGAACCGCTGTACCACCCGAAGAATGCCTCCATGATGTAGGAGTAGCCAACGATCAGGCCCGTCGCGAGCATCACCTTGCCCATCAAGATCAAGTGGGTCTTGGTGACGAAATCCTTCATGTTGTAAAGGTGCCGAAGCGGGATCGCAAGCAGCAGCACCATTGCAAAACCGGCGTAAATCGCACCGGCAACGAAGTACGGCGGGAAGAACGTTGCGTGCCAACCGGGGATCTGCGAAACGGAGAAGTCCAGAGACACGACCGAGTGTACCGAAAGCACGAGAGGTGTTGAGATACCGGCAAGGATCAAATATGCAAGCTCATATCGATGCCAGTGACGGGCACTTCCGCGCCAGCCCCATGAAAAGATCGCATAGACCTTCTTGAAGTACTTGTTCTTTGCACGGTCACGCAGCGTCGCAAGGTCAGGGATCAGGCCCACATACCAGAACAGCAGCGAGACGGTCGCATACGTCGATACGGCGAAAACGTCCCACATCAAAGGCGACCGGAACTGCGGCCAGATGCCCATCGTGTTCGGATATGGGAACAGCCAGTAGGCAAGCCAGGGACGACCCGTATGAAACACGGGGTAAAGCCCGGCGCAAGCGACGGCAAAAAGTGTCATCGCTTCGGCGAAGCGGTTGATCGACGTTCGCCACTTCTGGTTCAAAAGCAGCAAGATCGCAGAGATCAGCGTTCCGGCGTGCCCGATACCGATCCACCAAACGAAGTTGATGATCGGAAATGCCCAGCCGACCGGTTGGTTCGTACCCCAAATGCCGATACCTTTGGTAACAAGGTAAAGGATCGTTACCATCAGGAGCTGCGCTACGAGGAAGGCTATCGCAAAACCGATAAACCAATGGAACGGCGTACGCTTCTTGAGCGTAAGATCACCGATGCGGTCGCTGACGGTTCCAAAGTCATGGTCGCCTTCGACCATCGCCGGGTGCAGCTTTCGTTCTTCTATTGCATCCTGCATAGATTTCTCGCAACTAGCTTAAGACTAGTGAGCGTCGCCTCCCGTGTTCTGCTCCTTCGCAGGCTTCTCATTTGCCGGGAAGACCGGCGCCTTGTAATCAGGCATTTCGGTATTAAAGTTCTTCAGGCCCGCAAGATAGGTCGTCCGGGGCTGAGTGTTCAGCTCGTTCAGGAGATTATAGTTGCGATGGTCCTGCTTGGTCTTTGCGACCGCACTGTCTGCATCGTGCATATCACCGAACGTGATCGCGTTCGTCGGGCAGACCGACTGGCAAGCCGTCATGACCTCGCCATCACGTATCGCACGGCCGTCCTTCTCAGATGCGATGCGGGCAGCTGCGATCCTCTGCGTGCAGTAGTTGCACTTCTCCATCACACCGCGGCTTCGTATCGTAACTTCAGGATTTCGCATCAGCTTGTACTGAGGCGTGTCCCAATCCTGATAAAGCATAAAGTTGAAGCGCCTGACCTTGTAAGGACAGTTGTTCGAACAATAACGCGTGCCGACGCAGCGGTTGTACGTCATATCGTTCAGGCCTTCGGCACTGTGCGCCGTCGCATGGACCGGGCAAACCACCTCGCAAGGTGCCTGCTCGCACTGTTGACAAAGTACCGGTTGGAAATGCGGCCCTTCCGGAGAATTCAGGTCATCGCCGCCGTAATAAGCGTCGATCCTCATCCAGTGCATCATTCGGTGGCGTCCGACCTGTTCTTTGCCGACGACCGGAATATTGTTCTCGGATTGGCAAGCGATCACGCAAGCGTTGCAGCCGACGCACGAATTCAGATCGACCGTCATTCCCCACTTATGGTTCTTGGCGTAAGTGGCCTGATGTTCCTCATACGGGAACATCGACATATCGATCTCGTTATGCTGATGCCCGGCCTTGATCTCTTCTTCGAGGTGGTTGAAATCCCAAGATCGCAGCAGGTCGCGGCCTTCCATATTGAAGTGCGTCTGCGTCGAAGAGACCTCTTCGCGGGTTCCCAACGCCTTAAGCGAACCAAAGCCGGCGTCGAGAGCATCCGAACGCCTCACGTTGAAGACGTTGTAGCCGATATTCGACCCAACATTCCCTGCCCGCGTGCGCCCATAGCCCATATGGAGCGTGATCGTGTCGTCCGGCTGTCCAGGCGAGATCCACATCGCAACCGGTTCGGAAACTTCCGCACCCTGATAGGTAATGCGGACCTGATCCGAAAAGAGATTGCCGCCCTTAGTATTAAAGAACGTTACACCTTCGGAAGCACCGGCCTGCTCGCGCACATCGCGCGACTGGTTTATACCAAGCTTCTCCGCGGTCCTCGGGCTGATCAGGCCAACGTTCGTCCACGTAACCTTATTGAGCGGATTCGGAAGTTCCTGAAGCCAGCCGTTATTTGCGAAACGTCCGTCATAGACCGAAGGATCGGGCCTGATCGAGATCTCAAGTTCGCCCGAACCGCTAACAGCCTGTGCAGGCTGCGAAAGAAATCCGGCACTTGCCGTCACCGCTTTCGGCGCAGCCGCAGTGTTTGGAATAAACCCGTCGTGAACAGCCTTTCTCCAGTTATCTTCGAACGTATTGCCGCCTGCCGGTGCCGCAGGCGGTGCCGCAGGCGATGCCGCAGGTTTGGCCTCCGGGCTTGGTTCGGCCTTCGCTGTCGGAGCAGGAACAACCGATGTTTTTTCCCCGGCATTCACGGTTGACGCAACAGGAGTAGCAGCGGGTGCGGCCTTGGCAGCTGCCGCTGTGATGCCCGTCTTTTGCCAGTAGGCTTTGACGATATCAAGATCCTTCTTATCGAAGTTCTCCCTGAAGAACAATTGCACGAACTCGTGCACGCTGTGTCCGTCGTAGATCGGCGTTATCAGCG
The DNA here is from genome assembly GCA_019694355.1 of Pyrinomonadaceae bacterium. Taxonomy (GTDB): domain Bacteria; phylum Acidobacteriota; class Blastocatellia; order Pyrinomonadales; family Pyrinomonadaceae; genus OLB17. The sequence goes on along the minus strand of JAIBCB010000002.1, from coordinate 515,021 downwards.
GCTGGATAATGCTCGCAGTGCCGTCATAGGCCCTTGCATCGCTCCATGATTCAAGATAATGCTTCGACGGGACATGCCAATGGCAATAAAATGCGGTCTCGTCCGAGTAAAGCCCGAGATGGGCTCGGAACGGCACCTTATCCATTCGCGCCGCGTCAAGCTTCAGGTCAGCCGGCGTGTTGTACATCGGGTTGCCGTCGATGATAACAAGCATCTTGACCTTTCCGGCATCAATATCAGCGATAAGTTCACGATACTGATCAAGCTGAGAACGATCGCTGTTCGGAGCAAAAGGCTCGGTATAGACAACCGTCTGTCCGACGTTGCCGAGCGTCGCGTTCATCAGGTGCGCAAGAGCATGCACGACTGGCGGCTGATTGTCGCCGGCAACGACCAGAGAACGGCCCTTCGCCGACTGCAGATCTTTCGCCATAGCGGCGATCCAGGCCGCATTGTCGGTGTAGGTCGAGTTTACGCCCGCAACGCCAACTGCCTTTGCGATGGCCTTCGCGGCCTCGGCCATTTGGCTCGGCTTAATAGCGAGCCGGTGGTCAGCCTTGGCGCCGGTGATCGTGATCGTTGTTTCGAGGACGTAAAGGCGATTTATCTCCTTTTTCTCCTCGGAGAAATGCCGTCCTTTCGAGAAATCGTTCGTATAAGCGACGTTGAAGTGCGAAAGGAAATCGTTATCAAGCGAAAGGATACGGTCCGCCTTGTCGAACTTATAGATCGGCTGCGCGGCCGAACCAAATGCTGCCCGAGCCCCGTTCATCGCATTGTCGCTGTTGATCGGCTCGTATTGGACCAGCTTCGCGTTCGGCAGTTCGGCCTTAAGGCTATTGAACTGATCGATAAGCGTAGGCGAAGTGATGGTCTCGGTCAGAAATCGGATGCCCGCACCGCCGTCAGCCCGATTATCTTCGATCTTCGCCCTCAACTCGTTCGAGAACGCCTGCCAGGTCTTCGGATCGCCGCGATAAACGACCTCTTTTGAGCGATCCGGGTCGAACATCCCAAGCACTGAGGCCTGAGCGAGGACATCTGTCGTTCCGCGGCTGCCCGGATGATCCGGATTGCCTTCGACCTTGATCGGACGCCCGTCATAAGACTTCGCAAGCAGCCCGACAGCAACGCCGCCAAGCGACATCGCGGTCGCAAAGTAATTGGATTTGCCGGGAAGAAGTCCCATCTGGGAGTTCACGTAAGGGACGATCTTCTCGGTCGGCTGAATGACGCATCCGGTAAGCCCGGCGAGTGCGAGCGAAGCTCCCATCACCTTGACAAAGTTTCGCCGGCTGAGCGAACTGTCCCATTCTTCGATCTCGTGCGGATATTCGCGCGAGACGAACTCTTTGAATTCCGGCGTATCAGCGTATTCTTCGAGGCTGCGCCAATATTCCTTACCGTTCTGCGACAATATGCGGTCGCGGAGCAAAGCGAAATTTATCTTGCTGTCAGGACTGGGCATTTTTGCTTATTCCTTAAAACTTTTACGGCCCTAAAGGTATTTTAACCGGGCGAAAGACCTTGTAACTATCTGTGGCAAGTCGAGCAGCTCGTCAGCATCTCTCGACTGCGGATCTTATAATCGACCTTCAGCTGATCGCGGGTCGCTTGATCGGTATCGTCCGGGCGATACGCCATGTTGAACACCTCGGATCTTGGCCGAATGAACTTCTCCGGTTCACGGTGGCATTGGATACACCACTCCATCTGAAGCGTATTTTCCTCGTAAACCGTCGGCATCTTATCGACCGGCCCGTGGCAGGTAGAACAGCCAACGCCCTTTGCAATATGGATACTGTGGTTGAAATATACGTACTCAGGAAGGTCGTGAACGCGATTCCATTGGATCGGTTTGTTATCGCGGAAGCTTGCTCGGATCGGTTCGAGATATGGTGCATCGGCCCAAAGCTGGCTGTGACAGTTCATACACGTTTGGGTCGAAGGCATTCCCGCAGACGCGGTCGTCTCGACCGTCTGGTGACAATAACGACAATCGATGCCGTCGTCACCAACGTGGTGTTTATGAGAGAACTGCACCGGCTGCTGGATCTCGAGATACTGCCCTGTTAAATAGGACGATCTCGCGAGCTGCGTCCAAGCGTAAAAACCTACGCCCGCCAGCAGCACGACACTCACCATGCTGATCTTCGCAATGTTATTGGCGCTCTTTCTAAAGATCTGTGCCATCTTAAAACTCGTTCATCCTCGATCGGAGATGTGAAATTTCACCCCGTTCAAGTGGAATTTTTCGCAAGCCTTGAGCTAGCAGGAGACTGCTATTCAATTTACTGCGTCAGGTTAATTTTTTTTGCGAGCCGTAAAGCTAGGACAAGTTTACTAAATCCCTTAGATTCTGCAAATTGCACACGGCTCAAAGTATGCCTTGGCTATCCCGATGTGTAAATCCGAGCGTAAATTAGTTTTTTGTGATAATCAAATCAATTCAATGAATTTATTGTGAAATCACACACTCACAAGCCGCTTGTATTGGTCGCTTTCAGCCCATTCAAGTGCTTCGGCAACGCGCCAGATCGGAAAAGGGTGCGTCAGGCCGGCATTTGTGACGTCTGCCCAGAAGCGGTCAAGCGAACTCGCATCATAGTTTTTCTTGAATTCGCGACCCTGAGCCAGGAACTCTTCGTAGTCGATCTTTGACGCGAATGTGCCGCCCGCGAGCTTCATCATCGTGCGGCCGATCACGTCCGGATCTTGCGTGACCAAGAGAGCCGCTCGGTCACACGATAGTTCCGCACGGCGTGCCCAAGCGAGCAATGCACTCGCGATTCCCATCGAAACGATAAGCTTTATGATCTCAGCTCCGGGAAGGAGGGCAGCCACCGATCTGTTCAGCAGAAACTCCATCAACCTTGCCGCGGTGAGATAGAGCACATGCTCGGCGTGGATATGCCCTACCTCGTGTGCAATGACAGCGAATGTCTCCTCATCATTCAATCGTTCGATGAGCGCGGAGTGGAGGACGATTATCGGCTTTTCGACGCCGCCCGTAAAGGCGTTTACGATCGGGTTCTGCTGAACGAAAAGATCGGGCACCTCGACACCGAGAGACGCGCAGACCGCTTCGAGCTTTGCATGCAGGTCAGGGCATTGTTTGGGTGTAACTTTTACAGCAGACGCCGTGAACATCACGCGAATAGCAGATTCGCCCGTCCAAGCGAGCAGTTTCTTCAACGCGCTGTCAACGCCGGGAATTGCTTTGAGGGCTGCCATCGCCTTTGCATCCGCCGGGTGGATATAAGCGTTCTTGTCCAGATCCTCGAACGTTCTTCGCGGAGCATCTGAAAGCGGCAGCTTACATTTGCCGCAATTTGCATCGTGGTCTTTATAATCCGCTCGAACTGCGTTCTTTTGCCCGCAATATCGGCATTTTACCGAAAGGCGTGTCGCGATCGATTCTGATGATTCCGACGGGTCTGGCTTTTTCTTAGGCATAATCTATTGCACAGATTCTAAGGGAAATCCCGCATAACCGAAACCCAAAAATCGCCTAAACCTAAAAACTAGTTTACTTTCTTGATAATTTCGCTACCGTTTCGACATGATGGGATTGCGGAAAAAGGTCGAATGCCTTGACCTCGCGCAGTTCGTATCCCGCATCCAGCAGCAAACGCAGATCCCGAGCGAGCATTGACGGATCGCACGATACATACGAGATCGCTTTTGGGCCGATCTCTGACATTCTTGCGATCACTTCTTTCTCTGTGCCGGAACGCGGCGGATCTAGCAGGACAAGATCGGCGGCTTCGGTAGTTCGTGATTCCATGAACGCCCGAACGGAAGCGTGCACAAACTCGATATTTGAGATCCGGTTTCGATCAGCATTTTGTCGTGCAAGCCTGATCGAATCGTGATCCGCTTCGACCCCAACAACACTTTCAAAATTTCTCGCTAAAGGCAGCGTAAATAACCCCACACCGCAATACAGATCCAATGCTTTTGTGCCCGAAAAACCTTGCGTCGCAAAACTTACAAGCGGCTCCAACAAGAGGCTATTTGCCTGAAAGAAGCTGGTCGAACGAAAGTTGTAATCAAACCCGAGAGCGTTGCACGACAATAATTCGTCCGGATCTTCATCGGTCGAAAGAACGACCTTTTCAACGTCCGCAGCGGCCGCAACCTCGTCCGGCCAAATGCTCCCGACGGCAGCCTGCTCGCGAACCGTTCCTAAACCTTCGTTCAGCTTCGGTGTAAGAATCGGGCAGCTTTCAACGTCGATCACCTCGTGGCTCTCTCGGCGAAAGTATCCCACGATGGAGCTACGAACTTGCCAGCGCGCCCGGCCTCGATAACCGAACTCCTGCGGGCTTGCGACAACTTCAATATCGCCTATCTCGATCTTGCCCAATCGCCACAAGGCGTCTTTGATCATGGACGCCTTGGCCGCTAGTTGAGCAGTGTAGGTCATCTGCTGAAAATCACAGCCGCCGCACTCGCCAAAGTATTTGCACGGCGGTTCACGCCGTTCTGTCGAGGGTTTGACCACTTCGACGATCCTCGCGAAAGCGATCTTTTTCTTTCGCCGCGTCACCTCGACACGCACACGATCACCCGCGGCCGCCAACGGCACGAATACCGTCAAACCGTCCGCAAACCCGATCCCAAGCCCTTGCGGCACGATCCGCTCGATCTTTAATTCAATCATTTACTGTGGCGTTCGAAGTATCTTCTCCATCTTGCGGCCTTTTGCAAGTTCATCGATGAGTTTATCGAGGTAACGGGCCTTTTGGGTCAGAGGATTTTCGATCTCTTCGACGCGATAGCCGCAGATCGAACCGGTGATAAGGCGTGCATTGGGATTCAGCGTGGCACGGTCGAAGAACGTCTCGAACGTCACCTTCTCGGCGATGAGTTTCTTGAGCATCTTCTTATCAAAGCCGGTAAGCCACTCGATCACCTGCTCCAATTCGGCCTGTGTCCTGCCTTTGCCCTCGACCTTTGCGACGTAGTGGGGATAAACGCCGGCAAAGGACATTCTCGCAATCTTTTCGTCGTGATGTGCCGTACTCTTCATCATCTTTTATCCTTTCACACGATCGAGTCTGCCTTTTCGTTTAATTAGGTTCTTGTAATCCCACTGGATCTCGCGTGCCTTTTTCAGCCAACGCCTGAGAGCTTTCAGGTCGATCTCGTTAACCGAGTTATAAAAGATCGATGCGTCTTTGAACTTTTTGCCCACGACGTTCAGACCGTCTTCCCCAAAATCTGCACCGCTCCAGAACATTAGACGCACGCCCGGCTTTTGGATGCTGTAACCGACGATCGGATTCCCTTCCAAGAACCATACGGGATGTGCGTGCCAGATCTTGCTCTCCGCGTCTCGAAGTTCGCGATCGATCTCTTCGCGAAGACGGTCGCAAACCGCTGCGTATCCTGCTGGCTGTTTGTCGTTATAGGATTTTATCTCGTCGTTCACTTTCGGTTGTCCATACTCCAACTCTTTTTCGATCAACGCAAGAGCCACTCTGAGGGCGGCAATGCGGCGCTCCAGGAGCGTCGTCTGCGACTTGCCCAACATGGCATTTCCCTGAACTTTCTCACACTTTTTCAGCGTGGACAACAAAGCACGATGCGCTTCGTTGAGTTCAAGCTCGGAGAATGCTGACATTCTCCGAGCATATCAATCGAAATCGCATCGCGCGAGCGAATTGCGAGAATGGATCTAGTTCTTCTTTGCGACGATGGCGACCGCGTTCAAGTGATCTTTGTATTTCCTGAACACGCCTCGCATCGTTAGGATACGTTTCCGCTCTTTTGGATGTGTCGCAATGTTGAAAACGATCCCCAACGCCCTTAAGAGGCCTTCGTCCTTGATCACGCGGCCTGGTTCGAGCAGACTCATCGGATTCTTCTCAACTTTTACGACGCTGAAGCCTTCCTTCTCCAGCAGATCGGACCACTCCTTTTCTGTCAATGGCCGAGCGTTCACCTTGATCGTTTGTGCCAACTCGCGTTGGATATCCGCCTTTGTCTCAGTCGAGATGCTGTCGGGTGCGAGACCAAGCTCGTGGATCCCATAAAGGCCGCCTTTCTTGAGAATGCGGAAAGCCTCGGCGATGATCTCGGATTTTCGATGATCCGCCTGCATCGTGAGCATTGCCTCGCCATAGACCTTGTCAACGGAGTCCGCGTCAAGTGTCGTCTCTGCAGCACTCGTGTTGATTATCCTTCGAGCCTTGCCCGACAACGTCTTCTTCAGATTACCCGCAGCCGTTTCATCGAGCTCGATGCCCGTGTAGGATCTCGGGCTTCGCTCAAGCGTCAGCGCAGCCGTAAACCCAAGTCCGGGAGCGAATTCGACGACATCATCTGTTTTCTTGATATCAAGATCACCGATGAGCTTTTCTGTAAGGTCACGTCCGCCCGGACGCAAGACCCGCTTACCCATCTTTGCCAAAACCCAATGTCCTTGTTCTGTATTCGTGTGATGACTCAACATAACTCTCCTCACGGCAAACGACCGATCTTCCCGCACATATCCGCGAGGTAAATGGTGTTTGCTTTGACCAATCTTGTTCCTTTAGCCGAGGAGAAAATATGTTCTAGCGCATCTTTTTCGTACGAGCGTAATATCCGGGCTCAATCGGTAGGAAGGAAAAAATCGCCCGTGGCCAGAACATTCCGGGCGGCAGCGAGATCCTCATCTTTCACGTAAGACACTGTAAAAAGCACCGCATAGCCCTTTCGAACCGTTGCGTAAAGACGACGTTTTTGGCTGCCGGAAGATGTATCAAGAAAGGCGAACTGCATCGCGCCGAGCTTTTCGGCGTCTGTCTCGCTAACCTTGAAGTTTGCAGGTAATCTTGCTTTCAGAAGGCTCTGGCGGATGACATCGACGTAATCGACCGCGTCCTTGATCTGTGGGACGCCGGAAATATTTTCAGTCGCAATGATAAAGAACGCGTTGTCGGGCGTTCCCGGCATTGATCGGTAAGCGGTCAAGAGCACGGTCACGTTCTTGTCGAACTGCTTCTTGGCAAGCGGACCGAGCGCATCGCTATTGATCGTGTGCAGGTCAAAGCCCGCAGACTTCATATAAGCCTCATAATCCGGCCCGGGAATAAGCCAGGAATCGGGAAAAGTAACTTGAAAGCTCAGCGTTGGATTTAGGTAGCTTCTGCCGGTGACCGAACCGGGATCGAGCTTTACCGCGGCAGTGCGAAGCTCCGTTCCCTTTTTCACCGGAATGGAGCCGGGCAGTTTTTCTTCTGGGGCGGACTGTTTCTGTGAGAAACCCAGCGAAACAGTTAGCAGGACGACAAACGCTGCAGCAAAAACTTTCATAAAAAATAAAGGCCCAATCGCGGGATCCCCGCTTCTTCACGAAGCCTCTTCATCACCATCAGTTCATAAGTCTGGCGATACTTGTCGGGTTCCATATCGCTCATATAAGGCTTGAGCTGGCTCTTTACATTTGCCTCAAGCGTCGCCAAATGATTCGGCTCCCAATTCTCGAGCAAAGTACGGTCAAGGAGCTTTTCCACGTCGCTCAAGGTCTTATCGACCGTATCAAGATCATTGGTTAGATTCGCTTTTATCTCAGAAAGATGCGTGACCGCTCTGCCGATACCTTCCGAAAGGCTCTCGATCTCGCACTTTGCAAGTTTTGCCGCACAATCGTCGATATGTTGAGCGATCCGCTCGACCGAAAATTCGAGTTCTGACGCAGTTCCTTGCTCGCTGTCGCCCTTTCCCGTCTGTGAAGTAAGCCACTCGCGATGTTGTATCTCGATCTCCTCACGACAGTAAAAAAGGCTCTTGATCGTCCTTGTTCCGGGCGGTTGGCGGTCATATACGTCAAAGACCGATTCGATCGATCGAAGAACTATGTGCAAGGGAATACCGCGTTCTTTCCAGCCATCGATCATCGCCCAATCCAGCGGCGACAAGAACAAATGCTTGCCTCGCCGCCGGACGAACGTATCCTCGATCTCGGTGTAGTAATTAAAATAATTCACGCCTTACAAAAACTCTGAACTCTCCTAGATTAAACGACGTCAGCCGAGCCTCCAAAACCCGCATCGGACGAAGTCTGTGATAACCTATTCCAAAAGAAAATGGCAGACAGACGGACACGTTTTTGCACCTCTTCGGACATCGAGCTACCGAACGATTTCAACCCCGAGAACACGACCCCGATCTCGTACGAAACCGACCTGAACGAGCCGGGCTCTTTTCCCTACACTCGCGGCGTTCGAAGATCGATGTATCGCGGCCGCTTTTGGACGATGCGGCAATACGCGGGCTTTGCTACCGCCGAGGAATCCAACTCACGCTATAAATATCTGCTTTCGCAAGGGACGACGGGCCTGAGCGTCGCCTTCGATCTTCCCACGCAGATCGGCCTCGATTCCGATGACCCGCTCGCCGCCGGTGAAGTTGGAAAAGTCGGTGTGGCGATCGATTCGCTAGACGACATGCTGATGCTCTTTGACGGCATCCCGCTCGATCAGGTCTCGACGTCGATGACGATCAATGCGACGGCCTCGACGTTACTCTGCCTTTATCTTGCGGTCGCTAAAAAGCAGAATGTCTGTCTCGATAAGGTCAACGGTACTGTCCAGAACGATATTCTCAAAGAATACATCGCTCGCGGAACCTACATCTATCCGCCGAAACCATCATTGCGGCTGATCACTGACACGTTCGCTTTTTGCGCTAAAGAGGTGCCGAATTGGAATACTATTTCCATTTCCGGCTACCACATTCGCGAAGCCGGTTCGACCGCGGCTCAAGAGATCGCCTTCACGCTCGCAGATGCGATCTGCTACGTCGAAGCGGCGATCGCAGTTGGGCTAAAAGTTGACGACTTTGCCCCCCGTCTTTCTTTCTTTTTTAATTCGCACAACAACCTGATCGAAGAGATCGCAAAGTTTCGGGCAGCCCGCCGTCTCTGGGCAAAAATTATGCGCGACCGCTTTTCGGCAAAGGACGAAAAGTCGATGATGCTGCGTTTTCATACGCAAACCGCGGGTTCAACGCTCACTGCTCAGCAGCCTGAGGTCAACGTCGTTCGGACAACGATCCAGGCCCTTGCGGCCGTACTCGGCGGAACGCAAAGCCTCCACACGAACTCGATGGATGAGGCTCTCGGCCTTCCAACTGAAAGTGCGGCCCGCATCGCCTTGCGCACACAGCAAGTGATCGCATACGAATCAGGTGTTGCCGATACGGTCGATCCATTTGCAGGCAGCTATGCGGTTGAGGAACTCACCACTCGGCTTGAAAAGGCCGCCGCCGACTATATCGAAAAGATCGACGATCTTGGCGGCATGCTCCGCGCGATCGAGATCGGTTTTGTCCAAAATGAGATCCAACAGGCCGCTTACGACTACCAACTCGCCGTCGAACATAACGACGCCATCGTCGTCGGCGTGAATAAATTCCGTACAGACGAGGTCGAGCCGATCCCGATCTTGAAGATCGATGAAAAGATCGAGATCGATCAGCGAGCCCGCCTTGCGGCACTTCGGAATCGACGCGATGCCGCAAGTGCCTCCAAAGCGCTTGAAAATATTACTTCCGCCGCCCAAACGGACGAAAATCTCCTCCCGCACATACTTTTTGCTGTGGAAAACTATGTGACCATCGGCGAGATCAGTAACGCGCTTCGCAAGGTATGGGGTGAATACCACGAAAAGGTGAGTGTTTAATTTCTGCCCGCCCTGAAAAAAACAACTGACAAACGTCGTTAAACTATGTTAGTCTCACTATTGTAGGCTTTCCGCCTGCGATCGAGAAGACCCCTCAAAAGCCGACACCTTCGGCATTTTTTGTCTATTTTTGCGTTTTCTCTTATCCCCTATGGAAAAACTTAATGAATTTCTGCGAGATCTCTTGTCCAGCTGCAGCGATGAACTGCGTCTCGAGCCGGGCAAAAAGCCGTATATGATCGCAGGCTCACGCACGATCGATATTTCGAACACCCCGATACTCGGCACACAGATCAGTATGATGGTGTTCCCGCTGATCCCGCAGGATATTAAGCTTATCCTTCCCCACTCGCCTGAGATCGAATTTGAACATCCGCACGCTCTTGGGAAATTCCATTTCGTTGTTAGAAAATCACCGGCCGGCTTTAACGTCACGGTCAGGCCGCAGTTGGCCGATGTGCGCATATCTTCACCTACGCCCGAGAATGTCTTTGCACCTCAAACGGCAAGGCCCGAGCCGGCATTCACGCCGGAGCCTGCGGCTGATCCGGTCCCGCAAGAGCCGATCCAACCGCTTTCGCCCTCCACATTCACCGACTTTGACAGCTCGTCTGCCGGTTACGAATACACCTCAAACCTTGCATCGACCGACCCAACCCCGGATGCGTTAGTAATTGAAGAGCGGATCGAGATTCCCGCTTACGAAGTCGCCGGAATGCCCACAGTTGATGTTATCTCGGCAAACGACCCCGAATTTGCCACAGTGTTCTCTGACACGTCGAATTACGAACCTCAGGGCCGGCGAGACGATTTTTCGGGTGCATACACGCCGATCTCAGAGGAATCATTCGCCGAACCCGCATCCGACAATGGAGCTTGGACGCCTCCGATCCCGCCCTCAGAATCTCCATTTGAGCCGACTCCTGCCTCGGTTGACGACCGCACACCAATGAGCTCACGAATGGACGACCTTTTCCGCGCAATGGCCGCGGCCGGTGCTTCAGACCTTCATCTTTCGGTCTCGATGCCGCCAATGATCCGCAAGGACGGCAAAATGCAGCCACTGTCTCCCGGGGACGACCCGCTGACAGCCGAATCGATGAAGCACCTTCTCGGCGAAATAATGCCGAAGAAGAACGTCGAGGAATTCACGCAGCGGCACGATACTGACTTTGCCTACGAGATAGAAGGCCTTGCGCGCTTCCGCTCAAACATATTCATGGATCGGAAAGGGATGGGAGCCGTCTTTCGCATCATCCCGACAAAGATGACGACCGCCGAGCAACTCGGCTTGTCGGACGCGATACTAGGCCTAACGCACCTGTCAAAAGGCCTTGTTGTCGTTACAGGCCCGACCGGTTCGGGTAAGTCCACGACGCTCTGTGCGATGGTGAACCACATCAATCAGAATCGCGAGGACCACATCATAACGATCGAGGACCCGATCGAGTTCGTCCACGACAACATCAAGTGTCTCGTCAACCAACGCGAGGTTCACAATCATACCGATTCATTCAAAGATGCTCTGCGTGCGGCGCTCCGCGAAGATCCTGATATTTTGCTCGTCGGTGAAATGCGCGACCTCGAGACGATCTCGATCGCTATCGAAACGGCGGAAACGGGACACCTCGTCTTCGGCACCTTGCACACGACGACCGCGGCTTCGACGGTCGATCGCATCATCGACCAATTCCCTGCGGACCGGCAGCAGCAGATCCGAGTGATGCTTTCAGAATCGCTAAAAGGCGTGATCGCACAAACGCTCTTGCCTAAGAAAGGCGGCGGCCGCGTCGCTGCCCTCGAGATCTTGATCGTAACGCCGGCGATCAGCAATCTTATCCGCGAGGGTAAGACGTTTCAGATACCGTCCGCGATGCAGACCGGAAAGAACAGCGGCATGGTCGTGCTCAACGACGCCCTCTTTGAGCTCGTTAAGAAAGGCCTTGTCGAACCCAAAGACGCATACATAAAGGCCGTCGATAAGGCCAATTTTGAAACAATGCTCACACGCGGCGGATTCAAGATCTAGCTCGCGAAATTCGCTCGGCCCCTTAAGTCGTGTAAAATTTAAGTTATCTCAACAGCGATACGTGTCCAACTATTTTGGCAGGCCACGTATCTAACTTTTTTACCGACAAAAGGGTTATATGAAGCGTTTTCCAAGGTTTTCTTCAGTCGCTTTGATCTTCACTATCATTTTCGCGATCGCCGCTGCTGCGTTTGCACAGTCTCGACCGCAGCGGCCGGACACCGCTCCGGGAAACGAAAAGCGAAATCAACGCCCCAAACCGCCGACCGCCGAGGAGCTAAAAAAGGCTGAGGAAGAACGTCAGCAGGCCGAGGCGGAAAAGAATGCGATCATTGATCCCGGCATTGAAAAGGTCTCTACGAATATCGTCTCGGTCGAGGTCACGGTCATCAACAAGAAAACAGGAGCCGTTATCACCGGCCTCAAGAAGGAGAACTTTGCGATCTTTGAGGACGGCAAGCAGCAGCCGATCTCTTCCTTTACGACACCGGATTCGCCGATCACGGTCACGGTCCTCATCGAATTCAGCAAATGGAGCGAGGTCTTTGGCTCGGCTGCCGGCGGCGTATTCGAACCCGGAGCCTATGAGGTGGTTAGGCCCGCGGCTCTCTTCGTATCGCGTTTTATCAAGCCGCCGAATGATTACGCATCGATCGTTGCGTTCGACATTCGTCCGACGCCGATCACCGACTTTACGAACGACCCGCAGCGTCTGCGTCAGGCGGTCGATCTCCTGTTCCGAAGCACACCGGCCGTCCGGGAGAATAACTTGTGGGACGCATTAAAATTCACCTTGCTCGGCGGGACGACCGACACCGTCGTTCTCGAAAACTCCAAAGCGAAAACCGCTCAATACGCCGGAATGGCAAATCTGCGCGCACCCCGAAAGGCCATTATTCTCGTTTCCTCCGGTATCGACACTTTCAGCAAAACGAGCTATGACCAAGCTCGCCGCATTGTTCAGGAAGCGGGCGTTCCTGTGTACGTTATAAGCACCGGCAACCTATTCTTCAAACGCTATGAGCATCTGCTCGGCCCGATGGACGACCTGGCAACGGGCCTGCCGGGCCGCCTCACTTTTTTACAAGCACAGAATTCGATGAATACGATCGCGAAAGAGTCGGGCGGAATGCACTTTCCAATGACGTTCGAAAGCGAGATCCCTGATTATCTGAACAGCATCAACGCTCTGCTGCGGAATCAATACAACATTGCCTACGACATCAACAGTCCGCACACTCCCGGCCAAAAATACAAACTGCAGGTGAAGGTTGATGTGAATGGCGACGGCATCTACGACGAGAAGGCGTATCGCGTCCAGGCACGCCCGTATTACATCGCCCCCGGCGGTGACGACTCCAAGGACAAAAAGAAGAAAGATTAGGCCTGAACTCTTCGCCGAGAAAACCTGTAGGAAAGGTTTAGCTCCCGGATTGCTTCAAAAGCAGTCCGCTTGGGGTTGCGGTGTGATCAAAGACGTAGGTGTATTTGTAGATCCCGAATGGCAGGATCGAGACCGGGATCGTGTAGTTGACGTGAGCGTTCACGCCCGGACCGACCTTTTTCACCTCGACGAGTGCGTCGGACGGAACCTCGTTCGCTGAAATTGCTTTTTCAAGACGTTCTTTTACATTCTTTACAGGATCGACATTGCCCGGCAACGCCATTCCCTGAAGCACAGCGGTCTCCATGTCGGATTTCATCGCCTCGCCCTGATAAGCGACCGGAATGTAATTGTAGCCCGCGTTCGCGATCAACAATATAAAGACCAGGACGATAAGAAATTTGACGCCGGCGCTGCCGCGTTCATTGACTCGGTTCGTTAAATTCTGCATTTTTCTAAACTTCCTTCGCAGTTGAGCTTACTTTTGAAGCTTGAGAAATGCTTCGAGGGTGGAAAAAATGGTTTTGGAAGAGATCTGATCCCCCGAAATAATTTCGGGGCGGCCGATACCTCGAAGCAGGATCATTTGAAGTGATCCCGAAATATTCTTCTTGTCGAATTGAAATGTCTCAAACACCTTTTGAGGTTCGATGCCGGCAAGCGACGGCAAGACGCCGACGCTGTGCAAAACATCGTATAACAATTCTACATCCTGCTTATCACAAATCGCAAGCTTTTTTGAGAGCTCGGCGGCATAAAGAATGCCATAGCCGACAGCCTCGCCGTGGCGGAAATAGCGGTAGTTTGTGGCCTTTTCAAGGGCGTGAGCAAGTGTGTGCCCAAAATTCAAGATCTTTCGCGAACGCCCGTCCGTTCGCTTTACGTCCTCAAAAGGATCCTGATCGACGATCTTGGCCTTGAATGCAATATTCTCGCGTACCAATGCCGCAAGGTTCTCACCGGAAAAAAGGGACTTTCGATCGGAAAAACAGGCTTTTGTCCGTTTCAATAGGCCTTTGCCGCTCATCGCGGCGTGTTTGACCATCTCGCAGGCCCCTGCCACGATCTCGCGTTCCGGCAAAGTTTTGAGGCAATCAACGTCAGCAAAAACTCCTGCCGCTGGGTGAAATGCGCCGATCGTATTCTTGCCGAATGAAGCATTTACGCCGGTTTTGCCGCCAACGGAGGAGTCGATCATCGCAAGCAAGGTGGTCGGCAGTTGGATATGTTTGATGCCTCGCAGATAGATCGCCGCAGCAAAGCCACCCAGATCGCCGACAACGCCCCCGCCAAGCGAAATAACAACATCTGTCCGCTCGATTCGCGCCGCTGCCATTGCCGCCAAAACCTTCTCCGCCGAAGCCAGTGTCTTGAATCTCTCACCGTCGCCAATTAGTCCGGTTGCGGTAGAGAAACCTGCCTTTTGGAGACTTGCTTCGACCGTTTGCCCGTAGAGCCCAAAAACCTTCCGATTCGAAACAAGAAAAGCACGTTTTGCTCGGCCGCCAAGACGATCTTGGGCGAATGCGCCGATCGAAGCGAGATTTCCCTGCCCGATCTCGATCGTTCCCAGTAGGTCTGTCACTGATGGCGAAGCTTTCATCCCAGGTTTTGCCGTATGATGTGCGCGAGGTTGGCAGCCTTCCGTTCGATATCGTCCTGATCGACGCCCTCGATCATGACGCGTGCGAGATTCTCGGTTCCTGAATATCTTAGAAGCAATCGGCCGTTTTCCGCCATTTCTTTTTCGAGTTCAGCAGCAGCATCTGCGATCGCACGCACTTCCTCAAAAGGCCGCTTTTCCTTGACCGTAACATTCACGAGGATCTGTGGAAATCGCCGAAATCCTGTTACTGCGTCGCAAAGAGAGAGTCCACGGCGTGCCAGAGAGGAAAGCGTCAACACAGCGGTCGCCATTCCATCTCCGACGAGACTCCGTTCGGGGAAGATGATATGGCCGGATTGCTCGCCGCCGATAACCGAACTCGTGCGTAGAAGTTCTTCAAGAACGTACTTATCTCCTACCTTCGCTCTTATAAGTTCTATATCCTTCGACCTGAATGCGATCTCGAGGCCGATATTGCTCATCACCGTAGCAACGACCTTTTTGTTCACAAGTCTGTCCTTTTCGGCCATCTCGGTCGCGAGGATCCAAAGGGTAGCATCGCCATCGACGATGTTGCCTGAATGATCAACAAAAAGGACACGGTCTGCATCGCCGTCGAATGCAATGCCCAGGTCAAAGCCGGCCTCGACCACGGTTGCCGAGAGGGCGTCAAGATGGAGCGAGCCGCAGTCCTTGTTGATGTTCCGTCCGTCCGGAGAGTTGTTAATGACGAGAACTTCTGCCCCCAGGCTGCGAAACAGTTTCGGGGCCAGATCGTAGGCCGCCCCATTTGCGCAATCTAAAACGATCGAAAGGCCTGAGAGCGAACCACCTTCGGCGGCAGAGCGAAGATGTTCGAGATACTTTTCGTCAAAGCCCTCAACAAGATCTTCGTTTGGCACGACCGACGCTACGGGCTCGAGCTCGCCTGCCTCGATATCTGCTTCAATAAGGCTCTCGATAGAGCTGTCGAGCTTCTTGCCGCTCGGCAAAAATACCTTTATTCCATTGTCTTCAAACGGATTGTGCGAGGCGCTGACAACTATACCTGCATCATAGCCCTCCGCACCAGTGAGAAATGCGACACCCGGCGTTGTTATCACTCCTGCGGACGAGATCTGTCCGCCTTCCGCGGCAACACCCGCATGGATCGCTCCCTCGATCGCTTGTCCCGATTCGCGAGTATCGCGGCCAGAGATGAATCGAGGTTTGCGGCCAAGACTCGCCTCAAAATGTCGCGCCAAAGATCTGCCGATAATGCTCACGGTTCGCTCGTCGAGCGGGAATTCACCTGCTCGCCCGCGAACGCCGTCTGTTCCAAAATGCTTTCCCATAGAAACCGGCAGAGATCCCGATCTGAGAAATCTGCTCGCGAGAACTCGCGAAATAAGAGATTAGCAAATTCGGCCATAAAATTGTTCGGTCGAAAACATAAGAGATTTTTGTATATGCAATAAAAGTTTCGAAAATGATTGACAACGGCTAAGCGCTTAAGCGAATCTAAGAATAGCCGTCGTCAAAAGCCCTTGCGACTGACGGTGAGTTTTTAACAAGGATTTTGGTTGCCACTCCTCGAATCAAGAAATGAAAAAAGAATTAGCATTTTCCTCGATGGTCGTTTTATCGCTTGCCGCTGCGGGCCTTGCCCAATCGAACAATGAGGAGAGCAATTCTAGATCGTCAAAGGTGGTCGTAACTTCAACGCTGAGGCCCGTGCCGACGCCGGTTCCGCGCGTCGTTACGACGCCGACGCCGATCATTGTGCGAAGCGCTCCGCCGGTTGGCCCTTCGACGAATTCGTCCACAAGTTCATATTCGCCCACCGCTTCGAACGTAAATTACGACGGCCTCAGCTTTTCGCAGATCAAGTCACGTCTCGCGGAAGCGAAACGCGAGATGCAGTCTCGCCCCGTCACGATCGGCAGTTCAGAGGCAGTCGGAAATGACCCGATCTACTTTGTAAAGATCGCATACTTGGATGAACGCACGCGTCAGATCGAGTTCGTGTCGCTTTCCAAAGATGCATTCCTCGCAAAGAACACAACGAGTTCGGCGGTCTCGACCGATGGTTCGACACTCTATTTCCGCAATATCCGGGCGAACGGCGTGAACACGCCGATCGTTCTGACCGATCAATCGGGGCGTTCAAAGCTACCTCTGATGATCCAATATCCGGTCGTTCGCGACGGTCGATTTATTGAGACCGCCTATTATGTTTCCACGCACCCAGGCATTATCACACCGGACGTGATCAGCGCAGGAAGATATTACGTTCGCAACACGATCGAGGTCGCACGCGAAAAGCTAAGGCATTCCGGTTATGTAATTCAGCCCAAGGTGGCCGACATTGCCGAACGTCTTGCCACCGTCGAACACGTCGATCATTTCCGTTTTCGCACCGAACTTCATCCGAACATCTTCAATGACATCTTTACTCTCTATGCTTTGAATGAGGGACAAACTTATCGTTATTCGGTCAGTTCTGCGGGTGCGGGCGGAATGGTGCAGATGATACCTTCGACGTATCGGATGGTGCGGGCACGCTTTCCGCAAGCCAATCTAATGCCCGATTTCGTCAGCGGTATGCAGGATCACGTAAATGCGACTAAAGCAATGCTGCTTTATATGCAAATGACGTGGAACGACCTTGCAAGCAACGACACGATCTCGCAGGCAATGGCCGACGGTATCGCAAGACAGGAAGACCTGATGGCGGCCGGATATAATTCCAATCCCGCGAGGCTCGCCGGCTACATTCGTCGCGGTGGTGCGGATTGGACGAACCTGATCCCGCGCGAGACGCAGATCTATTTGCAGATATTCGCTTCGCTTGAGCAAGCCGTTCCGCTTGCCGCTCGAACGCACTAAGCGTCGATCAATTCGCGGATCTCGTCCTGGACGTCCGCAAACGTCCTTTCGACCAAATTCGTACCCAAGAAGAATGGATTTCCCGTGACCTCGAGCTTTGCAAAAGGCGGCGGCACGAACGCATCGAAATCCTCAGCGGACGCGAACTCAAAACTCGCAGTTCCCAATCCCTGGAGCTTTCCAAGATAGATATCGAACAATATCTTCGAGCGGTCAAACTCCTGAAAATAGCGATTTTTCCGGATCTCTCGGCCTTCGAGCCCGGCAAACGCCTCATATTCGGCCTCGTTCAAATGAAGCTCAGAAAATTTTACGGCCGGATGCCCACCGTCTTCCGAAAGGAAGACCTGCTGAAGCGTCCGAGTCCACGCCTTCGAATATGGATCGCGAACGCTTCGTATCCGCAGGCGTGTATTCGGTATATAGCCGTCAAATAGCTGCAGGTGTGAACTTGCCAGCGTAAGCGGTTCAGGCAGGCCTTCGATCAAATAAAGTCGGGAAAGATGCGTCTCGGCTGTTTTGGCTGACATATCAGATTATTTATACTTCTAATATTCCAATGTAATTTGGACGGATTCATTATATGAGAAAATTCTATCTCGGTTCAGTAATTATTGCTCTTTCGAGCCTATTTTTTGCGGCATGCGGAGGCCCGGCGGCCAATACGAACACAAACGCGAACTCGGGCGGACAAAATACCACTTCGCCAAATCCGAACCAGCAAACGCAGGTTGCTCCGGCGAATGTGCCTGCCGGGACGACCGTCAAGCCCGTTGAAGAAACTTTCAACAACGCTCCGACGCTCGCACCCGTCGTGCATGCTTACTACGACGCCCTAAAGAATAAGAACACGGCCGCTCTTAAAGAGGTGCTATCGGCTGAATTCTTCGCCCGCTCCGAAAAGCAGATGAAGGAGGATGGAGCTAAAGATCTTGCGACCTATATGGCCGAATTTGACACGATCCCGGACAAACCCGTAGAGGTTCGGAATGAAAAGATCGAAGGCAACAAGGCCGTCGCTCAGATCAAAGGCGGCGACTACTTGGGCTGGACGCCGTTCACCTTTGTGAACGAGGGCGGTAAGTGGAAATTCACCGGCGGCAGCGCCGACTTGAACGCGGTCAAAGACGGCAAATAGATCATCACGATCGTCGATCGGGCCCGCTTTTCTGCGGGCCTTTTCATTTTGAGCTTACTTTTCGACCTTAACGTTGTGAACCTCAAGGATCGTGCCCATCGCTCGGTTGAATCCTGCAATGGCTTTATTTAGGTCGGTGCGAGCTGCGAGTTCTCGGCCGCGGGCCACAACAAGATCCTGTAGCCTTTGCGAGACAAGATAGAAGGTGCTCGTCCCGCCGCGGAAGAGACGATCTTCACTGTTGTAGAGTTCTTCAGCTGCCTCTCGTGCTGCGGTCGCGGCATTTAGTCGGGCTTCCGTCGAGCGTAATGACTGAAGGGCATTTCGCACTTCGGCTTCAACAGCCTGTTCACGTGCGGCCCTTTGCTTTTCTAGGCTGTCAGCGGCAACAAGAGCCCTACCGTAATTTGCCTTCGCAGCTCGATTTCCGATCGGAAAAGAAAACACCAGGCTTGCACGATAGGTCGGATACTCTTGGCCGAACAGGTTCCGCAGCGAAGTGAAATACCCGCCGACAAGATTGTGAGGCACGCGGCTCAATCCAGTTATCGGGTTGATCGCGGCGGGCGTTTCGGTTCCGCCGAGGCCCTGCGAAGTATAGGTTCCCACAAGGTCGATCTGCATCTTCTTCTGATTCTCATAAAATCGCTGATCGATCAGATTTTGATCCTGTCTGAGCTGAAATTCCGCGATCTCAGGACGTTTTCTAAAAGCCTCGATCTTTGCGACCTCAAGGCCGATCTGAGGAACCGGAACAGCCACAGATGTTACAGGCGTGATCGGACGATCCCATTCGGGTGCAGAACGTTCGGGAAGGATGAGCGTTTTGAGCGTGTTCTCGGCACGAGTCGCTGCTTCCTGAGCGTCGTAAACATTCTGCTCGAACGTCGCGATCTGTGCCCGAGCCGCAACGATCTCGATCGGTGCGAGCACTCCTTTCTCGACCATTCGGCTGTTGCTCTCAAGCTGCGATCGAGCCTGCTTTAGCGTGTCGGTCTGCACCTCGATCGAGCGCAGGGCGTAGACAAGGTCCCAATATGCCTGCTCCACCGTATTGACGACGTTCATCGCCTCGGTCTGCAGCTGCGTTTCGCTGATCTCGATATTCTTTTTCGCGATCAGAATATTGCGTCGTGCCGGATCTATCGAACGGTTTCGCCGCAGCGGCTGAGTGTAGCTGAAGCTCAAGCTCGACGGGAACTGCGGGTTTAGAAATGAGTTCGTGTTGCTCGAGGTATTCCGCGAAGAGTTGAAGATCGCCGAGTAAGACCCTCCGCCAAAGGGCACAAGGCCGTCGATGCTGATGTTGTTCGATGCACGCGTCGTTGTGACCGAGCCGTTTACCGCACCGCCGATCGCTGACGCGGTCGGAACGGAAACGCTTTCATAAAAATTCGTGCTTGCGAGCAGCGGGTCGTAGGCTCCCTTTACCCCGAGGAGATCGAGGTTCGAGGTCTTTGTCCCGGCACGTGAAACCCCGATGTCGTTATTGTTCTTTAGGGCCATCTCAATGGCCTCATCAAGGGTCAGGCTCAGCTCGGTCCCTGCGGCAACACCGATCCGCGTCGCATCCGGCAGCGGGCGAAGCGGCACCGAAAATGTCGGCTGAACCGGCGGCTTATCGACCGGCGTTGGGGTCGGTGTCTGCGCAACGGCTCCCGAAGCGGCCGAAAACACCACGATGGCCGCACAAAGCGGCATTAAAGATCTTAGGAGAAGCTTTATCACGAATGCTCGATCGACTCCCCCGAATTTTCATCTTTATTCCGTCGGAGACTTTGCACCAGCTTGTGGAACGGACTTGCGATCTTTCGCCAAAGTGTCGTTTCCGCCGCATCGTCAAAAAGCGAATAGAAGACTGGCACGGTCAACAGTGTCAACAGCAGGCACAGAGACTGTCCGCCGACGACCAGGATGCCGATCGAGCGGTTCGTTGCGGCACCGGCACCGCTGCCGACAATAAGCGGGATCATTCCCGCGACAAGAGCGATCGTCGTCATCAGGATCGGTCGCAGGCGGTCACGATTCGCCTGAATGATCGCATCATAGCGGGCCATGCCCTTCGCACGCAGCGAATTTGTATGGTCGATCTGCAAAATAGCGTTCTTCTTGACGACGCCGAATAACAGCAATATGCCAAGGGCCGAGAATATATTAAGGGTCTGCCCTGCGAGCGCCGTCGAAAGGAGTGCGAACGGCACCGAAAGCGGAAGCGTTAACAGGATCGTGATCGGGTGTATGAACGATTCGAACTGTGCTGCCAGCACAAGATACATAAAGACGAACGAAAGCAGGAACGCGAGCATGAACGAGCTGTATGCACGTTCAAGTTCCTTCGATTGGCCGGTCACGCCGCTCGAATATTCCGCCGGCATATTCAATGACTTTACGAGTTCCTTAAGGTGAGCAAGAGCATCGGACTCTGAAGCGTTCGGCGGCAGGCCGGACGAGATAGTAACGACGCGTTGACGGTTAAGCCGTTGGATCGATGAAGGGCTAAGCGATTCCTGTGCGGTAACGACGCGGTCGAGCGGAACAGGTTCGCCTTTTGACGAACTCACAGTAAATAACCGAAGATTATCGCGTGTTCGCCGAAAACGTTCGTCCGCCTGCACCATCACATCGTATTGCTTCGTGCCTTCGCTAAAGGTCGAAACTCGCTGGCCCGCGGCCGCAATATTCAAAGCACGAGCGATATTACCGGCATCGACACCAAGATCGGCGGCACGCACGCGATCGATCACAAAGCGGACCTCCGGCGTACCTACATCGACCGAATTATCCGGATCGCGGAAGATCGGATCCTGCTGCATCTTTTCAACGAGTTGGTCGGCGTAGGAATTTAGCTGTTCCATATCGGGGCCCGAAATGAAATAGCCAATACCTGAGCCGCCGCGGCCCAAACCGATACCTTGTGCGATCGATGAGGCAGCAGACACGTTGATGCGCCAATCCTTATTCGAATAGGGCTTGACCAATCCGCGAACCATACCCATTATTTCGGCCTGGCTCTGCGAACGCTGATTTACCGGTACGAGGTTCACACTGACGGTGCCCGAATTGCCGCTTCCGCCGCCGCCATAGCCGCCGACGTTGACGGTCGAATTCAAAAGGCCGGGAACTTTCTCTTTAATGTCACGAGAGATCCGGTCAACGATCGACTGCGTCGCCGCAAGCGAAGTTCCCTGTGGCCCGCGGACGTTCACCTGGAAGCTCGATTCGTCCTCATCGGGCAGGAATGCCATTCCCACGAACTTATAGAGCGGATAGATCGAAGCGACGGTCAGGATACAGATCAGGACAACGGCCCAACGGAACCGCATCGCGAGCTTGAGCAGTGTTGTGTACCCCGCATCGATCTTCGCGTAAAACCAACCGCTCTTTGAGTCTGTTTCGTGCTCGACAGCATACGCGACCGTCGGATCATCGCGGATCTCAGGCGGCAGCGGCTCTGAGCTCGTCTTTTTCGGCTTGATCCAGCGGGCCGCGAGCATCGGCGTCAGCGTGAATGAAACGATCAGGCTGACCGCGATCGCAGCTGCCGAAGTAAGGCCGAAGGACGACATGAACCGTCCCACGATCCCTGTCATAAACCCTACAGGAATGAATACCGCGAGAAGAGACAACGTCGTTGCAAGAACCGCAAGCCCGATCTCGCGTGTGCCTTCGACCGCAGCCTTGAACGGGTCCATCCCCTTTTCTTCGACAAAGCGATAGATATTTTCGAGCACCACGATCGCATCATCAATAACGATGCCGACCATTAAGGTCAGCGCAAGCATCGTCATCTGGTTGAGCGAATATCCCAAGGCCGCGATCAACGCAAATGCCGCAATGATCGATGTCGGGATCGCAAGGGCCGCGATGAGAGTTGACCGGAAATTCCAAAGAAAGAAAAACACTACGACCGCTGCGAAGATAGCCCCGATCACAAGGTGCTCTTCGATCGCGTGGAGCGAATTCTCGATGAATTCGGACTGATCGCGAATAACGGCGACCTTAAAATCCTTTGGCAAGGTCGGCACGATCTCGGCCATTCGCTCCTTAACGGCGTTGATAAGAGCGACGGTATTTGCACCGGATTGCTTTCTGATCGCGAGTGCAACTGTCGGATTATTGTCGAGCGAATAGGTGCTCGAAGGATCCTCACCTGTCTCCAGAACACGGCCAACCTGCCGGAACTTGATCGGAAATCCATTCTTCGTTGCAACAACGATGTCGTTGAATTCTTCGACGTTCGTTAACTTACTTATCGTGCGAAGGCCGACGGTCTTTGCTCCCTCGACCAAAGTGCCGCCCGGCATCTCCTGGTTCTGAGCCGAGACGGCCGACGCAACTTGGTTTACCGAGAGGCCGTACGCTCTAAGTTTGTCGGGATCGACATAGAGTTTGATCTGCTTTGGTCGGCCGCCAAAAACGACGACCTCGCCGACGCCATCGGCAGATTCGATCTTCTCCTGGATCAGAACCTCGACCATGTCGCTCAACTCGCTGATATCGCGAGGCGAACTGACCGCATACATCAACACAGGCGACGAATCCGGATCGCTCTTTCTTGCAACGGGCGGATCGGCCTCTTCGGGAAGACGCCAAGTGATCGTACTCAGCTTCTGCTGAACTTCCTGGAAAGCCTGGTCGGGATCCTTTTCGAGGTTAAAGCTTAGCGTGATCCGCGAACTGCCGCGGGATGACGAGGAACGCATTTCGTCCACGCCCGGGACCGTATTTAGGACACCTTCGATCGGATCCGTGACCTCGGACTCCATCTCGGCCGGAGCCGCACCGGAATTGCTGGTCGAGACAGAAATGGTGGGCACGTCGATCTTAGGAAATCGATCGACGCCGAGCGTAAAGAAGCTGAATGCTCCGACGACCGTCAGGAACATCACGATCACGGTCGCGAAGACCGGTCGATGAACACAAATTTCGGCGAGCCACTGCATAAACTACTCCCCACCTTTACGACGATACTTTTGCGCCCTCGTAAAGCTGCCCAACGTTGCTCGTCGCGACCGGTTGATCCGCATCGACGCCCGATAGGATCTGCTGCCAATCGCCTTCTTCACGGCCGACCTGCACGACCTTGAGTTTTGCCACGCCGTCCGCTATCACAAAGACACGGAACGATTGCGTTGAAACATCGTGAAAGATCGCCGTCTTCGGAACAAAGATCCCTTTTGTGCCGCCTTCGCGAACGATCCGCGTCGTTGCGAACATTCCTTGCCGCAGTTGATTGTCTGGATTATCGATCAAGGCCTCTACCGACGCCGCTCTTGAAGTCGCATCGATCGCCGGATTGACCGCGGAGATCTTGCCCGCAAAGTTCTGGTCCTTATAGGCATCTACGGTTATCGTCACAACGGCCCCGACCCTTACGCTCGGCACGTCTGCTTCCGGCACCTGAATTATGGCTTTGATCGGGTTCGTCCTTAGTACGGTCGCGATCACAGACGAAGACGAGACGTATTCGCCAACAGAAGTCGGACGGTCACTCACATAACCTGAGAATGGAGCCTTAATGACCGTGTCAGCAAGAACGCGTTCGGCGTCATCGACCTGCGTTTGTGCAGTAGCAACGGCCGCCTGTGCGCTGACGATCGCTTGATTGCTCTGACGGGCGACGTTGATCGTTGCCTCAAGCTGCTGCTGAGCGGCATTCGCTCTGGCACGAGCGGTGTCTCGGGCGGTCTTGTATTGCTCGTATGTGATCATCGCGACGTCACCGCTTTCGGTCAGTTCGCGATAACGCTTTTCATTCGCCTCAGCCTGCTTCAATTCAAGATTGGTCTGTTCGAGATTCGCACGTGCCGTTAGAACCTCCGGCACGGCGGTCGCCGTGAACTTACCGCCGCCAAGCAGGCCCAATTTAGCCTCAGCTTGTAGAACGCCGGCCTTCGCCTGCCGAACGGCCGCACGAGCGGATTCAAGCCGAATCTTCGCATCGCGGTCATCGACCTTTGCAAGTGTCTGGCCCTCACGAACGAAATCACCCACGTTGACAAAAACATTCGAGAGCCGTCCCGCAGTCTTTGGCGAGACGTTCGACTTTTCCTGAGCGGTCAGCGATCCGGTCGCATCGATGGTAGAGGCGACGTCTCGAGATTCACTCTTCCCGACGGTTATCGCGATGGGCGTATCATTTGCAGAGTTTTCCGGCGACGCAATTTTCGGCGCGTTCCGGCTGCATGCGGCTAAGATACAAATCGCCGCAAATACAAATGCAAAAGCGGCGCGGCTGAAAAACAGTCTTGACATTGCTTATTGATTAAATATTCTACAAAATTTGCCGTAGTGAGCAATCAGCGAAGATGTAAAGAATTGTCAACGCCAATGCCCGCTCGCGTATAATGTCGTTCTTGGTTAATGCTAGAGTTAAGGACATTGTAGTTTCACAGCAAATCTCTCGGAGGTATATTTATGAAAACGATTACAGCAAAGGAGTTACACCAGAAGATCGAGGCGGGCGAAGACGTTCAATTGATCGACGTGCGCGAACCGGATGAGAACGCTTTCGCGAAGATCGATGGTGCAACGCTCATCCCGCTCGGACAGGTCGTCGCTCGTATGAACGAGATTGACCCTTCGCGCGACACGGTCGTCCATTGCAAAGGCGGTGTCCGCAGTGCAAAGGCGATCGAGGCCTTGCAGGCTGCCGGCTTTCAGGGTGAGCTGACAAATCTTACGGGCGGGATCACAGCTTGGTCGAACGATGTAGATCCTTCGGTACCTAAGTACTGATACCGGCGAGTTCCATTTCAGTTGAAAGGCGAACGATCTCCATGCCCTCGACGACTTTCGTACGACAAGAGATCACGCCTTTTTCTTTTTCGCCGTTCTTTATCCAAACCTGGCAGTTCAGACAATCACCATTCCAGCAAAGATCGGCCTGCGAGACCGAATCCATTGCAAGAAATTGAAAGCAGCGCAGAAGCGTGTTGTTCTCCGGCACCTCACATTTCTTATCAAGTATCGTGATCTCGACCAGCCTTTCATAAGGCGTAAAAATATCCGGATTCGACATTTCTTTTTATTATATCCGAAGCGATTGAATGAGATTTAGCGTTCTGACTATGAAATGATAGCCAAAAGGTGTAGGTTTGAACAATGGCCTTGGTGATCTATACAAAACCCGGCTGCCCGTATTGCAAAAAAGCAAAAGACCATTACAACAGTCTCGGCGAACCTTTTATTGAGTATGATGCTCAAAACGACATGAAGCATCGCCGCGATATGCTTGCGTTCAGCAACGGCGACCCGACGGTGCCGACATTCGTTCGAGACGGCAAGTTTCTCGGCTCCGGGTGGGGCGATCCGCCTCGTGGCTGAACGGTTTATTAAGGGACGGCAGTTGGCCGTCCAGCTTACCATAACGGCCAGGATTTGAGATTTTGTTTTTCGAACGCATAAAAATCGCGTTTTTGCGTTTGGGATTATTGATTGAGACGGCAATAATTGGAGTTTTGGTTTTTACACGCCTAAGAACGTGTTTTGGGTAGCGTTGCAAGAATCCGAAAGAAATACTTTATTCGGCCTGCAAGCGGCTGCCGCTGTTTATGGTTGACTCGCAGATCAATCAGTACAAGATCCTGGAAAAGATCGGTTCCGGCGGCCAAGGAACCGTTTACAAGGCTCTTGACTCAAAACTCAACCGCACCGCGGTCATTAAGGTCCTGCCTCCTGAGCTCACAAAGAAGACCGCAAACTTCAAACGTTTTGAACGCGAGGCCCAACTCTGCTCACAGCTCGATCACCCGAACATCTGTACAATTTACGACTTCAGTGAGTCTAACGGCACGTACTACATCGCGATGCAGTTCATTGAAGGGAAGAATGTTCGACAGCTTGTTTCGGGCCGCCCGCTCGAATTAAAAAGTGCGGTCTCCATCGCTATCCAGGTCACCGACGCTCTCGCATACGCCCATTCAAAGAACATCATTCATCGGGACATCAAGGCCGGCAACGTAATGGTCGCAGATTCTGGCCAGGTGAAGATCCTGGATTTTGGCCTCGCAAAGCTGCTCGAAGACGAGCATACCGACGCCGGAGGCGGCTCAAAACGGGCGAGCGACATTACCGAGCTCGGCATTCCTTACGGCACGGCAACTTACGCCGCACCTGAACAAGCCCGAGGCGAACGCGCCGACGTCCGCTCAGACATTTTTTCCACCGGCGTTCTGCTTTACGAGATGCTCACCGGCATTTGGCCGTTCCAGGGAAAAAGCGTTATCGATGTGCGACATCAAGTCTTATACGGAACTCCGAAATCGATCGCCGAAGCACGACGCGACGCTGTTCCGGCCCATCTCCAGGCCGTTATAGACAAGGCTCTTGCCAAAGATCCGAAAGACCGTTATCAAAAGATCGCTCAAATGCGCGATGACTTACGCAACATCCTGCATGAGATCGCCGGAGTACAGCTCTTGAACACAGATACTTTTTCTCCGTCTCACGCTGATGGCGGTGCCGTAAAGCGAATGCTGAATTGGTTCACCGGCCGTTCCGCTCCGGAACGAACATCCACGGCTCATTCCGGCTCATTTTCGATCAGTCAATCATCGCAGGCTCCTGATATTTTGCTGACCGCGACCGGAACGGAGAAAAAGAGCGTTGCGATCTTGCCGTTTCAGAATCTCGCAAATGACAAAGATTCTGCGTTCTACGAGTTCGCTCTCGCCGATGCCGTTATCACCGAGTTGGCACAGATACGGTCGATCATCGTGCGGCCGAGTTCGGTGATCGCAAAATATCAGGGCAAGAGTATCGATCCTGGCACAGCAGGCCGCGAACTTCGAGTTAACGCAGTGCTCTCTGCGGGCTTTTTGCGTGCGGGAAACAAGCTTCGCGTTACGGCCCAGCTTCTTGAGACCGCGTCCGGCGACATTCTCTGGAGCGACCGAATTGATGCCGAAGGCAGCGACATTCTCGCCATTCAGGACAGCATCGCCCAACGCATCCTCGAGGGCCTGCGGCTTGAACTCTCCGATGTCGAGGCGGAAAAGCTCGGCCGACGCGCTACCGAAAGTGCCGAAGCTTGGGAAGAATATCTTCGCGGCCGCGACACCTTTGCACGATTTATCTTCAGCACGCTCGACTCTGAGGATTGTGATGCGGCGATCGCCAATTTCAAGCGTGCCATCGAACTGGATTCGCATTTTGCCCTTGCATACAGCGGTCTCGGAGCGTGCTATGCGAATCGCCTTTTCAAGGGAATGGGCGACCCTGAAGATTACACCTACGCCGAGACGGCGTTCAGCAAGGCTTTCTATTACGATCCGAATGTCGTCGAAGCTCGCGTGCTGATGGTGATGATCTATATGGCTCGCGGCGAGAAGAAGAAAGCCCGCCTGGAGATCCGCGTGCTCGAACGGCAATTCCCGAACGATGCCGCCCTGTTCTTTGTAAAAGGCGTGATGCACCGTCTCGACGGCGAATACGAAGAGTCGCTCAAGGCATTTGAGAAGCTCTCGAAACTCGATCCGGCGGCGCGCGTGGTCGCTGCCTACAATCGGGCCCGGATCTTTATATACAAAGGCGATTACAATAAGGCGCTCGACGAGCTCGACCGTGGAACGCGAGTTGAGCCAAATCACCCGATGCTGAAGATCTTTCGGTCCGGCGTTTACTACTATCAGGGCGATGCCGATGCAGCGATCGATCTGATGCGGTCAGTGCTAAAAGAGCACCCGGAGATGGACGGCATTCGTCCGCTCTATGCGATCTATCTTGCGGGCGATGGACGCTTTGATGAAGCTCGAGAAGAACTCACAGAAGAAGCCCTCGCTCTCTCCCGTGCCGATCATGATATGGCGTATTGGGTCGGTGCGTCGTATGCCCTTCTCGGCGACAAGGATCTTGCTTTCAAATGGCTCAACAAAGCGATCCGACTGGGAAATGAGAACCGGCCTTATTTCGAAGGCGACAAGAACCTCATCACGCTTCGCGAAGATCCTCGCTGGCTTGAGTTGATGGCAAAACTTGGGCGCGACTAGTCCTTCCGCTCAAAAACGAATTCGTTACAGCCGAGTCCGACGCCGCCGCTTATGATCTTTGTGAGCGTGAAACCGCGCGTTTTGTAGAATTCGAAAACTGCATCAAAGCTCGCGTACTCGTACGGAAAGCCGCCGACCCAATCAATGATGTCGTACCAACGATTCATTCCGCGGCCCGTCTTGTACCGCGTCCACGAATGAACATATTCCATCGGTTTGAACCGCAAAAGTGCGGACGCGAGACGTTTTGCTTCGTCGGGTAAACTTACGGCGACGGCGAACGGCGTTCTCAAAATACGCGGCAGGCGGCAATATGTTTTCTTTATCCAATGCCAACGTGCGGCCTGGCTGCCGGTATCGTTATAAAGTGCGACAAAAAGCTTGCCGCCTTTCTGCGTCGGGAGAACTGCATTTCCGAGCGCACGCCACATTTCGCCCGTGTGATGCAGCACGCCCCACGAATAGACCACGTCAAACTTTCCGAGGCTCGCGACAAATTCTGCGTCGAGCGCAGAACCTTGTTCGATGCGCCAGTTCGCGTCAGAGTCGAAGTACCGCTTCTTTAGTTCTCGAGTGCAGGCAACAGAATTCGTGTCAAAATCGAACGAAACGACCTCCGCTCCGAGCCGTCTTGCGGCGAGCGAAAAAAGCCCGCTGCCCGACCCGATATCAAGGAAACGTTTGCCGGCGAGCATTTCGACCTCAAGCATTTCGCGAAGACTCTGCACGGCCGTTTCGATCCGCTCTTCGTCAAGAACGCTCAGGAACGCGGCCCAATTCTTCCCGAACTCGAACCTTTCCCCGGCCGAGACCTCGCGTTCGTGCTGCCGCACAACATCAAACTCATCACTTACAATGGCACTCATCTAATTTCTTTCCTCAAGGATCGCCCGCAGCTCGTCAACCTTCGCGTCCCAACTCTCGTGTCGGATCGCATCGCTGACCGCCGCACGCGGTTTCGGATGTGCGAGAGCATCTTCCAGCTTCGCAATAAAGTCGTCCGACGTTTCGCCGACAAGCACATCTTCGAGCACACGAACCTCCGGAATATCGGTCGAGACGACAGGCAAACCGGCGGCCAGGTATTCGCGGACCTTCAAAGGATTCGCGGCAAGCGTCAACTCGTTTACCACGAACGGATTGATCGCGACATCGAATGCGGCGCAGTACGCAGGCAGTTCGCTGTAAGGCTTGCGGCCGACGATGTGAACGTTCGCGATGCGGCGAAACTCCGCGACCTTTCCTTCCGCTTCGATCGTGTGTTTGCCGACGAGCACGACCGAGCCTTGCGAAAAATGCTCCGCGATCTTCTTTACCAGATCGAGATCGACCCAATCGGCGATCAGTCCGTGAAACCCGATGATCGGACGCGGCAGATCGGCGACGTCCGTAGGCAATTCGAGTTCGCCGTCAACGGCTTTTCTAAAATGCTGCCAATCGGTGCCGTGGCGAATCAGATGCGTCGCGGAATTGTGCTTCGCCTTAGATTCGAGCAGCTTCTCTGCCGAGACGATGACGACGTCAGCCTTGCGGAACAGCTCTTCTTCGATCTCTTTGAGGCCTGACGCAACGCCCGTGAATGCCGTGTACTCATCGACGCAGTAATAGATCAGCTCACTCTCGCCCAAATGTCCCGCGACCAATCCGGCCGCCGGATTAAAGACCATATTCACGACGTTCTCAAAGCCAAGCCGCCGCATCGTTCGACGTATCTGCCGCACGAGAAGCTTGCGGTTCAGCGAGACGACCGCGTCGCTCCCGTATGCAGGGATCACGAGCGGGTTGAGCACAAAGATGTTCTTCTCGACCTCACGGATAGGTTCGGCAAAGCTCTTCAGTTTTCTCGCGATCCGCGAAACATCTTTTGATGCAGCGGTCGGCGTGCGGTTCGGCAGGGCGTTCACCCAAAGAATGCGGTTCTCACGCGAAAGCACACGCATCAAATGCGTTTTCGAGAGCGGATCGCCCGTCCAATCGTGGCTAAAACACACGATATCGCGGCCCCGCAACGAGCGGAATTTTTCCCTTAGCATTTTCA
Organism: Pyrinomonadaceae bacterium; assembly: GCA_019694355.1. GTDB lineage: Bacteria > Acidobacteriota > Blastocatellia > Pyrinomonadales > Pyrinomonadaceae > OLB17. Next base: position 484,295 of record JAIBCB010000002.1, on the reverse strand, counting down.
CCGCATTCTTTGTCATCTCGCTCAAACTCCGAAATAAGTTTTAAGTGATAAGTAAAAAGTCACTTATCCCCTTTTTCCTTTTCACTTATTTCGGACCGCTTGCTTCGCCGTCGATGAACGTCCTCGCCCAGACCTCAAAGTTAATGAGCGCCCAGAGCTTTTCATCGGCGTTCTCGCCCGCAATATGTCTCGCCGCAAGCGACGCGACATATTCGCGATCAAATATTCCGCGTGCCGCCGCACGTTCACTGAGGACATATTCATCCACGATGTGCCGATGCGTCGTCCGCAGCCATTTGCCGAGCGGCACGGGAAAGCCCATCTTCGGTCGCGTCAGGATCTCGTTCGGCAGAACGCCGGCCATCGCCTCGCGGAGTATCCATTTGGTCGTCCCGCCGCGAAGCTTCATCTCACGCGGCATACGCGCCGAAAATTCGACAAGCCTATGATCCAGAAACGGCACGCGGCTCTCGATCGACGCCGCCATCGACATCTGATCTTGCTTCATCAAAAGCTCGTGCAGATACGTCTTCGTGTCCGAATAAAGGAGCTTGTCGAGCGTGTCGTCGGCGTCCGTCTTTGCAAGCAGCCGTTCGTACTCCGCATACGGCCCTTCATTCTCGGAATGTTCGCGAACTTTCGCCGAGAACAGCCTTGCCTGCTCTTTCTTCGGAAAGACAGCGAAGTTATCGAAGAAAAGATTCTCGATGTCCGCGTCACGCGCCAGGAAAGTGCGGCCGAGTTTGCGGCCCAATCCCGCGGGCATCGCCGCAACTCCGCCGCGAACCGCACCGCGTATGAACGACGGCGTCACAGCCTCATAACGTTCGCCGATCCCGAGCAGCTTCAACGCCTTCGCATATCGCCCGTAACCGGCAAGCGTCTCATCCGAACCTTCGCCCGTAAGCACGACCTTTACGTGTTCGGCCGCAAGCTTTGAAACAAAGTAAAGCGGCACGCTCGCGAGGAATCCGAGCGGCTCGTCCTCGTGCCAAACGAGCTTCGGCAGCATCTCAAAGAACTGATCCGGCGAGACGATCGTCTCGTGATGGTCGGTCTTAAATCTTTCTGCGACAAGCCGTGCGAAATGATGCTCGTTCGCCTGCGGATCATCGAACGCGACCGAGAATGTCTTGATCGGTTCATCGACAAGCCGCGACATTACGCCAGCGATCGCCGATGAATCGATGCCGCCCGAAAGGAACATCCCCAAAGGCACATCCGCCATCAGCCGAAGTTCGACCGCCTCACGAAACATCTCACGCCACTCTTCGACAAAGTCCCGCTCGTTCGCCCGCGTGAGCTTCGGTTCGAAGCTGAGGTCCCAATATTCGCGGATCTCGATGTGGCCGTCTTTCCATTCGAGCGTATGGCCAGGCTTTAACCTCTTGACGCCGGCAAAAAGCGTCGCATCGCCGCTCGTCCCGTGATTCGCGAACTGATCCTGCAGCACAGCGAAATTCACTTCCGGCTTCACGGCATTGGCCGCAAGCAATGCTTTTATCTCGGAGGCGAAATATAGATCGCCGTTCTCGTGATGAACATAATAGAGCGGCTTTACGCCGAGCCGGTCGCGTGCGATAAAAAGACTCCGTTCAGCGGCATCCCAGATCGCAAAGGCGAACATCCCGCGGAGATGCTCGACCGTCTCGCGGCCATATCGCTCGTAGAGTGCAAGGATCGTCTCGGTGTCAGACGTTGTAGAAAATTCGACATTTCCGGCGGCAAGAGCCTTTCGGCTTTCTTTGTGGTCGTAGATCTCGCCGTTAAAGACGATCGAAGCATTGCCGCGTTTCATCGGCTGGATGCCGCCCGCAACATCGACGATGCTCAAACGCCGATGCCCAAGCCCGATGTTCCCGTCAATATAAACGCCTGCATCATCCGGCCCGCGATGTTCAAGCACATCGCGCATCTCGATAAGCCGCTGCTCATCGACCCTACCTTCACGCAGAGCAATGCCGTTTATTCCACACATAACCGTTGAAGTAAACGGCTAATAGTCAACGAATTACAGCTTTTGTTGAAAATTGTTGATGGGTGACCGCAACCTGTAGAAAACAGGAAAATGTCATCTACGATTGGCAATTGTACCTTGAGCAATTGTCAATTGGGACAAAAGTCACCAAGGTACAATGTTCCAATTAACAATGGGCAATGAGCGACGGCCAATTCATCATGCACGGCTAAATCTACCTGTCCACGCCGACCTCGGTTAGGGCGTACGCATAGTCGAACGCGATCTCCTTTAGGCGGTCGTATCTGCCGGAAGATCCGCCGTGGCCCGCACCCATATTTGTCTTTAGCAGGATGGCCGACTTCTTGTTCGTGTTGAATTCGCGCAGCTTCGCGGCGAACTTCGCACCTTCCCAATACGGAACCTGGCTGTCGTTGATCGAGATCTCGATCAGCATATTCGGGTAAGGCTGTTTCTTGACGTTGTCATACGGCGAATACTGCACCATATAGTCCCAGGCCTTTTTCTCGTTCGGGTTGCCCCACTCGATCCATTCTTCGGTCGTGAGCGGCAGCGTATCGTCGAGCATCGTGTTCATCACATCAACGAACGGCACCTGTGCGATCGCAGCGTGGAATGTCTCAGGCGATTGGTTCACCGCCGCACCAACGAGCAGGCCGCCGGCCGAACCGCCTTGAATTACGAGCCTGTCGGAGGCCGTGTATTTATTCGCGACAAGCCATTTTGCGGAATCCACGAAATCATTGAACGTGTTCAGCTTCGTGAACATTCGGCCCGCAAGCCGCCATTTCTCGCCCAATTCGCCGCCGCCGCGTATCTGCGCGATGGCATAGATCATTCCGCGATCGACAAGCGAAAGTCTCGCGGTCGAGAAATTCGGCGTAATGCTCACGCCGTACGAACCGTATCCGTAGAGCAGCATCGGCGACTTGCCGTCGAGTTTTGTGCCCTTCTTCATCATTAGCAGGATCGGCACTTTTACACCATCACGTGCCACGGCCCAAACGCGTGTCGTTTCGTATTTCGTTTTATCGTAGCCGCTCGGGATCTCCTGCTGTTTGACGAGCTTGCTTTCACGCGTCTTGAAGTCAAAATCATAGACCGACGCCGGCGTGATCATCGATGCATAGTTGTATCTGACGTACGGCGTGTCGTATTCCGCATTTTGGCCGACGCTCATCGTGTAAACGTCCTCGTCGGTCTTGATACGCACATCTGCCCGACGCGTCTTGCGGTCCATCACGCGAAGATACTCGATCCCGTCTTCTTTTTCGGACACAACGGCGTAATCCTTGAAGAAGTCGATGCCCTCGATATTCACGTTCTCGCGATACGGAATGAAAGGTTTCCAATTCTTTTCGCTCGGATCCGATGCGTCGGCACGATCGATCTTGAAGTTCTCTGCGCCGTCGCGGTTCGTCTTGAAATAGAACTCGCCCATATCGAAATCAGGCGTGTACTGATGGCCCTCGCGACGCGGGGCGAGGACTTTCCACTCGCCCGTTGGTGCATCGGCGGCGAGATAGCGGTATTCGTCCATCGTCTTGGCGCCGGAACCGATAAAGAGCATCTTGCCGTCGCGTGAGCGTCCGACATAGGTGTTAAAAAGCACGTCCTTTTCATTGAAAACTTCGGTCGGCTTGGCGCCGCTGCCAAGTTCATAGCGGAAGATCAGGTCAGAGCGTTTCGACACATCGTCCTCCGTGCCGAAAAAGACCGTCTTATTGTCCGGCGTCCAAACAAAGGACGTCACACGCTCGAATTTTTCCGGCAGCATCTTGCCCGTGCGAAGATCTTTGAACTGAAGCGTGTACTGCCTGTAACCGGTCGTGTCCGTCGAAAAAGCAAGTATGTTGCCGTCGTCGCTCACGTCGAATTCCGCGATCGCAAAATACTCGTGGCCCTTCGCAAGTTCATTTTGATCGATTAGAACTTTGGCGTCCGAACCGTCGGCTTTCGTTCCGCGAAGAAAGACCGGATACTGCTTGCCCTCTTCGGTCTTTGTGAAATACCAATAGCTGCCCTTGTGATACGGCACGCTCGTGTCGTCCTGCTTGATGCGGCCGAGCATCTCCTTGTAGAGCGAATCTACAAAGCCGGCGTGCCTGCCCATGAACGACTCTGTGTACTTGTTGTTGTCCTCAAGATACTTGATGATCGCCGGATCTTTCTTGTCGCTGCGGTCGCGCAGCCAGGCGTAATTATCCGTGATCTCGTAACCGTGGATCTTCAATACCTTCGGGACTTTCTTTGCAATTGGTGGTTTCATATCTTGCGCAACGATCACGAATCTACCGATAACGATGATCGTAAAAACGGCGACCGCCGCAGTAATGGCTCTATTGATCTTCATCCTCATCTACCTCGCGTGCAAATATCATAGCCCATTGGGCAGTAAGCTGATAGCTGACCGTCTCTATTCCTCGCAGTCGGAACCGCCTGCGTGAGCGGGCAGCCAGAATTGCAGAAGTCCGCACAGCGAAATTGAGAATGGAGAATGGAGAACAGATGATCCGTTGAAGAAGCCCGCACGCTAGTAAGGGCACTCGCCATTATCCAGTCAGCGGTTGAAAACCGCTCATGCCCGGACTCCATTCCCAATTCACAATGAACAATTAACAATGAACAATTCACAATTCCCCGATGTTTGTCCCGTCCCACCGCGAATGGGAAAAGCGGGACAAAGTGGGACAAAGATCGGCGTTCTGGCGATCTGCGATTACAATTTTTGTCACTTTTGTCAAAAATCAGGCATAAAACGTATGTTTACACCTTCTCTATGAGTGTATCATACGTGTCAAGCGCCATTTTTGAGAGCCTCTTCGAATTGCCCCGGTCTTCGAATTGCACATTAAAGTCGTCTTTTGAGAGCGCGTGCCCTTACTGCGTGCGGGCTTCTGCAACCGCCTTCGCTTGTCAACGTTAAAACTTCTTGACCACGCCGCTCTTCAACGCATACAATTGTCTTTAACAGCACGCATCCTCCCGAAATCTACTCGATCCCGCGCCAACCATCGCACTCGGCGCACCTAAGCCATATGCTTCGTACGATAATTATAACCCTTTTGTTCGCAGGTATTTGCATCGCTCAGACACCGCAGCCGACACCTTCGCTCGGCATCGGTGCGAACTTAAACGGGGCACGGCCTTTTCCGGCGAACAACGCCTGGAATATGGACGTTTCGAAGTTTCGCGTCCACCCGAATTCGCAGAACATCATATCGAGCATCGGCCTAAATACCGGCGTGCACCCGGATTTCGGCACGTTTTGGGAAGGCTCACCGATCGGAATTCCGTATGTGGTCGTGCCCGGTTCGCAGGCACCGGTGCCCGTCGATTTTGTGTGGTGGCCGGAAGAAAGCGATCCCGGCCCGTACCCGATCCCTTCGAATGCACCGATCGAGGGCGGCACAGCGTCAGACGGCGACCGCCACGTTCTCGTGCTCGACCGCGACACCTGGATGCTGTACGAAACCTACTATTCTTTTCCGGTAAACAACGGTGCGAGTTGGACGGCCGGCAGCGGAAGCCGCTGGAACCTTAGGTCGAATAAACTGCGCCCGCTCGGCTGGACCTCGGCCGATGCCGCCGGCCTTGCGATCTTTCCCGGCCTCGTACGTCGCGACGAAGTTCTCGCGGGCGAGATCCGGCACGCATTTCGATTTACCGCTAGCGTCACGCGCACGGCCTACGTTTATCCCGCGACGCACAGCGCAGGCAGCACGTCGAGCCCGAACGCGCCGCCGATGGGGCTTCGCGTCCGGCTCAAGGCGAACTTCAACGTGGACGATCCTGCGTTCAGCCCGAACGTTCGCGTGATCCTGCGTGCGATGAAAAAGTACGGGATGATCCTCGCTGACAACGGCTCGAACTGGTATGTCTCGGGCACGCACGATCCGCTTTGGGATGACGAAGAGCTGAGCTCGCTCTCGCGTGTCAAAGGCTCGGACTTTGAAGTTGTCGATGCACCGCCGCATCTCTTGATGCCGAGCAACGACTACGATGGCGACGGACGCTCGGATATTTCCGTCTTTCGCCCGGACACAGGAGTTTGGTATTTGCAGCGTTCGACCGCCGGTTTTGCTGCGTACAGTTTCGGAGTCGCCAGCGACAAGCTCGCCGCCGCTGATCTTACCGGCGACGGCAAGACAGATATTGCGATCTGGCGGCCTTCCAACGGCGCTTGGTATGTCTTGAGAAGCGAGGATTCCACGTTCTACGCGGCAAGTTTCGGCACACAGGGCGACATTCCTGCACCCGCGGATTTTGACGCCGACGGAAGTGCCGACCTTGCCGTCTTTCGGCCTTCGACCGGCACGTGGTACATCAATGGTACGGATTCAGGAGTTCAGGTGCGGCAATTCGGGATGGCAGGCGACCGCCCGACGCCAAGCGATTTTGACGGCGACGGCAAAGCCGATGTCGCCGTATTTCGCCCATCGACGAACGTCTGGTATCGACTGAATAGTTCGGATTCGAGTTTCGCGGCCGTCCAATTCGGCACCGCCGACGACGCACCTGTTCCCGCGGATTACACCGGCGACGGCAAAGCAGACATCGCCGTCTTTCGCCAATCGACCGGCACCTGGTACGTGCTCCGAAGCGGCACGACAAGCAGCTTTTACGCAGTTGCGTTCGGCACGGCGGGCGATGTTCCCGCACCCGGCGATTACGATGGCGACGGCCAAAAGGATCTTGCCGTTTTTAGGCCGTCGCAGGGAATGTGGTATCTGCTTCAGTCAAACGCAGGCTTCTCCGCCACGCAATTCGGCCTCCCCGGCGACATCCCCATAGCCGCACAAACCAACGGCCAATGAGGCACGATCTGGAAACCTCTTCTTTTTGAGCTAATCTTTCCAAAAGGTAAGATGTAGGTGCCATTTTGGCGATTGACTATGAGATATAAGAACTTCGAGGAGCTTCCTGTGTGGAACTCTGCGATCGAGTTTGCGCTTGGGCTTTTTGAGTTCACAGCTAAAGTTGATTTTCGTGGTGTTGGTGATCTCAAGAATCAGATCGAACGTGCTGCCGTTTCGATATCAAATAATATCGCCGAAGGGTTCGAGCGAGGAACGAAGAACGATCTGATCAATTTCCTCTATATTTCGAAAGGTTCGGCCGGCGAATGCAGATCGATGCTGCGGCTCTGCGAGAGATCGGTCAAGTTCTCAAATTTCAGATCTGAAATTTCAAATTTGATAAAGTGTGAAGAAAGTATTTCTAAACAATTGAACGGCTGGATCGAATCACTCAAGAATTCGGAGATCAAGGGAGTTAGGTTCTTGAACGATAGTGAACGGGCAAAAATACGGCAGAAAAAGGAGTTCGATGAATTTGATCGCGAGATCAAATTCATGGTTGAACAAGCCGAAAAGGAAAGAGATCAACAAAAGTCATCTGCGTGACAACGCAGTATGCATAACAAAAGCCTCGGGAATTTGCATTTCCGAGGCTTTGCTTCAATAAAACAGTAATCAAACTTACCGTTCTTCGATCGGCGCGTACTTGAGGTCGCGTGGGCCGATGTATTCGGCACGCGGACGGATGAGTTTGTTATTGCCGTACTGCTCGAGGATGTGGCCGGTCCAACCGGAGATGCGGCTGACCGCAAAGATCGGCGTATAAAGATCGAGCGGAATCCCCATCAGGTAGTAGGTCGAAGCCGAGTAAAAATCGACGTTCGGGAACATTCCCTTTTTCTCGTGCATCAGCTGTTCGATGCGCTGCGACATATCGAACCACTTGGATTCGCCGGTCTTCTCGGCCATCTGCTTCGAATAGCGGCGGAGCCACGTCGCACGCGGATCTTCGGTCTTGTAAACGGCATGGCCGATGCCCATGATCTTGCGTTTCTCTTCGAGTGCCTTTTCGACCCACGCGTCGACTGCGTCGAGCGAGCCGATCTCGATGAGCATCTTCATCACGTTGGTGTTCGCACCGCCGTGCAGAGGCCCGGCGAGAGCCGCGATGCCGGCAGTTACGCAGCCGTACATATCGGCAAGCGTTCCGGCAACGACACGCGTCGTGAACGTCGAGGCGTTCAGCTCGTGGTCGGCGTGCAGGATCAAACAAACGTCGAACATCCGGGCTTCGTCCGCCGACGGTTTCTCGCCGCGAAGCATATAAAGGAAGTTCTCGGCGATCGAAAGGCTCGCGTCCGGTGCGACGACGTCTTTGCCGCTTCGGATGCGGTCAAATGCCGCCGCGATAGTGCCGATCTGGGCGGTGAGTTTGATCGCCGCACTCATCGCGGAATCGCGATCCGTGCCTCTGCCCGCCTTGTCGTAAAAATCAAGAGAAGAAACTGCCGTCCGAAGAGCATCCATCGGATCGGCGTCTTTCGGGAAGCTCTGCATCAAGGCCACGACCTCGGCCGGAACCGCATAACTTGCGGCGATACGCGCCTTTAGATCGGCAAGCTCATCCGCCTTCGGCAGGCGCCCATTCCACAAAAGAAAAATGACCTCTTCGAACGTAGAATGTTCGGCGAGGTCGTGAATGTTATAGCCCTGGTAAATTAAAATTCCCTGTTCGCCATTTACGTCGCCGATCGAACTTTGTGCGGCGACAACGCCTCGAAGTCCGGCGGTTGCGGCTCCAGATCCTGTTTCAGTTCCTGTACTCATTTGATCTTATATTCCTATCCTGCTTTTCGAGCCTGTCCGAAAAAAAAAGACCAGCCCGCCGATTTTGCCGTGGGCTTGCGACGTTGGCTGATCTGATGTCGGCTGCATTCAATGAGCCGGCCTTGGCCGCAGGCCGCCGGACGAATGGTTTGTAAGGGGAAAACCCGGACAAAAACCGCCGATCCCGGCAATCTTTCATTTTAACCGATGAAGGCCGTCCCTTCAAGTCATTGGTTTGATGTAGCAAAGCCCGATGGGTTTGCACGAATGCCTGACATATCGGATGCCGCGACAAAAATGCAAAAAAGCTGTCCGGAGCCAGGTCCGGACAGCATAAAGTGTCAGCAGGAGGGTGAAGATCGATGTTTAGCGGATCTGCGTTTCGTACGAGGTCTTTATGCGGATCTGCTGGTTTTCATTGAGTTTTATTTGTTTTCCGCGTTCAATGACCACGGCACCGACCCCAAAGGCAGCACCGACCGCAGCTCCAACACCTGCACCGACCGGCCCGCCGATGATCGCGCCCGTTACAAGGCCGGCTCCGGTCGAGGCACCGATCTTGATGCCGTCGCCTTTCAACGAGGACTTGCCGATCGCGGTGCCTTCATTATCGACTGTCTTGATGTTGTCGCCTTTGACCGGCATCACTTCGATGAGCGTCGCCGCAAAATTTGACCAACGCTGATCGCTGATCACGATGCGGTCGAACGAAAGCGTCATTTGCGAACGCCTTTTGATGCGGCCGGGCTTTACGATCTTGCTCACGCGGCCTTCGACCACGGCGCCTGCGATCTCTGAGGGCGAAACGATCTTCGCAAGGAATTTGTCGCCTTCGCGATTCGTCTCGGTGGACAAAGGCTGTTGAAGTTCGAGAAGGAGTTCGGTATCGCGCGGAATGATGATGATCGCATTCGGATCACCCGAATATGTCGCAGTTACCGGCGTTTCGGTGCGTTGGGTGACGGCCGTTGTCTCGGTGTTTGTCGTCGTCGCCGTTGGGCCAACGGTCGTTGTCTTCGGAGTCTCGGTCGGCGGCGTTGTCGTTACGGCCGTTGCTCCTCGGCGATGTATTTCGGACGGAAGCGTTGATTCGAACGAGCGTTTTTCGAATCCGGTCGAATAGCCGCTCTCAAATCCTTGTTGGTAGCCGTCGCGGTAATCCTCGACCGGGCCATATTCTTTATTGAACGCCCGATCCGCCTTTGCGTATTCATTATGCCGCTTGAAATCACGGGCTTGGTTATCGATCGTGTCTCGATAGCCGGCCATATAACCATCGGAATAGCCCGTTCTGTAACCACGCTGAAGGGCGATATTCAGGTTCGCCGACTGCTGGGCAACGGCAAGGCCAACACTTGTGAAAATTACACACAATCCGAGAATTGCTATGCGAATGTTTAATCTCATATTTGCTCCTAACGTTGCCTGAAATGGCAGAAATGCAGACTTCTCATTAAGTTATACACAATTTGCTGACCAATTACAACAACTTTTTTAACCAGTTGCTTAAAGGGTGCTTAGAATCGTGAATAGCCCTAGCCGTTAGAAGCTTTTGCGGAAAAGATACGACATACGAATAAAGACCGTCCGCCCGTTCCGCTCAAATCCGGGTTGAGGAAGATCGGTGAATCGGTTGTATCCGTCGTAATTGAAATCGTCGTTATAGCCGACGTAAAAGGCGGTTCCCGGGTTCGGCGTCCAGCCAAACAGAACCTGTCCCTTTGTGTTCTTGTCCAACGAATCGTAATCGAGACGCGTTCGCAGGAAAGTAAATCGAGTGAATTGGTAAGTTGAATGAAGAGTGAACAGGTTCGATTCGAACGCTAACCTGTCCGTATCGTTTCGGTGCAGGCGAGTGTTCGAGTAATCCAATGAAAAACGCAGAGCACTTATCGGTTTGTATTCGATCCCGAACTCGATCTCGCGCTCGAATCCGCGGCCCGGATCCAATGCCGGGTATGGCCCGCTCATTCCGCCCTGTATCCAGGCGAGATATGCCGGGCTCACGCGCCCATACCGATTTCCGGCTCCGAAATCATAATCGAATTTGTTCCAGGAGAATTCGATCGACGCTTCAACCGCAAGCCGGGAATTGATCGTCTTACTCAGACCGAACGCCAACGAAGGCTGAAGAGCATGCCGTTCCGGGGCTCCAAAGAATGCTCCCCGAATGGTTCCGCTCGCATTGCGTTTAGGGCCGAATTCTTCCTCGTAGAGATGCTCATAACCAAAGCGTGCTTCTGCGTTCAAGGAGAAATTTCCCTGCAGCTGCGCGCTAACGCTGGTTTCGCCATTTGCACCCTGAATGCGTCCGGACCAGTCATATTCGTAGCTTACGCTTTGGCGCCAATCGAGACGTATCAAGCGGGCATCGCTGCGAGACTTCGTGCTCAATCGATTCGCAAAAAAGAAGCTGTTCGTGTCAGTTCGGTTGGCAAAGCCTGCATCAGATCGGTAATCAGGCGATTTTCCTTCAAGGCCCAATGTCCAGCCAGTAGTGTCCTTCGTATTGTCTAGATTGATGCTGTAAGCGAGCCCGTTTCCAGTACGATATTCAACGCGGTCCCTCTCAGGAGAATAGAAGTTCTTACGCGAATGGCTGCCAAGAACCTGGTAGCTAAAGATCGTTGCATCGTCCAATCTATACTTCCCGTCAAAGCCACCGACAAAGTTCCGGCTCTTGGGAAAGGTTCTCGCCGTGCCGAAAAACCCGATGTAGTTGCTTTCCCCGAAGTCACGCTTTAGCCGAAGCACGCCAAAGAGTGCGTTCTTATCGAGAAACTCGTCGATCGGACATCGAACGGTCGGGTCCGATTGCTGACGGATGAGACATTCGCGATTCGCTGTCCGCTCGTCCTCAGAATAATTTCCCGGTGCGTTGTCAGACGCCGCAAGCAGCCCGAATGTGATCTTGCCCGTTTTGCCGGTCAGCTTTGCCGCAAAGTCGGGATCGACGATCGTGCGTGAATAAAACGGCGAAAGAGACGAATCGAAGATCTCCTTACCTTCGAGGAAGAATGGGCGCTTCTCTTCAAAAAAGATCGGAAAGCGCCTATTGGCCGAAACGACCGGCGCGTCGGCCTCGATCTCGGCATAATCAGGATTTATTGCTGCGTCGAACGTAATGTTCGGCCAAAGTGTGAACTTCAGATTTACGCCGATGTCAGGCTCTATCGGCTTGTTGACAATGCGGCCCGGAGGAAGAAATCGATCTGCGACGCGCTCGCTCGTTTGGCGCAAGGTGACGCTCGGGACGACCTCGAGCGTTCGTTCGTACTTGATGTCGTCCAGGCCGGAGATCCTGCCGTGTTTGATCAGTGTGCCGGAAACATTGCGGTCATTGGGCAGCCACTGGTCAATCTCGTCGTTAAAGCGGTCGATATTCCTTGCGACATTAAAGCCCCAGATACGCTTCTTCGCCGACGCATATCGAAGCGACTTGAACGGGATCTTTGCCTCGACGGCCCAACCCCAATCGTGGATAGCACCCTTGGATTCCATGACGATATCGACGGAGAAGTCCACACCCATCGAGCCTTCAGTGAGGATGCCGTCTTGTTGAATACCTAACGGATTGAATCCAAGAAGGTATGCGCGGCGCTGGTCGTTATACGTATCAAGCCAGATGCGGACATTATCCTCTCCAAAGACATTGTCCCGCTTGGCGACCGTCGCACGGATCTTGTCGCGGTCGTCCCAGCATTTAAAGGCAATATAGAGATAATGCTCGTCGTAGGCCATATAGACCTCGGTCGGCTTGGATGGAGCAATATTGTCGCCGGGGCTTACTTGATAAAAGTCCTTGAAGACGGCCGCAGACTTCCAAACTTCGTCATCAAGGTTTCCGTCGATGATCGGCGATCCGCTGATCTTGGGAATCGAGACATCCTGCATCTTCGCCGGTGGCAGAATGATCTTCCCCGACGGAGCGTTTGCAGGCGTCGGCGATGCTGAAGGAACAGTTTGAGCCGCCGCCGAAACCGCGACCGCAAATACACAAATAGCTATAAAAAGAACGTGCTTCATTATTAAATGGAGTACTCACGGGCGGGAACACGCGACGACTATTTGATTAAAACGCAGATCAAACGCCAAAGTTTCAAAAACGAAATGGCGAACGCCCTGATCGTTCGCCATCGTCCCAAACTTTTAGTGTATATCAATTCCTGCTCAAAAGGCTATCAGAAGATCTAACAACGACACTTCCATCGGTATCGAGCGAGAGTTTTCGCCCGCCCTGCCCGACCTTGTACACGAGCGGTCCGTCATCATCCCCGACGCGTACGGGTGAGATCCCATCGAACCGTATGTCGTCAGATTCGGAGGATCTGACCTCTCCGGCAAAACTCGCCGGAACGGTGACGAGAATATCGCCAAGATCGGATCGAGCGGTGAGTTGGTCAAAGTCTCCGTCAAGATCAACGGTGCCGAGTTCGGTCTCGACACTCGCCGCTCCTTGAAAGCCGATCGTGCGTATCCTTCCGGATGACGAAGCCACACTCAGATCTCCGCTCGCCCCCCGGAGAATGATCGACTCGTCCTCGCCCTTAAGCTCAAGCTTGCCGGAAACGCCATCGATCCTGAGCTCGCCATCTGTCGTTACCTTAAGGTCCGTCTTCCGCGGAACAAAAACTTCGAGTCTCGTGCGCCACTTTTCTTCGGGGTTGCTGCTTACATTGATCTCGACCGATCTTGGGCCTGCCTTATCCGTCACGTCGATCGGTGAGCTATCGCTCGCAGAGCGGATCTTTGTCAAACTATACCGGACGACTGACTCATCCGTCCCAACTATCCGAACCGAACAGCCGGACGTCGTGATATTGACCTTTGCCACACCCGAAACCGGAAAGCTCTTGCTTTGACGGTCGATCGACGGATCAGCGCCAAAAACGCGTTCGTTGCCGAACCCGTCAAAGAGGGCCCAGTTTTTAGATGACTGTCGGATCGCACGTCGAGCCTCCATCATCGCGGCCTTGCCGAAGTCGACGGCCTTGAGCTTTTCTCGAGCTGCATCAAGAGCTTCGTTGATCGAACGCTCAACGATCGGCCCGGTCAAGGCCGCAGCCTTCGCAGCCTCAGCTTGCGCCGTCTTCAGCGATTCTTTCATCGCCTTCTCTGATTGCCGCTTCGCTTCCGCGATGGCCCTTTCGGTCTCGGCCGAGACCGCTCGGGCATTGATTCGACGGTCCCTGAAGCCCGTTTCATCGTTTTCGCCGTTCGTCTTTGATAGCAGATCGGTCGCGGGTGCGGGTGAGCGGCCATCGTTCGGGTGGCTGATGAAAAGCGGGCCGTTCACACTTTCAAGATTGATACGTGCTGCTCCCGAACCCAATCTGGAATATAGACTGTGGCCAACAAAATCCGCTTTTCGAATAGACAACGCGAAGTCGGTCTTGATCCCGCCGTTCAGAGTCTCGCCTTTCAGGGTGACATCCGAGTCCGTCGGGATAGTAACCTTTACCGGCCCGTTGACGCTCGAAAGATCGACCTGCATTTGCGGATCAAGCTGACCATAATCTGCAGATATCGGGCCATTCACGGTCGAAATTTTTGCACGGCCGGCCAAACCGGTGAGGGTAACGCCGCCGTTCACGCACGAGGCGCTGACGGAGTTCGAAAATCCTGTGATCAAAATCTCACCATTAACGTTCTCGATCTCGTCCAGGACCGCGCGTCGTGGAAGCTTCATCTTGATCACGACCTTCACCCGCCCACTTCCGCCCGTACCGCGATGCCACGACTGATCCTCCGTGCGTAATCTGAATCGGTCATTGTCGGAATCAACGATCACCTTGACGGTGTCGAGGGCCTCTTTGCTTGGCCCCGTCTTTTCAATAACGAGAGCAGCTTCGTCCTTGTCCCAGGCTTCGAGTTCGATCCTGCCGTTCGTATTCGATATCGAAACACTGCCCTCAGCTTTGAGCGGATAGCTTTTATCGAGCCGCTCAGTAATATCTCCTTCTACGCCGGAAACAGTGATTGACGGCGTATTAACGGCCGGCTTGGAGGGAATATCGGGATGGGATGCGAAGATCAACCCTGAGAATAGTATTGTGTATAGCCACGTCATAGATCACCTGTAAAGATCGTCGAAAGTCCTCTTTCTACATCCAAAACACCACAGCCATCAATGTTGTGACAGATCGAAAAGAATTTTGGAGCAACTGTGTACAACAATGTATTTTTTTGTTGATTTCGCACGAAATTTCTATTACTCTTTTTAAGACGAGCGGTCTCTCTGATCCGCCGTAAACCTACGGTGATCCCACCATCCCAATAGCCGAGTCCTCTTGTGGGCACCTGTGTGTCTTACCCCTTTCCCTCGAATGGAACAGCAAGAAAAGTTCATCAACCTTTCTCTAGTTGCTCTAACGCCATTTACCGCTTTCGCGCTGGGTTGGGCGATCTTAGATCAGCCTCTGTCGAATTTTGACGGCGGCTTTGTCGCTTTGGGTTTGCTGACCATTTTCTCAAGCTGCTGGCTTCGACTCCAACTGCCAAGGACCAATGTTCACGTAACGATCTCCGACGCATTGATAATTCTCTCCCTGCTTCTTTATGGCGGGAGCATAACGGTCTTCCTCGCCTTGGTCGAGGCCGCAGCAGCGTCCATCAACCTTAGATTCCGTGGAACCGACATCCGGCTAAAGACGATCGCGATCAACATACTCGCCGCACCTGTCGGCGTCTTTGCTGCCTATCACGCGGCAATGCTGATCTTTGGCCCGATCGATCAGATTGTCGCAAAAAATGACTACACGAGCCTTATCTGGCTGCTGCTCACCATATCTGTAGTGCTTTTTGTGGTCAACTCGACCATCGTCTCGGTCTTTGCGGCAATAAAGACGCATACGAGTTTCTGGTTTCAATGGAAAGGAAATCTGGTGGACGCGATCGTCCTCTATTTGCTTGGGGGCACCATGGCCGGCTTAATTTTCGAGGCCGTTATTAAGCTGAACGTTTATTGGGTCGTCGGGATCGTCGGATTCTTTGGAGTGATCTTGCTGACATTCCGGCATTTTGTCTCTGACGCCAGACGATCTGCCGAGATCGCACATCGCGAGCAGCGTGAACGCTACGAGCAGGCGGAGAAACATGTCCTCGAGCTTGAACATTATGTTGACGAGCTAAAGCGGGTTGCCGAAGAATTGCAGGAGAGCCACGAAAACTTTCGCCACGCCGCATATCACGACGCGCTGACCGGCCTGCCGAACCGAAACTTCTTCATCGACCGGCTCAAAAAAGAACTTTCAGAGAGCGCCGAGTCCGGCGAGTTCCGCTTCGCGATCCTCTTGCTCGATCTGTATAGGTTCAAAACGATAAACGAAAGCCTGGGGCATTCTCTCGGCGATCAACTGATCAAGAATGTTGGTTCGCGGCTTGCCGAAATGGTTCGTGAATCCGATATGGCATCAAGATTCTCGGGCGACAAGTTCGGGATCATCCTTACAGACCTTCTCGAGCGGGACGAGGCCGTGGCGTTCGCTGACCGCCTCTCGAGCAGGATCTCCGAGCCATATACGCTCAATGATCGCCAGGTCTTCACAGACGTACGGGTCGGTATCGCTTTTGGAAGCTCAAAATACTCCGAAGCTGAGGATCTTTTGCGGGATGCCGATATCGCGATGTACTACGCGAAGGAATCAAGCTCAAAACATGTGATCTTTGACCAAAGGATGCACACGCGGGCGGTCACCAAGCTTCAGTTGGAAACAGACCTTCGTTTTGCGATCGAACGAAACCAATTTGAGTTGCACTATCAGCCGATCGTCGGCCTCGAAACGGCTCAGCTTGTTGGATTCGAAGCCTTGGTCCGGTGGAATCATCCTACTCGCGGTCTTGTCCCGCCGAACGAATTCATCCCGATCTCGGAAAGTACGGGACTGATCATCCCGATGACGGTACAAATACTCGAATCCGCCTGTAAACAGGTCAAGGAATGGCAGCTTCGATACCCGATGGACGTGCCGCTTTCGATAGCCGTCAATCTCTCCGGAAAACACTTTGCAGACCCGCAGCTGGTCTCACAGATCAAGAACGTTCTTTCCCTCTCCGGCCTCGACGCAGCCAGCCTTAAACTGGAGCTAACGGAGAGTGCGATCATGGAGAACGCCGAACGCGCTATCCAGATGCTCGCTCAGATAAAGGAAACAGGCGTACAGGTGAGCATTGACGATTTCGGTACAGGTTATTCGAGCTTGAGCTATCTGCATCGCTTCCCGATCGACCTATTGAAAGTTGATAGATCCTTCGTGAGCGCGATGGAAGAGAACTCCGAGAATGGCGAGATCGTGCGTACGGTGATCGCCCTTGCAAAGGCTCTACGCCTGAAGGTCGTCGCAGAAGGAATTGAAAGCATACATCAGTTCCACCAGCTTCGTATCCTGAAGTGCGAGTACGGTCAGGGATACCTGTTCTCGGCTCCCCAAAAGGTGTCCGACATCGAAACTCTTCTTGCCGAGAAGGGCAATTGGCAGCATTTCCTGCCGCAGCCGGCACGGCCCATTCCGCAGGCCGCAAACATTTCTCCGCTTCGATTGGCGAACTGACCAAAGAGCTTTAGCAAACAGTAAAAAAGCCGGTCAAATTGGCCGGCCTTTCTTATTAACCTCTTATCCTTCGATGTTATCTCGCCCTTAGCTCATTCACGAGCTTATCGAACGAATGCGGCGAGGCGTTTTGGTGCAAAAGGGCTTCTGCGAGTTCTCGGAGCGGTGCCGGAATCGTCTCCGGCGTTGTCGTTTCTTCTTCAAGGTCCATCGGATACCGTGAATAGAAAGCAACTTCTGCGCTGCAAAACTCGCACCCGACAAGGTGCTCTCGAAGTTCAGCGCCGCACTCGATATCAAGGTCTCCTAATTGAAAAGCCAAGAGATCTGCAGAGGTGGGACATTTTTCGTTCTTGGCGAAGGTGGCCATGCTCGATCTGTAAACAAAAACAGGATGTCTAAGATTTATAAGGCGTTTTTCGACTTAGCGGCCGACCAAAAGTGAACCGCCGAAAAACTGCCCTATGTTAAAAATAAATCTGCAATGAGGGCAACTTCCCAAAAACTGCCCGCCAAAAAGCGATAAAAATCAACGATCTATCAAAAACAGAGGAGCGTTCCGTGCCCTTTAGCCTTAAAATGGGTGATAAATAATGCACAAGAGTGCAAAAACTTGTTGCTCGTTCCGGCTCAAACTGGTATCATCTTAAATGTAGGTAGTGAGATAGGTAATCATCTCACCCACTGCCTTTAGGATCGACCCCAGCAGCTCGGCAGTTGATCCCGCCAAATCTTTCTACCAAAGCTATAAAACTAGGCCAAGCGTCCATGTTTTTGGAAGGTACCGTGCTCTTTTTGGCATCGGTAAAGAGACTTTTCTCTCTTCTTTCTCGACGACGACACGTAAGGCCATTGAAATTAGGACGAAGAGAACATTTTTAGGGTTATGAGCGACCTCAAGACGAAGGAAAGACTTCCGCGATCTATCCAGAACAAGCAGATCAAGGTTGGAAAATGGACCGACAGCTTGAAGAATTCTGATGTTAATCAGATCTGGACGGAACTCCATCGCATAGTCTCGTCACATCCACTGGTTAGAGCATCAAAACGCGCCGGCTTCCTCGTTGAAGAGGGCAAATACAACGCATACACCGACCTCACCCAAGAGCTCTTTGTAGCTCTCCTGAGCAAGGAACGTTTTCAGCACTATCTTGACACCGGAATGACGGATGCCGAGATCGAGGCCGAGATCAGTCAGATCGAACTGACGAATATGCTCACGGCCGAGCTGCGAAAACGCTATCCCGAATCCTATCGCCTTGCCCGCCGCATCTCAACGCTCATTCAGTCCAGCCCCACGTTCAAGCGTTTCGACAATGTTGGCAATCCCGAAGCCCATCGCCGCCTTGCAGATCGTCTTTACGGCCTCGCGGACTGGAAAGTTGAAAAGGCCCGCCGCGACGTCCAGGAAATGGATGAGCGTGTAAAAGCAGTCTCGTTCAAGGCTCGCGACACGCGTATGGTCGGCTGCACCGGCGACGCACAGATCGTCATCAGCAATGTCGAACTCGAAAAGCTGATCATACGGGTCTTTAAGGCCGTAGATTCACCTGTCGATGTCCGCAGCCTTCGGTCATTTGTGATGTCGCGGCTCCCGATCATGGACATTCATCTTGTGCCTGTCGGCGGCCCTGCGGACGATGATGACGACCGCATGCATTTTGAGTTTACGGATCATCGCGGCACACCTGAGGATGATCTGCTCAAGAGCGAAGGAGAGCGTGAAGCCGTCGGCTTTGTCGATGATTTTCTTGCAACGCTCAGCAAGTCTGTTCGCGGGAAGGAAAAGCAGTACGATCGGATGATCAACGTCCTTTGGCATTGCTATTTGATCGGCGACAGCGGCACACAGCTTGAGGTTGCAGAAATGTTGGGCGTCTCCGATTCGCTTATTTCTGACTATCGAAAGCGCATCGAATCCAATCTCCAACAACTGAGCTTTGGCAGCGTGAACGAGGCCCGCCAGTTCGAAAAAGCCCTCAAGAAACGGGTTCGTGCGATGGTAACGGTCGAGCGCGAGGGCGTTCCGGCCTAAAACAAACCCTAAAAGACGTGGAAACGACCCGGCAATCCGCCTTTATTAAGGATTGTTTCGGGTCTTTTCTATTGTTACTGTGCAGGCTTTCTCGAAAAAAGAATATTCAACTCTCTCCGGCATGCCCAGATCGGCCGGCAAAGCCCGCCATATTGAGCCGCTTACGCCGTACGAATCGCTAAAGCCAAGCGGCGATCCTGAAGATACATTTTCGCTCGCGTCAACGCAGTCATTTGGCGAAGACAAGCCGGTTCCGACACAGAAGATAAACGCTCCTGCAAACGGCACAGTCAAAGTAAAAGGCCAAAAGGCCTCGCGCTCGGAACTCGACCAAGCAGCCCTCGCAAGGGACAATTGGCTCGTCCGCAATGGGCACAGCCTTACATTCATCGGCCTTTATCTGTTCTCGATCCTTGTGCTGTTTCGGCCTTATGAGCTGCTGCCGGGACTTGGTTTTCTGTCTGCGACAGCGTTCTATTTCGCTTTGGCCACACTGCTTATCTATCTGCCGTCGCAGCTTGCGACCGAAGGAAATGCAACGATCTTTACGACCGAGATCAAAGCGATCCTCGCGCTGACAGCCTTAGCCCTCTTCAGCATTCCGATCGCCAAAGATCCAAAGACCGCTTGGGATACGTTCAACGACCCGTTCATCAAGGCCGTACTGATCTTCATCGTTCTCGTGAACGTCGTCCGCACACGCCGCCGCCTGATGGCACTTCTCTGGCTCAGTATCGGCATCGGAATCTATTTGGGTTACAACGCGATACGACTATATGCAGAGGGCAAATTTGCGGTCGAGGACTATCGTGTCGCCGTCGATGTCGGAGGCCTTTTCGGCAATCCGAACGATATGGCACTTCATTTTGTGATGATGACACCGATCGTTCTTTGCCTTGCGCTCGGAGCGAGATCAAAGGCGATGAAGGCGCTGTATTTTGCGATCACGATCCTTTTTATTTCGGGGAATATGGTCACATTCTCGCGCGGAGGATTTCTAGGCTTTTTTGCGAGCGCCCTTGTTTTAGTTTGGAAGCTCGGCCGCAAACACCGAGCAAAGGTGTCGCTCGTATCTTTGGTCGTTGGGGGCATTTTGATGATCGCTGCTCCGGGAAACTACGGCTTGCGGATGCTCTCGATCTTCATTCCGGGCCTCGATCCGGTTGGATCAAGCAATCAGCGGCGTGAGCTCCTCGATCGATCCTTGCTCGTAACGGCACGAAACCCCTGGGGCATCGGGATCGGGAACTTCCCGATCGTCGGCATTCACGACCATCAAACACACAACGCATACACCCAAGTTTCAAGCGAGATCGGCATTTTGGGACTGATCGCGTATCTGGTGTTTATTATCAGTCCGCTCCGAAAACTCTCTGCGATCGAACGCACGCTGTTCGCACAGGATCGGCTTGACTGGTTCTACTATCTCTCGATCGGCCTGCAGGCAAGCATTGTCGGCTATATGGTCTCAAGCTTCTTTGCATCGGTCGCGTATAACTGGTTCATCTATTACGGCATTGCTTATGCGGTCGCATTCCGCCGCATCTACTCGACCGATCCGGCTCGAGCAGAGGTGCCGCAGCCCACAGGCGATCCGGCTCTTGTACCGGCATAGAAAATGGCAAACGACCTCATTCAGATAGCATTTTGGAGCTCGCTCGCCGTGCTCTTTTACGTCTATGCGGGCTATCCGATCCTGGTCTTTGCTCTTGCGTATCTTCGCCCGAAAAAAGTATCAAAGGCCGAGATCCTTCCCTTTGTAACTGTCCTGATAACGGCATTCAACGAAGAGAGTTCGATCGAGGCAAAGCTAAAGAACACGTTAGAGCTCGATTATCCTGCAGAGAAGCTCGAAATACTCGTAGCAAGCGACGGCTCCACCGACGACACTGACGAGATCGTAAAGACCTTTGCATCGAGAGGCGTAAAACTCTTTCGGCAGGAAGGCCGTGCCGGGAAGACGATCACGCAAAACAACGCTGTCGGCGTCGCCCTCGGCGAGATCATTCTCTTCTCGGATGCAACGACCCATTACTCGCCCGATGTCCTCCGCAAGCTGCTTCCGGCCTTTGCCGACGAAAAGGTCGGCTGCGTTGCCGGACGCTTGATCTATACAGACCCGACCGAGACGAATGTCGGCTCCGGAGCACGCAGCTATTGGAACTACGAAACGCTGCTAAAGAACGCTGAATCTGACGCTTGCTCGCTGATCGGTGCTTCCGGCTGCCTGTATGCCGTCCGCAAGGCTGCCTATGAGCCGATGTACGCCGCAGCTTGCTCCGATTTTTTGATCTGCACGCTTTTGTACAGAAAAGGCCTGCGATCGGTCTTCGAACCTGAGGCAACATGCTTTGAGACCACAAACGAACAGGCCGGCGACGAAATGCGTATGCGCGTGCGTGTCATTTCGCAGACGTTCACCGACCTTTGGCAGAATCGCGATATGCTGAATCCGTTCCGCAGCGGATTCTATGCCGTCGAGCTTATTTCGCACAAACTGCTTCGATACTTCGTCCCTGTTCTGCTTTTGGCCGCTTTTTTGAGCAACGGCGCGTTGGCGATCTCTTCTGCATTCTTTGCGGCTCTATTTGCTCTCCAGACGGCGTTCTACCTGGCGGCTTTCTTCGGCTGGCTGCTGGAGTTGACCGGCAAGCGGACGACGCTTTTCGTGCTTCCGCTCTATTTTGTGCTTGCGAATGTCGCTTCGGTGATCGCATTTTTCCAGTTCCTCAGAGGCGAACAATATGCCTCGTGGGAGCCGATCCGGGAGGCAAGGTGAGTCAAAATTCGGCTGAAAGTTTTACGATCAAACGCGGCAAGAATGTCCTTTCATCGCCGCGTGTTAGTGTGGTAATGCCCGCATACAATGCCGCGAGGTTCATTCCGGCCGCGATCAATTCCGTAAATGCACAAACCTTTGCGGGGCACGAGCTTATCGTCGTAAATGACGGATCGCCGGACACAGAGCAGCTTGAGGCAGCCCTTGTGCCATTCTTCGATGACATCGTTTATGTCGAGCAGGCAAATCTTGGTGCCGGCCCGGCGCGGAATCGTGCGATCGACCTTGCCCGCGGTGAACTTATCGCTTTTCTCGACGCTGACGACGAGTGGCTGCCCGATTTTCTCGCTCATCAACTCTCGATGATCGACGACGGCTGGGATATGGTTTACGCAGATGCGGATCTCTTTGGCGATGCCGCACCAAGCGACCACACCTTTATGGAATCGGCACCGTCTTCGGGTGCAGTCACGGCCTCATCGCTTCTGGATTTCCGCTGCAATGTGATCACCTCGGGCACGGTGGCGAAGAAAACTGCCATCCTTGCGGCCGGCGCCTTTGAGAAAGAAGATACGCGTGCTCAGGATTTTCACCTTTGGATCAGAATTGCCAAGGCGGGCTCGCGTATCGGCTATTCGGACAAAGTGCTGCTCAGATACCGCGTCCATATAGAGAATCTTTCAGGAGATTCGATCTCGCGGGTCGAACGCGAGATCGCTGTATTTCAACGAGTTAAGAAAACGATCGATCTTTCTCCCGAGGAGCTTTCGATCCTTGAAACACAACTCGCCGGCCTCCGGATCGATCTTGAGATCGAGAAAGGAAAGTCTCACTTGATGAATCGCGATTTTGCTTCGGCTCGAAATTCATTCTCGCTCGCAAGTTCAAAGCGTCCGTCGGCGAAATTGAAGGCGGTTTGCCTCGCTGCGCGTTTTGCACCTTCTCTCCTGCTCCGCATCTATCGACGCAAACATTCCGACCACCTCGGCCTGATCCGCAATGAGGCCGCAGCCTCAAGCTGGACAGCATTTTCTGTAATTTCAGCCCTATTACGACTATTTTCTGAGTGATCTTGCGGGTAATTTCCCGGTAAAAGGATCTAAGATCGCGTCACTTCAAGATGTTGGCAAGCCCCAAAACATCAGCGACAAGTGCGGCCGCCGGTGCATCGGCCAAAGATTCCCTGCGCAAACAAAGCTTCTGGCTGTTGACGGCAAAACTCGTCGGCTTTGCCTTTAGCTTCTGCGTGCCGCTTGTTGTTGTTCGATATCTTTCGCAGGACGAGGTCGGCCATTACCGTGCCGCGTTCCTCGTGATCGCGAACGCGATCGTCGTGCTCCCGCTGGGCGTTTCGATGAGTGCGTACTACTTTCTTGCACGCGAGACCGAAGAGCGTCGCTCAGCCTGCATACTGAACATTCTCGCATTCAATTTCGTCGTTGGCGGTCTCGCAGCGTTATTCTTTTTTCTCTTTCCGCAGGCGGTCGGAAATATTTTCCATAGCAGCGAGATCACGCGGCTTGCACCGATGATCGGCATCGTGATCTGGATCTGGATCTTCTCATCTTTTCTTGAGACGGTCGCGATCGCGAATCAGGAAGCACGCGTCGCGACAATATTCATTATCTCAGCGCAATTCACGAAAGCGCTGTTTATGTGCTCAGCCGCATTCATCTTTGCGACGGTCGAGTCCTTCCTTTACGCGGCGATAGTTCAAGGAGCGATACAAACCGCTTTGCTTGCCTGGTATCTTGCGTCGAGATTTCCGGGCTTTTGGCGAAAGTTCGATCTCGGCTTTCTACGCGAACAGCTTGTGTATGCCGTGCCATTCGGTCTTGCGGGAACACTCTGGCTCGCTCAGACAGAGATCCATAGTTGGTTCGCAGGCCACAGATTTTCGCCCGCAGACTTCGCTGTTTACGCTTACGGCTGCTTCGAAATACCGCTCATTGCGATGCTCGCAGAATCTGTCACGGCGGTTCTCATCCCCAGGATGAACGCGTTGCACGGCGACAATGACCGCGACGAAATGGTGCGTCTAAAGGCACGTGCGATGCAGAAACTTTCGCTCGTCTATTTCCCCGTGTATGTCTTCCTGCTGATCACGGCAAACACATTCATCACGACGCTTTTCACTCAAAAATACGCGGCGAGTGCGAGCGTGTTCGTGGTTAACATCACGCTCTTGCCATTCAGCATCTTGATTACCGACCCGATCGTCCGTTCGTACAAAGAGCTCGGCAGAGTGTTCCTGTTCACCAGATTCTTTATCGTTGCCGCATTGGTCTCTTGCCTCTATTTTATGCTCGACGAGATCTCAATGACCGGAATGATCGGACTTGCTGTCGGAGCCGTCATCATTGACAAGCTGATCGCCGAAGCGATGGTCATCCGCAAACTGCATCTCGGCGTCAAGGATATTCACCTTCTCGCAAATGTCGGCAAGACCGCGTTCGCAAGCATCCTCGCGGGAATCGCAACGTATCTCGCATACACGAGCTTTCACGCGAGCCTTTTCGCTGCCTCAGAAGGATTTCTTTCTAACACCGCAGGGATCGGAAAGGAAAGCATTGTGAACTTTGTAAGCGGTGCCGTTGTGCTTGCAGCGTCCGCTTTTGTGTTCGCTCCGATCTATCTTGTTTGTGCGAATTTTCTTGGATTGATCGAAGACGACGAGAAGAATACGTTCAGGCGGATCGCGACAAAATTCCTTTCTGTGGGTGATCGCGTTACGGAGGAAGCAAGCACGACGGCCTTGTAAACATGAGCGAACCTGGAAAATTCGAAAAGCTGAAACACAACTTGCCGTGGCTGGTTCGCTACCCGCTCGATGTTGCGCGTTCGTTTCTTGAATCAACGGCGTTCGAGAAAAAGCACCTGATTATTACGGTTGCGAATCACTTCGAGCCTGGCTGGTCCCCCAACGGCATTCTCGACCAAAAAACTCAGCTTAAGCGGTTGCGTGAATATGTCGAGATCGCACGCGTAACGGGCGATCTTGTCCGCGACAGCGACGGCACGAAATTCCGACACACGAACTTCTACCCGGCGGAACAGTACGACCGCGACCTTCTGAACGTTCTCGCGGAGATGCAGGCGGAGGAACTTGGCGAGGTCGAAGTTCATTTGCATCACGGGGTCGAGCGGCCCGACACATCAGAAAACCTTCGCCGACAGCTCATCGAGTTTCGAGACGTTCTTGCCGAGCGCCACAAATGCCTCTCGCGTACAAACATTGACGCGACACCCCGATACGCTTTTGTGCACGGAAATCTCGCCCTGGCGAACTCATGCGGCGGAAAATTCTGCGGCGTTGACGACGAGATGCAGATCCTCAAGGAAACCGGCTGCTATGCAGACTTCACGCTGCCGTCGGCTCCCGACCGATCGCAAGTCTCGGTAATAAACCGCATATATGAATCCGCAGGCGACCTCTCGAAACCGCGACCGCACGAAAAGGCGAAAAGGTGTGTTGTCGGCGGGCAGCCTCCGACCTCGCCGATGATAATTACCGGCCCATTGAGGCTTTGCCTTCGGAACGGAATTCGACCATACATCGAAGACGGAGCATTGACGAATGCTCTCGGCGCCGATACCTCACGTCTCGGTCATTGGCTGAACGCAAATGTGACCGTTGCAGGCCGAACGGATTGGATATTCATTAAGCTCTACGCGCACGGATTCTTTGATCACGACCAGTCCGCCTCGATCGGTGAGGGAGCCCGCCGTCTTTTCTCAGAGATCGTTGCAATGGGCGAAAAGAGCGGTTCCTACTCAACGCATTTTGTTTCGGCCCGCGAAATGTTTAACATCGCTACTGCAGCCATAGATGGTAAGGACGGCGATCCGAACTCGTTTCGGAACTACGCCCTATTGCCCATAATGCAGGAGTCCGCTCAGACGGTCGCCGCAAAAGTATGACGACGCCATTCAAAGCCTTGAAGAAGATCCGGCAGATCGGATTTGACGAACTCCGCACTCGCGGCACACAGTTCGTCAGCGCCTATCGAGACCGTCTGACAGGCGTTGAGGCACCCGACCGCACAGAGCTTTTGAACCTTTTCGATGCCGACGCACGGCTCGACGCACGCAATTCTGCCGAAAGTATTCGCCAGCTTTTCTTTGAGAATTCACGCGAGCGGTTCTTTGCGTCGATGCGTGAAGACGTTTCCGAAGTGTTCGCTCGATCGTGCGGCACGACCGCGCGTGAGCACCTGATCAATGCCGCAGATGCGATCTGCGACGGACGGATCGAACTTCTTGGTTTTGGGCGTGTTGATGTCGGAGCGGACATCGATTGGCATCGAGAGCCGATCTCGGGGATCGTCTCTCAACGAAAACATTGGAAGGAATTCAACGAGCTTGATGCGGCGGAATGCGGCGACAAACGCGTACTTTGGGAGTTAAATCGGCATCAGCATTTTTTTACGCTCGGTGCTGCTTATCGCCTGACAGGCGACGAGAGATATGCTCACCTTTTTGCCCGGCAGCTTTCGAGCTGGATACATGAGAATCCGCCTAGCATCGGCATCAATTGGGTAAGCAGCCTTGAGGTCGCCTTTCGTTCCATTTCGTGGATCTGGGCAATGAATCTCTTCCGGGATTCGCCTGAACTTTCGAGCGACCTTCTTCTTGATTGCGTCCGCCTGCTTTATGTTCACGGCCGCCACATCGAGACATATCTCTCGACATATTACAGCCCGAACACACATCTTACGGGCGAGGCTCTTGGGCTCTATTATCTCGGAACGCAGCTTCCTTTCCTCGAAGCCGCCTCGGAATGGCGACGTCGGGGCGAAGACATCCTGCTGAGCGAGATCGGCAAACAGATCGGGCCTGACGGCGTGTATTTTGAGCAGAGCACGTGGTATCAACGTTACACCGTTGATTTCTATCTGCACTTTTACGTGCTGAGAGAACTTTTTGGCGAGACGGCTTATGACGAGCGAAATTCGACCGCGGACGATCGCCTCAATTCGGCGCTTACGTTCCTGTTGAACATCGCCCGTCCCGACGGCACGACGCCGCTGATCGGAGACGACGACGGCGGAAGGCTTCTGCCGCTTACAGAATGCGTCGCGGAAGATATGCGCGGCACGCTCTCGCTTGGTGCCGCTGTTATTGGACGCGGTGACCTTGCTTTTGGCGGCGATGATTCGTTGGAAGAAACTTTTTGGCTGCTCGGCACAAGCGGCATCAGGTCTGTCGAAAGAACCAAGGCCGCGGAGCCTGAGACTCTATCTCGCAGCTTCCCGGACGGCGGCTATTTCGTGATGAGAAATGGTTGGGCAACGACGGATGACGCGTTGGTGATAGACTGTGGCGAACTCGGTGCCCTGTCGGGAGCACACGGCCATGCCGACCTTTTGTCGATCGACCTAAGCTTACGCGGACGCCAGATCTTCATTGATCCGGGAACTTTCTCGTATTGGGCATCGCCCGAAACTAGAGAGAGATTTCGCAGCTCAACGGCCCACAATACGCTGACCGTTGATGGCCGATCGACATCAACAAGCTCGGGGCCTTTTGCCTGGAGAACGCGTGCGAATGCGGCCGCAAAAGAATGGATAACGGACCCGATCTTTGACTACTTCGATGGCCAGGGCGAGATACCGGGCGTCGGCGTTCATCGGCGGTCTGTGATGTATATCCGAGGCGACTATTTCATCATCCGTGATGTCGTTGAGACTCCCGGCGAGCACCTGTTCGAGCTGAATTTTCGATACGCCCCTCTGATCACGCCGGAGAAAGATCTGGAAGGAGACTTTGTCGGTGATAAAGGCCATCGGACCTTCATCTTCGGAAGCGGTGCGATGACAGTGAGTTCCGATCCTGTTTCGCCCCAATACGGCCGACTCGTCGGATCGACACGCGTTCGTTATGCGGCGAAAGATAAAGATCGAACTGAGTTCGTGACCTTCGTGCTTCCGACCGACTCTGCTCCGCCCGAAGTTTTAGAGATCCCGATCGATACGGGCCGAATGTTCCTTGTTCAATACGGCGATTATCGGGATGTGCTTCTGCTCGGACCAAGCGGCAAAAGGATCCGCACGGAATCTATCTCCACCGATTTTGCCCTAACATGGGCGCGAACACATTCGACCGGTGATCTTCCTGAACAGATCGTTGCAGTAAATGGCTCTCGCCTCAGCATCACGAACTCTCCGATCGTCACAAGAGACGAAAGCATTCGCTTTGTCACCGCCCGCCGATTCGGCCAGGAGTTGTATGTAAATGCCGATGGTGAGCGTCAGACGGTAAAACTCACCGACCTGCCAAGTTGAAGAAGCACAAGATCTTACATCTCACAGGAAGCTTTAATCAGGGTGGGACGGAACGCCAGGCCCTTGAGACAGTGAGCGGCCTTGTCTCTGCGGGTGAATTTGACGTGCGGCTTGCGACGCTGAATGCCGAAGGGCCTTTGCTTTCAGCGGCAAACTCCCTCGCCGTAGGCCAAATACACGAGTTCCCCATCGAATCCTTCTTCAGCAGATCGTTCGCCCGAGCTGCTTGGAAATGCTCCGCTCTGATCAGAAGCGGGAATATCGACCTCCTCCACACTCACGACTTTTACACGAACGTCTTCGGCGGAGCGGCCGCAGCGTTGAGCGGCGTCGCCGTTCATATCGCGTCAAAACGCGAGACTTTTGGCCTGCGAAGCGGTCGGCAGGAATCTGTCGAGGATCTGTGCTTTGGGCGATCGAACGCGATCATTGCAAACTCCCTGGCGGTAAAGGAAATGCTCGTCGATCACGGCCTCGCTCCGGATAAGATCACGGTCATTTACAACTCTATCGATGCCGCAAAGTTTGCAAACGCCGACGCGAACGGTATCAGGCACGAACTCCGCTTACCCGAAGATGTACCGTTGATCACGCTTATTGCGAACCTTCGCCACGATGTAAAGAATGTTCCGATGCTTCTTCGGGCGGCCAAGAAGGTTTGTCTTGCGAATGCGGCCCACTTTGTTATCGCCGGTGAAGGCCCGCTGGAATCGGCTCTGAGAGATCAAGCGAACGAGCTCGGCATCGCCGAGAACGTGAGTTTTATCGGGCGATCGATGAAAGTGCCGGAGCTTCTTGCGGCAAGTTCTGTCGGTGTCCTCACGTCGGATGCCGAAGGTTTTTCAAATTCGATCATCGAATATATGGCTGCGGGAATGCCCGTCGTCGCAAGTCGTGTCGGCGGTGCGGCGGAGGTTATCGCGAACGGCGAGACGGGCTTTCTCGTTGAGGCGAACGACAGCGATCGGATGGCCGACCATCTCATTACGCTTCTAAAAGATCCGGCCAACGCGGCCGCGATGGGCGAAAATGGACGGCGTCTTGTTCAGGAAAGCTTTGCAAGACCGCGACAGATCGAAGAGCTGAGCAGGTTGTATAGACAAGCGCTTTCGGAGGCTTTTTTATGAGCCTTCGCATCGTCGAATTGGGCCCGATCCCGCCGCCCGAAGGCGGTGTAAGCCGCCATATTGCAGCACTTAGGGACATTTCGGCCGCACGCGGCCATCAATGCACGCTTATCTCGACGACTCGGGTCGCCCCCGAAAGTCGCCAAGACGGAAACCTTTATCCGCAGTCACCGGTCGAACTCGTCACGATCTTGCGCGAGTCGGATGCTGAGATATTTCATCTGCACGTCGGCGGCGAGATCTCGCTCCGCGTTCTTGCTCTGGCTCTTGCGGTCGCCAAAACGGCGAAGCACTCCGTTCTGACAATGCACTCCGGCGGATTTCCTGAGGCGATCGGGCAAGCCTCGATCTTTAGACGGAAGTTCACCGCATCGATCCTCAAGAAATTTGATCGCGTGATCGCGGTCACCGACGAGATCGCCGCTGCAATTCGTGACCTTGGCGTCACGGCGGACGCTGTCGAAACGATTCCGCCATACGCCTTGCATTTGCCTGATCAAAACGTGCGGCTCGCGAAAGAACTCGATGACTTTATCGGTGCACATTCGCCGCTCATCGTTGCGGTCGGCGGTCTTGAAACTGAGTACGCTCCTCTTGAACAGATCGACGCGGTAAAGATTCTGATCGAAGATCTCCCCAACCTCGGTTTGGTCATTGCCGGCGAGGGCGGAATGCGTGAGGCCGTTGTAAAAGCGGCGACGGACGCAGGATTGAACGAGAACGTTCATCTGCCCGGAAATCTCGATCACGGCGAGTGTCTGCACCTTCTGCAAAAGGCTGACATTTCGCTGCGGACAACTCGATTCGACGGCGATGCGATCTCAGTCCGCGAAAGCTTGTTCCTCGGCACGCCCGTACTTGCAACTCGTGCCGGAACACGGCCCGACGGCGTGCAGTTCATCGAGGAACTTTCGCCGGCAGCGATCGCCGCCGGAATACGAAAGACACTTGCCCTGCCGCGTAGAGAAAAAGGAGGCGTCCAAGACGATCTTTCTCAGATCGAGCGGGTGGTCGAACTATACGAACGCATTATCGGTTTGTGAACGGCGGAAAGTCGATGCCCGGACAACTGCTCGGCGTGCAGTATTTACTTCCGGGTTTGAGACGGAAGTCCTTGTTTGCGGCATCCATAAACCCAACTCTATCAACACCTTCCACGAATGTATTTCCCGCCGGAATACTAAGGTCGCCCGTCCCGACGCCCATATTGTTGAAGAAGATATTTCCGTGGATCATCGCCTTCGCCGCGGCGCTTTTAACGTCGATCGGCCCGTGGACTCCGTAAAGGCCATGGCCCGTGACGTTGTCCGTAAATAAAAAGCCACGCGGCTGATCGCCGTAAAAAGTGATGATATTTCCGCGGTTAAAGACCGTGTTGTTCGAGATGGTGATCGTGTCGCCGCTTGCGACCTGGATAAAGTACCCTGAGCCTTCGAAACCGCTGCCGCCGAGGTTCAAGAAAAGATTGTCCGTGATCTTCAGGCGTTTGAGCATTTGGCTTGGATACGTGTCGTCGCTTCCGAGAATGTTGATGCCTTCGCCCGCTCCGTCGATGATGTTGCCGCTTATCTCAACGTCCTCGATGGTTGAGAACGGCGCGTGGCCGTCCTGATTGCGAACCGTTATGCGAAAGGCCGAACCTTCCCAATTGTTCGCAAGATAGTTCTTCGTAAACTTCACGTTCTTTGCGTTCTTGAGTTCGAAAAGCGTCTTGACCGTAAAGCCATTCTGTTTCCATGATTCGGGTTTGAAGAGAACGTTGCCCGTGATCTCGATATTCTCCGGTATCAACTCCGCATTCGCAGGATCAGAGCCGCCGAACATAATGTTCTCCGCTCCGCCTTCGATGTAGTTGTTCACGATCTTGACATCGCGAGTGCCCGACCAACCGCAGACGCCCTGCGATTCGTCATTCTTACCGGCAAAGCCTTCGATATAGCTGTTCTTGATGACCGTTCGCGCGCTGTTCAGAGCAACGCCGCGACGCGTCTTTCCCGAAGGCAGCGAGTGAATGTAACATCGATCGAACTCCAGATCGTGCGGCACGCGATCAGGGCGCGTTTCCTCACCGCCTAATGCAAGAAGGCCATAGTTGTAGATCGAACTTGAAGGCTCGAATTCGATGCCGACAAAGCGATAGTGATGTGCTCCGTTCGAAGCATAGACCGCCGCTCTGCCGAGCATTCCCGATCTGATCGTCGCAAGAAGCGGCTTTTGAGCGGGCGAAAGTCGTCTTCCTTCCGGAAGTTCGGCCGCACGCGAGGAGCGGATCGTGACAAAATCCGCAAGCGGCTTTTCCGTCAGGTCGATCCGGCCCGAATAAACGCCGCCCGCTTCGAGCTCGATCACGTCTCCGGATCTCGCCGTGTCGATCGCTTTTTGAAGGTTTCCGCCTGAAGGCAGCCTAATGATCCGGCCGGCCGCAGTTTCCACGACCAAAGGCTTTGGCGCAAGAACGTCGGCAAACCAGGGATACGAAGCAAATGCAAGGCCGCCGAGCGCACAGATGACGGCCGCTGAAAGCAGCAGCTTATAGATCCTCGGACGTCTGCCCAATTTATTTTCTTTGGGCCGGACAACATTCATAACTTCGACATACGACACTGCTCTAATAAAGGGATAAAACGCCTCAAAATCCAATCAAAATGCTCGTAACCTGTAACATTTACAATGTATTGGCCATTTGATAGCCTTTAATGTTTACTAACCTGCTTCTGCGGGTATGTGATGGACCGATGAATTTACAAAGGACAAAGCTGAACATCTTAAAAGGCACACCCGACCTCTCTCG
This sequence comes from Pyrinomonadaceae bacterium, assembly GCA_019694355.1. Taxonomy (GTDB): domain Bacteria; phylum Acidobacteriota; class Blastocatellia; order Pyrinomonadales; family Pyrinomonadaceae; genus OLB17. The sequence goes on along the minus strand of JAIBCB010000002.1, from coordinate 452,126 downwards.
GCAGGCCAAGAGCGGCGTCTCCTTACATTGCCATACTGAATATTCCAAAGAAATGCTCGGGTTTGTGCCGCATTATGCTGCAAAACTGCCCGTGATCAACCATTTCTGGCAGAAAGAGAAAGTGAAATATTTCGCTCGCGAAGGCAAGTATCCCAATTTTGAGACGGGCTATTGGTCGCCGCCGCTTTCTCCCCAGCAGGTTTACGACTTCGAAAAAGGCCAGATCGAGAACGCCGGATTGAACGCGCTGGTCTCTGTGACGGATCACGATTGCATCGACGGGAATTTCACGATCGAAGAAGCCGATTCGAAGAAGACGGTTCCGATCTCGCTCGAATGGACCGTCCCGTTCGAAGAAGGATATTTTCACGTCGGGGTTCACAACCTTCCGCGGGACCGCGCAGCAGAGATCTCAAAAGACCTGATCGGCTTCACCTTTGAGAAGGAGCAGCATACAAGCAAAAGACTGAATGAGCTTTTTGCGATGCTCGAAGAGATCCCGGAGGTTCTGGTCATCCTCAATCATCCGCTGTGGGATATCGAGATGGCCGGCAAAGAAGGCCATGAGCGATTGCTAAAAGGTTTTCTTCGAGCATTCGGCCGCTGGATCCACGCCCTTGAGGTCAATGGCTTCCGAAGCTGGTCGGAGAACAAGGCTGTCATAGAACTTGCCGAAGCGGTCGGCATCCCGGTCGCGACCGGCGGTGATCGCCATGGCTGCAAGCCGAATACGGTCATCAATATGACAGATTCGTCTTCGTTCGAAGAATTCGTTGGCGAGATCCGCGTCGATAAACGCGCTGAGATCGCGTTGATGCCTGCGTATGAACAGCCGCTTCATTCGCGTCAGCTTCAGTCATTCTCCGAGATCTTGAGCCACTATCCTGCGTTTCGCCAGGGGCGTCAGCATTGGTTCGATCGAGTTTTCTTTGACGTTGACAACGGCAAAGGCCTAGTTTCTCTTTCGTCCCACGGATGGAAACGCGGCGGCCCGCGATGGCTCCGTGCCGCGATCTGGACTCTTGGCGTAATGGGAAGCCCGACCGTTCGGCCGGCCTTTCGGCTATTCAGAAAGAAGGCAGATCGGGTTCCAAAGAGCATTGAAAAGACGAAGTTTCAACATCCGGAGGACAGCAGCGATCTCTCTCAGATCCTGACCTCGGATACGGCCTGATCGGATAGGAATTCCGACCGTCGTTCGATTAAATGATCCCTTTGAGAGGCGGGCCAGCAGAGCCCGCCATTTGTGATTGAGGGTGCGATAATTCGCTTGAAAGTGAAAGATAACTTACGTGTAGCATTTTTCCCTGACTCGTATCTGGAGGTCAACGGCGCCGCGATGACCTGTCAGCGGCTTGTCAATTTCGCACGCGAAAAGGACCGCCCATATCTTTGCGTACACGCCGGCCCGGAGACAAAGACCACAACCGACGGCAGCGTCACTCATTTTTCCCTTAAGCGGAGCCCGCTTTCGATCGCCTTGGATGAAGGCCTTGCGTATGACCCGCTCTTTACGCGCCATATCTCAAAGGTCCGCAAAGCTCTCGTAGAATTCAAGCCCGACATCATACACATTACCGGCATCAACGATGTGAGCAATGTGGCAGCGTACCTCGCCTGGAAAATGGACATTCCGATGCTCGGTTCCTGGCACACGAACGTGCACGAATTCGCATCGAGTCGGCTTCGCCGGATGTTTCGCTTCCTGCCAAGCAAGGTACTCGATCCGTTCGCCCGAATGGCGGAATTTCGCATAATGCAGGGCTGCATCCTTTACTATCAAATGCCGAAGGTCGTGCTTGCTCCCAACGAGGAGCTTGTGTCGGAACTTGGTCGCCGAACTAAGCGAACGGCGCACCTTATGGCACGCGGAGTCGATTCCGAGTTCTTCTCGCCGGCGAAACGGACCGTCGATGACGGCATTTTGCGCATTGGATCTGTCGGCCGACTGCGTGCTGAAAAGAACGTCAAGCTCTTGATCGACGTTGAACGAGCGATGCTCGATCGCGGCCTTACGAATTTCAAGTTCCTTGTCGTCGGCGAGGGAAATGTGCGCGAGCATCTCGAGGAGAATATGAAAACCGCGGAATTCACCGGCTTTCTCTCGGGCGAAGAGCTTGCCGCCGCGTATGCGAATATGGACATCTTTCTCTTCCCGTCCGAGACAGATGCGTTCGGCAATGTCGCTCAGGAGGCGAACGCTTCCGGTGTGCCCGCGATCGTTACGGACAAGGGCGGGCCGAAGTTCATTATCAACCCCGGCGTCAACGGCCTGATCGCTAAGGACGCGGACGAATTCATTGAACACACTATAACGCTCGCGAGCGATCCCAAATTGCTCGCTTCGATGAAAGCTCATGCGAGGGACAACGCGGTGTCGCGTTCCTGGGATGCCATTTTCGAGGGCGTTTATGACTCGTATCTTGAGACGATAGAGATCGCACGCCAACAACGGGAGGAGTCCGACGCCTCGAAGACCTCAAAACAGACAATAAAGGCGGGCAGCAACTAGCCGATGACACCCGAGACGCCCGACCTGACAACTCTTAGCTCAGAACGCCTTACCATCGGCGCCGCGTGGGGCCTTGTCTTCAAGCATCCTGTCCTTTTCGTAAAATATTGGAATTATAAGGGTGCGATCTTGAGTGGCGTGATGCGCGCTCCGATATTTTTGATCACGTATCTTGTCGGCCGTGAGAGCATCAAGCTTGCGATCGCCGCTGCAGCGGTTCAATTCGCATTTCGCTTCGTGTTTGCAGGCTTGAGCGGCGCTCTCATCCAAGCGTTTCGAAAGGTCGAGCCCGCATGGAAGGCTCTGCTTTCCGTGATGCTGGTCGTGCCGATCATCAGCCACCTGCTCGAATTCGGCTTTCAGGCCCTCTTCGCTTACGTAACCTCGACCGCCGATCACACTGACCAGGCGATCGTCCGCTCGATCTGCGTGTCGATCTTTTCGGCGCTCTTTGCGCTCTTCATTATGCGGCGAAACGTTCTCATCGTCGGCGAGGAAGAGAGCAAGTCACTTTTGAGCGACGTTACGCGGATACCGAGGCTCGTTTTCGAATTTTGCGCGTTCCTTCCGAACGAGATCTCCGCAATGCTCCGTCGCGGAGCGACCGTCACGGCCGTCGCCGTATTGGTCGGCTTCACGATCTTTTCGCAGATCGTTGGATGGGCCGTTGCAAATCGCGTCTTTTGGACCTACGGAGGCGGCAAAGAGATCTGGGGCCTGAAATACTGGGGCATTGACGGACTTGTTTTGATCCTTCTCGCGATCATTGCGTCGTCGATCGTTTACGAGGCCCGACACCGTCGCGGAAGAAGATCTTGACCGAGAAGCTTACAAAAACAGTTCATATTACGAACTATTATCATAAGAATTCGGGCGGCATCAGCACCTCTTACAACGCACTGATGGCAGCCGCGGAACGTCATCAACGCGAAATGGCGCTGATCGTTCCGGGCGAAACGGAAGAGACCGAGATCGTGAATGATTTCGCAAAGATCCATTACGTGCCCGCAAAATACTCGCCTGTTTTCGACAAGCGATACCGCATCATAATGCCGTGGCAGTATCTTCCCGGCGATTCGCATATCAGAAAGATCATGCTTGACGAAAAGCCTCAGATGGTCGAGGTCACGGACAAGTACACGCTGAGCATGCTCGGGGCGATGATCCGCACGAACAAGTTCAAACAGTTAGGGCGTCCGATGCTCGTGCATTTTTCGTGCGAAAGGATGGACGACAACATCTCGTCATTCCTCTCCGGCGGAAAGTTCGGCAAATGGGTGTCGCGTCGTTTGATGGGGAACTACAACTTCCCTTCGTTCGATTTTCATATCGCAAATTCGGCTTATACCGCAGACGAATTTTACGCTGCGGTAACCGCAAAGAATAACCCGAGACGTTCGAAGTGGTTCATCAACAAGACATGGCGTTGGCTTAAGGCACCGCGTGTGCCGATCGAAGACCGCATCCGCGTTTGTCCACGCGGCGTCGATATCAAACAGTTTCGGCCTGACCGTAGGTCAGATGCGATCCGCCGCGAGATCATCGAACGCTCGGGCGTGCCCGCCGATGCCGTGCTTTTGCTTTATGCCGGACGGATCTCGCCCGAAAAGAACATTCCGCTGCTTATCGAAATGATGAAGATCCTTTCGGCGGATACCGAGCGCGACTTTCGCCTGCTGGTCGCGGGTGCAGGGCCGCTGGCAGAAACTCTTGAGACCGAGGGCCAAAAGCTCGGCGAAAAGAAGATCGTCCAGTTCGGGCATCTCGATAAAGAAACGCTTGCGAACTATTACGCCAACGTCGATGTTTTTGTCCATCCGAATCCGCGTGAGCCGTTCGGCATTGCGCCGCTCGAGGCGATGGCATCCGGCGTTGCGACCGTTGCACCGAACGCCGGCGGCATCTTGTCGTACGCGACCGATGAGAACATCTGGCTGACCGAACCGACCGGTCAGGCGTTCGCCGATGCGGTCCGCGATGCTGCGTCCAACGATTCCGCACGAGAAAAGAAGATCGCCGCGGCCCTCGAGACCGCGCGCAGCAACACACGCGAAGCTTCTACCGACAACCTGTTTGCAACCTACGACAAACTTTACGATTATTTTCAAAGGAATCGTGAGCTTTTTACTGACCGAGAGGCCGCATCGGCCTTCTCATTTACCGAACTTTTAGATGTTTGAGCTTGTACTTGCAAATCTTCGCGTCCGCTTTTTCCGCACACTGATCAGCGTGATCGGCGTCGCACTTGGTGTCATCCTGATCGTGCTCTTTACAGGCCTTGCAAAAGGGATGACCGAGGATATGGCAAAACGCTCGGCGAACTGGAAGGCCGAGATCGTCTTTGCACGTCCGGGCGGAATGGAATTCGGCAGCTCGAATATGAACGTCAGCACCGCTTACGTTCCGCGTCTTGAGGCGATCGAGGGAGTTGAGTCGGCGGTGCCTGTCGGGCGTTATATTTCCGCTGACCCGAAGGCTCGCTGGGGCTTGCTTCAGCTTGACGGCGTCGATTGGGAACCCTTTGCAAAGATGAACGGGATGACGATCACAGAAGGCCGTCCTCCGCAGGCAAATGATGAGGTCATCCTCGACGAGCGTCAGGTAAAGAACCAGAACGTGAAGGTCGGCGACGAACTCACTCTCTTCGGCAACAAACAGTTCAAGATCGTCGGCGTCTTCGAACCGCCTTCAGGTTCACGCATAAAAATGACGCTCGCTGCGATGCAGTCGATTCTCGAGGAGACCAACAAGTGCACCTACATTCTGATCAAGGTCAAGGACGGAGTTGATGTACCGACGGTCGCGGCTCGCATCAACGAACAGCTGCCGGGCAACAAGGTCAACCTCACGAGCGACCTTATCATCGACGCAAAAGACCGCGTTCCGGGACTCAATACCTTCCTGCGTGTGCTCGTTGGATTAGGCGCGTTCGTCTCGATCGTCTTTGTTCTGCTTTCGATGTACACGACGATCACCGAGCGGCGAAAAGAGATCGGCATCCTCAAATCGCTGGGTGCGTCACGCAAATTCATCGTTTCTACCATCGAAGGCGAAGCCTTGATCATCGGCCTCGCCGGCATCATCATCGGCTTTCTCACCGCATTCATCGCATCACGAACGATCAGTCATTTCTTTGAACTGCAATTCGAATTTAGCGTTCAATGGGTAGTTTGGGCGGTCGCTATCGCGATCTTCGGCAGCCTCATCGGCGCTCTTTACCCCGCCCTTCGAGCCTCCGGCATCGACCCCGTCGAAGTAATGGTGAACGAATAACTACCGCAAAAACCCTTTCGCGTTCATTCGTACAGATCGTGCGAAATGGTGAATAGTGAATGGTTAATGGCGGAGCAAAAGCTCCCCTCCTTACGAAGGAGGGGTGGCAGCCGCCTCGGCTGACGGGGTGGTTCTTCCTCCGGAACGCTGACGCCCTCGTCCGCACTGAGTGCGAAGCACGAACAAACCAGGCGATCATGTTGGGCTGACTGACAGTTAGAAAAGGCGGCTTGCCGCAACGCAGCGCGGTCGGGCTTGCCCGACCGTCACCCGCCTTACGAATATATCGGAGCGTGCGAAGCACGCGACAAAGACATGTCGGCGGCAAGCCGCCTCCACAAGGGTCGGTGTACACTCATCAGTCGGGCACAGCCCGACCGCACTGCGAGAGGGCATAGCCCAGAAGATGTTCTCGGTCCTGTCGGCGGCAAGCCGCCTCCGAGATTCTTTTTGTGAGCCATGATCCCCGGTCTGAAGACCGGGGCAATTCAAAAGCGGTTGCAGAAGCCCGCACGCAGACGACTTTAATGTGCAATTCGAAGACCGGGGCAATTCGAAGAAGAATAAAAATACCTCTTGACACGTATGATATACTCGTAGAGATGGTGTAAACATATGTTTTACATCCTGATCTTTGACAATAGTGACAAAAATTGTAACCGCAGGTCGCCAGAACGTCGATTTTTGTCCCACTTTGTCCCACTTGCCCACCGACGATGGGACGGGACAAACATCGGGGAATTGGGAATTGTTCATTGTTAATTGTTCATTGTGAATTGTTCATTGTTAATTGTTCATTGGGAATTGGGAATGGATGCCGAGCTTGTCGGGTTTTCAACTGTTGAATGAATGATGATACGTGCCATTACTAGCGTGCGGGCCTCTGCAACGGATCATCCGTTCTCCATTCTCAATTCTCAATTTCGCTGTGCGGGCTTCTTCAACGCCCCGTGCCGTTCACGCAGGCTGACGTGGGTCTTCCTCTGTGTTCTCTGTGGCCTCTGTGGTAAGAGCCAACCCACCCGCTACCGCAGGTGGTACTGACATTGGCCGCCCGCTCACGCAGGCGGTTCTGACTGAGACCTTCGCGGTCTTTGCGTCCTCCCTTCGCGTTCTTTGCGGTTTTCTCTTGTTGGATAGAAACGCAAATAGGAAACAAGCAGTTACCTACAGCTATCAGCTATCAGCTATAAGCTTTCAGGGGAAGAAGACTAACGGTTGCGGGCTTCTGCAATGCTGACCGCCCGCTCACGCAGGCGGTTCTGACTTCTGCTCACTGCTAACTGCTCACGGACCACTGGCCACTCGCGCAGGCGGTTCGGACAAGTTTGCGGGTTAGAATTCGCGGCCGGGTTCGAAGGTTGCGAGTACTTTTGCGAGGTCGTCGTTGACTCCGACGTCTGCTATGCCCTTTACCTTTTGGTCATTGGATGTCGCAAGCAGCGTAAGGGCAAAACCGCTGCGGACTCCGGGCCTTGCCGCGGGGATCCAGATGCGGCGTCCCCAAACGGTCAATGGATCGCCAGATGGTCCTGTTCCGCCGCCCTGGAACTGTATCTCGTAGGCCTTCCAGCCGTTCACGGAGGTTTGACCCTGCGAAAGGAGCTTGAAGTCCGGAAGGAGCTTCGATAGGGCCGCATTCGATTCGGAAACAAGTTCTGGGAAGATCGCTGCGTCGTCCGAGTACGTCCCGCGGCTGATGTAGTACGAGAGAAGAAATTGCTCTTCGAGCCTTCCGTCTGCACTCAGCTTCGAGACGTCGAGGAATTTGCCGCGATTTGCTTCGGTTCCTTCCTGTGGACCGGTCGATCTCCACGTTTTCGGAATGTAGATCGAGAAGCCGACAAAGTTCCGATAAAGGTCGCCCTTGAGATCCTGCTTGTTGCTGTTGAAATAGGTCGCGTTCGGCAGAGCCTGGATATCACGCGGCGCCGGCGGTGTTTCCGTCGGGTCGTACGCCGAATTGGAATTCGTATCGACGTTTGAGGCCGTTGGAGTGTGGCGATTCAGCAGATAGAACCACGCGGCAGCGAAGATGACCGAAAGCACGATAAATACCGCCAATGCGATCTTTATCCAGCGGGCATTCGGTGCATGGAGCGGGTCCGGCGAACGGCGAAGCCACGCAGGCAGATCGTCGGCATCGGTTTCGCTTCCTGCGACGCCGGAAGTTTCAGCGACAGCTTCTGACGTCCCAAGAAGAGTTGCGGAAGCTTCATTCGCCTTTGCAGGTGCCGGAAGCGTCAACGGCTTGGAAACGGCGGCGGCGAATACATCGCCGGCCTCGCGAGCCGTCACATAACGCGAACGCGGCTTTGGCGAAAGAGCCTTTGCGAAGAATTCATCCAAGGCGGGCGATATCTCTTGCGAATAGCCGTCACGCTGATCTTTGACAAGTTCGCGTTCGGTCGCTCCGTCAAACGGAAAATCGCCGGTCAAAAACTGATATGCCGTCACTCCGAGCGAATAGATATCGCTCGACACGGTCGAAACACCGCCTTCGATGATCTCCGGTGCGGCATAGCGAATGTTGTCTTCGTGGAGCTCGCCGCTTGAGACGCCGAAATTCGTGATCTTCAGGGCCGCCTCACCATCTGCCGAGGCGATCTCAATATTGGCGGGGCGAAGGTCGCGATGCAGGATCCCCTGCTTGTGGACATCGCCGAGAGCTTGGCCGATCTGGCGTATCAGCTTCCCTGCACGTGCCGGATCGAACCGGCCGTGGATAGAAAGGATCTCGTCAGCAGAAAGTGCGTCCAGGTCTTCGCTGATCAGGTACTTGACGCCATTCGAATACGCACCCGAATCAAAGACGCGGGCAACATTCGGATGGTTAAGATGCGAAAGGCGAACGCGTTCCTCCGCGAGGATCGCCGCGGTCACTTCGTCGCCTTCAAAAGGTGTCAAAATGCGGACGACGACGCGTTTATTGCCAACGATACGGTCTTCCGCAAGATATGCGTAGCCGGAATCGTCGGTTGCGAGCATCTCGATCACGCGGTAACGACCTTTCACCGTCTTGCCGACAAAAGAGGCCGGAGCGTCGGGGTCAAAATCATTGATATGGCCGGCGGCCTCGCGCTCTTTTAGATCGACATGGCCAAGCGGAATATCGTTCGGGCTAACTCTGCGAATGTTTGGCCTCGCTGCTGAATTTTCCGTTCGGATGGACGATCTGCGAGTTCGCTGCCGACGATCTGCCTTCGGCTTTATAGGCGTGTTCTCGCGGCGGAAAAGCTCCGCCATGTCCTCGTCGCCAATGACCTCATCGTCCGGATGGATGAATTCGTCAGTAAGTTCGAGAACGATGTCATCGTCTTTCTCGAATGCTCGGCGGATGCTCGAAGAACCCAATTCCGAACCGCTCAGAACGGTCGAAAAATAGGCGTTCAGAGGACGAGCGTCCACTCCAGGTTCGCTCAAAAGACGCGTTCCGTCGAGGTCACAGACACGCTGAATTCCGGCGACATATCGTTGTCCACAAGTTGGGCAAAACATCAGTTTCTATACCAAGAGACCCTGCAAGCACAGCCGAAAGCCTTGAATTTTGGGAGTTCAGAGGCCTGCGGCCCTTCGCGCTAAATTACTGCACAAAGAAACTGCAAATACGATGCAATTTCCGTCGTTATTTGAAAAAAAAATCTCTTAAAACTTCCTCAGCCGGATCATTTGAGCTTCGCGGCCACGCTCTCACGTTCGGGCTGGTACGTCAACGCTAATTTGTACGACCGCCGGGCTTCATCGCCCTTTCCGGCCTTGGAATACGCATCGCCAAGCTGTTCCAACTGCCTCGCGAGCACGGGCTTTTCGTAATTGTGAGCAAAACGCGACCCGCGAAGCAGAATATTCTCGGCATTGGCAAGATCGGACGTCCGCAGATACGCCGACGCGAGGGCGGAATACGTGTCGAAATTCGACATATCGGCCGCAAGGCTCGCTTTTAAGCTCGCGATGCCATCGGCAACTTCGCCATTTGCTGCCTGCGAGATCCCCAAAAGCCGAAGGGCACGAGCATTCTTGGGTTCGCTTTGCACGGCCGTTTTCAGAAGCCTTTCTGCCGCGGGAAAGCGTTGCTCGGATTGAAGTATAGCTGCGATGTCGGCGATCTGTGCGGCACCGCGGGCTCTTGTTGCCGCAGATGCGTCCATTTCGGCAGCACCGGCAGTATTCCCGTTACGGCGAAGCAGCCGAGCAAGATACGCGTAGTTCACCGCATTTTCGGGTGCAAGCCGTATCGCCGTACGATACGCATTTTCAGTCTCCGGCCCGACGAGCCCAAGCATCTCGCGTGCGACGCCAAGCCTCTCGAAAGCCGCCGCATTTGACGAATCCTGTTCGGAGACAGACTTCGCGAGGTTCATCGCCTCTTCATACCGATCGGCAAGATCCGTCACGGGCACAGGCGTTGCGAGAATACCGCTCAACGCAAGCTTTGCGTCCGCATCTTCCGGCGTGTTTTTTACAACTTCCCGATATTTTATCTCGGCCGATGAAAGATCGCCGGCCTTTAATGCATCGGCAGCATCGCCTTTAAGCTTCGCTATCTGTTCGGATGAAAGTTTTGCGGACGAAGGCTTGACCGAAGATTTCTTGCTCTCTGAAGTCTTTACGGCGGTTCGATCGGGTGAGGCCGGTTTTTTCACCTTGCGAGCGGCCGTTTTTCGAGCATTTGAATTCCTGGGAGCGAACTTTCGCGGTGCGTCCTTCTTCGGCGCGTCCTTACCAAAGAGCTTATTGCTGCTCCCGAGATCTTGCGCCGAACCAAGCGAGGCAATAGATGCGATCAAAGCGATCGAGAATAATAGCCGGTACATAAAAACCTCATACGGGCTTTCTTCTTGTCATTTTGTGACCAGGCGAAAACCCAATTCCTTGTCACGCGTCGAGGCCGGCACATCGGGCCTGCTCGTACTCGTTATGGCGGCGTCACCCGAAGATTTGCTGAATGCCGAACCTCCGCGGATCATATATCGCGGTTCCTTCGATTCCTTTACCGTTCCGCCGCTTCCGGGATAAAGGTATGCCTTTGAGCTGGTCCACTCATAAACATTGCCGATAAGGTCCACGACGCCCCATTTATCGGGGCAAGTGTGCTTCCCGACCTCGGTCGGCTCCGTATTCGACTGATCGACCCAAGCACATTCCTGCCGAAACTCATCGCCCCACGGATAAAGATCGCTGTCGCTGCCGTTCCTCGCGGCATATTCCCATTCGGCATCGGTCGGGAGCCTATACTGGACGTTGTCGCGTTTCGACCGCCAGCCGGCGAACGCGAGAACATCATCCATATTTACGAACCGCACGGGATAATTCTCCTTACCCTCGAGCGGCTTTCCGTTCACCCAATCGGCCGGGAGCGGTTTGTGACCGGTGGCCTGAACAAACTCGTAATACTCAGCGTTCGTAACCTCTGTCCGATCCATTCTGAACGCATCGACCGTGACCTCGTGCTCAGGACGCTCGGCCGGCTGGCCATCGTTGCGGCCCATCCGAAAAGTTCCCGCGGGGATCGATACCAGATTCGCCTTTATGGCCGGGAGTTCGGGCGTCGAACTTGCGGCCGGTGAAGCATTTGTGCCCGGAGTCGGACGAACGTTCGCGATCGGCTTGCTTCCCGGGAAGAAGCCAAGAAAATACGCCGCAGCAACACCTGCTATTCCCAAGACGAAAAGAACTAATAACGCACCGATTCCGACAAAAAGTCCGGTTCGCTTCTTTTTTGCCGGTAATGCAGGCGGAACCGCCTGTAATGGAGTCGGTATTGCGGGCGTTGACGCCGCAGCAGATATCTGCGCAGAACTTGCAGGATCTACAAGAAGCGTTTCGCCCAACGGGATATGCGTATCGGGACGCGGGATCGCATTTATATCGGGCTGCGAATGTCGAAGTTCGGCGACGATGTCCACAGGGTTGCCGTCGCAAACCACGTTATCGACCCAATCGTCAAAGCCATTATGGCTGACACGCAGAATGTGATTGCCGCTCTGGATGCCTTCAAGAAGGAGCGAGCCATCGACGCGGCTTTCTCCGACAGGCACGTTGTCAACAAAGATCTTCGACCCCGCCGGGCGTGTGTGGACCCGGATCGTCGAGACGGGCAACGCACCGGCACCGGCCGTCGCATGAATGTTCGAAGAAACCTCGACCGCGCGTCGAAATTCATCGACCATCATCTCGACCGAAGCAGTTCGCGCCGACGGAGCCTTTTCGAGCGTGTGAAACACAGCACGTTCGATCTCGGGCGGCATCGCTACGCCAAGGCTCGCAAATGTCGGCGGCGGGTCGCTAATGTGTTTCTTCATTATCGCCGGTATCGAGGAACCTTTGAACGGCACATCGCCCGCAAGCATTTGGAAAAGCATCACGCCAAGGCTGTAAATATCAGCACGCGAATCGGGATCTTCGTCGGCCCATTGCTCGGGGGCCATATAATACGGCGAACCCATCAGGCCCGTCGTCTGAGCTTGAATGAACGAGCCTAAAAGCTCGCCGGACTTGATCTTTGCAAGCCCGAAATCAAGGATCTTGACCGCCTGCGACATATTGGGCTTGTCCGAACAGATCATTATGTTCAGCGGCTTTAGATCGCGGTGGACGATGCCCTGATGATGGGCCGCACCGACGCCCGCACAGATCGCAGAAATGAGTTCGAGGGCATTCTCGGGCGAGAGTTTGCCTTCGCGAGCGAGCAGGTCGTGGAGCGATTCGCCCTCGACATACTCCATCACAAGGAAAGGCACATTCCCGTTGATAACGCCGTAATCCGAAACGCTGACGACGTTCTGGTGGCGGATCGCGGCGGCGGCGAGTGCCTCTTGCCTGAAACGGGTCACAAGCTGCGGGTCGTTGCCGACGAGGTCAGGGAGAATGATCTTGATCGCGTGAAGCGTCTTTAGATACGCGTGCCTTGCCTTATAGACAACGCCCATACCGCCTTGTCCAAGCCGGTATTCGAGATGATACTTACCCTCGAGAACGCCGTCTCCGGGGATCGTATGCACCGTCGGCATACCCTCGTTCGGACAAGTGGCGACCGTGTCGGCGAAACAAGTTTTACAGGTCTGACATTCCCGCATCCAAGAACTTTATAGAGTTTATCTCAAAAACAACGATTAGACCGCGTAGATTAGACGCTCAATTCTGCAAAAAAGCAGTAATCAGTTGTCTAATTCTAATTTTTTTTTCGGTTTTTTCGCAAAACACGCAAAAAACCGGTTCAATCAACCAAAAAAATATGACGCTGCTCTACTTGAGCTTTTGCCTCAACCGCCACGAAAAAAATTTGGACCGACCAAGCTGATCCAGCGTTACCTGACCACAATATTCACAAGGCGGCGAGGGACGACAACGACCTTCACGGTCTCTTTTCCATCGGTGTATTCGCGAACCTTTTCATCAGCAAATGCCAATTGTTCGAGAGTTTCATTCCCGGCTTCGGGCGAGGCGAACACGCGGCCGCGCAGTTTGCCATTCACCTGTACGGCGATCTCGATCTCATCTTCGCGGGCAAGCTCCTCGTTGGACTCAGGGAATCTTGCGCCAGATACGATCATTCCGGCCTCGCTTCCTGTGAGTACGGAATACAGTTCTTCAGCGACGTGCGGCGAGAACGGGGTAAGCATTAGGACGATCGCCGTCAGGGCTTCGCGGACTGCAAAACGCATTTCGGCATCGGCCTCGTTCGGCTGCACCTTGATGTCGCCGACCGCATTCGAAAGCTCCATCAATGCGGCGACCGGTGTGTTGAACTGCAAACTCTCGAGGCTGTCGGTAACGCGTTTGATCGTCTGGTGTGTCTTGCGGCGAAGGCCGCGAGCTTCAGCTGAAACTGCCTCGGCCGGTGCTTCGACGGCATCAAGAAAGTCGATCCACGCCCGTGTCTGCCGCCAGACGCGTTGAATAAAACGTGCGGCGCCCTCAATTCCCGCTTCATTCCATACAAGTTCGTTGTCGATCGGTGCCGCGAACATCACGAAAAGCCGTGAAGCATCGGCTCCATAGATATCGACCATTTCGTCAGGATCGACGCCGTTACCTTTGGATTTCGACATCCGTTCGACGGCGAACTTGAGCCCGGTCGAAGAATCGCCCGCGGTCGCCGTCGTGATGCGGCCTTTTGCATCGCGCTCGACCGAGACCTTGTCGGGCGGAAAATAGACGCGCTTACCGGTCGAATCGTCAAAGAACGTCTCGCCCACGACCATCCCTTGCGTCAAAAGCCGCGAAAACGGTTCGTCGAACTGCACAAGGCCCATATCCCGCAGAGCTTTCGTCCAAAAGCGAGCATAGATCAAGTGCATCACGGCGTGGTCGTCGCCGCCGATATATTGATCGACGGGCGCCCAATAATTCGCCTTGAATGGGTCGAACGGCATTATCTCATTCGTCGGGTCCGTGTAGCGATAGTAGTACCAGGACGAATCGACGAACGTGTCCATCGTGTCCGTCTCGCGGCGCGCAGGGCCGTCGCAATTCGGACAGGTCGTTTCGTAAAATTCGGGAACCTTTGCAAGCGGCGATTCGCCTGTGCCGGTTATCGGTGCGGATTCGGGAAGACGAACCGGTAGATTCTCATATTTCTCCGGAACCACACCGCAGGCGTCGCAATAGATCATCGGGATCGGCGAACCCCAGAACCTCTGGCGTGAAATTCCCCAGTCGCGAAGTCGATATGTCGTCGCCGGTTCACCAAAGCCTTTTGAGGCGGCGAATGCAGCCATTTCTCGCTTCGCGTCGGTGCTCGGCTTGCCGCTCCAATCCGCGGAATTTACGACTATCCCGTATTCGCAGAAAGGAAGCTCAGGGGCAGTAGCTTCATCATCAAGCGGAGCAATGACCTGTTCGATCGGCAGCCCGAACTGCACCGCGAATTCGTGATCGCGTTCGTCGTGTCCCGGCACGCTCATTACGGCACCGGTGCCGTAATCCATCATCACGTAGTTGCCGACCCAGACAGGCAATTCCTCACCGCTGAAGGGATTGATCGCCTTCAAGCCGGTGTCGATGCCGTCCTTTTCGATGACCTCGTCGCGTTCGGTCGGCTTTTGGCTCTCGACAATTATCTCATCGATCTTCTTGATGACGGACGGCGGGAAGATCTTGCGATTCTTTTCAACTATCTCGTGCTGGGCAGCGACGACAACCGCGTTCGCGCCATAGATCGTGTCGATACGGGTCGTAAAGACACGGATTTTCTCGTCATCGTCAAGGACCTCGAAATCCACGTACGCGCCGTCCGAACGTCCGATCCAATCCTGCTGGCGTTTGAGCACGTTCTGCGGCCAGCCTGATTCGATCGATGCCATCGCCTCCAGGAGTTCGCTGGTGTAGGCCGTTGTCTTTAGAAACCACTGTTCAAGGTCTTTCTTGACGACCGGGTTGCCGCAACGCCAGCAAAGGCCGCCGCTCGCCTGCTCGTTCGACAAGGTCGCCTGATCCGTCTCGCACCAATTGACCTGCGTCATCCGCTTATACGCAAGGCCCATTTCGTACATTTTTAGGAAGAACCACTGATCGAACTTGTAGTATTCCGGCCTATGGGCGTAGATCTGCCGACGCCAATCGTAGCTCAAACCGAGGCGCTCGAGCTGGCCGCGCATCGTTTCGATGTTCTTTTCCGTCCAATCACGAGGATTGACCCCGCGTTTGACGGCGGCGTCCTCCGCCGGTTGGCCGAAAGAATCCCAACCGATCGGATGAAGCACGTTGAAGCCCTTTAACCGCTTGTACCAAGCCAACGCATCGCCCGCGGAATAGTTACGGACATGACCCATATGAAGGTTGCCGGAAGGATACGGCAGCATCTCAAGCGCGTAAAATTTCGGCTTGCCGCCGTCCGTATCGGGCTCGGCCTCGAAAGCCTTTGATTCGGCCCAGATGGCCTGCCATTTCTGTTCGATCTTCTTTGCGAAATACTTGTCGTCCATTTAGTAAAGGTCAAAATTATTATGGTAGCGGAAAATGCGGAAAATATCAGTTTCGGCTCCAAAAGGTGGCATCGCCAACCCCCGATTTTTTTAGCGCGCCTTACCGTCTTTTGTGATATTCTGCAATGACCCTTTATTTCTGCGTTTAGGAGACGAGATCAACAAGGTTGATGAGAATAAATATTCCACGCACGCGGCCGCTGCCAAACCCTGATCGACCTTGAGTTTTGTTGCCCCGGCCGTTTGAACCGAGAGGTGACAAAATGATGGCCGAGCAACCCAACCGCGAACTTAAACGCCCGAACGACAATTCTCTTTCCTCGAACAATTCCCGCTCTGACCGTATCTCACAAAATCCGAACGATGATGTCATTGCAAGCCTCGCAATGATGCCCGAAAATCGGCGTGCCCAACAGGTCGGCGAGTGGGAGACGATGCGGCGTAGAACGTTCAAGCACTTGCTATAAGAAGCCTCCGGCGATCAGAGCATAATTCCATTTGCCCCTTCGGAGTGGTTTAATGGGAGTATGGATACGATCGGTACCGGCAATGCTGCCAACGACTTGGCGGCTCGTTTTGGTGCAGTTCGCGAGCAAACGCTAACGCTTAGCGCGCCGTTGGAGATCGAGGACTTTGTGCCCCAGGTCGTTGAATTCGTCTCGCCGACAAAATGGCATCTCGCCCACACCACTTGGTTCTTTGAGGAGCTCATCCTCGCAAAATTCGTTGAAGACTACGACAAATTCAACGAGCATTTTTCCTTTCTTTTCAACAGCTACTACAACTCCGTCGGCATCCGCACGCTTCGAAGTGAGCGCGGCGCGTTGAGCCGCCCGACGGTCAAGGAAGTTTACGCCTATCGCAAATACGTTGACGACGCGATGCAAAAACTGCTCGCAGGCATCCCGGCATATGCAAACCCGCTTGAGATCGAGGGCCTGATAACGCTCGGCATCAACCACGAACAGCAGCATCAGGAGCTTCTTCTGACCGATCTTAAGTACACACTTGGCCAGAACGTGCTAGATCCGGTTTATGACCCTTCGTGGGATCGCGAGGATCTAGCCGCTTTCGGCAAGGGAGAATTCGTCAAGGTCGATGCCGGTGTTTACGATATCGGCTATGAGGGCGAGGGATTTTGCTTTGATAACGAACTTGCAAGACACAAGGTGTATCTCGACGATTTCTCGATCTCGGATCGTCTCGTCACGAACGCAGAGTTTGCCGCGTTCATCGATGCGGGCGGCTATGATGACTTTCGCCTATGGCATTCCGAAGGCTGGGATTGGGTGCGTGCGAACGATTTGGCCGCTCCGCTCTTTTGGGAGAAACACGCGGGCGGTTGGTCGCATTTCACGCTTCAGGGGAGACAGGAACTCGCTCCCAATGCTCCGGTCTCGCACATCTCATTTTTCGAAGCATCGGCGTATGCAGAGATGGCCGGAATGCGTCTGCCGACAGAGTTTGAATGGGAAGCTGCCCAATCGAAATTCGAATGGGGCCAGCGTTGGGAATGGACCGCTTCGGCGTATTTGCCGTACCCCGGATTCACAAAACCGGCCGGTGCTGTCGGTGAATACAACGGCAAATTTATGGTCAATCAGATGACGCTTCGCGGTGAATCCATCGCGACGCCCGAAGGCCATAGCCGCCCGACATATCGAAATTTCTTCCATCCGCAGATGCGCTGGCAATTCTTTGGATTGAGGCTAGCAAAGTAAGAATAGAATATTTGCTGCAGCTGAACTCTCTGAACCTATGTCATCAAACGATGAAAGCCGATCGGCCTTTGAACGTGACGTGCTCGCCGGGCTTTCGGCGACACCGAAACATCTGTCTTCAAAATACTTTTATGATGACGAAGGCTCGCGGCTCTTCCAGGAGATAATGGCGTTGCCGGAGTATTACCTTACGGCGTGTGAAACAGAGATCTTCACGGAGCAGGCGGGCGAGATCGTAAACCAACTTCTTGCTGAAGGAAACGCTATCGACATCGTCGAACTTGGCGCAGGCGACGGTGTAAAAACTGCTCTATTGCTCAAAGAACTCTTATCTAAAGATCCTTCCGCTACATACACCCCGATCGATATATCGGAAGAAGCAATGGCCGAACTCGCCGAGAATTTTCGCCTTAAGCTTCCTGATCTCACGATCGAACCAAAGGTCGGCGATTATTTCACGATCCTCGACCAGGTGCGAAAGAGCTCTCAACGGCGAAAAGCTGTTTTGTTCCTTGGCTCTAACATCGGGAATTTTGACGCTGAACGAACGGCGTCGTTCTTTTCCTCGCTCAGGGCCGTGATGAACGAAGGTGATCTGCTTTTTATAGGGTTCGATCTGCAGAAAGACCCACGCGTGATCCACCGAGCTTATGACGATGCGGGCGGCGTTACGGCCAGATTCAACCTGAACCTTCTCGAACGGATCAATCGCGAGCTCGGCGGAAACTTCATCATCGACAACTTTCTGCATTACGCAAACTATCGCCCGATCGAAGGTTCCGCGCGTTCGTACCTTATCAGCCGCGAGTTTCAGAAGGTTGAGGTTGCCGGACGAGAGTTCACATTTGAGCCATGGGAACCGATCTTTACAGAGATCTCACAGAAATACACGCTTTCGATGATCGAGCGTTATGCAACAGGTGCCGGTTTTGGCGTCGTAACCAATTTCTTTGACCGACGGCGCTATTATTGCAGTTCGCTCTGGCAACCGAAATGAATATAACGATCCTGCGATTCGACTCGCTTTCATCAACGAACGACGAAGCCGCGGCGCAAGCAAAACGGGGAGCGTCCGAAGGCCTCGTTATTCTTGCCCGCAGCCAGACGAGCGGACGTGGACGCCATGGACGCGCGTGGGTTTCAGAACCAGATGCAGGGCTGTATTTCAGCATCATTTTGCGGCCGAGGCTCGATGCGGCTTCATTGCCGTTGATAACGCTGATGGCCGGCGTCGCAGTTTGCGATACTCTGCTTGAGTTCGGAGCCAAAGCTGACATCAAATGGGTCAATGATCTTCTGATCGACGAGAAAAAGGTCTGCGGGATCCTGGCCGAGACCGTCGAAACACCTTCGGGCTTGGCGGTAGTGCTCGGCATTGGCGTAAACCTGCTTCGAGGAGCAGTAGCAGACGGGCAGGCTGAATCTGCGGTCTCGTTGGAAGAAGTTACCGGCAAGAAGATACCGGCCAACGATCTTGCCGAATGCCTCACCCGCTATCTCAACTATCTCTACGCGGTGGTCTGTGAAGAACCGGATAGGATCGTGCACGAATGGCAGCTCCGATCGACCTATTTTTCGGGTAAAGAGGTGCGAGTCAGGACCACCACGGGCGACTTTACCGGCATTACGGACGGCCTTGAACAAAACGGCGCGTTACGTGTTAAACTCTCCGACAATTCAATTGTTATTGTTCAGGCAGGCGATGTGGAACGACTTCGGACGCCTGATAGATTCTGAATGCGATTATCTGAAATTCATCCCATCGTTTATCACACTCGAATTGCGCAAAAAAGGCTTTTTCGTAAGATCTCAGACCTTGCTCCGGGCAAGAATTTTGCGAGTGAGAAGCAAGATGCCGACCTGGCCGTAATGTGTACGAAGCACTCCTCGCTGCTGCGCCGGACCCTTGGCAATTCCGATCCTCAGCTCCAGGAGAACAAGGTCGTTAACCTTGGGATCGCGGCCCCGACTATCGACGGCATACTTATCAAGCCCGGCCAGCTTTTCTCGCTTTGGAGGCAAGTTGGGCGAACCACGGCAGAAAAAGGGTATCTCGACGGAATGCAGCTTTCACGAGGCGAAGTCGCAAAGGGCGTTGGCGGCGGACTCTGCCAGCTATCAAATCTTTTGCATTGGATGGTACTGCATACGCCGATGACCGTCGCTGAGCGGCACCATCACAGCTTTGATCCTTTCCCGGATGATAACCGCGTTCTTCCCTTCGGCAGCGGATGCGGTGTTTTCTATAACTACATCGACCTTCGGTTCTACAATCCGACGAACATCACGTTCCAACTGCGTGTAAAGGTCGGTGAGAATCACCTTCGCGGCAATATCTTTGCGGATATTGCACCCGAAAATACATATCATATCGTTGAAAAAGGCCATCGTTTCTTTCGCAACAATGGCAAGACCTGGCGTCAGAACGAGATCTGGCGTGAGGTGATCGACCGAAGGACCGGCAACATCGTCCGCGAAGAACAATTGATGGAAAACCTCGCAGAAGTGAAATATGAATTGAACTTTGAGGTGCCAGAGTGTAACGTTTAGGCTATAAGCGTGGTTTTATGAGCAGTGAACTTGATGACTCTCAAGACTGGGAACTTGGCGAATTTGACGAGAGCCTTGAGGAATTTGACGAATTTGATGTGCGCGACGGTGTGACGCACCGCACCGTCATTCTTCGGAAAGAACACATGGTCGCGCTCCTTTGCCTTAAGACCGCGACGGTCGGGGCCGCCATCTGCCGCGTCGATCCGCGTGAATCGATGCCCGCCGTCCAGATCTACGATGACGTTTCTGCGGCCAAGGAATGGTTCACAAAGAGCCTTCGGACGAGCCGAGAGAATGGCTGGCACTTGATATATGACGGCCTGCCGCTCAAGGGTTGATACGTGCTTCTCGCCGTAGATATTGGAAACTCCGCCATTAAGCTCGGCGTTTTTAGCGCCCGAGGCGACCTGATCGAAAGGCACACGCTCGAACCTGCATCCGCAGAAAATTCCGCTCAGATCATTGGATCCAAGATCGAAAGGGCGATCATCAGCTCGGTCGTTCCTAAACTCACGTCCGTCGTCTCCGCGGCAATAGCAGCAAAATTCCATGTCGAGCCTGATGTTCTGACAAACGACCGCGATCTCGGGATAAAGATCAATTACCGCCCGCTCGAAGATGCCGGCAACGACCGCCTCGTAAATGCCGCCACGGCAGCATATCTTTACGGCACTCCCTGCGTAGTAATTAGTTTTGGAACGGCGACGACGATCGACGTTGTGTCAAAGGACTTTGAACTGTTGGGCGGTTTGATCGCACCGGGCGTGAAGATGTCGGCTGCGGCATTGCATGAAAAGACCGCCCGACTGCCGCAGATCGAGATCGACGGAGACTTTTCGCCAATGTCGGAGACCACCGATACGTCGATCCGTTCGGGCGTGATCTTCGCTCAGATCGGCCTTGTAGAAGCCGTTCTCCCACGCGTCGAACCGATCATCGGCAAGCCAAAGGTCATCGCGACCGGCGGTTATGCAGAAAAGTTCGCAGGGCTTTGCGACAAGATCGAAATTGTCGATCGCGACCTCACGCTAAAAGGCCTTTATCGATTAGCAAGCAATGGATGACATTCGCGAAATTTCACCGCCAAAACTGATCGCAGCCTTGAGGCGGCACGATCTGCTGCCGGCGATCGTCTTCTTGCCCACCCGAAGACGCTGCGACGAGGCCGCTACGGAGATCTCGCTCGATAAGTCTCAACCCGCCGATCCTGACCGCCAAGCGGCAAGACGCAGGATGTTTGACGAATTCGCTGCTGATAACCCCGAGATCCTGACACACAAGCATCTAAAGGCCCTTCTTCAGGCTGGCACTGCGTCGCATCACGCAGGCCATATTCCGGCATGGAAGTTGATCGTCGAGATGATGATGAGTGCAGGCCTTTTGCGGGCGATATTCGCGACATCAACGGTGGCCGCAGGCGTCGATTTCCCAGCCCGCACGGTCGTTGTAACAAATGCGGACACACGCGGCAACGATGGTTGGCGGCCGCTGAAGGTGAGCGAACTCCAACAGATGACAGGACGTGCCGGAAGACGCGGTCGGGACAATGTTGGCTTCGTGATCCTTGCACCCGGCCGATTTCAAAACCCCAAGAAGATCGCCGAGCTTCTTCGCTCGAAACCGGAAGCTCTCGAAAGCCGCTTTCGTGCAACTTATACAAGCCTGCTGAATCTGCTCGATGCATTTTCGAGCTTTGATCGGGTGCGTGAGATCACGGAAAAGAGCTTTGCGTTTCGGAGCGTTCCAAACCGCCGCGGGAGTTCGGAACGGCTTGCAGACCGCATCTGGCAGCCCTTCGAGGAGCGGGCACGCGTCCTCGATCATTTTGGCTACATCTCCCTTGCAGAGGAGACAGTGACGGCGGACGGAAAATGGCTCGCAAACCTTCGCGTTGACCGCCCATTGCTTATCGGAGAAGCCTTGCGCGACGGGATATTCGACGATCTTTCGCTGGCCGAGTTTGCGGGTATGATCGCGGCGATCGCTGCCGATGCCGACCGGGATTATGGCGAGATCCGTGTTTCGCGAAAGCTTGATGCCGCCCTTGACGATCTGGAGGCCGTCGTCGCAAAAGTAACGAAGGTCGAATGGAAGAATGGTGTCGAGATAAACGAAGAACTGAATTTCTCTGCTGCCGCGGCAGCCGAAAAGTGGGCCGCCGGAATGGAATGGAGCGATCTCACCGCCAGATCGAAGGCCGCCGAAGGGGATCTTGTTCGGTTATTGTCCCGAACCGGTGAGGCCTTGCGTCAGATAGCGGGACTTCGCCTGCCGGCGTCGAAACTCGCGTCAGAAGCCTCTATCCAGCTCCTGCGTGAGCCGGTGCGATAGCCTGCAAGCAAAGGTTTTTGGCTGAGGTTCGCATTTGTTAGAATAGAAAATATAGCGATCGGGATACGAAGTATCAGGTGATCGCCAATAAGAATGCAAGTTTTACTAGCTCAGGAATACGGATTTTGTTTCGGAGTTGAACGGGCCGTCGAAATGGTAGAGGAAGCCGTCGGACACGGTGATCGTGTTCGCAGCCTTGGCCCGCTCATTCACAATCAACAGGAGATGGACCGCCTTGAAGATTGCGGCGTAACGACGGTCAGCGAACCTGTTCAGATAAATGCTGATGAAACGGCCGTTATACGAGCACACGGAGTAACACCGGAAGTTCAGGCCGAGCTCGAAAAACGTGCGGGCAAGGTCGTGGATGCGACCTGTCCTTTTGTTACTCGCGTGCAGCGTCTTGCCTCGCGTGCAGCGGCCCAGGATCGAGACGTCATCGTCGTCGGCAATCCGGATCATCCGGAAATGATCGGTGTAAAAGGCTACGCACCGAACCACGCTCACATCGTGCGCGACGAAACTGAGCTTGCAGACCTGCCTACTCTTCGGAATCCGCTCGTCGTCTCTCAGACAACGATCAAGGCAAAGACCTTTTTTGACACGGCGGAGGCCGTTAAACGTAAGACGACCGACAGCGTCGAGATAATCAACACGATCTGCTCGGCAACCCGTGACCGGCAAGATGCGGCACGCGCTCTATCGTCCATGGTCGATGCATTTTATATCATCGGCGGCCGACATTCTTCGAACAGCCTGAAATTGCTTGCGGTCTGTAAAGAGAATTGCGAAAAGAGTTTTTTGATCGAGACCGAAGAGGAGATCGACGTGAACGACCTGGAAGGCGTGAAGACGGTCGGCGTAACGGCCGGAGCGTCCACGCCGGATTGGCTCATCGACCGGATAGTCACTTTTCTTAAGGCTGTTTAGAACCCGTTTTTCGCTTTAGTGGATGGTCGTTGTCGCGACCAGCGAAGGCATTAGCAACCCCTTTACCGGCAAGCGCTCTTTGCCAAGTTCGGAAGCGGTCTCGATCAATTCGTCGAACGATTTTGGCCTTGAGAGGTAATAGCCTTGCCCACTTTCGCATCGCAATTCCCGTAGATATTCGAATTGAGCCTCCGTTTCTATCCCTTCTGCAACAACGCGTAATCCGAGGTTCCGGGCCAAAGTAACGACCGCATGAACGACCTCGCTTCCCGTATGGTCTTTGATCATCGCGACGAAAGATCGATCGACCTTTAGGGTCGAGATCGGCAGTTTTGTCAGATAGCTAAGGTTCGAATATCCGGTACCAAAATCATCAACGTTGATGTCGATGCCGAGATCGCGGAGAGAATTGAGCATCGCAACCGCCCGCTCAGTATGCTCGAAGAAGACAGATTCCGTTATTTCAAGTTTGAGCAGGTGCGCAGGAAAGCCTGTATCGTCGAGGATCGAACAAATGTTGTGGATCGAACTCTGGCCAAACTGCTTGGACGAGAGATTTACGCTCAATGTAATATCCGAAAGCGAAGGAATTTCACTGTGAAGCGACCTCAGGTCGCGGCAGCTTTTGGTCAGCACCTGCTCACAGAGCTTATCGATCAAGCCGATCTCCTCTGCAAGAGGAACGAATTTCGAGGGCGGAACATATCCAAGCGTCGGATGTTCCCAACGAACGAGGGCTTCGACACCCTCGATCTCTTTTGTCGCGAGGCGAAATATCGGCTGATACGCCATCGAGAGTTCGTTCTGTTCGATCGCCCGACGGAGATCTGTTTCGAGCTGGAGGGTCTCTTTCGCCGCTTTGTGCATTCCCTCGTCAAAGACCTCGTGCCGGGCCTTTCCGGCACGTTTTGCCTGGTACATCGCCGTATCAGCATCACGCATTAGATCTTCGGGAGTGGCGTGTTGTGCCGAAGCGTGCAGGATGCCAATACTTGCCGAGCTGTAAACATCGTGGCCGAAAAGATCGAAGGGCTTGCTGAACTTTTCCTGGATGCGTTCCGCAATACGCGTAACTTCCTGATCGTCATATCCGCCTTCGACAAGAATCGTGAATTCATCACCGCCGAGGCGAGCGACAAGGTCGGACGGACGCATACAATCGCGAAGGCGTGCGCTGATGCCCTTTAGGAGTTCGTCGCCGACGAGATGGCCAAGACTGTCGTTCACAATCTTAAATCGGTCAAGGTCAATGAACAGAATGCTCACCTTGCTCTGGCCGGCGTGCACCTTGCCGAGAGCAGTATCGAGCCGCTGCATAAAGTGAGAGCGGTTTGCGAGGCCCGTCAAGGCGTCGTGCGTCGCTTCGTGTCGGAGGCGAGCTTCGGCCAGCTTCTTGTCTGTAATGTCCTGAAGCTGGAAGATCAGGTTCGGCATCTCTTCGCCGGTACTCTGTGCCGATGAGACGCTCCACGATGTCCAGACGGTGTAGCCGTCCTTGTGGCGGTAACGCTGCTCCATCTGCTCGGAAACAGAACGGCGTGATACGACCTTGTGAACCTTCACAAGAGTCGCACCGAGATCCTCCCGCATAACGATATCCTGAAAATTCATCTGCCGGAACTCGTCTTCCGAGTATCCGAGGATCTCAGACATTGCGAAGTTGATCTTCAGCCAATCGCCGGAACTTGAGACGAGGCCGATCCCGATCGGAGCATAGTCAAACGCACTGCGGAATCTCTCCTCAGATTCGCGAAGTTTATTTGATTGCGATTCGAGAAGCTTTGCATATTTTTCTGCCTGTTCGGCCTGCTCCATCGATATCTCAATGTTCTGCAGATACATCCGGTACGAATAGAAAACAAAGAAACACACCGGAAAAGCGATAAGAACGACGCCGATGCCAATCGTGTCTGCAAGTTGAACGAGCCCGCCGGCCGCAGCAGCACCAACGATGTAGGTCAGGAATGTCCAAATATACTTCTTTTGCCAAGTATCAAAGAGCGGCTTTCCGTCTCGAACGGCAGCATAAGTCGAGGCGAGGGTCGTATTCACGAGGAACTGTACCAAAGCAAGCAGAAGCAGGGCGGTCAAGAACGCCCGCGGATGAGCATTGTAGCTATGGAAATGCTCATAAACGCCCGCATATTTCAGGACACTAACAGCAAAGAACGTCGAGATAGCGATAGCCGCAGCATTTACAAAAACGGTTCTCTTCTTTTTGCAGAATGTCCATGACGTTGCAAAAGCCTCGGCAGTTGCGAGTAAAACGGCCGCCTCGCCGCCATAGATCAAAAGGCCGAGAAAAATGAACGTTTCTGATGCCGAGATGTAGGATTTGAACCGCGGTATCTGGATAGTGACCTTTGCACCGATCGCGATCGTGAGGAAAAAGAACGCTGCCATTGGGACATCGATCTTTGAGTACGGAAATCCGTAGATCGCCCAACCGGCAACCGCAAGGCCGAGGGCCCAGAGCGTGATCTCTATCGATTTTACTAGTCGTTGACGTTCCATCTTCTTAATTAGGCAAGGATCTCGCTTGCCGATACATTTGTGCCCTCTATGGGAGCTTGAGGAGAGGCGATCGTTATTGCAATGCCGATAAGGTTCGGCGCCGCAGCGGAATGGGGAGTGGGAGAAAGCGATGCTGAAAGGTTCCGCTGAGGACAGTCGGGGATCGTCCTCAGCGTTCGCATCTTAAACAAAAAGCGTTACGCACTGTCCCGTTCTGTGATATCCGGCTTTTTCAAAGCTTCGATGGGCTTTCGTAAAATCCACATTGCTTAGCAGACAGATATTCGGAGCTCGTGACAACAGGTGCGCGGTCAAATCTGCGAGGCATCTCGAGCCGATCCCTTTTCCACGATATTCGGGATCGACATAGACGCCTTCGAGGTAGATCGTTTCGTTCGTTTCGGCGATGATGTCAGCCTTGAACATAAGCTTGCCATCTTCGACAACCGAAAAGACACGTCCTTGCTCGATGCGGCGGGCAACACGCTTTAAGAATCCTTCACGGTCTCGAACCATCGGATCGACTCCGCATTCGAGAAATGCGATCTCGGCTTGTGCCTGGGCGACGGGCTCGAGTTGGCTAATGTCAGCGTTCTTGATCGTGTATTCACACGTCTGGACCGCAAACGGAAACGCTGCTTCGAACCGATCTTCGACACATCGTAAACGGACCTCGCCAAGGCCGTCCGTCATAACGTCGAAAAATCTCTGAGCTGCTCCGCCGTTCGACATTATCAGGTGAGTTGGAACCGCAGGGTTCTTGGCAACTCTTGCAAGAGCTTCCATCGCTTCGTCAGACCGAGCCTCAACGAGAGTGGCGTGGCCGATCAGAGCGACGCCGTCAAGCTCACCCCTTTCGTCGCGATGCCCAAAGAATGTTCCGCGATTGAGGGCACTCACGATACCGTTGTCTGCGATGTAGCTAGACATCACAACCGTCGGGACCGGATCGATCGCAAGGAACGCCAGGACCTCAGCAGAATCAGACTCGCCCAAACGAAACGCGCGAGTTGCGACAGATCGACCATAACATGGTTCGCTCGCAATAGCGGGTTCGTATGACGTTTTCATTGCTGTATCAAACACTCTTAACATCTCCCCCTACTGCATCGCAGGCGTATTATCGCCTTGCAAAGCACTATCTCCAACGAGAACTCCATCGCCGATGAGCACGCCGTCACCGACCAACACGCCGTCGCCGATAAGCACGCCATCGCCGACAAGAACTCCGTCGCCGATGAGAACTCCATCCCCGACGATAACACCGTCGCCAACAAGGACTCCGTCTCCGACCAGTACGCCGTAACTCAGGTATAAGGAACCTGCCCCAAATGGCGTACCGTTGCTGGTATTTATGTTCCGGTTGATCGAAAGGCCACTGGTCAGGTAGGTCAGATCTAGCGAAAAGTTACCGTTGCCGAAAGTTACACCTTCACCGACGCTATTGTCGCGGCGATAGACTCGCTGGAACTTTGAGACAAGCTGTGAACCTGTCAGGCTGGTGTAGCTGCCGGTGACCAACTGGGCCCATGAATATGAACTGCCGCCTATGGTTGATGATGCTGACGGCATCGTCCAACCTGACGGAACCATCGAATCGCCGAGCGTGAGCAAGCGAAAATCGATATCGGTACGAAGCGATCTTGCGAGCCGCACCGCACCGTCGAGATTGAGTTCGCCCGCACCTTGTTCGAACGTATTCACGCCGGCGATCGGCTGCGCCGTGTATTGGAGCAGCATCTTGACCATCTGGGGCGTTAGGTTTGGATTGACCTGAAGCAAGAGTGCAGCCGCACCGGCAACCACCGGTGACGACATCGACGTCCCGCTCATATACATCATCGAATCCGTGCCGTTGGTCGAATCGAGATTCAAGGTCGGGTTCTCGGTTGACATCAGATTCGAAGGCGATTTCTGCGAGATAACCTTGTTTCCCGGAGCAACGAGATCCGGTTTGATGATATTGTCGAAGACCTTTGTCCCGGTCGAGGTCGTGTAGAAACTGCGTGTAGGCCCACGCGAGCTAAAGCTCGCGATGGTGTCATCGCCATGAGCAGTTGTTCCCATCGAGTTGCTCGCCCCGACCGTGATGACGTACGGGCTATTGCCCGGCGAATGGATCTGGCCGTATCGCTTATTGCCGAGTGAATCCTTGCCGAGGTTTCCCGCAGCCGCGATCACGACAATGCCGTTATCCACGAGTTCCTTGACCTTAAGGCAGACCGGATCGTTCGTGTATGTGTCGATCGCCGTCGCACCGAGGCTCAGGTTCACGACGCGAATGTTGTAGGTCGTGCGGTTGGTGAGAACCCAGTCGAGGCCGTTCAACAGCCACGACTGCTGGCCCTGGCCATTTCCGTTTAGAACCTTCACGCTAATGATGTTAGCGTTTGACGCCACACCGCGATACGCACCGCTCGAGATGTTAGAGTTACCGGCGGCAAGGCCCGCAACGTGAGTTCCGTGCCCATAGCCATCGCTCGTGTCGTTGATATTCGCGTTCGTAAAGTTCACGTTCGCGACGATCCTAGAAGCACCTGCATTGTTCTTGAATCCGTTATGACCTGCGTAGATACCCGAATCGAGAACCGCGATGCCGACGCCAGTTCCGTCGAGCGTATAAGCCGAACGGCCATTGAGAGCGGGCTGGCTTCGCATCAGCGAAAGGCCCGTTGTGTCCTCAATGTGCCCGGTCGTTGAAGTCGGCCGATCCGGCGAAATGTAGTTCGCCAAACCGCTTTGCGACAAAGCCTGAACGGTCAAAAGCGGCATATTGACGACAAGCGTATCGGTCGAACCAACGCGGCCGGTGATATGAGCCTCGCCCGAAGCGATAAGCTGACGAAGAGCCGGATCGTTGGCATTTTGTGCCTGAACGATCACGTCAACGCGAGTCTGGCCGCTCGGATCGCTTGCGATCATCTCACGAAGATCCGGCGACAAGTTGCCGCCCCGATAGTTCCCGGAATTTGAAGCGCTCTCATCTTGGTCCGCTCGGGCCGTCGTATCCTTAATGGCAAAGGCCGCAAACGCATCGGCCAATGTTGTGTCGGCATCGATGCGATCGCGGTAATCAGCAGCATTGCTGCCGCCGATAACCGCGATCTTTCCTTCAGCGACACAACTCAAGAGTTTCGCGGCGACATTCTTGCTGCGAAGAACATTTCCGAGATCGTCAATGAATAATATCTTCTTGCCGTGATCGGAGACTGCGTTATCCAAAATGGATGAAACCAGGCTCTCGAAATCGTCACCGGTTGCGGAGTTGGAGTAAACAGAATCCACGTCAAGCCTGACAACGTCATGACCGACAAGGCCCGAGGGCACATCGCCGTTCGCGATCTTAAGTGCAAGCTGCTCAACAATCGTGTTTCGTGTTTCCCGCAACTCGGTGACGAGAACCGGTTGGCGAAGACCCCCTTCTGCTAACGCGTTCGTGAGACGAATGACATCGCTCTCGAGGCTTAGGTTCTTACGCAGTCTTCCTTCACGGCCAAGCTGAGTAAGATCGGTGGTAAATTTCGCGACAACCTCATTTGAATTTAACGAGCGAATACGATTCGCATCGTTTGTTGCGAACGCCAGCGTGTTCGCAAACAGAAAGGATGCGATAAACACTATTGCTAGTGTCTTTTGCATCACTTTCGATAAAACTAAACTCAACATACAAATTCTTTTCTCCTTTCCGGGGTGGATCGACCGGTGTGGGAGTGCACACTATTCGGCGCACTTCATGTTGCTCGATATATAGTCAAGGAGCGTGCCATGGTCTAACTGGTGAAATAACAACAGTTAAGGCGACTGCACTCTTTGAGCCTGACAAAAAATCGGTCAGGCTGACCGCGTCTTTCGGTCAACCTGACGACCGTTGAATGGTGGCCAAAACAGTCCTTCAAATGTCGAAAGACGCTCACCCTGCCACTCAACCTTCAACGGCCTCGCCCGGTTTCATTGTCTTTGATCGAATTGTAAAAACTTGTTGGCAAAATTCGTCGGCTATGAGATGATTGAGACTCCGCGAGACTTCGCACGGCCCCCAACGTTTCCAGGTTGTACCGATCATGAAAAAAGCAATTCTCTCCGCCGCAGCATTGGCAATTCTTTTCGCAGTTTTGATCTTTGTAGGAACAGGCCGCTGGTCGCTGGCAACGGCGCAGACACATCAAGATCGCGCGCAGCCGCAGAACGGAGATCGCGAACTCGGACGCCTGATCGCTGATCTCACTGACCGAACTGATGCTCGCAGTATTGAGCGGACTCTGCCGGATGGCGGAGTTGAGGTCGATATGGGCAAGACGTTCCAGAACGTGATGCTCGGGCGACTCGGAAGTGATGGAGAACCTGTTGCGGCGTGTGTCACAGATCTTGGCGAGGCCGAAAATTTCTTTGGACGCGATCTTTTTACCGGAGCAAGGCTTACATCGCACTATCCTGAAAAAACGGAGATCGCCGACGAGGCCGCTCGGCATGGAATGTCGCCCTCTGAACTGATCTTTTACAAGAACCTGATCGCCGAAGCAGCTCAACGTCGTGCAATGAGCCCAAATTCCGCAACGATCACGATCGTAAATGGCGACGGTGCCGGTGAAGGTTTTAACGATCCGACCGCTGCATCTCCTGAAGGCGGCAATGACGGCACGACACGCGGCCAACAGCGTTTGAATCTATTCAATTTTGCGGCCGGGATCTGGGGAGCGTTCCTCGACACATCTGTTCCGATCGAGGTGAACTCCCAGTTCAATTCGCTCTCCCCATGCACACCGAGCGGCGGTGTTCTTGGCTCCGCGGGTGCAACGAGCCGCCTTCGTGATTTTTCGGGAGCTCCAGTCGCGGGAACTTGGTATCACGTTTCATTGGCGAACAAGCTCGCGGGCAGTCCGCTCAATCTTTCGAATCCGGAGATCTTTGCGCAGTTCAATACCGACATTGACAACGGCTGTCTCGGAGCGGGCTCGCGATTTTACTACGGACTGAATAACTCGACACCGTCGAATCGCATCAATCTGCTCGTCGTACTTCTTCACGAAATGGGTCACGGGCTTGGTTTTTCGAGTTTTGTGAATGGTTCATCGGGCGAGATGCCGTCGGGATTTCCTGACGCATATCTTCGGTTCATGGTCGATACCACGACCGGAAAGCGTTGGTCTGAAATGACTGATATCGAGCGCCGCACATCCGCGACGAATAATAATAACGTTGTATTCGATGGACCGAACGTCAGGATCGCGTCGAGTTTCCTTACGGCCTGTGATGATTCGAGCGGACGAGTGCAGCTTTACACACCTTCGACATTTCAGGGCGGATCGTCGATCTCGCATTTCAATTCCGCTTGCAGTCCGAATCTGTTGATGGAGCCGAGTATAAACATTGGTCTGCCGCTTACGCTTGATCTGACGCGACAGGTAATGCGTGACATCGGATGGTATCGCGACGGCAACTCGGATCAGGTTCGCGACGCAATAACGAACGTCGCACCTGCTAGCGGTTCAGTAGCGATCGGTTCGAACATCAATATCTCGTGGACGAATGCTTCTGGATTCGACCGCAACGTAACGATCGAACTCTCGACGGACGGCGGTTCGACCTATCCGACCATCATAGCGAATGACATTGCGAACACCGGTTCGCGAAGTTGGACCGTTCCGAACACTCCGACCTCGACGGCACGAATTCGCGTTCGCGAGGCCGGATTCGTTGACCCTGCGGGCACATCCTCCGCGAACTTCACGATCGGCACATCATCGACGCCGACCGGTGCAACGATGTTCGATTTTGATGGTGATGGGAAGACGGATGCGAGCGTGTACAGGCCGTCGAGCAATGTCTGGTATCTGCAGAGATCGACGGCAGGATTTACGGCGTATCAGTTCGGTGCGGCGGGCGACAAGATGGTGCCTGCGGACTACACGGGCGACGGCAAGACGGATGTCGCGATGTACCGTCCATCGACAGGAACTTGGTACATCCTGCGAAGTGAAGACCTGACACTCACGGTAGCACCTTTCGGCATCTCGACAGACATCCCGACGCCGGGTGATTTTGATGGTGACGGCAAGGCCGATCTGGCCGTGTATCGACCTGATGCACAAGGCACGTTCTACATACAGCGTTCGACCGAAGGCTTTACGGCAGTGCAGTTCGGGCTTGCGGGCGACAAACCGACCACGGCCGATTTCGACGGAGACGGCAAGGCGGACATCGCCGTGTATCGTCCATCGACAGGCGTCTGGTACAGGTTCAATTCATCGAACGGAGCGTTCTACGCGGCACAGTTCGGTGCTGCGGGCGACAAGGTCGTCCCTGCGGACTACACAGGCGACGGCAAGACGGACATCGCCGTCTATCGTCCATCTACGGGCTTCTGGTACGTGCTTAGGAGCGAGAACGAGACAGCCTACGGTGCACCGTTCGGCATCTCGACCGACATCCCTGCCGCAGGCGATTACGACGGTGACGGCAAGGCAGACTTTGCGGTCTATCGCCCCGATGCACAAGGTTTGTTCTATATCCTCGGTTCGAGTGCAGGCTTCTCTGTCGTTCCGTTCGGCCTCGCAGGCGACGTCCCCGCACCGAGTGCGTATCTGAACTGAGACAATTTCACCCAATGTACAATTGGCCAATTTACAATGGACAATCAAGAGCGTGTTGAGATGCTCGAATTGTCCATTGTCAATTGAAAGATCGTAAATTGGTAACTAACAAAAAAACGCGGCCGGACAACGCATCCGACCGCGTTTTTATCGTCAAAAAAATCAGATCAGATGTTGAGGACGTCAACAAGTTCCTGAACTGCGGCAGCGGATTTGTGCAATGCCGTACGTTCATCGTTCGAGAGGCTGATCTCGATGATCTGTTCGACGCCATTCTTGCCGAGTTTCACAGGAACACCGACGAAAAGGTTGCTGACGCCGTACTCGCCTTCGAGGAAGACAGCACAAGGCAGGATCTTTTTCTTGTCCTTAAGGATCGATTCGCACATCTCGACCGCTCCGAGGCTCGGTGCATAGAATGCCGATCCGGTCTTCAGAAGGCCGACGATCTCTGCGCCGCCATTTGCGGTTCGCGTGATGATCGCATCGAGACGATCTTTCGGGATAAGTTCGGTGATCGGGATACCTGCAACGGTCGAATATCGCGGGAGCGGAACCATCGTGTCGCCATGGCCGCCGAGAACAAAGCAAGTAACATTCTCGACCGAAACATCGAGTTCCTCGGCGACGAAGCAGCGCATACGTGCCGAATCCAGCACGCCGGCCATACCCATCACACGATTTTTCGGAAAACCTGAGCGGCGGAATGCCACTTGAGCCATCGCATCGAGCGGATTCGAGACGACGATGATGAACGCGTTCGGCGAATATTTAGCGATCTGCTCGGTAACATTGCCAACGATCTCAGAGTTCGTTTTTAGCAGGTCATCGCGGCTCATTCCGGGCTTGCGCGGAAGTCCGGCGGTGATGATCACGACATCGGAATTCGCGGTTTCTTCATACGAATTGCTGCCCACGAGTTTTACATCAAAACCGTCGATCGGAGCCGCCTGAGCAAGGTCGAGCGTCTTTCCCTGCGGAGTTCCCTCAATGATGTCAACGAGAACGACATCGGCGAGCTCTTTGCTCGCGATCCAGTGTGCGGCGGTCGCGCCGACATTTCCCGCACCGACGACAGTAACTTTATTTCTTCCAGCCATTATTTAACCTTCCTGTTTGAGATATAGAGTTCTGATAAAAACGGTATTTTCTCACAATGCGGCACCAACACCAAAAAGGGCGTGCCTTGGGCAGGCGCAAATAGAAAAAGCCCGCCGTGCTCTCCCCTTCACGACGGGCTTTTTCCTAATATGGCCGAACGGTTCTCGCCAACGGCCAACCTCAATAATCCAAGACAGGCAGTATCAGGTCATCTTTGAGTTCGATCACAAAAGTTTGATCCTTTTTGATCCGAATATCGCGTCCACGCTGCAGGACGGCCGTTCCCGTGCTGACTCCGGCTCCGATCCCGGCCCCGAGAAGAGCTCCGTTGCCTGCACCGGCCGCATAACCGATAAGGGCTCCGACCGCCGTTCCGCCAACGATACTGGCGGTTTTAAGCAGCCGCGACGAATCAGCATCGAACTTCGTCAAGACCTTTGTCGAAACGCTCCGGCGAATATCATCGCCGATCAGCATATGATCGATCTCGAACTTGAGTTCGCCGTCTCGTCCGCCGGCTCGTGCCTTTTCCGCAACTGTGATCCGGCCCTCAAATGCCGTACCTTCCGGCAGCACGATCTCGCCTTCGCGGCGAACCGGTTCGGCGACCTTTGCGATGAAAGTATCGCCGACGCTCGACACCCCGGTCTTTAGTTCGGCACCCAATTTCAGCTTGATCTTTGTGCCCGCGGGGAGCCGATAGATCGACCCCGATTGCGCGTATAGAAAACCTGTACTGACAAAGATCAAAACCAATGGAAATAAGCGTTTTAAGGGAGCTATGGCTCTTGTCATTCGACCTCCTTTTCTTGTCCAGATCCGGGCCGAAATCGAACCGCTTATTCCGGCGTGAGTAATTGCAAAGGGCGTGCCAGTAAGCTTTGATGCACCAAAAACGAAGAATGATGCGGCTCTAGTGAATTTTTTCCAACGTTTGGGATGTCTCGACAGACGAAATGGGCTATTTTTGACGGAAATGATGCACGAAATCGGGCAAAGGCGAGGCTTTTGGCGGCCGGAGGTGGTGCTGAGGGCGGGAATCGAACCCGCACGCCCCTAAGGACACAGGATTTTAAGTCCTGGGCGTCTACCAATTCCGCCACCCCAGCACGGCTTCGAGATTAACATTTGTCAGGCTGCAGGTTCAATTACTTGGAAAAGTTGTGGACTCAGATATGCAGATCTTAAAGAACCCGCCCGCTCACGCAGGCGGTACTGACAAGCCGCTCGCCGCCCGCTCACGCAGGCGGTACTGACCTTTGTGCGTTTTGTGCGGTTTGATACATTTTGTGCGGTTTGATACATTTTGTGCGGTTTGATACATTCTGTGCGGTTTGTGCTTCAAATGGGTGCGACGGTTGGTTATTCTTGGGGTGGCAGATCGTGCGAGAAAGCACTGCGATCTTAGGAGGAAAAAAGCAAATGACAGACGAAACGATCACGATACCGAGCGACAACGGCGAAACGACGGCATACGTCGCACGTCCGGAGAGTCCGAACGGAAAGGCAGTGATCATCATCCAGGAATATTGGGGTTTGAACGATCATATTCGCGATATCACGCGGCGATATGCGAAGGAAGGATTTTTTGCGGCCGCTCCGGACCTATATCGTGGAAAGACGGCCGCAACGCCGGCCGAAGCGGCGCAACTGATGAGCGAACTGCCGCTCGACGATGGCATTGCAACGATCCGAGCGACGGTCAACGAGCTTCAGCGGACAACGGGCGTCGATCACTTCGGGATCACGGGATTTTGCATGGGCGGAACATACGCTTTGCGTGCGGCCTGCCTTGTTGAAGGGATCAGTGCCGCCGTGCCGTTCTATGGCGACATTCCGGAGGAAGATGTGCTGAAACAGCTGCGTGTGCCGACGATCTTCATCTCGGCGACAAAGGATGGCTGGATCAATGCAGAAAAGGTCGCCTCGCTCGAAGATGCTGCCGAACGGTATGAGCTTCCGGTCGAGAGCGTAAAATACGAAGCCGACCATGCATTCTTTAACGATACGCGGCCGGATGTTTATGTCGCCGATGCTGCAAAAGATGCGTGGGCATTGGCGGTCGGATTTTTTGAGAACAAGCTATAGGGCAAGACGGCTTCGGACGTCGCTCTGCAGGGCAGCAGGACGGCCTCCATTCAGCATTGGAGCATGTTTTCGTCGTTCTTTCTCAAGATACATTTTGGCGTCGGCCCTTTCGATCGCATTTTCGAGACGATCCAGTTCGGAAAAGTTCTCAAACGCTCGTGAAACGCTTATGCTGATCGGCGTCCTTAAGCCATCGAGCGAGATATTTGTGAGCAGGCCGTCGAGACGCGACATTCTTTCGCTCGCGAGTTCGGAGTCAAGACCGATCATCAGAACAAAGAATTCGTCGCCGCCCCAACGAAAGATAAGATCTTCGGCGCGGATGATATCGCGAATAGCGCGGACAACGGCCCTGATGGCCGCATCACCGACCGGATGGCCGTGGGCGTCATTGATATCCTTTAGATCGTCAACGTCAAAGAACCCGACGCAGCCGTAAACGCTGCCTTCGGTCTCGCCTTTCTGCCGCAGATAGCCGTGAAAGGCGTGGCGGTTCAGGGCCGCGGTCAGCGGATCGACGTGGACAAGTTCCTTTAGTTGGGCGTGGGCAACGGAGAGTTCGGCGTTCGCCCGATTGGCGTCGGAAAGAACTCGTTCGAGCAGGATCATTACCGTGCCAAAGCCGAGGAGGTTCTGAAGTATAAAATCAAAAAGCGGCCCCGAAGGTACGAGGTCGATCGGGATCGACGTATTAGCACCGATCAGCGAAGTTACAAAGAACTGGAGGCAATTTACCGCCAAAAGTCCGATCGCAACAAGCATTACGTGCCAACCGAGAGTTCGTACTTGGGTCCGCCAAAGAATGATATAGGACGCGGCGAAAAAGATCGCCATCGCGAGCGAATGGACGTAAAGCAGCGTTGAAACGTCTTCGGAAAGGAACGGAAGGACGAAGCCGAAGATGATGAACGGGACGACCGCGAACTCAGAATGACTCTTCAGCCTCTCGTTCCTGGCAAGGCTGTAGCATCCGGCGGCAAGCAGAAATCCAAACAGATACTGCGTTACGAAGTAAAGCCCAAGGATCTGGATCATGGACGAGTGCACTGCAGCGAACCTTAGGCAGATAAGGCCGAAACACAATATGCACCAAGCATTCGCCCAATAGCTGAGTGCAGCTATCTTCAGCGAGCGGCGAAGGAATACAGTAAGGAGCGCAATTAGAGCAACGCCGGAGATCTGTACGATTAAGCCAATATTTTCGTCCATATTTAGCGTGAGAATCGCTGGACTGACCGCAAATACATAAGCTGAGAATGTGGGTCCTCGCTTTGGGACGAGGCAACGTCCCAACACATTGTAATACTAAAAAGTCAGGCTCGTCCAGCATTTTTTAACAGTGTTGTAAATTCTTGAACGTTCGGAAGAGCGGTTCTTGCCCCTAGTTTTCTGCATTTAAGGGCGGCAACGGCGTTGGCGGATACGGCGGCGGCTTCGATCGAACCGCCGGAAAGGATCCCGTAAAGCAGGCCGGCACGAAATGCATCACCCGCACCTGTCGTATCGACACAGCCGCCGGGCACGTCAAATCCGGGAGTTCGCATGAAGTCGCCGTCGGCCAGAAGGATCGAGCCTGAATCCCCGAGCGTTGCGCAGGTGAGCTTAAAACCGTAAGTCCGGGAGAGTTCGGCCAAAGATGCTTCGAGCGAGCTGTTGCCGGTCAGGCGTTCGGGGAAATCGGATGATGAGACAAAGATATCGACCAGCGGCAGCAACGCGTCGATGCCGTCGAAAATATTGTCGATATCGATCGACACATACGCACCGGCTTCCTTTGCGGCCTGTGCCATTTCGATGCAGGCCGCGGTGTCGTGCGGCGTAATGTGAAGGATACGGCAACGGCGTGCGGCTTCAAGCGGAGCATCGCCGGGCGTGTAAGCAAGCTTCTGATCCCTTTTCCAGATGACGGTACGCTCACCGGAAGCTTCGTCAACGATGATGAAAGCGATCTGCGTCGAAGCTCCTGCGATGCGTTCGACGAACTCTGTGTTGACGCCTTCATCGATCAGGGACCTGATGCCGATGTCGGCCGCGGGGTCGCTGCCGAATCGCCCCGCATAGGTCGTCGAAAGGCCGAGACGCTGGAGCCCGACCATCGTGCTTGCGATCTCGCCGCCGGCCAATTGCGTGTACTTGGAGAGTTCGACCTTTGAATTGAATTGCGGATATGACGGCACCTCGATCAGAAAATCGACCGCGTTCGTGCCGAAGCCTGCAACGTCAAATTCTTTATCGGATGCGAAGGTAAAAGTTGCCATTTCTCAAAAAAATATTGCCGTTAAGCCGCCCATTTATTCACGAACCCGACGCTGGTCTTGCAAATGATATATCGGGCGCGATAGATTGTTTAGCATACCAAGTTTCGGCTTCGGATACGCGGCCGAAAGCACTCATTCATTATTGAGGTGGAATAGAAATGCCTACTGCAGTTTGCCCCGAATGCCAGGAAGAAGTTTTCGTTGATGCCGAGTCCGAACAAGGCGACTTTGTCGAATGTGACGAATGCGGCTCGGACCTTGTCGTGGTCGGACTCGATCCGGTCGAGGTCGATCTTAGGTCTGACGAGGACGACGAACGCGATCACGACGACGGCTATGACGACGGATACGGATTCGACGGCGACTCTTACTGATCGCGCGTCTCCCTTCTCAGGTCGATGCAGATTGACCGAAACTTTCTTTCATCTTGACCGATTCTTGCGGCCGTGATCGACGGCCACAATTCGGCCGGAAATGCCTTCAGCTTAGGAAAAATCTACACTTAGCCTCGTCCTCATCTTTTGGCACAGGTCTTGAATTATTAAGCGACGGCGCTGGGAACCAGACCCCGGCCCGAGTGCCATGATAGACGCTGAGAAAACATCGAAGGACTCGATCCTGAGCCTGACCGCCTGTGCTGTAATTGCGCTTGTAGCAACCGCGGCAGGCATTCTCGTGTTCGGCGCTACATTTCTGCTCATCCTGATCCCGATCGCGGCCTGCGTTGCGGCGGCATACAGGATCCACAACACGGGCCTCCAGAAGAGGAACGAGCTGGTCGAGAGTGCCAACCGCTTGAACCAGACCACGGTCGAAGTTCTCGCAACAGCGGTCGATGCGCGGGACAAGATCGGAACGGGCCACGTCCGACGTACGCAGATATACGCACTCGGCCTCGGCCGTGCCGTCGGAATGTCGCAGGACAGTCTAGATGCCCTTCGCCTTGGCTCGCTGCTTCACGACATCGGAAAATTGGCGATTCCTGACCACATTCTGAGCAAGCCGGATAGTTTGACGCCTGCTGAGAT
This sequence comes from Pyrinomonadaceae bacterium, assembly GCA_019694355.1. Lineage (GTDB taxonomy): Bacteria > Acidobacteriota > Blastocatellia > Pyrinomonadales > Pyrinomonadaceae > OLB17. The sequence goes on along the minus strand of JAIBCB010000002.1, from coordinate 413,301 downwards.
CGAAAAGGTCAAGACGCACTGCACGATCGGTGCCTCGATCCTCGAAGAGATCGAGTTCCCCTATCCGGTCGTGCCGATCGTGCGATATCATCACGAATCATGGGACGGCACGGGATACCCGAGCGCACTGAAAGGCAACCGCATCCCGCTTGGTGCACGCATTCTCGCGATCGCCGATACCTATGACGCCCTTCGGAGCGAAAGGCCCTTTCGCAAGCCAATGTCCAGGAATGAGGCCCGCACCCACATCTCGAATCTTGCCGGTTCGAGGTTCGATCCCGACCTCGTGCAGCATTTTCTGAAGAATTTGACACGGTTCGAGGTAGAGATCGCCGCCGCCGGGGTTGACTATCCAAAAGAGGTCGCGCCGCAGCGGCGGGCGATCGAAGGCAAGAGCTATGTCGAGCGAATTCAGTCGGCCAATCGCGAAGTATTTGCCCTGTTCGAGCTTGTGCGTGAGTTCGGTGAATCCGACAGTCTCGGTGCGATGCTCAAGTTGTTCGTTGCGAAACTTGGCGAACTGATGCCGACGGATACTTGTGCGGTCTATCTGCTGCACGAAGGTAACGAATTTGCGTCGGTGGCCGAAGTAAGCGGGCAGAACGCTGATATCTTCATGTCAAAACGGGTCCGCGTGGGCGAAGGCGCTACGGGGATCGTCCTAAAGAATCTTGAGCCGGTCGTCAACGTTAACCCGGACCTTGATTTTTCCATCTCGCAGTTCGATCTTGTCCAGGAATATCAGACGATGGCGAGCGTCCCTCTCATCTCTGAAAGCGGGCTCGTCGGTGCCGTGTCGATCTACACATCGGCGATCAACGAGTACGAAGACGAGCACATTCGCATCCTGACGACGATCGCCGACATCGCGGCAAGAGCGATCGAGAAGCTGCAGACCCACGCGCGCACTCGTGCTCATGCAATGACCGATACGATGACCGGCCTGCCGAATGCACGAAGCCTGCAGGTGCAGTTCGAACGCGAAGTGGCACGCGCCGACCGAAGCAATTCGAACTTCCAGGTGATAATGCTTGACCTCGACGGATTCAAAGGCGTTAACGACACCTTTGGCCATAAGGTCGGCGACCAAATGCTCCGCGAGGTCGGTGAGGTGATCTATTCGCAGCTTCGAGAATACGACTTTCTTGCACGCTACGGCGGCGACGAATTCATCGCCCTCGTCCCCGATATGACCGACCTCGACGTTGCCGAACTCTGCGAACGCATCGAGCAGGCCGTGCGTGCCTTTAGGCTTGATGTTAAAGGCGGCAGGTCAGCGTCCGTCGGCGTAAGCCTTGGGGCGGCGGCCTTTCCGGAAAAAGGCGAGTCGCTCGATCAACTTGTCGTGGCGGCGGACCGTGCGATGTACGCCCGAAAGACCAATCGGAAAAATCGCGAACTGATGCGTGAGACGCAGGCTCCGGAGATCGACGATCTTCGATCTGCTCTTTCGCGATTGCCCGAAGCGGCACCCGGCGGTTTGATCGTCGAGTTGGATGAATCGGCGGTCTTGATCGACTCGGTGAATTAGAAGGCTTGTGAAAACCTGAAATGCAGCTGGCCCTGATGCAACCGATAGTATGCATCGGGGCCGCTCGTTTGCGGTATGCGAAAACGCGGCGGATTCAGCAGATAGCCGTAATCGACCCCGAACTCGCCGCCGATCGGCGTCTTCAGACGCAGTCCGAGGCCGATGGTGTTCGTCCAAAGAGCACGCAGATTCGCTTCGAACGCGGTGGAGCCGATCGTCTTCGGCGGATTAAAGATGTCGCCGACGCGTCTGAATACATTGCCGCCGTCATAGAAAGGCACGGCACGCAGCGACTTCGAAAGCGGAATACGCGCCTCGATATTGACCACTGCAAGGCCGTTGCCGCCAAAAGGCAGCGTGAACGGATCAAGATAGACCTGCTGGCCCTTGCTGTTCCTGAACGTGCCTTGCGGAACTATCACGGCACGCGGCCCGGCTTCCTCAAAGTCGAAACCTCTCAGCGTCGTCGAGCCGCCGGCGAAGAAGCGTTCGCTGATCGGCAAGATCCCGTCGAGGCCCGGAAACTGTGAGTTCGAGAAACGATTGCCATTCGAAAAAACATGTGCGAGCCCGATGACCGCACGCGCCGCGATCGTCATTCGCCGTATTCGCGGGATCGAATAGTAATAGTTGTAGCTGGCCTGGAATTTTTGAAAGCCGATGTTCGCCCCGAGCAGCGGCGTTGAGAGATCGTATTGCGCAGTAATATAGCTGCCATTGGTCGGGTCGCTTGCGTTGTAACGGCAGCGGTCGCCCGGTTCGCCCTTGGCGATCGTCTCGAGAAGCGAATACTTGATCTGGCAATTCTTACGCGTATCGCGAACGTATGTGAACGAGAATCCGGATGTTCGGATCCTTGAATCCGGCCGCAGAAGCTCACTCACTAGCAAGCTCTCAAAGTTCATCAATCGAACATCTTCGAATTTGAACCGGGCGAAGATCAGGCTTCGATTCTTGACGCTCAGGGTCTTGCTCGTCTCGACTGTAAAGGTCAGGCGATTGAGCGTCGGGCTGCCGACGGCATTTCCGAATTCATCGATCGGGTTTCCGTCGGAATCAAGCCGCTGAACGATCCCGAACGTCCCTTTATCGAACGCCGAGCGGAAGAATCGCGTGACCGTCGAATCCCGCTGATACTGAGCCGTGATAGTGAGCGGGCTGAATCGGCCTTCGCGGTCATGAAGGAAACGCGGATGGACAAAATCAAGCTGTACGAGCTGCTGCCGCCGGCTCATACGCAAGCGGGCTCCGCCCTGCCACAGTCTTCCGAAGAGATTAACGTGACGGATATCGAAAAAGCCGTTGACGCCAAGGTCGGTCGAAAAGCCGCCGCCGTAACCCAGAACACGCGGCGGAGCTTCGCTGACATTGATGATCACATCAGTCTTTCGCCCGCTGCCGCTGCCGTTACCGTTACCGCCCGACGGCTGGAGTTTTACATTGACGCTGTCGAAAGCGTCCGTGCCGAACAGGCTCTGCTCGCTTGTGTAAATTTCTGACGCCTTCAGAACTTTGCCGGGCTCGATGGCGATCGCACGGCGTATTGCCGATTCTTTTGTCTTGCGGTTGCCGGTGATAAGAACGCGGTCGGTCGTAACGACCTGGCCTTCTCCTTCGACGTGAAACTCGACTTTGATCTTCTCGGCGTCAACCGTAGCTGGCGTCACAGGCTCGACGATCGAAGATGTTACGCGGGCATCGTAATACCCCCTGTCGGAGTAATATGTCTGCAGAGAGCGCACGGCATTTCGTACGCGGGCACGCGAATAATTCCTTCCCACGAGCTCGGGCAGCTGCTTCTTCAATTCGTCGGTCGAAATGGCAGAGTTTCCCGAAATAGTTACGTCGTCAACTACGGTCGGCGGGCCTTCATCGACCTGGAACGTGATGATCAGATCGTCGCTGTTGGGCGACACACCTTGACGTACGCTAACGCTTGCGTTGCGATAACCGAGTTCATTCATCAGCGAGCGGATCGTCGAAGCATCTTCTTCGAGCGTGTCCGCACTCGTTACGCCGCGGCCATATCCAAAGAGCGGAATGATGCCGAGAATATTTGCTTGCTGCGAATTCAGAACGGAGCTTATTTCCTCGTAAGAAAGCTTGTTGGTGCCGCGAATACGGATCTTGCTCAGGCGAAGTTTGCGGCTGAGGGCGACGTTATATTTAACTTCGATCTCGCGGCCCAGGAGTTCGTTCGTCGCAAGTGCCGAGCACACAAATTCGGTGCCGTTCGGCAGAGTTGTGCCATCACCTTCGATGATCGATGGTTCAACAGAGCAGGCTGGCGTTACGTCAACGAAAAAATATCCGTGCTCCTGATAATAGTTCTCGAGCCGCCGCTCGCCTTCGACGATCGCGGCAAAATCGAGCGTCCCTTCCCGCTTGATGGGCAGTATCTTCCTGAGCGTCCTCGAGTTCGGCTCGTCCGTCTTCGGATCGATGACGATCTTCACGCGTGGGCCTTTCGAACCCGTCAACTCGATCGCGACCTTATTCAGCTCGGGATCATAAACGACACGCGGTTCGTTTAGGCGAGGTGCAACGAAATCACCTTCGCGGAGTATGGAGCGGATCTTTTCGACATCTCGCCGCAGGCGGTCCCTCGAAAAGTTTTCGCCCGGTTTGAGTGAGAGTTCTTTGAGATCGATCGGCTCTGATAGGCCGTCGATGCCTATCGAAAATGTATCGACCTTTGCCTGTTGATTCAGCGTTACGTGAAATAGGACGTTCACCTCATCCATCCCAGCGACCTTCTGCTGTTCGAACGCGATCTCAGCCTTGTAATAGCCCTGATCACGCAAGAAATCGAGAATGATGTCCGCGTTATTGCGGAGCATCTGCTCAGTGATCGCGGTTCCGGAAGAGAGAATATTAAGCTTGAAAAGAAGCTCCTGCTCAGTTATGCGGTTGTCGTCACCATCGACCGAATGGATGTCGATCAAAACCTTGTTAAGCACTGTCTTTCGCTTTATGCGAAATTCCAGATCGACAAGTTCACCTCGTAAAGCTGCAGCGACTTCGACCGAAACGACCGGCCGCTGGTTGTAAACACGAAGAATCGCGTCGTGAATGGCGATCGAAGAATATTTACTTTCGGAAAGATCGGCGACAAGCGGAAGAATATCGTCAACAACGCTGTTCCCGAATGGCGGATCGACAACGACCTTGACCTCGCCGATCGTTCTGCCTTCAAATTGCGAAGACTGAGCGTTCGCAACGCCAATGAGAACGCAGACGCATAGGATCGCCGCCGCCAGAAGGCGCGTAAGAAGATGTCCATTTGCATTGAGCGATGTTCTCAAAAAAAGCGTTCTAAAACCGTCTCTTAAATCTTATTTCAAAGCTAAAATTATCTCTATTTCGCGTTACATTCGTGAGCGAACGCTGTTCGTATTGAGCAACGAACGAGAGTTTGTTCGACACGCGATATTCAAATGCGAGCACTTGATTCTGATCCTGTGAAAGATTCGTTGCGTATGTGACCCGCAGGTTGTTATTTATCTGACGGCCAACCGTTAGCCTTGCTCCCGGATTCAATTGCTCACCTGTCAGGATCGGATCGATCTCGAAAACGTTCAGGCCGAAAAGCTTATCGGTCGCCCGTCTCGCAGGGTTATTTATAACGGTGTCCGTCAAGATCTCGGCCGCCGTTCTGATGCCGGTCTGGGCAAGCGTCGGGATGCCGCCCGCGGCATTCGTAAGCGATCCTGTTGTGATCAGCGAAACGATGTCAGCTTGCGGCAATGCCGGGCTTGACCGCACGGAGGCCGTAACCTGTTCGGTATCATTCAACGGCCCGCTCAGCGATACAAATATCTGATAGCCATTGATCTCGGATTCGGCCTGGAGATTCACCACCGGATCGATCAACGTGTCCGGCGGAAATTCAAGTACGCCGCGTTGTATCTCATAACGGTCGCGGCGATAGAAGAGCGTCCCGCCGTTTGCAACAATGCGGCCGGAAAGAACGGGATTATCCGTATCGCCCGTCAGGTTCAAGGAGACCGAGGCCGTAAGATCGGCAATGTTATTGCGAACAACAAGAGCGTTGCGGCCCTCAATTACGAGATCAAAACGAGGAGCCGTCATCGAACTCGGCCCGGCAGACAGCGACCGTGAACGTCGTCCGCCAATGATATTCCCAAGGTCTATGTCCTTTGAATAAAGGCTCCGGCTTGCAAAAACGCGCCCGGAGATCGTTGTCTGCAGCGGAGTCGCCGGTGAGCGCCGAATGCCTGTGATCTCAAGCCGTGCGTCACCCGTCGTAAGGAAATCTTCGGGGAACGGCACCGTAATATTCTCGCCGTTGAGGGTCGATCTGAAGTTTCGGATCGATAAGCCGTCAAGCAAAGCACCGCCGGTCGCGGTAAATCTTCCGCCGCCAAGATAGCCCGACGCCTCTTCGATCTCGGCCTGGTCCGACGTGAAGATCACGCGCGTTTTGACCCGGCTGAAGGTCAAGCGGTCGTTCCCGACGAACGCCGCAAAAGCCGCATTCTCGGTCGCGAGCGAACCGGTGAGATTGGCCTGCGGATTGAGCCCGACAAGCCGTACGGACACATCGGCGGTGCCGGCAAAGAACAGATCCTTTGTTGCGAGATTCAAAAGGGCAAGATTCATCTTGCCTTCGACAGAGAGTTTGTTTTCGACGGTGTCGGCAAGAGCCTTTGTTCCGGTGATGCGAATGTCGGAGCCTGCTCCGGTGAAATGAGCGCTCTCGAACGTTACCGCTTTGGCACTCAATTTTGCAACGATCGGCTCTGCTGCGACGAGCGGCGTGTCCTGGATCTGAAGCGAAAGAGCATCAAAGCGTGCCGTGCCGGAAAGATCGTCGCTGCTAATAGCTCGTGTTCCGTCGGGACGAAGCGGATTCAAATTGCCGCCAAAATCTACGCGCCCGCGAGCCGTGCCCGAAATGCCAAAATCACGAAGCTTTGGTATGAACGCGAGGAATGGCTCAAGCGGATTATCTCGGAACTCCGTCGAGGCCCGAAGCGGAAGGTCATCGTTCGTCAAGTCCAGGGTCGCGTTCAAAGATTGTGGATGCCCGCTGAAATCGGCAGTAAGATCCGCGGTCAGTTGTCCGTTGACGGTCTTCGCGTCAAAGTTCACATTCCCGATGCTATTCTCACCGACCATAACATCACTGGCCGTGCCGGTTCCTGTCACGTTGACGGTGGCAAACCGATCTGCGTTGCCGCTTGCGACAAGGGATAGGTCCGCGTTGCCGCCGATCGTCGGGATCGATTCATTGGGCGGAAGAAAGGCCAGGATCAACGGGACCGGTATGGCCTTGCCGGTTATTTTCGCGTCAAAATCTTTTGAGCCTCGGTCATAACGGCCCGTGGCGGTTAGACGTCCGCTGCCGATATTCATCTCGACATTCTCGACGTCGATCCGTGTTCCCGCGAACACGGCCTTCGCCTTTAGCGAATCAAAATTCTGCCCGGCCACGACACCGTTGTCAGCCAAAAGATCGATGCTGCCGTTTGCCGCATTTGGCAGTCCATTGATGTTGACCTTGCCGGACGTTTTGCCGCTTAGATCCTTTATTCGCTCTGGAAGTTCGATCGGCAAAGCAGCGAGAAGATTGCCGGCGTTGATGTTCGTAAGCGTCGCATTGACCCGCGTGTTGTTGCTGCCGTACGACGGGATCGTAATGTCGAAATCCGCAAACCCGCCGTCGTTCTCGACCAGCTTTCCGTTCTCCAACTTAAAGCCTTCAGAGGATACGATCAGATCGGACGTGACACTTCCAAGACGTCGTCCACGCAACGCAACGACGCCGATAGATGCCTTGCCGTTCACATCAGGATCGAGAAGATCTCCCGTCAACTTGCCGTCAAAGGCAAGGCTTCCGCCGATATCCGCCTGCATATCGTCGAGCTGTCTTTCGACTTCAGGTAAGGCACCGGTCACTCGGATCAGCTTTGTGATCTCGGAGGCGTCGGTGGAGGCGAGTTTTACAACAAGGTCGGAGTTTTCCGCCGAAAGATCGAATTGGCCGGTCGCATCGAGCTTACTTTTTTCCGTGCTCAAGTTCGCTTCATTGATGCGGAACAGGCCGTTCGTCGCCGCAAGATCAATGCGCCCATTGATCGGCACATAGTCCTGTTGATCGGGCCCGGCGGTCGCGGCGATCGTTGCCTGGATAGTTCCGCTCGCAGTGCGAAAGTTCGTTCCCGTGAAAGTTAAATGTGCATTGCCGTTCGTGTTGCCGTTGAGGGCGATGACACGTCCGCTCTGGATGGCCGCAAGCTTTGAAAGGTCGAGGCCAGAAAAGTTCGTGTCGATGGTCGAGTTTCCTGTTTTGCTCAAGACGATCGACACTTGGCCATCAAGACGGCCGTTCATAACCGCGGCATGCAGGTCGGTAAGTTCGGCCCGATCATTTGTTACAACGACCTTTGCCGAACCATTCCCAAGTGAAATGCTTCCAAGCATTCCGCCGCCAATGCTCATATCCGCCGATGCTCGGTATCGGCCTGAAGGTTCGAGAATAAAGACCGGACGGGCGAGCTTCACGTCCTCCACATTCCCGCCGCTCGCAAGCGCGTCGCTGTTCTTGAGCGTGACGTTACCGGCATCGATATCCTGCGAACGTCCTTCGACCCTTCCCTGCCGGATCGTAAGGCGGACACCGGCCACGTTGAGGCTGCCGAGCGTCGCCGCATCGTTGTCGAGTTTTGCTATGCGTGTCGTGTCGGAATAGATAACGGTCGTGCCGTCCGCCGTCTTTGTCTCAAGAAGCGGAGATTCAAGACCCGTGATGTGTGTACCGTTGAGCGCAACATCTCCGCCGCGGACGTTCTGCAGTTTGACGCGTGTCTCGGCCGGCACGTCCGTAAGCTCGAACTTTCTCGCTGTGAGATTCTTGACCTTTGCGTCGCCGAGCGTTGCATCCGACGCCCGAACATCGTTCACGGTGACACTGGTCTGGCCCTTGCGATGACGAACATCGACCGCACCGCCTTTCACTCCGCCGATCGAAAAATCTTCCGTAGAGAATTTTGCAGTAGTGGCCGAGTTCGAACTGACCGTAACGCTGCCGTCGGTGTAGCCGATCTTTAAGTTTCGCGCCCGAAGATCATCGAACTCAGTGTCGCCGATCGCAAAACGCTGAGCACGTCCGTCAACAGACGATGCCGCGAGTTGCTTGTCGCGATATTCTGCAACAGCATCCGCAAGAAAAAGTTTACCGATGGTCATCGACGGTGTCTTGGCGGCGATCGCCTGCAATTCTCCGACCCATCGGAAATCTGTTCCTGTGCCGCGAACATTTCCGGCGAGCTTGAGGAAGTCGATGCGAAAATCATCGAACGTCAGCATTTCTGCGATCGCCGTGCCGTTCGCGGTGTAATTCGAATTCGTGCCTTCGACCGTCGCCGCAATATTCGCTCCCTTCAGATAAACGCCCGAAGCCCGAAAAGCCTCGGAAGCCGCCGTACCTTCCACACGATACTTCTCACCTTCGCCCGTGATCTTGCCTTTGAAATTGCCTACCCCGCGAAGCGCCGTTCCGGTCGAAAATATCTGCGAAAGCTGCGTAAGGTCGAGAGATGATTCAGCGTTGAGGTCGTATTTCGGGTTCGTCCAGTCCGTGATCGTACCTGAAATTGAGGTGTCGCCGATCGGCGATGAAATTTGCAGGTCTGTAACCTCGGCGTGGTTTTCGTCGGCAACACCTTTCGCGAGTATCGATATATCCTTCACGCTGCCCTCGCCATACCCAAAGCTGGAATTTCGGGAATTGATATCGAAGTTGAATCGCGGAGTATCGGTCGAATCATCCGTCTTCACAGGCGTAAGTGCGACCGAAAGTTCATTCGCTTCTGCAGAAATATTGCGCGAAAGGTCGCCAAAATGCACGACCGAGTCCTTTAGCGAAACGACGACCGATTCATAGCGGAAATTTACAGCGGAGCCTTTCTGATCTTCGACAAGCTTCAGGCCTGAGAAGTTCGAGCGGCCGTCCTTGTCGAATGTTATCCATAGTTCGCCGCCCTTAATGTCTGTCGTGTCGATGCGGATGTCGCGGCTCGTGCTCCAGGAGAGGAGATCGAGGACCGTAAGCCCGAGCTTTGCCTCACGAATAAAAACGAGCTTCTCGCCCGTCGCCGTGTTGTTGAACGTCGCGTTCTGAAGTTCAAGAGTTAAGGGCGAGACGGAGACGTGGGTCTTGTCCGCAGAGAACGTGATGCCGATCTCTGCCAGCTTTGAAGTAAATTGGTTTCTGACGTAAGAATCAAAGACTCCGGTGCGATACAGCACCGTCGCGGCCACGAAGATCACGATCGCCGCGACGGCCGTAATGCCGACAGCAAAGAGCAGCCTTCGACGCGTGAAGAATGGACGCCGTGCCGGAGCAGGTTCCGGATCATCCGGCGGCATGGATCTTTCTAGCTCTTCGTCCATTTAGAAACTTCAGACTTTTACGGTTTCGACGATCTCCAGATCAAATGCCTCGACAACGGATCTAGGCGGCGGATTCTTCGAAAGCAGACGGAACCGTTTCAGCCCCAATTCCTTCAATATCTGTGCCCCGACCCCATAATCATGCGTCTTGCCGTAACCGGTCATTGCCCTCGCGGCAGAGAAATCGAGGCCGTCCTCCTGCATCAGCTTGTATGTTTTTAGCTGATTTACGAGGTCAAGATTGTTCTCTCGCTGACGTAAGTAAAGAATAACGCCGCGTCCTTCGTCGGTGATCGCCTTTATCGAAGACCGCATAGCGGCGGAAGCTTCGCCCAAATGCGAGCCGAACATCGCGAACGTTACGTTCTCCGTTTGGACGCGAACCAGCGGCGGGTTCGTTGCATCGGAAACGTCCCCAAGCACGAAGGCAATGTGCGTTTCGCCGTTCATCACGTTCTCAAAGACCACGACGTGCCAAAGGCCGTCTTCAGTTGGAAGATCCGTCTCGATGATGCGGCTGACAAGGCTCTCCTTCGCAATGCGGTAGCGGACAAGGTCGGCCACGGAGACGATCTTTAGCCCGTGCTTTTCAGCAAAGATCTCAAGGTCCGGCATCCGCGCCATCGTGCCGTCGTCGTTCATTATTTCGCAAATGACGGCCGACGGGTCGAGGCCCGCGATCCGCGAAATATCGACGCTCGCTTCCGTTTGACCGATCCTGACGAGTACGCCGCCGCGTTTAGCCCGAAGCGGAAATACGTGTCCGGGCCTTGCAAGGTCGGCCGCCCGCGTTTTTGGGTTTACGGCCGTAAGGATCGTGTGAGCTCGATCGGCCGCAGAGATCCCGGTCGTAACGCCTTCGCGTGCCTCGATCGAGACTGTAAAGGCTGTTCCGAGATTCGACGTGTTCTCCGAAGTCTGCGGGAAAAGCTGCAATTCGTCGCAACGCTCTTCCGTCAGCGGGAGACAGATCAAACCGCGGCCTTGGACGGCCATAAAGCTGATCATCTCAGGCGTAACTTTTTCTGCGGCACAGACGAGATCGCCCTCGTTCTCGCGGTCTTCATCATCGACAATGATGATCATTTTGCCGTCGCGAATATCCTCGACGGCCTCTTCGATCGTTGAAAGCGGCATTTTTACCTAATATTCGGCTTAAGTTTGATCTGCAAGCCAAGCTGCAAGCTGAATTTTAGCGAAATTATGGCTCTTTTGCGAACATCTGCCTGGCAGGCGTCGTCCTATTCGAACAGGCAATGCTATCCTTTCAAAAAGGAGTTCGTAAGAAGAGGATGGAAAGTTACGTTTGGCTTTTGTGGGTGCTTATCGGAGCGGCATTGATCGTCGCTGAGATCTTCACGCTCGGGTTCGTGCTTTTCTGGTTCGGCCTGGGGGCATTTGCCGCCGGGATCGCCGCTTTTTTTGGTGCTCCATTCCTTGTTCAAGTTCTCTTATTTCTTTTTTCGTCGGTGGTGATGGTCGTAATGTCGCGACGGATCTTTGCAGATTATTTTTCGCACGGTGACAAGGACTTCGTAAAGACCGGCATGGACTCGCTGCCCGGCCAAATCGGGACGGTCGTCGGGACCAGTAACGGCCCGCTGAATGAGGCCGCAGTGAAGGTCTTTGGCTCGACCTGGACGGCGTTTCCGATAGACGATGAAACTTCGTTAAAGGAAGGTGAAAAGGTCGAGGTCGTGGAAGTTCGCGGCTCTTCGCTCTATGTCAGACGAAAGACCGATGTTCTGCCGGATTGGCGCGAAGGTTAGACGATCTCTGCGGTATCTTCCTGATCTTCTTGATCGGCCGTGTCGTGAATGCCGCCAAGGTCGAGAAGCTCCAGTTTCAGCTCGTCACCCTCGGGCTCAGGAAGATTTTCACCAGTAAATTTCGACAAAATGACGGTGATGTTGTCCTCGCCGCCGTTATTGTTCGCCTCACGGATCAATTCTGCACACGCCTGCTCGAGCGAGTCAAAATTTTCCTGGACGATCCGCTGCATATTTGCGGCAGAAACCTTGTTCGACAAACCATCGCTGCAGATCAAGAACACATCGTTGCGATGCGGTTCGATGCGGGCCGAGATCGGGTAAATATCGCTTTGAGCTCCGAGAGCCTGCAGGATCACATTCTTAAGGTTGTGTGATTCTGCTTCCTCGGGCGATATCTGCTGAGTGTCGATAAGCTGCTGGACAAGCGATTGGTCTTTCGTGACCTGATAGATCTTGCCGCTGCGAACGAGATACGCCCGGCTGTCGCCGACCTGAATGATGTCCGCAAATTTTGGCGAAACGGCGATACCCGTAAACGTCGCACCCATTCCCTGATACTGCGGGTCGGTCCGGCCTTGGTTGTGGATGAGATAATTTGCGTAAACGGTAGCGTTGTAGAGTTTGGAGATCAGGAAATAATCATGTTCCTCGGGCGTCAGCGTCTTGTCGGAATCGTCTTCGAGGATCCGTTCGCTGACGGTCTCGACCGCCATCGTGCTTGCGACCTCGCCGGCAAGAGCACCGCCCATACCGTCTGACACCGCGACGACAACACCGTTGTCATCAACCTCAAGTTTTTGCGATTCGATGACGAATTCACCGCCATCCTGTGAACCGGTCCAGCGCTTGGTATCAGACACCGAGAGGACAAGATAATTGTCCTCATTGCCCTTACGGACGCGCCCGATGTGCGATGTCGCATGAACCTCTACAATGAACATAATTTGTCAGCTACAATGCCTGATCGAGATCGCTCAGGATATCTTCGATATCTTCAATACCCACCGACATACGCAGAAGCCCGTCAGTGATGCCGAGAGCTGCCCGGCGTTCTGCAGGGACCGATGCGTGTGTCATCGATGCGGGATGACACATCAAGCTTTCAACGCCGCCGAGACTTTCGCCGAGAGTACATAGTTTGACGGAGCTCGCAACTTTTTTTGCGTTATCTAACGATCCCGTCTCAAAAGAAACCATTCCGCCGAATCCGGTTTGCTGGCGTTTTGCGAGCTCGTGCTGCGGATGCGACGTAAGACCCGGATAATGCACCTTCTGAACACGCGGGTGTTCCTCAAGGAAGTTTGCGACCGTCCGCCCGTTCTTGTCGTGAGCCTCCATCCGGACCGCAAGCGTTTTGGTGCCTCGAAGGACGAGGAAAGAATCGAACGGTGAAAGGATCGCTCCGGCACTATTCTGGACGAATCCGATCCATTCTGCATCCTTGTCATCATTCAATGCGACAAAGCCGCCAACGCTGTCCGAGTGCCCATTCAGATACTTCGTGGTCGAATGCACGACGATATCGACGCCATGTTCGATCGGACGCTGGAAATACGGCGAGAGGAACGTGTTGTCGCAAACGACCTTTGCTCCGTGAGCATGGGCGATATTCGAGACAGCGCCAAGGTCCGTGACCGTCATCACAGGGTTTGTCGGCGTCTCGACGAACACCATCTTAGTGTTCGGCTTGAATGCGGGCTCAAGGTTTGCAGCATCCGACGTATTGACGAGGTCGAATTCGATACCGTAATTCGACAGAACGCGGTCAAAGAGACGAAACGTTCCGCCATAGGTGTTATCGCCAAGAAGGACGTGATCGCCGCTCTTTAAGAGGCGCAGCGTGGTGTCGATCGCGGCCATTCCCGATGCGAATGCAAAACCGTATTTGGCCCCCTCGAGGGCCGCAATATTCTGTTCAAGTGCCGTTCGGGTCGGATTCTTCGTGCGAGCGTATTCGTAGCCCTTATTAACACCAAGAGATTCCTGAGCAAACGTAGATGTCTGGTAGATCGGAACGCTGACGGCACCCGTAGCAATATCAGGCTCGTTGCCCGCGTGTATTGCAATTGTAGAAAAGCCCATAGAACCGTCAAATAAGAAAACTTTATTGAAATTATTATCCAATAAGCCGGAGGATCGAGGTCAACAGATCCCCCATTTTAATTAGGCTTAATGGTAGCTTGCTGATGGCCAAAAAGCAAACAGGATCGCCTTTAGAGGCCGAGTTTTACTTAGTTTGACAGGAAGGAATAGCGCGGTCGCATCTCGACGTTATTTTCGTAATCATTTATGCGACCGACATGCTCAAGAGTGAGGGCAATATCGTCCAAAGCGTTCAAAATACAGTGTTTACGGAAAGGGTCGATTTCAAAGCGCCCAAAAAGATGATCCTGAGACCTAACCTCCTGGCGCTCGAGATCGACCGTAAGTTCGAAGGCCGGGTCCGTCTCGGTACGCCTTACCAGCTCCGCGACCGTTGCGTCGGGCAGGATGACGGGAAGCAGGCCATTCTTTAGGCTGTTATTGTGGAAAATGTCGGCAAAGCTCGGTGCAATCACAGCACGAAAGCCGTGATCGAGCAGACTCCAAGGAGCATGCTCGCGTGAGCTTCCGCAGCCGAAATTCGGCCCTGCAACAAGGATCGAGGCGGCAGAATATCGCGGATCATTCAGAACGAATTCCGGGATCGGTTCGCCGTCCGAGTGATAACGCCAGTCGTAGAACAAAAATTCGCCGTAACCCGACCGCTCGATGCGTTTAAGGAACTGCTTCGGAATGATCTGGTCTGTGTCGATATTCGGCCGATAAAGCGGAGCGACGGTGCCGGTATGTGTGATAAATCTTTCCATTGGAAGCTACTTAATCGTTAAACCTCCATTCCCGCACATCGACAAAATGTCCCGTGATCGCTGCTGCGGCAGCCATTGCAGGGCTGACGAGATGGGTGCGGCCGCCGCGGCCCTGTCGGCCCTCGAAGTTTCGGTTGCTCGTCGAGGCACAGCGTTCCCCTTCGGCCAAAATGTCGTCGTTCATTGCGAGACACATTGAGCAGCCGGCATCGCGCCATTCAAAACCTGCCTTTACAAAGATCTCGGCAAGGCCCTCTTTTTCAGCCTGCTGTTTTACGAGCATTGAGCCTGGAACGACCATAGCGTTGACCTTGTCGCTGACGGAATAGCCTTTTGCGACCTTGGCCGCCTCTCGGAGATCCTCTATGCGTGAATTCGTGCAAGAGCCGATGAACGCACGATCGATCTCGATCTTCTCGATCTCCTGCGAGGGCTCAAGGCCCATATATTCGAGAGCCCGCTCGAATGACTTTCGGCTATTCTCATCCGAAGCCTCCGGCCCGTCGGGAACGGCCTTGCTCACGGGAGCCGACATCCCGGGCGAGGTTCCCCACGTAACAAATGGCTCGATCGAAGCAGCATCGAATTCCACCGTTCGGTCATACGCCGCACCTTCGTCGGTCGGAAGCTCTGACCAGGCTTCGATCGCCTGCTGCCATCGAGCATCACTTGGCGAGTAAGTCCGATCCTTTAGGTATTCGAACGTCTTTTCGTCCGGTGCGATCAGTCCCGCTTTTGCCCCGGCCTCGATGCTCATATTGCATACGGTCATTCGCCCTTCCATAGAAAGGCCGCGGATCGTCGAGCCCGTGTATTCGATAACGCAGCCCGTTCCGCCATCCGTGCCTATGCGATTGATGATCGCAAGGATCAGATCCTTCGCCGTTACGCCGAACTGCAGCTCGCCCTCGACCTTGATCTGAAGATTTTTTGCCTTCTTTTGCGGGAGCGTCTGCGTGGCGAGAACGTGTTCGACCTCGCTGGTTCCAATGCCGAACGCCAAGGCACCGAAGGCACCGTGCGTGGACGTATGCGAGTCGCCGCAAACGATCGTCATTCCTGGCTGCGTCAAGCCCTGTTCAGGCCCGAAAACGTGAATAATGCCTTGCTGTATGGCGTCAAGGTCGTAGAATTTCACGCCGAAGTCGCGTGTATTCTTCCGCAGCGTTTCGACCTGTTGCGCTGCGATCGCATCTTTGAAAGGAAGGTTCCTGTTCCTCGTCGGAATCGCGTGATCGACCGTCGCGAACGTGAGATCAGGCCGACGTACATTTCGACCGTTCATCCGCAAACCTTCAAAGGCTTGCGGCGAAGTCACCTCGTGTATCAGGTGCAGGTCGATATAAAGAAGCGATGGCTTATCAGCTTCTTCATAAACTAGATGAGAATCCCAGATCTTGTCGTAAAGCGTTCTCATTTTACTAAGCCGCGTGTGAGGCGATCTTGCCTTTTGCATTTGCGACCGCTCGCTCCCGGACAAGTCGTCCCATTTCGGATGTCGAAACGAGCTTCTCTGTCCCTTCGGATGCGAGATCCGCCGTCCTGTAGCCTTCCTCAAGCACGCTTTCGATCGCATCCTCTATGGCCAATGCCGCCGCCTGATTCTTTGCCGAATAGCGAAGGAGCATCGCTGCAGATGCGATCGTACCAAGCGGATTTGCGAGGTTCTGCCCCGCGATCTGCGGTGCCGATCCATGCACAGGCTCAAAAAGCCCGATCTCCGAACCGATCGTTGCAGAAGCGAGCATACCAAGCGAACCGGTCAAGACGGCCGCTTCGTCTGAGAGGATATCGCCGAAAAGATTTTCCGTCAGAATCACATCAAACTGCGTCGGCGCCGTAACCAGGTGCATCGCACAGGCATCGACAAATAGGTGTTCGAGCTGAACGTCCGGATATTCGCCTGCAACCCGCGTCACCGTCTCGCGCCAAACTTGTGACGTTTCGAGTACGTTGGCCTTATCTACGGAAGTAACTTTCTTGCTTCGGCCACGGGCGGAATCGAACGCAACGCGGGCGACGCGCTCGACCTCTTCGACCGAATAACGCATCGTGTTATAACCCGCCGAGCGACCCTCCTCGAACCCTCGCGGCTCGCCGAAATAGAGGCCGCCGAGAAGTTCGCGGACGATCAGCAGATCAGTCCCCGCAAAGATCTCGCTCCGCAGCGGCGAAGAATCGATCAATGCAGGTATGGCCTTTGAAGGTCGAAGATTCGCGAACCCGCCGAGAGCCTTTCGCAGTTGGAGAAGGCCGGCTTCAGGCCGCTGCTCCGGCGGAAGATGATCGTATTCGGGCGTTCCAACAGCACCTAAGAACACTGCATCGCTCGCAACGCAGGCGTTTCGAGTCTCTTCCGGAAAAGGCGAACCTTTCTCACGGATCGCAATGCCGCCGATGAGGTGCTCCTGCGTCTCGATATCTATGGCAAACGCCGAGGCGACCTCGGTCAGAACGGTGATCGCCTCGTTGGTTACTTCAGGCCCGATGCCGTCACCGGGCAAAATTGTGATCTTCATAAAACTGTAACCTTACGCTGCGTAAAGTTGGGCCTGCGGCCTTTCGTTGACTATCGCGATCAGGTCCTGCTCGTAAATATTCTTCTTCTTGTCGGCGAGTGCGACAAATCGTGTGTAAATATCGGCGATCTCGTCCTGGCCGAATGTAAACCCGAGTTCTTCGTAACGCGCGGTCAATGCGTGCCGTCCCGAATGTTTGCCGAGCACGATGTCGTTCTTCATAATGCCGACCGACTCAGGGGTCATTATTTCGTAACACAGCGGATTGCTCAACACGCCGTGCTGATGAATGCCCGCCTCGTGTGCGAAGGCATTGCGGCCGACGATCGCCTTGTTCGGCTGAACGCCGAAGCTGATGATCGAGGTAAGCAGCGAGCTTGTGCGGTATATCTCCGTCGTATCGATGTTATTTGCGAAAGGCATCCTGTCTGCACGCACAACACACGCCATAACGAATTCTTCAAGCGAGGCATTCCCTGCGCGCTCACCGATACCGTTGATGGTACATTCCACCTGCCTAGCACCGGCTTCGACCGCGGCGAGGCTGTTTGCGACCGCGAGCCCAAGATCGTTATGACAATGGACGCTGATCGTAACATCGCGATCACCGACAACACGTTCCTTCACCGTGCGGATCAGTCCGCTGTATTCGGTCGGCAGCGTATAGCCGACCGTGTCCGGGACATTGATCGTCGTCGCACCTTCTTCGACGGCGACGCCAAATATTTCGCAGAGAAAATCCACGTCGCTGCGGGTCGCGTCCTCAGCCGAAAATTCCACCTCGTCCGCCAACCCTTTTGCGGTCCGAACGGCGTTGCGCGTCATCGCAAGAACCTCGGCACGAGTTTTCTTGAGCTTATACTCCAAGTGAATATCTGATGTCGCAACGAACGTGTGAATTCGCGAATGCTTCGCGCCCTTGAGGGCTTCTGCCGCACGATAAATGTCACCTTCAACGGTGCGGCAAAGCGCCGCGATCGTGGCATTTTGGCATTCCGCCGATACAGCACGGACAGCGTTGAAATCGCCTTCGGATGCGATCGGAAAACCTGCCTCGATGATATCGACGCCGAGCTGTTCGAGCTGACGCGCCATCTTGATCTTCTCATCAAGATGCATCGAGCAGCCGGGCGATTGTTCGCCATCCCGCAATGTAGTGTCGAAGATCCGTATCTTTTCTTGGGTCATACACCTTCTCCGTAAATAAAATTTGCCTCCGAAATGGGTTGGAGTATCAGTTCAAGCGCAAATCTTATCGACGCACAAAATGAAAGTCAACGTTATGCTTCGCCATTTTCCATAATATATTGTAATATGGTTATTAGTCATTAACGTCGGCGAGTTCACCATCTGTACGAGGGTTGTTATGGATATAAACCAACTTGAAGTTTTAGTAACCGTCGCGAGAGAAAAGAGTTTTTCGCGAGCAGCCGAAGCCTTGGACCGCACACAGCCGGCTATCAGCCAGGCAATCCGCCGCCTTGAGGACGATGTCGGTGAGAAGCTTTTTGACCGTTCGTCAAAGGACGGCACCCTGACTTACGCGGGCGAAGTTCTCCTGGAACACGCGGAAGCGATGCTATCCTTGCGCGCGAACGCAAAGAACGCCATTCGCGAGCTTAAGGGATTACGTCGCGGGAAGGTGACGATCAGTGCGAATGAACACACGGTCTTCTTTCTATTGCCCGTGATCGAGGAATTTCTGCGGCGGCATCCGACGATCAAGATCGAGGTGCAAAGGGGCGTGGCAAGCCGTATTCCGAAGCAGATCACAGCGCGCGAGGTCGAATTGGGCGTGATCTCGTTCTCGCCCGACGATACGTCGCTTGTCTCTGTACCGATCGCGACCGACGATCTCGTTATGATCGTCTCGCCCGAACATCCTCTTGCCGGCCGCGGGACGGTATCGATCGGCGATGTTGCCGATGAAAACTTTATTGCGCACAACGCACCTTCGCCTTATCGAAGACGCGTGATCGAGGCCTTTGCAAAGCATCGCGTCGAATTGCAGATCTCTGTCGAACTGCCTTCGCTTGAGGCAATAAAGCTGCTCGTGATGAAAAATGTCGGTGTGGCGCTTGTTCCGAGACTCGCGGTAAGGGCCGAGATCGAGAACGGCCGCCTTTCGGAGATAAATATCCGTGAGCTGCAGCTAACTCGGGAGTTGAACATCATTTACCGCAGAAATGCGCAGTTGTCGCACGCGGCAGAAGCGTTTCTGGAGGCGGCACGTTCGCCAAAAACCGCCTCGGAAAAGAAATAGTTTCTACTTTTCGGGTTTTCGGCTAGAATGGAGACGATAAACCAGTTCATATAGTCTGGATCCGCGGGAGCATTATCGATCCTTGCCCATAATGATGAAACGGGACTCCGAAGGCGGACATTTTTCGACCGAGCGACGGCAGAACGACCGAAAGAAGCTGATCGTTGACGTGCGCTTTGAAGGGGGCGATGCGACCGGGATCGCAAATACACGCGACATCGGCAGCGGCGGATTCTATATGACGACGACCGCGGAGTTTTCTACGGGAATGCCGCTCGTTGTGACCTTGACGCTTGCCGGCCGCGAACTGCGGCTAAAAGGTGTCGTTGCCTACACTGACCCCGGACACGGCGTCGGTGTTCGGTTTAAGGATGTCGGCGATGAGGACGTTCGTTTTTTGGAGTCTCAAGTCGATCTGGAAGGATAAAAACAGCAAAGCGAGGAAGTTAAATGTTCGATCAATTTACGCTGGGCATTGAAGAGGAATTTCAGATCGTTGACCCGAAAACACGCGAACTGCGCTCGCACGTATCCGAAATTCTCGACGAAGGCCGTCTGCTCCTCGGTGAGAAGGTCAAGCCGGAAATGATCCAGTCGATGATAGAGGTCGGCACCGGTGTCTGTAAAAATATACAGGAAGCCCGTGAGGATATCACAAAGCTCCGTTGTATCATTTCGTCGCTTGCGAAGAAGAAAGGTATGGAGATCGTCGCGGCATCGACACATCCCTTCTCAAAATGGAGCGAGCAACAGATATATGACGGCGATCGATACAAGCTCTTGATCGACGAACTGCAGATGGTCGCACGCAGCCTTTTGATCTTCGGTGTGCACGTGCACGTCGGAATTCCCGACCTCGAACGCCGTATCCATATTATGAATGCCGCTCGGTATATGCTGCCGCATATCCTTGCGCTGACGACGTCATCGCCTTTCTGGCTTGGCCATAATACGGGCCTCAAATCTTATCGTTCTGAGGTCTTTAAGAAGTTTCCGCGCACCGAGATCCCGGATCATTTTGAATCTTACGCACAGTATCAGAGCTATGTCGATCTGCTCGTAAAGATGAACTGCATTCAGGATGGTTCGAAGATCTGGTGGGACGTTCGGCCGCATTATAAGTTTCCGACGCTCGAATTTCGCGTATGCGATATTCCAACGCGCGTCGATGATACGATCGCCGTTGCCGCACTCTTTCAGGCACTCGTCGCTAAGCTTCATCTTCTCATCGATCGAAATCTCGGGTTCCGCATCTATCATCGCCGATTGATCCTTGAGAACAAGTGGCGCGCGATCCGCTACGGCCTCGATGGAAAGCTCCTTGATCTCGGCAAACAGAAAGAGGTCCCAGTAAAGGACCTCATTCACGAGCTGCTTGATTTTGTCGATGACGTTCTCGATCCGCTTGGCTCGCGAAAGGAGGTCGAGCATGTCCACACGATCCTTGCACGGGGCACATCTGCGGATGAACAACTGCGGGTCTTCGAAGAATCGGGCGGCGACTTCAAGGCGGTCGTAGATATGCTGATGAAGAATACACTCGAGAACGTGCCCGGCGATTGCTTTTAAGCCAAGCTGAGTACTACGGTAACGCAGAGTCTAAGCTGCGTTGTGCGCGAGCGCGAGTTTAAGGAAATTCTCAAAGAGGACGCGGCCATCGCGGCTTTCGTTGACGTGTTCCCAACGCGTCGGGTTCTTTGACCAATCTTCGAATGATTTTTCGAGGTGGAACTGGACCGAATAGATCAGCTGGCCTTCGTTTCGTTTGACCATCATCTGATTGCGGCATAGATATGAGCTTGCGAGCAGCTTAAAATCTTTTGGAACACCATCGACCTGAACGCCGTGATTTTGCCAAACTCGAAGAATATCGTCCTTATTCGTGTACTCCTGCCAACGGCGTGAGCTTCGGTCATCATGGCCGGCGAAGATCGGATCCGTCGGATCGACGATCTTTACGAATCTGTATTGATACTCGACAAGGCGATCGTTTCGTTTCTCAGCAAGCTCCAGGTCGTCGAGCGTCTTCAACTCGGCCCCAAATGAGACTGCAACAAGCTGATGCGCCCCGCAGATCGCGAGCACAGGAATCTTCGTCTCACGAATGAACTTGTGAAAGTCGTTGAGATGCTTCGCGTTGTAATAATCAAAGTCGGCGAAAGTTCCGCTCATTACGATCGCATCCGGCTGAAATCTCTCTGCGGCCGCTTCGACCTCAGAAAGGTGGACGGTAAGCGTTTTTGGATTCTTTACGAGCCGAATTACATTCTCAGCAATGTTGTTGCAAGCCAAGCCGGAAACCTTCCGCTCAAAACGCAGCTTTGACTCTATCGAGCCTTTCCAATCCGTAAATGCAAGTGGAGAAAGATCAGAAGCGTAACGAAGAAGGTCGTTCACGATGAGAACTTTCGCATGGTCGATCCGCTTGAGGACCGGTTCGTATCGGCAAAAGTTTGCGGTTGAGAATGGAGAGAGATTATCTTCCAACTCAACTGCTGTTGCTACGCTATCGTGCATAATCAGTAACTTTACGGTCAAACGACATCGCAAGACGCCGCATGCCGCAGGTGCGCAATAGGCCGCCCAATGCGCATCAGATGATTATATCATCATTAAGGATGCCGTAAAGACTTACGAACGCCGCACACGTAAACACGGGTTCATCACGCTGTGCGATCCTTCGCAAGGTGCAAACCACCTCATCCGTGACATCGGTCGAGCGGTCACATAATTTACAGGCGGTGCGAAGCTCAATTTTTTCCGGCAGGACTACGTCCTCTGCATCGAAAAACGGCATTGTTCAGGGTCTATTTACTTTTAGAATGTTTTGCGAAAACGCGTGATTACTATTTTTTCCTTTGGCGGGTCTCTGTGTCAAATGCAGGCATGGGTTCACCGGCACCGATGCTCGCGATCTCGTCTCGCATTTCGGCAACCAACTTCCGCCCGATAAGCATCGCGGAGCGTGGAGGACGACGCGACGACACCTCCGCCGCAACGAGAAGAGCTCGCTGCCAACTGGTCTCAAGCTCGTCAGCTATCCGTGAGATCTTTGAGATGTCATAGGGAACGGCAAATTCCCGACAGCCGAGGCGAGCAAAGATCCGAATGTAGCGGGCGGTCGCAAGATCCGGGCAACCAAACCGACGCCGGCCGATCTTTAGTTCGACACCAAGAAGCGTGTGGAGGATCTCGGGGTCCCTTTCAGGGCCTCGGATATCGAGCAGGTAAGAGCGCGTCCGCTGGGAACGCACCTTTTTCCGGTAAAGCTCCGGCAGCCAATCTGCTCCGAGCCTCTCGCGGATCCGCCCAATTAAAGAGTCAACGGATTCACGCACTTATCGCTCGGCCCGAACGTCTGCGGCCTTCGGTGCAGCATTTGAGAACTTGCGTATCAAACCGTTGCTGAAAAGGCCAAAGTAAAGGACGGCTACGACGGCCGCGGCGATCGCGGTCATAAGTGCGCTCGGAACTCTCGGCGGCGTCCAATCGACCGCTCGCTCGCGGAAGAACATAACGACGAGCAGTCGTAAGTAGTAGTAGGCGGAGATCGCCGAACCGATCACGGCGACGACCACCAATGCCACGAGCAGAACATTCCCCGATTCCAACGCGGGCCGGAAGACCAGAACCTTACCGATAAAGCCGGCCGTGAGCGGCATTCCCAAAAGCGAGAGCATAAAGACCGACAGCGAGAAGGACAAAAGCGGAGCTTTGAATCCAATACCGTTGTAATCTTCGAAGTCGGCTCGGCGGTCATTGCGTTGGCCGAGCAGAGAGACGATCGCGAACGCACCGAGATTCGTGATCGCGTAAACAAAGAGGTAGAAAGCGACAGCAGCGATCGCTTCGTTACGCTCTGTAGCGGTCTTCGCCAAACCTGCTCCGACAAAGCCGACCGTTGCATAGCCCGCATGTGCGATCGACGAATAGGCGAGCATTCGCTTGATATTGTTCTGCAGGATCGCCGCGACGTTCCCAAAGAGGATCGTGATAATGCCAAGAACAGCAAGCAGAGAGATCCATGTTTCGTGCAAAATGCCGGCGGCCTGAGCTCCCGCCACAAGGGGAAACCCGAGAACAAATACGCGCAAGAAGGATGAAAATGCAGCGGCTTTCGGCCCTGCGGCCATAAAGCCTGTGATCGGTGCCGGTGCACCCTCATAAACGTCCGGCGTCCAGACGTGAAACGGTGCAAGAGCGACCTTGAAGCCGAAGCCGACGATCATCATCGCACTGCCGATAAGGAGCAAGGCAGGAAACTTCGCGGCACCAACGCTGGCCGCGATGAGCGGTATATTTGTCGTGCCTGTCGCTCCGTAAACGAGGGCCATTCCATAGAGCAGGAACGCAGATGCGAACGATCCAAGCACAAAATACTTCAGCGCAGATTCATTCGAGCGAAGGTCGCCTTTGCGTAAACCCGCCATCACGTATGTCGCGATCGACGATGTTTCAAGCCCAAGGAAGATAACGACGAGATCGTTGCCCGCCGCCATCATCATCATTCCAAAGGTCGCAAACAAAAGCAGAGCGTGAAATTCGCCCGTCGGAACGCCTTCGATATCGACCCACAGCGTCGATGCGAGTATGGTCATCGCGGCGATCATCAAAAAGACAAGGCCGAAGCTCAAACGGAGATTGTCGTGAGCGATCATCCCGCTCCACGCCGAACCCGAATAGCTGTCGCCCCACATCAGGACGAGCAGGACCGCTGAGATGAGTATCCCGAGCATTCCGATGGCGCCGGAGACCGCCTTCTGCTTTGGAAAGAAGCTGTCGTAAAGCATTACGACGATGCCGGCGAGTGCGACCACGATCTCCGGAAGGATCAAGGTTACGTCCGCATTCGGCGTGGTCAGTTGTGCTAACAAAAAGTTGCTCATTATCTATTTTCGAGGGCCTTTGTATCGAGTTCTGTCTTCTCGACCGCTCCTCCGGCCGACTTCATAACGCGAGCTTCGATCGTCTTGATCGCTCGATCCGTCCTTTCGAGGAAAGGCCGAGGATAAACGCCCATCACGACCATCGCGATGAGAAGCGGTATCATCAAGCCGATTTCACGTGCGTTCAGGTCGGTCAATTTTTTATTTTCGGGGTTCGTCACCTTTCCGAAGAAAACTCGCTGGACGAGCCACAACAGATAGACCGCAGCAAGGATCACGCCGATTCCGGCGGCCATTGCCGCGACATAGTTCCAGTTCGTGGACGCAGTAACGTTCAGAATGTTCGATTTGAACATACCGACCATGATCAGGAATTCCCCGACAAAGCCGTTCAGGAACGGCAGGCCGATCGACGACATGGTCGTGATGATGAAGATCGCGGCGTAATTCGGCATCACGTTCGCAAGTCCGCCGTATTCGCTGATCTCACGCGTGTGACGACGCTCATAAGCAAAGCCGACAAGGATGAAGAGTGCACCGGTCGAAACGCCGTGATTCAGCATCTGATAAACAGCACCTTGCATCCCGAGTTCGGTAAAGGAGAACATGCCGAGCACGACGAATCCCATGTGCGCGACCGACGTATATGCGATCAAGCGCTTCCAGTCGGGCTGGACCATCGCGACGAGTGCGCCGTAAATGATGCCTATCACCGCTAAAGTGATAAATATCCAAGCGGTCTCCCGTGCCTGATCTGGGAAGAATGCGAAATTGAACCGCATCAGCCCGTAGGTTCCCATCTTTAGAAGGATCGCAGCGAGAATAACGGATCCTGCGGTCGGCGCTTCGGTGTGAGCGTCGGGCAGCCACGTGTGCACCGGAAAGATCGGCACCTTGATCGCGAATGAAAGTGCAAATGCAAAGAAGAGCAGCATTCCGGCTTGCGAACCAAGAACGAGTTTGCCGGATTGCATTGCGGCCAGGATCTCGACAAAGTCGAACGACCCCGAACCTTGTACCGCACCTGCGTAGATGTAATAAAGCGAGATGATCGCGACCAGCATCAGCAAACTGCCGACGGCCGTGAAGATAAAGAATTTCACCGCCGCGTAGATGCGGTTCTTTCCGCCCCAAACGCCGATCAGGAAGAACATCGGGATGAGCGACGCTTCGAAGAAAAGATAGAAAACGAGCAGGTCAAGCGTTACGAAAACGCCGAGCATTGCAGATTCAAGCAGCAGAAGGAACGCAAAGAACGCTGTTTTTTTCTTCTCGACAGCCGTCCATGCGCACAGCACGGAAAGCGGCATTATGAAGGTCGTAAGTAATACGAGCCAGAAGCTGAGGCCATCGACGCCGACGTGATAATTCGTATGGATCGCGGGGATCCACGGCACATTCTGCTCGAACTCGAAGCCGCCGACCGCAGGCACGCCGCGTGTGAACATCAGCAGCGAGATCAGAAAATTAAGCGTTGTTATGATGAGCGCGAACCATCTTTGCGATGAATCGTCCTTCGTAACCGCTTTGTATGCGATCGCAGCGATCGCACCGACCGTCGGCAGCAGGATCAGGATCGTGAGCAGATTTTCTTTAATAAGATCCATTTCTATTCGTCAATGAGCTCTGTTCTAGTTCTTCTTTAGTATTCGACAGGCTCCCACGTATATTCCGTCTTTAACCTTTCGTCGCGATTCAAATAATAGACAAAAGCCTTTATGACAACGTCATCGTTCAATTCGTCGTAACAGCCAAAAAGATCGTCGTCTTTCTTGTATTCAAGTCCAAAGCCGTCGTCGGAAAACACGGTCTGGATAAAGCTGTTCTCAAACAATGTCAAGATCGCGAACGAATCGTCTCCGTGAGACCTTAGCCCTCGGATCGTGCGTTCAATGTCGTCCTCTGTCGCGTCGCGGGCGACGATCTCTTCATTAACGGAAAGCTCCATATCAACCTCGGGATCAGCCGACGAGCTTTAGTCCGTAATAAATAAAATATCCGATCACGGCGAGTGCCCCGAAGAGAATGATCGCCGCGTAACTACGCACAAAACCGACCTGCAGGCGACGGACAGCATTGCCTGCCTCCACCATCAAATGTCCGATGCCGTTCACAATGCCGTCGATAAAGCCAAGATCGAACGTCTTCCAAAGGCCTTCGCGCGAAAGCTTCGTGATCGGATCGACGACGTAGCCGTTGTAAAGCTCATCGATACGCCATTTGTCCTGCAGTATCTTCGGCAACGCCTTGAGCGGCGTTTTCGAGAACACCAGCCATCCGACCGCGATACCAAAAAGAGCAAGCACGACCGAGACAACGGCAAGAGTGCGTTCCAGTGATATCTCGTGCGGGTCGTGAGCCTCTTCACCGTGGGCTGGGGCAGCGGCAGATTCTGTCGCGTGTGCATCAACCGCAGCGTGCTCCGCCGATGGCGCGATCGCATGGGGTTTACCGACCTCAACTATTACCGGCGCAAGCGTTCGGTGAAATACGTTCACGTCGCCGGCCCCAAAAAGTGAACTTACCGCATACGGAATTCCGACGAGACCTCCAACCGTTGAAAGTATAGCGAGAGCGATGAGCGGCACCGTCATCGACCACGGCGATTCGTGCGGTTTGAAATCCGCCGGAAGCGCGTGGTGTGCATCATCCTCGTCATGGTCGGCCGCGGAATGAGAATCGTCGTGTGCATGATCGTCCGCGTGGTGCTCACCTTCGATCTCGTGATGGAAGCGCTCTTCACCGAAGAACGTCATCACCATCAAACGCGTCATATAAATGGCCGTAAGTACGGCCGTTGCAAGGCCGACGGCCCACAACACGTACGCCCAGTTGCCGAGCGGTCCCGATGCGGCGAATGTCTTGAAGAGGATCTCGTCTTTCGAAAAGAAACCTGCCCAGATCGGAATGCCGCAGATCGCAAGCCAGGCGGTGCCCATCGTCAAGTAAGTAATGGGCATATACTTACGCAAATTGCCCATCTTCCGCATATCCTGCTCGTGGTGCATTCCCGCAATGACAGAACCGGAACCGAGAAAAAGCAGCGCCTTGAAGAAGGCATGTGTCATTACGTGAAATATCGCCGCGATAAATGCGCCAACGCCGCACGCTAGGAACATATATCCAAGCTGTGAAACCGTCGAATATGCGAGCACCTTTTTGATGTCATTCTGTGCAAGGCCAACCGTCGCCGCAAAGAGAGCGGTCGCGCATCCGATGATCGCAACGATGAACATCGCGGTCGGTGCATTCTGGAAGATCGCGTTGCAGCGAACGACCATATAAACGCCTGCGGTAACCATCGTTGCCGCGTGAATGAGAGCGGAAACCGGCGTCGGACCGGCCATCGCGTCCGGCAGCCACGTGAATAGCGGGATCTGGGCCGATTTGCCGGTCGCACCAATAAACAGCAGAACCGCGACCGACGTAATTCCGCCCGCGAATATCGGCCCCCAACCAAAAGGTTCCTGCGCCATTTGGGCGATCGCGGCAAGCGAACTGTGAACCTGCACGCCGTCAACCGTCTTGTCGAAGAACGAGATCGAGCCGGTAAGCGTAAAAAGCAGGAATATACCGATCAGCACGCCCCAATCGCCGATACGGTTCATTACGAATGCCTTCTTGGCGGCACGACGGGCTTCATCGAGCTTAATGTAGTAGCCGATCAAGAGATACGAGCAAAGGCCGACGCCTTCCCAACCGACGAACATCAGCAGGATGTTGTCGCCGAGGATCAGCGTGAGCATCGAGAACATAAAGAGGTTCAGATACGCAAAAAAGCGGTAGAATCCTTTGTCCCCGTGCATATAGCCGGTCGCAAAAATGTGGATCAAAAGGCCGACGAACGTGATAAAGCACGCATAGATCCCGGAAAGGTGATCCATCGCTAGGCCAAAGTCCGACCGGAAGGTGCCGACCTGTATCCACGTCCAGATCTGATCAAATATCGGCCTGTCAGCGACCAATGCTCCGGGCTGTCCCGTTCCGATCCCGAAAGCGACCATGAAGGCTGCGATCGTCGAGATCGCGATCGTACCGCAGCCCACGAGTCCTGAGAACGTCTCATTCTTCAGCCGGCCGCCTATAAGCCAATTGATGACCGCACCGACAAGCGGGGCAAAAATGATCAAGCTTAGAAGGTTAGTTTCAATCATCGATCAATTCTTCAAAATGCTTGCGGTATCGACATCGATCGACTGCCGGTTGCGGAAAAATGCTATAAAGATGCCGAGGCCTACGGCTGCTTCGGCCGCCGCTACGCTCATCACCATAAACACAAAGAGCTGGCCGTGAACGTCTGCGTAATATCGTGAAAATGCGACGAAGGTAAGATTTACAGCATTGAGCATAAGCTCGATGCACATAAACATTCCGAGTGCGTTCCGCTTAAAGACAACGCCGACGCATCCGATCGTAAACAGTATTCCCGAAAGGCCGAGATATGTTGCAAGATTCGGTTCCATAACTTCCCTTTTACTAGGAGTTGATCTCCTCACTGATGCGCTCTTCTTCCTTGTCGATCACAAGCTCAAGCTGCGGCTGCGACAAACGTCGCGCAAGAACGACCGAGCCGACGATGGCCATCAGCAGCATCACCCCGACGATCTCGACCGGGAGAAGATAATCCGTGTACATCGCACGCCCGATGTCGAGCGTGTTGCCGACGGTCGCATTCGGATCGATCGCCTGATTCGGCGTACGCGAAACGGCATAGACGACAAAAAGCGTCTGTGCAAGCAGCACGATGCCGAGCCCGCCGCCAAGTGCGTAAAGATACTTCAACCGCGAGGTATTGGGCTCATCGTCAAGATTCAAAAGCATAATGACAAAGACAACGAGCACCATGATCGCTCCCGCGTAAACCAGGATCTGCACGATCGCGATAAATGGTGCGGCGAGCGTCAGGTAGATGCAGGCGAGCGAAATGAACACGCCGACAAGCGAGATCGCGCTGTAAAGCGGATTCTTGTGATAGACCATCGAAATGGCGCACATTATCGCGAATCCGGCGAACAAGAAAAATAATGCGGTCGAAACCATAATATTATTTCGTGCCTTCTCCTAACGATTAAGGAAAAAGACCACAATGATCGTCCCGATCAAATTCAAAAGGCCGAGCGGAAGTAGGAACTTCCATCCGAAATTCATCAGCTGATCGAAGCGGAACCGCGGAAGCGTTCCGCGGATCCAAATGTAAAGGAACAAGAAAAAGATAACCTTTCCAACGAACGCGCCGATGCTGATAAGTGCGTACGGAACAGAGCCGACGTCAAAAACGTGGCTAAGTCCCGGCACATACCAGCCGCCAAGGAACAGCACGGTCGCCATCATTGAGACCGTGAACATATTCACGTACTCGGCCATGAAAAAGAGCGCGAACTTCAGGGCCGAATACTCGGTGTGAAATCCTGCGACGAGCTCGGTCTCCGCCTCCGGCAGATCGAACGGGACGCGGTTCGTTTCCGCAAATGCAGAAATAAGAAAGACCACGAACCCGATAAACTGCGGGATGATAAAGATCCGCATATACCACGGCGAAGTGACCTGTGCCTGAATGATCTGGGTAAGATCGAGCGAGCCGGCCAGCATAACAACGCCGATCACAGATGTTCCCATCGCGAGTTCGTACGAGATCATCTGCGCAGAAGAACGCAGTCCGCCCATCAAGCTGTACTTGCTGTTTGATGACCAACCCGCGAGCATAATGCCGTAAACGCCGACCGAGGTTATCGAAAGCACGAACAACACGCCGACATCGATCTGGGCGATAACAAGCCGCAGAGTGTGTACGCCCTCGGCGATGCCGTATGGCAAAAAGCTCCAATCGATGGTCGTGATCGTTGGGCCGAACGGATAAACCACGATCGGCATCAACGCACACGTGAGAGCGACCATTGGTGCGAGATAATAGATCAGCTTCGACGATTCGTTCGGAACGATGTCTTCCTTAAAGATAAACTTTAGAAGATCGGCAAAAGGTTGAAGCACACCCCAAGGCCCGACACGATTCGGCCCAACGCGGCCTTGGATCCAACCGAGCACCTTTCGTTCGCCAAGAACCGTATATGCGACGATCATCAGCACACCTTGAAACGCCAAAAGCACGCCGATCAAGATGACGACATACGGAAATATCAGTTTAAGAGTCTCTTCCATGTTCTCTTACTTTCTCGGAATGCTCCTATCGCTAACGCTCACGCCGGCAGCTTCTGCAATGCCTTCTTCTCTTGGTGAGCCGTCTAAATTGATCTGAACAAGCGGCGCGACCATAAGATTCGGCGGCTTCGGATTGCCGTTCGCAAGCAGATGGAACTGCGGTGTCTTCGAGGTCATCGTCGTAAGCCTGTGCAGTTTATGCCCAATGTGTGGCGTTTCGTTGATCTTTTCGCCCGCCTGCATTGCCTCGACCGCCTTTCGCAGGCCATCAAGGGGAACGGCATTGGCGTTGGTCGAGTACTTTGCCTGAACGGGTTCCCGCTCATCGCGGATCAACGGATAGGTCAATCCCTCATAAACAGCAACGGACGCCGCAAGCTGCCTGAAGACCGCAGACGATGCCTTTTCAGCAAGTATTTTGACTCCCATTTCGCCTGCGATCTGAGAGGTGACCAGCCAGTCGGCACGGGATTGATTGACAGGCTCGATCGCTTTGCGTACGCGCTGCACATTGCCCGCATTGTTCGTGAACGTGCCATCAACTTCAGCAAAACTTGCCGCCGGAAAAACAACGTCCGCCAGCTCAGCCGTTTCTGAGAGGAAAAGTTCCTGAACTGCGATGAATCCGACGCCTTCGAGAGCTTTTGGATCCTGCAGGCTGCCGGCCACCAATGCAGCCTTTGCACCACTTAACGCATCAGCAACCGTCTTTCGCTGCGAAAGAATGTCGTTTGCGCCAACGGAATTGTTATAAAGCGCAAGCGGATGCAGAAGCACGCGTCGCCCGTCACCGCTGAGTTTCGCGGCTCCGGAAGCGAGGGCGATCTGAGCTTCGACCGCGATATCCTCACCGAACACCAAAACGACATCGCCCGATGCGGATGAGATCGCCTCGATCGCACGACGAACTTCCCCGGCATCGACTGCCATCTTCTGTGCGACCGCGTCGATCGAAGAATTGTCGAGCAAAGCGAGTGCAAATGCGGACGCAGTTCCTGAGGCAGAATGAATGAAATGCGTGGCACGACGCGAAAGATTTGTCGGCGTGTCATTGACACAGACGAACGCCGCCCCATCATTTCGCACGGCCTGTCTGATCTGCTTCGCTGTAAAGGTCTGTTCCTCTTCGGGTTCACCACCAAGAAGCACTATCGCTGCGGCCTTTCGGATCTCAGCGTGTGTAGCAAGATCGACGCTCAGATTCTCGAAGATCGGGCGGAGATCAAAAGGGTCGCTTACTGCAACACGATCGGTCTTTGCCGCCGCAGAGGCAAATTCCTTTAGTGCGAAGATCGATTCATTTGTGAGCCTCGGGCTTGCGATGACTGCGGTGTCCGAGCCTGCTTCGGCCAGCTTTTCAGCGGCAAATTTGACGGCATCGTCCCATGTCGCGGGAATGAGTTTGCCGCCTTTTGAATATCGGATCAGCGGCGTTTTCAGGCGATCGTCGTGATTGATGAACCCGTGTGCATAACGTGCCTTTACGTCCAAAAACTCGCCGTTCAGTCCATTTACATATCGGTCGCGAGCAACAACGCGATGGACCTTGCCGCCGCGAGCTCCGATAGAGATCTGCATACCGTCAGAGCTGTAAACGTCCGTCGAGATGATCTGTTCAAGCTCCCAGGGACGAGTTTCGTGGCGATAAACGGCGTCAAGCAGCGTGCCCGTCGGGCAAACTTCGACGCAGTTTCCGCATTGCGAACAATTGAGCCAGCCGCCGTATGTGCCAATGACGGTGCTCACGCCGCGGTTCGCGGCCTCGATGGCGTCTTCGCCCATCCATTCATCACATACGCGCGTGCAGCGTTTGCAGAGGATGCAGCGTTGCGGATCGTTCGCGATAACGGGCGAGAGGAACTTTTCGGGTGCGACGTTCTTATTTTCAAAGAAGCGTTCTTCGAGATCGCCCCAATCGAAAATGATCTCCTGCAGCTCGCACTCGCCGCCACGGTCACACTGCGGGCAATCAAGCGGATGATTCGCTAGAAGGAATTCGCCCATAGCACGCTGTGCCTTTTCAACCTCTTCGCTGACGGTCGTGACGACCATACCGTCCGTGCAGGTGATGGTGCAGGACGTTTGCAGCTTCGGCATCTTCTCGATGCGTACCAGGCACATTCGGCACGAGGACTGCAGTGCGAGATCCTTGTAGTAGCAAAAAGAAGGGATGCCGACACCGTTGTCGCGGCATACGTCAATAAGGCGTGCGCCTTTCTCGGTATCAACTTCCTGCCCGTTGATCGTTATTTTTATCGGTTCTGCCATTAAACTTTTCGCGAATACCGCGTTTCGGTCGCGATCGCCTCTTCGCCCTCAGGCGAGATGTTGTATGCCGAGATCACGATATTGTCGTTATCCGTCTGTTCGATCTCGGTCCGCCAACCCCAACGCGGGTTGCCTTCTCCGGCAAAGTAACTGCCAAGCACGTTAAATCGTTCGCCCGCTTCACCCTCGGAGAACAATATTCCGGTGGACATATGAAAGCTGTCCACCCAGGCGGCCTGAAACTTTTGGGTCAACAGGTCAAAGCCAAAGATCGCAATGCCATCGAACGACTTTCCGTCCAGCGAGCCCTTATATTCGTGCAAGAGAAACCGCCCATCGAGCACAGGCCTGATCGTGCCCGACATCGGTGATTCATCGGCAACAACGTTCGGTTCGAACCACGTTCTTGTCGTGCCCGCCCAATCGCCTATCAGGGCATCAAATGCGGCATGTGGGCCTTTCTCTTTTGACTCGGTAAACTTCACCTATTCCTTTGCTTTTACCTTAACTTTTCGAGCCGGCTTCTTCTCTTCAGCCTTAGCCGCAACCACGGCCGACGCCACAAACGAAGCTCCCTTGTGTTTCGGCCTTGATCTTCCATGGCTGCCTGCAAAGATCTTGCCCCGTCGCGTTCTCTTATCTCCCTTTCCCATAATTCTCCTCAATAAAAAATCAAAAAGTTCACCGACGCGAGTATACCTTTCTAGTTGCGCGGCATTTCCTCAGCCGCCGGTGTCGCCGCTTCGGCACCGGTCAAAAATTGCTCAATATATTCCTGGATCTCATGGTTCGCTGCGAGGCGGTTGTGAGCTTCACAAAAGAATTTGGTCGAAACAAGCATCGAACTCAAACGGCCGTTCCCTCGCAGCGAATAGGAGGAAACGACTCCGTCGCCGGGAGCGTAGATCGCCGCTCTCAAGGCCGCCGATTCAGGCGTGGCACCGTCTTTCTTCTTTTCGTTAGGAACAGAGAAGCGCGTCACCCAATCGCCGCTCTTCCCGCTTCGCGAAAGTGCCGCTCCGGCGATCGTCTCTTTGCACTCCGCCCCGACCAATGCGAACTCGACCTTTGGCTTTACGCTCGAAGCTGCATTAAGAGCCTCATGAAAGAGCTTTGCCCGACGAAGCATCTTTGCGAAGAACAAGGGCGCAGCCTTTCGTTCGGCCGCCGAAAAGGTCTTTGCAAATTTTGGATCACTGACAGGATCCCAACCGTACACGGCCCAAACCTTTGGGTCGTAGAGATCGACTTTGATCGGCTGAAGATCCTCGCCCATCAGGGTAAACGTGCCCGGCGCCGGAAGCAGTTCGTAGGCCGCAGGCATTGTGAACACATCGAACCGCGAGATGTTGCGAACGAACGGCATGTTGACCGCGACCGGACCGAACGACTCACCCTTTATGAAACCTTCCAGAGTAAGCGGTGAACCTTCATTTGGCGTGCCGAGAAGCACGATCTTTCGGAAATGACGATCGCCGACCCAATTTGGAACAGGCCTTTGATTTCCTGCCGGAAGGTCTGCGGTTCCGTACATCGCCGCGTATCTCGCGATCAGACCGCCCATCGAGTGGGCAATAATATCGAACTTAAGCTCCGGAGCATTAAGCTGTTTCTTGACCGCCTCTATTCGCTCTACAAGCAGTTTCGCATTATGGACATTGTCCAAACGCCAATCGTAAGCAAAGACGTAAATCCCTGCATTAGCGCCGTCATTCGAGGGAGCGTTCCAGGTCTCTTCGTGGTATCCCTTTGATATCAGGGAGTCGATCAAACCCTTGTAGATATCAACTCGCGGGATAGGCCCGATCTTGACCGACCGCAGAATATCACCGGCCGAAAGATCGTCACGCGAGGCAAGCGGATCGGACGTGATCGGCAAGCGGATGTCGTCTGTCTTCGAGCGGGCAACGCTGAACCAAACTACCTCGTCTGCCTTCTCTCTATTAACCAACTCCGACCCCATTATTCCGGGAATGATGATGACCGAATCTCTATCTTTCGCGAGTGCAAAAGTGCCCGCCGCCAAGATCATCAGCAGCAGGATCGCCAAGCGAGAAGATATTGAATAGATCGACCGCATCATTCCGAATTCTTTATGCGTTTACCTTCAGCTCCTTAGCCTCGGAATTTTCCGTATTTTTCCAAAGCCACTTCTTAAAATCTTCAGGAAAACGCTGGATCGCAGACTGGATCGGCCACGCTGCCGCGTCGGCAAGCGGACAGTGTGAACGTCCTTCCATATTGTCGCAAAGATCGAGCATTACCTGAGCGTCCTCGGGTCGGCCACCGCCTGCCGCTATCCGGTCGAATATCTTGACGAGCCAATCAGTTCCTTCGCGGCAAGGCGTACACCAGCCGCAGGATTCATGTTTATAGAACTGGGTGAGATTTCTCGTTGACTCAACGACATCGACCCGCTCATCCATCACGATAAAGCCGCCCGAACCAACGCTCGAGCCGGCCGCCACGAGCCCTTCGTAATCCATCGTTACGTTCTTGCCCAGGATCTGGCTCGTGTTCATTATGTAAACCGATGAGCCGCCGGGAATGACCGCCTTCAGCTTTTTGTCATCGCGAAGCATTCCGCCGCAGTCTTCCATAATGAACTTTTCCATATCGGCGTAGCCCATCGGAAGTTCATAAACACCCGGTTTCTTAACGTGGCCACTGACGGACCAGAGCTTTGTGCCGCCGGACTTCTCTGTCCCAAGGTCGCGCCAAGCTTCTGCCCCCAGTTCGATGATCTCAGGGATAGCGGTCAGGGTTTCTACGTTGTTGACGACCGTAGGGCAGGCGTAAAGACCTTCGAGTGCCGGAAAAGGCGGTTTCATACGCGGATGGCCGCGAAAACCTTCTAGCGAACTCAGCAGAGCCGTTTCCTCACCGCAGATATACGCACCGGCTCCCGTGTGCGTAAAGATATCCATATCGAAACCGGTGCCGAGAATATTGCGCCCTAAAAGTCCGGCATCACGAGCTTCCGCGAGGGCGGCGTCCATAATGTCGATCAGGTAGTTGTATTCGCCGCGATAGTAGATATAGCCCGTCGCAGCGCCGAGCGCATGGCCGGCTATGACCATTCCTTCGATCAGGGCGTGCGGATCGCGTTCAAGAAGGTATCGATCCTTGAAAGTTCCGGGCTCGGATTCGTCCGCGTTGCAAACAATGTATTTCGGCTTCGGCGAATCCTTAGGAACGAAAGACCATTTCATCCCGGTCGGAAAGCCTGCACCTCCTCGGCCGCGCAAAGCTGATGTTTTGACCGTCTCAATAATATCCGCCGGAGTCATTCCAAGCGCTTTCTTAAGGCTTGCGTATCCGCCCATGTCGCGATACACCTTGAGCGTGTGCCCGTCTTTTGCAAGCACGCGCTTTAACTGAAGCGGATCGCAGCCTATTGCCCTTATTTCCATTTGGCTTTAACTTGTATCCTTTACCTGATCTTTCCGAGCTAAACGCCCAGGTCGCGTTTGATAACCGCAGTATCTGTGTACTGCATAAACTTTTTGACCTTACCCTCGCTCAATTCCCAGCTGTGAGCGAACGGGACACTCACACTCCTTCCAGTAGCAAGAAATTTCCCGGAATATGTACCTATCGAGATCACGTTCCCGTCGCCGCCATCAACGATCTTGTTCGGAACGGCGGCAAATCCTTCCCATTCGGTGCCGAGCTTCATAAACACGTTTTCAAGCACCGCATTTGCTCCGATGTACGTTCCGCCGTACATAAAACCTTCGGCCTCCGTCCACGAGATGTCATCGTCAAAGGCGGCCAAGACCGCAGGCACATTGCCCTGAGCAAAGGCATCGTAGAGTCCGCGGATGATCTCGCCGTTCGTCATAAACCTTCAACTGCCAAAAACCGAAAAAACTACTCACACTCCGCAAGGATCTTGTCCACCTTCTCCGTCGTCAGATCCTCGTGGTAATCAAAACCGATCTGCATCATCGGCGCGGTGCCGCAACTGCCCAGGCATTCGACCAACGAAACGGTGAACTTCCCGTCGGGCGTAGTTTCGCCGGGCTTAATACCAAGTTTTGTGCAGATATGATCCGTGATGTCCGGCTCGCCCATTATCTTGCAGGAGAGCGTCTTACAGACCTGAATGTGATGACGGCCGACTCGATTCATATTGAACATCGAGTAAAATGTCGCCGTCTCCCAAACATCGGTCACCTCGATATTCAGGAACTTTGCCAGAAAATTCACGCCCGGATTGTCGATATAGCCACGCTCTCTCTGAACGAGAAAAAGAAGCGGTATCAGCGCCGAGCGGCTCCTGTCCGGCGGATATTTTTCGAGGTGCGACCGGATCTCATCCATTACTTCGGGCGAGAATTCTGCGACCTCGTCCGTTACCGTAACCTGATTCGTATAGTCTGAAGGTTTAACTGCTGCCATCTTAAAAATTAAGCAAAAGGATAAATGCTGAGTTTAGTGAACTCGCTCTTCAAGTGCATCGACCCGCTTTTCGATCTCTGAGATCTTCACGTTGTCACTGATCGCCATTATCCCGACATCTCGGAACTGAGCCGATAGGACCTGCAGATCAGACGCAACACCGCGGATCAGGCTCTCGAGCTTATCGAACCTCGCGTCGTGATTTAATTCCAGCCGGTCTATACGATTCTCCAGTTTATCCAAACGGATACCATTGGTACGGATGTCATCGGCCATCCCGTCAACCTTTTTTGTGAGAGTATCGATCTTTTTCTCGTCCATTCCTTGCCTTTGCTAACGATCAATTTCTCCGAGAACAATATCCAAGCTGCCGATCACCGCGACGACATCCGCGACCATTTCCCCCTTGACCATGTCGGGCAAGGCCGATAGGTTTACGAAACTGGGCCCGCGAAAATGCACACGTTCCGGTTTCGGCCCGCCGTTGGACCTCATATAAACACCAAGCTCGCCCTTGGACGCTTCTATCGCGTGATAAACCTCGCCGGGAGGCACATTAAAGCCCTCAGCGACGATCAGAAAGTGGTGTATGAGCGAATCCATATGCTTACGCATATCGTCGCGGTCCGGTAATACGATCTTAGGTGCATTCGCTTTGATCGGACCGGGCTTCAGGCGTTCAAGGGCCTGGCGGACGATCTTCGCAGACTCGTAGCACTCGCGGATGCGTACCATATAACGAGCCCAGACGTCGCAATCGTGCTCGACAGGAACCTCGAAATCGTAAGTCTCGTAGCCCGAGTACGGATTGTCGCGTCTGAGATCAAGGTCGACGCCGCTGCCGCGAAGGCAAGGTCCGGTCAAGCCCCAACTGATGGCATCTTTACGTGAAATGATGCCGATGCCTTTTGTCCGGCTGTGCCAGATCGTATTTCCTGTAAGAAGCGTGTCGAATGTCTCCATCGCTTCCGGGAAGTCGTCAAGAAATTGCTTGCAGCGTTCCGTGAAACCGGCCGGCAGATCCATCATCAGGCCGCCGATACGGAAATAGCTTGGCGTCATACGTCCGCCCGATGCTGCCTCGATCAGGTTCAGTATCTTTTCGCGCTGACGGAAGCAATAGAAGAACGGCGACATTGCCCCAAGATCGAGCCCGTGCGTCCCAAGCCACACCATGTGCGAGGCGATACGCTGGAGTTCGCAGAAAAGAACGCGGATCACCTGAGCTCTTTCCGGTATTTCGAGATCGAGAAGCTTCTCCGCGGCCATCACATACGCAAGGTTATTGCCGAGCGGATTCAGATAATCCATTCGATCGGTGATGACAATGCCCTGCTGATACTTTTTGTACTCGAAGAGCTTCTCCATTCCGGTATGAAGGTAGCCGATATCCGGCACGGCCTTCAGAACAAGCTCGCCGTCGAGACGAAGATCGAGCCGAAGCACCCCGTGGGTGGACGGATGCTGCGGCCCCATCGAAAGGGTCATTTCGGACTCGAGAGCATTGTCCAGAACGCTGTCCGCGGCCGCGGAATTTTCTACGACGGTTTCCATCATCAATTCAAGCTATAGGGTTCGTATCCACGCAGCGGATAATCTTTTCGGAGAGCGAATCCATCAAAATCAGACGGAAGCAGAATCCGCCTCAAGTCAGGGTGGCCTTCAAAAATTATCCCGAAAAAGTCGTAGGTCTCGCGCTCGTGCCAATTTGCGGTCTTCCAGATCGACGTGACCGATGCGACATTTGGGTCATCTTCCGACAGAAGCACCTTTACGCGCAGGCGGCTGTGATGCGTGGTCGAGAAGAGGTGGTAGTTTACAAAGAACCGTGGTTCCTCTTCGGGGCCGAGATCGCCACCGCAAAGATCCGCGAGCATATCGAACTTGTGCTCATCCCGTAGGAACGTGCAAACGTCGAGGACGTCATCGCGCCCAACAACAACTGTCGTTTCGCCGTGTCCACTCCTAACATCCTGAACCCAGGATGCGTTCTTTTTCCTCAGTTCTTCGACGAAGAACTCCAATTTATCGGCCATAAAAGCAATCTCTAGTTTAGGACGAGCGCCGGCGCTCATGACGCGACGGTACTGAGTAAGGCCGCGACACTTCGCCCTTGCGGACTTCGTCCTGCATTTCGCGTTCAAGAGCCGTATTCTCGGTAACCGGCAACGTGCCGGGAATGGTTGAAACGCGCGATTCAGGCTCGAATGTGTCGCGTCGATCCTTCACTGAATCCTTCATTATCTTGTCCTGAAGCATTGTGATCGCGTGGACAAGCATTTCCGGCCGCGGCGGACAGCCCGGCACATAGACGTCAACGGGAACGACCTTGTCGACGCCCTGAACGATGGCGTAATTATCGAATACGCCGCCAGAGGTCGCACAGGCTCCCATCGAGATCACCCATTTCGGCTCAGGCATCTGATCGTAGATACGGCGAAGGACCGGAGCCATCTTTCTCGAAACACGCCCCGAGACGATCATTACATCCGCCTGTCGCGGACTCGCTCGAAAGGTTTCGGCACCGAAACGAGAAAGGTCGTTGCGTGCCGAAACGGTATTCATCATTTCGATCGCACAACAAGCCAAGCCGAATGTGGCTGGCCAAAGGCTCGACTTTCGAGCCCAGTTGACCACGGCGTCGAGCTTTACGGTCACGACGTCCGGCAGCGAATCAAATAGTGTGTTCTCAAGCCCCATATAAAAATCTCAGGCAGCGATCTTCGCCGGTGCGGTTCTCGCAGCTTCCTTTCGCTCGCGTGCCAATCTCTTTGCTTCCTCGCGTGCTTCGACCCTCGATTGAACGCCCCAGTCAAATACACCTTTCTTCCAAACGTATACATAGCCGACGATCAAAGTCGCGATAAAGACAATGATCTCGAGAAAGGCCACCACGCCGAAGATCGCGGGCTCTTTTAACAGGCTCTTGAAGGCTACGGCGAAAGGAATGATGAACAAAACTTCGATATCGAAAAGCAGGAAGATGACCGCAACGGTATAGAATTTTACGGAGAAGCGTTCGCGGGCAGTGCCGACCGGATCTTTTCCGCATTCGTACGGGCTGAGCTTGATCGATGTCCGCTTACGCGGACCGATCAACTGCGTCACGAACAACTGGCTGACGCCAAAACCGGCAGCCACAAGAAACATGATTCCGATGGGAACGTAGTCGAAAAAGCTGAATTCGGACATAAATGATCCTACCGACCGATTTAGCCCAAATTCGAGCAAAACGCTTTTGAAAAAGCGTGTTTTAGATGCGGGAAAATTGGGCGTTAAAGCACACTTAAATCGTAAGTTAAGCCCTTGGGAGTGTCAAGGCAGTGAACCCGACACCGCGCGGAAGAATAAACATTGACCAGGTAAACAGCGTTATGCTACCTTTAATGGTGGCGAACGCAGTCATTTTCGCTTGTAATTCCTGCATTTCAATTGATCTTCACCCACTTTTCCCGTGATCTCTGGATTTAATACTGACGTTGAACATAATGGGGTGGTTTACCACATCCAGACGGAGGATAAAGGCCTCTCGTCGCAGGTGATCGTGTCTCTTGTCTACGACCGCGGCACGATTCTCGCCAGCAAACGCACACCCTACAACGACTTGAATGAAGGGACTCTAGACGAGATCGCCCTTTCGGATCGGCTTTCGCACCAGCACAAACTAATTTGTGCTGCCGTTCGCGCCGGCCGCATTAGCGATCTTCAGCAAATGAGCGGTCGTGCGCGGGCAGCAAGACGCGAGGCCGCCGCTGAGGCCAAAGCTGACCTTCCGCCACCTGAAGTTCGGGAGACCTTGGAGGAAAGCCTCGTTGCGTCGGCAGCACCCGTTGTCCCAATCGAGACTCAACGCGTTATCACGGTTTCAACTCCTGAAACTGCACCGATCGAGGCACCGGACCAAGCTCCGCTGACCACTAACGTCGAACTCGACGACGACTTTTTTGATCTTCCTGTCTTTGCGGACGAAGTGACGATCATTGACGAGATCCAGTTGCTTCCTGA
Source organism: Pyrinomonadaceae bacterium (assembly GCA_019694355.1). Taxonomy (GTDB): domain Bacteria; phylum Acidobacteriota; class Blastocatellia; order Pyrinomonadales; family Pyrinomonadaceae; genus OLB17. The sequence goes on along the minus strand of JAIBCB010000002.1, from coordinate 372,230 downwards.
AGACCTCGATGTGGTGAGTGAGCTGTCCGGGATCGATCGGCCTCGCCATGAACACCTCTCCGTCGATATTCTCGGAGAAACCAAGTTCAAGGGCGGTGACCGCGTTTCCCTAAATATCCTTATCTGCCGCGGCACCGATAGACGCATCGTTAAAGACGCCCAGATCATGGTGAAGGTGCTCGGTTCGGCCTTTCGCCCCGTGATATTTCATGCGCACTCTGACGCGAACGGCCTTGCGAGGGTCCATCTGCAGATCCCGCACTTTCAAGCCGGCCGCGCGGCGATGGTCGTAAGGGTGATCGCAGACGGTGAAGAGCTTGAAACACGCCGTCTTGTAACGCCCGGCTAAGATTCGCTTACCTGCTTAGATTCAAATATACTAAAGGCGTGTTGGAGATCACGCTAAATGGAAGCCCGAGAAACGTCGACACATCGGTAAGCATCGCCACGCTTGTCGAAGAGCTTTCGATGCCTGAGAGGCGGCTTGCAGTTGAGTTGAACGGCATTGTGGTTCGAAAGGCGGACTGGCCGGAAACGATCCTGAATGCAGGCGATCGCATCGAGATCGTTCATTTCGTCGGCGGCGGCTGAATTGACGAATTCCCTGCTAAAACCTCGCTTCCAGCCTCCATTCGCGTGAATATAGAAGCAAATGGAAGATACTTTTTTACTAGCAGGCACTACTTTTTCGTCGAGGCTCATTATCGGTACGGGAAAATACCGTTCGAATGAAGAAATGAAGGCCGCACACTCGGCTTCCGGCGCCGATATGGTGACGGTTGCCGTCAATCGCGTGCCGCTTGACCGGTCGAGCGAGTCGTTCCTAGATCACCTCGACCCGAAGATGCGAATCCTCCCGAATACCGCCGGATGTTACGACGCCGATCATGCTATCCGCACCGCGAGACTCGCCCGCGAGGCTCTCGATACGGAATGGCTCAAACTTGAGGTCATCGGAGATCCCGTAACGCTCTTCCCAGATAATGAACAAACGCTGGAAGCCGCCAAAGTCCTTGTAAAAGAAGGCTTTATCGTGCTCCCTTATTTTACTGACGACCTGATAATGGCCAAGAAACTTCTCGATGCGGGCTGTGCTGCCGTGATGCCGCTTGCAGCTCCCATCGGTTCGGGGATGGGTGTTCAAAATCCGTCGAATCTGCGGATAATGCGCGAGCAGCTTCCGGACGCGACGATCATCGTTGATGCAGGAGTCGGTGTTCCCTCGGACGCATCGATCGCAATGGAACTCGGTGCAGATGCGATCCTGATGAATACGGCGATCGCCGAATCGCCCGATCCTGCCGCGATGGCAACCGCGATGAAACTCGGTGTTGAGGCCGGCAGAATGGCTTATCGCGCCGGTCGCATGCCAAAACGGCTGTATGCATCGGCATCAAGCCCGATCCAAGGAGCGATAAAATAGGAGGTGCGGGAACGTTGACAAAGGTCTTATTCTTCGGTGCAACGGCAGATGCGGTCGGCGAGCGGTCGGTCGAGATGCCGGAGCTTGCCGGATCGACGGCTGAAGAAGCGATCGCACGACTCCGTAACGCGTATCCGCTGCTTGCGAATCAAAAGATCAACATTTCGATCAACCAGGAATACGCTCCTACTGATGCGATCGTGAATGACGGCGACGAGATCGCCATCTTTACGGCTGTTTCAGGCGGTTGACCACTGACAAAGATGGACTTTTGGGAACTCACGACCGACGCGATCAAGATCGACGATGTGGCTCGACGCGTCGTTTCGCCGGAGTGCGGCGCAACGGTAACGCTTGATGGATACGCCCGCAGGTTTACCAAACGGGACGGAAAGGTCATAGAGACCGAATATCTCGTTTACGAAGCTTATGAGGAAATGGCGCTCAAGGAGATGCAAAAGCTCGTCGAACGAACAAAGTCGGAATTTGCCATCTCGAACGTCGGCATCGTCCACCGAACTGGCCGCCTCGAAATAGGCGAAACGAGCGTCGTCATTTCTGTTGCAGCACCGCACCGCAGAGACGCCTTTGCCGCCTGCGAACAGCTGATAAAGGAGCTGAAAAGGACGGTGCCGATCTGGAAAAAGGAAGTGTACGCCGACGGCGAGGCCTGGTCCGAAGGCGAGTCTTTTGGTGACGCTATCTAACGACCTCAAGTAAGATCGCCTGTGAGCCTGAGAAAACAAAATTCCCAGCGTCCAGGGTCGCTTCTTGCAGAGTCGAGGTGGTGGTCGCTTTGACGCCGCCGGTCGAACGCCCGTTGTTCAGCGTCGCGATCATCGATGGCGGAAGATCTGACATCTCGCTTGCTCCCACGATCGCTCCCGCCGACTCCCTAGAAAATACTGCATAAAGCTTGTCCGATCGACGAAGCGAATTCAGCGTCGCGATCAGCTCTCTCGGATCTTGCGGGGCAAATTGCTGCACCGCTGATGCTTGCTGAACGACCCCACCGTCGGCGATCGTCAGCGTTAGCTTGCCCGGGGCTGCATCAGCAGGAACTGTGAGAGCAAACACCTTATTGAACGGCGTGCCGTCCTGTCGGCGAAATGTTGCCGTTACATCGACCGTTTCGCCCGGACGAACCTCGCTTCGATCTACCGATATACGATCGAGGGTTGCCACCTGCGAACCTTCACTCACCGTCAGATCCAGCTTCAGCCCCGTAAACTCGATCCCCGCCAGCTGAGCATTCAACAATGCCGCAAGAGGCACCGACGGCGAAGCGGCGGCAACGGCCGCGGCCTGAGGCCCTGTGTAACGACGTTCGATCTTCACATCCGGCAATCCCTTCATCGAGATCGTGCCGTTAACATCGATCGTGGTATCACCGATCGAGCGTTCGTTTCCCTGAATCGTGTTCATCAATCCGGAATTCAAGAGCAGCGGTGTCAAGAAATCGTCGATAACGGTTTCGAAGCGTACCGTCTCGTCGCGTCCGCGGCTCGTCCGCACATGAACCTCGATCGGCAGCACCTTCGGCTCACGCCCGAGGATCCCGTAAATGCCGGTCGCGCGATCTTGCGTAAGCGTTCCAACGGCGGAATCCGGAACCGCGACCTTGAAAGAGTTATTTAAGTTCGGAACCACCGTAACAACGTGCGATTCGCTCATCGGAAGATCGATCGAACCAAGCGAAAAATACGGATGGCCGAATGCGTATATCTTGTCGCCGTCGCGCCAGGTTACCGTACCGGCGGCAGACACCGAAAGGTCTCCGCGTGCAAGTTCAACGACGATAGAATCACCCCCGAGCAGCGTATTTGCCGTCGGCTTCTTAAAATCCTTCTCTCGCGATCCGCCGACCGTTGCAACGCTTAGCATTCCGGCGCGCATCAGGTCGGGTGCGAACGCATCGATCGTTGCCTGAGAAAATCCTCCGAAAGCAAGCGGCGTCGCGATCGGCCTGAAAGTTTGCCCGAAAACCGGTGCGAGGCTCGGTCCCATATTGCTCCCGATGACCGCATCGCCGGCAGCCATTGCGGAAAACGGTCCCGTGATCGTCCGCCAATTTGAACCCATAAGCTCGAAAAAATTGAATGAAGCCCGCTTCCCGACGATCCGCTCAGGAGCCGGCCGCTGTTCAAAGATCGAGATCATGCTGCCGATCGGCGTTATACCGCAGATCGCCTCTTTTGCGTAAGGAAAGCTGTATGAGATCGCGCCGACGAGTTTGCCGTCAATATAGACCGGAGAGCCGGACATTCCCGCGAAAACAAGCGTGCGGTCGGCGTTCGCACCGCTCAATTTACCAACGATCAGGTCTTGTTTCGGCCCAATGCCGTTCGGCACGACCCCAAGGATCTCAACACCGAATTCCTCCGGCTTTGTGCCACTAAAGACCGTCCTGGCCGTGCCTTTCATCCCGGCGCGCACGTCGGAGAGCGGCATAAGCTCCCGGCCGGGAACCTCCGGGATCACTTGTGCAGCAGAAAAGATCGCCGAAAAGAGGATCGCGAGAATTACCGGGAATGCTGATCTAATAGATTTCATTGTAAAAAATAGGTCTTTGCGAATCAGATGAGTATGTTATCATCAGAGATGTCTTCTCGAAAGCATTTCGCTCTTTGGGGAGGTTCGTTTTCCCGCATTTCTTTAGTCGCAATTGACCTTTCCCGCACACGCGGCCTCAACCTGCATTTCCCCCAGGAAACGCCATGGCAAAAATCACCAAAGTCTTCAAGAGCCTTGCAAAGCTGATCTTACCTGTAGCTGCTCTGGTCATCATCGTAGTTGTCGGCCTGTCTATCTGGCTCGTTTATACGGTCGCTCATCCGATGCCGACGCAGCATATCCTAACGCCCGAGAAATACGGCCGGCTTTCGTCGCGTGCAGCTCAGATCACCGAGGAATCGTGGTCGAATAAGGATGGTTCGCAGGCTCACGGCTGGCTGCTGCGAGGAGCCGAATCTGCTCCGGCGGTGATCCTTTATCACAAATACGGCGCTAATCGCTCACACTTGCTCGATCTGGGTGTGAAGATCAACGAATCGACAAATTTCACCGTCTTGATGCCCGACCTTCGTTCGCACGGCACGACGGTCGATGGCTTCTGCACGTTTGGCGGCTGCGACGCAAAGAACGCAGCCAATGCGGTCGATTTTCTTCTTAGCTTGCGAACGCCGACAGGAATCGCTCTTATCCAGAAAAAGGTCGGCGTTTACGGCATCGAACTTGGCACACTCTATGCTCTTTCCGCCGCCACCGATAAACCCGAAGTTACCGCACTTGCCCTGGATTCGGTCCCCGATGGTTCCGAACAATTGATTGAACAGGTCGTCGATCAGCGATTCCCGTTCATGAGTTCGGTTACAGGAAAGCTCGCCCTTCTCGGTACGCGGTTCTATTACTACAAGGGATGCTTTGATCGGGAAACGACGTGTTCAGTGGCGAAGAAACTCGCTGACAGGCATGTAATGCTGCTTGCAGGCCTCGATGCTCCGGCATACGCAGAATCAACAGGCCGTCTAACAAAGTGCTTCCCGTCATCGACTCGTGTCGAAGCAAAACTCGACCTCAGCCCGACCGGAATGACGATGATCAATGCATCCGTCGAACAGTCAGAGGCGTATGACCAACGGCTGATCGAATTCTTCCGCTCATCGCTCTCAGAGTGATCGCCGGCTCAACGCCCCCGAATTGCCACGGCATTTATGCCGTGGAACCGTGCCCCAAAAGCATCCTCGGAGGCGGCTCGCCGCCGACATGGCCGTCTTTTGTCCCAGCCAACACACCTCTGGGACAGCTCTTGGGACAAATAAGTGACGTGTTATCAGTCACTTACGCGATTTGTCCCAGAATTTCGCAAAAAAATTTCAAACCGCATTCTTCTGGGCTTGCCCTTTGGCAGTGCGGTCGGGCTCGCCCGACCGATGAGCGCACACCTACCATTCTGGAGGCGGCTTGCCGCCGACAAAACCTCGATCTATGTCCCGTCCCACCGTGAATGGACAAGTGGGACAAAGTGGGACAAGAATCGGCGTTCCGGCAGCCTGCGGTTACAATTTTTGTCACTATTGTCAAAGATCAGGGTGTACAACGTCCGTTTACACGGTCACTATGATTATATCACGCGTGTCAACGGGTGATTTCCGTTGCCGCGGCGTGCGAGAATCTGAAAGACCCGCTTCATCCGCCCGATCCGCGTTCAAAGTGGCCGTATCCATTGAGAACGCGGATCATGCAGATAAGGCGGATGGCTTTGAATTGCGACGGCTTTCAAGCCGTGGATCAGGGCAGAAAATTATCCTCGGAGGCGGCTTGCCGCCGACAATGGCTTCTTTTCGCGTGTTCCGCACGCTCCGATATATTCCTAAGCCGAGTGCCGGTCGGGCGAGCCCGACCGCACTGCGCTGCGGCAAGCCGCAAGAACGATCGAGCGGCAAAGTTCGCAAAGGAGGAAAGCAGCCACGAATTCACGAATCATATTTCAAAACTTGAAATACAGCCCTGATCGAGCGAGGTCTGAAATCTCAACTCTCACATTTCAAATTTCGAATCCGGGACTCAGAATCCCGTAGCTCTGCGATCTTTGCGGGGTTTCGCTTTGCGGCCTTTGCGTTTCAAACAAGATCGTAAACGCATAGAGCGCGAAGGCACCGCAAAGTCCGCAAAGGAGGAAAGCAGCCACGAATTCACGAATCATATTTCAAAACTTGAAATACAGCCCTGATCGAGGGATGTCTGAAAATCTCAACTATCTTCGTATATTTTCATTTTTCACTTGATTCGGAACGCTCAGACCAAACATTGCGAGCGGTTGTGTTCCTCTCTCCTTGTAAACACTGTCGGCGGTTATCTATACTCTATTCATCGGCAGTATCGCCGTTTGAATGAGAACGGATCTTGAAAACAAAGGCATTTCAGCCGCCCAATATCGTTTCGCGATCGTCGTGAGCCGTTGGAATAGCCATATCACGTCGAAACTGCTCTTAGGGGCACGACGTGCTCTTGCCGAAGCGAATGCCTCGGCCGTGGATATTTTTGAAGTTCCCGGTGCATTCGAACTTCCCCTCGCCGCCCAAAAAGCCGCTGAAACAAAAAAATATGATGCCGTGATCGCTCTCGGAACGGTCATTCGCGGCGAGACCGTGCATTTCGACCTTGTTGCCGAAAATGCCGCACGCGGCATTTCAGAAGCCAGCTTAAGGACCGGCGTTCCGATCCTTTTTGGCGTACTCGCCGCCGAGAATATCGACCAGGCGAACGCACGCTCCGGCGATGGTGATGATAATGCAGGCCATATGGCCGCCGTCTCTGCGATCGAAATGGCAGAAGTGCTCGCCGATATCAGTTCAGAAAATTCCGCTCGAAGTTCCTTCGCAAAATGACGATCGAAACCCAGGAAACATCTCAAGCCAATCGGCACAAGGCCCGCGAGAGCGCGCTGCAGATACTCTTTGCGGCCGATATGGCCACAGATTCGCCGGAAGATCAGATCGAAGCATATTGGCGAGAGCTTGGCGACGAAGCACTCGACGAGGCAACGCGCGAATTCGGCACAAAACTCGCCGCGGGCTGCCTTGCCAACCGCGAGGCGATCGATGAGCGAATACGCTTGCGTGCCGAGCATTGGCGCATCGAGCGTATGGCCATCGTCGATCGAAACGTCCTGCGGCTCGCCGTCTTTGAGTTCGCCTATCTGGACACGCCGAACACCGTCGTTATAAACGAGGCTCTTGAGATCGCACGCCGATTCTCGACCTACGAAGCGACACAATTCATCAACGGCATTCTCGATGCGATCCGACAAGACATCGAAGGAAAACCTTCCGAAAAGACCCAAGCTTCCTCGAATCCATGAAAGCCGGAACTTCCCTGATATTTCTGCTTCTTGCGGTTTTTGCTGCAATCGGGCAGGAGTATCCAGATCGGGTTGACGGCTACAAGGTCCACAAGAAACCGATCGTCATAAACTCCGTCGAGAAGAAAAGCTCGAAGCAGGACGTGGATTTTACAGTGAATTCGCCGACATTTGCCGGTGCTTCCCTCTCAGCGGTCAAGTTCAAATTCACCGTCGGAGTTAGTTCAGAGAGAACGGCACGGATCGAGAAGATCCGATTCTACGACCTAACGGTCAATGGGATCGCGGTCAAGGTCGACGAATTCGACCGCCCTTTCGACCTAAAAGCAAATGAACTTGTAACGCTCCCCGAACCGTTTCTCGGTGAGGTTTCGTCCTTTGGTGCGGCAAAAGCCGCCTGGAGCGAGCTCACAACGCCGAAAAAGGAATGGCTCGTCAAAGGAAAGGCTTATATTTTCGGGCGGTTTAGGAAGTTTGGGATGACATTTCGGCGGGCGATCCCCGTGGAATTCACCCTAAAGGTCAAGAACCCGATTCCCTCGATTCCGACTGTCAAATTCCGGCCCGCTAGGTTAAAATGAAGATTTACGTGAGGTTAAGGTAAACGAACCGTGAACAGCAATACAAAAGAGTTATCCGCATTTTTTGAAGAAAGCTTTGGCTCGAACGCCGCTTATGTCGAAGGCCTTTTCAATCGCTATCAGCAAGACCCGAAACTCGTCGATGACGCGTGGCAGACGTATTTCGGCGATCTGTTGAATGGCATCGTACCTCAGGACGCGACCAACGCTTCGGGTACGGCTCCTGTCTCCGCTCCGGCCGCCGCGACCGTCACTGTCGCCGCTCCGAAAGCTCCGGCAGCACCGGCCGTCACTCTCGGTGCAGACACTGAGCCGACGCCGCTCACAGGCGTTGCGAAGAAGATAGTCGAGAATATGGAGGCAAGCCTCACGGTTCCGACCGCGACAAGCTTCCGCAACATTCCCGTCAAGGTCCTCGAAGAAAACCGCCGCATCATCAACGACTTCCTCTCGTCACGCAGCCGCGGGAAAGCCTCGTTCACGCACATCATCGCGTGGGCGATCGTCCAAGCCGCAAAAGAGATCCCAAGTATGAACGTCGGCTTCGGCGTCGTGAACGATAAGCCGTCGCGGCTCGAACACGAGCACATCAACCTCGGCATCGCCATCGACATCGAGAAGAAAGACGGTTCGCGTTCGCTGCTCGTCCCGAACATCAAAGCCGCGGAAGCGATGAATTTTGCGGAATTTTTTGCCGCTTACAACGAACAGGTAAAAAAAGCCCGCGACGGTAAGCTTGAGATCGCAGATTTCCAGGGCACGACGATCTCGCTCACAAACCCCGGAACGATCGGCACGGCCGCGTCGAATCCGCGCCTTATGGCGGGCCAGAGCGCGATCATCGCGACAGGCGCCATCGAATATCCGGCGGAATATCAGGCAATGACCGACGGTGCCCTTTCGATGATGGGCATCAGCAAGACGATCACGCTGACAAGCACTTATGACCACCGCGTCATCCAAGGTGCGGAAAGCGGCCTCTTCCTTGCGAGAATTCACGAGTTTCTGAAAGGCGAACACGGGTTTTACGATTCGATGTTCGCATCGCTCGACCTTCATTATCCGCCGCTTCGCTGGGCAGAGGATCACAATCCGACGCTATTCGGAGCCCCCAGCGAACAGGCCGAAAAGCAGGCGAATGTCCTCCAACTGATCGATGCGTATCGCAGCCGCGGCCACCTGCTGGCCGACATCGACCCGCTGAATATGACGTCGCATATCGCGTCGGACCTCGATCTCGAGAATTTCGGCCTGACGATATGGGACCTCGACCGCGAGTTCATCACCGGCGGCCTTCACGGCGAAGATACCGCGACCTTGCGTCGGGTTCTTGAGATCCTTCGGCGAGCATACGCGGGCAAGGTCGGCATCGAATATCGCCATATCCGCAGCAGCAAAGCAAAAGAATGGATCCGGCGGCAGATCCGCGAGCATTTCGTTGATGCCGTGCCGATCAGCGATGACGTAAAGAAAGAGCTGCTCCACAAACTTATTGAAGCTGAACAGTTCGAACAGTTCCTGCACAAGAAATACCTCGGGCAGAAACGGTTTTCGCTTGAAGGGACGGAGACGATCATTCCCGTTCTCGATCAGCTGCTCGAAGGAGCTTCCGCTCGCGGCGTCGAAGAGATCTACATGGGGATGGCGCACCGGGGACGCTTGAACGTGCTTTCGAATATCGTCGGCGACCCTGACACGGGCGATATGGCCGAGCGCATATTCACCGTTTTCGAAGGCACCTCGCATCCAAGTTTCCCGGCCGACGAAGGCGACGTGAAGTATCACCAGGGAGCCATCGGCCAAAGAAAGATGAGGTCCGGCAAGGAATTGCTTGTTCAGCTTTCGTGTAACCCGAGCCACCTCGAGACCGTAAATCCGGTCGTCGAGGGAATGGCAAGAGCGAGACAGGACGAACTCCGCAATGGCGAAGGGCACAGCCGTGAGGAAGTGTACGGCCGCATTCTGCCCGTTCTCCTCCACGGCGACGCTGCATTTGCCGGCCAGGGCGTCGTGATGGAAACATTGCAGCTCGCGAATCTTCCCGGCTATCGCACCGGCGGCACGATCCACATCGTCATCAACAACCAGATCGGCTTTACGACCTCGCCCGATCAGGCACGCTCGTCGATCTATTCGACCGATGCCGCGCAGATCACGCAGACGCCGATCTTTCACGTGAACGGCGATGCCCCTGAGGCCGCATATCGCGTTCTTCAGATCGCGATGGACTACCGCCGCGAGTTTATGAGCGACGTCGTTCTCGACCTCGTCGGTTTCCGCCGCCTCGGGCATAACGAGGGCGACGAACCGAGCTACACGCAGCCCGTTATGTACGCGCGAGTCAAGGCCCACCCTGGAACGCGTCATCTATACGGCGAAAAACTCGTCCGCGAAGGCGTCCTTACTGAACAGGACGTTGAAGCGATGACCGAAAGGACCATCGCAAAATACGAAGGCGTTCTTGCAAAAGCGAAACAGATCGCGACCGACAAGCCGCCTCGTGCCGTCGTCCCTGATCCGATCGTTGAAGAGGACGGCTCCGAGGTATTCGAGAGCGGCGTTCCGGCAAGCACGTTGAAGATAGTCGCGGACAAGATCTCGCTTGTCCCCGAAGGCTTTCATATCAACCCGAAGATGGTCAGCCAGCTCGCACGACGTGCAAAGATGGGCGAAGGCGAGATCCCGATGGATTGGGCATTTGGCGAGGCGATGTCGTTCGGATCGATGGTGCTCGAAGGCTTCCCCGTGCGCGTCAGCGGACAGGATTCCGGCCGCGGAACATTCTCGCAGCGTCACGCGTCGATGTACGACACGATGACCGGCCAACGATGGACGCCTCTGTCCGAACTCAAGAATGCCGATAATCCGAAAGCGAGATTCTACGTCTATGACAGCTCGCTCTCGGAATACGCAGTTCTCGGTTTTGAATACGGATATTCGGTCATTTCGCGAAAAGAATTGATCGCATGGGAAGCTCAGTTCGGTGATTTTTCGAACGGAGCCCAGATCGTCATCGACCAATATATTTCTTCGAGCGAAGACAAATGGCAGCAGAAGAGCCGCGTCGCAATGCTCTTGCCGCACGGTTTTGAAGGCCAGGGCCCCGAACATTCGTCGGCACGTCTCGAACGCTATCTGCAGCTTTGTGCCGAGAACAATATGCAGGTCTGTTATCCGACAACGCCTGCACAGTATTTCCACCTTCTGCGCCGCCAGGTGATGCAGGACACTCCGCGACCGCTCATCGTGATGACACCAAAGAGCCTTTTGCGTCTGCCGGCAGCAACGTCCGCGATGTCGGAGCTTGAATCGGGCGGATTCAAACCGGTGATCGACGACGTTCATGTTACCGACCGGTCAAAGGTCAGACGCCTCGCCCTTTGCAGCGGCAAGGTCTTCTACGACCTCGAACATGCACGCGAAGGCAACATCAAGCCGGAGGTCGCGATCGCACGCGTCGAGCAATTCTATCCGTTCCCGGGTAAGGCCATTGCCGAACTCGTCGCGAGCTATCCGAATGCGACCGAGATCACGTGGACGCAGGAAGAGCCGGAGAATATGGGCGGCTGGACGTTCATGGCACCAAGGCTTCAGGAGATCGCAGGTTCAAGCCGCACGGTCCGCTATATCGGCCGCGTGCCTTCTGCGTCGCCGGCAACCGGCTCTTATGCGATCCATCACCTCGAACAGGATCAGCTCGTTCATCAAACTTTGGAAATATCGGCGGGCGAAAGCGTCGCCGCCAAGTAGTTTTTTATGAACCGTTTCTCGTTGGCCATAAGAACAGCGATCGTCGCAGCGGCAGGGATCTTTCTTCTCGCGGCTCTCGCCTGCGGACGGGCAACCGATGCGCAGGAAACTCCGGCGAGCCCGACGCCCACTCCCGCCGCAACCTCTACACCGGTCGCCGCTGGTGACTCGATCAAGATCGCCGCGGTCGGCGATATTATGCTCGGCTCGACCTTCCCGAACGAATCGCGAATGCCGCCGGAAGACGGTGCAAAACTGCTCGAACCGGTAACGCCGATCCTTTCTGCGGCCGACATCGCTTTCGGCAATCTCGAAGGCCCGATGGCGGATTCCGGTGTATCGACAAAATGTCGTCCGAACTCGACGCGCTGTTTTGCTTTTCGAGTCCCGACCCGTTACGGAAAGTATTTGAAAGCTGCGGGATTCGATGTCCTTAGCCTTGCGAACAATCACGCAGGCGATTTCGGCGACAGCGGACGCGAAAGCACACGGAAAACTCTCGACGATCTCGATATCAAGCATGCGGGCAGCGACCGCCAAACTTTCTCGACAGCCTATTTGACGGTGAAGGGTAAGAAAGTGGCCTTCATCGGCTTTGCCCACAACGCGATCACGCCGAATGTGAATGACCTCGATGAGGCCGAGCGCCTTGTTCGTGCCGCGAAGAAAAAAGCCGACATCGTCATCGTGTCTTTCCATGGCGGTGCCGAAGGTACGGATCGCCAGCACGTCCCGAACGCGACCGAGATCTTCGCAGGCGAAAAGCGCGGCAACTTGCCCGCATTCGCTCACCGCGTCATCGACGCCGGTGCCGCTTTGGTGCTTGGCCACGGCCCGCACGTAATGCGTGGGATGGAGCTCTACAAAGGCCACCTGATCGTTTATTCGCTTGGGAATTTTGCGACCTACGGCTGGTTCTCGCTTGCGGCCGAAACGGCGTTGAGCGAGATCGTTGAGGTTGAGATCGCCCCTGACGGCAAGTTCATCGAAGGCAAGATCACTCCTCTCAAACAGGAAGGCCGCGGCGGCCCTGTTCTCGATCCGTCGAACAGGTCGATCGAGGTCGTTCGCTCCCTGTCCGAAGCCGATTTTGGACAAAATGCGCCAAAAATAGCCGACAACGGAAAAATTACGCTAAAATAACCTTCTCTTGGAGGTTCCTGGCTTATGGCTCGGCCGCTCGTGCTTGTGCTTGACGGCGTTGAATATCCCGTCGGCATTACGAAGGTAGATCGTGACAAACTCTACGGTCGGATCGAGATCGAGGCTTTCGACGAGAAAGGCCGCGAAGCCGAATTGCGTATCCTTGCCGCCGACGGCAAGACGCTGATCAACAAAGGCGGCACTGCACTTGCCACCATCACCGATAAAGGCGATTCCGTCGATCGAAACGACCTCGTCCCGATCACCGAAGACGGCGACAAGATCGAATCCGTTCCTTCATCCTTTAATCAGAACAATATTCTCGCAAAGGCCGAGGTTGATGATTATCTGCTCCAGATCGTAAAGAGCGTCTATCTCGTCAGCCCGTTCGAAGATGCTGATATTTCAGGGCTTCTCGATCAAGTTTCGGCAGGCGAGATCTACGGCTTTCCGTTCAGCTATCGAGGCGGCGTCGAGTACGACAGCGCGTATTTGATCGGCAGCGGCAAGGACGCATTTATCGTCACCGGCAAACAGGCCGAACTCGATTTCATCAAACTCAACGAAAGTTCAGTCCTTAACAACGACGAAGAAGACGAGATCTCGGTCGATGATCTCAGCTTTGACCTGATGTAGGTTTTCTATACGCGATGTCGATAAATATCAGCAACCAGAAAAATCGTGATGCGGTCGTCGCCACCGAGGCATTGATGCCGCAGCGATCCGTGCGTTACCTGAACGAAAAAGGCCGGCCTGTTTCGACCAAAAAGCTCCTAAAGACCGATGTCGAGCATGACCTTCCCGAACTGCTCAAGAAGAGCAAAAAGCTCGAAAAGGTCGCATCCGCATTGATAAAGGGCGACCCAGAGATCGACATCGAATCTTTCGGGATGTTCCTCTCGGACCTTTCACGCGTTTACGTAACCGCAAAGGGCATCGTCCATCTGATCGAAGAGATCGAGGTCATCTACAACCCGGACAACACCGAACGCGAACGTCGCCCGCGCATCAAAGAGCCGCAGAATATGAACGGCGAATTCCCTATGCGTTGGACAGGCAAGTTCATCAAAAAGGAAGAAGCGATACATAAGTTCGTCTTTACGAACAAGAAACAGCTCGTCCACGTTAACGGCCTGACGTTCGATTTTCTTTACGAGATGGCGAAAGAACTTGCCGAAAAGGACGCACTTCTTTTGCTCCGCGGCGGCGAGAAAGGCAATGAACCGCTTGTGATGAATCGCGGCGGCAAACCATACAACGCGTTCCTTGAAGGCAGGATAAAAGGCGATGCGTACTGCCTGATCCTGCACCTCTCGAATATGGAGCTAAAACGACCGGCGGTGCTCGAAGATGCCTAAACTCGATTTCAACAAAAAGAAATTCACCTGCAAATTCGGTTATTGCACCGGAAAGGCGATCGACCTCGCCGACCCGTCGCTCCACGTCAAGGCTCAGGAATATAAACGCCGCGTAAGCAATATGATGCGCGCGATCTCGCCCGAGGACATTGCCCGCATCCCGAAGGCGCGTAATTATTCCGTTTCGAGAAAGTATGACGGTGAGAATGCGATGCTCTTTTTCGACGGCGGGCAGATGCTCTCCGTGAATGCCGGCGGAACGGTTCGCGTCGGGCTGCCCGCGTTTGACGAAGCCGTCGAACTTCTAAAGAAAGCAAAGGTCAAGTCCTGCACGCTGGCCGCCGAGATCTATGTGCAAAAGGGCGCAACAAAGGCTCATCCGGTGCAGCAGGTCGTTCGCGTACTTCGCAGCCCGCCGTCAAAGGACAAACTTGAAGACCTCGGCGTCGCTGTCTTTGACGTGATCGAGGCGGATGGCGAACAGATCTCCAGCGTCATCGAGGTCTATGGCCTTCTCGCAAAATGGTTCGCAAAAGGCAAGCGAATTCGCCCGGCGGAAAATCGATTCGTCGATAAAACTGAAGGCCTGATGCTGGCCTTTACAGAATGGGTGGTCGGCGACGGCGCCGAAGGCCTGGTCGTCCGCAATGACCAGACCGGCTGGTTCAAGATCAAGCTACGCCACAATCTCGATGTCGCTATCATCGGCTATTCCGAAGGCACTGACGACCGTAAGGGAATGCTCCACGACCTTCTCGTCGCCGTTATCCGAGATGACGGAACGTTCCAGGAATTCACACGCGTCGGCGGCGGTTTTACGGAAGAAGACCGCAAGACACTTGTCACCGAACTTAAGCGGCGAGTCGTTCCGTCCGATTATGTTGCGGTCAACAACGATTACGTCGCCTACGAGATGATCAAGCCCGGCCCTGTCATCGAGATCTCGTGCCTCGACTTGATCGGCGAACGCGCACGCGGCGGTCCCGTTAAAAGAATGGTGCTTGATTGGGACGGCAAGAGATATACGGCGTTGCTGCGTATGCCGCTCGTGAGCGTGATCTCGCCGCAGTTCATTGGGATGCGCGATGACAAAGAAGCTGTCGCCGAAGATGTTTCCATCAAACAGGTCACCGACCTCATCACGATCGCCGATGCCGACAGATCGGCGCATGCCGACGACGCACCGGAAAGCGAGATCCTCGAACGCGTCGTTTACACAAAAGTTATGAAGGAAAAAACGATGGTCCGCAAGCTGCTTCTCTGGAAGACCAACAAACAGGATCGCGGAGATTTCCCCGGATACGTCGTTTATCTCACCGATTTCAGCCCGAACCGAAAAGAACCGCTCGAGCGCGACATCAAGATCTCGAACAACGAGAAGACGGCACGAAAATTTTTCGAAGAACTCGCCGAAAAGAACTTCATCGGTGGTTGGGAAAAGGTTAGCTAGGATCGCCTGATAACTTGAGCGGATGCAAATCCGGGCGGCAATGTATAATGGTGGTATGAAATTAAAGGTCATTGTGCACGAGGCAGAAGAAGGCGGATTTTGGGCCGAGGTTCCGTCAATTCCCGGTTGTGCAACGCAAGGGGAAACTTTTGAGGAACTGCTCGCAAATCTATACGAGGCCGTTGAAGGCTGCTTGTCAGTGGATGTTTCCCACCTGCCAACTGACAAACAAGGCCGTGTACTCGAAATCGCCGTATGAGATCTGTCTCTGGTAAAGAATTTGCCAAGATCCTTGAACGGCACGGTTGGAACCTTCTAAGGATCGTGGGCAGCCACCACATTTACGGAAAAGCAGGTGAGGTCGCCCGACTTTCTGTACCAATTCATGGCAACCAACCGCTAAAGATAGGGCTATTGCGACATTTGATGAAGCTTGCGGGCCTGGTCGAAACAGACCTATCGTAGGCCCTTTCTATGGCTGCACCATTTCACGAATTTCTCGGTGACAAGCGTCTTCTTTGGATCGCGCAGGAATGGGTGCGTCATTCCGACGACCTTGCCGATTGGGCGATGGAACGTCTCGTGAACCGGCGTGACGTCTGGAGCCAATACACGCTTCGCGACGGCAAGATCGGCGTCGTGATGCTGCCCATACCGGAACGCCGCAAACTCGGCACCGATATGGTAACGCACACAAAACTTGCACGGCACTTTGCCGCAAAATCGCCCGCACATCTGATCGGACTTTTTTCGATCAGCGACCACAGCACGTGCAAATGGTTCGCGATCGACGTCGATCTTCACGACGAAACGGTTCCGAACGCAGGTGAGATCGCGGGAGCGAATTTCGAGGCAGCTTATGCGTGGGCGGAACGCCTGCGAGAAATGGGAATGGACCCGATGCTTGTTGACAGCAACGGCGTAGGCGGCTATCACGTCTGGGTTTTGTTCGACAAGGAATATCCGCTCGCCGATGTTTACGATTTTGTTGACGGTATCCGAAGCGAATGGCAGAGCTTCGGCCTTCCGCGCAAACCTGAGATGTTTCCGCCGAAACGCCAGGTCGGGCCCGACGATCTTCCCTATACCCTTCGCGTTCCAGGACGGCATCACACGCGGCATCATTACACGCGCATCTGGAATTTCTACGCGCTTGCCGGTGAGAACGACTGGCTCGAAGGCGGCGAGGCGATCGAGGCGATGATGGCGACGCGTCCTTCCAAGCTCCCGAAATTAAAGCGGACAAAGCAAAAGGCGACGCTCAAGCCCGCTCCAAAACCGAAGAATTTGGCCAAACCGGCCGAGAAACGCAAACCACGCGTCTGCGTCGATCTTGACGGCGTTCTCGCGCAATACGACAAGTGGCGTGGCATCGATCATATCGGCGAGCCTGTCGAAGGTGCTCTTCAGTTTATGAAAAAGCTGGCGCGATTTGCCGAGATCACGATCTTTTCATCCCGCTGTGCGCAGGACGTTCTCGAAGGCTCGGTCATCACGCCTGGTCAACTCCGCGTACGCGTCATCGAGTGGCTAGACAAGCATAAATTCCCATACACGGACGTTTACATCGGCCAGGGAAAACCGCGTGCCGCGGCGTTTATCGACGACCGAGCCGTGCTTTGCAGCCCGCAGAATGACCCGGAAGCCTTCGAAACGGCTCTTGCTCAAACACGAATTCTCGTCAAAAAACCGCATGGCCTGCCGAACAAGACCGTAACCCGGTCAGCTTAAGCGCTTAAAATTTTCCTTGTCTTTCCCTGCCGCGTATGTTAGAAACATTCAAGTAACGCCTTCGACTGCTAAAGCTAAATATTGCAAGGAAAATAAATTAGTGACAGAAAATTTGTCATTTGACACGGTCCCCACGGCCGAGCCTGCGTCCGGCCCAACGCCGGCCATCGTCATCGCCGGCGACTATCTGAACAAACTGACCGGCGAAAAGATCGAGCGTGAGTGCAAAGACAAGATCGACGCCGGTGCGCGCGAGATCGTGGTCGATTTTTCTCAGACCGACATCATAAATTCGATCGGCATCTCGATTCTCCTCGGTGTTATAGATAACGCCCAAATGGCCGGTGCAAAGGTCGTTTTTTCCGACCTGAAGCCCGAATCTGCCGAGCTTTTCGATATGCTCGGCCTGACCAAACACGTTACGATCCAATAAAGCTGCCACAAGATGCTCGAACAAAGCCCAAAGCTAATTCATGCCTTCGGCGCCCTCGCCGAACTTGGCCAGGAAGTCGCCAACAAGAATAATTTTCAGGAGACGATCCGCACATCGCTCCATTTGCTCTCAGGCGCACTCGGAATAATGCGCGGAGGCGTCGCACGCTATTCGAGATACGGCAGGGAATTGAATATGCTTGCGGTTCGCGGCCTCGGCGACGACTTCCCGCTGTCGCTCTCGGTCTGCATCGAGGACGAACGGCAGTTCCTAATGAACGGCCTCAACGCGATCGATGCTCACGCGGCTCGCGTGCTGCCATTCTTTCAGGTGTACGCCGCCAGTTTTGATAGGCGACGCATCGAGCTGTTTGTTCCGCTGATCATACGCGATGAGATCGTAGGCGGCCTTTTCCTCGGAGAAAAGGCGACCGGCGAGCCGTATTCTTCTTACGAAAAAGAGATCATCTGCGCGATGGGAAGGCATATCGGCGTAGCGATCTCACAGCGGAATCTCCTTGCTGAGATCGAGCGTCACAGCGAAGAGAACCGCAGGCTTTTTGACGATCTAAGGCGAACTTATGCGGACACCGTCAAGGCGTTCGCGACCGCGATCGACTGCAAGGATAAGTACACGGAAGGCCATTCCGTCCGCGTGGGAAAATACACAGAATTGATCGCGACCGAGCTCGAATGGTCGCCCGAACAGATCGAGGGAGCCGCAACCGCCGGCTATCTTCATGACGTAGGAAAACTCACGGTCGAGCGCAAGATCATCAACGCTCCGTATCGAATAAACGCGAAAGAGTCCGCCGAACTGAACAAGCATCCGACCGTCGGCTTCGAGATCCTGCAGGCGATCCATCATCCCTTTACTGACGTTCCGCTCGCCGCAAAATATCATCACGAACGCCTCGACGGCCGCGGTTATCCCGATGGGCTTTATGACCGAGAAATTCCCTACATTGCGAAGGTCGTGAACCTCGCCGACTCATTCGACGCGATGACGACCGATCGCCCATACAAAGCCCGCCGACCGGCGATCGACGTCGTTGACGATATGCGGCGAAACGCCGGAAAGCAGTTCGCGCCCGAACTCGTTGTGGCATTTTTGCGGGGTGTGCTCCGCGAACTTAAGAGCGAGACGAAGGACCGCCGTTTCCGGCGCCTTCTCGGCCGCGAATATATGGAAGCCGAAGGCCTGATGCCCGCGATCTCCGACGCACTCAACGAACTCGAGCCGACGAGTTCCCTGACCTACATCGCTACGCGTTCGAGTTGAGAACAGAGCCCCGTGAACGGAAAGCGGGCTGCTACGGTCGGTTACCGCAGACACAGAGGACCTTGTGCCAGGCCTTCGCTGATATACGAACCGAAGATCAACTCGCGTCTAGTCCGTGAGCAGCGAGACGAATTTCTTGGCGGCGAGCGAGAGTTGGCGGTCGCTTCGGTAAAGGACGCCGACGGTGCGGACCCAATGATCTTCAGCAAGCGGTACGACAGACAGCAGACCGGCGCGTCCGGCCTCGCTAACCGATGGTTCGGGCAAGACGGCAACACCAAACCCGACCTCTACCGCGCGCTTGATCGTCTCGATATTGTCGAATTCAGCGACCTTTTTCACCTCGACGCCATTTTCTTTGAAAATGCGGTCAACGGCCTTTCGTGTCGGAACATCGCGTTCGAAGTGCACAAAATCCTCGCCTTCCAGATCTTGCGTGCGCAGGCTTTTGCGTCCGGCGAACTTGTGATCCGGCGGTGTCACGAGGACGAGCCGATTCTCGGGCATATAAGCGATCGTGAGGCCTCTGCGTGGTTCAGGGAAGGCGATGACGCCCAATTCGACCACGCCGGTCAGCACGTCGCGGACAACTCGCGTAGTTCGCGAATATTCGAGGTCGATCTTCGCCGCAGGAAATTTTTTCATAAATTCCCGCACCTTTGAAGGCAATTCATGCAGCCCGACGCTGTAAACGGTCGAGACCTTCACGGTTCCGCCGATCTTACCGACCACGCTCCGCAAACTTTCCTGAAGGTGATCATACGCGCTCAAGACGCTGCGGGCCTCTCGATAGAAGATCTCGCCCGCGGGCGTTAGTTTTACGTCGCGTCGGCCGCGAACGCGTTCGAGCAATCTGCGATTAAATCGCTCCTCGAGCCCGCGAATTTGCTGGCTTACCGCTGATTGAGTGATAAAATTCCGTTCCGCCGCGAGAGAAAAGTTTTCGAGTTCGACGAGATCGGTAAAAACCTTTAGCGTTTCGATCTGCATTGCCTTTTGATCGCAAGGAATTAGTAATTCTTTTTAATCCCCACGATATTATTCATTTTACCTTATTTTAAGACAGAAGTATCATTGCCCTGACCCCAAAAAGTGTGCAGAGGATTTTAATTTCAGCGACTTGTGACCTAAAATCTTAGGCGCCGGTCTCTACAATCGAACAAAAATGGAAGCAGCTTTTTCCTAAGAAGAAAATGGCGATCAAATTTTCAACGACATTCCTTCTCCGTAAACTCCATCAAGTTACGGGAATCGTGCCGCTTGGCATGTTCTACTTCGTACACATCTATACGAACGTAACGGCGATGAACGGCCCGAAGGTCTTTAATGATCACGTACAGGACATTCACGACATCCCGTTTCTCTTGTTTATCGAGGTTTTCGGCATTTTCCTGCCGCTTGCCTATCACTCGATCTACGGGGTGCTGATCTCGGGCGAGGCAAAGGTCAATGTGCTCACCTATCCGTATGCAAGGAACTGGTTCTACTTCCTTCAGCGGATCACGGGCGGATTTCTTTTCTTCTTCCTGCTGTTCCATTTGCTGAACTTCAGATTCGGCCTGATCCCCGGATTGAATCCAACGCCCGTCGCAGGACACGCTCAGGAAGCGTTCCAGATCGTCTCAAGGGAGTTTCAAACGACGTGGATAGTCGTGGTCTATATTCTCGGCGTGTTGGCAACGGCCTGGCACCTGGCGTATGGCGTCTTTTTGTTTGCGGTCGATTGGGGCGTCGTGATCGGTGAAAAAGCTCAGAAACTTACGATCCGTGCCGCCGTCGCACTCGCATTGGTTCTAGGCCTGGTCGGCGTGAATGCAGTATTTGCTTTTGTTCGTCCGTGCGGCCTGCTGCCGCAGTCTCTCTGCGAGGCACCAAAGGCTTCCCGTTCGGTCACCACTCCGGCGAGGTTTTAATTATTTCTTATGTCTTCTAGTTCGTTAAAAATTGCGATAGTCGGCGGCGGTCTTGCCGGCCTTGCCGCTGCGATGAGGATCGCCGAGGCCGGGCACGAGGTAGATCTCATCTCGGTCGTGCCCGTAAAGAGGTCGCACTCGGTTTGTGCGCAAGGCGGCATCAACGGTGCCGTGAACACAAAGGGCGAGGGCGATTCAACGTTCATCCATTTTGATGACACGGTCTATGGCGGCGACTTTCTCGCAAATCAACCGCCGGTCAAGAAGATGTGCGACATGGCACCGCAGATCATTTATCTTTTTGATCGAATGGGCGTGCCCTTCTCGCGTACGCACGAAGGCCTTCTCGACTTTCGCCGCTTTGGCGGAACGCTCCATCACCGCACAGCATTTGCCGGAGCATCGACCGGCCAGCAGCTTCTTTACGCACTCGATGAACAGGTTCGCCATTGGGAGGTCGATGGCAAAGTTCATAAATACGAGGGATGGGAAATGCTCTCGCTGGTGCTTGACGATCATCAGGTTTGCCGCGGCCTGATCGCGATGAACCTTCAGTCGCTCGAATTAAAAGCGTTCTATGCGGACGCAGTCATCATGGCGACCGGCGGCCCCGGCTTGATCTTCGGGAAATCAACGAATTCGATGACCTGCACAGGCAGTGCGGCCTCGGCGTGCTACCAGCAAGGCGCACGATACGCGAACGGCGAGTTCATTCAGGTGCATCCGACGTCGATACCTGGCGAGGACAAGCTTCGGCTGATGAGCGAATCGGCCCGCGGCGAAGGCGGCCGAGTATGGGTCCCCAAAGCCGATGGCGACGCGCGCGCGCCGCAGGACATTCCTGAGAACGAGCGTTGGTATTTCCTCGAAGAACGCTATCCGGCCTATGGAAACCTCGTTCCTCGCGATGTCGCGACACGCGAGATCTTCCAGGTCTGTCTCGAAGGGCACGGCGTTGCCGGTGAGAACCAAGTGTATCTCGATCTGACGCACATTCCGGCCGAAACCTTGACCGAGCGTCTCGGGGCGATCCTCGAGATCTACGAGATGTTCGTCGGCGACGACCCTCGTTATGTCCCGATGCGCATCTTCCCGGGCGTTCACTATTCGATGGGCGGCCTTTGGGTCGATTTTGAGCAGCGAACGAACATTCCGGGCCTTTTTGCTGCGGGAGAATGTGATTTCTCGATCCACGGAGCCAATCGTTTGGGTGCGAACTCGCTTCTTTCGTGTGTTTACGGCGGCTTTGCAGCGGCTCCATCGGCGCTCGAATATGCCAAGAACGTCGAGCGAGGGACAACGGAAACGAATGGCCTTCACGACGCCGAATTGCGGCGTCAGCAGGCGATCAATGACGGCATCGTTGCAAGCTCCGGCGGCGAGAATCAATACAAGATCCACGAAGAGTTGGGCAAGGTCATGACCGACAACGTGACGGTCGTCCGCTACAACGATCGCCTCAAGGCGACCGACGACAAGATACGCGAGCTGCAGGAGCGTTATCAGAAGATCTCGATCAATGATTCGAACCTCTGGGCGACACAGGCTGTGCCCCACGCTCGCCAGCTAAAGAATATGCTCGAGCTTGCCCGCGTCATCACGCTCGGTGCCTTGAATCGCAACGAATCTCGCGGAGCACACTATAAGCCTGATTTTCCGACCCGAAACGACGAGGAATTCCTCAAGACGACCATCGCCGAATATTCGGCAGAAGGCCCGACCTTGAGCTATGAACCGGTCGATATCTCGCTGCTCGAACCACGCGAGAGGAATTACAAGAAAAGTTCACACTAACCCGTCAACATAAGATGAGCACGAACGAACACGTACATAAAAAGAAACTCACCGATCCGCCGAAGACGATCAAGTTCAAGATCCAGCGTCGTGAAAAAGAGGGCGCGGATGCGCATTGGGAAACTTTCGAGATCCCTTATCGGCGGAATCTGAACGTGATCTCGGCGCTGATGGAGATCCGCAAGAATCCTGTGACCGCGGACGGCAAAGAAACGACGCCGCCCGTTTGGGATATGTCATGTCTCGAACAGGTTTGCGGTATCTGCACGATGGTGATCAATGGCCGCGTCCGGCAATCTTGTTCAGCGCTGGTCGATGACCTCCTGCTTGCGACCGGCGGCAATACGATCACGCTCCAGCCGATGACGAAATTCCCGAATGTCCGCGATCTGAAGGTCGATCGAACCCGAATGTTCGACCATTTGAAACAGGTAAGTGCCTGGATCGACCTCGACGGCACTTATGATCTCGGTCCGGGGCCGCACATTTCGAGCGAGGTCGCGCACGAGCGATACGTCTATTCGCGCTGCATGACGTGCGGCTGCTGTCTCGAAGCGTGTCCGCAATACAGCGAAGATCAATACATCGGCCCGCAAGCCATCGCACAGGCAAGGCTTTTCAATATGCATCCTGTCGGCAAGGCCGAGATGGACGCCCGCCTTAACGGCCTGATGGAAGAGAACGGCATCGCAAACTGCGGCAATGCACAGAATTGTCTGCAGGTCTGCCCGATGTCGATCCCGCTGCCGCGTGCGATCTACGAAACGAACCGCGATATCACGGTCAATTCTCTCTTTGGCTGGCTGAAGAAATAGCAGAGGTCAAAGAATTTATAGAGATCTGGGGTTGCAGCCGAAACTTTGGGCCGCAGCCCCAAAGTTTTTGATCAGCACTTCTTCACCAAACTCTCGATCGGCCGTGCGGTTGATGCGTTTTGTACGTTTTGTGCGTTTTGTACGTTTTGTGCGTTTTGTGCGGTTTGATACGTTTCGTGCGGTTTGATACGTTTTGTGCGGTTTGTGCTGTTAGAGCGTCGGCAGGTCAAGTAAACTTCTTGGTGTGGCGGGCAAATGCCGTATATGAGACAGCAAAACATCGAAAACTTGGCCTTGGTTGATTTCCGATTTCGCCGTCTTTCCCTGTATAATTTCGAAGTTTGTAGGTGCGTTTCGGCTTTTGGTAAAGGGCAACCTGCTGCCACAGGGCAGAATCAAAGAATGAGTAAAAATTCTTTTGATCCGATCCTGTTTTTTGAGGCTGCCTAAAGCCCTTTGCGTGCGGAACGGCGTTTATTTTTTTTATTTGAGTATCGAATTTCCGATCTGACTGTAAAACGCCCTTATTTCAAGGATATTTCGGTTTTTATGCGTAATTTTCGTGCACTTGGACTCCTGATCTCGGTGTTTCTATTAACGGCCCTCTCGGCCAACGCCGGTGTTCCTAAAGGTGCCGAAAGGACGGCTTCCGCATTTCAGCAGGTCGTCGAGAGCGTTGATATCCAGGGAAACCGCCGTCTTCGCGACGAGGACCTGCTCTATTACATCAAGACGCGGCCGGGCGACCAATACGACCCGGCGGCCCTCGAGCGCGACCTCAAAGAGCTGCTTTCGCTCAATCTTTTCGACAAAACGGCGACCCGCGTGCTCACAGAAGACGGCATACGCGGCGGCGTGAACGTGATCTTCGAGGTAAGGGAGCTTCCGATCATCCGCGACCTGGTCTTTAAGGGCACGAACGCGATCAAGGAATCCGATATCTTGAAGGAATTTCGCGAGCGCCGCGTCGGTGTTTCGAAAGAATCTTTCTACG
Source organism: Pyrinomonadaceae bacterium (assembly GCA_019694355.1). Classification (GTDB taxonomy): domain Bacteria; phylum Acidobacteriota; class Blastocatellia; order Pyrinomonadales; family Pyrinomonadaceae; genus OLB17. The sequence continues at coordinate 347,701 of JAIBCB010000002.1, read as the reverse complement.
ACCCCGTAAAGGCCCGAAACGCGACGCGCATCTTGCGCGAAATGCTCGCCTCAAAAGGCTATCCGAACGCAAAAGTTGACATCAAGGAAGAGGAAGTTTCCGCGACCTCCATCGCCCTTACTTTTGATATCGATCAGGGGAATCGTTCGCGTATCGTAAAGATCGAGTTCGAGGGCAATGAACACCTAAAGAGCCGCGACCTTCGCAATGCCCTGCAGCTTGTAAAGCAGACGGGCATCATCACGCGTTTCAAGGGGCAGGACATTCTCGACCTTCGCAAGCTTGAATACGACCTGCAGAAGAACGTCCGTGCCTATATGTTCTCGAAAGGATACTTCGAGGCACGCATCGGCGAGCCGGCCGTGGTCGGGCTCGGCTATAAGCGAACGGGTTTGCCGGTGCTTAAGATGTTCCCGCTGCCGCTCGTGACCTCAAAGGATGACACGCTAAAGATCGTCGTTCCTGTTACCGAAGGCCGCATCTTCAAGCTCGGCGATATCAAGGTCGAGGGCAACTCGATCTTCTCCGAACAGCAGATCCTTGCCTACATTGGCTTGAAGAAAGGCGAGATCGCGGACGGCAAACGCCTGCAGGATGCGGTTTTTGACGATCTAAAGAAAGTTTACGGCAGCCAGGGCTTTGTCGGCTACACGGCAGAATTCGTTCCTACGTTTCACGATATTCCGGGCAATCCGAAAGAAGGTATCGTCGATATCACGATCAATATAGAAGAAGGCAAGCAGTTCACGCTCCGCCGGCTTGAGTTCACAGGCAATACGTTCACGCGTGACCGCGTTCTCCGCCGCGAATTCCTTCTGAACGAAGGCGATGTCTATAACCAGAATTTCCTCGAACTCTCGCTGATGCGTATCAACCAAACGCAGTATTTCGATCCGGTCGATAAGGACCAGGATGTCGAGACGCGAACCGACGAAGAGAATGCGAGCGTCGATCTGATCGTAAAGGTCAAGGAGAAAGGCCGTCAGCAGATCTCTGTGAACGGCGGCATCGCGGGCATCGGCGGTTCGTTCTTCGGTCTTGAATACTCGACGAACAACCTCGCGGGCCGCGGCGAGATCCTTTCGCTCAACTTCGGTATAGGCAACCGTCAGCAGAGCCTTCAGTTCACGTATCAGGAGCCGTATTTCCGCAACCGCCCGATCTCGGTCGGATTCTCGGTCTTTGCGACAAGATACCGGTTCTTCGGCGAAGGAACTTTCCTGACGCAGAACCCTGACCTGATCAATGCTCTTTACGATCCGTATGCCTCGATCAATACGGATTCGAGCAATCTGTTTACGCAATCGACCTACGGATTCTCGTTGTTTGGAACCGCTCCGCTTTCCGAGCTGCTGTTCAAGAAACGCAAGTTCACGCAGTTTACGCGCCTCGGTTTTCAGTATCAGTTCACGGCAACAAGCATCCAGGATCCGAAGGTAAATTCGGAGGCCGACCCGGCAGCGCATATTCCCGTCATCTATCGACAGCCGAATATCATCACGAGCCGTGTCGTTGGGTCATTTGCTTATGACACGCGTCAGTACGCAAAGAACGGCATCGATACGACCCGAGGAACCGCATTCTCGGCGTCGCTTGGCTTTGCGGGACTTGGCGGAGATGTTCGCACATATCATCCGCAGGTTTCGTACTCGCAATTTATACCGATCCGGAAGAAGAAGAGCCGAAACCCCGAGGTTTTTGCGTTCAGAGTTCAGGCCGGCACCATCGGCTCCTGGTCGCTGAGCGACAAGGTTCGCAACGCGAATTCGATCACGTTCGTCGGCGGCATCCCGATCTACGAGCGCTACTTCCTCGGAAGCGAAAACGACATCCGCGGATACAATTCGCGTGCGATCGGCCCGATCGCTCCTTTCGACACCTATATCACGAGCCGCAACGTGCAGGTCGCAAACAATGCCACAGGAGGTGCCGACACCAACACCGGCCTTCCGCAGCGGACGATCGACGAAATTCGCTCCATCGGACAGCTTACCGGTGCTGCGGGTGCGAATCCTGCTCTGTTCTCGCGAAACTTCCGCTTTATCGGCGGCGACACGCAGCTGCTTGCGAACGTCGAATATAGAATTCCCCTCTTTGGGCCGGCGACGATGGCGATCTTCGGCGACATCGGTTCTGTGTTCAATCTACATCGGACCGGTACGCAGACCATCAACAGCGAATTCCTGCCCGATGAACAGCTTCTCGGTGCGGGACGCCTGACGGCTCTCGGCCTTATAAACACGCCGGTTCTTGAGAGCAGCTTCGGCAGCCTTCTCTTCTACCGCGGCCGCGTTCTTACAAAGACCGACTATCTGAACGAATTCTGCCGCGGCAACCGCTTCGGCTGTCCGACGAGCCTTTCGCCGCAGATCCAGCAGCTTTGGCTGCGCGGCGAGGTCCAGCAGAATTCGCTGCTGAAGGTAAACGATGCGGCCTTCTCGCGTATCGCCGATTGGAAGGCAAGCGTCGGTGTCGAACTTCGTGTTCAGGTGCCGATCGTCAATGTGCCGTTCAGGCTGATCTACTTCTATAACCCGAACGCAAAGGTCGGCTTTAGGCCCGAATTGCCCGGCATCTTCCTGCCCGGTAAAAAACAGGGATTGCGGTTCACGGTCGGAAGGACGTTCTAGGGCGGTTATTCCATTGACTTTGCGACAAGTTTTCGCATAGTATCAACGTTTATTTTTCGAGACGGGCAACAGATGGCCTTAAATATGTCTCAAATAAGATATTGCTTACAGGCGGCCGGCAAACCGGCTTTGCAAGACAGTTAGAAACCAGGAGTAATAATACAGTAATGAAAAGAATAGGTTTGATCGTCGCCACGCTTCTTTTTGCGGGGATCTTTACAGCTCAGCTTTCGGCACAGACGGCTCAGGCCGGCATGAAGGTCGCGTTCGTTGATTCACAGGCATTTGCTTCGGACAAGGGCATCACGAAGTATGTCAATGCCCTCAAGGCCCTCGACACGGAGTTTGCACCGAAAACAAAAGAGTTGACTGACATCCAAACGCGGCTCAATCAGCTTGCGGACGACATCAAGAAAATGCAGAGCAATCCGGCCGTTCCCGTAAAACCCGAAGATATACAGGCAAAGCAGGACGAGGGCCAACGCCTTGCCCGCGAGCTGGATTTCAAGAAGAAAGAGGCCGAAGCAACTGCACAGCGTCGCTCGGAGGTCGTTCTCGGGCCCATTATGCAGGACATCGGACGTGCACTTCAGACCTACGCGATCTCGAAAGGTTACACGGTCGTCTTTGATTTCGACAAGATCGGGCAGGGTGTTCTTGCCTTCGATCCGAAGGCCGATATCACCGCCGAGTTCATCGCGTACTACAACACGCGTCCGGCCACGGCGGCCACCGCAGCGGCACCAAAATAAGCTGGTCTCATAAAGGACCCGACACTTCCCAAAAGCCGGCAAATTGATTTTTGCCGGCTTTTGGTTTATTTGTTCTAAATACGCTTTAGGCTCGCTGAGCGACGTATTCCAAAAAATGAGTGTAATTTACGACACGATCGCCATTCAGGAGATCCTTCCCCATCGATTCCCTTTCCTGCTTGTCGATAAGATAATCGAACTCGAACCGCGGACGCGGATCGTCGGGATCAAGCAGGTTACGATGAACGAGCCTTTCTTTGCGGGCCATTTCCCAGGTGCACCGGTTATGCCGGGAGTTCTCCAGATCGAGGCCCTTGCACAGGTCGGCGCCATCCTCGCTCTTCGTGAATTTGAAGATCGCGACGCAAAGATCCCTTTCTTTAGCGGCATCGAAGGTGCGAAGTTCCGAAAACCCGTGCTTCCCGGCGACACGCTCGTCCTCGAAGTTACGGCATTGCGAACCGGCAGCCGCGTACAGAAAATGCGAGGCGTCGCGACCGTTGACGGCCAGGTCACGACCGAGGCCGAGATAATGTCCGTTATTGCCGACAGGCCAACTCGATAATATGGAAACACCGATTCATATATCTCAAACACAGGCGATCTTGTGGGTAATGGCGATCAACGCCGTGATCGGTTTCATCCTCGGCTTGATCCCGCTACTTTTCGGATATTTTTCGAAGCAGATGAAGCTTGGCCTTATCGCGATCGCCGTAACTACCATTGGCGGAGCCATAATCGGCATCATCGTTTCGATACCGGGGACGATCATTTTCACCTGGCTCGTCGCCCGCAATGCAAAGCGGGCAAAGAATGTCGGTTTTCCTCCGACCGAAGAATAGTTTTAGAATGTCCACCTTCATCCACCCGACGGCGCTCGTCGATAAGGCCGCACAGATCGGCGAAGACTGCCATATCGGCCCATTTTCGACCGTCGGAGCAGAAGTTACTCTCGATGACGGCGTCCGGCTCGAATCGCACGTTGTGATCGACGGGCGTACGAAGATCGGTAAAGATACACGCGTCTTCCCGTTCGTGTCGATCGGTCTCGCCCCGCAGGATCTCAAATACGCCAATGAACCGACCGAGACCGAGATCGGTTCGGGCAACCAGATCCGCGAGTTCGTTACCATTCATCGCGGAACGGCCGGCGGCGGCGGCATCACACGCATCGGTGACAAGAATCTGCTGATGGCACAGGCACACGTCGCACACGATTGTCAGCTCGGAAGCGGCATCATTATGGCGAACGCGGCGACGCTCGCTGGCCACGTCGAAGTTGCGGATCGTGCGAGCATCGGCGCTTTCTCGGGGATCCATCAATTTTGCCGCGTCGGTATCGAAGCCTTTATCGGCGGCTACTCGGTCGTCGTCAAGGACGTGATGCCGTTTGCGACGATCCAGGGCAATCACGCAAAATGCTACGGCCTGAACCGCGTAGGAGCAAAACGCCGCGGCTATCCGCAAGACACGATACGCGACCTGAACCACGCATTTCATCTTCTCCTCAATTCAAAACTCAATACCACACAGGCTCTCGATCGGATACGGGAAGAGATCCAAGGCCGCAGCGAGGTCGATACTCTTGTCGAATTCATCTCGACATCGACGCGCGGTGTCGTAAAATAAGAAAATGGAAAATTCTGCGGAGGTCATCGCCGAATTCGGCAAGCGCGTTCAGCGCTGTTACGGCTGCTTCATCGCCTATCATCTGAAGGATATGTATCTGGGCGAGGACGTTACGTTCTTTTGCGAACATTGTCACGACGACACGATGTTCCATTTTTCGGACTTTTCAAAGCTGCTGGATCTGTCAAAGCTCAAAGAAGTTACGGAATGCCACCATCATTAGATGAAGGACGTTAAGCTGCACATCGACGCTCCGGACGGCGTGCGGGAGATCCCGCTGCAGGACGAGGTGTCTATCGGCAGAACGCCCGAATCGAGCGTTGTCATCGCAGACAGCGGCCTTTCGCGGCGGAACACGACCATCTTTCGCGACGGCGATGATGTCCTCGTCGTAGATGAACGCTCGACGAACGGCACATTCTTGAATGGCGAAAAGCTCGACGACCGCCCGCGTGTCCTGCACGACGGCGATTCGATACGCTTAGGCAGTTCGACGACGATCCGCATAGAGACCGGCGAAGGACGTACCGCTGCGGCGGCCGCATCAACTCCTGTTCCGGAGCCTCCAAAATCGGTCGAACCTCAAGCAACGCCGACCTATACCGCTCCTCCGCCAACTGCCGCCTCAGGCCCGAATACGACCACGTTTTTGCTGATCGGTGCCGTCGCTTTCACGCTCTTGATCGTCGCCGGTGCGGGTGCGGCGTTGCTCTTTTCGCGGCAGACTTCAACGTCCGGCACGAATGCGAACGCGGGCCTTCCGACGCCGAAGATCGACACCGCTAGGCGAATACCGGTACGCGTGATCGACCCGCTTGGCGATCAAAATGAGGACGACCTCGATGATCTGATCGCGTCTTGGGAAACGGCTGAAAAAGAGGTCGATGCCTCGACGATCTCGGACGTTACCGTCGGCGCGGACGACGCGGCAGAGAGCGACCTCAACGTGCCCGCGTCTCTTCTTGCTGACAGACAGAAGAAGGCTCTCGAACCGCGTGATGCCGAAACAGGCATCAGGCCCGCAGGGCTCGACGTGCCAAAAGAGCTTTTCGGCGATGGCGTGATAAAGCAGAAGGCAAAGCTCCGCGAGATGAAGAAGGACGGCTATCATCAGCCGCTCGATTTTCCTGACCTCGCGGAAAAGCGTCTAAATAAAGAACTTATCGAGATGCCGATGGCCGCCGAGAGTTATTATCTCGACGTCGGCGGAAGCGCGAGCGACGGCCCATTCCAATCTTTCGCATTTCCGAACGTACATGCGGACCTTGTTCCGGGTTCGCCGAAGATGCTTGCCATCGGCCGCCTTGCGGACAATTTCGCAGGACACAAATACGACATCAACAATCCTGCCGATCGAAAGCAGATGCGCGTCCGTCTGCTAAGAATGTTCAATCCGCGGGCAAAGCCGATCTTGCTCGAGCTTGCGGCAGCATACTACAAACAGTTCAATCGCCCCTTACGCGTAACTTCGCTCACGCGTTCGATGGATTATCAGATCGGATTGAACGCAACGAACGTCAACTCGTTCAAGGTGCGCGACGAGAACGCTCTGCCCCCGCATACTTCGGGCTGCGCCTTCGACCTTGCACGAAAGCATATGACCGCCGCCGAGCAAAATTTCGTGATGAAGAAACTCGCGGAAATGGAAGATGCGAAAAAGCTCGACGCTCTCATCGAATACGGCCAGAACGCCTGTTTTCACGTCTTTATCTACTTTGACGGCATCGCCCCGAATATGTAGTTCGGCGGTCAATATTGATTCCCGCACAACGTCGATCTAAACTCGAAATAGATGAACGACGCCGATCAGGATTATGAGAAGCAGTCCCTAACGGACCTTGCGAAAGGCCTTTCGCGGCTTCCAGCCGGAAAGCGTCGTGCTGCGATCGAAGCAAGCGCGTCGATCGCGGGCGTCAGCCTTAAGGCGAGCCGTGCTTTCGTCGCAGCTGCCGCAGATGCTGCAAAGATACTGTCGGCAGATGACCTCAGGGCCTGGGCCGAACTCGGACGCAGACTCGCGATGGGCAAAGCAGAAACGGGGATGAAGTTCTTTGCCGACGGTGCGGAGTCGTTAAAGCCCGTGCCCTCGCCCTTGCGGCATCTCGTCTTCGAGATCGCGGCAAAGCAGCTCGTCCTTTCAAGCTCTGTCGCATCCGAAACTTTCGGCCTCGTGCCCGAACTCGCCGCGAGCGTGAAAGACAAAGACCTTTTGGCCCGCATCCTGAACCTCGCCCTTCAGGTCGCGATGCGGTCCGCGAAACATTCCTCGATCCTCCTGAAAGCGTCGCCCGATGTCGCCAAATGCTTTCAAAATTTTGGCGAAGGAAAAGAGAGCGTCATCGATGCGTCATTCAAACTCGCCGAGAATTTTGCTACGCGAACCGGCGGAATGACGGCCGATCTTTGGGTCGAATTGCCGCAAGCGTTGACGAACTTGTCTGCCCGCGACGCCGTCTTGCTGCTCAACGAAGCCGACCGCTTCCTCGAATTCGGCGGCAGCGTCACGCTTCTCCTTATCTCATCAGGGAGCGAAGCGATCGCGGCAGGACGCGACATTTTCGGCGAATGGACCAACGCATCGCGAACGGTCGCGGCCCACGGAAACGCCGTTCTTATCGCCTTTCTGCGGGCAACGCCTGTGTTTCTTCGACGGATCAGCCGTCACAAGACGGTCAATTCGCTGTCGATCTCGCGCGTCCTTGGGCTCATTGCAAAGATCGCTGAGACCGATGCGGAAAGTGCTCTCTCGGCCTTACGTTCGAGTGCCGGCGCGCTAGAGAAAGTTTCGGTCAAGCAATATGAAGCGTGGGTTGTCGAGGGGCTCATCGAACACGAGAATTCCACGTCAAAGGCTCGCCGCAGCTATTTCGCACTCGAAACTCGCGAATCACGCGACAAACTCCATCAAGCAAAGACCGGCATTTCGCTCGAGGCTGTGCAGAACATCCTTCGCATCTATGTCGAAGGCTTGACAGGCCGCCAGGTCGAGGTCGCGCCGCTTTCCGCCGTGCCGCAAGAGAGCCGCATCGGCGACGGAAAGACGATCTTCCTGCCCGCGACGGTTGCGGAGTTCAACGATGACGAACGCGATTTCAAGCTCTACAAAGTGCTCGCCGCACACGCCGCCGGACAGATCGAATTTGGAACCTATGCTCACGCGACCGACGGCCTGAAGGCCGTTTACAGCGAGCTTGCCGCCCTCTATTCCGCGACCGCCGAAGAACGCGATGCGTTCTCTCTCGCCGGTTATATCGAGGATGTGCAGACGGGCGAACGTGCTCGGCCCGACGATGTATTCGAGGCGGCCGAACACAAACTTCCTGCCGACGGCGACTATCGGTCGGTGCTTGCGGTCTTCCCCGAACCGCGTCTTGCACGCCGCGTCTTCGGAACGATGGAGAATGCGCGCATCGATGCTTGCCTGCGTGCAGCGTATCGCGGCCTGCGGAAAGATCTCGACCTGATGCAGCAATTCCTGCGGCAGAATCGGCCGTATATTTTTGACGTGCCGGCGAATCAGGTCGCGTTCGAGCTGCTTTTCCAGATCACGATGTGCGGCGGGGCGACGGACGACGCGAGGCAGTTCTATCCGCAGGTCGTTGATGAGATCTCCGCAGTGCTCGAACGCTTTGTCCGGCAACGCTCAGAGGCGCAGGTCTCGACCGTTGCTGATTCCTTGCTCGCGACAAGCCGAGTTTACGACCTCTTCCAAAACGTGATGCCCGAGCGCGCCGAAGAGACTGACGCCCAGGAAGATGAAGATGAATTGGGCGAGTATGCGTATGAGGACAAGGCCGCTCAGGAGTCCGTCACCGAAGACAAGGTCAAACGCGAACGCGAGATGGCCGCCGAAGATGTCTCCGAACTTTTTAACGCCTGGAACAGCCTCGACGATGAAGGTGAGCCGGACGACCTTCGCGGTGCCGAGGCCTGGGCCGGAGCCGAGATCCCTGAGCAAGCTCTGGAAAGCGGCGATGTCGCCTTTGCGTATGACGAATGGGATCGCGAGCTAAACGATTATCGTGTCGGCTGGAGCCGCGTGATCGAAAAGAAAGTAAAGACAGGAGACCGCACCTTCGTCGAACTCACACGCACACGTTATCGCGGCGTTATCTCGTCGATCCGGCATCAATTCCAATTGATGAAGCCCGAGAATCTGACGCGGATCAACCGGCAGATCGACGGTGAGGATTACGACCTGAACGCACTCGTCGATTTTGTGATCGACCGCAAGGCCGACGGGCGACAAAGCGAGAACATTTACACGAAGCGTCTCCGCCGTGAACGCGATGTCGCCGTCTCGATCCTGCTCGATCAATCGAGTTCGACCGCACGGACGATCACCCGCAATCCTTTGCAGCCATACACGCATCCCGGCCGACGCATCATCGAGATCGAGAAAGAAGGGCTCGTACTGATGAGCGAAGCTCTTGATGCGGTCGGCGACATCTATTCGATCAATGGCTTTACGAGCGAAGGCCGCAGGAACGTAAAATTCTACGTCGTAAAAGATTTTGCCGATAAGTATGACGCCGAGGTCGAGAAACGTATCGGCGGCATAAACTTCGAGAACAACACGCGTCTTGGTGCAGCGATCAGACACGCGGCGAACAAACTTCTGAGTCAGGACTCGCGAACAAAATTACTGATCGTGCTGACGGACGGTCGGCCGTACGATCATGATTACGGCGATGCACGTTATGCCCGCGAAGACGTCCGCGAAGCGCTGACCGAAGCAAAGATGTCCGGCATTACGCCGTTCTGTATCACTGTCGATCGCGAATCTGAGGCCGAACTTCGCGACCTTTACGGCGACGTCGGATACACGATCATTGACGATGTGCTTTCGCTGCCCGAACGTATGCCGAATATCTATCGGCGTCTGACCACGTAGTTCGTTGGCGGCCATTCGCTCGGTCTCGGGCATCATGACCGCAGATCGAACAGCAAGGAGAACGTTATGAACATCACATCGCTTGCCGCGTTTTTTGCACTCTGTTTCTCTGTTGCTTGTTCGCCCGCAAATCCGCCGGCGGACTCGGTTTTTACGACGCCTTCGGGTGATGTTGAGTTCGCGGTCGAGACCGTCGTGGGCAGACTTGAGGTGCCGTGGGCGCTGGCGTGGCTGCCGAACGGCGACATTCTCGTTACCGAAAGGCCGGGCCGCGTTCGCATCGTCGAGAAAGGGAAACTGCGTGAAAAGCCCGTATTTACCGTTCCCGATGTCGAGCCGAGCAGCGAGAGCGGTTTGATGGACATCACGCTGCATCCCGATTTTGCGAAGAACAACTTCATCTATCTCGCGTATTCCTATAATACCGACGGCAAGAAGGTGAAGGTCGTTCGATATCTTTTCAAGAATGGCGAATTCACCGAGCCGAAGGTCATCATCGACAACATTCCCGGTGCACCGAATCACGCCGGAATGCGTGCCCGATTTGGGCCGGACGGCAAACTCTACGTCACTACCGGCGACTCGACCGATTGGGACCTCGCACAAGATCTTTCGTCGCTTGCCGGTAAAGTTCTGCGGCTCAATGACGACGGCAGTGTGCCAAAAGACAATCCATTCGTTGGACGAAAGGACGTGCGACCGGAGATCTGGACCTATGGTAATCGTAATCCGCAAGGCATCGCATGGCAGCCCGGAACCGGCCTTGCGTTCGAGACCGAGCACGGGCCGAGCAGCTTCGAGGGCAAGGGTTCAGGCGGCGACGAGGTCAACATTCTTGAGGCCGGCAAGAACTACGGCTGGCCGGTGATCCATCACACCGAGAAACGCGATGGTATGGAATCGCCGCTTCTCGAATACAGCCCGGCGTGTGCACCGGCAAGTGCGATGTTCTACACAGGACAGGTCTTTAAGCCGTTCAACGGCAACTTCTTTTTCGGCTGTTTGCGAGGTGCGCGGATCATCCGCGTAGTTCTCGACGGGCGAAAGGTCGTGCGTCAGGAAGATCTTCTGAGCGGAAGCTACGGCCGCATCCGCGACGTTGCCCAAGGACCCGACGGATACATCTATTTCACAACTTCGAACCAGGACGGCCGTGGACGTCCTGCCGCAGACGATGACCGCATACTACGCATCGTTCCGAAACCTGTAGATCTGCCGAAGGCAAAGGAGAAGCCCGCAAATGTTCAATAGCTCCGCTCCACGAAGATCTCGAACTTTTCTAATTCTCTCGTCGATATTCATCGCCTGCACGGTGACGTCATTTGCGCAGGCGAAGCTTACGCCGCATAAGGTGCAGTTGAAGAAAGGCAAGGCGTTCACGCTGAATTTGCCCGAGAACTTTGAGATCATCCCAGCGGCCGAAGGCCTAAAGCGTGTGCGTTTCTTTGCGAAGTCGCCTGATGGCCGCATCTTCGTGACCGATATGTACAACCTTGCTGATAACAAGCGGGGTGCGGTCTACATTCTCGACGGATTCGACGAAAAGACAGGCAAATTCGCACGCGTCATTCCGTATATGACGGGCTTGAGGAATCCGAACAGTTGCCAATTCTACACCGACGCGAGCGGGCAGGTATGGTTCTATCTTGCGGAAACTCATCAGCTCACGCGCCGCATATTTACGCTCGGCGAGACAAAACCTACGGACACAAAACCCGAGGTCTTGCGCACTTTTCCCGACTACGGCCTTAGCTACAAATACGGCGGCTGGCACCTGACACGCACACTTTCGTTTGCACCGAACGGCCGACTTTACGTTTCGGTCGGATCGTCTTGTGACGCGTGCGTTGAAAAAGAAAAGGTGCGGGCGAGCATCATTTCGATGAACCCGGACGGATCGGACGAACGCGAAATAGCACGCGGCCTTCGCAACGCCGTCGGCCTGCGTGTCATCGGCGAGAATGTTTTTGCGACGAATCAAGGCGTCGATCATCTCGGTCTATACAAACCCGACGAAACTTTTTATGCGCTAAAAGAGGGCACCGACTACGGCTGGCCTTATTGCTATTCGTCAAAAGGCAAGATCTACAAAGACGCAAAATTCAAGCGTGCTTCTGCATGCAAAGATGTTCCCGCACCGTACGCCTATTTCCCTGCTCATTCATCGGCACTTGGATTCGACTATTTCAACGATGATGCCGACGACGCGCTGATAAAGGATGGATTCCTCGTCTCACTACATGGCTCGACCGACAAACGCATCGGGCACGGCTACAAGGTCGTGATAATGCGAAAAGGAAAAGGACTCGAAGATCTTATTACCGGATTTCTAACACGCGGAAAAGTGCTCGGCCGCCCATGCGACATTATGAAGATCGGCGCGAACGCATTTCTCTTGACCGACGACAACAAGGGCGTCGTTTATCTCGTCCGCAAGAAATAGACCAACCAACACACTCGCTGCGGGTGCGCTATTCAAACCTCGGCTGAAAGCTAATAGCTGACGGCTGAGAGCTGTAATTGAATCTGACCTTTGTGCGGCCAACAGCAATAACCTCCCGCTACTGCAGGCGGTACTGACCGGATCGACGTTCCCAATTCTAAGTGTAGGTTCTTATCCGCCGATGATGACGGTCGGGCAGCCCATCGTGATCTTGTTCGGTGGGCCGACGGCTTCGAGGATCGTGTCGCCCTGGCGTGCGGCCGGAAAGTTCGCGATCATCACGGTCGCCGACGGCGTGATCACGATGCCGGGGCCGTGCGGAGGAATAGGAAGCGGCGTCATACAAGAATGTATGTCCGAACCGCCAGCAGCACTCGATATCGCACTGCCCATTGCGGCGGCCGCGGCAGCTTTTGTCGCTTCTTCTGCAGCCTTCGCCGCCGGTGCAGCGGGCGTTCCCGCAGCCGCGAGCGTCGCAGCTTCAGCAGTTTGAATGGCGGCATCAGAGATCGCCTTCGCGGCCTGCATCGCCGCGGCGACCGCTGGATTAACTCCACGCCAGGCGGCCAAGAAGCCAATTATGACCGTAACCGCGGTCGGCCCGCCCGTCAAAACCGGCGGCAGCGGATGCGCTACTGGATCTGTTATTCTTGCGGCTGGCGGCATAAGTTCCTCTACATTGCATACGGGATAAGGAGGTCTGGCTCGAGCACCCTCTTATCCATTTTAACTTCACCTGTCGCACTGATCGTCAGATCAACGAGAGCTAGATCTTGGCCAGAAACGACATAAAAGGTACAATGATCACCCGCACAGGACGGAGGCTTTACAATGCCCTCATACTGCTCTTGGAATCTGCGAAAGGTCTCGGTCTGCTGTTCGTTCAACATTGGCCGCGGCTTAACGGAATTTATCGAATCGAGGATCTGCAACCTCTTGCTCCCGGCAACCGCTATCAATAAATACGCTCGTCCGTACTCAAGACGCTCCTCGGACCGCCCAAGCATTGCGCGAGCTTCGTGAGCAAATCTGACGAATGAATCTGCGTTTCCGGTGAGGACGATCGCCTCTTTTCCATCTACAACGCCAATGTAGTTGATCAACATTCGCGTAGGCGCGAACTTGCTTATTCGATAGATCGATCCATTGCCAACTGATAAGTCATATGTTTCGATCGATGAGGCAGGATCACGGACGAACGCGGCAACAACCGGATCCGCCTTATCAACTAACTTTGCAAGAGCTTCCCTTTCCATTTCGATCTTCTTCTCCTTCGCCGGCGTTGGCATCCCTTCAGTGGGTGGAACCGCAAGGTTCGAATTGTCCATTCTTGCAACGGCCGGCCCGCAACCGTCATAAAATAGGACGCCTAAAAATAATAAGAGTAGGATCCGCATTTCGACCTTAAGGGGTTCCGCCTCCACCCGGGTGTCGGCCGTCCCATGAGCTGCCATAGTAATCCGGGTACGTTGCGCCCGTATTCGAAGTTACAACACTACCGTTATTGAAGCCATCGGCAACCGCCTGCCGGCCTGCCGCACGCCCGGCAGCCTCAGCATCCGCGTCGCTAATATTCGGATTCGCGGCTCGGGCATCTGCGACAGCCTGGTCGTGAGCTGCCTGATATTCATTCTCCAACGGGAAATGCGCATTTGAAACGTCAGTGCCATTTTCGGCGAGCTCATTTCTTGCCTCGATACTGTCAACTGTTCCGTCGATCTCTTCTTGCAGCATTTCATCGACATACTCTTGGCGACCCATGTTATCAATGTCCCCGCTCGTGCCCTCGTGATGTTCCTCAGCATGATTCATTTCATGCACGAAGGTGAGCGCTGACGTGGTCGAATTCTCGTTCGGATCGAGATTCATCGTATTGGTCGAGCCATCAAAGGTAGAGCCTTGCCCTCCTACAAAGCTCGGCTGGACGCCATACCGGTCATAGACCTCAAGAGCATGCCTTCCCTGTTCGGAGTTTGCAAGCGTGCCTCGCATTGACGTTATGCGTGGATCTTCTCCCGGACGCGGAGGGGCCACATAATGTTGCGAATTAAGCGTTCTCCGGCGCCTTCCGCCGCCGCCGCCGGAGCGAGGACGATCCAAATAGCCGGGCTCGCCAGTATCTGCCGTTTCTGCATCAAGAGGATCGTCTATCGAAGGATTGCCGGTCCCCGAAGCAAATCCGCCGGAGTTGATCTTGGTCATCGTACCTGCGATCGTAACTCCGCTTGGATCGATCATAATACAATTTCCACCTACCTTGAGGCTGATCTTCGTTAGAGCTTCGAGAGTGATCTCACGAGCGTTCAGCTCCGTCTTCGCTTTAACGATAGTGGAAAGGTTGCCTTGATAATCCTCAACGACATCACCCTTCACGGATTCGTTCAGCTTCGAATCGATGCCAATATAGTGTGCATCCTTTACATGGAGGTCATAGTTGCCGCCGACGGTGATGGCGAGGTTGCCGCCCGGTTTATTGTCCGAGCGGACGCCGATGGATTCCTGTCGGTTACCGCCGCAGGTCTCGTACATCGAGCCTTTGACGCGCAGATCGTAACGCTTTTGCGAGTGGATAAAGACCTGTTCTTTGCCCTGTTTGTCCTCAAAGCGAAGTTCGTTAAAGCCTTTGCCGTCATCCGGGCTCGTACGCGTCTTAATGTACGTCAGCGTCTTGAATTTCGGCAGATCGTAATGCGGCATCGTCTCGGGGTTATAGACAGAGCCTGTGATGATCGGCTGATCCGGATCGCCCTCGAGAAAATCGACCATTACTTCCTGGCCAATACGCGGGATGAACATCGTGCCCCATTTGTTGCCGGCGATGCTTGTCCCAACACGAAGCCAGCACGAGGACGCGGCATTGAACTGCCCGTCACGATCCCAATAGAACTGTACTTTTACGCGGCCGTATTTATCGACAAAGATCTCTTCGCCCGATGGGCCGACGACGACGGCCGTTTGGCTGCCGTGCATAACGGGACGCGGCGTGACCCTTGCCGGACGGAACGGCGCCTGTCCTTCGCCCTGCGGAATCGACGAAAAGCTCACAACGTACGCACGCGCACGCTCTTCATCCGACACATAGCCCGGATCCTGAAGAGCTTCGATCTTTGTCGATACGATCGTGTGGTTTCGATTATTCTCTGCCGTCGGGTGTGTCGTCAGCTTGAACTTAAAGCCCGGTATCAGCGCACAAGAGTCCGATGAGCCGACCGCCGTCTTGTATGCGACGTCGATCTCCTGCTGACGGACATCGATCGTGTGCTGGCGTGCGGGAAAGACCTTCGAGAGCTCGCTCGGCTGCTCACCGCCGCTCGAATTGATGCCGTCGAAGAGCTTCGCGTATTCGCCGTAATAGCTGTAAACTTCGTTGTCGCGATTGCCGTTCACATCGAAGCGGCTCATCTGTTCGGCCTCGAGCGGGTTGGTCGGCAGTTGGAAATGATGGTCGCGAACGCGATATTTTCCTGTCCTGAGCTGGTTCGAGACATGGAACGAGTTGATCGCACCTTCCCATTCATCCGGGTTGACCGAAATGTCGGTCAGAAAAGGAAGCTCCGCCTTTGACGGACAAGCGGCAATGGCCGTGTCCGAATCGGCGATCACAAGCGTGTGCCCGGAACTCGTGTGCTCGAAGAAGTAAAAGATGCCTTCTTCTTCCATCAGGCGCGAAGCGAAATCCCAATCCGATTCGCGATACTGTACGCAGTAATTGCGTGGTTCGTAATTCCCTGAAAGTCGAAGGCTCGGGTTGAAACCTTCGAGCACTTTCGTCAGCACGTCAGGAATCGAAAGATTCTGGAAGATGCGGTTGTGCGAACTCTGCGTGAGCAGCCAGACCTGCGGACGCACGACCGCACGATATTTTGAAAAGCGTTCGTCGCGGCTGCCCTGCGAAAAACGCGTACAAATGCCGTGGAAATAACGGTTCGCTCCGTCGCGTTGATTCGCGGCGACGGACATCGGTTTGTTCAGGACCTGATCGGGCGTGATCGTGAACGCCTCGTAGCCGCCTTCCTCTTCATCATGCAGAAGATCAAGCTCGAAGGTGAAAAGCTGCGACAGGCCTTCGGTCGCACGCAGGCTGTGGATCACGACCTCCTCATTTGAAAAGGAGCTTGTCGTAAAGTTTAATAGTCTTCCTTCTTGGCTCAGTGCCATAATCTTTTCAGGTCCTGCCGGCGGCCTTTTTCTGCTCGAAAACAACTAAAGACGAGCCGCCTAACGATAAATAGACGCTGGTATTGCCCCATTTTTGCCTTAATAACGCATCGTAAATCGCGGATCGGGCCGAGCCGGTGCCGGATCCGGCGGATTCGGGTGTTCGACGAACTCCGCCAGGACCGTCCCATCCCGGTCATAACGCACAACATGGCCTTCCCAATTGCCAAATTCTATCGGCGTAGATTCGCAGTCAAAAAAGCCGCATCGCTCGACACTTGTATATTCCTGCCTTTCGCGGGCAGCCGTAACTTCCGCATGTGCGGTGATCGCGATCTGGCGGCAAAGCTCGTCGCCCTCGCTGCGCCGCGTCATATGTGTTTCGGCGGCGTGGCATACGTAGAGAACGATGTGATCGACAAGGCCGCGCAGACGGCTGAAATAATGCACCGTCTGATAGCTGATCAGATCCGAACAGAATTGTATCGCCGTCGTATCGAGGTCCCGCACGTAAAGGCCGTGAGCCATGATCGACAGCCTGCGAATACCCGCGTGCAGGACAGCGATATCAAGTGCCTGTTCGAAAAAATCGTCGAGCGTGGTCGATTCGTTAACGGTGATCGTAAAGGTATCACGCGACGCGGACGGCGTCCGCCCTTCGAGCCGAGTGTCATGTGCGATCAAGTTAACAGCCATCGTTCCTTTCTCCCTGGTCAGGCAAAGTTATAAGTAAAGTTCTCGCCTTCACCGACCGAGACGCGAATGCTAGTAAGAGCATCGCCCTGAGCCATTCTTGAGAGAACTTCGCCGGACATTTCCGGCAGCAGCGTTCCCGTAAGGATGTTATAAACATTTCGGGCACCGCTATCGACGTCCGTACAGCGTTTTGCGATCGTATCGACAACGTTGTCGTCGTAGCTGAACGCTGCATTGTGATTGTCTTTGATCCGCTGTGCGATCTTGCCAAGCTGAAGTTTGATGATCAGCCGCAGGATCTCATCCGAGATCGGATAATACGGAACCGTGACCATTCGGCCCAGGAGTGCGGGCTTGAAAGCCTTGTTCAGTTCCGGTTTGACGGCATCGACAAGGCCGTCCGGCCCCGGCCGCGTGTCCGGATCGGCGCAAAGCTTCATTATCGTGTCAGTTCCGACGTTCGACGTAAGCAAGATGATGCAGTTCTTGAAATCGATCTCGCGGCCTTCTCCATCTTCGAGCACGCCCTTATCGAACACCTGGAAGAATAGTTCCATCACGTCCGGGTGAGCTTTCTCGACCTCATCAAGCAGCACGACGGAATACGGCTTTCTGCGGACGGCCTCAGTGAGCACGCCGCCTTCGCCATAACCGACGTATCCAGGAGGCGAGCCCTTGAGGCTCGAGACCGTGTGTGCTTCCTGATACTCGCTCATATTGATCGAGATCAAATTGCGTTCGCCGCCGTAAAGCGATTCCGCGAGCGCGAGCGCCGTTTCCGTTTTACCGACGCCCGAGGTGCCGACAAGCAGGAATACGCCGATCGGGCGTTTCGGATCGGTAAGGCCCGCACGCGAGGTGCGAATACGCTGTGCAATCGCATCGAGTGCGTGGTCCTGGCCGAGAACGCGTTCACGAAGCGTGCCCGCAAGATTAAGAACGGCATTGATCTCGTCGGCGACCATCTTGCCGATCGGAATGCCCGTCCAGCCCGAAATGACCTCTGCGACCGAGCCGCCGTCAACGACGGGATGCATCAGCGGATCTTCGCCCTGCACCTTTTTCAGTTCCTCGTTCGTCGCTTTGAGCTCGGCGCGTAGTGCCTCTGCGGCCTTGTCATCGATCGGCTCCGGTGCAGGTGCCGACTCGGCAGCCTCAGCGGCAGGCTCTGCGGCCTCACCATCAGAACTTTCACCTGCCGCGGCCGCTGCCGCCTTGCCGTTCGAAGCAACAACGTCATCGAGCCGCGTCTGTTCGAGTTTGAAGCGGATGTTGCGGATCTTCTCAACAAGCTCCTTTTCCTTTTCCCATTGTGCCGAAAGCCGCGAGAGCTCTTCTTCGGTCTCGCTGCGTTTTGCCTTCAGCTCGTCAAGACGAGCATCATGTCCCGCACCTGTAACCTGTTCGCGTTCGAGCGAATCGATCTCGGAAGTAAGGTTCTGCACACGGCGCGTCGCATCTTCGAGCGAGGCCGGCGTCGCACCTTGTCCGATCGCGACCTTTGCACACGCCGTATCGAGCACCGAAACGCTCTTGTCCGGAAGCTGCCGTCCCGTGATATAGCGGGCAGAAAGCTTCACGCATTCGACGATCGCTTCGTCAAGCACGCGAACCTTGTGGTGTTCTTCCATCTTGTCGGCAAGGCCTCGCATCATCGCGATCGCCCTTTCTTCATCGGGCTCTTCGACCTTTACGACCTGAAAACGCCGTGCAAGGGCCGCGTCCTTCTCGAAATACTTCTTATACTCGGCCCAGGTCGTCGCGGCGATCGTGCGGAGTTCGCCGCGAGCAAGTGCGGGTTTGAGCAAGTTCGCAGCGTCGTTCTGTCCGGCCTGGCCGCCTGCACCGATGAGCGTGTGAGCTTCGTCGATGAACATAATGATCGGCTGCGGCGATGATTTCACTTCGTCGATCACAGATTTCAGACGGTTCTCAAATTCGCCCTTGACGCCTGCGCCGGCCTGCAGAAGGCCAAGATCGAGCGAACGCACAGAGACGTTCTTCAAGCTGTCCGGGACATCGCCCGAAGCGACGCGGGCCGCAAAACCTTCTACAACGGCCGTCTTTCCGACGCCGGCCTCGCCCGTCAGGATCGGGTTATTCTGGCGGCGGCGTGTCAGGATGTCGATTATCTGCCGTATCTCGAAATCACGTCCGAGGATCGGGTCGATCTTGCCCGCCGCGGCCTTCGCCGTCAGGTCTTCCGTGTATTGATCGAGAGCCTTCGTCTTGCCCGGAACGCCCGCTGCGACAGGTGCGCCGTCCGAAGCACGGCCTTCGCCGAGAGCAACGGCCTCGCGGCCTTCCGCTGAATCGGCGGTGATCTCATCAAGTTTTTGCGAGAGCGATTCGGGCGAGATGTGATTGAATTCCCGCGAAATATCGCGAGCGATACGAGCAAAGCTCTCATTTGAAACGAGGGCGAGCACGAGATGCCCCGAACGCACCTTTGCTTCGCCAAAATCGACCGAGGCGAGCAACCAAGCGTCCTGTATCCATCGCGGGATGCGTTCGCTCAGGCCCGGCGTGCGCGTATTGCCGGTCTTCAGGCTCGCAAGCGATGAATCGATGTCTTTTGAAAGGCGGTCGATATTCACCTCGTAATGCTTGCAGATGCGGTGAAGATCGGTGTCATTCTGTTCGAGGATCTTCGAGAGAATATGCTCGATCTCGACGTCGTAATTCGTTCGCGAAAGGCAGGCACCTGCGGCACCTTCGAGCGCCGTGCGGCAAGTATCGTTCAATCGTCCGACCAGGGATTTTAGATTTAAGTTCATAGGGATCTCTCTTATGCGTTATGCCGCCATCTTCAGTACTACTTGATCGTCCGGCTCCTTAAAAGGTTTCGTCTTCAAAAAACTCGTCCAGCCGAGCGAGGGCCGCCGGATCGCGCGTGTCGTCAAGATCGTCGCAGGCACCTGTTTTGCCTCAAGGACAAGCTGGACATCAAAATCGAGTTCGTCGCCAACCATGAATTTGACGATCGACTTAAGCGGCTGATGTGCAGTGCCGCTCGGCAAAAAAGCCTGAAAGCGTTTGAGATCAAGTGGTCCCAGTCTAACACGAAACTTGGACTGTTGATCCCAAACGCGGGTGCCAACTATGGCATTTCGACCTAAGCTGCTGTTTTTCGCGCCCAGCTGCGTTACGTCTCTGCCATCAAGCTGCAACCATTGACCGGAAAATTGCTCAACTTTTGCCTTAGCCGAGAAATGGTCGCTGACCATATTCGCGAGCCCGTCGGCCGTATGCGGCGATTGGGCGATCAGGCCGGTATAAGGCAAAAGAGCCTCGTCCTCGACCGCCATTCGCCCTCGAAGGCCGCGTGTCCCAAGCCCCGCAAGGTCATAAAGATACGCCGTAAAACTCTCGTCGCCGGCCTCATAACCGATCGGAAATCGATACTTCGCCCAGGCTCGGTAAAATAGCGAAACGATGCGGTGCGTGAAGATGTCAAAGAACGCCCACATCGTCGTGTCGCGATGACGTACGCGGTCAAGGACAAGCTCTGTGTAATGCGTCGGGAGCGCGCCGGAAACACCGACAACGCCCATAAAGTTAACGAGCATCTCAAGGCGCTCGCTCTGCCCGGTCTCATCAATTACCTTTCGAGTTTCATGGATCTCGCTGGCCGGAAAATCGAGCGTAATTCGCGAGCGAAACCGCACGATCTCTTCATGCGGCATCGCATCACCGCCCACGCGTTTCTGATCTTTGTGTATGCGCTCGAGCAGCCGCACCGCCTGAAAGAATTCATAGCTGTACGCTTGCTCTAAAAGCCCTTGCTCAGGCGATAAACGCGGCATATTCCGTAACTAAAGCAACTCTCGCGTGCCCGCACGCGGTGAAAACTCACGGACCGTCTCTTCACGCTGTTCGGTCCGTAAACTCAACTGATTAAACGAGTTAAGCGATGCGTACATCGCAAGAAAACGTTCCAGCACACACGCAAAGAGAAAGTAGCCCGAACCGACGAACTGTTCTTCGTCCATGGTGATCGTCGTCTCGACGCCGCGGACAAATCCGGCTCCAACGCGTTTGCCGATCTGCCGAACGACCTTGCGTGATTCAACGCTTTTTATCCCAAGTATCTGCTTGCGCGTCGCCGGAGAATCGTCAAAATTATAGAGCATCAAGATCTCCTGCAACGCCTCGGGCGATCCATTCTCGTCATTCACAAGCGAGAGAAAGTTGAGGCTCAAATGCGAGATCAGACGCCATTGTGCGCCTCTTCGCTGCGGCGGACGGATCGTTTCGGTCGGCTTTGTCAGACAGCGAACACGCGAGAGGAGAGCCGTGCCTTCGACCTCGAAGTCACCTTCCTTGCCGCCAAAAGGAAGCTTTGCCGGCAGGTCGCGGTTCGTACAGGTCGCCTTTACGTTCAGCACATCGACGGCCGGAACCCGTGGATCGAACTGATCGTCCACAAGCGAAATAAAGACCTCGCTGCCCTCGTCGTTTACCCGCTGTGACGGACGCCGAGCGGCCGACCAGTAAGATTTTCCCTTCTCGCCGCCATAGGCGTGCCGCATCGAATAGAACGGCGCGAATTCGCGCATCTCGTTCGAACGCGGATCGGTCGTTATCACCTCGTCGATCGAATAGACCTCGGTCGAAGATTGCCGATGCACGTCCGGTATCACCTGATATTCGAACCGCTGTTGGTTCAGATAGATCGGGTCTGAAAGTTTCTGGAAAAGATTTACGATCGGCGTACACCCGAGCTTAAATGTCTCGGCCGTGATCGGAGCGACCGGCGGCACGATGTCGCGAAGGTGAATGATCAGATCGAAATGGCTGCCGACCTTTTTGGCGATCGCCTGATCGACGCCCATCACATCGACAAAAAGGTATTTCTGCGGAAAGGCGAAATATTCCGTCAAGAACCGATAGCCCGAAAAACTTCGTTTTGTGTACGGTAAAAGGAATTCATCCTCGCCAAAACCGACGGCTTTAATTGCATCCTCTGCCGGAATGATGATCGGATCGGGCGGCTTCGGCGGCATCATCGTCATCGTACGAGAGCTGATCGGAGCCTCCTTTGCGTGAAACTCGACCGCCGTTGCGTGGTTGAAGATGATCTCGTAGAGCGGATAGACCAGCTGCGGGTTGCCGTCCAGGTAGAAACGGAAACGATCGGGAATGCTTGCGTCAACACCGCGTTTGAATTCGTGCAGATTTGCGTTACCGAAGCAGCGCATCGAGATCACGATCTTTGCTTCGGCGAACATCCCGCGTGTGTCCTTTGGTGCGGGTGATTCGAGCGATGCGGACTCGATCTCGATCGGGAAAAGGTCCACGTCGTACGCCGTGCGAAATCGGCAAGGGCTGCCATCGACGGGCCGCGAATTAAGGCGCGTCTCTCGCTCGACACGCTGCACGGCCGTGAGCTTGTCCTTTGGCGAACCGTAGCTGAACTGCGAGATCGCCATCGACGGGATCGGCGCCAGATAGTGCGGATACAAGACGTTCAGGAACGCCTCGGTGATCTCAGGAAATTCGTCGTCGATCTTCAGCCCGACACGCGCCGTCAGATAGGCAAAAGACTCGATCAGACGTTCGACGTGCGGGTCTTCGACACGCTCTTCATCGAGTTCAAGGCGAGCTGCGATCTTCGGATATCTAAGGGCGAACTCGGCACCCATTCTGCGCAGGAAAACAAGCTCACGCTCGTAAAATGTTAGGAGTTCATCACGCATTCAAGCTCTTTTTCCTGGCGCTATCTTTCTTTTACCGCAAATTCACCGCTGCCGCTTGCGATCACAGTATCGAAAATGATCGGCTCGGGAGCCGGTTCCATATCAAGTTTCGCCTCGACGCGAAACCTCACTTGCCGCTCGACCTCGTCAACCGGTTCGAGCGTGATCTTTAGATCCAAAAAACGCGGCTCGAACCGCCGGATCGCCGTCTCGAGCGACTTTACGAGCCGCTTCTTTTCCGCCGGAGTTTTGGGATCGAGGCCGAGGACATCGGGCATTCCGTAAAAGACGACCGAGCGACGCACCTCTGCGTCCTCAGGAACCGTTTCGTCGCCGTGCGAACGCGTATTCAGAAGCCATTCCAGGTCACGGCGGACACCGGCCTTTAGTTCCTGGACACCTGTAAATCTTGATTTTGGAGGATCTTTGGATGCAGTTGGCTCCATATCGATCAGACGATCGAGTAATGAGGGAGTGATCCTGATCTCTTCATCGCGTCGAGCCATTCTTCTAAAAACTGGGAAAGGTTATGCCGTTCGGCGAAGCGAACGGCATAACCAGGAAAGGTCCGTATCTTTTCGAAACCTCGCTTTTACGAGGCTTAGACCGCCTTGTTGGCCTTGACGTCGTAGCCGGCCTTGACCGTACCGCCGAGCGTACCATCGGCCTTCTGCTCCTTGTACTCGAACTCGATCTTCGCAAAGTTCAGCGAGCACTGGTCGCTTGTTTCAGCACCGCCGCCGACGCCGCCGGCGTTATAGCTCGTAACGAGCAGATCGGTGAATGTGACCTTGAGGAATTCCTGCTGCTCTTTACCTGCCTTGCGGGCGGTAAGGACCGCTTTCTTGATGTGCGTACCGGTCGCACAGTTGAGCATGAGTTTCGGGGTCGCCTTGCTGCCTTTCATCGTGAAGTGAAAGTCCTGGAAGGTTGCCTTGCCCGCACCGCCGCCGCCGCCGTGTCCCATCGTACCGGCCTGGCTGACGCCCCACGAAAACGACTCCACATCGATCTCGTTCTTGTGTTTGTAATCCTGGCTCTCGCCATCGATCCCGTCAAGTTTGAGGAAATAATCTACTGTTGCCATTGCTTTGCTCCTTTTTTTATCGAATCAGTTTTTAATAACGCCAACGAACACCTGCGATTCCATCGGCCTCAGATAAGAGACGCGGTCCGCAAAACCTTTTTGCATTAGGGCCGGTAACTTTTTTTTCGTTTGCCGGCCCAAAAGCCCCTCCTGGTTTTCAAAACACCGCTTCTCGGTCAAAAAACCCGCTAAACTAACCGTTCGCCGGCTGCGGCAGGTCGGCTACAAGCCTGAGCGAGACAGAAAGCTCATCGAGCTGGAAGTGCGGCCTCATAAAGGCAACCGCACGATAACAGCCAGGCTTTCCGGGGATCTCTGCAACATCGACCCTTGCTTCCCTAAGCGGATATTGGGCCTTTGTTGCGGCCGATGCCGTATCGTCATCGGTCACATAGTTGTTGATCCACTGGTTCAGGAACCGTTCGCAATCCGTACGCGACATGAACGATCCGATCTTGTCGCGCATCATCGCCTTCAGATAGTGTGCAAAACGCGACACCGCGAAGATGTACTGAAGCTGGGTCGAGAGGCGGGCATTCGCGTTCGCGGCATCAGAATCGTACTTTTTCGCCTTGTTGGCGGACTGCGTGCCGAAGAACGCCGCGTAATCAGTGTTCTTACAGTGGACGAGCGGAATAAAGCCGTTGTCGGCAAACTCCTTTTCGCGGCGGTCGGTGATCGCGACCTCGGTCGGGCATTTCATTGCGATCTCGCCCTCGTCGGTCTCGAACGTGTGGGTCGGAAGGCCCTGAACGAGTCCGCCGCCTTCAACGCCGCGGATCGCAACGCACCAGCCGTACATCGAAAATGCCTCGGTCAGGCAAGTACCCAAAGCATATGCGGCATTGCCCCAGAGGTATTTTTTGTGATCCTTGCCGTCAACGTCCTCTTCGAAACGGAACGTCTCGGTCGGCTTCGTGGCCGCACCATAGGGCTCGCGCATAAGGACGTGCGGCATTGTAAGGCCGACGTAACGTGAATCTTCCGATTCGCGGAAGCTACGCCATTTCATATACTCCGTGCGGTCGAAGATCTTCGCAACATCGCGAACTTCCGTCATTTCGGAGAATGTGTCCCAACCGAACATATTGGCCGACGCCGCACTCAGGAAAGGAGCGTGGGCGGCCGCCGCAACCTGAGAGATGCTCTCGAGAAGCGACATATCCTGCGGGTGGTTGCCGAATTCGTAATCGCCGATCAAGGCGCCGAACGGAGCACCGCCGAACGTGCCGTATTCTTCTTCATAGACCTTGCGGAACATCGCCGATTGGTCGAATTCAAGAGCTCGCTCGAAGTCCTTCAAGAGGTCTTTCTTCGTGGCGCTCATGACCTTGATCTTGAGCATCGGGCCTGTGAGCGAATTCTTCACAAGGTGATGAAGCCCGCGCCACGAGCCTTCCAGTTTCTGGAAATCCTCGTGGTGCATGATCTCGTTCATCTGTGCGGTCACAAGGCGGTCGATCTCAGCGATACGCGAATTGATCGCAACGTCCATATTCTTGGACATCGTCAGTTCGCCGCTCATTACCTGAGAGACGAATTCGCCGATCATATCCTTGGCCTGCTCGCGTTGATAATCATCGCGAGCCATGCGGCCTTCGGTCAATATCTGATCGAGAACGCTTGTAGATTCTTGTGTTTCAACGGTTTGGGCTGCTGCTTCTTCTTTTGATTTAGCCATTTTCTCTTATTCCTCCTTACCGTCGATGCCAAGCTCGCTGCTGATGGCCTTTTGTTTATCGGCGTTCGCGATAAGATCTTCGAGCATAGACTCGAGCTTGTCGTTGCCGTCCATTTTTGACCGCAGATCGGCAAGACGCTGACGTGCCTCGACGAGTTTACGTAAAGGTTCGACCTGCTGAACGATCTTGTCCGGCTCGAAATCTTCGATATCCTTGAACCGAAGCTCGATGCCCATCTTGCTGCCGTCGTCCTGCAGTTTGTTGTCGATCGTATAAGCGAGACGCGGAGCCATGCCCGCAAGGACCTGATTGAAATTATCCGGGTCGATCTCGACGAATTTCCGATTTTTGAGTCCCGGAAGCGGCTCATCGGGCTTTCCAACGAAATCACCAAAAACTCCGACGACGAACGGGAGTTCTTTTAGTTCGATCGCCCCGCCGACCTCGACATCATACGTGATCTGCACACGCGGCGGGCGAACCCTGTCGATCTTGTGCTGCAAACTTTCCTTCTTAGGCATTGTTTTGTTGTCTCCTTATAAAAATTTCAGCTCCCCCGAATGCGGGGCAAAAATTGCATATTCGATCCGATCCTGAACAAACGAGAAAAGTATCTTACCACTCTTCGGCCGGCGGTGTTTCCTCGGCCGCATCCGCCGCCGGTTCTTCGTAGCCGCTGTCCCAACTGCCGGAAGAGGCACCGCCGCCAAGCCCAAGCGTTTCGCGCAGCTGACCAAGGACGTTGTCGTCCTTTATGACCTCCTGGAGCCAGCTTTCGAGCGGCATATTACCCCATTTTACGGCCCTCTGCACGAGATAGGACACCGGCGAATGCGGCTCGGTCTTCTGGAAGAACGCCGCAACCTCTTCGAGGCGCCTCAGTGCTTCCGGACGGCCTTTTATCGGCCCGGAAC
This sequence comes from Pyrinomonadaceae bacterium, assembly GCA_019694355.1. Taxonomy (GTDB): domain Bacteria; phylum Acidobacteriota; class Blastocatellia; order Pyrinomonadales; family Pyrinomonadaceae; genus OLB17. The sequence continues at coordinate 321,117 of JAIBCB010000002.1, read as the reverse complement.
CGATCCCGGTCGAGCCTGAGCCGCTGTCTTCCTCGTCGCTCCAGCCGCCGTTGGATTCTTCGGCATCAACTGGGTCGGGCTCTTCGAGCCGTTTCTTCTCAAGAATCTTCTTTATCTGTCCGCCAACCTCATCAAGGGATTTCTTCAATCCCGAAAGGCCAGGCATCTGATTTCGCTCGTATTTTGCCTCGATGACCGAGTTCAGGCCTTCGATCGCCTCGCGGGCCTCGTCAAAGGTAAACTGCATCTGCTCGCAAAAAGCACGGCGTGTACCGGCAACGGCGGCCTTCCACTTATCGCCGGTAGTGCGGTTTTCGCGTTCGGCCTGGGCCCGCAGGTCGTTCCAGCGTTCTTTGGCGGCATCGTCCAGCGAATCAAAGTTTGCCGGCATCTCGAAGCGTTTCGCGTCCTGCCAATCGTTAAAGCTCAAGCCTGCACCGGCCGTTATCGCGACGTCGCGAACGGACTGGGCCGCGTTGGATTCAAGCCACGAAACGGCGTTGGCACGGCCTTCCTGATCGTTATCCTCAACGACAGGAAAGGCTCCATCCCAGAAATTCTCGTGCAGCCCGGTCATCAGCTTCAAGCTGTCGCGAAGGCCGGCAAAGCCGTGCATTTTGATCAATGCCTCGCTCAGCCAGGCCGCGATCTGAAGGTCTTTTGACAGAGTCGTGAGGGCGTTCACGGCGACATCGACCACCTTTCGGTAGTCAGCGGTCTTTAGCTCGGTCTGCCATTCGCCCTGTGCTACGTCGATATCGGCTCGTCGCGCCTCGGAGATCTCATCGTAGATACCTGAATAACGCAGGCTGTCGCCGCCCGGATTTTCCTCCGAAATGGGCGCAAGAAGGGCGTCCAAATCAATAACTGGCGGGATTGGGGTTACATCGCTCATCTATTTGACAGCTCTCCTAGCCGTAAACAAAGGACGTGTGGGAAAGTACGTTGCCGAAGTTCCTTCATTCTACTACGAAAATTAAAAAATGCGCACGTAAAATCCAACTCTGCAAGTATTTTGCATAGAATAATGCGGCATTCTTTGGTCAAAAGAGACAAAAAAGGCCGTCTTCCACAAGAAAAGACGGCCTAAAGGGTTATTTTTGCGTAACTTACGAGGTTATTTGACCTAAACTTCGTCGTCCTCGTCGATATCGAGCTTCATCGCTTCATCGAGGTCGAAGTCCTCTTCTTCCTCGAGTTCGTCCGTCTCGATATCAACATCGTCGATCTCCTCATCCAGGTCAGCTCCCGGCAGGTCGAGCGGAATCGGCAGGCCGCCGCGGATGTTATCGACGATATCGTCAAATTCATCGCGCGGAACCTGATTCTCCGTCGCATCCGGATCGACCTTGACGTTCCGGTAGTATTTCATACCGGTTCCGGCAGGAATGAGGCGTCCCATAATGACGTTCTCCTTCAGGCCGCGAAGGTAATCGACGCGTCCGGAGATGGCCGCTTCTGTGAGAACACGTGTCGTCTCCTGGAAGCTGGCCGCCGAGATGAAGGAATCCGTCGAAAGGCTTGCCTTCGTGATGCCGAGCAGAAGCGGGTCGCCGACTGCCGGCGTACCGCCTTCTTCGCGTACGCGCTGGTTTTCGTCCTCATAGCGGAAGCGGTCAACCTGTTCTTCCATCAGGAAGTCAGTGTCGCCGACATCCTTGATCTTCACCCAGCGAAGCATCTGCCGAACGATGACCTCGATGTGCTTATCGTTGATGTTCACGCCCTGGAGACGATAGACCTCCTGGATCTCGTTGACGATGTAATTCTGCAACGCCGTCATACCGAGAACACGCAGGATATCGTGCGGGTTAAGCGGGCCGTCCATCAGCGGTTCGCCCGCACGGACCATATCGCCTTCCTGCACGTTGATGTGCGTACCGCGTGGAATATCGTATTCCCTTTCGCTTCCATCGTCGCTGCGGACGAAAAGCTTGCGCTTGCCCTTTGAGATCGGGCCGAAAGCGACCGTACCGTCGATCTCGCTCATAACAGCGGTCTCGCCCGGACGGCGTGCTTCGAAAAGCTCGACCACACGCGGCAGACCGCCGACGATATCCTTCGTCTTGGTCGTTTCACGCGGGATCTTCGCGATGATGTCGCCGGCCTTGACCGTATCGCCGTCATCGACGAGCAGGTTCGCACGGATCGGCATCTGATAGGTCTTCAGGACCTTGTTGTTGCCCGAACGTATTTCGATACGCGGCTGATTCTTCTCATCCGAATCCTTCACGACGAGGCGTTTCTGGCCGGTGACCTTATCGATCTCTTCTTCGACCGTCTTGCCTTCCTTAAGATCCTGATACTTGATCGTACCCGACTCTTCGGAAAGGATCGCGAAAGTGAACGGATCCCACGTAACGAGCACGTCGTCTTCCTTGACCTTCTGCCCGTCCTTGACGTGGATCTGTGCACCGTAAACCACCGTGTAGCGTGCCACCTCGCGGCCGCGGTCGTCGATCAGCGTGATCTCCGACTGTCTGCGGAGCGAGACCTGTTCGCCATCGCGGTTCTTGATGACCTTCATATCGTTCGGATTCAGGAACTTGACGGTTCCGTCCATCGCGGCGACGTGTTTGGTCTCCTGTTCGAGGCGTGCCGTACCACCGACGTGGAACGTACGCATCGTAAGCTGTGTTCCCGGCTCGCCGATCGACTGGGCGGCGATAACGCCGACCGCTTCGCCGATCTCGACCGTGTTGCCGGTCGCGAGGTTGCGTCCGTAGCACTTGACGCAAAGGCCGCGGCGGGCTTCGCACGTCAAGGGCGAGCGGATGCGCACCTTCTGCAGGCCGGAGAGCTGTATCTGTGCGGCGATATCTTCATCGATATCCTCGTTCGCTTTGACGATCTTCGTGCCGTCAACGGGATCGATGATGTCGTCGAGCGAAACGTAACCGACGATGCGGTCACGCAGGGACTCGACCTCTTCACCGTTGCGGATGATCGCCTCGGTCCAGATGCCGCGAACCGTTCCGCAGTCGATCTCCGAAACGATCACATCCTGCGCGACGTCAACGAGACGACGCGTCAGATAGCCTGAGTCCGCGGTCTTCAACGCCGTATCGGCAAGACCCTTGCGGGCACCGTGCGTCGAAATGAAGTACTGCAGAACGTCGAGGCCTTCGCGGAAGTTCGCAAGGATCGGGTTCTCGATGATCTCGCCTGACGGCTTCGCCATAAGGCCGCGCATACCGGCAAGCTGCCGGATCTGAGCTTCGGAACCGCGGGCACCGGAATCCGCCATGATGAGGATCGGATTGAGTTCCTTTCGCTCTTCTTCGCGGGTGTGCATCGCCTTGAACATCTCACGCGAGACCTGGTCGGTAACTTCCGACCAAATGGCCGTGACCTTGTTCGTACGCTCGAGGTCGGTCATCGTCGCGTCTTCGTACTGCTTGCGGAGTTTTTCGACCTCCTTCAAAGCCTTGTCGATGATGCCCTTCTTCGAAGGCGGCGTGACCATGTCGTCGATACCGATCGACACACCTGCACGCGTCGCGTAAAGGAAGCCCATCGTCTTCAGGTCGTCAAGAAGAGCGACCGTCTGCTCGTGTCCGAGCTTCAGATGGCAGAAGGTAACGAGCGACTGCAAGCCCTTCTTCTTCAGAGTTCCGTTGATGTACGGCAGGCCGTCGCGGGTCAGACGTTCGTTCAAGATCACGCGTCCGGCGGTCGTCTCAATGATCTGATCGACGTTGTCGCGAACCATCGCACGCATCACGTCCTGATTATTATGTTCAAGCGTAAGATCGACGAGATCGCCTCTCCAGCGAAGCTTGATCTTCGACTGCGTTTCGATCACACCTGCATCAAGAGCGAGCAGAACGTCATCGATCGAGTTGAACGCCTTGCCTTCACCGGCCAATTCATCGCGGCTCAGCGTCAGGTAGTAGCAGCCAAGAACGATGTCCTGTGAAGGAACCGTGATCGGCTGGCCTGATGCAGGCGAAAGCAGGTTGTTCGAGGCAAGCATCAGAACGCTTGCTTCGATCTGGGCTTCGGGCGAAAGCGGAATGTGAACCGCCATCTGGTCGCCGTCGAAGTCGGCGTTGAATGCCGTACAGACGAGCGGATGGATCTTGATCGCCTTGCCTTCGACAAGCACCGGCTCGAAAGCCTGGATGCCGAGACGGTGAAGCGTCGGCGCACGGTTCAGAAGAACAGGATGCTCGCTGATCACCTCTTCGAGAATGTCCCAGACGATCGGCTCCTGGCGTTCGACCATTTCGCGTGCCTGTTTGATGGTCGCGGCATGCTGTTCGCGTTCGAGCTTGTTGTAGATGAACGGCTTGAAGAGTTCGAGCGCCATCTTCTTCGGCAGGCCGCACTGATGGAGTTTGAGTTCCGGCCCGACCACGATGACCGAACGGCCCGAGTAATCGACGCGTTTTCCGAGCAGGTTCTGACGAAAACGTCCCTGCTTGCCCTTCAACGTTCCGGAAAGCGATTTGAGCGGGCGGTTGTTCGCACCGCGAAGCACGCGGCCGCGTCGTCCGTTGTCAAAGAGCGCATCGACCGCTTCCTGAAGCATACGCTTCTCGTTGCGGACAATGACCTCCGGGGCACGCAGCTCGATGAGCTTCTTGAGGCGGTTGTTGCGGTTGATGACGCGGCGATAGAGATCGTTAAGATCGCTCGTCGCAAATCGTCCGCCGTCGAGCGGCACGAGCGGGCGAAGCTCCGGCGGGATGACCGGAATTACGTCCAGGATCATCCACTGCGGATCGTTGCCCGAACGCATAAATGAGTTCGCGACCTTCAGACGCTTGCTGTATTTGAGCTTCTTCTGCTGCGAGGTCTCATCGCGCATCTTCTGGCGAAGGTCCTCGACAAGTCCTTCGATGTCGATCGTCTGCAGAAGGTCCTTGATCGCCTCGGCGCCCATTTTTGCGACGAACTGGTTCGGATAATCGCGGCTCAATTCGCGAAAACGCTCATCGTTGAGCAGGTCTTTTTCCTTGAGATCAGGCACATCGCCGGGATCGACCACGATGTACGTCTCGAAATAAAGGATCTTTTCGAGATCACGCAGAGTGATGTCGAGAAGATGTCCGATGCGTGACGGCAGGCCCTTGAAGAACCAGACGTGCGAACAGGGCGAAGCAAGCTCGATGTGGCCGAGGCGTTCGCGTCGAACCTTCGACTGAGTAACCTCGACGCCGCACTTATCGCAGATCACACCGCGGTGCTTCATCCTCTTGTATTTACCGCAAAGACACTCCCAGTCGGCGACGGGGCCGAATATACGCGCACAGAAAAGGCCGTCACGTTCGGGCTTGAATGTGCGGTAGTTGATCGTCTCCGGCTTTGTAACCTCGCCGTGCGACCACGAACGGATCTTGTCCGGCGACGCAAGGCTGATGCGGATCGCTTCGTAATTCGTAGTCAGTTGTGTTTTGTTGTCTTGATTAAATCGAAACATATCTTTAATAAACCGTCCAATGTCCAAGGTCCAAGGTCTCAGGTCCCGACTTTGGACCTTGGACCTTGGACTTCGGACTCGATCTTCTAATCCACTCCCACTAACGCATCGACACCGGCGGCGACCTCTTCAGGATCGATCTGATCTTCCTGAATGAGTTCGACATCGAGACAGAGCGACTGCAGTTCGCGTACGAGCACGTTGAACGACTCCGGAATGCCCGGCTCGAAATTCGAAACACCCTTGACGATCGTCTCGTAGATCTTCGAGCGGCCGGCAACGTCGTCCGACTTGCAGGTAAGAAGTTCCTGCAGAATGTGCGCCGCACCGTAAGCTTCGAGTGCCCAGACCTCCATTTCGCCAAAACGCTGTCCGCCGAATTGAGCTTTACCGCCCAACGGCTGCTGCGTGATAAGGCTGTAAGGCCCGATCGAGCGTGCGTGGATCTTGTCATCGACAAGGTGCGAGAGCTTGAGCATATAGATGTAACCGACGGTCACCTTCTGCTCGAACTGCTCACCGGTCAGGCCGTCATAAAGACGCGTCTTGCCCGAGGGGCCGACGGAATTCGGCAGGTCGAGTTCGTCGAACTTGCCGTTCGCCTTGCCGATATATTCCTTGATCTCCTTCTCGGTCGCACCGTCAAACACAGGCGTTGCGAAATGCAGTCCGAGAATGCGGGCTGCCCAGCCGAGGTGAGTTTCGAGGATCTGGCCGACGTTCATACGCGAAGGTACACCGAGCGGATTCAGCACGATCTCGACCGGCGTTCCGTCCGGCAGGTACGGCATATCTTCCTCAGGCAAGATGCGGGCGATAACGCCCTTGTTGCCGTGACGGCCTGCCATCTTGTCGCCGACCGAAAGCTTGCGCTTCATCGCAACAAAGACCTTGACCATCTTGATCACGCCCGGAGGCAGTTCGTCGCCCTGCTTGAGCTTTGTGATCTTCTCGTCGTAGATGTCGCGAAGGATGTTGATCTGGCGTTCGGTACGCTGTTCGTATTCTTTGACCTCGCCCGCGATATCGATCGAACCTGCCGAAACCTCGGCCTTTCGCAATACCTTCAATTCGATATCGGCAAGCAATTCACGCGAAAGAACAGTGCCTTTCTTCAAGAGAACTTCCTTGCCGTCGAGCAGGTCTTTGGTCAATTTGCGGCCATCGAAAAGTTCGAAGATACGTTCGTTCCTCTGCTCTTCAAGGATGCGGATCTCGTCCGCGAGGTCGCGGTGAAGGCTGTCTTCCTCCATTCCCTCGATGTCGAGGCTGCGGCCGTCCTTATCCTGTCCCTTGCGGGTAAAGATCTGAACGTCAACAACGGTTCCGTCGATTCCCGGCGGGCAGGTCAGCGATGCGTCTTTTACGTCGCCGGCCTTCTCGCCGAAGATCGCACGAAGAAGTTTCTCTTCCGCGGTCAACTGCGTTTCGCCCTTCGGCGTTACTTTTCCGACGAGCACCGAACCAGGCTTTACCTGAGCACCGATGCGGATAATACCGCTTTCATCAAGATCGCGGAGCATATTCTCACCGATGTTCGGGATATCGCGTGTGATCTCTTCCGGCCCGAGCTTCGTGTCCCGTGCCTCGATCTCAAGCTCCTCGATGTGGATCGATGTGTAGTAATCGTCCTTAACGAGGCGTTCGGAAACGAGGATCGCGTCCTCGAAGTTGTAACCGCGCCAAGGCATGAATGCCACGAGCACGTTGCGTCCTAATGCAAGTTCGCCGCGGTCGGTACAAGGGCCGTCCGCGATGACCTGGCCTTTCCGCACGCGTTCGCCCACCGAGACGATCGGACGCTGGTTGATACACGTGTTCTGGTTCGAACGCGTGAATTTAACGAGCGAATAGATGTCCGCCGTAACCTCGCGTGAGATCGTGCCGTCAACCTGATGATCGGCCTTGACGATGATGCGTTCGGAATCGACATAATCGACGACGCCGTTACGTTTTGCGATGACCACCGCACCCGAATCGCGGGCCGCGATCTTCTCCATTCCCGTACCGACATAAGGCGATTCGGCACGAAGAAGCGGCACGGACTGACGCTGCATGTTCGAGCCCATAAGGGCACGGTTCGCGTCGTCGTTCTCAAGGAACGGGATGAGCGATGCGGCGACCGAAACAAGCTGTTTGGGCGAGACGTCCATATATTGGATCTCGCTCTTATCGGCCGTGATGAACTCGCCCTTCTGCCTTGCGGCGTTCCGTTCGTTGACTATATAGCCCTTCTCGTCAAGTTCGATGTTCGCCTGGCCGATGATGTAAAGGTCTTCTTTCCACGCCGTCAGATAGAACGGATACGGCTCGAATTCAGCCTGTTTGCCGTCCTTGATCCGCTTGTTCGCGTTCACGACCGACTCCATCGGCACGTGTTCGCCCGGCTTGAATTTCGTATCGCCGCCGTTCAGGACCTTGACGTATTCGACGACGCGTCCGTCCTCGACCTTTCGGTAAGGCGACTCGATGAAGCCGAATTCGTTGATGCGTGCAAAACACGAGAGCGACGAGATAAGGCCGATGTTTGGGCCTTCAGGCGTCTCGATCGGGCAGATGCGGCCGTAGTGCGTCGGGTGAACGTCGCGAACCTCAAATCCCGCACGCTCACGCGAAAGACCGCCCGGCCCAAGGGCCGAAAGACGTCGTTTGTGCGTGATCTCGGAAAGCGGATTCGTCTGATCCATGAACTGCGAAAGCTGCGATGAGCCGAAGAATTCGCGAACCGCCGCCGTAACGGGCTTTGCGTTCACGAGGTCGCGCGGCATCGTCGTGTTCATGTCCTGCTGGATCGACATCTTCTCCTTGATCGCGCGTTCCATACGCTCAAGGCCGATGCGGAACTGATTCTCAAGCAGTTCGCCGACCGCACGAACGCGGCGGTTTCCGAGGTGATCGATATCGTCCTGGAAATAGTTCTCGCTGTCGCGCTTCATCTTCAAGAGATAGGTAACGACATCGATAAAGTCCATCGGGGCAAGAAGCGGATCCGTAATACGGTCGCGCTCGTCGCGGCCCATCTTGATGTTGAATTTCAGACGGCCAACGCGGGACAGATCGAACCGTCGCGCATCGAAGAACATTCCTTCGAGCAGACGATATGCCGTCGGGACGGTCGGCGGGTCGCCCGGACGCATCTTGCGATAGATCTCAAGCAGTGCATCGACCGGCTTGGCGATCGCGTCCTTCCGAAGGGTCGCAGATATCACTTCACCGATGACATCGCGTTTCGGGAAGAAGATGGAGAACTCGGTAACGCCGCTCTCAATGATCTCCTGGAGCTTGTCGGTCGTGATCTCAGTGTTCGCCTCGACGATGACCTCGCCCGTTTCGGTATTAACAACGTCATCGAGGGCGAATGCCCCTTCGAGATCGGCCGACATCACGCGAACCTTGTCCTTCTTGAGGTGACGCAGATCGTTAAGGCCCGATTTCGTTATCTTCTTGCCGGAGCGGACGACATCTTCCTTCTTGTCTTTGATGTCCTCGTCGGCGCGCATTCCGACAAGATGCGTCTCGCCAGACTTCTCGACCTTGATATGGACCTTGCCCTTTTCGACCACAACCGTGTCGGTCGTGTAGAAGAGTTTCAGGATGCTCGAGTTGCTGTATTCAGCGTTCTTTACGACCTCTTCGAGGATATTGTCCGAGACCGTCTTCATATCGATCTGCGGATTGAGCCAAAGGCCGAGCGCACGCAGGAACACGGTCGCGACGATCTTTCGCTTGCCGAGACGGGCGTGCAGAATTCCTTTTTGGTCGTATTCGAATTCGACCCACGAACCGCGATACGGAATGATCTTCGCCAAATATTCGTCGCGGTCGCCCTTGAAGAAAACGCCGGGCGAGCGATGAAGCTGCGAAACGATCACGCGCTCGGTTCCGTTGATGATGAACGTGCCGTTATCGGTCATCAGCGGGATCTCGCCAAAGAAAACGTCCTCTTCCTTAATGTCGCGCACGGTCGCAACACCCGTATCCGGGTCCTTGTCATAGACCGTCAGGCGGATCTTCACCTTCAGCGGTACGCTGTATGACATACCGCGTTCCTGACATTCCTGCTGATCGTGCTTGTGTTTTAGGCCCACCGGCTCACCGCAGTTGTTGCAGAGGTTCGGGCGGACGGCATTGAACGTGCCGCAATTCGTACAAAGCACTTCGGCCGGGTTGAAGGGATCGACCTTGATCTTGGCCGAACAATTCTTACAGTTGGCACGCAGATGTTCGAGGCCCTCGAGGTTGCCGCACTTGCACTGCCAGTTTCCGATCTGATACTCGACGTATTCGAGCGTCGCCGTCTCGCGAAAATCCGAGACCGGGAAGATCGACGAGAAAACGGATTGAAGTCCGACGTAGTCGCGCTCTTCCGGGATCAGGTCCATCTGCAGGAACCGGTTGTACGATTCGCGTTGGACCTCGATCAGGTTCGGGATCTGCGCCGTGGTGTAGATCTTCGAAAAATCCACACGTTCCGGCGACTGGCTCGTTCGCCGTCCAAGCCCCGATGTGTTGTTCTGAAGAGGATTGTTGATCATATGTCTAAAAAGCGGGCTATTAAAAACCTATTGCAATTTGCCCCGGAAGATTGCTACGATACCTGCGAACAAGTTCGGTAAAACGTCCGGTTCGGGACTCTTGTCGGCCTTCACCTCAAGAGACGCCAAATGCGGCCTTGAGCAAAGTTTGCCCAGACCGCTTATAAGCAGTAAAAGTGCTGTTCCGAATTATCGAGCGTGCCGAAAAAAGGGACACCTACTCTCCATTTTCGAGGCGAAAAAAGTCCGCCTCCTAAAGCGCCACCGGCGATACGATCTCCCGATCTTTTACCGCCGCACCGGCAAGATGCCGGAAAACCACCCTCGAATCCACGTCAGAGTGCGGAACCTGTTATCATAACAGACCCGAACCGATAAAGCAATACCAAGATCTAGAACCGGGACAACGCGTCTTTCCCGCCAAAAACAGCGACCTTGGCACATCGTGGCCTTTCAAGGCTGTCTCAGCCAGGCCGAGCGTCCTTTTAGGGACACCCGGCCTGCTGGATCTTTTTCGCAAGAAAAGCGAAAACGAAGCTATTTGACCTCGATGGTCGCACCTGCTTCGGTAAGCTTTGCCTTGATATCGTCAGCTTCTGCCTTGGAAACGCCTTCCTTGAGCGGTTTCGGAGCACCGTCAACGAGTTCTTTGGCTTCCTTGAGGCCGAGGCCTGCAACGATCTCACGGACGACCTTGATGACGCCGATCTTATTGCCGCCGGCGGCCGTAAGGATAACGTCATACGAATCCTTCTCTTCAGCTGCGCCGGCGCCATCGCCTGCACCTGCACCGGCTGCCGCGACCATAACCGGAGCTGCTGCCGCTGCTGCTGAAACACCAAACACTTCTTCGAGTTCCTTGACGAGCTCCGACGCTTCGAGAAGCGACATACCCTTCAAATACTCAACAACATCGTCTTTTGTAACTGCCATGATAATTATCTATCTCCTAATTTAGGGTTCTTCTTAAAGGATGAAGGCGAAAGGATAAAGGCTAAAGTAAAGCCCCGATCCAACGTCCGTTGATCCCTCTTGTGTTATGCGATCAGGAGCGGCCTCCCGGCAAGACAAGTCCTTAACTTTATCCTTTCGCCGTTATCCTTTCTCCTTTCGCCTCTCGCCGCTAGAACCCAGGGACACAAGAGCGAATGGGCTGCATCACCTTTCGCGTCCGTATCCGAAGCCGCCGTGACCTGACAATCACAAGCGCTCGTTTTACCTTGAGTACGGCTTTTGCGGGCAATGCCCGCGATCTCAAATCTGAAATCTAAGATTTCAAATTCGTTTGAGATCCGAAGATCTCAAAAACCTTATTCCGCTGCCGGCTCTCCCGCCGGTGCTTCCTCCGCCGCCGGAGCTGCTTCAGCTGCCGCTTCCGCTGCGGGAGCTTCTTCAGCTGCCGCCTCGACCGCAGGTGCTTCCTCAGCCGCGGGTGCTTCCTCGGCCGCCGGAGCCGCTTCAACTGCCGGTGCAGGCGTTCCTGCGGCACGGCCTTCCTGCTCACCGATCTGTTTGATCACGATCGCAAGGTCACGCGGAACCGCGTTGATGACCGTAACGATACGCTGTGCCTGTGCGTTGAGCACATAGAGAAGCTTCGAAATAAGCTCTTCTTTGCTCGGCAGGCTCGCGATCGTCTTCAGCTGTGCAAGATCGACGACCTTGCCGTCAACCACGCCCGACTTGAACGTATAATGATCGGCGTTGTCGGCAACGAACTTCGAAACGGCCTTTGAAAGCACGACCGGATCGTTGTCCGTCCACGCAAGAGCGGTCACGCCCTTGAGATCGCCCGAGACCTCTTCATAAGGCGTTCCTTTTACGGCGATGCGTGCCAGCGTGTTCTTTACGACCTGATATCGGCCGCCCGCGGCACGGATCTGCTCGCGAAACTCCTGATCTTTCTGTACTGTAAGCCCGTTAAAGCTAACGATCATCGCGGACTTCGAATCCTTCAGGGACGCGGCAAGTGCGTTCAGATCGTTCTGTTTTGTTTCTCTCGATTTCATCGTTCTAATTGAGCCCTAACCTTCGTGCGGGGCTCTGCAACACTCCAAAAACCCTAGGCGTATGCCAATTCGTCAAGAAGCACGCCCGGGCTCATCGTCGCCGCGAGATTGATCTTCTTCAAATAACGTCCCTTTGCCGTCGTCGGCTTCGCCTTCATAACGGCGCTGATAAGGACGCGTGTGTTCTCTTCGAGTTTTGCAGGATCGAACGAGACCTTACCGACAGGCGAGTGAATAACTCCCGTCTTATCGACGCGATATTCGACCTTACCGGCCTTCGTCTCTTCGACGGCCGTTTTGACGTCCATCGTAACGGTGCCTGTTTTCGGGTTCGGCATAAGGCCGCGTGGGCCAAGGAGTTTTCCAAGCTGTCCGACCTTGCCCATCATATCGGGCGTCGCGATCAGTGCATCGAAATCGAGCCAGCCGCCTTTGATCTTCTCGACGATATCGTCGCCGCCCGCCAGATCGGCACCGGCCTCTTCCGCCTCTTTGATCTTGTCGCCTTGAGCGACGACAACGACCTTCTTGGCGGCTCCGCCAAGTCCGTGCGGAAGCACGACCGTGCCGCGAACGAGCTGATCCGCTTTTCGCGGATCGACGCCGAGCCACATCGTGAGTTCAACTGTTTCGTCGAATTTTGCGAAGGCGATCTCTTTTAGTTTGCCGATCGCTTCGTCGAGTGAGTGTTTCTTGCCCGCCTCGATCTTCTCGAGAGCGGCAAGGTATTTCTTACCGTGTTTCATTTTACCTCCAGGTATTAACGAGCAACTTGGTTGCTCTCCCAATGAGCAAGTACGAAGGCTAAAGGATTGAAACCTCTTTCGCCTTTACCCTTTCGCCTTTATCCTTCTACTGTCAGCCCCATCGATTTGGCTGTGCCTTCGATGGTACGCATTGCGGCCTCGATATTTGTCGTATTGAGGTCCTGCAGTTTCTTTTCGGCGATCTCGCGGATCTTGTCACGCGAAATACTGCCGACCTTTTCGCGATTCGGCTTACCCGAACCTTTCGGGATGCCCGCGGCTTTCCTGAGAAGATCGCCCGCGGGCGGTGTCTTCGTCTCGAAAGTGAACGAGCGATCGGCGTAAACCGTTATCACGACCGGGATCTTCATATCCGGATCGTCGTTCTGCGTCTTTGCGTTGAACGCCTTGCAGAACTCCATGATGTTGACGCCGTGCTGACCCAATGCGGGACCGATCGGCGGTGCAGGGTTGGCCTTGCCGGCCGGAATCTGCAGTTTAATGTAACCTTCTATCTTCTTTGCCATTTTCTTTCTTCGATTAACGATGCCGATCTTTCGGCAATGTCCTCATTATTAGTAACTATTCTTCTTCCGCGAAGGTCACCTTTTCGACCTCGAGGAAGCTCAATTCGTACGGCGTCGAGCGGCCGAAGATCGTGATCGAGACCTTTAGAACGGCCTTGTCCTCATTGACCTCTTCGACCTTGCCGGTAAAGCTCGCGAACGGCCCGGACTTGATCCTTACGACCTCGCCGACCTGATAAGTGAACTTCGGTTTCGGCTTTTCGGTCGCAGCCTCGATATTCAGGACGATCTGATCGACCTCGGCCTGACTAAGCGGCGTCGGCTGCTTGCCGCCTAAAAATCCCGTAACTTTCGGGGTCGCCTTGATCGCGTGAAAGACGTTATCCGGGATCTTGCCCTTTTCGTCACACTCGATCTCGACCAGCACATATCCCGGATAGAACATTCGCTCCGAGACGTATTCTTTGTTGCCGCGAAGCTCAACGACCTTCTCTTTCGGCAGCAGGACGCCTGTTATCTGCTCGGCCAACTCCATATCGCGGATGCGAGCGTTCAGGCTTTCAACGACCTTATTTTCGTGTCCTGAATATGTGTGGATAAAGAACCACTGCTTCATTTCAAATATCCTTAATTAAAGCCCCGCGATCTTGTTTATCACCCAGGAAAGGCCATCAAGCAGATACACCCAGATGTAATCGGCAACGAAGAGATATAGGCCGAAGAAAATAACGCTCACGATAACGACGATCGTCGTATTGCGAACCTCTTCCCGGTCGGGGAAAGTGGTCTTATCGAGCTCGGCGCGTGTTTCTTTGATAAAAACGCCGATCCCTTCTTTTTCCTTCTTGGGCGCTTGTGCTACAGCTTCGGACACCTTATTTCTCTCCTTCTAAACGAGGCGAACTCTCAATTTCTCGCGGCCCTCGTTAACGATCTATTGCAATGGCAGGGGTACCAGGACTCGAACCCGGACCTAAGGTTTTGGAGACCTCCATGCTAACCATTGACACCATACCCCTATCCCAATTGCGGAATTTCGAATGCGGAATGCGGAATTATTCCGCCTTCCGCACTCCGCGTTCCGCACTTATTTGTTCTCTCTATGCAGTCGGTGCGTGCGGCAGCGGCGGCAGAACTTATTGAGCTCAAGCCTGTTCGGCGTGTTCTTCTTGTTCTTCGTCGTTACGTAATTCCGCTCTTTGCACTCTGTGCACTGCAAAATGATGTTATCTCTCGGCATAATTCACTCGTAGTTGGTTATTCGTTGTTCGTGGCGGTCTTATCAACAGCGAGCCACGAACAACGATCAACGAACCTTTCTATTCAACGATCTCTGACACGGTGCCTGCACCGACTGTGCGGCCGCCTTCGCGGATAGCGAAACGCAGGCCCTTCTCCATTGCGATCGGGGCGATAAGCTCGATCTCCATCTGGATGTTGTCGCCCGGCATCACCATCTCGACGCCTGCCGGCAGGTTCGCGACACCGGTAACGTCCGTTGTTCTGAAGTAGAACTGCGGGCGGTATCCGGTAAAGAACGGCGTGTGTCGGCCGCCTTCTTCCTTCGTCAGCACGTATGCCTCTGCCTTGAACTTCGTGTGCGGCGTGATCGAACCGGGCTTGGCGATGACCTGTCCGCGTTCGATCTCCTTGCGGTCCACGCCTCTCAAGAGAAGCCCGACGTTGTCGCCTGCCATACCCGAATCAAGAAGCTTCTTGAACATCTCGACGCCCGTTACAACAGTGTTCTTCGTCTCCTTGATGCCGACGATCTCGACAGGCTCGTTGACGTTGATCACGCCTCTTTCAATTCGGCCTGTTGCGACAGTTCCGCGGCCCTGGATCGTAAAGATGTCTTCGACAGGCATAAGGAAAGGCTTGTCGGTCTCGCGTGCAGGGGTCGGGATGTAGTCATCCACGGCCTGCATAAGCTCGTCGATCTTTGCTTCCCATTCGGCGTCGCCTTCGAGTGCCTTCAAGGCAGAACCCTGTATGACAGGGATGTCGTCGCCCGGGAACTCATACGAAGAGAGGAGCTCACGCACTTCCATCTCGACAAGTTCAAGCAATTCCTTGTCATCGACCATGTCCACCTTGTTCATGAACACGACCATCGCAGGCACGCCCACCTGTCGTGCGAGCAGGATGTGCTCACGCGTCTGAGGCATAGGGCCGTCAGTCGATGCGACCACAAGGATCGCTCCGTCCATCTGTGCCGCTCCCGTGATCATGTTCTTGACATAATCAGCGTGGCCCGGACAGTCAACGTGTGCGTAGTGACGGTTCGCCGTCTCATACTCAACGTGGCTCGTCGCGATCGTGATACCGCGTGCCTTCTCTTCAGGTGCATTGTCGATCGAATCGAATGCTCGCACCGTGATCTTCGGATTGTGCTTTGCCAACACCTTCGTGATCGCCGCCGTCAACGTCGTCTTACCGTGATCCACGTGACCGATCGTCCCTATATTCACGTGCGGCTTACTCCGATCGAATTTCTCTTTGCTCATCTTCTATTCCTCAAAAAACTAACTTTTCTCTACACCCAAGTGCTTCTTTATATGCTTCGCCAAACGCTCGTCTATCTCAGAATGCCTCGGAAGCGGCTGCTATTGTCCGTTACGCGGATTTAAGTAAATATCATGACGAGATCCGTGCCTTAATAAAATACAGCCAGCAACCGTCAAATCTATTATCATGTCCTTTCGCTTCACATCAGGATCTCTTTGACCTGGTATTCACCCGGAACATCCTCCATTGCCATTAAAAGGTAGGCATCTTTGATGTTCTCCTCCAGTTCTTCAAGCGTCTCACCCTGAGTCATCATCTCCGGATGTTCGAGCAGCTTGCCCAACCAGAACCGATCGGCTCTCCAATAGACCATCGTCATCCTCGTTGTTGCTTCACCTAACATCTCAAAATCTGGAGCCCAAATCGGGATTTGAACCCGAGACCTTTTCCTTACCAAGGAAACGCTCTACCCCTGAGCTATTCGGGCTTATCTCAATTAACGAGAACTTTTGGAGCGGGAGACGAGGTTCGAACTCGCGACATTCAGCTTGGAAGGCTGACGCTCTACCAACTGAGCTACTCCCGCATCAAAAATGGTGCATGGGGTAGGATTTGAACCTACGTAGGGAATTAACCCGTCGGGTTTACAGCCCGATGCCATTGACCGCTCGACCACCCATGCATTTCCTGGTTCTCAAAGCTACTTAGGCGCATTTTCAGTGCCAAATAGCAAATTTCCAATAATAGCGAAGAGATTTTCAACTTGCAAGTCCAAAAACGAGGGTTTTTGCCGCAGGAAAGTGCCGAATCTACTTTGATGCAGCTCGCGGGTGAAAGCGTTCGTAGTTTTTCTTGAGCTGCTTGCTCGTAACGTGCGTGTAGATCTGGGTTGTCGAAATATCTGCGTGGCCGAGCATCTGCTGGACCGAGCGGATATCGGCGTCATTCTGGACGAGATGGGTCGCAAAGGAATGTCGCAGCGTATGGGCCGAAACGCCTTCGAAACCGCATTTTTCAGCGTGATCCTTGATAATTCGATGGATCGCGTGCCTATCGAGCGGTCGGCCGCGTTCGCCGAGGAAAAGCTTCTCGACACGCTCTTTGGGCTTTCTGACAGCGAAATACCTTCGCAGCCACTCTATCGCGCTCCCGCCGATCGGTATCTTACGGGTCTTGCTGCCTTTGCCGGTCGTAGTTACGACGCCGGATTCGATGTCGATTTCGCCCAATTTCAGGTTCGCAAGCTCGGAAACACGGAGCCCGCAGGCATACATCACCTCGAAGATCGTCCTGTCGCGAAGCCCGACCGCGGTCTCGGTATTCGGGGCCGCGAGCAATTTTTCGATCTCAGCAGAGTTCAGAAACCGCGGAAGATAGAACGTCTTTCCGGGCGATACCAAATTCCCTGTCGGATCGGCGGAAATATGGCCTTCCATTGCCAAAAACTTAAAAAAACCGCGTATCGAGCTCAAATATCGCCTTCTCGATGTCTCGTTCAGCCTCTCGATCGCAAGATCTGTCAACCATTCGCGAAGATCGCGTTCGTCAAGCTCAGAAAATTCGATACCATTCTTCTCACACCACGCCTGTAATTTCCTGAGGTCGCGCGTGTAAGCATCAAGCGAATTGCGGGACAAACCCTTCTCGGCCTTCAGATACGTAAGATATTCCCGAATGAGATCACGACTCACAAAAGCAGTTTAGCAGACTATTGGACAAGCCAACTCTTGGTGGCGTCCTCTCAATCCGGCGGCTCGCAAAGATAGCCCTTTCCGGGTTTGACGTTATATGTGCGAAGCAGGTCATCGGCCTTGTTTCTCGATAAATTCCAGCTCCTCAGATCGCTTCCTTCTCGATTCTTTTCGCAGACCCGCCACTTGAGGCTGTCATGTGAGCGCTTTGCGTCCTCGGGATCGAGCTTATCAAACGAGCCGATCAGAGTCGGAAGGGCGTCATCGCTCAAAGTCGAATTATAATACGCATCAAAGTCCCGTCCCTGCTGCATCAACGCCAAGTTCGTCGAGACAACGAACGCGTGCGGGTTCATAAGGTTCGTTACGCCGAGGACTGCAACGGCCGCCCACAATGCACCCCACGCAAAGCGGTTCCTCGCCCCGCGAAGCACTGTCGCCCCGAACCACACAAAGACCAATGCCAGCCACGTCATAAAGACCATCGGATAGAATCTAACCGTTGTCAGTCCGTAACCCAATTCGCCCGTCAAAATAACTAGACGCTGGACAGCGGACGCCATTATCACGAAAAGAAGTACGATCTGAGCACACGCAAGTATGCGAAACACTTTCTCTGTGCGGCCGGACGTGCCGCTCCGTATAAGCCAGTGAGCCGAAAGAAGTATCGGCAGCACAAGTGCCGATGCAAACACGATCTCACCAAATCCGCGACGCGCGTATTCCGAAAGCTTGAAGTCCGGCGTTGCCTGCACGAGATCGAGCCCGCCGAAGAGATAGGGGATCTGGAACGACACAAAACTGATAAAAAGCAGATCGAGAAGGCCGAGAAGAAGCACGATCTCGACCGTGCCGAGTGTGAAGACTGTCGGCAGTTTCGAATTGTCGATGTTCTGCCATTTACCAAGCCTTGACTTGAACGAAGGAACGGCAGGGTTCGTCGCTATGTTCTCAAAAAGCTCAGGTTCCTTTGCCGCCGGCGGATCGGAGCGATTGATATGTTCGACGACCGGCGAACCGATGATATGTTCGTCGGTTACGGTTGGTTCGGCAGTCATTCGATCCACGAACGAACCATCGCTCGACTCTTGCGCCTCCTCAGGCTTCGGCGCCGCTGGCACTTCTTCTGCAGGCAGCGGATCGATGGTGAATCTTTTTAACGCCCCGCGAAAATAGCCGGCACTCAGCCACGCAAAAGCCGATGTCAGCACGACGTGGCCGGCGACCATCGAAAGGTCAACATCGATGATCCGGTTGACCGAGGCTTCGAATGCGGCGTCGGCGGACATAAACAACGCACCGAAAATAAAGACAAGCGGCAACGCGATCGCCAAGCCTCGAAGCGCCGCGAACACGGTCTTACTAGACGCCCCGCCAGGCGTCTTCTTCCAATCAATATCGCTGCCGAGAAGGAAGAGCGGGCCAAAGATCGACGTTACGCCCGACCATGCGATACCGACAATATAATGAAATGCTCCTGCGATATGGCTTCGAATATTGAGATTCGCAAGCAAAAGCACTCCCATCAGCCCGAATATCGCAAAGGTATCGAAAACAAGCAGTTCCGGTGCCGCACGAACAACATACATCGTCGCAAAGAAAAGGATCGCGGCCGTGAGCGATACATTCGTCTTCGTTATCAGGTCCGGCCGATGCCGCCAAGCGATCACGCCCAGAGAGCCGAAGAACAACAAGTTAAAGACTAGGATATTCAACCCCCAAACTTCAGCGCGAAGCAAATAATCCGCCGCAATGCCAATGCCGATCGCCGCGAACAGCACCTCAAACCCAAACCTCGATCTCCCGCTCATAAAAATATTGCCTCAGATCCGTTTCATCGCGTCGATCAACGCTTCCATATGGTCGAGATAGCGTTCGAGGGCCGCTCGGCCCGCATCGGTTATCGAATACTCGGTGAGCGGCGTCCGTCCTTTGAACGACTTTTTGCAGGTGATATAGCCCGCCTCTTCCAGCTTTCGCGTGTGAACGCTCACGTTTCCGTCCGTCGCCTCCATAAGGTTCTTCAACTCTGTAAAGCTCAGCCTAAAGTTCGCCGCAAGCGAGCTGATTATCCCAAGCCGAATGCGTTCGTGAATGACCTTGTCGAGTTCGCCCGAAACAGCACCTGCCGCTTTCTCGACACGCAGAATACTCTTAGCGGCGGGCGGCTCAGCCTTTATTGCCAGATTCGTCTTTGCCATATCTTTCTTCTCAACTTCCCGCGAATGGCGTTCCGAAAATGCCGACGGCGAGTTCCACCCAAACCAGTAGCAGTAACAGGATCACGATAGCAATGGTCGCGATCCGAGCTCCAAGTCCTTTGACGAACCTAAGCACGAGTTCGCAGGCAATGCCCGCTCCGACAAGAAGAACGCCTGCCGCGAGAAAATCCATCGGCTTCCAATTCACCTCCGACGTAAACTGCATAGCAACGTACGGGATAAGCAGCAAGAATGCCGTAACGACAAAGATCCCCGCAACGCGTAAATTTTGGATGGTCATATTCATATAAAGACTTCCGATAGCCTTCTCAGCCTCCGTACCGACGGGCGATGATCGCGCCAAAGACAATGTGAAGCCCGCCGAAAGTGATCGCCATCATTGTGTTCGCATAGTTTGTCGGCAAAAGGAACGCAATGGCTCCGAGAGCCATAAAAAGCCAGCCCATCACGGGCACCACGCGTACCGAAAATGCGCCTCCGCAAGCCACCGCCGCCCCATATGTGAGCATGCAGACCGGAGCCATTTCGTAGTAATGGCCAAATTTCCACAACCCGAGAACGATCGCAATGCCGGCCACGAATGGCGGAGCGGAGCCGAATGCGAATTTTCTCGCAGGCGTCGAAAACAGCGATTGGCCGGCGATCTTCGATTTTTGCCACATCGCCAAAAGGCCGATCGCGAAAGCCAACACCGCCTCCACGAACCAAACCGTCAAAGCATCGACAAGATACACCTGACGGTTCGCAACGTAGGCCGCAGCGACCGCGGTCGCCCCCATCAGAATTCCGCCATAGCCGGGAACGGCCGTGAATGATGTCGAACGCTCCATCGTCTCGCGAATGAATCGGAGATTATCGATAGCACGGTCGCTCAGACGTTCCGGTTCACGTTGTTCATTTATCTTTATTGGTCGCAGTATCGCCATAGCCGAGGACAAAGATACGCCAAGCAGTTCGTCTTGTCAAGTACTTTGTATTGCAAAGTTACAAAACCTGTCAAGACTCTCGTCTCGCCATCGAAAGCGGCTTTGGTCAAACCCCGGAAGCGAACTAAATTCTTCTTAAGCTCTCTAGAACTACGGTCTCAACACTTGCGTTCACCAAAATGGCGGCGAGCGGCATATCGTCGGTCAGCACTAAAAACTTATTTTTCGCGATACTCAGGATCGCGGAGTCCGTTAGCCCCATCGACGCAAATCGCGAGGTCCTAGTAGCGGAAATTGAAGGTTTGAATATCTCGATCGATGATCTGATAAAGCCTGAAAGGATATTTTGCAGCTCTGAGCTTTTACCTAAAAGGTTGCTCATCTCTGTCAATATATGAGGCGTAACAATTACCTTGTCAAACAATCCGGCAAAACGTACAACCCTATCAAAATCATCGATTGTATAGTTACAAGTTCGTTTGTGCTCCTTAATTTTTAGCGTATTCAACGAACCGACAACGTAAAGCAGTGCGAGGTTTGTATCGATGAGAAGGCCCTTTTTCCTATACTTGTGTACCAACCGAACAACGTATTGGTCGTTCATAAGGTCAAGCTCGCGGGAGACCAGTTCGAGATACCGAGAACCGTGCCATTTTCCTGAATGGTCAGCTGTTTATAGATCCTGCTGCCAGTCAGCCCCATCAATTTTTGAAGATCGTTCGGGGACTTATGCTTCTGAAAGTAGCTCACAGTAACGATCCAAGTCTTTCCGCGACCGGCGCGCGAAACCTCCTCGATCTGAAACTGTTCTTGTTTACCAAACAGCTCTGTAATGAACTGTTTAGCAGACTGTTCCATTGCCTTAAATTCTTTGGCGCTGGCCTTTATCTTCGCTTCATCGATCATAGTGCCATCCTATCATTTTTCAGCGGATTCGATTAGCAATATTCGGGAAGCGACCCGGCTCATCGTTTAGCGGCTGGTTGATTCGAGGTACTTCTTGGCCTTGGCGGGATCGTTCATAATGTCACCGAGATTTTCGATCGGCGGGGCGTTGGGGTCTTCGACCGAGAATGTGAGGCGTTTGCCCTGCATCAGGAAGTTCTTGCCGTTCCATTTGTAGCGGGAACGTGTGAAAGATGTCGGGCAGCAGAGCTGTTCTTCGTCGCCGGTGATCTTGCCGGTCTCGGTCTGGCCGAGGATGAAGCGGTCGCGGCCGTAGAGTTCGACGACGAGTTCGCCGTTCTCCGCACGCAGGTCTTTCAAGCCGCCGTCGGCTCGATCGCCCGTGCGAAAAGGCCAGATCAGCTCGGGTTTGCCGTCTTTCCACGTAAAAACATAAACGAGCTGCGGGATCGCCGAACCCGCCGTCTCGATCTTCAGAACGACAAAGGCTTCGTCCTCGCCGTCTCCCGTAACATCAAAATATTTGGTCGTAATGTAGGACATCCCGATACGGCGTTCCGCCTTGACGGCGGCCTTTGTTTCCGGGTCCATATCATCTTTCGTGGCGGCTTCGACAGGAGCGACCTTGCCATTCGCGAGCGTGATCTCGGTCGTGCCGTCAGGGTTTTGCCAACCGCGTGGCAGTTCGTATGTGTGGTTCTTGAAATCGAACGTGCCCAAAGGCGAGTTTGTCGTTCTATTCCGGTCGTCGAGCAATTCCGCCTGAAGATTTGGGATCGAAGGCGTTGGTTCCGGCGTCGCTTTGATCTCGGCGGCGGGCGGCGGAGCGTTGTTCACCGCGGGAGTGGTCTCGACCTTCGTGCCGCAGGCCGTAAGGGCAGCGACAAGGAACAAAAATTTTACTGACCTAAAGAACTTCAAAAACAATTTCTTAGGATCCCCTTGCAATATTTCGACGCGGCCTCGCGCTCAGGCACGCGTCAGGCTGCGGTATTTGATGCGATGCGGCTGATCTGCATCGTGTCCAAGACGGCGTTTTCGGTCGGCCTCGTACTCGGTGTAATTTCCGTCAAAAAATTCAACGCGGCTCTCACCCTCGAACGCGAGGATGTGCGTCGCGATGCGGTCTAAAAACCATCTGTCGTGACTTATTACGACGGCGCAGCCCGCAAAGTTTTCAAGAGCTTCTTCGAGCGCACGCATCGTGTTCACGTCAATATCGTTGGTCGGCTCGTCGAGCAACAGGACATTGGCACCTGTCTTGAGCATCTTCGCCAAATGGACGCGGTTTCTCTCGCCGCCCGAAAGCTGGCCGACTCGCTTCTGCTGGTCGGCGCCCGAGAAATTGAACTTTGAGACATACGTCCTCGCGTTCATCGTACGCGTCCCGAGCAGCACGTTATCGAGGCCGTCGGCTATCTCGTCAAATACCGTCTTGTCGCCGTCGAGACTATCCCTTGACTGATCGACATAGCCGAGTTTTACGGTCGAGCCGACCTTGAACGAACCCGCATCCGCCGATTCCTGTCCGGTGATAAGGCGAAAGAGCGTCGTTTTGCCGGCGCCGTTCGGGCCGATCACACCGACGATGCCGCCTTTCGGCAATGAGAACTCGAGGCCTTCGAAAAGCACGGTCTCGCCATACGCTTTCGAAACGCCTTGGGCCTCGATGACGACATCGCCGAGACGCGGGCCGGGCGGAATGTATATCTCGAGATCATCGGCGTGTTTCTCGGATTCCGTGGCGACCATCGCCTCATAATCGTTGATGCGTGCCTTTGATTTCGCGTGCCGGCCTTTCGGCGACATACGTATCCAGTCGAGCTCACGCTGCAAGGTCTTTGCACGCTTGTCGTCGGCCTTTTGTTCCTTCGCGAGCCGCTCTTCCTTCTGTTCGAGCCAACTCGAATAATTCCCTTTCCACGGAATGCCCTCGCCGCGATCGAGTTCGAGGATCCAGCCCGCGACATTATCGAGGAAATATCGGTCGTGCGTGACTGCGATGACAGTGCCCGCGTAACGCTGCAGATGCTGTTCGAGCCATGCGACGGTCTCGGCATCGAGGTGGTTCGTAGGTTCGTCCAACAGGAGAATGTCGGGCTTTTGAAGAAGCAGACGGCAGAGAGCGACACGGCGTTTTTCGCCGCCCGAAAGGTTCTTTATCGGAGTTTCCGGCGGCGGACAACGCAGGGCGTCCATCGCCATCTCAAGCCGCGAATCGAGGTCCCACGCGTCGGCCGCATCGAGCTTTTCCTGCACTTCGCCCTGACGCTCGATGAGCTTTGCCATCGCGTCGTCATCCATCGGCTCGGCGAATTTGGCGTTGATCTCTTCGAACTCTTTCAGAAGATCGACCGTCTCTTGTGCTCCTTCTTCGACGATCTCGCGAACCGTCTTCGCGTCATCGAGTTTCGGTTCCTGTTCGAGAAACCCGACGCTGTAACCCTGCGAAAAGACGACCTCGCCGTTAAAATCCTTGTCCGTACCCGCGATCACCCGGAGCAGGCTCGATTTGCCCGCACCATTCAACCCAAGCACGCCGATCTTCGCTCCGTAAAAGAACGAAAGATAAATGTCCTTCAAAACAGGCTTCTTATCGTAAAACTTGCTGACCTTGACCATCGAAAAGATGATCTTGTTCGGTTCTTGTTCACTCATTTCGAAAAATATTGTAGCCGACCGGAAGCGGAAACAGAACCGGCAGGCCTGATTTGGGAATGCGGATTTGGATTTGGGCTTCTGGCTTCCGTTTTGGGCTTGCCCTTTGACAGTGCGGTCGGGGTTCGCCGCCGACATGACTCTGTCGCGTGTGCTCCGCGCGCTCCGGTGAAATCTTGAGCAACGCTAACCACGAGCTAAAGCTCGTGGCAATTCCCCTTTTGCGAAAATATCGTCGTGCAGATAATCCGTGGCAGTGTAATTAGTCGTCGGAGTCGGAGCGTTCGTCATACCCGCGATATTCTGCGTGAACCCCGTCCGATTCCCGTAACGATCATACTCCCAATTCTGTATCCAATTCTGCACCGCCCCGCTCGTCTCCTTCGCTTCCGTCAGCCGATAAAGCGAATCATAACGATAACTCTGCACAAAGCCCGCCCCCGGTGCGGTCAGCGTCTGCCTCGCGATATTAGCTCATGGATTCTCCGTCATGCAGTCGATTGCGAGTGTGTCGGCATCCATCAGCTCAATCGATATTTGCTCATTTCCCTTTCGGTAGTTACCATAACTGGTCGAGAGGAGGTCGGTATTCTTTTCCCAGCCGTTTGTCTCAAGCCATTTCGAATAGGTTTGCATCACATCGTCGAACGGGATCGATTTTGAGTAAAAAAACGTGATAGAGGAGATACCACTATTTCCACTAAGACGTTTGTATTTGAGATGCAGCGTTGGTACTGCGGGAAGGCTGGAACAAAGAGAGTCAACTTTTCTCAACAACGAGGACGACGCTATTTGTCGTTCAACGTCTTCGTTCGACGGACTGTTACACGACATCGCACAGACTGAAAGTACTACAAGGAGCGCTTTTACTAGCCCGCCAAGCTTAACAGGAACTTTGTGGGTTAGCATGCCTTAACGCTCCTTTGGGTCGCTATTTTGACGGTCTGGACCGAAATACCATCTATGTGGATTGAAAGTCCAGGTCGTCGGGGAATAGTTTATGTCCGCCCCACCGCTTGGTACCGGACTGGGTGACCAACCCCATGTAATGCCTTCACGGAAAGACCCATCCCCTTGGGGAACGGATGTCATGCCGCCACCAACCCCTGCCTTAAATCCAAGATTCCTCTTCCCGTTCAGAAAATCAAACTTTTTAGTCCGACTAAGGAAGTCTCGCCGTTCCTTTTGGCTGTCGAGCAGAGATGATGCACGGCCCAGTCGGTCGCTCCGTAACAAAAACTTGTACCTTGTCGCCCTTGTCAACTCGGAGACTAAAGATCGGCCTGACACTCTGATCTTGTTTGGTATGCTTTCGTATAAGTTCTCTTAGGCGGTCTTCAAAAATCGCATAGTCTGCGGTGCGGAGCGAGAGGACTGTGTTGACCATACGCTGGGCATGAATCTCACGGTTCAGGGCATCAATATCAACGCCGACAAGGTTTGCAACCTCAATATTCTCAATCTTGTAGGTGGGAGTGGTTCTCTTAAATACAAGAGAAACTACGAGTTCGTATGCGTCGGGATCATCCAACTTGTGCAACCGCAGTGCGACCTTCGAAAATACACCTGTATCGCCTAAGTTTGCTTTTAAACAGTCAAGGTCATTCTGGGTAGTTAGTCCTCCCCAAGGCACTGCCGAGTTCGCGATCGCCCAGATGAACCTAGGATCCTGCTCTGCGTCGATAACGATATGCTTTACGAATACCGGGTGCGGTCCGATCTGCGAACGGCTTGTTCCGACGCAGGCTATCAAAATGACTAATACCAAAAGGAACTTTTCAACACCCATTTTAATTCCACTCATACTTTTCTCCCGTTCGGAAGCCGAGCAATGCTATTCCTCTTCCTCTTCTTCTTTCGACCGTTTGCGATTTCGATATGAAATCGCCTTCGATGGATCGCTTGTAACATCTCTCCTTGGATCGTTCGTTCTCGTCGTAAAAATTGCCGGGTTAGCCGGTAGGGGCCCCTTTTCCATTTTTGTGCTATTGCGGTTTGGCGTCAAAGGAGCTCTCGGATCAACTACCGTAATTTGAAAGTTGATCTGGTTTGACGCACCTGGAGTTCCATCCTTTCGACCGATAATCTCAAAAGTCTGAGACATGGTTACCTCAGTTTCATCAGCTCTTGCACCCACGGTCACAATCTTGGCATCGCCCAATCTTTTAATGCCCTCAGCATCGGAGAATGAATCGTTTCCCTTGGTTATTTCTGTCTCCGTGCCGATTGGCTTGCCGTTTGAGAAGCCAGTTGAGCGGTCCCGGTCCACTCCCGAAACCGTACTAGCCCGTTGGATCCTCTTCGGATCGTCCAACTTATTTATTCGAAACTTCCATTCGATTGTGAATTGATCGCCTACATACAAATCGTTCTTTACCTCTCTTCCGTTGTGTATGACACGGAC
The DNA here is from genome assembly GCA_019694355.1 of Pyrinomonadaceae bacterium. Lineage (GTDB taxonomy): Bacteria > Acidobacteriota > Blastocatellia > Pyrinomonadales > Pyrinomonadaceae > OLB17. The sequence continues at coordinate 294,560 of JAIBCB010000002.1, read as the reverse complement.
GTTCCCCACCCAAGGTGCCTTTCTGCTTAGTTGTGTTTCGAGCTTAATAGAATCTTCGTCGGGGTTGCTTGTCACTTGGAGACCATCAGGATCAGTAAGGAGCAGCGGGTTGTTTAGGACGTATATGTAACGGTTGAACGTCTGGGGGTTGGCGGACTTGCCGCTTGCCAGCAGCGGATCGACGGCGGTGAAGCGGCCGTAGGTGTTGGCGTACATGCGGGCTTCGGCGAAGTCGAGCGAGGTCTCGGTGTCTTTTTGATAGCCCGTAAAGCGTTGCCGCACGCCGTCCTGTCCCGTTAGCAAGTACTTGCCCGCGACCGTCCAATGCACTCCGTCAGCATAAAGCTCCTCACCAAACGGCAAAAAATCCCGCCTCGAAACAACATTCCCCGCCGAAAGGCGTCCGCGTTCCGCGCTTATTTCAACTATTTGTATCGCACCTTTTCGCAACTTTTGTCCATTCGAATTAAACTCTATTTGACGGTTCTCGGGCTTCAACGTCACGGATGGAAAACCAGCTGATCATAACCTGCGTGATCCTCGGGATCGCGCTCGTGCTTTTTTTAAGCGGCAGGCTTGCGGCCGACCTTGTTGCGCTGCTTGTTGTCGTGGCGCTTGGGCTGACAGGCGTGTTGACGCCGGCCGAGGCATTCTCGGGTTTCAGCCGTTCGGCAGTGATCGTCATCATCTCGATCTTCGTACTGACGGAATCGCTCCAGCGGACTGGCGTCACAGAACAGGTCGGCAACATCCTGCTGAAGGTCGGCGGTACGGGCGAACTGCGTTTGACGATCGTCGTGATGATCGCCGGTGCGTTCCTTTCGCTCTTTATGAACAACATCGCGTCGGCCGCGGTCCTGCTGCCGGCGATGTCCGGCCTTGCAAAGCGTTCGGGCGTGAACACTTCGCGGCTTCTGATACCGCTCGCATTTTCGACGATCCTCGGCGGCACGGCAACGCTTTTTACGACGTCGAACATCATTCTGAATTCCGTCCTTCGGGACAACGCACTTCCCGTCTTCGGCCTGACAGATTTCGGATACGTTGGCCTGCCGATCGTCGTCGTCGGCATTCTCTACGTCGCGTTCATCGGCCGCAACTCGCTGCCCGGCGAATCGCCGCTCGAACGTACGCACATGCCGGCCTCCGACCGTGGGGACCTTATAGAAGCTTACGGCCTTGGTGCGATGCTCTTTAAGGCCCGCGTGCCGGACGGTTCGATGCTGATCGACCGCACGATCGCCGAGTGCACTCTTCGCGAGGATTACGACATCAACATCGTCGGTATCGAACGAGAAGGGAAACGCATCCTGCATCCAACACCGCAGCGGCATATTCGACGCGGCGATATCCTCGTCCTCGAAGGCGACGAAGCAGATTTTCGCAAACGCGATATCGAACCCTTTATGGAGTTCTTGCCGGAGACGGAGTGGCACGAGAGCGACCTCGAATCACCGGCGATCGACGTGGTCGAGGCGATGCTGCCGCCGCGTTCGCGTCTCATCGGGAAGACGATCCGCGATGCGCACTTCCGCGAAAAATACGGAATGAGCGTTCTCGCGATCTGGCACGGCGACCGCGAGGTCATCATGGACCTCGGCGACGAAAAGCTCCATTTCGGCGACGCACTTCTGCTCCAGGGCCCGCGTGAAAAGCTGCACGTAATGAAGGACGACCCGGACATTCTGCTCCTCGCGTCAGATGAAGAGGTCGAGATCACCGTGCCGGGCAAGGGACGCGCCGCGTTGATGATCTTTTTCGGAACGCTCGGCCTCGCAGCATTCCTTCCCGACCTGACGGCCGCGATCATGCTCGGCGGTGCTCTTGCGATGGTCGTCGTCCGCATAATCACGACCGAACAAGCATACTCTGCGATCGGTTGGAAAAGCGTCTTTCTCGTCGCCGGAATGCTTCCGATGGGCGACGCCCTTCAAAAGACGAATGCGGCCGGTTACGCGGCCCAAGGCCTGCTCCACCTGCTCGGCGGCTACGGCCCGTACATCCTGATAGCTGCGTTGTTCATTGTAACGGCGATCGCCACTCAGATGATCAACGGCTCGGTAACGGCGGCGATCATCGGCCCTGTTGCCGTGCAGCTTGCTCATCAGACAGGCGTCGATCCACGGACCCTGATAATGGCAGTCGCGATGGCATGTTCGATGGCATTCATCACGCCGCTCAGCCACGCGGTCAACGTCCTCGTAATGAGTCCCGGCGGATATAATTTTAAGGATTATATGAAGGTCGGTGTGCCGCTGACCGCCGTATTATTTGTTGTTGTGATGGTCGTTCTGCCGTTCGCATGGCCGTTTTGAGATGGGTCAGGCATATTTTTGCCCGCTTGCTGAATCCAATGATCGACACGTTGTTTGCTAAGTGATAAAGACCGTCATTTGCGTTATCTTACTGGCGATCTCGGCCGCGGCATCTTTTGCGCAGTCCGGCCGCGTGCGCACCGACCCAACGCCTACGCCAACACCTGTCCGCGGGACGGTCTATATTCCGACCGAATTGCCGCGTGCAAAGCCAAAGCCCACGCCGACTCCGCAAACGCCCGACAACGACATTGACACTATCCGCGTGGATTCGCTCCTCGTACCCATACCCGTCTTTATTACCGACCGCAGCGGACGTTCCGTAACGAACCTGAAGGCTGCGGACCTCGACCTTTTTATTGACGGCAAAGCCTCGCAGATCGGCGAACTCGTCCGAAGCGATGCACAAGTGAGCCTTGCGATGATCTTCGACAATTCGAGCAGCGTTACGCTTGCCCGCGATTTCGAAAAAGAAGCTGCTGTAAGATTCTTCCGCAAAGTGATACGGTCGGGCCGCGATCAGGCCGCGTTGTTTTCGCTAGCCGATGTAACTCGGCTTGAGCAGCCGCTCACACGCGATATGGGCTCGATCACGAACGCGATCCAGCTCTTTCCGCTTCCAAAGGGAGCGACCGCGCTTCTCGACGGGCTGATCGAGGCCGCTCAATATATGCGCGAGGCACCGGGCCGCCGCGTCATCGTTCTCGTTTCGGATGGCGAAGATACTTACAGCGATCTAAAGACGACGCTCGAAGATTCGATACGCGCGCTCCAGCTTGCCGATGTCCAGGTCTTTGTCGTGAATACGAAGGCATTCGAGAATTTCAAACGGACGGGCGTTCGCGGCGGAAACGCAAACATTCGCTCGCTGACAGCTGAACGCCGCATGGGCGAGATCACGGCACAAACGGGCGGCGAGGTCTTCAGCCCGATCGACGAACGCGAAATGGACGCCGCCTTCTCACGTATTTCTGCCGATCTTGCTGACCAATTTACGATCTATTTTTATCCCGACAAAGAGGGCGAGACGCCCGGCCAAATGCGTACGATCTCGGTCGCCGTCAAAGGCAGATCGGATCTGAACGTGCGTGCACGCAAAAGCTATTACGTGCCAAAACGCCTCTAAAGACGGTAAACTCGTTCGAGAGACTATGCTAAACGCGCTTATCGCAGAATTCCTCTCGCATCTCAAATACGAGCGCAACCTCAGCCCGCACACACAGCGGAACTATGCCAGCGACCTAGAACAGTTCCGCCTCTGGCTTTTGTCGATAGAAAAGCGTGAGGACATCGAGATCGATGCGATCGACCGCCTGACGATCCGCGAATGGATGGCGTCGCTCCACGGCGATCATAAGAAGACGTCGATCGCAAGAAAACTAGCATCGCTTCGGACGTTCTTTCAATTCCTCGTTCGCGAACATCGCGTCGAATCGAATCCGGCAAAGCTCGTCGCAACACCGCGCATCGAACGCAAACTTCCCGCTCATCTTTCGATGGAGGACGCCGTCCGCTTCATCGAAATGCCGAATATCGCCACCGATCTCGGCCGCCGCGACCGTGCGATCCTCGAAATGCTATACGCGACCGGAATACGCGTGAGCGAACTTGTGGGAATAAACTTGTCGGACATCGACGCGTCCGAGCGGCTCGTACGCGTGCTCGGCAAACGACGGAAAGAACGCATCGTGCCGTTCGGCGAACCGGCGCTCATGGCCTTACTGCTTTATCTGAACGACACGCGGCCGATCTTCATCGCCGCCGGAAAGGAAACGACCCGCGACGAAAAGGCCGTCTTTCTGCATCGCCGCGGCGGCCGCCTGACAACACGCAGCGTCGGACGCCTCGTCGATAAATATATTCGGGAATGTTCTGGGATCTATAGCATCTCGCCGCACAGCCTGCGGCATACCTTCGCAACGCATCTGCTCGACAACGGCGCCGACCTCCGCGACATCCAGGAACTCCTCGGCCACGCACGCCTCTCTTCAACGCAGATCTACACCCACGTCTCAATGGAAAAACTCATCGAGGTTTACGACAAAGCCCACCCAAAAGCGTAAGATGAGAAACCGTCCGCGAGGTGGCATATAGCCCCGTCCTTTAGGGCGGGGTCAGAGCAAACCCTTTCTACTGTCCGCTTCAGCGGGCAAGCTGGCTGAAAGCTAAAAGCTGACGGCTGAGAGCTGACGGCTGATAGCTGTTCTTAAATCTTGATCTTTAGATGATGTCCCCTACCGCTTCAGCGGGCAAACGCGGCTGAAAGCTAAAAGCTGACGGCTGAGAGCTGTATCTGAATTTGGCGGCGTTGTTGCTCCCCTTCAGGGAGCGTGATCGGTTGCCGTCGAAACGCCCGGAGCCGCATCAACACCTTCGTCTTCGAGGTCACTAGCCTCGATGATTCCGGTAACACGTTTGATCTCCCTCCAGAGTCGATCTAGCCGAAACTCTAAGAAGGCTTCGAAGTTGTCCGACCAGAACGGCGAATCATCACCGGCCGGGAGATGATGGGAATCGAGTACTTCGTTAAACGGGAAGCCGGGCGTGTCCTTGATCTCTTTTAAGTAGTCCGATGGTGCACGATTGCTGATCGTTCGGTTGGTCTTTGCGTCGATCAACGTCCTATTTAGAACGCAATTTCGTGAACGAGCGGATTCCACGCCGTTCTTCTTGAGAAAGTTGTCAGGGAATATATGGTGATCGTCGATGCCTTCCTGCGCCATCAAGTTGGCTGTGATTACTGCCTGAGTATGAAAATCGCGTGCTCCGTTTCCAAGGATCAGACAGATCGTTCCACGATAAAGCGAGATCTGGTTCGGAGTTACGTCACGCAACGCGGCCGGATCGAACCGCACGCCGGAGACTGATTCAGGCTCAGCACCTCCACCAAACCAAACGAGCAGTTCTCTAAAGTCTTTGGTGGCCTGAGTATTTGCGGCCCGTTCGTAGCTCTGCCCGAACACGGCACACCAAAACCAGCGTTTGAGCTTTTCGCGATTTGCTCCCGCGACCGGCGTCCCTGCGGTTTCCGCTTTTGCCAAAACTGCAGGTAGTGTGATGAGCATTGGCCCATATGGAAGCCATTTGGGGAGCATCACTTTGCAGTCGTCTCGTAAGATTGTTAGACCGATGGCGAGACCTTTGACCACTTGAGGCCACCATTGATTGATGTCGTCCGCGGAAAGGGCGAGGACATCGCTCTTTGTGCAGGACGGTGCAGTTCGGCTGCAGAGCGCAATTGCTTGAAGAAGGTAATAAGCATCGACACCGAATTCGTCGATTATCGGATAGTCCGCCTTTGCCTGGTCCCAAAGATCACGAAGCTTCACGCCCTTCGGCCAAAATCGCGCAGTGAGCAGTTCGAACACCGTCAGCTTGACTCCGGTCCGGTTCAAGGTTTCAAAAATTGTGCAGAGAGCTTCTGCAGTGGTCGTCTCCGCAAGAGTAACAACCGGGAACTTGTAGTCATCGATCGGTTGGACCCAACGTTTCTCGATCTCCTTTTCTGCAAGCGCATCCTCAAATTGGTCTCGCTTATCGGGATAGAGTCGTCCGAACTTGCGGACCCACGTACTGAACCCGCCGGAACCATCTTTAAGTTCACTCAAAGGCAAGATGTACTCATTCGCCTGTGTTTCGAAGTTGTCGTAGGCTTTAACCTTTTTGGTAGTCGTTCTCAAATGAAAAATTGCGTCTTCAAATTCTCCGCCATCGAGAAGCTTCTTGAGGTCGAGATAGTATCGGTGGTCACCAACGCCGAAGAATGCTTGATAAAGCGATGTGAGCCGTTGCTGACCGTCGAGTACTAAGAACGTATGCCTTGAGCCATCTAAGGCCGGTGCCCCTTGGAATTCCCGCGGTGCGAAATACATACCCCTCGTGTCCCGAACACGCAATAGACTTCCGGCTGGAAAATTGTTAGCGATAGAGACAATCAGTTCTTGCGTTGCGGCCGGATCCCAAACAAAGTCTCTTTGAAAATCCGGGAGCACCATATTTCGGCCATGGATATCGGCCAATAACTCTTTCAGTTCCCGTGGATTAGTATCTTCGAATATGCTCATATGAAATCGATAGTGTCTGAGCCCGTCAAATTTTCCGAACAAAAAACTCTCTTATTTCTCCTTCTAGTTTATTGTCAGCAGTAGCGCTGTGGGAGACCCTTCCAGTTCCTGATTCAGGTGTCGAGCTATTGACCAGTCAAAATACTCCGAACGTCCTCGCCGTTATCGAATTTCTCATCCAACTCCTCTGTTGTTATCGTATGCCCTTTTTTCATTCTCTCTCCATCAGCATCGCGTCGAAGCCATAATTCAAATAATATTATTCTCCTGAATTCGGCGCGACAAGTTTCACTTCCGGGAACTCGGCGGTGAGCTGTTCCTGAGATCTTGAATCGATCTCGCCGCGCAAGGGGCGTGTGCCGACGTTCGATTTGAAGTTGCCGTTGTCGTCGTAGAGGCGGCGGTATTGGGCGGTGTTTCGGATGATGCCCTGTACGTATTTCTTCGTTTCTTTGAACGGGATCTCTTCGACGAAATCGTCGATCTCGGGCGGAAGCATCGCACGCCATTGCGGTACGCGTCCCGGCCCCGCGTTGTACGCAACGGCTACATATTCAACGCGGCCGAATTTCGCGAACAGCTCTTTCAAGAATCCCGTTCCGAGTTCGATGTTCAGCGACGGCTGATATAGATCTTCGGCCGATGTCGGCATTTCTGACGCGTCGTTCCGGCGTGCAACTCCTTTTGCCGTCGGCAGCAGAAGCTGCATCAGCCCGTAGGCATTCGCGCCCGAACGCGCACGCGGTTCAAAGACCGTTTCCTGCCGGATAAATCCCGCAACCTGATATTTATCGAGGCCGCGTGCGGACGCCCAACGCTTGATCTCGTCCCAATTCGTGAGCGGATAAAAGAAGCTCCACGCCTCTTTGTCCATCTCCTCGGGGAACATCTGCGCGTAATCCGGATAGCTTTTCTGCATCGCCACGAGGGCCGAAACGTTGTCGCCTTTCATTCGAAAATGGCGGGCAAGAGCGAGGTTTACTTTCGGGCTTGTCGGAGCAGTTTTGCGTGCCTCGTTCAGCTCGTCGATGGCCCAATCAAAAAGCCCGACGATCGAGAGTTCGTCGCTCTTTACGGTGCGTTCGATCTCGTTCGGGCCGGCGGTTTCGCGTGCGACCGTAACTGTCCGCAGGTTTGCCGCGGCCTTTCGAACTTCTTCGCTCACGCTCTCGTTTCCCTTACAAAGCCCGCGGCCTTTCATCGAAGTAAGGCGGTCGAGCGCCAGATAGCCGTACCAATTCGCACCATATCTATACGCCGTAGCGTCATAAAGCACGCATGCGTCAGCCGCGTTCCCTGCACGTTCAGAATCGCGTGCCGACCAATATCCGGCTTGCCCGCGATTGTCCGTGTCCTTGTCGGCATAACGCGCGAGATGTTCGATCAGCATCCGCGAAGAGATCGCAAAATTGCCCGATTCGTGTTTGTCCCACGCCGCACCGAACTGAGCATCTGCAACCTCGATCGAATTCGGGAATACCGAGACGACCGTTGTGTAAAAGTAATTCGCCTGCGTCCTGTCCTTTACTTTTTCGGCGGCCTCACCGAGTTCGACGAAAGTTTTCGGCACGAGTTTTCCCTGCGGAAACTTTGCACGCATCTCGTCCATAAGTGCCCGTGCGTCCGGCCACATACGTGCCTTTGCATACCCGAGGGCAAGTTCACGATATGCGGCCTCACGCACATTTGCGTTCGCCGGAATGGCGTTGAATGCCGCCCGTGCATCTGCCATCCTTCCCGCCAAAGCATACGCGGTCAGCGATCGAAGCCGCACGTCGGGTGTCAACGCTTGCGGGAACTTCGCTTCGAGCGTTTTGAACTCATTCGCGGCGTCCGAGAACTGATTCGCAACGAGAAGTCTATCGGCTCTTGCAAACTGCTCATCGCCGCTCTGCGGATCGAGCGATTCGCCCGCTGTGGTCAATGCGGATGCCGCGGTCTTTGCGGCATCGCTTCCCGCGGCAAAAAAGTAAGTACGCCGATAGTATCTACGAGCCTCGACGATCGAATTCTGGGCTTCGTAAGCTTTTGCTGCGGCAAGCAGCGCATCGCCGTCATTTTTCTCGATAAGTTCGATGAGCATCGGCGGGACCTCGACCGCACGACCCGAAGCGGTCGCTGCCTTTGCCCACGCGATCTTTGCCTCGCGTACGCGTATCGAGGTCGGATATTCCTTGAAGAGATCTTCGTAAACCTTCGCCGCATCGGCCGGACGGTTCGCGGCCGCAAGTGCATTCCCGCGCAAGAGCAGAGCGTATCCGCCGACCTTCGTAAGTCGTCCGAATTCGTTCGAATCGAGCAATTTCGCGGCGCCGTCAAAGTCGCCCGCGTCGAACCTGATCTTCGCGTGCAGCAGCTTTGCCAACGCGCCGGTCCGCTTGCCCCTAAAACGCGTTTCAAGCTGCGACACCATCGCTTCCGATGGCGTCTTGCCCGCGGCCGTGATCGCACGCAGACTCTCGAGCGCCTGCTCTTCCGATTGCTGTGCGGAACATCCGACGGTAAAGAAAACGGTCAAAAAAAGACAAGAAGCGGCAAAAGAAGCAAGTTTAGAAAGCATAAAACTCAAAAATCGTTCAGAATAGGCTCATCGGCGTATTTTTTTAACGCGGTGGGACAAAGTTGTGATATATATTAGCAGAAACCAAAAACTCTCCTCCTCTAACAATATGTATAGAACATTGCTAACCATTTTGGTGACCGCATTGTTTGCGGTCTTGGCTGCGGCCCAGGACGTGCCCACACCCGTCCCGTCATCGACGCCGGAGGACGTCGTTAAGATATCAACCTCACTCGTCCAATTCGATGTAAGCGTTACCGGCAAAGATGGCCGTCCGATCACAGATCTGCGGCCCGATGAGATACGAGTTTTTGAGAATGGAAAGGAGCGAAAGGTCTCGGGCCTTTCGTTCATCGCAGGCGAACCGGCTGCGGTGCCCGTAAGCACATCGAGTTCCCGAACCACGACGATCCTGCCCGGCCGAAAGCTGAAGGCGAACGAAGTTCGGCGTGCGATCGCCATCGTCGTTGACGACCTTACACTGTCGTTCGAGAGTACGGATTTCGTTCGGCAGACGCTGCGTCGGTTTGTCGATACCCAGATGCAGGACGGCGATCTTGTCGCGATCGTAAGAAGCGGCGGAGCAATGGGCGCTCTCCAGCAGTTCACGAGCGACAAACGCCAACTCTATGCGGCCATTGACCGTATTCATTGGAACGCTCTCGGCAACGGCCGCATCGGCACATTCAATCCCGTTGAGCCGAAATTTCCTTTTGGCCAGAGCGTAGATCCCGGGACCGGCGAAGAGACTTCGCTCGAGGATATCAACAGGGCGAATGCCGAATACCGCGAGAATATCTTTGCGACCGGTTCGCTGGGCGCCCTTAACTACGTCATCCGCGGTATGCGCGACCTGCCGGGACGCAAGTCCGTTCTGATGCTCTCCGAAGGCTTCCGTCTTTTTACACGCGACGAAGGCGGCAATCTTTCGTCCACTCGCATTGTTGACGCCGTCCGAATGGTAACGGATTCGGCGAATCGTGCGGCCGTCGTTGTCTATACGCTCGACCCAAGAGGCCTTCAGGTCCCGATGCTCGAGGCCCGCGACAACACGCTTTATTGGACACAGGAAGATCGTGACAAGGAGGTCGAGAGCCGTACGGCCGACCTTCGCGACACGCAGGACGGTCTCCGATATCTCGCCGAGGAAACGGGCGGCTTTGCGATCGTAAACAACAATAACCTGTCGAAAGGGATTCGCAAGATCCTCGACGATCAGAGCTATTATCTTGTCGCGTACGAGCCCGATGATGCGGCATTTGACCCGCAGAAACTCCGCTTCAACAAGATCGAGATAAAGGTCTCGCGTCCGGGAGCGAACATCCGCTATCGCCGCGGCTATTTCAACGTCGGCGATAAACAGCTCTCCGAGAACCGCAATGCGGACCCCGACCAACGCATCGTTGATGCGGTCACATCACCGTTCGCTGAGAGCGAGATACCGATCCATTTCAACGCGATCTACAATTACGATCAGAAACACGGAGCGTATGTCCGCTCGCTCCTGCATATGAACATCGCCGATCTTGATTTCAAGAAACAGGCTGACGGCAGGATGAAAGCGGCCTTAGATGTCTTTGCCTATGCCTTTACAGAGAACGGGCGCGTCGCCGCAAAACAGCAGAAGGCATACACGATCGCTCTCACGCCCGAGAACTACGAGAAGCTGCGTTCCTCGGGTTTTGTTTATGATTTCCTTTTCCCGATCGAGAAACCCGGTCCATATCAGCTCCGAGTTGCGATACGGGACAAGGGCCTGAACAAGATCGGTTCTGCAAGCCAGTTCATCGAAGTTCCCGACCTGAAAAAGGCCCGTCTTACGCTTTCCGGCGTGGTCCTTGATTCGGCAGGGGCCAAGTCCGGTGCGAATCCGCTCGCCGCGACCGCGATCCGTGAGTTCAAACCGGGGTCGCATATCGACTACGGCAGTGTCGTTTTCAACGCGAAGACCGCGAACGCCGGCCAGACGAACCTTACTTCCAAGCTCCGCGTTTTCCGCGATGGAAAACTCATCTTCGAAGGCAAGCCGCAGGCGATCTCGCAGGGCGGCCAGCCCGCGAACTCCGTCGCTTTTATGGGAACCATCAGTCTCGGCAGCAAACTTGCCGCCGGTGATTACGTGATGGAGATCGCCGTCACGGATTCCCTCGCAAAGGCGAAGAACTCGACCGCGTTGCAGTATGTACAATTCAGCGTGACAGAGTAGAATCTTCTTTAATGAAGATCACCGAGATAAAGCTCGTCGAGATAAAGATGCCGCTCGTGCATTTTTTCGAGACGAGCTTTGGCCGTACGTACGAACGAAATATCATCCTTGTCCGCGTAACCGACTCGGACGGTGCACAAGGCTGGGGCGAGGTTACCTGCGGCGAGTCTCCCGGCTATTCCGAAGAATGGACAGGTTCCGCGTGGGCGACGATCGAAAAGGTCCTCGCACCGATGGCGCTCGGCCGTGACGTTACGTCGGCCGCTGATATTTCCGCGTTGATGTCTTGGGCACGCGGCAATCGAATGGCAAAGTCCGGCATCGAGACCGCCTGTTGGGATCTCGAAGCAAAGCGGAACGGCGTGCCGCTCTGGCGGCATCTCGGCGGTGTGAATAAGACGATCGAATCCGGCGTTTCGATCGGAATTCAGGACAACATTCCGCAGCTTCTTGAAAAGATCTGCACAGAGGTCGAGGCCGGTTATAAGCGCATCAAGATCAAGATCAGCCCGAGTTGGGACTACGAAGTGCTAAAGGAAGTGCGGCGTGAGTTTCCCGAAATTCCGCTGATGGCCGACGCGAATTCGGCCTACACGCTCGCGGATATCGACAGGCTAAAGAGCTTCGACGAATTCGATTTGATGATGCTCGAACAGCCGCTCGCCCACGACGATATCGTCGATCATGCAAAGCTTCAATCGCAGATCGCGACGCCCATCTGTCTCGACGAACCGATAAAGTCCGCCGAAGATGCACGCAAGGCGATCGAACTCGCCTCAGGCCGCATCATCAACCTAAAGAATGGCCGCGTCGGCGGCCACACCGAATCAAAAAAGGTCGAGAAGGTGTGCCGCGAGAACAACATTCCCGTCTGGTGCGGCGGTATGCTCGAATCCGGCATCGGGCGTGCACACAACATCGCGATCTCGACACTCGCCGGCTACACGATGCCCGGCGACATCTCCGCATCAAAACGCTATTGGCACGAAGACATCATCTCGCCCGAGGTCATCGTTTCACCAAACGGCACCATCACCGCCCCCGAAACCCCAGGCATCGGCTTCGATATAAACCACGACCTAATCAAGAAACTCACCGTCCACCACACGGTCTGCACGCAGGCCGCGTAAGCAAAACACCCCTGGACGGGTGTGAAACACGCGTCTAGGCCTCGCGTTCAGACCCGTCTGCTTGAGGCCGACAACTAATCAACTAAAAAGCCTCACTAGTCTGTCAAAGATAAATACCTGATTTCGCGGCTTCCCGGTCACTTCCCGTAGGTAGCCGTCGCTGACAAACGCGTTCACCAAACTATTTGACGCTCTTTTGCTCAAAGAGACCCAAGCCTGGACATCGTCTCGGCGCATCACCGGAGATTCAAAGATCTTGTCCAGAAAGGCTAGGGCAGTCGTCGCTCTTGATCGATAGCGTTCCTTTACTTCAGCCTCCATTTCCGCCTTTAGCTTTAGGACGGTCGTAAGCGTATCACGCGAGCGTGTTGCAGCCTGCTCGACGCCTTCAAGAAAGTATTTTAGCCATCCGAGCATATCGTTCGATTCTCGAACCTGCGTGAGCTTTTGATAATACAAAAAGCGATCTTTCTCGAAGTAGCTTGAAATATGAAGCAGCGGCAGGTCGAGGATCTTTTCAGACGCAAGGTACAACGCGATCAACAGGCGGCCAATACGCCCATTACCATCAAGAAACGGATGTATCGTTTCGAACTGATAGTGTGCCATGCCGGCCTTTACGAGCGTCGGTAAGTTGATCTGAGTATTGTTCAGAAACTTTTCGAGATCGCCCATCAACTCCGGAACGAGAAGATGATCCGGTGGAACGAATGCTGCATTTCCCGGATTCGAACCGCCGATCCAATTCTGACTTCGTCGAAATTCGCCCGGCCCCTTATTCTCTCCGCGGGCACCGTCCATCAGCTTTGCGTGAGTTGCCCGAAGCAGCCTTGATGATATTGGCAGCGTCTTAAGCTCTGCGATCGCGAACGCCAAGGCCGAACTGTAATTCTGAACCTCCTTCCAGTCATCACGTCTCTCGATCTGGATCTCCTCAAATGGTAGCAGGGCTTCATCCATCGTCGTCGCCGTTCCTTCGATTCGGCTCGAAACAACAGCCTCACTCATAACGTAGAGAAGCGTAAAAAGATGGACGCTCGGCACTAGACGGGCGTACGAATTTAGTTCACCCAACCGCAGTGATGTAGCCTGAAGCATCGTATTTATCTGCGCGTCCTTCCATGTCCAGTTCTGATCGATGGCATTCGGGACAAAATATCGATATGAATATCCGGCTTGATAGCGGCCGGCTTGAAAGTCTTCAAGAAATTCTTGTGATGGTGTATCTGATTCCATCCTTCCTCCCGATCAAGGGCAAAATCAAGCGACGAAAGTAACCTGATGCTGCCTTAAGGCTACTTTAGGCCGTGAAAAGTAATCTTAGCACATCTTAAGGTTACTTTAGGCTATGAAAAGTAACCTTAATACACTATAAGGTAACTTCCATCACCGAAAAGTAACCTTACCTCCCACGCAATCCTCATTTCTTCTCTTCGATGAATGTCGGGATTGAGCTTGTCAGAACCACTGCGTGAGCAATGCTGTCAGTACCACCTGCGGTAGCGGGTGGTTATTCGTCAATACCGACGGCGTGAGCGGGCGGCCAGCTTTGCAGGGGCCCGCGAGCTAGTAAGGGCACTGCCGAAGCTGACTGCTACCAGCTGAAAGCTGACGGCTGATAGCTGTATTTAACTGATTCCGTAACCTCTTTGATCTACCCGAAAGTGCGATCTTGCTCTGTTTTGGCCACCGCAATTTTTGTCCCTCGGCCAAAAAACGGCTCTGCCGTTCTATTTGCGGAAAAGTTCTACTTTTCCGAACGCCGACCCCAATGAAGAGAGTGGCTCTGCCGCCGGCGGCGAAGCCGCAAATGCTAAACCGACGCAAACGGTGAAGCAGAGCTTCACCGCAAATAGACAGGCAGAGCCTGCTAAACCCGAGGATGATTGCTTCGGCGAAGTCGAGCGATGTCTCGGCGTCCTTTTCGTAGCCTGTAAAACGTTGCCGCACGCCGTCCTGTCCGGTTTGCGAATACTTGCCCGCCAACGTCCGATGCACGCCATCCGCATAAAGCTCTTCACCAAACGGCAAAAAATCCCGCCTCGAAACAACATTCCCCAACGAATCCGTCAACACCCTCGGGCTCCCAAGCATATCCGTCGCCGTGTAATTAGTCGTGGGATTCGCCGCCGGTGTAGCAGTCGAATACTCCGCGATCTGACGGCCATTCGAATAAACATAAACGACCGTCTCCGTCTGCGTCACCTTCTTGACCCTGTGCCCCTCGCCGTCATAAAAATACGTCCCGACGACGTTGTTACTCGCATCTTTACCTTGAGATTGTTTGTTATCCCCGTTAAAGACGAACTCACGCATCTGCGCCGCCCACCGGATCTCATGCATCGTTCACCGCATAGTCGAATAGTCGCTGAGCAATAGTCGAATAGTCTAGCTCTCTATTAGCATCTTCGATCAAAGCTTGGACAAACTCTCTCGCCAAAAATACTTCAATTAGGTAGTGATACTTAACCCCCTGAAATAGGACAGCACCGCGGCCATTTTCATTCCCCGCTGAGAGAAGGATGTTGGAATCTTGGTCAGCCATATCCTTAATGAAAATGATGAGATCTTCGTCGAGAGTCTCAATTTCCCTAACTGCGTCAACAAGTTTCATAAGTTACTTACCCCAGATTGAAAAGCCGCCGACCCCATTTGAGTGGAGCGCTTCCCAGAAGGGGCCGCCCGGTATACTAGGATGTTGAGCCTTCGGAACCAGCTGTTCGGGTTCCGGATAATATTTCATCATAGACCTTGCGAGCGGCCTGTGAAAGACGATGCCTGCGAGTCCGGAGAACATCACTATTAGGCTGACGAGTACGAGCATAAGCTCCTATCTTGCCAGTGCGAATTTGTGCTGTCGCGGGCGTAACGGGTCACGCCACCGCATCGGAGCTATTTGCCCCTAGGGGACGCCACGAGATATCTGACCCCAGCGAAAATGGCCAGTAGGGTGGCAGTTATCAACAGGATCTCTAAATACCCGAACCACGTCCAATATGCTTCAGCTAACTCGAGCATTTCTGGTGAGAAGAACTCGACCGACCTTCTTAATTCATAAGCCCTTAGCAGTATAAGAACGTTCGAAAATACCGCGACCGAGAGTGATGCCGCAAATAGAAGCTTGGAAATAAGACTATACCTAAACAGGAAAAGTACTCCGCAAACAAGCGACGCGGACGCCACGATGAAGAGAATACATAGGAGACATTCATTCGTAAATTCAGACGAGGCCCTCCTTCGCCCTTCGTCGATCAAAAAGGCAACCGACGCAAAGAGTTGCAGCACGATACTCGCGCCATATATCACACGATACACCTTGACTTACCTCCTGCACCTGCCATCTTCTTTTCGTTCGGTCTTCCAACTAATCGATTCCACAGATGAGGTCATCCACTTACTTCAATACCCGCGGCTTCAAAAGTGCTTCGCATTTCCTCAATCATCTGGCGGTATTCCTCGGAATCGCGAATAGCCAAAAACCGTTTCGCTTCTTCATAGGCCTCCTGAAAACGCCCAAGGCTCCAGAGCGTATGAAACAAGCCAAGTGATCCCAACTCCGATTTGGCGATAGGGCGACAGCTTCTTTATAGCTCCCCATGGCTTTATCCAAATTTCCCATTTTGAAATAGATATGTCCCATTACGCCGAGAATCGGCGCTCGTCGATTCGGGGTAGCTAACAAAACATCGTCTAACTTCCGTATTGCTTGAGCAAACTCCCCTGCGTCACGAAGCAATATTGCTTCTTTGAACATAGCTTCAATTTCCGGCCGTGCGTCCTTGGTTCTCATATCCACCGCATACATCATCGATCTCATATTTGATAAACTTCGCGCACGCACGAAACACTTCCGTCTTAGTGTAGTGAAAGGTCGGCCGATCTTCGGTCGCAGGCAAATAGCCTACTTCAAAACCGCCTGTAAGACGATGGCGAAAGAACCAACCTGAGTCTGTCCGTTTGTTGTCCGACCACGCGAGCCAATCTTCTACATTCTTCGGTCGTACGCGGAGAGCGTTCGCGAGAAGCTCGACCGAAACATGCTCGGCTGAACAGCAATACCCGGTATTCAAAATCAAATCACGGAAAGACATACTCACCTGAGTCTCAGCATAAAAAACTCTCGGTATTAGAACTACTGCAACGGCGATTCTATGCGGTTCCATAACTCGTTTGCTCATTTCTCCTCCGTCTTCTTTTTGTCCAAAGTCCGCATTCTCAGATCGCGATGAATTGGTCCCAGTCTTTGAGGGCTCGTTCGACCTGGATGATGTGGCGTTCGCGTTTGTTGCGGTGTTTTTTGCGGAGCTCTACGGGCAGCGGTTCGAGCAGGCCGAAGGTGATGTTGACGGGCTGAAAATTCTTTGTCTCTACGGACGAAACGTAGCGGCAGAGAGCTCCCATCGCCGAGGTTTGCGGTGCGGTGAGCAGCGATTCGCCTGCGAGCGTGCGGACGGCATTCACGCCGGCGAGCCAGCCGGTCGAGACCGATTCGACATAGCCTTCGACGCCCGTGATCTGCCCCGCAAAAAAGATGTTCGGCGAATTTCGCACTGCTAGTGTCTCGTTCAGGATCTGCGGGCTGTTTATGAAGGTGTTGCGGTGGATCTGCCCGAACTGCAGGAAGTCCGCATCCGCAAGGCCCGGAATGAGCTTCAAGACGCGTTCCTGTTCGCCGTAACGCAGATGATTTTGAAATCCGACGATGCCGTACGCATCCGCCATCAGATTCTCCTGCCGCAGTTGGACGCACGCGTAAGGTTCGCGGCCTGTCCGCGGATCGGGTAAGCCTTTCGGCTTCATCGGCCCGAACCGCAAAGTATCGACGCCGCGACGTGCGATCTCCTCGATCGGCAGGCACGATTCGAACCAATGCGTCTCCTCGAAACGCTTCAGCGGAACGCTTTTCGCCTCGACAAGAGCGCCGAAGAACGCGGCATATTCCGCTTCCGACATCGGGCAGTTTATGTAATCATCGCCGCCTTTGCCGTATCTCGCCGCCTTGAACGCAATCGACATATCGATCGAATCCGCCGCAACGATCGGCGCGATCGCATCGTAAAAATAAAGCTGATCGTCACCCGTAAAACGCATTATCTCGGCCGTCAAAGCCTCGCTCGTGAGCGGTCCGGTCGCGATGATCGAGACGCCTTCAGCGGGAATTTCCTTGATCTCTTCGCGGACGATCTCGATCGCGGGGTGCTCCTCGATCTTCTCGGTGATGAACTCCGCGAACTTCGCACGATCCACCGAAAGCGCCGCACCCGCGGGCACACGCGTTGCTGCCGCAGCCTCCATTACGAGCGAGCTGCCGCGACGCAGTTCTTCTTTCAAGAGAAATGGGGCCGAGCCGAATTCGTCGGATTTGAGCGAGTTCGAACATACGATCTCGGCGAGCTTATCCGTGCGATGGGCCGGCGTCGTCGCGACCGGCCGCATCTCAAAAAGCCGCACTTTCGCTCCACGACGCGCCGCCTGCCACGCCGCCTCAACACCCGCAAGCCCGCCGCCAATTACATTTATCGCAGAACTAGAACCTTTCAAAACTATTCGTCTCCTCCGTCAGCAGCCGCATAAACTTTGGATTAACAAAGAGCTTTTCTCGCGCAGAAACCTGCTCCGACAGAACGCCGATCTCGACAAGGCTCTTTAGATATCTCGACGCGGTTTGCCGCTGTGCGATTCCTTTCTCGGTCAGGTTTGTGATGCGGCAATACGGCAGCTCGAAGATAATGTTCGCAAGCTCATAGCTGTATATCTTCGGCACCGAAGCCTTGATATACGCTCGCGTATTCTCAGCAAGTTCGCGAATTGCCGCGACCTTTGCCGTCGTCCAATGTGCGGTCTCTTCGACGCCGGCCAGGATGAATCGGATCCATTCTTCCCATTCCTCTCGCGCGGTCACACCGAGCAGCAATCGGTAGTATTCTGCTCGATTCCGCAGAATGTAGCGGCTCAAGTATAGAACGGGCATCGTCAGGAGGCCTTTCTCGATCAGGTAAAGGCTGTTCAGAATGCGGCCTGTGCGCCCGTTGCCGTCTGCGAATGGATGGATCGCCTCGAACTGATAATGTGCGACCGCCATCTTTATCAGCGGGTCAAGTTCGTCATCCGCATGGAGAAAATATTCCCAGTTCGCAAGAAGCTCTCTGATCAGATCCTCACCAACCGGCGGCGAATAGATCGTTGCCTCGGTTTGGTCACTCTTGAGAACAGTTCCGGGGACGCGCCGAACCTTTACATCTACGCCACGAATACGAGAGCAGATCGCCTCGGCCGTCCTTGTGGTCAGCGGGTAATTTGAAAGCGATGCGAGGCCTTCGAACATCGCGGCGCTATATCGATACGCCTCTTTGGTCGCGGGATCGGCCGAAGATTCATTTCGCAGATGCTCAAAGAGCTTGTCGGTCGTCGTTACGATATTCTCGATCTCGGAACTCGCTCTCGCTTCGAGAAGCGGCAACGTATTTATCAAGATCGCCGGATTCGGGATAAGCTGCGCCGCCTGTTTGAGCTCAGCCAAAGCCGAGCGGGCCGCGATGCAGTGCCGCAAAACGGCCACAGTTTCGATCTCGGCCGGCGGCGGCAGATGCGGCAATTCTTGATAAGGTTTTTGCGGATCCCAAGCTGTCATGTTTACAAATTAGCGTTTTATCGACACATCTTGAGGATATGTCGATGGCGTAAACATGTCAAGATTTTATGTCGATGTTTTGCCATTTTATCGACATATCGATGCCCTTATGTCGATAAAACGCGATTTTATCGACACGTCCGGGCGAAATGTCGATGGCGTAAACATATCCCAGAACGAAAAAAGGCGGCCCAAAAGACCGCCTAAGTGCTTGCCAACACACAACTTAACGCAAAAGTTGGCTCGAATTTCGCTTTCCGGCATAGATCCGTGCCATTTTGCGGCAATTATCGAAGACCTTTGAGGTTACGATGCCCGAACCGGGCGGATCGACCTCGACCGTCGCGGCCGCGCGTCCGGCCTTTATCAGCCAGGCGACGGCAACGGCAGCATTCAGGTCATAGGTCGCCGTCCAGCCTGTCGCGAGCGGAAGGATGCCCGCGGCATCCGGCAACGCGGACTTTGCGAGCGTCGCGTTGAGTTCGGTTTCCGTTAACACCGGTTCCGAATCCCACGCGGTCATCAGTTTCAGTTCATCCAAAGCCGACATCGCTCGCCTCCCTTAAGCCGCCTTGTTGGCGATCAGCATCGCGAGAGAGTTCGCCTGCACGACCTTTGCGCCGTAAACGTGAAGGCCTTTGACGGCATCGCCAAAACGCTTTTCAGGTTTGAACGTGTGCAGGTCGAGGACCTGTTCGACATACGACGTTGCGACCGAGTGGCCCGCGAGGATCTTGAACTTCGTGCCCGAATCGTTCGGAACGTTGTTCGATTTCAGGATCTCGAAGCCTGCGGCCTCACCGACCGCACCGTTCGCGAGCCTTCGGTCCGAACGCATCGTTCCTGCGTTCACGAATCTGTCGTCTTTCAGGAGCAGTCCGTGAAACCACGCCGGGACGATGACGAACCGCCCGTCGATCGGCGTGTTCGATTCGTCGAGCATCGTGCCGAGATCGACGAGATATTCATACGCGTCGTCCTTGGTCGGCACTCTCGGTGTTCCGGTCGTGCCGATCGTGTTCGGCCCGAGCACCGCTGCCTCCATCGTCGCGGCGATGTATGAATCGGCAATGTCGCGCAGCTTCCACGCCGAACGTCGCATCGCTTCGTCGAGGACGTTCACGTTCTGCTGCGCCTGATCGATCCGATCGACGAAGAAGTTGAAATACTTCGCCTGGTCGATCGTGAGCGTCTGCTCGGTGTCGGTCAGCACTTCGGGGTCGTTGATATCGACGTTCTTTACATAATCGTCAACCGCAACGTCACTGATCGACGCGATCTTCACCGTATTGCCGGCCTCGCGTATATCACCTTCGTAGTCGCGGTTAACGACCTTTGCCTGTCCGTAAACAAGCGATTCTTCAAGGGCGGTGAGCAATCTCGCGGCCCAAACTGTGGGAATAAAATCCAATGCCATTTCCTTTTCTCTCTCCTGTCTTTAGCCTGCGCTCAGCACGCGGCGTACCTCATTCCAATCAAGCCGGGCGATCTCGGCCTGCGTCATTTTCGCGAGTGCTTCTTTGGTCAATCGCGGTTCTTCGCGGCGGCCCGCAGCGGCATCGATATCCGCGATCTTCGCCTGCGGACGCGCCGTAAGCGCTTTGCGCAGTTCGCCGACCTCTGCCTTCAGCTCATCGATCGACGCACGGAACGCGTCCTCGTGTGTCGCCTCAACTGCCGGAGCTTGCTCGTCCGGCTTCTCCTCTTCTTTTTCTGTCTGCATGTTCCTCCTCATCTTCTTTGTGCAAAAACTTCTGATCCTCGCGTCTCTTATGGGAGTTCAGGCGGTCCGCGTATTTTTTGCGAACCGATCCCACGTTCTGAACGTTTGATCTTGCGGAGCATAAAAAATGTCTATTTACAAAGTTGCGAATCTTGAGCTCGTCTCTCAGCCGACCGATGGCGTCTGCTGGTGGGCGAGCGACACGATGCTATACAAATGGTCAAAGGCCACAGGCCGCGGGACGATGATCGACCCGCTTTCCGATTCCGGTTTCAAGTCGCGTTACGAAAGCAACGGCGATTGGGGATCCAGCGACAACAAGTTCATGGCGACGACGCTCAAGATGACACAGATATCGAGTCTCGAAATGAGTTACGACGCGCTTGTCGCGGCCTTCACCAAGCACGGCCCGATCTTCGCGAGCGTCCAGAAGAATTGGCACGGAAACAACCATGGCCACGCCGTCGTTTTTGGCGGTGTGGCG
This sequence comes from Pyrinomonadaceae bacterium, assembly GCA_019694355.1. GTDB lineage: Bacteria > Acidobacteriota > Blastocatellia > Pyrinomonadales > Pyrinomonadaceae > OLB17. The sequence goes on along the minus strand of JAIBCB010000002.1, from coordinate 273,447 downwards.
GACACGGGCGTGCTCGTTTACGATCCCGAACCGATGAAGAAAGGAACGATCCTTTGGCTCACCTGGGAACAGGTCAACAAAGCTCTCAACGCTCTAAAGGGTGCGAATCCGCAGTTCCTCGCGGCGGCCTAAAAAGGCGCCGCATTGTCCGCATCGGTCTGCCCATAACCGGCTTCGGCGACGAGCTGTGTTTGCGGCAGGCCGAGCTGTTTCTTAAGAAGCAGATTTTCGAGGATCTCGCGTTCTGAGAGCGGCGAAGGATCGTGCCAAAGCGTGACGAGCCGCGCGTCCTCGCCGCCTTCTATCCGCAACGCAAAGCTCATCGCATCGGCCCAAACTTGCCCGAACGCAAGCTGCCGCATCCTGACCTTCGCGATAAATCTTGAGCTCGCCTGCCGCAGGCTTTCGCCGCTCGGGTGCGTTCCCGCCTGCTGCAGAAAATAGAAGAGCGGCGTGCCCGTCACAGACGCGATGTCGATGCGAAAACTGTCCTTCACCTTGATGAACTGATCGAGTTTTGCCGATTCGAAATCGCCGAATCTTGCGTTCGGATCGCCCGCGATCCACAGATGCTCGACGCCCGAACGAAACGGTGCGATCGCCTTGCCTTCCGTGTCGTATTCGATCTCGATGCCGGCGGCCCAACGCTGCCGATAAGCCGAGAATTCCATCGCGACGAGCATATCGAGCACCGATTTGTTCAGCCCGTCCTGTATCGGTATCGCGGCGTCGAGTTCGGAACGTCCGGCCATCCCGATGCCCGCGTTGTTCGCAAAATGGAATACGGGAACTTTCCCGAACGGATTTTCAACAACGCTCTCGCGTCCGTATGCGACGAACTCTTTCGCGTCCGGAAAGCGTGCCTCTTGTTCGCGTCGCGTGATGTAACGCTCGATGCGGTCGGGATAGAAAAGATTCAGCCGTACACGCCCGTCGTCCGCACGCCAGCATTTCGCCGCAAGCGTGATCTCGGAGGAAGATTCGTCGTCGTAGAATGCGGCGATCTGCGCGGCCCGATTCGGATGAAATATCGCTTCGCCCTCGGCGTTCGGCCAGACGATCACATACGCGTCGCCGTTCCTGAGAGCTTCGCGATGCACCTCCGCGCTCAGCATCGGCATTCGACGACGGCGCCAAAGCAGATCGGCCGCTTTGGCAGCATCTTCAGGCCCGCTGTCCAGGCTGAAGCCCGCGACCGCGAGCTTGTCCGCGACCGAATCGCACACGACCGGGCAAAGGTTCAATGCGAACTCCCTGAAAAGGTCGCCGAACGCCGTCTGGAATTTCTCCGTCGCGAATTTCAGATCGTGTTCGCCGTTGTAATATCGCTCGGTCTTGTCGTAGCGAGCCGCGTTCGCGGACAGCGTCTGCAAAGCGTTTTCGATGTCGTTAGTCATTTCGTCTCCTCTCCTCTCTAAAATGTCCTCAAGAATTTTCTGTCGCGTGCCGCGAGCATGCTTACCGCGAGGCTCACCGCATCGACCTGATCGTCGTGCGGCGACGCGGGAAACGCACACGCCTCATCAACGAACTCCTTTATCCAACTTCCCTCGACCAGCACGACGCTCCCGACCTCGGCGATCGGAGCCCACGTGTGAGCACGCGTCCATTTGTCTTCCGTAACGCGCACCGACCTGAGCGGTTTTCCGCGGCAAGCTCCCGACGCGATCAGGTCCTGAACGAGAGCCTGTCCGTGAAGCGCACTCTCGACGCCGTGCAGCGTTTTCGGTTCGGAAGCGATCCGCTCGGCAATGAACTTCCGCTGCTGCGTGTATGTCAGCCGCTGGCGAAAGCCGTCCGCGATGTAAAGGATCCCGCCCGGCCCGAATGCACATCGAAAGCTCGCCGTATAATCCGCACGCGTGTCTTGCGAGATCGCAAGGTCATAGCCGCGTGCCCACGTAAGACCTGCCGGAGCCCTTTCGACGATCCGCGTGAACCATTCGCGTTTGAATAACCCGCCCGAACGCGGTATCGGCCGCTGCTGATAAAGGGCTTCGAACGAATAGCTGCCCTGACGCCGATGGGTTGCGGCAAGCCTCGCCGCCGAAAAACGTTCGGGCCAAAGCGGTTCGCCCGGTGGGCGTCCGAGCGGATCGTCCGCCTCGGCGAGTGCAGGAAGGTTTATGACATCCCACGTTTCGCCTTCGTCCATCTCGCGTATCAAACGGCCTGCAAGATCGTCCTCGTGCCAGCGTGTCTGTATGAGAATGATCGGAGCTTCCGGTTCGAGACGCGTGTAGATGTCGTCGTTGAACCAGAGCGACGCGTTGTCGCGACGCACGCGGCTCTCGGCCTCGGCACGGTTCTTCACCGGATCGTCGATGATCACCAGCCCGGCTCCAAAACCCGTGATGCCGCCGCCAACACCGACCGCACGCATACCGCCGCCGGCCATCGTCTCCCATTCGTCGGCCGCCTTTCGGTCGTCCGCCATCGGCACATATTGTTCGACAAGCCGTCTCACACGCCGCGAGAATCTGTTGGCGAGCTTCTGGTTGTAGCTCGCGAGAATGATGTTGAGCTTCGGGTCGCGTGCGATCCGCCACGCGGCATATCGGATCGTTACAAGCTCGCTCTTGCCGTGTCTTGGCGGCATAAAGACCATCATTCGCTTCGTCTCGCCGCTCGTGACCTTGTCGAGCTTTTCGCAGATGTATCGCTGATGCGGCAGATCCCATTTCCATTTCGTCGGGCCGCTGCCTTTGAGCCAGACCGCGAACTCCTTGTTCACGCGCTTTCTCGCGACAGGTTTTTTGACTTGATCGATGGCCGGTTCCGCAGGCTTTGCTGAAGTGAACTTGCCTTTCGCGTCGTGCTTCGGCTCATTCTTCTCCAGTTCGTTGGCCGGTTCCGCAGGCTTTGCTGAAGTGAACTTGCCATTCGCGTCGCGGCCTTGCTTTGTCTTCCTCTTCGCCATTTTTCGTTACTTGAGCAGAACGGCTGCTCCGACGCCTATCAGAATGTCGCCGATGCGTTTCCACGGCGACGAACGTTTCCCTTTGAGCTTTGCGATCAGTTCGTCCTGTGCCTTCAAGGCCGCATCTTTTGCCGCGATCGTCTCGTTCTTTGCGTCGATCGTCTGCCGCAGTGCACCAGCTTCCTTGCGGCGTGTTTCGTTCAACTCGGTGAGAAGATCGTTCATTCGTTTCTCGTCCGAGAGACGCGAGAGAAGCGCCGCATTCTCCTTCTCCAAGGCCGCGTTCGCCTCACGCGAGGCCGCAAGCTCTTCCGCCGCAGCGACACACGCAGCAACAAGCCCGCGTTCATTTTTCACAGCCGTGCCCGAGGCTTTCGAGCTTTCGGCAGAGTTCGTCGGCGTCCGCGTCGATTGTGCGTGTGCGTTTTGCACGCTCGACACGATCACGAGCAACGCGAACATCAACACCAAGCCTTTTAAGTTCCTCATCTTTTCTCCTTGCTTCGTTGCGAAGCGTCTCGATCTCGCCTTCGAGATACTCGATCTTTGCCTTCTGCTCGTTCTGCTTCTTTTCGATCTCGGCCGCCGCGTCCTCTGCTTGTTCGGCAGCGGCCTTTTGAGCTTCCTCACGTCTTTCGGCCTTGTTCACATCTGCGTTCGACCAAAGCGACACGATCGCGATCATCAGAAGCAAGCCCACGGAGCAGCCCGCGATCACCCAAACTTTCCTTGTCAATTCCTTTCGCCTCCGTTCCTCGCATCGCGGTCGCGACGCCTCGCAAAATAGAGCTGCAAGAGAATGTCCGCAGTCTTCCCGACCGCGAAGAAAACTATCGGGAGCACGATCGCCGAAAGCATTTCGCCCGCTTCGCGGCTCCCCAAAAAAGTTGCAAAAGAGCTTGTCCACGCAAGCAGAATGTTCTTTGTGTCGTTCATCATTTCACCTCCTTCTTCTCGCGAAGTTTGCCCAACGCGATCTGCCGGTAGAGATACATCGCCGTCAGGATCGCGGCCGCCAACGCCGTGATGATCCATATCTCGCGAGGCACGCCCGCGAGAAAAGCGAACACGGCCCAGACCGTCTGCCAGAGCGTTCCGGCCACGGTCGTCCAGAGCGATTTCGCCCTGTCGGTGCGCGTCGCGATGCCCGCAACAACATCGTCGATGCGGTCGAAAGCGGCCTCTGCCGTCTCGAGCATCGATGGCCGCGGCTCGTCTGCGGGAATGTCCTCGGCGGGAATTTGCGGTTCCTCAGGCGTGGTTTCTGGCAGGTTTGCGGGCGGGAAGTCCGCGGCCTCTCGATCTTCTTCAATGTCCTCGGCGCGAAGCTCGCAGCCGTTGACCAATAGCGGCAGCTCAAGCTGCCAGTTCTTCATCGCGATCTCGCTCAGGAAAAATTCCGTTCGATACGCCGTCGGCCTGAGCCTCGCAAAACCTCTCAGCCACGCGTCCCGCCGGCGTAGATAGTCCGTGATCCACGGCTTCTCGGTGCCGCCCTGCGCAAGGCGTGCGATTCGTCTGAACGAACCATGCACCTGGCCATCGAGCACCGCGGCAAGTGCGAGCGGCGTAACAAAATCATTCACCTTGCAGAAGGCCTCGGCCGGTGCGACATATCGCTCATTCGCGACGGCCCGCTGCGCCTCGCGCATCTCTTCGGTCTTTGCCGCAGCGATCAGCGCCCGCCGAAATTCCATATCGACGGAAAGCTTCTCGATGGTCGGCCTCGTCGTCCGTGCAAGCTTTGCCATACGCTTCTCAAAAACTTCGCGGCCGACATTGCCGCCCGCTTCGAGATACTTCTTGACGACCTCGCCAAGCGCTCCCGAACGATGCGTGAACTGAAAGATGCCGTATGAGATGCCCGCACCGTCGTTGAGCACTGCCAACGCGTCGTAACGCGCCTTCGGCCTTCCGGTCTCGAAGATACGCACGATCGCAAGTGCCTTTTCCTTCTCGAATTCGCTGAACATATTTCGCTTCTCCACGTCTTGCATAGAATTATACTCGTTTGATATTCTCTAACGGTCGGACGATTGACAAGGGCGACTTTTCCGCAAGGCTTACATTCGCCTCGTTTCATTGCCGGTCTCGCCCGACCGATGAATTGAGATTACCGCGTTTGCGTTTCCGGTTTGAAGCACAAACCGCACAAAACGTCACAGAACGCACAAAATGACACAAACCGCACAAAATGGACAAAACGGACAGAACGAACAAAAGCGGCAGGTCAACCGCCTGCCCCGGTTACGATCCGGCCGCTAAGTACTTGTTGGGCGAGACTTTATAAAGCACAGAAGACCATGAACACCACACAACGAATATTACATCTCGCCCCGCGGCCGACGTTACGGATCTCCGAGGTCGAAAGGCTCATCCGTATGCACAGGATCGTAACTCCGCCGCTTTCACGTCGAAGGATCTACGAAATGTGCGAGGAAGGAATTTTCGAATTCGCACCACGCGAAAAGACGCGGAATTACTTCATCTACGAGGATTCATTTCTCGCCTGGGTTGAAAGGTTGAACAAAAAAGCGTGAGCTATTTCCGACGCGGAGGCAAGGCGATGTTGATCTCTTCCGGAGTGAGGTCGCGGTAGACTGCCACGCAGTTCCGGCCCGAACGCTTTGCGCGGTAGAGCGCCGAATCGGCCATCTCGACAAGCTCGATCGGATCTTCGGAGTCTTCCGGAAAGGACGATATCCCGATGCTGACCGTGATGTGATGCACGTGCTTTTCAAGGCCCGGCCGAATGACGCTGAATTTATGCGCCTCGATCTCGGCCCGAATGCGTTCGGCACCGACCAACGCCTGCGCGATGTCGGCGTCAAGCAGGAATGCGGCAAATTCATCGCCGCCAAAGCGTGCCGCGGCATCGCCGCTCCGCAAAATGCCCGTAATGCAAAGCCCGATCTCCTCGATCGTCTTGCTGCCGGTCATATGCCCGTATGTGTCGTTGACCGATTTGAAATTGTCGCCGTCCATCATCAGCACGCAGAACGACCGGCCCTCGGCCTTCGCGCGTGCGGCCTCACGCCTTAGCTCGAAAAAGAAAGATCGGCTCGAAAGCAAACCCGTCAGATCGTCGTGAGAGATCAGCCTGTGAACCTGGCGTTGATACTCGCGGTCGATCTCGTCCAGCAGGTCAAAACGCAGGATCGTCTCGCCGATCGCGATCTTGTCGCCATTCGCGAGACGCCCTTCACGAATACGGCTGCCGTTGAGGAATGTGCCGTTCCGCGAATCAAGATCGGTCAGAATATATTTGAGCTCGCCGGTCTCCCCTGAACGAACCGCCCGCACGACAGCATGCCGACGCGAAACCTGCGTGTCGTTGACACGCACGTCAGCTTCGAGAGCCCGGCCAAGCACGACCTCAGGACGCTCAAGCGGTATCGGCACGGCGATAAGTTCGCCGCTTAGGAAAACAAGTGCGGGCCGCAGGTCCCTTCGTTTTATTTCTGCATCGTTCATAGGATGAGCAGACGGCAAGAACGGTCGCCGTGCCCACGCGGGGAAGTCACCCTCTAGGATACTCGATTTTGAGAGACCTGAAAAGCCTTTTTTTTAGTCGCTGAAAGGCCCTAATTATCTGTGGGAAAGGAGTTTAGTGATGCGGATGGCGGTTCCGTCGTCGGTTGGAAGTATCTCGACGGAATCGACGAGTTTCGACATGAGTTCGAGCCCCCAACCGCGTCTCTGCCCGTCTTTTTCGCTGCGGCCCATCGCCAATCTGTCCTTTAACCGAAGCCCGCGGTTGCGGACCACGATCTCGAGACGGTCGCCGAACGGAGTGAACGTCAGATGGATCTTGCGTTCGGGCGAGAGCGAATGTTCGCCCGCGTTTATACAGGCCTCGACCAGTGCGGTCTTGATCTGGTTGATATCACGCGGCGAGAAACCCTGCCGCTCGGCAATATCTTCCGCAAAACTCGCCGCGACGATCTCCGTATCGCCGCCCATCGGGATCGTGATCTCGAATTGGCCAAGCGACGGATGCGGCCGCGCATCCGCAAGCCCAAGCTCGATCCGCAGCAGCTCGATCTGTCGATACGAACTCCCGAACGCGCCGCGTTCCGCTATCGCCTGCGTGGCCGCCTCGTCAAAACCTTCGCGCGTGACGAGCCATAGTCGATAGTTCTTCAATTCGCTCGCAAGCGCCGCCATTTCGAGGCGGTCGAGCCAATATTCCGTAAGATCAAGCGATGCCGCGAGCTTTGAATCGAACTCGGCCGCGAGCCACGCTATCTCGTCGCCATCATCGGAAACGCCGAAGCCGATCGCCGTGCGTTCGACATCTGCGACACGCCCGATCGATGGATAAACGTCCGCAGCATTCACGGAAAAGAAGATCTGCGGGAGCAAGATGCGTTCAGGCGTGGCGGCGATCTTTGCAAGCTGCTCGTCGTCGGAACGGCCTTTTAGTTCAGCCTCGAACTTCCGAAAATCAATGCTCGCGGAGGCAACGGACTGTCCCGCAAAACTTGCCAAAAGTTCGCGCAGGCCGACCGTCGCCTCGCGTCGATAACGCCTTGCGAGCAGCTTCGGGCCGCGGGAAAGATCTGCTGTCAGAGTTTCGGCGACGACGCGGGCACGCGTCTTTCCGCTCGTTTCGAGTTCACCTCTCGCTCGAACATAATCGGCAAAGACCTCATCATTCTGCGGGAAATAGACACGTCCCGCAGCCCGCGAAATGAACTCTCTTTCGTGCAGCTGCGACAACACCTCGTCACATTCCGTCGCCGAAAGACCGAGCCGCGTTTGCCACTCGACCTCAAAAGAATTTCCGCTCTCCTGCATCGCAGAAAGCTGCCTGAAGATCTCTTTTTCAAGCTCCGGGTCGCCGGCAATTCGGTCGAGTTCGTGGTCGATCTTGCGTCCGATCGAGATACCGAAAAGCTCGTCCGTGTAGATCCTCGAGAAGTCCGAAAACGCCGAGAGCGACGCATCTCTCGCGGCGGCGGCATCGACAATTCCCTTCAAGAGAGCTGGCCGCGACGCAAGCAGAAGCACCGCAAGATCACAGACCTCCTCGCTAAGCGAAACGTGCCGCTCGCGGGCGTGATCGGCAATAAGCTCCTTCGCATCTTCTGCCGCCAGGCGATCAAGATGCAGCCTCGCAAGCGGCGAGGTCTTTGGCCGATGGCGTCTTGCGAAACAGAAAACGGTCGCGAGCGCATCATCCGCGAAGACGCGACGCATCGCATCAGCGAGTTCATCGGGTGAACGCTCGAACTCGTCAACGAGGATCAAACTTCGAACACCATTCGCCGCTGCGCGAAACGGCACAGCGAGCAGGCTTTCGAGCGGAGCATCACCTCGGAGCAAGCCGGCGGCGCTTTCGATCCAACTGCGTTGGTGTTCCGAAACAAAGCCGATGAGCTCGTGAATTTCGGGTTTTGCAGCGATAAGTTCCGGGACGCGGCGGTCGAACGCCGCCGCCTGAGTGATGAACTCCCGCACCCATCGGCGGCCGGTCTCATCGGCAGACTCGCCGTTACGAAGCCGGAAATAGAACGGCACGGTCTCGCTTGCCGTCCTAAAAAAGTGATCGTAAACCTGCCTCAATAACTCCGATGCACCCGAATCCGGAGCCGCGTGAACGTCGAGAATGCCGCCGTCAGATGAGTGTGCGATCAGGCGTGCAAGTTCCCGCCCGCGGCCGACAAACCTGTCAGCCTGAACCGTGGATAGGATCTTTTCGGGAGTGTTCATCCTTCTTCACTGTCCGCCGACTGATAGATCGAGACACGATTCCGGCCCTCGGCCTTCGCACGGTAAAGAGCCTTGTCGGCGGCGCTGATCAGGTCCATCTGCGCACAGACCTCGCTCGTGCAGGACGCAACGCCGACGCTGATCGTTACATCCCTGTGCGGAAACTCGGCCGACGCGACGTTTTGCCTGACGCGATCCGCGATATTCGCAGCCTCGACATCGGTCGTCTGCGGAAGCAGGATCGCGAATTCTTCGCCGCCAAAACGCACCGCAACATCCGCGTCGCGCAGCGTTTCGCGAATAACGGACGCGACGATCTTCAACGCCTCGTCGCCCGCAGGATGCCCAAAAGAATCGTTATAGGATTTGAAATGATCGACGTCGAGCATCACGAATGCCATCGGATAGCCATGCCGATTCGAGCGTTTCACTTCCTCGGAAAGACGCTGAACCATATAGCGTCGGTTGAGCAGGCCGGTGAGCGGATCGGTCACCGAAAGCTGTTCGAGTTCGCCGGCGCGTTCTTTTAGCTGCGTGCGGTCGATCGCTGCGGCAAGCTGCGGCGTGATCGCCTTTACGAGGTCGAGATCGCGGCGGTCGAACGGCGCGCCCGTCACCTTGTCCGTGAAATTTATGACCGCAAGCTGCCTTTCACCAAGCCAGATCGGTGCCGAAAGGAAGGACGCAGTCTTGTATTTCCGCTCTTTCGCGACCGTCTCAAGCCCCGTGATCGCCACATCGCGGACAACGATCGGCTTTCCTCGCTCGAATACGATCCGCGCGACCCTTTCGCCGGGTTCTGCGTCATCCTGCAGGTCGAATACGGACCCGACGGCACCTTTGACGCGAAAGCGTCTCGCGACGTCATCACGCGTCATCAGCGACGCACGCTCGGCCTGGAGGAGATCGGCGCTGACGCGTGCCAGATGCATCCAAAGCTCTTCGGTGTCGAGGTCGCGAATGCCCTCGGCAAGCCGCTCTGAAACTTCATCGAGCCGCGCTCGCCTCTCCATTTCTGCCCGCAAACGCAGTATCTCAAGCTGCGGTGCGACCGAACGGCAAAACCTTGCTATCGCGCGGCGGCGCTCTTCTTGCGGCACCTTGTCGAGCACGACCAATGCCGCCGGAATGTCGTCGCCGACAGGCATCGCAAAAAGCAGCACCTGCTTCGGATTCGGTTCTTCAGCGGTTGCGGGTTTGCCAAGCACGATCGGCGTTTCACCGGCTGCTGCATCGGCAAGCCGCTCATCATCGACGGCGATCCCGACATTTACGCTTCGGCCCTTCAGCTTTGCAGAAACAGCAGTGCTCTCGAGGCGCTCGGCTCGTTTTTCGAGCCAGATCAGCGAGTGCAGCGAGAAGTTCTTGACGGCGAATTCTATCGTCGCGTTGCGTGCCGAAATATAGTCCCGGCCAAGAAGCGAGCCAAAGAACGAACGCCAATCCGCTGGATCGGGACCGCTCGCGGCACGCTTCGTTCTCTCGTTGATCGCCGCGGCGCGCCGTGCGATCTCTTTTGCCTGCGGAGCTTCAAGCCTTGGGGCCGCAGCCTCCTGTTTTGAGGCGTCTTTCAATTCGCGCAAAGCATCGACAAGCGGTGCATCCGAACTGAGCAGCAGAATATTTTCGAAGAATCTCGAAGCCGGCAGATCGCGCCAATCGCCGGTCATTGCTCGATTTGCCGCTCGGCGATAATTCTCAGAATTTGTGAACGCACGCCCGACGATCACTGCCGCCGGCTTGCCTTCCGCGTCAAACTTCGCCGCTCGGCAAAGAAGTCCTGCGTGGCATGTGTAAGAGATCGTCGCGTTCTCATCCGAGGCCCGCTGCAACGCACGGCCGCAATCGCGTGCACAACGCCCAACGAGCACGCCTTCCGGATTCAGCACGGCGCAGATCGAGTTGTCATTGACCGCGGGGCTTTGCTTTCCCGCTTCGTCAACGACAACGATCGCAATTCCGTTCTTTTTCGCGATCCGCTCAAGAATGTTCTTGGGCGGAACCTCGCGTTTCTCACTCATCGCATTTATTACCGGCCGCCGGAGCGAGATCGCTTGCGGGCGGTTCAAAAGAACACGCTTCGGGCTTACCGGACTGGGCCTTCCGGTGCGGAAGATACACGCTTTTGTATCTCGCAAAAACGCCTAATCGCACCGGTTTTCCAAGAGTTCGGTGAGCAATTTCCGAAGTTTTTATCGCACCTGCGAGGCCATCATTCATTTTGACCGAAACGCCGCAAAGGGCGATACTATAAGCAGGCACACATTTGCTGAAACCTCGAGTTCTTTCGCAACTTGAGAAGCACTTGCAAGGAGGTTTTAGATCGCAATGGTCAACGATAGCAATGCCGACCCCGTCGAACGCGGCAAGATCCTTCCAAAAGCTAAGACGGCCTCGAGACTGAATGAGCTGATAGTAACGTGCAAGGATGGCGAGGCAGGTTATCGGAGCGCGTCCGAAGGTGTAAAGTCCGCCGAATTGAAGCAGCTTTTTGCAGAATGTGCGATCCAAAGAGCGCAGTTCGTCGGCGAACTGCAATCGCTCGTGCGGTCGCTTGGCGGAAATCCGGAACACACAGGTTCCTTCATCGCAAAACTTCATCGCGGTTGGATCGACATCAAGGCCGTGATCGAAGGCCGCGACGAGGCGGGAGTTCTCGTCGAATGTGAACGAGGCGAGAGCATCGCAAAGAAAGCATATGCAAGCGTGCTGAAAGAAACTCTGCGTCCGCATGTGCGCGACGTTGTGGAGCGTCAGTTCGCTTCAATAACGACGGTCCACAAGCGGATCAAGTCGCTTAAGGCCGCTCATCTCGAAAAAGACAAACGCCATTTGCCGCCGCCCGCAAAACAAACGAGCCGCGTCGGGACTAGCCGCTGACCGTTTTCGGCATCGCCGCTATCAGCCGTTTCGTGAATGGGTGCTGAGCGTTGCCGAGAATCTCGCTCGTCGGCCCGGCCTCGACGATCTTTCCTTTTTCCATCACCGCGACGCGATCCGCAAGGAACTTCACGGCCCTCAGATCGTGCGAAATAAAAAGAAACGCGATCCCGCGGCTTCGTGCCGAACGCTTTAGCAGATTGAGTATCTGCGCCTGCATCGAGACGTCGAGCGACGAAACCGGTTCGTCCGCGACGATAAGTTCCGGTTCGACCGAAAGCGCCCGCGCGATGCCGACGCGTTGACGCTGTCCGCCCGAAAGCTCGCTCGGTTTTCGCCCGCGAAACTCCGTCGAGAGCCCGACGGTCGTCATCAACTCGGCCAATTCGCTATTTGCCGTTCCAAGTGAGAATGCACGTCGCGGTTCGAGGATCGAGCTTCCGACCGAAACGAGCGGGTCGAGGCTCGTGTAAGGATCCTGAAAGACCATCTGCATACGCCGGCGGAATGGCCGCATCTGTCGCTCCGATAGATGTGTGATGTCTTCGCCATCGAACAAGATACGGCCAGAAGCAATTCGCTGGACGCGCAGCACGGCACGTGCGAGCGTAGATTTTCCGCAGCCGGATTCGCCCACGAGCGCAAGCGTTTCACCGCGGCCGATGCTGAGCGAAACACCATCGACCGCGTTGGAACCTTTGCGTCCGCCGAAACGAACCACAAGGTCTTCGATCCTCAGAAGTTCAGTCATCCAAAGCTAGATCGGCTTCTCGATCTTGACCGGCGTGTCCGTGTCGTAGGTGATGGTCACACCCTTTAGTTGGCCGCTCGCGTAAGAAGCTGATATCTTCATCGGAAGGCCGGTTGCCTTATTTACCCAGACCGTCGAGGAGAATGGGGGAACCTCTGCAGAAGGTGTCCCTGGATTCACATATGTGTACTTATCCGCCGACTTTCCATCGACGGTATCAGTACCGATATACTTAACATCCTCGAGCTTTCTCAGGCCTTCGCCCGCGATCATCTTGCGATATGGCTCTATGGTCGCGGCGCCGATCGCCGAGGACTTGATCCACGTAGATCCCAGTTTTATCCAGAAGTCTTTGCCGATAATAATCATCTCAGTTGATGTTCCATGGACCGGCGCGCTCTTGATACGATAACGGTCAGGAGCCGCGTATTCCATCGTCATACTAAGGTCGGCTGCCGGTTCGGTCGCCGTGTGAGCAATAAAATGTTCAAGCGTGGTGAACCGTTTCACTGCGGCCTCGAGATCTGCCTTCGGATTGGCAGTAGCCGTGGACGATGTCGGCTCAGGGTCAGCTACCGCAGAGTTCGCATTCGAGTCTACTCCCGTGGTGTTCGCCGGTTTGTCTTCGATGCCGGAGCGCAGTTTGTTGATCGCCGAGCAGCCAAGCCCGACGCCCGCAAGCAGGATCAATACCAAAGTGAGTGTGCAGAAATTCTTCATAGTTTTTTTTAACCTTTTCCTTTGTGGAAAACTTTGTCGGCAAAATGACAACGCGAAAAATGCGTACTCGAAACGGCAGCGAACGGCGGCCTTCTTTCACTGCAAACGGCTTCGGCCCTATCGCAGCGTGGCGCAAATTCGCACGCCTCGGCATCAACGCGAAGATCCGGCGGCATTCCGGGGATCTGATAAAGCTCATCGCCCGCGTTCGCATTTTCCGGCATCGCGGCGAGCAACGCACGCGTGTATGGATTTGCCGTTCGCGTGAACAATTCGGCCGCCTTCGCCTCTTCAAAAATGCGGCCGCCATACATCACCGCCACTCGATCTGCTCTTCCCGAGACCAACGCGAGGTCGTGCGAGATCAGAATAATGCTCATCCCGATCTTTGCCCGCAGTTCGTCAAGAAGGTCGAGGACCTGTGCCTGCACGGTCGAATCAAGAGCCGTCGTCGGCTCGTCAGCGATCACAAGATCGGGCTTGCAGCTGACGGCGATCGCGATCATCACACGTTGACGCATTCCGCCCGAGAATTCGTGTGGATACTGATCGACGCGCTTCTCCGGATCGGAGATTCCCACAACATCGAGCAGCTCTTTTGCGTGTTCGCGTGCATCACGCCGAGACAGTCCTAAGTGAAGCTCCACGGCCTCGGCGATCTGCCGTCCGACCGTAAGATATGGGTTGAGCGACGACATCGGATCCTGAAAGACCACGCCGATCCGCTTGCCGCGAACAGCGCGAAGTTCTCTATCACCAGCCGCTGAAAGATCTTGCCCGTCGAAAAAGACATTCCCTGAGGTGATCCGACCGGCCTCTGGCAAGAGACGCACGATCGACATCCCCAACGCGGTCTTTCCGCTGCCGGATTCACCGACGACGGCTACCATTTCGCCCTTCTCGACGCTGAGCGAGACGTCGCGAACGGCCTTCACAGAACGGCCTTGCCGATCCGTGAATTCGACGGAAAGGCCTTCGATCGAAAGTATTGATGCTTGTGCTTTCGCCTGTGAACTCATTCGAGTCGGTCGCAAATTACTTGGATGCAGCGGGCTGCCAATTCGGATCGATCTTGACGTCGGTCAAAACAACGGCGTCGAGGCTGTTCAGTTCAAAGCCCGTAACATACGGCTTGATAAGAGCGAACGACCTGGGAAAATAGATCGGGATCGCCGATAGGTCATAGAGAGCCGCTTCTTGTGAGTAAGGCTGTGCGGCAACGACCGGCGGCAATTGATCCGATGCCGCAGGGTCGGTCAACAGATGTTGGACGGGCGTCGGAGAAGGCGTCGGCGACTGAACGAGCGGCCCGCCGGGGCCTTCCGGTTTGGCGATCTTTTTCTCCGCACCGAAGATCGTCTGCATCGCGACGACCTCATCCGTCGTCGGCAGTACGACTCCGCGCCGAAGCAGATCGTAATCACCTGCGGCCCGGACAGCTTCGATCTCGCTTGTTTCGACCGGAACGACATTGACCTCGATGTTCAGATTCTGCTTCCACATCCGAGCGGCCGTGCGTGCGATACGCTGCTGTGCATCGTTTCGATTGACGACGAGCTTCAATGCGGGAAAATTCTCGCCATCCGGAAAACCCGAGCGTTCGAGCAATTCTTTTGCACGTTCGGCGTCAAACACAAGGCCTGTTGCCGCATCCGGGCTTTCGGTCGGAAGAAATCGGGTCGCCGGGCTCGTCGAACCGTCAAGTTCACCTTCCGCGATCTTCTGCCGGTCGATAGAAATAGCAAGAGCCTCACGCACACGTCGGTCGGCAAGGATCTTGTTATTTGTGTTGACCTCGTACAGGTTAATGGCCGAATGCGTCGTCTGTCTAAAGTCGTCGAACGGCGCGAGAAGCTTCAATGCGAGGGGCGAAAACGCAGCGTTCGTGAGCACATCGATATCGCCCTTTTTGTAAGCTTCAAGAGCCGCGTCCGCCGTCGTATGCGGCACAAAAACGACACGGTCAGGGGCGACCGCGACCTTGTTCCAATACGTCTTCGAGCGTTCGAGAACGACACCGGTCTTATCCGAAGTTATGACCGTGAACGGCCCGTTCGAAACTTCCGGCGGCTCGGCATCAGCGGAATCCAGTTCCTCAGCCCTGCCGTAAACCGGAAAGAAGACAGGATTTGCAACAAGCTTCGGGAAGTCCGGATCGGGCCGCTTCAATTCGACGCGCAGTTCAAGATCGCTCGTCGCCTCTACGCCTGTTGAACTCGCGATGGCCTTCTTTTCAGATTCACCGTGAGATTCTTCGCGCGTCTTGATCTCGCGCAATTCTTCGGGCCTTGGAGCGGCCGTAGGCTTCTCAGGCAAGGTCGAAGGCGACGCGACGGCCTTCTTGTCTGCCGGCTCTGACGGAAGCTCAGCAGCCTTTGCTGCCTCTTCGCCTAAGCCCTTGATATTTGCAAGAAGCTCCCGGTTTGCCGCAAGCGTGGGGAGCTCGGCAAGACGCTTCCACGAATCAACAAAATTCTTCGCCGTAACAGGCTTGCCGTTCGTCCAGCGTGCATCGTCGCGCAGTCTGAACGTCCAAACTCGGCTGTCTTCGCTCGACCAACTTTCCGCAACGGCCGGAAGAGCATCGAGCGTCTTCGGGTCAAGGGTCGTCAAGCCTTCGAAAATGGCCCGAACGACATCCGTTTCAGGTGCCGCCAAGGCTTTCGCAGGATCAAAACTTTTCGGCGTATTTCCGTTGCTCCAGCGTATTTCCTGCTTCGGCGGCGGCTTGGTATCGGAAATGAATGCTTCTGGTTGAGGTTGCTTTATTTCCGCACACGAGGCCGCAAAAAGAGTAGCGAAAAGAACGAACACGACCTGCCATCGCAGCCGTAAGCGACTGCTAACAGAGAGTTTACGTGTCGGGGCCCACCTTGCCATTTTCTTGAGCTT
The DNA here is from genome assembly GCA_019694355.1 of Pyrinomonadaceae bacterium. Classification (GTDB taxonomy): domain Bacteria; phylum Acidobacteriota; class Blastocatellia; order Pyrinomonadales; family Pyrinomonadaceae; genus OLB17. Next base: position 257,569 of record JAIBCB010000002.1, on the reverse strand, counting down.
CTCTCAGCGAAGCGAAGATCTCTCGCGTCTGCCGCTTTGTGTCCTCAAAACCATTAGATGTGTCGATGACGTAATTGGCAAACTTTCTTTTCTCGTCCTGCGGCATTTGAGCGTCAATGCGGCATTTTGCCTCGCTTTCGGTCAAATTATCGCGTGCCATCAGGCGCGCCAATTGTATCGCAGGTTCGCAATAGACGACAATCAGCTTTTCAAGGCGCTTATAGCTGCCGGACTCGATCATTAACGCCGCATCGATGACCGCGATCGCGTTCTGATCACGCTTTTCGACAGATCTCAGCCAATCGTCCTGGAGTTCGATCACGAGCGGGTGAATGATCGAATTGAGCCGCAGACGCTTCTCTTCGTCCGCAAAAACGATCGCACCGAGTTTTTTTCGATCAAGCGTCCCGTCCGAGGCAAGAACCTCCTTGCCAAACTCTTCAACCACGGCCGCAAGTCCGGGCGTGCCTTTCTCGACGACGCGTCTCGCCGCCAGATCCGCATCTATGACGTCGGCTCCAAGCTCCCGTAAGTATTCGGTAACAAAGGATTTACCGGTTGCAATGGAACCTGTCAGGCCGACCGTTAGCACAAGAATTATCCTTTGGCCGAATGGCGTTTTGCGAGCTTTTGGATGTTGAATTCTGCGATCTCTGCAAGAGTCAAGCCAAGCTCGTCGGCACACGCAGAGATATACCAAAGCACATCGCCGAGCTCGTCCTTGAGCTTGGCACGCGTCTCATCCGTTAGCACGCCATCGTGATCTCGCTGGATCTTTTTGACGATATTCGCGACCTCGCCGGCCTCGCCCGCAAGCCCAAGCGTCGGATATTCGACATTCGACATACGGCGTGGATAAAGTGCGGTCTTGCTCGCCGCCGACTGATAATCTTCGAAATTCATAGTTCAATTCTCTGCGATCCCGCGACGCATCTTCGCCGCGATGACCGTATTTTTCATTAGCATTGCGACCGTCAGCAGGCCGATGCCGCCCGGGACCGGCGTTATCGCACCCGCGGCCAAAGCCGCATCTTTCGGACAGACATCGCCGACGAGCGTCGCCCCGCGGTTGTCGAGCGTATCGAGCCGTTTATCGAGGTCTTCGCCCGCAAAGAGTTCGCGGACGCGTTCGGAGCTCTCGACCGAATTGATCCCGACGTCAATGACGACCGCGCCTTCGCGAATGTGTTCGCGGCAGATGAATCCTGCACTCCCGATCGCCGCGATCAGAATGTCGGCCTCGCGCGTAACGCTCGGCAGATCTCTTGTGCGTGAATGGCAGATCGTGACCGTCGCATTTTCGCGTAAAAGCAGAGCAGCGAGCGGCTTCCCGACAATGTTGCTGCGTCCGACGACCACGGCCCGTGCACCGGCGATCTCGATATTCGAACGTTTCAAAACCTCGATCACGCCCGCCGGCGTGCAAGGCGTCAAAGCCTCAAAACCCTGCAAAAGACGGCCGATATTCACGGGATGAAAACCGTCAACGTCCTTTTGCGGGTCGATCAATTCGAGCACCTCGCGTTCCAGGATATGCTTCGGAAGCGGCAGCTGCACAAGTATCCCGTCAACGTCGTCCCGCAAATTCAATTCGCGGATGGTGTTCACGAGTTCGGTCTGCGTGACGTCGTCATCAAAATGGATGTGTTCGCTGCGGATGCCGATCTCCTGCGCGGTTCGAACCTTATTCCCGACATAGACTGCCGACGCCGGATCTTCGCCGACGCGGACGACGACGAGCGTTGGCCGAACCGAATGCACTTCATACAGTTCAACGACCTCGGCCGAAACCTCTTTCTTGATGGCGTCGGCGATCGGCTTTCCGCTGAGTATTTTTGCGGTCATAACAAAAATTCGCTAGAAAAGAGAGTTTACCGCAATGAGCCCACCGTTTTCCAAAGTAGAAGGCAAAGGCAGCAGCTTGGACACGCTCAACGTTTTGGGCGACAATGCTCTTTTAACACCATTATGCGAAAAGCCATTATTTTGCTCGCTCTCGCTTCGCTCCTCGGCCTGATCGGCTGCGGCGGTTCATCTACCTCGTCAAATGCGAACGCTGTCTCGCCGAACGCCAAACGCTACCCTTTTAAGGGCAAGATCGTTTCGGCCGATCGTGCAAAGAAGACCGCGTCGATCGATCACGAAGCCATTGAAGGCTATATGAGTGCGATGACGATGGATTTTCCGATCCATGCAGATTGGGCGTGGGACAGCCTTAAGCCCGGAGCGGAGATCAGCGGCGAACTCGTCGTCGATAACACGGCGAAAGAACCGTATTTTCTTGAGAATATCGTCGTGGTCTCGGCGCCGGACCCGAACGCGCCTGCACCGGACACGAAATTTGCACAGATCGGCCAGCCCGCACCGGATTTTTCCCTCACGAATCAGGACGACAAGAAGATCTCGCTCAAAACGTTCGAGGGCAAGGCTTTTGCGATCACGTTCATTTATGCGAAATGCCCGCTGCCTGAATTTTGTATCAAGATGTCGGCAAATTTCCGCGATGCCGCCCGCTTGATCCAAGCCGATCCTGTGCTTCGCGACAAGCTTCGGCTCCTCTCGATCTCTTTCGACCCCGAGAACGATACGCCGGATAAACTCCGAGCCTACGGCATCACATACATGGGCAACGACCCGAATGCGGCGTTCGATGTGTGGCAGCTTGCCGTCGGTTCGGACGCCGAAGTAAAGAAGATCGCCGATTTTTATGGACTGCGTTATGAGGTCGATCCGAATAACAAAGCGATATTCAACCACAGTCTGCGGACAGCAGTGATCTCGCCCGGCGGCAAAGTTACAAAGATCTTCGCCGGCAACGATTGGACGCCGACGCAACTTGTCGATGCTATGAAGGCCGCTGAGAAGTAGTCTCGGAAGCCTTTGAATATACGATCTTGCCCGCGACGATCGTCTGTTTGACATCGCGTGCGTTTGACGAGAAAACGAGAGCGGCGTAGATATCGGTTACCGGATCTTGAGCGTCGTGCGTTAGATCGACGATGGCGAGGTCCGCTTCCTTTCCGGCTTCGAGCGAACCGATCTCCCCATCAAGCCCCAATGCCCGTGCTCCGCCGAGCGTCGCACACTCGAAAACTTCCTCGGCAGTTACAAAACGTTCCGAATCAGATCGATTGCGTGCCATGAGAGCCGCAAATCTCGATTCTTCAAGCAGATCGCACACGTTGTTGCTCGCGACCGAATCGCTGCCAAGGCCGACCGTGATCCCGCGCTCAAGAAATCTTTCGAGCGGAGCCGCACCGTGGCCGAATTTCGCGTTCGATTTCGGACAGTGGGCAATGCTCGCACCGTTTGCAGCAATACGTTCGATGTCGTCGTCCGTTACGCGAACACAGTGCGCAAGCAGCGGCCGCGTCGCGAGGACGCCGAGCCGCTCAAGATATTCGATCGGTGTCGAGAACGGACTCGACCACTCGACGCCGAACTTTTCATAGAACGAAGAAAAAAGCCCTGTGCCTTTGGCGAGCAGCTCGATCTCATCGCGGGACTCAGCGGCGTGGATCGAAAGCGGAGTGCGGTTGAGGATCGAATATTGGGCAAGCAGTTCGAATAGTTCCGAGCCAACCGTATAAGGCGAATGCGGCGAGAGAGCGACACGCACAAGCCCGGTCTCGTCCTGTTTTAATGCTTCGAACTTGGCGGCGAGTGCCAAAAAATCATCCTTCGCCGTCCGATTGTCGGGTGTAAATTCCGTCTCCTGAAAGACGATGCCGCGCAAGCCGGTCGCGGTTAAAGCCTCAAGCCCGACTCGGCCCATTCGTCCGATATCGCCGAAGCAAGTTACGCCCGCCGCCGCTCCTTCGCGGGCACCGACAAGAGCACCTCTTAGGACGCCTTCGCGACCAAGTTCGGTTCGGATCGCGTTCAATTTCAGCAGCCAAGCCGCGAAATTATCCTCGACCGAATCCAAAGCGCCGCGCATCGCCGTGATCTCAAGATGTGAATGTACATTCACAAAGCCCGGCGTGATCGCCGCCGCTCCGTGGTCGATCGTTTCACAGTTCGGGAATTCGGCCGCAAGCGCTTCGCGAGTTCCGATGCCGACGATCTTCGAGCCTTCGACCGCGACACCACCGTCCGCGAAAGGTTCGCTCGACACCGGCACAATATGATCGGCAAGGTGGAGCGTCGTCATTTCTTTATCTCTGATGTCTGCATACGATAGCGCGCGAGAATCGTCGTTACGTAGCTTTTTGTGGACGGGATCGTGATACGCGAGACAAAATCATCCTCCGAAATGTCCGAAAGTTTCACGCCCGCTGTCCAGCCTTCCACACGGCTCGGGCCGGCGTTATAGGCCGCGAGCGTCAAAGCGGTCTCAGCCGGCAGGCCGCGATACATCTCACGAAGTTTTTCAAGATACCAGCAGCCGACCTGGATATTCTGCTCCGGGTCAGCGAGGAATTGTTCGGGATTCTCAGCTGCTTTTTCGTATTCCTTCAGACCCGTCGCCTTCGCCCACTCCCGAACCACCGCAGGCCGCACCTGCATCAGCCCGACCTCGTCCGCCGCACCGTGTTTCCAAGCACGAAAATACGTCTCTTCGTAGATCAGGCTCCAAACAAGCTTTTCATCGAGGCGATAAATGCGGGCCTGGCGGGCGATGAGATCGTCGTATCTGTGGATCCAATAGTCAGGAAAGAACACACTCGCCGCTCCGAGGACCGTAAACACAACAATAGCGAGCGATATTAAATATCTGACCATTTCAACAAACTGTTTGGTTTGATATTACGCTGAAGGCCGGCAGGATCGAAAGCCGACATTGGCAGCTTTAGCGTTTACGCAAGGCGACTTCAGATCTTTCGTCCAATGTCGGCTCTTCAGAATCCGTCGCCCGCGGCGGCAAAACTTTCTTGAATTCGCCGCTTCTTGCCTTTTCCGCAAACAAGATCACGTCGTGATCGGCCTCGGCGGCCATCTCCTGACGGATGTTGTGCAGCGCTTCGATGAATTTTGGGCGACGGTACATCTTGCGTTTATTCTACGCCTTTTGCTGTAAGTTCGCGCAAGGACGGCATTTGGATCTGCAGCTCATCATTCTCGACGATGACCGCGATCTCTGCCGAATCACTGACCCTGCCCTGGATCAGCGCCTCGGAAAGTTCGTCCTCGATATGCTTTTGGATCGCACGCTTGAGCGGCCTTGCTCCGTATTTGCGGTCGCTGCAGGTATGCTCGATAAGCCATTTCTTCGCTTCCGTCGTCAGAGAGACCTTCAGGTTCTTATCAGCGATGATCGAATTGAGGTTTGCGATCTGCAGATCGGCGATCGCCATTAGGTCCTCGAGCGAGAGTTCGTCAAAGATGAGAATCTCGTCAAGACGATTGATGAATTCGGGGGCAAACGTCTGTCTGACGGCCGCCATCACTTCGTCCTCGCGCTTTGCACGGGTTACCTCACCCGAGGCCTGAAAACCGAGCGATGCCGTCTTTTGGATTATCCTTGCACCGATATTCGACGTCATTATGAAGATCGAATGTTTGCAGTCGATCGTCTGGCCGGTCGAATCGGTCAGGACACCGTCCTCAAAAACCTGAAGCAAAAGATTGAAGATGTCCGGATGTGCCTTTTCGATCTCGTCAAAGAGTACGATCGAATAAGGCGAGCGACGCAGCCTTTCCGTCAACTGCCCGCCTTCTTCATGCCCAACGTATCCCGGAGGCGATCCGATGAACTTCGAGACCGAATGGCGCTCCATAAATTCGCTCATATCGAAGCGGACAAGCGACCTCTCAGAGCCGAATAGGAACTCTGCAAGACGCCTTGCCACTTCCGTTTTTCCAACGCCCGTCGGCCCGAGGAAAAGAAATGAGCCGACCGGACGATTCGGGGATTTTATGCCCGCACGCGAACGCCTGATAGCACGTGCTAATGCCGATACAGCAGGCCGCTGAGAGATTATCTGCTCGCCGAGAACCTTCTCGATCTTTAGCAGCTTCGATGCCTCTTCTTCCTTGATCGACGCGACGGGAATTCCCGTCCAGCGTGCGATCACGTCGTCGATGTCGTCACGTGTTACCTCCACGGCGAAGAACGAATCTTCGAGAGTCTGCAATTCAAATGAGATCAACTGATCTTCGTTCGCGGAGGCACGTTTCCAGTTCTCGACGGTCTCTTTCCACGAAGGTTCGCCCGGATTTTCGCTTCGATAACGCAGCTTTGCGCGTGCTCCTGCCTCATCGAGCACATCGATCGCTTTGTCGGGCAAAAAGCGGTCGGAAATATAGCGATTTGATTGCTCGACGGCCGCCGTCAGAGCGTCGGGCGAATATCGGATCTGATGATATGCTTCGTAACGCTCGATGATCCCTCTGACGATCAGCAAGGCATCATCTTCGCTCGCGGGCTCGACCTTCACCGCCTGGAAACGCCGCTCAAGGGCACGATCTTTCTCGATCGTCCTGCGATATTCGGCCGGTGTCGTTGCTCCGATACATTGAATTTCGCCGCGTGACAGCGCAGGTTTAAGAATGTTCGCGGCGTCAAGCGTCCCTTCCGCAGAACCGGCACCAACGAGCGTGTGTAGCTCATCGATAAAGACGAGGTTGTCGCGATTTTCCTTTAGCTCGGCAATGATCTTCTTTAGACGCTCTTCGAACTGCCCGCGGTATTTTGTGCCCGCAACCACAAGCGAAAGGTCGAGAGCAAGCACGCGTTTATTCTCAAGGAACGAGGGCACGTTCTTATCGACGATCCGCTGGGCAAGGCCTTCGACGATCGCTGTCTTCCCGACGCCGGCTTCGCCTATCAAGACGGGATTGTTCTTTGTTCGTCGGCAGATGAGCTCGATCAGGCGCTCGGTCTCCTGCTGCCTTCCAATAAGCGGGTCAAGACGGCCGTCGGCCGCATCCTGAGTAAGATCACGGGTGAATTCTTCAAGGTTCGGCGTCTTTGAAGGTTCTTTTGCAGGCGAGAAAAGATTCGGCATCGCGCGATGCTGCTGCCCAAGCTTTTCGCGAATATCGTCGAGCCTCACGCCATATCCGAAAAGTATCTCAGCGGCCACCGAACGCTCTTCGCGTATCAGCCCGAGCAAGATATGCTCAGGACCGATGTGCCGATTCTTCAGCTGACGGCTTTCTTCATTCGCATAAAAAAGAATGCGTTTCGTAACCGCCGAAAGATGCAGTTCGCTCGATTGCGGTATGCGGTCGCGAACGACGATCCGATCCTCGATCTCCTTACGGACCGAATCGACGGTCAATGAATGTCTGTATGGGAAATACTTGGCCGAAAGTGTCTTGTCCTCACGCAGCAGCCCGAGCAAAATGTGTTCGGGAGCGATCGATTGGGAGCCGTATTGCAGCGCCTCATAACGCGCGAAAAAAATGACGCGGCGAGACCTTTCTGTGTAGCGTTCGAACATAAAGAGGGAAATTACGCTAACTTTCGCTTTTCGACGTACTTCGATTATATCGAAAGCGGAGTTCGATCGTGCAATTTAATTTTCGAATAATTCCGAGCTTACCGAAACAGAAATAGATTCAAAAGGCAGGAAAATCCAGAAGAAATGTGCTGAAAATGAAGAAATCTCCGTCTTTCTACGGATCCCGCCCATCGCCCTTCGAGGCTTTCTTTCGGAATCTCCTCACCTTTGCGAGATTTCCGCAGTCTCGCATATCGCACCAGTGGCGATTTCGGCCGCGGCTGTCATCCACAAATAGCCAACCGCATGGCTCGCCGCCGCAGATGCGGATCCGCTTTGCACGATCGGAAGTAAAGAGCTCGACCGCTGCAAAAACGACCGCATCGAGAACCGCATCGAGCGGTTCGGCCTCCCTGCGTTGCTTTAGTTCGAAGCGTCCGTCCGAATACTCCATCCTTTGGCCTTCGAGTGCCCGCCGCCGCTCTTTTTCGAGGTGCTCGATGTCACCGGATAATGGAGTTTCGCCCGTGGCAACCGCAACGGAGAGTCCATAGATCGCCGCACGGGCCTTGCGTGCACGCCGCAAACTCGACGCGCCTGCATCGTTCGTTTCCGCATTTTTCACAAGGCGGCGAGCCGCCTTCTCACCGATCACGTTTGCTTTCACGGCCCATGAGACCAGATCGCCAACATCGGCGAGACTATCGTCGGCGGGAATGCAGCCGCTCGCCGTCCGCTGCCAGCCCGACGCCGTGTTCACAAGGTCTAGGCTCAAGTCGCCCGCGATGAGCTTGAATTTGTCAGGCCGCAATTCCATTTCAAATAAAATTATATCTCACTTGCACGTAACCGCCAATAAGCCCTTGACAGGTTACATAATGAATGATACTGTGTAACCACTCTCACGGCTTTAGACAGTTACGGCGAAATTATTTCAAGGGAGACCAAAAATGGAAAAGCAGCAGATAATCGACGAATTAAGAATGATCTTGGACGGCGAACCATGGCACGCCGCCAGCCTTAAAGAGACGCTCAGCGGCATAGACGCCGGACGCGCGGCCCTCAAACTTCCAGGTACGCACAGCATCTGGGAGCTCGCCGGACACATTTCGGGTTGGAACAACGTTTGGGCCGAACGGCTCAAGGGAAACCCAGTCTCCGAACCGCCCGACGGGAATTTCCCGGAAGAGAAACAGGTTGCTGATGCAGCGTGGCAAGCCCTGCAGACGCAGCTTTCGGATTCTTTCGGAAACTTGATCCGTGCGATCGAAGAGCTCTCGGACGGCGATCTCGCTGAAAAGTTCGAGGACAACGACTATTCACTCAGCTTTTTTCTGCACGGCACCGTACGGCACAACGTGCACCACGCCGCACAGATCGCCATGCTGAAGAGCGCGACCGCAAAGCACGGAACCGCGGCCGCTTGAAGGCGTGAATATCCATGGAAAAGGCCGCGTCACCAAATGCGGTCTTTTCTTGGATCTAGTTGGACATTGTTGAGACAGATTCGATCTGCGGATCGTCAGCGACCTCGATGACGACGGCCTCATCGCGTTTTGTGATGCTCTTGAGGATCTTGCCCGCGGGTGCGAGTTCAACTCGCGAACGAAGGACGCGTGAAATACGCTTCGGCAGGAATTTTGGTGCAAGATTTGCTATCGAATCGGCGAGTGCCGCGATGTCACCGCCGCCGGACCAATGTTCGCGAACGACCTCGACATCCGTCCGGTTTATCAGCCGCAGCAGAACCAACGCGACCATATATATATCATCGACCTGGCCGATAAAAGGGAAAATATCCGGGATCAGATCGAGCGGCGAGATCACGTACACGATCGCGGCGACGAAAAGGGCTTTCTCGGCCGTAGGAACACGAGCGTCTTTCAAAAGGCGTGCGAGCAGCTTCGCCATATTCGGCAAAAACATCACGAAGCTCCGCATTCGGCCCTTCAGTTCGCTTTTTTCACGTCGTGCCAATTTCCCCATTTCCCTCAAAGTCTAAGGATAAAGAGAGATTATGGCAAGTGCATTCGGCACAGCCATCGACTCAACGTCATTGTCGCTTCTTGATCTCTTCGATCGCCCTTTCGAGCACAGCATCTTTCCCTTGCGTGAAGTCAGTTACTTTCGGGGACACCGCAATGTCCGGAATTACTCCGACTCCGATAAACTCGGTGCCGTCGGCAAATGTGTCGTGTTTTGAGCATATGCGGGCCGTCCCGCCGCCGGGAAGCGAGATCACTAACGGTTGGCCGGTGCTGCCGCCAGAAGGTTCGCCGATGATAAGGCCGCGTTTTGTCGGTTTGAATGCAACAAGGAAATCCTCGGCGGCCGAAAAGGTTCGCGGGCTTGAGAGCACGACGAGCGGGCCGAGAAATGGTTCGACGCCATTTCGCATCTGCTTTATCTGTTCCATTGAGATCGCCTCGGCTTCTTGGCCAAAGACCTTGTCACTTTGTCCCCACGGCCGAAACGTCGGGTGATATTCGCGCGTGTACCAGCTCGACCCCTTGAACGGTTTGTCTATGAAATACGACAAGATGTTATAGCCGACGCTCGAATTACCGCCGCCGTTCTCGCGTAGGTCGAGGATCACGCCGGCTGCTTTCGACATCGCGGGAAAATTCTCGGCCATGAATTTCTCCTCGCCCGGCCCGTCCGACATTGTGTTTATCGTGACCAACGCAATGTTGTTCGGCAACATTCTAAGATCGAAGTTCTTTGTTGGGTTCGGCAGGCTATTCAGCTGCTCACGGGTCAGACGCGGCAGCGATCGTCGAAAGATCTTTCCGTCTGCGTCTTTCAGTTCGAGTTCGACGGGCTTGGAAACTGAGCCGCGTAGCAGGAAATATTCGTAAACGCTTGTCGCCTTTGATTGCGGCGTACTGTCGCTCACATACGGAGCCACATTTTTTTCGGCGTAGTCCTTTACGGGAACGCCGTCAACACTCTTGATCTCCTGCCCAACGGCGATGCCTTCGGCGGTCAGTTTTGGATCTTGGATCTCGACGATCAGCACGTGCCCCTCGACCAATCGAGCAAAAATTGCCGGCCTGGCCATTACCTCAGATTGCAGCTCTTTTGGAAAAGATACATTTGTGTGCCCGTCGTGCAGCTTTCCCGCGAACTCCTGCAAGACACGGTAGTATTCGAGTGTTGACTTGGCAGCCAAGACCTTTGGTATGAAGTCAAGGTACGTCTTGTCCCAGTCGAGGTCGGGCACAAGATCAAAATTGATGAAGTTATATTTCGCTTCGGACCAAAATTTCGAGAGCCCTGCGACCTTTTCCGCATCCGATATATTTTCACTGTATGGTGTTTTGATCGACGGGCTTTGCCAGAAATCGGCGTCGTTCCAAAACTTAAGCTCTGAGGCCTTGATCTGCGTGTAGCATTTCGTTTCGCCCTTTTGGATGATGAAATCGTAGGTCTTGCCCGCCTCCACCTGAAAGGCGATCTTGTCAATATCAGTAATGAATTCGACGGTCTTCTTGGAGCCTTTCTTGACGAAGGTCTCATAAATATCGGGCTTTGCTTCCGGTGCGAGATTCCATGCTTCCTTCTTCAGAACGTCGCCGTCTCTGATCGAGACAGTGGCCGAGTTCGCCTTGATGGTCGGAATGGTGTCTTGAGCTTCGACAAGAAAGGCCGCAACACACAAGATAGCGAGAGAGAATAGAAGTTTTATTGGATCCATAGCTTAGATTTTTTGGGCCGTAAGAAAGAGAACACCGCGGGGCCGCCTTTTGTGACAAGACGAAAAAAAAATGATGCGGTCGCCGGTTATCGGCCTGCAGTTCCTAATGATCGGACGTTGTGATAAATTCGAAAGGTTTCAAAGAATCGTATGATCCTCGAAGAGATCCGTCGTCGGGCGGCCGCCGAACCCCAGCACATTATTCTTCCTGAGGGCGAAGACCCAAGAACGGTCGAGGCCGCTGCCATCTGCGCACACGACCGCATTGCGAAGATCACTGTTCTTGGCCGTGAGGATGTCGTTCGCGATCTTGCCGCCGCCGCGGGAGCGAATCTGAACGGCGTCACACTACTCGACCACCGGAAGGCGAACGATCTCGGCCGAATCGCGAGTCTTTACCACGAACTTCGCCGGGCAAAGGGCGTAACTCTCGAAGAGGCCGAACAGGCCGTCAAAGACCCGCTTTACTTTGGAAATCTCCTCGTTCGTGAGGGAAAAGCGGACGGTTCGGTCGCCGGTGCGACAAACACCACGGCACACACCGTCACCGCGGCACTTCGCTGTATCGGGCCCGCAAAAGGCTTCAAGACCGTTTCGAGTTTCTTTTTGATGGTCGTGCCTGACAAGAAATTCGGCGATAAAGGAGCGATGATCTATGCCGACTGCGGCGTCGTGATCGATCCGGATTCCGCCGAATTGGCCGAGATCGCGATCGCATCTGCTGATTCGGCGAAAGCTCTTCTAAACACGGAGCCGCGTGTCGCGATGCTGTCATTCTCGACAAAAGGCAGTGCAAAACATCAAAGCCTCGACAAGGTGATCGAAGCGGTAAAGACGGTGCGTGTTCGTCGGCCGGACCTTGTGATCGACGGTGAACTTCAGGCCGATGCGGCACTTGTCGAGGCCGTCGCCGCTTCAAAAGCTCCGGGTTCACCGGTTGGCGGAAAGGCAAACGTTCTTATCTTCCCGGACCTGAATTCGGGCAACATCGCCTACAAACTGACCGAGCGACTGACCGGCGGCACGGCCATCGGCCCGATCCTCCAAGGGCTTGATCGTCCTTGCAACGACCTCTCGAGGGGCTGCAAGGCAGAAGACATCGTGGATGCGGTCGCAATAACTGCCGTTCAGTCCCAGGCGCGAAAGACCCGCTGAGCCTCACAAATCCTATGCTTTCGGCGGCTTATTGTGATATAAAAGCAAGTACAAGCGCGCACTTTGCACGACATCATAATTTAACTTTCACTCACAAGGCAAAATACCGAAAAGGGCCGCTTCGCTAGTTGTAAACCCTATGGATCAGGATCAAAGACTTACGCCGCTGCCGCGGGGGCTTGATGTAACACAGCCGAACCGCGAAATGCCCGCAACATACGCGGCGTATTACGACCACGAAAGCCAGTCCAGTCAGCGGACACTTCGGCACTATGTCCGCGTTGTCACGAAACGGCTCCCAATGATCGGTGCGATCGCGATCGTCGTCACCGCAGCGGCAGCGTTCTATTCTTTCCGCCAGCCTTCGATCTATTCGGCGAGCGCCGAGATGCTGATCGAACCTCGCAAGGCATCACCGACCGCGAAAGACGCGATCAACATCAATTTCGACGGCGACGAGACGACGTATTACAACACTCAGATCCAGCTGCTCCAGAATTCCGATCTTATGAAAAAGGTCGTCCTGGCCCTCGGGCTTCAGCGCGAACCGGACCTTCTCGGCAGCGGCAACCGAGGTTTTTTTGCATCGATCAAGTCGATCTTCTCAAGCCCTGCAAAAGCAGAAGCACCGCAAGGTGCGCTTCCCGTCCTGACCGGCACCGAGAACGCTGATCCCTCCGAGGCTCAGCTTTCGCCGGAAGAGGCGGCCAGGGCGAATCAATACGCCGCCGCCTTGTCCGGCGGCCTCCACGTCGAGCAGACGGAGCGCACAAGCCTGTTCACAGTTACGGTCAGCAACAAGAATCCGCAGCTTGCCGCCGACGTTGCCAACAAGGTCGCACAGATCTTTATCGACGAGGACGCAAAACGCGAGCTTGAAGGCACGCAGTCCGCCTACGACGAGCTCACAAAATCCATCGGGGACCTCAAGGTCACGATCGCCGACCAGGAAACCAAACTCACCGACTATATGCGGTCGAGCAATCTGCCGCTTCAGGAAAAAGGCTCCGACCTTGCGGCAAGCCGGCTGCAGACGCTGAGTGAGCAATGGCTTTCAGCGGCCGACGACCGACGCAAACTCGAAGCACGCTATAACGGCGCCGTCCAGGCGAGTTCCCGCGGCGAAGGAAAAAATATCCCCGACCTTTATGAGAACAAGGTCTATCAGGACACCGTTCGCCTGAACACAGAGCGTCGGGCAAAGCTGCAGGACCAGATCCGCGACATTGAAAAGCAGATAAAGGACGCCGAGACCGAAAAGGCCGAGCTGCTCGTCAAATACACGCCCGCTTACGTGAAAGTTCAGCAGGTCGAGGAAAAGATCTCGTCGCTCAAAGCCACCAAACAGCAGACAGAGAGCGAAGTTTCGCAGATCATCGACCGCGATCAAAAGAAGATCGAGAAAGATGCCGTCAGCGGAGCCCTTGTTTCGCTTCGCTCCCAGGTCGATGCAGCAAAACGTCGCGAAGACCAGCTCCTGAACGCCTATGAGGTAGAGGCTGAGCGGGCCAACATCCAGGGACAGGCAACAACGACCCTAACGACGCTAAAGCGTGCGCTCGAAACAAATCGTGGGCTGCTCGATACGTACACTCAGCGGCAGAAAGAGCAAGAGCTCGCCCTTGCCGCGGGAAAGCCCAACAACATCAAGATCTCGAGCTCTGCCACCGTTCCGAGCTCACCTGTAAGCCCGAATCGTCCGCGCAATATCTTTATCGCTCTGCTCGCTTCTTTATTCGCAGGCATTGGCCTCGCATTCCTGCTTGACTATCTTGATGACTCAGTTCGAACGAGCGACGATGTGTCTCGTGCGTTGGGCCTGCCGACGCTTGCAATGATCCCGCATCACGGGATCAACGAAAAAAAGCGGCTCAGCATTCGCGGCATCGGTTCGGAAAGCAACGGAAAGGCAGCGTCGAGCACTGCTCTTATAACGCTCGAAGAGCGTCATTCGCCGATGGCCGAGGCCTATCGGCACCTTCGCACATCGCTCCTGTTCTCGAGCGCCGGCAAGCCGCCGCAATCTATCCTTGTCACGTCTTCACAGCCGTCCGAAGGCAAAACGACGACCGCCATCAACACCGCGATCACCTTGGCTCAGGCCGATGCCGACGTGGTCCTTATCGACTGCGACCTTCGCCGCCCGCGTATGCACTCGCATTTTGGGCTTTCGAATGCTCAAGGCTTGACGAACTATCTGTCGGGCGAGAAGTCCACCGAAAATCTTATTAAGGCCGCTCCGGGATTACCGCATTTGAAGATCATCACGAGCGGGCCGATCCCGCCGAATCCTGCGGAGCTTTTGTCGTCCAACGAGATGCGCAATCTATTGCAGTTCCTTCGCGGACGCTTCAAGCACATCATTATCGACTCACCTCCCGCGATCTCGTTCACGGATGCGGCCATTCTTTCTACGCAGGTTGACGGCGTTGTCCTGATCGCGATGGCAGGCAAGAGTTCGATGCACCTGATGCGTCAATTCCGAACACGCATCTCAGCTCTTGGAGCACGCATCTACGGCGTCGTGCTCAATGGCATTACATCCGAATCTGTCGAGTACGATTATTACGGAACCGGCTACTACCACTATTACAAGCACCGAGCCGATGATGAAACCCCGATAATGGAAGGTGCAGACACGGCAGCAGCAGCGGTTCAGGATCAGGGAAACAGCTTTAGGCCTTAACAAAACGGGCTAGCGCATCGCGCCAATCCGGAAGCTCGTCGAACCCAAGTTCGGCGAGCCTTTTTGTTGCAAGCTTCGAAGAATGAGGACGTGGAGCCGGACGCTTCAGATCGGCATCCGAGATCGGCGTAATGCACGAACGCTCGATTCCCAATAGATCTGCGATCTCACACGCAACGCCGTAGTATGTCGAGCCTTCGCCCGCATTCGTTACGTGTACGACGCCCCGGATGTCGCTTGCCGCGAGTTCTCGTAAACGCCTTGCAAGGTCGCCGGCAAAGGTCGGCGTCCCGAAGCTGTCGCTGATCGCCGTAATATATTTTCCGGCCTTCAAAAGCTCCGGAATTACGCTCAGAAAATTAGTGCCGCCGTGTCCGTAGATCCACCCCGAGCGGACGATTACCGAATCTGGATCTTCTCGAGCCGCTCGAAGTTCGCCGTCGTATTTTGTTTTCGCATAGACGCCAAGCGGAGCAGGCGTGTCGTCTTCGGTGTAAAAACCATCGAAGGTGCCGTCAAAGACGTAATCCGTTGAGATCGTTACGAACTTTGCACCGCAGGCCTTCGCTGCGGCAGCAAGATTCGCCGGGCCTTCTGAATTCGCCGCATAGGCCGCGATCTCGTTACTCTCCGCACCGTCAACGTCCGTAAAAGCAGCACAGTTGATGATCGCGTCAGGCGTGTTTCTGCCGACGATCTCGACCACCGAATTGCGGCTCGAAATATCAAGCGATCTGCGGTCAAGCGCAATGACCTCATCGTTCGACGAGCGGCAGTATTCAGCGACCGCCCGTGCAACCATTCCGTTTGCACCGGTTACGAGTATCTTCATCCGAGGCTCGATCCGTACATTTTTTTATAATAATCTCGGTATTCGCCGCTCCGGATCTCCTCGACCCATTCACGATTCTCCAGATACCAATCGATCGTCGTCTGGATGCCTTTTTCCCAGCTCATCTCGGGGCGAAATCCGAGTTCCGTCTCGGCCTTTGTCGCATCGATAGCGTATCGGCGGTCATGTCCAAGACGGTCTGTAACGTACTGTATCAGCGAATGCGGTTTTCCAAGTGCGTCAAGTATCGAAGTAACGACGTCGATATTCTGCCTTTCATTCCGAGAGCCGAGATTGTACGCTTCGCCCGGCCGTCCCTTCTCAAAAGCGGCCCAGATCCCTCGGCAATGATCGTCAACATAAATCCAGTCACGCACGTTCTTGCCGTCTCCGTAGACCGGCAAAGGCTGGTCATCGAGCGCATTCGCGATCATCAGCGGAATGAGTTTTTCGGGAAATTGCCGCGGCCCGTAATTATTCCCGCAGCGTGTTACGACGGCATCGACGCCGTGAGTTTCGCGTGCCGCACGCACGACGAATTCTGCTGCGGCCTTCGACGCCGCGTATGGCGAATTCGGCTGCAGCGGTGACTCTTCGGTAAAGAACGCGTCGCTCGTTTCCGGCAATGTTCCCATCACCTCATCGGTCGAGACCTGCACAAAACGCCTGACGCCTTTTTCGCGTGCGGCATCTAGCAGTACCTGCGTCCCGATGATATTCGTCCGCAGGAATTCATCTGCGGCATAGATGCTCCGATCGACGTGCGATTCTGCAGCGAAATTGAAGATAGCGTCCGTGTCGCTCGGCAAGGCGTCGAGAACGGCTTTGCGGTCGCAGATGTCGCCTTTTACGAACGTGTGTCGAGCGGGATCAAGGCCTTCAAGATTCTTTGGGTTTCCGGCGTATGTGAGCGCGTCGAAATCTACGATCGCCGTGTCCGCTTCGCGTTCGAGCACGAGGCGCACAAATGCAGAACCGATAAATCCGGCACCGCCGGTAACGAAGATCTTTCTAGGCATCTTTCTTAGAAATCCGAGTGAGTGTCGAGCCGGCGCATCTCTTTGAGGATAAGATCGGCACGCGTCTGCGGCTTGTCGATATCGTCGAGAATGATGCGTTCGCCGCCCTCGCTCGCGTTGTCGATGACCACATCGCCAAACCCGAGCAGTCGCTGCAGGAACGTCGATGAGACCGTTACATCCTGCACACGCCGCAGCGGTATATTTCGTCGCGTCCTCGCAATAAAGCCGGAATCGATCTCAAGCTTTGTGTCCGTGAGCGTGTATCGAACGAGTTTTTTCTTTAGGTGAAAATAGACCGGGACAAGCAGGATCAAAAAACCCAGGCCCACACCGAGCCACGGGGACTGAAAGAATCCGCCCAGGATCGCCGCGATCACGAACGCACCGAGCAGGGCGATGACATAACCGGCGTAAACGAATTTGAGCGTCGGCCCGATCGAGAAAACGATCTGCTCGTCGTCCGCGTTCTTTGCATGTATCTCGTCCTGAGGAACTTCGGCAAGCGGCGCCTTATAGTCAGGCATTTCCGCGGCGGCAGGCCTCGCGGCGACCCGCGTTTCGATCTCCTTCAGCTCACGCCCGCAGCTTCTGCAGAAGGCCGCGTCGTCCGCATTTTCGAGTCCGCATTTATCGCAATACATTGCTGTGATCAGAACCCCTTAAGGCTTAACGGCGTACATCTCGAGCTTTTCGCCCGGGATCTCGTCGGGAACATAAACGGCGAGCACCTTCGATCCGCGTATGCCGTCCCAATAAGGCCCGTTCGAATCGAGACTGAAATACTTGAACCCGATGCGAGCCGGTATCGGTGCCGGCGGCGGATTTGAATACGAAAGCACTACGCCCGGCAGAGCCGAGCCGATGACCGTGTCGATCACATCACGCGACGCGATCTTGATGACGCGCGGCACGCCCTCGATAAGTTTTGCCTCCGGCATCTGCGATCGTACGGCAAGGAAGAATCCGGCCTCCTTCAAGAGCCTCTCGTCCTCGACACGGCCGACATACAGGGCATCGCGCACCTTCTCAAGCGGAATCGCAACACAGCGGCTCGGAATAACGGTTTCGAGCAGCAGCCGAAGCTGTGCATTCAGCGTGTAGAACGTGAAATAAAGGTCGTCGTGGTCGTATTTTACGATGTCCTTCGGATTGTGATCCGTCGAGAAGGTCATCAACTTGCCGGCCAAGGTCGCCATTTCCAGGTAAAGTTTCTCAGGATGAACAAGCTGCGCCCGAAAATAATGAGCGATCGTCGGGATCGACGAATTGATCGTGTGCAGCAGCCAAAAAACTCCCGCATCAGACGTCGTAAAGTCTGCAAGTCCGGCCTGACGCTGACGTCGCTGTTCGCCGAGACTGCCGCTCTTTGTGATGAGCACCTCAACAAGCTGCCGAAGCATGCTCACGAGCCAATCCGACGCCGTAACATCAAGGATCGGCGGGATATATTCATTCGAGATCTGGAATTGACCGGTCGGCGTTCGCGTCAGCTCAGCGATCTTTATCGAGGTAAATCCATCGCGTATCTCGTCATCAAAAACGATGCGCACGTTGTTGCGTGCGTACGCGACCGGCTGCTCGTTCGTTCCGCTGGTCTCGTCGCGGACAAGCGCGCCTTCCTGCAGATAGCGAATGTTCGGCTGCGGTGCGGCTCCGCTTCCCTGGAAATTCGCCTCGCCCATCTTCTTTGCCGGGATCGCGAGATAGACGCCCAGCTTTTCCTGCTCGGCGTGAAAATGATCGCCGACAGGCCGCAGATCCGGAGCGCCTTCCTGGTCGGGAAAGTTCAGATAGAGGCCGTCCGGCATCACCGCCCGACAGGCCGTGATCTGAAAATTTGCATTTCCGATCGCCTCGTGGTTTATCTGCATCCCGAGCACGCCGTACGCGTAAGGCGCGACCGACCGCACACGAGAATTTACGAGTTCCTCGTGATAATTATCCCATTGCTGGAAATGCTGAGGCGTCAGCAGCATTCCCTCGTTCCAGACGATCTTTCGGTATTTGCTCATAGCTTGGGGATAAGTTTTGTAAAAGCAATAAGATAGTAAACCGACTTGATGCTTTTAGTAAACTGTCCTAGCGACGGAACCTGCCATCTTTAGCGTCCCTTCCGAGAATGACGCGGCTTTTTCCGCCTTCGGGACGGCGCCGGATCATCCTTTAGGATCTTCTCGGTCGATGCCAACGCATTGAAGAATTCCTCGGTCCATTCCGGCCCGGTCTTCTCTTCCAAACGGTCCGGATTCTTCTCAACCAGGTCGAGGGCCTCGATCATTATCACCGAAGACCAGTTCTCGGTCGTTTCCGTTTTGCCTAATTTTAGCAAGGCTTTCGACGGCCGCAGGTAGATCGGCACTTTCTTGATCGTGTCGGCACGCGGATCGGCACAATTCTCCGCTGGTGACGTTACGAGATACTCTCGGCAGACCGCCGGCCGATCTTTGTGGATCGAGCAGGACTCATCCTCGAGGAACGGGCACGCGTAGCCCTGCTTCATATATTTCGTGATAACCTCGGCGTATTTTTCCGCTGAAAATTCCGGCGAGCCTTCATACGCCATATCCTTTAGGCCGATGAGCTCGTCGAACCATTTGATCTTGCGAAAATGTGCAAGCGCATCCGCAAAGCGTTTGCGAATAATGGCCTGTCTCTCCGGCGGCATCTCGTTCACGATCTCGGCGATGTGATATGCCTCGATCTCCGAGATCGGCACAGCCTGGCGACAGCACGCGCCGCAGCCTGCCTTGCACGACACCTTTTTGCCTTCGCTCTCGACCACCGCAACACATTGGTCAACGACCGTCGATGCCATCTCCTGAAAGAGCGGCAGCATCCTTTGCGGCTTCACCTTCGCGGTCGGCACGGTCACCTGCATCTCGATCGGCTCGCCGTGTATGCGGAGCTTAAAATTACCGGTTATCCATTCATCAGCCATAAATTCCCTTCCCCTTGTATTGGATCGCAATGCACGTGTGCCAAAAGCTCGCCCGTTCAAAACGACGCAGGATCCTGCATTATCGTGCCCGCTGCCAGGAATCGCAGTGCGAGTTCATATTCCTGCGATGTTATCTTGCCCGTCTTGTTAAGGTACCAGATCGAGCGTATCTCACGTGCCGGAACATTGTTGACCTTTGTCGCAAGATCCTGCAGCATATTTCGCAATTTCAAAAAGTCGCCGGCCGCTCCCTGATCGTATGCCGCGACCATCAAAAGGCAATCGTCGCCAAGTTCATTCCCGACCGGGCCTGTCAGCCGAGAGAAAATGCCCGCCATCGAACTTGCCGCGGCAAAAGCATCTCCGCGACCTGAGCCAAGCTTTGCAAGGCCCGCGGCCGCGAGAAAATCAGCGTTCAAACCATTCGCCGCAGCGAGTTTGCTCAACTCACCCGACCTTTTTGTGATCGACGGTAGATTGGCCTTCACCGCTCCGCTCATCGACTGCACGCGTTTTGCTACCTCTGCGGCCTGTGCTCCCGTCAAAAAATATCGCGGATCGTTCCCCGCCGCCTTTCGCATAAATTGAGCGGCGAACTTCTCGACCTTTTGCGTCGCGGTATCTTCCTTTGTCGGCGTACCGCTCGGAGTCTCGGGCGTTGCAGCGTTCTCAGTCTGCGAGGCGACCGGCGTCGCGTCCGTTGACGGTGTGCTCGAGCCGTCGGGCGTCGAATACGTGATGTCGTTCGCATCCGTCTCGGGCTTTTTCTTACTCGAAAAGTACAAAAAGCCGCCGGCGATCAAGATCACTATCAATCCAAGTGCCGGCGCGAGCAAGATGAACGAAAACGAAAGTCCGCCGCTCGACGCCGCCGCGGGAGCGGGCATTGCCGGAGTAGCCGGAACATTCGTCTGTACAGGCGGCGGAGCCTGAACTGCCGGTTCCGCTGCCTTTGCCTGCTCGATCTCGACCGCGATCTCAAGCCCGCCGAGGCTGAGCTTGTCGCCATTCTTTAGCCGCTGCTGGTCGCGAAGGGTTTCGCCATTCAGCGTCGTGCCGTTCGACGAACCGAGATCTTCCGCGTACCAATTCGGGCCTTCGCGCTCGAGCCGCAGATGCTCTCGCGAAAGTCTGCCGTCAGCGATCACAAGCGAATTATTCGAATGCCGCCCGATCGTGATCAAGCTGTCGCTGGCCTCAAAAGAGACGTCGCTGCCATCGGCGTCAATGAACTTTAGTCGGAGATCACTCATTTAGGCAGCGAAAACGGCAGGTTACTTCGTATATGTTGAGATCGGATTCAGGTCGAGGCCAAAATCTCTCGGATTTTCGCCTATGATGGCTGCGGCAAAAAATTTCGGCACGTATTTGAAGTTCTCCGATTGGAATTGCTTTGAGAGCATATCGCTCTTCTCGATAAGCGTCCAGAATTCACGAGGCAAACCTGTGCCGGACGACAATGCTTTTTCGAGGTTCGAACTGAGGCCGCCTTCGCCGCTGTTGTAACTGCCGATCGCAAGCGGAATGCTCGACGGCCCTGTTCCGTAGCGTCCTGCCAACGCCTTCATATACGATGCCGCGGCACGCGACGCCGGTTCCGGCTCGCACCGTTCATCAGGATGAGCTGGCGTCGCTCCGGGAATGATATTCAGCCCATGAAGCCTTCCGGTAGCCTGCGTAAACTGAAACATCCCGAGCGGCCCCGTCGGACTTTGCAGACACGTGCAATGTTCGGACTCGATCATAGCGAGATAAAGCCCGATCCGCGGATCCATTCCCTTTTCGTTGAACGCTCGAATGATGAACGGCGCGTTCTTGCTCGCTCGCGTGTAGGTTGCTTGCAGATTGTCGCCAAAACGGCATCCCGAAAGCGGCTTGACCTTCGTCCGCGAAACATACGCATCCACAAAACTCTTGATCCGTGTAACCGCGTCCGGCGGAATCTTTTCACTCGTCGAATTGCCGATGATCTGGGCGACGCGCATCGCACGGTCTTCGATATACGCACGCTTTTCCGCATCCGTCATCGCGGAATACTGCTTTGCGGGAAGGTCTGGCTTTACGGGCGTGGATTGCGCGGTCGGAAGATCGGAATTCGACGATGTATTCGTATCCGTTTGAGAACTACCTTGAATCGATGGCGAACTCGTCGGCGTGGAACCGGGATCGCCGTCGCGATCGCTCGACGATGTCGGGTCGTCGCCCGTGTACGGATTTGTCGTGGCAACCTCGCCTTTCCCTGAAAAGGCCGTCATCGCGATCACCGCCGCAGAAATGCCGATGACAAATATCGCACCCACGATGATCGCCAACGGTAAGTAATTCAATGGCGTTGGCGCTGGCGGAGGAACTGCAACGGGAGCCGTCGCCGGAGCAAAAGCAGCGGCCGACACATCCGGCTGCACGTGATCATCGGCGTTCGCCGGTGCTTCATCCGCAACTTTCTTGAATTTCAACACCGTCGAACTGCCCATCTTCACGACATCGCCGTCATCGAGGATCGTGCCGTCCGCCGACGCAGGTTCGTCGTTCACGAGCGTTCCGTTCGTCGAGCCATTATCGACGATCCGCACCGTGTCAGCGTCAAGATAGATCGTCGAATTCAGCCGCGAAAGCCCCTGATCGTCCAGCTGCAGGTCAACGTCCGTCGCACGCCCGATCGTCGTGTGCTCTTTTTCAAGCACGATCTCGCGTATCTCGCCGTCAACTTCTTGTACGAAAAGGAACTTCATTTTCTGTCGGCCTACATCGTTACACGATACAGCACCGAAAGCGGCTGCTCGTTGGCAAGGCCAAATTTTTGCGGGTTCTCGGCGACTATTCCTGCGGCAAAGAATCTTACGAGCTGCTCACGTTCGGGCGCTGTCTTTATATTACTCCAAATCTTTGACCTGTCAGCAGTAAATGTCGCCTTCCAGGCAGCAGCGTCCGCCGGCGACTTCCCGAATGCGGCTGCCGCATATATCGGATCCGAATCAAAAACACTGTAAACAAGGAACTTCATATACAACGCGCAGGCCTTCGCGGCACAATTCTGCGCCGGGTCGGCAATGGTCTCCGTACCGCATGTTCCGTTGTATTTGTTGTCGGCGACAAAGGCATCGCTCATCTGCCATAGGCCTGCAAGGTCGCCCTTTTTCGCGGGATCGAACTTGCTGCGGCTCATCGCAAGGATAAATCCGAGCGGCGCGTCCAAGTTCTGTTCGTGCGTGAACGATACGTTTATCGCATCGCGGTATTTCGCGGCTCTTTCCGTGTAGCCCGGGACCGCATATTCCGCCGTCCGCTTCTGGATCTCCTGCATGAACTGCTTGTCGGAGAGATCGTATGCCAACCCGCCCGTGAACTCTTTGACAAGCGCCTGCGACATCTTTTGCACATCAAGGAGCGTGACCTTCGCGGCGGTCGGATTTTGCGGGGGCGGCGTCACTCCGGCTTGAGGTGTATTTTGCGTTTCGGGTTTCGCGACCGAACGAGAATCGAATGCAAGCATCACAGTGCTGTTCTGCACCGCCTCGCCGCCGTTCTTGTCATAAAGTACGACGGAAAGATCGTGAACATCGCCGTCCGCAAGTTCCGGGTGCTCCGCCGGATCGATCCTCGCATCAAAATTCGGAGGTTCGGCGGATGCGACCGGCTTTTGATCGACCATCAAAACGGCCCGAGCGACGCAGCCATCGGCATCCGAGATATCAAGCTGAATATCGGTCGGCTTTGCGAGCGTTTCGCCCTGTTCGGGGCTGGTGATCTTCGCCGTCGCCGAACAAGACGATGCACCTCGCGTGTAGTAATAAGCACCGGCACCAACCATCGCTACGACCGCCAGTCCGCCGACAATGCCCGCGACCATCACCGTCGAACCGCTGCCGCCCGCAGCCGTTTCAGCCGCCGCTGCTCCTGCCGTTCCGGCGGAACTTGCCGCCGCACTTGATGCACCAGAAGAACCGCCCGAGGCGAGCGAACTTGCGATGTTGTTCCGCAGCCCGCTTCCCGCATCGTAAAGGCCCTGATTCATTGCATAATCGGCCTGATAACCGATCTGGCCGCCCGCGTCCGAAAGCGGGTTTGGGCCGGAACCGGCGGCATCCGCGGAGGGCGTTTGTGGATTTGCCTCCGCTTGCCCTTCAGAGGCGTTTTGAGGCGTCGCAGACCCAAAAAGGAACTCTGCCTTGGCTGAGCCCCCAAAAACGATCTTATCGCCGTCTGTGAGCCGAACTTCGCCCTTCACGGGTTCGTCATTGACGGTCGTTCCGTTGCTGCTGCCCGGGTCGATCAAATAGTAGATGCCGTCGCGCAGTTCGATCTCAGCGTGCGACCGCGAGATGTTCGAATTGCCCGAAAATGAGACATCGTTGTCGGACGTGCGTCCGATCGAGGTAACGGGCTTCGATAGCTCGACCTCACCATCTTCGGTTTTTAGAATTGCGAACTGCATGAAAAAGTTAGGAGGTTACAGAGCTACAGAGCTACAGAGTAGCATGCGGTCAGACCCCTGTAGCTCGATACCCTCGCAACTCCGTAACTCTGCAACTTTGCAACTATTTCTATTCTGTCGGCCGCATAAACAAGAACCACGCGAGGAAGATTACCGCAACGGCCAACGCAGCAAGTACAACGGCGGCCGCCAGCAGCTTGAAGATCAGGCTGCCTTTTGAACTCTTTTGCGGCGTGGCGGCAGCGACCGCGGCGTTTATCTCCTCTACGTCATATTCCTCCGAGACGTATGGCTGATCGGTAATCGCACCGCCAGCTTCTTTTCCCGCGGGCGCCGGCGAGGCTGGTGCTGTCGGCACCGCGGCAAAGTCTGCCTCGGTATTCGCGGGCTTTATCGCATCCGGCGGGGCATAAAGAGCCTCAAGTGCGGCCGCGTCTTCACTTGGAGCCGCATCAACCTTCGGCGGCGTCTCGATTCGCGGGCGCGCCTCAACGATCTCGCCTTCTGAGGTGCGAAATACAGGCTCGGGCATTTGCCAGGGATCGCTCATCCGCGTTCGAGTTTGGTCAATCGTGAATATCCAAAACGTCCGACCGGGTAATTATACCCGTGATCCGCTTAAAATCCTCGACGAGGACTGCAGGATGTTTTTGCAATCTTTCTTTAATTACCTTCAAACTCGTATCGACGGCAACGACCGGAAAACTCTTGTCCATAATGTCCGAGACCTTTGCATTGAACAGTTCCCTGTCGCCTAGGAGTTTTGCAAGGATCGAGCTTTCGTGGAACGAGCCGACCGGAACGTTACCCTCGAGCACCGGCATTTGCGTGATGCCGGCCTCGGTCATTCGGGTCAAAGCGTCAGAAACGATGTCATCCGGCGAAACCGAGATCAGCTCGGTCGGCGAATTTTCGTTCTTCGTGTCGGCGATCAGGCTTGCCGTGATACGCTGCGGTTCGAGCAGCAGCTTTTCCTTCATCCACTCGTCGGAATGGAACTTCGTCAGATAATGCTCACCCGTATCCGCAACGATGAATACGACAACTGCAGATTCATCGAGATCCTTAGCGACCTTGAACGCTCCGGCGAGGTTCGTCCCCGTTGAGCCGCCGCAGAAAATGCCTTCCGTACGTGCCAACTGACGTGCGATATCGAACGATTCGCGGTCGGTTACGTTCACGATCTCATCGATCGTGTTCATATCGGCATTTCCGGTCGGCAGCGACTGCCCGATGCCTTCGACAAGGTACGGCGTCGCCTCGGGCACATGGCCCGTATCTTTGTACGATTTGAATATCGAACCATACGGATCGGCACCGATCACCTTGATCTTCGGATTCTGTTCCTTTAGATAACGGCCGGTGCCGCTGATCGTGCCGCCTGTTCCGATGCCCGCAACAAAATGCGTGATCTTGCCCTCGGTATCACGCCATATCTCCGGGCCCGTAGTGCGGTAATGGGCCGCCGGGTTCGCCGGATGATTGTACTGGTCGGGATAGAAGGAATTCGGCGTCTGGTCGGCAATACGTTTTGCGGTCACGAGATAATGATCCGGCGTTCCGGCCTTTGCCGCGGCGGGACAAACGACGATCTCGGCCCCTAAACCCTTTAGATATCGCATCTTCTCGATCGAGACCTTCTCCGTCAGCACAAAAATGCACTTATACCCGCGAACTGCCGCGACGACCGCAAGCCCGATGCCCGTGTTGCCGCTCGTTGCCTCGATGATCGTGCCGCCCTTCTTTAGCACGCCCTTTTCCTCGGCCCAATCGATCATCGACACGCCGATCCGATCCTTGACCGAATAGCCCGGATTCAGGCTCTCCATCTTCGCAAATACCTGCGCCTTGATCTTCCTTTCCTTTGTGAGTTTATTGATCCGGACCAGCGGCGTATCGCCGATCAGCCCGAGTACGTTGTCTTGATAATTCATATTTGCGAATAATTCTATTCTGGAAACTCCCACGAAGCAAGAAATCGCCTCAAAGGTGGCTTCCATTAGCGGGCGGCCCGTTAAAAATTGACAAAAAAACGCGGCCGGACAACGCATCCGGCCGCATGTCTTTTCTAAGGACCAATGGAGAAGAGCTGTGGGAAACTTGTAGAAACGTTATTGATTTACGAGCCGCATTCGTCCGTCAGCAGTGCGAATGACGACCGCTTCCTGTTGGAAGCCGAGGTCGAGAGCCTTCTTTTCTTCCATCTTGACGGCCTTGCTGTTCGAAACCCGTTGAATGCTCCGCGCATACGAGCCGTCCGAGATCGAAAGGTAACGCGTCGAAATACGGCGGACGTATTCTCGTGTTTCGCTGTACGGCGGGATCGAATTGCCGTATTTAATCACGGCGCCTTCGCCGGCGTTATAGCCCGCAAGTGCGAGGTTCACGTCCTGTCCGAACAGGTCGAGAAGGAGCCGCATATACTTTACGCCGCCCTCGATGTTCTGCTTTGGATCGTAAATATTCGTAACGCCCATACGGCGTGCCGTCCCCGGCATAAGCTGCATCAGGCCGCTCGCACCCTTATTTGAGAGTGCTCGGAGCTTGAATGATGACTCCTGGTGCATCTGAGCGTATATCAGCAGCGGATCGATACGGTATCTGCGGCTTGAATCGACGATATACGAGTCGATCGCCGTATCGCCTGTCGTAAAGCCTTTAAGCCCGGCGACCGTGCCCATCACAAGACGCGTAGAAGGCTGCCGCGAGGTCAATGTTCGTGCGATCTCGCGGTCAGCGATCCCATCAGACGCGACAGTTCGCGTCGAAGCTGTCTTCTCGACAAGCTTGTTCCTGGAATTCTTTTTTGAACGCCGGCTGCGGGTGAATGCAACCTCCGGGGTCGGCTTCGGAGTAACGTGAACACCTTTTGCAGTGTCGAAATTATCGAGGGAATATCGCGGTCTTTCCTGTGCAAATGCGGGGACACAGGCTAAAAGACACGTCGCCAAAATAAGCAGGTTGCTTCTTCTCATTATTCTCAGTTTGGGTCAGGTTGGAAAGGTTTTGAGCGGGAAATTCGGCCTATTTGCGTTGTTGGCCGCTGTTGGATGTCCCCGTTCGCTTCTTAGGAGGTAAGGGCCTTAGCCATTGCCTCCTTTAGAAAAGAAACTCCTAACGCCGGCAGTATTCCAAAAAAAGATTTAGAAACTTTTAACCCTGTTGTAACATCTGATCTCAGAACTGAAGAACAAGTAAAAAAAGCCGTTCGGAACTGGATCGCTCCGTTTCGGCTTCAAAAGATCTGCTCCGGAAAATGAACCGGAAAATATTTCGTGTGAATTTAGTTAGGCCGCGGCCGCCGCAAGAGCGGCAACATTCTCGGCTTGGGGGCCTTTTGGTCCGTCGGTTACCTCAAATTCGACTTCCTGGCCTTGAATCAGGCTCTTGTAGCCGTCACCCGAGATCGCACTGTAATGGACAAAGATGTCCTGTTCACCAGGCTGTTCGATGAAGCCGTAACCCTTTGCATTGTTGAACCACTTAACCTTACCAACTGTCCTTGACATCAAAAAACTCCTCCTAGAAGTAAAACAAAAACCTTGTTGTCTGGTATGGACGCCCGGGGCGCCCGAAATAGAGCTGTCGCGCACGAGCAAGCAAGGGGTTATCACTTCGACGTCGTTATCTTGGCGAGAGAATGGCGTGCGAACCTTGCTTCATTCGTTCTAAAAACAAACAAATCTTAAACAGCAAGATTCGCGATGATCGGATCGTGTTTTTAGGTTGACGCAAGGAATTTAGCGAAATTAGAACCTGCTGTCAAGAGGCTTTTTTGCTGAACGGACAGGAACGGTCAAATTGACTTAAGCTCCGTGCTCGCCGAAGATTAGCAAAACGAAACTAATTTTCGAGGTTAACTAATATGACGCAGAATTATGGCGGCGACACGCCGCTCTCCTACAACAAATATCTGAAGGTCCACGAGCTTATCGAACTGCAGGAAACCTTGTCAGAACCGACGAGCCACGACGAGCTGCTTTTTATCGTCATCCACCAGACCTACGAGCTTTGGTTCAAGCAGATCCTGCACGAGGTCGATGCCGTCGTCGGTTGGCTTGACGAAGGCCGCGTCTTTAGGGCGAATCACAGCCTTCGCGGCGTGATCGCCATCGAGAAGATACTCGTCAAGCAGATACACATTTTGGAATCGATGGCGCCAATCGGCTTTCTCGAATTTCGCGACAAGCTCAACCCGGCTAGCGGCTTTCAATCGATGCAGTTTCGCGAACTCGAATTCTCTTCCGGCGCAAAAGACGAGAAGATCCTCGAAACATTCAAGCACGACGAGCTCGCGTACGAGCGCCTCTCAAAGCGTTTCCGCGACCCTTCGGTCGCCGATGCCTTTTGGAATTTGCTCTCAAGAAACGGGCTTTCTTCTGGAACGCATGACGAACGCGTCGCGTCGATCGTCGAGATCCTGACGCATCCTGAAAAATACGCGGAGCTTTACCTGCTGCAGGACCTTCTCATCGAACACGACGAGCTCATTTCGAGTTGGCGTTACGATCACGTAATGATGGTCGAGCGAATGCTCGGTATGAAGCGCGGAACCGGCGGTTCCGACGGTGTCGGGTACTTGAGAACGACGCTCTCGAAGAAATTCTTCCCTGAGCTTTGGGAAGCGCGAACGCATCTTTCGGTCTCGCCCGTCGGTGCCTCGGCAGCTTAGGCAAAGATCGAAAACACCTCATTCGAGAACAACATTCCGCGCGGCGTGAGCCTCAAGCGAGAGCCCGCGAATTCTATCAAACCTGCGTCGGCGAGCCGTTCGAGTTCGCCGGCGTACTTTTTTGCAAGATCGATGCTCGTCTCCTTTTCATACGCCGTCAGCGAGATCCCCTCGGTCAGCCGCAAGCCCAAAAAAGCACACTCGCCCGCAAGCTTTTCGTCCAAAAGAATATCGCGGCCCGCGATCGGCGTCTTGTCCGATTCGAGAGCCGAAACATATTCGGCCGTATCGCGAATATTCCAATATCGCGACCGCCCATCAAAAGAATGTGCTGAGACACCGAAGCCAAATACGGGATCGAGCCTCCAATATTTCATATTGTGTCGCGAGGCAAAGCCGCTTTTCGCAAAATTCGAGATCTCGTATTGCTCGAAGCTCGTCGTCTCGATGCGTTCAAGAAGATGCTCGTACATCTCGGCGGCAAGCTCTTCGTCCGGAACAGGACGACGGCCGCTGCGGATCTGTTCGGCGAGCGGCGTCGCCTCGTGAACTTCGAGAATATAGAGCGATAGATGCTCGGGATCGAGCGAGAGAGCTTCATCGAGATTTCGCTGCCAATCGTCGAGCGTCTGGCCCGGCAGGCCGATGATCAGGTCGAAGCTCACGTTCGAGAACCCCGCGTCACGCAGCATTCGGAACGTATGTCTCGCATCGTTCGCATCGTGGCCGCGCGCAAGCAACTTGAGATCACGATCGTTAAAGGTTTGCACGCCAAAGCTCGCCCTATTTACTCCAAGGTCTCGATAGCGCGCAAGCGTTTCCGGCGTAACGGTCGCCGGGTTCATTTCCATCGTGATCTCGGCGTCATCCGCAACATCGAACTTTGCATTGACCGCATTCAATATCCGCTCAAGCTGTGACGCATTTAGCAGCGACGGAGTGCCTCCGCCGAAATAGATCGTGTCGGCGCTCGGAGAAGGATCTGCCGCAGATGAACGCAAAATACGCAGATCGACGCCTCGTATCAGATTCGCGTCATTCTGCGGCGGAAATTGTCGGATCTCGCGACACAATGCGTCCACATATCGCTCCACCGCACCGCTCTCGCGATATACGTCGGTCGCAAAATCGCAGTATGAGCACCGCGACTTGCAGAATGGAATGTGAACATAAACGCCCGCGGTCATCTTCGTTCTATTCTATTGACGCACACGCGCCGAAACAACGCGCTACAATACGCACAATGTAATGCAGCAACTTTCCGACTATCTCTCGATCGCGGCCTACTTCGCACTCATCCTTTCGTGGATCGTATTCTTGGGCGTATTCGTTGTAAACCGAAAGCCCGCGGCGGCTCCCGACGCAAAGCGTCTGCCGCAGTCTTTTGCAGGCATCGCACTGCAAGCTATCGCGGTCGCCGTCGTCTGGGCTTTCTATCGAACACCGTTTCTTTCACCGCTTATTGAAGGGCAGATCGTGCTGAATATTGTGCTCGAAACGTTCGCGATCGCGTTGATGATCGGTGCTATCTGGTTCGCGCGTTCTGCCGTCAAAGAACTCGGCAAGCAATTCGCGCTTCAGGCTCGCCTTATCGAGGGCCACGAACTCATCACCACCGGTGTTTATGGCATCGTGCGTCACCCGATCTATACCGCGTTCTTTGCGATGATGCTCGCGACCGCTCTCGTGATGAGCCATTGGATCGCTCTCATCGCAGGAGTTTGCCTATTCCTCATCGGAACACGGATCCGCACATCCAGCGAGGACCGTCTGCTAAGCGAAGCCTTCGGCGAACAGTTTGCCGCGTGGAAAAAGAAAGTGCCCGGCCTGATCCCATTCACAAAATGGTGAGGGCGACCGTGAATTGTGGACGGTTAATTTGCCATTGCTAATTAGTAATTAGTAATTGACCAATTACTAATTAAATTTGATTGCTGATCATAATGTATTGGCTGCTGATCTCAACCTTCAAGCTCTTTGGCCAGTGAATTCTTCCAGAGGCCTTCGAGCTCAGCTACGGGCGAATCGATCGCAACGCTCTGATCCACGCTGATCCTAAGGTTAGCACCCGCGACCTTGCCGATCACCTCGAACGGGCAGTCGCCGACAGCGGCTTTAACCTTATCAAGATCTTCGGCGGCAAAACTGATGATGATCCGCGACGGCGTTTCACCAAAGAGGACGGCTTTTTTTGGAAGGCCATTGCCTGCGAGCTCTATCTCTGCGCCGACAGCATCGCGGCCAAGCGATGAGAAACACAGTTCGGCGAGTGCGACCGCGAGGCCGCCATCCGAACAATCGTGTGCAGACCGGATGAGGCCATCGTCTGCGAGCTTGAGGCACGTGTCCTGCACTTGTTTTTCGAGCGCGAGATCGAGCTGCGGCACGCGGCCTTTTGCCGCCATCTCGTCAAAAGAAAGACCTGCGATCGTCTGTGCGAATTCACTTACCGAGAGGTCATCGCCGGTCGTGCCGAGAAGTGCGATGACGTCGCCTTCGGCCTTGAAACCTTGAGTGATGAGCTTGCGGACATCATCGACGACGCCGACCATTCCGATCACCGGCGTCGGCAAAATTCCGCGGCCGTCCGTCTCGTTATAGAACGAGACATTCCCCGAAACGACGGGCGTTTCGAAGGTCTCGCATGCTTCGATCAAACCGTCGATGACATCCGAGAAGGAACGCATCACTTCCGGCCTTTCCGGCGAAGCGAAATTCAGACAGTTCGTGACCGCGATCGGTTTTGCACCGACGCAGACGACGTTTCTTGCGGCCTCGGCAACGGTCAATTTTGCCCCTTCGAAGGCGTTGACGCCGACGTATCTGCCATTTCCGTCAAGACACATCGCGATCGCACGCCGCGTTTCCTTAACTCGAATTACCGCCGCATCCGCACCCGGCAGAACTGCCGTGTTCGTCCGCACCATCGAATCGTACTGCTCATAGACCCAGTGCTTCGAACAGATGTTCGGCGAAGCGAGCAGCGTCCGCAGCACCTGTCCAAAGTCCAGGTTCAAATGTCCAAAGTCGGGTCTCTCGGTCTTTGGACTTTGGACTTTGGACCTTGGACTCATTTCCCTCTCATACTTCGGAGCTTCATCGGTCAGCGCAAGCACAGGAAGATCGGCTTCGACCTTGCCGTTGTGAATTATCTTTAGGCGGTCGCCTTCGACGACCTTGCCGATCACGACCGCGTCGAGATCCCATTTGTTGAATATCTCGACGACCTCTTTCTCGCGGCCTCTACGCGCAACGATGAGCATTCTCTCCTGAGATTCGGAAAGGAGCATCTCGTACGCCGTCATTCCGGTCTCACGCTGTGGCACGAGCGTCAGGTCGATCTCAAGCCCCGTTCCTGCACGAGCTGCCATCTCGACCGACGAACTCGTCAGGCCCGCGGCGCCCATATCCTGTATGCCTTCAATTGCACCGGAACGCATCGCTTCGAGACACGCTTCGAGCAGGAGTTTTTCGAGGAACGGATCACCGACCTGAACCGTCGGACGCTTTTCGAGAGCCTCTTCGTCGAACTCTGCCGACGCCATCGTCGCACCGTGAATGCCGTCGCGGCCCGTCTTTGCGCCGACGTACATCACAGGATTGCCGATGCCCGATGCCTTGCCGAAAAAGATCTGATCTTGCCGCACAAGCCCAAGTGCAAACGCATTGACCAACGGATTCAGGCTGTAGGATTCATCAAAGACGACCTCGCCTCCGATCGTCGGAACGCCAAAACAGTTGCCGTAATGGCCGATTCCGGAGACACAGCCTTTCAGGATAGACTTGTTTCGATTCAGTGTTCTTTGGCGGTCGGCTGATGCAGACGCTTCTGACAAGGGGCCGAAACGCAGCGAGTTCATCGCGGCCATCGGACGGGCGCCCATCGTAAAGACATCACGCAAGATGCCGCCGACGCCGGTCGCAGCACCCTGAAACGGTTCGATAAAAGATGGATGATTGTGCGATTCGACCTTGAAAGCGACGCACCAGTCGTCACCGATATCGACAACGCCTGCATTCTCGCCCGGCGGCACGATAACACGCGGCCCGCGTGTCGGCAGCCGTTTCAGATGCACGCGCGATGATTTATAGGAACAATGCTCCGACCACATCACTGAAAAGACGCCGAGTTCTGTCAGATTCGGTTCGCGGCCCATTAGATCGCAGATCTTTGCGTATTCATCCTGCGTCAAATTGTGCTGCTTGATGGTTTCGGATGTGATCGTTTGTTCGCTCATCTATAAGGCCTGCTTCCGCGGTTAAAAATAAAACAGATACTTTAACGCGTTCGGGCACCGAATGTCGATCCGCTCAGGTGCGATATATCGAGCACCGGCGACGCGGCGGCCGCCCGCTTTGTGCTGCACCAAACTTTTGCTACACTCCGCTCCTAACGACCGAATAGGCATAAACGCCTTACATCACAACAATTTGGAGGAATGGATGAAAAAACCTTTTGTTATGGTCATCACTCTCGCGATGATCGCTCTCACAGTCTCTGCCTGTTGGAACCCAAGTGTTACGGCCGTCCCGATCACCGCACCCTGGGACAAAATGGATCTGCCCGTAAAGGACAACGCAATTGTCTGGGAAAGCTCCGCAAATAAACTCAAGGTCGCTCTCAAGGCTGACAAAATGGCCGTCGGCGAGGCTTTTGTCAAAGCCCTCGAAAAGAACGGCTGGAAACTCTCGGCCCAGCCCGATCTCCGCGAAACTTCGCACTTTTATGAGTTCGAAAAGGCCGGGGCAAAGGCAAAGCTCGAGGTCTATGATTTCCAGAACACAGGTGTGATCCTGGAACTCGAATAGCGGTCGGCAAGGTCATTTGACCGACGGCAATTCACGCCCGCGATATACAAAAACGGTCTCGCGAAACTCGTCCGGCCTTACGGCATCGAGCAACGCGGGGCCGTTCGGGCGTAAGGCCTTTAAGATCGGTTCGAACCCTTTCTCCGAGTTATCGAACTGAGCCTTCCCGCGATAGCGTGTTATCAGCATCAGATCGAATTTGCCCTCGGCTTCCGGGTCGGCGGGCAGCATATCGAACGATGCGATCACGTTCCGCTTTTTTGCTTCGTCGCGATACAGCTTCCAATTATTCTCGTAAAAATACTCGGCCTGCTTCGTATTGCCGTTCTTGAATTTCACGAACTCGATGACCGTGTAGATCGGTGCCTGGGCGAGATCGATCGCCTTTTTTATCTCCGCTTCGAGCGTCTCGGTCCGAAACCGTCCATTGCGCTCGTAAAGCGTAAAGCCGCGCACGTCCTTTAAGATCGTGAGCGGAAGATTGCCCGCCCATTTGTCGCTGACGCTTCTGTAGGCTTCGTTGTCCTCGGCCTCATCCTTCGTCTTTAGCAGATATGCCGGCATCTCTGAGTGCATCTCGGCAAGGAACTTCGGAACGTCGCGGTCGATCTCGGAAAGATAGTCGAGCGAGACCGTTATGAAATCGACATCTGCTCGATATTTTTGATGAAGCTTGACAAGCTCCGGAAATTCATCGCGACAAGGATCGCACCACGTCGCCCAAAAGTTTATTACCATCGGGCGGTTCGTCGGGCGCATGATCTTTCTCAGGCCGGCAGCATCGATCTTCAAGACCTTCGGGCCGACGCGTTTTACGGGAATATTCCCTTGCGCAAGCGCACCGGCGGCAAAGGCAAATAGAGCCAATATCAATAAAAAGCGATTCGATCTCATTCTAAAAAAAACTATCCGAACAAACGCGGCAGGCGGCTTTCGAGGTTTCGCGGCAAAAGTATTTCCATCGCATCATCGACCGTGATGATGCCCGCAATGTCGCCTTCATCATCGACGACGGGAAGGGCAAGCAGGTTGTATTCGGCGATCATCTGTGCCGCATCGAGTGCGGAATCGTTCGGGTGAGCGCTCCGAAAATCGGTTCGCATCACCTCGGAAAGCTTCTTTGTTGGGTCGGCGAGTATCAGCGAACGCAGGCTGATCAGGCCGCAGATCTTCCAGCTGTCCGCCCCCTCGACGACGTAGAGGTAATAGATCATATTCGGCGTCTCAGCCATTCCGCGAAGCGAAACGATCGCCTCGGCGACCGTAAGGTCACGGGCCAGATGCACGAATTCGGTCGTCATCAATCCGCCGGCCGTATCGTGCTCGAACGCCATCAGTTCGGCGACGTCGGCCTTCTCGTCCTCTTCCATCAGGGCGAAAAGCTGCTCGCTCTTCTCGTCGTCCATCTCGTCGAGAACGTCAACGGCATCGTCGGGCGACATCTCTTCTAGAATGTCTGCGGCACGCTCTTCGTCAAGGTCTTCGAGAATGCGTGCCTGTGCCTCTGTGGACATTTCCTCGAGCGTGTCGGCGGCGATCTCGTCATCGAGGCTCTCGACGACCTCGGTTCGGTGGATCGGCGACAGCGTCTCGGCAAGCTGTGCGATCTCGACCGGATGAAGCCGCGAAAGTTTGTCTTTCGAGGACTTTAGCTGCACGGTTACGGTCGTCGTGTCGGTCGCAAGATAACCGACGTCCGCCCAATCTATCACCTCTACCGGCCTGTCGCTGCCGAAGAACCCCTGCGGCATCAGCCGCCGCACAAACCCCTGAAACGTTACGTCCGCACCTGTAACACGCCACACATGGCCGGTCTCGATCAACTGAACATCATTCACCCGAACGACGCGCTTCCCGTCAACATCGATCAGTTGATTATCAAGAACGTCCTTTCGCAGGAGCACTTCGCCCTCGCGGCGGATGAACGGCGTAAGATCGAGCACCGCGAGCCGCATCTTCGCTCCGTGCGAAGAAAGCTCGGCGACGTTCTGCCGCGGCAGGAAAAAATTCCTACGGCGATAGCGCGCCACCAAACCTACCAGCGGCGGATAATCATCCCGGCCATAACGCACGATTATGTCGTGTATGACCGCGATCTTGTCGTTGCTCTTATCAAAGACAGGACGCCCGACGAGCTGAGATACGTAAAGCATTTCTCTCCCTGATTAGTTTTACCACGCCCCAATTCCCCGCGAAAGCGAAAGCCGTATTTTTGTTCCGTTCCGCGTGTAACGGAACAAGCGGAACAGAACGGAACAAAAATCGGCGTTTTTCAAGGCTCGTCTTACAAATTCTGTCACTTTCCGTCATTTTCCGCGTGAGCTCGACCAGCATTTCGGACACTGACAACCGATAGGTCTTCTTTCGCTGATAGCTCATAGCTGATGGCTGACAGCTGTAATTGATCCTCTTGTCCGCCAATTGTCTGTTGTTTTTCGGTTACAGAAGCTCGCACGTTAGAAAGGGCGTTCAGTGTTAGCCAGATCCCAAGCCCACGTCGCGCACGGCCAGGCCCTGTCAGTACCACCTGCGGTAGCGGGTGGTCTTGTCAGAACCGCCTGCGTGAGCGGGCGGTCAGTATTGCAGAGGCCCGCACGCTAGTAAGGGCGTAACACTCAACGCAGCTTCCCCCGAATTGCCACGGCATTTATGCCGTGGAACCGATCCCAAAACCAACCTCGGAGGCGGCTTGCCGCCGACAATGGCCGTCTTTTGTCCCAGCCAAGATGCTCGTGGGACAGCCTCTGGGACAAATAAGTGCTGTGTTATCAGCCACTTACCCGATCTGTCCCAGAATTTCGCAAAAAAAATATCAAACCGCCATCGGAACCTTATCGATCGCAAATCTCAGATCTGAAATTTGAAATTCGAGATGTAAACGTCTGCGATCTTTGCGAGGTTTCGCTTGGCGGCCTTTGTGTTTCAAACAAGATCGTAAACACAAAGAACGCGAAGAAAGAAGCCACTTGCTTCCGGGCTTGCCCCTTGGCAGTGCGGTCGGGCTTGCCCGACCGATGAGCGTACTCGGCTTTTCTGGAGGCGGCTTGGCCGCCGACACTTCTCTGTCGCGTGCTCCGCACGCTCCATGGATGTTCTGCCCACGGTAACCCAGGGTTGCGGCCGAAGCGGCCTCACCCTGGGCTATACTCTTCCGTCCCCCTACGGGGACGAAGAATGGAACCTCGGACGCCATCGTCCGCAGTCAGAACCGCCTGCCTAAGCGGGCGGCCAGTATCTCAGTCGCCAGATGCCGTATGAATAATCGAGCTTCAATTTGTCGGTTCGACACTTACACCTCATCTTCTTCCGCTTCTTCTTCGGCTCGAGGTTTCGACGTAGGCGGGTGTGTCCCTAATTTCGACCTCATAGGGCGGTCGAAAGATCGGAAGCAGATCCAAGCGGTTAGTGCCCTGGGATTTGATTACGAACACAAAAACGAGCGTAACGGTGCGATCCGTTTTTTGGCCCGGACGTGCAGCGGAAAATTTCCATTTTGGAACAATGAGTTTTAGGGCCGGAGCGAACATCTTTGAGACATTCTTGAAGTCGGCCTCGCCGACATCGCCATTCGGAGCGATCTTAACAGGAATCTCGAACCGTCCCTCTTCCAATAGGGCCATAGCAGCGGGTGGATAAAATGGCGCAACTGCGGCACGCACTTTAACTGCTTCATCCGTATCTTGGCCAGAAGCAACCAAAACAAACATCACCATCGTGAAGAGTATCCCAACTAGGCTAACGCTACTTCGCACCCTTCCTCTCTGTTTCATATAACCTCCGGCCCGAATCTTTGGGCGTAACTTTATCTTCGTTCTTGATGCTATGAGATATCCGAACAAGCTTAGTGTCATCTACGAAAACGGTCGCCTCTCCCTTCGCTTGAATGACGCTCTGTCCGTCCACAGATAAAAGTTTACTCAGGTTCCGGCGTGCGCGATAGCACAAACCGCACGAAATGTATCAAACCGCACAAAATGTACAAACCGCACGATCTGTCAGAACCGGGAGCGGTAGCGACCGGGTTCTTGAGCGGGGAACCGAGATTTCAGGTCTGAGATTTGAGATCTAGGATCTGAGATGTGAGAACTTGGAACGAGAAATCGAGAATTAGATCCGCTCCTGCAGAGCCGCAAAGGCGGTGAGGGCAGAGCCAGTTGTCGCGGCCTGGTCGCTCGCAGTCAGCGTGGACGAGGGCGTCCGCGTTCCCGGGCGGGCGTGGAGCATTGCAGTTTAAATGAAATCCTCGCCTTTTGCCTTCATTCCGCGACGCCAGAGTTCGCGATATGACGTGAAGCGGGCAACGAGCGTGTTGAACTGATATCGCTGAGCGTAATTCAGGGTGCGTTTGTCGGAGATACGGCGGATGACGGCGTCGAGGCGGGCGCGCATTTCGAGCGGCGGGCGCTTTGTAGCGCCGTTGAAGTAAATGTCGAACTCGATCTTCAGCCGGCGAATGTCCTCTTCGAGCCGTGCAAGCTGTTGGTCTATCTCAAGAGCCTCCTCGTTCTTTGCCTGAGCACCGCGATAGAGCCTGTTTCCGATCATTGCCATATATTTTTCCTGCCGAGCTGCAAAAAGAGTTGCGGGGGTGAGCGATGGTGCCGCAGATCGGGCGCCTATATTTAAGAAATTGCGATACGGGCCGAGTTTCCTCAAAACGTCTTGGGTTAAAATGATTTCAATGAAAAAGAACTCGCTGTCGGAAAAAGGATCGGTTCTGCGCTCTCTGCCATCAGTTGATGAGTGCCTGTTGAGGCTTGCCGGCAGCGACGTTCTGGCGAGGCTCGGCAAACGCCGCTTGACCGACATCGTTCGTCAGGCGATCGCTGATACGCGCCGCAGTCTTCTCACGGGCGAAGAGTTTGCAGACATTGATCAAACGATTGACGCACGGGTTTCTGAGCTTGCTTCTCAGAGCCTAAACCGCCGCCTGCGGAAGGTGATCAACGCAACGGGCGTCATTCTCCACACGAATCTCGGCCGCTCACCGCTTTCGAACGAGGCGAGAGAGGCGGTCATCGGTGCTTCCGGTTACGGCACGCTCGAATTCGACGTGAACACGGGCGGGCGTGGTGTCCGGGCTCCGCTTGCCGAACGGCTGCTCGCCGAGCTTACGGGTGCCGAAGATGCTGTCGTTGTAAATAATTGTGCAGCAGCAGCTTATCTCGTTCTAAAGGCGTTCGCGGCGGGCAAGGAAGTGATCGTCTCGCGTGGCGAACTTGTCGAGATCGGCGGTGATTTTCGCGTACCCGAGATACTTGCAGAATCCGGCGCCGCAATGCGTGAGGTCGGGACGACCAACCGCACAAGCATCGAAGATCACGAAGCGGCGGTCGGCCCAACGACAGGCATGATCTTGCGTGTTCATCCGTCGAACTATCGTGTTGTCGGCTTTACCGAACAGGCGTCGCTTGCCGACCTTGCCTCACTCGCAGAAAAACACGGCATCATCCTCTTTGAAGACCTTGGTTCCGGCGCCTTGCTCGATCTTTCGCAGTTTGGAGTGGGCGACGAGCCGACCGTTCGCGATTCGGTCAACGCGGGAGTTCATCTGGTCGCCTTTAGCGGGGACAAATTGCTTGGCGGGCCGCAGGCCGGCATCGTCGTCGGCAAACGCGAGTTCGTCGAGAAACTCCGTCGCCATCCGCTATATCGTGCCTTTCGCACTGATAAGCTGGTTTCTGCCGCACTTGAAGCAACACTGCTCGCTTATTCACGCGAAACGGCGGTCGACGAAATTCCCGTCCTTCGAATGATCGCTGAGACCGTCGATTCCGTCCGAGAACGGGCAACTGCGGTTGTGGAGAAGATCTGTGAGGCGTATGGGCAGGCAGGTTTTACGATCAAGCTGAGAGAAGGTTCTTCTACCACCGGCGGCGGCACCGCACCGCTTGCAAAGCTCGAAACCTGTTTGATCGAGATCGCTCATCCGCACCTGTCGCCTGATTCGATCGCGGCAAAACTCCGTTCATGCGAAGTTCCCGTGATCTCTCGGATCGAGAACGGCGCGGTCTGCCTCGATCTTCGCACCGTTGAGGATGCCGAAAGTCTTGTTTCCGCGCTTCTTGAGAACATCGCAGGCGAGAGCTAACCGTTTCGACGAGCAAATTCCGACAAAAACTCGACAAGGTGTTCAACACCGGCAAGCGGAAACGCGTTGTAGATCGAGGCTCGAATTCCGCCGACGGCCCGATGGCCCTTTAGCCCGCTCATTCTGTTGGCTTCGGCCTCTTTGATAAATTTGGCGTCGAGCTCTGCGTTCGGCAGCGAGAATGTCACATTCATTCGCGAACGCGCATCTGCCGCCGCTCGCCCGGAATAGAATCCGTCGCTCTTGTCGATCGCCTCGTAAAGAACGCGGGCCTTTTCTAGATTTACCTTCTCGATCGCGGCCACACCGCCTTGTTTCTCAAGCCAACCGCACACCAGCCCAAGCAGGTAAATTGCCCAAGTATTCGGGGTGTTCGCCATCGAATCGTTGTCGGCTAGCACCTTGTATGTAAGCAGATCGGGCAGTTCGCGAGGACTGCGGTCAAGCAGGTCATCGCGGATCACGACAAGTACGAGACCGCTCGGACCAAGGTTCTTTTGCGCGCCGGCATAGATCAGGCCGTATTTTTCGATATCGATCGGGCGTGAAAGAATGTCGGACGACATATCGCAGACGACAGGCACCGAACCCGCATCAAGATCGTAGCCGAATTCGACGCCGTCGATCGTCTCGTTCGATGTGTAATGCAGGTAAGCGGCGTTCGGCGACACGCGAACTTCGCCCTGTTGCGGCACGGTCGTAAAACCGGCGTTCTCACCTGAATAGACGGTCCGCACATCGCCGTACTGAACCGCACATTTCGCCGCCTTCTTGCCCCAATAGCCCGTGATTATGTACTCGGCCGTATCGACCGGAGCGAGCAGATTCATTGGAACCATTGAAAATTGCAAGGTCGCACCGCCTTGCAGAAACAGCACGCGATAGTTCTTCGGAAGGCCTAAGAGGCGCCGTATTCCGCTTTCAGCGTCAGCAAGGATCTCACCAAAAAGGGCCGAGCGGTGGCTGATCTCCATCACGCTCATTCGCGAACCGCGGACATCTCTAAGCTCGGCGGCGGCCTGCTCCAGCACTTCGGGCGGCATCATCGCCGGCCCGGCCGAAAAATTGTAAATAATCTCACCCATCGCTATTTCTGACGATACCACAACGGGCCTTCGTTTTAGGGCCCGCAGGGTTCGCCTTTCCATCGCGGTTGAGATAGAATTTTCTGTTCATATCAAACTCGATGGGAGCCCTTAGCATCAAACCGCTGGTAGTTTCTATCGAATTTCGGAGGATTGAAAAAAGGAATGTTTCGTAAAAGATTATTTTCCGTTGCCGCACTGCTTTCTCTCGCGACAGGGATCGCCATTTCGGTATCGGCACAGACCGCCCCGACAAGCGGAACCGTCTATATGATGAAGGACGGCAAAAAGGTGCCGGTCGAAGGCGCTCTTATTGAGGCCTATGGCCAGAGCAATGCGATGACTCCCACTAAGACCGACAAGAAGGGCTATTTTAGCTTTGCCGGCCTGATGTGGGGATACAAATATACGCTCGTCGTCAGCGGTACCGGTATTGGGCCTGAGATCCAGCCGGGCGTTTCGGGCGGCACGACCCGCATGGAGATCGAGGTAAAGCCGGGCGACGGTAGGCATTATACCGAGGCCGAGGTGCGTGATGCTCTGGAAAAGGCAAAATCGGGCGGCAACACCGTCGACCCCAAGACAGAGGAAGAAGCCAAGAAGGCTCAAGCCGAGTACGAAGCGAA
Source organism: Pyrinomonadaceae bacterium (assembly GCA_019694355.1). Lineage (GTDB taxonomy): Bacteria > Acidobacteriota > Blastocatellia > Pyrinomonadales > Pyrinomonadaceae > OLB17. The sequence continues at coordinate 216,133 of JAIBCB010000002.1, read as the reverse complement.
GAAGAAAGCTTACGACGAGGCAAAGGCCAAGAGCGAGGCGAATTTCGCGAACGCTCAAAAGCTTTTGAAAGAAGGCAATGACGCTAGTGATGCTAAGAACTACGACCTTGCGCTCGCAAAATATGAAGCAGGTTATCAGAGCGATCCAGACTTTGCCGGAACAGCTCCGACCTTCCTCGCCCAGAAGGCAAATGTCCTGAAATTGCGTGCCATCGATACTTATAACAAAGCGACCAAGGCAGAGCGGACCATTAAGCTGGAAATGTTCGCAACGGCTCGCAAAGATATGGGTGACTCGGCGGAATTGTTCAAAAAAACCTTGGATATGGTCGCTTCCGCTCCGCCGAAGGACATTACGCCAGAGAACGCTAAGGCTCTTACTTCATTCTCGCTTGCACAGATCAAGGAACTTGTTCGCATCGCGGCCGTGTCGAGCCAGGTGGACCCGCGTTTGCCGGTCATCGCGGAAGAATTCATCCCGAAATACATCGCCGCCGAGACCGACGTCGCTAAAAAGAATGCGGCTCTCGTAAATCTTGCGGATATGTTTCTCGTCTCTGGTGATATCGAAAAAGCGATCAAGAGCTATCGCGAAGCTCTTGCCGCAGACGCTAATAATGTCGACGCTCTTGCGGGCATCGGCCTTGCCCTCGTAAATTCCGGTTATGCGAGCGGCGACAAAGCCCAACTCCAGGAAGCGGCAAACTATCTTGGCCGCTTCGTTTCGGTCGCGCCCGACACGCATCGCCTTAAAAAGGATGCCGAAGGCATTCTTACGACGCTGAAAGGCGAGAAGATTACGCCCCAGAAGATAAAGAACTAACGTTGGTCGATCGACCAACATGACTTTCAGGCTGTCTGACGCAAATGCTCGGACAGCCTTTTTTGCGCCCAAATGTCACAAATTCGCCTGCACCGGTGTTCTCTTGTTACTAACGCCAAGGAGAACACATACAACCACTGAAATATGCGACATAAACTCATTACTTCAGCCGCAATTCTATCAAGCCTATTGGTAATAATTATCGTCTTCGGCAACATTGTGATCGTTGCCCAAAAGGGCGATGTAACCGGCACGTGGACGGCCAACACTCGCGACAAGGCAGAAAAGAACCGCAAACACAATAACGATGACGATGATGACGACGAAGAATTCGATCGTTTCGGCCCGGATAACAACGGAAGTGGCCCAAGGCTCCGCATCGATCTGCGACGCGACCGACGGGGCGAGAACTGGTCGAACGGCCAGAGTTATCGTTTTGCCGAGATCTCAGGCCTGACAGAGGCTCAAACACAGAACGGCCCGGCAAGCTTTACCGTTACACGCGAAGCCGGGCAGATGTCCTTCACCGGCAACTTCTCAAATGGGCAAGGCTCAGGAACATTCACATTTACGCCCGATCGCGGCTTCTTTGATCGGATGCAGCAGCGAGGATTTGATTTTTACAAGGAAGAGGCCGAGGAAAAGAATGTCAGGCGATCGACCTTTGAGGACCGTGCATTGACGGCTTTCTTCCTTAACGTAACCGCTGAACGCGCCGACGATCTCCTTTCGGCGAACTTCGGCAGTCTCGGCATCGACGACCTTTTCAAAGCGACGATCTTCAAGATCGACGGAAAGTTTATGTCGGAGATGAAGGCAACGGGATATCCGAATCTCTCGATGGAAGATCTGGTCAAGGCCCGCATCTTCAAGATCGATGCAAACTACGTCAGCCAGATCCGCTCGATGGGTTATGACAAAGGCGATTTCGAGGCGCTCGTAAAATTCCGCATCTTCAAGGTCACGCCCGAATTTCTCAACGAACTCCGGTCGGCCGGCCTTTCGAATATCTCCGCCGAGGACATCGTAAAATGCCGCATCTTCAACATCGATGCCGGCTATGTCCGCAACGCAAGAGCCAAGAATCCGAATGCATCGATCGAGGATATCGTAAAGATGAAGATCGGACTCGGCAAGGGCTTTATGCGGGACGAACTATAGGCTCCGAGCTCAAAAACGATCGAAGAAAGCTGATAGCCATGCTCTGTCAGCTTTTTTGTTTTTCCTCTGACGCCGTCAGCCGCAATGCAATATACGGGATCAAATTGAAGACAAGCACGAGGATCTTGTAGGTGGCCATCGCAAGGTAGTTCGCTACGTCATAATTCTCTTTCGACATCGGGAACCACGAAGTGTGGAGACGATAGATCCAGTCGTAACTGAGGGAGAAGATGGCAAACCAAATGATCAGGATCCCATAATTGAGAAGAGTACAAATACCAAGGGTACGGCGTGCCTTTTGCCAATTCATATTTCCTCCGTCATTCGAACTGCTTTCGAAACTCAGCGAATTCTGCCTGCAGCGCTGCAAGCTCCGCCTTTAACGATTCGATCTCGCCACTCAGTTCGCTAAACCCGTTCGTTGAAACACGAGGCGTGCCCGAGCCTTCCGAAAACACGATGGAGTCCTGCGTTATCTCGCCCGAAAGAAGGTGTGCAAACCGGGCTTCTTTGCGTCCGGGAAGGCGGTCGAGTTTCATCACCAGCGGTTCATCGCGACGAGTCAATCGATCAAGAGCCTCCTGAACCTCGCCGAGGCCGTCGAATGTGTGCATCCGCCCCGTGCGTTCGCGAAGTTCACCCAGCGTCTGCGGCCCGCGAAGCATCAGGACGGCAAGCAACGCTGTCTCGTCCGGCTCGAGCGTGTAGTAACTCGGCAGCATATGCTTGTACTTCGGCACTCGGCTCGTGCTTCCGTAAAAGACATACACCAAATTCCGGTCCCGCAAATGTTCGACAGCTGCCGAGACCGCGTCGGCATCGAGCGTCATTACCGGTTCGCGGTTATTCTTTTGATTGCACGCGCTGACGAGCGCGTTCAGCGTCAGGGGATAGTATTCCGGCGTGGTGAGTTGTTTTTCGACAAGGGCTCCGACGACCCTTGCTTCTATTTCGTTGAGTGTTTCGAGCATGTAACTTTCGCTTTCCCTAATTTACAATCTATCTGGATGGAAATACTAATCCCGCGCACAGAGGACGAGATCGAAGCTGCCTTCACTCGAATCTCGACAGCAACGTGTCTTGGATGTGATACCGAAACATCGGGGCTGAACGCGCGCACGGGCAAGATCTTTTCGATACAGTTCTCCGACGGCGATCTGTCGCTCCTGCTGCCCATTAGCGAAGGGATCGCCATCGGGCCTTTTGCGGACATTCTCGCCGACGCTGAGGTCATCAAGATCTTTCATAACGCGAGATTCGACCTCGATTTTCTGAACGAGGCCGGTTTCACGACCGAAAATGTCTTCGACACTATGATCGCCGAAAAGGTTCTTACTAAGGGAGCACACCAATCCGCGTCGCTTGCCGACACGCTCTATCGCTATTTCGCGGTGGATCTCGATAAATCGCAGAGAAAGAAGTTCAACTCGCGTTGGGACGGTATCTGGACCGAGGAACTTGTCGATTACGCCCTCTCAGACGTCTGCCACCTGCCGCGTCTGATGCAGGAGCAGATCGCGTGGCTCGAAAAGCTGGGCCTGATGGAGGATTTCAATACTCAGATGGATAAGATCGGCTAGCACTTGGAAAGGCCTACGAGGCAAGCAGCAAGAATATCGAAGCCTTGGACGCGTATACGAAAGCTCTGAATCTCCTCGAAACTTCTTCTAGTGATTACGCAAAAGCTTATTGGTTCAAAGAAGTAATACTGGAATTACAAGATGCCATCGCTCGGCTGCAGAAATAGTTAGCAAGTCCAGTTAGATGTGCGAGATATTGAAAAGGCTACCAACGATGATATGCAGGATGGCCTTCTTTGACGGCGACGAACGTGCCGCGGCAGGTCGCGCAAACCTTCTCGTTTGCGGTCAGCTCTGCCTCGATCGTCGCCCGATCTTCCTTTGAATCAACAACTCTCGCACGCAGGTAGATCGTCGCATCGAATGGCGTCGGCCTGAGAAGTTTGACGTGAAAATCCGCCGTCACTGTGCAGTCCGGCCGGTCTTTGCCGTCGCGCTTCATCATAAAATAGGCGGCCGTCCAATTCGAGTGACAATCAAGCAACGCACCGATGATCCCGCCATTCAGCATTCCCGGAAACGCCTGGTGTTCGGGCCGAGCGTGGAACTCACAAACGAGTTCGTCGCCCTCCGGAAAACTGTTTATCCGCAGGCCCTTTTCGTTCGCCGGGCCGCAGCCAAAACAAATGCTGTTCGGTGAATATTCTTGCTGTACTGAGAGATCGGACATTACTTTTTGTTGAACGTATCGGGCGTAAGCTTCTCCTCGAGCCAATCTGTTAGGCCCTCGAGAAACTCTAGATGGATCGGCCGGCCACGCCAGGCCTTATAAACAAAGACGAACAGAATTATCGTCGTGATCGCCGAAAAGATTCCGACCGCGGGCCGAACTGCGTTCGTGATCGATCCGACGACACCGAGCAGCGTTGTAACGAGCAGGATGCCAAGATGCGCGGCGAGCCCTTGTGCGGCATGAAATCGTGATTTTGCCTCGCTCTTTGGCAGCAGAACGAGCAGAATGATTCCCACAACAAGGCCAAAATACCACGGAATATAGGGAATTGCGGTTACGATGTTCTCTTTCAGCCCGACCTTATCAACACGCCTGTTCCGTACATCCTCGACCGCCGCAGGTGCCGACGAAGCGTAAAATGCAGGAGCATACGCACCTTGAGGAGCCTGATACGCACCAAAATCCCGCGGCCCGAACTCGCGCGTCTCCTGCTCGTAATTCTCCGTATTTGCGAACGGCCGCGTTTCACCGCCCGTCTCAGCAGAGGCTTGCGCCGTCGCTGCTGCGGCCTTCGCCTTTTCGGGAAAGTCCGGATCGAGCTGGTTTGTGTCGTATTTTGACGGCATTACAACGTATCTTAACGATATTTTGACCGAAATGGTTCGAAAATTCTAGATGCTTTAACGCTGGAGTTTTAAGTTTATCAGACTGTTCAAAGAAACTCCTTGCAGTTCAGATTCAAGGGCAAGACGTCGATGCAGATCCTTTGACATACGCAGATTGAGTCTCCCGCTAAAACGCCTCAATCCCAGAGGTTGTGGGATCGGCGCACCTTCTGCGCTCAGTTCTTCAAGAACATAAGCTACGACCTTGCGGAGTTCACGAAGCGCCTGTGTCTGTGAAGGCCCGTGCGCGGCAAGAGACGGGAACTCAGACACGCGAGCTACGAATGCGTCATCTTCCTCTGACCAAGTAACTGTGTAGCTATATTGGTCAGGGTTGTTCGTTTGCTTGTTCATGCCACCACTATTTGCCATATTACCTCTTACTGTCGTCACCATCCCTAACGCCTTCAAGCCGTGCCAACGCCGCTATAACCTGCCTAACCTGATACGGTTTAGCTTTTCCTTTTGACATCTGCAGATTTAACCGCGGGTCACCCGGCCAAGGCGTTTTGAAAATGTGATGACTTCCGTTTATTCGCGGTTCACCAAAAAACTCACCGCAAATCCGAAGCAGAAATGAGAACCTGGTGTTCGCGGCCTCATTCTCCAGCTTTTTGACAATCGTCGAGATCTCCATAAAGATCGTCACACCCTACATAGTACCATATATAGTACTATCTAGGATGCAAAAAGTACGATATAGGAAAGAATTGAGAGATCAGCGATAAAAAGCCGAAAAGTTCCAAATCACGAACGGGCGAGTCATCCGATGCTAATACCAAGCTCTTTTAATTGCGAATCATCCACCTCACCCGGCGAATCCATCATCAGGTCCTGGGCCGAGGCAGTCTTGGGAAAGGCCATAACGTCGCGGATATTCTCCGTCCCACAGAGGATCATGCACGTCCTTTCGATGCCGGCGGCAAAACCACCGTGCGGCGGCGTTCCGTATTCGAGGGCATCGAGAAAGAAGCCGAAGCGCTCCCGTGCCTTTTCAGGCGTCATTCCGAGAGCCTTGAAGTTCAGGTCCTGAATTTCCTTCTGGTGGATACGGATCGAGCCACCCGCACACTCGTAGCCGTTGATCACGACATCGTACGCCTTTGCTCGAACCTGTCCGAGAAGATGATGCTGCGAAGGATCGTTCACGGCCGTCTTAAAAAGCTCAACGTCCTCGTCCATCGGCGAAGTAAACGGATGGTGAGCAGCCACGTAGCTGTCGCTCTCCTCATCGTGTTCGAACATCGGGAATTCCGTAACGATCAGGGGTTTATAGGCCGTCCGATCGATCAAGTCTTCGCGGCGTGCAACCTCAAGGCGCAAGGCCCCAAGCGCGGCAGCAACTACCGATCTTCGCCCGGCGACAATGAGAATTGCGTCACCTTTCTCGGCGCCCGCAACAGAGGCGAGTTCCGCGACCTTTTCTTCTCCGAGCACCTTCGCGAGCGATGACGTGAGAGCATCATCGGCGACCTTGATCCACGCAAGTGCGCCCGCACCATAGCGTTTTACGTATTCCTGAAGCTCATCGGTCTGCTTACGCGAATAGTCGCTGCGGCCTTTGACGACAATGCACTTTATCTCGCCGCCTTTTGCCAGCACATCCGCAAATGGAGCAAAGTCGGTGTCTTTCAGTTCGGCCGAGAGGTCTATCAATTCCATAGCGAATCGTAGGTCAGGTTTGTCAGAGCCGTATCGCCGCATCGCTTCCGAGTGCGTCATCCTTGGCCACTCGGCCGGAAACTCGACTCCGATAAGCTTCATCACGTGGTTGAACATCCCTTCCATTTCACGATAGACCTGCTCGCGATTCACAAAAGACATCTCCATATCGAGCTGTGTGAACTCGGGCTGTCGGTCGGCCCGCAGGTCTTCGTCGCGGAAACACCTCGCGATCTGAAAGTACTTATCGAAGCCGGAGATCATCGTGATCTGCTTCAAGATCTGCGGCGACTGCGGTAATGCAAAGAACTTCCCGGTGTGGATGCGCGACGGAACGACGAAATCCCGTGCGCCTTCGGGCGTCGATTTCAGCAGGATCGGCGTCTCGATCTCGATGAACCCGCGGCCGTCAAAGTATTCGCGGATAGCACGAACGGCCTTCGCACGCATACGGATATTGTGCTGAAGCTGCGGCCGCCGCAGGTCCATATATCGATACTTGAGCCGCAGGTCTTCCGAAGCGAGGTTCTGCGAGCCTGCCTTTTCGAGCTCAAATGGCGGAACTTTTGCGGTGTTAAAGATCAGAAGCTCGGTCGCGTGAACCTCGATGTCGCCCGTCGCAAGCCTTGCGTTATGAGTACCTTCGCGTTCGACGACCGTGCCCTTGATGCCGAGCACGAATTCGCCGCGGATATCTTTTGCCTTTGCGTGAGCGTCAGGTGACGTTTTCTCGTTCAGGACCACCTGCGTAACGCCATCTCGGTCACGAAGATCGATAAAGGTCAACGGTCCAAAATCACGTTTTTTCGCGACCCAGCCCATCAGGACAACATCGTTTCCGACGTTCTCCTTTCGCAACTCACCGCACGTGTGCGTGCGCTCTAAACTTCCAAGAGTGTCTAACATAAGATCCATTCGCGAACATTCGCGTTATTCGCGGGTAAATCTGCTTTTCAGCCGTCAAACCAGCTTACCCAACTCGCAAAGCCTTTCTAAGATCCATTCGCGAACATTCGCGTTATTCGCGGGCAAAACAAAAGCCCTTCGAGTTTATGACAACGAAGGGCCGCGACGCGAGAGAAGTGTCCGCATCCGGCCCTACGTATTATTGTCATCGAATCGAACGGCTTTCATCCAAAATAAAACCTAGCAAAATAATACAGCACGGGTGCGCCGAAGAGCAAACTATCCAAACGGTCAAGAAAACCGCCGTGTCCCGGCAAGATCGATGCCGCATCCTTTGCACCTGAACCGCGTTTTATCGCACTTTCTGCGAGGTCGCCTAACACGCCGAGGATCGTGATCGCGATCGCGACAATGATGCCGGGTAAAAAGCCGAGTTCATGAAAGAATAACCAGATCGCGAGTGCCGCAAAGCCCGCGGCCGCAAGGATACCGCCGATCAGTCCTTCGACGGTCTTTCCGGGCGAGATCGCCGGTGCGAGTTTGTGTTTGCCGAACGCTCGGCCCGCAAAATAAGCTCCGGCATCCGAACCGAACACTACTGCGAAAAAGAACAAGAGCAATTTTGATGACAACACGGCATCAAAACCTAGACGTACGCCGATCAAAAATCCGCCGATGAACGCAAGGTAAAATACGCCTGCGATCGTTACCCCAAGGCCCGCCAAGAGCTTTGTAAAATCCTTCTGAAAACGAAACGCCTGCGAAATAAAGACCGTGATGATGAACGCGGCCATCACGCAGAACATCACTTCGGGTGCCTTCGACGGTGCGTCAAAAATGAACGAGACCGTGATCGCCGCCGCCCCGAGATATGCAATGCTCGCGTCTGCTTTCAGTTCGAGCTTTTTCGTAAGCAGATAGAACTCAAAGAGTCCGGCACCGAGTCCAAAGACCGCGATCGCAACGAACAGCCAGACCGCCCACGGCACCCAGATCGGCAGGATGATCGCCGCAATGAGAATTGGAATGGCAACGGCCGCTGTCAGAAGGCGAGTTTTCATTTTGATCCTTTGCCGAGTCCGCCGTATCGCCGGTCGCGTTTCTGAAAATCGACGATCGCCTCAAAAAGCTGCGGTCGGCGAAAGTCTGGAAATAACGTCGGCGTTACGTGGATCTCGCTGTACGCGATCTGCCACAAAAGAAAATTCGAGATGCGAAATTCTCCGCTCGTGCGAATTAGAAGATCGACCGGCGGCAGGCCGCTCGTATAGAGATTTGCCTCGATGCTCTCTTCCGTGATCTCGCCGCTCTTTGCCGCCAAATTCGCTGCCCGAACGATCTCGGCCCGCGAGCCATAATTCAATGCGACGTTCATCACTGTGCCGGTGTTCGCCGCTGTGAGTTTCTCGGCCGCGGCCAGCTGCTCGCGAACATCGTCGCTCAACGCGGTAACGTCGCCGATCGTCCGGAACCGAATATTATTTCCGTGCACTTCGTGAAGCTCGCGTTTTAGCACGCGTTTGAGCATCGACATCAGGGCCGAGACCTCGGCCTTCGGACGTTTCCAATTCTCGGTCGAAAAGGCGTACAGCGTAAGTGCCTCAATGCCCAAACGCGCAGATGTGTCCAAGATCGCGCGAACTGATTCTGCGCCTTCGCGATGTCCAAAAATACGAGGTCGCCCGCGAAGCTTTGCCCAGCGACCGTTGCCGTCCATTATCACGGCAATGTGTCTAGGCAGACGCGAATGGTCGATCTCGGCGAGTAGTTTCGCTTCGTTGGAATTTCGTTTGACGATGCCGTCAAATGCTTCGATCATGCTTTGCGGTATTCGACGGAAACGACCGCGGAAAGATTTATCTGCCCATAGATGTGCGGATAGATCTCGTCGTTCGTCGATGGTTCGTTAACGACGCGTGACATAAGATATTGCGGATCGATCTCCAGCACTGCGAGCTCAGAGCCTTTTGCGTAATACCGCTCTATCACACCCAAGAGCTGCTCTTTGAAGCTGCAATGAATAAAGCCTTCGCGTTCAAGGCCCGCGGGGCTATAGAGCTCGGAATCAAGCGCGTCCCATACCTCTTTTTCGACGATATGGTAGATAAGCATTCGATGAAATCTAAAGTCTCCGCTTATTCGTATTCGACCCTTTCGAGCGTCAATCCGTGAGCCGGAGCCGTACGCCCGCATAATTGCCGGTCTCCCGTCACGATCGCAGTCTGAATTGTATCACCGTTCTTTGTGCCCTGCCCGACCTCGAGCAGCGTGCCAACTATTGAGCGGACCATATATCGAAGAAAGCCCGTCGCCGTGATGCGAAACTCGATCAGCGAGGCGTTCGCGCGTGCATCCCATACCGAACGAAGGCCTACGTCCGTTACAAGCCGCACTTTGTTCTCGCTTTCGGTACTTGCCGACGCAAAGGCCGACCAATCGTGTTCGCCGAGGAACAATCTTCCCGCTTCGACCATACTTTCAAGCGCGAGCGGTTTTGATTCGTGGTGGGCAAAACGCCGCCAGAGAGGTGACATCACCGGAGCGTTGATGATTCGATAGACGTATGTCTTTTGTTTCGCAGAGAATCTCGCATGAAAATCGTCCGGTGCCTTCTCGACCGACATCACGCGGATGTCACGCCAAAGATTGCCGTTGATCGCGGCCCTAAGGCCGTCCGGCGTGAAAGGCTTGTGCATTACGACGTTGGCGACCTGGCCCTCGGCATGTACACCTGCGTCCGTTCGTCCCGAACCGATCACTTTGACGTCAGCATCCTCGAGCATCCGGCAAACACGCTCAATTTCACCCTGGATCGTGCGAGCGTTCTCTTGCACCTGCCAGCCGTGAAAGTCTGTGCCGTCGTATTGGATAAGCAGCTTAAAATTTGCCATCGCCAAATATCTGTTTCAGATGCTGTCTTCGACCGCCTTCGCAAAACGTCTCGGAGCCTCCGCGTCCATTCGAAGGTAAAGTGCAGGCTCGATCAACTCAAGTTCCATTAGGTAAAAACCGCCCGACGCATCCCGCACGAGATCGATGCGTGCATACAATAGCGGTTCGGAAACGACCGAAAGGGCATTTGATGCAGCCGCTCTCATTTCGTCTGTCGCCTCGATGGCCGTGATGATCCCGCCGTGTTCTTCCTGCACACGAAAATCCTGCGGTTTTGGCGATTTCAGAATAGCGTGGCTGAATTCCCCATTAAAATAAAAGAGCGAATATTCGCCCTCGCTAACGACGGTTTCCAGGAATGGCTGCACAAGGAACGGCCGATTCTCGAAACTTTCAGTTAAGGCCGAATCGAACGTGCGAAGCCTGTAAGTGTGCTCTGCTGTTGCGCTTACACGCGGTTTGATTATCAACTCCGATGCTGCAAACCCCTCAAGCCACGCGGCACAATTCTCAGGGGAGAAATGCGTCTCGAAGAGCGTTGGAACGATCTTCACACCATTTTCTGACAATTCCTTCAGGTATATCTTGTCAAAATTCCATCGAACAACACTTGCAGGATTCAGGAGCCGAGTTGACCTCTCGATCTCGTCAAGCACCGAGAGGAATTCGTTCGGAAAACGTTGATAATCCCAAGTCGTCCTTATTACTACAGCGTCGAAGTCGCTCCATTTGTTTGCCGTCTGCCGCCAAGAAAGCGTTTCGACCTCGATGCCTCGACCCGCCAAAGGCTCGATAGCGAGCTCGTCATCAGATACGTAGCCCGTGAGGTCGTCCATCGAAAGGAAGCATATTTTTCTCACGCGACGATCGTTCTGCTTCCAGGTTTGACGGCAGGCAGGCCTTCTGCACACATCGGGCAGTCTTCAGGCAGGAAACTCTCGACATCCATCTTCACGAGAGCCTTGCGGCGAACGCCAACATCGGCCCTGCCGTTCGAGCGATCTATGATCGATGCCGCAGCCACAACATTGGCCCCGTTCCTTTCGAGCTCTGCGATGCATTCGCGGGTCGAACCGCCCGTCGTGATCACATCTTCGACAACAAGAATGCGTTCTTTCCGTCTCAGTTCGAAGCCGCGTCGAAGCGTCATCTCGGCATTCTGTCGTTCTGTCCAGAGGAAACGGACGTTCATTGCCGAGGCCACCGCGTAGCCGATTACAAGTCCGCCGATCGCGGGCGACGCGACCGTCTCGATATCTTGATCGACAAAAAGTTCGGCGATCTCACGGCCAAGAGCGTTCGCATCGGCGGGAAATTCGAGGGCCTTCGCGCATTGCAGATATTCCCGGCTGTGGCGTCCGCTCGAAAGAATGAAATGCCCTTCGAGCAACGCTCCACGTTCGCGAAACATATCGAGAATTCTCTTTTCTGCGTCCATAATTAAACTGCTCGCAAAAGTTTTGGTAAACTCAAAGCAGAAAGTGAAACGGTATCCTAACCTAATTTCCAACTCTTTGCTAATAAACGAGACGATCTCGCTGCTGCGCTCCTTTAACGGCCGAGCGTCGGCCGTCAGCGTTGTCGATTTCGTAATGAAGATCAGGCGGCCTGATCCTTTAATGGCAAGGCTTCTGGTCACTGACCTGATCGATCGTGATCCGCGTCTCGAACTGCTGGATGACACGGTCGTGCTGCTTGCCGACGATCTGTTGGCAGGCGACATCGCGGACACGGAATTTGTCGTGTTCGATCTCGAAACCACCGGAGCAAAAGAACCGCATCGCGTAACCGAGATCGGCGCCTTTCGAGTGAAAGGTTTTCAGGTTCTCGATACTTTTCAGACGCTCGTAAATCCGGAAGTGACAATTCCGCCGTTCATCTCAGCCCTTACAGGCATCGATGATCAAATGGTGGCTGAGGCACCGCGTTTTGCCGATATCGCGAACGATTTTCTCGAATTTATCGGAGATGCGGTTCTCGTTGCCCACAATTCCGGATTCGATATGCGGTTCATCAATCACGAGATCGGTCTCGTCTTCCCGGACTACCGCCTCGCGAACCAATGTCTCTGCACCGTGCAGTTATCGCGACGGTTGCTTCCGGACATCGAGAATCACAAACTCAAGACCGTCGCCGAATATTACGCGATCGATCTATTGAACCATCACAGGGCCGGAGCGGACGCCTTCGCGACCGCTCACGTATTTGTAAACTTACTTGAACAGTTGCGAAGCAATGGTGTAACGGATCTTGCGACCGTACAGAATCTTGCTTCAAGACGAGGAAAATATGCTAGACGAAAGGCAGCCTGAGGGCAGCAACACACAAGGGCTCGACATAAGGCCGACGCCGCGGGAAGAGATGAATTTGACGCCGCTCGATTCATTTCCATACGAATACGTTGGCAAGAAGATCTGGGTCGAGTTCGAGATACCAGAATTCACCGCGGTCTGCCCATTCTCCGATTTCCCAGATTTTGCGACCATCCGCTTGCGGTACGTTCCATTCGAACTTTGCGTCGAACTAAAGAGCCTCAAGCTTTATATCAATTCGTTCCGCGACGTAAAGATCTTTCACGAACACGTCATAAACCTGATCCGCGACGATTTTGTTGTTGCCTGCGACCCCTTAGAACTTGAGATCGAGGGCGATTTCAATGTTCGCGGCAACATCAAGACCGTCGTAAAGACGAGCTACAAACGCGACGACTATTAGGCCTCACTATCTTGGTTTTTGATGGGTTTATCAGCCCGCTGCGGCAGCATGCGGGTGAGCGGCAGAATGTTTAGCACAAGCTCTCTCGACCCGTGCGATTACCTGGCTCTCACAGGTCGCGAGATCCTGCGAAGATGAATTTGTGATTTCGGAGACGATCAGGAACTTGGCTTTCTCGAGCAGCGTTTGTTCGCGGAAAGAGAGACGTTTTTCGCGGCTTAGATATGTAAGCTTCTTCAAGACGTCAGCCGCAGCAAAAATATCGCCCGACTGAAGCTTCAGCATAAATTCGCGTGACCTTGATTTCCAGTCCGATGATGCGGACTCAAAATCCTCCGCCAATCGCGTGATCAATCGCTTGCATTGCGAGCCGCTTATTACAGGGCGAAGGCCGACCGAATCGATATTCGACTCCGGCACGAAGATCGACGACTTATCGCTGACCACGCGAAGATAAAAGCCGCTGATCCTTGCCTCCCCGATCGTTCGTTCAGTACGAGATTCGACAGAGCATACACCCTGACCGGGGTAACAAACTTTTTGACCAATTTCGAGCTTCATTGCCGCTTTATTCCGCGTCGTACCAAATCGGACGATGCGTGACAAACTGCTGTCAAACCTTGTATTTACAAGCTTCGGCGGGCAAACGATAAATTTAGAAAGTAAGGTCAGCTTATCACATTCTTCGAAACTTTGCGAGTGTCATTTTGCAAGGGCAGGAAGTTCGATCCGGAACGTCGATCCTTGACCCAAGGCCGATTCGACCGCCGCATCGCCTTTGTGCAGGCGGGCAAGGTGCTTCACGATCGCAAGCCCGAGGCCTGTGCCGCCCATTTCGCGTGAACGGGCACGATCGACACGATAGAAGCGCTCGAAGATGCGTGCAAGGTGCTCAGGCAATATTCCCTCACCTGTGTCCGACACACTTATCACATCAACGCTTCCCCGATTCTCATACGATACAGTAACGACGCCGCCTGTTCGGTCGAACTTGATCGCGTTATCGATCAGATTGACGAGCATTTGTTCGAGCCGCTGAATGTCCGCAAAGACACGGACCGACGGATCGACCCGTGAGACCAGCTTGATCTCACGCGAATTAGCCTTGGTGCCGAGAGCCAGGAATATCTCGTTGACAAGCGAACCGAGTGCAACGGCGGTCGGTTCGACGGCGACCCGTCCCGCCTCGATCTGTGAAAGCTCGAGAATATCGGCGATCAGGCTGTTCATTCGCTCGGCATTTCGTCGGATGACGCCCAGAAAACGACGATTGTTCGCTTCATCATCGATCCCGCCGTCTTCAAGCGTTTCAACGAAAGCGAGGATCGAGGTCAACGGTGTGCGGAGCTCGTGCGATATATTCGAGAGAAATTCCTGTCTTACGATCTCAAGACGGTCGAGGCGCGTAGTTTCATAGAAAAAGGCAATGGCCTCGCGGTCCTCGCCCAGATCGAGCGGCGATACGTGAACATCAAACTTTCGCTCGCCGCCCGCGATCTCAAGTCTGATCTCGGATTCAAGGCCGTCGTTTAGCGCTCGGCCGAACGCTTCGTGAAGCTCCAGGTCGCGCAGGACTTCGCTGATCCTTCGCCCGTCCGGCGAGCTGTTCGGCGAAAAGGCTCGTCTTGCGGCCTCGTTCCAACCCGAAACACGCGAATCCTTGTTGGCAACGATCACGCACTCACGCGTCGTGTCGAGTATTGCGGAAAGGATCTCTCGGCGTTCGTTCGCGTCCATAATTCAAACTATTTGCACCCGACGAAGCGATATCCCACGCCGATGACCGTCTCGATCGACGTACCGCAACTTCCAAGCTTCTGCCGCAGTCGCCGGATGTGCACATCAAGGGTTCGGGAATCGCCGAAGTAGCTGTACCCCCAAACGGCATCCAGAAGCTGCTGTCGGGAGGCAACGCGGCCTGCGTTGCTTATCAGATGTTCGAGCAGCGAGAACTCTTTTCGCGCGAGTTTGACGGGAATGCCTTCGCACTCGACGCGAACCGCATCGAGATCGACAAATAGCTTTTTGTCCTGATAGATACGGCTTTCGTCCTTTTCGCTGCGCCGAAGAACTGCGTTTACGCGGGCGATCAACTCCTTTACCGAAAACGGCTTGACGATGTAATCGTCCGCCCCGATGTCCAGCCCGGCAATGCGGTCGGCCTCAGCAGATCGTGCCGTCAGCATAATGATCGGCGTATCGGCTGCCGTCGGTTCGCGCCTTATTCGGCGGCAAAGTTCCATTCCGCTCATTCCCGGAAGCATCAGATCAAGAATGATCAGCTTCGGCCGCCGCTTTTTATCAAGCGCGAGATACAGGCCTTTTTCCCCTGATTCGGCAATGATCGGGCGAAAGCCGGCCCGTTGGAGGTTATATTCGAGACTCTCCGCGATGTCGGCGTCGTCTTCCACAACAAGAATGCTTTGCTTCATAGATCGTGCAGTATTCCCTGCATCTATCTAAATCTAAAGAACGGATGTTAAATCTTTGTGAACCTTGCGCAGAGATCGGAACACCCGAAAGAAATATTCTATCTGCCTGCAAATTGTCGGGCAATGCGACCTTTCAACGGATGCAACTTTAGCGGCTCCTATGCCGTATACTCTGTCTTATGCACTTGGGCGGCAACAGAACAGGGTGGACCAGGCTCATTTCGGGCCTCTTCCTTGTTATTCTGCTCGCCGAGTTCGCTTCTCACGGTGCGATCTGCGCGGTCGTTGACCACGATGAGCCTCCTTCGATGACGGCTTCGAACCGCAACAGCGAAGATCCTTGCCAAACCGTTGTGCTCTGCTCCAACACTCGTGAGAAAGAGCGGCAGAGGGCCTCGTTCGCCCACGACAAAGTGCCTCATAACGGACTTTTTGGAAGCTATCAGCTGCCGAAGGCGACGACCTCGCAAGTAAGCTCCTCTGTCTTCTTATTTCCCGGTGCAAGTTCTCGTTTTCGTCCGCCTGACCTTCTATTCCGACCTCCAAAACTTACCTGATCCCGATCGCGGCATTTTTGGCTGAAAGGCTTCTTTGCGCCTAAGAGCGTCAAAGGATCTGCCTCAGCCCCGTCGGATACGTGAAATGCGTTTGCGCGTTTCATCCGTCTTTCCAAATGGACATCAGGTAAGTTTTGAAATGAAGAATCTAATCTTTCCCATTTTCGCGATCATCGTGTTCGCGGCGTCAGCATTTTCTCAGCAGACAGGCGGTTCGGTCAGCGGCACGGTCACTTACGGCCCGGACAAGGCAGTTGTCCACAACGTCTCCATTCGCATTAAGGAACTCGAACGCGTTACTGCGACCGACGAGCTAGGCACATACCGATTTACCGGCCTTGCCGCCGGCACGTACAGCCTGACGACCCACATCCAAGGATTCAAGGATGTCACAAAGACCGTTGTCGTCCATACGGGGGAAACGTTAACGGTCGATTTTGATATTCAGCTTGCGGGGGTTGCGGCCGACGTGAGCGTTTCGGCGGACGACGCAACACCACAGGTCGCCTTCTCGAACGTCAACACGCTCGATTCGGCCCAGATAACAGCGCGGCCAGCGACCGGCCTCGGCGACGTTCTCGCGGGCGAGGCCGGCGTAGCAAAACGTTCAGCCGGGCCCGGCGCATCAAGACCCGTCATTCGCGGATTTGACGGTGACCGTGTGAAAGTGACGACAGACGGTGTGAGCGTCGGTTCGCTCGGGGCTCAATCCGGTGATCATGCCGAACCCGTGGACACACTCTCTGTCGAACGGATCGAGGTGATCAAAGGTCCGGAAACGCTCCTTTATTCGAGCGGTGCGATCGGCGGCGTGGTCAACGCCGTCTCCGGCCGCGAAGAAGAAGCTCATCCAGGTTTACGCGGCTATTTTTCCACCTCGGGCGGCGCTCCGGGCCTTTCTGCGACAGCTGCGGGTGGTATTCAATACGGCTACAAGAACTGGCTCGTCTGGGGAAATGCGAACGGACAGCGATCAGACGCTTATTCGGCAGGCGGCCGCTGGGGAAAGGTGCTCAACACGTTCACACGCTCTGCGGGCGGCACGGTCGGCCTTGGATACTACGGCGAAAAGGCTTTCATCAACGCTTCATTCTCTTACGTCCAGAATCGCTACGGCATTCCGCTCGATATACGCGAAGCCGCACCGGAACTCCGCTCCCTGCGTATGCACCGCAACGACACGCGGTTCAGCTTCGGCTATAACGACGGCGCCTTGCCGTTCTCAAAGATCCGTTTTACGGTCGATCTTTCACGTTATCGCCACCAGGAGATCGCGGACACGGCCGTTGGAACGACGTTCCGCAACGACACAAATTCCGTCCGAGGGATCTTTGAACAAAAGCCATATAAGATGCTGAACGGAAAGTTCGGTTTTGAATTCTCCGGCCGCGATTTCTCGACCGTCGGAGAAGAGATGCTGATCAATGGCCCGGTCAAGGAAGGCTCATTTGCCGGATTTGCATTCGAGGAACTAAAGTTCGGACGTTACGGGCTTGAATTCGCGGGCCGCCTCGAACACCGGCGTTATGATCCACGGAACGAATTTCTGCCAGACCGTAGATTCTCAGGACTTTCGGGTGCCGTAAGCGCAAAGTATGATGGGTGGAAAGGCGGCCGTTTCGTCGCAAGCTACAAACATTCATATCGCCCGCCGGCTCTAGATGAACTTTACAATCACGGCCCACATGACGGGACGCTCGCATTCGAGATCGGCAACGATGCCCTGAAACCCGAAATAGGTGACGGCATCGACCTTTCATTCTCACAAACTTCGGAACGCGTTCGCGGAGATGCTTCTTTCTACTACTATCGTCTGCAGGATTATGTCTTTCTCGCACCGACCGGCGACATCGACGCGGACAGCGGCTTCCCGATCGCGAGATATCTTCAGGGCACTAGCCGCTTCTCGGGCCTGGAACTGCAAGGCCAAGTTAAGCTCACAAAGTTTGTCGATCTCCTTGCCGGTGCTGATTACGTTAACGCGGAGCTCTCGAACGGAACGCCGCTCCCGCGTATCCCGCCGCTTCGCGGACGCATCGGGCTTGACGTTCATTACAACGCATTCAGCCTGAAGCCGGAGTTTGTGGCGGTGACTCGACAAGATCGAACCTTCACGGGCGAAACATCGACCGCCGGATACGGCATCGTAAATCTAACGGCTAGCTATGTCATCGTGAAGAAGCATCTTGCTCATATGTTCAGCATAAACGCCTTTAATCTCAACAATAAGCTCTATTTCAACCACGTCTCGTTCATCAAGGACATCTCTCCTGAAATAGGCCACGGGGTAAAAGTGAGCTATACCGTTCGATATTTCTAGGGCAAAAGTAGCTGAGCAAAGGACGCGATCGATCGGGAAAAGCCGGTCGATTGCGTCTTTCTCCTCATGTCTGTTCTGTCAGAAATAATATGTTTTGCCCATTATGCGGCTCGTCCGCTAAAACTGTGTTCACGATCAAGCAGGCTCCGATCGCTGATTGCTCAGAGTGCAGCCATCGCTTCTACAAAGCAACGCATTGCGCCAACACCGTTACGCAGATCTTTGACGATAATTATTTTACGGGCGGCGGTGCCGGCTATTCAGATTACGCATCCGAGAAAGAAATGCTTATCGAGCGTGGGCGTATGTATGCAAAGAAGCTTGCGGGTATAACGCATCCCGGCCGCATCCTCGACGTGGGCGCAGCGTGCGGATTCCTTCTCAAAGGATTCGTCGATGCGGGTTGGAACGGAATCGGGATCGAACCGAACCGCTCTATGGCGGCGATGGCAAGATCGGAGGTCGGCCTAAACGTTCTTCCCGGCACATTGGAGAACGCCCAGTTTGAAGAGCGTTTCGACCTGATCTCGATGATACAGGTCGTCGGCCATCTATTTGATCCGGCAATGGCCTTCAGAAGGGCCCACGATCTGCTGAACGATGAAGGTCTTTTACTGATCGAGACCTGGGACCGAACATCGATCTCCGCCCGTATCTTCGGGAAACGTTGGCATGAGTATTCGCCGCCGAGCGTCGTTCAATGGTTCTCAGCAAAGGGCTTGAGCGATTTTCTCTCGCATATCGGTTTTGAACGTCTTGCGGGCGGACGGCCCGCGAAATGGATCAGCGGCGGTCACGCCGCATCACTCCTCAAATACAAGCTCGGGAACAAACGTATCTTCGATCTGATACCCGAAGATATGATGATCCCATACCCGGCGGAAGATCTTTTCTGGGCCGTTTATCGAAAGCGAAGCTAAACCACGACGCCGCGGAAGGTCATTCTGTGAAGGCGGCATGGGCCGTGTTCTCTGATCGCAGCAAAGTGCGAGGCGCAACCGTAGCCTTTGTGGCCGTCAAAACCGTATTGAGGAAATTCATCGTGCAGTTCGCGCATCAGAGCGTCGCGATACGTCTTTGCAATGATCGACGCAGCGGCGATGGAGACCGAGATCGAATCGCCTTTTATGATCGCTTTCTGCGGCAGGCGTGTACCCTTCAGCTGCAAAGCATCGATCAGCAGATAATCCGGCGCCGGCATTAGGGCATCGATCGCCGCCAGCATCGCTTTCTTTGTTGCTTCGAGAATGTTTATGCGGTCGATCTCTTCAGCCTCGACACGGCCGATGGAATATGCCAGTGCCGTTTCCTTTAATTCCGCAGCGATCGCCTCGCGTTTTTCCGGCGTAACCTTTTTCGAATCATTTAGCCCGTCAGGCAGTGGCGTTGAGAGATCGAGTATGCAGGCTCCTGCGACCACAGGACCGGCGAGGCATCCGCGCCCGACCTCATCGACCCCCGCAACAAAAAGAAAACCTTCGTCGTGTGCCGTCCGCTCGAAATCCGAACCAAGCCCGTGAACGAAAGTGTTCTCAAAAAGAGAAACGCGAGAGTCAGGAGCGAGTCTTGTTTCTCGCTCCCGTTTTCTCACGTTCATCTCTTTCACCTTTGTTAGTTAAAAGTTAGGACTTTTTCTTTGTGCGCGTATCGCGTTCTTTGATGCGGGCAGCCTTACCGCGAAGATCGCGAAGATAGTAAAGCTTAGCACGGCGAACCTTACCGCGACGAACAACGTCGATGTGATCGACAACCGTTGCATGCAGCGGGAAGATGCGTTCGACACCGACGCCGAAGCTCACCTTTCTGACCGTAACGGTCTCGCGAACCCCGCCATGTTTGCGGGCGATGCAAATGCCCTCGAATGCCTGAAGACGCTCTTTATTGCCTTCCTTGATCCGCACGTGAACGCGCAGCGTGTCGCCGGGTTGGAACGCGGGAATATTTTCTTTGATCTGTGTCTTTTCGACAATATCCAGTCTATTCATTTTATTTGTCGGCCAGAGGTCAATAAAGTTTCGAAGTTCTCTAAGTTTCGATGTTGTTACGAAGTTTGTCGGGATTCCCCTAACTTCGTAACCTCGCAACTTCGTAACCTGCAACTACTTATTCACTTTCACCATTTTCTCCCATAATGAGGTCCTCGCGGACCTTTTTTGTTTTTTCGAACGCCATCTTGCGGCGCCATTTTTCTATCTCGGCATGATGGCCGTTCAGCAGAACCTCGGGGACTTTCATCCCGCGAAATTCCGCAGGTCTTGTATAATGCGGGCAGTCAAGCAGCCCGTCAGAAAAAGAATCGTTCTCGGCAGAGGTCTCGCTTCCCAAAGCACCGGGAAGCAGTCTTACGATCGCATCTACGAGAACGGATGCGGCCGGTTCACCGCCCGAAAGCACGTAATCGCCGATCGAGATCTCATCATTTACAAGCCGCTCGTTTACGCGTTCATCAACGCCCTCGTAACGTCCGCAGATCAGCACCAGATGCTCGACATCTGCGGCAAGTTCCGCAGCGACGCTCTGTTTGAACGGCCTTCCCTGCGGCGTAAGCAGCACGACCCGCAAGCCCGTCGCATAACCTTCGCGGTCTGATGCTCCGGTCAAGTGCTCGATCGCCGCAAAAAGCGGTTCAGGCTTCAAAACCATTCCATCGCCGCCGCCAAACGGTCGATCATCGACCATCTTGTGCTTATCGGTGGCGAACTCGCGAATGTCGTGGACGTTGATCTCCACGATCTCTGCCAGTTTTGCTCGGCGTATGATGCCGAATTCAAAGATCGAATCAAAATACTCAGGGAAAATTGTCAGTACATCAATCTTCACCTAAAACTCCAACAAACCTTCGGGCGGATCGACCCGAATATATCTGTTCTGCGGCAGCACCTCCACGCAAATGGATGCTGCAAAGGGTATCAGATAATCCTTCTTCTCTCCGACGACAACGAGAACATCCGTACCGCCTGTCCGCATCACTTCGCGAACCTCGCCAAGAAATTCTCCGTGTATCGTCTCGACCCTACAGCCCTCAAGCTGCCAGTCGTAAAAGTCATCCGCTTCGAGATCGACGGCGTCATTCTCGGCGACGCAAACCTCAGCATTTCGAAGCGTTTCCGCGCCTTCAGCAGAATCAACATCGGCGAACTTCAGCACGATGCGCTCGCTCTGCGACCAACTATCCTCGAGCTTCGCAGAACGGCGTTCGCCATTCTCAAAAACGAGGGTTACAGCCTCGAGCCCATCGAAACGCTCAGGAAAATCGGTGAGCAGATCGGCAACGACCTCGCCTTTAAGCCCACGCGGACGCGCGATTCGTGCGATCGCGACAAGCTCAGCGTTCTCGGCCACCTTAGTCCTCGATCAGATCGAGATGAAAGCGCTTTCCGTGCTTTTGCCCGGCGGTAAAAAGGATATTGCGGATCGCCTTCACGGTGCGGCCTTCGCGGCCGATGATGCGTCCCATATCGTGGGGAGCAACCCGAACCTCAAGCCGGACGTTCTTTCCGTCCTCGATCTCTGTGATCTCGATCGCGCCGGGTTCGCCGACGAGAGCCGTGATCATCCTTTCGACTGCCTCTTTCATCTTGTCTTCCTTAAAGCGTGGGGCGAAGCCCGCAAACTATTCAGCGACCGGAGCTTCTTCCGCGGCCGGTGCAGCTTCCGCTTCAGCAGCCGGAGCTTCCTCAGCAGGAGCTTCCGTGGCGGCAGCCTCTTCGGCAGCAGCGGCTTCAGCAGCGGCTTTTTCGGCTTCAGCGGCGGCTTTTTCAGCCTCGGCCTTTTCCGCAGCGATGCGGTCGGCCTCAGCACGAGCGTCGGCCTTTGCCTTCTCGGCAGCAGCTTTCTTTTCTGCACGAGCAGCATCTGCGGCGGCACGCTCTTCTTCCGTCATTACGGGATTGTGCTTGATCAGGCTCTTGACCGTCTCGGTCGGCTGTGCACCGACGCCGATCCAATACTGAATACGCTCGTGATTGAGCTTTACATCAGCCGGTTCCTGCATCGGATCGTACGTTCCGAGATTCTCAAGGTATTTGCCGTCGCGCTTTGAACGCTTTTCCTTTACCACAACGCGATAGAAGGGATTCTTCTTCGCGCCAATTCTCATTAAGCTTATTGCCAACATAATTTATAAGTCGAGAGGTTGATCTCTCATTTTCTCGAAAGCCTCAACGTCGCTTCTTGTGTCGTTTCTTCTTCCTGATACTCCTTGACGGTGCGTCTGCCGCAACGTCATCCAAATGATCTATGGCCGAACCGCTGCCAAGCATATTGGAGAGGCCTCCGCCAAGCATATTTCCAAGCCCGCCGGCGAGGCCTCCAGCCATTTTTTTTGCCATCCCGGCGAAAAGTCCACCGCGGTTCATTTGAGCCATCATCTTCCGCATTTGCTCGTACTGACGCAGAAGCTGGTTCACTTCGCTTATCGACGAACCCGACCCGCCGGCGATGCGTGTCTTTCGGCTTGCGTCGATGATGCGGTGGTCGTTCTTTTCCGCACGCGTCATCGAACCAATGATCGCCTCAGTTCTCTTCATCTGATGATCGACCATCTCGGACTGCTCGTCGCTCATCTCAAGGCCGCCGGTCATCTGATCAGGCAGCATTTTCATCAGCTTCGACATCGAGCCGAGTTTCTTGAACTGTCCGAGCTGGTTCTGAAAATCCTCCAGCGTGAACTGGTTCTTGGTCATTTTCAGAAGCTGTGCCTGTGCTTCCTGCTCGTCGATCTTGCCCTGAACTTCCTCGATCAGCGAGAGCACGTCGCCCATTCCGAGGATACGCTGCGCGATGCGGTCGGGATAAAAAGGCTCGATCGCGTCGTATTTTTCGCCGACGCCGACGAATTTCACCGGCTGGCCGATGACCTGTCGGATCGACAAAGCGGCGCCGCCTCGAGCATCGCCGTCCATTTTGGTCAAGACAACGCCCGTGATGCCGACGCGTTCGTGAAAAACTTCTGCAGAACGCACGGCGTCCTGGCCGGTCATCGCGTCCGCGACGAAAAGAACCTCGATCGGCTTTGTTTCGGCCTTTATCTGCTCGAGCTCGACCATCAGCTCGTCGTCGATGTGCAGACGGCCGGCCGTGTCGATAAGAAGCGTGTCAAAACCTAGTTCGTTCGCGTGTTTTACGGCACCGCGAACAAGTTCGAGCGGATCGTTCGTCTCCGCGGCCTCATAGACCGGAATACCGACGGCGTCGCCTACGACCTTCAGCTGTGCACGTGCCGCGGGACGATAAACGTCCACCGAGACGAGCAGCGGTTTTCGCTCCTGATTATCGCGAAGCCAACGCGAGATCTTGCCCGTCGAGGTCGTTTTACCCGAACCCTGCAGGCCGACGATCATCACGACGTTCGGCGACTGCTTTGTAAAAACGAGCCGCGACGACGTTCCGCCCATCAAGGCGGAAAGCTCGTCATAGACGATCTTTACGACCTGTTCGTGCGGTTTTAGGCCGTTCCAGACCTCTTCGCCCTCGGCCTTTACGCGTACGGATTCGACAAAATCCTTCGCGACCTTGTAGTTCACGTCCGCTTCAAGCAACGCCATCCGGATCTCGCGAAGTGCCGCGTCCACGTGCTCAGGCGTCAATTTGCCCGCCCCACGAAGATTTCGCAGCGTATTCTTCAGCTTATCCGACAGCGATTCGAACATACAGACACACTTCGGCTACAAGAGTCGAAACCATAAATACTAATGTTTACCGCGTAAAGAGTCAAGAAAAGCGGGCATTTTTGCCGGTCGGCGGATGTTCACGTTAAAATTGGTCGGAAAAAGTAGGATCTCTCGACCCAGATGCCCAAACTCGGCCCGATAAAACACAAACAGCTGGTCAAATACTTTCGCCAGCTTGGGTTTGACGGTCCATACGGTGGAGGCCGGCGGCACGATATTATGGTACGCGGAGATCTGACCGTCACGATCCCTAATAAACACGGTTCGGGTGTGATAAATGATATCGGATTGCTGAAAAGGGTCTTGAGACAGGCTGGTGTTACCCTGGAGGAGTGGGAAAAGCTCTAGACCGCGCCGAACTCGACCGCAAGCTTGTGTTTTCCGATCGAAGGGACTTTCATCCCTCGCGAAATTCGAAATAAGAGCCACGTTTCCAGGGCTTCGGAAAGGTCATCGCGGCATTCCTCAAGCGTCTTTGCATTGGCCCACACGCCCTGAAAGCCCGGAATTTCGCCATAAAAACCCTCATCGCCCTCGAGGATCTCGTACTTGGCCTTGCGCATCGCTGCCTGTATGTATTCGGTCAACATCAACTGCAAGTTTAAGCCTTTTTCCTGCAATCTACAAGCATTTCCGGGCGGTGAGCGGAGGCGGTGATCAGTGAGCAGTGCGCGGACGGGTCGTTGCGGAACGCCGTTGCGGAACGCCGTTGCGGAACGCCGCACGTAGTAAGGCGGCCAACCGCGTCAGTACCGTCTGCGTAAGCGGACGGGCCGCCTTCTGAACCTGAATTTTGACTTTTGACTTTTGAATTCGGTCTATACCGCCACGCGGCACCTGGCCGGAGCCTGGCACTGGCGAGAAATGGCACGCTGCCATGGATCGACGACGGGCAGATAGGGCGTTTCAGCGTTCGGTCCTGGTACGCTGCCGGTGTGCGCTCGAAATACACCCCCTCAAATGCCCGGTCCGCACGGCGCCGAAAACGGCACCCGACACCCCTGATCTCCCGGTCAACCGCCCACGCATCGTGCCGTGCATTCGCTGATCGGCCATCCTTTCCATCACTGTCTCCATTCGCCGTCCCGATTCCACGCGGCATTCGCCCGCGTCGGCGTTCACAAAGATCTGACGAGCATTTTTTTGTGATACACTGTTGCATACTTGATACATTTCGTGTATCATTTGTTTTGTTATGGTGTATATCGAAACGATCAATGTACGGCGAAATTGGGAAGTATGTCCGAGGGGTGCGGCGGAATCGCGTTGGACGTCGATGTACGCGTCGATAAACCGTTACGGCGACATCATCCTCAGCCGGGTGACGCACGAAGCGATGGTAAGTCCCGATGCCTATCAACTTTTGTACGACCGCGAACGCGACGTCATCGGCATAAGACGAGCCAGGCTCGGCATCGAGAAGAACGCGTTCCCGGCGCGTCCGCGTGGGAAACATGGCGGCGTGCGTATCCGCGGGCACAAGATGCTGCGCGAATTCGGCATTAAGATCGAAGGAACGCGCGTCTTTGACCGCTGCCAGATCGACAGACAAGGCGTGCTCATCCTCGACCTCGGCGACGCAAAAACCCTCGGCCGATAGAACCCGATCGCGTAGATCAATAGATCTTGGATCGCACATCGCGGCACGGCACGCGCCATTCACAATTCACAATTCACAATTCACAATTAACCATTAACCATTCTTCATCGCGTAGCGATGGCTCAATGTAGCCGTGGGTGCAACCCACGGAACGGGTGCAACCCACGGACAACGTGTAAAATAGATACCGTCGCGTCAGCGACGATTGAACCGATGGCGAACACATTCTCCCAGGTCTACCTGCATTTCGTTTTCAGCACCAAGAACCGCGAGCCGTGGCTCAAACCCGAGATCGAGACGCGCGTTTGGGCATACATCGCCGGAATCGCGAAGACTCATCACCTCGCCGCAATTCAGGTCGGTGGAATGGACGACCACATCCACGCGCTGACGAGTTCGCCGACCACGCTTTCGCCGAGCGAGATCGCGAAATTCTTGAAGGCCGATTCTTCGAAATGGATCCACAACGAATTCGCCGGAATGACGCAATTTGCCTGGCAGGACGGTTACGGCGTGTTCTCTGTTTCGAGGTCTGAGATCGACCGCGTCGGCCGATATATTCGTAACCAACGAACGCACCACGCGAAACAGAGCTTCGAGGACGAATACGCCTCATTGCTCAAACTCCACGGGATCGATTTTGATGAACGATTTCTCCTCGGATGACATCAATCGTCGCTGACGCGACGCGTTTTGTTGTTGGCAACATTCCGTGGGTGAAACCCTCGAAATGGGTGCCGACAATTCTTCATCGCGTAGCGATGGCCTGAATGTAGCCGTGGGTGAAACCCACGAAACGGGTGAAACCCACGGAAGATATGCAACGATGAATCCCGTCGCGTCAGCGACGATTGATAAACAGCCGCGATGATCTGCCGATCGATTTGAACCGTCGCTGACGCGACGCGATGCCTTACGCTGCACACACCGTGGGTTTCACCCACGGCTACATTGACGCGGCCGCTACGCGGCAAGATCATCGACCGCAGCGGCCCAATTGTTACGCCCCGCCGCCATTCACCATTTACCATTCTTCATCGCGTAGCGATGACCTGAATGCAGCCGTGGGTGCAACCCACGGAAAATATGCAACGATGAATCCGTCGCGTCAGCGACGATTGATAAACAGCCGCGATGATCTGCGGCCCGTCGGTTTGAACCGTCGCTGACGCGACGCGATGCCTTACGCTGCACACACCGTGGGTTTCACCCACGGCTACATTGACGCGGCCGCTAACGCGGCAAGATCATCGACCGCAGCGGCCCAATTGTTACGCCCGCCGCCATTCACCATTTACCATTCTTCATCGCGTAGCGATGGCCTGAATGTAGCCGTGGGTGCAACCCACGGAAGATATGCAACGATGAATCCCGTCGCGTCAGCGACGATTGATAAACAGCCGCGATGATCTGCGGCCCGTCGGTTTGAACCGTCGCTGACGCGACGCTACGCCTTACGCTGCACACACCGTGGGTTTCACCCACGGCTACATTGACGCGGCCGCTCACGCGGCGACCATTCACAATTCACAATTCACAATTCACAATTCACAATTCACCATTCACCATTCACCATTCACCATTCACCGTTGCCCCGCGTCGCTACTCTTTGTATGTTGATCGCTGCATACAATGCGTATAGCTTTGATCTGAAATGCTCAACCGCCCTCTCCTTGAGGCCTTCGGCAGCAGGATCCGAACCTTACGCACCGCCCGAAACCTCTCACAAGAAAAACTCGCCGAACTCACCGGCTTCCACCGCACCTACATCGGCATGGTCGAACGCGGCGAGAGGAATCTTTCCCTTTCGAATATCGGTGTTTTTGCAAGAGTTTTTGAGATGTCGGAGAGTGAGCTTCTCGATTTTGACAACGCGCGAGGTGAACGCTAGATGCCCGACCAAGCGTTCACGATCACTCGCAGGAATAACGCGACCGAGAAGGAAGGAATCCAACATTTGGAATCTTTGAACGCGGGTTTTTTCTTTGTCGATAAGGACGAACGACGGCGAATCCTTGAACTGCTCGAACAGCCGAAGAATTTCTCGCGTTCGTTCGATATGGTTCTAATCCCGCGTCTCGCCGGCGCCGAGTTGACACTCGGCGCGATCGAGACGCACATTGGCGAGCTAACGCTCATTGAACTGAAATGCACTCGCACATTTCTCCCAAATAACCCAAAAGGATTCTTCTTCGGAGCGACCCAAAACGAATTCGATTTCGGTGAACGCCTCGGCGACAAATTCCGCTTCTGCTTCGTCTGCCTGAACCCGGAATCACCGTCCCACGCAACCCTCACCGTCCCCGA
Organism: Pyrinomonadaceae bacterium; assembly: GCA_019694355.1. Taxonomy (GTDB): domain Bacteria; phylum Acidobacteriota; class Blastocatellia; order Pyrinomonadales; family Pyrinomonadaceae; genus OLB17. The sequence continues at coordinate 188,168 of JAIBCB010000002.1, read as the reverse complement.
ACTCGAAACAAAAATCCGAACACGGAGAATTCAGTATCAGATAAATTTGTAACTTCTATCATACTAAATCAAGGAAAGATCGAGAGCATCGTCTTTGCAACCTTCTAGCCATTTCATAGCTGTTTCTCCAGCGGTCGGAAAATGCTCACAAATTCTAAAACGATCAAAGGAAATCGAATTAGCCCAGGTTTTCTCTATCCGTTCATCTTCCGACATGGCAAATGGTACGGCAATGAACGTAAGGCAGACGTTTCTATCCGTCGGGTTTCTACTGAAAAAGTTCCAAAATGCGTTTGGAGCTTTCTCCTGGCCTTTTTTACTCCAATCGGTTCGTCCAGTAGCGCAATTCCCAAGAGCAATTACTCTCGAATAAGTTCGGTCTCTGAAATTCTTTACGACGACGATATCCCAGCCACCATCTCCGCCGGCAGGTGCCACATCGCGACTAGGAGGACCAATGTCTGGAATGAGTTCTACCACTGATTCTAGTAATTGCCGGTACTCCGTCACCTCCGGTGTTTTCCAAGGTGCTCCTATTCTGATCCCCTTTCCACAGAAGTACGACTCAGCGGCGCCTTTTACAATAGATTCAAATTCAATCGTTCTTAGGTCAGAGGGAATCTCTTTGAAGGAGGCAAGTCCAAGACAGAATAAATACGACGAATCTTCAATACATTTATTAGTCCGAAAAGAAAAGTCGACAAGCGAAAACGGATACGCTTCACCAAGCAATCTGCTTCGTCTTTCGAGTTCATCGAAAACCTCGCCTGCGCGTTCCTCCGCGAATTCACTTTCTTCTTCGGAAAGAACAGCTTCAAGCTCCTCCTTCAGTGAACTCAGGGTAACATTTTCGTTGCTCGCCCACGTCCTCAATTCAACGACATCGGCAATCAATTCTATCCTGCTCATTCGGCTGTAGGTGCAATGGGATCGTCGCCACGAATATTTAACCGTGCCTTCTTATATGTTTGTTCAAAACTCGTAAAGGCTTCCCTGACAGTTTGATCTTCGCGTACGTTATACAGTCTAGGGATACACTCGTCCACCGTATATGTAGCTTCGCGAAGCTTTCTTGCCACTTGACCCGCCGTATACTCTGTATAGAATAGAGCGCCTTCTAAATCCTCCTTTACCTTGAAATAGTCGAGGGCTTTCGGACTTCCGAGGACTTGTTCAAATTTGGCCTGATCCCGACTATTGACGACCGACGGCTTAGTTTTCGAGCCAATAGTCCATATTACAAACTCTCCGAGTTGTTCGATTCGCTCATCGGCCACAGGAGCAATCGAAATTGGATCGTCGTTAAGCAACAGAAATTCTTTGGCGTTCGCTCCTCCAAGCAAGGTATAAAAAGTTCCGAAATAGCGTTTGGAAGGCACCTCCGCAAAATCGAACTTGCCTTCCTTCTCGGCCTGGAGCAATGCAAGATACGCAATCAACCAGCGCTTTAGATTTGCATATTTTGTTCCTAGGACCTTTGCAAATTTAGTAAGATTCTCTTTTGAAAAATCTCCTTTCGCATGTTTGAAGACAAACTTGGCCTTAGCTTCGGGAGGCCATTCCCGCGCCGCAGTGACATGTTTGTATCCTAGGTAAGCTTGCAGCAAATCATCTGACCATCCAATTTGAACGCGAACTAGTTTTAATCGATTTGCCGCTTCCGTCGATATGGCCGGCACTGATGGAATCTGATCGCCATCCTCGGGCGTTTCTCCTGTCAGCAGCTTCAATGCAGCAAGGCGTCGGTTTCCCTCGACGACAAAATAGCCGCCCTCCGGTCGTTCTCGAACGATGAATGGGTCTCCGTCGATGAAACCAATAGTCCCCATCGACTGAAGGAGATCATCCACTCCAATATCTGTTATTAAATAACGAAAAATCTTCTTTTCATTTCCGTCGAACTCACCAACTAAGCGAGGATTGTCCGGGTCAAAATGAAGAGTCTGTAATTCGACTTCAAGGCTACGAGGGGCCATATTTCTCCACAAGTTACGTCCAAATTGGCACGATCGGCTTGAGTACAGCAGCAAAAAGCGGCGGAGGAACGGCATTCCCAATTGCGCGGAATCGATCTTTTATGCTACCTACTTCCCATTTACGCTCTGAGCTGAAACCTTGAAGTCTTGCACATTCTTGAAAAGCAAGGCGTCGAGCACGACCGGTTCGTGTAAACTCCCATTTGTCAGTATGTACCCGCCTAAGTGGTGGACTAGACGGGTGCAACGGCACATGTCGCCAGTGACCTACAATACAGGCGCTTGGCTCGCCCCACGCGTTTCTACGGTTTCGCGACAAATAGTACCAGTGAAAAGGCTCGTCGTTGAATTCGCCTTCGGGCCATCTGGGCATGCTACCAATCACATCCTTCTGAGAAAGATACTTATTTTCGGTACCAGGGCCATGCGATGGAACTGGAAACTCATATTCAAAGTCGATATCGCTTCTAACGCCGACAAGAAAGACCCTACGCCTATTTTGGGCAATCCCAAAGTCCCTTGCATTGAGGACAGACCATTTTACTCGATAGCCAGCAAGGCGATATCGATAAACTTGATTCATCAATAAATCGCGGTTTGATCCAAAAGTCATTCCATTTACGTTTTCAACTATAAAAGCTTTCGGACGTACGGCGCGCAGTACGCGGTCAAACTGGCGATAGAGAAAATTTGTCTCAGAGTCCCATTTTCTGCTTCCAGCCTGACTGTATGAGGTGCATGGATAACAGCCAACCAAAAGCTCTGCGTCCGGGAATCTTCTAAAAGCCGAAATGTCCCCTACCTTCATCTTGCTATTGGGAATGTTTAAATCATACAGTTCACCGGCCACTGGCCAGATGTCATTCGCGAAGACAATTTCGTAACCAGCATCATGCAGAGCTGAGTCAGAGCCTCCACAACCGCTGAATAAAGAGATGGCAGGAATCATCATTAGCTATTGAAATGGGAATCACTAATTCTAATGAGAAAATGTCAGCGATGCAACTCATGAGTTTAGCACAGAAATCAACTCCGTCGGACGGTAACATGTGGTTTGTTGTACTTGTATTATATTTCGATTCTTTAGCGTTTGGGCTACACCAGAGTTCGAGGGGTGGCCATTTTGACCAGATGAAGGCGGCGTCGGAGTCGTGGTCGGTGCTGAAGACGTCGCTGTGAGTGAGGCCGTGCCAGAGTTCGTCATGGGCGTAGCCGAGGGCACGGACGTCGAGGAGTTCGGGGCCGTCGCCGGCGTAGCCGTCAAAGAAGAGCATCGCGGCCTCGCCGCGAGTAAGCGGGATGCCGTCGCCCGCACCGTTTCGCGGGCGGGCAAGGATCGTTTTTACCACGTCTGAGTATTCGGGTTTCATCACAAAAAAAATCCTACCGACGCCATTCGCATATTCCAACATCGACTACGTGAATTGTGAATGGTGAGTGGTGAGTGGTGAATTGTGAATTGTGAATGGTGAGTGGTGAGTGGTGAGTTCTCCGTTCTCAATTTTCCGTTCTCAATTCGACGCGGCGGTCGATGGCGGTGAGGACGTTGGCGACGGGGACGGAGAGGATGCAGCGTGGTTCGCCGAATTCGCGGCAGATGTCGCCCGGGCAAGGCTGGCACGCGAACTTTTCGAAAACGATCTCGCTAGGGGCCTGCGTCCACGGCCGCCAGTGCACGCGGTTCGACGAACCGAAGATCACGACGCAAGGCGTCCCGACGGCGGCCGCGATGTGCGCGATGCCGGAATCGTTCCCGACAAAAACATCGGCACGACGTGCAAGCGCGGTCAGTTCGGGCAGGCTGAGGTCGGTGAACGACGCGATCTCGCATTTTGCCGCACGCCGCACCGACGCGAGCGTCGCGGCCTCGTTCGCAGCGGCAACGGCCGACACACGAAAGCCTTTTGAAGCGAGGTGTTCGGCAGCACGGGCGAAATTCTCCGCCGGCCACTGCTTCGTCTCGTATGCCGCCGCCGGATGAAGTAGAGCGATCCTTTCGGAGGTATCAAGCCGGCTCTCGACCGAGGCTTCGGCCGCGTCATTCGCGGGCAGCGACGTCGGTTCGCCGCGGTCGATCTTGATGCCGGCGAGGCCGATCAACGCAAGCTGCTGCTCGACGGAATGCAGCTCGGTCGTGCCCCAAAGATCGGCGGGCGAACCGTAAAGATGCGTGTATGTCCGCGGGAAACGATAATGAGAAAAACCGAGGCGATATTTGGCAAGCGTCGCGGCCGCGAGCGTCGAGCTGGTCGAGCCGCCATGCAGGTTGATGACCGCGTCGTAACGCCGCTTTTTGAGCCTTGCGGCGGCCCTTAGACGCGTTGCGGCATCCGCGCCGATGCTTTGTATGCCGACACCTTCAAAGCCCTCGAGGAGCGGCGCGACCCACGATTCGAGCGCGATGTCGATCTCAGCGTGAGGCAACTCCCGCCGAAGCGTCGATAGAACGGGCGTCGCAAGCACCGTGTCGCCGATCGAACGAAGGCGGATCACGAGTATGCGACGCACGGATTCCCAGTCGATCTGTTGAGGAGTATGTTTCAATCTTCAAGCCAGCCTAAAGGTATCGAGAACCGTCCATTTGCCGCCGTTCGTCTGTTCGATAAATGAAACTTCATCGAAGGTGAAACTGAAAGGCAGAAATCGAGACTCGATCTCGCCGAAGACCTCGTCGGTACATCTGCCGTTTCGCGGATGGATAAGCGTTATGTGCGGTTCGTGCTTGCGAGGCGGTTCATTATCCGCCAGCAGAAGTGTTCGAAGGTCGTCAAATTCGAACGTAGGATCGCCGCAGGTCAGCATCAAAAGATCATCGCGGCGTTCAAGCCGGACGAAATGCAGCGTAACGGGTCTCGCATCTATCGCCGAAAGCCGCCGCCCGACCTCGGCCCAGTCTGCAACCTCGTCTTCGCGAATGAGCGTGACATGGGAGGCGATCAATTTCGCCTGCTCAGGGTTGAATCGCTGCCGTATGTCATCGACAAAGGTTTGCCCATTCAGGAACAAGGTTGCCTGACGCCTTCGGACGGTTTCGATCATTTCCCGGCCGCGGCCTCTTCGACGAGCATTACGGGAATGTCATCGCGAACAGGATAGACGAGCGAGCACTCGGGGTTGACGCACTTCAGAGCATCTTCGCCTTGCAGCTCGACCTTTGACTTGCATTTTGGACAGCGAAGTATCTCCACTAACTCAGGACTGACAGCCATATTTTTGATCATTTTCTCCCGACACGAATATTTTTACTACGATTTTAACCCGTAGAGGAGTAAAGTCGGAATGTCGGGAGGCAAATATGAAAGTTATATCTAAGGCACTTGGTGCTATTGTCCTGATCTTTGCGGTACTGTCCTGCAGCTCGATCGGGCGTATGGCCGAAAAGCAGGTGGAGAAGCAGTTGGACAAAGGAATGAAAACGAACAAGGTCGATTCACTATGGCAGGACGTGCCGAAAATGGACGGGCTCGGCGAATCGCTTAACGATCAAATGCCTTTAACGGTGAATATCATTCTACGCGGCTTCGTGAACCTCGTGTTCGCGGGTATGAACCAGGATGACAAGAACAAGGGCGGCGATCAGAAACAAAACCCCGTTTCGGTTGACTTCATCTTTTTCGAGTATAAGGGGACTGATCTCGATATCGATAAATTCTACACTGCGGAGAGAATGAAGGCGGCCGGAAACTGGGATCTAAAAGAGGGTATGGACAAGCCTTGTCTTGACGGCGGAGCCGAAGGCGCGATGGGCCATGCCTGCATCTTTCAAAAGCTCGAGAACGGCAAGCAGCAGGGCCTAATAATCCTGTACGTCCCGAATGCAGACAAGAATAAGAAAGATAGCGACCCAACGGCCTCTATCTACTTTTTTAGGGCGTCCACGGATCTGATGAACGCCCCAGTTCAGAAGTAATAGTTAGACTGCGGCCTCGACCTTTGCTCCGCATTCCGGGCAGAATTTCGCACCGGGAGCAAGTTCCTGCTGGCAGCCTGCGCACTTCTGCTTTTCTTGCGAAGAGCCGCATTCTGAGCAGAACTTTGCACCTTCGCGAAGCTGCGCGCCGCACTTGATGCACGGAACCTTTGCGACCTCGATCTTCGAGCCGCACTCGGCACAGAATTTTGCCGCAGCCGCATTCGGCTTGCCGCAGTCTGGACACGCGACGGTCGCCGCGACCGGAACCGCGCCGCCCGGAGCGGCTTGGCCGCCCGGCGTGCCCATTCCAAAGGCGTTCGCCATCTGGCCGCCGACCGCAAAGCCTGCACCGAGGCCTGCGCCTAAGCCCGCACCGCCGCCTTCGTTCTGAGCGGCATCGCGAAGGGCGTCGGCCGCCTGGAACTGCATATATTTCTGTGCGTCGCCAAGAGCGCCCATCGAAGCACGCTTGTCCATCGCCGCTTCGACCTCTTCGGGAAGCGAGATGTTCTCGACGTAGAATTTGACCACCTCAAGGCCCCACGAAGAGAAATCCTGGTTGATGACGCCGCGGATCTTCTCGCCGAGCTCTTTGTATTGCGAAGCAAGGTCAAGAGCCGGGATCTTCAGTTCGCCGAGAGCATCAGAGAATTCGGTAACGACCGAACGCTTCAGCTGGCCTTCGATATCCTCGGTCTGGAATTGTGCATTCGTGCCCGCGATCTCACGTATGAAGGCCGCCGGATCCGAGACGCGCAGGCTGTATCCGCCGAATGCACGCAGGCGGACGATGCCGAAATCCGCATCGCGGAGCATTATCGGGTTCGACGTGCCCCACTTCATATCCGAGAATTGCTTCGTATTGACGAAATAGACCTCGGATTTGAACGGCGAGTTGAAGCCGTATTTCCAGGCTCCGAGCTTGGTCAGGATCGGCGTGTTCCCGCCGTCGATCTCATATTTACCGGGAGTAAAGACATCCGCGACCTGGCCTTCGTGTACGAAGACCGCGGCCTGAGATTCGCGAACGATGAGCTGAGCCCCGTTCTTTATCTCCTGTCCGGCGACCGGAAATCGATACACCAAGGTATCGCCCGTGTCATCGAGCCACTCGATGACCTCAATGAACTGATTCAATGCCGCTTCTTTTACTTTGTCGAAAATACTCATTAATGGCGTCTCCTTACCGTCGATATTAACGAAGAATATGCCACAAAGTTCGCGGAAAAGGAAGTTTTGCGGTCTGATAAGACTTTACACGGTGTGCGGGAACTCATTCTCCCTGGTCACTTGGATGTCGGAATCGTTGCCAATACCTTAAGACGAAATAGAGGGCCACGCATACCGAAAGAGCTCCGGCGCAGTCGAGAAGAATGTCGTAGATGGATGACGTTCGGGCGGAGTTGAAGCTTTGGTCGAATTCATCGATGATCGCGACCGCGGCCGCCAAGAGAAAGGCGAACAGAATTGGGCGTGAGAAATATCTGAACGCATTCCAGGCAAGGAAAGCGAGAACGGCATACTCAGCGAAATGCGCGAACTTTCGAATAAGGGCGTGGATGAACTTTATAGTCTCAGGCGGTGTGTTAGGAAGCAGCCATTTTAGGAACGGGCCGATGAACCGCGAGGTCTCGTCCATTGCTCCGAGTCCCGTGCCGAGGGCAAGCACGATCACCGTCCAAATAATGAGCGGCGCGTAAGGCCAAACCGTTCCGCGCCGCGAAAGGATACTGAACATTTACAGAGTGGAGCGTCTATCGGCTCAATGCCGAGAACATCGACATTCCACCACCAACGACCATTAAAACCCAGCCGATGATAACCAGCAGGAGCGGGATCATCCCCTGCTTCTGAACGAAATAAAAGACAATTCCGCCCAATGGTTCGCAAAGGAACGTAACGAGGGCCCAGAGAACCTTTTCACCTGTGGTCTTCCCTGTCTGGATCGCCGTGACGACCAACCAGATCGTACCAACCAATATCAACAACCAACCGAGCATTGCGAGCATTAGATTTTCTCCTTAGAAGTGAATTTGCCCTAAAGGCTGGAAAGCAAGCAAAGAATAGTCGAAAATACGAAGATTTTCAACTATTCACCTTGCTTGCGGAACTTGCAGAGGATAGATCGGTGTTACGCTGCGGCGGCACCGGAGACGACTTCAATGATCTCCTTGGTGATCGCTGCCTGGCGAATGCGGTTCATATTGAGCGTCAAGGTGTCGATGAGCTCGCCCGCATTCTTCGATGCGGAATCCATCGCCGTCATACGCGAGCCTTGCTCGGAAGCGACCGACTCAAGCATTCCGCGATAGATCTGTGTGATGACGTATTTGGGAAGCAGCTGCCCGAAGATCTCGGGTGCAGGCTGTTCGTAGATATATTCGGCCTCGGCCGAGGCCGCCGCTCCTTCTTCCTCAGTTTCTTCCGCACGCGGAATGGGAAGCAGCTGCTGAATGACCGGCTTCTGCGAAAGGACCGTTTTGAACTCGGTGAACACGACGAAAACCTTGTCGATCGAGGTGTCGTCCGTGAATTGCTGTATGAGTTTCTCGGCGATACCCACGGCATCAGGATAATTCACCTGGCCGCTGCCGGTAAGGCCGATGTACTCGTCTGTCAGCTCGATCTCGCGGCGTTTGAAGAAGTCGCGGCCCTTGCGGCCGACGGCGACCATTTCGGTCTGCTTTGCCGCATTCTCTTTTAGAAACGCCTGCGTAGCCTTGATAACGTTGGCATTGAATGCACCCGCAAGCCCCTTATCCGCCGAGATAAGAACAACGAGATATTTTTCGTCACCGCGAGCATCAAGCAGCGGATGCGAAAAATCATCAGCGACCTTTGCGCTCAATCCGCCCAAAACCTCCGTCATCTTACCCGCGAACGGACGCGATGCCGTAACGCGATCCTGCGCGCGCTTTAGCTTTGCAGCGGCGACCATCTTCATCGCCTTCGTGATCTGCTGTGTGTTCTTGACCGACTTGATGCGTCGGCGCATGTCCAAAAGACTTGCCATAAAAAAACTTAACTCCGTTCGTACGGAACGATCAGATTCGGAAACATCGGAAAATGCTTTCTGTTCAGCGTCACTAGGTCAAATCCGGCTTCGGTCGCCGTCGCTGCTATCACTGCATCCGCAAAACCGACCCCGTGCGACCGCATATATCCCCGCAAAAGTAAGCCGCCTTGGGCCGCGATCTCTTTCGTCACTTCGATCACATCAAGCCCGGCGACGAGGGAATCGAGTAGTCTTCGTTCCTCACCTTCCCGAACACCGGCATAAAGTTCCGCGACCGTTATGGCCGATATTGCGATCCGTTCAGTGATCCCGTCGACGAACTTCACGGCCTCCGCACGGCCGCGAAGATAGTCAACAAAGACGTTGGAATCGATCAGTAACCCGGGCAAAATATCTAATCCTTCCAAACGTCGCGGTCCCAACTGCGCCTTAGTTCATCAAGATCAGGAAGATCGTCCCGATCTTCCCAGATCCCTCTCACATTCTCCATTGCCTCGCGCCAATTGCCGCGTCCAGGCCGAAAACCGCTACTTCCCGAGCGTTCCCGCTCGATGCCGAATTCCTCGGGTGCGATAGCCTTCTCCTCGCGGATCACTTTCGCCACGAGCATATTGACGAGCGACGAGACTGAAAGTCCCCGAAGCCGAGCCGCTGTCTTAAGATCGGCAACAGTCGCCTCGCCGATCCTGATATTAAGTCTGACTTCCTTATTCTGCATGGATCTAAATTAGCATGCAGCGGCACCAACGTCAACCCAATGTACTCCCGTTGGGATACACTCGCTTAGGCTCTAGCCCCTTTTGCGGTCTCCCAACGCGTCGCCTTAAAATCTTCGACCGCTTCGAGAAGCGAAGCCTCGATCTCGTCGTCGAGTTTCTTCTTGTCCCTGATCGACGAAAGGACCGCAGGATGCGAGGTCTTGACGAAGGAAACGAGTTCTTCCTCGAAGCGTTTCAGATCTTCGACCGCGATGTCATCGGCGTGGCCTTTCGTAACCGTCCAGATGACGAACACCTGTTCTTCCACGGGCATCGGCTGATACTGGCTCTGTTTTAGGATCTCCGTCAGGCGGCGGCCGCGTTCGAGCTGCGCCTGCGTCGCTTTATCAAGATCAGAACCGAACTGTGCGAATGCAGCGAGTTCACGGAACTGTGCAAGGTCGATACGGAGCGTACCCGCGACCGACCTCATCGCTTTGATCTGTGCAGAACCGCCCACGCGCGAGACCGAGTTTCCGACGTTGATGGCCGGACGCACGCCCGAGTTGAACAGGTCGGATTCCAAAAAGATCTGACCGTCCGTGATCGAGATCACGTTCGTCGGGATATATGCCGAAATATCGCCGGCCTGCGTTTCGATGATCGGGAGGCTCGTCAACGAACCGCCGCCGCGCGCATCCGACATCTTTGCCGCACGTTCGAGAAGGCGTGAGTGTAGATAGAAAACGTCGCCCGGATATGCCTCGCGGCCCGGAGGACGGCGGAGCAGAAGCGAGATCTCGCGGTATGCGGCGGCCTGCTTCGAAAGATCGTCGTAGATCGTCAGAGCGTGACGCCCGTTATCGCGGAAGTATTCGCCCATCGCACAGCCCGAATACGGAGCAAGGAACTGCATAGCTGCCGGATCGGACGCTGATGCGTTCACGATGATCGTGTAGTCCATCGCGCCGTGCTCTTCGAGCTTTTGTCGAACCTGCGCAACGGTCGAGGCCTTCTGTCCGATAGCGACATAAACGCAGATAACGTCCTTGCCCTTCTGGTTGATGATCGTATCGATCGCAACGGCCGTCTTTCCGGTCTGGCGGTCGCCGATGATAAGTTCGCGTTGGCCGCGGCCGATCGGGACCATCGCGTCGATCGCCTTGAGACCGGTTTGGAGCGGCTCTTTGACGGGCTGACGGTCGATGATGCCGGGAGCGATCCGTTCGACAGGAAAATATGTATCCGTAACGATCTCGCCTTTGCCGTCGATCGGATTGCCGAGAGCGTCAACCACACGGCCGATCATCGCGTCGCCGACCGGCACGCTCATGATGCGGCGCGTACGCTTTACTTCGTCGCCCTCTTTGATCTTTTGAAAGTCGCCAAAAAGAACACATCCGACCTTGTCTTCTTCAAGGTTGAGTGCGAGGCCGCGCACAGCGTGCGGGAACTCCAGCAACTCGCCGGCCATCACCTTTTCAAGGCCGAAGATCTCAGCGATACCGTCGCCAACCTTGATGACCGTGCCGACCTCGGCAACCGTCATTGACGCGTCAAAATTTTCGATCTGTGCACGTATGATCTCGTTGATCTCGTTAGCTTTAATGCTTTCCATTTTTCCTGCTTTTGCCTTCTATCGGCTGCTAAAATTCAGATATCCAAATAACTGCTGAAAAAAACTTTTGTTCAAACCTTACGCCGCCGCCAACTCTTCGCGTAGATTGTCGAGCTTCGTCCGCACCGACGAATCATACACGGTCGAACCGATACGCGTTACGACGCCGCCAATGATCTCGGGGTCGACTCCGTATTCGATCTCGACCTTACGCCCGGTAAGCTTTTCGAGGTTTGCCTGAAACGCTCCCTTCTCGCTGTCCGGAAGATCGCGGGCAGACACGACCGAGGCGACGACAACGCCGCTGCGTGCCGCCAGCTCTTCCTCAAATCGCTCTCGGATCTGCGGCAATTCGCCGATGCGGTCATTTTTGACAAGGACCCGTAGGAAATTCGATGTTGTTTTCGAAGGCGAAACCTTAGCGATCAGTGTTTCAAGCACCTTTTCCTTGGAGCCATGCTGTATCGCAGGGCTTGCAAAAACGGACTGCAGATCAGAGCTTGCGCCGATCATCTCGCTCCAGCCTGCAAGCTCATTCTTGATGGTTTCGGCGTTGTTGCCCTTTGTTACAACGTCGGCCAATGCAATTGCGTATCGTCGTGCGATCGTCTCGGTGCTCATTAGTTCAAACCTCCGATCTCGGCGATACCGCTCTTAATAAGACGCGAGTCGATCGGCCCATCGATCTGACTGCGAAGACGCTGCTCAGCGAGCCTGACGCTCTCCTCGGCCGAAAATCTGCGCAAAGCGCTACGCGATTGATTGGCCAGACGGTTCAGTTCTGCTTGGGTCTGCCCCTTGAGACGGGCAACGTCCGATTCCGTCTGGTCGGCAAGAGCCTTCTCGTCAGCTTCCGCCTCGGCCCTAGCACGCGTGAGTATTTCCGCCTTCTCAGTGTCTTTCTGTGCGAGTTTGCCCTCGATGTCCGTCAGCCGTTCGAGAGCCGCCTTTTTTTCGTTCTCGGCACGGATCAGGTCGGCACGGATCTCTTCCCGCTTCTGCTTAAAGCCCGCGCTCAAATGCTTTTTAAGGATGATCGTCATTGCGACAACAAAGATCGCGAGGTTAATGAACTTCCAAGCTTCAAAACCGGGGATATTGAGCCACTTGTCATAAAAGCCCGGTTCGCCCGCACCGTGTGGTGCGGCCGACAGCAAAATTGTGTTGATCACGGCGATCATCATATCTCTCTAGCCCTTCAAAATAGTTGCCGCAATGTGATCGGCCATCTTTTCTGCACCCGACTCGATCTCAAGTCGAGCCGCGTTCGTCTGCCGCTCAATGTCTGAACGCCCAGCATCGAGGGTCGCAGCGGTTTCTTCTTTCGCCATACCGAGTGCCTCGGTCCTGACTGCGACTGCAGTATTGTGACGCTCTTCGATCAGCTTATAGCCCTCATTTCGAGCATCGCGGATCTCACTTGTGTAAACAGCCTCTTTTGCAGCGACATCTTCGAGGATCGCTCCGGCCTCGCCGCCATGATGACTCTTGTTCTTCTCGCGGGCATCAAGGATCGCGTAGATCGGCTTAAAAAGGGTCTTATTGAGTATCCAGATCATGACGAGAATGATCGCAATGTGTACGAGCATCGTCCCGTCGGGGAACAGTTGGATCGCGGCAAATAGATGCATAAGAACTTACCCTTGACACGGCCCGATCACGGTACAAAAAGGCCGCATACTCAAAAGGATTAAGGTTACCACGCGCCTATTTTATGGGTCAAGGAAGTAGAGGCGGCTTGCGGGACTCCGGAGGCCGATCGGGAAATAAGACAAAAATAGAGCAAGAAGACGCCCGCTCAGGACGACAATATCGCCTTGAACGGGCATCCGATCGGTCTAAACGGCAGTGTTGCTACCGCGCGAGCCAGCCGTCGCGGATCTTTTGCTGTTTTGCGGTCGGGGTCGGCAAACTTACAAGCTCGTAACGCTCGACATCACGGGTTCCGACCACCATTTTGATCGTCTGCTCCGCGCCGTCACGCTTGATCGTAAATTCGGCCTCTTTCCCCGCAAGGTCCTGGAAAGACCCAAAAGAGAGAGGTTTTCCGTCCACCTTTTCAACGACATCGCCTTTTTTGAAACCGGCATTGGCGGCGGCGCTGCCCACTTCCAGGCTATTGATCAGAAGGCCGCCGTTGCGGAATCTGCCGTTGAAGCCCGGATCGGCAACTTTTTGCATCGTCTTGTTTAGGCGATAGCCCGCATATCCAAAGATCTCGTCGTAATTCGGCACGTCCGTACCCCAAACGTATTTGTCGTAGAACGAGTGGTAGTCCTTTTTCGTCAGTTTGTTGACGATCGAGATCATATCTTCGGTCGTGAAACCGCGGCCCTTCTTATAAAAATCGTTATAGAGCGTCCGCATCACATCGTCGAGGCTGTATTGCCCGTCCGAATCGTTCCGGATCGAAAGGTCGAGCAGTGCTCCGAGGTTTTGGCCCTGAGTGTAATAAGAGATACCGAACGCGACCGGCGTGTCATAGCCCGCCCAGGTCGAGACCGAAGCGTTTGCAGGCGAAACGTAGTTCCGCACCTCATTGCCCTCGACGCCCGCAGCGGCAGATGCTGCCGAATTAAGGAAACTCTCCACGGTCGAAAGTCCGCCGCGGTAACGCGAAACAACGCCGTAATAGTTCGTGAAGCCCTCAGAGACCCAAAGAAGCGGCGTTTCATTCTCACGCGAATAGTCGTATGGCCACATCTCGGCCGGGCGGATCCGCTTTACATTCCAAAGGTGAAAATACTCGTGTGCCGCCGTGCCAATGATCATTTCGGGCGTTGCGACATCACCTCTCGGAGCGAAGGCCACAAATGAATTCAAATGTTCGAGAGCACCGCCCGCATTTGATTCGGGTGGCGTGAAGAAGTAGAACGAGACGTACTTTTCGTACGGAAGCCCGCCGAACATCTTGCTGTCCGCCTGCACGACCTTTGAGAGCATCTCCGTGAATTTCACCGCTTTGTCATGACTGAACGTTCCCGCGGGATTTGCCACGAAGTAATGCGGTTTGCCCTCGACCTCATATTTCAAAAGGTCGAACTTGCCCATCTCGGCCGGAGCATCGACAAGCACGTCGTAATTATCCGCAACATAGGTCATCGGATCGGACGTTTCGCGAAGGGCAGAGATCAGATCCCAGCCCGCAGGGACCTTGAAATGCACGTTCGCAGGCGTGTTGCGATGGCCTTCTGCTTCGAGAAAGAGTTCGATGCCGGTAAAGAACGCGTAATCGTCCGCGATCTTCGCTTGGTTGAGTGCCAGAACGGTCGCCCGATAGTCGTAATCAACGCGGATCTGCTTGATGCCTTTGGTATTGACCGACCAGGTCTGTTTTTTGACCATCCGCATCGGCAGCACTTTGCCGTTGGCATCTGTGATACGAAAACGCAGAACATTCTTGAAATAGTTCTCGACCGTGTACCAGCCCGGTGCCCACGTCGGAAGACTCAAACGAAGTTCCGGCTGATCGATATTCGCGATATCGGTCGTTATGTGGAACTGTCTTGTTGCCGGATCCGACAACGAGACGGTGTAGTCAAGCTTTAGGCCCTTTTGCCCATAGACAGCGGACGCAAGCAGTACAAAGAGTAAGGGGACGACAAGACGAACCCTGCTTTTAAACATAATTTCACCTCATATGATTTTCTGTCTTTTACTCAATTCGACGCAGATATGTTTCAATTATCACACGAAGTTCTTTATTTTCGTGTTTCGGGTCGATCGCAAATGCATATGAAGCTCCTAAATTCCGTCTGTCCGATATCCCTTTTAGTACTTGCCGTCGCAGGCTGCGGCCTATTCAAGCCCGCGGCCAACACCAACGCTGCGGCCAATATGGAAGCGGCAACTCCCTCGCCAAGCTCAACTCCGCTGTCAGGCGTTGGAAAGATCGATCTTCCGGCACCCGAAACGGTCGTCCAAGCTCTCTATAAAGCTCACGACGCCCAGAAGAGTCCGTTCTTCCAATCGAAGGATCGCGCGCTTGTCGATAAATACTTCAGTAAGCAGCTTGCAGACCTGATCTGGAAGGATGCGACGACGCACACGAGCGATGTTGGCGCGATCGACGGCGATCCGCTCTACGACGCGCAGGACGTCGAGATCAAGGACTTTAAGATCGGCACCGGCAAGATCGACGAGAAGAACGAAAAGAAGGCGACCGTCAATGTAACGTTCACGAATTTTGGCGAGCCGAAAACGATCAGGTTCGAAATGTCCGCGGGCACGGAATCGTGGAAGATCGACAACATC
Organism: Pyrinomonadaceae bacterium; assembly: GCA_019694355.1. GTDB lineage: Bacteria > Acidobacteriota > Blastocatellia > Pyrinomonadales > Pyrinomonadaceae > OLB17. The sequence goes on along the minus strand of JAIBCB010000002.1, from coordinate 172,693 downwards.
GTTTACGGCACGAGCGGCAGCCTGCTCAAGTGGCTCAAGGAAGCGAACAAGCCGGCCGATCAACCATCCGGTTCCGTCTCGGGCGTTTTCGAGGGTAAATACAACGTTGGGACGACCTCATGTACCGTGAAGAAGGTTGGCCAGAACTACGCAGTTCGCTGGGCAAAAGGCAAGGGCGTCGAGATCTTCAAACCGACGCTGGACGCGCTCGCATTCAATGCAGACACAAAGGACGGCGGAGTCAACAGCTTTTCATTCGACGACGAGAATTACAGCACCGGCACCTTCTATCGCGCCGACGGCAAGACTTTCCCGGTGTCGCGAGTGAATTAGGTCAATACAATTCTACTCCCATTCGATGGTGCTTGGCGGTTTTGACGAGATGTCGTAAACGACGCGGTTGATGCCGCGGACCTCGCTCGTGATGCGAGAAGAGACGCGTGCGAGAAACTCGTGCGGCAGGCGTGCCCAATCGGCGGTCATTCCGTCCGTGCTCGTGACAGCCCGCAGGACGGCCGTCTGCTCGTAAGTGCGGAAATCACCCATCACACCAACGGACTGCACCGGCAGAAGCACGGCAAATGCCTGCCATACCTCATCGTAAAGCTCGGATGTCTTCAGCTCCTCGATAAAGATGCGGTCGGCCTGCTGCAATACAGCGACCTTCTCCGGCGTCACTTCCCCGAGGATACGCACGCCGAGTCCCGGGCCGGGAAAAGGATGCCGCCGGAGGATCTCTTCCGGCACCTTCAGATCGCGTCCGATCAGCCGAACCTCGTCCTTAAAGAGTTCGCGCAGCGGTTCGATGAGCTTTAGATCCATCTTTTCGGGAAGACCGCCTACGTTGTGATGCGTCTTGATCGTAACCGACGCACCGCGAAGGCTCACCGATTCGATCACGTCCGGATAGAGCGTGCCCTGCACGAGCCACGCTGCCTTTTCGCCCTTCTTTGCTTCTTCTTCAAAGACCTTTATGAACCTCGCTCCGATCGCCTTTCGCTTTTTCTCAGGGTCGGTAACACCGGCAAGATCGGCATAGAATTCCGCTGAAGCATCGACGCCCGTAACGTTGAGCTTCATCGTGTCGCGATAGAGTTTCAGCGTGTCATCGAACTCACCGGCACGCAGAAGGCCGTTGTTCACGAAAATGCAGTGTTGCCGCTCGCCGATCGCCTCGTGCACGAGCATCGCGGCGACCGTCGAGTCCACGCCGCCCGAAAGCCCGCAGATCACGCGGCCTGTCTCGCCGACCGTCTCGCGGATCTTCGCGACCTCTTCGGCGATAAAACCCGAAGCCGTCCAATCGCCCGTGCACCCGCAGACATCGAAGACAAAGTTTCGCAAGATCTCGCTGCCCGCCGGCGTGTGGGTGACCTCGGGATGAAACTGCACGGCAAATATCCCTTTCGCCTCATTCTCGATCGCCGTGATGACATCGCCGGTCGTCGCCGTCGAGACAAAGCCTTCCGGCAGCTGCGTAACATGATCGCCATGGCTCATCCAGACATCGAGCTCGAACGGCAATCCATTAAAAAGCCGCGTCCCGCCGCTCAAGACCTTGAGCTTTGCATGGCCGTATTCGCGTCGTGCCGCAGGTTCGCTCTTTCCGCCGAGATCGAACGCGATGAGCTGCATTCCATAGCAGATGCCGAGGATCGGAACATTGACCCTTTCGTAAAAATCATTGCCAACTCGCGGAGCATCGTCTTCGGTCACGCTCGAAGGCCCGCCCGACAGGATAATGCCTTTCGGCTGCCGTTCGAGTATCGCTTCGACCGGCGTGTGAAACGGCAATATCTCGCAATAAACGCCCTGCTCACGTATGCGCCGTGCGATCAGTTGCGTATATTGCGACCCAAAATCGAGTATGAGAATAAGTTCGTGCTTCAAAACGTACTGCAAGCTCCCCGGAAGTTAAAGCAAGATTATACCGACGAGCCGCGATTTGTCCGAACTGCCTGCGGCCGATAGGCGTTTAACCTCGAACCTGGAATCTGGAACTTGGAACCTGGAACTTTGGTGTCGCCACGAATGCACGAACAAAACCTCGATGTCGTTCGGGCTCGGAATCCGGAATCCAGAATCTGGAATCGGGAACCCAGACCGTGGAACTTGGAACCTTGCACCTCGAACCTCGATCTTTCTTTCGGGCTCCGCCCGTCTATTTGCGGTGAAGCTTGCTTCACCGGCGCTCAGGCTCCTCGATCCTCGGAGGCTCAGCCTCCGAACAACGGCGGCAAAGCCGCAGCCATCTTTGGGCGGCAGACCGGAAAAGCGGAGGTTCTGGCACCAGAGCCTGCCAGTGTTTCGCCCGCACCGAAACGATTCCGCAAATAGAGCGGCAAAGCCGCACGGCTTCGTCCGCAGTCAGAACCGCCTGCGTGAGCGGGCGGTCAGTTGCAGAGGCCCGCACATTAGTTAGGGCGTAACATTCTACGCAGCTTCCCCCGAATTGCCACGGCATTTATGCCGTGGAACCATGCCCCACAACCATCCTCGGAGGCGGCTTGCCGCATTGCAGTGCGGTCGGGCTCGCCCGACCGATGAGCGCAGTCAGAACCGCCTGCGTAAGCGGGCGGTTAGCGTTGCAGAAGCCCGCACGTTAGTAAGGGCGTAACACTCAACGCAACTCCCCCCGAATTGCCACGGCATTTTATGCCGTGGAACCGATCCCAAAACCAACCTCTGACGCGGCTTGCCGCATTGCAGTGCGGTCGGGCTCGCCCGACCGATAAGCGTGCACCGACCCTTCTGGAGGCGGCTTGCCGCCGACAATGGCTTCTGTCGCATGCTCCGCACGCTCCGGCAGGAGATCTAGGAACGCTAACCACGAGCTAAAGCTCGTGGCAATTCAACGGCCTTTTACCCTGGGCCAGAGTCAAACATCCCCTACGCGGACTAAGAACGCTCAAGATGACCCGATTTACTTGACACTCTTCACCAAAATTCCTAATCTTTAGGTTCGCCCTCTGTTTCGCACAAGGGCACGCCATATTCCGCAGTAGCTCAATGGCAGAGCATTCGGCTGTTAACCGAAGGGTTGTAAGTTCGAGTCTTACCTGCGGAGCCAATTTGATCAACAAGTTACGGGCACCATTGCGGTGCCCGTTTCGCGTTTTGTGACATAAGCCATATCCTCGCTGGTTATAGAATCGAATACGTTGGGTTTCAAACGCATTGAGCGTCGCTTAGATTCGCTCGAATTTTTATAAATGACATGCGCGCTAATCCGTCTGCAGATCTATTTCGAAGAGGGTCTTCAATTGATCACAATACCATGACCATCGAGCCGACATAGCCTCATCAGACCACACCTTTTTGAACTTGCCTGAGTTGTAGTCATTCACGATCAATTGCGATATCTGAAATGATGTCACTTTCTTATCCGAAACACTGTTAAGTCCAGTACCGCTATACGCCTGAACCTTCCGATCAAAGCCCCAATTGCTCGCGGCAATGTTCTTGGTTCCACTAAGCAGCGTCAGATTTGCTCCAGTATTCATTCGAGCCTTCAAGTCCGCGTTGCCATGCACTTTGCCCCAGTCTTCTCGACTCTCGAATCCTCTAGGCAGTATGTGCTCGACGTGAATATTCTTATCATCCAGCTCGAGGAATTTTGGATCGTCCTGCTGGTTATACTCCATTAGAAATAGGAGAGGCTTACACCAGCCTTCATAATAGATGTCTCCCTTCAACCGCTCCTTGGCTCGAGCAACCGTTTGATTCTCTGTAAGTGATTTTTCAAGTTCAGCTTCGACCTCACCAAGATCTCGGCTGGCCTTGATCGCCTTTATCAAGTTAAATGTCGTCTGCTTGACTCGTGTAAGCGTATAGCCAGCGAACCAGTTTAGGTAAAAATAGCGTCTTACGACGCTCACTAGGCGTTCGAAATCCGGGTAGGAAGTATGGAGTGCTGTGAGTAACACAGCCGGCCAAAAATTGCTCCATCGCAAGTACCGAAGGCTATAGATCAATGGGCTCTCACAATCAAAAATCTTCGTCTTATAGTAGGTCAGGAACCTCTTGAAATCGGCTATAATCTCGTTCGGATCCTTGTTGGCGAAATAAGTTGAAAGCTCATCGTACAATGAATGCCTGGGATTCTCGGCAAGGAGGTAGTATTCGTATACAACAAAAAGATTGTTAAGCGAATCGCTAGTGTCGTTGGCAATCGATTGACATGCTTTCCAGTCATCGACGAACTGTTCCTCTTTCTGTTTCTGCAGTTCTGGTTCACTTGCATATTTTCGATGAATCTCGCCAATTAAGAAGCTCTTGAGAAGGTCCGAGTTTGATAGATCAAGACCACGGTCATTGAGCACCTGAAACAGCTTGATTGCGAAGCTGACCGACTGGCAATCGATTCGAATGATCTTAACTTTATTGAACAGATAGTTGATGAATTCGCCGACCGCCTCCGCGCCAAGTTCTTTTAGGCGTTCTTGAAAGAAGCATGCGGTATTTGCGAACTTGTACTCTGGAGCTTCCTCGCGTCGTAGGTCTTTTTTAGTTGGCCTCTTGAGTCCCCGCGTTGCGCCGGGCCTCAAAATAAGACGTTCAAAATCGCTGATGTTGTTTGAATGTGTCTTCAGGCGTAGCCGCTCAAATCGGTCGTTGAATTTTATCGAGCTTTCAATGATCTTAGAATCTATTGCAAACGGATCTTCGTCAATGACGTTCACGTTGAGCTTCGGATAATGATCGCGAACGACGCAAAACAGAATGAGCAGCGTAGTAATTCGCTGCTGCCCGTCAACAATATCTAAGTAGCTAGATCGCTCATCTGGCTTGGCGGTGATTATCGAGCCGAGGAAATAGTACGGTTCGCTCGCTTGCGCATCATGAAGGTCCTCCCAAAGATTCTCGAGTTGCTCCTCGCCCCACGAGTACGGACGTTGGTAACGCGGAATTTGATACAAGGCGTCTGTGTTGCCGAATAGCTGCTTAATGGTGAAACTTGTAGGATTGAAGATGTCTTCCATGGTTTTTGGCGGGATGATCTCGAAACTAAGACCTGGCAGTAAATATTGAGGTGGTCTAATCAAACAGGACAAAAAGACTTCCCATATTGGGAGAGTATGAAGCGATACGACTAGGAATTCAAGAAAAGACGCGCCTCACCGAGTGATGAGAAAGATCGTATCGCTATAATGAAAGGTGAAAGCTGACGAGAGAGTAAGGAGGTGAAGGTTTTTGTGAATGAGAAACGCTCTTGACAACGGCGATGGTTCCTTTGATAATGAGGCAGTCTTAGATAGGAATTTACTACGCGTTTCGCCTGAATGGAGCGCGATTCGAGTCAACCATGCAAATACTCCTACGTGCGGCGTCTGCCGCAGTTTTTGCTTTTCTGCTCCTTTTCGCCGTCAGCTCAACAAAGGCCGCAACACGCACGAGCATTGCATCGGGCGATTGGCAGGTTCCAGCAACGTGGGATTCAGGTACAGTTCCCGGAGCGGGCGACAATGTTGTCATAGCCTCTGGAACAACAATAGCAACCCCGACTGACAATAATATTGGCGGCGGCATTATTACAGTACAGTCAGGCGCGGTTCTTGACCTTAGGGGCGCATTCCTAACCGCCAGTAAGCTGATCGCGGAGAACGGTAGTGAAGTGATCCAGCGTGGCGGCACGGCGCCACGCACAACGATCTCCACCTATCAGCTAGCGTCAAACAGCACATACACTTTCAACGGATCAAACTCGAGTCTTACGGATACCCATCCTGTTTACGGAAATCTAACTATAAAGCCGAGTGGTTCTAGCAGTGGAACGATCACGACACCTTTAACTGTTACGGGTACCTTTACCGTTGACTTCCAAGGTCAGAGTTCGTTAAGGCTCCAAAGCAACGTGGCCTATAGCTTTGGCAGCCTTCTCATTAAAAGTGGCGTCTTCCTGATGAACAACTCCTCCGGAACCGCCACCGCGACGGTTAACGGCAATTTGAATATTCAAAGTACCGCTATCTTGCGCGGAACCGCTAGCTCAGGCCACGGTACGTTGAATCTTGGTGGCGACCTGGTGAACAACGGCGCGATCGAGCAGGATGACGGAAGCAGCACGGGGACATTCACCGTAAATTTGAATGGCGCCGCGGAGCAGCATATTTCGGGGGCGAGTGCGATCGCGTTCGAGAATTTGACGGTGAACAACACAGCAGGTGTCGTGCTTGATCGTGATGTAACTGTCGATAAGGCCTTGACGCTGACTTCCGGCCGAGTCGATGCGGAAGACTTTGCGTTGTCGCTTGCAAGCGGCGCGACAGTGTCCGGCGGCGGCGGGACGAGTTATGTCCTCGGATACGTTGCGAAAGACCTTACCGCAGCGGGGAATTTCACTTTCCCGGTCGGCACGAACAGCGGTTACTCGCCCGTGAATGTGAACGTCACATCGGTGCAGAGCCCGTCAAAACTAAGTGTCGCTGCGTTCAACGGTGTCGGGCCGGGCGTTGAACCCGCAAATTCCGTCGCACGCTTTTGGAACATCATTGAAGAGGGCGACGTAACGGCGAACCTTACCTTTTCATACCGCGAAGCGGACGTTACGACATCCGCGGCCGAGGCGAGTTTTTCTCTTGTTAAGAAAGATGGCAATTCCGCACCTGTCGTCGTATGCACCGGCAACGGATGCATCGATGCGGCGGCAAATACGGCATCGGCGGCAGGAGTTGCGAACTTTTCGCGTTGGGCGATCGGTGTGCCGCTTGCACCATCGTCTGCGGAAGCCAGCGTTACGGGCCGCGTCCTCGCTGCGGACGGAAGAGGCACAGGAAACGCATTCCTGACCATCGTTGGTTCTGACGGACACGTGCGTTACGCCATCTCTAATCAGTTCGGCTACTTCAGTTTTCGCGGGCTCGCCGTCGGCGAAGTCTATACGATCTCGATCCGCTCCAAGCAATACGAATTCACGCCGTCCGTTAGGGTCATCACGCTTAATGACGCCGAATCGCACATTGATTTCACCGCAAACGCGAGATAAGCTTCGCTTTCGGCCTCGATGCCCGTTCGCTGCTTAGACGGGTTGATCGGCTGAAGGGTCGAGAGCAGACCTGAGCGCCAAAATCGCCCAAGTACTCAGCAGGAACGGGGCAGTAAGGGCGATCACCCCAACCCTCGAAAAGACGAGTGTCACGACCACGGACAGGAAGGCGGCGAGAGTTATCCAAAAGAAGGTGCTACGCCTTTTGTCGGCAAGAGCCACGGCACACAAGATGCCGTTGTAACCCATAAGCCCGGCATTGATCAGCGAGTTTGGCACCGAAAGCAGCACGCCGAACAACAGCCCGACCAACGCTGCATAGATCGCATATGCAGACGCGATCCGCGAACTGACAAGAAGGCCGAGAAGAAAGAGCATGCCGGTCACCGAATTCTCCTGAAACATTACCTGCCCAAAACCTTTCGCACTTCCGGAGAAAAGGTCGATCGAGTGCGCTGTTGGAACCGATGCCGGAATGTCGAAATGAAACGCACACACCAATAGATATATCGCCAGCCAGGTGACGCCCACGAACGTTGCGGTGAACGGCGGGATCACTTTTTTAAGATAGAAGTTCAGCGGTGTCGAAAGAGCCGCTCCGGCGACCAATGCCGATACCGATGCGATATTAGGTCCGAAAAAATAGAACAGGGCGACCCCTACAAGCGTCCCGTTGAAACCATATATCCCGCTCTCAATATCTTCTTTTGGATAGGACAATGATAGGGCAGTTGCCGTGCTTACAACTGTGCCGACGATCGCGGCAAAACCGGTCAGCAGATCTGCATAAAATAACCCGGCCAGGAAAAATACTCCTGAGTATGAGCTATTCTGAAGCATCACCTGACCAATGCCGCGGAGGATGGTTTGGATAAACTTCATTAGAATGCGTTCCGGTCTCTAAAGAGCCAATAGGCCGCGATCGAGTTTTTGTGCTTTCAGATCGCCAAGCGCAGCGAACGCAAAATTCTCCGTGCGGAAGAACTCGTTTGCGAGATCGTGCAGTTGGCCGACCGTGACCCGTTCGAGATTCGCAAGAGTCTCTTCAACCGGGATCTGATGTCCGAAGGTCAGTTCCTGCGCGGTTGCCGAAGCCGCTCTCGAGATCGAATCTTCGAGGCTGAGGAGTATGGACGCACGGGCCGTTTCCTTGGCAAGTTCCAGCTCATCTTCTGTAACGCCATCCGACAAGATCGAGCGAAGTTCGCCTACGCTTAGCTCGATCGTCTCGCGGATCTGTTCCGGTGATGTCCCCGCAAAGATCGCAAAGATCCCGCAGTCCTTATAAAGCGTTGCTGCCGAACCGACGGCATAAGCGAGGCCGCGTTCTTCACGGATCGACTGCCAAATACGACTTGATGTTCCGCCGCCGATTATATTCGCGAGCAGATCGGCCGCATATCGGCGATCGTCCAGGGCAGATGGAAAAGGCGTCGCAAGAATGAAATGCGCCTGTTCAAGATCGGCTCGGTTCCGCACGATGAATGGCGTTGCCGGAAAGGCATCATCTGCGGCTCCGTTCTGCTCGGCGCCACGGCGACGATCGCCAAATGCCTGCTCCGATAGCGAAACCATCTGCTCGTGCGAAACATTGCCGGCCGCCGTGATTATCAGATTCTCCGGCGTAAAGACACGCTCGAAATAGTCTTGTGTACGCTCCGTGTTGAACGTTCTGACAGATTCTGCCGTCCCTGTGATCGGGCGGCCAAGGCCGCTCTCGGGAAACATCGCCTGATTGAAGATCTCGCCGAGCTGCTCTTCAGGCACATCCTCGGTCATCTTCATTTCCTCGATGATGACATTCTGTTCGGCCTCAAGATCGCTTGCGAGAAATCGAGGTTCGGAGAGCATGTCCGCGATCAGATCGAATGCCTTTTCGACCTTTTCATCGACCACCTTCATCACGAATCCGGTCTCTTCGTGCGTTGTGAATGCTTCAAGATTCCCGCCCAAACGGTCCTGTTCGACGGCGATATCGAGCGTCGAACGCCGCTTGGTTCCTTTGAACACGGTGTGCTCGATAAAATGGCTGATACCGTGCCATTCGGGAGTTTCGTGCCTTGCTCCGACGCGAAAAAGAAAGCTGACGGCCGCCGAACGCACGCCGTCCATTTGGTCCGTCAGCACGGTCAACCCATTATCAAACCGTGTTTCCTTTATGCTGCAGGAGCTGTCCTTCTTCATAAGCCTCGCGGATCAAAATACTTGATGATAGCAAGGTGACCTTAGAAAGGATATTCCGGCGCAGGGTTTCTGATTGACAAAATCACGAAGATTCTGCAAAGTTAGTGATTACTTACTAACAACATTCATTACAGACATTGATGAGCGAAGAAAGCGATAAAGAGATCGAAGCCCAAGGCGAAAGCGAGGAAACAGAACAACTTACCGATGGTCTTACGGACGGCAAGCCGAACGGTAAACGGCGCCGCATCTTTATGATCGGCGGCTCGGTGTTGGTGGTCTTAGCCATCGCGGGCATCGTATATTGGCTTTATGCCCGACAGTTCGAATCAACAGATGATGCGTTCATCGATGGCGATGTCGTCCAGATCAGCCCGAAAGTTTCGGCATATGTGGAGAAAGTTTTTGTCGAGAGCAATCAACTCGTGCACAAGGGCGATCTCCTCGTGCAGTTGAACACATCCGACCTCGAAGTAAAACTGCAAAAAGCTCAGGCCGACCTGCAGACGGCAAAGAGCCAGTACGAGAAGGCGGTCGCGAGTTCGACGCTCACGAAGAGTTCGACGACGGCGACGCATGCTCAGGCCGCGTCCAATGTCGCAACGACAAAGAGTGCCGTCGAACAAAGCCGTCTTGCTGCAGCCAGCCGTCGATCTCAGATCTCGCAGGCAGAGGCGGCCGTTACGACCGCTCTCGCTGAACTTTCAAAGGCTCGTGCACAGGTCGCGCAGCCCGAAGCGGACACTCGTCTTGCACAGCTTGAGTTCGATCGCCGAGCAGCTCTCTTTGCTAAGGGCGATATTTCGCAGCAATCGCTCGACCAGGCGCGCAATGCTCTGCAGAACGCACGTTCGCGTCTTGACGCTGCAGAAAAGGCGGTCGAGAGTGCGAATTCTCGCGTAAACGAAGCTCGTGCGGGAGTTGCGACGGCGAATGAGAATTATCGTCAGGCCCTGGCCGGTGTCGATGTCAGCCGTGCACAGCTAGGCGAATCACAAGGCAGACTCCAGCAGGCCGACACCGCACCGCAACAGATCGATGTAAGCGAATCGCAGGTCGAAACGGCTCTCGCGGCTCAGAACGCCGCCGAAGCTGCCGTTCATCAGGCGGAGCTCGATCTTTCATACGCAAAGATCACCGCTCCCGAAGACGGCTATGTGACGAAAAAGAACGTCCTTGTCGGCCAGCTTGTGCAGGTCGGAACACCACTGATGGCCCTCTCCCGTTCGAACGAAGTTTGGGTGGTGGCGAACTTCAAAGAGACGCAGCTCGAGCTAATGCGTGTCGGCCAACCGGTCGATATCAAGGTCGATGCCTATCCGAACGAAACGTTTAGAGGAAAGATCGAAAGCTTTCAGGCCGGAACAGGCTCGCGATTCAGCCTTTTGCCGCCCGAGAATGCGAGCGGCAATTTCGTAAAGGTCGTCCAGCGTCTGCCTGTCAAGATCGTCTTTGATTCGCCGCCAGACAAGGTGCATCTGCTCGCGCCGGGAATGAGTGTCGAACCGACGGTGAAGGTTCGCTGATGCCCGGCGAAGACATCCAACAACAATGGGTCCCGAGCTTTAATCCTTGGCTCGTCGCGGTCTCGGTGATGCTTGCGACCGTGATGGAGATCCTCGATACGTCGGTCGCGAACGTTGCATTGCCGCATATTGCGGGTAATCTTTCTGCAACGACAGAAGAGGCAACGTGGGTTCTCACGAGCTATCTTATTTCGAACGCGATCATTCTTCCCGCCACAAGCTGGATCAGCAAGTACATCGGCCGCAAACGTTTCCTGATAATCTGCATCGGCCTCTTCACTCTTGCGTCGGCAATGTGCGGAGCCGCCCCGAGCCTTTCGATCCTGATCGTAGCTCGCGTCCTTCAGGGAATGGGCGGCGGTGCTCTGCAGCCGATCGCGCAGGCCGTACTTCTTGAGAGTTTTCCGCCCGAAAAGCGTGGTGCGGCGATGGCACTTTACGGAATGGGCATCGTCGTTGCGCCGATCATCGGCCCGACACTCGGCGGTTGGATCACAGATAATTACTCGTGGCGTTGGATCTTCTACATCAACCTGCCGATCGGAGCTCTTGCCGCATTTATGGCGAATTCGTTCGTCGAAGATCCGCCGTATCTGCGGGAGCAAAAGCCGGGCAAGATCGACTACACGGGCTTTGGGCTGATGGCCTTGGGACTTGGTGCGCTCGAACTTACCCTCGATCTTGGCCAGCAGCGTGATTGGTTCGAATCGGGACTGATCTGTTTTACAGCGGCGGTCTCGGCCCTTTCGCTCCTGAGCTTCGTCATCTGGGAAATTTACACGCCGGAACCGATCGTAAATTTGCGTGTTTTTCTAAATCGAAATTTTGCGGTCGCGTGCGGTCTGATCGCTACGGTCGGTGTCGTGCTTTACGCCACAACTGCGCTTCTGCCGCTCTTTCTGCAGACGCTGATGGGCTATCCGGCGGTTCTTAGCGGCGAAGCGGTAAGCCCAAGAGGTATCGGAGCGATCGTCTCGATGGTCGTTGTGGGGCGCCTTATTCCAAAGGTCGATACGCGATATCTCGTCTTTTTCGGATTCTCTCTCCTTGCGTATTCGATCTATCTATTCACCGGCCTGAATCTCGACATAACGATGAGCAGCATCGTCTATCCGATGATCGTGAGCGGTTTCGCACTGGGTTTCGTCTTCGTGCCATTGACCACGTTGTCGGTGGCGACCTTACCGCAGCGTGAGATCGGCAACGCGAGCGGTGTCTATAATCTGATGCGAAACACCGGCGGAAGCATCGGCATCGCAGTAATGACAACGCTCCTTGTGCGGAATCAGCAGTTTCATCAGACCGTTCTCACGGCACACGCAAATCAATATAATCCGGCATTTCAAATGGCCGTTGAGCAGATACGACAAGGCATCGCCGTCGGCCTCGACCCGCTGACAGGGACTTACCAGGCCTATGGCCTGATCTATCAAATGATCGTGCGGCAAGCGGCGGTTCTCGCATACAACGATGATTTTTGGATACTCACGGTCCTTTGCTCTCTTTGCATTCCGGCCGTATTCCTCTTCAAAAAGGTAACGAACGCCCGTCCTGTCGCCGGCGCTCACTAGCGGTAAACCCTTGATCGGAATAACAAGTTCTTTGCCTAGACTGCGGTTTTTTGCTTGTAAATACTTGATTCCGAGGCAAAGGCAATGTACATTTTCCGAAGCACTTTCCCCATTTGTCCGTTACGCAAGAAAAATAGGAGATCTCGTTTAGAATGGAGAATCCGTTTCTAAAAACCTTTCGTCCATACATTCCCGATTCAGCAAACCTGCGTGAATTAAGCGTATTTCCGCTGATCATCGGTTCTATATTGGGCGTCATCTTTGGCGCATCGTCCCTTTATCTCGTCTTGAAGACGGGATTGACCGTCTCGGCATCGATCCCTGTCGCGGTCATCGCGATCACGCTCTTCCGGCTGCTGTCTAAGATCGGGATGCGCGATGCGACGATCCTCGAAGCGAACATTATGCAGACCGCGGGTTCCGCGGGCGAATCTATCGCTTTCGGTATCGGCGTGACGATGCCGGCGATCATGATCCTCGGGTTCGACCTGGAACTCTCGCGCGTGATGCTCGTCGCGGTGATGGGCGGCCTCCTCGGCATCCTGATGATGATCCCGCTCAGGCGGGCACTCATCAAAGATCAGCACGGTTATCTGAAATATCCGGAGGGCACGGCTTGCGCCGAGGTTCTAAAGGCTGGTGCATCCCAGGAATCACGTGAGGCCTCGCACGAGGCGGACAAGGCCGGCGACGACAATGCTGCGCTCCAGGGCGGCAAGATCATCACGATCGGATTCATCTTCGGATTCTTGTTCAATTCGATAATGAAGGTTCTCTTCTTTTGGAAGGAATCGCCCGGCTATGATTTTTCGAAAGCGGGCTATAACGGCGGGACTATCAACTCCGACAATGACCCGACGCTGCTCGGCGTGGGCTACATCATCGGGCCGCGTGTTGCCGGTTTGATGATGGGCGGCGGCGTTCTTTCGTATCTCGTTCTTATCCCGATGATCAAGCTCTTCGGTGCGGCGGTTCCAACTCCTGTCGCACCTGAATTGAGCAAGACGATCGCCGAGCTTTCGCCTTCCGGTATCAGAAGCGCGTACGTACTCTACATCGGTGCCGGTGCGGTCGCGATGGCGGGCATCATCTCGCTCGCCCGAAGCTTGCCGACGATCATTCACGGCCTTAAGGCCGGATTGGCCGATCTTCGCGGCGGAGCATCTGCGAACGGTGAGGAAACGCCTCGAACGGATAGAGACCTCTCGATGAAATGGGTCGCGGTCGGAATGATCGGCCTGCTCGCGGCAATACTCTTGTTCCCGCAGCTCGGCCTCAGCATCTTCGTTCACCCGTTCGTTTCGATCTCCGGTGCCTTGCTCATTCTCGTGCTCGGCTTTCTCTTCGTCACCGTGTCATCAAGGCTGACGGGTGAGATCGGTTCATCGTCAAACCCGATATCGGGTATGACGGTCGCAACGCTCCTTATCACCTGTCTCGTTTTCCTCGGGCTTGGCTGGACGGATCCGGATCCGTATTTCGTTACGGCACTCTCGATCGGCGGCATCGTCTGCATCGCGTCTTCGAACGGCGGCACGACATCGCAGGATCTTAAGACAGGTTTCTGGGTCGGCGGCACGCCGTGGCGTCAGCAGATCGCGATCCTTGTCGGTGCTCTTGCTTCAGCACTCGTGCTCGGGTCGCTGCTCATCTTCCTGAACAGCTCGCGTACTTATTATCAGAAGGTCGCAGCTGATTCGCCCGAAGCACAAGTAACGCTTACCGAAGACAAGCTGTTCAAGCAGGACGGCAAGTATCAATCGGAGCATGTCGGCGGCAAGTACGCCGAGACCGATACGGCGACCTATCGCGTCTGGCAGAACACCGAACCGAAGGAAGGCCAGGTCGGCAAGTATCTCGTCAATGACCAGGGAAAACCCGTTTACTTTGTCGATCCAGGCATCAACGGCATCTTGAAGGTTGATGATGAGGGACGTCCGCTCGAACGTTACGATGCTCCGAAAGCGACGCTGATGAGCTACATCATCAAGGGCGTGTTGGGTCAGAATCTGCCTTGGGGCCTCGTCATCCTGGGTGCGATGCTCGCCGTAGTGCTTGAACTTTGCGGCGTGCCATCGCTCGCCTTTGCGGTCGGCATCTACCTGCCGATCTCGACATCGTCGCCCATCTTTATCGGCGGCATCGTTCGATATCTCGTAGATATCTTCCTGCGACGCAAGCTTGCGGGCAAAGACCTGACCGAAGACCAGATAACGGCCGAGACCGATAAATCGAACGGCGTTCTGCTCGCTTCCGGCTACATTGCCGGTGGCGCGATCGCCGGTATCCTGATCGCAGTCTTTGCGGTCGTTCCTTCGCTTAAGCATTTCCAGGAAGGAATGGAGAAATGGTCTGAAGGCGGAAATCCGTTCTTTTCGGGCGGAGCCGCCGACCTGCTCGGCATTATGCCGTTCCTCGGCCTTGCGGTAATTCTTTACCTCGTCGGCCGCGAACTTTGGTTAAAAGGTAAAACACTCGATTAAAAAGTGTTTTACTTGCTTTGAGCGACACGCTATACTGTCGAGGTAAGCGTGTCGCTTTGTCTTTGCGGCTCTCAAGACCCCTGAAAGCTTCGCCCGTATCCTGATGTCGGTTAAGTTCAACAAAAACTCGATCTTTGCGCTTACCCGCCGCGCGTCTCTCGCACTGGTTTCGGGCAGTGTTTTGCTTGTTTTTTCCTGCGCGACAGCAGAATCAAAAGATGCCGTCCCGGCTCCGAATTCAGCAGCTTCCAATTCCGCAGCCGAAAAACCTGCTGCTCCACGCGGAGCAACTATCGAGATCGAAGCCGGCGGCCCGGCCGACACCGTAAGGACGTTCTACAAGCTTTTGCGTGAGAAGAAATTCCGCGATGCGTTATTCCTAACGAATCTCCGGCCGGCGATCGAAAGCCTGAACGAAACGGAGCTAAAGGATTTTTCGCTCGATTTTGAAGCGATCGCAGGCTCAATACCGACCGAGATCGAAATCAACGGCGAGATCGTCTCCGGCGATAACGCGACCGTTACGGCGAATCTGCCTGACCCGGACGACGATTCGAAATTCAAGCTCCAAAAGATCGAGCTGAAGAAGATCGAAGGCGTTTGGATCATCCAGACGGCCGATCCCGTAGCCGAGGAACGCATCCGCAAAGAAGGGAAGAACTATTTTTACAACCTTCGCATCGAGACTCACGAGGAAGAAGCGAAGATAATGCTCGAGCGGATCGCGAAGGCTCAGGTCGCTTACAGCATTCAGCACGACAATACCGTTACCGACCTTAACGGATTGATAACGGCCGGCCTTCTTCCGCCCGACGTAACATCGAGCGCCTCGACGGGCTATAACTACGCTCTCAGCATCTCGGAGAACAAACGACGATACACTGCGACCGCGACACCCGCCGAATACGGCCGCTCCGGCAAACAGTCGTTCATTCTTGAGATCGACAAAGGCGGCCTTCCGCATGTTAGAGGCCGTGACAATAACGGCAAGCCGCTCGAACCCGAACCGGCAAAGCCATAGAGGCAAGATCCTCACGGAGTGTTAGCAAAATGATTCGCAAGATCATCAACAAGTTTAGCCGCTCCCTTTCGGAAAGAATGGTTTCTCCGCGTCGTGCCTATGCTGCGCCGATGCGAGTTTGGTTCGAACCTCGGGTCGATGATCAGCGGAACCGCGACCTCGCACGCAATGCCGCCGTCGCCGGCGAGACCGTCGATCTAAGCCGTACCGGTATCGCATTCCTTACGCCCGCCATCCGCATCCAGGAAAAATACTTCGTCGGCCACGAACTCACCCTCAACGTCGAGATCGATCTTCCCGGCGGCCGGATCGAAATGAAGGTCCTCGGCTGTCGCTACGAGAAGAGCGAGATACACCTCTCGGTCGATAGATATCTGATCGGAGCCAAGATCGTTTCGATGGATGAGGCCGCCCGCGAGGCATACGAGAACTTCGTCCGTTTCGGCAGCCGCCGAAAATCACCGCAAGCACGTGCCGTAAAAGCAAATACCGATTGAACAGTCTCGAAAGTCTCTCGCTTTACAACTTGAGATCGCCCCCTGAGCTTGGCCCTTTGGCTCCGCACGGTCGAGCGCCGCACTGCCAAAGAGCAAGCCCAAGACATATTTGATCCAAACACGCGCCCGACCGCACAATTCAAAAGATGGGTTCGGTGCGGCTTAGAGCGAATGCTGAAGCGGAGTGTGGTTAAATAAAAGGATGATTAAAAAGGTCGGTATCGGGATCATTGGGACGGGATTTGCGCGCACGACGCAGATTCCGGCGTTTCAGAAGGTTGACGGAGCGTTCATCGCGTCGGTCGCGAGCCATTCGCTTGAGAACGCACGCTCGACAGCTGAGTTGGCAGGAGCTTCACATTTCACGGCGGATTGGCGCGAAACGGTCGCTCACCCGGACGTCGATCTCGTCTGCATCACGACGCCGCCCTTTCACCATAACGAGATGACGCTCGCTGCCCTTGCGAACGACAAGCATGTGCTTTGCGAAAAACCGATGGCGATGAATGTCGCCGAGGCCGAGGAGATGTGCGCAGCGGCACGCGGCAAGGATGTACTCGCGGTGATCGACCACGAACTTCGTTTTCAGGACGGCAGACAGAAGGCATTCGGGATACTGCGTGAGGGAAAGATCGGCACGATCCGGCATATAAAAGCATTCTTCCGCGCGCCGCATCGCGGTGATCCGAACGTTGCGTGGAATTGGTGGTCCGACCGTAGTTCAGGCGGCGGAGCACTCGGTGCGATCGGCACGCACGTGATCGATTCGTTCAACTGGCTTTTGGGAACGACGATCTCGCGGGTCTTCTGTCAGCTGGAAGCTCAGATAAAGACGCGCGTCGATAAGAACGGCGAGCGCCGCAAAGTGACCTCTGATGACGAAGTGAATATGATCCTGCGTTTTGCGGATTCTGATCTTACGGCGGACACGACCGGCGTTGTTTCGCTTTCGATGACCGAAGGCCCGAGCTACAAGAACATCCTCGAACTGCACGGTTCTTTAGGCTCGATGAAGATCGATGCGATCGGCGGCGTATCGGTCGCACCACGCGGCGAAAAACGCTGGCAGATGGTCGATACAGATCCCGGCGAAACGATCGAAGGCATTGCCGACACGGGTTTTGCACGCGGATTTGTGAGCTTCGCACCGAAGCTTATCGAAGCGATCCGCGAGGGCAAGACCACCATCAAGCATGCGGCAACTTTCGAGGACGGGCTTGCGGTGCAGCGTGTTATCGATGCCGCTCATGAATCGAGCGACAGCGGCCGATCGGTCGCGATCTAAAGCCGTTTTGCGCGCCGAGCGGCTTTCTTTAGCAACGCGAGCGTCGTTCTGTCCGTATCAAAAACGGAATTCAAACCTTGCTCTTCCATAGGCGGATCGCCCGTGTAGTCGTCACCTGCTTTCCAGATAAAGTCCGCGTTGGCCGCACGTCCGCTTCCTGCGAATGCCCAGAAATTCACACCTGCAACGGTTCCGTTCTTGCTCGTGCCGAGCTTGGAAAGGATGAGTGAGAAATACTTGTCACGCAAGCTCGTCGCTGAATCGGACGCAAAACTTCGCCCATCACGCGGGAAACCGAATTCCTCAATAACGAGCGGCTTGCCGAGTTTATGGGCGACTGCCAAATTCGCATTGATATACTTCCGCGTTTCGTGCTCGGCATTCTTAAGGGCTTTCTCAAGATCATTGTCGGCAAGCCAGCCCCAGTTCTTCGGCCAGATGTGGATCGTCAGATAGTCGATATTCTTGTCCGCGTGAACCTTCTCAAAAAGCTCGACGCTCTCCGTACCGATGTAGCCTTCGTGCCCGATCGTAATAAGATGCTTCGGGTCGAGCGTGCGGATAAGTGCAGCGGTCTCTTTTAGACATTTGACGTAAGCATCATTCGCGGCCGGCCGCATCGGACGCGGTTCGTTCGCGATCTCCCAAGCCATTATCGTCGGATCGTTCACGTATTCGACTCGCGTAATGCTGTTGCGTCGCGAGATCACCTTCGCAGCTTGTGTCTGATACGCAGCGATGCACGGACTGCAGGTGTAGAATTCCTTGACGGTGTCGCGTAGTTCATCCCAGCTTGGCTTCCGCGTTGTAAGGGTCGGGTCGATGCGTTTTTCCCACAGCAGATACTGCTGAAATCCGCCGCTCCACTCCCAGTTGTTGCTCAGATAAACGACGGCCCGCATATCACGTTTTCTCATCTCGGCGAGCAGAAGATCGAGGCTCTTGAGCGCACCTTCGTCGAATTTTCCCTTCGCCGGCTGCAGCGGCGGGCCGACGCGTGTGATGCCGTTCAGCAAGCCTTCGCCTTCGGCACCGGCGAGAACACGAAGATTGGTTATGCCGAGACGCTTCAGAAGATCAAGTTCGCTTCGCAAGCGTTCGACACCGCGATGTTCATCTTTTTCACGGCCAAGAAGCGAACCGTGCCAATAGTTCGCACCGACGAAAAAATATGGTGCATCGCCGACGTAAAATCTTTCGCCGCGCACCTCGACAAACCCTGTACGCGCGAAGCCAATGCTCGCAGCAAATAGCAAAACTGCGATGCAGCTAAGTAATTTCGCGATCTTCATTTGAACTCAATCCTGTGTTGGTCAGGCGAACCGCGAGGACGAACAACGCGATCACGATCGCCGGCGAAAGCAGAACGAATGCGTGCTCGCGAAGCTGTGTAAGGTCATTCGCAGCCGCGAGCATATTCCCAAGGCTCGGTTCAGGTTCCTGAACCCCTACGCCTAAGAAAGAAAGTGTCGCTTCGGCAAGCAGGAACGCCGGCAGGATCAGCGTTGCTTGTGTCAGCAGCGGGCGAGCAATATTCGGCAGTATATGACGAACAAGGATGCGGCCGCTGCTCACACCGGAAATGCGTGCAGCGGTGATGTAATCGAGCGTTCGCGTGCGTTTTACAAGGCCGCGTGTCAGACGCGTCATCTCTGCCCAACCGGTGAAGGTAAAAAGTCCGACGAGCAAAAGTGCGGCGGTCATCGGCGGCAGTTCGAGCGGAAATGCGACGCGTGCCGCAAGGATCACGATCATCGATGGAAGCGAAATGACCGCGTCGGCCACGCCTGAGATAACGGTATCGACGATCTTTCCCGCGTATCCACCGACGAGGCCAAGTGCGATACCGACCAAGCTCGCAAACGCGGCACCGATCGTGCATACGATCAGCGAAAATCGTATTGCGATCAGCAGTCGCGACAGTCGGTCGCGTCCAAGAGCATCGGTGCCCAAGAGATGCAAGCCGATCTCGTCGCTGTCGGTTCCAAGCAAATGTCGGTCGAGCGGAATGATGCCGAACAAATGATAGCCGTATCCTTTTGCAAAAAGCTCGACCTTCGCTGATCTTGATGGATCGTGCGTGTAGGACTGCCGCAATGCGTCGGTCATCTTCGGTTCGAAGACACGCGGTATAAGCGAGAAACTACCGTTCTCATCCGAAAATGAGATGGCCGAGATCGGAGCATTCGGCAGGCTCCGAGATTGCGAAGTATGGTCGTACGGCGCAAGAAAGTCTGCAAAGATCGCAATGAAGACGAATCCTGCAAGCAGAAAAAGACCGGCCTTTGCCGCGATCGAAAGCCGTTTTTTCGCGCCGATGTCGCTCATTCGCCCTCCTGAGCCTTCAGGCGCTTATCGTTGACGAACTGAAGCACCTCCGCAAGCGTGTTCCCCGCCCACACCGCAAGGCTAACGATGATCATCACGCCCATCAGCAGCGGAATGTCGCGATTCCTGACAGCGATCACCGTCAGTGAGCCGATGCCCGGCCGTCCGATCACCGTCTCGACGATCACCGAACCGCCAAGCAATGCACCGAGCGAGAGTCCGAAAAGCGTGAGCGCCGGATTGATCGCCGCACGAAACGCATGCCGCAGGATGATCGCGGTCTCGCTCAATCCCTTGGCTCTTGCGGTTCGGACAAAATCTTCGCGCATCGCGTCGTTCAAGCTCTGGTTGAACTGTGCCAAAAGCAAAGCGACAAGCGGAACCGACAACGAGATCGCCGAAAGCCAGAACACGGACGTGATCGCACCGTAAACAAGTATCGCCAATGCGAAAAGCGAAATGACGATGCGCGGCGTCGATGCAAAAACTAAAATGATGCCGTCCGTAAATGCGGAAAGCGTTCGGCTGCGAAAACGTGCGTTCAGAAAAGAAAGGCTAACCGCGATCAAACACGCGATCCCGACCGCAGCAAAGGCTAGAATGGCCGTTGACCAAAACCGTGAGAGGACAAGCTGGGCAACGGGGACTTGATAATAAAATGAGTCGCCTAGATCGGCACGTGCCGCCGACGCGAGCCACGAACCGTAGCGTTCGATCACAGGTCGATCAAGTCCATAGGACGCCCGCAGTTTCTCGATCGCAGCAGCGGAAACTTGCGGATTTTCGCGAAGCGAAGTGAAGGCATCGCTGCCTGCAGAAGACAGCAGAAAAAATGCGGCCGCCGACGTGATCAGCAGAAGCAGAATTCCCTGAACGATCTTGCGTATAAAAAAATGCAGCACGAACAGCCCGCCGATAATTCTCAACTATTAAGGCTTGTTTTTCAAAGTATCGGGTATAATGTTGTCAGTCTTCTCACCCATTGGATCGCGAGCAAAAAATAAAATGAGAACGAAACTCTTCATCGTATTCCTTGCCATAAGCTCTATTCTCTCAGCGTGCGGATCGCCTGCGACAAACACGACACCGACATCCGCTGCACCGACACGCGGCGGCGAGCTCGTTTATCGTCTCAGTACGGCACCGACCACCTTCAATTACCTGATGGCAAAGGATGAAGCCACGATCGATGCGGCGTTCTATATGCTCACTAGCCGCCTCGTTGATCTCGATCACGCGACGCAAGCCTACAAGCCCGGACTTGCCGAATCCTGGAAGCGTGAGGATGATGGCGTTACGGTCGATGTAAAGCTTCGCGATGGAGCAAAATTTTCCGACGGGTCTGAGATCACCGCAGACGATGTTGCCTTCACGATGGCCGCGATCTACGACGAGAAAACGAATTCGCCCGCGTGGAAAAGTGCGATGACGATCGGCGACAACAAACAGATCGCGGTCAAGGTCGTTGATAAGCTGAATCTCAAGCTCATCTTCCCGCAGAAGGTCGCCGCGGTAGAAAATTACCTGCTGAATGTTGGTGTTTTGCCGGCAAAGGCTTTGAAGCCGGCACTTGATGCCGGGACGCTTGCAGAGGCGTGGGGTTTAACTTCCGATCCGAAGTCCGTCATCTCAAGCGGTCCGTTCGTCGTAGAATCGGCCGCGGTCGGTGAACGTCTGACGTTCGCCCGCAACCCTAATTATTGGAAAAAGGATGGGTCGGGAACGCAGCTTCCCTATCTCGACAAGATCAGTTTTGACATCGTCCCTGAACCGAATGCGGCTCTCGCGAAACTCGAGCAGAATCAGATCGATATCGTTGATCGCATAAGGCCTTCGGATTTCGCATCGCTCGGCAAGCCCGGCTCACCGATAAAGGCGATAGATGTCGGCCCGGGAATGAGTACGGATCATATCTTCTTCAACCTTAATAAGAAGGACGCGAAGGGCAATGACCTTGCATCTTCACCAAAATACACTTGGTTCTCCGACGTAAAGTTCCGAAAGGCGATATCAAAAGCGATCGATAAAAAGACGATCGCCGAGACGACCCTTCGCGGCCTCGCGACGCCGATGGGCAGCTTTGTTTCGCCCGGGAACAAGGCGTGGCTCAACAAGGCGATCTCCGCCGACACCTATGACCTTGCAGGAGCCAAACAACTCCTTTCGGAGGCTGGCTTCGTCACCAAAGGAACCGAACAGGCTGCGGAGCTTTACGACTCAAAAGGCAACCGCGTCGAATTTACGCTTCTCGTTGGCGTCGAGAATCAACCGCGAAATCTCGCGGCCGCGGTCATTCAGGAAGATCTCGCAAAACTCGGCATCAAGATGCAGGTCGCGCCGGTCGAATCAAAAGACATAACCGCTCGCTGGACCACGAGTTTTGATTACGACGCGATATTTCTCGGACTCGCGGCAAGCGATATGGAACCTTCGACAATGGCGGGCTTCATCGAAAGCAGCGGTTCGACACATCAGTGGCAGCCGATGCAAAAGACACCTGCGACCGAATGGGAAGCACGTCTCGACAAACTCTTTGACGAACAGGCAACCGAGACCGACCAGGCCAAACGCAAAGCTCTTTTTGATGAGATACAAAAGATCGTCGATGACGAAACGCCTGTGATCCCGATCGTTACACGGCACGTCGTTTCGGCGGCGAATATTCGCGTTGGCAATATTGCGCCAAGCCCGATGCTGCCATATTCGCTGTGGAACGTAGACGAGCTTTTTGTGAGCAAATAATTGGTTACTTGTACAAGATCGGATCGGTAAGGCCGGCGACCTCGAAGCCTCTCAGCCGAAGAGCACAGGAATCGCAGGTTCCGCAGGCGAGGTCTTCGCTGCGATAACACGACCACGAAAGCTCAAGCGGAGCTCCCAGCTCTATCCCTTTCTTGACGATCTCAGCCTTTGAAAGGTGGATTATCGGCGTGCGTATCTCGATGCGTGTCTCCGGCTTTGTGCCCGCGTCGATCGCTGCTTGAAACGCTGCGTAAAATTCCGGCCGACAATCCGGATAACCGCTCGAATCCTCCGCGACGGCTCCGACATAGACCGCGTTGGCTCCCAAAACCTCCGCCCAACTCGCCGCGATCGAGAGCATATTCCCGTTTCGGAAGGGAACATACGTGTTCGGGATATCAGTATTCGCAAGATCGGCCTCGCCGACCGTCATCGCTCGGTCCGTCAAAGAGGAACCGCCGATCTTTGCGAGATACTCGATCGAGACATCAAGGCGTTTCCCGATCTGATAATGATCCGCAATGTCGTTGAACGCTTTTCTCTCACGCCTTTCCGTTAGTTGGCCGTAGGAAATATGGAGAAAGCCGACCTCGCTGCATTCTTCCCGTGCGGCCGCCGCCGTCACGCACGAATCCATACCTCCTGAAACCAAAACAATTCCAACGTCTGCCATATTCGAACTAATTGTAAATTGTTAATTGTGAAATTGTTAATTGGATAAAGATAGCCTTCCTATCAAACACCGCGGGTGTCGGCGCCCCAGATGTATTTGTGGAGTTGGAGATTCAGACGGACCTTCAGCTTGCTTTTGGAAACCGCTTCTGCGATCCGGACAAGGTCTTTCGTGTTATGCACGGGCGAGATAAGCACTTCTTTTGTTCGGTTCTCGAGATCGTACTTTGCGATGATGGCCTTTGCGAACTCCCAATCCGCGAGGTCTGCGACAACGAATTTCACTTCATCGCGGGCGGGGCGAAGGCGTTCGAGATTTGGCCAATGATTGCGGTCGCTTTCTGTTGATGCAGGACACTTTACGTCTAGAATTATCGATGCACGCGGATCGACGTTCTCGGTGCTTACAAATCCGCCGGTCTCGATCAGCACCTCGTAGCCGCGGTCGCACAATTCAGTAATGAACGGGAACACGTTCTTTTGTGCGAGAGGTTCGCCGCCCGTAACTTCGACAAGTTTGCAGCCGAATTCTTCGAGCTTTTCAAAGATCGCATCAAAAGATATCTTCTCGCCGCCGGAGAATGTATATTCGCTGTCGCACCAGATGCATCGCATCGGGCAGCCCGTCAGCCGCACGAATGAGCAAGGACGCCCCGCGTGCGAAGATTCGCCCTGGATCGAAAGGAATATCTCTGTAATACGAAGCGTCCGCTCGCCGCTCGATGTTTGCTGGTCCATTACGACTTGATTTTAGAACAAACCGAGCCAATTGTATGCGTTAAGGACCTCGCCGAGGCCGAAAGATGCGAGGTTAGCAACAATGATGACCGCGAAAGAACGGGTCCAACTGACCGCCTCGGTGCCGCGAAAAGCAAGCCAGAAGATCGCACACTCTGCGACGGGCGCAAAGATCTCGGCGACGGTCAGATAGAGCCCCCGCGGCGAACCTTGAAATAAAGCGGGCAGGACGATAACCACGATCGGATATGTGCAGGCGGTCAGCCAGATCCCGGAGAGCAGTTTCTGCTTGAAAGTAAATTTCGAGCCAAGGCCGGCGAGCAATATAGGCGTCTCGATTAAGATCGTTACGAGATAGCCGAATGGAAGGAAATACCAAAGCTCGCTGAGGGGAAGATCTTGCGTCTGGACAAAGCTAATGTCGTCAAAGAGAAACATATCGGTCAGCGTCTCAAAGCATCTTTACAAGGAACGGAAACTCCGCGAGTACGTGCCCGATGGCAAATGCAAAATATACGTCGCGGGCGGTCAGGTAATCGATCGAAAAACCCGCCCAAAGAATGAGCGTCAGCGACAGGCTGATGATCAAAAGGCCCGCGACCAATTTCGGCCAGCCGTTGACGTTCGAAAAGAGCGGAATTTCATTGAGACGCCACGGGATCGCGCGTCTGTCAACGAGCGGGATGAGCAGGAGCCAAACAAAGTAATGGATCGATTCGAGAAAGACGTGCGTTGCGACGAGCAGGTGGCTGGAAACACCGGGCAGGATCTCACTGCCGGCGTGCTGAACGATCCGCCAAAAGAGGCTCGTTTCTTCCGTCAGCGAAGGCCGCCCGGCAAGCGATGCCCAAAGCATCAGCAGGAATATCGGTATCGACGCCAGGCAGAAATGATACGCGCGAAGCCATTCAGGCCGCGTACGTCGTATCTGCCTCTCCAGGAACCACATTGCGACGAACGGATGAATGTAAACGAGGGCGAGGCTCCAATAGAGCGGAACGATCCACGCCGCAGCAGCAAGTATGCAGGCGACGGCGATCGCAAGCGACCAGTCGCTCCGTCGTTGTCGGCCGCGAAGGTAAAAGAGCGAGCCGACCCAAAGGATCAATCCCGTGTTCCAAACGGCAGCCCAAAGCTGCCAATTCACGCCAGACCAGAGCCAGTTCCCGCTCGCAAAATAGAGCGTCAAATATGCCGAGGCGAGGACGAGAACACCACCGATCCCGACAAGATAATACGTTCGAGACCTTCCCCAACGCACCGGCATTCGCGCTACGAAGTAGCGGAGCTCCATAAAGTTGTGCGGTCCGGCAAAGAGGAAGATCGTGATGATCGAAAGCTGCAGCGGAAAAGATCCGATCAACACGGCTCCGAGCGCACACGCGGCGATGAACGCCATCAAGAAGACGTGCGCGCTCGAGAGCTCAAAACGGTTGACGCGGATCTCCTGCATCTATTCAGGGTTCGAGTTTGCGGCCGGCGACTCTGTCGGTTTTGGATCGGGAACGATCAGCGTCGGCGCGGTCTCGTTCTCACCGATCTCAAGTTTGATCGGGCCGCTGACGAATTTGTATTTCTGGATCGCGGGTGAAAAGATGCTGCCCTTGATCCCACGCGTTTCGATCGGCGGTGCGATATTCGCATAAACGAACGATGTAACGGCACCGCCCGCCAGCAGAAGAGCGACGGAAGCGGCAACCTTTCCGGTCTTCGTGGTCGCTTTTCCCGAACGAAAAGCCCAGATCCCGCCAAAGAGGATCGCGAGCGAAATGAACGTTCCGCCCATTATCGTCTGCGTTTGCGAGATGCCGCCTACCTTAACCTGGGGCATTCTATCTTCCCCGTCGGTGCCAAGTTGAGCAACAAGTTCTTTGAGTTCGCTTCGCGGAATGATAAGCCTTGCTTCCTTTGCGCCCTTGTCGAGACGAATGGTCAAACGGCTGTCGATCGCAGCGTCTTTCTTCGGTTGTTTTGGTGTTCTGTCGGGCCGGGCGATATCGGCAAACGCCGGAACGGCAAAGAGAAGAACGGCCAACAATACGAGATATTTTTTGTGCATCTGAATTTCCCCTTAATAGTAGAAGTCTGTCGAGAGTATTTCAAGATTATACCGACTCAACTCAAAGAACGCGAAGAGCGGACTCACCTTGCGGACGAACTGACAAATTCCGGGTTTTTGAGATACTATTCTTTCATATGCGATCTCAATTAAAACGCTTCATCTCGCAGATGGAACCGAACTCCATTGCGATCATTCCGGCCGCACACGAACAGACTCGAAGTTACGATACCGAATTTAAGTTTCGGCAGGACTCGGATTTTTTCTATCTGACCGGCTTTCCCGAACCGGATGCGATCGCCGTGATCGACAACGCATCCAAAAAGCCTTTCACGCTTTATGTCCGTCCGCGTGATCCGCTGATGGAAACGTGGTTTGGCCGCCGCCTCGGCGTTGAAGGAGCGAAGAAGCATTTTGGGTGCGATCAGGCATTCTCGATCGAGAAATTCGCGGGTGACATCGCGAAGCATCTTAATGGGCACGACCATCTTTACTATCGATTCTCGGTCGATCGGGCGTTGGACAACCAGATTCTCGACTACTTCACCGAGCAGCGTGTGCGTCGCTTAAAGACCGCGTATCCGCCGCGAGTTATCTTCGACCCGACGCCGATCATCGGCGAAATGCGGCTCCACAAGGACGCAAAAGAGGTCGAGCTGATGCAGACCGCCGCGACGATCTCGGCCCAAGCTCATGTTCTCGCGATGAAAAAGACGCGGCCCGGGATGAACGAATCGCAGGTCGAATCGCTCATCGAAGCATATATGCGTGACAAAGGAGCAAGCGGCGTCGCCTATAACTCGATCATCGGCGGCGGCGACAACGCTACGATCCTTCACTATATCGAGAACAATATGCCGCTCAAGGACGGCGATCTTCTGCTTGTCGATGCCGGAGCCGAATTTCAGAACTACGCTGCGGATATCACCCGCACTTTTCCCATAAACGGAAAATACTCTGCGGCACAGCGTGAAGTTTACGACGTTGTGCTCGATGTTCAGGAAAAGTGCATCGAATACACCGTAACGGGCAACACTGTAAAGGCACGGCAGGACTATTCCATCGAGCTCCTTACCGAGGGAATGAAAAAGCTCGGTCTGCTAAAAGGTAAGACGAGCGATCTCATAAAGAAGAAGTCGTACCTGAAATACTATATGCACGGCGTCGGACACTATCTTGGCCTTGACGTTCACGATGCGGGACGCTATTTCGTCGACCAGCAGGCCCGCTCTTCAAAGCCTTTCGCCCCCGGAATGGTCTTGACCGTTGAGCCCGGCCTTTACATCCCGCCTGATGACAAGTCGGCTCCGGCAAAGTACCGCGGCATCGGCATCCGCATCGAGGACGATGTGCTCGTTACAAAGGACGGCAACAGGAACCTGACATCGGCCGTGCCGAAGAATGCCGACGAGATCGAAGCCTTGATGGCAAAGGCTCGTCCGAAGAGGTAAGAAAAACGTGACGTTTGAGCTGACAAGAGACCTTCCCTTGGCGTTCACCGCGTTGATCGTCGCGATACTTTTTGTGCAGTCATCGCTCGATAAGGTCGCCGATTGGAAAGGCAATCTCGACTATCTGACCGCCCACTTCGAGAAGTCGCCGCTCGCCGGCTTCGTTCCCGTGATGCTCATAACGATCACCGTGATGGAACTTGTGACCGGTGTTGCGTCGGTCGTCGGGTTGGCTTATCTTCTTGCGACAGGCTCGGCCGTCGTGCTCTTTTACGCCTCGATCGTTGGTTCGGCGGCGGTATGCGGTTTGTTCTTCGGACAGCGGGTCGCAAAAGATTATGCAGGAGCGGCCATCCTAATACCGTATTTCCTGCTCTTGATGCTGATGATGATCCTTTCTCTTCCCGTGCGGACCGGCGTCATCGCTGGAGTTTTGTGACCTTTAGCTTTACCTCGTAAGCCTTCTGATCCGTCGCCTTATCGCCGCTCTTCGCCGGCAAGAGATCTTCGATCTCGATCGCCCAGCAATCCAGCGTTACGGACTGCGGAGCCATATTCGTATTGAGCTCGAATGTCTTTGTCTCGTACATTCCGCTCACGGCGATCTTTATCTTCGCGTTTCCGGCCCAGATGCACTGTGCTCCCTCAGGGCAGCGTGAGTCCTCTTCGACAGAAAGGAACTTGATCTTCAGGCGGCCTTTTACGGCGCTCTTCCGCTGGCCGGCCTTTATAGTTACGGTTTCGGGTGCCTGCGCAGTAATTGTCATCGCAAATATTAGTGTCGAGATCAATGCCAGGATCGCAATTTTCATCATCTTCCTCTCAATGGCGAACTCGAAACACGATCCGCCGCATCCTTAGAACGGGCAATGCCCCTGTGAGTTGCACGAAAATCAATGCAATGAAAGCCGATAACTTACGGCATTGCGATGCGTATTATAATCAGATCCTCGTATGCTTACGCTTAGATCAAGGACATATCTTATGAAAAATATCTCACAGAAACTCTTCGCGGCCGTAATGGCCGTTGCTCTTTCCGCAGCAATTTTGCCGCTCTCGACCTTCGCTCAGGCAAAGGCCGGCGGGATCGATCTTGCCGGGATGGATACCGCGATCCGGCCGGGCGACGACTTTTTTATGTACGCGAACGGCAGTTGGTACAAGAATACTGAGATCCCGGCAGATCGTTCGTCCCTCGGGGCGTTCAACGCCATCGATGATGTTGTCAAAAAACGCACGGCAAGCCTGATAGAGCATGCCGAGAGTGCAAAAGACCCCGAATCGCGGGCCATCGCCGCCTACTATAAGGCGTTCATGAATACCGATGCGATCGAAAAACTCGGTCTCTCGCCGCTCAAGTCAGGCCTCGCGGAGATCGCTGCGATCAAAGACGCCAAAGGCCTTTCGCGAATCTTGGGCAGCCAACTCCGGGCCGATGTCGATCCGCTCAATATGACGAACTTTTACACGCCGCATCTCTTCGGGCTTTTCGTTTCGCCAAATTTCACCGACCCGAAGAAGAATGTTCCGTACCTTCTCCAAGGCGGCCTCGGTATGGAGGAACGCGACGTTTACCTCAAGGACGACGAACGTAGCAAAATGCTCCGAGAAAAGTATCTTGAGCATATCGCCGCTGTTTTGAAGCTCGCAAACATCGACGATGCCGAAGCGAAGGCAAAGCGGATCTTCGACCTGGAGCTCAAGATCGCAAGGGTTCACGCGGATCCTGAGGAGTCGAGCGACGTTCACAAGGCGAACAACCCCTGGAAACGCGCGGAATTTGCTGCAAAAGCACCGGGCATCGATTGGACGGCCTTCTTTACGGCAGCAAAGCTCAATGATCAACCGCTTTTCATCGTTTGGCATCCTGGCGCGACCGTCGGTGAATCCGCTCTCGTCGCAAGCGAGCCGATCGAGACCTGGAAGGAATATCTCACGTTCCGTGCCATCGATTCTGCATCGCCCCTTTTGCCAAAGGCCTTTGCCGACGAAAGTTTCAACTTCTACGGCAAGACGGCGGCCGGCCTTCAGCAGCAGACTGCTCGAGATCGTCGTGCGATCGCCGCCACGGGCAACGCTCTGGGTGATGCTGTCGGCAAACTCTATGTCGGAAAATATTTTCCGGCACGAGCAAAGAGCGATATCCAAGCCTTGGTCAAAAACATAGTTGTGGCGTTCGGCAAACGGATCGACAGCCTCACTTGGATGTCGCCACAAACAAAGGCGAAAGCAAAGCAAAAGCTCGGAACGCTTTACGTCGGCGTCGGATATCCCGATAAATTCCGCAGCTACAAGGGCGTTGTCATCAAGGACAACGACGCACTCGGGAACAACCAGCGGCTCAGCCTTTTCAATTACGAATGGAATCTCAAAAGACTTCATCAACCGGTCGATAAGACGCTTTGGTGGATCACGCCTCAAACCGTCAATGCACTCAACCTGCCTCTTCAGAACGCGCTCAACTTCCCCGCGGCGATCCTCAACCCGCCGTTCTTTGATATGAACGCCGATCCGGTCGAGAATTACGGTGCGATCGGCGCCGTCATCGGCCACGAGATAAGCCACAGCTTCGACAATATGGGAAGCGAGTTCGACGCCTACGGCAAGATGACGAAGTGGTGGACACCCGAGGACTTTCAGCACTTCACGGAATCGGGCGAGCGTCTCGCCGCTCAGTTTGACGCATACGAACCGCTGCCCGGCGTACACGTGAACGGCAAGTTGACGCTCGGCGAGAACATCGCCGATGTAGCAGGCCTCTCGGCCGCTTACGACGCATATCGGGCTGCCTACAAGGGCAAAGCCGCTCCGTCAAAGGACGGTTTCTCGGGCGATCAGCGGTTCTTTCTGGCGTTCGGCCAAGCCTGGCGTGGAAAGATGCGGCCGCAGACGCTTCGTGCGATAATCGCGACCAACGGACACGCTCCGGGCGAATTCCGTGCAGACACGGTTCGCAATCTCGACGCGTGGTACACCGCCTTCGATGTAAAGCCGGGCGAGAAACTCTACCTCGCCCCAAATGACCGCGTGCGCGTCTGGTAAACGTCCTGACAGTGTCCTTTTCCTGCCCCGCGACCCTAACGGGTTGTGGGGCAGGTTATATTGAACTCGCCTTCGGCATCTTGCGATGATCAGGCCCGCCCCGACACCCTCCTAAGAGTTCAGATCTCGGCGGCTCTCGTAGTTCTGCATCGGGTTATCGCCCTACGGCCTTACCTTCTTTTGCCGCCCCGGGTATGGAAGTATTGGCCTTTTTGAGATGACATATTGCTGTATTGACGGTATATTATCTACGCTATTCACTTCTTCGACAGATCGTAAGAACATTTTGCCGGTGACGCCGTTTAGATGAAGATCCTAAAAGAGATTTTGTGGCCGCTCGTGGCGGTCGTCGCGGCATTCATTGTCGGCGGCATCGTAATCTTCGTGCTTGGAGATGACCCGATAGAGGCGTATCGGCTGCTGCTCTCGAGCTCATTCGGCAGTTTGAGAGATGTCGGCTGGATGCTCCATTATGCAACGCCGCTGATATTTACGGGCCTTGCGGTTGCGGTTGCCTTACGCTGCGGACTTTTGAATATCGGCGCCGAAGGCCAACTTTATGTTGCGGCATTTGCGGCCGCCTGGGTCGGCATAAAATTCGGCGGGACGATCGTCACCGTCGGCACGGACCATCAGAATTGGTCTTGGGCGTCGCTGCCCGCGATCCTGCTTGTGCCGATGTGCATTGCGGCGGCGATAATCGCGGGTGCGGTCTGGGGCGGCATTCCCGGCGTACTGAAGGCAAAGTTCGGCTCGCACGAAGTTATCAACACGATAATGCTGAACTTTATCGGCATCGCGTTGGTGAGCTACTTTACGCAGTATTACTACAAGATCCCGGGCGACCCGATCCTGCAAACCGCTCCGATCGGCGATAACGCGACGATCCCGCTGCTCAGCTCGTTCATTCCCGGCCTGCCTGCGGACGTTCCGCTGAATGTGGCTTTTCTGCTCGCGATCTTAGCTTGTATAGCGGTCTATATCTTCCTTTGGAAAACGAAATGGGGCTATGAGCTGCGAGCGGTCGGGCAGAACCCTTCGGCGGCGGAATACGGCGGCATTTCTCCGAAAAAGCAGATCATACTCGCGATGACGATCTCCGGCGCTCTTGCGGGAATGGTCGGCATCGGCGAGGTTCTCGGCACAAGGCACAATTTTTACAATGGATTTTCTGCCGAATGGGGCTTTCTCGGCATCGCGGTCGCATTGCTCGGGCGAAATCATCCGCTCGGCGTTTTCGTCGCCGCATTGTTCTTCGGCGTACTGCTTCGCGGCCAGATCTTCGTCGATGCGTTTACATCGAAGGTCTCAAAAGATCTTGGCTGGGTCCTGCAGGCGATCATCATCCTGTTCGTTGCCTGTCTGCAAAAATATTCGAGGAAATAAGCAATGGGCGAGATCTTTACGTTAGCACTCCTGTTCTCATCGCTTAGGCTGGCGACGCCGTTGATATTTGCGGCACTCGGCGGCCTTTTCTCCGAGCGTTCGGGCGTGATCAACATCGCGCTCGAGGGACTGATGCTCGCCGGTGCTTTCACGGCCGCCGTCGTGACATATCAGGTCGGCGATCCCTACATCGGCGTTGTTGCGGGAGTCGCGGCGGGCGCGTTTCTCGCGTTCATTTACGCGGTCGCGTGCATCAAGTTCGAGGCAGACCAGGTCGTTGCCGGTATGGCGATCAATTTTCTGATGATCGGCCTTCCGGCATTGATCTCCGGCGCGATCTACGATTCTTCGGGTTCGACACCGCAGATCGACAAAGTGCTGCAGCTTCCAGACTTTTACAACCGCATCTCGATCGCGACGATCGTCGCCCTCGCTCTCGTCCCCATCTGCTGGTGGATAATGTACAAGACGCCGTTCGGCCTTCGCATCAGAGCGACCGGCGAGAACCCTGACGCCGCGGAAACTGCCGGTGTGAACGTGATCCGACTGCGCTATATCGCCGTCACGATATCGGGCGTGCTCGCTGGCCTCGGAGGTGCGTATCTGTCGATCGGGCAATCGTCGCTCTTTACACGCAATATGACAGCCGGCCGCGGCTTCATCGCCCTTGCCGCACTTATCCTCGCGAAGTGGCGGCCTGTTCCAGTGCTCGGAGCTTGTCTATTTTTTGGACTCACCGAGGCTTTGTCGATCCAGATCCAAGGCGCTTCGTGGGCAAGGATCGGCGGCGAAGAGATACCGGTGCAGTTCATCCAGATCATTCCTTATCTGCTGACGATCATCGTCCTCGCCGGCTTCATCGGACTCTCGCGTGCGCCAAAAGCACTCGGCATCCCGTATAGTAAAGAAGATTAATTGGCCGGTTTTCATTATCTATGACCACAAGCAGCCCGCGTGACGCGGCAGACTTTATCAGATCGCGTTTTTCCGAACC
The DNA here is from genome assembly GCA_019694355.1 of Pyrinomonadaceae bacterium. Lineage (GTDB taxonomy): Bacteria > Acidobacteriota > Blastocatellia > Pyrinomonadales > Pyrinomonadaceae > OLB17. The sequence goes on along the minus strand of JAIBCB010000002.1, from coordinate 139,729 downwards.
GCTTTCGACAGCGCTCGTTCTCGGCAGCGGCCTCGGGGCATTCGCCGACGAGATCGAAGACGCGATCCGCATCCCGTACGAAGAGATCCCAGGCTTTGCTCGTTCAACGGTCGAAGGCCACGCAGGCCAGCTCGTTCTCGGAAAAGTTGACGGTATCAATGTTGCTGTCCAGCAAGGACGCTTTCATTTCTACGAAGGCTACGAGATGGAGCAGGTCATCTTCCCGACGCGGACATTTGCATCGCTCGGGGTAAAGAATTTGATCCTCACGAATGCGGCCGGCAGCCTCAATACCGACATGACGCCCGGTTCGCTGATGGTCATCACCGATCATCTGAACCTTATGGGCGCGAACCCGCTCCGCGGAAAGAATGACGATTCATTCGGGCCGAGATTTCCTGATATGACGGAAGTTTACGACCGCGAACTTCAGCAGTACGCTGAAGAAGAGGCCGCTGCGATCGCAAATTCCGGGGCAGACTTCTATCTGGGACGCGGCGTCTATTGCGGCCTTTCCGGCCCAACTTATGAAACACCCGCCGAGATCCGTATGTACAGGCTGCTTGGTGCGGATGCGGTCGGAATGTCCACCGTCCCCGAAGCTATCGCGGCGCGGCATGCCGGATTGCGTGTGCTTGGAATTTCCTGCATCACGAATCTTGGCGCAGGCCTAAGCGGTGAGATAATACACCACGCAGAGGTAATGGAAACGGGCGAAAGGGTCAAGGGCGTCTTCAAGGAGCTCTTGAAACGCGTCATCGAAAGGATCGGAAGCTAAACTCAACTTATGATAATCGGCATTTGCGGCGGTACGGGTTCAGGAAAGACGACGATAGCAAGAGCGATCGTCGATGCCGTCGGGTCTGAAAATGTAGTTCTGGTCGAGCAGGATTCTTATTATCGAAATCTTGCCGATATGCCGCTAGACGATCGGCATCACGCGAATTTTGATCATCCAGATGCGATCGACAGCGATCTGCTCGTAAATCACGTCAAACGCCTCAAGCTCGGCCAGCCGATCGATATACCGATCTACGATATGGTCACGCATACACGCAGCGACCGTGTTGAAGTGATCGAACCGCGTCCGGTCGTGATCGTCGAAGGGATCCTTATATTTGCAGAACCGCGGATCCTCGAACTTCTCGATGTGCGCGTGTTCGTCGATACACCCGACGACATTCGCCTTATCCGACGCCTTCGCCGAGACATCAACGAACGCGGGCGCACCTTCGAGCGCACTCTCGACCAATACGAAAAGACGATCCGCCCGATGCACTTCGAATTCGTCGAACCATCGAAGCGTTTTGCTGATGTGATAATTCCTGAGGGCGGCCAGACCGACACGAGCATCCAGATGCTCTGCAGTCTTGTTCGCGAACGACTTATCGAGCAGGAAGCCGTTTTAAGGACCGATTGACAATTTTCAATGGCCGGTGCGCCGGATCACCGGCATTTGATTGTTAATTTTTAATTGGCTAATTGTTGATTGGAAGTATCTATCTCCTAAGAAGAGGCCAACGTAATGTCATCCGAAACAGCAAAAGCAAAGCTCATCTCCGCCGCGGGTGAAGCTCGCGAAAAGGCACACGTACCATTCTCAAAGTTCAAGGTCGGTGCCGCCCTCGAAACAAGTTCGGGCGAGATCATCACGGGATGCAACATCGAGAACGCGAGCTACGGCCTCACTTTATGCGCGGAGCGCGTCGCGATCTTTAAAGCGATCTCGGAAGGCAAGCGTGACTTCGCTGCGATAGCCGTCGTCGTCGATACCGACGAGCTTACGCCGCCCTGCGGTGCCTGCCGGCAGATCATTTGGGAGTTCTGCGGCGACATTCCCATAACGATGGCGAACCTCAAGGGCCGTGTCGAAACAATTCGAATGAGCGAACTGCTACCACGAGCTTTTGACGCAGGATTTTTGACCTCAACTTAATGTTTGCAATAGTTTAGGTCGTAAAATCAGCCACTTGGTGGACGATTATCAGCCACTTGGTGGTTGATTTTCAGCCACTTGATGGGCGATTTTCAGCCACCGCCGATAGACTTGAATTTCACGAACGGCCTCGTACTAACTATGTTCAAAGCAAAATTGATCACAATTTCTTTACTCGTCTTCTCCTTGGTATTTCCGGTTGTGGCCGTTCCTTCTGTGCCGACCGCCGTCAAGCGAGTCGATACGCTAATCATTGGCGGGACTGTCGTGACGATGGATAGCGAGAAGCGTGTGATCGAGGATGGAGCGGTTGCGATACGCGGCGACGAGATCGTCGCTGTCGGCAAGACGGCTGATCTCACGAAAGAATTTCGTGCCCGCACCGTCATCAACGCACGCGGAAAGGCGGTCATTCCGGGCCTTATCAACACGCACACGCATGTACCGATGACGCTTTTCCGCGGGATCGCGGACGACCTTGACCTCAACGAATGGCTGACGAAATACATCTTTCCCGCTGAAGCGAAAAATGTGAATGAGCAGTTCGTCCGCGTCGGTGCGCGTCTGGGTCTCGCGGAAATGATCCGCGGCGGCACAACGACATACTGCGATATGTACTATTTCGAAGATGCGATCGCAGACGAAACAAAGAAGGCCGGAATGCGTGGTGTTCTGGGCGAGACGATCATCCAATTCCCGGTCGCCGACAACAAGACGCCCGACGACGCTCTTCGCTACACAGAGAAATTTATCAGCAAATGGAAGAACGATCCGCTGATCGTCGCGGCTGCGGCACCGCACGCGCCTTATACCGTTTCGACCGATGATCTAAAACGCGTCCGTGCACTTTCTGACAAGCTCGGTGCTCCGGTCGTCATCCACGTTGCGGAAACAAAAAAAGAACGTGACGACATCCTCGCAAAATACGGCAAGACGCCTGTTGATTATCTCGCGAGCATCGGCTTTCTCTCGAACCGTACGATCATCGCTCACAGCATCTGGGTAACCGACGAGGAGATCGGCATTCTTGCAAAAAACAATGTCGGCGTCGGACATTGCCCACAGTCGAACATGAAACTCGCCTCGGGCGTCGCACCGGTTCCTTCGATGCTAAAGGCCGATGTTGCCGTCGGGCTTGGCACAGACGGTGCGGCCTCAAATAACGATCTCGATATGTGGGAAGAGATCGACACGGCCGCGAAACTCCACAAGGTGCATTCCGGCGACCCGAAGGTCGTCAGTGCCGAACAGGCGTTCGAGATGGCGACGATCCGCGGCGCACGTGCATTGCATCTTGAGAAGCTCGTCGGCTCGCTCGAAGCCGGCAAACGTGCTGATATCGCTATCGTTGACCTCGATTCTGACCATCAAACGCCGTATTTCAACATCTACTCGGCTCTCGTTTATTCCACAAAGGCCGCTGATGTGGCGACCGTCATCATCAACGGCCGCACGGTTATGAGAGACCGACGTTTGCTCACGTTAAACGAAAATGCTATAAAAAAAGACGCAAACGCATACCGCGATAAAATCATCAAGAGTTTAGGCAATTGATCGGGCGGGAGAGAAAGGAGCGGGGATTCCGCACCTTTTTATTTGTGTTTTTAAGGTTTTTGTTGGGTCCTTTGTATTGAGCCGGCGCTTCGTCCGGCTCTGGCCTTTACGGAGACACCTCATCCAAATGGAGAAAGGATGCCGTTAAACGTCAGAAAGTTTTTTACATCAACGCTTTTGATCTGCGGCAGCTTTTCCGTCGCAGCTCTCGCTCAAACGACGCCGCTCCCGCAAGCTTCGCCGGCAGTGCAGACTCCTACGCAATCAGCGCCGCCAGCGCCGGCCGTTACTTCAGGTGACCTGCTCCGGGCCAGAATTTCCAAAGCAAAAGCATTCATCGCCGTCCGCAACTACAGCGCAGCAACTTACGAGCTCGAAAATGTCCGTCGCGAGTCCTCCGATCCTGCGATCCTATCGGGTGTAAATGTCCTGCTGATGAACAGCTATCTCGAGCAGGGTGATTACAAGCGTGCCCAGGACCTTCTGAAAGAATTTTACGCCGAGCAAAAGACCACAAAGGCCGGAGCAAGGGCCAATTATTTCGCCGTCGCCGGCCAGATCGTAAAAGGGGCACGCAACCGCCTTGAGCGTTATCAAATGCTCGGCCTGAGCGTTACCGACCGAACGCTTCCGCTTGAAGCGGTCAACGATCTTGAAAGAATGCGTGAGACCCTCGAGATCGTCATCGCTCAGTCCAAGGAAATGGGTGCGGACGCTTCAAGATCTGCCGATGCAATGGCACTTCTCGAAGAAGCGACCAATTCGCGGAGTATGCTTGCTCGCGACGATTACGACGCACGCCGTTGGCGGAACGAGGTCGCAGACGCTCGGGAAGATATCGCAAATTCGCGCTCGGTCGTCGTCAGTGCGATCAGCGGCGTGCCGTCAACGAATGTAGCTGACGGCAAGGCTGTCATCGAAAAGCAAGCGGATCCGGCGGCCGGATCCGGCACCTCTCGCTCATCAACTCCCGCCGCACCGGTTGCATTGGAACCTGTCCGGCCAAAGCCGGAACCAACGTCTGAAGTTGCCCGTCCACGCCAGGTTGATGGCTCTAGCGCTACGCCCGCGGCCAAGCCCGTTGAAAAGCCTTCTGCCCCACAGGCAACGGTCGCACAGCAGGCAGAGAAGCCCGAACCAAGACCGGAGCAAACGGCCGAGGCCGGCCCATCGAACGAACGTCCAAAAGAAACCGGCCCGCTGAGCGTGGGTTCCCTTAGCGCCTATGCGACAAACCGCCCGGCCCCGGTTTATCCCTCATTTGCTCGGACGGCCCATGCGGTAGGTGTAGTTCGCGTTGACGTGGTTGTTGACGAGAACGGCGAGGTGGCTTCGATCGAAAAGACGAGCGGCCCGGCCCTTTTGCAGGGTGCCGCAAAGGATGCTGTCCGGAGGTGGCGTTTCAAACCTTTCGAACGCGATGGCCAACCGGTAAAGGCCACAGGATTTGTCACCTTTAACTTCTCGCTTTAGACAAAAGCCCCGAAACCCCGTTTATCTGCCCTTTTATATTGAACAAATCGGCGAATCCTGACATAATCTCTCAAGCCTGACCGTGCAAGCTTAACGTTCTCTATGGGGCATCCCACGAAGCCCGCGGCAGCATCCAAAGGCTAAATTTTAGTTAAGATCATCGATACGTTAAGGACGTATTTCCGAAAGCCCTGCCCGTCTAACCGCTGTTATCTCCGGGTTTGTGTCCAAGGATCGAAGTAAATCCTATGTTAAAGAATAGAACCATCTTGTTGGCAGCGATAGCTGTGGCCGCTATCGCGATCCTTGGTTACACGACCGCCGAACGGACACACGTCTCGGCCGCGGCACCGCACAAGACGTGGATAACCGTTGATGTAAATGAACTTAAGACGATGCAGGTGTTCGCCGCAATGGACGGCCGATTCCTCGCCCCTGAGATCGTTACGGTAAAGAACGGCATCGCCGTGATCCGCGCGACCGATGACGACATTGCGGTCATTTCGGAACACGCGCACAAGGCCCTGCACAAATGTGCGGGTTTTATGGCTCACCCGGACGAACAGGATGCCCTGGACACAATCGAAATGGTCACGGGGCCAAGGCCGTCGCTCGGCACACCAACCTATACGATCGATAATTCCGCGACCGTTCAGCCTCTTATTGACGCTATGGCCGCACCGAATATCAAGTCGACCATAACTTCGCTTTCCGCGTTCAATACGCGCTATTACAATTCGCCGACGGGCGCTGATTCCGCTCTCTGGATCAAGGATCAATGGACCGCTCTTGCTGCCGGCCGCAGTGATGTGACAGTTCAATTCTTTAACCACACATGGCTGCAACCGTCGGTGATAATGACCATTCAGGGGACTACAACCCCATCTGAGTTCGTAGTCCTTGGCGGCCATCAGGATTCGATCCGATCCGGCTGCTCGGCAAGCACGACCTGTCAGACGCTGGCCGCTCCGGGTGCCGACGATGACGCCTCGGGTATCGCGTCCTTGACGGAAGTCATACGCGTAGCGATGGCAAATAACTATCATCCGGCAAAAACGGTCGTCTTTATGGCATACGCCGGCGAAGAAGCCGGCCTTCTTGGCTCAAAGGCGATCGCCCTTGCTTATCAGAACGCAGCGATCGATGTCATCGGCGTCCTTCAGCTCGATATGACGAACTACAAGGCACCCTCGACCGACATTGCGATGATCACAGATCATACGAACGCGGCCCAAAATACCTTCGTCCGCAGCCTTGCGAGTACGTACCTTCCATCGCTCGTAGTGGTGGATACGCAGTGCGGATACTCCTGCTCGGATCATGCCTCCTGGGACGCACGCGGATATGCGGCGTCATTCCCGTTCGAGGCTCCGATGAATTCGGACAATCCGTTCATCCACACTGCTAACGACACGCTCGCAAACAGCGACCCGAATGCGACTCACGCCTTGAAGTTTTCCAAGCTCGCGGGTGCCTTTATGGCTGAGCTTGCTAAAGGTACGGTCGCCCCGACATCGTCCGGCGAAACCTTTGCGGATTTTGACGGCGACGGCAAGACGGACGTCTCTGTTTTCCGCCCATCCAACAGCGTTTTCTATATTCAAGGATCGACGGCGGGATTCTCCGCTACGCAGTTCGGCCTCTCGACGGATCAGCCGGTTCCGGCGGATTTCGACGGCGACGGCAAGACGGACATCGCTGTTTATCGCGACGGTGTTTGGTACTCGATGCTAAGCGGTAACAGCACGGTCAACATCACGAGCTTCGGGCTCGCGGGCGATAAGCCGCAGCCAAAGGATTTCGACGGCGACGGCAAGGCCGACAAAGCGGTCTATCGCGGCGGTACATGGTACGTGCTCAAGAGCAACGGTTCGCAATACGCGGTGGCTCAATTCGGGCTCGCCGGCGACATCGCGGCCGCCAGCGACTACGATGGCGACGGAAAGGCTGATTACGCCGTTTACAGGCCGTCACAAGGCGTTTGGTATGTGCTAGGCTCCACCGCAGGCTTCTCAGCAACGCAGTTCGGCATCTCGACCGATAAACCCGTTCCTGCCGATTACGACGGCGACGGCAAGACCGACATCGCCGTGTATCGTGACGGCGTCTGGTATCTCCAGAGGACGACCGCGGGCTTCTCTGCCTTCCAATTCGGCATCGCCTCCGACATTCCTGCTCCGGGCGATTACGATGGTGACGGCAAGGCCGACGCAGGCGTTTATCGCGACGGAGTTTGGTATCTGCTTCGCTCGACCGGCGGCTTTACCGTAACAGGTTTTGGCCTCGCGGGCGACAAGCCGCTGCCGTCAACCTTCGTACCGTAAAAATACGCGGTACGTGAACATTGCGAGATGGCACGGACTGGGTCTATCCTCGTTCGTGCCATTTTTATTTGAATTTTGATGCTTCAACAGACGTCGCCAACAGACCTATCGGTATCTCGCCAACTCGCTCCCGAAGAGATCGAGCTTAAGAAGAAAGAAAAGCTCCTTGAGCGGTTGAAGGATCGCGTTGCCTTCCGCGAGGAAGATATGGCGGACCTTCGCGGCGAGCTTGAACGCTTCGAAGCTCAGTATTCGATGCAGGTCGGGCGTCTTTATGCGGAGATCGACGAGATCGAGGCCGAGATCGCCGAGGAAGAATTAAAACTCGTGCCCGACGACGAGGAGATCAAAAAGCGTGTCGAGGAGCTCCGCCGAAAGGCTGAAGAATCCGCAGCACGTGCAGCGGCCGCCGAAGCCGCTGAAAAAGGCGATTGGAAACCGACGGCCGAGGCAAAAAAGGCATATCACGATCTTGCACGCACGATCCATCCGGACCTCGCCGTCGATTCTGCGGAAAAAGAACGTCGCCACGTCCTGATGGCCGAGCTCAACAAAGCGTATTCTTCCGGCGATCAAGCTCGGCTGGATAAGCTCGCCGACGATCTGCGGCATTCGCCGGCCCTTGTCGCGGGAGATTCGATTGGCGACCGCCTCGTCCGCGTGATCCGACAGATCGCGCAGGTGAAGAATCGCGTTTCTGAGCTTGAAAAGGAGGCAAAAGCCGCGAAAAGTTCCGAGACCTACGCCCTTTTCTGCAAAGCACGCGATGAAAAGGCCGAAGGACGCGATATGATCTCGCAGATCGCGGCTCGGACAGCGGTCCACATAATGCGTGCAGCTCGCCGTCTGGAGAGCCTCAGAAGCGTCAATAGGGCCGCAAAAGCCCACGTTCAGGAGACTTTTGGTATGAATATCGAGGATTTCCGGGAATCTGGCGCAAAAGAGCACAAAAAGCCTGTTGACAAGAATCGCTGATTATGTAAACTCTATCTACTGTCGGCGCTTTGCTTACTTGATTTTGCGTCGCTCCCTCTGATCGTCTCCGGAGGTTTTTGCGTTGAGACGATCGCTTTACAAGCCAACGACAAGGTTTTTCGCACGAACGTGCTCCACGTACGGGAATGCGAAAAAAGAGGGAGGCGGTGTGGGAGACGTCTCCCTCGTTTTGCGCCTGCACCTCAGATCGCCCGTCCGGCCGCTGCACCGGAAGCCCACGCCCACTGAAAGTTATATCCGCCGAGCCAACCTGTAACGTCCAGTACCTCGCCGATAAAATAGAGCCCCGGCTGTAATTTTGACTCCATCGTTTGGGACGAGATGTCCTTGGTCGAAACGCCGCCTAGCGTCACTTCCGCGCGATCCCAACCCTCAGTCGCATCAAAATTGACTCGCCATCGCTTGAACATATCAGCGACCGCATTTTGTGAAGCGGCGTCGAGTTCACTGATCTTTTTTCGCGCCAATTTCTGCGGCAGGAACGCCTCGACGATCCGCTTTGAGAGGTGTTCGGACAGAACGGTCGAAAGCTGCTGAGATGACTCGGCCTTTTCTTCGAAGAGCCCTGCAAGGTCGATGTTCGGCATCAGATCGATCTCGACCGGATTGCCCGGCGACCAATAATTCGAAATTTGCAGGATCGCAGGGCCCGAAAGGCCTCGGTGCGTGAACAGAACGCTCTCGCGAAATGCCGTACCGCCGCAGCTTACTTCTGCATCAGCAGACACGCCCGAAAGCTCCGAAAAAGCCTTGCCCTTGAGCCGCAACGCAACGAGCGACGGCCTTGTTTCCGTGATCTTATGGCCAAACTGCCTCGCAATTTCGTATCCAAGGCCCGTCGCGCCGACTTTAGGAAACGAAAGCCCGCCGCAGGCGACGACGAGACTTTCGGCTTCGACGTTCGCTGCGTCGGTGTAAACAGTGAATTTGCCTGTGTACTCTACGCCCTTGATCTGTGAGTTCGTAAAGATCTCGACCTTTGCCGCCTTCGCTTCTTTCAGGAGCATTTCGACGATCTCTCGAGAAGATTCGCGGCAAAAGAGCTGCCCGTGCTTTTTCTCATGAAATGCGATCTTGTACCGCTTAACGATCTCGATAAAGTCCTTCGGCGTAAATCGAGCGAGGGCAGACTTCGCAAAATGCGGATTCTGCGAAACGAAATTCGCACTGCTGACATCAAGGTTTGTGAAATTGCAGCGGCCGCCGCCGGAGATGATGATCTTGCGGCCGACCTGGCCGCTCCGCTCGAGGACGGCGACGCGACGCCCGCGTCTCCCGGCCTCGATCGCACAGAAAAGCCCGGCAGCACCGCCGCCGATCACGACCGCATCGAAGTGCCGATCAGCCAAGATAGCGTTCCTTGAGGATATTGAGATGATGGCGAACGTGGCCGATCATGATGCCGGCAAGTGCCCGAACCGAGATCGACAGCTCGTTCGCGGTCCCCATCCGCCTTAGGTCGGCCTCATCCATATTGTTGAGCATCAAGGAGTTAGATCGCCGGACCAGCTCGAATTCTTCGAGAAGGTCGGAGAAAGTACGCTCGTTCGCATGTGAGAATGCCGTGTAACCGGGACTCTCCTGATCAAAACCCTCGATCGGCGTCGCATCGCCTCGCGAAATGCGATGCATCCGATAGGCAAATATCCGTTCGCAGTCAATGATGTGGCTTACAACTTCTTTGATCGTCCACTTGCCCTCGTCGTAGGCGAACGTGCCGCGATCTTCCGGCAGACTTTCCAATGCCGCACGCAATTCTGCAGGCTGAGCCGCGTAAGCATCCCGAATATCGCTCTCGGGCACGAGGTCAAGATAATTGCTGTATGAAGGAGCGAACTCCGTTGGCTCAGGTTTGAAGTCAAGTTTCATATTGTCTGGTAGAATAGCAGAGTTCTCTCACCACTTCGAAAATGCGCAAAGCGACCTTCTTCATTATTACCTTTTCGATCGTATTGACCGTTTGTCTTTCGGCGGCGGCACAGAACGGCGGCAAGGCCGAGCCGAATCGCATCACGGTCGGTTCAGTCGCAACGACCGTCAGCGGCCGGCTCTCGAGCGGCCAGGAAATGGAATACGTGTTCTCGGCAAAGGCCGGTTCGCAGATCACGATCCGTAATTCATCGCCGAGCGCGTTCGATTTTCGTGTTTTCTCAGAAGAGGCAGATATCGAGACCGAATTCGAGAGTTCACCGACCCTGACCCTAACCTTGCCTCAAGACGGCGACTATTTTTTCTTCGTTCGAAAAAAGGCCGGCGGTCAGCGACGAGCAAACTTCCGAATAACACTTCGTCTGCTATAGTCCGCAGCAGCGTTCCATGCTGAGACGCCGTTTCCCCTCAGATCTTACAAGTATGCATCTCGAAGTTCATTTTGAGATCTGCGATTGATCAGGCTTTCCGATTCGTGCATTAGTGGCGACCATCTGGCGGCTCCGCCGCATTGCAGTGCGGTCGGGCTCGCCCGACCGTTACTCGCCTTAGGAATATATCGGAGCGTGCGAAGCACGCGACAAGAAGAAGTCGGCGGCCAAGCCGCCTTCAGAAAAGGCTGGGTTTGCTCTTCGGTCGGGCACGGTTGCGTTTTTGCAACACGTGGGGATCTCTGACCCACGAACCCCGACCGCACTGCCAAGGGGCAAGCCCGTGAAGCAGGTCGCCTTCTTCCTTCGCGTTCTTTGCGGTGCCTTAGCGTTCTTTGCGTTTACGATCTTGTTTGGAAACGCAAAGGCCGCAAAGCAAAACCCGCAAAGGTCGCAGAGGTCTGCATCTCGAATTTCAAATTTCAGATCTGAGATCTGCATTTGATCCGGCTTTCCGACCCCTGCATTCGTGGACGCTCGATCGTTCTTGCGAGCCCATAAGATGTTCTCAGTCTTGTCGACGGCAAGCCGCCTCCGAGGATGATTTTCTGCCCTGATCCACGGCTTGAAAGCCGTGGCAATTCAAAGCCATCCGCCTTATCTGCATGATCCGCGTTCTCAATGGATACGGCCACTTTGAACGCGGATCGGGAGGATGAAGCGGGTCTTTCAGATTCTCGCACGCCGCCGCAACGGAAATCACCCGTTGACACGCGTGATATAATCATAGTGACCGTGTAAACGGACGTTGTACACGCTGATCTTTGACAATAGTGACACAATTTGTAACACGAGCCTCAAAAAACGCCGATTTTTGTCCCACTTTGTCCCACTTGCCCCATTCGCGGCGGGACGGGACAAACATCGGGAAATTGGGAATTGTTCATTGTTAATTGTTCATTGTTAATTGGGAATGGAAGCCGGGCATGAGTGGTTTTCAACCGTTGAATCGATAATGACGAGTGCCCATACTAACGTGCGGCGTTCTGCAACGCTGACCGCCCGCTACCGTAGGTGGTGCTGACAAAACCACCCGCTACCGCAGGTGGTACTGACAGGGCCTGGCCGCCCGCGACGTGGGCATCCGATCTGCTGGCCGCTCGCTCACGCAGGTGGTACTGACTGCCCACTGCCCACTGCTGACGGCCCACTAACCTCTGCCTCACGCGTGCATGAATGCTCCGTTGAGGCGGTTGCTCATATTTCGGGCGACAAAGGCGGCCCGCATCTTTGCCTCTTCGACGATCTCGCCCTCGAAGAGTTCATCAAGGGTGCCATAAAAGATCTCGATCCAGCGGGCGAAATGATCGGGCAGGAGCGGTGACTTCTCGTGAAGATCGAGGTGCGGGACGAGCGGGCTGTTGAAATAGACCGGCCGGCCGAAAAGCACCTTTTCCCAAAAATCTGTTATGACCGGAATGTGTGTCTCAAGGTTGAGTTCGGCGAAATGGTGGCCGATCTCTTCATCGGCCATCGCCGTTTCGTAAAACTTCCACAGGAGTGTTTCAAGGTCTTTTCGTTCTTCGATGTCTTTCATTACTGCAAAAATGCTATTCCGTTGTTACTTCTTCTTCGCCCTTCAAAGCCGCGTGGAGCGTGTGCCAGCTCAAGCTCGCACACTTTACGCGTGCCGGAAATTCGAGCACTCCGGCAAAGATCTTCAGTCGCCCGAGGTGGTTCTCAGTCGCCTCGGCATCGAGTTCGCCGGTGACCATCTTATGAAATTCGTCGAAGATCACCTCGGCCTCCTCGCGGCTTTTGCCCTTGACGAATTGCGTCATCATCGACGCCGATGCCTTCGAGATCGCGCAGCCCGAACCCTTGAACGCAACGTCCGCGACCGTGTCGCCATCGAGCTTTACATAGACACGAAGTGCGTCGCCGCACAGCGGATTATTGCCGTCCGCGGTGCGGTCTGGCGATTCGATCTCGCGGAAATTCCGCGGATTCTTATTGTGTTCGAGAATGACCTCTTGATAGAGTTCGCTAAGTTCAGACATCGTCTATATTAAGGCAATAAATTCGTCTATGGACAGATCACACTGATTCAGGATCGCTCTGAGCGTACCCGTTTTGACGACCTTGTGATATGGGACAGACGTCCGAAGGTCGCCTTTTCTGAGAATATAGTGGCTGCCGGTAATGTGATCGACCTCAAATCCGGCGCGTCCGAGAGCCTTTACGACCTTCTTCGGCTTCAGGTCACGCGACAACTTGTTCATTACTGATTTTTACTCGGATCGGCATCGCCCATTTGTCTTCAGGGATCGGGTCGCCATGCTTAACCAAACTTATGAGATACCCCTCGATCGCGTCCTTTGCCATCGCAAAAGCTTCGTCAAGCGTTTCGCCTTCCGTTACGAGCCCGGGCAAGGCCGGACACGTAACCAAATACCCGTCGGGATCGTTCGCCTCGACCAGGATCGTAAAACTATATTCGCCAACCTGTACCGGAGCCTGCTTTTTCATAAGCTATATTCTACTCCATACCTCATCCTTTCAACGCCTTGTCAAGAAACTTCTGCATCAGATCGGCGAGCGGCTGAAAGGCTTTGTCCTTTTGATTCGTGTATGCGAAGAGCTCCGTGCCGTGGCCGCCCGCGGGATAGACCATCATCTCCGCATTCGGGTTGCCGGATTCCTCTTTCAGCTTGGGAACATCCAAGGCCGAGTCTTTGTCGTCTTCTGCTGCGACGAGCAGTATCGGACGCGAGCCGTACTTTTTGATCGCCGGAATGGTCGGCAAATTGTCAAAGTAATTCACACCGGGCGAAAGCAGCACGACGGCCGCGATCTTCGGATGATCGGCGGCATACATTATCGCAACGCTGCTGCCGTAAGACGCCCCGACGACGCCGATCTTGTCTGCATCAACGTTCGGCTGTTTGCTCAGAAACTCGACTGCCGAATTCGCATCGCTCAGGAGAAGCTTTGGGTCGATGCCTTTTTCGAGGTCAACCTTGACCTCCGAGCCGTCGGCTTTCTTTACCGACTCGCCGAAGCCGCGGCCGTCGAACGAAAGTACGGCGTAGCCGTTCTGGTTCATCCGCTCCGCGAAGGAATCGTAGGTGTGGCGATTCGCTGTCCATTGATGCATCAGGATCAATGCGGGCGAATTCGGCTTCTGTGGTTTATAGAAACTGCCGACGAGTTTTACGCCGTCCGGCGTGTCGATCGAAACGGTCTCGGCCTTTGCCTGAAACTCCGGCACCACGGAAGGCGACGGAGCGGTATTCGACACAGTGTTATTCGCCGCGGAATTGTTCGCAGCGGGCGAGCCGCATGCCGCAAGAAACATTGCAAATGAGATGATGATGATAGTTTTCATAACGGCTTAGATGCACATTCCCCGGCAGTTCGTGGCTTTGTCCAACTTACGCAAATACCTCTATGACCTTTTGGATAGCGTCGGCCAGTTTATCGACCTCTTCCTTTGTGTTATAGAAAGCGAACGATGCGCGAGCGGTTGCGGGCACGTCAAAGAACTGCATCACCGGCTGCGCGCAATGATGGCCGGCACGAACGGCTATTCCCTGCTGATCGAGGATCGTGCCGATATCGTGCGGATGTATGCCTTCGATCGTAAACGACAGAACGCTCGCCTTATCGGCGGCCGTCCCGATGATCCTGACTTCGGGAATGTCCGACAAACGAGCCGTCGCATATTCAAGAAGCGAATGTTCGTATTCGGCTGCCGCGTTGAAATCAACGGCGTTCAAATAATCGATCGCGGCACCGAGTCCGATGCCTGCAGCGATGCCGGGCGTGCCCGCCTCGAACTTCTCCGGGATCGGAGCATAGGTTGTCTTTTCAAACGAAACGGTGCGGATCATACCGCCGCCCGTCTGATACGGCGGCATCTTGTCGAGCCAGTCACGCTTGCCGTAAACGACGCCGCTCGCGGTCGGAGCGAACATTTTGTGTCCGGAAAAGACAAAGAAATCGGCATCGAGATCCTGCACATCGACCGGAAAATGCGGCACGCTTTGCGCAGCGTCAACAAGCACAGGCACGCCGACTTTGTGCGCGGTTGCGATCATTTCCTTGATCGGGTTCACAGTTCCGAGCGAGTTCGAGACGTGCGTAACCGCGACGATCTTTGTGCGTTCATTGAGCAGCTTTTCGTATTCCTCGATGATAAGCTCGCCGCGTTCATTCATCGGGATAACGCGGATCTTCGCCCCGCGTTCTTCCGCAACGACCTGCCACGGAACGATGTTCGAATGATGCTCCATCGCCGAGAGAACGATCTCGTCACCTTCGCCGATGAATTTGCGTCCGTAGGAATAGGCAACAAGATTGATGCCCTCGGTCGTACCCCGAACGAAGATGCATTCCTTTGCTTCGGCCGCGTTGATGAAGCGTTTCACCTTTTCGCGTGCCGCCTCGTAAGCGGTCGTCGCGTGCTGCGAAAGATAATGCACGCCGCGATGGATGTTCGAATGTTCTTCCGCAAGATACTTCGACGTGCGGTCGATCACCGACTGCGGCACCTGCGACGACGCTCCGTTGTCGAGATACACAAGCGGCTTGCCGTTAACCTCACGCGAGAGCACGGGAAAATCTTTCCTGATCTTTTCTACGTCCCAAGTTGTCATTTCTTTTACAGCTTTCATTCCTTATTCACCACAGAGAACACAAAGAGCACAGAGACTTAAGTGGCAAGTCTTCTAATTCCGTCCTTAAGTAACTTCACGTTGAAGTTGATCAACAGCCCGACTTTCTTGCCGCTTGGCTTTAAGTAAGAGATCAGCTGCGCCTCATGAATGGGATGAAGTCGGTCGACGGATTTCAACTCGACAATAACAGCATCCCCGACGAGCAAATCAATTCGATAACCGGCGTCGAGCTTAATGGAGTCGTAAATAACCGGCACAGCTACTTGTTTTTCCACGCGAAGCCCGCGTTTGGATAGCTCGTGAATTAGACAAACCTCATACGTGCTTTCGAGCAAGCCTGGGCCGAGCGCTTTATGAACCTCGATCGCACAGCCGATTATTATTTCAGTGATCTCATTCAACTCCATCTCAGATCTCCGTGCTCTCTGTGGTCTCTGTGGTTAGATCTCGTCTAAATTTCCGCATTCAACCGATTCAGCACGGCGGCATCCAATTCCGTCTTTATCGACCCGATCGTGATCTTGTTTATGATCTCCTCGGCGAATCCGTAGGTCAGCAGATTGCGAGCGAGAGCGTCGGGCAGGCCGCGGGTAAGAAGATAAAAAAGCTCTTCCTCCTCAAGCTGGCCGACGGTTGCGCCGTGTGCGCATTTTACATCCTCGTTAAATATCTCGAGCTGCGGCTTTGTATCGACGCGTGCTTCATTCGAGAGCAAGAGATTCTTGTTCGACTGTATCGCGTCCGTGCCGTGGGCACCCTCGCGGACAAAGACCTTGCCGTTAAAAACACCTCGCGAAGTGTCATTCAAAACGCCCTTATAACTTTGATGCGACGTGCAGTTCGGCACCCGGTGATCGATGATCGAATGCGTGTCGTGATGCTGCGAGGCATTCAGCATATAAAGTCCATCGACACTTGCCTCGCCGCCTTCCGCGGTAAAATCGACCTCGATATCGTGCCGCGATATCGTGCCGCCGAGGTTGATGCTCGTCGCGTCGTAGCAAGCCGCGCGTCCGACCGACGCCTCGGTCACGCCGTAATTGAACGCATCGTCCGCATCTTTCTGCACGCGAAAATGCGTCAGGTTCGCGTTGTCTTCGACAAAGATCTGCGTTGCGGAATTCGTGAGCCCTGCTTCCTCAGATGCGAATATCTCGACGAAAGTTGCGCGGCTGCCTGCCTCTGCAACGACGATCGTGTGCGGAAAGATCGCTTCGCCCGCGGCGGCCGCGAATTCGAGCACGATCGGCTCATCCCCCGCCGTTTCTTTCGGGATCCGAATAACGCGATATGCTGCGAACGCCTGATTCAACGCGGTAAATCCGTTGCGTGTAAAGTTGAACTCCCGAACTTGACCCAACGCCTCCGACACATCGTCTGAAGGATGATCGGCCACGCGCCAATCGACGTTGGCGATCGGCATAACGTTCGTGTACTTCCAGTCTTCGAGTGTGACTGTCGGGAAGCCCGTTTGCGTAAACCATTCGAACGCCTCCTGCCGAAGTTTGCCAAGCGCATCATTTGCCGTCGCGAATCGATCGCGAAATGCATTCGAAAAATATGTGTCCTTAATTGCCACTGATGTCATTTCTTTGGGATCCAAAATTTCCTAGTCCAGCTTAATAAGGCTGAATCTATTGTCTGCCTTTACCTCACTCGCCGGATCGAGCAAAAACTCACGTGCAAGCTGGAGCTTTGCTGCGTTCTCGACACGAGGCTTTCTATCATCGACCAAGGTCGAACGATCGTAGTCAAATAAAAAATCATGGCGAGCCAGGATGTAATCCGCACCAAGTTGGCGTGCATTGGCCCGAAGGTCGTCAATGTCCTTTGCCTGCCACACAAACTTTCTTAGCGTCCAGTCTTCAAAAAGATAGTCGGAGATCGCGGTGCGTTCCAGATTGTACGTGTCGCGTCGCATATTGATCAGCCAAATGCGCGCATCGCTCGGCGTGGTCGAGTTAATGAGAGCGTAGTCGTCGTAGTAATCAAGCTGGCGCGTAAGGTACGCTTCGCGACTTTCACCACCCAAGACCACCCGCAGAGGCGAACGCATCGAGAACCACGCAAGCGACGTCAAAACGCAAAGGAGAGACGCTAAACCAAACGCGTAATACCACGTTTTGCGCATTCCTGCGTCCTGTGTGCTATCTCCCGACGCAGCGATCGCGATGGCAAGCAGCGGCACGATCGGAAGCAAATATCTGATCTGTTCGCTGGAAAAAAGCCAGAACAAAAAGTATATGCCGGAGATCGCGGCCAGAGATGTGATCGCGCCATTCGTCTTTCTGCGAAGACCGAACCACAAGAGCGGCAGGCCGATCAAGAATGCTGCACCGAGTACGCCGTCATAGAGATTCGCGTCCTCAGGTTGAGCCGCAAGCGAAAGCCGAAACGGTGCGAGCAAGTAATTCACCGGTGCTTGATCGACGCCGCCATATTGCGAATTCATCACCTGAAAGAGGTTCGATCTCTCAACATCCCAGCCAGGGGCCGCACCTTTCCAGACACTCAAGTAAAAGGGAAAGAGCGGCGAACCCGTCGCAGTCCACGTCCGCAGATACCACGGCGAAGCGAGCACACCCGCGAGCACGAACGCCAGTATCGCCGTGCCGACGAGCTTGCCGGCAGACGCTTCATTGCGAACCTTCAGAAGAATGACGAGTACTAACGCCGCGATCAAAAAGAGCGTTGTGAGCTTGATGGCCAACGCTCCGCCGAGGAAGATCGCAAGGATGGCGAGATGCTTTGCGCCGCGGCTTTCGAACCATCTCAAGAGCGAATAGACCGCGAGCGTTGCGTAAAATGCCAATGCAACGTCCGTGTAGCCGCTCGACGCCGAATGAAACACGGTCGGGATCGCCGCGACGATCAGAACCGCGATCAGCGACCACGCCCTCGAGACATTCAGTTCGCGTGCCCAACCGAAGACGACCGAAAGCAAGAGCGGCAGAAACAGGAAGGCTATCACGCCCGCCGCGGCTTCACCCGCACGAACGCTATACACACCGCCGAGCAGCATCGCCCACACGAAGTGCATTTCGCCGCCGAGGGCAAGATAGCTTGCGATATTTCCTTCGACAAAAGCGTTGCTGTGCTGTGCGATGAACGCCTTTGGCAGGGCGAAGTGATATAGGAGCGTGTCTTTTGCGATCGGCGGGGCAAGAGCGGCGATAAATGCCAACGCCACCACGAAAAAGATCAAAAGAACGATGACGCGGTCGCTTCCTGACACGCTTTCAGGTATTCGGCTTTCGCCGCGTGACGAACGCAATCTTCCAACTCCCGGAACGCAGCCTGCGAGACCGATGAGCGTTGCGACGATGGCCGCCGTGGGCGAATAAAGCTCGGCAACACCAAGAAAGAACCACGCGATCGACCATAGAACCGAACCGATGCCAATCGTGCGCGCAAGTTCAAGAATGTGCGAATCGCCATCGCGTCGTTCGACTTTCAGGAAAAGCGAGACGACCGACCCAAGCCCGAACCAAGCCGCAAACACGAACGCCGCGGCAACTCCGCCAAAGAGCGAATCTACAAACGCGGCTCCGAACAACGCTCCGCCGCCCAAGTTGCCGGCGAGCTTTGGCAAGCTCAATAGGTCCGAGCTGCGGAAAGCAACAAAAACGACAAGCAGCGCCGCCGCCCAGATCGCGACGATCACCGAGTTTCCGGATCTGTGGGTCGCGGCGACGGTCACGTTCTATTTCGCTGCCGCCTTCACCCAGTCGTAACCTTTCTCTTCGAGCTCGAGGGCGAGTTCCTTGCCGCCTTCTTTGACGACCTTGCCACCGGCAAGAACGTGTACGAAATCGGGCACGATGTAATTCAGGAGTCGCTGGTAGTGTGTGACGAGAATGATCGCGTTGTCCTTCGTGCGGAGTTTATTGACGCCCTCGGCAACGATACGAAGCGCATCGATGTCGAGGCCGGAATCGGTCTCATCGAGGATCGCAAGCTTTGGTTCGAGTACGGCCATCTGCAAGATCTCGTTGCGCTTTTTCTCGCCGCCCGAGAAGCCTTCGTTGACCGAACGCTTAAAGAATTGCGGATCCATTTCGACGATCTTCGCCTTTTCTTTCAGCAGATCGTTGAACTCGAGCGGATCTAGCTCTTCCCCGCCGTTGTGCTTTGCCTTTTCGTTATAGGCGAGCCGCAGAAACTGCGAATTCGAAACGCCCGGCACCTCGACCGGATATTGGAACGCCATAAAAACGCCGTCGCGCGCACGTTCGTCCGGTTCGAGTTCAAGCAAGTTCTTGCCGTCATAGGTAACCGTGCCGGAGATCACTTCGTATGAAGGATGCCCGGCCAAAACCTTTGACAAAGTTGATTTCCCAGAACCGTTCGGCCCCATGATCGCATGAACCTCACCCTTTCGAACCTGTAGATTCAGGCCTTTCAATATCTCTTTTCCATCGATGCCTGCATGCAGGTCTTTAACTTCTAGTAACATTTTATTTTTTTACTTTTTCTGATCTTTCTTTTGCCTGATCAAGGGCATCTCAAGCAGCGGCGCGTTTTTCGTTTCCGGCTTCGACACAGATCTCACCTTTCATATAGACAACCGCGTTTCCGCCGATCTTTACGCGATCACCCGCCAACTCGCAAAACAATTCGCCGCCGCGCTTTGATAGTTGCCGTGCGAACAGCTCATTCTTGCCAAGTTCCTTCGCCCAATAGGGTGCAAGTGTGCAATGCATTGCACCCGTTACAGGATCTTCCGCAATACCTATCTTCGGTGCGAACATCCGCGACGCGAAATCGCAAGTCTCGCCCGGAGCAGTCACGTAAACTCTTTCGTAGCCCAACTTCGCCAGCGCCTGAAAGTCCGGCTCAAGGCCGCGCACATCGTGCTCCGTCTCGAATCCCGCCATCACGCCATTGTTTATCGCATTCCAGACCTTCTGCGGCTCTTTGCCGAGAGCCTTCGCCAACGCATTACTCGGTTCGATCTCGGTAATTGCATATGCGGGAAAATCGAGCACGATACTGTCCTCTCGTCGCTGGACAGGCAGTTTCCCACTGCGGTCCGAGTGAAAGCGGATCAGCGCATCTTCGAGCTGAAGTTCGTTAAAGATCACGTGCGCCGAGGCAAGCGTTGCATGCCCGCAGAGATTCACTTCTATCGTCGGTGTAAACCAGCGAATATGGTAGCCGTCACCATCCTTCACAAAAAAAGCTGTCTCCGACAGATTATTCTCGGCCGCTATCGCCAACATCGTTTCGTCGGGAAGCCAAGTGTCGAGCGGAACGACCGCCGCCGGATTCCCGCCGAACAGCTTACTCGTAAACGCATCAACTTGAAAGATCTTCAAATCCATACTCCTCTTTGTTTACGCCAGAGCGATCGCCTGGATCTCAATCTGGGTCCCGAAATGCAGGTCCTTGACCGGGATCACCGCCCGAGCGGGTCGGTGGTCGCCCATCACCTCAGCGTACTTCTTATTGACCGCGCCCCAGAGCTCGATATCCGAAACGTAGATCGTAAACTGCATAACGCGGCTGAGGTCGCTTCCCGCCGCTTTCAGAACGGCTTCCACATTCCTCAAGGCAAGCTCGGTTTGCGTCTCGATATCGCCCGCAAACGGCTTGCGCGTGTCGAGCGTCATCGGGAGTTGGCCGGAAACATAAATAATGCCGTGGTGTTCGATTCCCGGCGAATAGTGGCCCTTTGGCACGGGCTGGTCTGATGGTTGAATTACTTTCATCTTCTTCGCGTCGCCACAAATTGGTAGAACCCGTCTTCGTCGGTTACGAAAGCTTTCTGTAGTTGCGCCTTCTTTACCTTGCTTTCCCCAGCATTCGGGCCTGTCACCAGTAAAATCAGCCCCTTCGTTACGGAGTCCTTAGGCTCCAGCCCTATTTCTTTTGCAACCGTTTCGAGCCTTTGCCGGTCTGTCGAACCAAAACCTGTGAAACAAACTTGAGGATTCCTCGTTGGTCTTGGCAGAGCGTACACCCGCTTCCAAGCTTCTTGTTCCGACAACAATCGAACATCTCCTTCGGCTAGGTCAGTTTTCGAGAGAAGAATTCGCCAGGGATCTGGTTTTGAAGACATTCGGATTACCCCACACTTCCTTCCAACTTCAGGCCCAAGAGCTTTTGCGCTTCGACGGCATATTCCATCGGCAGTTCGCGAAAAACCTCTTTGCAAAAGCCGTTGATAATGAGCGAGACGGCGTCCTCTTGCGAGATGCCTCGCTGCTGGAGATAAAAAAGCTGCTCTTCGCTGATCTTTGAGGTCGTTGCCTCGTGTTCGACACGGGCAGTATTATTCATCACCTCGATGTACGGAAAAGTGTTCGCCTCGCACGTCGAACCGATGAGCATCGAGTCGCATTGTGTATAGTTTCGCGCACCTTCCGCCTTCGGCATTACCTTCACAAGACCCCGATACGAGTTATTCGATCTGCCCGCGGAAATCCCTTTAGAGACTATCGTGGACTTCGTATTTTTGCCCAGATGGATCATCTTCGTGCCCGTGTCGGCGATCTGTGCGTTGTTCGTCAGTGCGACCGAATAAAACTCGCCGATCGAATTATCACCCTGCAAAATGACGCTCGGATATTTCCAGGTGATGGCGGAGCCGGTCTCGACCTGCGTCCAGGAGATCTTTGCGTTCCGGCCGCGGCATGCACCGCGTTTTGTGACGAAATTGAAAATGCCGCCCTTGCCGTTCTCATCGCCGGCGTACCAATTCTGCACGGTCGAATATTTGATCTCAGCGTTATCGAGGGCAACGAGTTCGACGACCGCTGCGTGCAGTTGGTTCGTATCGAACTGCGGTGCCGTGCAGCCTTCGTTGTAGGCAACATAACCGCCTTCTTCGGCGACTATCAGCGTACGCTCGAACTGTCCCGATTCCTGCGTGTTAATACGAAAGTACGTCGATAATTCCATCGGGCAGCGAACGCCTTTCGGGATGAAGCAGAACGAGCCGTCAGAAAATACCGCCGAGTTCAGGGCAGCAAAAAAATTGTCGCCGACAGGAACGACCGATCCGAGGTACTTCTTGACGAGATCCGGGTATTCCTTTATCGCCTCGCTGAACGAGCAGAATATTACGCCGGCTTTCTTCAGCTTTTCTCGGTAAGTGGTCGCAACCGAAACCGAATCAAATACGGCGTCAACAGCGACGTTCGCAAGCTGTTTTTGTTCGGAGAGCGGAATTCCGAGCTTCTCGAACGTCTTGATGAGTTCGGGATCGACCTCATCCATCGATGCCTTCTTCGCCTTCTGCTTCGGCGCAGCGTAATAGGTGATGTCCTGAAAATCGAGATCGGGATATTTGAAGTTCGCCCAGTAGCTCGGCTCCGTCATCTTGAGCCATTGACGATAGGCCTTTAGGCGAAACTCGAGCATCCATTCGGGCTCATTCTTTTTTGCAGAAATAAGCCGGATCGTATCCTCGCTCAGACCTTTCGGGATCGTCTCTGTCTCGATGTCTGTAACGAAACCGTATTTGTATTCCCGATTTGTTAATAATTCCGCTGCTGTTGACATATAAACTTCTTACCACAGAGAGCACAGAGACCACGGAGATCGATGGATCGGGAGTAAATCCTTGGTGCTTCTATATTCATTCCATCTAATATCTCTTTCTCTGAGGTCTCTGTGTCCTCTGTGGTTGACCTGATCTTCAAACTCCTTGCGGTTCGACCGTCCTGTCTATCGAATAGACCTTATGAAACATTGCATCGACAGATCGTTCGCTGCCCACAAGCTGGGCTAGCGTGATCTGCGAGAGAGCGTTCTCCACAAGGGCGTGCAGGCCAACGATGACCGGCCGAATACCGCAGTCACCGTTGTGTACACATGAATCAAGAACGCCTGTGTAGCTCCCGCAATGCTTGTTCAAAGCGTCTTCGTCCAGGACCTTTATGATCTCGCTAAGACGAATGTCCTCGGCAGGCCGCGCAAGCGAATAGCCGCCCTTTGTACCGCGTGTTGAATGCACAAAGCCGGCCTTATTCAAAAGCCACATCAGCTTTCCCGCATTCGCGGTCGAGATACCTTCCCGCTCGGCGATCTGCGGCAAGGTCAGGCTCGCGCCTTCAGGCAAGGCGGCAAGCTGTACAAGACAGCGCAGCCCATACTCTTCCTGTGCAGAGATCTTCATAGCTTCCTACTTTTCCTATCGTTCATGGGCGTTTGGAGGCCCGCAAAGCACAATATTTTCCGCAACGTAAGTATCTCAAATCATTATTTTTTCGTCAAGATTGTACACACCCTGAGAAAACCGCGCCGAAGCCGTAAGATAGGTATTTGGATCCTTTAATAAAACGGGAAAGGAGCAGTCAAAATTATGCGTCTTACTGTATTGGGCTCCGGCACATCACACCCACACCCAACAAGGAGCAGCACGAGCTTTTGGCTCGATACGGCAAGAGGCTCGATCCTGCTCGATTGCTCTGCGCCTTCGATCCATCGAATGGCACAGGAAGGTTTGCCGTGGGCGGAATTGGACGCGATCTGGATCTCGCATTTTCACCTCGACCATATCGGCGGCCTCGCTCCATATCTTTTTGGAATAAAGCACGCCAGCGAGACCCAGAACCGCCGGAAACCGCTAACGATCTGCGGACATCGCGGACTGAAGGCCTTGTTTGACGCGCTGGATTCCGCGGGTAACTATCGCCTGCTCGAACAGAAGTTTCCGGTCGAGATCATCGAGGTTGAGGAAGGCGATGCGTTTCAGTTGATCGACGGCGTTGCGGCTCGCGTCTTTAAGACCCGGCACAAGCCCGAGAGCCTCGCCATCAGGCTCGATGACGGGGAAAGATCGCTTTGCTATACGTCTGATACCGGATTTGACACGACGGTCGGCGAATTTGCGGCTTCCGTTGACCTATTCATCGTGGAATCGTCATTCGTGGCGAATAAACCCGTAGATACGCACCTTATCCTTCCCGAGGCAATGGAACTGATCGCGATCGCCCGGCCGAAAAAGGCATTGCTCAATCACCTTTATCCCGAATGGGACGATGTGAAATTCGAAGACCTCGCCAGCGCGTATTCACCGCCATGCGAGGTCCTGCTTGCGTTCGATGGATCAAAGTTCGATGTTTAGGGCTGTATCTGCCTGCGTGCAAGATCCATCAACTCTTCGGGCATCCATTTGTCCAAAACCTTGGCTTCTGCGTCCGCAATGCCTTCATTGCGGTTTCGCCAATCCTTCGATGGGTCATCTTCACGAAGCGACTGTTTCGGGTAGTTTTCTACCTGCTCAAGGCTGATCACGATGCCGTGAGCGACATCCTTCCAGCTGTCGTTCTGGATACCGCGAAGCACGACTGGCAGCCCTGACGTCCAATCCTCTTCGGGTACGATGTTGTCGTACTCGGGAATGGTCAAATAGGCGGTATCCGGCAACGGCCCGGAGCCGAACTTGTCAACTATTCGGCTCTTTACGTCATCATACGTACCGTTCGGAGCCGACTTTCGCAGATCGAGGGCAAATTGAAAGATTTCAGTAACGGTCGGTTTTTCGGCCATAACTAAACATTAGCACAACGCGCCGCGTATTCGGTATCGAACACCGCCGGCATTTTAGAAAAAATGTTGCCAAGTTTGCGGTCGAGACGTTACCCTTTGTTTTTGTCCAAAATTCAATTTATGAAACTAATTTTCCTCTTCGTCCTCTCGCTTGCTTTTGTATTGCCTATCGCCGCTCAGAACGAGCAGGCGCCGATCGTCGATAAAGACATCAAGTATCAGAATTGGAAGTATCCGACTGTCCGGGATATTTCAAAAGAGCTCGACCTACGCGAACTTTCAGCGGGCAAAAAGCTCGTTGTCGTTGTCTATTTTGCACCGTGGTGCCCGAACTGGCGCTTCGACGCTCCGAAACTCGAGGCGTTCTACAAAAAATATCAGGCTCAGGGGCTCGAGATCGTAGGAGTCGGCGAATATGACCCAGTCGATAGTATGAAGACGAACCTTAATTCTCTGGGCATTACTTTTCCGGTCGTCTATGAATCCGTCAGCCGAGCCCAACGCGGGGCAACAAAACACTCCGAATATCGAAAAGGCACGGGCGACAAACGCTACACCGGTTCGCCTTGGTACATCCTTCTCGATCCGGCGAAGTATTCAAAAGATGGCGATACACTCGTAAAAAGTGCAGATGTGATCAACGGTGAGATGATAATGACCGAAGGGGAAGCCTATATCCGCAAAGCCCTTGGCCTGCCCGCCGAAGATGCCGCAAAAAAGCCCCAACCGGCCGCAACGGCGGCGATCGAGGCTTGTGATCCAAATAAACCGACGGCGATCAAGAAGCCGTAGGCTACTTCGGCATTACGTTCAGCGTATCGGTAAGTTTTTTTAGAACATCGCGAAGCGGGTCTTTCGCCGCGACGAACTTGCCCGCAAGCGCCAGATCTTCGCTTGAGGCGACGAGGTCGGTCGCGCCTTGGATCGTCGATAAATAGCGCCTGAGGGAAGACCTGGTGCGGAATTCGGACTCAAGGTTTGCGATACCGACCCTTAGATTCCTGATCGCGGCGATCACACGCTTTTTATTCTGCTCATTTTTATCAATGATCGAGCGCGGAAGATTTTGCCGTTTTGCCGCCTCGCTCGTGTTCTCTATCTCCTGAGCGATGGGGCCAAGCACGTCGATGAACTGAGACGTATTCCATCGCTGGGTCTCGACCTTTTCGCGTGCGGCCCGCACATCGAGCGGTGCAACGCCCCTTGAAGCCGGCGGTTTTGAAGGTTCCGCACGACGCGGCCGCGTTTTTTGGGCGGACGCCGCTGCGGCGAATGCCGTCCCGATCAACAATGCAGATATAGCTGTCTGAAAAAACCTCATACTTCTCCCTTCCTGTTAAAAGCCGTTCGAAAATTTTATCATAGTGGTGTGACCGGTCGGAGTTTAGAGGTCTTACGCCTGGGAAGGGTTGGCTATAAGGATGCGCTTGATCTGCAAGCTCGCCTTGAGGCCGAGGTGATTTCCGAGCGAGAAAGGGACTATCTTGCCCTGCTCGAACACCCGCATACCTTTACGATCGGCCGGCGAGCCACCAACGACGGCGTTCTTGCGACCGCCGAGATCCTGCAAAAGCTTGGAGTCGAGGTCTTTGAAACGAACCGAGGCGGCCGCGTCACATACCATGGGATCGGCCAGGTCGTCGGCTATCCGATCATTTCGCTTTCGCCCCATCGTGAAGACGTGCACCGATACGTCCGTGACCTCGAAGAGGTCTTGATCCGTGCGATGGCCGACTTCGACATCGAAGCTTTCCGTATTGAAGGGCTTACCGGCGTGCATACCTCACAAGGAAAGATCGCCGCGATCGGCGTTCATATCAAACGCTGGGTGACCACGCACGGATTCGCCCTGAACGTCTCGACAGATCTTAGTTACTACAACTGGATAATCGCCTGCGAGGGCGAACCCGTAATCTCGATGGAAGAACTGCTTGGGCGAGAATTAACGCTCGCTGAGGTCGAAGACCGCCTCGAACAACGCTTCCGCGAGGTTTTTGAATACTCATCGAAGGAAACTGCGGCAATTGCGCCTGCAAGTTCCTGACAACTAGAAGAATTGGGAGGTATTTTTGTGAAACGAACAGTCCTTATAACATTGGCTTTTATTCTTGCGGCGATCGGCTCCGCGTGCGGCCCTTCGGCCGGAAATAATGCAAATTCGGCGAATGCGGGCAGCGCCGCACCTAACAGCACCGTAACCGCAATGGGACGCCCCGCGGCGATCACTGAAATGATGAAGGCCCGCGGAGAACAGGATGCCGCAAAGCCTGTGCTGAAGATCATCGAGCCGAAAGACCAATCGACCGTCTCGGGGTCTGATGTCGAATTGAAACTCGAACTTTCGGGCGACCTGAAAGGCTATATGCCCGGGATGGACGAGACGACGCACACCGGAAACCATATCCACGTGATCCTCGACAACCAGCCTTATGAAGCCTATTACGACATCACAAAGCCCTTCGTCCTGAAGAATGTGTCGGACGGTCCGCACACGATTCGCGTTTTCCCGTCGCGGCCCTGGCACGAAAGCTACAAGAACGAAGGCGCGTTCCAGATCGTCTCATTCACGGTCAAGAACGGCGGTGCAGATGCTTCAAAGCCGACAACGACGGCCGACGGCAACACG
This sequence comes from Pyrinomonadaceae bacterium, assembly GCA_019694355.1. Taxonomy (GTDB): domain Bacteria; phylum Acidobacteriota; class Blastocatellia; order Pyrinomonadales; family Pyrinomonadaceae; genus OLB17. The sequence goes on along the minus strand of JAIBCB010000002.1, from coordinate 112,343 downwards.
ATGGCAAACGCTGCCTCGCCCGAAAAGAAGGCAGAGTATGCCGATGAAAAGGTCGATCCAAAGAAGCCTCTGCTTACTTACAGTCGGCCAAAAGGCGAATACAAGGGAGCCGACGCCGACAACATTATGGTCGATTTCTGGGTTGCCAACACCGACCTTACGCCTGCAGGACGCGTCGTCGGGGTCGATCCGTGCCCATGCCACGTAAAATACTGGGTCGATGGTACCGATATGGGACAGTTCAATCGCTGGGAACCGCTCTGGCTGAATGGACTCGCACCCGGCAAACACACGATCAAGCTCGAGCTGCAGGACCGCAACGGAAAGGTGATCGAGAACGGCGGCTACAATTCGACAACGCGTGAGATCACTGTGACGAAATAGCTTCAGCCCTTAGCAATATCGACAGTTAGTTGTAGAATTGAGGTTTTCGGCTTCGGTCGAAAACCTCTTTTTTGGAGCAGACGATATATGCGACGCGAAATAACTTCGTGGTACAGCCACAATCTCGGAATGGAAATGCCGCTCGTAGCCTACGGGCACGCGGGCTATCCGCTTTTGATGTTCCCGACGGCAGCGGCCGATTATCTCGAATACGAACGGTTCTACTTGGTGGATTCGATCAAAGATTTTATCGAAGCGGGCAAGATCCGAGCCTATTCGATCAATTCTGTCAACAAGTACAGCCTTTTGAACCGCGAGAGTTCGCCGTCTTGGAAGGTCGAGATGCTCTCGCGCTACGACCGCTATATCATGGAAGAGGTTCTACCTCTGATCCGTAACGAGTGCGAGCCCGATGCCCGCCCATTGACGACAGGCGCGTCCCTTGGTGCGTTTCTGGCCGCAAACACTTATTTCAAGCATTCGGATCAGTTTCGCGGAACGATCGCCATGAGCGGAAGCTACGATATCTACAATTATCTCGAAAGCTATTTCGACGACAATGTGTACTTCAACAATCCCGCGATGTACCTAAAGCACCTCGACGACGACTATCACCTTCCGCGTCTGCAGAAGGCGGACTCGATCGTGATCGTGACAGGACAAGGATCGTTCGAGGCTCCGGATCGAAGCCGTGAGTTTTCAGGTCTCCTGCATTCGAAGGGCATCCCGCACAGGCTTGACGTTTGGGGTTACGACGTCAACCACGACTGGGTCTGGTGGCGTCGAATGCTGCCCTATTACCTCGGCCTTTTCTGCGGCGACTAACCGTCGCCCTTCTTGCCTTTTCGTTTTGGCGGCGTATTCTTCTCAGCCGGCGGGCCTTCGGTCTTGGCCGGCTGTTTGATTTCCGGACGCTTTATCGTCGTCGGATTATCGCCCGATGGCTTGTCCGGCTTGCCGTCGCCGTCCGGCGCGCCATCGCCCGTATTATTCTCCTTTGGCAGAAGAGCAGGATCGTCCTCGATCTTCGTTCCCGGTGTGAATTCGATACCGGTCTTCTTGCCCGCAATGTCTGCTTCCTGAAGTTTCTCAAGCTCTTCGCGCTTGTTTCGCTCCATCAAAGACTTGATGTCAGAAGGCATCGGCGGCGGGCCGGGGAACGTATCGCGCGGCTTGCCTTTCATGAACTGGTTCATAAAGCCATTAAAGTACGGCAATGCACCGTGGCCGCCCGTCATACTGTTGCCGAGGTTCGTCTTTTTGGTCGGATTGCCCATCCACACGCCGGTAACGTAGGTTGGCGTGTAGCCTATGAACCAAACGTCGGTGTGATCATTCACCGTACCGGTCTTGCCGGCAAGCTGTTGGCCTGCGGCACTTGCTCCGGGAGCTGTTCCGCCGCCCGCGGTAACACCGCGCATCATCTGAACCATCGTCAGCGCAACATATTCGCTTGTAACTCTCGAACTCGACCCGTCGAACTCCTCAAGAAGAGCGCCGTCGCGGTTATAGACCTTTCGAATCAAATGGGGCGAGATCCTCACGCCTTTGTTCGGGAACGTCGAATATGCCGAAGTCATCTCAAGCAGCGACGCCTCGCTGGCTCCCAAAGCCGACGGTAGACTCGGCGCCATCGGATTCGTGATGCCGAACCGACGCACCATCTGCGCTCCGGATTGTATCCCAACCTGCTCAAGCAGATGGACCGCCGCAATGTTGTAGGATTTCGCAAGCGCGATCTTCATCGGGACATTAGGGTGGCTTAAGCTGCCATCGTAGTTGTGCGGGCTCCAGCCTCCGCGTTTGATCGGGGCACCGCTCACCGTCATATCCGGCGTCATTCCGTCCTCAACGGCCGCCGTGTAAATGAACGGCTTATACGACGATCCTGTTTGCCGCAGGCCTTGCGTCGCGTTATTGAACTTACTCGTATGAAAGTCGTAACCGCCGACCTCCGCAACGATCTCGCCCGTGTGCGAATTGATACAAACGATCGCAGCCTGCACCTCAGGAACCTGTTCGAGTTCGACATCGAGGGTCTTCTTCTCGTCATCGACCTTCTTTATCTCAAATTCGGCAAGATAGCCCGGTTTTAGCTCCGCGGTCGGCCGCTTTCCGCTCCGGCCCATATCTCCGGCCCGGACAACAGCCTTGTACATTCCGAAACGCACACCGACCTCATCCGCTCCAGGATTGGCTTTTACTACAAGGCCTTTGATGTATTCGCCCACCTCGTACTGATCGCCATACCAATCCGGATGCTTATAAGAAGCAAGTGCCTTATCTATGTCCTTCTGATCGGTAAAGAGCGGCTGGTCGTTGTCGTCAAGCAGGATGTTCTTGTAATCCGAACGCCAACGCTGCCCGCGGTCATAACTGCGAAGGCCTTCGCGAATCGCCTTTGTCGCCTCTTTCTGCGCGGCAACATTGATCGTCGTATAGACCTTCAAACCGCCTTGGGCGACACGCGTCGTGTATTTTTGTTCAAGATAGCGGCGGATCTCTTCGACCGGATAATCCCACGCTGTCGATTTCGGCAAAGATTGATAATAGGCCGTATCGGCAAGCTTGATCGGGATGGCTTTCGCGGCATCTACTTCGGCTTGCGAATACTTCTCCGGAAAGTACTTGGCCATTTGATCGAGGACAAGGTCGCGGCGGATCTTTGCTTTTTCGCGATTGCGCGTCGGCGAATATTCGGGTGATTTTGGGATCGCCGCAAGAAGTGCGGCTTCTTCGAGCGAAAGATCTTTCAAGTGTTTACCGAAGTACGTCTCTGCACCGGCCTCAAAACCGTAGGCTCCGGCCCCCAAGAAGACGTAGTTCATATACATCTCAAGGATCTGGTCCTTCGTATAGAGCCTTTCGATCTGAAGAGCGACTGCCCACTCATTCACCTTGCGCGAATAGGTTTGGTCCTTGTAAAGGAAAAGGTTCTTTGCGAGCTGCTGCGTGATCGTCGAAGCACCCTCGGTGCTGCCGGTCGTTACGTTCTTAAAAACGGCACCGAGGATGCGATACGGATCGATGCCGATATGGTCGCGAAAACGATAATCTTCGATGGCAAGGAGGGCGTCGGTTACGCGGTCAGGTACATCCTGAATCTTTACGGGAATTCGTTTCTCGATGGCGAATTCGGCGAGCACTGTTTCGCCGTCGTCCGCATAGATCGTCGTCACCTGCGGCGGACGATATGTCGCAAGTGCCGAGACCGCCGTCGTATAGCTCGAATTGTTCAGGTAATACGACGCAAGAACGCCCGTCAGGCCGCCCGCCGACAAGGCAAGCATCAAGGCGGTCAGGAACATCGAGATACCGCTCATTTTCCTGCGCGGTGCCGCTTTACTTTCAACGATAGTACTAGCTTCTTTCGCCATAAAAACCTCTTAGTTGACGAACCTTCTCATTCGAACGCTCACCACGAATCCGATCGCGATGAATGTCGAAAGGATCGCCGACAGCCCGGCGCTCATCAATGGGAGCGGAACGCCGATCACGGGGAGAAATCCGAGGGCCATTCCGACATTCATAAATATCTGAAAGGCCAAACCGCAGACGATCGACATTATAACAAGCATTCCCGCACGGTCAGAAGCTTGTCTTGCACTTGCGATCATCCTTGAGAGCAGCAATGCATACGCAAGCAGGAGCGATACGCAGCCGATAAACCCCGTGTTCTCCGCAGTTACGGCAAAAATAAAATCCGTTTGCGGTTCGGGCAAAAATTTCAAAACACTCTGCGATGTCTCAGGATCGCCCTTGATGCCCGAAATGCCGCCTTTGCCGACCGTTATGACAGATTGGATCGTATGATAGCCATAGCCCCGCGGATCGACCTTGTCAGGGTCGATGATCGCAAGGATTCGCTCCTGCTGGTAGCGTTTTATCTTACCGGTCTTAACGCCGACGATATACGCCGTCGGCACCATCACCGCTGCCAATACAGTTGCGATGACAACATAGCGAATCTTGATGCCCGATAAAAAGAACATTGCCGCAAGGATCGGAAAATACGTTATCGCCTGGCCCGCGTCCGGCTCGAGCATTATCAGGACGAGCGGCCCGGCGAATATGGCTCCGCCGATCAGTGCCTCACGCAGTGTGAGAACGGCTGATTTTCTCGCGCCAAAGTATTTTGCGAGCATCAGAACCGTCGGTATCTTGACGAATTCCGAAGGCTGAAACTGTCCGACAAGCGGAAGCCTGACCCACGCCTTTTGTCCATTGATCTCGACGCCCAAAGGCGTAAGGACGAGGAACAAAAGCAGAAGTCCGAAAGCATAAAAGATCGGTGCCGCATCTATCAGACGACGGTAATCCGTAAATGCCACGACAACGAACGCTATAAACGCCACAACGATGCCGAAAATCTGCTTTGACCAATAATTTTCCGAAGGAACGGCGTTGTGGATCTGCCAGACGCCAAAGAACGAGATCAGAATGGCGAGAACCGCCGTCTGCCAATCAAAATCTCGTAATCCGCGTTCTGTAAGGGCGACCATTAGATTCTAAGCAGGCGTTTCTCGCCAGGGGTCAGCGAGCAGCGACCTCCTGAGCTGCGGGTTGTTGGCCGTCTCGACGGGAGAGGTATGACTCGTACATCGCCTTCACGGCCGGGGCAGCATTTGCTGCACCAAAGCCTGAATTCTCAATAAGAGCGATAACGCTCATCTCTGGTTTATATGCAGGTGCAAAACTTACGAACCAGGAGTGATCTTTGTTCTTGCCCGTATCTTTACCGACCTCGGCGACCTGTGCGGTACCTGTCTTGCCGGCGATATCAAATCCCGGAATACGTATCGAACCGGCCGTACCGCCGGCGTTCACAACGCCCCACATTCCCTTTAGGACGAGATCCCATTGAGCCGGCTGGAGCTCGATGATGTTCGGTTCCGGATGCTGAAAGGTAAATCCCTCACGCGCCGGTATGTAGTTCGGGTCACCTTCTTCGCCAACGGCGGCGATAGGCTTGAATTCTTTAAGAAAATGCGGGATGTATTCCTTTCCCCGCATTCCTACGCTCGAGACGGCACGCAGCATCGAGATCGGCGTAACAACGACCGTATCTTGCCCGATCGAAGCATATACGGTTCGAATGTCGCTCCATTTTCCCTCGTGCTTGACGACATACTTCATCCACGTCTTCGGCGTCTGAGGAACCTTCTCGTTCGGCAGATCGACGCCCGAACGCTTGTCGAAGCCGAACGTCTCGACCATCTTAATGATGCCCTCAATGCCCATTTTCAGACCCAAACGATAGTAGTAGCCGTCGCACGAACGCGTGATTGCGGTATCAAGCGGAGGGCTGCCGTGGTTGCCCATGCAGCGAGTGAGTTTATTGCCGACCGTAATGCCGCCGCCGCAAAGTATGTTCGAATGAGCAACCGTGATCGCGCCTTCCTGCAGGGCACCGACCGATTCCGGTATCTTCCAGGTCGAACCCGGCGGATAGCGTCCCTGGATCGCACGGTTTAGCAGCGGCCGCGTCTCGTCCTTCCAATATTCGGCTATCTGTTTGCGGCCTTCCGGAGTCGAAGCTCCTTTGACGAAAATGTTCGGATCGAACGACGGCGCGGACGCCATCGCAAGTATCTCGCCGTTATTCGGATCCATCGCGACCACCACGCCGCGTTTTGTTACCGACTTTGCAAGCTGATCTTCTGCGGTCATTTGAAGATCAAGGTCGATCGTGGTCACAAGGTCTTGGCCGGATTGCGGCGGAACGGTCTCGAGTTCGCTCTGCACGCGGCCGCGGCTGTCAACAATTACCTTCTTGTATCCCGGACGTCCGCGGAGATATTCGTCGTAATATTGTTCGAGGCCGCCTTTACCGATGATGTCGCCCGGACGAAAACCTTTTTCCTTATAGGCATCCGATTCGAGCTGTTTCGGGCTGATCTCGCCTACATAGCCGAGCACGTGCGCTAGTGTCGTTCCAAGCGGATAATGCCGCTGCGGCTGGAGTTCGACCCGCAGTTCGGGGAATTCGAGCGAGTGGGCTTCGACCCACGCAATATCTTCGATCGTCGCGTTCTCTTTGAGAACAAGCGACTCGAACTCGTTCTGCTTTTTCAACACCGAAAGACGTTCGGAAACGAACTGCGGTTCGAGCTTTAGGCCGGATGAATAATCAACGACCTTGTCGGTCGCCGAAGCATGCTTTAGTCCGTCGTTAGAGATAACGACGTTGTAGATCGGGCGTGAATCGACAAGAATGCGGCCTTTTCGATCAAAGATCGCACCGCGAGGAGCCGGTATCGGTATCAGGCGGATACGCTGATTCTCGGCTCGGTCGCTGTAATATTCGCCGTTTACGATCTGCAGGTAATACAGGCGCGCGCCCAGCAACGCGAGCAGGACGAATGCGATCACCTGGATCGCTCCGACCCTTGCACCCAAGTTCTGTATGTGATCGTAGATCTTCATCGAAGGTTCAAGCCCGCGGCCTTATTTCGTCAGCCGAATGGGATTTCGCCGTCTTGTTTGACGGCGCTGGGCGAACATCTCTCGTTTTCTGGGCTTTAGTTTACCTGCCGAGATGGCGTCCAAAAGCAAAAAGATCAGTGTGCCGGCGATCATAGTTCCTATCAGCGAATAGGCGCCGACAAACACAAGCGACCCCGCAGGCTCCTGACCAAATAACTTGTGTATCCCAAAATAGATCAGGCTGCTCAAAATGCTTGCACCAGCTATGACGGGTATCCGAAGAAGCAAGTTGTCCAGATAAACCCGCCGCGCGATCTCGGCGACGCCAAATGCTATCGCCGTCATCGTAAAACCGCTTGATCCAAGCAGGCCACCACTCAAGGCATCGACGGCGATACCGGAGACAGTTGCAAAGAGAAGGGCCCGGATCGAATTTCGCTGCAGGGCTGCATAGACCACGATGATGAGCGGGAAGTCCACGTACATAAAGAAATCAGCCACGTTCCGCAGTGTCCACTGCAGAACGACGGCAATGATTATTGCGATCGTGAGCTTTACTCCCTCCATCTATTTCTTTTTCGTCTGCTCCGGCGTTACACGCTGCTCAAACTCCGGTTTTTGCGGCGGCTGGTACAAAAGGACACCGACCTCCTGCATTGAATCCAGTCTCGCGGCCGGTTTGATCTCGATCTTGTGTGCGGTCGTTGCCGATCCGCGAACGACGTTGACGATCTCGCCGATCTTTAGGCCTGCGGGATAGATGCCGTCCTGGCCGGTCGTAAAGATCGGCTGTCCGACTTCGACCTCTGCCGTGCCGGGAACGTATTTCATCTCAAGGATATTCGTCTTTCCCGTACCGACGACGACGCCCAAGGCATTTGTTGCCCCAACTTCGCCGACGATCCCACCGACACCGGATTTGCTGTACGTGATCAGATCGACCTGTGATGTAAGCGGACTTACGGCCGTTATGCGGCCAACGATGCCGCCGTCCGTTACGACTGGCATATTCAGCGTAACGCCGTCGAGGCTGCCGCGGTTGATTATCGACGCGTTGAACCACGCCGACGGATCGCGGCCGATGATACGTGCCGACAAGACCTTGTACTTGCTCTCATCTTTAAGCTGCAGGAGCGAGCGCAGCCTCTCGTTCTCGTTGGCAAGGCCGTCCTTCTGGCGAAGTTCGACCTCAAGCTCCTGAACACGCTGTTTAAGCGTCGTGTTCTCGTCTTGGGCCGATCGCAGGTTCGCGATCGAAGAAAAGTAGTTCGAGACAGAGGTTGAAATGGTCGTTACGGGCGATTGGACAAAGTCTGCGGCGGTTTGGGTCCAAGAGCGTACCACGAGCTTGCCCGACGTGCTCTCGCGGGCATCCAGGGCCATTAAAATGAAATTCAGCAATAGGAGAGCGACCATTAGCCAGGGAGCCAATCGCCATACATCCTTTTGACTACGCTCAACCATCGCAACAACGTCGAAAGTCCAATGCCCAAGGTCCAAAGTTCCGACAAGAAGAAGACCTTGGCACTAGAGGTTAGCTTTTAGACCCATTTAGTTCCCCGTCATCATCGAGTTATCCCATTTAACGCGCTTGAGGAGTTCGAAGTCCGAAAGCATCTTGCCCGTACCAAGCACGACGGATGAGAGCGGATCCTCAGCGATCACGACCGGCAGTCCGGTCTCGATCATCAAGCGTTTGTCGAGATTCTTAAGGAGTGCGCCGCCGCCCGTAAGGACAATGCCGCGTTCCACGATGTCGGCCGAGAGCTCAGGCGGCGTCCTTTCGAGTGCGACACGAACAGCGTTGATGATCGTCGAGATCGCGTCTGACAGAGCTTCACGGATCTCTTCATCGGTCATCGTGATCGTCTTTGGGATACCTTCGATGAGGTTGCGGCCGCGGACGTCCATCGAGAGCGGCTCTTCGAGCGGGAATGCGCTGCCCAGGGCGATCTTGATCGCTTCGGCCGTACGCTCGCCGATCAGAAGGTTGTATTTGCGTTTGATGTACTGTGTGATGGCATCGTCCATCTCATTGCCGGCAACACGCACCGCACGCGAATAAACGATGCCTGAAAGCGAGATGACGGCGATGTCCGTCGTTCCGCCGCCAATGTCAACGACCATATTGCCGTGAGGTTCGGTGATCGGAAGTCCCGCACCGATCGCCGCGGCCATCGCTTCTTCGACAAGGTAAACTTCCGAAGCCTTTGCGCGATATGCCGAATCCTCGACCGCACGCCGCTCGACCTGCGTGATCTCGGACGGAATGCCGATGACGACACGCGGCCTGACCCACGACTTTCCGTTGTGAGCCTTTCGGATAAAATGCTGAAGCATCTTTTCCGTCACTTCGAAATTCGCGATAACGCCGTCCTTCATCGGACGGATCGCCACGATGTTGCCCGGCGTGCGGCCGAGCATCTCTTTGGCGTCGCGTCCGACAGCCTCGACCTGGTTCGTAACCTTGTTGATCGCGACGATCGACGGTTCAGAGACCACGATCCCGCGTCCGTTCGCGTAAACAAGAGTGTTTGCCGTTCCGAGGTCGATCGCAAGATCGCTCGAAAATAAACTAAATAAAGACTTAAATGCCATTCCGCTTCTTAAGTTCCCTAAAGCTTTGATTTTAGATCCGTTTTTCGAACCGGGGAGGGAATCACCTGAATCTGCCGCGCGTACCGCAGAAAAGGCGCAATTTAAGGCCGCCTGTCGCCCAAAACGTCTAATTAGAAAGAATACACTTTATTTGCAACGCATTTCTACTTGAAAGACAGCATTATTAGGAGTTTAGGCAAAATTTTTTCAAACACGGCGGGCGTTCTGTCAAAACGGGAACAAAAAAGCGGCCCTGCCGTTCGCCGGCAAGGCCGCTCAATTCGCTCGTGCCTCGGCATGAGGCTCGATGTTATGGGTTTGCCGTAATAAGAATATCCGAAATATTCCCGCCGACAGTGATCTGCGATGACGGATAGGTGTATCGCCGCGACGCAACACCGATCGTGTAGTTGCCGCCGGAAACATTCGAGAAGATGAAGTACCCGAACGGATTCGTCAAAGCGCCGGAACGCGTAACATCTCCTGACAAGAACACACGCTCCATACCAACGCCCATTCCGCTGCTGTTAACAACGCGGCCGGAGACCGTGTATGTTGCCGGCGGAGCGACTCCTGCCGGGCCTTGGACGGTAACTGTGATAGGAGCTCCGGTCTTATAGAACCCGATCGTAGCGGTCGTGGTAACCGGGGCATTTGTCGAATCGAAACGGAAATTATAGGTCGTTCCCCAGCGAATGGCGTTCGCATTCGGGTTCTGAGCGAACGTCTCGCTCGACCATGTAACATTGCCACCGGACTGATCAACGGCCCACGGCTGGCTGCTGAAACCTGCATTTCCGGCAGTGCCGTCGTTTGCCCAGCCGGGATGCTGCGGCGGAGCGTGAAAGCCAATATTCGTGATCGGAGCACCGTTCAGCGGAACGCTGAAGGACTGGATACCGCGATCCATATTCTGGTTGTAGATCGCGTACTCATAATGCCAAAGAGTTGGCGAGAGTTGCGTCACCTTATATGCAACAGTGCCGATGCCGTCTGCGCCGGCCGCCGGCTGAATGTCAACCGCTGTAGATCCCGTCCAGGCCAAGATCGCCGGTTTCGTGCGAACAGTAGATGCCACAGGCGAGAAGCTGAATGGGCTCGTCGTGCCGTTCACCGAATATTGGCGATACGACACGTTGTTGTACATATTGCACTGACCCGGATGGGTCTGGCACCAGGCATATTCGTGCGGCGTGATGTATTGTCCTTCGGCATAATAGGTCGCGCCCGCGTTCATCGACGTATTAAGGTCATTGATCTCGACGAGGATGCGGTGCGACGTACCGGTATGCGTATGACCCGAATGGTTATTGTTCGGCGTAGCCGAATCTCCACGCGGAAAATCTCCTGTAAACGGATTGATCCATGCACGCGAACCGAGATTCGGGCCGGCGTTCAAGCTTGCTGAATATGGATCTGAGCAGCCTGAACCGAGGTTCGAGCCGCCGACGCCGTTGCAGCCGAGACCGCAGATGTTCATCGTAAGGGCCGTGAATGCGTGTTTTACGCTCGACTGCCCGATCTGCTCCATACGATCGCCATTTGCCGACATTCGATAGAGATTCTGCGGGATGACCGGATGGTCGTTGCTCGGATTTGCATTCCAGTGCAGGTTTTCCGTACCGAAGTTGCATGAGTCCGTGGCAACCGCCAGGCCGACCTGCGTACCCGAACTGCTGCCGAACTGTGCAAGGCCGGAAAGGTCGCCTACTATGACGTCGGGACCCGGAACGGTGCCAGCTGATGGAGCCAGCGCAGGCATATCTTCCGACTTCACCTCGCCGTCAACGATCTGGGACGACTCGATCGTGCGCATTCTAGCGTCCATGCCGATCGTGCCGACCGTCGTGCCGGCAAGATCTTTTCGTCCGATCGATGCCGCGTATTGATCGGCAACGACCAAACGGCCGTTCGAAATGATGAGGCCGCGGATCATTGGGTTATAGGTGTATTCCTGGCCTTCGACCCGGAAATAGACCATACCCGTGCGAGCGCTGCGGATAACAAGGTCGCCGCCTTCTTCCCAAGCCTGATTTTCAAGAGCAAGGTCGTTGAAGGTCATCGCCGATCGGCCAACACCGCCGGAGAAACTGCCCTCAAGGTCCATCGAGCCCGGATTCGGCCCGCGAAGCTCATCATTGAACACGAGGATCGTGAAGAACGAATTTGCCTTGACCGGCATATCGACCTGCACACGGCCCGCTCTCGCGTTCATCTTGAACATATCGACCTGCATCGAGACGGTGCCGCTCTCAACGAGCATCTTCTCTAAGGTTCCTGAATAGCCATCGGGCTTTGGTTTCGCACCCGACAGCAGGGCATCCGATCCGCTGTTAAATAAAAACAGGAAAGGGAGCAACGCAATTAAAATTGGCTTCAACATAGTCGTTTTTCTTGATTAAATTAACCCAGGTGGTTAATGCGGCCGTATCCGGTCTTGGTTAAGTCTTGGATTTTGTCTTGGAGACGTATCCTCGTTTTTACACCCGTTTGGGTGCGAATAGCAAGTCTTTTGTGTAGAATTTTCATTAGATCATCCGAAATTACGGCCATAGTGCTAACCATCGAGTTGTTTAAGTATGAGTAGCAGCTGCACAGGCGAGACGGGCGAAAAGCGAAGCAAGGCCCTGCCTGTTCTCCCAAATAACGAAAACACCGCAGCGAAAGTCCCTCATTCGAAGGTCAGTCGTTGGCGCGCTGCTGCGCTCATCCTTTTGACGGCATTGATGGTCGCCCATTTCGTTCAGTGGCAGATCTCCGGCTCAACGGTCTCGCCTATCGAACCGTCAGAGGCGATGCAGACCTTGAGCCGCGGTGCGATCAACGCCGGTTTCATCTTCTTCGCGCTAGCGATACTGTCAACGCTGGTCCTCGGCCGCTGGATCTGCGGATGGGCTTGTCATGTGGTCGCGCTTCAAGATCTTGCGGCCTGGATGCTTAAGAAGATCGGCATCAAACCGCGGCCTTTCCGCTCGCGGCTTTTGATGTGGGTTCCCTTGCTCGCAGCTCTTTATATGTTCGGGCTGCCTGTGCTGAACCGCTTTCTCGCACCGCCGCAGGGCGAAGGCGTGATCCCGCAGTTTACGAACCACATCGTTACGCAGGATTTTTGGAGCACGTTCCCTACGCTTGCGGTCGCCGTTCCCTTTCTTTTTATCTGCGGCTTCGTGACCGTCTATTTCCTCGGATCTAAAGGTTTCTGCACCTACGCCTGTCCGTATGGCGGATTCTTTGCAGTGGCCGACAAGGTCGCTGTCGGGCGGATCCGCGTAACAGATGCGTGCGATCAATGCGGATTCTGCACCGCGGCCTGCACCTCGAACGTGATCGTGCACGCCGAGGTTCGCGAGCACGGAATGGTCGTCGACCCCGGCTGTATGAAGTGTATGGACTGCGTCAGCGTCTGTCCGACCAACGCACTTTATTACGGTTTCGGCAAGCCGTCGTTCGGCACCGCAAACAAAGTAAAGAAGACATATTCGCTCACTTGGCCGGAGGAGATCGGTGCCGCCGTCGTGTTCCTCTTAAGCCTTTATGCGGTTTGGGATACATATCAGCTTATCCCGATGCTGCTCGCCCTTGCGCTCGCCGGGATCACGACCTTCGTTGCCTGGCGAACATATCGATTGTTAATTTCAAACGACCTTTCGCTCTATCAATTCAACCTAAAGAACGGCGGCAAGGTCACGCGTGCGGGTTCGATCTTTCTCGTACTTTCGCTCGGCTGGCTCGGCTTGACGGCACACAGCGGTTGGATCCGCTATCACGAATGGCAAGGTGCGAAAGCCTTCGAAGCGATACACTTACCGGACGAGGTCGCTCTCGCTCAGGCGAACCCGGCCCAGTGGCTCTCGCCTGCAGATAAGCAGAATATTGCCGCCGGCCGTACGCATTTTTCGACCGCACGGAACAACGGCCTTTTCACGAACGTCCAGGCACTCTCGAAACTCGCCTGGCTCGAATATCTTGGAGGCGATGCAGCCAAGGCGACCGAAACGCTTGCGGACGCTTCTGCCCACGAACACGGTGCAGCAAAAGCTCTTGCGGATTATTATCGCGGTGCGATCCTGAATCGAACCGGCAAGCACGCCGAAGCGATCACGAGCTTAGATGCGGCACTTAAAGAACGTCCCGACCTAACGCTTGCCCTCGAACAAAAGGGCGAAGCACTTTGGAGCCTCGGGCGACAAAAGGACGCGTTCGACACGTGGTCGCAGGCCGTGCGTGAGAACCCGAACCTTCCGCTTGCGACGTCGTTCCTCGCCGCAGCCGCCAAGGCCGCGGGCGATGACGCTCTCGCCGCGAACTTTCAAGCACGAGCTGACCAGCTTACTCCGAACGATCCGCTATTTCACTGGATGTTGGGAATGCGTCTAAAGGGCGCCGGAATGGACGATCTCGCCGATAAACATTTCGATCGTGCGATCGAGATGAATCCACGATTCAAGGCCGCAAAACGATCCTAAGCTCCCGGCTGTTCGCCGCTTGTCGTTGGATGACCGTCGCGCTCTCGGGACGGAAATTCATCGACCTTCGGCGGCGTTCCCGTTGGTTCAAGGGCGGCCTTCAGCACTTCCGAAATATACTTCACGGGAATGAACTCGAGCTCTTTCTTCACATCATCCGGAATCTCGTCAGTGTCCGGCTCGTTCCTGTCCGGCAGGATAATTCTGCGAATTCCGGCACGATGTGCGGCCATCACCTTTTCTTTTACGCCGCCGACAGGAAAAACGAGCCCCGAAAGTGTGATCTCGCCTGTCATTGCCGTGTCCGAGCGAACCTTTCGCCCCGTATAGAGCGATGCCATCGCCGAAGCCATCGTAACGCCCGCCGATGGGCCATCTTTTGGGATCGAACCGGCAGGAACGTGAATGTGAATTCCGTTGTGTTTTATCAACTCTGTGTCGATGCCGAAATCTGCAGCGTGCGACCAAAGATAGCTGCGTGCGGCCTGCGCGGATTCCTTCATCACATCGCCAAGCTGGCCCGTCAGCGTGAGTCCGCCGCCGCCCGGTAAAAGCGTCGCCTCGATGAACAGAACTTCGCCGCCCATTTCCGTCCAAGCCATTCCGGTCGCAACGCCCGGCGGCAGTTCCTTCCTCGCTTCTTCCGGAAACACACGCGGAGCGCCGAGATAGCCGCGAACCTCTTCCGCGGACACGACGACCATGTCCGTCGAGCCCTGTGCGACCTTCAACGCGACCTTTCGTGCGATGTTCCCGATCGAACGCTCAAGCTGGCGAACGCCTGCCTCGCGCGTGTATCGCGTCGTAAGCAGATTGACGGCATCGTCTCTGATCTCGAGCTGTTCAGGCGTAAGGCCGGTTTCCTTTATCTGCCGCGGGATCAGATATTGTTTGGCGATCTCAAGCTTTTCGCGGTCGCTGTAACCGGCGAGCTGGATGATCTCCATCCTATCGCGCAGCGGCATCGGTATCGGCGAAAGCTGATTTGCCGTCGCGATAAAGAAGACCTTCGAGAGGTCGAACGGCAGATCGAGATAATTATCGCGGAAGGTGTTGTTCTGCGCCGGATCGAGAATCTCAAGCAATGCCGACGCCGGATCGCCGCGAAAATCGTTGCCGAGCTTGTCGATCTCATCGAGCATCAGGACCGGATTGTTGAAGCCGACACGCCGCAGGGATTGGATTATCCGCCCCGGCATCGCGCCGATATAAGTGCGCCGATGTCCGCGAAGCTCAGCCTCATCACGCATTCCGCCAAGGCTCATACGGTCGAATTCGCGTCCCAAGGCTCTTGCGATCGAGCGTCCCAAACTCGTCTTCCCGACTCCCGGAGGGCCGACAAAAAGCAGGATAGGGCTCTTGCTGTCCGGCCGAAGTTTTACGACGGCAAGCGACTCGAGTATGCGTTCTTTTATGTCCTCGAGACCATAATGATCTTCGTCAAGGATCTTTCGAGCTTCGACAAGATCGAGCTTCTCCTCGCTCGATTTTCGCCACGGCAATTCGAGAACATATTCGAGATAAGTGCGGATCACATGGTAATCCGGAGCCGATTGCGGAAGCTGCTCCATTCGCTTGAGCTCGCGCGTCGCCTCCTTGCGGACATCGTCGGGAAGGTCGGCCTTTTCGAGCCTTTCGCGAAGCTGTTCGGCCTCGGCCTTCTCACCCGAATCCTCGTCGCCAAGCTCTTTCTGGATCGCCTTCATCTGCTGCCGCAGAACATAGTCGCGCTGAGATTTGTCCATCTCGTGCTGCGCCTCTGTTGCGATCTTCGAACGGATCTCCATTATTTCCAGCTCACGTGCAAGAGCCGCATGCGTCAAGGTCAAAAGGCCGTCAACCGTACTCGATTCGAGCATCTTCTGCTCGGTCTCGGTCCCGAGATCAAGGACGCTGGCGAGAAAGTATGCAAGCTGAACGGGATCCTGCTGCGACATTATCGCCATACGGATCTCGGGCGGTACGTTCGGCAGCAGAGCAAGAGCCTGCTGGATCATGCCCTGGATATTGCGTTTGAGTGCCTCGACCTCTTCGCTGTCTACTACGCGCAATTCCGACTGCACACGCACCTTCGCACGCATATACGGCTGCTCGCTGATCCACTCGATGACCTCGAAACGCTCGATGCCCTGAACGATCAGCTGCATCACGCCCTCGTTCCGCATCATTCTCTTGATGTTTACGACGGTGCCGATCTGATAAAGGTCTTTCGGGGTCGCGTCATCGCCCGTCACGTTCTCGGTCTTTGTCGTAACACAGGCGATCAGCTTCTCTTCGGTGGCAAGCGCAGCCTCGACCGCACGAGTGGAGCGTTCGCGGCCGACGGCAAGCGGCACGACCGTTTCGGGGAAAAGCGTCGTGTTCTGCAGCGGCAGAACAGGGATCTCAAGTTCTTCCGGTAACGCGTCGGCCGGCTTTTCGTTTTCGCTTTCGGGGGTATTATCAGCCATTTGCACCTTTTCTTAAATGGATCATAAGAAGTCCGTTGTCGAAATTATGTTCGACGCGGGCGCCTTCTATCGAAGCTGGGAAATTCAGTGTCTTTTCGAAATTGCTGTACGTGATCTCCATTTGGTGGTAATTCGCTCCGACGCCGCACGAGCGATCCCGACGTGTGCCGGTGATATAGAGCGTTTTGCCATGCACCTCGATCACGATATCTTCGGCGGAAACGCCCGCGAGTTCTACCTTGACGATCCAGCCCTCGCTTGTCTGATAGACGTCCGCGGCCGGATACCAAAGGTTGCCCGAGCGGACGTTGCGGGAGGACGAAATGAACTGGAAATGACGATTTATGGACTTTGCCATATAGAAATCAGGCTATTTATTCTGCCAAAACCCTGCACCGGATGAGATCTCTTCCAACGTTTCGGCGATCGCCTGCTCATCCTCACTTTGAAGAGCGACGTCTGCCATTGCGATGATGCCGGCAAGTTTCCCGTCCGGTTCTACGACGGGAACGCGGCGAACCTTTTTCTCGCCCATCAGCCTGACGGCCTCAAAAACATAGCTGTCCGGCCCGATCGTAAAAAGCTCTGTGGTCATCACATCGCCAAGATTCGTCTCCGGCCCGACGCCGTCCGCAACACCGCGAACGACGATATCGCGATCTGTTACGATGCCGACCAGCTTGCCTTCATCCACGACCGGAACCGCACCCATATCGCCGTCAAGCATCATCAGGGCCGCTTCCTTGAGCGAGGTCGAGCGCGCGGCCGTCTTTACGTTGGTCGTCATTATTTCGCGGCATTTCTTGCGCGCGTAAGCCGCCCTTTCCTCATTTGTCATCATCATATCTCCTTCTATCTATTGTGTTCGCAATGCGACAAAAAGACAAGATAGTCTCAGGTAGCCTCAAAATACGGCCCGACTGCCAAAACCCTTGCAAGAGTTGTTAATATATTGACGTGCTTTTTCGCGAAACGATCTTCATCACAGGATTTCCCGGTTTTTTGGCGACGCGCCTCGTCGAAAAACTTGCACGCACCGAGGTTCAATTCTTCCTGCTCGTGCAGCCGAAGTTCATCGAACAGGCGATGGAGGAAGTTCAGGCGATCTCTGAGGAGACCGCAACTCCGCTCGAATGTTTCTCGATCATCGAGGGCGACATTCGCGAACCCGACCTTAGCGCCGACGAGGAAGACCTCGAAGCGATCCGGCGTGAAGTAACCTCCGTTTTCCATTTCGCCGCCGTTTATGACCTCGGCATCGACAAGGAGACCGCCTTTAGCGTGAACGTCGAAGGCACACGCAATGTGAACGACGTTGTCGGCCAGATAACGAATCTTCGGCGATACAACTACATCTCTACGTGCTACGTCGCGGGCGAACGCAGAGGCCGCATTTTGGAGACCGAACTCGAACATTCCGCCGGCTTCAAAAATCATTACGAAGAGAGCAAGTATCTCGCCGAGCTTGAGGTCGAACAGCTCAAAGAAAAGCTCCCGATCACGATCTTTCGTCCATCGGTCGTGGTCGGTGATTCAAAGACCGGCGAGACGGCCAAGTACGACGGCATCTATTACCTGATCCAATATCTTCGCAAGGCCGCGATCGTCCTCCGCATCCTGAACGTCGGAAACAAACGCGTAAAGCTGAACCTCGTCCCCGTCGATTTCGTTGTCGAAGCGATCGCCGCCCTGTCGGAAGACGAGGCCGCCAAAGGCAAGACGCTCGCGATCGCCGATCCTGATCCGCTGACGACCGGCGAACTTTTCGATGCGATCGCATATGCACTGACAGGCCGCAGATCCGAGTTCGCACCCTCGGTCGCACTCACGAAGTGGTTCCTGAACACCTCGCTCTCCCCAAAGATCACCGGCCTGCCGCATTACGGCGTGCCGTACTTCTTCATCGAACAGGAATACGACACCTCCGAAGCCGACAAGCTTCTCGAAAAACACAGCATCAAATGCCCACGCTTCCCCGACTACGTCGAGAACCTCATCGCCTTCGTCGAAGAAAACCCCGAACTCTAAAGCGTCAGTACCACCTGCATCCGCGGGTGTTGGGCAGTGGACAGTGGTCAGTGAGCTGTCAGCAGTGAGCAGATGTCAGTACCACCTGCGGCAGCGGGTGGGTACGTTCTTGTCAGTACCACCTGCGGTAGCGGGTGGTCTTGCCAACACCGCCTGCGTCAGCGGGCAGCCAATGTCAGTACCACCTGCGGTAGCGGGTGAGTACGTTCTTGTCAGTACCACCTGCGGTAGCGGGTGGTCTTGCCAACACCGCCTGCGTCAGCGGGCAGCCAATGTCAGTACCACGCATCATCATTCATACAACAGCTGAAAACCCGACAAGCTCGGCCTCCATTCACAATTAACAATCCACAATGAACAATTCACAATTCCCCGATGTTTGTCCCGTCCCGCCGCGAATTGGAAAAGTGGGACAAAGTGGGACAAAAATCGGCGTTCTGGCGACCTGTGGTTACAATTTCTGTCACTATTGTCAAAGATCAGGGTGTAAAACGTATGTTCACACCCTCTCTACGAGTGTATCATACGTGTCAAGCGCTATTTTTGAGAGCCTCTTCGAATTGCCCCGGTCTTTAGACCGTGGTTCACGCCCATCAAAGAGTCCTCGTCGGCGGCTTGCCGCCGACAACGGCCTTGTCGCGTGCTCCGATGTCGTGCGTGGCCGGCGGCCTTCGTAAGAGCGGAGCTATTTTCGGTCAGTTTGCAGCGGCTTCGGAGGTTGACTTGATCTTTTCCTCGATCGCACGGGCGAATTCGTTGGTCTTGGCGGTGCCGCCGAGGTCGCGCGTCAGGAACTTGCCGTCTGCAAAAACGGCCAGCATCGCGTCATTCATACGATCTGCGGCAGCCTTTTCGCCGATATGATGAAGCATTTGCACGGCTGAGAGCATCAGGGCGGTCGGGTTTGCGATGCCCTGACCGGCGATGTCGGGAGCCGAACCGTGAACGGCCTCAAACACTGCGCCAAGCTCGCCGATATTTGCGCCCGGTGCGAGGCCGAGGCCGCCGATCAAGCCGGCGCAAAGGTCCGAGACGATGTCGCCGTAAAGATTTTCGAGCACCATCACGTCGAATTGCTCGGGCCGCATCACGAGCTGCATACAGCAGTTGTCGATGATCTTGTCATCGGCCTCGATATCGGGAAATTCCTTCGCCACGTTATAAAAACATTCGAGGAAAAGCCCGTCCGAGAGCTTCATAATGTTCGCCTTATGGACAGCGGTAACCTTCTTACGGCCATTGGCCGCGGCGTATTCGAAGGCGTAGCGGGCGATGCGCGTCGAGGCCTTTTCGGTGATGATCTTGAGGCTTTCGACAACGCCGGGAACGACGATGTGTTCGAGGCCGGCGTAGAGATCTTCGGTGTTCTCGCGAACGATCACAAGGTCGAGTTCGGGATAGCGGCAAGGCACGTTCGGCAGAGCTTTGACAGGCCGTACGTTCGCGTAAAGGTCGAGCGCCTTCCTGAGGCCGACATTTACGGACGTAAAGCCCTTTCCGATCGGCGTCATTTGCGGCCCCTTTAGAGCCACCTTGTTGAGCTTGATCGACTCGATCGTCGCTTCAGGCAGCGTCGTGCCGAACTTCTCCTGCGCCTGTGCGCCGAGGATCTGCGTCTCCCATTCGATATCGACGCCTGTTGCCTCAATAACGCGGACGGTCGCCGCAACGATCTCCGGCCCAATTCCGTCTCCCGGGATCAATGTGATCTTGTGTTTCATAAGCAGATATAAAGTAGATTGTGGCACATCGGGGGAAAAGTTACGAAGTTACAGCGTTACTTAGTCAAGTTGCGGAAGCCCGCACGGAGTAAGGGCACTCGATATCATCCACTTAGCCCGGACCACCGCCTCGTACCTTCGCAATGACCGTGGGTGCCCTTACTCCGTGCGGCCTTCTGCAACTTCGGAACTTCGTAACTACAAGCGTCTGTAATAGCATTGAAATAGTGACAGAAATGGCAACGGATGTAATTGTTATAGGCGGCGGAGTTATCGGCTTGAGCATTGCCCGCGAGCTCGCTCTCGACCACACTGTTTCGCTCATAGAACGCGGCCGCTGCGGTCAGGAAGCATCATCCGCAGCCGCAGGAATGTTGGGAGCACAGGCCGAAGCCTATGGCGACGATCTTTTCTTCCGAACCTGTGTCGAATCAAGAGAGATGTTTCCTGAGCTTGCCGCGTCGCTTCTTGATGAGACGGGCATTGACGTGGGCCTAGACCTCGCCGGCACGCTTCTTTTGAGCTTTTCCGAGGCCGATATCGCTGCCCGCAGCCAGCGATTTGCCTGGCAAAAGGCTGCCGGCTTCGAGATCGAACAACTTTCTGCCGCCGAGATACGACGTGAAGAACCGTTCATCTCGACCGATGTTCTAGGCGGCTTTTATTTGCCGAAGGACGGCCAGATCGACAACCGCAAACTTGTTCACGCTCTTCAAAGATCGTGTGAACTGCGCGGCGTCAAACTTGTTGAGGAGACCGCTGTCGATGGGCTTGCCGTTGAGAACGGCAAGGTCAACGGTGTGTTCGCCGGTAAAGAAAAATTTGCGGCCGACAAGGTAGTTCTCGCTGCCGGTGCCTGGGGAACGGAGATCAATGCAGGCTTTGACCTGCCATTCATCATCAGGCCGATGCGCGGGCAAATACTGCAATTTCGAACGGCAAAGCAGCTCTTCAAGCATGTGATCGTCGGGCCGCGTGGGTATATCGTTCCGCGAAGCGATGGACGCGTCCTTTCGGGTGCAACGATGGATGATGCGGGATTCGATGCTTCTGTGACCAACGAAGCGACCGCACATCTCATCGAAAGCACAGCAGAGATCTCGCCGAGCCTTGGGGCTTTGAAAGTTCAGGATTCGTGGACGGGTTTTCGTCCATTTGCGCCGGATCGAATGCCCGTTTTCGGCCGCGTGCCCAATGCCGAGAACTTGCTTCTCGCCCTTGGGCATTTCCGCAACGGCATTCTGCTGTCGCCGGTTACTGCGAAGTTGATCGCAAACGATCTGCGAGGTATCGCCGCCGTGCCAACCGAATTTTCGCCTTCTCGATTTTACTCGGCTGCAATGGGTTCCTAAGACGGTAAGAATGAAGTTTGTATTTAGTATTTCGTTAGTTTTGCTCCTTTCGGTCATTGCAGGAGCTCAATCCGGCCGCACGACTCCTTCGCCGACACCGGAGACCGCGATCACTCCGACCGCAAAGGAGCTTTACGAGGAAGCTTCATCATACGTTCGTGTAAAAGCGGATGAATACGCGAAGAAGAACGTGCCTTTCAGCAGCGATCGCCTCGAAGTTCTGCTCGCACAACAAAAGGCGCTCGCCGCGCACAACGCTCTTCGATTTGCGAAGATAAACGCCCCCGAAAAAGGCGACCTCTATTATCTCGGAATGCTTCATTGGCTCGCGCAGAATTTTGACGGAGCGCGTGCATCGCTCACGAGCTATCTTGCCGATTCTCCCGAAGATGCGGTAAAAGCACAGACCGCGCGTTCGATCGTCTCGGTCGTTCTCGCAAAGCAAGCGAAGCCTGAAGAGGCAGCCAAGATTCTTGATGAATACAAGAAACATGAACCCGTAAAGCCGACAGATGTTGCCCGAATGTCGGCGGAGATCGCAAAGGCTTTTCAAACTGCAAAAGAGTTTGAGAAGATGACGCCGTTTGCCGTCGCGGCCTACGAAACATCGAAGTCGATGCTTGACGACCCAAGCTATCGTCAACGCGGGCTTGATGAGCTTCTGGACGCCGGAATGCTTGTCTTTGAGGCCTACCGAGACTCAAAAGATACGGCGGCGGCCGAAAAAGCATTGGACGATATGCGGCTCACCGCAGCAAAGGCGAACGCTGCCGGCTTTTACTACTACGCGGGCGATCAAAAGATCAAGTATCTCATCGACACGGGCCGCAAACCCGAAGCAATGAAGTTCTACGACGATATAGACGCAACGATAAATCGCGAGTTGAAGGTCGTTTCCATTCGGGAAGATGTTCGGCGAAGATTCAAGGTGCGCCGCGACCAGTACAAGATCCTCGGCGAAAAGGCGCCGGAGTTCGTCGGATTGGATGTGTGGTTTCCGGGGCGGCAAGTGCCGCTCGCATCGCTCAAGGGCAAGGTCGTGCTGCTCGATTTTTGGGCCGTTTGGTGCGTGCCTTGTATCGAGGCTATGCCCGACCTGAAAGAATGGCACGAACTTTTTGGCAAGGACGGATTCGAGATCATCGGCATCACGCGCTATTACGGCGAGCCCGAGGGCCTGCCCGCGAATAAAAAGGATGAGCTTGCTTTGATCAAAGCGTTCCGCGAAAAGTACAAAGCACCTTACGATTTTGCCGTCGCACTCGACCAACGAAATCAACTCACATACGGAGCAACACGCCTGCCGACCGCCGTCATTCTCGACCGCAAAGGCGTTGTACGATTCGTTGAATCCGGCACGAGCCCGCAGCGTCTCGCGCAGATCGAGGCTGCGATCAAAAAACTTCTCGAGGAGAAATAGGCCAAGGAAGAGATGGTGACAGTTGCCAAAAGGCTGAGACCGAATCGCACTCGCGGGTTCTATGACCGCATTGCGGATGTGCAGAACCTCGCGATGAAGATCAACGGCTATCGTGATTCGGTCAAGAAGTATCTGCGGCAGCTCGACCTGAAGACAAACCACGCTTCGAAGGTTCTTGATGCGGGCTGTGGAACGGGCCTCGTCTCGCTTGCGTTTAGGGATGCGAATATCAAGTTCAAAACGCTGACCGGGCTAGATCTTTCGCGCAATTCGCTTGGGGTCGCGCGTGATGAGTTTGCGAGCCTGCGAAAGAAGCCGCATCTTGTTAATTTTGTGCAGGCGAATGTACTGAATATGCCGTTCGCCGATCGGACGTTCGATCTCGTGCTGATGTGCGGCGTTCTCGAATATGTGCCGCTCGATGATGGGTTGGCCGAGGCGGCGAGAGTAATGAAGAAAGGCTCACAGCTCGTATTGCTTCCTGTAAAACCGTCGATCGTGGGCTCAGTGCTCGAGCTGCTCTACAACTTCAAGATCCATCCGATCGAGGCCGTCCTAAAGGCAGTAAAGCAGAACTTTCGCATCGTCGGAAGTTATGATTTTCCGATCACGCGGCCGATCTCCTGGTCAAAGAAGGGTTTTCTTCTCGAAAAGAAATAGCTCAAGAGATCGGAAAAGCGGTGTGAGCCTTCAGAGCCCGCACCGCTTTCTCCTAAACCTTCACCAAGATGTCTTACCAGCGGTTGCCGCGACCGCCGCCATAGCCACCGCCGCCACGCGGACGATCTTCACGGGGCTTTGCCTCGTTGACCTTGATGGTTCGTCCCTGCACCTCTTTGCCGTCGAATTCTTCGATGGCCTTCTTGCCGTCTTCAGCGTTGGCCATTTCGACAAAGCCGAAGCCGCGTGAACGGCCTGTTTCACGATCTTCGATCACGCTTGCTGATTCAACAGTGCCGGCCGAAGAAAAAAGGTCCTCGAGATCAAGGCTCGAGGTCTGGAACGAAAGGTTACCTACGTACAGTTTCATTGACATAAAAAATCATTTAAGCCCGCGTCTATTTTACCGCGAGCGATCTAACAGAAGTCTTTTCCTTTAGGAAATACGAGACACTAGAGAGGCGATGCCAAAATGCAGCAAAGATCGAAAACTTCGAGGCCCTCAAGAACTTATCAACTTCTAACCCAACTACAACCAACCCTCGACATTTTCGTAAAAGCTGAACTAACTCAGCCGATCAAAAATCCCTAGCAACCGATGCGAACGCTTTACGCGCGGTGCACAAAAGGCAGGACTAATAGGTTTATAATCGTTGTTCGATGCCCGGTCGGCAAGTCGCAAAAGACGATTTTCGTCAATTCGTGTCCGTGATCAAAGCTTTGATAGCTTCGAGTTGACTTCGTGCCGCAGTCTCGCCCCGTGCTATCACCTCTCGAAACGAGCCGATATTGAACATACTGAACTCGGCGATCTCGGGCGCGATGACGATATCAGCATCGATATGCTGGCCTGTTGAAGCGGTCTTTAGGATAGAAAGCGACGAGCGGACGAGAATGCCGAGAGATGATCTTGGCGGCTTTGGAAATGTGGAGCCGCATGCCGTCAGATCGACGCCGATCACGATATCGGCACCCATTTCGCGAGCCGTTTTCGCCGGCAGCGGCGAGAATGTGCCGCCATCGATAAGCATCTTGCCGTCGATACGCACAGGTGTGAAAAGCCTGGGAACGGCAGAACTCGCCCGAACCGCTTTTGCGACATCGCCGCTCGAAAGGATCACTCCCTCGTTCTTGATCAGGTCGTAGGCCGTAACAAAAAGCGGGATCTTCAGATCGCTGAAGTCGGCCACGCCGAATTCCTTTCGGACGAATTTTCCAAGCCGATAGTTCGACAAAAGCCCATAGCGCGAGACCGTTGGCGCAACGACCATCGAATAGCGAAGCTTTGCGGCAAGCTCCTCTAGTTCTTTTGGCGTTACTCCGGCGGCGATCCCTGCTCCGACGATGGAGCCGGCGGACGTCCCCGTGATGAGGTCGATCGGGATCTCATTCTCAATGAGAACCTTCAGCGCACCGATGTGAGCGAATCCGCGTCCACCGCCGCCCGAAAGTGCGATGCCGACCTTCTTTCTCATTTGCCGCCTGCTCCCATAAAACGGAATTTTCCGCCGTCGCTACGATAGCACAACGCAGAGGCAAGCCTGCATTCGGCCATCAACGGTTGAAACTGCAGGCCCAAGCTGCTTTAATAACAAAAATTTTCTCCGCCAGCGACAACTTATTTTAATAGTTTCGGCCTGTACCATCTGCGGCCGGATCGGTACAGAAGCGAAATTATGACAGAAGTTTCCAACAATGGCCTGTCGTCAAACGACGAGATCTCGAAGGCAAAGATATGGCAAGTGATCGGTGCATCGTCCGTCGGGACGATGATCGAATGGTACGACTTCTACATCTTCGGCAGCCTTGCCGGGATCATCGCACCGCTCTTTTACCCGCCGGGGAATGACACGTTCGCTTACATTGCCTACTTGGCAACGTTTGCGGTCGGCTTCATCGTGCGGCCCTTTGGCGCATTGTTCTTTGGGCGGATCGGCGATCTTGTCGGGCGAAAATACGCGTTTCTCGTGACGCTTTTGATCATGGGCGGAGCAACGGCCGTGATCGGATTCCTGCCGACATACTCGCAGATCGGCATCGCGGCACCGATCGCTCTGCTCGTCATCCGCGTTTTGCAGGGGCTCGCACTCGGCGGCGAATATGGCGGAGCCGCCGTTTACGTTGCCGAGCACGTTCCGGATGAAAAACGCGGCTTTTACACGTCGTTCATACAGATCACGGCAACGCTTGGCCTGTTCGTTTCTTTGGCCGTCATCTTGATCGTGCAGAATTCAATGTCGGCCGAGCAATTCGCGGGCAAAACGGGCGCGATCGCCGGTTGGCGTGTACCGTTCCTGATCTCGATCTTCCTCGTCGGAATTTCGCTTTACATCCGCCTGAAGATGAAGGAGTCGCCGATCTTCAGCCAGATCAAGAGCACTGGAATGACCTCGGCAAATCCGCTGATCGAGGCGTTCACGAAATGGGAGAACCTGAAGATCGTCCTCATTTCGCTTTTCGGAGCAACGGCCGGCCAGGGCGTTGTCTGGTACACGGGCCAGTTCTACGCACTGTTCTATCTTCAGAAGATCCTGAACGTGGACGCCACGGCCTCAAATTACATTATCGCGGTAGCGCTGCTGTTTGGTATGCCGCTGTTCGTATTCTTTGGTGCCCTCAGCGATCGCATCGGGCGAAAGAAGATCATCATGGCAGGCTGCCTGTTGGCGGTGCTCACCTATATTCCGCTCTATCATTCGATGCAGGCCGCGGCCGGGTCGAACGTTGAGACCGCAACGTCAAAGACCAATCCGGTGACCGGCGAAAAATCGTTAACGCCGATGTCGTTCTCATCTGAGCGTGTACTCGTCCCCGCACCAAAAGTGCTCGTTTACACAACATTTGGGGACTTTATTTCGAATGCGACAGCCTGGAAGCTGATCCTGCTGGTCTTTATTCAGGTCCTGTGGGTAACGATGGTCTATGGCCCGATCGCCGCATATCTAGTAGAGGCTTTTCCGGCAAAGATTCGATACACGGCTCTCTCATTGCCCTATCACATCGGGAATGGTGTTTTTGGCGGCCTGCTTCCTGTCATCGGCGTTTCGATCATTGCCGAGACCGGCGACATCTACGCCGGGCTTTATTACCCGATGATCATCGCCGGTATAACCTTCATCGTCGGCTCTATCTTCCTAAAAGAAACACGCGGCCACAGGATCTGGGAAGAGGTTGAGCGATGACCAATGTGAAAAGTTTCTAAAATGTCACGCTCGCTTCTGGACGGCGAAGACAACGTAAAAATAGATCTGAGTGTAGGTGTTTGCCATATGCCGCTCCGACGGAGCTTGCTCGTTCAATTCAATTCGATGCTACAAACATTACGCCTCTACGAGGCTAGCCGACAGCTACGTTCGCGCGCAAAATTTTTGTAGAACGTGCAGCACATTCTTCTTAGCTCCGAAGGAGCGAAATGTTTGTAGAACATGTTACACAAAGCCATTCTCGCTCCGTAGGAGCGAATGTTGTGGAATTGAACCCAAGGCTCTTCAAACGTTTAATCAATACGATCTATTCAGTAGCTCCCATACCTTTCGAAGATGCCGTTCTTCGACATGTATGCTGCCGACGGAGAGGCGAAGCGTGAATTGTCCGTTCAGTTTTGTGTGCGAAAGATAGGCTTCGCCCGAGGCGTTGATGCTGTTCATTATTTGTTCGTTCAGAGCGTTGAGTTCGTTGTTAGAAAGATCGCTCTTTTCCCTTTGCGTCTCGGCGTCATTGCGGGAGAGTTCTGACCGCGTGCCTAAGGCTCGAAAACACACCAACGCGAACGGCACCGGAGCCATCAGTTCGAAGTTTTCCGATTCTTCGACCCAGCCGGCGAACATCCGAGCCAGACGGCAATGTTCGCGGATGCGGGCAATGAGGCCCTCGCGTCCAAAATACCGCATCACGAACCACAATTTCAGCGAACGGAATCGGCGGCCAAGCTGTATGCCGTAATCCATACCGTTCTTGACGCCCGCGGCGTCATCCGTCTTGAGATATTCCGGCACGAGCGAAAAAGCCTTCTTCAGATCGTCGAGGTCGCGGCAATACAGCACCGAAAGATCGAATGGCGTGAAGAACCATTTGTGCGGATTCATCACGATCGAGTCCGCCCGCTCCCATCCGTTAAAAAGCGGCTGAAGCTCCGGTAAGATCGCGGCCGAGCCTGAGTATGCAGCATCGACGTGCATCCAGATGCCGTACTTTTCGCAAATGTCCGCGACTGCCGCTACGGGATCGATGCTCGTTGTCGATGTCGTGCCGATCGTCGGGATCACGCAGATCGGCAAGATGCCCGCCGCGATATCCGCTTCTATCGCTTCCTTGAGTTTTTCGGGGATCATCTCAAAGCGTTCATTCGTTTCGATCTTGCGTAAACTTTCGAGGCCGAGACCGAGCGTGATCACGCTCTTGTCGATCGAAGAGTGAACGTGCTCCGAAACATAGACGCACATCCGGGGCGAATCCGCCCGTCCAAGGCCAAGGCTTCGCGAATTCGGATCGGCCCGCTCGCGTGCAGCGGCTATCGCATGCATCGTAGAAACGGACGCCGTGTCGTAAATGATACCTTCGAAGATCTCAGGCAGGCCTGTCATCTGCCGCAGCCAATCGAGCACAACATCTTCGAGTTCCGTCGATGCCGGAGCGGTCCGCCAGAGCATCGCCTTCATATCGAATGCCGCCGCGAACATCTCGGCAAAAACACCGACAGAGCTTGTCGATGTCGAGAAAAGCCCGTGAAAATTCGGGTGATTCCAATGCGTTACGGCGGGCAGGATGATGCTGTCCACATCGCTCAACACCTCATCAAAAGATTCGCCGAGCTCAGGTGCGGCCGAAGGAAGAGCGTTCTTTACCGCGTCCGGCTCAACTTGAGCGAGCACGGGGAATTCTTCGATCCGCTCGAAGTAATCTGCAAGCCGATCTACGATCTCGTAGCCGTACCGTCGAAAATCATCCGTCGGCATATCGCCGAATTGTCCTGTTTTTCCCATAACGAACTCATTGTGACCACGCGCAAAAACGGCAAGAAAACTTGTAGAAAACGCCCTTTTCGCTCGACAGTACGGGTAATACTCGTATAATATCACCTACGAATATCTCGCCAACGTTCTAAGAAGAAAGAATTTACCAGCTACGAAAAACGCTCAATTTCCCGTAACAGGAAACGCGAACGGTAGGAGAGTAGAGAACGACAAAGAAGAAGCCGCCTCGCCTAGGGCCTTAAGACTTTGCCGACAGCTTTTGAAGAATATGACGACATCAGAAACGGAACACGAGACCAGAGAAGGCTTTATTCGAGGGCTTGGCCTGCTCGACTCGACGATGATAGTTGCCGGTTCGATGATCGGCTCCGGCATCTTCATCGTTTCCGCCGATATTGCCCGACAGGTCGGCTCGCCAGGCTGGCTGCTTGTCGTTTGGCTGATCACAGGTGCTCTGACCGTCGTCGGTGCGCTCAGCTATGGCGAACTTGCCGCGATGATGCCGAAAGCCGGCGGCCAGTACGTCTATCTTCGCGAAGCTTATTCCCCTTTTTGGGGCTTTCTTTACGGCTGGACGCTGTTCCTCGTCATCCAGACGGCGACGATCGCCGCCGTTGCCGTTGGATTCGGGCGATATTCCGGCATTCTCTTCCCTTGGATATCCGAGACGAATTACATCATCCCGCCGATACGCTTTGGCTCGTCGAGCTACGCGATCTCGCTATCAACGGCACAGCTTATCGGCGTTCTGATGATCTTTTTCCTCACCTGGACGAATACACGCGGCCTTAAGCTTGGGAAACTTATCCAGAACACCTTTACTTTCGCCAAGACAGGCTCTCTGATCGCTCTGATACTGCTTGGCCTTATCGTAGGCCTCTTTTGGCATCCGGAGGTCGCAGCGGCCAACTTTGGCGATCTTTGGACGGTTAGGGGAACGCTCCAGGATGTTGGCGGCGGATTGACGGCAGCGGTCGGATTCGGCCTGTTCGTGGGTATCTGCGTTGCTCAGACGAATTCGCTCTTTTCTTCGGATGCGTGGAACAATATCACCTTCACGGCAGGTGAAGTGATCGACCCGAAAAGGAACATTCCGCTCTCGCTCGCATTCGGGACCGGTCTTGTTATCACGCTCTATTTGCTTGCGAATGTCGCATATCTCGTCACGCTCAAGTTCGAGGCGATCCAAAGCGTTCCATCAGACCGCGTCGCTTCCGCTACGGCCGAAGTCATCTTCCCCGGCATCGGTGCATTCATTATGGCGGTCGCATTTGTGATCTCCACGTTCGGCTGCAACAACGGACTCATCCTCGCCGGTGCAAGAGCATCTTACGCGATGGCGAAAGACGGCTTGTTCTTCAAAAAGGCCGGAAATCTTAATAAATTCCACGTACCGGCCTGGGGCCTTGTCATTCAGGGCATCTGGTCTGCGTTCTATGTCTTGCCGCGAACCGTAAAGGTTGATGATAAAGGAGTTGTTTCATACGGCAATCTTTACGGCGACCTTTTGACGTATGTGATCTCGGCGGCTCTCATTTTCTATATTTTGACCATCGTCGGGATTTTCGTGCTCAGAAAGAAACAACCTGATGCCGAACGCCCGTATAAAGCATTTGGATACCCCGTAATTCCGGCTCTTTACTGTGTTGGTGCGGCGATCATCCTGGCGGTTCTGTTCATCTATCAGACCACGGTAACGTGGCCCGGCCTGCTCATTGTTTTAACGGGTGTGCCGGTGTATTTCATTTGGAAGGGATCGGCGGCCACCGAGCCGACGTCTTAAGGCTTAATCACTATTTCTGGAGGTTTCGATGTCACTATTTGCGACCAAACCCATTTCGAGGATCATTGCCGAAGCAGAGGAGACCGGCGAGCACGCGCTTAAAAAGGCGCTCAGCGCGCTCGACCTCACAATGCTCGGCGTTGGAGCCATTATCGGAACGGGCATTTTCGTTCTTACGGGTCAGGCAGCCGGCAAACACGCCGGGCCGGCCGTTGTTCTCTCGATGATCCTTGCGGGTATCGTGAGCGCCTTTGCGGCTCTCTGCTACTCGGAATTTGCCGCCAGCGTTCCGATCTCAGGTTCGGCCTATGCCTATGGTTACGGAACCTTGGGCGAATTCGTCGCCTGGATCATCGGCTGGGACCTGATCCTCGAATACGCGTTCGGTGCTGCAACGGTCGCCGTCGGCTGGTCGGGCTACACGGTTAGCCTCATGCGTGAGAATCTGGGGATAAACTTCCCGCTCTCGCTTAGTGCGCCGCCCGGAGCCATTAGAGATACGGCCGGAAATGTGATCGGGCACGGAATATTCAATTTACCGGCCGCTTTGATCGCCGTCGCGGTAACTTTGCTGCTCATTCGCGGCATCAAGGAATCGGCCAGCTTCAACTCGATCATCGTGATAATCAAGGTGATCGTGGTCGTGCTATTTATCGTCGCCGGCATCGGCTTCGTGAATACCGACAACATCGGTATCGGCTGCACGGTCGGATCTCCGGGCTGCGCGGAGTTTATGCCTTACGGCTGGAGCGGCATCATCACCGGTGCAGCGGTCATCTTCTTTGCCTACATTGGTTTTGACGCTGTTTCGACGGCCGCACAGGAAGCAAAGAATCCACAACGCGATATGCCACGCGGCATCCTCGGTTCGCTCGCCATCTGTACCGTGCTCTACATCCTGGTTTCGGGCGTGATGGTCGGCCTCGTCGATTACAAGGCCCTCAAAGAAGCGGCCGCACCGCTCGCCACCGCCATTGACGAGGCCTTGAAGGCCAATCAAGGTGCAACGGCCGGCGTTATGGGAACGATCCTCGCGATCTTCTCGTCCTGGATCATCAAGATCGGTGCCGTTCTCGGACTCAGCTCGACGATGGTCGTGATGACGATGGGACAGCCGCGTGTCTTCTATTCGATGTCAAAGGACGGCTTGTTGCCCGAGTGGGCGGCGAAGATCCATCCGAAGTATCAGACGCCGCATATCACTACTGCGATCACGGGTGCCGTCGTCGCGATCCTTGCCGGTTTCGTGCCGATCAGCCTCCTTGGCGAGCTCGTCTCGATCGGAACGCTCTTCGCATTCGTGATCGTCGGAACGGGCATCATCATCCTGCGTTCGTCGAACCCGGCGTTGAACCGTCCGTTCAAGGTGCCATTCGTGCCGTTCATACCGCTCGGTGCAGTTCTCTCGGCGGCATTCTTGATGAACAGCCTGCCGCTTGATACGTGGATCCGGCTGATCGACTGGATGGCCATCGGACTGCTCATTTACTTCGGCTACAGCTATACGCACAGCAAGCTGGCCAGCGAAGATATCGCAGCCGATGAATTGCCTGCGAACTACACGCCGCCGATCTCGGCGATGCTCGGGATCGTGCTCGTCGTCGCCCTGACGATCTATCAGGTCATGGCGCCTTCGAGCGGGCTCGGGCTCGGGCTCGAACCGGAGAAGAAAGATGCGGACAGCATCGCTCTTAACTTGGCGATCCGCCTGTTCGCTTGGGTTCTGACCGGTGCCCTCGTCTATATGATCATGTACGGTAAGCGAGGAGTGTCCGCAGCACGAAGTGCCTCGGTCAAGTCGGTCGGGCTGATCCTGTCAGTCGTCAATATCGTCCTGTGGGGAGCTGTAACGTACTGGTACTTCCAGCACATCCACGACAAAGTGCATTGATGAACTGACCGAAGGGTCGTGCACAAAAGAAGAGGCCGCGAAGCGTTCAACTTCGCGGCCTTTCTGTTTCCCCTGTAAATGAGCCTATTCGGTAAGGTCTTGAGCGGTCGGAGCATCGATCTTTTCAAGGATGGCCTTGTTGATCTCGATCTTTCCGGCAGCCTCAAGACGCTGTTTTGCGGCGGCAATATAATCGCCGAACACATTGCTCCGCTTCATACCGAGCATCTGCTCCATCAGCGAACTGCGTTGTGAAGCAAATGCATTCGAATCCGCTTCCTTACGCTGCGTCACACCGACGATCACCCAGTTGTCACCGACCTTCAGCGGCTCTTTCATTACTTGGCCATTGCCGAGGGCAAAGATCGCATCCGAGAGTGCCTGGCCGCTCGCTGCAGACGGGCCTTCCCCGACCGGCGAGCCAATGACGTAGTCATCTTTTGTCTTTGCGGTAATGCCCTTTGCCGATGCCGCCGCTGCGAGGGATGCTGCATCCTTTGCGCCCGAAGAGATGGCCTTTGCGATCTCTTCGACCTGCGATTGGGCCTTTTCGAGCTTATATGCGGCCTCGACCTGTGTCCGGACCTCCGCAAACTCCGCATCCCGCGGCTCCTTTTTATCAACGAGCATCGGCAGCGCAAATCCGTTCTGGATCGGCACAACATCACCAACATCATTGGCATTCTCAAGGCCTTTGATGCCTTCTTCGAACTGCGACGAAACGCCGATATCCGCAACATCATCGCCCGGCTTCACATAGCCTGTCTCTTTGACCATTTCGCCGGCCGTCATATTCGCTTGCGAAGCGAATTCAGCGGCTGTCTTTGCAGGATCTTTTGACTGTTTCAGAGCCTCATCGACCTTTTTTGCGAACTCAAGAGCCGCCGCGTAAGCCTTTCGGTTACGAAGGGAAACCTCAAGTTCTTTCTTTGCCTGTTCAAAGGTCTTCGGAACGGTCTCGCCGCGTCTCAGAATGAAATATCGGCCCTGATAAAGGATCGGATCAGTGATCTGTCCGGGCTGAAGCTTGAGAAGCTGTTGATACGGGTCATCGGGCTTTGCCGGATTCTCGCGAACCGGGCCCGAGAGCTTTCCGCCATTGCCCGCGGTCGCGGGATTCTCTGACTGGCCTTTGGCAAGTGCCGCAAAAGCCTCTTCCGTCACCTCACCGCCCTTTGCCCGAAGCTGTGTGACAAGTTCGGTCGCCTTTCCCTGGACCTGAGCCTCGTCATCCGGTTTCGGAACGCGCAGAACGATCTCCTGGCCATCGACGCCCATCGTCTTCTTGTCGGGTGCGAGAGCATCCCACTCCGCCTTTAGGTCAGCATCGGAGATCGCAAGTTTCTGGCCGATCTTCTCGGTGTTGATAAAGATGTACTTGATCTTCTTCTGCGGTTCGTTGATGTAGTACGAAGCCTTGTTCTTCTCAAAGTACGCTTTGAGCTCATCATCAGACGGCTTCAGGGTCTTTGCGATCTCGGTCGGATTCAGCGAAACATAAGAAATGTTGAACTTCGCATTCCGCTTCTGGTACTCATTGAGAACCTCCGCCTCGGAGACGGTCACGCCGGCCGTGATGTAGGCCTGAAGTTTCCGTGCGCTAATATCATCCCGAACGCTTTGTTCGAACGCCGCGATTGTGCCGTATTGGCTGATCACGGCTTCCTCGTATTTCTTTTGATCAAAAGGCGTTCCGTCCGGATTCGCACTCTGTTTGCGGACCTCGTCCGCAACTTCCCGATCTGTCGCCGTCAGGCCAAGGCGAGCGGCCTCGACACGCATAATGCGGCGGCTTATCAGGGAATCGAGAACCATCTTCGCCGGAAACGTCCCGCGGCTGAATTGGCTGAATTTTTCCCTTTCGCGCACAATATCCGCCACGGTGATCGGTTCACCGGCAACGGACGCAGCAACTTCCTGACTCTGGCTTAAGTCGCTGGTCTCAAAAGTGTTGCGGGCCGGCGTGTAGAAAAATATCAGCGATCCGGCCATCAGGATGGCGAAAACAAAAAGGACGAGGTTGCGTGTCTTTTCAAGACGGGTAAAAAACCTTAACATTTACAAAACACCTATATTTCGCGAGTACACGCGGGATATTTGGATAGAGACAAACTGCGATTCTAGCAAAGCACCCTGTAAAATCCAATAGAAGAGCGGGCAAACTCAAAGGTTGTCTCGTTTGCAGTTTGATGCCGTTTTGGCCGAATATATGTCTGAACGATGATCAAAACCGCTGCAATCGTCATAAAACCCGACCACGCCGAAGCAAAAGCTACCGCTCAAGAGCTTTCGATCTGGTTCTCCGAACGCGGGATAGAGCTTCTTGGTACCTTCACGGCAGATCACGCTAAGACTGACCTTTCAGGCGTCGGGCTTGTCGTCGTACTCGGCGGCGACGGGACGATGATCGCTGCCGCTCGTATGATCGGCGAGGCCGAAGTGCCTGTTCTTGGTATAAATTACGGCAGCCTTGGGTATTTGACGGATTTTCGCATCGAAGAACTGCATACTGCGGTCGAATCCGTCGTTAACGGCAGGTTCGAGACCGACCATCGCGTTATGCTGCGGGCCGAATTGATCCGGAACGGTGAGAGTATCGCAGGCGGACGCGTTTTGAACGATGTTGTTATAAACAAGGCCGCTCTTGCACGCATCATCGCGATCGAAGCCCGGCTAAACGGGCTTTTCGTGAACTCATTTCGCTCTGACGGCCTGATCGTGGCAACGCCGACGGGTTCGACGGCTTACAACCTTTCTGCGGGCGGCCCGATCGTTTATCCCTCGATGAATGCTGTGGTTCTGACGCCGATCTGCCCTTTTACCCTTACGAATCGCCCGATCGTAATACCCGACGATGCTCAGATCGAGTTGAAGCTTGAAAGCGGCAGCGAAGGCGTGATATTGAGTCTCGACGGCCAGACAGGCTTTCCCCTCCTCGTAGGCGATATCGTCCGCATCCGAAAGAGCCGGACAACGCTCAATCTCGTCCAACCCGAAAATCGCAATTATTTCGACGTATTGAGAAAGAAATTGCAGTGGGGGCGCTAACCGAACAGCGTCGCCTGCTCGTCCGTGTCTCCTTCCAACCCATCAGGAAACCATTGATAAAGCCCCAGATCGCATTTGCCGGCAGCATTGAATTCAATGCCTTCGGCTTCGAGGAGCGTTTGCTGGAGGTTGATGGGAATGGTGAGCTTGCCGGTCGAGCATTTCCCTTGCGAGTTGATGACACGCTGCCACGGAACCTTGTCCGTATCGGCTCCGTGCATCACAAACCCGACCGTCCTGGCCGTATAGCCCTCGCCAAGAATGATCGCGAGTTGACCATAGGTCATCACCCGGCCGCTTGGTATATCTCGGACGATGCTATAGACGCGTTCGCGATATTGCGGGTCGTTCTCCTTCATCGTCTAATCGAGCGTTCGCAAGAAGGTTCTCGCCGGGGAACCGTCGCCGTTGCCGCCGTGATACTTTAGCGGCATGCAGATGATGTCGTAATCGCCAGGCTCAACTTTGCGAAGATCAACGCCTTCGAGGATCACGACCTCGTGGCTTAAAAGCTCGACATGGACAGGATGGCCAGGCGATCCGCTCTTTTCGATCGAGAGATAGTCGATCCCGACGAGCACGACGCCTTTGTCGACGAGCAGTTTTGCCGTCTCCGGCACAAGATAGCTGAAATCCGAGCGAAACCCATCCTCCGGTGTGTTCCAAAATTCGGAATTTCGGCTCTTGAAAAGCACTCGCTGAATGCCGTCGAGTTCGCCGACGTGTTCGGGGCCGATCGCGACGACATCATCCGCGACTTGAATGACGCGACACCGTCCCATAAGCTTTTCAGGGTCGAGCGCATCGACGCGGCGTGCTCCGTCGATAAAATGATTCGGCGCATCGACATGCGTGCCGGAATGTACGCCAAAAGAGATCTGCGAGACGTTGGCCGACGAACCCGAAGCGATCGATTTGAACGAATTCACCTCAACGCCCGGATCGCCTTTGTAGATCGGCATCTCAGGCGAAATGCCGACCGTAATGTCATAAAGCTGGCTCATTTCACTTCCTCGAACGAACTATTGCCGTCAAGTTTCTTCATCCTGTATATCCTATTTGCACCCGAACGACGCCATTTATTGTTCTCCGCGGAAAGATACTTTTGACTATAGAAAACGGGAGCTTTGCCGGCCTTTGCCGTCAAGACCCATGCGGTCGTCGTTTCCGATTCATCAAATTTCGTCGCTTGATACCAGCCGAGTTCGACGGGCTTATCGTCCTTGAACTCGTAGATCGAAACGCCGGACCCGCCTTGGCCTTGATGCATTCCGCCGCCGAATTCGAGCTTGATCTCATCGAGCCCGTTCTTATTGACGTCTGCGACCTTCCCGATACTGAGAGCCCAGCCCGAATCCTGAACAAAATTCGCGACCACCTTTCCCTTTTCGATGACCGCAAGCCCGACCCATCCAAGGCCGTTTCCAGTTTCGCAGAACTGGTAAAAGACTGCGGTCTGTTTGGCACCTGCCTTTGTGAATGAACCATCGACCGCGCCGTTGTACGTGGGCGAATCCGAGCAGCCGTCAGAGACGAGCTTTTTCCGAACAGGCGGCAGGATCTTCGTCTCGTACAGTTTTGCGATGGCCTTCGGCGGTTCCGGCTCGCTGTCCCTTGTCGCTAAGGGCAGTGTTGGATCGTTGATGACCATCCGTTGGGTAAACGCCGTCCCGGCCAGAAGAAGGAATAGTAGAGAACCGATAGCAATGTATTTCGCCATATTATCCTTTAGATTAGACGAAATGGATGCTTTGGACAACGACCCGATCCGGCAATTGCCGGAACAGATGCCTTGAGGTGTAAAATCAACTTTTTATGATCTCCGTTCCGCGCATCGCGGCCTCAAGCTATTCGAACACGGCTCCGCTCGTCTGGAGCTTTCTTTACGGTTCCCTCCGCGGTTCCGCCGAATTGATAATGGACACGGCACCGGCCCGCTCGGCCGAGCTTCTGGCAAGCGGCCGCGTCGATGCGGCATTGGTGCCCGTCTTTTCCTATCAATCAATTCCGGACGTAAAACTCGTCGCAGATGTCTGCGTCGGCGCGAAAGAACGCGTGCAAAGCGTCTGTCTGGTCACAAAAGGAATGGAGCTGGCGGACGCGAAAAACGTTGCGCTCGACGTATCGTCACGCACGTCCGCTGCGCTCACGAAGATAATTTTTCGCGAGTTCATCGGCCGCGAACCAAAGTGGCGCGATGCCGCTCCGAATATCGACGAAATGCTCTCGACGGCCGACTGCGCGTTGGTCATCGGCGACCCTGCGCTTCGGATCCCGGACTCGCCGAGCGACGCCGTGCCGTATAGAAAATTCGACCTCGCCGAAGTTTGGCGTGCCAACACAGGCCTCGGGTTCGTCTTTGCGATGTGGATGACACGTCTGGATAAATGTCCGCTCGATCTTGCCGCCGCCCGCGACGAAGGGGTCGCCCACATCGACGAGATCGCCGCGAATTACACCGACGAGATCGGACTCGACACCGCGGATCTGACCGATTATCTCGGCCGCAGTATCTCTTATTCAGTATCGGGCGAAATGTTCGCGGGCCTCGAACTGTATTTCAAGCTAGGAGAACAACATGGTTTATTCCGAGAACAAAAAGAAATACTTTTCCTATAGAGACATTTAGTCGAGGAGGCGTCTAGGGTGTATTGGCTTCGAGGTCTGCTCAATTTACTCGTTCTCGGTTTGGCTCTAGGGTGTGGACTTGGTTTTATCGAATCCGTGATAAATCGCCTATTCGGGACGCACTTCGGGGCCAACGGCACTGAAGCACCGACCGAATGGCAAGCCATTCTGGCGTTCTTTATTGGCACGCTCATTTTTTTTCCGCTCTTGTTCCTCTTGTGGAAGACCGATAACAACTCTCCCACTTCAAAAAAATAAGATGAGCGATCTGACTGGCCGTTGGCCGGCGGCTCACCGGTGTGGCCGCTTTAGTTCCTGATACAAGAGCTTATCGATGACCTTTCCGTGCTCTTTTATGTGTTCGATGATAGCGAGTGCTTGGAATATCCGCTGGTCGATGTCCTTGATATTGCCGACGTAGTAAAGCAATGAACGCTGTTTGCCTGGCGTCAGTGAGTGAAAGAGTTTGTCGCCCTCAGGATCCTGATCCAGAACCTCACGAAATTCCGCGGGCATCGGCAGGCCGTATTTGCTCTCATCGACGACAAGCTCCACATTCACCCGATCGCCCGCGACGATACCGAGAGCTTCACGTTTCTTTTTGTTCACGATAATGTAGAATCGGCCGCCTGACGGCATCAACGCGCATTGGAAGGGCTCGCCTCCGTTGATCTTGCAAACAACGCGTTTATATTTATCTTTGAAGGAAAGCTTATCGGCTGTCTTTTTCTCAATAACAAGGAAATGCCAGCCCGATGTCTCGGGTGTGTGATCCAACAAAGCCTTTATCTTGATCCTCTTCGGCATTAAAAAAGCAGCTGACAGCTATCAGCTTATAGCTGTAAGCTGTATTTTCAAATTCTTTGGTAAAATCATATTGCGTGAAAGTTTTGATACAGCCAATTTTGGACAAGGCCCTCGCGGGCGAAAGGCTCTCGACCGATGATTGCACCGCGCTTCTCGAATCGAAGGACATTCTTCGCATCGGCCTCGCGGCCGACGAGATCCGCCGTCGAAAGAACGGAAATGATGTGGTCACCTACATCATCGACCGCAACATCAATTATACGAACGTCTGCAACGTCGTCTGCACATTCTGCGCGTTCTACAGAAGGCCGGGGAAACCGGACACATACGTCCATTCGATGGAGGAGATCGAGAAGCGGATCGACGAGACGATCGAGCTTGGCGGCACCGGCGTGCTGATGCAGGGCGGACTTCACCCGGATTTTAATATCGAATGGTACGAGGACCTTCTCAGTACGCTGCACGCAAAATATCCGAAGTTTCAGCTGCACTGTTTCTCACCGCCGGAGATCCACAATATCTCGCTCATCTCGGGCCTCGATTACGACACGATCGTTGAGCGGCTGAAAGCTGCAGGGCTCAATTCGCTCCCTGGCGGTGGAGCAGAAATACTCGATGACGAGGTGCGTAAACGCGTTTCGACAAAATGCACCACGCGGGAATGGCTTGACGTAATGCGTTCGGTTCACAAGGCCGGATTGATATCGACCGCAACGATGATGTTCGGCATCGGCGATCGGATCGAACATCGGGTGCGGCATCTCGACCTCGTACGAAAGCTGCAGGACGAATCACTCGCCCGCATAGATGAAACCGGCAAGGGCGGGCAATTCACTGCATTCATCCCTTGGACATTCCAGCGGGAAAATACTGCATTGGGACGCAAGATCACGGAAGAACCGACCGGCATCGACTACCTCACGATGCTCGCTGTCTCGCGGCTTTTCCTCGATAACATTCAGCACATACAGGCCTCGTGGCTCACGCAAGGCCTAAAGATCGGCCAGGCGGCCTTGCGATTCGGCGCCGATGATATGGGTTCGATCATGATCGAGGAGAACGTCGTCTCTGCCGCAGGTGCGAATACCGATGCGAACGAGAAAGAGCTCCGCTACCAGATCCGCGAAGCCGGATACACACCCCAGCAACGCGACATCCTCTACAACCACGTAAACCGCGATGAGGTCTCGACGATCGACCAAAGCGACTCAATGAAACTCAAACAACTCTCCGTGGCGTTTGCTGACTAGGAAAAGTTTCTTGTTCTTTCATGAACAATGGTTCACGCTGTCAATATTTTCTTGTCAACTTGTCAAGTATTTGTGCTATCATAAAGGTATGAAAAGTTTGACCGTAGGAGAATTTAAAGCTCAATTTTCTGAGGTGTTGGCATTGATCCAGCAAGGCGAGAGCGTCGGTGTTCTGTATGGAAAGGGCAAGAAACCGGTAGCAAAGCTGGTGCCGATGGAAAAGCCTAAGAAGAAACGTCCGCGGAAGTTCGGAATTCTTGAAGGTAAGGCGAGCGTTGTCTTCGCCGATGACTTCAAGATGACCGATGAGGAGCTTCTAGGCCTAAAATGAACGGATACCTGCTCGACACCCACACATTTCTTTGGACCCTTATCGATCCTAAGAAATTACCGGCAAAAGTTTTTGCCCAAACTAAGGATCCGGAGAGCGAAGTCTTTTTGAGCGCGGTCAGTCTTTGGGAGATCGCACTTAAGGCAAGCAAAGGAAAACTCGATCTGCGGGGTGTTGGCCTGGACGAGTTGATCGGGCTCGCGTCCGAAATGGGGATCGCTACGCTATCGCTTTCTCCGGAGGAAGCGATCTCGCAGGCACACCTTGCAGATACGACGCATTACGATCCGTTTGATAGGATGCTTATTTGGCAGGCGATCTTACGAGGACTTACTCTTGTGAGCGGCGACACGGAATTTGCCCGCTTCAAGAAGTACGGCTTGAAGCTGCTTTGGAAATAGTTCCTCCCCCCTTTGAGAACTGGACTCTTGAGCGATTCCTGGTCGAGGTCATCAGCGTCTCGCCATCGCCCATCGTAAACTTAGTTTCGTATTGCAGCACTTCTTGCCTCGTCTTTTGATGAGACCAATTTCAGCTTTGTTGTTTTTGCGTCGAGCAGCGGACCGAGTTCATAGACGTTTCGATACCCGTATGTGTAGAGCGAGATGTAGGTCGAGAGATTGAGCGATGCGGGGGCGACCTTTGTCGGGAAAGCGCTCGGCTCGTTCTCGAAATTGTTGTTGCAGTAGATCAGGATCTTGGTTGTCTTGTCCGGCAGGGCTTTGGCGAGGCTCTCGACCGTGATGTCGGGAAAGCTCAGGTTTATGGCTCCCGCAATGTGCAGTTCGTTGAACTTCTCGCTGCTGCGTGCATCGAGTATCACAACGCCAGGCTCTTTGCTCGCCGCGATGAACTGATCCTCGGTCAGACGACGGGTCGAGCGATGTTTTGCGGCATTTCGCGAAACCCGAAGGAAGCCGTCCATATCAATAGCCGGGTTAGTAAGACTTGCGTTTGATTGTGCGTTTGCCGCGATCGCAAGCATCGTCAGCGCGACCGCGAGAATGATCGATCTCTTTATCATTGAAAAACACCTCCAACCGGATCTGTTTGTTGGTAGATGCAGAACCGGCGATCAGGGATGCAAGGGCTTCTCGGGAAGACCTCCCTTGAGATCTTCTTGCCAACTTGCCCAGAAATTCTTGTAAAATATCCGCCGGTAGGCCGGAGTAGAAAAGAAGATGATAGCCATAAAGCTCACCGCCGCAATTCTGATCGCTATCTTTAATGCAGCGATCGGTCTCGCGATCTTCTTTTTTCTTCTGCTCGCGATGAACGGTTACAGCGAATCGGACGCGACATACGGACTCGCCGCGTTCATTTTGCTGGCCGTCGTCGTAACCATCGTCTTGGCCGTGTGCGGATTCTTTGCGACCGGAGCATTGATCAAACGCGGCCGAGGACATGCCGTCTCAGCGGTGCTATCGACACTCGCGTTGACCGTGATCGGCGGGATCCTCAAGGCGATCTGCGGGCTCGTCGCGGTCGGCATTGCGGAGATCGCACGAACGACCTGATTTTTTTCGGCGTTTCTGATACTATTCGCAACACACCTATGTATCTCGGCCCTCGCGATCACCGTAGCGTCTCGCGCATCCGTATCTTGCGTCGTGCAATCCGACCGCTTGCAGTTGTTATATTGGCTGTGACCGCTGTCACCGCGATCTCTGCTCAGCAGCAGACAAAGAATGTCATTCTCATTACGCTTGACGGGGCACGGACGCAGGAGATCTTCGGCGGCCTCGATGAAGAGATATTCAGATCGACAAATAAAAGCTTTCAGAAGACCGCTACATACAAGCGGTTTTCCGCCGCAACGGCAAAAGAGCGTCGCGAGAAGCTGATGCCGTTCTTTTGGAAGACTCTGCTTGTCTCGTACGGCTCTATTGCGGGTGACCGCGAGCTGAACAGCTCAGTACAGACGACGAATAAACTCTTTTTCTCGTATCCCGGATACTCCGAAATGCTCACCGGCCAGGCTCATGACGACGTGATAAAAAGCAACAGCCACCCGCAGAATCCGTATCCGTCGGTGCTCGATTTTTTACAGAAAAAACTGAAGTTGGATAAAGACCAGGTCGCTGACTTCTCATCCTGGGATGCATTCGAGCGCATCTCGACGAACAGCCCGGGCAAGTTTGTCATTAACGCCGGGTATATGGCTTACGACAGCACGGACAAGGAGATCGCGGGCCTTAGCCGCGCACAATTTGAAACTTTGCCGGCTTGGAACGGCGCTCGCTTTGACTATTACACCTTCCGATTCGCGTTGGCGCATATGCGGAAATTCCATCCGCGCGTCATTCATATCGGGTTTGATGAAACGGACGATTGGGCTCACGAGAAGAACTATGAACGCCTTCTTCAAACACTGAATATGACGGACGGCTTTCTCAAAGAACTGTGGGAGCTCGTGCAAACGGATCCGACATACAAAGGACGAACATCGTTCATCATCACCACAGATCACGGCCGTGGGAAGACCATTGCCGATTGGCACGACCACGGGGCAGATGTCGCGGAAGCTCAGAATATATGGATGGCCTTCTTCTCGCCCGATGTGAAACTCCGCGGCGAATGGAAGGACGCCGAGACCATCTATCTTAACCAGGTACCGGCAACGCTTTGCCGCTACTTGAATTTGGATTATAGTGATCAGAATCCAAAGGCAGGCAAGCCGATCGAACAGCTTTTTGCAGAATAAGGCAATGATCAAGACATACGCAGAGTTTTGGGACTTCTACGTTTCGGAACACAGCAAGCCGCTCACGCGTTTGCTGCACTTTGCCGGAACGACGCTCGGGCTTGTATTACTGATCTATTTTGTTGCAACCGGCCGCTGGTACTTTTTTCCGCTTTTCTTTGTCGTCGGCTACGCGTTCGCATGGTTCGGCCATTTCTTTGTCGAGAAGAATCGACCGGCCTCATTCAAATATCCGTTCTGGTCATTCATCAGCGATTTCAAGATGATCGGGCTGATGCTCGCGGGCAGAATGTCAGCCGAGGCAGCTCGCGTCTCGAGAATGAATTCGTAGTTCTTTTCCTGTCTCGATTCAGGTAAACTTTCCGAATGGCCGGTGGAGATCTAGTTTCTGTAAATCCTGACGCGCTCAACTCGACGATCGAGTTCCTGACGGCGATGGTCACGCCGACCTTGCTGATCTCGGCAACGGGTTCTCTTGTCCTTTCGACCTCAACTCGCCTTGGCCGCGTGGTCGATCGTGTTCGCGAACTCGAAAAGCGCCTGAGCGACCTTATCACGAGCGACGACAAATCCGCCATCGCGCTTTATGAACTCCGCATCGACACCGTCGTTGGCCTGCTTGATAAAGTAACTAGCCGTGCGCGTCTGCTCCAACGGGCGATGGTGACATTCTATTACGGGCTCGGATTCTTCGTGCTAACGAGCGTTACCATTGCTGCGGCAGCATTTTT
This sequence comes from Pyrinomonadaceae bacterium, assembly GCA_019694355.1. Lineage (GTDB taxonomy): Bacteria > Acidobacteriota > Blastocatellia > Pyrinomonadales > Pyrinomonadaceae > OLB17. Next base: position 68,692 of record JAIBCB010000002.1, on the reverse strand, counting down.
TAATACTTATCGCTGGGTTCCGATACCGGTCGGGATCGTCGGTATTCTGTTTCTTTTTTGGGGCAGTATTCTGATGCTGTTGGAGACGCGAATGGCAACTGCGACCGTGAACGCCGAGATGGATTTTACGTGGACGCTCGCGAATTATGTTGCTCCGAAAGAGATAATCAACAAATATATCTACAATGCACACGGAAAACGCAGACTCAGGCGTAAGATCGCGGAAACTCTCCAACAGGAGCAAACTCGAGAGCCAAATCGAGAAGCTTGAACGCCTGCTCGCTTTCTGCACGGTCTGCCCGAAAGATTGCGGCAATAACCGGTTGAAGGACGAGATCGCCGCATGTTATTCGGGGCGTCTGCCGATCGTCTCGAGCTATACAGCACATTTCGGCGAAGAGCCGTGTTTGAGCGGCACGCGTGGAGCGGGAAATATTTTCTTCGGCAACTGCAACCTTCGCTGCGTCTATTGTCAGAATTACCAGATATCGCAAACCTGGAAAACGCAGCGGAAGAATGAGATCACCGTAGAGCGCCTCGCTGAAATGATGCTCGAACTCGAGCAACGCGGTTGCCACAACATCGGCTTTGTTTCGCCGACTCACTTTGCCCCGCAAATGGCTCGAGCAATTCTGCTTGCGACCGAACAAGGCCTCGATCTGCCAATAATTTACAATACGAACGCGTACGATTCCGTCGAGGTTCTCCGGCTTCTCGAAGGCCTCGTTGACGTCTATCTTCCGGACCTGAAATATGCAGACTCGGCCGCGGGCTTTACGTACTCGAAAGTACGCGATTACGCCCATTTCGCTCGTCTCGCGATCAAAGAAATGCACCGGCAGATGGGCAGCGAACTTGTGTTCGACGCCGACGGACTGCTGCAACGCGGCCTCCTGATCCGCCTTCTCGTCCTGCCGAACGACATCGCCGATCTCGAAGCGAATCTTCGATGGATACGCGATGAACTATCACCGAAAACCGCGATCTCGCTGATGGCCCAGTATTACGCGACCAACAAGGCCGCGACCGACGACCGCTACATTCTGCTTTCGCGTCGAATAAGCGAACGCGAGTGGTTCGAGGCCGTCTCATTGATCAATGAACTCGGCATGGAAGAAGGCTTTATGCAGGAATACGAATCGGCCTCCCACTATTACCGGCCGGATTTTACCGATTCAGAGGAGCCGTTTCGAGATATTAGGGATTTTAAATGAAGACATCCCTTCTCCATACGGTTATTGTCATTGTTCAGCTATACGACCTCACTCGCTGGTCTTACGAACGGCTGGAGATAGTTCAAGATTCGTGTTGGTATTTTCAAGGTTCATCGCTAAACTTTGCCTTTAGCGTATCTAGATCATGAAGCAGACCTTCGTTTTGGTTTTGATGTTATTTGCTCTGTCGGTTTCCGCTATGAGTGGGCCGACGATCCCTGATATTGACCGGATCCGTATTGCCGAGGCATACCGTATCGCCGAGAAGGTCCAGGACGATCTTTGGAAAGATTGGAGCTCGGCTCCATTTGCGTTGCTGTTCATTACAGACGAGAACGAGTTCCTTATCCGTCACAAGAAGGCGAGTGATGAGTTTGTTTCGATCGGGTACGACAAGCTGTTGAAAAGCGAGGTGTTTGTTCGACCGCGAAAGTTTCAAAAGGATTTCTTGGCGACATTTCCGGCATTTGACGCGACGCCGGTGATCGTTGTCGGAAAGGCCGAGAATACGACTGACAAAACCTCGACGCGTTGGGTGTTTGTACTCCTTCATGAGCATTTTCACCAGCTTCAATATTCGCGTCCGAATTACTATTCGGATGTAGACGCCCTTGACCTTTCCGGCGGTGACACGACCGGAATGTGGCAGATCAATTATCCGTTTCCATATAAGGAAGAGTCGGTAGCGGCGAACTTTCGTGGGCTGACCGATTCGTTGCTTGCCGCCTACGAAGCGGGAAACAAAGCGGATCGTGCAAAAACCTTTGCAACGTACGATTCAAAGAGAAGATTATTTTTCGAATCGCTGAAAAAGGCAGATAACCGCTACGCTTCGTTTCAGCTTTGGCAGGAAGGCGTGGCGCGTTATACGCAGTATAAAATGGCAAGGCTTGCCGCTGGCAAGCTGAAACCGAGCAGGGCGTTTGCGAAGCTGTCCGATTTTGTTCCGTTCGACAAGGAAGCCGATCGGCTTCTTGCTGCAACGTTGAAAGAGATGCACGATCTAGACCTGAAAGAATGGGAGCGGGTCGTTTTCTACCCATTCGGCGCTGTCGAATGCCTTATGCTCGACAGGATTGATCCAAGTTGGCAATCGAAATATTTTCGTGAAAAATTTGCGCTCGAAAAGTACTATCCTTCGAACACAGCAAAATGAACCCCACCGGCAAACTGCCGATCACTTCAATATGAAGGGCAAGATACTTAACGGTTTGTTGATCTTGACATCACTCGTCGGCTATCTCGAGTGGGGAGCCGGCAATAGCACTTTCTTGTTCAAGGCCGAATATGAGGTGCTGCGAAAGCTGTTCTCTGATCCTTTGTCAGCGGTCCATCCGTTCACGTTGATCCCATTATTGGGTCAGGTACTGTTGCTTGTAACACTTTTTCAGAAACGCCCAAGCCCTGTTTTGACATTGCTGGGTATAACCGGCCTCTTCCTGCTTCTCGGCCTGATCTGTTTTATCGGCATGATCTCGCTCAACGCTAAGATCTTCGGCTCGACGCTCCCGTTCATAGCAATTTCTGCGGTCACGATCTTCACCTTGTGGAAAACCCGCAAAACGCGCGAAAATCTGGCTGTCGAATAAACTAAAATATGAATATTGGCACAACGGCACCAGATTTCACTTTGAAAGATGGCGATGGCCGCGATTGGTCGCTCGCCGAGCATCGCGGGCAGGTCGTCGTACTTCTTTTTTATCCGGGCGACAACACCCCTGTGTGTACGCGTCAGCTTTGTTCGGTGCGGGATCATTGGGGCGAATATCAGCTGACCGGAGCCGAAGTCGTCGGCATCTCGACCGACTCAGTTGCCTCGCACAAGAGTTTTGCCGAAGAACACGATCTGCCGCTTCGCCTGCTCGCAGATACAGAGCGAAAGGTCTCCGAGGCTTACGGGATGAAGAGTTGGCTGCCCGGCCGTTCGGCTCGCGGCGTCGTCGTGATCGACCGAGACGGCAAGATCGCATATCAGAAGGTTCAGGTGCTGTCGATCTTCAGGCCGGCTGACGAAGATGTTCTCGAAGCTATTCGCAAGGCAGGGTAAGAAAATATGAAACGTGGTTTCGCCGGTTTGATCGCGATAGTTGGATGGCTTGCCATCGCACTTGAATTCTATCTTACGCTTGCAAGGCCGCGTGTCGATGGCGTCGATCCGAGTGAGCGGATCATTCGCTTTTTCAGCTACTTTACGATCCTGACGAACTTGCTTGTCGCAATAGCGACGACCGCCATTGCCTTTTTCCCAACTTCGCGACTCGGCAAGTTCTTTTCGCGGCCGACGGTCGAGACTGCGATCGCGGTTTATATCACGATCGTCGGCGTAGTTTACAGCCTTTTACTTCGCGAGAGCCTGACAGGCCTTTGGGCCATTGCAAACCACGCTGTACACGACGTGATCCCGATAGCCTTTGTCGTTTATTGGTTCATCTGCACGCCAAAGGCCGGGCTGAAATGGGCCGATCCGGCGAAATGGCTCATCTATCCGATCCTTTACTTCGCATATTCACTCATTCACGGCGCCTATACGAATTGGTATCCGTACAACTTTGCCGATATGGGAACACTTGGTTATGCGGTCGGCTTGAGGAACGCGGGTTTCGTGCTCGTCAGCTTCTTTGTGCTCGGCATCGTCTTCGTCGCGGTCGGCCGAACCTTCTCCCGAACTGCAAAGGCTCTCTCAAATTGATATAACTAAAGTCATACGGAGTGATTATTTCGATGGCTATTTTTGGAAGCGATAAATTTAAGTGCACAAAGTGCGGGCAAAAAGGCGAGCCGCTTGGTTACGCCCCTTTCCCGAACGAGGACGGCGAGCGCGTCGCAAAAGAGATCTGTCAAAACTGTTGGAAGGAATGGCAAATGAAGCAGATGCAGCTCATCAACCATTTTGGGCTGGACGTCTCTAATCCCGATGCGCAGCAGATGCTTTTCGACAATATGAAGATCTTCTTTTTTAACGAAGGAGTTGAACTTACACAGATCGACACGTCGAAAGAAGGAAACGTTTCCTGGTAGGCATCACCGCGGTCTTCCGATCGCTGTCGAATCCATTTCGCTTGCTGCGGCGAATAACAGTTTTTAGCAGGCATTTTCGGAATTTCGCTTGCTGAACGATCATGTCTGCACGCGTAGAAGAAAAACATCGGGCGCCGATCCGCTGGATGCATTGGATAAACTTTCCGCTCCTCGCGATGATGATGTGGAGCGGGCTGCTGATCTACTGGGCGAATCCTGTGTATTCGCTTCGCCTTTTCGGCCGTGAGATCTTCTATTTCTTCCCCGCCGGATTCTACAGTTTTCTTGGGATACCGTACCGTCTCGCTGAGGGAATGCAGCTGCATTTCTTCTTTATGTGGCTCTTTGCGGCAAATGGCATTGCTTACGCCGCATATCTGATCCTGTCAGGTGAATATCGCAGCTTGCTCCCGACCGTCGGGTCATTCAAAAGAGCATTTCGCGTCGCTCTCTACGAACTTCACATCTCTAAACAGAAGCCGCCGCAGGGAAAGTATAACGATGCTCAGCGTATCGTTTACACTCTCGTCATCCTTATGGGTGCGGGTTCCATTCTGACCGGTATCGCGATCTACAAACCGCTTCAGGCCTCGGTTTTTACGTCGCTTCTCGGCGGCTACGAGTGGGCGCGCTGGGAGCATTTCTGGTTGATGATTGGGTTTGCGGCGTTCTTCGCCGTCCACGTCGTACAAGTTGCGTTGGCCGGCTGGCGAAATTTTCAATCGATGATAACAGGCGTTGAGATCATCACGACCGAAGGCGGGCAAGAATGAGCGAGAACGACACAAAATGGCCGGGCGGCCGCGGGAATTCCGCGAATGTGCTGAATGAGCGCCGTTCGATCTCGGAAGAAATGTCTGATGCGGGAGCCCGCAAGATCCTTGGATCAAGAAGCCGTCGCGGATTTCTTCTTGGTGGTGCGGCGGCCTTGGCAGGCGTCTTCGGTTGGCGTTGGCTGCCGGAGGCGACAAAGGTCGGCTTCTTGCAGCGTGTTTTTCGCTTTAACGAAAGTGTAACTTCGGCCCTTTTTAGCCCGACTCGGCTCGCGCCGGAATTTCCGGCCGACAAAGTATCGCGTCCTGCACGCGTCAACGGAATGCTTGGGATCGAAAGCGAGATCGACCTTGCGGAGTGGCGTCTGAATATAGGCGGCATTCCCGGACGTGCGAGCGATCTCGTTCTCACGATGGACGACATTCGCCATTTGCCTAGAGCCGAGCACATCACCGAGTTCAAATGCATCGAGGGTTGGTCAACAATTGTTCAGTGGAAGGGCACAAAATTCTCCGACCTCGTCGCGGCTGTTACGCCGTGGAAGACAGTCGAAGAGATGCCGTCCTATGTATCGCTCGCAACACCCGATGGCGGCTATTATGTCGGCTGGGACACGCCGTCGATAATGCATCCGCAGACACTACTTGTTTACGAAATGAACGGTGAGATGTTAACTTCGAACCATGGTGCGCCTTTGCGTTTGGCCTCGCCGACCAAATACGGCATCAAACAGCTAAAGCGGATCGGCCGGATCGACTTTACGAACGAACGGCCTGAAGATTACTGGGCAAAAGAAGGTTATGACTGGTACTCGGGCCTCTGAGATCATTTTTGTCAACGAGTCGTTCTATTCGGACTCGATCTCACGAAGCAAAATGGACATCCTGCTCGCTAGAGCCTGGCGCCATTTCGGGAACTATTTCTATCGTTACAGCCTTAGCCTTTATGAAGAGGACGTTCGCCGCGTGCTACCGCTTCGGATCCGCCTGAAGAATTTTACTTTCTCAAAAAGTCAGCGACGAACGCTTCGGCGAAATGCCGACCTTCGATGCGTAGTTCGCCCGATCGAGATCACCGAGGAGACGAACGACCTGTTCCATCGGCATCGTGTCCGCTTTACCCACGCGATCCCCGATTCGATATATTGCTTCCTTTCGTCAGAACCGGCCGTCGAACCCGCATCCGCAAGCGAACTTGCGGTTTACGACGGCGATAAACTCGTCGCCATCAGCTATTTTGACGAAGGAATCAAGGCGACTTCGGGGATCTACGCCGCATTCGACCCGGAACTCGCTGAACGACGTCTCGGCATCTTCACGATGCTCAAGGAGATCGAGTATTCGATCGGGACCGACCGCAGTTTTTACTATCCGGGCTTTGCCTACGAGGGCGAATCATTTTACGACTACAAGAAACGCTTTCGCTCGCTCGAGGTCTTTGATTGGCAAGGACATTGGCTGCCATACCACCAGAATGACGAAAGGCCGGGCGTCCCACAATAAATAAGGGTAGCCGCGGCCATTCCGTCGGGGCTGTCTACCAGATCATACAGACGTCCTTCCTGACCATCGGGTTATCCTTCTTGCAAGAGAAGGCGGCGGCGAATTCGGGCATATTCGAAAGCGGCCCATTTACCCGAAAGCGAGCGATCGCGTGCGGGTCGGTCTGCGCCTGAGTCGCCTCGACCTGCGGTGTTGCGACCTCGGCCCAAACCTGAGCCCAGCCGAGGAAGAAGCGCTGCTCGGGTGTAAATCCATCGATACTAGCCGGCCGTGGCTTGCCCTTCATCGAATTTTCCATTGCCAGGAACGCCATCGTTAGACCGCCGAGATCGGCTGAATTCTCACCCAAGGTAAGCTTACCGTTCAGCGGCGTACCATCCGCGGTCCTGTAGCCGTCGAATTGCTTGACGACGCACTCATTTCTGGCGTCAAAGGCCTTTCGGTCGGCGTCTGTCCACCAAGACTTCAAGTTGCCCTGAGCGTCGTACTTGCTTCCTTCGTCATCGAAGCCGTGCGTGATCTCGTGCCCGATCACGGCGCCTATACCGCCGTAATTCAGGGCGTCGTCCGCATTTGCAGAATAGAAGGGCGGTTGGAGTATGCCCGCAGGGAAGACGATCTCATTCAGGGTCGAATCGTTATAAGCATTGACGGTCGGCGGCGTCATTCCCCATTCGGTACGATCGACGGGTTTGCCCGACTTCGCCATATTCCGCCTTATCTCGAAACGGGTTGCATTTATCGAATTCTCGAAAAAGCTTGCGCGGTTGATTTCTAGGCCTTTATACCCTTTGAGCTTGTCCGGGTAGCCGATCTTCCGTGAAAAGGCGGCAAGCTTCTCGAGGGCCCGCTTTTTCGTGGCGTCGCTCATCCAGTCGAGTTTCTGTATCCGTTCCTTGTAGGCCGCAAAAAGATTGTCGATCAGCTCATTCATACGAGCTTTCGCCTGGGGAGAGAAAGTTGCCTTTACGAATTCCTGCCCGAGCGATTCGCCGATCGAACTATCGACGTCCTGCGTACAGGTCTTCCAGCGGGCCTGCTGTTCCTGCTGTCCCGAAAGATACTTTCCGTAGAAATCGAATGAGGCATCGCGGAACGCCTTTGTCAGCGAGCCTGTCGATCCCGAGATGACAACCCATCGAAGATAGGTCTTCCACTGGGTTACCGGTACGTCGACGAGCATCTTGTTCAATTCCTGAAAATATTCAGGCTGGCCGATATTGATCTCTTCGGCCTTCTGAACGCCGCGGGCTTTCAGATAGTTGTTCCACGAGAAGTTCGGCGTGAGTTTTGCGAGGTCGGCAAGCGACCGTTTGTTGTAGTTCTTCTCAGAATCGCGAAGCTCGACAGGGCTGCGGGCCGCACCAGCGAATCGCTTTTGTATCGCCGTTACCGTATCCATGTTCTCCGCAGCCGCTTTTGCATCATCACCCGCAAGCTCGAAGACCTTTGTTACGAATTCTTTATACTTCGCACGCGTTTCCACCGACTTTGCGTCATCTTTGAACCAATAATCCCGCGTCGGCAATCCAAACCCTCCTTGATATGCAGAAGCAAGATAGACGCTGCTGTTCTTATCATCCGGCCCGATATAAAAGCGGAAAAGGCCTCCAAATCCAAGGTTGTGCAGCTCTGCTAGCTCTCGCTGAACATCTGTCCGGGTTTCGAGCTTCGCGATCTTAGCGAGATACGGCGTGAGCGGGGAGATGCCCGCTTTTTCGATTGCGGCCTCGTCCATGCACGACGAATAATAATCCCCTACGAGCTGAGTGTCGCTACCCTTCGGGGCATTCGCTGTCTTAGCCGCATCCTCGACAACCTTTTTTAGAATGTTCTGATTATTCTCATAGACGATCGTAAAGCTGTTCCAGCTCGGGTATTCAGCAGGGATCTTTGTAGAACGCAGCCAATTGCCGTTGGCGAACTGATAAAAATCGACGCACGCATCCGTGGTCCTGTCCATACGACTAACGTCAAAACCCGAACTCTGCGCCATCGAAGCAAGAACAAAAGAAAAGATCATGAGAACAGTCGCCATGAACTTGGAGAATGATGTCATATAAAGAAAGCTCCCCTTTTCCGAGATCCGGAATGAAGATATTACAACGAAACGAGCTAAAATGTTTCATGTTCAGTGTCTTAAGATAAGTAGGCTGAAGACAAGAGGTCCGACCGCCAATGCAAACCTAAGAATAGAAACAGAATAAGATGCCGTTGATAACGCGCAACCGCAACCGAACAACGAGCCTCCTGATCTTTGCCCTCGCACTGGTATTCGCCAAGGCGGTTCCGGCGCAGGATTACAAAGAGGTGCATCCGGGCGTCGAATACGCAAAGGTTTCGCGCGTGATCGATGGCAAGAATGTGAACTTCGACCTTCTGCGGCTCGACCTTAAGAAAGTGCGCTTAGATGTCGTCCACGCGATGGATTCCGCGATCGGCACCGAGACGACGTCTTCGCTTGCAAAGCGTCACAACGCCGTCGCCGCCATAAACGCAGGCTTCTTCCGCCTCGATAACAGCATCTTCGCCGGCGACGCCGCAGGTGTGCTGATGATAGATCGTAAATTGCTCAGCGAAAGCTCGAAGAACCGCACGGCGCTTTTTGTTTCGAATAAACCTACCGAGACCAGTGTTTCTTTTGCTCAGATCAATATCAACGACAGCTTTCGCGTCGGCGGGAAGACCTTTGATTTTACAGGGATCAACCGTGAGCGGGGAAAAGACGACTTGATCGAATATACGCCTGAGTTTAATACAACGACCCTCGCGGGCGGTCGTGGCCTTGAGATCGTGGTACGAAACGGACGTGTCCAAAAGATCATTGATGGGTACGGCGGCTCGAACATTCCGGATGGCGGCTATGTGATCTCCGCCACAGGTAAATGGCGAGTGGCACTGCTGAAGGCTATTAGGCTGGAATCAAAGGTGGAGCTGTTTATCGGGGTTTCTTATCATCCTCGAGCCAATGAGGGATTTCCGAGTGAGTTGACCAGAGCAACGGTCGGGGCATTTTCAGCGGCCGAGGATGTGACCAACGGCGTGCCGCAGCTCATTCGGGACAGCAAGATCGACATTACGTGGAAAGAGGAAGGGGCTTCGAAGTCATTCGTTGAGACGCGGCATCCGAGGACGGCGGTCGCGAATTTGAAGGACGGTAAATTCCTGATGCTGACCGCCGACGGCAGGAGCGATGCGAGCGGCGGCATCGATCTTTACGACCTCGCAGACTTTCTGCTCGAGCTTGGTGCGGTCGATGCGTTGAATCTTGATGGCGGCGGCTCGACGACGATGGTGCTTGACGGCAAGGTCGTGAATCAGCCTTCGGACAAAGGCGGCGAACGCAAGATCGGCGATGCCCTGATCATTACGCTCAGATGAATAAGAAAACCTCTTTCGCTTTTTCAGCGTAAAAAAGGTAGATTTCTCTTAAACCAGTTCAGTTCACAATTTGAAGCCTATGAAACGCATATTCCTTGTCGTGTGCGCCGTCGCACTCTTTGCGGGACTCTCTACCGCACAAGATCAGCCTGCGAAACCGCAGAAGACATTTGCCTCGATCGTCGAAAAAACACAGAAGATCGACGGCTTCATTCCGCTCTATGTAAATCGCGATGACGGCAAAGTCTATATGGAGATCACGCGGTTCAACAAGGAATTCCTGCACTTGGTAAGTCTGCCTACAGGCGTCGGGTCGAATCCGCTCGGGCTTGATCGAGGACAGTTGGGCTCGACGCGCGTCGTGTTCTTCGAGCGTGCCGGCAACAAGGTCTTGCTCATCCAGCCGAACTACGACTATCGGGCAACAGGTGACGAAAAGCAGAAGAAGTCGGTCGAAGAATCTTTTGCACGCTCGGTCGTTTGGGGTTTCAAGATCGAGGCTTCGGAAGGCGATAAGGTGCTAGTCGATGCGACGAGTTTTCTAATACGCGATGCGCACGGGGTCGCCGACCGCCTCAACGGAGCACAGCAGGGAAATTACAGCTTTGACGAAAGCCGCAGCGCGCTTTATCTGCCGAACACAAAAGGCTTTCCGCTAAATACCGAAGTCGAGGCGACCGTAACAGTTTCGTCGAGTTCATCACCGAAATTTCTTATCAATCAGGTCGCTCCGATGGGCAAGCACGTTACGGTGCGCGAACGCCAATCATTCGTCCAACTGCCGGACGATAAATATAAGCCGCGTCGTTTTGATCCGCGTACCGGAGCCTTGAATATCAGCTTTTACGATTACGGCACAGACATCAACCAAGACCTCGAAGAGCGTTGGATCATTCGTCATCGTCTTGAGAAGAAAGATCCGAACGCGGCGGTGAGCGAACCCGTTAAACCCATCGTCTATTACGTCGATAACGGCGCACCGAAGGCGATTCAGGATGCCCTGATCGAAGGTGCAAGCTGGTGGAACCAGGCCTTTGAAGCTGCCGGTTTTAAGAACGCGTTTCAGGTAAAGGTGCTTCCGGCCGATGCCGATCCGATGGATCTGCGTTACAACGTGATCAACTGGGTGCATCGTTCGACACGCGGTTGGTCGATCGGCGACAGCGTCGTCGATCCGCGAACGGGCGAGATCTTAAAAGGCGACGTAACGCTCGATTCGCAGCGTGCCCGCCAGGATTTTCTGCTCGCAACGGGAATGATGCCGCAATATCTGAACGGCAGTTTCGCATGTGACTTCGGTACCCTGCCTGATGCAGATTACCTGCTTCCTGACAGTTCTGCACAAGAGGCGACCGCGATGTCCTACGCCCGCATCCGACAGCTCTCGGCCCACGAGGTCGGGCATACTCTCGGCTTTTCGCACAACTTTGCGGCAAGCACATACGGCCGTGCATCCGTGATGGATTATCCTGCCCCGATGGTAAAGATCACAAACGGCAAGCTCGACTTTTCGGACGCGTATGCCGTTGGCATCGGTGCGTTCGATAAGTTCGCGGTCACGTATTCATATGCGCAGTTCGCACCCGGAACCAATGAAGACGCCGCTCTCAACGCCATCGTAAAAGACGGCGTTAGCAAAGGAATGCTCTATTTGTCAGATTCGGAAGCTCGACCGGCGAACGCAGCCGATCCTCTTGCCAATCTTTGGGATAACGGCCCCGACCCGATCGCGATGCTCGAACACGAAATGCAGGTGCGCCGCATCGGCCTCAATGATTTTGGGATCAAAAATATTCCTGTCGGCACGCCGATGTCCGAGCTCGAGAACAAACTTATGCCGCTCTATCTGCATCATCGCTATCAGCTTTCTGCAGCGATACGCGAGATCGGCGGCGTATATTTTACATTCTCCGTACGCGAAGCGGACGGGCCTTCGCCAAAGACGGTCGCTTCGCCTGTGCCTGCTGAACGGCAAAAAAAGGCTCTGGCATTGGTCCTGACAACGATCAGCCCAAAAGAACTCGCGATCCCCGAGAATGTTCTTGAATTGATGCCGCCGGTCGCAAGCGGCTATCGTTCCGGCCGTTCGGAATTGTTCACGAAACGCACGTCACCGATCTTCGATCCCGTCGGTGCCGCAGAGATCGCCGCAGACCTTACGATCAGCGGACTCCTGCAGCAGGATCGTGCCGCAAGAACTCTCGATCAGAACGCTGCGGACAAGGCGAGTCCCGGTTTTCGCGATGTCGTCGATGCTTTGATCAAGGCAACTTGGGGAACGGTCGCCCCCGCAAATGCCCGCGAAGCGGAGATCGAACGCGGAATTGAGAGCCTCGTAGTTACACGCTTGATGGAATTAGCTGCCGACGCTGATGCGCGTCCGCAGGTACGTGCCATCGCGTCCAACGCTCTCCGTTCGCTTGCCGCGTCATTAAAACGCACGCGGTCTGTCGGAGATGCCGCAGCACATGATCGCTCGACCGTCGAGGATATCGAGCGATTCCTCTCGCGGCCTTTTGAGCCGACGAAACGGACGCCGCCGCTCGCAACACCGCCCGGCGACCCGATCGGGAATTAGGGATCCCGGATGCTCTAGCTACCGCCGAGGATCTCGTTCAGCCCTTCCAGAACGGCTTCGAGTTCTTGCCGTGAGGCTTTTCCGAGTTTCTTCCCAAGTCTTTGGGTCGAAAGTGTGCGGATCTGGCTGATCTTGGCCCAAGAACGTTTTGGCAGTTTGGAATCGGAAAGTTCAAGAGTAAGGGGAAATCCGGCTGAGGGCCTTTGACTTGTCAGGGCAACCGCTATCACCGTTCCCGACCGATCATTGAAGACATTCTCGCTAAGGACAAGGATCGGACGCTTGCCCGTCTGCTCATGGCCAAGGCTTGGGTCAAGATCGGCCCATAAGATGTCGCCCCTCAGTATTCTGGCCATTCTTCCACTTCGCTCGCCAACCCCGTATCTGCTAGGGCGCGTTCTTCTGCCCTATCTAACTTTGCACATTCGCGAGCCAATCGATTCTTGTCCAAACGCAAAAGCTTCTCCTCGACTGCAACCTGAACGGCCTGGCTTCTCGTCGGAAAAACCCTCTCCTTGACCAAGCGATCAACTTTGCCGAGCAAAGCGGTTTCGATCGAAATGGTTACTTTCGCAACACTCATACGAATAGTATTACCGCTGGTCATACCTAAATGTCAATACTGGTTTGTTTATAGAAACGACACGCTATCAATATATTTGTTGAGTTTGGCGCTGGAAAGATCGTCGGACAGATAGCCGATGTAATTGTCCGGTCGAAGCAGAACAAGAAAAGGGCTTTCGCTTCCGAAGGCCTTTTTTACTTCGCCACTTAACGGAAGTGAAAGGATGACGGTCTCGCTACGCCATTTTGCGTCCATCGCGGCAGAGATCTCACCGTGGACCGCTTCATCCGCACCAAAGGCCAGAAGGTGGAACTGCGGCTCTTTGAGGCTCTCGTAAATGCTCGTTCCATCCATCGTGAACCAAGGCATCCGATCACCAGCCGCGATCGCAAAATCGCCTGACTGCAAACTCAGCGATTGGCCGGCATAGCTGATGCCGATCTGCGAAACTATTGAAAAAAGCTTGCTCTTTACGATGTCAAAGCTCAGCGCCGTGCCGAAAACATACGGGAAAACATTATTCCGCACGAACGAGACCAGCCATTCATCGCTCGCCGCAAATTCAAAAATTCGGTCGGTGGTCGAGAGCAGGTTCTTCGCGTTCCGAAGACGCTCTTCGTTGTAGGTCGCAAGGAGCGTTTCGTCCGCCGCGTTTTGCAGGACGAGCGCAAGTTTCCACGCGAGGTTGTAGCCGTCTTGAATGCCTGTGTTCATCCCTTGGGCACCGGCCGGCGTGTGAATGTGTGCGGCGTCTCCGGCGACTAAACATCTGCCCCGCGAGAACGCGTTCACAGCCCGCGAATGTACGTTATAGACCGAGAACCAGTTGACCTTCTTGATGTCGAGTTTGACGCCCATATCGTGTTCGATCTGCGCGTCGATCTCTTCGTATGGAATATCGCTTTCGTCCTTTTTATGCCCTTCGGGAAAGGTGCCGACAAGCCGCCAGCGGTTCTCGCCCTTCAGCGGAAAGAATGCGGTCAACGTATTCTCACCCAGGTTGATCTGGAGTGCGTCGTGGCCGTGCGGCCAATCGAGCTCGACATCCGCGACATAGAACAAACGCTCGACCGTGTCGCCTTCGAATGTCAGTCCGAGCGCGTGACGCACATCGCTTTTTGCGCCATCGCATCCGACAAGATACTTTGCCTGAACTGTAAACTCTGAGCCGTCCGCTCGCTTGATATTGGCAGAGACGCCGTCGCCATCGTCCGTGAATGAGAGAAGCTCGTGCCGCCAAAGCACATCTTGTTTGTTGTCTGTGATGAACTTGTATAAAAGCTCTTCGTGGAGGCCTTGCTCTACGAGCAGAACGAACGGGAATGGGCTAAGTCCTACGCCGAGCTCGCTCAAATTCGCCTCGCCGCGAACCACTCCATCCTTTAAGAACTTCACCTTCTCGGCGGTGTGCCCAAGCGAAATAAGGTCGTCGGCAAGGCCGATCTGATCGTAGATCTCAAGTGTCCGAGCCTGAACGCCGATCGCACGTGAAAAAGGCGTCGTGCCTTCTTTCTTATCGATGATGACGAAATCGATTCCGTATCGGATCAACTGACACGCAAGCGCAAGGCCGGTCGGCCCTGCTCCTATGATCACAACATCGGTCTTTAACATTGCTGAAAAGTGTCAGGAATCTTCCTTCCACGCAAGTGTGTGGTTGAGTTGCTTTATCGCGTTCATCATCTCAAGGAACGTCGTTGTATTCTGATCCACGTTGCTCGGAATCGTTTTTGTACCGCCGTTGTATTCGACACGGATGGAAGAATTGCTTGTAGTGAGCGTCATACCCTCACGCCATGCCCGAAAAGCTCCATTCGAAACTACAGTTTTGGCTATCAGATCAAATTCTCCGGGCTTTAGTGAGGCGGTGGATACAGCTTTCTCCGCGTTGTCGTCCGAGGACGAAAAGAAGATCGTTCGTTTCGCAGCACCCGAGCGTTCGATCCTGATCACGGCCCGACACGAAGAGCCTTGACCCGCACATCTTCCATCTTCAAAGAAGCCTTTGTAGGACGTTTTCAACTCTATGGCGGTTACATCGGAGGCGGCGACGTCGGGGTCGGGTGGCCGAGAAGAACTTGGCGCTGGGCCCGATGATGGTGTCGGCCCTGCGACAACGCTCGACGGTTCCCGCAGAAACAGAAAAAAGAAGGCGACGCAGACAGCCGTCGCAACGAGGGCGCCGACCAATGCCGCAACAATGACCGATACGAAATTATTATCTGTTCCCATCACAGTTAAAAGACGAGCTTTAGGCCTGCGTCGTCAGATTCGACGCGGACCGTGCCGCCGTTGGTGAGTTTGCCGAAGAGAATTTCGTTCGCGAGCGGCTGCTTGATCTTATCGTGTATGAGCCGCGACATCGGGCGTGCGCCATACCGCGAATCGAAGCCGTGTTTTGCGAGCCACTCGCGGGCGTCTTCACTAAGGACGACGTTGACGCGTTTCTCGGCAAGCTGGCCGTTCAGTTCGCGAATGAATTTATCGACGACGAGCTTGATGACCTCGACATCGAGCGGCTTGAATGCGATCCAGGCGTCGAGGCGATTTCGAAATTCGGGCGTGAAAGTCCGCTCGATCGCACCCTTCGCGCTTCCCTTTGTCTCGGAAGAATTCCTGAAACCGACGCCGCCCGACGAAAGCTCTCGTGCACCGGCGTTTGTCGTCATTATCAGTATCACGTTGCGGAAGTCTGCACGCTTACCGTTGTTGTCCGTCAGGGTCGCGGAATCCATCACCTGCAGCAGCAAGTTGAAGAGATTCGGATGTGCCTTCTCGATCTCGTCGAGAACAAGAACCGCGTGCGGTGTACGCATTATCGCCTCGGTCAAGAGACCGCCCTGATCGAAGCCGACGTATCCGGGCGGCGCCCCGATGAGTCGCGAAACGGTGTGCGGCTCTGCGTATTCGCTCATATCGAAGCGTATGAACTCGATGCCGAGAACCTCAGCAAGCTGCTTTGAAACTTCCGTCTTACCGACACCTGTCGGGCCTGAAAAAAGGAATGAACCGACAGGTTTTGTTTCGTGTCCGATACCGGCACGCGAGATCTGTATCGAATCGACAAGTGCGTCGATCGCCTCGTCCTGCCCAAAGATGTGTTTTTTCAGATCGTCGCGAAGCGTCTTCAAACGCTCTTTCTCGTTCGCAACGACAGAACGCGGCGGAATCTTCGCCATTCGGGCGATCGCCTTTTCGACCATATCGGTCGAAATGCGTTTCGGGCGTTTTGCTGCGGGACGAAGTTTGACAGCGGCCCCGACCTCGTCGATCACGTCGATCGCTTTGTCGGGGAGGAAGCGATCGTTTATGTATTTTCCGGCAAGCTCGGCAGCCGTTCGGAGCGAATCGTCCGTATATTTTACGCCGTGATGGTCCTCGTAATATTTCCGCAGGCCCTTGAGGATCTCGTATGTCTCGGCAACCGTCGGCTCGTTTATGTCGATCCGTTGGAATCGTCTCGCCAGAGCTCGATCACGGTCGAACGCGGCCTTGTATTCCGCGTGCGTCGTCGAACCGATACAACGTAACTTTCCGGCCGCCAACGCAGGCTTTAAGATGTTCGATGCGTCCATCGAGCCGCCAGACACAGAACCTGCACCAACGATCGTGTGTATCTCGTCGATGAAAAGGATGGCATTCTCTTGCTTCTGAAGCTCTTTGATGATCGCTTTGAATCGTTGTTCAAAGTCGCCGCGGTACCGCGTGCCGGCGAGAACCGCGCCCATATCGAGTGCAAAAACCTTCGCGTCCGCTAGAACCTCGGGCACGTTGCCTTCGCTGATCTTTAGTGCAAGCCCTTCGGCAAGAGCCGTTTTGCCGACGCCGGGTTCGCCGACATAAAGCGGGTTATTTTTCTTTCGGCGGCAAAGCACCTGGATCGTGCGTTCGATCTCTTCTGAACGGCCGATGATCGGATCGATCTCGCCCGCCGCGGCTTTCGCGACCAGCTCGACCGTAAAGCTCTCAAGCGGGTCTCTTTTCTGCACTGGCTGGCCTTCACCGGCTTCAGCATCAGGTTCCGCAGTGCCCTCGAACGAATCGCCTAGCGTCTCGATCTTCGAGATACCGTGAGAAATGTAATTCAGGATGTCTAGGCGCGTTACGCCCTGCTGAAGAAGCAGAAAGACCGCGAAGGCCTGCTGTGCCTGATACAAGGCCGCAAGGATATTGCCTGTATCGACCGCCCGCTGGCCGCTGCCTTCGGCCTGAAGTACGGCGTACGAGATGGTCGATTGGAATGCTGTCGTTAGCTCCGGCATCGCAGGGGCCACGTTATCGGGCACCTTCTCGAGCACGGTGGAGAAATATTCCGCTAAAGCTCGTTCAAGCTCAGCAAGATCCGCACCACAATTTATAAGGATGTCGCGCGCAGTTTCGTCTGCCATCAACGCGTGGAGCAAATGCTCCAACGTCACAAATTCGTGGCGGTATCTGACGGCCTCATCGACCGCCGTGCTCAATGTTGCTTCAAGCTCGCGAGTTAACACGCCTATAGTTTAGCAAGTTTGTAAAGCGGCGGGCTAGAAGATTGTGGGCGATGTGGGAGAATTGCCCTAGGTCCGGTTATTCGAGATGGCCGAACTTACCCGAATTGAAGTCATCGATCGCCTGCGCGAGCTCCGCCTGTGTGTTCATAAGGAACGGCCCGTAGGACGCGATTGGCTCGTCGATAGGCTCGCCGCTCAGAACAAGGAACGTCGAATTCTCTTCCGTTGCTTCGATAGTGAAACGCTCACCATCCGTCGCGAGTAACGCAACATGATCCGTCGGAAGCACGTCGCTGTCGTTGATCCGGCCTGAGCCCTCGACAGCAAGGACGAGCGTTGTGAAATTCGCCGGAAAAGCGAGTTCGACGGTCGTGCCTTTTTTAGGACGCACGTTGAACATATTTACCGGCGTGAACGTCGTCGCGGGCCCTTTTACGCCATCAAATTCACCCGCGATGATCTCGACCTCGCCGCCATCGGGCAGCTCGACGCGGCCCATTTGGGCGTTCGTGATCGCCTGGTATTTCGGCGGCGTCATCTTGTCCTTCGCAGGCAGATTGACCCAAAGCTGCACCATATGGAAAAGGCCGCCCTGTCGGCTCCGCTCCTGCTCATGAAACTCCTTGTGCAGAAGTCCGCTGCCCGCCGTCATCCACTGAACATCGCCTTCTTCGATCACGCCACCGCCGCCGTGCGAATCGTGATGCTCGACCTTGCCCTTATACGCGATCGTAACCGTCTCGAATCCGCGGTGAGGATGCGGCCCGACGCCGTAAGGTTCCTCTCGCGGCGGAAAATTCGTCGGCGCGTTGTAGTCCAGCAAGAAGAACGGACTCATTCTCTTCGCCGAAAGCGGCCCGTGCGGAAAGAATCCGTGTACGTGAAACCCGTCGCCCACCCAATGCGCTTGCGGCGGCGCAACGATCCTTTCAACTGTCCTCATCGCCATTTCGTGTTTTGTTGTCGCTGTCATCTCATTCCTCCTTGTCTCACTTCTATCTTTGCGTCTCTGCACCTCTGCGGGAAACTCTTTCTTCCCTCTGCATTTCTGCGGTGAATTCTTCGTCTTTGCAAGAAACCAATTTCTCCCGCGGAGACGCAGAGTCGCAAAGCCATTACAAGAAGTCTATCGCCTTAAGGAATGAATGTAACCATCAATTGCGGTGGGCAGGACCTAATACTTTCGGGTGGGAATCACGACTCGTTTCCGTTGCAAGGTAATTTAATCAGTATTGATGCTATATGTTTAATTAGTCTGGATGCGTGACACGCAACCTTAAATTCGAACGTAAATCCTGCAGTTCAAAAGAAGTAACGTATCATTCAGCAAGCGCCCATTGGTAGCATTTTTATGAAATTTCAAATCGCAGTTGAGAATATCGGAAAAATTCAGCTAACGTCAGATTATTGGGATTGTGAGTGTATTGAGAACTACATACACTCGAAACATATCGACAAATGTTTGAGGTGTGGATATCGTCCTGACGAACAACCAGATTCACACGTCGTTGAGCTGGTCAAATACCGTCAGAGTATAGGTTTCGACGGGTGGTTGTAAAAATCCGCCTGAACGGATATCAACGACAATGCCAGGTACTCCGCGAATCGTTCAGCTGCAAGTTAATCTTGAGCGCTCGATGTCGCGAAGTGCTGCTTCCAAGAGCGCCGGATCGCCCTCTTCGATCGCCGCTTCAAGATAGAAAAGTCTCTCTTCGTCCGAAGTTAGGTGGTCGGCAGGATCCCACGGTAATGTCACTACTCGAATGCCATCGACTTTCTTGCCCGATGCGTGATCGCGCATCTGCTTCGCTCCTTCTATCAACTCGTTGAACTTCGAAGTATCCATTCGGCCTATTATTGCACGACCGAGAAGGGAGGAGGCCACATCATTTCTTGCAAACCACCATCAGACCGTCGCGGATGGGGAGCAGTGCGTTCGTGACGCGTGGGTCGGACTGGATCTTTTGGTTAAAGTCGTGCAGGGCCTGCGTGTCCTCGTCTTTCTCCTCGTTGAGGACGCGGCCGCTCCATAGGACGTTGTCGGCGATGATAAAGCCGCCGGGCCGCACTTTCTCGAAGACAAGGTCGTAATAGAGCGAGTAATTAGACTTATCTGCGTCGATAAAGACGAGGTCGATCGGGTCTTTGATCTCCGGGATGAGGTCTTTTGCCTCGCCGAGGCGGAAATCGATGACGTTTTTATACTCGGTTCGCTCGACGAACGATTTTGCGACACGATTCGTCTCTTCCTGTATATCCAATGTAATTACTTTTCCGCCCACCGCAAGCCCTTCTGCAAAGCAAAGAGCCGAATAGCCGAGATATGTGCCGATCTCGACGACGAGTTTCGGCCGGATCATCTTCGACAAAAGAGCGAGGATTCGTCCCTGCACATGTCCCGAAAGCATCGACGAATCGCTGTAATGCGCGTAGCAATGCTCTCGAAGCTCACGTAAAACGGGGCTTTCTTCGGAAGTGAACAATTCTGCGTATTCGGTTAATTCGTTCTTGATCATATATCCACCCTTACGAGGCCGCGTTTTATCGCCGCGGTCGCAGCTGACGTTCTGTCGGAGACGCCGATCTTCGAAAAAATGTTCTGAATATGGCTTTTTACGGTGTTTTCGGAGATATCGAGGGCGAATGCGATCTCTTTATTCGACATACCGCCAACGATGGACCGCAGAACATTGGTTTCTGCCGGTGTTAATTCGTCGGCACCATAATTTTCCGCCAAAACCGATGCGATCTCTTTCGGAAGATACTTTTTGCCGTTTGCGGCGGCCTCGACAGCGGCAAAAAGCTCGTCGCCGCTCTCATCTTTCGAAACAAAGGCGAGAGCTCCAAGTTTTAAAGCTTTCGCAATTTCGCCGTCTCCCGCGTTATCCGCAAGGATCACGACCCTCGCCCTGGGTTGGATCTCAAAGTAGGCAGGAAGAGCGTCTATTGAGCAGGAATCGACAAATCTTAGGCCGAGAACGACCACATCCGGCCGCAATTCCTTGAAAAGCTCAAAGCCCTCCTTTGGATCGGCAGTGCTCGCCGCAAGTGTAAATCGATCGCTCTTTGCGATTAGGGCCTCGACACCTTCGCGGGCGATCTGCTGACGTTCGATTAGAAGTACGTTGATCACTGCCCCATTCAAGCCAATTTTGCAGCGAATTCGACGAGCGGCTTGATCAGGTCGGTGTCGTAGTTCGTCTTTACATGCTGCATTACCGCGGTCATTCTCTCCAGGCCCATTCCCGTATCGACCGACGGAGCCGGCAGCGGCGTAAGCAGGAAACTCCCGTCCGCTTCGAGCGTGCGGTTGTACTGCATAAAGACGAGATTCCAGATCTCCATCGTCGTGTCGCCTGGGCCGTTGACCCAATGCGGGGAGTTCTGTTCCGGATCAGAAGGATCTTCACCCATGAAATAATGGATCTCAGAACAAGGGCCGCACGGGCCTGTGTCGCCCATCTGCCAAAAATTGTCCTTGCGGCCGAAACCGAGTACGCGTTCGGGCCTTGCACCGGCCTTTATCCAAAATTCGCGGGCTTCGTCGTCCGGCCCGACCTCTTCATCGCCCTCAAAGACCGAGAACCAGAGCCGCTCTATATCAAGCCCAAATTCATTCACAAGCAGATCCCACGCAAAGCCGATCGCCTCCTCTTTGAAATAATCGCCGAAGGAAAAGTTCCCGAGCATTTCGAAGAACGTGTGATGGCGTGCGGTCTTCCCGACCTCGTCGAGGTCGTTGTGCTTGCCGCCCGCGCGTATGCATTTTTGCGATGTCGTCGCACGTGTGTAATCACGCTTCTCGACGCCAAGAAACACGTCCTTGAACTGATTCATCCCGGCGTTCGTGAACAAAAGCGTCGGGTCGTTCGCGGGCAAAAGCGGAGAAGAATGGACGCGTTTGTGTCCATTCTTCTCAAAATATGAAAGGAATTTTTCTCTGATCTCGTCGCCTGTCATTAGGTCAAATTTAACATATTGAGCTAAAGAACGACACGCCGGCGGGAGAACGGAGAACGCGGCGATCTGTACCGTCTGCGTGAGCGGACGGATTTCCGACGCCTTTCCTCGGAAGGGCAATGTCGGTTTCGCTTTGCGAACTTCGCATTTTCTCTTTGGGTCAAAACGCAGCGGCCGTAAGAAGGAATAGAAGCCGCAAAAGCAGGCCGTTCGCCCCAATCGCTCCGAAATAAGTCCAAAGTGAAAGTTCAGAAGTGATAAGTCGCTTCTTCTCACTTCTGACCTTTCACTTATTACTTATTTCGAAGCTTGTACTTATTCTGCCGGCTCGGCCTTCTTGAATTTCAATGCCGGCGAGTTTATGCAGTAACGCAGGCCGGTCGGTTCCGGGCCGTCGTCAAAGACGTGGCCGAGATGCGCGTGGCAGCGGACACAAAGCACTTCGGTTCGAACCTCGTCGAGCGAACGGTCAACCTTCTCGATCACGTTCTTTTTGAACGCCGGTTGATAGAAGCTTGGCCAGCCCGTCCCGGAATCGAATTTGTTCGCGGAGCGGAAAAGCACAAGCCCGCAAGCCGCACAGTAGTAAACACCGTCCTCGTGGTTCTTGTAATACGCACCTGTAAAAGGCCGTTCGGTTCCAGCTTCACGCATCATCGTGTATTCGATGGGCGTCAGGATCTTTTTCCATTCGGCATCGGTCATCAAGACCTCTTTGCCGTCGAATTCTGCATCGGTGTAAGTGATCTCTCGTACGGCCTTTGTCCGCCGCGGTGTAGCGCTCGGATCCGCTCCGTCAGAAACAGCCGCATTCGATCCGCGAAGGCCCGAAACACAGGCAGCAGTACCGACGATCAACGCACTCAACGATAAAACCAAGAATCGCATCTTTCTGATCTCCTCGTCGTTCGATTGGTTCTGCGGCCGGCTGGTCGGACGGCCGCAGAACCCTTTCGAACGAGCTTTTATTCCGGCATCAATACCGAGTTTATAACATGAATGATGCCGTTCGACTGCCGAACGTTGGCGATCGTTACCGTCGAGCGTCCGCCTTTCTCGTCGTTCAACACGAGATCGCTGCCGTCCATCGATGCCCAGAGCTTGCCGCCCGAGACGGTCGCGAGCTCGGCCTTTCCGCCGCCCATTTTTATCAGCTTTGCGATCGCTTTTGAATCCCAGTTGCCAGCGACGACGTGATAGGTGAGCACTTTCGTGAGTATCGCTTTATTTTCAGGCTTCAAAAGCGTATCGACCGTTCCCGCAGGCAGCATGTCGAATGCAGCATTCGTCGGAGCAAATACCGTAAATGGCCCTTTGCTCATGAGCGTATCGACCAAGCCCGCGGCCTTGACCGCAGCAACGAGCGTTGTGTGGTCTTTCGAATTCACGGCGTTCTCGACGATATTTTTCGTCTTGAACATTGCGGCTCCGCCCACCATCGGGTTTCCATCCTGCGCAGAGACCCCAACAACAAATGCGATCGATAGCACGATCACCCCAATAATAGTTTTCATAATATCCTCCAGTTTTTCCAAAAGCCGTCATTGGCTTTGTGTCCATGAATTCGCACGGGTCGGAGGAAATGGATTCAGTTGAAGGAAAATTTTTTTGGAATGCGATGTTTGCGGTGCGGTTACGGCTCGGCGATGAGGTCATTTGCCCGCACCTCGATCATCTTCTCGCGGATCAGATTGTAGCTAAAGCCTTTTCGGAGCAGATGGTCGTAAAATTTTTTCTTCTCCTCAGGGGTTTGCGGAACGCCTTTGAGACGAAGGCGTTTCTCGATCACGGCATCGATCAGTTCGCTTTCCGGCATTTGCTCAAATGCGTGCTCGATCGCCATCTCTTTGACCTCGCGGTCGAGCGGCTTTCGCGACATCGTTTGCCGGAGTTTATGCCGCCCTTGCGGACGCTGACGTATTGCCGAGAGTGCGGCGTTCTTTGCAAACTGTTCGTCGTCGAGGTAGCCATATTCAAGCATCTTCCCGATCACTTTCGCGACGATCTCTTCGTTCGTCCACGCCTTCTCAAGCAGGCGAACGCGAAGTTCTTCGACGGCACGAGGTTTCGCGGCGAGAAGGTTCACGGCGCGCTTCATCGTCTTGGCGTACGCCTTTTCTTCGTCTTTTACTGTGCGTTCCTCAGGGAGAATTTCGCGACGCCTTTTTCGCCACATCGATATATTTTACCTTTCTGCTTACAGATCAAAAATCCATGCCCCGGAATCACGCGAAAGAACGCGGATGTTCCGGGTCAGGTCATCGCTTTCTATTCGCGGCAATTCGCGTTATTCGCGGGCAAGAACTTAGAATCGTCGAGTGGATGGAATTCTCATCATCGACAAACCTGCCGGTCCGACCTCGCACGATGTCGTTAACCGCGTGCGGCGAATCTTCAATACGCGAAAGGTTGGACACGCCGGGACGCTCGATCCATTTGCGACCGGCGTGATGGTCGTGCTCGTCGGTAAGGCGACGCGGCTCGCGAAGTTTGTCGATAAAGACGCGAAAGAATACGAAGCAACGGTTCGTTTTGGCTATGCGACCGATACGGGCGATCTCACAGGCGAACGGATCGGTGAGACCGGCAGAAGCGATATTTCGTCGAGCGAGATCCACAGCGTGCTCGATCGTTTTCACGGCGAGATCTTGCAGACGCCGCCGATGTATTCGGCAAAAAAGGTCGATGGCAAAAAGCTATACGAACTCGCTCGCCGCGGTGAAGAGATCGAACGCAAGGCCGTTCCGGTAACGATCCACGAGATCTCGGTGGTCTCGCCGGATGACGTATCGGGCGAACATCATACAATTCGAGTGCGTTGCTCAGCCGGGACATACATACGAACGCTCGCCGAAGATATAGCAAAGGCACTCGGCACCGCCGCTCATCTTACCGAATTGAGGCGAACGGCAAGCGGTCGATTTTCGCTCGCAGACAGCGTGCCGCTCGATGCTCTAGCCGATGAGGCCGATCCGACAAAACGCTTGCTGCCGATCGAAACTTTGGTCAGCGGTCTTCCGCATTTCGTTCTCAACAGCGAGCGCGCGAAGATGACGCTCAACGGCCTGTCCTCAAGGGTTTACGGTCAGGAATTTGCCGCAGATGAGCCGATCGCGATGTTCTCTGAAGACGGTCAATTGATCGCCGTCGGAAAATATTCGGCAGATGAGAATGCGATCCGGCCGACGTTGGTGCTTGGCGAAAATATATGAGCGAACGCGGGATCTTTACAACTATCGCGATCCGCGGCGGCGAGCCTTTTCTCTGGGAAAAGCACTGGTCGCGGCTCGAACATGCGGCGGCAAAACTCGGCATCGACCTCGGCGGATTTAGCGAGACGGTCGTTAAAGACGCGCTTCAAAGCAAGCTTGCCGAAGATTCGATCCAACGCGGCCGTGCAAAAATCACGTTCACCGATCTTAGGCCAAGCACCATTTGGCCTGCCGCCTCTGGTCTGCCGGATAGAACATCGCTTTCGATCGTGACCGGCCCGCCGCGTGAGGTCGGCGAGGATTTTCGTCTCGGCATCTCGCCGTTTCCGGTCAACTCTCGCTCGCCGCTAGCCGGCTTGAAAACGACAGATTACCTCGAACCGACGCTCTGTTTTGAAGCCGCAAGAAGATCCGGTTTTGACGAGGCGATTCGTTTAAATGAACAAGGCCGCATTACAAGTGCATGTTTTGCGAACGTCTTTTGGTTAAAAGGAGGCACGCTCTTCACACCTGAACTTTCGACCGGCTGCCTCGCCGGCACGACTCGCGAATTCATCCTCGACAATTTCGATGTCCGCGAACTGACCGCCGAGCTCGACGACCTTTTATCCGCCGACGCCGTCTTTCTCACATCCGCCGGCATCGGCGTCGTCCAGGCCGCATCGCTCGGAGAAAGAACATTCCCGTCCGCAAGCCATCCGATCAGCTCCTTGTTGATCACCTAGCGATCTCGCCCGTCGAGGACAGCTTCAAGAACATTAGACGTTGGCGCTTTTTCCCTAAATATTGGCCGTTCTCCTGTTCACTGTCCACAAACTGTCCACTACCCTCGTAGTGGACAGATAACTGTTGCAGCAGCAGGGTTTATGGTGACAAAAACCAAAATAAAAAACATTTTTTCGACCAGAGAACCATAAGTTTTTCAAAGAACAAGATACACAACACCTGTTGCATCCACATCTACGAGTATAGCATACGTGTCAAGACGCGGGGCACACACAAGAAACGCCACCAAAGTTTGCATCTTCGGGCTATGCCCATCTATTTGCGGTGCGGTTCCGGCTTACCGGAACACTGGCGGTGTTGTGACGCCAGAACATCTGCTTCACCGTCGAAGAGTCACTCGCTTTCGTTCGGGCTTTGCCCGCCTATTTGCGGTGCGGTTCCGGCTTACCGGAACACTGGCGGTGTTGTGACGCCAGAACCTCTGCTTCACCGACGAGGAGTCACTCTCTTTCTTTCGGGCTTTGCCCGTCTATTTGCGGTGCGGTTCCGGCTTACCGGAACACTGGCGGTGTTGTGACGCCAGAACCTCTGCTTCACCGTCGAAGACTTCCATTTGATCCTCGGAGGCTCAGCCTCCGAACAAGGGCGGCGGCAAGCCGCGGTAATTCTTCGGCCACGGGCCGGAAAAGCAGAGCTTTTCCGCAAATAGAGCGGCAGAGCCGCACGAAGAAAAGAGCTTATCCGCAAATAGAGCGGCAAGGCCGCGACAATGGCAATGATCGCGTGTTTCACACGCGCAGAGGTCGATTGGCGCGGTGAATCGGCTCTCGTCGAGCAAATTTCGAGAGCGGGCGGAGGCGCTTTTAACGTCTTCTATTTATTGATCTTTTGGGGGAACGAGCCGAGCCTTCTTAGGCGGCGGTTTCGAACAGTGCAAGGATCTGCTTGCCTTCGTTCGATCGCGGATCGATCGTGCGAAGGTGCTGCTGTCCCTGCATTTCCCAGATAGCTGTTACCGTACCTTCCTTTTCGACTGCCTGATAATGGACCTCATCGGCATTCGAAGGTGTTTCGGGGGCGGCCTCAGCCTGCTGAACTGCTTCTTCTGACATCTAGAAAGAAATTACTCCTCTTTATTCCTCGCTTTGGCGAAAAGTGAATTCTTGCACAGGAAACAGTGTTTGTCGAATTCTCACGGCTGTTATTTTGCCCTGTGCAGGTCCAATTCGTAGAACCAAAAATCGTTGTTCGGCTGGTCGATCTTGAGCTGGTCGGTCTTGCCATGTTCGTCGATCGTAAATGTCACAAAACCTCGCGGGAAGTTGTAATGTACGCTTGGCCGCCAATGTATCTGCCACGTGTCAAGATGCCAATGCTCAAGGTCGGCAACGAAATTCGGTGCCGGGCCGAGCCGCATCACGAGTTTTCCGTTCTCCTCGGCGACCGTAACGTCACCGTACATCGGGCTCGTATATGTGCCTGCATAGGACGCAAGAGACAGCGACGGTTTTGTATTCGGGATGCGTTCGGCATCGATCTCCGCTCTTTCTTTGGCGTCTGCGGCCTTCTGCCGTTCAGCCCGAACAACAGCTTCCTGATTCCAATCACGGTCGGGAGCGTTGACGAAAATATCCCGCATCTTCGACATCATTATCGAGAAGCCGGGCGACTCGCTGTTGGTCAGGATCACGAAGCCGATATTTTCCTCGGGTATCAGAACGGTGTACGAAAGCATTCCGTCGAGCCCGCCGCTATGATTGATGATCTTGCGGCCGTAATAATCGTACGTTCCCCAGCCCATCGCATATGCTGAAAAATGACGCCCCGGCAGATTCTCGACAGCCCGTTCAGAAAGCGGCTGGAGCGTATTCGGCGACCACATCTCCCAACTCTGTTCTTTTGAAAAGATCTTTTTCCCCTCGAATGTTCCGCGTCCGAGCTGCAGTCGGATCCATTTTGAAAGGTCGTGAACGGACGCGTTAAGGCGAACGGCACCGATCGCGTGATCGAGGAATCCCGGCGGCAAGGCACGCAGTTTGCCGCCCGATTCGTTGTGCGGCATCGCGTAATTGTCCTTTAGATCGCGAACGCTCAGATTCGTCCGCGTCATACCGAGCGGCGTTAAAATTCGGCTCTTAATAAAATCTGCCCACGGCTGACCCGAAACTTTCTCGACAATTCGGCCTGCGGCAATGAACATCAGATTCTGATAGCCGTAACGCGAACGAAAGCTCGACACCGGCTTCAGATAACGCACACGGCGAAGGATCTCGTCCGTCGAATATGTCGTGTCATACCAGAGCAGATCGCCGCTGAAGGTATCGAGCCCGACGCGATGCGAGACGATGTCGCGGATCGTCAATTCGTGCGTTACCCACGGGTCGTAAAGCTGGAATTCCGGAAGATATTTCGAAACCTTGTCATCCCATTTCAGCTTGCCCTCGTCAACGAGGATCGCGAGGGCGGCCGTATTGAACGCCTTTGAATTCGAGGCGATCGCAAAGAGCGTATTCTCATCGACCTTTTCAGGCTTTCCGATCTCACGCACGCCGTAGCCCTTTTCAAAAACGACCTTGTCATCTTTGACGACCGCGATCGCCATTCCGGCATCTGACGCCTTCCACGTCTCCATGACCTTGTTCGCGTACAGATCGATCGCCTTGAGCTTTTCATCAAGCGTTTGCTGCGAAAAAATGGCGGGTGAAAATACAAGAACGAGGAAAAGTATCGGGAAAAGTTTCTTCATTTTTGGCTCCAAAAGGCGAATTTATATGTTTGATGAGAATATTACCACTATCGAACCGTCTGCCCGTAAATGCCCGCTCCGCTTTCTGACGACACGATCTTTACGTTTTTCCTATTTACATACGCCATAAAACCCTTATTCTTATAGGACAATGACCCCGATCGTGATCACACTCGTCCTGCTCGTCCTTGCGATAGTCCTATTCGCGAGCGAAAAGCTGCCGGTCGATATCATCGGGCTTATTTTGGTGATCACGTTGGTGCTCACGCAAGTGCTCACCGTAAAAGATGCGGTCGCCGGATTCGGCAACGACATCATCATCACGATCGGCGGCCTCTTCGTCCTTGTCGGCGGCCTTGTAAAGACAGGCATCGTCGATGAGATCGGGAACAGGATCCATCGATTAGCAGGCAGCAATGAGTTTCTTCTTACAGCGCTCATAATGTTCACGGCAGCCTTGAGCGCGAGCATGCTCAAGAACACGACGACGACGGCGATGTTCCTGCCCGTCGTTATGGGGCTTGCGGCAAAGGCAAAGATCGCACCGTCAAAGCTGCTTATGCCGCTCGCGTTCGGCGCGATCCTCGGCGGCAGCCTGACCTTGATCGGTACATCGACGAACCTTGCGGTCAGCGGTGCGATCCAGCGTTACGGCCAGGAACCGTTCTCGATGTTCGAGCTTCTTCCGGTCGGGATCGTCACCTTCGCGTTCGGAATGCTCTATATGCTTTTTGTCGGCCGGCATATGCTGCCGAGGATCGAGAGCAAGGATTCGCTGACCGATCAATATCAGATACGCGATTATGTGACCGAGATTCTCGTCCTGCCGAAGTCGCCGCTCGTCGGTCAGAAGATCTCAGAAACAGATCTTTCGAGCGAGCTCGGGCTCACAGTTCTCGGGATCGTTCGTGACGGCTCACGGATCGATGCACCGCGATCGAGCGAACGCATCCGACGCCGCGATTCTCTTATCGTTGAAGGAAAGATCCAGGACCTGCTTCGCGTAAAGCCTCTCGAGGGCATCGAGATCAAGCCGGAGGTTTATCTCGAGGACGAAGATATCAGCGGCGAGGACATTGGGCTTTATGAAGCGATCATTATGCGCGACTCGATATTTGTCGGACAGACGCTTAAATCGATCGACTTCCGCCAGCGTTATCGAATGACGGTGCTTGCGATCAATCGACACGGCACGACGCTTATCGAAAAGCTGAGCGACGT
The DNA here is from genome assembly GCA_019694355.1 of Pyrinomonadaceae bacterium. Lineage (GTDB taxonomy): Bacteria > Acidobacteriota > Blastocatellia > Pyrinomonadales > Pyrinomonadaceae > OLB17. The sequence goes on along the minus strand of JAIBCB010000002.1, from coordinate 39,305 downwards.
TAGGCTGAAGTTCGGTGATGTTCTCCTGATACAGGGCCGCCGCGAGAGCATACAGCAGCTTGCCGGCGACGATCAGGTCGTGCTCGTCGAAGAGATATCCGATACAAGCACCCGCTTCGCGAAGAGGAAGTGGGCGGTCACAGCATTCTTGCTCTTCCTCGGCCTTTCGATCTCGAAGGTAACTATCGGCCTCGACATTCCGCTAACGGTCGCGGTATTGCTCGGCGTGATGGTTTTGCTTGCTACACAGACCGTTCTGTATCGCGAGCTCTATTCTTTGATCGATATGCGTCTGCTCGTAATGATCGCCTGCATGATGAGCTTCGGGGCGGCGATGGAATCGAGCGGTGCGGACAGATTTCTTGCGGGATTAATAGAAGATTATATCGGGGCCTTTGGCAGCACGGCTGTCCTCGCCGGGTTCTTCATCTTGACGGTCGCCCTCACTCAGCCGATGTCGAATCAAGCTGCGGCGTTGGTCGTTCTGCCGGTTGCGGTCAAAACCGCTCTTGCGCTCGGGCTGAATCCGCGCACGTTCATCATTGCGATCACTTACGCAGCATCATTCTCCTTCATTACGCCGCTCGAACCCGCATGCGTACTCATCTATACACCGGGACGCTATCGGTTCATGGACTTCGTCAAGATCGGATCGATACTCACTATCGTCGTATTCATTGTCTCGATCGTGCTCGTTCCGGTCTTTTGGCCGTTCGACTAGCTCTCGTTCTTCCTGCCGATAATGTGACTGAATTTAAGGCCCCGCCGAACGATCAGAGCGAAGCCGATCAGCACCCAGAAGAGCATACGCCCTTTGCGCAAAAGAGCGATCGTCACGCCGATCCCGACCGCCATTCCTAGCGTCCGCGCAACGAACTGCGCACCTGCTTCGTCCACGCCGATCACGAACGGCACGAGTTTGAAGACGATCGTTACGAGACGGCTGACAGATTCGAGCAGAAAGGCCTGAGTCAGATGCGGCACGCGGTCACCGATCTGGCTCAGGATATACCAAACTTCGGCGATGCCTAGGGAATGATACGCGATCTCAAAAATGCAGATCGGAAGGAAACGCTTCGGATATTGCCGATAAAACCCGAAGATAAAATTCTCGAAAAGACGGATGTGCATTCGCCACGTTCCCGTAAACGATGTGGCAATACCGCGTTGATAAAGCTTCTCGCAAAGTTCGCTGGCGAGATGCCATTGCCGCACCACAAGAAGCACCAAAAAGATGATCACGGCGACGAGGGCTGCGATCAGAAGATCGATCGTAAAGACCCAGCCTTCTTCGAGTTCAAAGCTCCGAACAAGCGTCAAAGAACCGAGAATGAGAAAAATGCTTGTAATAAAACTGTAAAAGAGATTCTCCGTGGCGACCGACGAGAGGCCGACGACCAGCGGCAGCCTGCGCCTCACAGCAATGGCCTTTGCAGTGCCGCTGACAAGGATGCCGAGCGGGATCACGGAGCTCATCGCCTCGCCGATGATAACGCCCGCCAAGCCGTCGCGGATCGGCAGATCGTACGGCTCGCCAACAGAGAGCTTCCACGCTGAAGCCCTTGCAATTACACGCAAAAAGTAAAGCAGAAGAAGGACCGCGAAGCCGCTGATACCAAGCTTTGCGATCTCTCCTGCGAGTTCGCGATATCCTATCGAATAGATGAAATAGGCAAATAGTCCGACACCGATCGCCGTTAGCACGATCGCCGCTATTTTTAGACGGGTTATGTGATGCGGAACGAGCCGAGGAATTGGGGTTTCGTCGCCGCTCGGCTGATTTTCAAGATCCACGTATGTCGTTGCCTTTGTTCGAGGGCTTTTCTAAAATGCTAGTTTATCGATAAACCGACATTTCGAGAACTTTGAGGATATAAAAGATTATGAGCACCGCCGCAGAAGCACCTATCAACAACAATGCATTGACCGTCCTTTCAGAAGACGAAGAACAATTTCGTGCCGCCGTCCGCGAATTTGCCGAAGGCGAGGTCCGTCCGAAGGTCGAATCGATGGAACACAACTCCAAGCTCGATGTCGACCTTATAAAACAGTGTTTCGAGCTCGGCCTGATGGCCATCGAATCACCCGAAGAATACGGCGGTGCAGGTTCGTCGATCTTTAACGCAATCATCGCGATCGAGGAATTGGCACGCGTCGATGCGAGCGTTTCGGTCTTTGTGGACGTTCATAACACGCTCGTAACAAATGCGTTCTTAAAATGGGGCAGCACCGATCTCAAGAAAAAATATATGCCGCAGCTCGCTTCGGGCCGCGTGGGCGCCTATGCACTTTCGGAAGCAAGCTCCGGTTCGGATGCGTTCGCACTTAAGACGAAGGCCGTCGATAAAGGCGATCATTGGGAGCTGAACGGCCAGAAACTGTGGATCACGAACGGCAATGAAGCCGAGATCTTTATCGTTTTTGCGACTATCGACGCTGACGCCGGATACAAAGGCATCACGGCCTTCATCGTCGAAAAAGGTTTCGAAGGTTTCACGGTCGGCAAGAAAGAGGACAAGCTCGGTATTCGCGCATCTTCGACGACGGAGCTGATCTTCGATGGCTGCAAGGTTCCGAAAGATAACGTTCTGGGCGAGGTCGGCAAAGGCTACAAGGTCTCGATCGAAACGCTCAACGAAGGCCGCATCGGCATCGCCGCACAGATGCTCGGTATCGCACAAGGCGCCTACGAGGCCGCTCTTGGCTACACGGCAGAACGCGAGCAGTTCGGATCGGCACTCAACAGTTTCCAGGCGGTGCAGTTCCAGCTTGCAGAGATGGCCGTCGAGATCGAGGCGACTCGCCTGCTCGTTTACAACGCCGCTCGTCTCAAGGATGCAGGCCGTTCGTTCCTCAAAGAAGCCGCCGTCGCAAAGCTCTACGCTTCACGCTGCGCCGAGGCCGTCGCCTCAAAGGCTATCGAACTCTACGGCGGCTACGGCTACGTCAAAGATTATCCGGTCGAAAAATTCTGGCGTGATTCCAAGATCGGCTCGATCTATGAAGGAACAAGCAACATGCAGCTCCAGACCATAGCTAAGTTGATCACAAGCAGAAAATAATTCGTGCATTAGTGGCATCATTCAACTAAATGACCGCTGACGAGATACAGCAATACCTTTCAGAGCTGAACGATGAACTTGCCTTAAAGGACATCAAAGGCGAGATTTCTCTCTTCGGCGGAGCCGTCATGGTGCTGGCGTTCAATGCCCGTATAGCGACGAAAGATGTCGATGCGATCTTTGAACCGGTCAAAGAGATCAGGAATGCTGCCCACCGGATCGCAGAACTCCACGCTCTGAAGCTTGACTGGCTAAATATGGCAGTTCGAATGTTTGTGGTCAAACATGATCGAGAGTTGCTTTTTGATCTCCCGAATCTTCGTGTCACGGTCCCGGAAGCGGATTATCTGCTTGCCATGAAGATGATAGCGTTGCGCCCCCAGACCGAGGACGAAGACGATGCCATTTTCCTCATCGAGAAACTCAGGCTACAAAGTAAAGCTGACGTACTGGGGATCATCGCTGATTATTATCCGAGGAAAGAGATCAGTGCAACGACGATCACCTGGTTGGACGAGTATTTTTCCAAATGATCACGGCCAAAGAGACAAAACAGCGAATGATCGACGAACCGCGTTGGTGGAAGATCGCGCTTATGGATCTCGTTGATGATTTTCGGTATCACAAGAATCTGGCCGCCATTGCCGAACCATTTGAACTAGGTGACGAGATCAAAGATGCGGTTCTTGCAGGTGTCATCGAAACGCTGTGTGACGAGATGCATCTCAGCATCCCGGAATGGCTTTACGATGTCCCGGCCTCGCGGAGGCCTGTTTTTCTTTCGCGTATGGAAAATTTGAAATCGTTCTCAATTGTCGAGTCACCTTCTCGCCTCAGGATCCGAAAGGTCTTTGTCGGTGAGAACTTCCTTTTTCGCGTTTGACCGACCGCATTCCCTCTCCTACCAATTAACAATGTTTCAATTGACAATGGACAATTCGAGCTACTCAACACGCTCTTGATTGTCCATTGTAAATTGGGAAATTGTACATTGGGTGAAATTGTCTCGGTGCAAGTACGCAATAGATGCGCCCCGCCAGTACCGTCTTGACATCGATGGGCGTTTCCGATACTTTCAAAACTGCATCAGGAGTGGTTCATACGAGTTGTGAACCCGGCAACCGGCGAGAAACGGTGCTTTGAGGTGAGAACCTCGATGTGCGATGGCGAAAGCCAAGGAAATCTCAGTAGATTGCTTATAGAAATCACCCTTTCTCTTGTTGCAAAAGAGTCAGGGTCTTTCTTTTTCTGGTGTATTAACTTTACGAAAAAGGAGATACATCACAATGAAACACTATCCAACCATCATTGTCCGTCTCAGCAGCGGACACTTCGTTACAAAGCCCATCCATATACTCCGCGAAGGTGAGGACATTGGCGACCGCATCGGGGTCGAACTTGCCGTCAACATCGAGCCGTGGGACGAGAACGGCCTATTGAGGCGTGAGATAAGGGAACTGGCCATCCAGATCGCGGAGCTCGAAATGCTCGAGAAGCGCCTTCCTGTCTGCCTCGTTTTTGGGCCGACCGATTGCGTCTTCCCGCGAGAATTCGGCCCGAACCTCCGATCGAACGCACCGTGGCGGCTTGGCGAGCCGGTGCTGCCGGACACCCCGGAGTACGACCGCGTGCTAGCCACGGCCCTCGCTGAACTCTGCCCGCCTTCTCCCAATATCGGGGACCGGCCGTTGCTGCCGCCGAAGAAGGACATCATTCAATAGCTAGTGGTAAGGAGTTGGCCGTCGAAGTTCGGCGGCCTTGACCTCTCGACCCTCAACCGGTAACGGATTCCTTCTCTCTCTGTTGTGCCCTCAGTTTGCTGTGCTTGACGCTATATGCGAAGTAGATCAGGACTCCGATCAGCATCCAAACAATAAGCCTGGCCCAGGTATCGAAAGGTAAACCGTACATTAGATAAAGACTTGCCGCGGCAGAGAGTATCGGTATGATCGGCGAGAACGGCACTTTGAACGGCCGTGGAAGATCAGGCCGAGTTCGACGCAGCACGATCACACCGATGGAAACGATAACAAATGCGAATAGCGTTCCGATGCTGACCAACTGTCCAAGCAGCGAGATCGGCACGAGGCCGCCCATTATCGCAACGATCGCTCCGGTAACGATCGTCGTTACATACGGTGTCCTAAATCGCGGATGGATCTTCGCCGCCCAGCCCGGAAGCAAACCGTCCTTTGCCATCGCGTAGAACACGCGCGGTTGACCCATGATCTGCACCACCATCGTCGAGCTAAGGCCAAGCACTGCCCCGACCTTGATAATTATCGAGAAGGATCGTAGAAGATATCCGATGAACGAATCCTGCGCGGCCATTTGAGACGCAGCCGTGATCGCCGCTGCGATCGGAGCCGCCTCTTCCTTCAGCTGGCTGTACGGGACCAGCCCGACCATTATCGCGGCCACGAGAACGTAAAGTATCGTGCAGATAATGAGCGAACCGAGGATGGCACGAGGCATATCGCGTTGCGGGTTTTTTGCCTCCTGTGATGCGGTCGAGACCGCGTCAAATCCAATGTATGCAAAAAATATGACGGCCGCACCGGTCAATATCCCGCTGTAACCGTATTCACCGAACACGCCGGTATTTGGCGGCACGAATTGCAAGCAATCTCCGCTGCCCGGCTGACACCCGATCCCCATATAATGGGTATTCACAAAGCCGACTCCCGCAAGGATGAACAGGATCACGACAGCTACCTTTACGATCACCACGACCGAGTTGAAGTTTGCAGACTCCTGAATGCCTTTTACAAGCAGGGCCGTCACAGCGATAGCGATCAAAAAGGCCGGTAAGTTGAACAGTGCGGTCTCGATCGGAGCATTGATCCCGGCCTGGGCAAGCCCTTTGGTTAGTTCTTCGGTCAATACTGAATAGCCGATCGGGGGATTGAGAATGGTTTCGCCAACCCTCAGGTTTGCGAGCTGCGCCGCTGCCCCATCATTCAGCCAAACAAAGCGAGTTCCCGGAGCGGCGCTGAGTGATACCGGAAAGATAATACCGAAGTCGGCAAGCAGACTGATCATATTGCCGGACCATCCGGCAGCGACCGTTGCAGCACCAAATGCGTACTCCAGAATTAGATCCCAGCCGATCACCCACGCTATAAATTCGCCCAAAGTGGCATAGCTGTATGTATAGGCGGAACCTGCGACCGGTACGGTCGAGGCAAATTCCGAGTAGCACAAAGCCGCGAGGGCGCTGACGACGCCGGCAAGCACCATTGAGATCACGACTGCCGGCCCCGCATGTCGTCCCGCGGCCTGGCCTGTCAGGACAAAGATGCCCGTGCCAATAACGGCTCCAACGCCAAGTAGAGTAAGCGCCGTTACCCCAAGCGTCCTTTTTAGCGTTGCCTCACCCTCGTTCTCGGGTTGTGCAAGTATTGATTCGATAGGTTTTGTCCTAAATAGTTCCATTGATCCTCTCTGCTTGTTTTCCATCCGGTCAGTATTCAGATGCGGCTTTCATTTTCGTTTTTGAAGGAGAGCATGGTCGTTAGGATCTATGAATTTTTATGAAATAGGCTGAAAAGTTGTGCTTTTTTCGGCAACCTAAGGTGGTATATAATGTTGACCCTCTCACGAAAGTTATGTTGGACGCTCAGCAAGACGCACCGGTCTATATTTGCGGACGATACCGCATTGATCCTTTACGTCGCCGAATTTACATAGACGGCGTCCGTATTGCCGTAACTGCAAAAGCGTTCGACGTGCTTGTCGAACTGGTAAAGCGAGCGGGGAGTGTTGTAACCAAGGACGAGCTGCTGACATCGATCTGGACAGATTCTGTCGTCGAAGAGAATAACTTGACCCAGCAGATCTCGACTCTGCGCAAACTTTTCAACGACCGTGCTGATGCTCCGGAATTCATCGCAACGATCCCGGGCCGCGGCTATTGCTTCTCGGCACCAGTCGCTGTCGAGCAGACGGAATTTGAACATACGGCGATCATTCTGACGGATCCGCCTTCCCTAGCCCCTTCGATCAACAATTCAGACAGTATCGTGCCGGTCGCGGGCGGTCCCTTTGTCATCGATCCTGCCGCTCTACGCGGCACCGCGATCGCGATCGCATATATTCTGATAATTTTTTCTTCAATGGCCGTTTTCGGCGGCCGCAACTTCGCCCCGCTCCATAACGCGCGATCTGTCGGAATCTTGACGTTTCGGTCTGTTGGAAACGACGGCGATCGATACGGCGTAGGCATACGAGATACGCTTCGGGCAAAGCTCGGCAGCCTCGACGAGATCACGCTTCGTCCCGGACAGATCGACGCTCCGAACATAGATACGCTCACCGCCGGGCGCCGGATGAATGCAGACCTCGTGCTTTCTGGTTCTGTCCAACAGCAGGACGGGCACATCAGAGTTACGGTGGAGATGATCGATGTCCATTCCGAAAGGGTCGTGTGGGGCAATACCTTCGACGATGACACAGCCAATGTCTTCAAGCTGCAAGACTCGATAGCGGACGAGGTGATTCGGACCCTGCAAAGCACAAATGAACGACGAGTCTCAGAGATGCGAGAGCCTGCTGCTCCGACCGCCGTTATATCATCGAGCATCTCAGGTTGGGTGAACGCCTAATGGCCCCGATCACGATCCGCCAAGCCCTTCGAGACGATTCGGCACTTCTCACCGATCTTGCCTACACGACGTTCTGGGATGCGTTCGCGTCGCATCCGAAGAATCGGCCTGAAGATATGAAGCACTATATGCGGCAGGCGTTCAGCGAAGAGCAGATCGCGTTGGAGTTAGCGGATGAGAACACGGTGTTTTTGATCGCTGATATCGCCGAAAAGCCGGCCGGTTATGCGAAGCTCGTCAGACACGCGACCGAAGAAGGCATCGCCGCAGAACGGCCGATCGAACTTGCAAGGCTTTACTCGCACCAGGAGTTTTTGGGCAAAGGCGTCGGCCAGAATCTTATGGACGCCTGTTTTGAATTTGCAAAAGAGAGCGGCCACGACGTGATGTGGCTCGGCGTTTGGGAATACAACCCGCGGGCGCAAAGGTTCTACGAAAGAAATGGATTTCGCGCAGTCGGCCGTCATATCTTTCAGCTTGGGTCCGACCCGCAGACCGACCTGCTGATGCAGCGTGAACTGTAACTTTGCCTATTTGTGATGGGCCTTGAAGAAATCCCAGATCACGTCGGTCGCGTTCATATCTTTTGACGGCTCATCGGCCGCTTCACGGCCTTTCCTGCCGCCGGGCCAGGCGTGCAGCCCGCCCGTTATCGAGATGACCTCGACGTCCGCATCCTTCGCGCAACCCTGATATTTTTCCGTCGTGATATTCCCTTTCACCGTCTTTTCGGGCACGCTCCGGCAGCCGGAATTCTTGCTCCAATATGCCGCTCCATCTTTGACCGACTTGTACGGCTCGGATTGTGCGGGTTCGATCTGCGCGCGTTGGCTCATACCGCCGTCATACGGAACCGCCGCGTCGGCAGTGCCATGTATGAGTAGGATCGCGACCTTGCCCGTAGGCTTTGGCGAACTCGCGAATATCGACCCCGAAACCGGTGCCGCCGCGGCGATCTTATCGGACAATTTCGCGGCAAGATAGCTTGAGATCATCGCTCCGTTCGAAAAGCCCGTTAGGTAAACGCGGCTCTTATCAACGCTGTATTCCGCGACAAGGCTGTCGATCAATTTTGAGATGAACGCGACATCGTCAACGTTATTTCGCATCGCGTAAGCGCAGCAACCGACAGCATTGAACGTCAAAAGGGCGTTGCCCATGCGGCCCGAGCCATTCGGGTACGCGACGATAAAACTCTCCTTGTCGGCCTTCTCGCTGAAGCCGCTCATCCGCACCATATTCGCAGCATTTCCACCGCCGCCGTGAAACGCGATGACAAGCGGCAGCGAACTGCCTTTCTTGTATCCAGACGGCAGGTGAAGGATGTAGCTTCGCTTGACGCCATTGATGTCGATCTCGCGGGTTTCAGTGGGGCTTTGCTGCTGTTGTCCGGCACGACGTGCCTCGATCATCTTTCGCAATCGCCCGCCGCCTTGTCCGCAAACCAAGGTCGTCGATAAGGCTGTCAATGCAAGTAGAGCGGTCACATACACGGCTTTCATATGATCATATCTCCGGTCGTATTCGACACTTGTTTGACGCCCGGTTCTGTCTTCTGGTCTGAAAAACCGCCGCGAAATTGCCATTGACTCTGGCTTGCGAAAATGCGAAACTGTTTCACCTGTGCGACAGATAACGAATCCTCCAAATCCATACAACAAGCTTTCGGCCGAGTTCGTCGGCGAACCGCCGCCGACAAAGCTTGAGATCTTCGAGGAGACCGCGACGAAAAAGGTCATAACGAAGGCGTTCGCTTCGGGCTGGGAAGGCGGTTGGCGTTACACGGTGAACTGTTATCGCGGCTGCGTTCACGGCTGCACGTACTGTTTTGCGAGGCAATATCACGAATATCTCGGCTATGGCGCCGGAACCGATTTTGAAACAAAGATCGTCGTCAAACCGAACGCGCCGCAGCTTCTTAGGGCCGAGTTGAAAAAGTGCCGCGATAAGATGCCGCATCTCGATTTTTCGTTCGCGACCGACCCTTACATCGCTCTCGAATCTGAGTACAGATTGACGCGGCAATGCCTCGAAGTTTGTGCAGAATTCCGCGTGCCCGTGAGCATCGTCACTAAATCGCCGCTCGTAACACGCGATATCGACGTTATGCAGCGGCTTGAGAAAGTGAGCGTCTTTTTCTCGATCCCATTCCTGACCCGCGAAAGATCAAACCCGTTCGAGCCATACACGCCGGTGCCGGAAGCTCGATTTCGTGCGATGAAAGCGGTCGCTGAAGCAGGTATTGCCGTCGGCATCGGAATTGCGCCGATCATTCCCGGCTACAACGAATCGGACATTCCCGGCCTGCTCGAAACGGCAAAAGAGTGCGGTGCGACGCGGGCTTTTATGTCTATGCTGCATATCGACACGCCGTCGATCGAGGAATATTTTTTAACGAAAATGCAGGAGCGTCTGCCGGAAACCCGCGTTTCGAAGATCATCAATTCGATGAAACGCGAACGCGGCGGCACCTTGCGGCACAAGTCTTACAAAGAGCGGATGGCGGGCAAGACCGAGCAATGGGACGTAACGCAAAGGCTCTTCGATTTTCACGTTCGCCGACTCGGCTTCAACGCAAGACCATCCGGCGCCGACCATCTTTCCGACACAAAACAAACACCCGCCGCAACCTCAGAACCCATCCAGCAGACGCTGTTCTAGGATAAGGGTCGCGAAGTGGTCCGCCTCGGGGCAAGCTCGTGAAGCAAGTGGCCTTCTTCCTCTGCAAACTTTGCGCTGCCTTAGCGTTCTTTGCGTTTACGACCTTGTTTGGAAACGCAAAGGCCGCAAAGCGAAACCCCGCAAAGATCGCAGAGGTACGGGATTCTGAATCCCAGATTTGAAATTTCAAATGTGAAATTGGAGATTTCAGGCCTCGCTCGATCAGGGCTGTATTTCAAGTGTTGAAATATGATTCGTGAATTCGTGGCTGCTTTCCTCCTTTGCGGACTTTGTCGCTCGATCGTTCTTGCGGCTTGCCGCAACGCAGTGCGGTCGGGGTTCTTGGGTCATAGATCCCCAAGTGTTGCAAAAGACGCAACCGAGCCCGACCGCCACTCGGATTAGGAATATATCGGAGCGTGCGTAGCACGCGACAAAGACATGTCAGCGGCAAGCCGCCGACGAGCACTCTTTGATGGCCGTGAACCACGGTCTAAAGACCGGGGCAATTCGAAGAGACTCTCACAAAATAGCGCTTGACACGTGTGATATACTCGTAGAGAGGGTGTAAACATGCGTTTTACACTCTGATCTTTGACAATAGTGACAAAAATTGTAACCGCAGGTCGCCAGAACGCCGATTCTTGTCCCACTTTGTCCCACTTGCCCACCGACGGTGGGACGGGACAAACATCGGGAAATTGTGAATTGTTCATTGTGAATTGTTCATTGTGGATTGTTAATTGGGAATGGAAGCCGAGCTTGTGAGGGCTAATCAGCCGTAGAATGAATGATGATGCGTGCCCTTACTAACGTGCGGGCTTCTTCAACGCCCCGTGCCGTTCACGCAGGCTGACGTGGGTCTTCCTCTGTGTTCTCTGTGGCCTCTGTGGTAAGAGTCAACCCACCCGCTACCGCAGGTGGTACAGACTGCCCACGGACCGCTGACGCAGACAAGACCACCCGCTACCGCAGGTGGTACTGACATTGGCCGCCCGCTCACGCAGGCGGTTCTGACTTCTGCTCACTGCTAACGGCTCACGGACCACTGCCCACTGGCCGCTCGCGCAGGCGGTTCGACAGTCGGTCGCGCGTCTTTGCCTTGATCGAATTTTTCGCTAACCTGAACTTTATGCAGAACAGGATCGAAGTTTTTGAACAGATGCTCGCGGCCGACCCGTCAAACACGATGGTGATGTTCGGCCTTGCGAAGGAGTATGAGAAGCTTGGCGAAGACGCGAAGGTGATCGCGATGCTCGAGCCTTACATCGCCGCGGCGGATGACGAGGGCAACGCGTACGGCGTGCTCGCCGCCGCCTATGCTCGTTCCGGCGAGCGCGAAAAGGCGATCGAGACATACCGCAAAGGCATCGACGTTTCGATGGCTCACGGCCATCCTTCGATGGCAAATGAATACAAGATGGCGATCGAGATGGATTAGCCCGAAGGCAAATGTGACCGTCTTATATGGAACAAGAAAATGCCATCCGAATATTTGAACAAACACAGGTTCGTACGCATTGGGACCCTGAAAAAGAGCTTTGGTTTATTTCGATAATTGATGTAATTGAAGTGCTGACCGGAACAGATCGTCCTAGAAAATATTGGAATGACCTGAAATCCAAGCTGAAAAAGGAAGGAAGTGAGTTGTCCGAAAAAATCGGACAACTGAAGCTGCAATCGTCAGACGGTAAATTTTATAAAACCGACGTGGCCGATACTGAGCAGATCTTCCGGCTCATTCAATCTATTCCGTCGCCCAAAGCTGAGCCGTTCAAGTTGTGGTTGGCACAATTGGCGTCTGAACGTTTGGACGAAATGCAAGATCCGGAGATCACCATTGACAGGGCTTTGGAGCAATACCTGCCGACTAAACCTTTTTGGCAACTTTGGCGTATGCTAAGAGAAAGTTTTAATTCGACAATTCAAGGAGTTTCGGTGTTATGAAGGCACTTTATGCGTTTGCTGTGATCGCGTTGTTTGCGGTCTCGTCGTTTGGCCAGCGTGAGCTTGGAGCAAAACCGACGAAGACCGGCGGGCCGCTTATGTTCGAGCAGGCCGTCTTTGACGTTCAGGATTACGACATCTCTGTGAAGGCGGATCCTGCGACAAAGTCGATCACGGGCACGACTGTGATGACCGCAAAGACGGTCATTCCCTCGGACGTCATCGTCCTCGATCTCGACACGCCGTACCAGGTCGAGTCCGTCACAGAGAACGGCCAGCCGCTGCGATATGTTCGCAAGGACGGGCAGATTCGCATATATTTCCCGTATTCAAAACAGGTCGGCGAAACGATAAAGACGAAGATCGTCTATTCGGGAACTCCGCGTGTCGCGCCGCGTCCGCCATGGGTCGGCGGGTTTATGTGGGAAAAGACAAAGGACGGTGCGGACTGGATCTCGGTCGCGTTGCAGAATGACGGTGCCGATCTGCTCTTCCCTTGCAAGGATCATCCTTCGGACAAACCGGCGACCGTCTCGATGCACATCACTGTGCCCGATCCGCTCTATGCGACAGCTCCCGGAAAACTCGTCGATATAAAGAAGAACCGCGACAAGACCTCGACCTACAACTGGCGGATGACGAACCCGATCGCTAACTATTCGATCGTTTTTAACGCGGCTCCGTACAAGGTCGTCAAGGATTCGTATCGTTCGATAGCGGGAACGGTGATGCCGATCTTCTTCTACGTTCTGCCTGAGGACGCCGACAAGGCCGCGGGCCTGATCGCCGAGCAGAAGAAATATCTCAAATATTATGAGCACTATTTGGGGCCGTATCCTTTCCGCTCGCAGAAGGTCGGTATTTCGGAGACGCCGCATCTTGGAATGGAGCATTCGACGAATATCGCCTACGGCAACCACTTCAAATACGATGCAGACGGCACGGATTTCCTCCTGCTGCACGAATTCGGTCACGAATATTGGGCGAACCTCGTAACGGCGAGTGATTGGCGTGATTTTTGGATCCACGAGGGTTTTCAATCCTATATGGACGCGCTCTATCAGGAATATCTGCACGGCAAGGATGCGTATATGAAGAAGGTCGCAGCGACCGCGACCAGATTCCGTAACAAGCAGCCCATCGCTCCTCGCGAACCGAAGATCGCGTATCAGGTCTATATGGCCGAGCCGGATTACACGAAGTCGGATGGCGACATCTACGGCAAGGGCGCGTATTTCCTGCACACGCTGCGTTATCTGATCGGCGACAAGGCGTTCTTTAATGCGCTTCGCCATATGGCGTATCCCGACAAGGCACACGAATCTTATACCGACGGCCGCCAGGAACGCCTCGTTACGACGGACGATTTCCTGACCACCGCCGAGAAAGATTCGGGAATGAAACTCGATTGGATCTTCGAAATGTATCTGCGTCAGCCAAAACTGCCGAAACTCGTAACGGCCGTTCCGGCCGACTGCACGACGAACTGCAAGATGCTCCTGCGTTGGGAAACGCCGAACAATATGCCGTTCCCGATGCCGATCGATGTCGTCATCGACGGCAAAACACAACGCGTCGAGATGCCCGACGGCAAAGGTTCGGTAACATATTCAGGAGCACTGCCCAAGATCGATCCCGACGGCTGGGTGCTGAAAACCCAATAGGCATCCGTTTCGGAATAAGTTAGAGGTCTGAAGGGATAAGTGTGAAGGTCCGGCCAACGCACTTATCCCTTATCCCCTATTTCGGACGTTTGGCTCCTGCACTTCATTGGCTTTGCCCATCGATGTGCGGGAAAGCACTCTCTCCCAAAGGGTCAGGTTTCTACCTTAAATTGCCCGATTTTTGCCGATTTGGTATCATCAAAGGTTACTCGCACTATAACTTATTGTTATCAAGGAACCTGATTTTAATGGCAACAGCATCCGAAAAGATCGATAGGAACACAAATTTGGCAGAGCCCGCGGCGAAGGGCGACAAATACGAAGGCCTCGACGCCAAAACACTCGTCGGGCTTTACCGCACGATGTACCTTTCGCGTCGAATTGACGACAAGGAGATACAGCTAAAGGGTCAGAACAAGATCTTCTTTCAAATTTCGGGTGCCGGCCACGAAGCGATGCTCGTCGGTGCGGCCCTCGCGATGAAGCCCGCATACGATTGGTTCTTTCCGTATTATCGCGACCGTGCGCTGATGCTTGGGCTTGGGATGACGGCTCAGGAGATGCTCTATTCCGCGGTCGGCGCCGAGGTCGATCCAAATTCGCACGGCCGTCAGATGCCTTCGCACTGGGGTAAGAAGGAACTCAACGTTCCTTCGCAATCGTCCTGCACAGGCACGCAGGCACTGCATTCCGTCGGTGCCGCCGAGGCGGGCTATCGCGCGTCGCTCGTCAAAGGTTTGCAGGACAAGATCGTTGGCTATAAAGGCGACGAGGTCGTCTATATGTCGGTCGGCGACGGCACGACAAGCGAGGGCGAATGGTGGGAAGCTCTGAACACGGCGTCAAACCTAAAACTGCCGGTGATCTTCGTCGTCGAGGATAATGGCTACGCGATCTCGACACCGGTAGAGGTCGGAACCGCGGGCGGCGATGTCTCGAAACTCGTTGTCGGATTCCCCGACCTTTATATTCAGAATGTTGACGGCACCGACCCGATCGCCTCGTACGCCGCGTTCAAACGTGCGGTCGAATATTGCCGCGAACGCAAAGGCCCGGCGTTCATCCACGCAAAGGTCATACGCCCGTATTCGCACTCGCTCTCGGACGACGAAAAGCTCTATCGCCCCGAAGAAGAGCGTCAGGCCGAGGCCGCGATCGACCCGATAACGACCTTCGCCGCGTTCTTGATGCAGGAAGGCATCGCGTCGAGCGAAGCTCTCGAAGCTCTGCGAAAGGAGGTCGATGCCGAGGTCAACGCCGCGGCTGACATAGCCGTCGAAACACCGCAGCCAGCACCGGAAACGGCCCTTCGCAATGTGTTTTCGCCGGATGTCGATCCGACCGACCGCCAGCTTTTTGATACCGAATCCGGTGCCGAGCTTTCGGGCAACGCCGGCACGATGGTCGATCTAATTAACCGCTGCCTGCACGAGGAAATGGAACGCGACGAGCGCATCGTCGTCTTTGGTGAAGACGTTGCCGATGCCTCGCGTGAAGAGTATCTCGACCGCGTTAAAGGCAAAGGCGGCGTGTTCAAAGTAACGGCCAATCTCCAGCGAAAATTCGGTTCGGCGCGCGTCTTTAATTCGCCGCTCGCCGAAGCGAACATCATCGGGCGTGCGGTCGGCATGGCGATTCGTGGCTTGAAACCGGTCGTCGAGATTCAGTTCTTCGACTATATCTTTCCGGCATTCCACCAGATCAGAAACGAGGTCGCCGTCACGCGTTGGCGTTCGGATGGCGACACGAAATGTCCTCTCGTTATGCGCGTTCCGGTCGGCGGCTACTTAAAAGGCGGTGCCGTCTATCACTCGCAATCCGGCACGACGCTCTTTTCGCACACGCCCGGTCTGATGATCGCCTATCCATCGAACGCCCTCGATGCGAATGGTCTTCTCCGCACGGCGATCCGCTGCGACGACCCTGTGATGTTCCTTGAACATAAGCACCTTTACCGTCAGGTCTATAACAAGTCGGAATATCCATCGAGCGAGTTTCTGATCCCGTTCGGCAAGGCAAGGACGGTCCGCGAAGGCTCGGATATTTCGATCATCACATTCGGCGCTCTCGTCGAACGTTCGAACCAAGCCGCAAAACGCCTCGAACAGCAAGGCGTCTCGGTCGAGATCATCGACCTGCGCACGCTCGTTCCATACGATTGGGAAGCGATCGCCGCAACCGTCAAGAAGACCTCGCGCGTGATCGTGGCACACGAAGATTCGATGTCATTCGGCTACGGAGCAGAGATCGCGGCACGTATCTCCGACGAACTCTTCGAGTATCTCGATGCCCCCGTCCGCCGAGTCGCAGCAACCGATACCTTCGTTGGCTACGCTCCGCAGTTGGAAGACTTTATCCTACCGCAGTCCGAGGATGTTGAGTCGGCGGTCCGGGAGTTGATGAAGTACTGAAAACACGGTTTTCGCCATGACACTTTTGTTTTTTCATGGAGCGGAAATATTAGTCTCTTTGCAGGAGTCGCGATTGGCGCGATCAGCTTCGCGTCGATGATTTTGTGGCTGTTCAATCGTCCCCCGCGAAACGCGATTCTGCCGGCAGCCATCTATTTTCTGATTGCAGCAATTCCGGGCATTCTTTCTCTATTGTCGGACGAAGGATACGTTTTCCTCCTCGCCGTGATTGCCACCTTTCCATGGAGTCTTTTGTTCGTTCTGCTTGCTACATTTCTGGACGTAAATCTTGGAAATTTAGCCGTACTATTGGGCGCGTTTATAAACGCGGTCTTGTTCTATGTTGTCGGTAGGTTCGCGTATTGGTGGTCGGAGTTGACATAGAACATCTGGAAATTGCCTTGACTTTGTTTTATGTGTGCACGTATTATGTGTAACATGAAGAACATCACCTTATCCATTGACGATGACCTTTTGACCGCTGGCCGTGAATATGCGCGAAGCCATAACATTTCATTAAATTCGCTCGTTCGACGACTGTTGGAGAATGCTGTGACGCGAAAAGGCAAAGGTCAATTTGATGAGATGTTCGAAATCATGGACAAGCTTAAAGTCTCGTCCGATGGCGAGCGTTGGACAAGAGAGGAACTTTACCGTGTCTAAGATTTTCATCGATACGAATATTTTTGTCTATTCGATCGACGATTGGGATCCTGATAAAAAGGCACGAGCCAGGCAAGTTTTAGGTGGTCTGGCTCCACAGCATCATTCGATCATTTCAACTCAGGTGATTCAGGAACTATACTCTGTCGCGGTATCCAAGCTGAAGGCCGACAAGCACATTGTCAGGCATCTTATTCACAGCTTTCGCACGCTGGAGATCGTGAATATCGACCTGCTGCTGATCGAGGAAGCTATTGATATCAGTCTGGTTTCGCAGCTCTCATTTTGGGATTCATTGATCGTCGCCGCTGCTGAGAAGGCGAACTGCAAATACATATACTCCGAGGACCTGCATTCGGGCGGTATTTATCGCGGAGTGACCGTGCTGAATCCATTTCTCGAAGAACATCTTCAATTTCCTCCATCGTGAGGTTTCCGAGCGGAACTTTCTCATCAATTCCTGCGTATTTGTGCTAAAGTCGCGAATACGCTTATGGCATCCACTAAGAAACAAGAAAGGGCAAAGATGTCTTTGCCGCTCGTTGTATTGGCCTTTGTATTGCTCGCATTGCCTGCATTTTCACAATCAACGGGGCCGGTGATCGTGCGTCCCGGTGCGCCGGGCGAGCCGAGCAAGGTCTTGCCTGCGAACACACGGCCGCTGCCGCCGCCCTTGTCCAAAAAGGACATCGAGTTCATGCAGGGGATGATAATGCACCACGCTCAGGCGGTCGAAATGGTGGCTTTGATGGAAGGACGGACGACCAACCCGGACCTTCGCCGTCTTGGCGCACGAATCAGCCAATCGCAATCCGATGAGATGAACTTTATGAAGCGTTGGCTTGCCGCCCGCGGCCAGCCCGCCGAAATGAAGATGGCGGGAATGGATATGTCCGGGATGAGCGGTATGGAGCATATGCACCACAATATGATGATGCCCGGCATGCTCACCCCGGAGCAGATGGCAGCATTAAAGGCTGCAAGCGGTGCAGAATTTGACCGGCTTTTCTTGACGGGAATGATACAGCACCACGGCGGCGCGCTTACGATGGTCAAGGAGCTTTTTGACACACCGGGAAGCGGCCAGGATGCCGAACTTTTTAACTTTGCGACAGATGTTGACAGCGGCCAGCGGGCCGAGATCCGAATTATGGAGAAAATGTTGGGAGAGAAACAGTAAAAAATGAAGACCCGAAACTTATCGAATTTACTTCTATCGATCGCCGTCTTGGCGTTCGTGTCGATCGGCTTTGCGGCGGCCGTGCTTGCACAAGGCCCGCCGCAGGCAGCACCGGCTCTCCCGCCCGGAATGACAGGTTCAAATGCCAATGACCCGCGTGCTCACCTTAAACCCGGTGTTTTTGATGCCGGCGAAGCGGCATTCGGAATGAAGCATCTGCTCCTGCTCAAAAAGCCCTCTGCATTTGACGTGGGCACCGATCCGAACAGTCCGATGGTCGCGAAGGCCTTGACCTCGCTCGGTATCCCGGCCGATGCAAAGATACCCGAAGCGTTGAAGATGTCATTTGCTCCGCTCGCTTTTGCAAATTCCGACATTGCCTTTCAGGGCAACTATCTTTTCCTCGGAAATTTCTACGGCGTGAACATTTACAATATCGCCGATCCGGCAAAGGCCGAACTCGTGACATCGATGCCGTGTCCGGGCGGACAGGGCGATGTTTCCGTCTTTAAGAACTTGCTCTTTATGTCGGTCGAGATGCCCAACGGCCGTCTCGATTGCGGCGAGCAAGGCTTCCCACCGCCGACAACTCCGGGCTTGCCGGCAGCAAATAAAGAGCGTTTTCGCGGCGTGCGAATCTTTGACATCTCGGACATAAAAGCACCGAAACAGGTCGCCGCGATCCAAACCTGCCGCGGTTCGCATACACACACGCTTGTTCCGGATCCAAAAGATCCGGCCAACATTTATGTCTATGTTTCCGGAACATCATTCGTTCGTCAGGACGAAGAAATGGCCGGATGTTCGGGCGGTGATCCGGCGAAAGATCCGAACACGGCTCTGTTTCGAATCGATGTGATCAAGGTTCCTGTCGCAGCTCCGCAGGATGCAAAGATCGTTGCGAGTCCGCGTGTCTTTATCGATCCGAGAACCGGAGCATACAACGGACTTAGCGATGGCGGTTCGCACGCGAACAAGGGCAAGGCCGAATTCAGCGACCAGTGCCACGACATCACGGTCTATCCCGAGATCGGTTTGGCGGCAGGTGCGTGTTCAGGCAACGGCCTTCTGCTCGATATTCGCGATCCTGCGAACCCGAAACGCATCGACGCCGTGAATGATCCGAACTACGCCTATTGGCACTCGGCCGCATTCTCGAACGACGGCAAGAAGGTCGTCTTCACCGATGAATGGGGCGGCGGAATGGGAGCACGATGCCGTGCGACAGACCCGAACGTTTGGGGTGCTGACGCGGTCTTCGACATCGTCGATGACAAGCTGAAATTCGAAAGCTACTACAAGATGCCTGCTGCACAGACCGAGCAGGAGAATTGCGTTGCTCATAACGGTTCGCTCGTTCCTGTGCCGGGACGCGATATCAAGGTGCAGGCGTGGTATCAGGGCGGTGTCTCGATAATGGACTTTACCGACGCGTCGAAGCCTTTTGAGATCGCGTACTTTGACCGCGGCCCGGTCGATCCGAAAACCCTGGTCCTCGGCGGCTACTGGTCAACGTATTGGTACAACGGCAAGATCTACGGTTCGGAGATCGCCCGCGGCCTGGACGTCTTTGAGCTGACGCCGACAAAGTTCCTTACGCAGAACGAGATCGATGCGGCGAAGACGGTGCATCTGCCTGAATGGAACGTTCAGAGTCAGCAGCGTATCGTCTGGGCGAACAAGCCGGTCGTAGCAAAGGCTTATCTCGATCAGCTCGAACGCGATTCAGCGATCTCCGCAAAAGACGCTTCGAAGATTCGCAAGGCGCTCGACAAGGCCGAAAGGTCAAAGAACGGCAAAGGCCTTGCGAAGTCTGTTGCGGTTGTCGAGAAGGCGGCCGCTGCTTCAAAGAATGCAGCCGACACCGCCCGCTTCAACGCCGTGGCCGCGATACTGAAACAGCCGCAGTTCTAGCAATACTGTTAGTGTCAAAATCGATGTCGCCGGTCCTTCTTATGAAGGCCGGCGACATTTGCGTTCGATCTGCTCGGAAATTGGTCGATCTACCTAATGCGGCAGCCTTTCGATCATCTCGCGGGTGATCGTCGTATCAACCGAGCTTGATGTTGGGTCGATAGAGTTGTCGTTCGGCAAGAAGATGCCGACGGTTACAACATCGCCCGCAACCTCAAACCGAAGATCAATATTTAGAATACTGTTGGCCACTATGGAAAGGTTTTTGACCTTGATCGTTCGAAAGCCGGTCATTCCCGCCTCGAGGCGATACTCACCATCGGGCAAGGTTGGAACAATGAACACGCCTCGCATATCAGAAATGACCTTCTTTTCCGGCTTCTTCTTTTTGCTGTCGGCCCGAAAGATCGAAACCTTTATGCCTGGCATCACCGCTCCGTGCATATCAACCGCAGTTCCGCGGATCGAGGTATTCTTATCCTCATCCGTAGGATAGATCCGCTCGACGGTTGCTCCGGGAATAAGCCGGGTCGGATCCGGATGGCCTTTCTGGCCGAAAGAGATCGAGAAAAGGCCAAGTACGGCAGCAAATGCCGCTGCAGCGATACCAAAGACGCGCTTTCGCACTTGCTGAAGGCCTTTCGGGCAATCCTTTGTTATTACGGTGCCGTCGGCACGCCGGTGCAGTCGAATGCATAGTCGTCCCTCGTAATCGAGGACAAGGTTCTGGACCTCCGGCGCCGTCATCCCTTCAATGTTATAAACGCGCGTAGAACATTGTGAGCACATCCGCGAACGCTCGTCGCCGGTCATTGCTTCCCAAGCGGCAGAGCACGGCTTGGCAACCCGCATGGCCTGAATATCAATTTCTTGCTTTCGCATAATCTATTCCTTACAAAGGCTTAGATGAGCGAGATCGAGATTGGTTGTTTCACCACAAATTTGAGCGTTTCTACTTCAGGCGTGCGAGACGATAGACGCCTTTCTCAACTCGTTCGGCAAACCCTTCGTCAACGAGCTCGTGGTTCGCCTTGCCGGCTTCTTTTCTCGACAGGCCGAACTTGCCCGCGAGTTCGCCTACCAAGGTCATTCCGCATAAATTCAGATACATTCGAGCAAGTTCCTTGACGGCCGCTTCGCGGGTCATCTTCTTCGACATCTCTTTTGGGAAACGAACTTCGCTCAAGGTCCAGATGTAGGTGAATTTTGGAGCATAAACGACCTCTGCGGGAACGACCTTCATTCGTTTTTGAAGTTCATCAAGAGCTTTGGTCAGATCAGGACGTGTTAGACCTGCCGCATCACGCAGATCAGATGTTGCAAGTTCGAACTCTTTTCGCAGAACCTTCAAGACAGCAAGCGCGTTCTTTGACAAGATGCCGCTTTCACCTTTCTTTGAACAGCCCCAAAGCGTGTTGAATACGGGGATCATCCGCTTTGCAAGAAACATCGAGTGGCCCTTGTAGATCTTGCCGTAATAGACGCGGCCGCGGGCGATGACCTCGTCTTTTAGGACCCAGGTCGTGCTGGCCTCAGGATCTTTCTGCACGTTTCGCGGCATATGAGCATCACGACGCCCGCAGACCGCGATATAGACCGATGGCAGACGTTTACGCACGTCCGTCATACCGAGACAAACGCCGATATCCTCGACCATCGCTTCAACGGCAGCGGCAGTTTCTATACGCAAAGCGTCCTCACGACGCCATTTTCTATCGCGATAGGATTCGATCTCTTCCGAAATCTGCATTTCTGAATTAGAACACAAAAGAAAAGCTGCCAGCTACTCAATGATAGCTGACAGCCTTATTTTGCGGATTGGACCTGAAAAGTTCGCTATCTTGGTGACTGCGCATCTCTCTGGATCGGAGAGGATGAAACGACCGAGATCGTCGAGCCTTTCATAAGCTGTATGTCATCGCGGCCCTGAATAGCGACCGAACCGGCACCGGCACCGCCGCCGATCACCGCACCGATCACCGCACCTTTCACACCACCGGCGATCGCACCGATAACCGCACCGATCCCGGCACCGATGCCGCCGCGTTTGACGCTCTCTTTTGTCTGACTGTCGCCCTTGGCAGTACCCTCTGTATCGACCTTTACGTCCTTGCCGTTCTGGTCGCGAATGGAAGAAAGCGTTCCTGCAAAGTCATAGACCTCACCGTTCCGCAGCGTGATCTTCTCGAAGTTGAAGGTAATGTTCGACCGACCGCTGACGCGTCCTGAACGCCCGACGCCCGAGATATATCCTTCGACGACAGCACCGCGAAATTCATTCGGCGACTGCACCGTCAGGCGAAAGCGATCGTTATTCTGCGACACCTTTGTGTTGATGTCGTTCTCAAGGACACCCGTGATCGCAGTCCCGTTGGGTACGATAAAACGGCCTGTTCGCGGCGTTCCCGTATTCGGAGGATTATTGCCGTAACCGGTATTTCCACCGTTGTTGTCATTATCCGAATAGCCGCCGTTATTGCCGTAGTTTCCCGTGTCGATGCCGAGACGCGCGACCTGATCGGTCTTGTTGTAAACGCTTTCAGCGAAGACCGTCTGATTCAGATAGCTCGTCGTGATACGTCGAAGAACTCGAAGCTCCTGGCCGTTGCGCGACGTCTCGAACGTGATCGTATAATCCGTATCGCCGCCGAGGCTCGATACGGTGAGCTTATCGCCGGACAGAGTCGCACGCATTCGGATCGTACGGCCTTGTGCGTCGGTCTCGGTCGTTTCGCGGCCGTCCGCAAGGAACGAAACAGGCGTCGCGTTAGAGGTCGCAAGCGTAACGTTGTTGCCGCGAATGTCGAGGGCGATCTGTGCCGGAGCGGTGAGTTTGTCCTTCAATTCTTCACGATCATTTGCACCCGCGTTAGTACGCGCGACGATGTCATCGATGCGCTCGCTTCTTTGCAGATCGAGATCATACGTACCAGAAAGACCGACCACAACTGAACTCCCCGTCGGCGGATAATTGTTTGCAGGATTGTTGTAGTTATCATCGTCGTTCGAACTGCCGATCGCCGACCAATTGTTCGTAACGCCGTAGTTCGCGGCAAGCTGATCGATCTGCGCCTTGATATCGCTCCAATCGTCCATCAGCCGGTTGTTCTGCTGATTTGCGATCAGGAAGTGCTCAACGCGTTTTGCGGCATCGACGATCGGTCGAATGTCGTCGCGATTCTCGCGCTTCTTGTCGAAATTATTGCGAAAATCCCGTATCGAATCTTTCAGCTCGCTGATGTCCTGGCCGACCTCGGAAACGACCGTCGTGTTCACCGACGCCGAATTAAGCTGATAGCGCAGATCGTAATCAAAATTATCGACCTTTGTCGCCAGGCTTCTGACCGCATCGCGGATCTCACGTTCGCTGCGTCGCTGTGCGTCCGCGGTCGTAACGCCCGCGATCGCGATCATCGCGACAAAAAATGCTGCTAGATGGAATCGTAAAGTTTTCATCGTGCCGTACCTTTTCTCTTGCCTATTTTACGCGAATTTGGGCGACACGCGCTCATAAAACACTCTCGCCCGATCGTTATGAAGCATTTTTCGTGCCAGGAGTTGTAATCTCTCTCGCCTGCGAAATAATGCTAGAATTACCGAACTATGGCACAGAATACTTCTGAAGCGGTCGTCCGCTACATCGGCGATGACTATTTTTTGGGTACGACCCCGAGCGGCCTGCCGCAACTAATGGATTCTAAAGGAGATAGGCACTCGGCCCCGACGCCGATCGAGCTCCTCCTTGTGGCCGTTGCCGGATGTACGGCCATCGACGTTCAATCAATTCTTGCAAAGAAACGGCAGGACGTAACATCTTACGACGTGCGCATCTCCGGCACACGCGCCGAAGAACATCCGCGAAAATTCACCGCGTTCCATATAACCCATATCGTGCGCGGACGCGGTATTTCGGCGAAGGCGGTAGAAGACGCGATCAGGCTGTCAGACGAAACATATTGCTCGGTCGCTGCCTCAGTTAAACCGACCGCAGCGATCACGACGAGCTACGAGATCATCGAGGACGACAAGGACTAGCAACAAGATGCAAAAGATCACGACCTTTTCTGCGGCGATACTGTTTACGACAATATTCGCGGCCGCCGCCGGTGCACAAGTGCCTCTTCAAACGGGCATCAGGATCCTGTATGCCGAGGACGCGCGATCATTCAACGCCGACCTTGTGAGGTATTTGGCGTCAAAGAGTGCCGCTGTGCGAGCACGTGCTGCACTCGCGGCCGGACGCATCGGCCGGAAAGAAGCGATTCCCGCACTCACAAAGCTGCTTTCTGACAAGGACGAGAAGGTCCGGCTGAATGCAGCGTTCGCTCTCGGCGAGATCGAATCGACCGACGCCGCTGACGCGTTACTCGCGGCGATGACGAAGGAAACTTCCGTTGCGGTCAAGGCCCGCATGCTCGAAGCCCTCGGCAAGATCGCCGCTGCAAACCCGAAGGCGGACAGCGCCGCCAAGATCAAAGACGCTATCAAGGCATCGCTGAATGCTGAGTTGGCGAAAGCCGGGCAACGCGATCGCGAAACCGTTCTTCTTGGGTTGACGGCTTTGATACGAACGCGGCCCGATGGTGCAGACGCGATCGCGGCCAAGTTTTTGGACGACAGCGATGCGCGAGTTCGGACAGATGCCGGCAACACATTGACCAGGCTTCGCGCAAAGAACGCAAATGCAAAGCTCATCGATCTAGTCAAGAACGAAGCTGATCCGATGGCCCGAGCCAATGCCGCAAGAGCCCTTGGTGCGGCAGGTGCAAAAGAGGCGACCGATCTGCTCGTGTCCGCTGCCGCAAAAGATAAGGACAGCCGTGTACGTATCTCGGCGGTGAGGTCGCTCGCTTCATTCAAGGACAAAGCGGCAGGACAAAAGCTGGTCGAACGTGCAAATGCTTTGCTGAAGACGGCGATCGACAAAGGCCTTGTTTCACGCCGCCTTGGCCGGCCTAACGAAACCACCGAACTTCTCGAACTCGCGTCCGCTGTTGGTAACATCTTCGCCGCTACTAAGGATGAAAAGGCCGTCGAATTCCTACGCTCGATGCGAGACTTCGATCTTTACCGATCATCCGAGACCGAGAATGCATTCGCACGCGTTGCTCCGGAAGTCTATGTTCAAGAACGACCGTCGGAAGAGGCGTTCACGGATTTCCACGCGGCCTCCGCATATTTCTCTGGCCTCTCTTCGATCGCTGATACAAAGAACGAAGCCGCCATCGCTGCCGCGAAAACTGCCTTGATGACCTTCATTGCCGAATTGTCTTCCCGAACCGACGGTTCCTACAAGGTCGAGATGACGAAGGCTCTTCCGGATGCCGTCGGTGCAATGGCGGCGATGAAGGTTGACGGCCTCGAAGAGAAGCTGCTCGGCTTCCTTGAGAATCCGGATGTATTTATACGAGTTGCCGCAGCGAGTGCACTCGCAGATCTGCCCAAATCGGAAAAGAGCTTTACGGCACTCGAGAAGGCATTCGGGGCCGCACTCTCTTCCGACAAACACGAGGATGATGCACAACTTGCGATCCTCGACGCTTTGGCAAAGATCGACAAGAAGGCTGCGATCCCAACGTTCTCGCTCGCTCTTTCGTCGCCGGATTATCTTGTGCGAAAGAAAGGCTTTGATCTCTTGAGCGACAAGGCCTTTGAGAAGGATGAAAAGCTCGCAACATTTCTAAAGAACGCGCGCGAAAAACACCTCGACGAGGTTCAGCTGCATTCATCCTCAACGGGCACCGACCTTGGCCAGATATTGAACCGACGAGAAGATTATATTAGGGCACAGTCGCGCAAAAACGGCTCGGCCGTTGCGCACATTCTGACGGAAAAGGGCGTCTTCGAGATCGAACTTCTCGGCGAAGACGCACCGCTGACGGTCGATAATTTCATCAAGCTCGCGAATCACGGCTACTTCAATGGTATCGCCGTTCATCGAGTTGTCGCGAATTTCGTAATGCAGGATGGCGACCCGCGAGGCGATGGCAACGGCGGCCCGGGTTGGTCGATCCGCTGCGAGATAAATATGCAGCCGTACGATCGTGGTGCGATCGGAATGGCGCTTTCCGGCAAGGATACGGGCGGCTCGCAATGGTTTGCAACACATTCGCCGCAGCCGCATCTAGATGGCGGCTACACGGTATTCGGACGCGTCAAAGGCACTGGAATGGATGTTGTTGACAGCATCGTTCGCGGCGACAAGATCCTGAGCGTGAAGATAGTCGAGAAGAAATAGGTTCCCGCAGCGGTAATCTCGGCGACGGCATATGAACGATATTCAGAAACGCAGAGAGATCGAGATCGAAGAGAGCCTCGACGATCTTTCGCGATATCTCGATGGGCTTTTTCGCATCCCCGGCACGGGTTGGCGTTTCGGGCTGGACGCCCTGATCGGCTTGATCCCGAACGTCGGCGACACGCTTACGTTCCTGCCCTCGATGTACATCTTGTTCTCGGGCGTTCGCTACGGTGTGCCGAAGATCACGCTGCTGAGGATGGCGTTGAATATTGCGATCGATTATCTTGTCGGGATGATCCCGTTCTTGGGCGATGCGTTCGATTTTGTGTGGAAGTCGAACAAGAAGAATATGGAGCTTATCCGTACGCGTGCGACAGGCCGCGGCAAGGGCACACGAAGCGATTATCTTTTTATCCTTGGCCTGATCGGCACGCTGCTTTTGCTGCTGATCGCTTCGATCACAGCAAGCGGGTTGATATTGTACTGGGTTCTGACGAGCCGTCCGCTTATTTAGTATAAGATCCAAAGTCCAAAGACTTGCGTGCTCTTTGACTTTGGACTTAGACCTTAGGTTAATTTCCCACCGCCTGCGCTTCAGGGAACATCTTCTCGAGTGCGCCGGTCAGCACACCGATGCCGAATTCGCCGGCCGCACGGCTCTTGAGTTTGCCTTCCGCATCAAAGAGATAATAGACCGGAACCCAGCCTTGCTCGTTGAGGAAAGCGTCCTTGAGCTTATGTTCGTTGTCCACGGCACAAACATCGTCGATGCAGTGTGCCGCGATCGTTTCCTTCACTGTTTCAATGTTCGTGTCCGCCTCGTACCGCGGCATATGTACCGCGACCGAGCGAAGGCCCGCGTCCTTATACTTGGCTTTAAGAGCCTGCAGTTTCGGCATATTGTCCTTGCAGATACCGCAGCTTGTGGCCCAAAAATAGACGAGCGTGGGTTGGCCGTTCACGTATTCATCGGCCGTTTGCTCTAGTTCATTCAGCCAGTCGGTCGCGCCGTCAAAGGCGGGACGCTGGTCTCCGATTCTCATTGGCATTTTAAGATCACCTCAAAATTCACAGCCGCAGATGAACCGTATTCCAATGCAAATACTCCTTGTATCATCCCCTGCATCGGTTTTGGGCCACCTGCGGCTGATCTTGTATAACTCTTAGACCTTCAAGTTCGCCTGGCCCGGCTTCCAGTCTGCCGAGCAAAGTCCGCCGGTCTGCAGGCCCTGCAGCACTCGAAGCGTTTCATCCACCGAACGGCCGATGTTCAGGCTCTGGACAACCGAATACTGAAGCACACCTTCAGGATCGATGATGAAAAGTCCGCGAAGAGCGATGTTCGCTTCCTCAACAAGAATGTTGTACTGGCGTGCGAGTTTGCCCGCCGTGTCCGAAGCGATCGGATACTTCACGCCCTCGATGCCATTCTTATCAAGCGGCGTCTTGAGCCATGCGCGGTGCGAATGGACCGAATCGGTCGAAACACCAACGACCTCAGCGCCGATGCCCTGGAATTCTTCCAGACGATCCGAGAAGTGGATCAGCTCGGTCGGGCAAACGAACGTGAAATCGAGCGGGTAGAAAAGCAGAATGAGCCATTTGCCCTTGTAATCGGCGAGCTTGACGTTCTCCGCCAAGGTGTCGATGTTCTTTGTCGAGGGCATATTAAAGTCAGGTGCGGGTTTGCCGACCTTCGCGATCGGTGCCGTGGCGATGTTCTCAGTTGCGGTTCCTGTTGCAGTTGACATTGTTTTAATTCTCTCCTTTTTCTGATCTTCGCCGTCCAATATGAACGGCTATTGTTTTTGCTCCATTATGGGAATGCGAAAATCCTATTCTTAAGGTTTTCTTACACAATCCGGACACAATCCACGAAGCGTGAATTCGAGTGTCTCGGGCTTGAACTTCGACGACCTTGCGGCCCGCTTTACGAGATCCGGAGGAAGCTCCATCTCGATATCGACAAGCTTGCCGCACGACGTACAGATCGCGTGATCGTGGCGATGCGTGAATTTATCGAACCGGCTTGCACCGTTTCCAAAAGGAATCTCGGCAATATGGCCGGCCTCCTTTAGAAAGCGAAGCGAGTTGTACACGGTCGCAAAGCTGATGGTCGCCAGCTTCGCCTTGGCTCCGACAAAAACATCGTTTGCGGTCAAGTGTCCGTGCGACTCACGCACGACCTCAAGCACAACTTCACGCTGCCGTGTTAAACCCAGTTCTTTGATCGCCGAGAACTTCATAACTTGAATTAGAATAATTCCAATTCTAATTTTTGTCAAGTCGGCTTGTACCTGCATTTTTGCCTGGTGGATGATGCTATAATCTAGCAATTCGAACCTCATCGGGAGATCGTGCTCGGCGGCCAAGTGAAATTCGTCTTTACCAACAGATTCTATGCCCTGCTGATCGCGGCCGTGGTACTGCTGTTGGCGACGTTCGCTTTTACGAATATCGGCTGGCTAGTCCTTTTATTCGACGCCGCGCTCATCGTGACGGCCTTGGCGGACTATTTCGCAAGCCGCGGTGCGGTGAGCGATCTCGATATAACTCGGCATTTCGAGCGGCGTCCGGCGATCGGTGACCCGACAGAGATCATCCTTAATGCCTCTAACTCGGGCGGCCGGACCCTCCTTCTAAAGATCAAGGATGAGTATCCGCCCGAAATGGAGCTTGGCGATCAGAAACGCGAAGCAATGCTTCAACTCGAACCGAACAGCGTCGGCACATATTCCTATATGGTCACGCCGCCGCGACGCGGACTTTATGATTTCGGCGAAACCGCTGTCCGGATCCTTTCGCGGCTTGGGCTCGTTTGGTGTCAAGCATCGATCGGAACCGCTCGAAGCGTGAAGGTCTATCCGAATGTGCGGCGGGTTCGTGAGATCGAACTCCGCGCTCTCGGCGCGCGTTCATTTCTCGCGATACAGCGAAAGGCTGTACGGCGTGGGGAAGGCCGCGAATTCGAGTCTTTGCGCGACTATGTCGCGGGTGACGAGATGCGGAATATCTCGTGGACCGCAACGGCTCGGCGTTCGAAACTTATATCGGTTCAGCATCAGATCGAACGCGACCAGACGATCATCATCGCTCTCGACGCTGGCCGCTTGATGACAGGACGCATCGATAACGAGACAAAATTCGAGACCGCTCTGCACGCAAGCCTTGCGCTCGTATCGGCCAGTTCACGTGCGGGCGACAACTGCGGCATTGTTGTGTTCGGCCGACGCGTGATCCGATATCTTCCCCCGAAACGCGGTGTCGGCCAAATGGACGCGGCCCTTGAAACGCTTGTTGATATCGAACCGCAGCTTATCGAATCTTCTTATTCACGAGGCTTTCAGTTCATCGCCTCGAACACAAAGAAGCGCGCTTTCGTTGTGATCCTGACCGATGTGATCGACAAGGACAGCTCAAGCCGACTGCTCGAAGCCTTGCCGCTTCTTCGCCCGAGACATTTGCCGCTCGTTGCAACGATAGGCGACCGCGACCTGAACGCTTCTGTCTCATCGCCGCCGAAGAATGAGAAAGAGATGTTCCTGCAGTCCGCGGCCGAGGAACTGCTCGTCCAACGCGGTGCCGCTCTGCTGCAGGTCGAAGCTCTTGGCGGCCTCGCACTCGATGTAACGACCCAAACACTTGCAACCGAGCTTCTCGAATCTTATATTCGCGTAAAGGTACGCGGCCTTCTCTAGCCGGGGCCGCAGCATAAATGTCAGATAACCTCTTTACTCTCATCATTTACACAACAAAGTACCGACTCGGCGGTTCTCAGTTTCCTGTGGTCGCGGAAACTCTAGCGGACGAAAAGCGGCGTGAAGATCCCGCCTGCGAAGTGATCACTCGTGCGGTCGAATCGAAGCACGATGTTCTCGGTGCGATCGCCGACATCAAAACGAAAAACGGCAGGCTGAAAGAATTTATTTTCGTCGGACATTCCGGAATGTATGGCCCGATGTTCGGCACAGTAAAGTTTCCGGAGCAGTTCTCACCATACGAATGGGAACAGATGGAGATTCCGTTCGCCGAGAATGGAAGCGCGTCGTTCTATTGCTGTCGTTCGGCGCGTTGGTTCGCACCGTTCTTTGCGCGAACGCAGAACGTGCCGGCCCACGGTTTCTTTTGGTACACGACCTTCTCGAAGAATAAGGACAAGTTCATCTCCGCCGGTACGCGAACCGATACCCCGATCTATACGATCGGCTGCAAAGGAAGAAAATCACACGGTTACGCCGCAGCGTTAAAGAAGCGATTGGGGATGATGCCGGCCGAGAAGATCAAGCGTTTTGAACCGCAGCCGCCTGACGGCGATCCGAGTTATGACCATGTCGCGGAGCTTTATGATGCGGTCTTTGAAGATATTCGTGTCCGGCGTGATGAATGGGCTTGGCTGAGCGAGCACATTCCGGATTCGGATGTACGCGTTCTCGATATTGGCTGCGGAAATGGTGCGTTGCTGAATGCTCTTTCGTCGCGGATCGCTTCAGGCGTCGGCGTTGACGAATCAGGGCCTATGATCGAACAGGCAAGAAAACGAAATGCCGAACACGCTCATCTTGAGTTTCAAAAGATCGATGGCCCGGTGCTTCCTTTTGCCGACGCCGAATTCGACATTGTCATCTCAATGATGTCGTTTCGCTATCTCGATTGGGATCCGCTGCTCGCCGAGATCAAGCGGGTGACAAGGCCTGGCGGCAAGTTTCTGATCGTTGATATGGTCACGGTTCCGGTCGGTTTCAAAGAGTATCCAAAACTCCTTCTCGACAAGGCAAAGGAGTTTGCCGGCCGCCGATCGAACGCGAAATACGAAGCCGCCTTGAAACGGCTCGTCGCCAACCCTGCGTGGCAGACGATGGTCGAATACAATCCGATCCGTTCTGAACACGAGATGAAATGGTATCTTGAAAGCCGTTTTCCCGGTCAAAAAGCGGAGATACTGAATATCGGTTGGAATTCGCGCATACTTGCCTTTGACAGCGGGCCGGTCGAACTCGGTGTCGAGGCAAAACTCACATATCCTTAACTTATGGGCCGCATCGGAATGATCGATTGGGGGATCGGCGGGATCGGCATTTATCGCCGGCTAAAAGCGAGCTTTCCGCAAACCGCTGTCACATACTTCTCCGACACCGGATTCACGCCGTACGGCAAGACGACGCGTCGCGAACTCATTGAGCGTCTTGAACGCGTTGTGCGTTTTCTTCAACAGCGTGAAGTATCACGGGTCGTCATCGCCTGTAACGCCGCAAGCACGGTGGTCGATGAACTTCGTTGCGAAGGCATTGAAGTTTCGGGTGTTATCAAACCCGCGATCGAGTTGGCGGCAAAACTAAAGCCGAGGGACCTGGGGCTGATCGGCGGGCGGCGAACAGTTGTTTCAGGCGTTTATCGGCGTGGACTTGCCGACGAGGGAATAACACTAAAACAAAGGATCGCACAGCCGCTCTCGGGCCTGATCGAAAAGGGTGAGATCGATTCGCCCGTTCTTCACATTGAATCACAACGTATCCTCAAACCTCTTGCGACGTGCTCGCATATTCTGCTCGCGTGCACTCACTATCCCGCGATCGCTGGCGTTCTGTCCCGATATGTTTCCCCGACGACGCAGCTTATCGACCCGGCGGATGCGGTCGTCAGCCGGCTCGATCTCTTGCGCACTTTGGCCGATCAGCCGGACATTTTTCTTACGACCGGCAGCACAAAAGAGATGCGGCAAGCGGCGAAAGCAGCGTGGGCCGTTGACCTGAAAGGGCCCCAGCAGGTGCGCGGCCTCTAGCCAAGCTGCAAGCTTTGTGTTAATAGTCGTTCTATAGCTTGGCGGGCAAAACGATACATGCCGCCATTGAATGGGGATCTACTATGAAAAAACATCTTTTAGTGTTAACTATATTTGGACTATTTTTGACCGCAGGCGCCGCAGTGGGATATGCACAGCAAATGCCTGTCGCCAAATTCAAACTTACACAGTATATGTTCCGCGACAAGATGGCGTATCCCATTGACAAGATGGAAGTTACGCTGAA
The DNA here is from genome assembly GCA_019694355.1 of Pyrinomonadaceae bacterium. Classification (GTDB taxonomy): domain Bacteria; phylum Acidobacteriota; class Blastocatellia; order Pyrinomonadales; family Pyrinomonadaceae; genus OLB17. The sequence continues at coordinate 6,932 of JAIBCB010000002.1, read as the reverse complement.
TGTCTCGGCAGATGGCCGTATCGGCGGTAAGGCCGGCTGCAACGTTTATGGGGCCGACTTTTCGATCGTTGACGGCAAGCTCAAGGTCTCTGCACCGATCTCGACGATGATGTTCTGCGATGAATTGACGAATGGGTTTGAGCGGAAGTTCCTCGATGTCATTCAAAACGCAGACACATTTTCGCTAAAGGATAAGAAGCTCACGATCACAAGCACGAAGCGGCATACTTACCTTGTTTTCGAACCGGTGGTTGAGGAAGCGAAAAAGGAACACGCTCACTGATTCGGGTCGGTAACTTCCGGCGACCGCCCGACGAAGAAAAGGTAAGAATAGAGTGCGATGCCGGTCAACACTCCGGTCGCGACCTTAATTGGGGCCGGCAGGGCCGATGGTGAAAGAAAGCCTTCGATCGTACCGGCAACAACGAGAAAGCAAGCACAACCTATTACGATACGAGCGGCTTCCATGCCGCTCTTTTTTGCGGCCTGTGCACGCGTTAGGTCGCCCGGAGCGATCATCGAGTAACCGATCATCATTCCCGCACCGGCACAAAAGAAAATGCAGGACAATTCGATCACGCCGTGCCCAACAACGAACGAGGCAAGATCGTTCGCAAAAACAGGATCGATCTGATAACCGGCCCCGAAGACGCTGCCGAGCCTCGCGCCTTCGAACGCGAGAACATAGACCGCGCCGACGGCAAAGAACGCCCCCAACGCGAACGCGCGTATCATTACGAGAATGTTGTTCGCCATGATCTGCGTCGCACCGATCTGGTTCGCTTCGTTAAGGCTAAGCCACCAGCGATCGCCGCTGCGGATAAGATCTGGTATGCCGGACAGCCCGACAAAATGCGTAAAATCGATATCGATCCAGGTCGTAATAAATCCAAAGATTGCGGAACCGCCAAATATCGCAAATGCAAAGGCGAGAAACTTCCAATTTCGACGAAAGGTTGCGGGCAGCTCGCGACCAAAAAAGCCGCGAATTAGTCCGACGCCTTGGCTCTCAGCCCTGTAGATATGGCCGTGTGCCCGGATCACGAGCCCATTCAGATAGCCGATAAGCGACGGATCGCGTGTTTCAGCACGTGCGATCGCAAGGTTTGCGGCGGCCCGCCTATAAAGCTCGCCGAACTCGCGCACCTCGATCCTCGAGAGACCGCGAAGGCCGGAGATCTTCATCATTTCAAGAAGATCTTCGAGCCGCTGCCATTCGTTGCGCTCGCCTGCCCCATCAAAAATCTTTCTCATCGCACTCATGTGGAAGTGTAAACAAGCTGAAAGCCGTTTTGCAATCCTATCCGGAACGTCCCGCTGAAGGACTGCCGATATTCGAAAGAAAAAAGGCGAGTTCCCTTTCCCTGGAAACTCGCCATCCTATAAACAGGTGATCAGAAAGAAACTAGTCGTTGTTCGGTTTCTCGTTATTGGCAACCGCCTTTGCCTTGTATTCTTGGATCTCCTTTTTGAGCGACGATTTCGCGTCATCGGAGTAATTTCCATTCTTCAGCATCGATTCAAGACTTGCGGCCGCCTTAGAGTACTGCTTGGTGGCTTTGTATACACGGGCGAGTAGTTGATAGACCTCAGCGCTCGGCGTCTTTGCAAATTTTTTCGCATTGAGCAGGCTTGTTTCAGCAGCCTTGTAATCTTTCGTGCTCAAGTATGTCTTGCCCAGGGCCAAGTGGACCATCGAGGATTCAGGAGCGAGATTAGCGGCACTGTTCAACGCTATGAGCGACGCAGGAAGGTAGTTGAGATGGCCGAGCGAAACGCCGAGCATATAGAGCGTCATCGGACTCTTATCGTACGTCTGGGAAGCGGTCAAAAGTCTAGGGGCGGCATGTTCGAAGTCATTCTTATGAAAATAGATCTGCCCTAGGGCGTCGTTGGCATAGAAGTATGCCGGGAAATCCTTGATCGCACCTTCGAGCAGCGGGACCGCCTCATCGGTCTTTCCTTTCTTAAGGAGCTTTGCTGCTTCTTCGTACTTTTCCTTGGCCGCCTTTGGAACTTCCTGGGCAACAACCACTTCGGCCTGTGCGGCCGCAATGGTGCCTTTGCGCGGCGTAAGGTAGAAATCCTGGATCATGTACGCACTCCCGCCCGAACCAGTAACGGCCGAGATGGTCGAGATAATGACCTCCTGCGTCTGTTCATCCATGTCGTAGCGAAAAGGCATTACCTTGACATAGTATGTGCCATCGGCCAGACCGTCGAATGTATAGCGGCCGACACCGTCTGTTGTCGCGTGCTGCATCATGACATAGTTGCTATTCTGCAGTTCGACCGCAACATACGGCAGGCCGTTCCTCTTTGAATCGTAGATAGTACCGGAGATCGTGCTCGCATAAACGCTTGCAGCGGCTCCTGTAAGTATAATTAGAGCGATCGTTGAAAAGAGCGCCCGAAATGCAGCGTTACGCATTGTTATCCTCCGAGATGATTACGGTATGAGTCTGTTAACGAGCCATCTAACCCTTCAGAGCAAATGACCCATTTTTTCCTTTTTCGTCTGAATATAATGTGCAGCAGGTTGCTCCGTATGCACTTTGATCGGAACCCGCTCGACGACGCGAAGTCCGGCTTCTTCGAGAGCTTTTAGCTTCTCAGGATTGTTCGACATTACGCGAACCTTGCAAAGTCCCATATCAAAAAGGATCTCGGCACACTGCCGGTAATTCCTCAGGTCCACGGCAAAGCCCAATTGCTCATTCGCTTCGACCGTGTCGGCACCATGATCCTGGAGCGAGTACGCTCGGATCTTGTTCAGAATGCCGATGCCGCGTCCTTCTTGTTGCTGGTAAACGATCGCGCCGTTGCCGGCGGTATGAATACGTTCCATCGCTTCATGAAGTTGCGGACCGCAATCACATTTAAGTGACCCGAACACGTCACCCGTGAGACACTGCGAGTGTATCCGAACGAGGGTCGGCACATCCGCCCTCATCTCGCCCATGTAAATTACGACAAATTCTTCGTCACTGGTGAGTGAACGATAACCCGCGATCTTGAACTTTCCGTACTTTGTCGGAAGATCCGCATCAGCGACCCTTTCTACTGTAAGCCGCTGCTTTTGCCACGGGCATTCGGACACTTCATCGGCCCGTCGATCGTTATCTAACATTTTTTCCCTTAAATTGAGTATAAACCTCAGAGGGCCTAAAAACTAGATTATTGTTAGATTTTTGAAGGTTGCCAAAGGTTGCTAGGGCACGGAATAAAATTCACGCGAACACGTATATTTTCGCCAGTTTAAACAAAAAAAGGAGCGGGTACTGAGCCCCGCTCCCAAATCAGGCCGATTTCATCAGAAAAAAGACCCGCAAAATCTGTCGCCTAGTTATCGTCGTCGTTCTGATCTTGACCGTCTTTAACGGCCTTCGTGTCATTTTCAGCGTCTTTATCAGACTTTTCTCCATGGGCAAAAACTCCGTCTGCGCTCGTTCCAAAGAGCTTGGCGAACCAGCTGCCAAGTGCCTCTGCGATTCCGGCCGACTCGACCGGTGTTTCACGGACAGGCGTCGCCAGGTCGGCAAACTCGGCCTCAAGACGAAGAAGGGCGGCGGTCGATGTGCGGCAATGTCCGCAATCTGCTAAATGAGCTACTATCGGATCCATTTCGCGGAGCGTCAAGCCGCCGTCCACAAAGGCCGCGATCGTGTCCTCATCAAGATGCGAATCGGCCGCAGACACCGCCAAGGCATTTGTCCGATCGCGAAGAAATCCTGCAAAAAGGTCTTGGAAACGGGTGTCGATGTTGTCGATGTATTGCATATTTTCCCGCTTTGGGGGTGAGCCAAAGGCCTCCGAGTAATAGACGCAGCGACTCGATAACTTTTGCGTAAAATATTTCGCCTTTTCAGCCTGCGGCAAGGTCCCGATAGAGGTCGGGCCCCGCAAGATCGGCCGAGGCGAGTCCGATGCATATCTCCAACTCGTCGGCATTGAGGCCCTGGCGAACGGTCAGGTCTTTTTTGAAAACATCGAGAATACGCTCGTAACTCTTTTCGAGCCAGCGCATTACGGTCGATTCATGTATGCGGGCCGTCGGATCTTTCTCCCTTGCCGAGGACTTTCGTTTGATCCAGCCGCGAAGCGGAGATGCTTCATCCTCGACCAGACGCGAGATCTCACGCAGCTTCAAATTGTCCACGTGATAAAGAGCTATCAGCAGTTTTTCGTGCGGTTCGAGAGCCGAGAAGGCTTCGGACAGTGCCGCGACCGTCGCCGCCCGATAGTTCTCCCGGGCGACCTGCTCGATCATCTGGCTGTCGCCGTCGGGCGTCGGGATCGCGAATGCGGCATGTGCTGCTCCTTCGCCGATCGTTTCGGTCATCTCGTCGAGCGAGACCTCCGAATGTCCGGCGCGATGCTGATCGACAACCGAATGCCAAATTATCGTTCGCAGCCATCCGCGAAGGCTCCCGCGGCCAGAGTATGTGCTGAACTTCGAGTAGCGTTCACCGTCCACCACACGCGTTCCGTAAAGTTCGATATAGACATTGCCGATAACTTCGTCCGGGTCGGCGTCGCCTCTTGCAAGGTGGCGTGCGAACCTCTCCATATACGAGCGATGCGTTTGATCGAATTCCCACCAAGCCCTTTCATTCCCTGCGGCGCAGCCGAGCGCAAGGAAGAGATCGTCCGCCTGAAGATTTTCGAGAAACTCGCGGATCTCCGACTCTGTCAAAGGCTGTTCGCTCACACTCTCGAGACGTTTCTCGATCGTTTTGAAGATCGAAGATGAGAACGCATCGGCCGACACGCCGTAATTCGGCGCACTCTCGTGGCAGCGAGCATACATCTCGGCTATCAAGGATTCTGTGAAGGCTTTGGCGGCAGCGTCCATGCTTGGAATTGGCACAAAGGAACTTGATGATTATAATCTCAAACCCCTAAAAATGGTAATGGTTCGATGGGTTTGAGGCTCTTCTCGAGTCGATCTATACAGAGTCGCCGGCGAGGTCGTTCGGCGAAGTTCCCGGGGCAGAGATGTGCAGCTTCTCGTCCGAGTACTGGAGTTGATAGAGCCTCCAATAGAGCCCGCGAAGGGCAAGGAGTTCGTTATGCGTACCGATCTCGCGGAGTTCGCCGTGATGCAGAACGATAATGCGGTCGCATTTCTGTATCGTCGAGAGCCGATGTGCGACAACCAATGAAGTTCGCTCGTCCATCACGCGATCGACCGCCCGCTGGATCAGCTGTTCTGTCTCGGTGTCGATCGAACTTGTAGCCTCATCGAGGATCAGGATCTTCGGGTCGAATGCTAGTGCCCGTGCAAAAGACACAAGTTGTTTCTGCCCGACAGAAAGGCCCGCACCTCGCTCTCTTACAGTGGTCTCGTAACCTTCGGAAAGCTCGCTGATGAACTCGTCGGCCCGCACTTCCTTTGCCGCCCAACGAACCTTTTCGTCGCTGATATCGTCGTTGCCGAGCCGGATATTCTGAGCGACCGTTCCGCTGAATAGGAACACATCCTGCAGGACGACCGCGAAGTTTGAACGCAGCGCTTCCAGATCCCATTCTCGGACATCGACGCCATCAACAAGAATGCGGCCTTTCTGCACATCGTAAAACCTCATTATGAGGTTTGTTATCGTCGTCTTGCCCGAACCCGTATGTCCGACCAGTGCGACGCTCTCGCCAATATCGACCGAGAACGACACGCCTTTCAGGACCCAATCTTCTTCTTTATATGCGAACCAAACGTCGTCAAATTCAATGCTGCCTTTCGCCTTGCCCGCGAGCTTCGGCTTCTCGGGCGTCGATATCAGAACTTCGCGATCGAGCAAAATGAAGATCCTGTGCGACGCGACGATCGCCGCCTGGAAGACATTGAACTTGTCCGAAAGATCGCGGATCGGTTGAAACAGCTGGAGCGAATATTGAATAAAAGATGCGAGGACACCGACCGAAAGAGCCTGCGAAACGCTAAAGAAGCCGTTAAGTGACTCGAACCCGAACGCAAAGATGATCATCGCCACACCGACGGCACCAATGAAATCGACGAGCGGGTAAAAGACAGCGTAATAGTAGATCGTTTCGATGTTCGCATTTCGGTAATCATCGTTGATCTCAGCAAATCGCTTTTGGGCTTTCTTCTCAGCGTTGAAAAGCTGAACGGTCTGAGCGCCGGAAACATATTCCTGCAAGAACGCATTTAGCTTCGCACTTCGCGTGCGCACTCGATCAAAACCGTGGCGGGCACGTTTCCGAAACCAGTTCGTCGCCGTAAAAAGCAGCGGCACCGTGATCAGCGTGACGACCGCAAGTTTCCAGTTTAGCCAGAACATCATTGCGATGATCGCGAAGATCACGACAAGATCGCCGAGCACGTCAATGACGCCGGAAGTGAAAAGCTCGTTGAGGGCATCGACATCGCTCGTCAAACGGGTCATCGTTCGGCCGACAGGATACTGGTCGTAGTAAGCGAGTTCCTGATCCTGCAGCTTCGTAAAGAGTTCGGTCCGCAGATCGAACATCACACGCTGACCGACCGTGTTGAGCAGGATCTCCTGCACATACGAGAAAATGAACCTCAGAAAAAAGACACCGAAGAACGCGAAAGAAAAGAGCCAGATCCCGTCAACGTGCTTTGGAATGATATAGCTATCGACGGCGACCTTCGTAAAGAGCGGCTGGATCGATGCAAGAATGTTCGTTATGAACGTGAGGAGCAGAGCAGCGGCGGCCACCTTCCAATACGGCCGCAGATAACGCGCAAGGCGCTTTGCGACCTTCAGGTCATAGGTCTTGCCGATGGCGTCTTCTTCGTGATATTTGCGAACCTCTTCGGACATCGTAGAAAGCTTGAGCTTTCTATTTTAGCGTTTCGCGAAAGGAATATCGAAGGCGGCCAAGCGGTGCCCTCTTCCCGTTGAGAAGAAATGAAAATGGCCCGTTCGCACAAGGCGAACGGGCCAAGG
>JAIBCB010000008.1 GCA_019694355.1 Pyrinomonadaceae bacterium | reverse complement strand
CGAAACGACTTTCGTGGCCCAGGTCTTACCGTCCGCTGAGATGCGAATGCGCCGTGGGTCTTCCCCATCATACCCGACGGCAAGCATTTTTCCTGTGCTCAAAATCGCCGTCGAGCGAAACGAAGATTTACCGAATTCGTACCTTCGCCCAATCTTAGTCAACTCGATCTTTTCCGTAACGCCTGTAGGACTTGCCGAAGGTGTTGTGTCTGGTCCGCTGATACCAAGAATTGCCGTATCGCTCGAACAACCGAGAAGAAGAAAAGCACAACAAAGTATGATCGTTTTCCTATACATTTTTAGACTTCCTATCTACACACGGGACCTGAAAGGCAGTGTTTACAGTCTAAGTCGATACTGTTCATTACTGATCCCTCAAGCAACTCTCATTAGATGGCCCGGCTGCGAGGATCGTCGCGAATTGTCCTTTGACGAGACCTGTCTTGCGCGTCCAGTACGAACACCCATTCACCGATACCTTGTTCAAAGGCAAGTTGCTCGACAGGACTGGTCGCACTTCGTCGATGACACCGGAGATGGTTTGCATATACCATATCGTTACGAAATAGACATCCGGTTCTTTGTTATCACTCTGGGACTTTTCAAGTACTGCATTCTCGTAGAGCACGGTGGTCCAAGTCTGAAGGTTCGAGACGACGCCTATATTTCCGGTGGCAAATTCGCTTCCCAATGGCCACTTTCTGTCGATCTCTCCCAATGCTTCCGAGTATTCCGACTGCGACAGACCGTGTTTCGGGAGCGGCAGCGAATTCCATTCAGGAACTTCTCGTCCGAACGAATGCTTCGGGGCCAATTCGACCTTTGCGGAAATGGGTTTGCCCGCAAGGTATGTAACCTTTAGAGCATAATCCTTGCCGACCGCATAGATGTTCGCTTTGCCCGCCATGTACACAGGTTCAGCAAGCCCCTCTTGAGCATGGCTGAGCATATTCGGAGCGAACCCGATCGACAGAACCATAATAGCGATCAATCTTCCTATAAACATTAGATAAGTACTCCTACTACTTAAGGCTCTTTTCTGGGTTCTTAATACCTGAATACTTGATAAACTGATCACGCGAAATTTTCCAAGCCCCAGACGCTGCACGATTAATAGCTCCATTCTTTCCATACTTTATCTTGATTCCATAGTAGAGGAGGTTAGAATCGAGAATACCCGTACTCTTGTTAATTTCACCTTGAACAAAAACGGCAGCGAAAGTTGTGTTCTCTAATACAGCCTTAGGCGAAGTCGGTGACACGGTAAGCCCTGGCTCGTCAAAAACATACTTAGTTTGTCCATCGATTCGTATGTTACCGCTCTGAGGGTTTTCTTTGTCACCTGAGCGCTTCTCCTCGGAGTTCAGTATAAAGACAGTTCGAACCGGGTAATAATCGCTCGGTTGTGTACCTGGAGCAAAGGAGACTGCCACATTCATTAGCAAATAGCCGCCATACGTCGTATCAACAAATCCGAGGGTTTCCGCATTATCGACTTCTTTATGCGGCGTATCCGGCACATTGTTAGTGCCAGAAGTAATGATTTCATATCCTGTCACGACTGGCGGGTCTGGAGGAGGTTCTGCCAGAGCATGGCCCGCTTCATGAACGCCTGTTTGCGGCGAAGTTGCGGCAACTACCGGAGCCTTTTCTTGCGGACATTCGAAGCTCCCGCATAGGAAGGCGGCATAGTTGTCGGTGTAGCCCGCCATACCGCTCTGAAGCCACCGCGATTCGCTGTTAGGGCAGTTACTTCCACAAGCCCCAGTTGCATACTCAGAAAGTAATCCAAGAGGGTCTGTAAACTTATACGGAGAATTCAAACCGTAGCTGTACCTATTGAATGTCTGAGGATTTCGGATCGTTGCACTCGCTGTTAGCGGATCGACAGAAGTGAATCTGCCGTGAGAAGAGTTGTAGTATCGCGCTTGTGCGAAATCCAGGCCGGACTCACTATCCCTTTCATAGCCGGTAAATTTCTTGCGGATCGAATCCGCGGCGGTGTAGCCAAGAGCGGTCGTCCGTTCGACAGAGAACACCTCTTCGCCGTAAGGCTGGAAATCACTTCGTTTCACCACCACCCCACGCTCATTCGTCGTCGCTTTTAGTTAAGGAGCCTCAGTTCCACATTTTACAGCCGTCATCGAGCTCGGGGTAATTCGTGCTTATGAGTGGAAGGCGTTCGTCGTCAAAAAGGTTTTCGGAAATCGTCCCACACGCAAGCTTCGACCGCTTCTTACCGCGCGTCATTAGCCACTTGATCTCTTCGATTCCTCTCGCCTCAGCTTCGGCCGCTATTTGCCGCTCGAAATCAGAGCCTTCGATTTCATCTAAGGTTTGTGAATCCGTGAAATTGGCTTTTGCGTCAAAATACTGAGACGACCAGACTATCTTGGTAAGTTTGATCTTTACGATCCGATCAGTTTGCCAACGAAAAATAAACGTAAAGAATGCGTGCTTTATCCCGCGTTCTTTCATCGCGTCCATCCAGAAGTAATGCGGACCGTGACCGCGCAATCCTGCCTCAAGCATCATGCGCATCGGGTTTGTTGGGTCGAGCGAATTTATTACTTCGCTGTAGAAAGGATCGTGTTTTCTTATCTGCGCTCTCCGATCGGCGTTCGCGGTGCTCTTCACCTGCGAAAATGAAAAGCTTGCCGCTACTAGAACCATAACGGCCAACAAGAAAACCTTTTGAAACAACATTACCACTCCAATGAAATTACCGGTTGTCACCAATGCTCACGGAACCATCTCAGACCTTCAACTCCAGATATTCACGTTGTGGGTCGTCGGGCCGCGATCGTGTTAGCCGCAGTAGCCAGCCGCCGCGTTTTATCTTGGTGATCTTATTGAGCAATTCTCGGAATGTCACATCTTTGAGAATGATCGGAGCGGTCAACTTTCTATCGCCGGCGCACTCAATATTATTATTTGGTCCATAACATTCTAGGTAAGGAATATCGTTATTGGTACCAAGATCATATTCATCCAAGAACTTCTGAAACATTGGGAGATAAAACGTGATCTTCGGCTCAATCGAACCAATCGGCTGCCCTTTTCCGTATAAGAATTCATCCACGTTGGAACCAAGAAGTTTCTCCAGCCGTGGGTCTCTGCCTTTTATAGGAAAGATGTTGACTACCCCGTCGTTGATCGTCCATTGGTAGTTCTTCATCTGAGAGACGATGGAATCCATAACGTCTTCCAATCTCGCGTTCTCGAAATCAACTGTAAGTAAGTACTCAGCAGATACTTCTGTGGTAAAGGACGGGATTTCGATATCGCCCATATATTTCGGATCTAGGGGTAGCTGTGGTTCCAACTGGTAATACCTGATCACCGGATCATTATCAAGAATCGACTGCTCAAACCCGATCGGAACATCATACTTGAACATCAGACGGGCGGTAATGACACGGAATGTCTTCGCCTTCATGTGCAGCGACACCCGTTTGTCGCGCAACGACTCGTCTGCTACGCTCTGGGCTGAAACGCAACCCACACAACATATCAGCATGGCAACAGCGACCAGCGCTGTATTCCGGTATATTCCAACGACAATCCTTTTCCCAAAAACAATCTTCATTCCTGCATACCTCTCGACTCTACTTCCCAACTCGTTCCCAGACCAAGGGTGTCAGTTTGTACGGAGTAGCCTTCGCATTACTTCCTTTAACAGACACCGTAAAGCGCGAGCGAGCTACCCAGCCTTTAGCAAACACATTTATCGAACCGCTAATTTCAACTCCACGGTCTTCAGGCACACTAACTGCCGGAATTTTATCACGACCGTCCGAGCCGATTGCACCCTCGCCATATCGATCAGAATAAACCACGTAGGTAGCGACTAGTTGGTCAATCGACCTTTTGTCGGCCGTTTGCTCTCCTTCTGTCTTAGTGCCCTCTACGGTCTTCCCGTCGCCGTATTCAACTTCGAATGTATAGTCTGTAAAAGTCGCGCCAGTCGCAAGATCGTCCAGTCGAAATGCAAGATTGAACACAAAGTCACGACGCCAGTAGGGTGGTGCAGAAATCTTTTGAATGGCAGGTGGAAGGTCGTAATATACTGTGTTCTCTTGCTTGTCGAACGGCCAAATCTCGCCCGCCTGAAAAATGACCCCAACTTGTGGTGGTGGGGGATCAACTGGTGGCGGAACAACTTTGCCATTTACAACTTTTGATCCGTCAGGCTGATCCAACTCATAGCCGCCTACTTCTCCGTACCAGTCAAAAGCCCAATCGAAGCTTGAATCGCGTCCGGTCATTCCACTCGACGGTCCTGAATTGGGACACCTTCCTCCGCAGGCGCCGGTTGTGTATTGGGAGAGCAGGCCGAGGGGATCGGTGAATTTGTATGGGGAGTTGAGGGCGTAGGAGTAGCGGTTGAGGGTTTGCGGGTTGCGTATGGTCGCCGAAGCCGTCAGCGGATCGACGCTCGTGAACCGCCCATGCGTCGGGTTGTAGTACCGTGCCTGTGCGTACTCAAGCCCCGTCTCGGCATCTTTCTCGTAGCCCGTGTAATCCTTCCGCGTCGCCCCGGCGGCCTCGTAGCCGTTCCCCGAACCGCCGCCCACACGCTGCACCGAGATCGCCTCTTCGCCAAATGCCATAAAATCCCGCCGATTTACCACCACCCCACGCTCATTCGTCGTCACACGCGGCGAACCCAAATGATCGGTTGTCAAATAACTAACTCGCGGCTCCGCAGCGACCTCGCCCGAATATTCCGCGATCAATACTCCAGATGCATCATACACGAAGATCGTGGCCTCGTCGGCTGAAACTTTCTTCACACGCCGCCCTTGCGCTTGTAGTGGTGAGTGATCGGGCGGCGGCGGCCGACGCCGATGGCATTTTTTGAGACGATGATGGTTGGCGGGAGCTGCTGGCGTTTGAATTCGTTCGCGGGATGCTCGACCTTGTTGAGGATCCAATAGACGCGATCGCGGTCGTGGCCGGCGGCGATGATCTCTTCGGGCGAGGCCTTCTGCTCGAAATACATCTCGAGGATCGGATCCATAACGGGATACGGCGGCAGGCTGTCCTCGTCTTTTTGGTTCGGGGCGAGTTCTGCCGACGGCGGTTTCTCGATGATGCGAACGGGAATTATCTCGCGGCCCGCACCTTCGTTCAATTCGCGGGCAATGTCCCAAACTTCCGTTTTCAGAACATCGCCGAGGACGGCGAGGCCGCCATTCGTATCGCCATAGAGCGTGCAGTAGCCGACGGCGAGTTCACTCTTGTTGCCGGTCGAGAGCAGCAGACGTTTTTCCGAGTTCGAGATCGCCATCAATATAAGGCCGCGAAGCCGCGACTGCATATTCTCGGCAGCGAGAGATTCGCCGCCGCGCGTCGGCTTATCGAGATGCAGCTGCTTGGCGAGAAGCTCGAACGCATCGGAGATCGGCTCTATTCGAGATTCACAGCCGAGATTCGCGACGAGTTCTTCGCTGTCCGTCACGCTGCCTTGCGATGAATAAGGCGACGGCATCATCACGCAGAGCACGTTCTCGGGTCCGAGAGCTTCGGCCGCGAGAGCCGCGACGAGCGCCGAATCCATTCCACCGGAAAGGCCGAGCAAAGCCTTCTCAAAACCATTCTTGCGGGCGTAATCGCGTATTCCCAAAACCAACGCCCGATGGATCGATGCGATCTCGCCGCCCGTAATGCCGCGTGCGTCGGGCGTGCGAACATCGAGTTCGACCGTCTCGACGAATTCCTCGAACGCCGGAGCCTGCAGGATGATGTCGCCTTCTTCATCAGCGATCAGACTTGCTCCGTCGAAAACGATGCCGTCGTTGCCGCCGACAAGATTCACAAAGACGATCGGGATCTTTTGCAGCTTTGCGCGATGCGCGACCATGTCGCAGCGAAGTCGGATCTTGCCCTTGTTGTAGGGCGATGCGTTTATTGACACGAGGACTTCCGCACCGAGCGAGATGACCTCGTCGGTCGGATCGGTCTCATAAAGGCGGTCTTTCCAGAACGTCTTGTCGTTCCAAAAATCTTCGCAGACGACGACACCGACCTTCTTGCCGGCGATCTCAAAAAGGCGATGCGTGCCTGATTCGGCAGGCTCGAACCAACGCGGATCGTCAAAGACATCGTATTCCGGCAGCAGCGATTTGTCCGTAAAACCGAGCAACACACCGTCCGAGATCACGGCAGCAGAGTTATAAAGCCTTCTGCCGTCGTTATCTTCATTTGGGCGAACGGTCCCGACGATCGCGGTAATGCCTTTTGTTGCAGGAAGAATATCGGCAAGCGGTTCGCCGACGTGGGCCACGATGTCACGATCCTGAAACCAATCCTGCGACGTGTAGCCGTGAGTTGCTACCTCGGGGAAGACAACAAGGTCAGAGCCCTCGGCCTTTGCCTTCTCGATCGCAGCAACGATCTTCGCCGTGTTGCCGGCAACATCACCGTTAGTAGTGTTGATCTGTGCGATCGTGACCTTCATTCGGAAGCCATCTCATCCCAATTTCCTTCATCCTTTCGGATTACAAGTTTTCCGTCGATATCTTCGAGAGCTACCGTGCCGCCTTCTTTAAGACCCAAGGAGTTAAGTATTTCAGGCGGAACTACGATTCCACCGTCTTCTTCGATCGTCACAGTGAAACGTTCCATAGATCAAGTTGTCGCATCTGGCGGCTCGGCCGCTTTTTTGACCATTGTCAGGCGGTTGCCGCGGTCGTTGTATTTGACCTCGTCCATGATATTGTAGATGAACAGGACGCCGCGGCCGCTTGTTTTGAAGAGATTCTGCGGGTCGAGCGGATCAGGGATCGAGTTGACATCAAAGCCGTCGCCTTCGTCCTCGACGGTAAACTTTGCCTCAGCGGGCGAGATCTCGGCAGCGATCCGCACGATCTTCGTCGTATCGAACTTGTTCCCGTGCTTCACGGCGTTCACAAATGCCTCGTCCAGGGCGACAAACAGGTTCGATCGTTCCGGTTTTACGACGCCGAGTTTCTCGACACGCTTCATCAGGTATTCGAGAACGATGTGCATCAGCGAAATGACGCTCGGCAGCTCAAATTCGATGTGTTCGACAAGCTTCTGCACCTCATCTTCCTTATCGACAAAGCGGATCTTGTAATCGAGCACGGTCGCGACGATCTGCTGCAGTTCTTCCTCGACAAACTCTTCCTGTCTAAATAGGGCGGCACAAAGCTTGAATATCTTGAGGCGGTCGATCCCTTCGACAAAGGTCGGATTCGGAAGGCAGCGGGCAACACCGCAATCTGCAGGAGCAGATCCGGCAGCGGAACTCACATCGAGGTCAGAAATGACGATGTCGAAAGTTTCAAGCGGGCCCAGCTGTATCGCCTCTTCGCGGTTCGGAAGGATGCGGACGTCATGGCCGACGTGCGAAAAGACCTCGCCAAGCGCGCTTGCGAGATCGTCGTGGTCGTCGATAATCAGTATCCGCCGCTGCATAAAACGATCTAGGAGAAAAAGGCGTGGATGCCGCCTTCGGGAATCATTAAAGCATTACGTCGCTTCGAGCACCCTTGTTGCAGATTTTAGCGTAACAGTCTGCGGCGACAAAGTGTTTGCGGCGAGGATCACGAAACTGATCCAAATGAGGTCCGCTAGCAGCAGATGCCCGATCTGCATCAAGATAGGCATATGTGTCAGCAAAGTAAGGGCTCCGAAGAAGAATTGGACGATGGCAAGCCAGGACAGCATCTTTGCCCAACGCGTGATCTCCCGATCGCTGGGAAAGGTTCGTTTGAACCAATCGGCCGCAAAAATGAGGAAAATGATCGTTCCGATCGAGATAAGCGGATGCAGCGGACGAAGCAGGACGAGAATGTTCGAATCCGAGGAAAGATCCTGCTCCAGGCCGCCAAGCAAACTCTTGCTCGGGAAAAGCATATTTGCGAGAGCCGCGACCGAACCGCTCGTTCCGACCACAAGAATTCCCAAAAGGCACAGACCGAGCATCAATAACGGCTTTGTTCCGATACCAAAGCTAAGGCGTGAGCCACCCGCCGCCCGCCTTGCCGCAAGAGCGAGAAAGCCGAGCAGAATGAACGTGTTGATCAAATGCCCGGCCATCCAGAAAGGACGTGCTGCCGTCAGATTCTCGGCAGTGTTGCCAGTAAGCACCAAGCCGGCACCGACCAGAGCTTCAGTGATAACAAAGAACATTCCGCCGGCGGTCAAAAGGAATGTCGAGCGTGACTGTTCGGTCCGGCTACGCCGCCAGAGCACGAACGCCCACACGAAAAGGGCAAGTACGACCACGCCATCGATCGCACTCATCATTCGATGCGAATACTCGATCACGGCTTTCAACTCCGGCGCGCTCGGGATGACCTCGCCGTTGCAGGTGAGCCAATGCTGGCCGCATCCGTCGCCCGATTTTGACGCACGCAAAAAGACGCCCCAAAGAATAACGAGGACGTTGTAGGCGAGCGTAAACCACGCGTAACGAACAAATGCCAAGGGCGACCGTTCCATTTCCTTAGGTTAAATTTATCACGCCACATAGCCTGATACGAAAGTTGGGGTAGAATCTCCCATAGTTGCTTACATTAAAAATGCTGAAGGAAAGGATCGACATTCTGCTTACGGAACGCGGCCTGGCCGATTCGCGGACGAAGGCGCAGGCCCTTGTGATGGCGGGCGTCGTGCTTGTTAACGAAAGAAGGGTCGAAAAGCCGTCCGAAAAGGTCGCCTCCGACGCCGCCATACGTCTCAAAGAGACCGCAACAATGCGTTATGTCGGCCGCGGCGGATTGAAACTCGAGGCAGCACTCACGCACTTTGAGATCGAACCAAAAGGGTGGAATTGCCTTGATATCGGCTCTTCGACCGGCGGATTTACGGACTGCCTTTTGCAGAATGGGGCTGCGAGGGTCGTCGCCGTGGACAGCGGGACGAACCAGCTTGATTGGCGTTTGCGCAGCGACGAACGCGTCGAGGTGCGGGAAAATACGAACGCTCGTGAGATCACGCTTGCTGAACTCGGCGGGACGGCGTTCGATCTCATCGTCATGGACGTGTCTTTCATCTCGGCACGCAAGATCCTTCCTATCTTTCCGCAGTTGCTGAAGCCGGGCGGACATGCCGTTGTTCTTATAAAGCCGCAATTCGAGGTCGGCAAGGGCGAGGTCGGCAAGGGAGGCATTGTCCGCGAGGCGGAAAAACACGAACGCGTCGTCAAAGAGGTCAACGCCTGCGCAGAAAGCCTCGGCTTTAGAATAAAAGCGACGATCGAGTCGCCCATCCTCGGAGCCGAAGGAAATAAGGAATTTCTCGCATGTTATGTGCTTGATGACGCCTAGAGTAAATAGATCGGCATCTCCGTCTCAGGACTATCATATGCGAAAGTCCGTATGTGTAAAGTTTCCCTGACTGATGATCGCTGCCGAACCGGCACATCAGAGTGCCCGGTGATCACGGATAACACAGAGCCGGCCTCCGGGGAAGCAACATTTATGTGATAGTAGATGTGTTTGCCGTCACGGCGCGTCGCCACGACATCGTGGTCACGCAGGAAAGCGAGGTGGCGGGATATTTTGGGTTGGCTTTCGCCAAGCTTTTCAGCGAGATAGCCGACGGACCTTTCCTCGTCGGCCATCAAACGCAGTAGTCTTAATCGGGTCGGATCTGAAAGCGCCAAAAAGAGAGAGCAAAGTGCAAGGTCATTTCCATTCGTCATTGGCCAAAAGCCTCCATCTCTGACATATTACGCCTGGCATATATGTAAATGCAACCAGATATTCTTTTACTATGAACAAGACTTCGATATTCACAAAAGCTGTCCACGCCGGCCTCGACAGATCCGAGAATCACGGCTCGCTGTCGGTGCCGGTCTATAATGCGTCTGTCTATGCGTTCGAGAATGCGGATGAAGCGGCGGAGATACACAACGAGATCAAGCCCGGATTTTATTACGGAAGGATCGGGAACCCAACAACAGATGCCCTCGAAAATGCTATTGCGGAACTTGAGAATGCGGACGAAGGGCTGGCTTTTGCCTCCGGGATGGCAGCTATCGCCGCCGCGATCCTGACCAATGTGAAGACGGGCGAGAGCCTTGTTGCACCGAGATCGGGATATTCGACAACTCAGCATCTGCTGAGCTTTATGCGGTCCGAATTCGGTGTCGAGACCATCTTTGTCGATGCCGCCGACGCGTCTGCCTACGAGGCCGCGGCCAAGAGCAACACCAAGCTCTTTCTGATCGAAAGCCCGTCAAATCCGATACTACAGATAACGGATCTGGCGGCCGTCGCCGCGGCCGCAAAGCGACTCGGAATTGTTACGCTTGCTGACAACACATTCGCCACACCTTTTAACCAACGGCCGCTCGACCTCGGAATTGATATCGTTGCTCACAGTGCGACCAAGTACATCGGCGGGCACAGCGACCTGACAGCCGGACTCTTGGCCGGCAGTGCGGATCTGATCGATGCCGCCCGTCAGAAAGGAGTGCGATTCTTTGGCGGCAATATTGCCCCGCAAGTCGCTTGGCTTGCTCTCCGAGGGATAAGGACGTTCGCCCTTAGAATGGAGCGGCATAATTCTAACGCATATGCATTGGCGAATATGTTGGAGAAGGATGGGCGGGTTGAAAAGGTCTATTATCCCGGCCTCGCCACCCATCGAAACCATGAGATCGCGAAAAGGCAGATGTCGCCTGGATTTGGCGGGATGATCTCGTTCGACCTTGGCACGCTGGAACGCGGCCGTGCGTTCGTTAACTCGGTGAAACTGTGTGCTTTAGCGACTTCGCTCGGCGGTGTCGAATCGATCGTTCAACATTCGGCCTCGATGACCCATGCGACGCTTTCGCCTGAAGAGCGAAAGGCTGCCGGCATTGGCGACGGACTGATACGATTCTCCGTCGGTGTTGAGGATCTTAGGGCCGATATCCTGTCTGCCCTGGACGCCCTCGATTCGTAAAACGACGTCTAAACGATATATGCGGTAGAGCGTATATATAATGAAGAATGAAAAATGGCGGCTCTTTTTCGAGCCGCCATATTTGCCTGGTCGGGAAGATGTTATGAAAGACCGCTAAGCTTCTTGAGTGTCGTCACCGTCTTTTGAACGGCTCATTTGCGGAGCCGCGGCCACGGACGGAAGGGGAACACCAACGCCGTCCGCGCTTACGAGCGGTGTGAGGTCATCGTCCCGCTCTTCTTCCGGTTCGGCGATGATCATCTTGCCGGACTGCTTGGTAAAGATCAGGCCGGCCTTCTCCGTGTCAAAGTCGACCAGCACGAGATCGCCCGTTTCCACCTGTTCGGTAGCAACAAGATTCGAAAGCGGATATACGAGATAGCGTTCGATGGCACGCTTGAGGTGGCGGGCGCCATACTTAAGATCGATTCCTTCATTGAGCAAGAACTCTTTCGCCGGCTCGGAACAGTCGAAGACGAACTTCGTTCCGGCGGATTCTGTGATGCGGTCCTGGACGGCAGCGAGCTCGATGTCGAGGATCTGCCGCAGGTGATGTTCTTTCAGGCTTCGGAAGACGACGACCTTGTCTATACGGTTCATGAACTCGGGCGAGAATTTTCGTTTCGCGGCCTCGAGTGCTGTCCGGTAGATCTTTGTGTCGATCTCGTTATCTTCTTTTGCTTTGTCCTGCTTCGTCGGAGCAAATCCGATGCCGCCGGAGATCATCTCGGACATTTCGCGTGCACCGAGATTCGACGTCATTATGACGACGGTCTTTGAAAAATCAACGCGGCGATTATCGCCCAGCGTTAGAGTTGCTTTGTCGAGAATGCCGAGCAGAAGCTGCCAGAGTGAGTCCGACGCCTTCTCGATCTCGTCAAAGAGGACGAACGTGAGTTTGTTGTCCTCCGTGTGAGCCTTATCGATATTCTCCTGCGTGAGCATCGGCGAAGTTTCACGATGGCCGAGATATCCGGGAGGTGAACCGATCAGCTTTGCGATCTCGTGAGAATGTTGGAACTCAGCGCAATCGATCTTGACGACGGCGTGCGGGTCGTTGAAGAGCACTTCTGCGGCGGCCTCGACGACACGCGTCTTACCGGAGCCTGTCGGCCCCAGGAAAAGCATTGTGCCGATCGGCCTCGACGGGTTATTCATTCCGGCGAGATATATCTGGAAAAGCCCGCTCATACGTCTTACAGCCCTTTCCTGGCCTACGATAAGACGTGAGAGGCGATCCTCGAAGTCCGCAGCTTTCGGACTCTTGCGATCGGGGTCAAGTAAGACGCCCTTTTCCTCCGTGGTTTTCTTTTTGGCTGCTTCCTTATTCATTTGCTTTGGCTCCACAATGCCTGATCGGCTATAAAGATCCGGAGTACTTCACGTTCCGCGAAGAATCGTCTCACTACACCTGTCGAGTGGGACGTTTCCGTCGTCTCTAAAGATGATTTCAATTTGTAATTAGTTTGCTGAATCTCGCAGAGCGGGCACTCCACGCGATCAAAAGAGTTTTGCGGAGCAGGCATGAAGACCCGCTCCATTCCTAGAATTATCATACAACCTAAAATCAGCGCAAGCATCTTGCGTGATTTTTGTGGAAAAGGGAGAGTGATAGTTCTATAGCGGTCGATCCGCTTTAGCCATAATATTCGCGTCCAAGATGCGTGATCATCTCTTCACCGCGAAGATGCCGGAGCGTATTCTTAAGCTTCATCAGCTGAATGAAGAGATCGTGTTCAGGATACAAGCCCGGTGCGGTCTGCGGTGCCTTGAAATAGAACGATAGCCATTCCTGTATGCCTTTCATACCGGAGCGCTGTGCAAGGTCCATAAAGATCGCAAGATCGAGAGCGAGCGGTGCGGCGAGGATCGAGTCGCGGCATAGAAAATCGATCTTTATCTGCATCTTGTAGCCAAGCCAGCCAAAGATATCGATATTGTCCCAGCCTTCCTTATTGTCGCCGCGTGGCGGATAGTAATTGATCCTGACGACGTGGGAAAAGTCTCCGTATAGATCGGGGTAGACGTCCGTTTGGAGGATATGTTCGAGAACCGAAAGCTTTGATTCTTCTTTGGTCTTGAAATTTTCGGGATCGTCCAACACTTCGCCGTCACGATTGCCGAGAATGTTCGTAGAATACCAACCGTCAAGCCCGAGCATTCTCGCCTTCAGGCCCGGAGCGATGATCGTCTTCATCAGCGTTTGGCCGGTCTTGAAATCTTTACCGCAGATCGGGACGCCATTTTCTTCAGCAAGCTGTACGATCGCCGGAATATCGACCGTAAGATTTGGTGCTCCGTTCGCGAACGGCACGCCGGACTTGATCGCAGCGTAGGCGTAGATCATCGAAGGCGCGATCTTCGGGTCGCTGTCGTAAAGGCCTTTCTCGAAAGCTCCGATCGAGCGATGGACATCGCTTTCTTCGATAAAGATCTCGGTCGATGCCGCCCACACCATTACGAGCCGCGAGCAATTCTTCTCGGACTTAAACCGAGCGATGTCTGCGATAAGCTGTTCGGCGAGATCCATTTTGGACTTGCCGGTCTTCACGTTGTTGCCGTGCAGACGCTTTACCCAAGATTGTTCGAAGACCGCGGGCATCGGCGAAAGGGAAGCGAGCGGTTCGCCGATCTGATCCAGGAGCGTCTTGTCGAGCACGCCCGCGTTCGTCGCAGAATCGAATGCGTTGTCGGTAAAAATATCCCAGGCACCGAAGACTATATCGTCGAGCGACGCGAGCGGGACAAAATCTTTGATAAGCGGTGAGTTCGCGTCCGTCCGCTTGCCCAGCCGGATCGTGCCCATTTGCGTAAGGCTTCCGACGGGCTGTGAAATGCCGCGTTTTACAGCCTCGACGCCCGCGACAAGCGTCGTACTGACGGCACCGAGGCCGACCAGCAAAATACCGAGTTTTCCTTCTGCGGGCGCAATTTCGACGCCATTTTCTGCCATGAATATCTCCTATCGATCTAAAAAAATGATATAGCCCGCAAAAACGTAAGGCAAGTAAGCGAACCAAAACACCATGCAAAGGAGCGTTCAGCGTGAGCGATAAACGCGGAAATCGACCTCTTCAAAGATATTGTCGCGGCCTGCGATCTCATCAACAAGTTCCGTATCGACGGTACCAGTTTCGACCATATCCGCGAGCAAATTGAACCGCTGTATGTGAGATTCGAATCGACGCGTAGAATACTGAACGGTCGTGCCTTGATATATCTGAAAGGCCCAGTCGGAGGATTGAGCAAGCAGAAGTTCGCGTGCCATTTGGTCAAGGATCTGCGTTTGCTGCTCCGAGACAGATTCGTCCGCACCGAAGCGATCTGCGAGTGCGGTCATTCGCCGTTCTGCATCGTGTTGGTACGGATACATCCACGAATTTCCTTCGTTGAGCCAAACTTTGTAATAACCGGATTCTCCCCAAGACGATGCGATCGGTTCCTGAACCTGGATCGGAAGATCCGAATCAAGAAAATCGCCCGGCGTTACGCATCGAATATCGTCCTGATCGAAGTGCATCTTCTTGAAGAAAAAGTCGAGGAACTGCGGGCCTTCGTACCACCAGTGTCCGTAGAGTTCGGCATCGTATGGCGAGACGACGAGCGGCGGGTGGCCTTCGAAAGTTTCGCGAAGTTTCTTCGCTTGATCGATCCGTTTGCCGATAAAATCCGCAGCATCGCTTGCCGCCTGTTGTCTGGCGAGCGACGGGATGTAGGGAAGCTTTCGATCCTGCGGCGTGCCCTTTGGTGAAATACGGTGATATTTCAGCCCCAAATGCCGGCGTCCTCCATCGGAATGCAGGTGCGGCAAGAGATATTCGAGCGGTGCGTCCCAGCCGATGTCCCGGTAAAATTCGCGATACAGTTCGTTGCCCGGATAGCCGCTTTCCGCCGACCAGACCTGTTGGCTTGTATCGACATCACGGGCAAAAACGGCGACGCCGTTGGGGCAAACGACCGGTGCGTGAACACCATATTTCGGCCGCGGGCTGCCATAAAGGATCGCGTGTGTGTCGGAAACAAAATATTCGATCCCGTGTGCCTTTAGAAGATCCTCAGCACCTTTCTCATAAGCACACTCGGCGAGCCAAATGCCCCGAGGCTGCCGTCCAAAATGTTTGCGATAATTGTTGACCGCGATCTCGATCTGCGCGTTCTTTGCCTCGGGTGTCGAGATCAGCGGAAGGAAGCCGTGTGTTGCGGCGCATGTGATTATCTCGATAACACCTTCATCGTTCAGCTCGCGAAATGCGTTGAGGAGATTTCGCTTGTAGCGGTCGTTCCACAACGCGTGCGATGCAGTGAGATTCTCAACATACATCTGTGCGACATCGTGATACTCGGCGGCCTCACTGCGGGTTCGAACTTCTTCTTTCCTTGCGAGTTCGATGAGATTCTCAAGATGTGCCGTGTATCGCGTCTGGAGCAGCTCGTCAGCGAGCATTTCGCAAAGCGGCGGTGAGATATTTATCGCAAGACGCGGGCTGGCTCCGCTTTCGTGGAGCGATTGGAATATGAAGATCAGCGGAAGATAGACCTCCGTGATCGCCTCGTAAAGCCAATCTTCTTCAAGGAATTCGGGATATTCCGGATGCCGCACGAATGGAAGGTGCGCGTGCAGGATCAGGCTGAAATACCCAAGCGGCATAAATTGCGAGCTTTAGCGAAGAGCGAAAGAACTCACCGGGTTGTATCGCGGCGAGTAGGCCGGCAAACGTCGGGCTCGCAGCCGCTTCGGAAAGTTTACGCGGCTGCCGCCAATCGACGTGAATTCCGATTCTTCCTCGGCCCACTCGGTCTCGTCGATCTCAAAATGTTCAGAGAGAGCGTTCCGAGCTGCATCCGGGTCGAGCTTTGTGCTGCTCGCCGATAGAAGGCGGAACAGCGCAGTCCCGATACGGTCTCTGAGCTGTTTCACCGACGTTCCCGTTGCGAGCAAAAGCAGCGCATAACGAATGTCTTCCGGCGAGATGCCATTGAACGAGAGGTCGGTGTTCCCGATCAAACCTGCCAATGCGCGCTCGCTTCGATTCATCGCCCCGAAGTGGTCATCGCCGACCATTGCGACATCAAAGGCATCACGCTGAAAACCGGAAACGTCCAGCACCTGAGCGAATTTGTTCGCCGAGATGCGCCAATCGGCGTCGCGTGCAGGCTGCGGACTTGGGCCGCGCCGCGGAGTTGCGATCTGATTTGAATGGACAACTCGAAAATACGGGCGGCTTGGCGAGTAGAAGCCGATCTCCGCCGAATAATTACCGTCGGGCTCGACCTCGAACCACCAATTGCCTTCGCGTTCGACACGGTGCATCTCTTCAACATCGCGGGAAAGGTCTTTGAGTTTCAGGACGAGCATATAGCCCGCAGAACCGTGTTCACCGAATGCTTTATGAAGCTGCTGCCAAGGGTCTTCGCGCAGCGACCAATAGAAATAGAGCTTGGTCGGTGACTGCATCAAGAGGCGTGCACGATTCTGTCGAGGGCGTTTTGGAAGCTCAACGTCAGCCAGAATGTTGAACGCACGCGAACGTTCGACCTCGCCCGGTGCCTCAGTCACCGATGGAGCAGCGATAGGTTCGGCGATCGTGTCAATTGCAAGTTGTTTCTTCTGCCGTGCCGGTCTTTTGGCCGTTGCCGCCTTTGCCTTAACAGGCTTTTCGGTCTTCTTTGAAGCAGCGGCCTTAACAGTTTTCTTTGCGGCCACAGCCTTTTTTGGTTTCGGTGCTACCGGAGCCTCTGCGGTATCAACCGTCTCTTGAATGATCTCGGGGGAGCGGTCTTTTGCTTTTATGACCTTGATCTTTCGGACCGGTTCGGCGAGTTTCTCCGCCGTTTCTGCGAATGCGGCCTCGGCTTTTGCAGGTTTTGCAGCCTTGGCAGTCTTAGGTTTACGTGCTGTGGCCGCCTTCTTACGAACGGTTGGAGCATCTACGGTCGATTCAAAAGGATCGACGGTGCCTACGGCAGATACCTCAGCTTTAGGTTTTTCGACTTTCTTCGGCATACGAACAACAAAAAAACAGTATGCGGTTCTTTACGCCGAGATTCAAGAAAGGTGCGGGATTTTGGGAAGTTAGTCGACTTTCGGATCCTGTATCCGTATGTCGAATTTGCCGTATTTGAACTTCACGACGGCTCGGACGGGCGTTCTCTGCGGGTTGTCAGCAAACCAGATCGACATACTGCCTTCACCCTCGATGAGCCGGTTGGGGCCGAAAATTTCGGGGTCAACGCGATAGCACCAGATCTTGCCGAGTTCGGTCTTTTGCCTTTCGCGCTTTAGAACGGTAACAGGGATCGAATAGATCAGCCCGGAATCGCTCACCTCAACATTGAACTTATCGCCCACCTTGAGCGGCATCATTCTGATGCGATAGGCCGCCGAAACGAGGTCGTTCATCGGCGAACTCAGGTCCGAGGCGATGCGTCGGGGCGGACGCGTCGGGTTATTTGGGTCGTTCTCGACGAACGTAACGCGTTTTTCCGCGTAGTTGAAGTCGGCAATGCTGTCGCGGATCCTTTCACGCTGGACATCGTGTTTCTTTGTCGCGACCACATTGAACGTTGCGGGATCGACGGTCGTCTCGTAATCCTGAAGAAACGTGAAGCGAAAGAGACGAGCCAACGTTCCTTTTGACTTGGCTTGTGACCTTATCAGGAATCTATCGCCCGATCGTTCGAATGAGAAGGTGATGTCAGCGACCGCGATGCCTTGGATGATCTTGCTGACCTTCCCCTCAAACAGCAGCTTTTCGCCCACGAACGATTCTGCGGTCGGAAGCTGCTGTGCAGCGGCAATTCCCGACGCAATGGCCGCGATCAAGATGCCGATCGCAAGTCTTGCTATTGATCTGTTCATGCAGCAAAAAATTCCTTTGGGGCTAAATTCTGATAGTCGCAATAACGATTATAGCGGATTTTGTCCGCTTTTTGCGTCAATGTTTATTGACGCGATATCGAGCCGTTTAGTTGCTTTTGTTCAGCGGCCGATCCTTCTCCTAACTGCTTCAAATACGGTCTCCACAGGAATGTCCATACAGATCCAATTCGCACAGGTGCGTCGATGGCAATCTACACGACAATCGATGTCGGTGCGCTCGACACAAATATCGTCAGGATTGAGGCTGCCGTTCCGCCACCATTCGGTCGGGCCGAAGATCCCAACGACCGGTGCAGAGGCGGCGATCGCAAGGTGGGTAGGGCCGGTGTCGCCGCCTACATAGACGGTGGCCGCCTTCGCGAGCTCGTAAAAACCCTTCAGGCTTGGTTCCGCGAAAATAATGCGTTCAGATCTTGAGTTCTCTCGGACGATCTTGGCGAGTTCGCTTTCGTTCGGGCCGGTGACGACGATCGGCGTGAGTTCAAGCTCGTTGTCGAGTCGGTCAGCGAGCTTACCAAAGTCGGCGGCCCGCCAAAGTTTCGTGACCCAGCCGCCCGCCGGATTCAAGATAGCGAACTTTCGGCCATTCGTCCTGGCTATCAACTCGCTAGCTTCTGCGCGGTGTTGCTCTTCCGTTGAGATCGGAAACTCGATCTCAACGCAGGCGTCAAAGCCGATCGCAGCGGCGGCGAGGGCTAGATTTTTCCTTATTACGTGGATTTTTGGCTCTGTCTTTACCGTATCGGTGTAGAAGATGCGTCCGGTTGGCTCGCGCATCCCATTTTTATCAAAACCCCAACGCCGCTTTGCCGCTGAGACCTGGGCCGCGATGGCGGACTTTATCAATCCCTGAAGGTCGATCGCAATGTCATATTTCGATCGGCGGATCTCACGTGCCTGCCGCGACATCTCGATCAGCATATCTTCGATCCTTCGGCCGCCTTTGAATGCGCGCGTGTTGACCTCGATCAGGTCATCGATCATCGGATTGCCGCGGAGTATCTCCGCAGAGCGCTGTTCAGCGCCCCAAGAGACGTGAGCGTCCGGCAGATGCCGTTTTATTGCCGCAAGGACGGGCAGGGAATGAATTATATCGCCGATCGCGCTTAGGCGGACGATGAGAATATTCACGAGTTATATCGTAATTCGAAAGGGTGAAAAATGCACCGCCGAGGCGCTGCTTTAGCTTGTGTGGTCGAGCGTTATACGCCAGCCTTCCTTCAATTTTCTAAAGACAAGCGTGAATTTGCCGTGAGGTGCATCCTTGGCACGCTGCAGATGCCACGATCCGAGAACGATGGCCGCATCCTTTGAAAGGATCGTGATCTCAAGGTCGGAAAAGGTGAGCGTGCCCATTTTCTCGCGCGTGTCGTAGCCTTTTTTGTAGCGGTCGAGCGTGGCCTGCCATCCTCGTGTGACCGTGTCACCAGAAACAAAAGTGAGCTTGTCGGAGACCCAATAGCCTCTCATATAGCCCTCGATATCGCCCTTGTTCCAAGCGGCCGCCTGGGCATCCATAACCTTGCGGATCGCTGTCTCGGCGTTCGACTCTTGCGCAAACGAAGCGCCTGCCAGAAGGAGAATGATCGTGATCCCAAATAGCAGACGCTTCATAATACTTGTTCCTCGCAGGCCTAGTCCTTCTTCGAATCTTTTGATTCGTTATAGGCTTTCATCGCTTCGACGTTCGCCTTTTGTTCGTCGGTAAGGGCGATGCCCATCTTTTCGAGAGTTGCGGCATTCAGCGTTTTTGATTCGCCCAGGCCGTTCGCCTTTTTATATTCACCGAGCGCGTTGCGGAATGCATCGCTGAACTTGCCGTCGATCTCGCCGGTGAAGAGCTTTTGGTCTTGCAGGATCTTCTGTGCGGCCTTGATCTGATCGGCGTTTGCACGGAAAGGAGCCGGGCGTTTGTGGCCATCGTGAGACGGGGCGGCGTCATCGGCTTTCTTTTCGGTCGCTTTTCCGAGCTGATGATCGGTCAGCGGAATGTTCATCTTCTCAAGCGTCGCTTTGTCGAACTTTCCGTTCACGTCGAGGCCGTTCGCCTTCTGATAGCTGCGGATCGCCTCGCGAGTCTCGTTCGTATATTTTCCGGTAGCTTCGCCGGTCAGCAGTTTTGCGTCGATCAGCAGCTGTTGGCCGCTTTTTACCTGTGCGGCCGTCGGCCTAAAGACAGGGCCACGCGGCTTCGATTTAGTGGTTTTGGCCGTGGAAGCAGCAGCGGTGGAAGTTCCGGTTTCTTGAGCCGAAATGCCAATGGCGAACAGCAGGAAGACGGACAGTAGCAAACCAATTTTTTTCATACTTTGTAATTCTGCCTTTTTTTGAGATCGGGTGATGCGAGAAAAGTATCTATCGCGTTCGGCGATAAGTCAAGATTTCCGTGCACTAAGGCTAGCAGCGGCCGGCCAAAGCCCTGAGTAAACGAATTCGGCGTTTCCGGTGATGACGATCTCATCGTCCGTCGTGCGCCAATCCACCTTAGTAATACCGCCGGGTGAATGGACATCGACCTTCCGTTCGGTCTTGAGCTGAAGAGCGGACAAAACGGCGGCTCCGACGGAACACGTGCCGGAGGCAGATGTTTCTCCGGCGCCGCGTTCCCAAATGCGGATCTCGATGTTCTGACGATCAATAATTCGGACAAAGACCATGTTCACCCGACTCGGGAAACGCTCGTGACTCTCGATCCGCGGCCCTATGGCACGCCAATCGAGTTCGAAATCCGGCACGAACATACAAGCGACCGGATTGCCGACGTTGACGGCCGAGATCGTTAGCGTCGAATCGCCGACCAGGATCGGCTCATTGACGACGGCGTCAACTTCCCTGGCAGTGATGATCGGGATCTCGCTGCTGGAAAATTTCGGTCTGCCGATCTCGGAAGCAAAGTCAAAGATCACATCGTTGTCGTTCTTCAAGAGGACAAAGCTCTTGATCCCCGACCTCGTTCGAAGCCGAAGGCCTTCGCCCGTCGATCTGCCGGCCTTGACCAAATGTGCCGCGGCGCAACGAGTGCCGTTGCCCGAAAACGTTGCGATCGAGCCGTCCGGATTTATGATCTCGCAATCATAATCCGCAATATCGCCGTCAAGTTTCGACAAAAGGGCGACGCCGTCGGCACCGGCTCCGGTGTGACGGTCGCATATCGCCCGTACGAATTGCGACGTATCTTTCCCGATCGCAGGAGTTCGTTCAAGAACGATGTAATCATTCTTAAAGCCGTGAAATTTGGTAAACGGGATATCTGACATCCTTCAACTAATCGACCCAGTCAGCAATGAACACGTTGGTATCGCCGGTATGAGCCGCATTTCGATTCGAACCGAAGACGAGCTTCTTGCCGTCGGGCGAGAACATCGGGAAGCCGTCGAAAGAATCATTGAAAGTGACGCGTTCCAGGCCGGTTCCGTCGATGTTGATCACCGCGAGATCAAAATTTCGCTTCTTCGGATCGGTCGCGAAGTAGTTCGTGCAGAAGATGATACGCTTTCCGTCCGGCGTGAAATACGGGGCAAAACTTGCAACTCCAAGGTTTGTTACCTGGCGTTTGTTCGAGCCGTCCGCATTCATTACCCAGACCTCAAAGACCATCGGCACGATCAAGTGTTCTTTCAAATAATCCTTGTCGCGTTGGATAAGCTTCGGATCAGTCGGATGCGAGCCGCGATAAACGATCATCTTGCTGTCAGGCGAAAAGAATGCGCCGCCGTCGTAGCCCGGCTCATTCGTCAGACGTTTCACGTTCTTGCCGTTGGTGTCCATCGAGTAAAGCTCGAGGTCGCCGTCGCGCTCGGACGTAAAGACGATCTTCTTGCCGTTCGGGCTGATAGTTGCTTCGGCGTCGTAGCCGGGCGTATCGGTCAGCTTTTTGAGGCCGCTGCCATCGGCATTCGCGGTGTAAATGTCGTAGTCAGGATAGACGGCCCAAACGTAGCCCTTCGAGAAGTCAGGGTTTGGCGGGCAATCCTTTGAACCTCCACGCGTGGATGCGTAAAGGATCTTCTTTCCGCCCTTGAAGAAATACGAACACGTTGTACGGCCTTCGCCGTCCGAGACCTGTTTTACGTTCGATCCATCGATATTCATCGTATAGATCTGATCGCATTTATGTTCGTCGCGTTTTGACTGAAAGATCAGGCGTTTGCCGTCAGAAGAGAAGTAAGCTTCCGCATTTTCACCTCCGAACGTCAGCTGTTTGATGTTCGCGAGATGTTTTTCGCCCTCGACCTTTAGGGAGGCGTTCTGAGCTGCGAAATCGACGCTAAGGACAAGAATAGAAACGAATAACAAGACTGAATACTTCATACACCCTTGAATATAGCATTCCGACCAATGCGCACGTGAAACCGAAATCAGTATTTTGGCGAATTCAGGTTATAAGCAACTTAGCTGCTTCGATCATCAAAATACGAGCAGTGCTCATTTTCGCGAAGGGCACTCACGCAGGTTTGTAGGTCTCCACGCCCGAACTCAACTCGACGGAAAGGCGGTCGCTTCCGTGAGCGTGATGCGCTATCGCTTCGGATATTGCCAGAAACCGATGAACACCGTGCCAGAAGGAGTCGGGGAAAAGCCGTCTTGCGACATCGAACGCGGTCAAGCCGTTGCGTCACCGACGGATATAGACCTTGTAATCATAAGTGACCTGTTTTTCTCCGGGAGGAAGCGTCAAGGACCATTTCACGACGGAGTTCGGATTTACCATCTGGAGGTTGAGGCCCTTGCGTTTGATGCTGCCGGAATCGGTTGCCGATAGTATCTCGCCGACCAGATCTCGGGTGATGACCATTTCGACCGGGTCTTTGCGAAGGTTTTTTAGGTTCAAGGTTCCATGGAGCGTAACAAGGTCGAACGCATAGTTACCGCCGGAATATTGAAGCTGGACTCGTTCACGTGAAACCTCTTCGAGGTTATGGTCGCCGATGACCTCGGTCGCGGGTGTGACACGCAGGATATTTTCTTGATCGATCGGCGTGAAGGTTAGCATGTCCTGGCCTATCGGCTTCCAATCACGGAAGGTAATCGCGGGCGCGGTCGTCCACGGCATTTCCGTCGTGTTCTTTAGGCGAAGGGCGAACCAGATCTTGTCGGAAAGATCAACGATCTGAAGCGGAGCTCCGAAGTTGCTAGTTCCGTTCTGCATATATTTCTGGGCAGTCGAGGACCCATCGCTGATCGTCCACTCAAAGACCTCGGTGCAGGGGACGGTCAATGAAAAGAGCCGTAGGCTTGAGTGCTCGTTCTTCTTCAGCGTGACCGAGTTTGCTCGATAGAGATAGAGCTGTTCCGCGGAAAATGAATTGAGTTTCTCGTCCATGGGAAGTGTCGGCGACCGTGCCTCGTCGTCTCTCGGATACGCCGCATCCGCCTGCATTACGGTCTGGGTCATCAACGCGTTCGAATAGCTTCCGTCCCGAGACTCCCTGAAGTAACCGGAGACTCCCGCAAATGCCGAATTGATCGATAATGGCGACATCACACTCTGGAAAAGAAAATGAGGCACACCGACAACGAAATTCACCTCGGTGCCGTTCAGGTCGGCGAGCTCGTTTATGAGGTTTGCTTCGAGCTCAAGCTTTGCTTCCTTGATCGGGGAACCCTTAACTTCGACGCGGTATGCCGGGATCCAGCGTATTCCTCGTTCGAGGGCGGCAATGCCAAGGTTGATCTTCTGCGAGGGAGCGGTCCCTTCGGTTCGGATGCCGAGCGAGAGTGTTCTTGTGCGTTTTGACCGCGTCCACAGCGGCGTTCCAAGAAGCTCGGCCGCCTCGATCCGGCTGACCGGGAATATCACAGTACCTGTGTCGGTCTTAACGGCGATCGAGACTCCGTTGATGCTGTTCAAATTCTCGACCAGCGGCGCATCGCGTCCGGCCGGAGATCCAACCGTCTCGCGGCGAAGTTGGTAGACGATCTCGTATGTACCTTCAAATGTCCGTGTCTTTGGGCCGGCAGACTCCATATCTACCCTGATCCGTGAGCCCGAGTTGGCAAGGAGGAAATCGAGCATATTCGCAACACGCTCCTGCTTCTCGCTTTCCGTCTCGGTAGTGCGGAGTTCTACAACGCGAACGTTCGGCGTTCTCGAATAGCCCCATATCGTACCCAGGACACCGATAGGCGCTTTGTCTGTGAATGCCCAACCATTGGCAGTCGTGGTCTCAGCCTCGCGAAAAGTGAACGCGTAACCATTCTTGAAAACGGCAACGCGCTTGATATCGGGTGAGAACTGCGTTTGTGCGAACGTCTGGCCGAGGATCAGTAGGATGAGTGCGACGATTGCCGTAAGTTTCATAGATTCTCCTAACAGGGTCGGGCTAAATACAGAAAAGATGCAATATGTCGGTACAAAGGTTGTTTATTGGCAGAAAGTCTTATGCGGCGCGGTATGATTCGACGCCGCCATTGGTCTCGAGCACGACGCGGCCGTTCGCATGTGCATAATCGAGATGTGCGATCGCCTCCGAGATGGCCAAAAAGCCATGAACACCGTGCCCGAAGGAGTCGGGGAAAAGCCGACGTGCGAGGTCAAATGCCGTCGAACCGCTTCCGGTAAGATCGATCACCTTTTTTTGCCGCTCATCGATCGAGCGTACGTATCGATGAAATATCTCGTCGTAGTCGCGGATCGGTTCGCCGTGGCCGCCATAGGCAAGCGTCGGCGAAAGCGAACGTATGCGGGCGAGCGAGACCAGATATTCGGCCAGCGCAGGAAAACGCTTTGTTCGGTCATGCGGGTCAGGTGCAAGCATCGGATTTGGTGTGATACGTTTCAGGACGCAATCCCCGCAAATGATCGTTCTATCGGCCGCACGGTGAAACGAGCACGAACCGGGCGTATGGCCGGGCGTGTGCAGGACGGTGAGTGCACCGCCTTCAAACTCAAGCTCCATCTCGTCGCGGAGGGGCTGATATTCACTTTCGCCAAGAGAGTCGGTCAAAAGGCTGATCTCTTCATAAAGCCCCTGCATTTTGTCGAAGACGGCAGCGGGAACTCCCCCGCGAAGCAGAAGTTCGCGATGCTCGTCCTGAGCGAGTCGTCCAAAAAGATGGCCGGTTTCCCATTCGTGCACAAATATCTCAGCATTTAGAGCCTGGTCCCGAACTTTCTTTGCAAGGCCGCAATGATCTTCGTGCGAATGTGTAAGGACGATCCGGCGAATGTCTTTGAAAGACAGCCCTTCACGACCAAGGCCCTCGGACAGGGCCTTTTCGGCCTCTGCGGTCTTTGGACCGACGTCAATAAGTGTGATCGGGTCTTCGCGGATCAAATAAACATTGACGTCGCCGACATAGAATGGCGTTGGGATCGAGATCGGAATAATTCGCATAACTTGGGTCGGCGTGGGTGCCTAAATTCCGAACTTATTGTACGGCGCGCCGACGCTTCTGGTAAGCCTGAAATTTTGTTTTCTAAAGATATGCCAAAACCGGAGGTTTTTACTTGCTTAAATTCCTCATATAGAGTAAAACTTCGGAAGTTAATCTTTTCTTTTCAAAACTGTTGCAGCAGATCTGTTCCCGATAATCTGAAGGTGATCTTGGGGACTCACGCTACCCGGCCATTTCTTTATGGTGCAGCCGCGAAAGGCCTGCTGAAAACGGCATCCCAAACAGGTTTGAAGCACAAAAATTTCTGAGGTACATAAGGAGACACGCTCAAATGACCCCATATCCGTCCAGAATTTTTCAGAAGGCGGCACGTATTTTTGTCGCCGTTTTCGCAGTTTTCCTGCTTGCAGCTGCGGCATTTTCACAAGCTCAATCGACGGCCGCCGACCTTTCGGGAACGGTCGTCGATCCGAACGGAGCTGTTGTCGCCGGTGCGACGATCTCCGCCAAGCAGCTTGCGACCGGTGTCACCAGGACGGCCGTCAGCAAATCAGACGGTTCGTATCAATTGATCGGCCTTCCTGCCGGACAATATGAGATCAGCGCGGAAGCCGGAGGCTTCAAGAAGGTCGTCATCTCGCCCGTCAAGCTTACGGTAGGTCAGAGTGCGGACTTGACGGTCAAGCTTGAGGTCGGAACGCCCGACGCGGTCGTCACGGTCTCGGGAGCGGATGCCGAACTCCTCGAAACGACGAGGACGACCGTCGCAAATACGATCGAACAGGTTCGCATCGAGAATCTTCCGATCAATGAACGCAGTGCGACAGGTTTTGCCTTGACGATCTCGACGGTCGGTCGCGATAACGGCCGTCCGATCGGGCCGGCTCCAACGTCGGGGTTGAATATCGGCGGCCAACGCGGACGTTCGACCCTCGTGCAGGTCGATGGTGCGGACTTTACAGACAACTCCATCAATGCGGCTCGCACGACCGTCTCGATGGAGGCGGTTCAGGAATATCAGGTGACAACGAACTCCTATATGCCTGAATTCGGACGTGCGACAGGCGGTATCGTGAACGTCGTGACCAAACGCGGCGGCAATAGCTTCCACGGGAATGTCTTCGGTTTTATCCGCGACAAGAGTATTCAGGCCCGCAATGCGTTCGCCCCGATCATCGACGGCGATCCGAATAAAAAGCCTGCTTATACGCGTACACAATACGGCGGCACGTTCGGCGGCCCGATCGCACGCGACCGTTCGTTCTTCTTCCTGTCGATCGAGCGGCGCTCGCGTCACGAATCCGGCTTCTTTACCGGCGACATCGTTGGCGGTGCGACGTCCAGCGTAATGATCGGTGCACCGTACCTGCCCGTTGCACAGACCTTCAACGGACTGACGCCCGCACAGGCGGCGTTCATTCAGGCAACGCTTTCGACCAGCCCGTCGCAGGCGATCGCGTATGCACAGCTTGCTTCTACCGGAACCCAGACCGCGCTGAATGGGACAAGCACTCTGATAAATTTCCTTCCCGGCCTTGGCGTTCCGCAGGGTTCGGTCATCGGCCCGAGATTTATTCTCTCAGGCACGCCGATACCGCTCACGCGAAACACGTCGGGACAATTCGTCGCATATCGTCCGCTGAATCTACTTCAGCGTGTGTTTCCGGTCTCAGAAGGTTCTATCTTCACGTCGGCTCGCTTTGACCAGGTCTTGACGAACAATCACAACCTGAGTGTTCGTCTTGGATATAATCCGGGTACGCTGACCGGTATTCAGGATGAGTCGCAGAACCAAACGATGGGGCAGAACGACTATTCGCGAACCGGAATTCAGAAGATCAAGGACTTTTCGTTCGGAGCTTCCCTTACCAGCGTGCTGCCGAGGAACCTGCTCAACGAGTTCTACGTGAATTTCGGACGCCGTGATGCGAAGTTCGACTCCGCGGTGCCTAGCATTGCTCACCAGATCGCCGGTACGGGCTTCGTTGGATCGAACCCGTTCTCGCCGGTCGATCGCCGTGAGAATCGCATACAGGTTCGCGACAATATCACGTGGGCAGCGAAAGACCACACCGTCAAGTTCGGTGTCGATCTTGGAACCGTATACGGTACGGCAAAGTTCGAGCTGAATTTTCCCGGCCTGTTCAACTTCGGCTCGCAGGCCTGCAGCACCTTGATCACGGGATGCACGGGCCCGGCGTTCACGCCGATCCAGACTTACGGCTTAGGCTTTCCGTCGGCTTTCCTTCAAGGATTTGGCGACCCGAACAGTTCGCTGAGCAACAAACCGCTGGCCTTCTTTGGCCAGGATACGTGGCGCGTGCGACGCAACCTTACGTTCAACTACGGCCTTCGGTACGATCTTGAACTCACGAAGGAATATGCTCCTACGGGCTTTAGAGATCCGCTCACCGGCATCAATCTTACTGCCGCCGATGTGCAAGTGGCGCAGGACGCATTGAATGTTACGCAAGGATTCCCCGTTGATAAGAACAACTGGGCACCGCGTTTTGGTTTCGCGTGGGATATTTGGGGAAGCGGCAAGACGGTCGTTCGCGGCGCACTTGGCATCTTCTACGATCATCCGCTCCTTGCCGTTGCTTTCAACTCGAATATCGGTGACGGTTCGCAGCAGCAGCAGGCAACGCTTCTGCCGATCGGCGGTCCTTCGCCGACCGGATTGTTCAATGCCTTTCAGGTGTTCCAGGGAACTGTCTGCGGTGTCCAAGGTTCGAATCCTGCGATCTGCGGAGCTGCGGTAACGCCCGGCGTTGCCTCCTCGGCGCAGTATCTCTACGGTTATCAGAGGTTCAATCCGGGAACATTCACCGGCTTTGGCCCGATCCTGCCGTTTACGCTCAACGTCTCAAAGGATTTCCAATATCCGGAAGCCGTTCAGGCCAACCTTTCGGTCGAGCATATGATCGGCAAGAATATGAGCCTTTCGGCGAGCTACATCATGGTGAATGCTCACCATCTTGGCCATCCGCAGGATGTCAACACTGTAAACACGGACAATATGCGTGAGAATTTCCGCCGTTTTGCTGTTAACAACCCGGCATTCCCGGGCTGCACGTCGGCAACGCCGAACGCTCCCGCATGTTTCCCGCGAAGCTTGTCGATGGCGGCGTTCTTCCCGATGCCGACCGCAAGCAACGCCCTCTTCACCGTCGTGATCCCCGGCCTGATCGCCATCAACAATACGACAGGAGAAAGATTCGTTAGTCCGATCGCCGCGGATTATTTCCGCCGCCTTGGCCCGAACTATTTCTTCGTTGCATCTGTCACCGGCGGTCTCGTCAACAAGGCGATCTTCGACGCGCAGCTTGCCGGAACCGTTAGAGCACCGGGCCCGATCAATCCTTATGCGGATGTCAACGCCCAGATGTCGGACGGCAATTCGTCATACAATGCTTTGAACATCGAGATGAAGAAGCGCTTCTCGACCGGAATGCAGTTCTACGCGAGCTATACGTGGTCACACTCGATCGACGATTCGTCCGATCTTCAGACCTTGCTGAAGCCGCAGGACAACACGAATTTCCGTGCTGAGCGTTCGGATTCGCTCTTTGATCAACGGCATCGATTGGTTTTCAGCGGTGTTTTCTCAACGCCTGATAACTGGAAATCACAGGGCGGCTGGAAGCGGTTCATGCACGGCTTTACGTTCTCGCCGATCTTTGAGTTCAGCTCCGGCCGGCCGTTCAATATCATCGCTCCGGGCGATTCGAACGGTGATTTCCAGAGCACGAACGAGAGGCCGACGGTCCGTTCTGACGGCAGTCTTTGTGCAACGGCCGTCGATGCGAACTGCCTGCAGGGCGTATTCCCGGCGAATGGAAACCTTGGCCGCAATATGGGCATCACGCATAACTATATGTCGTTCGATGCTCGTATTACGCGTCGCATTCGCTTTAACGAACGCTTCAATATCGAGCTGATCGCGGAGGGCTTCAACCTCTTCAATCGGTTCAACGAAGCGGCGGCGAATCCGTTCTATACTGCGGTAAATGCATTTAATCAGAAAAAAGGCGGCAAGTATTACAGCTCGCCGACCGCGGCTTATGATCCACGACAATTCCAGTTCGGCCTCAAGCTGAATTTCTAGCTTTTTTGGGTAAACCAAAACCCAAAAATGCATAGCTCGGGCTCGGAAGGTCAACGCCTTTCGAGCCCTTTCTTCATGCGGCCTATCGCATAGCAGCTTCCAACAGCGCCGTGCGATACTGGAACAAGCGTGAAGCTTACGTCAAAGACCATAAAGGAACTTGCCGCATCGACCGGTATCGATCGATGCGGGATCGTTCGCGCTGTTGATCTGCCGGATGAAGAAGACCGGTTTCGCGAATGGCTCGCACGCGGTTATCAAGCATCGATGGCGTGGATCGAACGAGAGCCTGAGAAGAGAGCCGACCCGCGTATATTATTTCCCGGCTGCCGTTCGGTGATCGCTGTCGCCCTGAATTATTTCACGCCTCACGAACACGATGCTGACACGGCAAAGGGCAAGATCTCGCGTTATGCCTGGGGCGATGATTATCACGACGTCTTTCGCGACAAGCTAAAACTTCTTGTTGAAAAGATCCACGAGATCGAACCCGATATAAAGACAAAGATCTGTGTCGATACGACGCCATTCATGGACAAAGCGTGGGCCGTGCGAGCCGGTATCGGCTGGCTTGGGAAGAGCTCGAACGTCATCACAACAGATCTCGGTTCATGGATGTTCCTAGGCGCGATCTTGGTCGATGTTGAACTTGAGTACGACGATCTGGTCGTTGCAGATCATTGCGGCACCTGCACCGCGTGTCTCGATGCTTGCCCCACAAAGGCGATCACAGAACCATACGTCGTTGATGCGGCAAAGTGCATCTCTTACGCGACCATCGAACTCCGCGACGAGGAAATGCCGCCGGAGATCGGCGCGAAGCTCGACGGCTGGCTGTACGGCTGCGACATCTGCCAGGATGTTTGCCCGTGGAACCGTTTCGAGAAGCCGACCGCTGAATCGCGTTTCGAACCGCGGGAACGGGAAACCTCACTCTCGCTAGGTCGAGTTGCGAACCTTGAACACGAAGATTACGTCGTTCGGTTCCGAAAGAGTGCCATAAAGCGGGCAAAGCTTTCGGGCCTGAAACGAAATGCACGTGCTCTCGCGACTAACACTACTCCGCCGCAAACGCTATGATTGAGTTATGGCGTTGAGCGATAAATACGGACGTTCGATCCGCGACCTGAGGCTGTCGCTGACCGATCGCTGTAATTTCCGTTGCTTTTACTGCCTGCCAAGCGGAAAACCGGCTCTCGCCCGCAAGGATACGATCCTTTCGTTCGAAGAGATCTTTCATATTTCGCGCATCTTCGTTTCGCTCGGCATCGAAAAGATCCGTCTAACGGGCGGCGAGCCGCTGATCCGCCGCGACGTGCCGCTGCTGGTTGCAAAACTTGCGACCCTAAAGCCCCAGCTCAAAGACATTGCGCTGACGACGAATGGATTTGATTTTCCGCGATATGCACAGGCTCTCAAAGACGCCGGACTTGACCGCGTTACGCTGAGCCTTGACAGCCTGCGTCGCGACCGGTTTGCCGAGATCACAGGTGTTGATGCCCTTGATCGTGCTCTTGCCGCAATAGATGCCGCGAAAGACCTCGGCTTTGAACCCGTAAAGGTAAATGCGGTCATTGTTCGCGGCCGAAATGATGACGAGCTGGCAGACTTCGCGCGATACGCGCGTGAAAAGGCGATAACAATGCGCTTTATCGAGTTTATGCCGCTCGATTCTGATCAGAATTGGACCCGCGAAGCGATGGTCTCGGGCGCGGAAATGCGCGACAGGATCAGCGAGGTGTTTCCGCTTGAGCTGATGGAGACAAAACGGGGTGCCGGAACGTCGTGGAAGTACACCTTTGCGGACGGTGCACCGGGCGAGATCGGCATTATCGCACCTGTCACGGATATGTTCTGCGGGCAATGCTCACGTGTTCGGCTTACGGCGGATGGTCAGATCAGAACCTGTCTTTTTTCCGTCAAGGAACACGACCTCCGCTCGCTCGTACGCTCAGGCGCATCGGATGACGAGATCGCCGCGTTCATCGAAAGCTGCGTTTACCAAAAAGAGGCCGGCCACAATATCAACGACGAGGATTTTGTTCAACCCTCACGCACGATGAGCTTTATCGGCGGCTAGAATCATGCATTTTATGGCTTCAGGGAGATGTCGAGAAGTCTCTTGCCATGAATGACGGCCGCGATTCGAACAGTTTCTTCATCGATCTGGTAAATGACCCGATAGCTGTAGGCGAAGATCTCTCGAATCATTTCATCACCAAGTTCCGGAACTACGCGCCCCGCAAATGGGAATTCCTGCAGCATTCTGGTCTTTTGAAGAATGGTTCTAACAACCGCAGCCGCATAAGTTTGAGAATCTTTAGCGATAAACTCAGCGATAGCTTCAAGATCCTCGCTTGCTCGACGGGCCCAGATCAATTTACGAGCCATCGGCTTAGTTTCTGCTCTACGTCTTCATGCGTCAGTCCACCGTCTTGCTCGATCGACTCTAGTCCCTTACGCACCTTGTCAATCGTGTAAAGATGATACTGAACGTCTTCGATAGTGGCATCGTTCGGAAGATGTTCGAGCAAGGACGCAAGTTCCTCTTTTACTGGGGTTGTGGTGTTGTTCATTCCGACCTAATTCTATCAGTGTTAAGTCGTTAACCAAAGAAGAATTTTGAGATCGCCCGTTTTGATCAACTCTGCTTTCGGCCCATCATATCGAGGCCGACGGCAATGACAAGGATCGAGCCTTTGATGATGTCCTGCATAAAATCACGCACGCCGACAAGTGACATTCCATTGTCGAGACTTGCCATTATCAACGCGCCGAGACAAGCTCCGAAGACGGTTCCACGTCCGCCGACAAGCGACGCTCCGCCAATGACGCACGCGGCGATGGCGTCGAGTTCCTTGAGTGTTCCGGCGTCGGGAAGTGCGCTGCCGACGCGTGCCGTAAAGATCAGGGCCGCGACACCTGTTAACGCTCCGAGAACACCGAAAACTTTGAGTACATTCCAACGGTTGTTGATGCCGGACAAGCGTGCGGCATCTGCATTTCCGCCGATCGCGTAAAGGTATCGGCCGAAGACGGTTGAATTCGATATGAACGCCCCGAGAAAAGCAACGCACAAGAAGATGACGACCGGCACCGGCACTCCTTGCCAGGCATTCATGATCGCGATGAAAGCGATGATCGCCCCAACTGGAAATGCGGCTTTAAGCAGTTCGCCGGCAAGACCTCTGCCGCTCTCACCTCCTGTTAATGTCGATCTGCGATAGGCCGCAAACAATATGGCCGCGGCAAAGATGCCGGCGACTATCCAGCCATAGACAACAGGCAAGTTTGCGTTGCCGATGCCCTTGAAGATCTCGTCCGAAACTGGGATCGTGTTCCCGCCGAGCAGCCATTTTGCGGCGCCACGCCACGCGAGCAGACCGCCGAGCGTTACGATGAATGACGGGATGTTCACATACGCGGTCAACGCACCCTGAAAGAGTCCGATCGCAGTTCCCATCGCGACTGCGGCGATGATCGCGACCGTCATCGAGAATCCCATTTCCGTCATCACATAGGCCGAAACGCCGCCGGCAAAGCCGATTATCGAGCCGACCGAAAGATCGATCTGCCCGGAGACGATCACCATCAGCATTCCGACCGCGATCACACCAGTGACGGCGGTTTGCGTCATCAGGTTCGAGAGATTTCGCGGGGTCAGAAATGTGTGGCCCGGCGTGATGATGTGAAAGAGGATCCAGATCGCGGCGAGCACGCCGATCATCGCATAGGCACGCAGTGCCGCACGGTTGGTGAGTATGCTTTTTGAGTCGCTCATTTTGTAAACGCAGTATTGGCCGCGTGTCCCGTGGCCGCGGCCATCACGCGGGTCGCGGTCGCATCGGCCTTTGAAAATTCGCCCGTCTTTTTGCCTTCGTGCAGAACGATCACGCGGTCGGCAAGCCCAAGTACCTCGGGCAATTCGCTCGAGACGAGCACGATCGCAAGGCCGGTCGCGGCTAGCTTGTTTATCTCGTTGTAGATCTCCTGTTTTGCGCCGACATCGATGCCGCGCGTCGGTTCATCGAGGAAAAGGACCTTTGGCCTGGTGAGCAGCCATTTGCCGAGCACGACCTTCTGCTGATTGCCTCCGGAAAGCGTGCCCGCGACCGTCTCGACCGAAGGAGCTTTTATGCGAAGCGAGCGCATCGGTTCGGCCGCAGCTTGTCGTTCGCTGGAACGGCTTGTGAGAACGCGTCCTGAAACGCGCTTGAGAGCGGCCAGCGTCATATTGTCGAGGATCGTTTGTTCGAGGATAAGGCCGTAGAGCTTGCGGTCTTCGGTAACGAACCCGATACCCGCTCGTATCGCGTCACGCGGAGTTTTGATCGTTATAGGGCTGCCGGAAAGCTCAAGTTCCAGCGAATGTTTGCCCTGCCATGCGCCAAAGATCGCCGAAAGGAGTTCGCTTCGCCCCGCACCCATTAGGCCCGCGATGCCGAGCACTTCTCCGGCCCGAACGCTGAAAGAAACGCCGTCAACTATCTTCTTGTCCGGTTCATCGACCGAATAGACGTCAACATTTTCGGCCCGGAGAACAACATCGCCGAGTTCGTGCTTTGCTTCGGGAAAGATGTCCTTAACTTCGCGGCCGACCATCTCAGCGATGATGCTGTCTTTTGTCGCTTCTGCCGCCGGATGTGTCGCTACCGTGCGGCCGTCGCGCAAGACAGTGATGCGGTCGCTCATACGAAAAACTTCGTCAAGCCGATGCGAGATATAGATCATCCCGACGCCGCGTGCTTTCAGATCGCGGAGGATGGAGAAAAGTGTTTCGACCTCTGCATCTGTGAGTGCGGCGGTCGGTTCATCAAGTACAAGAATTCTTGCCTTTCGCGAAAGAGCTTTTGCGATCTCGACAAGCTGCTGCTGCCCAATGCCCAATGAACCGACCTTTGCCCTCGGATCGATCGACAGGCCAAGTTCACCGAGCAATCTCGTCGCCTGGCGGTAAAGTTCGGTCCAGTCGATCACGCCCAATTTCGATGGCGCACGTCCGAGAAAGATGTTCTCGCCCACGCTCAGTTCTTTCACGAGCGAGAGTTCCTGGAAGATGATCGCGACGCCTGCGTTCTCGGAATCGCGTATGCCAGAGAACGAAACATCGCTTCCATCGATCACGATCCGGCCGTCAAATTCGCCCGCCGGATAAACGCCTGAGAGAACCTTCATCAGCGTCGATTTTCCGGCGCCGTTCTCACCGACGAGAGCGTGGAACTCGCCCGTTTCAAGCGTGAAGGTTACGCCGTCGAGCGCACGTACGCCGGGAAATTCCTTTTGAATGTCGTGCATCTCAAGAAGCGGCATATTACCCGGACGAAGAAAGGGAACGGATAAAGAGTATGGCATCAATGAAATTTGTGCAAAAGCGGCTTAGGTATAAGCCGTGTAAGATGTTCTATAATCTAGTCTTATATGGCTGACAAACCGACGATCGAATCCGTTCTTACTGAAGAGCGCACCTTTCCGCCATCCGCAGAATTTGCCCAAAACGCATACGTAAAGAGCTTCGAAGAGTACGAGAAAATGTACTCGGAGGCCGAGGCCGATCTGCCCGCGTTCTGGGCAAAACAGGCCGAAGCTCTCGATTGG
Source organism: Pyrinomonadaceae bacterium (assembly GCA_019694355.1). Classification (GTDB taxonomy): domain Bacteria; phylum Acidobacteriota; class Blastocatellia; order Pyrinomonadales; family Pyrinomonadaceae; genus OLB17. The sequence continues at coordinate 53 of JAIBCB010000008.1, read as the reverse complement.
TTCGCTCCGTGGGAGAAAGTGCTTGAGTGGGAACCGCCGCACGCGAAGTGGTT
>JAIBCB010000004.1 GCA_019694355.1 Pyrinomonadaceae bacterium | reverse complement strand
GTTCAGGTCCATCTTTACGATGCGAACAACGTACTTGTCGGCACGGCCATAACGGATGCGAACGGCGAATACTATTTCGTATCGAGCACTGTCGCGGACCCGAACCAGACCGACAATATCGGCCAGGTGAACGGCGGCATCAAGTTCAATTCGAACTACACGATCAAACTTGATCGTGCCGCTGATTACAATACCGGCGGGCCGCTATTCGGCCTTCGCAAGACGACGATGGATCAGACGACCCAGAACGGATTCGACGAAGGTTCGGATTCGGATGGCGACTATGATGCGTCGGGCAACTACCTCGCGATACCGCTCACGACGGGCAACCCGGGCGACAACAACCACAATTACGATTTTGGTTTCGTCCTCGCTCCGTCGGCAGCACCTGTCTCGGTAACCGGCCGCATCACGACCGCGAACGGCAACGGCATCCGCAACGTCCGCGTTGTGCTGACGGAAGAGAACGGTACGATGCACAATGCGATCACCGGTTCGTTCGGCTATTTCGTGTTCGAGAATATCGAGTCCGGCCAGGGCGTCGTCGTTTCTGTTTCGGCAAAACGATACACGTTCAGCCAGCCTTCGAGGTTTATCTCGCTCGAAGATAATATTTCCGATGCGGACTGGGTTTCTGAACAATAGAGGCCACCCGATCGGTTAGGACAAAAGCGGCAGGAGCGATCCCGCCGCTTTTTTTTGTTGGGATTGTTGGCGGGCTTTCTCTCTGCCGACCTGGTCTGTCGCCCGCTGAAGCGGGCTCCATTTGGGCTGTAATGGCATCGACCGGTCGGGCAAGCCCGACCGCACTGCCAAAGGGCGAGTCCGACGGAATCTGTGGAATTCTCCTGAGGCGGGCTTTCTCTCTGCCGATCTGGTCTGTCGCCCGCTTAGGCGGGCTCCATTTGGGTTGTAGTGGCATCGACGGTCGGGCAAGCCCGACCGCACTGCCAAAGGGCAAGCCCAGATTTGACTGCCAAAGGGCGAGCCAAGCCTCGACTGCCAAAGGGCAAGCCCAGCTTCGACTGCTATAAGGGCAAGCCTGGCCGAGCACTGTCAAATGGCAGGCCCGACCGCACTGCCTGTACACTTTGTACATTTTGTGCGGTTTGTACATTTTGTGCGGTTTGATACGTTTTGTGCGATCTGTGCTTCTAACACGTGTGCAGGTTGTTTATCATCGCTTATGTTGGGCAGCCGAAAAGGTCCAACGTAGGCCCGACAGCCTTGCTGAATGAATACTCATTCAGTATAATTGCGGCTACCGCGGCGCCAGGTTTCCGATACTAATGGGCGCCGAGCCATTACGAAATATGTTGATCAAAAAAGCCGCCGTTCTTGGTGCGGGAACAATGGGTGCCGCGATCGCTGCACATCTTTCGAACGCGGGTGTCGAGACCTTGCTGTTGGACATCGCCCCTAAGGAGCTGTCGCCGGATGAAGAGAAACGCGGACTTTCGCTCGACGATCGAAAGGTTCGCAATCGCATCGTGAACTCGCTTTTTGACGCAGCGAAGAAGCTCAAGCCGGCGCCGTTCATGTCGCTTGCGAACACGAAACTCATAACGCTCGGCAACTTCACGGACGATATTGCAAAGCTCGGCGAATGCGATCTCGTGATCGAGGCCGTCGTCGAAAACCTTGAGATCAAGCACAAGCTGTTCGCCGAGGTGGACAAGCATCGAAAGCCGACGGCCGTTATCGCCTCGAACACGAGCGGCATTCCGATCGACGCGATCGCAGAGCCATTCTCGGACGATTTCAAGCAGCATTTCGTCGGGATACATTTTTTCAATCCGCCGCGTTATATGAAGCTCGTCGAGCTTATTCCGGGCAAGCAGACGAGCGGCGAGATCGCGTGCGGCATTGCAGGTTTTCTCGATCAGCGGTTGGGCAAGGGCGTTGTGCCGGCGAAAGACCGGCCGAATTTCATCGCGAACCGCATCGGAACTTTCGGGATGATGGCGACGGTTCACGAAATGCTCTCGATGGGATTTTCGCCGACCGAGGTCGATCAGATGACGGGCAAGGCGATCGGCCACGCAAAGTCCGCGACCTTCCGCACATCGGATCTTGTCGGGCTCGACGTGCTTGCACACGTAAACAACAATCTCTATCCGGCGATCCCTGATGACGAAGACCGCGAAGTTTTCAAGCTGCCGGACGTGATCGAAAAGATGCTTGCGGCAAAGATCCTGGGCGACAAAACGAATGGCGGCTTCTTCAAGAAGTCGAAGGATGCGGAAGGGAATCGTGCGATCCTCGAACTCGACCTTGCGACGCTCGAATATCGGCCGCAGCAGAAAACGAAATTCCCGTCGATCGAGGCAGCAAAGCAGATCGACGATCTTCCGAAACGTATAAACGCACTCGTTTGGGGCGAGGATCGCGTAGGCGAATTCCTCTGGAAGACGATCTCGCGGCTTTGCCGTTATTCGGCGAATCGCATACCGGAGATCGCAGACACGATCGTCGAGATCGACAACGCGATCAAGTGGGGCTTCGGCTGGGAGATCGGTGTTTTTGAAACGTGGGACGCGATCGGGCTCGAGCGTTCCGTCGAAAGGATGAAGCAGGAAGGTGCGTCGATCCCGGAGAGCATCGAGAAGATGCTCGCGGCGGGAGCAACGAGTTTTTATAAACGTGAGAACGGCGAGACCGAGTTCTACGATCTCGTAAACGGCGGTTACAAAAAAGTTCCGGCGCGTCCTGGCGTTCTTATTCTGAAGGACATTAAGGACCGCACAGGCGTTATCAGATCGAACACCGGTGCGTCGCTCATCGACATCGGCGACGGCGTTGCGTGTCTTGAATTTCACTCGAAGATGAATTCGCTGGGCGGCGATACGATCGCGATGATCAACACGGCGATCGACGAGGTAGAGAAGAATCACGTCGGCCTTGTCGTCGGCAATCAAGGCGGAAATTTCTCGGCCGGTGCGAATATCATGATGCTCCTTCTTGCCGCACAAGAGGAAGAGTGGGACGACATCGAGATGGTGATCCGCGGCCTTCAGAAGGCGGTGATGCGTTTGCGTTACTCGGCGAAACCGGTCGTAACGGCGCCATACGGCCTGACGCTTGGCGGCGGTTGCGAGATCACGCTGCATGGCAATCGTGTGCGTGCGGCGGCGGAAACTTACATCGGGCTTGTCGAGGTCGGCATCGGAGTGATCCCTGCAGGCGGCGGTACGAAGGAAATGGCGATGCGTGCGGGCGATGCTTGGGCAAAGACGCCGGATGCAGATCCGATCGCGTTCCTTAAAAAGACATTCGAGACGATCGGCACCGGCAAGGTTGCAACATCCGGGCAAGAAGCGAGCGAACTTGGATTTCTGACAGCTTGCGACTCGATCTCGATGAACGGCGATCGTTTGATACAAGATGCGAAGCAGGATGTGCTGAATCTTGCATCGAGCGGTTTTGTGGCACCGGTCGAGCGACGCGATGTTACGGTGTTTGGCGAGTCGGTCGAATCTGCGATGAAGCTCGCGATCCATATGATGAACCGCGGCGGATTCATCTCTGAACACGACAAGGTGGTCGGTGAAAAGCTTGCGCGCGTTCTTGCCGGCGGCTCGATCAATCATCGAACGCAGGTCTCGGAACAGTATCTTCTCGATCTCGAACGCGAGGCTTTTCTCTCGCTCTCCGGTATGCGAAAAACGCAGGAGAGGATCGCGGCGATGCTGAAGACCGGCAAACCGCTGAGGAATTGAGAAAGTTGCGGAGTTGCGAAGTTGCGAAGTTACGAAGTTGCGAAGTTACGAAGTTGCGAAGTTGCGAAGTTGCAGAGTTACAGAGTTACAGAGTTACAGAGTTGCGGAAGGCCGCACGAGAAACTGAGAATTGAGAACTGAGAATGGAGAACGGGGAGTTCCCGCAGGGACGCGGAGACGCAGAGGGAAAGAGAGAGAGCACGATGGACGAACGTATCGAACGAATAAAAAATGACCTCGCGAATGCGGCTGCCGACGTGCGGGCCGGCTTTCGTTCGCTAAGCCGTGAGCAGCTGAATTGGAAGCCTGCGGCGGATAGTTGGAGCGTCGCACAATGCCTCGATCATCTCATCAAAACGAACAACGAGATGAAGCCCGTCATCGAAGCAAAACTTCGCGGCGAGCCAAATTCATTCTGGGAAAAGGTCTCGCCGCTTTCGGGGTTCTTTGGCCGCTTTCTGAAGAAAAGCTTGGTGAACGATGCAAAGAAATTCAAGGCGCCATCCAAAGAGATCGTGCCGCCGAGCGATGTTGACGCCGACATCGTGGAACAGTTTTGTCGTCATCAGCAGAAAGTTATCGAACAGGTCGATGCCTTGGGCAAACTCGATTGGGACCGCACCGTCATCACGTCGCCATTTTTGAAGCTGATGACCTATCACCTCGGCGACGCTCTGGATATCATGATCGAGCACGAAAAGCGACATATTCGCCAGGCAAAACGAGTTTTGGAGACTGAAGGATTTCCAAGAGAAGTTGAGAATTGAGAAAGTTACGAAGTTACGAAGTTACGAAGTTGCAGAGTTGCAGAGTTACAGGGTTTCAGGGTTGCGGAAGGCCGCACGAGAAACTGAGAATTGAGAACTGAGAACTGAGAACGAGGTCTCCCGCAGAGACGCGGAGACGCAGAGAAGAACCGAGAGCGTTGCGGAAGGCCGCACGAAGTAAGGCCACAGTGCGAAACTGAGAATTGAGAAAGGAGATCTCCCGCAGAGACGCGGAGACGCAGGGACAAAGAGGAGCGAAGGGAAGCGGAAAGTTTATGAAGCGATGCGGCTGGGCACAGAAAGAAATCAACATTCCTTATCACGATGCGGAATGGGGCGTGCCGCAGCACGATGACAATGTGCTTTTTGAGTTCCTCATTCTCGAAGGCGCTCAGGCGGGTTTGAGTTGGGACACTGTGCTTGCCAAACGCGACTACTATCGAAAGGCGTTCGCCGGTTTTGATCCGGAAAAGGTCGCACGTTTTTCGGACACGAAGATCGAAAAACTCCTGCTCGATCCCGGTATCATCCGCAATCGTCTGAAGGTCGCCTCAGCGGTCTCGAATGCGAAAGCATTTTTGAAAGTGCAGAAAGAGTTCGGTACGTTCGACACGTACGTTTGGGCGTTCGTGGGCGGTAAGCGGATCGACGGGAAGCGAAAGGCGGTCACGGATGTGCCGGCAAAGACCGAGATCTCGGATGCTCTTTCAAAGGACCTCAAAAAACGCGGCTTCAACTTTGTCGGCTCGACGATAATGTACGCTTTTATGCAGGCGACCGGCATGGTCAACGATCATTTGATCACATGCTTTCGGTATAAAGAAGTGTAGGGCTTGTGTATGGAGTATATCGTTGGGGCTTTGGGAGCGGTTGCTCTTTCCATCTTTGGCCGAATATCAGGTTTTGAAAAAGATCGGTCATTTTATCCCACGGTGCTGATCGTGATCGGTTTTCTATACGTGCTTTTTGCGGCATTGGATGGTCGCGGTTCGGTCGTGCTCATCGAAACGATGTTTGCTCTTATCTTTTCCGCTATCGCTCTCATCGGATACTACAAAGGATGCCGGATCGTGGCGTTCGGGATAGCGGCACACGGCGTCTTTGACTATGTTCACCAGTTCTTTATCGAAGACCACGGCGTACCGATATGGTGGCCGGGCTTTTGTGCGGTGATCGATATTTTGATCGGTGTTTACGTCTGGTTCGTTGCCTGCCGCCGACGGACGACCGAGACTGCCTAGCTTCAACAATGGATCATCCGGTGACACAGGCAGTTCGGTTCTTGCGCGAAAGGAAGGTCGTGTTCGTGCCTCATCTTTATGAGGAATTGGAGAAACAGCTATTGCGGCATATGTCAGGTTTGACATATAATACATTGTGGCAAAATGGTGGATAAAGTTCTTATTGTTCTTGAAGGCGAGATAAAAACGCCACCGATGTCACGGCAGGCTAGGCTTGAAGCCGGATTTTTGATCAGACGGCTCCAGCGTGGTGAGATGCTGTCGATGCCGATGTCAAGACCCATGCCAAGCATTGGCTCTCGATGTCACGAATTAAGGATCGTGGATGCACGTCATACATGGAGAATCATCTATCGAATTGACCCGGATGCGATCGTGATCCTTGAGGTGTTCAGTAAAAAGACCCGCGAAACACCGAGATCTGTCATCTTGGTTTGTAAAAAGCGGATCAAATCGTACGACGATGTTTGAGGACATACATGGATAGGGCAAAGAGAGAAAAACTTAAGAGCAAAGGTTGGAAGACCACGACGGTTGGGGAATTTTTGGAACTCTCGGCTGATGAGGAACGCTTGATCGACTTGCGTTTGGCCTTGAGCGATGCGATCAAGCTTCAGCGACAAAAAGCGAATCTTACTCAGGAAGGCCTTGCGAAATTGCTTCGGTCGAGTCAATCAAGGGTCGCAAAGATGGAGGCCGGCGACCCAAGTGTGACGTTCGATCTTCTAATAAAAAGCCTTTTCAAGGTTGGGATCGATCGACGCAAGTTATCTAAGATCATTGCAGCGTAGCAATGGATCATCCGGTGACACAGGCAGTTCGGTTTTTGCGGGAAAGGAAGATCGGGTTCGTGCCGCATCTTTATGATTATGTCGAAAAGGGCGGCACGCGCGAGTCGGCGAGGCAGTTGGGCGTCGATGAACACTCGGTGGTGAAGACGCTCGTCTTTGAAACGAACGAAAAGAAGCCGCTGATAGTGCTGATGCACGGCGACCGAGAGGTTTCGACAAAGAACCTCGCGCGTCATTTGGGCGTAAGATCTATCGAGCCGGCGACGGCCGAACGCGCCACGAAATGCACGGGCTATCAATTCGGCGGCACGTCTCCATTTGGGACGAGAACCACCCTTCCTGTTTATGTTGAGAAGAGCATCCTGTCGCTCGAAAAGATCTACATCAATGGCGGAAAACGCGGGTTCTTGATCGAGATCGATCCGGGTATTCTGAAGGTTGAATTGGGTGCGATTGAAGTTGAGATAGGAATTGGCCACGAATAACACGAATTACACAAAAAGAACTTCTTTATTTGTGTCATTCGTGTAATTCGTGATTCGTGGCGAAGAACATTATGAAAGAAGCAGTGATCGTATCGGCCGTGCGGATGGCGTTTTTTACGCTCGGGGCGATCTGATGGGCCTCGTTCCGCTCAACCAATCGTATGAGTCCGGAGAGATCGAGATAAAGATCACATACCAAGCGACTTGACGCCCGCGAGGGCTTTTTGATTTTTCGGATCTTCCTTTAGTGCAGCCTCAAATGCAGTTTTTGCCTCGGCCTTCTTTCCTTGTGCCGCGTAGATAACGCCTCGTTGTCCGAATATCTCTGCTTTTGATGTGTACTCACTCTTCTCCGCTGCCGCAAGATCGGCCATCGCGAGATCGTATTTCTTTAGGCCTGTGTACGCAACGGCACGCTCGGTGATGGCCAGGTCCGACAGAATGAACTCTTTCTTGTCGATGGCAGCCGTGCAGTCGTCAGCGGCAGCAGCAAAGCGCTTGGTCTCGTTATGAAATCGACATCTTGAAAGTCTGCTGCTAGCGTCTTTGGGGTCAAGTTCTATCGCTTTGTTCAGATCGGCTAGGGCTTTGGCATTATCTTTTTGCCTCAGATAGAAACTCGCACGCACTCCGTATCCGAAGGCCTCCTTAGGCCGAACTTCGATCATATAGTTCAGATCCTGAAGCGCCTTTTCCTTCTGGCCCGCTTTTTCGTAAGCGTCGGCCCTCGCGGTGTAATACGTGCTGTTGAATGCCCCGGCATTGTGGTCGCTCTCGATCGCCTTGGAAAAGTCCGCGATGGCGAACTGATAGTTCTTCATCTCTGCGTATAGTTCGCCGCGGGAAACATACGTCGGAGCAGGCGAAGGATCGATGGCAATGGCCTTTGTGTATTCGATCAACGCGTTAGCGTGTTTCTTGACCGCTTTGTAGTACGAGGCCCGCGTCGAGTAAGCATGCCGATTATACTTGTTGATGCGGATGGCCTCATTTATCTTCTCGAGAATTTGACTGTCGAGGGCGTCGATCGCTGCCTGCGGTTCTTTATTGAACACTTTCACTGAGCGTTGGATAAGCAAACTGTTGGCCGCGAGCGAAGCGTCGAGAGACCGCTTCTCAGTGTTGACGGGCACTTTTTGTACGGGCAGCAAGCTCGCTATCTCTCGTGCGGCGTCCAATTGAGGCTTTATTCGTGCACCCGCTCGACTGTCAAGCATCCCGGCGCGCGAGAGATCATCAGCGGCCGTTCTGAAATTGCCGGCGAAATAATTTGCTTGGCCGCGATAGAAAAAGAGAGCGGCAGACCGAGGGTCAGATTCTATCGCAACGGTGAACGCCTGTATCGCCTTCGGCCAATCCATTAAGCCAAAGAACGCCATTCCTAGACCGGTCTGACCGATCTTTGGATCGATCTTTGCAGCGTCGGCACACGTTGCGGCCGCGGTTTCAAACTGTCGCTTTTGAACCTGGACCTGACAGAGGGCAACGGCATTCTGTCCAAAGGCGGATGCCGAAAGAAACAAATAGCTTGCGAGAAGGAGAACAGGATATTTCATATTGACCAATTGATGTGGGACAGCGGCCAGACGTACCGAACTGTCAGACTTGGGGTTATTATTGCACAAGATAACCCAGTCAAAACAAGGACAAAATGCTGTTTTTCTCCAACGCGGCCCTATATTTTGCCTTGCCAAATCATACGTTGCCGTGCAAAAATGAATGAACATTCACTCAGTTTATGGGAGTAGCGAATCAATGAAAGAAGCAGTGATCGTTTCGGCCGTGCGGACGGCGGTTGGGAAGGCTCCGAAGGGGACGCTCAGGAATACTCGTTCGGATGAATTGGGTGCCGTCGCCATCAAGGAAGCCGTCGCACGTGCGGGCGTTGACGCGTCGCTGATCGACGACGTGATCATGGGCTGTGCCTTTCCCGAAGCTGAGCAGGGGATGAACGTCGCGCGGACGGCATCGATACTCGCCGGCCTTCCTGTCGAGACGAGTGCGATGACAGTTAATCGCTATTGCTCGTCGGGGCTGCAGACGATCGCTCTTGCCGCTGACAGGATCGCGACCGGCGGAGCCGACGTGATAGTCGCCGGTGGGCTCGAATCGATGACCGCGATCCCGATGGGCGGGAACGCATTTCGCCCAAATCCCGGTCTTGCGGACACGTATCCCGACTATTATCTGAACATGGGGCTGACGGCGGAGAACCTTGCGAAAAAATACGAGATCACGCGCGAGCAGGCGGACGAGTTCTCGCTTGCCTCGCACCAGAAAGCTGCCGCAGCGATAAAGGCAGGGAACTTCAAGGACGAGATCGTGCCCGTTACGGTTCGCATCGATGAGTTCGACGAAAAAGGCCGTGTGCGTCGGAAAGAGGTCGTGTTCGACACGGACGAAGGCGTGCGTTACGACGCTTCGGCCGAAGGTTTTTCGAAGCTCAAACCCGTGTTTCACGCGAAAGGGACCGTTACGGCCGGGAATTCTTCGCAGATGTCGGACGGAGCGGCCGCGGCAGTTGTGATGTCAGCAGATAAAGCGAAAGAATTGGGCCTCACGTCGCTCGCTCGTTTTGTTTCATTCGCAACTGCGGGCTGCCTTCCCGAAGAAATGGGCATCGGGCCGGTCTATGCAATTCCGAAGGCATTGAAACTAGCGGGTCTCACGCTCGACCAGATCGATGTGATCGAGCTGAACGAGGCCTTCGCCGCACAGGGCCTTTCGGTGATGAAGGTGCTTGAAATGGATCCGGCCAAGGTGAACGTCAACGGCGGAGCCGTCGCTCTCGGCCACCCGCTCGGATGCACGGGAGCAAAACTGACCGCGACGATCCTCCAAGAACTAAAACGCCGCAACGCCCGCTACGGAATGGTCACAATGTGCGTCGGCGGCGGCATGGGCGCCGCGGGAATTTTTGAACGGATCGACTAAGCGACCTCTGCCATTCAGATGCTTGAATCAGTAGAAAACGTAAGGCCAGTAAGTGAACTTCTTTGGTGGTGGGAAGTGCTTAAACTCGTACTCCCGATTCTTGCGACCGTTGCGGTAGGCTTCTGGATCAGCAGATTGAATGAGAGATATAAAAATGATCTTGCGAAAGAGATTCATAAGTTCCAGACGTTGTATCCGCGTCAGCTGAGGGGACTTGAAAAGTTATTGACTATAGTCCGGGGCGTTCAGAAGGAAATTCTGAGAGCCCTGAGTATCGTGCTTGACGATGGCTTTTTCTACGTAAATGAAGAGCACCAAGCACAAGATCTCAGTTCTGTGAGCAGTCGGATCTGGGAGATGCTTGATGATCTCAGGGAAAAATTTGATGAGGTTCGTTTGTTTCTTGATGGTGATACGCGTGACAGATTCGAAACCCTCATTCAAGAATTGGATTCTGCGAGAAGCATGTTTACAGAAATCTACTACGAGGCTACTAGCGAATCCATAATCCAAGCTCAGACTAAGGAAGGTCGTTCAATCGCAGAGAAGCTTGTAAAGGTAACGATTCCCGGACACCTCGACGAGCTAGAACAAATCGTACGATCTCGTATCGGCGTGTGAATGCAATGTCTGAAAGGGAGCGACCGATTGACGAAGATAAATGAAAATCGAAGGCCCACGCATCCTGGAGCAATTTTGAGGGAAGACACGTTGCCAGCTTTGGGTGTGTCTCAGGCGGAGTTCGCCCAGCGGATCGGCGTTTTGCCGAGAACGGTAAGCGAGTTGTTAAGAGAGCGTTCGAGATTAACTGCCGATCTGGCCCAGCGGATCGCCCTCGCCTTGGATATGACGCCCGAGATCTGGCTCAGAATGCAGCAGGCAGTTGATCTCTACGACCTACGTCTGAAAAACGCACAAGAATACCGCCGCATAAACAAGATCGCTGCGTAAGCCGCAATGCTCGCTTTCAATTATCTGAAAACGAAAAAAAATTCGAGTCAGCGGATCGGTCGATCAGTGAGAAGCTGGGAAGCCGATCTTTTCCATTAGAGCTTTGTATCGCGGATCATCGCGCAACGGGTCGAGCATCGGCTCACGGGCCGCTGTGACCAGCATGATAGCCCGACGCTCGCTCATATCATCCAAGATCTCGAAGGCTTTGTCCTTTTCGCCGAGCTGCGCATATATCCCAGCCGGCAGCATCGATCTTTTACCAAAATTGTCGGCGATGTGCCGAAGCACTTCATTCCAACCAGACCTTTCGAATGTGTCGCGAACGGACTTTATCTCGTCCGCAGAAGCTCCGGAGCGCTCAAGCGATAGTAGATAGACTTCGAAAGCCTTTCTATAGTCCTGCTTCATAAAATAGCAGCGAAGAAGCCACCAGGCGGTCTCAGTAAAAAGCGGATCGGTCCCGGAAACCTGAAGGAACTGGTCGAGCGCCGCATCATAGTCGCGGGAAAGATAGAGCAGAACGCCGCGAGAACGTTTATTGAAGGACGTTGGGGCAATGGCCACAGCCTTGTCGATAGCTTGGAGCGCTTCGGAGTTTCGGCCTAGTGAACCCAAAAGGAAGGCTAACTCTCGCTGAGCTCCCTCGTTTTGTGGATCGAGATCGACGGCCTTGCGGCACTCTTTTTCAGCCTCACCGCGGTCCCAGTCGTAAGTGGCAAGGATACGGCAGTCGATCGTGAGCGCATATACATTCTTTGGGTCCAGTTCGATCGCTTTTCTGACCGCGGTTCGGGCCTCGCTAACATCCTCGTGTGATCCCGATTTTACAAACAGGATATATTTTGCGTCGGCACGTCCCCCATAGGCATTGGCATAGCTCGGGTCGAGCTCTATCGCCTTATCAAATTCCGCAAGAGCGGCCTGATCATCACCTTGACGCTTTCGCTCAATAAGAAGTCGGCCGTGCGTGAAATGCTGGTACGCATCTCCGTTCAGAGTTTCGGGTGCCAGCAACGCGGCAGAAGTGCCCTTTGAGCCCGTCATCATTATGATCTCAAACGAAAGGCCTGCAATGAGTGCGGATACGATGATCCAGAGGATCGGCCGAGCAAGAAAGCCTGCCCAGATCCCACCTGAACCCGCCGTGCTTGCGACTTCGCTCTCGGCGGCTGGTTCGTTGGTGGCGAGCGGTTCTTGTGAGACGTGTTCGACCGGGGCAACGAATCGATAGCCCTTGGTCGGTACTGTTTCGATATATTTGTTGCCGTTGTCGTCCTCGCCAAGAGTTCGGCGCAGCGTATAGATGGTCCGTGTCAGATTTCCTTCCTCAACAAAGGAATCGGGCCACACCTTTCGCATCAGGGTCTCTTTTTCGACAAGATGCCCTGCGTTCTTCACAAGGAAAACGAGCACGTCGAAAGCTTTGGGTGTCAGCGGAATCGGTTCATCGTCCCGGAGGAGAAGCCGCTCGGCCTCGCGTAAGCGAAACGATCTGAATGCGAAATCCTGCCCAGCGTCAACGCTCATAGCGCCATCGGAGAAAAAACGGAGAAAATTCGAAGAATTTTTCAAGGACATAAAGCTGCGTAGAACGATACATTTGTGGGCGAAATCATCGCCGGTTGCCGTCTATGCCTTGTTGAATGCCCTGGAAAGATTCGACACGAATTATACAGCAACTGGCGGCCAAAAATAAGACAAAAAAGAAAAAGAATGGAGCAGATATGAGCATTGAAAGAAAACAAGGGATTCGAAGGGGATCTTTGTGCCTATTGGCTAGCCTGTTTGTTGGAGGTGCCCTGGTCACCGCCGCGATGGGGCTGGATGGAGGCTTTCGAAATACCGTGTTCGTCTCAAACGTCGAGGAACTCTACACGGCCGTCAACGATCCGAATAATGCAGGGAAGACCATAGTCGTCGCACCCGGAACGTACGTGCTTTCCGCTGCGGATGCGGATGGTACGGCAAGGCCGAACGGCGGCCGCCTTGAGCTGCAGGAAAATATGTCTTTGACGGGGCGTATCTTCAGCCGATCGGGCGCGACGATCGACACCTCAGGGCTTCCCCCAAGTTCCCTTAACGCACCGGGCGTCAATAATACGGCACCGATCCGCATCGGGCGCGGTGAAAACGCGGTTGAACGGCTTGCGATCATCGGTAACCCCGCCGCACAGGCGTCGATCGAAACCGACCTCGTCGGTGTGAACATCGCTCGGATCAGGGTCGCTCATGTGACCGCCCATGGCAGCAAACGAGGCGTCGATGTAAGAAGTATCGGAGCTGCGATGTCCAATCGCGTGATCTTTGCCGAGCTTATTGACAATGAATTCTGGGACGGCTTTGAAGGTATCCGATTTGTAAATACCAATGGTGTGACCGGCGGATATATCACGGGCACCATGACCGGCAACTATGTCCACGATAACGAGAACGGTTGCCTCGTTGAGAATGCAAAGGCGAATTTTTCGTGGATCTCCGTAAGATCTGTCGGCGATCTCTCACAAAACAATGGAGCAGGATGTATCTTGGGAGCAGCTCTTGCAACAGCCGGTTCCGCAAACAACAATACAACGATCTTCGAAGCCTACGGAACCAGATTCATCAACAATAACGGCCCATTTACGTTTGACCGGGGTGGAATCGTTGCATTTGGGGCCGAAACTCCCGGCCTCTCATTCGGCGGTTCAAACAATAGGTTGGTAGTTCGCCTCTGGAACTGCCAACTTTACGGCAATCAGAATTCTGATCTTGAGGCTTGGGGTGCGCGAGCCGTCGGCGTTCCTGAAGGCTCGGTTGGGACGAACAATCGAACGACGATCGAATTGCAGGGCACTACACGATCGGTCGATAGGGTCATCGGTGAGAACAGCCTGCCCGTAGAACCGGCCGGCACCAATTCGGTGACGATCCTCCGATAGTCGTCACACAGACAAAGCAACACAGCTTTAATGCTCGACAAGGCCCGCTTTATCTCTGAGCGGGCCTTGTTCCGTTTTGACGCGGTCCAAGCACGATCTCGACATTCTTGACTGAATGAGCATTCATTCAGTATAATGGTTGGACATTACCAACGATGGGAGCAAAGCCACTATGGACGCAAAGATGGAAAGACAGTATCTAAAAGGCGGCGAGTTCTTGATAGCTGAGCAGACGCCTGCTGAGGTGTTTACGCCCGAGGAATTCAGCGAAGAGCATAAGATGATCGGCGATACGACGCGCGAGTTCGTCGATAACGAGGTGCGTCCGAACCTCGCGGCGATGGAGGCGCATAGCTGGGAAGTTTCCCGCGACCTGCTGAAGAAGGGCGGTGAATTGGGTATTCTTGGCGCGACCATTCCCGAAGAATACGGCGGACTCGGACTCGACCAGACGTCGGGCGCGTTGATCGCCGAGATGATGGGACGCGGCGGCGGTTTTGGGACGACATACGGAGCACAAACATCGATCGGCGTACTTCCGCTGCTGTATTTTGCGTCCGAAGAGCTAAAGAAAAAGTGGATCCCGAAGATCATCTCCGGCGAGGTCGTAACAGCATATTGCCTTACGGAGAGCGGTTCGGGTTCGGACGCACTCGGTGCAAAGACCACGGCAAAGTTTACCGAAGACGGACAGCATTACATTCTGAACGGCGAGAAGATGTTCATCACGAACGGCAGTTTCGCGGACGTTTACATCGTCTTTGCGAAGGTCGATGGCGAGAAGGACAAATTCTCGGCGTTCGTCGTCGAGAGAAGCGAGAACTGCCGCCCGGGTGCAGAAGAGCACAAGATGGGCATCAGATCGTCATCAACAACTCCGCTGATTCTGTCGGATGCGATGGTCCCGGCGTCGAACCTCGTCGGCAATGTCGGCGACGGTGCGAAGATCGCGTTCAACATCCTGAATGTAGGCCGTTTCAAGCTCGGTGCATCGGTCGTCGGCGGTGCGAAGCTCGCGATCCACGATGCGGTCAGATATGCGAACGAGCGTGAACAGTTCAAGACAAAGATCTCGTCATTCGGTGCGATCCAACATAAGCTCGCCGAGATGGCGATTCGCACTTGGGTCGCCGAATCGATCACATACCGAACGGTCGGGCTGATCGACGCGCTCATCGGCGACGGCGCCGATAACGAGAAGAAGATGCAGTCGATCGAGGAATACGCGGTCGAATCTTCGATAAACAAGGTCGCGTGCAGCGAGGCTCTCGATTACGTTGTTGACGAGATGGTCCAGATATACGGAGGTTATGGGTATTCGGCGGATTATCCGGCCGAGAAGGCGTATCGGGATTCGCGTATCAACCGCATTTTTGAAGGAACGAATGAGATCAACCGGATGTTGATCCCGGGACAGCTTGTAAAACGTGCGATGAAGGGCAAGCTCGGGCTTCTTCCTGCGGCGATGGCGCTTCAGAAAGAGATACTTGAGCCGCAGTTGACGTTCGATGAGGACGATTCGCTGCTTGCACACGAAGCGAAGCTCGCGGCAAACGCGAAGAAAGTTGCACTGATGGTGCTCGGCACCGCCGCACAGAAATATATGGCGTCGCTCAAGGACGAGCAGGAGATATTGCTGAACGCAGCCGACATCATTATCGAGGCCTATCAGATGGAATCTGCCGTACTGCGTGCGAAGAAGGTCGGTGAGAAAGGCGGCCTTGCAGCAGCTCGTGCGGCGGACATCGCGTCGGTCTTTTGCAGCGATGCTATCCAACGGGTTGAAATGACGGCTCGCAACACGCTCAGTGCTCTTGCCGAAGGCGACGATTCAAAGATCCTGCTGATGGCGCTCAAGCGGTTCACGAAGAACAGTTCGCCGGTCAACACGATCGAGGCCCGCCGACGCATCGCGAAGGTCCTGATCGACGCGAATACATACGCGTTCTAGAGTGTTGTTTGCAGTCGCCGCGATCTGAGCGGAAATTAAAACAAAGAGGCCGCAAGCCGGAGAGTCTTTCCGCTTGCGGCCTTTCTCAATTTGATCCGCGGATCAATGAGATGAGTTTCTATCTCTGATAGTACTGCGAATAGTAACGTCGCTTTTTCGGATTGATCTTGTAGGTGTAGAGTGCCGAGCCGCCTGCACCCGCGGCTGCGCCGATCAAGGCACCTTTCTTGCCGCCGATCAAACCACCGAGCAATGCACCCGCACCGGTGCCGATGCCGATGTTGATAAGGTTGCGGTGGCGACGATAGAAGCTCGGCTTCTTATAGGTGTATGAAGTTGTTCGCCGCGGCGTATAGCGCCTGGTCTGTGCCGAAGCACTTCCTGCGAGCATTGGCACCGAGATCGCCATCATTGCCATCATCACGAATGTTGAAATATATTTTTTCATTGCTTTGTCTCTCCCTTGTTTTTTCGAGCGAAGCCGGGGCGACCTCATCCCTTTCGCTATTGTGAAAAGCAAGCTCCGTGCCATTGACGGTAAGTTATTGAAAACAAAGCGATAGCGGTCGTTTTGCGGCAGTTCGTGATGTTGGAGCTAAACGATTTCGTAACCGAAGCACGCCCGAAATGGTATGACGCGGAGTGCGCGAGGTCGCGGTGATATTCTGATAAAGTATCTGAGACAGGAAATGCCATACAAAGTAGAAAAATGGAAGCGTCCGTATCCGCCAAGCCCGGCCAAGATGCGACTGGAGTTAACGGCCGAAGGCTACGAGGTGTTTCATTGGTCAGACCGGCCGGAGAGTTTTTACCCTAGACACAAACATCCGGATGACCAATGTCATTGGATCATCTCCGGTTCGCTTGAGATCACCGTCGAGCCCGGCGGAACTTTCATTTTGGAAGCTGGTGACCGCGATCTTATGCCGGCGGGAACTTTTCACACGGCTCGCGTGGTTGGCGATGAACCGGTCTGTTATCTCGTCGGAACCAAGGAATGTGTTTCAGTTCAGAAGTCGGAGCCGGACGATTTTGGGATGCTTTTGGCATTTGCAGAAATGGCGCAGGCTCGCGAATCCTCGGACGATGTAGAAGAAGATGCGGCCGAACCGGAAGGAGAACCTTAGACCTCGCGCGCCTCGGCTGTTATAGTATTTCCTAACCGCCGCGAAGAAATTGTCCGACGGCAGCCGAATAGAAAAGGAAGCCTCCCGCAGATAAATGCTGAAGAACGACATTCCCGAACTTTGTCTTTATTTTGACCTTGAATGGGTGCCGGATGCCGAAGGCGCGCGCCGTTTTTTCGATCTGCCGGCGGAGACGACGGAACTCGACGCGATGCAGGCATTGTGGGAACATTCGCCGCAATACAATGCGGAGACGAATCCGCGGCCGTTCTTAAAATATATGTTCTCGAAGGTCGTCTCGATCGCCTTCCTTGCCCGCCGCGTCGTGTATCGAGATGAGGGCCGCAGCATCGAGTTTCGCCTTGGGTCGTTTCCGGAACTGCCGGTCGAGATGGGTGAGGTTTCCGAGGCGGAGATCATCGAAAAGTTCCTGCACAGCGTCGGCCTTCGCAAGCCGCAGCTCGTCGGATACAATTCGGTCGAATCCGATCTGCAGGTGCTGATCCAACGCGGGATGATCAACGAAGTTACGGCTCCCGGCTTTAACAAGCGGCCCGACAAACCCTGGGAAGGTTACGACTACTTTGACGGCCGCAACAGCGAAGGACATCTCGACATCCTGAAACGCTTTTCTTTTGACCGCTCGATGCAGCCGAAGCTCGATGAACTTGCGAAGTTTTGCGGATTTCCGGGCAAGATCGATGTGCACGGCGATCAGGTTACGGACCTTTGGCTCGCGGGCGATCTGAGGTCGATCATCGAATACAACCTGACGGACGCGCTCAACACCTATCTTGTCTGGCTGCGGCTCGCGTATTTTTGCGGCAAGCTCACGGGCGAAGATTACTTCGAGGAGCTCGAAGCTTTTCGAGCCTTTCTTGCGGCGGAAATTGCGAAACCTGAAAAGGCATTCCTCCAGACTTTTGTCGATAAATGGCCTGACTGATGATCGAATTTCAAAAGATCTACAACGAAAGCTGCATTGATACGCTTGCCGGCATCGAAGACGAGACGATCGATATGACGATCGCGAGCCCGCCGTATGACGATCTGCGCGAATACAACGGCTATCATTTCCCGGTCGAGGAGATCGCGGCGAGCCTTTTTGCAAAGACGAAGCAGGGCGGCGTCGTGATCTGGGTTGTCGGCGACCGAACGGTGAATGGCGACGAGACGCTCTCGAGTTTCAAGCACGCGTTCGCGTTCAAGGACGCTGGATTTCGCGTGCACGACACGATGATCTACGCAAAGAATAATCCGATACCGAGCAATTGCGGCAAGCGCTATCGGCAGGCGTTCGAGTATATGTTCTGCTTTTCGAAGGACACACCGAAGACGTTCAACCCGATCACGATGCCGATCCAACAGGGCAAGGCGTTCAAATCATTTCGCATCACGAAGGTCGGACGCAACGACCTCGCACACGATCACGTGGCACCGAAAGAGAGAAAGCTGAACAACATTTTCTTCTACAACGTTGGCACTTCGAGTTCGAAGGACAAGGTCGCGTTCCAGCATCCGGCGATCTTCCCGGAGAAACTCGTCGAGGATCAGATCTTGACGTGGACGAACAAAGGCGACGTCGTTTACGACTGCTTTATGGGCAGCGGAACTACCGCGAAGGTCGCCGAACTGCTCGGCAGGAGATGGTTAGGTTCGGAGATATCGGCGGACTACGTCGCGCTTGCCGAAGAACGCCTTTCTGCTTATTTGGCGGAGGAAAGTTCCGCCGCCGCGACAACTAAACGCAAGGTTGCGGCGTCTTAGGTAAAAATAAAGCATTTTTGGGAGACGCGATGTATAGAATTCTGTTGATATGCTTGTTTGCTGCCGCAAGTTCGCTTTCCCTCGCAGCGCAGCCTCGTCCGATCGCCACTGATACAAAGAACATCAAGCCTGCACCGCCGAGCTTTGCCGCGAAATATGAAGGCGGAATGTTCGGCTACTCGGACAAGTTCGACGGCATTCTCTCGTTCGATGACGTGAACGAACGGCTCGCGTTCAAGACCGAAAAAGGCGAGATCTTTTCCATTCCATACGACTCACTGCTCGTTGTTTATCCGCAGTCACAATCGGTCAGCACGACCGCCGGTTCAGTAATAAGTGCGATCCCCGTTCCGGGTGCAGGGCTTGCCGGATTCATTCGTGAAAAGCGTCGTTATCTGATCTTGCAGATCAACGATCCGGATACAGATGTGCGTGCGGCGATCAACTTCAAACTTGAGTCAAAAGAGCTGCTTGATTCGGTGGTCGCGACGCTTGGCACAAAGGCGAAGCTCACGCAAAGAGGAGACGCGTTCTTTCGGCCAAAGCCAAAACCGAAGCGGACGCCTGTGCCTAATTGATGTCGCCGAAGCGATGCTGAAGGATCGCCGTCAGGGCGATCGCTGCGGTCTCGGCACGCAAGATGCGCCCGCCAAGAGTTGCGATCTCAAAACCTGTATCACGAGCGGCCGCGATCTCCGAATCGTCCCAACCGCCTTTTGGGCCGATCACGGAGACGAGAGTTGTCACTGGCTGATCGAACGAAAGTTTGGTGCCGTCGCGTTCGGAAAAGAATATCCGCCGATCAAAACCTTCTAAAATTCCCTTCAAAAACGTCTTTACGTCCAACGGTTCGCCGATCTGCATCAGTCGAGCCCGGCCGCACTGTTTCGAAGCATCGAGAGCGATTCGACGCCAACGCGTAAGCTTCTTGTCGAGGTCCTTCAGCTTGATCTCGCATCGCATCGACGTGAGCGGCACGAATTCTACAACGCCTAGTTCGACCGCCTTTTGAACTACGAGGTCGTATTTGTCGCCCGGTATCACGACGGAAGCCTGAGTGATCGAGAGGTTCGATTCGGGTGCGGCGGGCTCAATTTCATGGACCTCACCGACCTCGCCAAGCGTCTTTGTGAGGCTCAGGAGTTTTCCCGCAAATTCGCGGCCTTCGCCATCAAAAAGGTCGATCGCGTCGCCCGTCTTAAGCCGCAGGACATCGCGGGCGTGATGTGCTTCTTCCGCGCTTAAGCTCGCTCGTCCGGCGGCCGCATCGATAGTGTCTGAAAAAAAACGGCGAATCGTCATTCTTCTATTGAACCAAATTTTTCCTTAAAATCGGATGAATTTTGCCGCAGTTCGACCCACGCAAAAAAGATTTCGGGTGTTTTGAGCCAGTGCGAAAGCCATTCGTCGATCTCGCCCGCACGGAGACGAACGTCCGCGGGCGTGCGTTGATCAGACACCTGTGCCTGCAGTTCACTCCGCAGGTCGAGAACCGCTTGCTTTAGATCATTTAATGAACGCTTATTATTCTCGGCGGCGACCTTCTTTCGAAGATTGTCGAGCCGCTTGATCGACGCAAGGGCAGACGGGATCGACGAAAGGTCAGAGGCATTGCGTAACGCGATGTCGAACGCGGTCTCGCCCGCACGTTCGAGATAAAGCTGCATTATTTCAGAATGTCGAAGGTGCGCACCTTCATCGGAAAGGAAGCGCGCAAGAGCCATTGGCGGATCGACCGCACTCTCACCAAAGACCGCTTCTACCGCGTTCTCGATCGCCTCGATCTCGACACGGCCGACACTTTCGCAATCGAGCTTTTCCCAAACTTCGATGACAAGGTCGTCCTTTGTTCGTGATTCCCACATCAATCCCGCGTACGCGAAAACAGTTCGGTCGATGAATGATCCTTCGGGTCGCCGACGATCGCAACGCGTCCGCCGACCTCGCGAACGATCTCACGTTCCGGCACGTTGTCTTCCGTGTAATCAGTTCCCTTCGCGTGGACGTCAGGCTTGATCGCCCGTATCAGTTCAGTGACGGTCGGTTCCGGAAAGATCGTTACGAGGTCAACACAGCGAAGGGCTGCGATGACCTCGGCGCGTTCGCGTTCATTGACGGCGGGACGGCCTTCGCCTTTTAACTTCCGAGCCTGTTCGTCGGAATTGACGCCGACAACAAGGCAGTCACCAAGAGCTTTCGCCGCCGCGAGATAACGAATGTGCCCGACGTGGAGAAGGTCAAAGCAGCCATTCGCAAGCACGATGCTTTCGCCGGAACGACGCCGTTTTTCGATCTCGGCGGTCAGTTCGTCGCGGGCAAGAACGGGTGCGTTTTTGGTGTACATCTTGGCTTAGACAGGGATGGCCTTTGGGCGGTCGGCGGCGATCGAGGCGGCAAGCTCTTCGGCGGTAACGACCGCGGTCCCGCGTTTCATAACGACGAGGCCGCCAGCGTGATTCGCGAGGCGAGCGGCATCGACCTCATCAAATCCGCACGCAAGTCCGAGTGAATATGCCGCAGTAACGGTGTCGCCGGCACCGGTAACATCAACAGCGTCGAGCGACCCGACGGCCGGGATCTCAACTGCCTGTTGGCCGGGACGCACCATGAGCATCCCATTGTTTCCGCGCGTTACAAGAAGAGAGCGGAATTCGAGCCGACGGCAGAGAGCTTCGAGCTGCGGGACGGATCCGCCATCTTCTACAAGCTGATCGACCTCGTCCTGGTTCGGCGTTGCTGATGTCGCACCGGCGAATTCTGCGAGCCGAAATCGCGAATCGACCACAAGCGGGATCTTGCGTTCATTTGCGGCTAGCTTAACGGCGTCAAAAAGCCGAGGTGTAGCCGTGCCGTAATTGTAGTCAGAGATCACGACGGCGTCGGCCGCTGCACATGCCTCGATCGCTGCGTCGATAAGACGATCGGCGAACGGCGAGTCGAGCTCTTTTTCAGGTTCGTAATCTATCCTGATGACCTGCTGGTGGATCGCGTGCTGGTGGGCGGCGAGCACGCGCACCTTTGTCGGTGTCTTCCAGCCGGGAACTCTTTGGATCATATCGGCTGCAACGTTCGCTTGCTCCAACGCGCCGCAAAGTGCTTCGCCATTTGCATCATCGCCAATGACACCGACCGCCAGAACAGCGGCTCCCAACGCAGCGATGTTCGCGGCGGTGTTTGCGGCGGCACCGGGAAGCGTGCGGGTTTCGTTATGCCGCAGGATAAAGACCGGGGCTTCGCGAGAGACGCGTGCGATCGAACCTGACAGATACTGATCGGCAACGAGGTCGCCGATCACCGCGATCGTCTTCGCGGAAAAGTCTTTTAGGAGAATGTCTGTCAGTCGCATCTCTGAACCCTCGCGTCAGTGGCTAAGATTATTGCAAATCGCTTTGGGAAAAGAAAAAGCGGCCGACGCAATAAAGCTCGCCGACCGCTTGATCCTGAATCCAACAGCCCGATCAGTGCGTATCGTAGCTTGCGGCCGGGAAGTCGTTGGAAATACCCCAAGTTCTTGTCAAGAGCGAAAGGCCGCTGCCCGACTGAAGGGCAAAGAACTGGCCGTTCGAATCACGCCACACGCCGACATCCGTCTTGCCGTCGCCGTCATAATCGCCCTGTGCGATAAGGTCAGTACCGGTAAGGCCGAATTGATATGCGAGAAGATTGCCGTCCGTGCTCTTCTGGATATACCAGGTGAGCGGATCGGTCGGGGTCGAACCTTCGCGAACGACCGCGAAATCGGTCTTGCCGTCGCCGTCATAATCGCCCGGAACGACAAGGTCGTTCGATAGGCCGAAGAAGTTCACGAGAAGGCCGCCGTCGCCGGATTTGAGAACATAATAGGTCGATTGAGCACTCGGAGTCGCTCCCGGACGCTGTACGGCGAGGTCAAATTTGCCGTCACCGTCGTAATCACCCGGTGCGACGTAGTCGGTCGAAAGGCCGAACTGACCGGCACTAAACCCTGAATCGGTGCTTCGGAGAATGTACCAGATCATTGCACCGTTCGTGCGGCGAACGACCGCGAGATCGGCTTTATTGTCACCGTCGTAATCGCGTGCAACCGGTTCGTCGCCCGAAATTCCGAACTGAACAGCGGTAAACGTGCCATCGCCGCTATTGAACCGGTACCAGACGCCGGTCGTATCGCGCCAAACGGAGATGTCCGCTTTGCCGTCACCATCGAAGTCGCCGGGCTCGACAAAATCCTCGTTCGCGAGGCCGAAATTCTGATAGGTCTCGCCGCCGCCCGTCTTGCTGATGTACCACGTGTTGTTGCTGGGGCGAACAACGGTAAAGTCCACTTTTCCGTCGCCGTCGAAATCCAGGGCCTTGCGAAGCGATGCCTGTGAAAAGGCCGCCGCGGAAAGCAGGACACTTACAGCTGTTATAACCGCACCTTTGCGGGCAAATGAGAAGAATTTTGTCATTTTATTCAATCCTTACTGACAGAACTTTGGAGAATTCGAGACCAAGGTTTGCGGGCACAAATTCAAGGAACTTCAAATATACTATGTTTCGCTCCCTTTTTTCAAGATAAATAGCCCTAAAATCCCGGCCTTCGGCGAATCCATTAACGCCTTTATTTATATAAGCTTCCGGCTCTTTGGATGTATGATGCCCGACAAAAGTTTGAATTTTCGGCGAACAAAATTTTGCGGATCAATTCCTCTTTTGCGTGATCGTTAAAGTTTGGTCGCCGAAAGTTACGGTTCCGGTGCGTGAAATGGTCGGATTTACCGGCACGTGGATCGTTACGGTCGTCGGGCCGCTTGCGACCTTGCTGGTCAAGATCTTGATCCAATTAACGCTCGTTCTGATCGAAAAATCGCAGTTGGCTGCGGCGTTGATCGTTACGTCAAAGACCTTTCCCTTTGTCGGAACGCGTATGTCCGCGATCGACGGCGTAAAGGTGCAGACGGTCGGATTTTGTAGAGCATGAAAGACATTCAATCGTCCGCTCGTCTTAACATAGCTTGCCCATGTCGGCAGCACATCGACCGTGTTCAGGATCGTGGCTTTTAGCGATGCAGCGGAAAGTTCCGGATGATAGGCCGCAAGAAGAGCGACAGCGCCGGTAACGTGCGGCGTTGCCATCGAAGTTCCGCTCATTGTCGTGGTTGCCGTGTCAGACGAACTATATGTGCTTAGAATTACGCTGCCGGGAGCGGCCAGGTCGATGCTCGTCGTGCCCCAGTTTGAAAATCCCGATTTTGCATCGCTTGATGTTGATGAAGCAACGCCGATGATGCTCGGGCTTGTGTATCGCACAGGATAGCCCGGGCTTGGGTTGCCGCCTGCCGGGAATGAATCGACGTTCTGGCCGTCATTTCCGGCGGCATAAACATTTACGATACCTGCGTCGCCCATCGCGTCGATGCCGTCCTTCGTCGCCTGGTCATAGCCGCAGGCCTCGCCGCAATCACCGTAGGAATTATTCGTCGCACGGATATTCACGCCCCGCAGTTTCATCATACGGATGTACGCGTAGGCGTTGACAAGCATCGACGATGTCGAATCCGTGCCGTTCGGGCTGTAGATCTTGATCGGCATTATTTTCACCGACCAATTCACGCCCGCAACATTCAGGAGGTTGTTGCCGACCGCGCCGATCGTTCCCGCCGTATGCGTGCCGTGGCCGCCTGCATCGTCGAAAGGATTCGAGTCGTTGTAGAAGAAATCCCAGCCGTAAACATCGTCGATGAAGCCGTTGCCGTCGTCGTCGACACCGTTCGCCGCGATCTCACCGGAATTGATCCAAGTGTTTGCCGCGAGGTCCTGATGCGTGTACCGCAGGCCGGTGTCGATGTCCGCGACCACAACGCTTGAACTGCCGGTCGAAAGATCCCAGGCCGCGGGTGCCGAGATCTTTCCGAGGCCGTACATTCCGCTCGAAACGTATTGCGGGTCGTTCGGCGTCGCGAGCAGATGGTAATAAAAATTCGGCTGGACGGCCTCAATGCCCTGAATACGCGGTAATTCCGCAAGCGCTTGCTCGACCGTCTGCCCGGGACGAAGGCGTACACGCTCCCAACGTGCGTCGCCGAGCGTCTCGATCTTCTCCACGCCGGCCGCCCGGTTCGCTGCACGTGCAGTTGCCGAATCCGCACCATCTGCGAACTTGATGAGAACTTCGTTCTCGACCCAACGCCGTGAATTTTGTGCATTTGCAGAAACGAACAAGATCGCGACAAATGCGAAGGCAGCGACCGCAGCAACTCTATTTCGGATGGTCATAACGGATCTAGGAGGCCGGCGAGGGCGAAAATTGCTAAGTTTTATCTCAAAAAACGAACAAAGGGAAGGTAGATGGGGCGGCTAGAGGGATTCGAACCCTCGACATCCTGAACCACAATCAGGCGCTCTAACCACTGAACTATAGCCGCCATGCACGTTTCCCGAATCTCTAACCCAGGAAACAATATCGTCGATCTCGCGCCCCCGGCAGGACTTGAACCTGCGGCCCACAGCTTAGAAGGCTGTTGCTCTATCCAGCTGAGCTACGGGAGCATAAAAGAGCAATCTGAAATTCTACCCCTTGAGGCATAGAAGGTCAACTTAATTCGTTGCCTTCCTCAAACGGCGGTCGAGCTTTGCGATAGTTTGCGGATCTGCTCGGCCATCAGCTCGAAAACGTCCTGCAATTCAAGTTCGCTTGTGTCGATGACGGTCGCATTCTGCGGGATCGTGAGCGGCGAATCGGAGCGTGAAACGTCGCGTTCGTCGCGTTTGTTGATCTCGTCAAGCGTTTGTTCGTATGTCGTTGCACGACCCTTCGCCTGGTCTTCGGCAAAGCGGCGGCGTGCACGAGCTTCGGGTTTTGCCGTCAAGAAGAATTTGATATCGGCGTTCGGGAAAACGACGCTTCCGATATCGCGGCCTTCGAGTACGCAGCCATTTTCGGCATTTTCGCCTATCGCCCGCTGATGATCGACCATCACCTTGCGGACATCCGAGATCGTCGAGACCACCGAGGCGGCCGTAGCAACCTCCGGCGTGCGGATCTCGGCTGTAACGTCCTCGCCGTCGAGCAGAACACGCATCGAATCAGGTTCGCCGGTGAGTTCGATCTTCGCGTGCCTCGCGATCGCGGCGACCTTTTCACGATCTTCGAGCGAAACGCCCGCCTTTATAACAGCAAGAGCAGCGGCGCGGTACATCGCACCCGTGTCGAGGTAAAGAAGTCCAAATTCTTTAGCGAGCATTTTTCCGAGCGTCGATTTTCCGGCCCCACTCGGCCCGTCGATTGCGATGATCATACGAAATGTCCCATTGTCAGTACCGTCTGCGTGAGCAGACGGGTTCGACATCCGAAACCCGTCTGCTCACGCAGACGGTACTGACTCCTTCATTGCCGAAAGGGCCGCGTCAATATCACTATCCGCGATATCGAGATGCGTAACCATGCGTATTTGTGAGCCGAAGCCGATCGCCAGCACGCCTTTTTCCTTGAGTTTTGCAACGATCTCGGCGGCAGAAAGCTTTGCTTTCGCAACGTCGAATATCACGATATTCGTAGCGACCTTTTCCGGATCGATATCGATGCCGGGAATCGCGGCAAGGCCGTTGGCAAGGCATTTCGCGTTGCGGTGGTCGCGCTCGAGCAGAGCAGGGCCTTCTTCCAGGGCGATGATGCCTGCGGCGGCGAGTATGCCGACCTGCCGCATTCCGCCGCCCAGCCTTTTTCTCCAGGAACGAGCACGTTCGATAAACTCACTGCTTCCGACGAGCATCGAGCCTGCCGGTGCCCCTAAACCTTTGGAAAGGCACAACATAACGGAATCGCAACCCGCCGTCAACTCTTGAACATCGCAGGCGAGAGCCGTTGCGGCGTTGAAGATCCGAGCTCCGTCGAGATGGACGGCAAGGCCTTCGGAATGGGCCCGTTCACAGATCTCGCCGGTCGCCTCGGCGGTCAAGACGCTGCCGCCCGCGAAATTATGCGTATTCTCGAGGCAGACGAGCTTTGTTGCAGCCTGATAATATGGCGGATTCTTGCGGATCGCCGGTGCGATGTCGTTCCAGGCGAGATGCCCTGATCCGTTCGAACTCTTGACCGCACGGGTCGTCACGCCCGAGATGACCGCCGCCGCTCCAAGCTCGAAATTCAGGATGTGGCCGCGTTCCTCGATAATGAGCTCGCTGCCTGGTTCTGTATGCAGCTTTACGGCGATAGTATTGCCCATAGAACCGCTCGGAACCCACAACGCAGCTTCTCGCCCGAATCGGGCCGCAGCGAGGCCTTCAAGACGGTTTATCGTCGGATCTTCGCCAAAGACATCGTCGCCGACCTCTGCCGCGGCCATCGCCGCACGCATCTTTTCGGAAGGCCTTGTTACTGTGTCGCTGCGAAGGTCGATCATCGTGCCGGCGTTATTCGTCCTCTTGCTCGATCTTTGTGATCTTTTCGATGCGGCGCTCGTGGCGGCCTGCGTCAAATTCAGCATCGAGCCACGCTTTTACGATGTTCTTGATCTCGTAGTCGGCTGTAAATCGTGCGGCAAGGGCGAGTACGTTCGTGTTGTTGTGTTCGCGGGAAAGGCGTGCTATTTCCTCGTTCCAGGCGACAGCGGAGCGTATGCCGGGAACTTTGTTTGCAGCGATCGCCATTCCGGCGCCCGAACCGCAGAGCAAGATACCGCGTTCGTATTCACCTTTTGCGACGGCCTCGGCGACCTTTCGTGCAAAATCGGGATAATCGACGGACGCGACCGAATCCGTGCCCATATCGGTGTATGCGACGCCGAGTGCGTCGAGTTCCGACTTCAGCTTCTCTTTCTCCTCAAAACCGGCGTGGTCGGCAGCAAGTGCGATCTTCATAAGATTCCTCGTAACTATGAGTTTATATCGTTTGCCGGCGATTGCTAAAGGCGCGGGGAGCAGTAGAGCTTCTGATGGAGTGAAAGTCCAAAGTCCAAAGTCCAAGGTCCAACGAACAACGAACAACGAACAACGAACAACGAACAACGAACAGTTACCCTTTTTGTTTCCGAGAATCTGTTCGTGCAGAATATAATTCTTTCTTATCGATGCGCCGAGTTTTCTTCAAAAGCCTGCTTCTCGTCCTGGTGCTGCCGCTGGCGGCGGCGGCGCAGGATTTTTTGCCCGAACTCGTGAAGCGGATCAAGCCTTCGGCGGTCGCGATCGAGGCCTTTGATTCACGCGGCCAGACGATCGCCCGAGGAAGCGGCTTCTTTGTCGGAGCCGACCGCATCATCACGAATCGCCACGTAATTGAAGGCTCGTATCGGGCCGAGGTCCATTTGCTGAATGACAAGCGCGTGCCGGTCAAGGGCGTTATTGCTGTCGATGGTGAAGGCGATCTCGCACTTCTGCAGGTCGATCTTCCTGCGAATGTGTTCGTAAATCCGCTTCCGCTCGTGCGTCGTGCTCCGCAGGAAGGTGAGTCGATCGTCGTGATCGGCAATCCTTTCGGCCTTGAGGGATCGGTCTCGAACGGCATCGTCTCGGCGGTCCGCGAGATTCCGGGCTATGGAAAGATCATACAGATCACAGCTTCGATCTCGCCGGGTTCGAGCGGTTCGCCGGTCGTAAATATGGCGGGTCAGGTCATCGGCGTTGCAACTTTGCAGGCCGCAGAAGGCCAGAATCTGAATTTTGCAGTTCCCGCAGCCAGAATATTGCAGCTCAAGATCGGCGACGCCCGTTCATTTTCGGAGCTTGCCACTGAGACACAAAAGAACAAGCGAGTTGCCGCACAAAGGCTTTATTCGCAAGGTCTTGCGCAGCTTTCGATGGACGATTTCGCGCGTGCATTGCCGTATTTTCAGAAGGCTGCGGACACTGACCCGACGTATGCCGAGGCGTGGTATCAGGCGGGATATTGCTTTGGGATTTTAGGGCGTCATGCCGAGGCCCTGAAGGCTTCGAGGCAGGCGGCAAAACTGCGACCTGATTGGGCGGCAACATACGTGAACATCGGTGCGTCGAGCTTTGCCTTAGGGCAATTCAAGGATGCATACGAAGCTTATCGAAACGCCGTCGGCATCGATGCGAACGACCCTCAAACTCAATTTGCCCTCGGCCTTACGCTCGACAAACTCAATCGTACGGGCGAGGCGATCCTCACCTATCGGCGAGCACTCGAACTGAAAACCGACCTCGTTCCCGCGATGGAGAATCTCGGACTCGCTCTATTCAAACAAAAACGTTATGCCGAGGCCGCCGACGCTTTCGAGCAGTTGAAGGTCTATCGCCCGGATGCCCGAACGTACAATTACATCGGCGAATGCCTTCTCGAAAGCGGAAAGGCCGCCGAGAGCATTGACGCGTTCAACACCGCGATCGGTTACAGCCCGGATATGGACAAAGCCCGCTACAACCTTGGCCGTGCGTATGTGCTGACCGGAAACCTAGACATGGCCACCGCCCAATACAACCTCCTGCGCGACGCAAAAAGCGACTACGCGGACAGATTGCTTGTTTTGATCAAGCCTTAGATCAAGTTGCCGAAGTTGCGAAGTTGCAGAGTTGCGAAGTTGCGTCGGGCAGAATCGAGCGCATGTTGCAGAAGCCCGAACGAAGTAAGGGCACAGCGCGGCGGAGAATTGAGAATTGAGAGCGGAGAGCGGCGAAGCCGCACGGGAGGCCTCGGTGTCCCCTGTGCTCTCTGTGGAGAGCCCGCTCTCAGGCTAGACGACCCACATAGGCGGTACTGACGAGTAAAGCACCCGTCCGCTTACGCAGACGGTTCTGACTAGTGTGCTCGGTTTATCAGGCTTGCGACAAATCCGGCGCCGAAGCCGTTGTCGATGTTGACGACGGTGACGTTCGAGGAGCAGGAATTTAGCATTCCAAGCAGTGCGGCGAGGCCGCCGAAAGCGGCTCCGTAACCGATGCTCGTCGGGACGCCGATGACCGGCACACTTACGAGACCGCCGACAACCGATGGCAGTGCACCTTCCATTCCCGCGACGACGATGACAGCCCGTGCGTTTTCGAGCGTTTCACGCTGCGAAATGATGCGATGAACACCGGCAACGCCGGCGTCCCAGATACGCGAAACGCGGTTGCCCATCGCCTCGGCGGTCAACGCAGCTTCTTCGGCGACGGGAATGTCGCTCGTTCCGGCGGTAACGACGGCGATCTCGCCCATTCCGCGATCCGTTTTGTCGCGCATCACACGGATCATCCTAGCGGACTCGTGCCATTCGGCGTCGGCTACGATATTCCGGATATCGCCGTAAACGTCTTTGTCCGTGCGTGTGATAAGTACGTTCGGTGAGCGCGCGGCAAGTTTCTCGAAGATCCCGATGATCTGTTCCCGCGTCTTACCAAAGCCGAAGATCACCTCGGGAAAGCCTTGCCGCTCCGCCCGTGCATGATCGACCTTTGCGAAGCCGACGTCCTCATAACCTACCTTTCCGAGGCGCTCGACCGCAGATTCCTCATCGATCTGGCCAGATGCCAGGGCTTTCAAGATCTCTCTTATCTCTTTCTTTTGCACTTGGTTATAGAATCCGCTTTTCATCTTCGGCGGGCAAGTTTCGCGGCGAGCTTTGTAAACGGTCGTTCGATGTTTAGAATCGTGGTTTATGGAATTAACGCTTGCGATCACGGGAGCTTCCGGGGCGATCTACGCTCGGCGGACGCTTCAGCTTTTGGCCGCAAGCGGAAATGTCGAGACGATCAATTTGATAATTTCATCGACGGCGGCGATCGTCGCTCAGCTTGAGCTTGGTGCGGATATCAAAAATGCCGATGCAGCGAAAATGAACGCCTGGCTCGGGCTTGATCCCGGTTCGAAATTGATACGCGTTTGGCGGCTCGATAATTTTGCCGCAAAGCCTTCGTCGGGCTCGTACAAGCAGGCAGGAATGATAGTAGTGCCTTGTTCGATGGGCACGTTGGGAGCGATCGCTTCGGGTGCGGGCACGAATTTGATCCATCGCTCGGCTGACGTTTGTCTCAAAGAAGGCCGGAAGCTCGTGCTTGTCCCGCGTGAGACGCCATTCAACGCGATCCACCTCGAAAATATGCTCAGGCTTTCAAATGCGGGAGCGAGGATCCTGCCGGCAAGCCCATCGTTTTACCACAAACCGGCGACGATAGAGGAACTCGTCGATCATGTGTGTTATCGCATCCTTGATCAGTTCGATATACCTCACTCGAGTGCAAGTTCCTGGACAGGTGAAGAAATCGAGCTCTAACGTGGACGTGCTTCCTCTTATTGCCACTTGCTGCACGCCCTTTCCACGTGCTATATGTTGTATTTATGGAAGTACAAAGTTATTCCCAAAACCGTTTACTAACCCCTGAGCAAGCAGCGAAATTACTTGCGGTGTCAAAGCGAACCATGTATGAATGGCTTCGAAATGGGGAGATTCCCAGCCGCCGAATTGGAGAGAGGCTAATTAGGGTACGAGAGAGTGATGTCTTGGCTCCCGACGCGAGGATTTTTTTTGAGCAAGCATGTAAGTTCGCTCAAGACCCTAAAACCATTGATCGTGCTGAAGAGCTTTTCAAAAAAGCGATCGCTATTAATCCAAGATATGGCTTAGCCTATTTTGAGCTTGGAAGAATGTTTTATACTTGGTCGCATTTTGAGCGAGCCATGGCTCCCCTTAAAACAGCAATTGATCTTGATCCGTCATTTCCTGCATTGATGAACTTCGCAATGAACTGCAATCGATGGGGCCGATATGAGGAAGCGGAGAATGCCCTAAGGAGCGCCTTGAAATTACAGCCAAATGATCCAACAGTTCATTATGAATTGGGGATTTGTTTGCTCATGACATCCTTTTACGACAAAAAACGTTCGGTTGAAGCGGTGAAGCATTTTCGGCGACACATTGAGGAGCAGATTGAGGCTGGCGGAAAACAAGACTCTATCGGAATGGCTGCGTATTTCTTAGGCAATCTTCTTGTCTTACATTTATCTGATTTCGGAGCTGCTCTTCGGTTTGCGAAAGAAATTGAACCTACTTTTCCAAATATCGCTGAACATACTCTAATGCTGATCAGATTGAATGCGCGACCCAAGGTATTGCAATCCCTTGGCATGTCATTATCGCAATAGGGACTACGAGAACGGAACATTCTGGCTTTGCTAAGCTCTGCTTGCACCCTAACTGTTGGGCAGTTTGCTAAAGTCGGGCAAAACGGTAAAATAGCAGTTCTCAACGACACGAATATTTACTACCCACAGTTTTAGAAGTATGTCTGTAAAAGCGGAAGCGACCCCCGAAGTTCGCACAATAACAGTTGCTCATTCACCTGATTCGGATGATGCGTTCATGTTCTATGGGCTTGCCACGAACAAGCTCGAGACGGAAGGCCTGCGCTTTGAGCACACGCTCAAAGACATTCAAACTCTGAATGAGGACGCTAAAGTCGGCGTTTACGATGTAACGGCGATCTCCTTTCACGCGTATGCGTATGTTGCCGATAAGTACGCCCTTCTGCCGCATGGTGCCTCGATCGGCGACAAATACGGCCCGATCGTCGTATCAAAAGAGCCGCGTGAGGCCTCAGAGATCGGCAAGATGAAGATCGCTGTTCCGGGCGAATTGACGAGCGCTTATCTTGCGTTGAGGATCTACAACAGTGAGTTCGAGCATGTTGTGATCCCGTTCGACAAGATCATTGACGAGGTTCAGAGCGGTCGCGTAGATGCGGGGCTTTTGATCCATGAAGGCCAGCTTTTCTACAAGCAGGTCGGGCTCGACAAGGTGCTCGATCTTGGCGAATGGTGGCACGAAAAGACCGGTCTGCCGCTCCCGATGGGCGGAAATGTGATCAAACGCTCTCTCGGCAAAGAACTGATGGAAGAGGTTTCGCGCCATCTGCACCGTTCGATCGTCTATTCGATGGAGAACCGCGAAGACGCACTCGCTTACGCGATGCAGTTCGCACGCGATATGGAACCTGCGCTCGCCGATCGATTCGTTGCGATGTGGGTAAATGACCTCACGCTGGATTACGGTGAACGCGGCCGGCAAGCGGTTAAGACCCTGCTCGAGGAAGGCTACAAGGCCGGGATCATCAAGAACAAGGTCGATGTGGAATTCGTCGATTGACCTTGTTTTACACTAAGACACGAACGCCGCAGGGTTTGTCGAAACCTGCGGCGTTCTTTATTTTTATTGGAAAGACCGCCTTATTCCGGCTGTCCTTTACAATTGGAGCCGTATAGAGCCGGGATCTTCGTGCTGATGATCGGGTAATTTTCTGCCTCTTTGTTTATATCGAGCCAATTCAGGTATTCCTCAGGTATCGACATATCCGAGAAGATGGCTTCGACCGGGCATTCAGGGACACATGCGTCGCAATCGATACAAGTGTCGGGGTTGATGAGCAATCGATCCGAGAGTTCGTGAAACGCCTCAACAGGGCATACGGCCGCACAATCGGTGTACTTACAATCAAGGCAGGGCTCAGTAACAATATATGTCATGGCTATATGGGCGAACCGGCAAAATTTAATGGTCTCGATACCGGATGGCCAAACTAAAAACCTATAATCCTGAGAATCAGTTGTCAAATCACAGGTTTAAGGTGTTAGAATGCCTTCAAACACCTAGCAAAATTAGAAAATTTTAGGGGCGAATACTATTTCAAAATGAAAAGCAACAAAGCCGAACGCGAACTCGCACTCGATTTCTTACGTGTAACCGAAGCCGCCGCCATCGAATCCGCAAAAACGATGGGCCAGGGCGACCGCAAACACAGCGATCTTGTCGCTGTCGAGGCAATGCGGGAAGTTATGGATACCGTGCCGATGCGCGGCCGCATAGTCATCGGCGAAGGCGAAAGGGATGAGGCACCGATGCTCTATATCGGCGAAGAACTCGGCGGCGGAGCGTTTTCGGATGAAGCACGTGCCGAATTCCCTGAAGTTGACATCGCTGTCGATCCGCTCGAAGGCACGAACCTCTGTGCACTCGGTGCCAACAACGCGATCGCCGTCCTCGCGGCAGCAGAACGCGGCGGATTGCTCTATGCTCCCGATATCTATATGGACAAGATCGTCGTTGGGCCGTCCTGCCGCGGAGCGGTCGATATCGACGCTCCGATCGAAGATAACCTAAAGAACATCGCACGCCGTCTTGGCCGCGATGTTGAAGACCTTACAGTTATTTGTCTTGACCGCAGCCGACACAAGGATCTTGTTGAGCGCGTACGAAATGCAGGAGCGAGGATCAGGCTGATCTCGGATGGCGACCTTTCTGCCGGAATTTCGGCGGCGGTCGCGGGCACGAATATCCACGCGTTGGTCGGCATTGGCGGAGCACCGGAAGGCGTGATCACGGCCGCGGCGATGAAATGCCTGAACGGAGAGATACAGGCAAAGCTCGTGTTTGATCCGGAACGCCTCGGCGTCGATAAGAGCAAGGTTCCGCCGGTGAATGTCGTAATGAAACGCCTGAGCGAGATGGGTATCAACGATCCGGACAAGATCTACGACACGAACGATCTGGCTCCGGGCAAGAAGATCATCTTCGCTGCGACCGGCGTCACGGACGGAGCATTGCTCCGCGGCGTCAGATTCTTCGGAGCGGGCAAGCGAACGCACTCGGTCGTTATGACCACGGATTCCAAGAGCATACGCTTTGTCGATACCGTTCACGTCGAAGGCGGCCCGGACGCTGTAATTCGGTTCTAATTCGAACTTTATATCAGGATCGTGCATTGAAAGAACTCATTGAATGGCACGAGGTGAAACTATGACTGAAAAGCCGTATGTTCTTGATTTTACTGAGGTTGGAGCCGGTGACGTTGCGCTTGTCGGCGGAAAATGTGCCAGCCTTGGTGAGCTTTTCCGCGAACTGACGCAGCAGGGCGTTCGTGCGGTCGATGGTTTTTCGACCACGAGCCACGCTTATGAACTTCTGCTCGAAACCGACGGTCTTCGCGGGCGTTTGATCGATCTGCTCAAGGGGCTGGATGTCAACGATCTTGATGAACTCGCACGCGTTGGCGGCGAAGCTCGTCGCTTGATGCTTGAAACACCTTTTCCCGAGGCGGTCGAAAAGGCGATCCTCGAAGGCTATGAGCGGCTTGGCGGCCGGATCGGCAAACGCACGTTCGAAGTGGCCGTCCGCTCGTCTGCGACCGCGGAAGATCTGCCGGACGCGAGCTTTGCCGGCCAACAGGACACGATACTGAACGTACGCGGTCAGCAAAGCCTGATCGAGGCATGCCATCAGTGCTACGCCTCGCTCTGGACCGACCGTGCGATCTCATACCGCACGGCAAAGGGCTTCAACCATTTCGACGTCGCACTTTCGATCGGCATTCAGCCAATGGTGCGCTCGGACCTCGCATGCTCGGGCGTGATGTTCACGCTTGATACCGAAAGCGGATTTCGCGAAGCTGTCGTGATCAACGGAGCTTGGGGACTTGGCGAAGCGGTAGTGCAGGGAATGGCGACGCCCGACGAATGGATCGTGTTCAAGCCTACGTTAAAGCTCGGTTTCCGTCCGATCATCACACGAAAGCTCGGCGTCAAAGAAGTGAAGATGGTGTTCAACGATAACGGCGCCGGGACGATCGTCCGCGACGTTGTCGATACACAGCGAAACCGTTTTTGCCTCGCAGGATTCGAGGTCTTGCAGCTTGCCCGATGGGCGTGTGCTATTGAGGATCATTATTCAAAACGTGCCGGCCATAGCCAGCCGATGGATATCGAATGGGCAAAGGACGGCATCACGGGCGAACTTTTCATCCTGCAGGCGCGTCCTGAGACGGTCCACGCTCGAAAAGAGTCGAATTACATCGAAAAATACAAGCTCACGGGCGTTCACGGTGCACCGCTTGCGACCGGTGTTGCCGTCGGCGAAAAGATCGGGCACGGAACGGCGCACGTTCTGATGGATCCTTCGAAGCTCAATACTTTCAAGGAAGGTGAGATCCTCGTCACTTCGATGACCGATCCGGCGTGGGAGCCGATAATGAAGCGTGCGTCGGCGATCGTCACGGATCGCGGCGGCCGAACCTGCCACAGCGCGATCATCAGCCGCGAACTCGGAATTCCGTGCATCGTCGGTACGACGGATGCGACCGAAAAGATCAAGAACGGTGCACCGATCACGGTGTCCTGTGCCGAGGGCGAGACCGGAAATATCTATTACGGCAAGATCGACTACAAGGTCGATAAACAGAAGATCTCGCAGAAGGAACGGCCGCGTACGCAAATTATGATGAATGTCGGCGACCCCGAAAGGGCGTTCGATGCGGCACGTTTTCCGAACGACGGTGTCGGCCTTGCGCGTCTCGAATTCATCATTAACAACCACATCGGCATGCATCCGATGGCGTTGATCAATTATCCGAATCTCAAGCGTCCCGCGGACATCGAGACGATCTCACGGCGAATCGGCGAAGAAGATCCGAAAGAATTCTTTGTCCGCAAACTCGCCGAAGGCGTCGGGCGAATTGCCGCCGCATTCTACCCAAAACCTGTGATCGTCCGTATGTCGGATTTCAAATCCAACGAGTACGCGATGCTCATCGGCGGCAAGGAATTCGAACCGGAAGAAGAGAATCCGATGATCGGTTTCCGCGGAGCGTCGAGGTATTACGACGACCGCTATAAGGCCGGATTTCGCCTGGAATGTCTCGCTCTTCAAAGGGCACGCGAGGATATGGGACTTGTGAATATCAAGCCGATGATCCCGTTCTGCCGTACGGTCGAAGAAGGCGAGAAGGTCATTGCCTTGATGGCGGAACACGGCCTCAAACAGGGCGAGAACGGCCTCGAGATCTACGCAATGTGTGAGCTTCCGGCGAACGTTGTCTTCGCGGACGAGTTCCTCAAGGTGTTCGACGGCTATTCGATCGGATCGAACGACCTGACGCAGCTTGCCCTCGGCCTCGATCGAGACAGCGAGATGGTCGCGCACCTTTTTGACGAGCGTAATGGCGCGGTCGAGAAGATGGTCGCAATGGCGATCGAGGCTGCACTGCGAAACGGCAAAAAGATCGGCATCTGCGGTCAGGCTCCGTCGGATTATCCTGAGTTTGCCGACTTCCTTGTCGAAAAGGGTATCAACTCGATCTCTCTGAACCCGGACACCGTCCTGCAGACAACAGCTCATATTCTTGAGACCGAGAAAAGGCTCGGCGTCGGAGGCGATGTTTCGCAAAAGCCGCTGCGAGCAGTAAAATAACAACTGCTCGCAGTTTCAGGCAATGGCGACATCCGAAGCCTACATCCCGCAGACGATAGCGGCGCAGTTTCGCCGACAGGCTCTGCGCGTGTGGCTTGTCGGGCTCGGTGTCGTACTTTTCTGGCTAGCGCTCATTCTCGCGGCGCCGATCGCAAAGGCCGACGGCCTAACTCAGATCTCAGATCCGCTTTATCACTTTTTCAGTTATATTTGCCATCAGATACCGTCGCGGACGTTCTTTGTCGCGGGTGAACCTTTCGGCGTGTGTTCGCGATGCTTTGGCGTGTATTTCGGGCTCGTCTTCGGCTACGCTATCTACCCTTTGTGGCGAAAGGTCGACGAGATCGAGCCGATCGCAAAGGTGTGGCTTTTTGCCTCCTGCGTTCCGATCGCGATCGATTGGGCACTGACCATTTTCAGCATTTGGGAGAACACGTTCTTATCCAGGTTCGCGACCGGCCTGATTCTCGGCACCGCCTGTTCGACCTACATCGTGCCTGCAACGGTCGAGATCACGCGTAATTTCACATGGAAACGCCGTGCGAGGCAGAGGGAACTTTGACCACTCATGCAGCGTAAAAGAAACAAGATGTCGAAACCAAAAGAAGAGATCATCGAGCGTGCGAAGGCCGATCTTGCAAGTCGGTTGGGCATGGAGCGTTCAAAAATAGAGATCGATGGAGTCGAAGCCGCCGAGTTTCCTAACGGTTCGCTCGGTGCTGCGGTCGATGGCGAAATGTCGATGATGATGATAACGCCGGGTTGGAAGCTGAGGCTTTCCGCGGGCGGCGAAAATTACGAATATCGGGCAACGAACGATCAGCTGCGGCTTTTTCGTTTTCAAGGGCAGAATTTCGTCGTAGAATAGAGAGACCGGAATTGGCGAGGGTGTTATGAATCGCAGCAATATTTGGATACATGTTGGGTTGGCGGTAATTTTGATCAGCTTTGCAGCTGTTCTTGGCAGGATCGACCGAATGGCGTCGAGCCTAAAGGCCAACCGCCATTCAACGGTCGAACGCCCTTTGCCGACGACGAAGCAGTCTCAACCGCCACGCGTCATATCATCGCCTCCGGAAGTTCTCGTTCGTTTCAAACCCAACACAACGCTCGACAAGATCCGCGAGATCGCCCTTCAGAATAACGACCGCGTTGATGATGAGATCGAGGCAGTGAGCGGCTTGGTCGTGATCGACGATCTCGATAATGCCGACGCTGAAGCGGTCGCCAAACAATATGCCGCGTTTGGAAACGTTGAGTACGCGGAGCCGAACCTTCAGATAAAGCTAGACGACCCGATCCAGAAGGACTCGCCGCGTGACCTCGTTTTCCGAAACGACGACAGCCAGCCGAACGATCCGAATTTTGCTGAGCAGTGGGCGCTAAATAACATCGGCCAGAACGGCGGCACCGAAAGGGCCGACATCGATGCCTTAAAGGCTTGGCAAGTTACAAAAGGCAGCGACGATGTCGTCGTCGCTGTCCTCGACAGCGGTGTTGATTATCGCCATTCGGACCTCGAGGCAAATATCTGGACGCGGCCGGACAGCGTTCCTCAATACACCGACGACGAGAAAGGCACGTTCAATGATGTTCATGGATTTGACATCGCCGATGAACTCCCGGACCCGATGGACGACAACGGTCATGGGACGCATTGCGCAGGGATCATCGGTGCGGTCGGCAACAACGGCGTCGGCGTGACGGGCGTTAACTGGAATGTGAAGATAATGCCGCTCAAATTCCTCGGAAGCGGCGGTTCCGGCACGACGGAAAATGCGATCGAGGCGATAAACTACGCGATCGACCGCAAAAAGGCGGGTGTGAACGTCCGCGTGATCAGCGCAAGCTGGGGCTCGACGACGTATTCCAAAGCACTCGAAGACACGATACGCGCTGCCGGTGATGCAGGTATCCTATTCGTGGCTGCGGCGGGAAACGACGGTACCGATACGGATGTGTGGCCGCATTATCCGTCCAGCTACAAGCTCCCAAACCTTATCAGCGTCGCGGCGGTCGATCGGAATGACACTCTTACATCATTCTCGAATTTCGGCGTAAAGACCGTCGATCTTGCAGCTCCCGGCAAAGACATCCTTTCGACGTGGATCGGTGACGAATATCGCGAAGCTTCCGGCACATCGATGGCGACGCCTTTTGTCTCCGGAGTTGCGGCGTTGATCGTTGCGCAGTCACCGAAGATCACGGTCAAGCAGCTTCGCAAAAAGCTGATCGACTCTGTCGATCTTCGCGACGACCTCAAGGGCAAGGTCGCTTCCGGCGGGACACTCTGTGCCGCGAACGCGCTCGGCGTCAAAGAGTAACGTTTTCGTACAACATCGCACCGAAGCCGTATAGCGGAAACGCATTCCCGGTCGCCGTTGGGCGGCGGGCGTGGCCATTCGGCGTCGCTCTAACCCTTTCAATATAAACACTTAACGCTCATCTTCCTTCCCGAAAATAGTTGTGGCACGCCTCTTGCTCTTAACCCTTCCGAGCAATGATGAGCATTGCCTGATACGTACTTTTTAGGAGAGAGAAGAAAATGAAGATCATTAAGAGCACGGTTGTGGGTTTGGCACTTTCGTTGGTTGTGATCGCACTGCCGGCGATCGCTTCTGCACAGTACGGCGGTTACGGCAATGGAGGGTACGGCAATGGGAACGGACGCTACGGGAATGGCCGTTACGGCAATAACGGCTACTACGGCAACATCGAGAATACCGTTCGCGACCTGAAGCAGCGGGCCAAGAGTTTTGAGCGCATAACCGACAACCGCAACAATCGCGGCAATTACGGCGGCTACTACGGCAATAACATTGAGGATCTTGCGGATCAGTTCGCGAAAGCGGCTGACAAATTCGAAGACAAATTCGGCCGCGGCCGCAATCTCGACAACAGCGCCGATGCAGCACGCCGCGTCCTTGACCTCGGCAATCAGATCGAGTCGGCACTTAGCTACAACGGCAACGGCGGATACCTTTATAACCACTGGGATCCGATCGCAAACGACCTTCGCATCATCGCGAACGTTTACGGAATGGGCTATAACGACGGCTACTACCGCAACAACCGGAATAACCGGAACCGCAACTATCCGCGGCAGAACAACGGCGGCTGGGGCAACACACGCAAACCGAGCTGGTGGCCTTTCTAACTGACAACTGAACTGAAAATGGAGGGACCTCGAGGTCGTCTGAAAAGGACGGCCTCTTTTTTGTTTCGTCAATCGTGTATCCTAAACAGCGATGCCCGGAACTCTCTATCTTGTTGCGACGCCTATCGGAAACCTCGCCGACATCACGATCCGCGCACTTGACGTGCTTCGAAGCGTGGACATCATTGCCTGCGAGGATACGCGGCATACGCGAAAGCTGCTCGACCACTACCAGATCAAGACAAAGCTCGTCAGCTATCACGAACACAACGAAGAGGCTCGTGCCCAGGAGCTTGCAAAAAACCTCTCCGAAGGTGCGTCGATCGCGGTGGTCTCAGATGCGGGAACGCCGGGCATTTGCGATCCGGGATTCAAGCTTGTCGGACGTGCGGTCGAGGCCGGTGCGAATGTTTTCGCGATTCCCGGAGCGTGTGCTTTTGTGCTAGCGGCGGTTACGTCAGGGCTCGGCACGGACTCGATCTATTTCGGCGGATTTCTCCCGGCAAAAAACGGGGAAAGGCGACGGCGTTTGAGCGAGGTCATTGATATTCCCGCAACGCTCATCTTTTATGAAGCACCTCATCGCATCGCCGCTTCGCTGCAGGATTGTGCCTCGGTGCTTGGGAACAGAAAAGCCGCCGTCGGACGTGAGCTGACAAAGCTGCATGAGGAGACACGTCGCGGCACGCTTTCAGAACTTGCCGCCCACTATAAGGAGAATGCGGCAAAGGGCGAGTTTGTCGTCGTGATAGAGCGATCAAGCGAAGAACGCGGAGCCGTCTCTACCGAGCCGAACAGTTTTGTGCAACGTGTTGCAGAATTTGAGGAACAGGGACTGGATCGTCGGGCGGCGATGCGAAAGGCGGCGAAGGAATTCGGGCTTGCCCGTGCGGAAGCATATCGCTTGCTTCAGTCACAAAGGGAAGCGTAAGAAGTTAGCCACGAATTCACGAATATGAAAGTTCAATTCGTGCCTTCGTGGCTTAATTTTCATCCCCAGGGACGAAGAGTTTGACTATCGCCTGAGTTCTTTAGGCAGTTCCTTGTCGATCGCCGGGCGAACCTTAAGATCGGAGAGTTTGTAGAGGGTCAGCATAATTGTCCGAGTGACCTTCTCCATCTTCACGTAGTCGATCTTGTCGGCCGTATCACCCGGTTGGTGATAATCAACGTGGACGCCGTCGAACCAGAAAGTTACCGGAATGCCGTTCTGAGCATAGTTGAAGTGATCCGAGCGGAAGAAGAAGCGATTCTTGTCGTTCGGATCGTCATAACGCGTGTCATAGTCCATCTTCAGATAGCCAGCGTTGACGCCGCTGACGACGTTGCCGAGCGTCGAACTCATCATATCCTTGCCGATCACGTAGATCATATTCGGGCCTGAAAGCTCTGCATCCTTCGGGTCGGTATCACCGGCCGGTTTGCTGCGGCCGATCATATCGATGTTCAACTGAGCGACGACCTGCTTGATATCGACCGTCGGGAATTTGTTGAAGTATTCGCTGCCCCAAAGGCCTTTTTCTTCGCCGCAATGCCAGACGAAAAGGATGGAGCGCTTGGGCTTGATGCTCGCATGCGAAAGAGCCTCGGCGATCGAAAGCACGGCTACTGTGCCCGAGCCGTCATCGTCCGCGCCGTTCCAGATCTTGTCCGGTCCGGGAGCATTCGGATTCATTCCTTCGTGGTCGTAGTGAGCACCGATCGCGACCATTTCTTTCTTCAGGACCGGATCGCTGCCTTCCCAAAGAGCGACGACATTCTGTGTCCACTTTGTCTCGACCTTTGCCTTTGCTTCGATCACAGCATTTTTATTGAGATCGAAGGATTTGGCGTTGACCTTATCCGCGCCGCCGATCAAAGCTTCGCCGGGCGTTCCATTGAGCAGAATGACCGGAAAATGCGGGTCAGACGGCGTACCGGTGTCGAGTTTTTCCGGTGAAACCTTTGCTCTTGAAAGAAAGCCTTTGATCATCGGCCATGCTTTTGTGAGCTGTGGGCCGGCGACAATGATGATGCCTTTTGCACCCTTTGCCTTCGCATAGTTGACCGGATATTCCCAATCGACGCCTTCCTTGCCTGTCAGATCAGCCCGCGTTACGCCTTCGGGAAAACCGGTCGCGTTTGTGCCGCGGGGAAAACCTTTTGCGTAGAGGACGACGATCTTGCCGCTTACATCTAAGCCCTCAAGAGCGTCGATGCCTTTCGATTTGATCAACCAGCCGTGTCCGGCAAAGACGAGGTCTCCGGAAACCGAAGCGTCACCCGTCATTCGGAAATAATCCTCGTTGAATTTATACGTAACGTCGCCGACCTTAAAGCTGTTAGCAGCCGGATCTGCCGTTTCGTAACGAAGAGCGATCTTTTGATAGTACGTTCCATCGTCGCCTGCGGGTTTGAATCCCCAGCGGGACAGGTTCATTCCGATGAACTTGGCGGTCGTGTCGAGTCCGCGCGAAGGCGTGTCGCGGCCTTCCATTTCATCTGAAGCTACAAAATGCAGATAGTCGCTCATCTGCTTGGCAGTTACGCCCGAAACAGCTTTGCGTTCGGCAGGCGTGATCACGATCGGCTTCGGTTTGCTTTGGGCAAAGGCGGCTTGAGCCGCAAATACAGCAATTGCAAGAATGCCTATGAGATTCCTTTTCATTATTTCTCCTGAATTTAACTTTTCGGCCTCGAGGGCAGAGTATCTAGTATTTTACGTCGTTTGAGCAGAATTTGTTTCGGGTGAGCCGATAATTGAGACCTTGTGACGATCGGCGAGCTTTATCATCTCTTCGCGGTCAAAGATCAGCGTTTTCCCTGTGGTGATCGAAAGGCAGGTCGCTCCCGCCTCGATCATCTTTTCGACGGTCGGGAGACCGACCACAGGCACGTCAAAACGCATATCCTGACCCGGTTTTGACACTTTAACGACAGTCAGTCGCCCCTTGGCAAGTTCTCCGGCTCGGCGGATCACTTCATCCGTGCCTTCCATTGCCTCGACCGCTACACAAGCTCTTCCGCGGACGACGATCGTCTGTCCAAGGTCGAGGCGCGCTATTTCGTTTGCGACAAAAAGGCCGTATTCGATATTTGCAAGCTCTTCTTCAGAAGGCTTTCTGCGGGTCAGGACACCCTCGGGGGCGAGTTTGTCTTTGATGAAATGGGTCGAATCGATGAGCTCGATGCCTTCCTTTGCGAGTTCGTCCGCGACGCCGCCAATAAGAGCATTCGTATTTCGCCGGGGCAGACGCCAAAGCATCTTGACCATACGCACGTCCGGCATCGCGCCCGAAAAGATCTGTACGTGCTTTACTTGGCCGGCCATCATCACTTGCGTGACACCGTGCTGTTTGAAGAACGAGATCATCTTGCCGAGCTGGCCGATTCCGACCCATGCGATCTCATTCGCGAGCGGACCTAGACGCGGATCCGTCTCTTCTTTTATAGCGACGACCGAAAGATCGACGCCCTGAGCTTTCGCTCCGTCGAGGACCAGAAAAGGGAATTGGCCGTTGCCGGCGATAAGGCCGTAGGTCATCGTTATTGAGAAGCGCTAAAAAAAAGCCGCGCGTCATTTCATTTGTAAGCAAAGGAAAAGAGCTTTAGCTTTTCGCCTGCGGGCGAATCCGTCAGACCGTCGAATTGGAAGCCTAGCTTTAGAAGCAAATTTCCCGATGCATCATTGTCGAGCGAAGTGATCGCGAGAACTCGTTCGAACCCAAACCGTTCGCGGCCATATTGGAGCATCGCCTTCGCGGACTCCGATCCGTAGCCTTTTCTCTCATATTGCGGCAGAAAAGCAAAGCCGATGTCGGGACCGGGCAATTCGGCACGGCGTACAAAACCGCATATGCCGATCGGGGTACGATGCGTGACGCCATCAATGGCTGCCTTTAGCTCGGCGACATAAAGGCCGTAGCCGTGGTCGGTATAGCTCTTTCGGAAACGCTCCTCGATGAATCTCGCTGCCTGCTCAAGGTCACGCACTCCGCGGTCTCCGATATTCTTGATGAAAGAAGGCTGATTCAGAAGGTCGAGCGTAAACGCCGCATCATGCACAGTTATCTCGCGAAGGATGAGCCGCGGTGTACGAAGTATCTCTACTTGCACCTATTCGCTGAAAGGCTGCATATCGCCCGGTTTGCGAAGCATCTTGTTGACCTCGTCCAGATGTATCTCTTCCTGCAGGATCATCTCGCGAGCGTACTCTTCAAGCGACACGGAATGGCCCTCAACCTTCGACAGCAGATCATAATAGGCCTTCAAAGTCGTGCTCTCGTGCTCAAGACTCTCGCGAAGAATGTCGCCGATATCGTGCTTTTCGGTTTCGAGCAGCGGCCCGATCTTCAAACTTGGATGCCCGCCGAGCATCGTTGCGAATTCGCCCGCCTTGTGAGCATGTGCGAGCGATTCGTCGGCATTGCCTTTTAGCCACGAGACGATCGGGATGCGGTTATACCCGAATACCATCAAGCTGTAATGCGTGTAACGCACCACTCCCGCAAGCTCCAATTCCATGATCCGGTTCAAGACCTCGATCACACTCTGCTTT
Organism: Pyrinomonadaceae bacterium; assembly: GCA_019694355.1. GTDB lineage: Bacteria > Acidobacteriota > Blastocatellia > Pyrinomonadales > Pyrinomonadaceae > OLB17. The sequence goes on along the minus strand of JAIBCB010000004.1, from coordinate 315,896 downwards.
TCAGTTTCGTTCATTCCCGAGTATCCTCTATTTCTTCTTGAGTTTCGTCAACAAATGAGCCTATAACATGAACTACACGGACCACCGACTTCTCAATATGGAATATAACCCGGTATCGCCCAACGATCATTTGCCGGTATTCGCGGCCGCTCCCGTCGCGTTCCGGTGCGACGGGATACTTAAACGGAAAGTTTGATAGGTTTTTAAGTATTCGGGTCCGAAGTTCATTCGCCCAACCTATCGCCTCTTCAACGCCCCAGGTTTCGGATCCCCAGATAAACGAATCAACTATGTCCGTCTCGGCCTTCAGCGTGGTTTCCACGCGGTATCGCTTCATTCCTTGGTTGGGATATCATACTTCAAGAAAAATTCGTCAAAGAACTCATCAGCCGGACGAGTTCGGCCCGCTTTTACATCTTCCATTCCGCGGCGAATGCCGGCGATAACCTCCTGCCGCTTTTTATCCTGAAGATATTCCTGATAGCCGTCAGGATCGTGCAGAACCGCAGCAGCTTTGCCGTTGACGGTCAGAACAATTGGCTCGCCGGTTTTCTTTATCTGTCTAAGAAATTTTGTCGAATCCCTTTTGAAAACGCTTAGGCTCTGAATATCGCGACTGAGTTTCATACTCAGAGTCTATCACAGAATTGCTAAATTTAGTGCGAATTTAGCAACTATCTAATCGATTTCTATATTTAGGCGATAAGGCACCGTGCGACGCTGCCGTTTATTAGTTACTGCCGGTCTAGAGAGCCAGATTTCATAGACATCATCGTTCGGCAAAACTCCTTCCCACTCCGCGACACCGTTTTTATGAATTCCTTCTAAGACGAATGAATAAGTCGGTGCTGGAAGGAATTTTGTTCCTTGAATAGAAAACACTAAATCATTGAAGTCAGGGCTTAACGAAACCTTCATCCTCTGTCCCGCACGGGCTCTCAGTTTGTAGATGCGACTCCGACAAGGTTCGAGCTGACCACGGAGGATAGCTGAAGATTTGCCTTTTGCGAACTTTACATGCCTGACAAAACACTCCTTGCTCTGCCCGAGCGAGTTCTCGGTATAGCCGAAAAGCATCGCAAAGAATCCAATTGACAGAATTATTTTAGACATTGTTAGACTGCCGTGAACTCGCCGCTCTCAGTCTGTTGCCTCGCGTGGTATGAGCTGCGCGTTAGGGGTGAAGATTCAACGTGTTTGAAGCCCATTGCTTCGCCGATCTTTTTCCATTCGGCGAATTCTTCGGGCATTACGTAGCGTTCGACCGGCAGGCGTTTTTCGTATGGCTGCAGGTATTGGCCGATGGTCATAATGTCGCACGAGACGCTTCGCAGGTCGCGCATCAGATCGACAACCTCTTCGAATTCCTCGCCGAGGCCGGCCATAATTCCGCTTTTTGTGAGCATCTGCGGGAATTGCGTATCGCGATAATGTGCCGAACGTTCGAGAAGCTCGAGCGTTTGATCGTATTTCGCATCCGGACGAACGCGTCGATAGAGCCGTGCGATCGTTTCGGTGTTGTGGTTCAAGACTTCCGGACGAGCGTCTAGAACGTTATTTAGAGCTTGCTCGTCGCCGTTAAAGTCGGGGATCAGAACCTCGATCTTGCATTCAGGGTTCATCTCGCGAACCTTACGGATCGTCTCCGCCCAGTGCAACGAGCCGCCGTCTGCGAGGTCGTCGCGATTGACCGACGTAATGACAGCGTGTTTTAGATCAAGGTGCTTGACGGCTTCGGCGACGTGCGTCGGTTCCAACGGATCGAGGTCCATCGGCTTGCCTTTGTTGACGGCGCAGAATCCGCAATGACGCGTGCATGTGTCGCCGCCGAGCATAAAGGTCGCGGTCTTGTCCGTCCAACATTCAAAGATGTTCGGGCATTTCGCTTCCTGACAGACGGTGTGGAGGTTGAGGCCGTCGATCAGCTCCATCACCTGATTTTGATTTCGCGGGTCGCCGAGTTTGATCTTCAGCCAGTCGGGCTTGCGTAGCCTTTCCCGCTGCTTACGATTTAGAAACTGCTGGACTAGAACCTTTTCCTCGATCATAAACCTTCATTTTACGCCAACGGTCAGATTATCCAAAGATAGGCTTTTGAAGAATCTACGATCGCATTTGGAGGAATCCGACGATCAAAGGTTGCGAACCTTCCGTCGTTTTGCATTGCAAGCCCGAGCAAATAGATATCGGTCAGTTGTCTATGTCCAATGATCGCATCGGGATTAAAACGGCTATTGTCTAGTAGGGATATTTCGTCAGGCCAGAATACATGATTCGAATTCTCGATCAACTCGGCGAGATTCGAGAACACCGCGGCCTTTGAGATGGATGAGGCTCCGGGGTAACGCTCATTTGAGAGAATCCGAAGTACACCGTTCTGGGTTATCGGGCAGGACGACCAACCGCCGGACTCGAGTATCTCTCGCCATGCCGCATGGGCCCGTTCATGAAAAGAATGTTCCGGGTCCAAAAGAGCGACAAGAACATTGACATCCAGCAGCGTCCGCATCTAAATACCTTCTTCGTCACGAAGTTTGTTTACGAAGCTGTCAGTGACAAGTACTCCACGTCTGGGAAGCAGCGGAACCCCATTTCGAACCTCCGCTTTTCGCGTTTGGCCGGGCTCGCCAACAAAGCCTTTTCGCGCCATTCTCGATATCACTTTGCCGGCAGTACTTCCTTCGGCTCGGGCTCGTTCCTTAGCCGCTTCCAGGACATCTTCTTCAATATCGAGCGTCGTTCTCATATGGTGATGATATTGCATCAACGCATCAGATGTCAATGCATTTTTGGGCGCAGAAAAGCGCAGCGAAGACCGGCAAACCATCGATCTCTGCTGCGCTTTTGTGGTGGTTATTTGAGCCGCTTATTTACGACATCCCAATTGATGTTCGCAAAGAAAGATTCAATGTACTTGGCACGTTCGCTCGGCGCGTAATCCTTGATCCAGGCGTGTTCCCACACGTCCATGATAAGGATCGGTGTGAATCCGGCGACGTTCCCGGCCTGATGCTGTTCGACCCAATGGTTCGAGATCGCACCTGAGTGATCCTGATAAACTGCCGCCCAGCCGACACCACGCATTTTGCCGGTGTTGACAAAATCTGCCTTCCAAAGCTCGTAGCTTCCGAATGCAGATTCCGCGGCGGCAGTGAACTTGTCGCCCTTGGAGGCATCGCCGGCACCGTGTTTCTGCATATTCTCGAAGTAATATTCGTGCAGCACCATTCCGTTATATTCGAATCCGAAACGGCGTTTTAGTTCGCTAAAGGCTGCGACCTGAGTCCCATCGAGTTCTCCGGCGCCTAGCAGGTCGGCAACGCGTTGGTTGTAAGCGTTCGTGTTCGTCACGTAGCCTTCATAAAGCTTGAAGTGCATCGCGAGCGTTTCGTTCGAGATGCCTGTAAGATCGCTCAGATCGAACGTCCGGGCGGTGTAGGTTGTTTTCGTTCCCATTGTTTTCTCCTATCGATAATAAAAACAAGCGGCCGTTCTTTATTCTTCGGGCCGCGGGCCGGCGTCGATGCCGGCGATACTCGCCTGATTGACAACGTTGACTTCCAGATCGTTTTCGAGCCTGATCTGGCAGGAAAGGCGCGTATTCGGACCAAGGTCCGCCTTTGTCAACAGGATCGCCTCTTCGCTTTCGCCCATTTTTCCGGCGTCGCCCGAAATCAGCTCGATCCTGCAGGTCGTGCAGCGGGCATTTCCGCCGCAGCGATGAAGTATATCGACGCCGTTGTCTTCGAGCGCAAGCACAAGCCTGCGGCCGATCTCAGCGTCGAACGAAATTGGTCCATTTGCCGTGTTGGCAATGATCTGCGGCATTAATTACTCCTTTGTCCTTTTCAAATAAATTATAGTCATTCGGCGTTAACTTGTCGATTTGGTTAACTTTAGCTCCGAACCTGCACCTTTTCGCGAAATTGGTTGATCGCGACAAACACGACGTCAGCGGATGTGACCTTGACCTTCTGGCCTTGATTACCAAAGCGTTCGGCCTCGACCTCTACGTGTACGGTAACCGACGTGTTGCCGATCTTGATCGTCTCCGCATAGAAACTCACCAGATCGCCGATGAAGACCGGTTCGTGGAAAACGACCTCTTTCATCGCGACCGTCACGAATCGGTCGTGCTTGGTTCGCCGTACGGCCTCAACGCTTCCCGCAACGTCAATGTAGCTCAATATTATTCCGCCGAAAACGGTGCCGTGCGCGTTCGTGTCCCGCGGCATCATCGTCAGCCTTATTGCGGCGTCTTTTATTGGTTCTTGATCCATAAAATTTTAGTTTCTCAAAAGTTGCTTCTCGGTCCACGCCCTAACGGTCTCGCGCAGTTCCTTCAAATGATCGTCAAAAAAATGGCCGCCGTGCTCGAAGATCACGACCTCCGCCTGCGGGATCTTGTCGGTGATCGACCGCAGTCCGCCGACCGTGCAGAATTCGTCGGTATCGCCGTGAAGGAACAAGATCGGTTTTTTGACCTGCGTAAGAAAGTCGAAGTCATTATACTTTTCGACCGGTGTTCCAACCGAAATAAGGCATTTCACGTGGTCATCGGCCATTCCGACCTGCATTCCTGTCCGCGAGCCGAAAGAGAAGCCGGCGAGTACGATCGTGTCTTCAGGAAATTCGGCTTTGAGATAGGCGAGTGCGTCGGTAACATCTTCAACGCCGCCTTCGACATCGTTATGTACGCCAGTCGAGGCGCCAACGCCGCTGAAGTTGAAACGCAGGGTTGTAAGGCCCGCGTCCACAAGCCCTGCGGCGATGCGGAAAACTACCTTGTTGTGCATCGTTCCGCCACCAAGTGGATGCGGATGGCAGACGAGAGCGACGCCTTTGCGAGGTTCAGAAGGTTCCTTCAGGATCGCCTCAAGTTGGCCATGCCGCGACGGAATAAAAAGATTTCCTTTCGGATACATAGACAAAGAAAGCATTGTAGCGAAAATGAGCACATCTGTCATAGAGATAGTTACAAATAGCGGCCTGCCTCATCGAAGATGGCGTTGCGATATTAGATTTAACCCTTGTTTCGTGCTACTTTTTTCTTTTCGCCTGAACTAATACTTTTCCAAACAACGCCGCTTATAAATGGACGAAAATCTCGATATTCCGATAGAAGATAAAGAGACAAAGAAACAGGGCTGGAAGGAATTCCTTGAGACCGACCGCGCCGTGCGGATCACGTATTTGACCTTTGGCCTGCTGGCCGCGGCGATGGTGATGATCTTCCTGCAGACGCGCACCAACGCGATCTGCTGCGGTGATTGGGACGGCTATTACCACATCAAGTGGTCGTCGCTTCTTTGGGAGAACTTTAGCCACGGCAAATGGCTGCCGACGTTCGAATGGCTGCCGTTGACGGTCCTGAACCCGCAATCGTACGCAGATCACCATTTCCTCTTCCATCTTTTGCAGATACCGTTCCTCTGGTTCTTTGACCTGCAGACGGCGGCAAAGGTCTCGACGATCTTTTACGGCAGCTTAGCGATCTTTTCGGTCTATTGGCTGCTCGTCCGATACGAAGTGAAGTATCACCTCGTATGGTTTGCGGCCTTGATGTGCTGTGCGAATGCTTTCTTCTATCGGATGAATATGGCAAAGGCGCCGCCATTGACCATCATCATCACGGTCATCGGCATCCATCTGCTTTTCCAACGCAAGTACGTGTGGCTTGCGCCGCTGATGTTCGCATTCGTTTGGACGTATAGTTTGTTCCCGCTGCTTTGGGGAGCGGCACTCATCTGGACGATCATCGTCGCTTGGAACGAGCGTCGTTTCGAATGGCGGCCGCTTGCCTATACAACGCTCGGCCTCGTACTCGGCAATCTTATTAACCCCTATTTTCCGCAGAATCTGATGCTCTTCTACGAGCATTTGATGGAGAAATTCAAGCTCGCGAGCGACTTTGCGGTCGCGGTCGGCGGTGAATGGTATTCGTACTCAGCACAGGAGATCTTGACGGATTTCCCGATCGCGATACTTGCGATGGTCGTCGGCTACATCCTGTTCGTACCGCGTAACGGAAAGCTGCCCGAGAAGGCGACATTCTTTCTCGCCTTCGTGAGTTTCCTTTGTGCGTGGCAGTTCAAATCGAAGCGTTTCGCCGAATACTTCCCGCCGTTCGCGATACTCTTTGCGGCGTTCAGCTGGCAGGCGTTCACCGCACCGAAGGTCGCAGAACTTCCGGACGAATTCCGTCGCGAGATCGATCCATATCTCGACAAGGGCGAGGTGCCGAAGTCGCGTTTTGATAAGTGGAAGGAAGGGTCGGCTTGGGTGATCGGCTGCATTCTGTTCGTTGTCGTGATGCTGAATACGGTCGGGTTCCACCGCTTTGGGATCGAATGGAACGGTGTTGCAGACAGCATCCGCGGCAACGAAGCGGCGGATAAATACAAGCGTGCGATGGAATTTGCCACCGGTCTTGATGACACGGGTGCAGAAAACATTCCCAAGGGTGAGCTGATCTTTAACGCGAACTGGGATGATTTCCCGAAGCTCTTCTATTACGACACTAAACACCGATATGTTTACGGACTCGATCCGAACTATCTCTATTCCGAGCATCCTGATCTATACAAACTCCTCAAAGACATCACTGAGGGCAAGACGGATGATCCGGGGCCGCAAATACGAGATAAATTTGGGGCGAAATACGTGTTCACGGATGCGAAAGAGAACACCGATATGGTGGCAAAGCTGCTCGACAGCGGCTGGGCCGATATGATCTACGAGGATGACGAAGCACGGCTGCTGAAAATTCGCGATAGTAAGGCTGAGCCGCCGGCGGAAGACGTTGACGACAAAACGCCGCCGACGGCCGAAGAAGAAAAAGAGCTCGACGATATCGAAGCGAACGACGCTAAGAACGCGAATGTCGATCCGGACGACGACGCGGCCAACGACCAATGAGATCGACATTGCCGACATTGCTGCTTTTTGCGGTCACGACCTTTGGAGGCGCGTGCGCAAATCAAACGATCCTGAATGATGGGAAGGTCCCGGAGGCAACGCCCGGAGTTTCGCCAACGCCGAAGGGCTTTGATGTTGACCTTCGGGCCGCAAAAGAGGCCGGCTATCTTTACATCTATCTGATGCGGCGCAAAGACGGCGGGCAGATCGATTATCATGACAAACTGCTTCTTTCGTCGCACACGGGAAATGCAAAACGACGGGCTGCGTCCGAAGACGGAACGGCATACACTATCGCCGGCAATGAGCCTCTGCCGGAAGCGGACATCAACGCCCTGCACGCGAGGTTTATGATCTCTATACTCACACAAGATTCGCAGTCAGCTAATTCGAATCAGAATTCTGCGGCAACCAGTGCAAAATAACGTATAGTTATTCACATTTAGATGGCCGATCTGCTCAACAACGAACGAACCGAGACCGATACCGCCGTCGAGCGCCGACGCGGCCCTTCAGCCGGCACCGTGGCAAGAGTTGTCGTGCTCACGATCGTGCTTCTGCTCGTTGCGGCGACGGTCCTTTATGGAGCATATCTTCTCAAGCATTTGCTCTTCCTCGTCGTGATCTCCGTCTTTTTTGCTTACCTGCTTGATCCGCTCGTTAGATTGATTCGGCGGCCATTCAAAGCGGCCGGCAAAGAGAAGTTCATGCCGAGAGGACTCGCGATACTGATCTCCTACGCGATCGTCTTTTCTGTGGTCGGTTTTACTATTGCGGCGATCGCACCGCGAGTTTCGGAGCAGGCAACTGAATTCGCAAAGAACATTCCGGGATATATGACGGCGATGCGCGAGAAATATGACGAGGCGACCCGTCGTTTTAATCGTGTACATATGCCGGAAGATGTTCAGAAGAACATTACGGACAAGCTGACCGAAGTCGGCACGACCGCCGCCGCCGAAATAACCGCATTTTTGGGGACGACGATCCTTTCGATCCTTACGATCTTGCCGTGGTTCGTCCTTGTTCCGGTCCTTGCATTCTTCTTTTTGAAGGATGTGAACCTCGTGCGCCTGGCGGTCTTACGAATGTTTCCTGTTGGGCCGCATCGCGCCCGTGCGGAAGCGATGATGGCCGACATCAACCTTACGCTCGCGGCCTATACCCGTGCGCAGCTCATCTCTTGCGTGATGATCGGCATCATCTGCACGCTCGGGTTCTACACGATCGGCCTCAAATACGCGCTCCTGCTCGGCATCCTCGCCGGCATATTCGAGTTCGTGCCCGTTCTCGGTCCCGCGACTATCGGCATCGTCGTCGTGCTTGTTGCTGCTTTTGGTGAGTATCCGACAAAGGCGTGGTATGTTGCGGCCTTTTTGATCGCTCTTCGGATCTGTCAGGATTATGTGATCTATCCGCGCATCGTTCGCGGCGGTATTCACCTGCATCCGCTGATGATCATCCTTGCAGTGCTTGCGGGTGAACAGATCGGCGGTATTCCGGGCGTCTTCATTTCCATCCCGATCGTTGCCATCGGCAGCGTCGTCTATCGGCACATACTCGAGCACCGCGGCAGTCGCAGCGTGATGTCGCTCTGGATCGAGGAACCGCGTATGGTCGAATCTCTCAGCGTCGAGATGCACTCAACAACCGAGATCTACTCACCCGCATCAAAGGAAAACGAAGAAGGCTGATGTATCACCTGCTACTTTTTATCGGTTTTCTCTTCGTCTTCTTCGTGATCTGCATGGTCGTCTATATCGCCGTCGTCCGCGCGTATTATTGGGGCGATAAAAAGGAGCCACCAACCCCTAAGCCGACAAACTCGCCACAGGATCGTGACCGATAAGACCACGTTTGCTTTACTTACGCCGGATAGAAGAACCTTTGAAGCTGACACCCACGTCCACGGCCGAAGGCCGGGGACGTGGGTGCGTTATTCCAAGCGATCAAGGCGTGGCTTGGATCTCGAGGTCTGAGATCGAATCCGAGACGTTGATGACCCTCGGCGCGAACTGGAGTCCTCGAGCGGTCGTTGCCAGGACGTATGTTGAACCCGAGGCGACGTTGTCGAATCGGAACAGCCCGAAGGCATTCGTCAAGGCACGCACCCGGCCGCCATTTGCCTGCATCAGTTGGACCGTCGCGTTGCGGACAGGCCGTCCGCTTGCGTCGATCACGCGTCCGCCGACGCTCACGTTGGAGGCCGTCGGTGCAAGCAGCTCGATCGTTGCCGGTGAATAGGCGGCACTGAGCGATGCTGCGAGTCCATCGACTGTCTGCATCTTGACCGGATCATCCCCAAAGCTCATCACGGTCGTTGCCGGCGGGCTCGCTATCACGTCGAACTCGACGAGAAGGATGAACCTATATCCGGATGCCCACACATCCGTTGGCGCCCTGTCGAGTATGACGCCGACCTTGCCTGCCGCCGCCTGAGACGAGTTGACGGTGAGGGTGGCTCCCGTCGCATCGTCTCCCGCTGTAATGACGGGGTTGCTGAGTACGGCAGGATCGAAGTTGAGGCTGAATCCGGTCGCCGTCTCGTCGCCTTGGGCACTTAGCTGTATCGCGACACGCAGTTTGTTCATTCCCCGGTATGAGCGGACTATCGACAGCCCTCTTGGATCGAGCAGGTTTGCGCGCTTTCCATCGATCAGCGTCGGAGCGAATGGCGCTATCGTGTTGGGGCCGCCAGCTTCCGCTCGAGGATCAAGGCCGGATTCGAATCTCCGGGCCTGCATAATGTCAGCGACGGTTATCGCACCATCGCCGCCATTTGCTTTAGGAGCTGAATCGGCACGCTGAACCTCGTTATAAAGCATCGAGCCGTCGTTCTGTGCCGCGAACTGCCGTATCTGACCGACATCGCTAGCATCGACCACGCCGTTGCTGCCGTCAGGACGCGGTGAGACGTCACTCTCCGTGTCGCCGCCTCGGATCTGCACGGTCGCATCTGGCGTGATCGGCGGCATCTCGGTATTCCCCGCGTTATCACGGCAGATCGAGTAGAGAGCGTACTGCTTGCCCCAATGCCCTGCGAAGCTGCCTGATCCCGTGAGAGCCTGGAAAACACCGGTCCGCATATACGAGCCGTTGCTTTCGCTTGCCATTATCGAACAGGATTCAAAACCCGAACCGTTCGCGTCATCCGTACCGGTCCAGGAATATGCGACATTTGGCGTGCTGCCGTCGGTCGCAGGGTCGAGGGTAAGCGAGCTCGACGGAACAACGCTGTCAACGAGATTGGTCGTGACATTTGTCTCAATGGCAGGATTCTCATCGAAGATGATGCTCGCCTTGTTGGCGATATTCGTTCCGGTCGGCGATGCCGCATCCGCCTCGACTGTGAATATCACGTAGCCCTCGCCATCGTGATTGTCATTGTTCGGCGGTAATATGCCAAGCGTCGGGTCCAGCGGGCGTTCGCTTGTTTGCGGGTCGATGGCCGTGATCGTCCAAGTGACGCGGCGATTCATAATATCGACCGCTGCGAACATATCCGCCTTCAGATCGTTCAAGTCGCTGCCGAGCTGCTGTCGCGACTGGTAGATCGGGGAATTGTTCGGAACCAGATACGAATAGTGGTGGAATCCGATCTCCTTGAGCCGTACGGTGCGCGGATCGACGCCCTGAGGCAGCACATCCTCGATATATACCTTCTGCGCGGGCGCAGTTGCGGTTGATACGTTCTCAAAGTTTATTCGATATTCGAGTGGCTGCTTGATGCCGACGAACTTCTCCGGCCCGTAGCCTTTGGGTCCGATAATTTCGTTTGGATCGAGGGGGTAAATGACCTCAAGATAGTGTCCGTATAGATACTGCAGACAGTCCATAGCTTGATTGAGCAAGCTAAAAATTCCCCAGGCAAGGGATATACCCTTGATCGCAGGAATGCTTTTGCCGCCGCATTCGGCGGCATTCTTTGCGATTCCTATCCACATTCCGATACCGCCGGTCGCCGCCCCGAGCGCAGAACCTTGTCCCGTCGCTTTTGTCAAAGCAATTCCGCTGAAGTAGTCAATCGCGCCGCTGATGATCGACTTGGCGAGCGAAACACACGAGGCCGGCATGATCTCATTCTGAAAGAAGAAGAAGAGAGCACGTAAGAACTCCGCCATGCATTTGGCAAACTCCACATCATTGGCAGCCACGATCGGCTCACCCGAATTTCGAAGGTGGAACTGTCCGCTTGTGGCAAGGATTCCGTCTGCACCGGCCGCCAGATCACCCCATGGGATCCCCATTCCATATTGGATACTGAAGCCGCCGCCGAACATTGGGAAAGTAAATTTGACGTTCACGCTAACTTGCGATCTTCCTCGGACGATCGGAACACTGATGTAGATCATCTTTCGGCCGTCTTTGTCGAAGTGAAGCGGAACATCGGCAGGTGCCATATCGCTCGGAAGCATTTCCTGCGGCGTGTCAAAGAAATTTGCCCGATCGATCGTGTAGTTCACAAATGACGGTACAGAGAGCATCAGCGGTACGGATTGCGCATCATTGAGGCCGTCGTTTGCGACTGTCAATGTGAAAGCGGCCGAAGTTTCGACCTTTCTTACGGCACCAGGCCCATGCAAACTAAGGCGCAACTGATGCCCGCCGCCATTTACGACCGTGAGAGCACCGGTTTTTGTCGCGACCTGGTTGCCCGGGTTTGTCACGCGGACGTCATACAAGCCAGCCGGCCGCTGACTGAGGTCAAAGAGAGCCTGGATCTCGGTCGGGGTGATCGCTTTGAGCCTTGCGGGAATGACAACGCCACCACCGCCGCCGACAAGGTCGATCGACGCACCTTGCTGGAATTTTGCTCCCGTGATCTTGAGTGTCGTTACACCCTTGTTTCCTGCGGTCGTCGGGCTGACACCGCGCACGGAGAAGTTGATCGTCTGAGCGGTGATCGTCAGATCTTGGTTCGTGGACGCCGGGCTGAGTCCCGCCTTATCCCCGGAACCCTTGTCGAAATCTGCGGGTCGGTTTACCGTCGGGATAAAATCGCTTCGGACGAGCGAATAGTACTTGTCCGTGTCGGTATTTGGGACCACATTCTCCTGATCCGCGGTCTTCTCGCCGCCGTCGCGATAGTCATATTCTGCGAATGACGCAGGATATTGACCGCGGGTGATCAGACGATTCCAACTGCCGGCCTCACCATCCAGCGTGACCAGAACCGTTTCATTCAACGGCGGCAGGAACTTGAAAAGCCGCTGTTGTCCGCTGGCCGTAAACGTCCAGGTATTTGGAGTCCCCATTGTCAGGGTTTGCGTCGCGGCATCTGTTGGCGTTCCGGATACGGCAACGTTGTTCGACTCGTCACTTTCGGGGATCGCGTTGCGCGAATCGACACGTCCGATCACATAGTACTGGCCCTCGGGGACCAGCGGGACCTGGAATCCGAACGTCGCAGTCTCTGTCGCACCTGAGATGAGTGCTGCACCGTCGCGTTCCTGTTGGCCGATAAGGTAATCGTTGGCATCCCAGAACTGATCCTGCGAAAGATAGAAACTCGTCCGCCATTTGCCGTATGCAGCGTTCACGCCGGAATTCTGCGTCGTGAACTGGAGCGTACCGTTGCCGCCCGGCTCGATCGTCGCGGGCGGGGAGATGTTCGTGATCGAAAGATCCGATGGCGGAGCAACACCGATAGTTACATCGAACGGCGCACTCGAATTATTAGAGTCCGAATTTTCAACGACATCGTTGCTCGTATCGGTTTTGACGATGATGCGGTAGAGGCCGGTCAAACCCGCGGGGAGTTCGATCGGGATCGACTCTGTATAGGACCCGCCGGCAGGGACAACCCCTTGATGAGGTTTCCAACCGATCTGCCGATCGGTGTTGTCGAGCAGAGTGTCGCGTGAAAGGTAGAAGCGATCGGCCCAATCTGCTGTAAGCGTCGGCTGCGTTCCGTTGTTCGTTACGGTGTAGTTAAGTGTCACGTTCTGGCCCGAATACGCGGGAGTCGAAACACTATTCACTACGGCTGTCAGATCGACGTTCGGGAGTGTAACCGTGATAGGGGTTGAAGCCAGAACGTTGTACGTTTCGTAGGGGGATAGCGATGGGCCTTCAATAACCGAATTCGCACCGTCGGTGAAGAGGATGACGTAGTAGGTTCCGGCAGGAACATTTCCGATAGTGCCATTGAGCACGAGTGAGTTCGTGCCGCCGGGAGCGAGTGGTGCCGTTGTATTCACATAGCCCATGAAGCGGTCGCCCCAGCTCAGCGTGTTGTCGGTCGAAAGGTAGGCGTAAGTTGCCCAACCGTTCTGGCCGACCGCAGGATTCAGGCCCAGATTCGTCTCGTCGAAAGAAATGGTCGCCGTGTCCCCTGCCAAATAAGAGCTCGCGTTGAGCTGCATATTTTGCGGTGCAAGGTCGGGAAGATTATTTGAGACCGTGAATTCGCCGGTTTCGACAGTGTTATTGGCCGTTCCGGGCGAACACTCGGATACATTCTGATAGTAATTTTCCTCGAGGCGGATCTTGTACGTGTCCTGCATGAACGGCGGCATATTGATCGCATACGACCGTGCGACCGACGCTCCCGCTGCTATTACACCATCCATACGCAAGTCCGCAAGCGTCGCTACCCACGTTCCGTCAGAACGGACAAGGGTTAGGCGATTCCACCACACTGAGGGCGTCGGGCCGGTTCCTGCATTCGTCTCTGTCCACGAGACAGTAACAGCAGCACCCGGTGTAACGGGCGTAACAGAGAAATTTGTAGCGACCAGATCCATCGGCTGCGAGGTAAGAGAGATCGCGTGTGCAGGACCCGCGTTGTTCGCTTCCGCGTCAAAATTTGGATCGAATTCCGGTTCGTTGTTATTAATGTCTGTCGCAGGGATCAGATACTTCGTTCCCTGGAAACAGAACGGGATCGTAACTGCACCTGTTATCACCTTTGACCCTTGATTGACGATCGCGCTATTTGACTTCGAAAAGACCATGGTGTCGTCAGAGCTCAAGGTTTGATCATTCGACAGGTAGATGGCATCGGTCCAAGCATTTGCGGTCGCGTCAGCCCCTTGGTTACGGACCGTGAACGACATCTGATACTCGGAGCCTGCATTTCCTGTGGCAGGTGCGACCATCGCGTCTGTGATAACGAGATCCGACGGGTTGTTGATGATGTTCACTTGGAGTGGACTGGTGTTGACGTTGTTGCCCTCGCCGGCGTTCCATTCGTAAACCACATTGGTCCGGTCGGTTTGAACTAAAACGTAGTACAAACCGCTTACATCGTTCGGCAGGTTGACCCAATGCTGATTATCGTTAGCTTCCGTCACCCAAGTGTCGGCGGAATAGGTTGCGTCTGCATTAAGCGGAGTGGTGTGGACGATATTTGCAATGCGTTTGTCGCCGCCGTCCAAGGTCGTATCACGAGAGAGATAGACCGAATCGGTCCACGACCAGGGCAAATTCTGCCGCACCTTATCATCGTCTTGTGCGACGGCAGTGCCGATGTTCTTTACCGTCCAGTGTGCTTCGAAGGGGCCGCCGGCATAGCCTTGTGCCGGAGCTTGCACATTCTCGACATAAAGGTCGGGAAGCGGCGGAACGCTGATAGTTATCGGCTTTGTCGTCTTGTTGTTCGCCGGATTTTCTTCATTTAGAGCCCCCCAGACATCGGTCGTGACAACGAATTGGTAACTGCCCGTATAACCCTTCGGGATCACCACATTTGCCGACATCGTGTAGCTCTGACCCGCTTCGAGGGCAGTCGCGTTATCAACTTCGATAATTGTTCCTGAACTCGAGCCGTTGGTATTCAAACTGATGCGGTCTTTCCAGGCAGGAGCATTCGTCGGCCCCGGCCCCGCGTTGGTAACTGTCCATTGAACGGTCACCATCTCGCCGAAGAATGCAGCGGCCGGTGCAACGATATTCGTGACCGAGAGTTCCGGACGCTGAAGGCGTCGGACATTTACCTGTTGGAATCGTATGTTGTTCCCCTCGTTAACACCTTCATCTTGGGCGTTGGAGGAATCGGTCTTTATGTAAACGTAATAGTTACCGCTCGACAGGATCAGGTCGGTGTCGATCGTTACGTTCTGGATGCGATCGGCCGATGCTCCGGCGGCAAGGCCGCCCGTCAGCGGGAATGTACCAAGCAAGGTGTCGCCGCCAACCTGGTTGTCGGTCGAGAAATAGACCTGCTCATCGAAGTTGCCGGTCGCCTTATTGCCGGTATTTGCGGTTGTCCAGCTTAAAGCGAATGGGGTATCTGTTTCGACCTCGGAAGCAACGCTGCTCGCCGTAACCTGCAATTCAGGCACGCGGTATTGGAATGTTGTCGGTTGAGAGACCGTATTGTTCGTTTCGCCGCTTAAACCCTCGTTGACGGTGTCATTGACATCGACGGTTACATAGAAGAGCCCCGGCCCATCCGGACGTACCGGAACACTCGGGATACTGACCGTCGCAGACTGGGGGAAAGACTGGCCGGCCGCAACCGGGCCGTTGCTTAACGAAGAGACTTGGATCTCGTCGCCGTCCCCAACAACCGTATTGGGCGAGAAATAGACCCGCGTTGTCGATGAAACAACGGCATTCCCTGAACCTGCGTTGCGCAGCGTCCACGTAAGCGTATAGTTCACCGCCGGCTCGGTCGTCGGCGGAACGACCAAGTTCTCGGGAACCAGGTCGGGAAGATCGACGTGTATCGGCCGTACGATGTAATTGTTCGCGAACTGCCCGCCTTCATCCACACTCTGGTCGTTATTGGTCGTAAGAATAAGAAAATAGTCGCCGTTTGCGGGCACTGCGCTTCCCGGAATTCCGGACTGGGCCGGAACATTCGTATGCGTTCTTGTCGCTCCCGCGGCGAGTGCCCCGTTTGCCGAACCGACAATATAGGTGTCGGTGTTAATGTCGAGAACGTTGTCAAGAGAGAAATAGACAATATCGGTTCCGCCGTCCGCTCCCGTCGAAACAAGACCGATATTATCTACCGACCAGTCAACGAAGAAGCCCGTGTCCGGCGCGACCGAAGCAGGCGCGGTCAGGCTCAATGCTCGGAGATCAGATGCGGTCTTGCGCAGCGATACCGTCGCCTCGGCGGACATATAATACGGTGCATTGACATATGCGGATATCGTGGCCGTTCGGCCATGATCGTTCCGGATGTTGGTGTTTACTTGAATGGTCGCCTCAGTTTGCCCTTCAAGCACCGTGACCGTAGGTTGAGGCACGGTAACTTCGCCGACCGCGATGTCCGTTACCACCACGTTGAACGTGATCCCGCCCGCGGGTGCAGGGTCTCTGAGCTTGAGTGTTGCGGTCGTCGAATATCCGCCAATTACCGGATTTGGGCCGGTGATCCGCATCGATGCTTCCGGCACGACGGTCGAAGGTGCGCCGACGGCGAGACCGTTGATCCCGTCGTAAAGGCCTGAGGTATACAGTTGAGGATTGTCGTTCGTGGCGGTATCAAAGGATTTGATCTGTGCGCCTGGTATCGATCCGTCGTTCGGATCTACCCAATAGCCGATATACGCTATTTGTGAGTTGTCTCTCTAAAGCGGACTACTCCAAAGTTCGTCGGCAAGGTAGTCCGTCACCGAGCTGCTGGCGACATCGAGGACATGGAGGGTCGTGATCCGGTCGGCAAGGCCGTTGAGTATTTCACTACCTGTGTAGAACGCGACCTTTGTGCCGTCCGGGGAGAACCTTGCTTCCGGCGGAAAGCTAGTGCTCAGATCATTGGTCAGAAGTTTTGTGCAGTTTCCTGTGCCGTCAGCTGATACCTGATATATGTTCCAGGCGCTGTATTCCCAACCGAACATCACTGAACTTCCGCTTTGGGAAAAGCTCGGGTGGTCAAAACCTGTCCAGTTCGTTCGAGCTTCGGCTCTTCCGCTTGCCTTTCTGGATCCCGTCGTGCCTCTGTTTGCGATCGACGCGCAGGTGGATTGATCCGCGAGCATAGTCGTTGCGTTATTGTCATTCGGGATCAAAGAGGTTTTATAGATGCCGGACCCTTGGTTGAAATCCGCAGTATAGACGAGATAGTTGCCGTCGGGTGAGAACGACGGTTCATAAACGCGACCGCTAAAATTGCCGGTATGGACGATCCGTTGGTCACTTCCATCGGCATTCATTATGTAGAGCTTTCGGTAATCTTCGCGGCTGCCGCTGCCATAAGGTGCGTCTCGATAGCTGACGAATGCGATCTTTGTCCCGTCGGGCGAGAGAGCCGGCTCAATGTCATTTATGCCGCCGAGGTCGGTCTTTGTAGCGGTTTGCGGGTCGAAGGTGAAGATGTGATCAATGCGCGTGCTGGAATCATATGGACTGCCGCCCACGATCTCGCCGAAAATGAACTTCTCACTCGGGGTTCCAAGGGTGTCATCGTTCTTGCTATTGCGGTTCGGCGTGGCGGTCGAGCCGATGCTGCTACTCGAATTCGGAACGGCCAACGCTGTTAAACGAGCCGTGATCGTATCGAGGATCGATGCTTCGACGGAGCGGTCAATAGCGAGCCCGGCGATGGCTGTAATAACAACGAGCGCTAGGACGATGTGAGCTTTACGTGAGCGGGGATTCAGGACGTTCTTCATAGGGGTTCTCCTGGGAGACAACGGTGAAAATTGGACTCTTACCCCTATTTGCGGAAAATTTTGGTCAAGTGCGACAGCTAAAGTGAAAAAAAATCGGCACGGCGGCAAAAAATATTGCTAAGCAGAGAAGCCGGGCTTTCGCCAACGGCCTACAACCTGGGGTTAAATGTTGTGAATATAGGCGGTTGTGTATCCCAGAGGGTTTCTGAGAAGCCGTGCAACAGGTTGGGTAACGCGTGTATTGTGGAGAAAAAAACTTAGAGAAGTGCCTTGAATTCGGCCTCGCGGTCGATCGAGAATTCGATCTCGACGATAAAGACAGGCCTATTGAAGGGCAAACCTGTGAGCTTTACGGCGTCCTTTGCCGTGGTCAGAAAGTAAGACGCGCCGGCCTTTTCAGCGGCCTTCTCGAGCTTCTTGAGGTCTGATGGCGAGTATTTGTGGTGATCGCGGAAGGGCATTTCGCCCGCAAGGTCGTAATTCTCACGCCGCAGGAGGCCAAAGAAATTTTTGGGGTTTCCGATGCCGCAGAACGCAAAACCTTTCGTATGTGCTATAGAAGCAGAGGCGGGATCTATGCTGTTCAGCGGTGTGAGTCGAGCGATCTTTGTGCGTGCCTCGAAGATCGGAACGGACGGTGCGATCCTCGTGATCTCGCTCTTTATGTTCTTTAGGTCGGCGGCATCTGCACGAGTGATGACGACGGCATCAGCACGCGAGATCGCTTCGAGCGGTTCACGAAGGCGTCCTGCCGGCAGCAGTTTGCCGCCGCCAAAAGGATCGGTCGCATCGATACAGAGAATGTTCACGTCGCGGGCTGCCTGACGATGCTGAAACGCATCATCGAGCAAAAAGACGTTGATGCCGAACTGCTCTTTTGCCCACGCGGCCGCAGATACACGGTCGGCGTCAGCGACTATCACGGCCTTTTGGCCAAGATGCTTCGCCATCTCGACAGGTTCATCACCGGCCGCGACGGGATCGGCGAGAACTTGTCGGCCATCCGAGACGAGAACGCGCGTCTTCGTTTTGCGCCCGTATCCGCGCGTCAAGATGCAGACGCGTTTGCCTCGGCCGGCGAGGATCTCGGCGCATTTAATGACGAGCGGCGTCTTTCCCGTCCCGCCGGTCGTCAAGTTGCCGATGGAGATAGTTCGTGCAGAAAGAGAGGTGATAGGCGTTGTTCCGTCGTCAAAACGCCGATTTCGCTTTTCGATGAAACGCCCGTAAATAGACGCAAGAACGCCAAACATATTGCTCGATAATTATCATCTATCGAGGTGTGTTTTGCAATTTTTAACGCAGTGTCGTCTTCTTCGGAGCTTTATTCGTGAGTTGGACGAGACGGTCGAGTTTGTTCTGTGCCTGGCCGCTGTCGATGCTTTGTTCGGCAAGGCGTGCGGCGTGCATCGGCTCTTTTGAGAATCCGCCGACGATGAGTGCCGCGGCGGCGTTCATCACAACGAGCGAACGTGCTTCGTCGCGTCGTTTGCTCGAAAGCACTTCGCGGATGATCTTTGCACTTTCTTTCGGAGTCTGGGCTCGGAGATGGTCGATCGGTGCTGGCTTGAGGCCGAAATCTTTCGGTGCGATCTGGAACCCGCGGGTTTGCCTCGCGACGGTCTCGGCAACTAGCGTCGGGCCGGCGAGCGTGATCTCATCGAGCCCGTCGCTTCCGTAAACGACCCATGACTTATCGGTCTTTAGGAGCGCGAGAGCTTTGGCGGCCGGTTCGACCATCGATTGATGCCAAACGCCGATGAGCGAACGATTGACGCCGGCAGGATTTGCCAGAACGCCGAGTAGATTGAGGCAGGTTCGAATACCGAGGCTTCGGCGAACTTCTGCGACGCGTCTTAAAGATGTATGAAACTTTGGTGCGAAGAGAAAGCTGATCGCGACGCCGTTCAGGCTCGTTTGAGCGACGGACGGCTCGCTTGCGACCTTCACGCCGAGCTCCGTCAGCACATCGGCACTGCCCATACGCGTTGCGACGCCGCGATTGCACTGTTTTGCGATCATCAAGCCCGCACCGGCGGCGACGAAGGCCGCAGCGGTCGAGACATTGAACGTCTTTGCGGTCGAAGAACCTGTGCCTGTGATATCGACAGCGTTCTTTTGAAGGGCACGAATGTGAGTTGCTTGCTCGCGCATCACGAGTGCCATTCCGGCTAGTTCCTCAAAAGTTTCGCCCTTGATCGTGAGTGCGGTGAGTGCGGCAGCGATCTGATTCGAACCGGTCTTCGGATCGGTGATCGCCGTGTAAAAATCGGCAGCTTCGCGGCCCGAAAGGTCTTCGCCGCGAAGGAGTTTGACAAGGAAAGGATAGAGCGGCGTCTCGGCACGCGGATTCGATGCTGCGGTCGGTGCGCTCAATAGCCAATCTGTTTTTGACGCGGACATAAAGACAAGATGAGAGACCAGGGAAATGCGGAAAAGAGAGGAAGGAGCGAAAAAGGCCGAGCGTTTCGCCCTTTCTACTATCTCAAACCGCCATAAAGTTTTGCAACAGCTTTTTGCCGTGCTCGGTCAAGATCGACTCGGGATGGAACTGCACGCCCTCGATCCGAAGCTCTTTGTGACGCAGTGCCATGACGAGTCCGTCAGGTGATTCGGCAGAGATCTCAAGCTCGTCAGGCATCGTTTCACGATCGACGACAAGCGAATGATAACGCCCGGCGTTAAAATCCTGCGGAACACCGTCAAAGAGCGTTCTGCCGTCATGGCGGATCGTTACCGGCTTTCCGTGGACAGGTTCGGGGCCGCGGACGACCTTTCCGCCAAAGAATTGCCCGATGGCCTGATGCCCAAGACAGACGCCCAAGATCGGCAGTCTTCCGGCAAAGTGTCCGATCGCGTCCATCGAGACGCCTGCATCCTCCGGCGTTCCCGGACCCGGCGAAATGAGAAGCTGCGTGGGTTTCAGATCGCGTTCGATCTCCTCGGCGGTCATTTCGTCGTTGCGGATCACGCGCATTTCCGCTCCCAACTCGCCAAAATATTGAACGAGGTTGTATGTGAACGAATCGTAGTTATCTATGATGACAAGCATTGGCTCTCTCAAAAGAATATCAAAGCGGCAGCAGCCGTGTCGCGTTCAAGATGCAGTCTCCGCTGTTTTTGCTTGTCTCAACTGGCGGTTTGCGAATATGATTGACCAACTACGAACCTCTCGACAGCTACACTCATTATGAAAAGAATGATTCTCACGATCTTGATCGGCGGCCTGACCTCGATCTCAGTCCTTGGCCAAACCGCAACTTCGACGCCCTCACCTACGCCGGACCCTGAAAAGGAAAAGGCACAGATGATCGCCTTTCTTCGCGACACAGATCAGGAGGTCTCGAACCTTCGCTTGCCGGAGAACCGCGTGGCTCTCTTTGCGGAGATCGGGTCTATAATGTGGCAGTTCGATGAGCAGCAGGCACGTGCGCTCTATGCAAAGGCGGTCGGCGATCTGCAGCAGCTGATAATCGAGCACAATAATGCGGTCGCCGCGGAAAAGGCGGCAAAGGCCGCCGACGCGGACGCACTGACCGTGAGTTTTGTCGGCAGCGTGTTCGGTACAGGTTCGCAGGCTGATGCGCAGACCCTTCGATCGGTGCGAGAGAATGTTCTGCTCGCGATCGCCGATAACGATCCGGATCTTGCGATGAACGCGCTCGCAACGACCGCTGACATTGAGGTAGATAAAGAGAACGATATCTATCGATTTGTGGCGGAAGACACTCTTGCATCAAAGATCGCTTCTCGTGTCGCGGCACGAAGTCCAAAGCGTGCATTGGAGCTGGCCCTTGATTCCCTAAAGAAAGGTTTGAGCTCGTCACACCTCGATATTCTGCAAAAGCTCAATGAGGCCGATCCCGATAGTGCAAAGACGCTCGGTGCAGCGATGCTCTCAAAAGCAAAAGACAGCAAGGTGCAAGACTATATCTTGTCCCGATTTTTAAGTACGGCGGACTTTCTCCTTGAAGAGTCGAAGAAAAAAGAGTCGAAGCAGTCGCCATTTACCCACGCCGAGGTTCGAGAGATCGCCGGGTTGCTTGCCGATAAGATCCAAGAAAATGGAGGCCTTTCATATTACATCGACGATATCGAAAAGTATCTGCCGGCTCGGGCTGCCGCATTAAGGGCAAAGAATCGATCGAATTCGAACATTTCGGGCAACTTCGCCGTGCCTCCGCCGGTTTCGACGGGCAACGCTTCCAACTCGAATAGTATGGGAATGGAAGATGACGCTCGGCAAAAGAGGCAAAGCGAGGATCGAAAGAGCCTTGAGGCATTCACAAAATTATCAAATGGAAAGCTTCCTAAAGAAGAACGCGAAAAGGTGTTGGCAGAGGCAAGAAAGACGGTTTTGAGGATACGCGATCCGAGGGACAAGGTGCTTGCTCTTACGGCGATCGCAACCGGTGTTGTCTCATCGGATAAGGAGCTTGCCATGGAGTTAATGAGGGAAGCAGATCGCCTCGCGCCGCTTTATCCCAAGACGATGATGGACTTTATGACCAGCTATGCGGTCGCGAGCGGCTACGCTATGGTCGATCCAGAGCAGGCGTTCTCGCGCTTTGAGGCCCTGATCGCCAGCACCAACGAGATCATAAATGCCGGTGTGAAGATCGCGGAGTTCATTGATGTTAGCGGTACAATGGTCAAGGACAATGAACTCAAGGTCGGTGTACTTGGCGGGCCGATAGCCGGCGAAATGGGAAATGTGATGGCCACTGCCGGTGCACCGATCCGAAGCCTGGCGGAATATGACCTCATACGAACCCAAGCACTTACGGATCGTTTTGACCGTCCTGAAGCCCGCGTACTCGCAAAGCTGTTGGTGCTGCGTGCGTATGCGACCAAATTCGCCGCTAAGCCTGTTGTTCCGGACGCAGAAACGGATACGCCGGTGCAGGTACCCGATGCTCTTAAGTAAGGCTTGTGCCGAGGAGCCATTGGCCGCCGTCAACGATGATCGTCTCGCCGTTGATATAGTTTGCGGCGTCGGACGCTAAAAATAGCGCCGCATTCTCGATATCCTCTATGCGGCCAAAGCGGCCGGCGGGGATCTTCCGCATCAATTTGTCGCGGACTTCCGGCATCAGCAGGCGTTTCATCCCTTCGGTGTCCTCGATCGGCCCGGGAGCGATTCCGTTGACGCGAATGCCGCTGCGGCCCCATTCGACCGCAAGATTCCGCGTGATCGCGTCAACTCCCGCTTTTGCAGCCGAGACGTGTATCTGCATCGGCGTCGCTAGGTAATGCAGCGTTGCAGAGATGTTGATGATCTGGCCGCGGCTCTCTTTCAGAGCCTCGAAAGCGGCTCGGCAGACGTTGAACGTGCCCTTTGTATCGATATCAACGACCGTACCGAAGCCGTTCGCCGAAAGCTCGGATGCGGGCGAGAGAAAGTTGCCCGCGGCGCCATTGACGACGATATCGATCTTGCCGTAATGTTCGCGAGCAGCATTTACGGCACTCTCGACCGCCGAATAATCGCGAACGTCCGAGACTACCGTGAAGCACTCGCCGCCGTTCTCTTCGATGTACTGCTTCTTGGCGACAAGATTCTCTTCCTTACGGCTCGTGATCGCAAGCTTTGCACCGTGCTCGAAGAAGGCACGTGCGATGCCGCCCGTTATGCCCGTTGCGCCGCCCGTTACAAAGGCGACTTTCCCCTGTAAAATGGAGTCTGCAAATACTTTGCTCATAGTGTTAAAGATTCTATCACGCAATTTTTTTAGGCTGACCGCTCCGGCGATCTTGATCTCTCTTTCGCTATGGGCGGCATCGTGTTCGAGTTCACCTACCAACCTGCGGGCGCTCGCCCCGACCGAGACGCTGATCTATCTCGAGACCAACGACCTTGGCATTGCCCTACGCTCGGTTTTCGATAGCCGAGCGGTAAGGGAAAGCAAGATTCGCGTGCCCGACCTTTCGGCTCTTGATGGCGTTCAGGCCGCCGTCGTGATCGCGGGGTTCGAGATGCAGGAGCAGAAGCTTACCGAAGAACAGAGCGTCGGCAAGATCACGCCAAAATTCGCACTCATCGCCGATACGCACAAATGGAATTTTCAGGCACGAGCTTTTGCGGAGGCAAAACTCGGAGTCTTCGTCTCTGACATTTACGGCGGCGAACCGAAGCTCGAAAAGAGCGAGAAGGCAGGCGGTTCGTATTTTGTATGGACGGCCGCTGATGGCCGGAAGGCCTTCGCATTGGTCATCGACGGCCTTATCTACTTCGGCAACGACGAAGGACTTATCGACCATTGCATCGCGGTCAGAAAAGGCGAGAGCACAGCGTTTGACGCAAAGGCTCTGCACTCTGCGGATCCGACGGACCTTGCTTACGGTTATATTTCACCCGACGGGATGGCACAGATCGCGAACGTGCTCGGCGTCCGGCTCGCGGCCGAAAGCACCGAGGAAGGCGAGGTCCGCAGTGCGATCGCAGGTATTCTTCCGAAGCTGATACGCGGTGCGGTCAAAGATGTGCATTGGACGGCCAAGAAGAAAGACGAAAAGGTCGAAGATCGTTGGGAAATTGATATGCCGGGTGAAGTTGCGGCGGTCTTTGCGGAAACGATGACACCGGCAGACGGACAGTCAGACGCGTCTCAAGCAGCCCTCATCCCGGCAAATGCTCGCTCAGCGACGATCTACAACCTCAAGACGCCTCAAGTCGCTTGGCGAAGCGTCGTGCTGACGGCCGAGCATTTGAGCGACCCTTTCACCGCAAGAGTCTTTTCCGAGATCGGAACGGCACTGTTCGAACCTTACGGCATTGGCGACCCTGAAAAATTCTTAAGCTCGGTCGATGGCCGGATCGTGACGGTCTCGCTTGCGGACGGCGACCAGGCCGCGGCGATCGTAAAGCCTTCAACGAACGGACAGCTTCAGGGCCTTTTGTCTGAGCTCGACCCCGCGGCAAAGAAGGAAGGCGACGCAGAAAACCCCGATGTCGCCGTGCAGTACACAGGGAATCTCGCTGTCGTCGGTGAAAAAGATACGGTCTCGGCTTGCGTTGCCGCGGGAGCAAGATCGGACCTTGCCGACGCCTTGTTTGCCCCCGATCCGGGTTCGATCAGCACGGTCTCAAAGGATGAGGCCGCGATAAAGGCGATCGCATCCTTCCTGGGTGATGAGAAGACAGCGAACCCCGCGAACGCCTTCTCGCTCTCTAGGACGAACTTCACCAGAGCGGGAATTGTGCGAACGACTACGTCGGATCTCGGCTTTATCGGTCAGATGATCGCGATGCTCGCGGATGATAACTAGCCGCTTACGTCTTCTTCTTGGCTTCGCGCTTCAGAAGGCGGACATTTTGCTCGATCCAGCGTTCGGCCGCCCTGAAATGGATGTATTTTTGCTCGTCTCGGCGAAATGCAGGCGTGTGGTTGAGCCGTCGGCCGTTCGCGTCGGTCTTTGTGGGATGGACGATGTGCAGCATTTCGTGAAATACGACGTATTCGACGACAAAACGCGGCACAGACTTGCTGTCGAGCGAACGGCTGATCGCGATCACGCCGTGAGTGGCGTCGTGATGCCCGAGAATGCGGTATGTTTTGCGTGCTGACCAAGTTAGGACCGGCTTTTTTACGCGATTCCGAAAATATCTGGCATTCAGGGCGGCAAACATTGAATCGAGGTCGTAATGGTCGCCTTCTGACGAGGTGACGACCTTTCGCCCTCGTTCGCGTTTCATATCGGTCGCACGCTCGCGGATCTCAGGACGGTCGATATAGGCCGAATAGAGCCGACGCATTTCGGCCGTAGCCTTGCGGCGGTAGAGTTTTGCCACCAGCACGTATGCAAGGCCTCTGTGGGCCGTCAAAGGCATCTGACGGCAGATCTCGCCGATTCGCACGTAAACGCTTCCATCGCGGATGCGTATTGTATGATTTATGCCCACATAAGGGTAAAATGAGATATCAATAGGCGGCGTTCGTCGTAGGCCGTCGTATTTTTTGAATGCTTGCTGATATTCTTCGCGGATCTGCTGGAGCGTTGGCGGCACAAAATTGTTTAAAGTCTGCAAACGAAATTGTTGACTTTTTGTCGGTCTAAATGTTATTCCTTGTATTGGGAAAAGCATACAGCCGACAGGCCGTATGCCGCAAACTTACCCAAAAATGCCTGTTAGCCCACCCGGCCGCATCGAGAAACGCCCAGGTTTTCCCGATTCTCGCGGGCAGGTAATACTCACAGCCATCATAAACGAACACTTTGTCACGGGAGAACCCGTTGGGTCAAAGGTGCTCGCAAACCGATTCGCAAATGCGAGCGGAATGAGTTCGGCAACCATCCGAAATGTGATGAGTGAGTTGGAAGAATTGGGGATGCTCGAGCAGCCTCATACTTCGGCAGGCAGGATTCCGACCGATAAAGGCTATCGGTTCTACGTTGACAATCTGCTTGGCGTATTGAGTATCTCGGACGGCGATCTTGATCGCATCGACCGCGAATACGGGACGAAAGATCATTTTTCGTCCGATACGCCTGACCGATTGATGGAGCGGACCTCGCGTCTGCTCTCAGCTCTTTCAAATAACGTAGGCATCGTTGTATCGCCGTCTTTGGCGAATGATCGCCTGCAACATATCGAGTTTGTCAATCTAAGCGACAACCGCA
Source organism: Pyrinomonadaceae bacterium (assembly GCA_019694355.1). Taxonomy (GTDB): domain Bacteria; phylum Acidobacteriota; class Blastocatellia; order Pyrinomonadales; family Pyrinomonadaceae; genus OLB17. The sequence goes on along the minus strand of JAIBCB010000004.1, from coordinate 289,788 downwards.
TTCTCGTCGTGCTGGTCGCTTCACCGAATATCGTTCACAACAAGATAATTCGGCTGAAGATGACCTTTACAAAAGAGGAACTCGAAAAGACCGCAAATTATCTGAATGCAGAGTTTGTCGGCAAGAGTCTTTCGGAGATACGTGCGGAGATAATGGTGCTGATGCACCAGGAGAAAACGCTTTTTGACAAGCTGCTGCAGACGGCGGTCATCCTTTGCTCACAGAGCATCGAGGATGACGAAGACCGTCTCGGCGAAGTTTTCGTGGACGGCACGTCGAACATCCTGACAAAGGGTGACTTTGCCGACCTCGAACGCCTTCGTGAGCTGCTGCTTACGATCGGCGAAAAGTCGCGTCTGATGCAGATCCTGACAGAGTGCATCGGAACGGCGACCGCCGCCACGGGTGACATTTCGGTCATCATTGGCGGTGAGAACCGAACGCCTTCGCTTCAAAACTGTTCCCTCATCTCGGCCCCATACCGGATAGGCAACAGCTCGGCGGTCGGAACATTGAGTGTCCTCGGGCCAACGCGTATCGAATACGGACGAATGATGTCGATCGTATCCTACGTTGCGAAGATGCTCGAACAGATGATGGCAGACGACATCTCTGGAAATTAGACCCCGAAAGCAAGGCCTTTGCGGCCATCCGCAGTTGCATTAGCAGTCCATTTTCTTTCAAATGAGCGCCCAAGAAAACATTCCCCAGCCGGAGGATCTCGCGGACGATATCGAGGATAGCGGACCGTCGATCGACGATTTTTTCCGTGAACTCGAGGAAAAAGAGCGGGATCTGCAGATCACCGCCGATCTTTCCATCGAGATCGCGGAGTTGGATCTCGATATGGATACGCCGGCTCAGACATTCATCGAGAATGATGTCGCGATCGAGCGCAATGGAGAATCGAGCCCTGCAAGTTCGGCACCGAAGCCCAAACCGGCGCCGGTTTCTGCTGCAGTCCCGGCAGCCGATCCATCTGCACAGAAGGGCCGGGCGGCACAGCTTGAGAATGAACTCGCCGCGATGAAGTTAAAGGTCGCGGAGCTTAAGGCCGAGCGGTCTGATCTCGTCGAAAGGAAAGATCAGCAGCTCAAGGATTTTGAAAATTTCAAGTATCGGGTCGACCGCGAACGCCGCGGATCGTTCATCGACCAGATCGCAAATCTTGCGACGCAGATGCTACCTGTGCTCGACAATTTGAATCGAGCGATCGACGCCGTTCCGGCTCACGCTGAAGAACGCGACCCCGAATTCACGCATTTCTTTCAGGGCATCGTTCTAGTGAGTCAGCAAGTGAACGAGGTTTTTGCCGGCATGGGCGTCGAACCGATCCGCGCGATCGGCGAGACATTCGATCCGCATCTTCACGAGGCCGTCGGCATCGTCGAAGACCCGGAAAGACCGGCAGGAACCGTGGTGGCCGAAATGCTCAGAGGCTATCGGATCGGAAACAAGATCATCCGGCATTCGATGGTTCAGGTCGTAACGGCCGCTCAACCGGTGCGTGCCGCCGCACCGGCGAATCCGGCTCCGCAAGGCTCTCCGGAGGCTTCCGGCGAAAAGGAAAATAAGGCGAGTGACGGCTTGGACGCCGATCTGATCGAACGATTTTGATATTGGAAGAAGAAGACTATGGGTAAAGTAATAGGCATCGATCTTGGTACAACGAACTGCTGCGTTTCAGTATTGGAAGGCGGCGCCGTCCAGATCATTTCGAACAAAGAGGGCGGCCGCACGACGCCTTCCGTTGTTGGTTTTACGGACAAGGACGAACGGCTGGTCGGGCAGATCGCCAAACGTCAGGCCGTGACGAACGCCGCGAACACCTTGTTTGCGATCAAGCGCCTCATCGGGCGAAAGTTCGATGCCCCGGAAGTCGAGAAGATGCGCTCGAGCGTTCCGTTCGAGATCGTGAAGGCACCCAACGGCGACGCCCATATTCGTGTGCTCGATCGAATTTACAGTCCGCCGGAGATCTCGGCGATCATTCTTCAGCGCCTAAAGCTTTCGGCAGAAGAATTCCTTGGCGACAAGATCACCGAGGCGATCATCACCGTTCCCGCATATTTTGACGATATGCAGCGGCAAGCGACGCGCGATGCCGGCAAGATCGCGGGCCTTGAAGTAGAAAGGATCATCAACGAGCCGACGGCCGCTGCTCTCGCATACGGATTCGGCAAGGCAAAGCACGAGAAGATCGTTGTCTATGACCTTGGCGGCGGCACGTTCGACGTCTCGATCATGGAGATCCAGGACGGCGTTTTCGACGTTCTGGCGACAAGCGGCAACACATTCCTCGGCGGTGAAGATTTTGACGAACGGATCATCGACTGGCTGATCGAAGGCTTTAAGGCCGATAACAACATTGACCTCCGAACCGACCGGCTTGCCCTGCAGCGTCTGAAGGAAGCTGCCGAGCGTGCGAAATGCGAGTTGTCGTCCGTGATGGAAACGACCATCAGCTTGCCATTTATCGCGGCAGACGCGACCGGCCCGAAACATATCAATGCGTTACTAAAGCGGGACAAATTCGAGGAACTCGTTCGCGATCTCGTCGAATCATCGGTCGAGCCGTGTCAGAAGGCCCTTTGGGACGCAAAGCTCAAAGAATCTGATATCGACAAGGTCATTCTCGTCGGCGGACAGACACGTTCACCGATCATTGCCCGCACCGTGACCGAAGTTTTCGGTAAAGAACCGTCGGCAGAGATCAATCCGGATGAGGTTGTCGCGATGGGAGCGGCGATCCAAGGCGGCGTTCTAACTGGCGACGTAAAAGACATCGTTCTGCTCGACGTTCTGCCGCTCAGCCTCGGTGTTGAAACGCGCGGCGGGCTTTTCGCAAAGATCATCAATCGCAACCAAACGATCCCGCTGCAGAGCACGATGACGTTTACGACCGTTGTCGATAATCAGCCCTCGGTCGAGATACACATTCTGCAGGGTGAGCGTGAGATCGCGAGTGCGAACCGGAGCCTTGGCAAATTTGAACTCGTCGGCATTCCGCCGGCACCACGCGGTGTGCCGCAGGTCGATGTCGCTTTTGAGATCGACGCCAACGGCCTCGTCAACGTTTCCGCAAGGGACAAAATGACGGGACTCGAACAGGCGATGCAGATCACGCCGGCATCCGGCCTTTCGCCGGACGAGATCGAACGGCTCATCATCGAGGCTGAAACTTCGGTCGAGAAAGACAAGAACTCAAAAGAGCTGATCATGGAGCGCAACCGGCTCGATTCGCTCATTCGGAACGCACGCCGTGCCTTGGCAGAGGTCGGGAAAGGCTTGTCACCCGAAGATCAGCAAGTGATCAACGCAACATTAAAAGAGGCCGACGACGGCCTAGCCGCCGAGGACCTTCAGGAGATCAGGGATCATCTTGCGGCGGTCGAAGGTGTTGCGAACCGCATCACCGCCGCGATGCTTGCAATGGCGTAGGGCTTGAGAAAGTATCGCCGATAGAGCAAAATATAATTTGGCGTCAGTTCAACGTTCTAAGTTGTCTGGCGCCTTTTTAAGTTTCGCTGCTTGGGGAGCATAATTGTTTGTTCCCGCACGAGCAGCCTGAGCAAGATGGCAAAGAGAGATTATTACGAGGTGCTGAGCGTCAGCCGCACCGCAACAGAAGTGGAGATCAAGCGGGCATACCGTTCGCTTGCCCTGCAGTATCATCCGGACAAGAATCCGAACGATCCGGCCGCCGAGGAAAAATTCAAAGAGGCCGCCGAGGCATATTCTGTCTTGAGCGATGCACAAAAACGTGCGTCTTACGACCGTTTTGGGCATCAAGGCGTCGGAGCCGGTGCAGGTGCGACGGGATTTTCGAACTTCGACGATATCTTCGAGATGTTCGGTTTCGGCGATATGTTCGGCGGAGGCCGCGGCACGCGTCGCACGACCGTGCAGCGAGGCTCGGACCTTCGCTACGATCTTGAGATCACGCTCGAAGAAGCTGCCACCGGCAAGGATGCCTCGCTTCGTATTCCGCGGCTTGAGACATGCGGCGAATGTTCCGGTTCGGGTGCCGAGAAAGGCACATCTGCCGAGAGCTGTGCCACGTGCGGCGGTTCAGGGCAGACTCGTTACAGCCAGGGGTTTTTCAGCGTGATGCGTACATGCTCGACGTGCCGCGGCCAGGGCAAGATCATCAAGTCGCCCTGCACGAAATGCCGTGGTGCGGGCCGCATCGAGAAGGAAAAGTCGATCGAGATCAAGATACCGGCGGGCGTTGAGACGGGCTCACGCCTGCGAGTTTCCGGCGAGGGCGAAGCGGGCGTCGGCGGCGGGCCTTCCGGAGATCTTTACGTCGTGCTTCACGTAAAAGAGCACGCGCGTTTCGAGCGGCAGGCCGAGAACCTTTATTCTGCAGAGCCGATAACATTTGCGCAGGCGGCCCTTGGTGCGGAGATAACGGTCGGGACGCTCGACGGCGAAGAAACATTGAAGGTTCCTGCCGGGACGCAGACGGGCACGGTCTTTCGCGTTAAAGGCCAGGGAATGCCGAATCTCGGCGGCCGCGGCAAGGGCGATCTGTTTGTCGCGGTCACGGTCATTACGCCGAAGACGCTCACGAAGGAGCAGCGAAAAGTTCTCGAACAGCTTGCCGAGGTCGAGACGAAAGATTTTTCCGACCCGTCGTTCGTGCAAAAGGTCAGGAATATTTTCGGTTGATCTCGAACTGCATCAAAGAATGATCTCGAACGAAGAATTTCGTCGGGCATTGAGCCATTTTGCGAGCGGCGTTACCGTTATCACGACGCGCGACCGCGGAGGTGCGCCGCACGGGATCACGGTGAGCGCATTTTGTTCCGTTTCTGAGGAACCGCCGCTCGTGCTCGCCTGTATCAATAAGACGACCGGCAGCCACTACGCGTTCATCGAACGCGGTGCATTCGTCGTGCACATTCTTGGCGAACACCAGCGGCATATTTCGGAGCAGTTCGCAGAACCGATGTTGGATAAGTTTGCCGGAATTACGACGCTTGAGACAGAGAACGGACTGCCGGTGATCGAAGGTGCGCTTGTAACGCTCGAATGTACGCTCGTGCAATCGTACGATGGCGGCGATCACAGCATTCTCGTCGGAGAGATCGACCGCTCAACGGTCAACGACTTCAAGCCGCTGATCTATTTTCGCGGAGACTATCGCCGGATAGATCCTCGCGATTAAGACAGCTTTGCTTTTACCGCTTCGCTGACAAGTTTGCCGTCGGCGGTCTTGCCTGCAAGGTGCGCCATTGCGGCCTTCATCACTGAGCCCATTTCCTTCATCGACGACGCACCAGTTTCGGCGACGGCCGCCTCGACCGCAGCATTAATTTCGTCTTGCGTCGCCGCCTGCGGCAGATAAACTTCGATCACGGCGATCTCTGCGGCCTCTTTTGCCGCGAGTTCGGCTCGCCCGGCCTTTTCATACTGCTCGATCGAGTCTCGACGCTGTTTTACTAGCGACTGCAAGGCCTTTGTGACCTCTTCTTCGGTCAGCTCGCCGCCCTTCTCGATGAAGCGGTTCATCAGGCTCGCCTTCACCATCCGCAGAACGCCCACGCGCTCCGCCTCTTTGGCCTTCATCGCCGCTGTCAGATCATTGATTATAGTGTCTTTTAGAGAGGTCATATATCAGCTCAATGGCCTTATCATAGCGCATCACAGAAGCGGCCCGGCAGCCAGAAAGGCAGAAACCCGCGCGGTAGCAAGGGTGTTCCCGCGGTCTCTCCAGGAGAATAAGACACACTCCCTACCGGTCGTGTTTCTGCCTCCACCGTCTTTGCGGCTCTGCAGCATTGTAGTGCGGTCGGGGTTCTTGAGTCATAGATCCCCAAGTGTTGCAAAAGACGCAACCGGTCCCGACCGTCACTCGCCTTAGGAATATATCGGAGCGTGCGGAGCACGCGACAAAGCCATTTTCGGCGGTCGGTGAATTGCCACGAGCTTCAGCTCGTGGTTAGCGTGCCTAGATCTCCTGCCGGAGCGTGCGGAGCACGCGACAAAGACATGTCAGCGGCAAGCCGCCTCCGAATGTCTATAGTTGACGGTGGACGGTCGGGCGAGCCCGACCGCACTGCGAAAGGGCATAGCCCAGTAGCGGTTCTAAGTTTTGTCGGCGGCAAGCCGCCGACGAGCACTCTTTGATGGCCGTGAACCACGGTCTAGGGACCAGGGCAATTCGAAGAGGCTCTCAAAAATAGCGCTTGACACGTATGATATACTCGTAGAGACGGTGTAAACATATGTTTTACACCCTGATCTTTGACAAAAGTGACATAAATTGTCGCCACTATGATAAAAAACGCTGATTTTTGTCCCACTTTGTCCCACTTTTCCAATTCACGGCGGGACGGGACAAACATCGGGAAATTGTGAATTGTTCATTGTGAATTGTGGATTGTTCATTGTGGATTGTGAATTGGGAATGGAAGCCGAACTTGTCGGGTTTTCAACGGTTGAATGAATGATGATGCGTGCCCTTACTAACGTGCAGGCTTCTTCAACGGATCATCTGTTCTCCGTTCTCCGTTCTCCATTCTTAATTTCACTGTGCGGGCTTCTGCAACGCTCTGTTCCGTTCACGCAGGCTGACTTGGGTCTTCCTCTGTGTTCTCTGTGGCCTCTGTGGTAAAGAACGCACCCATCCGCTACCGCAGGTGGTACTGACAGGGACTGGCCGCCCGCTGACGCAGGCGGTTCTGACTTCTGCTCACCGCTGACAGCTCACTGCTCGCTGTCCACTGACGCAGGTGGTACTGACAGGGACTGGCCGCCCGCTGACGCAGGCGGTTCTGACTTCTGCTCACCGCTGACAGCTCACTGCTCGCTGTCCACTGACGCAGGTGGTACTGACAGGGACTGACCGCCCGCTGACGCAGGCGGTACTGACAGGGACTGACCGCCCGCTGACGCAGGCGGTTCTGACTTCTGCTCACCGCTGACAGCTCACTGCTCGCTGTCCACTGACGCAGGTGGTACTGACAGGGACTGACCGCCCGCTGACGCAGGCGGTTCTGACTACTGCTCACGGCTCACGGTTCACTCTTAGAAACTCTTCTTGAAGAGGTATGACGCCTTGATAAAGAACGTGCGGCCGTTGCCTTGAAAGCCGGGCTCGAACTGTCCTGTGTACGGATTGCGGCCGTTGTAGCTCAGGTCGTCGCTATAGCCGACGTAAAGCGCCGTGCCGGGATTCGGCGTCCAGCCGAGAACGATCTGAGGGCGAAAGCGTTTTGAGAGCGTCGAATAATCGAGCCTCGCACGTGCCCAGATATTCCGAGTGAATTGGTACGTTGTCCGCGAGCTGTAGATGTTATCGTCAAAGGCGATAAGTCCTGTGTCGTTGCGGCGGAGACGATATTTTGAAAAGTTCAGCTCCGTTCCGAGTGCCGAGGTCGGCTGATATCGGACGTTTCCTTCGATGGTCAGCATAAAGCCCGGGCCGGGATCGAGCGGAGCGTTCTGCCCGTAGGTCTGAGCTGCGTAACTCGCTCTTGGGAAATCTCCCGCTCCGAAGTCGTAATCCATCGCTCCCCAGGTTCCGTCCAGCAGCAGGAAGAACGAGAGCTGTTTCGTCGGCGTCGAGTTCGCACGAAACTGGATCGCATTGACGCCGGCCGACCTTTCACTGCTCGGGCCAAAGAACGCACCCGGCTGTCCGGCACGCCGCCTTGGGCCGAATTCGTGCTCGAAGACACGCTCGTAGCCGTTCTGGAAGGCGATCAATAAGGATGAGTTCTTCTGCAGATTGATCGATCCGCGAACTTCAGAAAATTGCCTTTGTGATCTGCCGCTCCAATCGTAGGAAATGCTCGAAGCGAAGGCGATCTGCTTTGAGACGATCGCGCTCTTCGGCTTCGGATCGGTTCGGTACCTTGTGAAGATGCCGGCGTAGTTCGTATCGACGCGATCGGTAAATCCGACATCGGCGCGATAGTTCGGCGACTTTCCGTTGAGTAGAAAATTCATATAGAAATTCCGCCCCGAACGTTCGATCCATGCGCTGTATCCGACGCCGTTGCCTGTGCGGTAAGTTGTGTTGTCCGTGTCCGGATCGTAAAAGAAGCCGCGTGTGTGCGTACCGACGGCCTGAAACTCGAAAACGGTCTTCTTGTCAAAGCGTAAACGGCCGTCGAATCCGCCGGTGTGATTATGATGATCGACAAAGTTATAGGTCGTCGAGAAAAGGCCGATGTTGCTCTCTTTGCCCACATCGCGTTTGAAGCGGAATACGCCGATGTCGGCATTCTTATCGATAAGGCGTCCGGCAGGGCAGTATCTATCCGGGTCAGCCTGGTATTGACTGCTGCAGATCAGATACGATTCGCGCTCGTCCTTGCCGAAGTTTCCGGGTGCCTTGTCGCTCGCATAGATGATGCCGAACGTGTTCTTGCCGCGTCTTCCGGTCAGCTTTGCGGCGATGTCGGGATCGACGATGCTTCGTGTATTCACAAGATTCATCGGACTTTGGAACATATCGATGCGTTCGAGGAAGAACGGACGCTTTTCCGGATAGAAGATCGGGAAGCGCTGATTTGCCGCGGTTACGGGTGCGTCTGCCTCGACCTGCGCAAAGTCAGGGTTGTATGCGAAATCGAGCGTGATCGTCGGCGTGATCCCGAACTTTGCGGTAAAGCCGATGTCTGCCTTGACGCCGTCGTTGACGTATCGGCCATTTGGATCGCCGTTGAATGTATAACGCGAGCGGCGGCCGGATTGGCTAAGCGTGACCGTCGGGCTGATCTCGAGCGTCCGCTTTGTCTCGATGCCTTCCATGCCCGTGATATGGCCGGCTTTGCTAAGGTTCCCCGAACGGCTTCTGTCGTCGGGCATCCACGAATCGAGCTCGTTGTTGTTCCACTTTACGCGGCGATAGAGCTGAATGCCCCATTTCTTGTCCTTGCCGGCCTCATAGCGAAGAGACTGAAAGGGAATTGCGATCTCGACCGTGTATCCATCGCCGGTTACGACGCCCTTGGATTCCATCACGAGGTCAACGCTGTAATCTTCGCCGCCGGCTTCTGCATACGTTCCGTCGGCCTGTATGCCGAACGGGTTGAAGAACAATGCATATGCACGCTGCTGATCGTTGAAGGTGTCGATGAACATTCCGACGTAGTCGTCATCGAAAATATTGTCGCGGCGGACGACGTTCGCTCGTATCTTGTCCTTTGGCTGCGTGACCCGGAAGGCAATGTAGAGCGTCGTCTTGTCGTATGCCATATAGGCCTCGACCGGGCTGCTCGGCGCGATGTTGTCACCAGGTTGTATCTGCAGAAAGTCGGTGAAATGCGCGGCCGACTGCCAAACCGAGTCATTGAGAAGCCCATCGATCACGGGCTTTCCTTCGACACGCGGCAGATCGACAGGCGCCGTCTTTACGGCAGGCGTCCCAGCCGCTGTGTTCGCATTGGGCAAAATGTTCTTCGCGACCGAGTCCGCAGACTGTGTTGTCTGCGCAGCTGTGGATGAACTTAGGGAAACGAGGACCAGCAGAAAGATGATGATTGCCTTCATAAATAAAATGGAGACCGAGGGTAAAAAAAGGCTTCGGGCAGATCGGCACGGCGGCTTTCGGATAAGAAGAATGAATAGTGAGCTGCCGGGCCGCCGATATTTTTTGCTCAGCATCAGCGAGCGAAATCAATCAACGGTCTCGACAAGGGAAACACCGCAAGGGAACAGGTTGTGACAATCGAGCGTTAAAAAATTTTAGAATCTTGGTGCCGCATGCTAAGCTTTGATACTTTGCGACTATGAAGACACGTTGGCGTTTTGGTGTGATCGCGGGACTCTTCCTCGCACTTTTTTCGCTGTACCCGCAGCTGAACCTGATCTATCTGCGCGGAGCGGAATACAACGGCCATTATGCATATAACGACATCGACGAGGTCGCGTATGCGTCCTATGTTCACGCGTTGATCGATGGGCGTCCGCGCAAGAACGATCCATACACAGGACGCGACGATTCGGCCGAACATCCGCAGCCCGAATCGCTCTTTTCGATACAATTTGCCGCTCCGTACACGATCGCAATACCGGCACGCATTCTCGGAATTGGGACGCCTTGGGCGTTCACGATCGCCGGAGCGATAGCGGCGTTCCTTGCGGCATTTCTTGTGTTTTGGGTTGCGAGAATGGTGCTGGAGAACGATTGGTTCGCAATGGCGGCAAGCCTTGTCACGCTTGTCGGCGGTGCGGTCTTCGCCGGCGAAGGTGCGATGAGCGAGGTCTTCTTTGACGGATTTTCATATCCGTACTTTCCCGGATTCAGACGGTATATCCCGGCGCTCGCATTTCCCGCATTCTTCCTGTTTGTCGGTGCCGTTTACAAACTTGCTGCCGACGAGACAAATAAAAAGGCGAACTGGCCGACGGTCGGCGTTGCGGTCGCATCATTCGCATACTGTGCGTTCTCGTACTTTTATGTCTGGACGACGGCAGTTGCATGGGCAGGCTGCTTTGGGCTGGCCCTGATCGCTCTGCGTCTCGATGTGTTCAAGAAATGCTGGATCGGATTGATTGCTGCTGCCGCCGGTTGCAGCTTGGCGTTGATCCCGTACGCGTTCTTGCTGTCGCGACGCTCGACGACCATGGACGACGTACAGCTCTTGTCGTCAACTCACGCCTTTGACCTAACGCGGCCGCCCGAATATGTCGCGGCAATGGTCATCATCGTCCTGATCTTAGGATCGATCATAAAGATCCTGAGTTTTCGCGACGTGAAAACGATCTTGGTGCTGTCCCTCGCCCTGAGCGTTTTTGTCATCTTCAATCAGCAGGTACTGACGGGCCGATCTTTGCAGCCGATACATTATCAGGTGTTCATCGGGAATTACGTCGCGGGCCTCGCGTTCATTCTCACGATCGGACTGCTTTTCCGCGGCGATCGGCCGCAGCTTGCGAAGGCGATGACCGCCGTTGCCGCGGCCCTTTCGCTGATCGCCGTCTTTTGGGGATTTGTGGAGTGCTTTTATACCGTCCGCGTCCTTGACGATGTAAATGTCTTGAGAGACAAGGCGTACCCGGTCGGCCGTCGCTTGACCGAACTTGCGGCGGGCGACAACGATGCTAAGTCAAAAGTTATTCTGCCGTTCGATATCGCTGTCGGCGACGATCTCCCGACCATCGCGCCGCAGGCCGTTCTTTGGGCACGTCATCAGCACGTATTTGCCGGTGTTTCGTGGCAAGAGAACAAAGAGCGTTATTACCAATACTTGTATTACACGGGCGTCGATCCGGAGGATCTGTTGGCTTCGATGAAGTCTGGCCGCGACTTTGTTTCCGTGATCGCTCTATTTGGGTGGGGACGCCACACCGACCGTCTGAGTGCGGACTATAAGCCGCTCACGTATGCTGAACTCGATCACGAAGCTGATCTTTACGCCGAGTACCTCAAGCGGTTCGACCCACGCACGGCAGGGAATCGGCCGGCAGATTTCGCCCTTGCAAGAGCAGATGAGGAGCCGGATTGGACGAACGTCGATCGTTGGTACACTCGCGACGAAGGCGAGCAGATCGGAGACTTCATTTTGTATAAGCTTGCTTTGCGGCAATAAAAAAGGCCGCTTCGTTAAAGAAGCGGCTCGAGGTTGTATTACTTTGAATTAAGTATTGCTATTCTAGGCGGCTAGGCGGTCGTTCGACGTTTCCGCGAAGACCCTTCTACCGTTGATCGCGTCGTCGATTATCTCTCGGACTGCCGATGCATCAGGGTTCACATCCATTCGTGCACAAGCACGAAGGTGTCTAATAATGCCCTCAGTTGCGATCTCAAGCGTGTCGCCGGCAAGTTTGGTATATCGGCGGGCTTGGATGTGGTCGATCTGCAAAACTCTGTCCTGCAGGGTAATTGGTCTAGCTGCTGCCACTTTAGTGTTCTCCTTCTGTGATAATGGTTTTGCCTTCTAAAAAGAGCTAACCATAAGCTGAACGCGCACGGGTACATTTCCCGAGCCAATTGGTGCCGTTTCCGGCTTCAACTCAACTTGTGAATCAATATTAGCAGATAGGAAGCCCAATGTCATCACTTTTTTTGCCCGAAAAGCGGTCAAAATGCGGTCAATTTAGAAAAAATCAAGGGATACGCACATACAAGATGTACGTATCCCGCAAATTTTGACTACCCTATCGGGTATTTATGCCACGGAATCTTTCATTGCTTTGCCAAGCGAGAATTTGACCGTTGTCTTTGCCGGGATCTTGATGGTAGCGCCGGTCGCAGGGTTGCGTCCTTCGCGGGCCTTTCGATGCGTCTTCTTCAGTTTGCCAAAGCCGGGAACGGTGAATTCTCCGTTCTTTTTGACTTCTTTGACAGCCATTTCAGCAAGTGCATCAAAGATGCCTTTGACATCAGCCTTCTTGCAGCCGCATTTCTCAGCGAGAGCGTTAACGATTTCCGTTTGGGTCATACGAGCCATAGTTTTTTAAGTAACCTCCAAATTGGTTGTGAAATAAGAATCCTTGAAAAGGGAGCACGTTCAGTTCCTAAAGGAGATCGCGAATCTCCGGAACCATCGATGAGCTTAAATACCGTTTGCCGCCTTCGGTCAAATGGTCGGGGCGGCAAGATTCGAACTTGCGGCCTCACGGTCCCAAACCGTGCGCACTACCAGGCTGTGCTACGCCCCGCCGGAGCTCATCTTGGGAACGAATCCAAGTGTCGAATTTTAAGGTTAAGGCTTGCGAAGGTCAAGTCAAACTGCGAAAAAAGGTGCGTAAATACGGGATAATTTGCAAAAGTGCCCTTCCACGGTGGCTTAAATGCCCTTTTTCAGCCGATGACAGCTCGGCAAATGTGCTTGAAAGACCCTCGGGAATGAAGATGGGGTCGTAGCCAAAACCGTTCGTTCCGCGAGGGCGATCAGTGACTTTGCCACGCACGATGCCCTCTGTCTCTGCAACGATCTCGCCGTCTTGAGCGGCAAATGCAACAGAGCATCTGAACCTCGCCGCGTTCGAGTTGCTGCCGCTTGCTTTCATCTCGTTCAGCAGCATTTCGATCTTTTGTGCAAATGTCGGTGCGGCATCGCCGCCGTATCTCGCTGAGTGGATCCCCGGACGCCAATCGAGTGCTTCAACCTCAAAGCCGGAATCGTCGGCGATCGTTGGCATGTGAAAATGCGATGCGTATGCCAAGGCCTTCAGGCGAGCGTTCTCTGCGAACGTCGTGCCTGTCTCCTCGACCTCTGTGAAAGGGCCAAGCTGATCGAGCGAGAGGACGTCAATGTCCAGATCGGCCAGCATCTCGGCCAATTCGGCCACTTTGCCTCGATTGGTCGTTCCAAGGAGAAGCTTTGCTTTACCCATAAAATTCGCCCGTCGCCGCCACTTTTGTCCAGATTTTTGTTGCCAAGATGGCCAGGATATTGCGATAATTAGGTGCGGATCGCTTTCGCGTTTCGCCCTGTGTTCGATTTCCCATATTCACCCGTCGGACTCTTACAGGAAGAAGATAATACATTGACCATAGGATTAATTGAGAACGACGTCGAAGCCCTTGCTTATGACGCCGGTTTTTCGACAGCAGCCATAGGTAATATTCCGCCTGTCGCCGTGAACGTCCCGCAGGTTTTGCTTGAGACGGCGCGTTGGCTTGGCGGTATCGATACATTTGCTTCGGCCGGCGGACGGCCGTTTGCTGATCTGCGCACCGGAGCCGCCGACCCGAATCTTCGCCGGGAATTGCGCATATTGCAGATGGCTCTGCGTCGCTGCGCTCATGATCTGTTCACCGTGCTTGTTGACGAAAGCACAAAGGTCGATGGGGCAACCGAAATGTTCGGCGTTTCAAGGGATGGCCTTTCCGGTCTTTCACGGGTGATACGCGAAGAACTTTTCCAACTGGATGCAGCCCTTCGCGGCGATACGGTCACCGCTACAGAGTTTCGATTCCTTGCAGACGGTCTGCTTTTGAAACTGCGGTCGGAGCCGGCCTACTTTAACCTTGTTTCGCTTGTAGATCGTGAGACGACCGAAAATCTTCCACGTACCGTCGCGGCATTCATTGAAGGACGCGAACCTTCGCCGATCATCGATACGATCGCACTTTTCGGCCGGGTTCTGGCAGTTCTTGACCTTGTCGGCGGAATGCTTGAGAAGGATGAGCCGCTGAAGCCTGCGGTCGTGCTGTTTAGCAAGGTGCACGCGATGACCGGCGACCTGATCGAACGGCTGAATCGCCGTGTTCAGAGACTTGGAGAAGCAGGAGGCGCCGTTACGGATTCGCTTGACGGGGCATCCTACACCGCCGCCGTAGAGCTTAAGAAGGCAGTCTCTCAGGAACTTCTAGGAATAATGGCCACGCGTTCGGCGATCGGTGTTTATGCCCGAACCGAGGCTGCGTATGCACAGCTAAGCGAGAGTTTTCAGCAGATCGTTACCGTGCTTTCGCGTGAGCTTGATGATTCGCTCGACCCTGATCAGATGTTTCCGAATTTTGCGGCAAAGCTCGAATATTCGAAGCGTTTGCGCCAGGAACTGCATTCCATGGCAAAGCTCTCGCGTGCCGCAGAAGAGAATTGCGACAAGACGACCACGGACGCACTAAATGCAAAGCTGAAAGAGTTTTCTGCGAGCTCGATCCGGTTCCTTTTTTACAAGGATATCGAGACGTTCGAACGTTTTGTCGAAGAGATACGCGTGACACGCCAAACGAAAGACCTCGTGCCGATCATTCACCGATTCGGCGCGTATCTTGAGACACTTTTTGCGCAGGTGAGCATGCGTTCGGTGCTCGAGGGCCATCCGTTCGAAGGGTAGGCCGAATGTCATTGTGAACGCAGCGTTGCAAGAGGCTGTTTGAACAGCACATCGAAGCTTGCCGCGACGCCGACCATGCTTACAAGGCAGGCCGTAGCAGCGACACCTTCGGCAAAGACGAACCAGTCAAAACGCCAGCCAATATCCATCAGATAGCGACAGACGACCCAGGACATCAAAGACGCGAACACCGCGCCAAGAAGGCCTGCGAGAGAGCCGACAAGGGCATACTCAGCAAGCAGCATCATCGCCAATTGCTTGCGATTCGCTCCTAATGCCTTGAGGATCGAGTGGTCATAGACACGCTGCGATTTCGTAAGAGCGATCGATCCGACCAGGATCAGCACTCCGGCGAGGATCACGAATCCGCCGACGACCGAGATCGCGAGGACGAAGTTAGCGATCATCTTTCGAATTGCTTCGAGCACATCGTCCACGTCGATTATCTGCACATTCGGAAATGCATCGAGCGCTGACCGCTGCAGCTTTTGCCTTAGAAGCGACGGCGTGTGCTTTAGGATGCTCGCCGCAAAGGTCTGCGGTGCGGTCTCGAGCGTTCCGGGGCGAAATACAAAAACGAATGCAGTTCGAGCCTGTTTGACGTCAACGTCGCGGATATTCGCAACTCTGGCGGTTATCGGCCTGCCCGAAATGTCGAACGTGATCGAATCGCCCGGAAAAACCTTTAATCGCTTCGCCATATTCTGTTCGACAGAGACTTGTGGTTCGTCGCTTCGTTCGGGCCACCACTTCCCGTCGAGGATCTTCTCGTTCGGATCCAGATCTTGACGCGACGTGATCGCGAACTCTCGCCCGATCTGGCCCGACTGCCGCCTTACTTCGCGATCATTCCAATTGATAGCTTCACCGTTCACATACGCAAGCCTTGCACGCGTAACGGCAATGATCTCCGGGGCTTCGGATGTTTGTGTCTTGATCATCTCCGCGAGTCCATTTACCTGGCTCCGCTGAATGTCAACAAAGAACAAACTCGGAAGTTTTGTGCGTTCCGATAGATCGAACTCATGCAGCAGGTTTCCGGCGATCATCTGAACGCCAAGTACGACAAAGGCACCGAGGCCGACCGTAAGAAGGACTACGCGTGTCTGATTGCCCGGACGATAGAGCGAGTTGATGGCCTGCCGCAGCGAGAAGGATGTGATACGCCGAACCTTTCTCAAAAGATATGTGAATATTCCGGCCGCCGAGTAAAGGATCGCGGCCGATACGGCCAATCCGACGAGGAAGTACGCACCGACCTTGAACGAGCCTGCCTGCCAAACGGCGAGTCCGAGCAGGCCGAGAAGCATCACCAACGCGATCGCCCATCTCGAGCGGTCAAGGCGATCGACGCTTTGATTGTTCGCATCGTGAAGGAGAACTCTCGGCCGTATCGTTCGGATCTGTATGAGCGGCAGTGCAGAGAACAGGAGCGAGATCGCCACTCCGAGAAAAATCCCCTGCAGAGCGGCATCAATGGGCACGCTGAAAGACATCTTTGCCGGAAGGCTTTCCGAGAACGTCGATCTGATCGCCAAAAGGGCGATCTGCCCAAGAAGAATGCCGAACACGCTGCCGATCGTTCCGAGAACGAGGATCTGGAGAAGATAGATGCCGATCACGCGCTTGCCCGATGCACCGAGGCACTTGAGGATCGCGATGGTCTTTCGCTTCTGCTCGACAAATGCTCGAGCAACATTCCATACGCCAATGCCGCCGAGCACAAGGATCAAAAGGCCGGTGAGAGCAAGATAGTCTTCCATCCTCGTGAACTGTTCACCGAGATTCTCCTGCTGTTCACGATAGCTTGTTACGGTCACTGCCTCGCCGGAGAGTGCCTCCCGAAGGGCTGCGACCAGGGCTGTCGGATCATCTGTCGTGCGGATCAACAGGTGCCGGCGGACGCGAGCGGTCTGGGCGAGGCCGGAGGCGTCAAAAGCTGCCTTACTGATATAGACGCGGCCCGCGAACTGCATTCCGCCCGAGCCGCCCGGTTCCTCGGCGAAGATGCCGGTGATCTTGAATTCGTTATTGCCGATCTTGATCTTTTCGCCGACGTGAACGCCTAGATCCTCAGCGGTCAATTGCGAGATGACGGCACCGTTGTTTTCAAGGAGCGACTGATCGAATTCGGTGCCGTCCGCGAGCTTAAAATCGCCAACCAAAGGGAAGCCCGCCGCCACGCCTCTGAGGTCAACGAACTTTACGGATTGTTTCGACGCGTCCGACGGACGCGCCATAACCGAAGCAGTAACGGTCTCGCTTCGGCCGTCAACGATACCGGAAGCCTTTACCGCTGACTCGACCTTTTGCACAACGCTCGGGGAAAGTTCGTTCGTAGAAGAGATGTCAATGTCCGCCGTGAGAAGTGCGCGAACGTCCGTTGCAACGACGGCCTTTAGATTTTTAATGAGCGAACGCAGGGCGACGACCGACCCGACGCCGATCGCTATCGCAAGAAATGACACAAGAAGCCGCCGGGACGACGACGGAAGCTCGCGGGCTGTCAGCGTAAAGATAAAACTCATTCGCTTTCTTGCCCTTCAATGATCTTTCCGTCCGAAAGAACGATCCTGCGGTCGGCTCGCTTCGCTAGATGATCGTCGTGTGTGACCAGCACAAGCGTTACAGCGTTCTTCTCGTGCAGCCCGACCATGAGCTCAAAGATATGCGTCCCATTCTTTGAATCAAGGTTGCCCGTTGGTTCATCTGCGAGCAGTATCTTGGGCGAGTTCGCGAATGCCCGTGCGATAGCAACTCTTTGCTGTTCACCGCCGGAAAGCTCGTGCGGGTAGTGGTGCCCGCGATTGCCGAGATCGACACTTTCGAGGAGCATTTCGGCACGCGTTCGAGAATTCGGATGGCCGGCGATCTCCATCGGGATAAGGATATTTTCGAGGGCGGTCAAGCTTGGGATCAGATGGAACGACTGGAAAACGAAGCCGATCTTCTCGCTGCGTATCGCGGCAAGCCGCTCCTCATTTGCTGTTGAAAGGTTCTCGCCATCGACGGTGATCTCACCGCTCGTCGCCGCATCAAGGCCCGCGATCAAACCGAGAAGCGTCGATTTTCCGCTGCCCGAAGCACCGGTTATCGCAACGAACTCACCTTTTGCGATATCAAGCGAGACATCGTCAAGGATCGTTAGGCTTGCGGTCCCGGATGGGACGATCTTTGAAACATTTGAGAGTGTGATCATTCAAATTTTGCGGCCGTTTCTATTGTTGTTCCATCTTAGCTTGCACATTTTCAGGCAACAAGTTCCAATAAATTAAGCTCTTAGAGCAATACGATGGCAAGAAAGCCCTTGATCCGAATATCTTCTGCGTTGCTGCTATTCGCGGCATGTTCGCTCCAATTTGCATGCGGTTCCCAAAATAATGCGGCCTCGCGTGATGACCGTTTGAACAAACCACTCGCAACTCCAAAGGCCGATCAGGACCGCCCGAAGATCGTCGCGTTCGGCGACAGCCTGACCGCGGGATTCGGGCTGACCGAGCAGGAATCCTACCCGAATTTGCTCCAGGGAATGCTCCAGAAGGATGGCTTCGATTACGAGGTGATGAACGCCGGCGTTTCGGGCGATACGAGCCTCGGCGGACTCGAACGCATCGATTGGGCTCTTGGCGCCCCGAATGTGAAGATAATGATCCTCGAACTCGGTGCCAACGACCTTCTCCGCGGCGGATCGCCCGCGAAAATGAAAGAGAATCTCGAAACGATCATTCAAAAAGCAAAGGCGAAGAACGTTCGCGTGCTGCTCTGCGGAATGATCGCTCCGCCAACGATGGGACAGGATTATCAACGCGAATTTAACGCGGTCTTCCCTGACCTTGCCGCAAAATACAAACTCGCGTACCTGCCTTTCCTGCTCGAGAACGTTGCCCTGAAAAAAGAACTCAATCAGGCAGATGGCATCCACCCGAACGCCGAGGGCGAAAAGATCATGACGGCCAATGTCTATGCTGCCCTCAAGCCGATGCTTGAACGTAAGCAGTGAGCCCTGATCGGTAAGAAAAAAGCGGCCGGATCGCAGCAGTCGGCCGTATCCGACCGCCGCCGACCCGCACAGCGAGAAAAGCGATAAGACGAACACGAGAACGCGTGACGAACTTTCACGAACAATGACCATGCCGGAGATACTATTCACCTTTTTTCGCTCAACCTTCAAAATGTGCGATGCAACAGTCATTGCATCAACAAATATAAGTATAACACACTTGTCAAGCCCTAATTTTACGCCAAAGTAGATGCCGCATCGCTGGTCTGATAAACTACGACATTCGCTTAGGTTGTTGAATGAATAGTCTTGTCTTTTCAAATATGCTGCATCGGCCGGCGCGTACGGCGGTCAGCATCATCGGCATCGGGGTCGGCATTTTGCTGATCGTCTTTACGGTCGGATTGGCGAATGGCAGCTTGCGCGAACGCGCGAAACGCGAAGCAAATATCGGCGCTGAGATAATGGTCAGGCCATCAGGCAGCATGGGTTGGAGCGGGTCCGAGACGCCCCGCCTTTCCGCGTCGCTCGCGGACGAGATCGAGAAAATGGATGGGGTTGAGCAGGCGATCCCGATCATCCAGACGAGCGTCTCGGCAAAAGATTCGAACACCGGCAGCCGCATAATTGAGGGCGTCGATCTCGACACCTATTCGCAGGTCTCGGGCCTTACGATCGTCAAAGGGCGTGCTTTTACGCCCGGCACTGATGAGGCCGTGTGTGACGCCGCATTTTTTGCCCAGAAGAAGTTTTCAATAGGCGAACCTATTGACCTGTTCGGACGTACGTTCACTCTTGTCGGCATTTACGAACCGAGTGTAGGTGCCCGCGTCAAGATCCCGCTCGGGACGATGCAGAAACAGCTTGATGGCGAAGGACGTGCGACAGCGATCCTGGTAAAGCTCAAGCCGGGCCAGAGCGTTGATGCCGTTGGTGAGCGGCTCGATAAGGATCTCCCGAACACGCAGGTGCTTTTGACACGCGACATCGAAGAACTCTATATGCAGGGTGTTCCGGCCCTCAACGTCTTCTTGAACGTCGTGATCGGGATCGCGGGCTTCATTTCGGCCCTCATTATTCTGCTGACTATGTACACGACGGTGAGCGAACGCACGCGTCAGATCGGCGTTCTGAAATCACTGGGGATGTCGAATTTTACGATCGGTTGGACGATCGTGCAGGAAGCTCTTCTGATCGCCCTTGGCGGAATAATCTTCGGCGTGGTTTCGACGATCATTCTCAGCATCGCCCTTGCAAAATGGACGACTCTGACGGTTCAGGTCGATCCAAAGGTCGTTGGCGGCATCCTGATCGTCGGCCTATTGAGCAGCCTCGTTGGTGCCCTTTATCCGGGCTTGAAAGCTGCCCGCCTTGATGCGGTCGAAGCATTGAGCTTCGAATGAACTAACCGATCATCGAGAGAAGCTTCTCGAGGCCTTGCTCGATGTCAGCGGGCAAATGCACACGCAAGACGCGTCTGCTGCGATCGGCAAGCACCTGAAAATCGCCGCGTGCCTGCGCATCTTTTACAACTCCGAAAGTGTATTTTTGCCCCGGGACTGCGATATCAGATGCATCATCCCCCGTGATCTGCAGGAACACGCCGTTGCCTCCACCGCCTTTGTATGCCTGTCCGGTCGAGTGTAGGAATCGCGGCCCAAAGCCAAGGCAGGTCGCTGCGTGCATGCTGCGAAGAACCTTTTCGCGGATCGCCTGCAGTCGGTCCTCATTCGCTGAGTTCATCTCGATGAAAGCAAGCAATGCGAAGTAATCCCCGCTGCCGACCGTGTCAAAGTGAGCGGCCAAAAGCGATTCAGTGGTGCTTTCCGTCACAGCTGCATTGAGTTTGGCCGCATATTCCGCCGGAGCAAAAAGCTTGAATCCATCGGCCTCAAAAAACGGAGTTTCATCAGGCAGCTTTCCGTCTGTTTCATATTCGTCGGTCAGCTTACGAGCCTCGACCTTGGCGGATTCGACGTCGGGCTGGTTGAACGGGTTGATGCCCATTATCGAACCGGCGACGGCCGTCGCAAATTCCCAGCGGAAAAACTCCTGGCCGAGACGTTCGGCACTGTCGATGCCGATCCGGATCGACGGGTGACCAAAAGTCGAGAATTCGTCGAATTGCGCGTCGAGATTCGCGTCGTCGTTCGGGCCGATGAAGGCAAACACACGATCTTTGCCATAAACCGAAACTTCCTCGAGCGGCTCGCGATCGACCGGGATGATCGCGACGCCGTGCTTCCCGGTCGATTCGGCGATGAGCTGTTCGAGCCAGGCGCCGAGATCGTAAAATTCGGGGGCGAGATGAAGCGTCAATTTATCGCGTCCATTTCGCTGACACACGCCGAGAAGGACACCGAGTTGTGCGCCGGGATTTTCTGTTACAGAAGCGTTGCGGCAAGCGTTTGTCATCGTCTCGCTGCGCGTAAGAAATGCCTCGACATCGATGCCCATGCTCGCAGCCGCTGTCATTCCGAAAGCTGAGAGGGCAGAGAAACGCCCGCCGATCGAAGGCTTGCCGTCGAATAGATAGCGAAAACCGTCGGCCTTTGCCTTTGCTTCCAGCTTTGAACCAGGATCAGTGATCGCTACGAACTGCTTCCCCGCATTTTCAGCACCTTTTCTTTTGGAAACGATGTCGAAGAAATACTGCAAAAAGCAGTTCGGTTCGAGCGTCGAACCGGACTTGCTTGCGACGATAAAAAGTGTGTCGTCAATGTCGATCATCTCCTCGACCGCCTTTATTCTTGCCGGAACGGTCGAATCGAGAATGTGAAAATTTGTCTTACCGAATGTGATGCCGAGAACTTCGGGGCAGAGGGAAGAACCGCCCATTCCCATCAAGAGAACGTCCTTGAATCCCGCGGCTCCGATGTCCGCACGAAAGGCCTTGTACTGTGACGAGCGGGCGAGTTCCTCTCCAGCGATATCAAGCCAGCCAAGCCAATCGGCCTCGTCCTCGTTCTGCCAAACGGAAGCATCTTTTTTCCAGATCCGGGCGATCTTTTGCTCGTCATTCCATATGTTCGTTTCTTTCTCGATCTTTTCGTTAAGGTCGGCGGGAAAGGATATCTTTATTGTGTTAAGCGTCATTTTTACCTCTTGTTGAGCCAATCGAGCAGCGTTGTTTCCTGTAAATGAAATGCGTGCTCCGGGCGTGCGTTCCGCGTCATCGGAAGCTTAAAGAAGGCAGCAAGCTGCTCTTGAATGCCGAACTCTTTTCGTTCGCGAGCAAGATCCAAGCAACGCGCGATCTCGATCGCGAGCGGAGCCGCAAGGATCGAATCGCGGCAAAGGAAATTCACCTTTATCTGCATCTGCTGCCCTAGAAAACCACTGATATCGATGTTGTCCCACGCCTCTTTGTTGTCGCCGCGAGGACGATAGTAGCGGATATCGACGATATGATCCTCGACCGGATAGCCGAGCATATCGTCGAGCACACTGGATTTCGTTCGTATTTTTGAAGCGAGAGACTCGTCGTTCGAGAGAGCGAGGCCGTCGCGATTGCCGAGGATGTTCGTCGAATACCAGCCGTCGATATGCAGTGCGCGCGAACGCAGTGCAGGTGCAAGAACGGTCTTGATAAAGGTCTGTCCGGTCTTGCCATCCTTTCCGGCAAGCGGCACCTTTTTCGCTTCGGCGAACTCGATCAATGCGGGAATGTCGGCGGCGATCGACGGCGTAAAGTTCGCATAAGGAACGCCTTCCGCGATCGCCGCATAAGCATAGAGCATCGCGGGCGAGATCTCGGGAGCGTCCTCGTCGATGGCTTTCTCAAATGCCGTGAGCGACGCGAACTTGGCGTTGTCTGCTTCCGTAAGAGCTTCGGTCGATGCGAGGTTGACGACACAGGCCGAGTCGCATCGGGCTCGAAGCTCACGAATGTCGGCACGTACCTGTTCTACCGCATCGCGGAGCTTTGCGAGCGAAATGACGTTCGTTCCGGCGATATTCGAGAGAAAGCGTGTATCGGCGATCGCGGGCCAGGGACGTTTTTCGCCAAGTGCCGTTCGGACAGCGTTGAATTGTTTGAGCGAGAGGACTTCATGGCCTTCAGCCGCCGTTGCGAGATCGTTCTCAAAAAGATCCCAACCCGCGAACTCGATATCCGTGTACTCTGAGAGTTCATCGAACGCTGCAAGCGGCAGCCCGGTCGTGTCTATCAACTGCTGCCGCAGCAATTCGACGCCGGCGGCCATCGTCGTTCCGACCGCACCGCCAATGCCGACGACAGCGATGCCAAGTTTCCGTTTCGCCATAGGTTCTAGTCTATACCTCTGCCGTGCGGCCTTACAATTTTGGAGTGATTCACCCCGTAGGACGAAGCTTTGCAAGCTCACGTTTTAGGAGCTTTCCGGTCGGGCCTTTTGGAATTTCGGCAAGAAAATGGATGCGTTTTGGGCATTTATAATCGGCGAGATGCTCGCGACAGAATTCGATCAGGTCGGCTTCCGAAACTGTTTTCCCGTCGCGAAGGACGACGAATGCTTCGACCTCTTCACCGTAGAGTTCGTCGGGCACGCCGATCGCCGCTGCGGATGCTACCGCGGGATGCGTGAAGAGGAGTTCGTCGATCTCTCGTGGATAAATATTCTCGCCGCCGCGGATGATCATGTCAGATTTGCGATCGGCAATGAAAAAGAATCCGTCGGCGTCGCGATAACCGATGTCGCCCGTGTGGAACCATCCGCCCTCGAACGCCTTTTTCGTCGCCTCCGCATTCTTGAAGTAGCCTCGGAAAATATTGGGCCCGCGAAGCACGATCTCACCGAGCTCGCCGTCCGCTACGTCGTTGTTCTCATCATCGACGACACGCATTTCGTTGCCGATCGGCAGGCCGCAAGAGCCGGGACGGCGATCTTTGTTCGGCGGATTAAAGGTCGAGCGGCAAGTCGATTCGCTAAGGCCGTAACCTTCGACGACGAGGCAATCGAATGTTTCTTCAAAGCGATTCAGAACTTCTGCGGGTACAGGTGCTGAACCGCACATCGCAAATTTGAGGGATGAGTTATCGGAAGCTGTTCGATCACCGCCCGCGGAGTCTTGGCGGCTGAGAAGCATTGAGAGCATCGTTGCTACCGACCCGAACGACGTGATCTTGTATTTTTCAATGATGTCCCAGAAACGCGATGCCGAGAATTTCGGACTCACGACCGTCGAGCCGCCTGCGTAAAGGGCACTCATTGTCGTAACCGACACAGCGTTCATATGAAAGAGCGGCATTACGCTCAAGAGTCGGTCGTCCGGTCCGAACCCGAGCCATTCGACTATTTGTCGAGCATTCGCGATCAAGTTTTCGTGCGTCAAGAGACAGCCTTTCGGCTTGCCCGTTGTACCGGAGGTGTAGATGATCACGGCATCATCGCCCGATGCGATGTGCGTGTCAGGCATCTCGCCAGCAAGGTCGCTCGTTACGCCGTCGGCATCATCAAAGACAATGACCGCGGGCGACTTTCGCCCCTCGAGTTTTCCGAGAAACTCGGAACCTGCAAGCAGCAGTTTTGATTCCGAATTCTCAAGCGTCCACTCGATCTCTTCAGGCTTGAGGTGCGAATTTATTGGTCCGGCGATGGCTCCGATGCTCCAGCAAGCAAAATAGGCAACGATGTATTCAGCAGAATTCGGCAGCAGAAGGCTTACAACGTCGCCTTTCTTTATGTCGCGTGAGATAAGAAGGCGGGCAGTTCGCGCAACGAGCTCAGAAAAAGCCTCGTAGCTGAACTCGCGGCCGTCAACCTCCGAGATAAGAAAGATCTTGTCGCCGTGCTCTAACACGCGTGTCTGCAATAGGTTACGGATGTTTTCGTTGCGTTCGGCCATATTTTGATATAAGGTTAGCATTAAATTGTATGACCATCTATCGCAGTTATATAGCAGGGAAGTGGATCGATTCTACTTCAGGGAAACGTGTCGCAAATATCAACCCTGCGGACACGCGAGACATCATCGGTGAAAGCGAGCAGGCGACCCGTGAAGAAACGCGTCAAGCGATCGAAGCGGCGTACGCAGCATTCAAAGATTGGAGGCGAACTCCCGCTCCGGCACGCGGCCGAATTCTGATGAAAGCCGTCAGGCTTCTCGAAGATCAAAAAGAAGAGCTCGCCCAGATCTTGACGCGCGAGGAAGGCAAAACGATCTCAGAGGCCCGCGGCGAAGTTACGCGCGGCACGAACGTCGTTGAGTTTTGTGCCGGCGAAACTCGCCGCAATAACGGTGAGACGATCGCCAGCGAACTGCCAGCGAATTTTGCCTACACGATCAAACAGCCGCACGGCGTCGTCGGACTCATCACGCCGTGGAATTTCCCCGTAGCGATTCCGCTATGGAAGATCGCGCCCGCGTTGGCGGCCGGCAACACCGTGGTTTTCAAGCCCGCAACAAACACTCCGGCAACCGCGGTTCGCTTGATGGAGATCTTCACCGAAGCGGGAGTTCCTGCCGGTGTGATGAATCTTGTGCTCGGTTCGGGCGGCGAGGTCGGTGATGAGATAGCGAAGCATCCGGCCGTTCGTGCGATCTCGTTCACAGGCTCGACCGAGATCGGCCTCAAGCTTTACGAACAGATCGCGCGTCGCGGCATTCCTTTTCAGGCGGAAATGGGAGGCAAGAATCCCGTCGTCGTACTTGAAGATTGTGACATTGATCTTGCGGTCGAACACACCGCGTCGGGGGCGTTCGGCTCGACCGGTCAACGCTGTACGGCGGGCAGCCGCGCGATCGTCCAAGGCTCGATCGCGGACGAATTTGTCGAGAAGATCGTCAAACGCGCAAAGGCATACAAGCTTGGTGCGGGTGCGGATGCATCGACAGACATCGGTCCAAGCGTTGATGAACATCAGTTCAACACCGTGCTCAAATATATGCAGATCGGGCAGGAAGACGGAGCAAAACTAATGTGCGGCGGCGGCCGGGCATCAGGCGACGGCCTCGAAAACGGATATTTTGTTCAGCCAACGGTTTTCGACAATGTTACATCCGATATGCGGATCTTTCGCGAAGAAATATTCGGCCCCGTGCTTGGCATCTCTCGCGTTCAAGATCTTGATGAAGCAATGAAGCTCGCGAACGATACGGAATACGGCCTTTCGTCGTCCATCTTCTCGAACGACTACAACAGCGTCACGCGTTTTGTTGAAGAGATCGAAAGCGGAATGACGCACATCAACTCTCCAACGACCGGCGGCGAAGCGCACATTCCTTTCGGCGGGATAAAAGGGAGCGGCGTTGGCCCAAGAGAACAGGGCAGCACGTCACTCGATTTTTATTCTGAAATGAAGGTCGTTTATGTCGATGCGACAGGTAAAAAACGCGAAAGTAATATATACTAGCGGCGTTAGATCTTTTCCGAAACTCTCAAGGACACAAACATTTAGTATGAAGAAGCTTATCCCCGTCTCTCTCGCTATCCTTGTATCTTGTGTTGCGATCTTTGCACAAGATTATTCAAAACTCGCCGACGAGACCTTTAAGTACGTAAAGGCAGGCACTTTTGGCAAACCGAGTGTTGCAAAAAAGACGCAAAAGATATCGCTCGGGCAAGTTCGCGTCCATTACAAGACCGTGACTTCGCGGGAGAATTCCGCAAAAGGGAACTCGGCGGATGTTACCGTCTATCTGGACAGTGACCTTACGACCGGCGACCTCCAGCAGCTCACCAATAACTTCTACGCAAGGCTTGCGAGCAAATTGAACTCGATCGGCATTGAAACGGTTCCGTTCAATTCGATCAAGCAGACCGAATACTACGCCGAGAAACTTTCAAAACAATCGGAAGAAAAGGGCGCGGATTTCGACGGCGAACGCGGACAGGCTTGGGTTTCGGTGAACGCGTATGATGGCCCGGTGTTTGTGAGATGGAATCCTGAAGGCACGGTCGAGATCATAGGTTTTGGTCAACAGAAGAAGCTTTCCAAAACGGCAGAAACGACGGGCGGCGATGTGATGACCGTCGATGTCGTTCTCGATTTTGCCTCGATAATGCTTTCGGCCGAGGTCAAACAGGATCGGCAGGGCTGGTTTTACGGAGATCCGTACTTCCACAGCGATTATTCTATCGGCGGCCTGATGAATGTATCAAAAAGCTACATCTACATCGTCAACCAAAAGAATGGTTTTGATCAATATTCGTCGGCTCTGCCGATCGCTGAGCGTATCGGTTTTGCAGAAAAACCGCGTCAAGACCCTGCCCGTGCGAGCTATCGAGCTTCGAAGGCATTTGGCGATTCAAGGCATTCGTTCACACCGCTTGTAATTCCTGCAAAACGCGAACTCTATCTGATGGCGGCCGGCAAGGTGCTCGACCGCTATGCCGATATGCTTGCGGAGAAGTTTCGCGTCCTTCGCGGCGGCGAAACCCCATCGAACCAGCCGGCCGAAAAGCCGAAAGACAACACAACTCTCGCACAGGTCGAGAACGAAGCCCGCAAGAACAATGACCCGACAGCCGTCACGACCGGTGAGATGAAAGCTGCCGCAAAAGATGCGGAAAAGGCAGGCAAATATCAGCTTGCCGCGGATTATTACACGAAGCTTGCCGCCGCTGACCCTGAGAATGCTCTCGACTACGACCTCAAACGCGGTGCACTTTATTTGGACCGTATTAACGACCAGAAGAAAGCTCAGGAGGTTTTTGACGAGATCATTAAGAACCATCCGAACGTGGCCGAAGGTTATTACAACCGCGGCACGTCTTACGCAAAGCAGCAAGATTGGAAAAAGGCGAAAAAAGACCTCGATAAGGCGATCGAGCTTCGGCCGACCTGGGCCGAGGCTTATCTCAACCGCGGGTTTGCCCTTGCGAATATGAAAAAGTTTGACGACGCGCTCGCTGATTTTGAACGCGGCATACAACTTAATCCACGCATTCCAAATCTGTATCGCGCAAGAGCTTATATTTACAAGGTCAAAGGCAACGCGGCTCTTGCTGCCGCCGACGAATTGCGTGCTGCTCAGATCGAACAGGGAAGATTCTAGATATGAGAAGTTTGCAGATCGTACTCGCCACGGGCCTTCTTTTTTTCGGAATTACGGCTGCCGGTGCGCAGACGGCCGAAGCATTTCTCGCAAGATGCGATTCGAGCTTTGAGAGCGGCAAGTATACCGATGCCGTAAAGCAGTGTACGAGAGCTCTCGAAGTCAGGCCGGGTTTTGAGGAAGCACTCATCACCCGTGCCGGCGCGCACAAGATCCTTCGCAACTATCCGGCGGCGATTGCAGATTACACCGAACTGATCCGCGTTTCTAACGGGATGGCGATGGCATATTTCTATCGTGCGGAACTGTACGCGAAGACGGGGCGGGACAACGACGCGGTCGCTGACCTGACATCATCGATCACGAAAGATCCAAAGGGGCTTTTCGCGGCGCGCTCTTTTTACGAACGCGGCCTAATCTACGACAAGCTTGGTAAGAGCGATGCGGCCCAGGCCGACTATTGGTCGGCGGTCAAGATTAAGCCCGATTACGCTCAGGCAAAGGCGAAGATCAAGTATCCGTTCGGAGACAAGACCCTGACCGAGGCGGCGAATGACATCGTCCCGGGTGTGAACACGCCTGACGTTATACAGCCTGCAAAGCCAACTCCGTCTCCGGTCGCGACCGCAAAGGCAACACCAGCTGTTTCGCCAAAGATCGTGCCTGCCGGTGTTCCTGCGGCCTGGAAGCGAATGGTATTGACCGGCACGGGATTAAGCGTCGCCTCGCCCGTACCGTATGTACTCAAGGTGGACAAGCCCGATCCGGGGCTTGAAAAGATGACGGCACGCGTTCGCTGGGAAATGTTGGACGGCAGCCTGTGGGCAACCGTTCAGTATCTAAAATGGGACCAGGGATTCACGACGATTCGCCAGACTCTCGAAGATACGGTAGATATTATTTTCAAAGACCCAACGGCGGGTGCGAAGTTCATAAAAGATACGACATTTCTTGGCGAACCTGCCGCCGTGATCGATCAAGAGCGTTACAATCCGTACAGCAATAAACAGGTCAGGCAAAAGATAATCGACTTCGGCACGGCGAACACCTACGTGATGCTCAACTTCGTTCACGATGCGGGTGACGAGGCTGCGGCGGCAAAGGTCGAGCAGATCATCGCGTCATTCACAAAAGAGGGCGAGATCGCCGTCGAAGTGCCGAAACTTCCGCCGACGAACTGGAAGACGTTCAACTTCGGCGGCTTGCTGTTCGATTTCCCCACTCAAGTGGCCGAAGGCTCATGCGGCCAGTCTGTCACTTCAAAGGGTCAAACTGCCTGCGGTGCGTGGGGCGATAAGGACAAGGAGAATCTCACCATCGATGTCTCATATCGAAACTACGCCGGCCTGACGGCCCCGGATGTCAAAAAATTCGCCGCTGAATATTTGGCGGGTATGAAGGAGATAATGGCCAAGGATACGAGCTGGAAGGAATTTAAGAACGAGCCGTATCCGATCAACGCCGGAGAGGCCGTGAAGATCTCTGCCATCCAGGCATACGACGGAACACACATCATCTTTGTCGCACGCGGAACGGAAAGGTGGGAGGTCCGCGTGTGGTATTTCAATCGTTGGGACGGTGTTCGCGATGCTCTAAAACGCGTCATCGGCTCGATCAAATTCAAGCAGTAGCTTTACGAAGCGAATAGTATTTTTGCGGTTATGAAAAGATCAGTTTTTCTAGCGGCGATCGCCATCTTTGCTTTTGCAATTCCTGGCCTTGCCCAGACACCGAATCCAACGCCTGCTTCAAAGAAGACGTATAAGACCTATGCTGCTGCAATGGCAGCGGGCAAGAAGCTGATCGCTGAGAAAAAAAAATCGGATGCCGAAGAAGCTTTTGAGCAGGCAGCAGCTCTCGGGAAGACCGATGCGCAAAAAGCTGATGCACTGATCGAAGCGGCGAAGAGCCAAAAAGAGAGTTACGACATTGGCTCGACGGGCGGAAAGTATAAAGGCACGAACTTCACGATCTACCATCATCCTAAGGCCGTACAGTCGCTAGATACTGCTCTTGAGCTTGCTGGTATCGATGACGAAAAGCGAGCTGAGATAAGGTTATTGCGGGTCGATGTTTACTTTGCTGCCTCGAAGGCGACCGACGCTCACAACCGGCTCGTGCCCGATATTGAAAAGAAGGCCAACAAACCCATTGTTCTCGTGATCCGGGAAGAGATGACGGCGTTGGCAGGTGCCGCCTCGACGCCGCCTGACCTCAAGGTCGAGGCTTTGATCCGGAAGGCCCAGGCTTTTCAGAACTTTCGCGGCAGCTACACAACTTCTTCGGATTTGCGTTGGGCGTTTGATGCGCTGAAAGCCGGTTCAGAAATGGCCGGGGCATCAGATAGCGCCAAGGCCTCTGCTTTGCTCCAGATCGCAGAACTTGCACGCGTCAGCAACAATTCAAATCTCTTTGTACAGGCTTTCGAGGCCGTTACAAAATTGCCTAAGGCCACTCCGACACAGAAACATACTGCGGCCACGGAACTGGCGAGTGTCCTGATCCAGAATGACCGCATCGAACCGGGAAGAAAGCTGCTGACCGATGCTTTGAAAGTGCCCGGACTTTCGGTCGTTGAGGTTGGCGGTATTCACCGGCTCCTTGCTGTGTCGTACGTGCGGGAGGCGATCTCAACAAAGGCAGCCGGTGCGGCCGAGACCGCTCTTATTACATCCGCCCGGAATGAGCTCGAAGCCGCGATCAAGCAAACGAAGTTCAAAGGCGACGACCTCGCCGAAGCCTATCGCGGCAACGCGGAATTTCTACGCAGATTTAACGATTCAAAATACTTTCAACTTGCGCGCGAACAACTTAAGGTTGCTCTAGCTGTTCCGAGGGCGTCCGAGAAGCAAAAGGCAAAGGTGCAGTACGAGATCGGCGAAACATATCGGCTTGAGAACAAGATCGCCGAAGCGATCGCCGCGTACAAGCTCGTCACCAACGCAAACCCCCAATATTTCGGCTATGCGGAGCAGCGAATAGCGGAGCTCACGCGAGCAAAGCCCTGAAATTAGGCTTCAGAGACGAAGCGAACGGAATAAAAAGGACTTGCAATAAGTAAGAATGGAGTAGAATAATTCTCCGTTCTTATTTTTTTTCTTTGGAGGCCAAGTTTAATGAGTCAGGCACAAAGGCCGTCGTCGTTGAAGAACGCGATCGAGAAGCATCGCGAATTCCTTTTTCCGGCGGTCGCAATGTATTACAAGGAGCCGATCGCCCTGGTAAAGGGCGAGGGTGAGTATGTTTGGGACGCGGACGGCAATCGTTATCTTGATGCTTTCGGCGGCGTGCTGACAGTCAGCGTCGGGCACGCGAACCCTGACGTCAACGCAGCGATCATCGCGCAGACGAATGAACTCCAGCACACTTCGGCGTTGTATGCGAATGCGCCGCAATCAGATCTTGCGGAAAAACTCGCCGAGATCACACCGGGCGACCTGAAGAAATCGTTCTTCACCTCGAGCGGCACAGAGGCAGACGATACGGCGCAAATGGCGGCAAAGCTCGCGACGGGACGACACGAGATCGTTGTGCTCCGACACAGCTATTCGGGCCGAAGTGCGACGGCACTCTCATCTGCAGGACATTCAAGCTGGCGGCCGCTGCCGGCTCAGGTCGCGGGCATCGTCCACGCTCGTGCACCGTATTGTTATCGCTGCCCTTGGAAGATGACGCCCGACAATTGCGGTGCTGCCTGTGCAGAAGATGTCAGGGACGTGATCGAAACTACGACCACCGGCGAGATCGCGGCCTTTATGGCAGAGCCGATCATGGGCGTCGGTGGATTTATCGTGCCGCCCGACGGCTACTTCGAACGTGTCGAGGAGATCACGCGCAAGCACGGCGGACTATTCATCGCAGACGAGGTTCAGACCGCTTGGGGACGCACCGGCGACAAGTGGTTTGGCATCGAGCACACAGGCGTCAAGCCGGACATCATCACTTCGGCAAAGGGAATGGGCAATGGTGTCCCGATAGGTTGGACGATCGCGACGCCCGAAGTTGCCGATAAATTCCCGGGCCTTACCTTTGCGACATTCGGCGGCAATCCGGTTTCAATGACCGCCGGTCTTGCCGTGATCAAATTCATCGAACAGAACGACCTTCTTACGAACACTCGTGTTGTCGGCGACTATTTCCGCGGACGTCTCGAAGAGCTCAAAGAAAAGCACTCGATCATCGGCGACGTTCGCGGCCGCGGGTTGATGCAGGGCATCGAACTCGTCAAAGACCGCGAAACGAAGGAGCCCGCAGCTGATGCGGTTCTCAAGGTTTTCGAAGAGACGAAGCGTCGAGGTGTGCTCATCGGCAAAGGCGGGCTATATGGCAACGTTATCCGCACCGGTATGATGCTCAATTCGACAAAAGATAATGTCGACGAACTCGTCAACGCGCTCGACGCAGGTTTTTCTCTATGCAGCTAAGTTCAACGCTCTTTCGAATCTCACTTTGCGTCGTGCTTTTTATTGGCTCTGCGTGCGTGCTGAATGCTCAATACACTAAACAGGGCGAGCCGATAATTGGCAAAGACCATTTTGTTACAAGTAACGGATTGAAGGTTTATCTGTGGGAGAAATTCCATAAGAATTTTGCGAAGACGTTCACAAAGACGAACAAGATCGTGCTGCTGGTTCACGGAGCGACGTGGACGGGCCGGCCCGATTTCGACCTGCAGATACGCGACTATTCGCTGATGGATTTCCTTGCCAAGAACGGCTATGACGTTTGGGCGATCGATATCCACGGCTACGGAAGATCAGAAAAGACCGATAAGGATTGGTCTGATACGGCGTCAGCGGCGGGCGACATCGGGGCGGCAGTCGATTACATAACAAAGCTTCGCGGCGTCGAGAAAATGTCGATCCTCGGCTGGTCGTGGGGAACGCAGACGACCGGGCTTTTCACGATGCAGCATCCCGAAAAGGTCGAGAAACTGATCCTCTATGCAATGGCGTGGAAGCCGCCGCCGGGCGTCAAGCTTCCGCCGCCGCCAGCGGAACAGTACCGTGCAACGGATGAAGCCGCCGCCCGCTCGGATTTCATCCCCGGCCAGTTTGAAAAAGATGTCGTCGATCTCTATGTCAAAGAAGCTCTTGCCGCAGTGCCAAAAGCGCCCAATGGTGTCAGGGTCGATATGACGACCAAACTGCCGATCCTCGACCCGGCGGCGATCAAAGTTCCGACGCTTATCATCCGTCCCGAAAAGGACTTTCTCGGCACCGAGGCCCAAACGCTCGAGTTCTTCGAAAAGCTCGGCACAAAGGAAAAAAGCTACGCCTTCCTGCCCGACGGCGGCCACGCAATTTTACTTGAGAAAAACTACAGAAAATTTCAAGATGTGGTGCTCGGTTTTTTGAATCAACGCTGAGATCGCCAAGCAAAACAAAGCGAAATGAAACGATGCCCTAAATGCAGACGGGATTATAATGACGATTCGTTGAGCTTCTGTCTCGATGACGGAACGGAGTTGCTATATGGTCCGGCGTCGATGGACGAGCCTGCAACGGCGATATTGTCAGAACCGCCTGCGTCAGCGGGCGGCCAGTTCGCGCTTGAGGATCCAACTCAGCCATTTATCCAAACAACCGCGTCGGCGGAGCCGCAGCCAAGTTTGGGCGGCGATACGGAAAAGCCGAGGTTCTCCGCGCATCGGGCGGCAAAGCCGCTGATTGCTGCAGCGATTGCCATTGCGGTGTTGGTTGGCGGGTTTGTTGGCTATCGATATTTCTCGTCAGGGAACTCCAAGCAGATCAACTCGATCGCGGTGATGCCATTTGTGAATGAGAGCGGCAATGCGGATGTCGAATATCTATCGGATGGGATGACCGAGACCCTCATCAAGAGTCTTTCACAGATCCCTGATCTGAACGTAAGGCCGCGCTCGTCGGTGTTTCGTTACAAGGGAAAGGAAACCGATCCGCAGACCATCGGTAAAGAGTTGAATGTGCAGGCCATTCTCAATGGACGGATCATTCAGCGGGGACAGGATATTTCGCTGTTCGTCGAGTTGATCGACATATCGCTCGACAAGGTGATTTGGAGCCAACAATACAATCGCAAACAATCCGATCTGGTAACACTACAAAGCGACGTTGCGCGTGATGTTTTAGGCAATCTAAAAACTAAACTTTCGGGCACGGACGAAGCAAAGGTGACCAAGACCTACACCACAGATCCAGAGGCATACCAACTTTACCTGAAGGGAAATTATTATCGAACCAAATATAACAAAGATGGCTACAAGAAAGCGATCGAATACTACAAGCAAGCTATTGAATTGGACCCGAATTATGCCATGGCGTATGTCGGAATAGGCGCTTCTTACTTCCTGGCGGCAGGCTGGTATTTACCGCCAAATGAGGCGATGCCCCAGTCAAAAGCTGCGGCTCTGAAAGCTCTTGACCTAGATGAGTCACTCGCTGAGGCGCATTCACTAATAGCAAGTTACGAAGTGTGGTATGGATGGAATTGGGAAAATGCGGAAAAAGAAGCGAAACGGGCGATAGAGTTAAACCCAAAAGTTGGACATGACCAGTATAGTTACTACTTGGCCGCAATGGGACGAATGGATCAATCTGTCGAGGAAATGGAGCTATATCAAAGCCTTTTTCCGCTAGACCTTGTAGCCAATAGCAGTCTCGCAAATATGTATCTCTTTGGCGGTCAGACTGAGAAAGCCATTGAGCAGGCTCGCAAGACCATTGAACTGGATCAAAACTACGCCCCCGGCTACAAAGCTTTAGGGCTGGCTTATGCTCGAAAGCAAATGTACCCGGAAGCAATAGCATCACTAGAAAAGGCTTACTCTTTGGATAATACTCCTGAGTTGATGGGATACGAGGGCTACGTTTATGCAACAGCCGGGAAAAAGGCGGAGGCGCTCAGGATCGTCGAACAGTTGAAAAGCACGTTTAGTAAGTTTGCACCTGACTACAATATTGCGGGAATCTACGCCAAACTTAATGACAACGAAAAAGCGTTTGAGTGGATCAATAAGGCAATAGATCATCGGGCAGGTCCAATAGCCTTTGTCAAGGTTGATCCGCTATTCGATGAAATTCGCAGCGATGCGCCATTCAAGGACGTATTGAAGCGGATGGATCTGCCCGAATAGTTTATGAAGAAATGCCCGCAGTGCGGACGAGAATATGACAACACTATGATGTTCTGTCTCGATGACGGAACGGAGTTGCTATATGGTCCGGCGTCAATGCACGAGCCTGCAACGGCGAGCGAGGCCCCGACGCGGGCGCAGATCCACACGACGGAGCGGACAGCGGTATTGCCCTCAGGCGCAGGGGCGATGCTGACAAGGAAGGCATTGGACAAGCGGCACTTGTTCGCCCTGTTGGCTCTTGCGACGATCGTGGTTGGTGGATTCTTTGGCTACAGATATTTCAACTCGTCGAATTCGGCGACGATCAGTTCGGTAGCCGTGCTTCCATTCGAAAACCGAAGCGGCAACAGCGATACAGATTACCTGTCGGATGGATTGGCTGATTCGCTAATTTATCGGCTTTCCCAGCTGCCGAACTTAAAGGTAAGTCCGACGAGCTCGGTGATGCGTTACAAGGGCAAAGAAACCGATGTTGCTCAGATCGCAAAAGAACTCAACGTGGATGCGGTGATGTCCGGACGGCTGGTCCAGCGAGGTGACGACCTGTCAATTAGTGTTCAGTTGATCGATTCGCGGAGCAGCAAGCTGCTCTGGGCGGAGCAGTACGACCGCAAGTTGGCAGACCTTTTGGCCACTCAGCGAGAGATCGCCGCGACGATCGCGGACAAGCTTCGACTAAAACTGTCAGGCAGCGACCAAAAAGGCATTACCAAGAATTACACTGATAATAACGAAGCTTATCAAAACTATCTTCGTGGCCGATTTTATTGGAACAAGCGAACCAAGGATGGTATCGAAGAGGGAATAGCTAATTTTCAAAAGGCGATCGACCTTGACCCTAATTTCGCGCTTGCTTATGTAGGCCTAGCTGACTCGTATTCCGTGATGCCGTCCTACGGTTATATGAGTCCTACCGATGCAATGCCGAGATCGATGACAGCGGTACAGCAGGCATTGCGGATCGATCCGGAGCTGGCCGAAGCTCATTCGACCTATGGTCTGATACTCGCATCCCAGTTGAGATGGAGCGAAGCCGAAACAGAATTAAAACGGGCTCTCGAAATTGATCCCAAAAGCGTCGAGAGTCACTACAAGTACGCCCTTCAATTTTTGGTTCCGGTTGGCCGCTTCGATGATGCGATCCGTGAATTGAAAGCTGCCCTTGAACTCGACCCGCTTTCGATACCGATCGGGGCAAATCTTGCGGGCGTCTATGCTTACCAGCGGAAATATGACGCGGCTTTAGAGCAGGCTCAAAAGGTCTATGCACTCGATCCCGATCATGCAACTGCCATCATTTGGCTCGCTAATGCTTATGAGGCAAAGGGGAAATACGACGAAGCTATCAAGTTATGCGAGACGTCTTTGCCACCCGAGAATCAGGACTCGCTTCTAATAATGGGATCTTCATATGCAAGATCGGGACGGCCGGAGGAAACTCGCCGGATCATTTCAAAACTTAAAGAAATGTCGAAAACGCAGTATGTCTCATCCTACCGGCTCGCAAATCTCTACGGAGATCTCGGTGAAAAAGATCAGGCGTTCTCTGCGTTGGAAAAATCGTATAAAGAGCAGGAATGGGACTTTACACGTCTCAAGGTCGATCCCTTTCTGGACCCGCTCCGCGACGATCCGCGATTCAAGGATCTGCTAACACGGATGAATCTGCCCGAATGACGTTATGAAGAAATGCCCGCAGTGCGGACGAGAATACGACAACACGATGATGTTCTGTCTCGATGACGGAACGGAGTTGCTATATGGTCCGGCGTCGACGGACGAGCCGCGGACGGCGATACTTCCGGGTATGGGTTCAATAGTCGATGGTCCTCGCCTTGAGCCTCCGACGCAAGTTTTTGGTTCGAAGGACGCTATCTCGCCAGAGACTCGCGGCGCTGAAGGTTTCTGGGTTGCGGTGCTGCCGTTCAAGGTGCGTGGTGTCAGCGCCGATCTGGAAGCGTTGGCGGAAGGATTGTCCGAGGAGATCGTAACGGGTCTGTCACGGTTCTCGTATCTGCGGGTGATCGCACGCAGTTCGACACTGCGATACGCCGCCGATTCAGGTGATGCTCGCACTATCGGCATGGATCTCGGGGCGCGCTATGTTCTGGAGGGAAGCCTTCGACAAGCCGGCTCACAGCTGCGCGTGATGGTGCAGCTTGTGGACGCGAGCACAGGTGCACACCTTTGGGCTGAGACGTACAACTGCGCCTTTAGCCCTGAAGCCGTATTCGAGATCCAGGATGATCTGGTCCCGCGGATCGTCTCGACCGTTGCTGATTGGTATGGAGCTCTGCCGCATAGTATGAGCGAAGAGGTGCGCCGAAAGCCTGTCGACGAACTCACGACCTACGAAGCTGTTCTTCGGGGCTTTGGTTACTTTGAGCGTATTTCACCCGACGAACATGCCGAGGTGCGAGCGATCTTGGAACGTGCGGTCAAACAGGCATCGGGCAATGCCGACGCGTGGGCAATGCTTGCGATGTTATATGGCGAAGAACATCGTTTCGGTTTTAATCCGCAGCCTGATCCGCTTGGCCGAGCGCTCAAGGCCGCCCGGAAAGCGATCGAGACCGCTCCCGCGAATCATTTCGCCTGGCTCGCGTTGGCACAAGCTCTTTACTTTCGCAGGGAATTCGACGCCTTCAGCGATGCGGCCGAAAGCGTGCTGAGGCTGAACCCGATGGATGGGGCCGCAGCCGAGTATCTGGGCCACCTGTTTGCGTTTGGCGGCGAATGGGAACGCGGCTGCGCTCTCGCGGAGCAGGCGCGGAAATTGAATCCTAATCACCCAGGTTGGTACTGGCATGTTCACTTTCTCGATGCCTTCCGCAGGGAGAGCTATCAGGAAGCGCTTGCCTTTATCAAAAAGGACGGAGTTCGTCGCGGTGGAGCTAACCTTTTCAGGCAAACACAGCTCGCAGCGGTTTACGGCCAACTTGGCGAGATCGAAACTGCGAAAAAGGTGCTGAATGAAGTCCTGACGGTCGATCCAAACATTGCAGACAGCGTTCGCGACGTGCTCGAGAAATGGTATCAGCCTGATCTTGTTGACCAACTAATTGACGGGCTGAGAAAGGCTGGACTCGCGGTTGACGTGCCGGCAAATGCGGCGACCGGCGCTCATCCTGCGTCGCCGACTGTAAGATCGATAGCTGTATTGCCATTTGCGAATATCAGCGCGGACGATGAGAACGAATACTTCTGCGACGGCCTGGCTGAAGAACTGCTTAATGCACTCTCAAAGATCGACGGTCTTCGCGTTGCGGCGCGGACATCTGCCTTTTCATTTAAGGGAAAAGAGATGAAGGTCAGCGAGATCGCAGACGCGTTGAACGTCAGCACGGTTCTCGAAGGCAGCGTTAGAAAAGCCGGCGATCGGATCCGGATCAGCGTCCAGTTGGTCAACGCGTCGGACGGTTATCAGCTGTGGTCCGAGCGATACGACCGTGAAATGAAGGACATCTTTGACGTACAGGACGAGATCACGCTCGCAGTGGTCGAAGCGTTGAAGATCAAGCTTCTCGGTGATGAAAAGGCCGCTCTGCTAAAGCGTAAGACGACGAACGCCGATGCTTACGAATTTTACCTCCGAGGACTCTCGCATTTCAATAAATGGACGCCCATCGATTTTCAAAAGGCGATCGATAATCTCAAACGGGCCATTGAGCTCGATCCTGACTACGCAGCGGCATATGCCGCCCTCGCCGACGCATACATCGAGCTCTTGTTCTTCTCTTTTTCATCGGTTGGTGCAAGAGAGAAAGCGAGAGAGGCGGGAAAGAAGGCTTTGGCTCTCGACCCGACGCTTGCCGAAGCTCACAACTCTCAGGCGCTCATCAAGATGTATCTTGACTGGGACTACGCCGGTGCCGAAGCGTCATTCAAGCAAGCCATTTCGTTGAATCGCGGGAGTGCCTCTGTGCATATGTGGTACGGATGGTATTTGGCGTTGATGCGGCGATTTGATGAGAGTCTCGTAGAGTTGCGCCGCGGACATGAGCTCGATCCGCTCTCGCTTCCGAACAATAACGCGATCGGCGTCAGCTATCATTGGGCTCGTCAGACCGAATGTGCGATCTCCGCGATCCTGGACGTGCTCGAGCTGGATCCGAATTACGTCATCTCACAAAGTTTCCTTGCAGAGGCGTATGTGCAGACGGGCGATCTTGAGTCCGCCATTGCCGTGATCCAGTCGATAAGGCCTGAAGCTATGGACCCACAGGCGCTCTCGGTCGCAGGATTTGTCTATGCAAGGTCCGGAGACCGTGAAAAGGCCAATGAGATCCTTGAGGAGTTTGATCGCAAGTCGTCGCAGGGAAATATTTCGGCCCTTAACTTTGCGCAGATATATACGGCGCTTGGCGACAACGAACAGGCGTTTGAATGGCTCGACAAAGCATTTGACGAACGGGCGATCTGGCTTCCGTTCTTGAAAGTGGATGTTAAATTCGATGCGCTGCGTTCGGATCCGCGCTTTCAGGCTCTGTTGCGACGCGTCGGATTTGTCGATCAAGACGCATAGTGCACGCCGCAAAAAGGCGTTGGCATTGGTGCGAAGCAAAGTTGATCTCAACGATATTGGGTCGAATTTTGTTGAGCGCAGTTCTGGAAGGAGCGTTCGCACGCAGGTGTATTGTCGAAGATGAATCCGACGATCTCAGCAACACTAAGATAGGCCAGGTAGCCTATCAGAAAGCATGCTACGCAGACCGCGATAGCGAGAATAGAGTTTCCTCTCATTTTGGCATCCTCCCCGGGAATAAGCAGTTATCAATGATTGCTTTGGGATATGAAAATGGAAAAATGCCAAACTAACGAGCTATTTGACTCCAACATATCATATGTCCGAGCCAACTCAAAAGCTAAATCTGCCGGTGATCTTGATATATAATACGTTGGTCTAGCCTAGCTGAAATTGGACTTGATCTTCCTATGAAAACGCTCATTAAAAGTGGCAGGGTCGTAACCGCGGTTGACGACTATGTTGCGGATATTTTTATCGACGGCGAAACGGTGACGACGATCGGCCGCTCGCTCGACATCGAGGCCGACGTTGTCATTGATGCCGCGGACAAGCTCGTGATTCCGGGCGGGATCGATCCGCATACGCATATGGAGCTGCCGTTTGGCGGGACTTCGTCTAGTGACGATTTCTTTACCGGCACACGGGCGGCAGCACATGGCGGGACGACGACGATCATCGACTTTGCGGTGCAGACAAAGGGCGAATCGATGACCTCGGGTGTCGATGCCTGGCACAAAAAGGCTGAAGGGAAGACGTGCATCGACTATGGTTTTCACCTGATCACGACCGAGTTTGAGGACGGCGACGAGAAGGAAATGCATCGGCTCATCGACGAAGGCATATCGTCGTTCAAGTTGTTCATGGCGTATCCGGGCGTGTTTCTGGCAGACGACGCGACGATCTTTCGGGCGATGTCGGCGGCGGGAAAACGCGGCGGCCTTGTGTGTATGCACGCCGAGAATGGCATCGTGATAAACGAGATCATCAAACGCTTTCTCGCCGACGGCCGCACGGCGCCGAAATATCACGCCTTGACGCGCCCGACAATTGCCGAGGCCGAAGGCGTTCATCGCGCGATCGCGATCGCGGAAATGGCAGAATCGCCTGTTTACATCGTCCACCTTTCCTGCACCGACGCTCTTAACCAGATACGCGAGGCGCGAGACCGCGGCATTCCGGCGTTTGCCGAAACCTGCCCGCAATATCTTTTTCACTCGATAGACGATTACGGCGACGGTTGGGACGGAGCGAAATACGTGATGACGCCGCCGCTGCGTGAGAAGCATAACTGCGGCGAGCTTTGGAAAGGCTTGAAGATGGACGACCTGCAGGTGATCTCGACCGACCATTGCCCGTTCTGTATGAAGGAGCAAAAGGAACTCGGCCTCGGCGATTTCTCAAAGATCCCGAACGGTGCTCCCGGAGTCGAAAACCGTCTCGCACTTATCTACAACGGCGGTGTCGTCGAAAATAGAATTTCCCTCAACCGTTTTGTGGAACTTACGTCAACGGCGGCCGCAAAGATGTTCGGTCTATTCCCAAAGAAGGGCACGATCGCTGTTGGTTCGGATGCAGACATCGTCATTTTTGACCCGAATGGCGAGACGACATTTGGCGTCGAGAATGAGCATATGAATGTTGATTACTCGTCCTACGAAGGCTGGAAGATCAAAGGCAAGGTCGAGACCGTCCTCTCACGCGGCCGCGTAATTATTCAGGCCGGCGAACACACCGGCAAACAGGGCGACGGGCAGTTCCTCAAACGCGGAACTTGTGTCAATTTTTAGCAACTGCGGTCCAATTCAACTTGATGCGCTGAGGTTGAGGTAGAGCGAATTGAGATTCCGCTCGTGTGAATACTATGAAGATGAGAACAATATTTCGTTCGTTTGCAGTAATTCTCTTGACCCTGACGAGCGTTGGCTTTTTGAGCGCGCAGGCATTGACCGCCGATCAGATCGACACGTTCGTCGAGCGTTCGATCAAAGCGTTCGACGTGCCGGGGATCTCGGTCGGCGTCGTTAAAGACGGCAAGGTCGTTTACGCGAAGGGCCACGGCGTCCGGTCGCTGAATACGAACGCGAAGATGGACGAGAATACGCTCGTCGGTATCGCTTCAAACTCTAAAGCATTTACGACCGTCGCACTCGGGATCCTCGTCGATGAAGGGAAGGTCAAGTGGGACGATAAAGTTCAGGACTACATTCCTGAATTCAAGCTTTACTCACCTTACGTTTCAGAGAATTTTACGATCAAGGATCTCCTCACTCATCGGAGCGGGCTTGGGCTCGGTGCCGGCGACCTGATGTTCTTTCCCGACGGCAGCGATTTCACGATCAAGGACATCATTCATAACCTGCGGTACCTGAAGCAGGTTTCGCAGTTCCGAACGAAGTACGATTACGACAACAATCTTTACATCGTCGCCGGCGAGGTGATCGCTCGCGTTTCAGGAAAATCCTGGCCCGAATTTGTCGAGGAACGGATAATGAGGCCGCTTGGTATGGCGAGTTCTGCCGGGCTTTTTGAGAGGCTAAAGGATAAGAGCAACACTATCGACGGCCATGCTTCGGTCGAAGGCAAAGTGCAGGTCATACAGCGAAGCATGGTCCGCGTGCCTGCGGCGGCAGGCGGCGTGAATTCGAATATTACGGATCTTCTCAAGTGGGTCGAGATGTTCCTGTCAAACGGAAAGTACGATAAGGACAAGCGGCTAATTTCCGAGAAGTCGCTTAAGGAGATATGGTCGCCGCAAACGATCATACAGGTCAATTCGCCTGGTCCTTACAACACGCATTTTGCTGCCTATGGCCTCGGCTTTTTCTTGAGTGACGTAGGCGGCTATAAGCAGGTAACTCACACCGGCGGGCTCGAAGGTATGGTCACGCAGATCACGATGATCCCGGAGCTGAATCTTGGCATCATCGTGTTGACCAACCAGCAGGAAGCCGGAGCATTTCGCTCGATCACGAATCAGATACTCGATGGATATTTGAACAGACCCGGCCGCGACTGGGTCGCGAGTCTTTCTGCCGCGAGGCAGAAGTCGCTGGCCGAAGCAAAAGAGGTCACCGATAAGGTTGCTGCAGACGTCGCTAGGGCCCAGGCATCTGGCGCAGCGACGCTTGCCCCGAACGCTATCGTCGGCCGATATTCAGATGCGTGGTTCGGCGAGATCTCGCTGGTCCTCAAAGACAGGAAGCTGCGGTTTGCGTCTAAGCGTTCGCCTCGACTATCGGGTGAAATGTTCCCGTACAAAGCGAACTCATTTATCGTTCGCTGGGACGACCGCAGTATGGACGCCGATGCCTTCGTTAACTTCCAACTCGATGTGGATGGCCGCCCGCAAGGCTTTACGATGAAGGCAATTTCGCCGCTGACAGATTTCAGCTATGATTTTCACGATCTGGAATTTCATCGAAGCTTGTGACCGCTGCGGCGAGGTCTGCTTGAGCTCGACTCCGGGTTAGGAGATATTTATGATGGAAGGCCTGATCTATTCCGACAAAGACCTTTCGCGTCGGCTTGAGCGAACTGAAGCACAAGCAAATGCGGATTTTGTCGAAGCTCGAGCCAGTATGGAACCCGAAAGCGGCGCAGCTTGGCTCGACATCTCCGGCACCTACGCGATGTACGACGGAGCGGAGTCCCCGTTGACGCAGACCTTCGGGCTCGGGCTTTTTTCGGACAGCTTCGAGGAAGATCTTGAGAAGGCCGAAGAATTCTTTATTACTCGCGAAGCACCTGTTTTTCACGAGGTCAGTCCTATGACGGACCCTTCGCTGCTCGGTGTGCTGGTCGAACGCGACTACCATCCGATCGAGTTCTCAAGCGTGATGTTCCGCGAGCTCTCTGACTTTGAGCCAGGAGCGGAAACCAAGTTCACAACAAGGATCATCGATGGAGAAGAGGCTGATCTTTGGGCTCGCACGGCTGCTTCAGGATGGGCGACCGAGTTCGACGGCATTGAAGAGTTTATGTTCAGTATGGGTCGCCTAACTGTAAACGCTAAGCGTACTAAGCCTTTCCTCGTAGAACTCGACGGCAGTCCGGTTGCCACCGGGGGATTCGGCATCTACGATGACATTTGTATTCTTGCCGGTGCATCGACGGTTCCCGAAGCTCGCCGTCAAGGCGCCCAGAGTGCTCTACTTTCGGCTCGCCTCGGCTACGGCCGCGAGAAGGGTTGCTCGCTCGCTATGATGTGTGCTGCGCCGGGCAGTCAGTCGCAAAAAAATGCGCAGAAGAATGGATTCAAGATCGCCTATACTCGGATAAAATGGCAGCTTGCGACTGGCACGTAGATCCAGATGCGGGAGCATTCTTGGAAGTTGCAGCATTGATCGATGATCGAAAC
Source organism: Pyrinomonadaceae bacterium (assembly GCA_019694355.1). Classification (GTDB taxonomy): domain Bacteria; phylum Acidobacteriota; class Blastocatellia; order Pyrinomonadales; family Pyrinomonadaceae; genus OLB17. The sequence continues at coordinate 246,056 of JAIBCB010000004.1, read as the reverse complement.
TATCCAACACGCAGATGGGCGCGTAGAGCTGAATTCGGATGCTGAGGAGAGCATTAGAACCTCACCGCTCTACAACGACGACCTAGCTCCGGTACCGGTGGCGAAACGCAACTGGACGACGTATAACTACGCGGCGTTGTGGATCTCGATGGCCCATTGTATCCCGACGTATATGATGGCGTCGGGCCTGATCTCGGCGGGGATGAATTGGTGGCAGGCCCTTATCACCATCCTACTTGGCAACACGATCGTCCTCGCACCGATCCTTCTTAACTCTCATCCGGGAACGAAGTACGGAATTCCGTTTCCCGTGTTCGCTCGTGCCGCATACGGAACTGCAGGATCGAATCTTCCGGCTCTGATGCGTGCATTGGTCGCATGCGGCTGGTTCGGCATACAGGCATGGATCGGCGGCGAAGCTCTGAACACTTTCTTTTCGGCGTTCATTCCCGGTTGGGAGACGCTGCTCGGCGGGCCGATCGGCGGACATACCGCCACGACGTGGCTCTCGTTCCTGATATTTTGGGCGATGAATATCGCGATCATCTACAAGGGAATGGATCTGCTTCGGATCGTCGAAAATTGGGCGGCTCCGTATGTGCTTGTTATGACGGCGATCTTGCTGGGGTGGATACTTTATCAGGCTGGCGGCATCGGATTCTTACTGCACGAGCCGGGCAAATTCCGTACTTTCGGCGAATTCTGGCCGATCTTCATCCCATCGCTTACTGCAATGATCGGCTTCTGGGCGACGCTTTCGCTCAATATGCCGGACTTTACGCGTTTCGGCCGAAGCCAGCGTGAACAGGCCGTCGGACAAGTTGTTGCATTGCCGAGCACGATGACCATCTTTGCGGCGATGGGGATCTTGATCACGTCGGCCGCGGTCGTCGTTTTTCCGCAAATGAATCCGGCCGATGCGTGGGATCCCGTCAAGCTCGTCGGTCAATTCTCGCAGCCGGTCGTGGTCGCGATCTCGATGTTCACGGTGGTGATAGCGACGCTTTCCGTCAATATCGCTGCGAACGTCGTTTCGCCCGCGAATGACTTTGCGAATGCGTTTCCAAAGCTCATTTCTTTCAGGACCGGCGGGCTGATCACTGGCATCGTCGGCATCTTGATGCAGCCTTGGAAACTGCTTGCCGACCCGAGCGGATATATTTTTGGCTGGCTTGTCGGTTATTCCGGCGGTCTCGGCTCGATCGCCGGTGTTCTGATCGCGGATTATTGGATACTGCGGAAGAAAGATCTTCGGCTTGCTGACCTTTATCGAACGAGCGGCGAGTATGCCGAATGGAATTGGCGGGCGGTCGCGGCAACGCTTTTAGGTTGCTTTTTTGCATGGATAGGGTTGATAATTCCAAGTCTCAGAATACTTTATGATTATGCGTGGTTCGTCGGCTTTGGCATCGGGTTCCTAGCGCACTGGGCGTTTAGCTTTCGAAATTCACGTGGAGAAGAGGTGCAATGAAAAGGAAGATACAGTTCGCAGTAATGGCTCTGGCGGTTGGTGTTGCGGTTTTTGGGATGAGTACTTACCGTAATCACGCGCAAACAAAAGGCGATCAGGTCGTGCTCGCAAAAGATCGGTTCAAGAATCTGAAAGTGCTCGGCGATATGCCCGCCGATCAATTGGGCAAGGTGATGAACATCTTTGCGGCGTCGCTCAATGTGAACTGCAGTTTCTGTCATTACACAGACGATTTTTCAAAAGACGGCAAAGAGGAGAAAGATACCGCCCGCAAGATGATCTCGATGGTATTCTCGATCAACAAGGAACATTTTGGCGGCGAGACCGAAGTTTCCTGCAACACGTGCCACAACGGCCGGATGCATCCCCAGAGTCGCCCGAGCCTGGTGCCTACAGAACATGTCGGCAGCCACGGTCCGCGTCCCGCACCTCCGAAAACGAAACCGGAAGCTGCCGACGTGATCGCGAAATTCGTTGCGGCGGTCGGAGGCGCGAAGAGGATCGACAGCGCGGTCATTACCGCGACCCGCGTCGAGCCGGATGGCAAGACGACCGAGCCGGAGACGGTCAGTTTCAAGGACGGAAAATACAGTTTAAAGACGGTTTACGGCAAGGAATGGGTGTCCGACCTTTGGGACGGCACGGCCGCCGCCAAATTCGGATCAGGTGGCAGCCACAGACTGCACGCTGACGAGGCCGAGCAGATAAAACGCGAAGCACAGCTTCTATTTCCGGCGGCGATCGGTTCGGCATATTCGAAGTTCGATTATCGCTTTACGAATGAGATCGACGGGCGCAAGGTTCTTGTTCTCACCGGCACAACGGCCGAAGGTTTGCGTGAGAGCCTCAGCTTTGACGAACAAACGGGCCTGTTGGTACGCCGCGTCGCGGTCACACCAACCGTTCTTGGCGGGTTTGTTTATCAGGTCGATTACAGCGATTACAAGGACCTCGGCGGCGTTAAGGTCCCGACCGTCGTGAAGTACGCGATGCCGAATATGAGCTGGACGCGGAAGATTTCCTCAGTCAAGACGAATGTACCGGTCGCAGACGAAGCGTTTGCGATGCCGAGCAAGTAAGGTGGAGGATCGACGATGTCACGAATCATTAAAGGCGGCCTGATCCAGGCTCACAACGTCGCTGATGCAAACGCGCCGATCGATGAGATCAAGAAGGCGAACATCGACCATCAGTTAAAATTTGTCGAGGAGGCGGCGAAGCAAGGCGTGCAGGTGCTTTGTTTTCAGGAGATCTTTACGACGCCGTATTTCTGTGCCGAACAGCAAACTCGTTGGTATAAGGCCGTTGAGAAAGTCCCCGACGGCCCGACCGTCAAACTGATGCAGGACGTTGCGAAACAGCACGGAATGGTGCTCGTTGTTCCCATCTATGAGGAAGAGCAAGCCGGCGTTTACTACAATACGGCGGCGGTGATCGATGCGGACGGCAAGTATCTCGGCAAGTATCGCAAGACGCACATCCCGCACGTAGCACCGGGATTCTGGGAGAAATTTTACTTTCGTCCGGGCAATCTTGGCTATCCGTGCTTTGATACGGCGGTCGGACGGATAGGAGTTTATATCTGCTACGACAGACACTTTCCTGAAGGTGCACGATGCCTCGGCCTCAATGGTGCCGAGATAATTTTCAATCCGTCGGCAACCGTCGCGGGATTGAGCGAATATCTCTGGAAACTCGAACAGCCTGCACACGCGGTCGCTAACGGATACTTCGTCGGTGCCATCAACCGCGTTGGCACCGAGGCTCCGTGGAATATCGGCGAATTCTACGGCCAGAGCTATTTCTGCGATCCTCGCGGGCAAATGCTTGCCGTCGGCACACGCGATCAGGATGAGCTGGTCGTCGCCGACCTCGACATGGATAAGATCCGCGAGGTCCGCAATACGTGGCAATTCTTCCGCGATCGCCGTCCGGATCTTTACGGCCCGATCATTGACGACTAAGACAAGTTCCACATTTTATGAGAATCAAGCTCCCTTTCCTTATTCTGATCGTTCTTTTGATGGCTGGCGTTGGTCTTGCTCAGTCTCCGGCAGCGATCGAGAAATTGCTGCTGCAGCAACTCGACGAAGTTTCGAAGAACGGAAGCTATGCAGGCGAATACAATGCTGAGAAGTTGGATGCAGCAAATCGGCAGGTCAAAGATCTTCTTATGCGCAACGGCCGGAGTCTTGCGATCCTAAAGTACGCTTTTCCGAAATTGAAGGAAAAGATGTACGTCGCCACATCCGCGGACGGCAAGCTTCGCATCTATTCCTGGGATCTTGAGGACGGCGGCACAATGCATGATTTTGCCAATGTCTTTCAATATCAGGGAAAAAGCGGCAAGGTGTATGTTTGGGCGGACGCATCCGGAGACGAGGGCGGCGGACCGTTCTACACTCAGATATTTCAGCTGCCGACCCGCAACGGCCCGATCTATCTCGCAAGTTCGACGTTCATTGCGTCGTCGTCCCTGAATGGGCAGACCCTGAAGGCGTTTCGCATCGACCGTGAAAAACTCGACCGGCAAGCGAAGGTCATAAAGACGTCGAGCGGGATAACGGACAATGTTGGATTCGCCTACGATTTCTTCTCGGTCGTTGATCGTCCGGAAAGGCCTGTTGAATTGTTTTCCTTCGATGCCGCAAAGACGGAGTTTCGGTTTCCCGTCGTGATCGAGGACGATAAAACGCCGCAAGGCAGAGTGACGGATAAGTTCATAACTTATCGCTTCAACGGAAAATACTTCGTAAAGGTCATGTGATGCAGCACAGGCAGCGATATTCTTCAGGAGCAAAATGGGAACCGATTGTCGGCTATTCGCGAGCGGTGCGAGTCGGCGACCGTGTTTATGTTACGGGCACAACGGCTACGGATGAGAATGGCGAGATAGTTGCGGTCGGCGATGCTTATGGGCAAGCGGTTCAATGCATCAAGAACATCGAGCGGGCTTTGAAGGCATTTGATTTCTCGCTCGACAACATTGTGCGGACGCGTATGTTCGTAACCGACATCTCTCGTTGGGAAGAATACGGGCGTGCACATGGAGAGTTCTTCCGCGACATAATGCCGGCGACGACAATGGTCGAAGTTTCCAAATTGATCGACCCGACGATGCTCATCGAGATCGAGGCCGACGCAGAGGCTTAAAGAGTGTAGCCACAGAGGTCACAGAGAACGCGGAGATAAGAGAATGAAACCTTCTGTGTGATAAGCCTTCGGCACACACCGATCTGCACCGAATATGAGTCTGTATTCTCAGAGATCTCTGTGTCCTCTGTGGTAGGTATTCATCAAACGGCAAAAGGCCATTATGTCACTTCTTCCAATTGAACAGATCGAAGCGAACTTCGCGGACATTCATCCCGCAATGACACCTGCCGAAGCCGCGGTCGAAGCGAATCGCTGCCTCTTCTGCTACGACGCTCCGTGTATGCACGCGTGCCCGACGCACATAGATATTCCCGGATTCATCAAGAAGATCGCGAGCGGAAACCTGAAAGGTTCTGCTCGCGTTATTTTTGATGCGAATCCCGTCGGTGCGACATGCGCGCGCGTCTGTCCGGTCGAGGTCTTGTGTGAAGGCGCGTGCGTCGAGAATACGCTTCTCCAAAAACCGATCGAGATCGGACGGCTCCAGCGACACGCTACAGACTTTGCGTTTGCGAACGATCTTAAATTGTTCGCGGCCGGTGAAGCGAACGGCAAGTCGGTCGGCATCGTGGGTTCCGGACCGGCAGGACTTTCGTGTGCGACATACCTGGCACGCCTTGGCTACGCCGTAGCGATCTATGACCGACGGCCGCTCGCGGGCGGCCTCGACACCTACGGGATGGCTGAATACAAGATGACGCAGGCGGTCTCGATCGCCGAGGTCGAGCAAGCCGAAGATCTCGGTGTCGAGTTCCTCGTGAGTACGATGATCACAAGCTCCCCTCCTTACGAAGGAGGGGTGGCAGCCGCTTCGGCTGACGGGGTGGTTCTTTCGGAAGAACGATCCATTTCCTTTGCCGACCTTCAGCAGCGACACGACGCGGTCTTTCTCGCCGTCGGACTTGGCGAGACGAATAGGCTCAACATTCCGGGAGAGGAATTGGAGGGCGTCCACGACGCGCTTCATCTGATCGAAATGATCAAGACCCGTGAATGGGATTCCGTGCCTATCGGGAAAACAGTCGTCGTTATCGGTGCCGGCAACACCGCGGTCGATGCCGCAACGCAGGCAAAACGCCTCGGTGCCGAAAAGGTCGTGATGGCCTATCGCCGTTCGCAAAAGGAAATGCCCGCGTACGATTACGAATACGAACTTGCAAAACAGGACGGCGTCGAATTCGTTTGGCAGGCAAAGCCCGTCGAGGTCGTCGCGGATGCCGCAGGACAACGCGTCGCATCGCTGCGTTGCGAAAAGACGAACGGCTCAGGCGAACAGTTCGACATTGCGTGCGATATGGTCATAAAGGCGGTCGGACAAACAAAAATGCGGTCGTTCTTTACCGATGTCGCGAGCGTTGAAGTGGACGAAAAAGACCGCGTTGTCGTGAACGAAAAGATGCAGACCTCAGACCCAAAAGTTTTCGCCGGCGGCGACTGCGTGAACGGCGGCGGCGAGGCCGTCGAAGCCGCTCAAATGGGCAAACTCGCCGCCATTGGAATCCACGATACCCTAACCGGCGAAACCGCAAAATTCGCCGGCGGACGTTAGCCGCGGATGGACGCAGATGACACGGATCAGACGGTTTATCATGTTATGAGGTGGCACAGTGACGATCGACTGACAAGCGAAGTTTTCTGAAACTTTTATCTGCGTGTTCCGCGGTGATCTGCGGCTAGATCGAACTATGGATAATTTGCGTAGTGAGAAGACAAATGAGCAATTTCGCCACTTTGATCTTACCGAAAAGATCATTGGAACATTCTACGATGTCTATAATGAACTCGGATATGGATTTTTAGAGTCGGTTTATGAGAGGTCGTTGGCAATTGCTTTGCGGGCGAATGGGTTAGAGGTGCTTGAGCAAGTTGCGATCCCGGTTCACTTTCGAGGAAATCTTGTTGGAGACTTTGCTGCTGACCTGCTTGTTAATGGAATTGTGCTTTTGGAACTGAAGGCTGCCAGGGCTATTGATCAGGCCCACGTAGCTCAGTTGTTGAACTACTTGAAAGCGACCGACGTCGAGGTCGGGCTTTTGTTGAACTTCGGCCCGAAGCCTGAGTTCAAAAGACTGGTCTTTGGAAATGACCGCAAACAAACGCGGTAGTCGAAAGACCTAAACTGCTGATTGGACGCTGATGACACGGATTAGGCGAGTATGTCAGTTGTTGAATCGAACTGGAGAAGCGTGGCATGCGATTTTATCTAAAACTCTAATCTGCGTGTTCCGCGGTGATCCGCGGCCGAATCGCTCTCGGAGGAGTTCAACTGCTGATTGGACGCAGATGACACGGATCAAAGAGTTCAGCCGCTGATGGACGCAGATGACACGGATCAGAAGAGTTTGTCAGCCGTTGAATCGAACTAGGGAAGCGTGGCATGCGAGTTTATCTAAAACTCTGATCTGCGTGTTCTGCGGTGATCGGCGGCTGAATGACCCATAAGAGTTCAACCGCTGATGGACGCAGATGACACAGATCAGGAGGGTTTACCTAAAACTCTAATCTGCGTGTTCGGCGGTGATCCGCGGCTGAATCGCTCTCGGAGGAGTTCAACCGCTGATGGACGCAGATGATACAGATCAGGAGGGTTTATCTAAAGCTCTAATCTGCGTGTTCCGCGGTGATTCGCGGCCGAATCGTTCAAAAGAGTTCAGCCGCTGATTGGACGGGTTCATCTAACACGCTAATCTGCGTGTTCTGCGGTTATCCGCAGGCGAATCGGTCGAAAGAGTTCAACCGCTGATTGGACGCAGATGACGGCCTGGACGCTCAAAAGAGTTCAGCCGCTGATGGACGCAGATGACACGGATCAGGAGGGTTTATCTAACACGCTAATCTGCGTGTTCCGCGGTGATTCGCGGCCGAATCGCTCTCGGAGGAGTTCTACCGCTGATTGTGGAGCTCGGTCCAATTATCAGCAGGAAAAAATATTATGGCAGACCTCAATATCAACTTTGCGGGAATAAAATCCCCAAATCCTTTCTGGCTGGCGAGTGCGCCGCCGACGAATATGGGTTCGATGATCGAGCGTGCGTTTGACGCGGGTTGGGGCGGTGCCGTGTGGAAGACGTTGGGCGAACCGATCACGAACGTGTCGTCGCGGCTTGCTGCGATCGATCACGGAGCGATGCGTATGATCGGCCTGAACAACATCGAGCTGATCACGGATCGCCCTCTCGAGGTGAACTTAAAAGAGATCGCCGCCTGCAAGAAAAAATATCCGAAGAATGCCGTGATCGTGTCCTTGATGGTCGAATCGAAAAGGGAAGCGTGGCACGAGATCGTCAAGCGTTCGCAGGACACGGGCTGCGACGGCTTTGAGCTGAATTTCGGCTGTCCGCACGGAATGAGCGAACGCGGAATGGGAGCGGCGATGGGCCAAGTGCCCGAATACACCTGCATGGTCACCGAATGGGTCAAAGAGGTGAGCGAAATTCCAGTGATCGTAAAGCTCACGCCGAACGTGACGAATATCCTGCCGCCAGGCAAGGCGGCACAGAATGGCGGTGCCGACGCAGTTTCGCTCATCAACACGATCAACTCGGTCATCGGCGTCGATGTGGACACAATGATCCCGTACCCGAACGTCAACGGTAAGGCGGCTCACGGAGGCTATTGCGGTCCGGCCGTTAAACCGATCGCGTTGAATATGGTCGCTGAGCTCGCACGCGACGCGGATTTTAACATTCCGATCAGCGGTATCGGCGGCGTCTCGAATTGGCGCGACGCGGTCGAATTTATGCTGCTCGGTGCGGGCAGCGTTCAGGTCTGTACGGCGGTGATGCATTACGGCTACCGCATCGTCGAAGATATGATCGACGGCCTCAATAACTATCTCGATGAAAAGGGGATCGCGTCCGTAAACGACATCGTCGGCAGGTCAGTCGAGCGAGTGACCGACTGGGGAAACCTCGACCTCAACTACGACGTCAAAGCACATGTTCACGAAGAACACTGCATCCGCTGCAACCTTTGCTACGTCGCCTGCGAGGACGGCGCGCACCAGAGCTTCGAATTTGTCGAATCCAACGGTCACCGCTATCCGCGCGTGATCGAGAAAGAATGCGTCGGCTGCAACCTTTGCTATCTCGTATGCCCGTCGCCCGGCGCCATCACAATGGAACGCCGCGACGACGGATCGAATCCGCAAACATGGAAAGAGAGAATCAGCGTGTCCCCCAAATGAAGATACTTACAATAGCACTCCTTATCACCATCTCTATTTCTGTTGGTTTTGGACAGGAAAAGAAAACAGCGGGCCCCGACTTCGACGTCGTGGATTTCAACAAGAAGGCCGAGATCGCTCAATGGCTTGTCGAGTACGACAACGTCGCGTGGAAAACGACCGATGTCCTGGTTGCTCAGGACAAAGCGGAGTTGACCAAACTCGGTCCGGAATGGTTCTGCATCGAGGATAAAGGAAAAGGCCTTTGGCACGCGCTGTATGGCAGGATCGAGAATGGAACGTATAACGTCGCGGTCCATTATCTAATGGATGCCGCTGGGAAGATCACCAAAACCTCAGAAAAACTCGACCAAAAGATGCTGGACGGTTATGCGACTGCACTTGCGACCGCCAGGGTCAGACTCGAGACAAAGATCCCAAAAGGTTCAGTCAAATTCAACCAATATATTCGACGCGATTCTGACGGCACGTTTGAGGTTTGGATGCTGCCTGCATTCCAGACGAACGGGGTCGCCGTATTTGGCGGGGAAGGCATTTACCGACTAAATGCAGCCGGCGACAAGATAACTTCTGACAGCAGCTACTTTCAGCCTGCTCTACGCGGCTTCCAAGCGACACCTCCGCGCGAGATCTGGCTCAACTATTCGGAGCTGAACAAACCGACGTTAGGTTCGATCTTCTTCGTGCTCTACTACAAGGAGTATTTTACAAAGATCTTTATCGACAACGCGAAGAGCACGAGTACACTAATTAAGGATCCAAAGAGCGGCGAATATATGTGGGTCAATATAGAAAAGAACCTGCCAGAACACCCACCAGCCGTAAAACCGGAAAAGCCATAGGGTGCCAATAGGCGCTCAAACTATATCTGATCGAAAAGGCAACAACCTTCGCCGCGAAGCGGCCAGGAGAAAGTGGCCAGATGCGAAGCTTCTGGTGATATCCGAAAAAGCAAATGTGCGGTGGAACCGCACAGAGTTCAACTCAACCTATGCCTTCAACTCACATTACTTCCACATTTCATTGTTTTCTCAGCAAAGGATCGACGTCCACGTATCAGAGATGAAGGCGGCTTCGCCGCCAAATCCAAATCTACTTCAACAACTCATCTACTCTTATCGGTTCGTAGCCTTTACTCTTTAGCCACTCGACCAGTTCGCCGATGTGGTTGAAGAACTTATCCGTGCGCTTTGGGCCGACGCCGATGTGCGTCAACAAAATGAAGCCGTTGAGGCCGTTTGGGTCTTTTGCTTCGTAATCCTTAATGCGTTGCAAAATATCGTCGCTGGAGATGTAGTTCTTGTCGTCGTCGGTCATGTAGTCGGCGTTTGAGCGTGTGCCGGGCGTAAAGTTGACGATCTGATAGCCCATTGCGGAAGCCCAGTCTGCGATCTCGCCGTTGTACCACTCATAGGCGGGAAGGAAGAAGGGAACTTGTTTGCGGTCGATACCGAAGGGACGCATGGCGGCGAAGTTGTCGTTAAGGTCGCGTTCAAATTGTTCACGGGTAACGAGTGTTTTGCTGCGGTCGTTCCAGTCGGCATAGAGGAGATGTGCATCCGAATGCGGCCCGAGGTAATGGCCGTCTTTTTTCAGACGTTCGATGATCTGACGATTGGCGCGCGTGCGGTAAAAGTGGCCGGTGAGGAAGAACGAGGCTTTGATGTGGCGTTTCGCCAGAGCGTCGGCGATCGCGGTGCCACCTTCGGCAAATTCATCGCCGGTGAAGACGAGTGCCATTTTCTTTGAAGTTTTATCACCGCGAATAATGCCGCCTTCAACGTAGGTGAAACGACCATTCTTGGCTGACGAACTGGCCGCCCGCTCACGCTGGCGGTTCTGACTGAACATCGCCATTATAAGGATCGCGTCGGCTGTGCCGTCCATTGTTGGTTCGTTGGTCGAGTAGTCGCCAACGTCGTCGTGATAGACAACATCACGCGGCTGGAACAGAGCGAACTCGTCGGGTTTTGTAAGGGTCAATCCGATCAAGCCATTGTATGTCGAGGCGGCGATCGGGCCATCGACCAAGCCGCCGCGGACCTGTTTCTTCAATAACTGGACGGTCGGCAGATGCGTGTCTTCGGGATATTCGCCGCCTGCGGGAATGCCTTCGAACATCGATGTTCCCCACGGGTTGCGGCCCAGCAGCCAGTCACGGTGTGCGATCATCGCATCATGATACTTCGTGTCGCCGGTCATCAGTTCGTAAAGATGGACCTGTGTGATGAACGCGACGACAAGGTTGTTCGAGCACCAAAGGAAAGGCACGCCAACGCCGTAAGGATTCGTCTTTGCACGGGCGACGATGCGTTCGATCCCGCTGCGATAATATCCGGCAAGCTCGCGTTTTGTTCTGGCATCGACGAGCGGATACAGCGCAAAATGTCCGACATTCGTAAACGGATACATCTCGTAATGCCGCGACATTTGCTCGCCCATCGACGAGTCCTCGAACTCCATCCACGATGTCGTTCCGGCAAGTTTCGCATAGCGTTTTGCATCGGCGAGATAGATTGGCTTGCGTGTCGCCTTGAACAATTCCGCTGCCGCATATTCCATATCGTCCGCCCACGTGTCCTCGTTGTAGCGATACGGAGCTCCGAATGAGTTCCCTTGCTGAAAGCCTTCCTGCCGCTTGCCCATTGCGTAAAGGTCTTCGGCGGTAACGAGACACTTCAACGCAAACGCCGTGTCTTTCAGGTCAGTTTTCCAGATGCGATATGCCATCGCCATCGCCGCCGCCGAACGTCCGGCAATGTTTGCGACACCGGTCGAGCGGCTCTTGAATTGCGAAAGGCCTTGCGGTTTGCCGTCGGCGAAATAGACCGGGCGATAGCTGTTCACACCCCAGCCGTAATCGGCGTTATCGTTCTCGGGAAGCTTAAAGCCGCGGTGGTCGCGGTCGTCTGCAACCTGGTGAAAAAGCTGACCGGCTTTCGGGTGAAGTTTGTGGATCCAGTCGAGCCCCCATTTCGCCTCGTCGAGAATATCGGGAATTCCGTTCGGCCTATCATCGCGTCCGAGATCATCGACAAAGTCGCCAAACTTCGCTTTCTCCAATTCATACGCAAGCATCATCCGCGCCGTCGCGTTGCTTGCCGTTATCAAATATTTCAACTGGTCACCCGCGTCGTGCCAGCCGCCGCTTGCATCTACAAACGTCTCGTCGGGAAACGGCGCGTAGAACGAACGCCCGTCGTGAGTATGGCAAACCGCGTCGAGAAAGGGATTGTATCCGCACCGCTGCTGCCGCATAAAGAAGAGCAGGTCTTCGTGATATGCAGGATATGGGCCGATCACGAAATCAATTGACCGAAGGCCGCTGCTTTTATCTACTAGGCGGTATGTACCCGGCGTCTTAATGGTCGAAAGATCAACCTCATAGTAATAACCAAAACTTCCGCCCCAAGGGGATGCGATTAACGGCCGCGTTCGTAAACGCTCCGACACCACTTTGCCGGTATCAGTATTCGTAACGACGAACTCACCGGAGAACGGTTCTTTTGCCAATATCACTGCTTCTTTTTTGTCGTTCGCTAAAAAACCAGCTTGATTTAGGCGAATCTCTGCCGTTTGAGCCGAAATCGTCAAAGAGGAAAAAACAAACAGTAAAAGCGGCAGAACTATTTTCATCAACAAAACCTGATCGGTATAGATCATCTCGCCGAGCACCTGCTCAGCCACAAAAAGAAGTTTACTTCGTTCTTCACGGTGCGAACAGCACATTCCGCACAAAACGTATCAAACCGCACAAAACGTATCAAACCGCACAAAATGTATCAAACCGCACAAAATGCACGATTTGCACAAAAATCAGAACCGCCTGCGTCAGCGGCCGGGCAGTGAACTTGTCAGAACCGGAAGCGGTAGCGAGCGGGTTCTTGAACAGGGAACCACGATCTTATATCTGAGATCTGAAATTTGAGATCTGAGGTCGGCAGATGAGTGTGCATCAGAGTTCGGTGACCTGGATAGCTAAGGGCGGGACTACCCCGTCATACCGGCCTGGCAGGGTGCATCATTCATTCTGACCGCATTTCTGTCTTTTAGCGTTCAACATTGCAAAAAAATGTTGACAGATGTATTTCAACAGTGTAAATTCAATCTTGTCGAACGCTCTCGGCGTTCAGATCCTTCGCCACCAGATGCGACAAGTTTCCTGATTTGTTGTTCTACTACTTGCAAAACGGTGACAAGCCAAAAGGGTTGATAAAAGCAGGATTTGCTGCCTAAAAGATCCGAAGCCGGCACCGGGGCAGAGCAAGATGCACTCCGAAAAAGAGTTACAGGTGACCAACGATCTTCTCAAAAAAGAGCCAACGTGCCTCTAAAAACCTTCAAAACAGGGATCCAATCGACAAAAAGCTTGATAGCAGAAAAGGAGCTAGAAAATAATGCTGTTCGGTAAGAAGAAAAGGGTAGCCGGCCTCGATATCGGGTCGAGTTCGGTCAAAATGGTTGAGCTTGACGGCAAGCCAAATAGCCTGAATCTCGTTAGCCTCGGATTTGAGAATCTCCCGAGCGATACGATCATTGACGGCCAGATAATGGAGTTGAATGTCGTCTCGGACTGTATTCAGAATGTCTGCAACAACCATCAGATCGAAGCGAACCAGGTTGTAACCGGCGTCAGCGGCCACTCGGTGATCATCAAGAACATCGCGTTGCCCGCAATGTCGTCCGAAGAGCTCGAAGAATCGATCGACTGGCATGCTGAAGAGCACATTCCATACGATCTTGCTGACGTGAGCCTTGACTATCAGGTCACCGCCGAATCAGCAGACTCGACGAACGTGCTGATCGCGGCGTGCAAACGCGAACGCATTGACAACATCAAGCAGGCCATTCAGCTTGCGGGCAAACAGCCGGTCGTCATCGACGTTGACACATTTGCGCTCCAGAACTGCTACGAAGCGAACTACGATCCGGCAGAGTCGGATGTCGTCACGCTTCTCAATATCGGAGCCTCGACGATGAACGTAAACATCGTCAAGGGCACACGCTCGCTGTTCACACGCGACATCACGGTCGGCGGAAGCCAATTCACTGATGTTCTGCAGCGAAGCTTGGGACTGAATTTCCAGGAGGCTGAAGGCCTCAAACGCGGCGTCGCGAACGCAGCTCCGAATGTCGAGGAAAAATCGATCGAGCCGCTGATGAACAACGTTACCGAGGTCGTCGCAATGGAGATCCAGAAGACCTTCGACTTCTATCGTGCAACGACCGACGACAACGAGACACAGGTTCAGAAGATCCTGATCTCCGGCGGCGGTTCTAAGCTCGCAGGCCTTGCGCAGGATCTTTCGCACCGTCTGGAACTTCCGGTCGAGGTTCTCAACCCGTTCCGCAAGATCTACATCGACTCGAACAAATTCGACCCCGACTATATCAAAGAGATCGTCCCTGAGATGGCAGTTGCCGTCGGCCTGGCGATGAGGGGAGTGAACTAAAATGCTAAGAATCAACCTTCTAAATTCAGTTACCGAACGGCAGGGCGGTGCAGTCGCCTCGGTCGATCGCCAGATCGCCAGCCCTTCTTCGCGGCTGATGGTGATGTTCCTCGCGACGCTTCTTCTGACAGCGGCCGTCATCGGATGGGATGTTATCAGCAGCAGCATGGCCCATAGCAAAGCTCAGGCCGATCTTGAAGAGCAGAAACGGCAGGCCGCCGAACTTCAGGCGGTCGTCAACGAGCAAAAGGACCTTGAGCAGAAGATACAGAATATCGACGCCAGGATCGAAGCGATCAAGACCCTCAGAGCCAATCAGGCCGGCCCAAGTGCCGTGCTCGCAGCAGTTACCGAACGTGCGGCAATGGTTCCGGGGCTTTATCTCGAAAGCGTCGAGCAGACCGGCGACCAGATGGTATTCAAGGGCAATTCGCCTGACGAGCAGCAGGTTACGCAGTTCGGACGAAGCCTCGAATTCTCGAACGGCCTATTTTCGAACCTTTCGATCGAGACGGCTCGCAACGAGGTCGTCAACCAGAATGTCGTGATGAAGGAAACCTCATCGCCTGACGCCAACAAGGTCTCGATCGTCAACTTTACGATCAAGTGTGCATACACGCCTTCCAAGGCGGCCGGTGCGAACCCGAATGGAGCGACGACCGCTTCTGCACAGCCTCAGGCTCCTGCGGCACCGACACAGGTAGCCAAGAACTAGACCCCAAAGAGAGTAGGTAAATCACCATGTTAGATAAATTCAAAAATCTTAATTGGCCAATCCAGCTTTGTTTAATGCTTTGTCTCGGTGCTCTTCTTTGGGCAGGCGTGTGGTACTTCTTCACAAGCGAGACGCGGGCTGAAACGGCCAAGATCTCCGATGAGGTCGCACAGCTTCAGCAGCAGAACGAGAACGCACGGCTTGCGACATCGCACATCAACGAGTTCCGCGCTCTGTTCGCAACCAAGACCGCTGAATATGACGAGCTGAAAGTTTTGCTTCCGGAACAGCGTGAGATCACGAACGTTCTTCAGGGCCTGCAGGATACGGCCAACAGCAGCAAGCTGATCGTGATGCGCTTCTCGCCGCGTGATGACACGCAGCAGAACGACATCATGGCAAAGCCGGTCGAGGTCGAGGTTGACAGCAACTTTGCGAACCTCAAGAGCTTCTTCGAGCAGATGGCAAAGCTTCCGCGAATCGTATCGATCACGGACTTCAAGCTGAACCAGCTCGACAAGCAGACCGCGAACAAGACACTCCACGCCCAGTTCCTGCTGTCGGCATACTACGCCGCACCTACGGATCTGAACGCAAAGCCCGGTGCTAAGCCAGGCGCACCCGGTGCACCAGGCGCAAAGCCTGCCGCTCCCGGTGCAGCAGCTCCGGCCGCGGCTCCCGCAGCAGCTCCGGCAAAACCCGCCTAATCAAAAGAGACCTACGGCCCCACTTCCGACACGAGAGTAAATAGGTATGAACACAATGTCATTCAAGAAAAGTATCGGCCTCGCCGCGATCGCGGTCGCCCTCATCATCCTCGGCGGAGACCTCGCAAGCGTTTCCGCACAGCGAGATCCTTTCGCAAAGCCGAGTTTTATGAGGCAGCGAGAACCCTCACGGCAATCGTCCTCAGCCGCCAAGCCAAAGACGGCCGCCGACTTCGGCCCGCCGTCGATCGAAGCCCGTATCGATTATTACAAGCGGCTTCGTGAGAACGCTGTCGCAAGCGGCCAGCCCGTGCCGAAGGTAACGAGCGTGCTTCTTGTGAACGAGCTTAACGTCAACGGCGTATTCAAGACCCCGCGTGGCTGGGCAGCAATGGTCGAGGCAGCACCTATCAAGCTCTCATACACGATCTATCCGGGCGAGAAATTCTTCGACGGACAGCTTGTTGCGGTCGAAGAGAACCGTCTCGTATTCAGACGCGTAACGAAGACCGCACCGAAGAAATTCGTTGCTTCGGTCGAATACAAGCCGCTTCAACAGTATTCAATGAAGGCACAGATCGAGGGCACGGCTCCGAGCCAGGCCGCGGCCGCCAAGCCGCAGGTTGCCGCCGGCGAAAGACCGGCAGCTCCCGCCGCCCCGGCACCGATCATTTCACCGCTTGACGAGATGAACTCTCAGCCGGCAGAAAAAGAGCCGGAAGCCAAGCCTTCAAAAGCGTCGCGACGGCCCGCTAAGGTCGCCAAGAACCGCAAATAAGGACGCCAAAAAAAGCTCTATACAAGGGATGCCGATCCCCAATGAACCATAGCGTTCAGGCTCTGGCATCCAGCCAATAAACGGAGGAAACATGACTTCTCAAATCTTCTCATTAACAGCTGTGCGTAAAGCAGGAGTTCTTATTCTGCTGACCGTTCTGCTCGCGATGGCCGCCTTTGGCCAGAAGGTTCGTCCGCAGGATCAGGGTGACAACTACGGAAAGCCCGGATTCGTTGGTGAGCCAGTTAACCTCAATGTCGTCAATGCCGACATCAGAGACATCCTTTCTTACATCACCGATCAGTACGGCATCAACTTCGTGATCGACAAGTCCGTCAAGGACGTGCCCGTTACGGTGAAGGTGAATGAAGTTCCCTGGAACTATGCTCTCGATTCAGTACTTCAGTCGCAGGGCCTTGGTATCCAGGTTACCGGAAATATTCTTCGCGTCGCCGACAACAAGACGCTTGCCGAAGAAGGTGAACTCTTCCGTGCGAAGCAGAACAACGTTCTCGACACATCGCCGCTTGTTACCGAGCTTATCCGCTTGAACTACGCGATGGCTTCGGGACAGAGTGCTTCGCAGGGAACGACGGCCGGAACGGCAGTGGACTCAGCCGCATCATCCGGTGCTTCGTCGGGCGGTGCATCCGCAGCCGGCGGCAACGGAGCAGACGGCCTTCTGCCGATCATCAAGCGTCGCCTTTCGCGTCGCGGTTCGATCGAGATCGACGCCCGCTCTAACTCGCTGATCGTCACCGATGTTCGCTCGAACATCGACGCGATCAAGCAGCTCATAGATATCCTTGACCAGCCTGAACCGCAGGTCGAGATCGAAGCCCGCATCGTCGTCGCGACACGCAACTTCAGCCGAGACATCGGCGTCCAGTTGGGAGCGATCTTGAACGGCAAACGCGGCAGCACGGCAGTCGGCGGCACGTTGCCGGGTGCAACCTCTGCTCTTACGCCGAATCCGGGAACACCGATCCCATCGATCGGCAACGACCTGATGTCGAAGATCGCATCTTCGGCCATCGGCCTGACGACCGGCGTTTTCGGTACCGCTCAGCTTAGCGCTTTGATCACCGCAGGTGAGCAGAAGGGCGAAGCAAAGGTCATCGCAACGCCTCGCGTAACTGCTCTTAACAACCGTCCTGCGGAGATCAAGAGCGGTACGAAGATCCCGATCACAACGATCCAGCCGGGCAGCGGCAGCGGCGGCACGCTTATCGCGACCACGACGTACGTCGATGTCCCGCTTCGCCTCGCCATCACACCGCGTATCACGGATGTTGGCACGGTCGTCCTGAATGTCGTTGCAGAAAATGCTTCGACAGCGACGGTCACAGGTTCCGCACCTCCGGCGATCAGTACTCAGTCGATGAAGACCGAGGTTATGGTTCCGGATGGCGGCACGACGGTCGTAGGCGGCGTTCTCTTTGACGACGAACGCGAAAGCCAGGATCGTACGCCGGGCCTTTCGAGGATCCCGCTTCTCGGACACCTCTTCAAACGAAAAGGCGTAACGAGGAACACGAACGAGATCCTGTTCTTCATCACGCCGAGGATCAAGCGTCCGGATTACAACGCTGCACGACAGGATGGCACAGCACCTGTTCCGCAGACGATCATCCAGCCGGTTCCGATGGGCAATCCGCCTTCGAACTCGTCACGCGAGACAGAAGTTCCGAATCCTGTACTTCCGGGTTCGACGCTTCCGCGTCCCGACGTTCAGGTCGGACCTGCAGGAACCGCACCGGTCAACAAGCCGTAGTAACGTTGGCCTAAACTAAGGAATGTTTTTTCCGATCGTGTCCCGCTCGAGCCTGCAAAAGGCCCGAGCGGGACATCTTTTTTACGGAAGGTAGCCCGACGCGACAGGAACGTCGCCGCTCGTGCCGAAGGCCGCTACAAACAGTTGCTGGTCGGACGAACGAAGGCCGTACCAAAGACCGGTCGATGGCCGAAAGACCGAAATGTCCGTCTTGCCGTCGCCGTCAATGTCATTCGGAGCGGTGATGTCGGTCGCGTTTCCGAACTGTGCGGCGTAGAAACCGTCGGTCGAACGCATCACGTACCAAACGCCTGTCGATGGGCGATAGACCGCGATGTCGCTGCGGCCGTCGCCATCATAATCGCCGACGACCGGCCGATCTTCGGAAAGGCCGAACTGAGCGGTTCGGAAACCTGCGGTCGAAGCCTGTATGTACCACACGCCCGTTGAAGGCCGAAATACGGCAAGGTCCGCAACGCCATCCGCATCAAAATCACCGGTTGCCGGCAGATCGGTCGAAAGCCCGAACGAGCGAACGATCAAACCGCTCGTCGAACCCCAGATGTACCAAAGGCCGTTCGACGGCCGATAGACCGCGACATCCGTTTTCAGGTCGCCGTCATAATCGGCCTGAACCGGAATGTCGCCATTTAGGCCAAAGCCCATTATCAGCGTGCCGCCGCCGCTTTTTAGGACGTACCAAGCTCCGGTCGATGGACGAAATACGGCCCGATCCGTGATGCCGTCGCCGTCATAGTCGCCGGGTGTTATGCGGTCGCCGTTTGCCCCGAACTGTATCGCCTGGAATGCGCCGTTGCTGCTGTTCAGGCTGTACCAGACGCCGTCCGAAGGCCGCCAAACGGCCGTGTCACTTGCCGTGTCGTCGTCAAAGCTCGAAACGGCCGTGCCGGTGAGCGTGCTTTCTGCGGTCGTGTAGATGTAATCTCCCGATGGGCCGCCGTTGCTGTCGGCAGCGTTTCCGGCAGCGTAAAAGCTGATCTTGCCCTTTCGCGAGGCCGGCGCTGTCCAGTTGAACGTCCACGACTTCGATCCGAACACGGTGGGCGTGATCCCGTCAACGGTGTGCTCGACGTAGTTGCGCGTCTTTCCGTTGACGAGGCCTACGATCGTCTGCATCTGGGCCGGAGTTGGAGCCGGCAAGGCGACGGTCCCGACCTGAGCGCCTTCGCGGTCGATCGCGGTCAATTGAAACCCGTAGATCGTGGCATCGGCCTGAGCAACCCGAACAGTGACGGGGATCACCTGGCCCGGCAAGTAATTTGCCGGGATCCCTGAGATCGTAACGCTGCCCGTGCCGCTGTTTACAGGAAAACTTCCATGGCACGCCGTGCAGTTGGCCTCGCTCGGAGCTCCGGTGAACGATGCCGACGGACCGTAAGCCGACGCGGCCGTGCGCTCGACAGTAGGTTCAAAGGCAAGGGACGCAGCCAAAGCGACAATGACAGCGAGCAGGATGGCCGCTGCCTTGATCGTGGCAATGCGGTCGAACTTTATGAACATGAATGCTACTCCTTTATTTATTTTGGGATTGTGAACTTCAGACTTTGACGTCTTCAGTCGGTAAAAAGTCTTTTCGATCGTGTGCTAGAACAATATGCCGAAACTCGCCCGATGTCAATAAACTCGGTTAAACCGGGTCAGTACCACCTGAGTCAGCGGGCGGTGGGCAGTGGTCAGTGAGCCGTCATCAGTGAGCAGAAGTCAGAACCGCCTGCGTCAGCGGGCGGTGGGCAGTGGTCAGTGAGCCGTCAGCAGTGAGCAGAAGTCAGTACCGCCTGCGTCAGCGGGCGGTCAGCATTCCCGGCTTCGTTTAGCCAAGTCGTTCACGGCGTGGATAAGGATGGGAAAGCCTTCTCGGAGGCGGCTTGCCGCCGACGTGACCGCCTTTTGTCCCAGCCAAGACGCCCCTGGGACAGCTCTTGGGACAAATAAGTGATGTGTTATCAGTCACTTACGCAATTTGTCCCAGAATTTCGCAAAAAAAAATCAAACTGCATTTTTCATGACCATCTTCGGAAGAGCCAAATGCTTGGGTCGCCACGAATGCCCGAATGGAACGTCTTCCGGGCTTTGCCCATAGCAGTGCGGTCGGGCTTGCCCGACCGTTGAGGACACCCCGACTCTTCAGGAGGCGGCTTGCCGCCGACATGCCGCAGTCGCGTGCAACGCACGCTCCCGAGAATATTTGGTCGCGGTAACCCAGGGTGGCGGCCGAAGCGGCCTTACCCTAGGCTACATTCATGCGTCCCCTCCGGGGACTAAGGCATTGCCGCCGACAAGACCTAGACCATCTTCTGGGCTATGCCCCCTTTCGCAGTGCGGTCGGGGTTCGTGGGTCAGAGATCCCCACGTGTTGCAAAAAACGCAACCGTGCCCGACCGACGAGCGTACCCGGCTTTTCTGGAGGCGGCTTGCCTCCGACAGATTCTTTTGTCGCGTGCTACGCACGCTCCGATATATTCCTAAGGCGAGTGACGGTCGGGCGAGCCCGACCGCACTGCGCTGCGGCAAGCCGCAAGAACGATCGAGCGGCAAAGTTTGCAAAGGAAGAAAGCAGCCACGAATTCACGAATCATACTTCAAAACTTGAGCTACAGCCCTGATCGAGCGAGGCCCGAAATCTCAACTCTCACATTTCAAATTTCGAATCCAAGATTGGCCACTCCAACGAACAACTTTGTCAAAGACCAACGGCCGCTTCGACCGTGCTGTCATCATAGCGAACCGCCGCACCCGTTTTGAAGCACAAACCGCACGATCTGCACAAAAGTCGAGCGAATAGAAAAAGGCTGCTCGGGATCACTTCCGAACAGCCTTTGTTTAGATCAATGTTTGCGGAAGGCCCACAAAGGAGCCTTCCGCAAAGCGTACCGGGTTAGTTGCCCGAGTTGAAGATGAACGAGAACCTACGGGCAGTGCCCGTGTCGCCGCCGCCTCCATCCGAGACATTGATGACCCAAGTTCCATCTGCGTTCTGCCCGTCAAAGGCAGACATCGGATTGTTCGGGGAATAGTTCCCTGACGGGAATTGTGCGTTCGTGCCGCCGGCAGTATTGCAAGCATTCTCGACCGGAGGCAGCCCGCCTTCATCATTCAGCGTAATGAGGGCGTAGTTGTTGTTGCTGCAGCCGAAGGTCGTAGCGGGAACGCCTGGGCGATCGAGGACCGCCACGGTTGTGCCGCCCGGCGATGTGATAGTGATCTTCACATCACCGACCCAGGTGTGGTTAATGCCGCAATCGGTATCACCGACCGTTCCATCACAGGTGCCGCCGCTGACCTGATCGATACTGAAGTTCAGATCGGAGATCGTGCCGACGCCTGAGACCGGGACATTGATGTTCACACCGGCCGGAAGGTTATCCGGGATCGCAACATCCGGGCCAGTGTAGCTGACCGTCACACTGCCGCCGCCGCCACCGCCACCGCCTTGTGCAAGGCCGGGGATGTAAGCTGACGGTACCGGAATATCGCTTCCAACACCGAAGTTGATGACCTGGAATCCGGCGGTCGAGCCGTTGATGTACCAGGTGCCGCCGCGATAGACCGCGATGTCATCTGTGCCGTCACCGTCATAGTCGCCCGGTGCCGGTACGTCGGAAGCAATACCGAACTGCGTGGTGATCGTATTGCCTGACTGCGTGTAGATGTACCACGTGCCGTCTGACGGGCGGTAAACCGCAACGTCATCCTTGCCGTCGCCATCATAGTCAGCCGGTGCAAGCTTGTCACCATCAACGCCCCACGGAACAGCCGTGAAGTTCTGTGCAGGTGTGCCTGTTGCGTTCGCCATGTAGAAGGTGTGGTCGCTCGAACGATAGACAGAAAGGTTTGCCTTGCCGTCGCCGTCCTTATCCATCGCGAACGGCTTGTCGCCGGTCGATCCGAACTGAGCGATCGTGGTCGTCTGGCCTACCGAACCCCAGATGTACCAGTTGCCTTCTGATGGCCTCCAAACAACGATGTCGGCCTTGTGGTCGCCATCGAAGTCTCCCGGAACCGCAACGTCGCCGACGACGCCATGTGCGAAGCCGTTAAAGACGAATCCGTTCGAGTTCAGGACATAGAAATCCGTGTTGCCTTCCGTGTTGTCCGGACGGAACACTGCGAAATCTGCCTTGCCGTCGCCATCGTAGTCGCCGGGGACGATCGTGTCGCCATTGGCTCCCCAATGAAGGGCTGCAAAGCCGTCGGTCGAACCGAGCGAGTACCAGTTGCCTTCCGACGGACGGAATACGGATGCATCCGTCTTGCCGTCGCCGTCAAAGTCAGCACGCGCGTTGTTGACCGTTGTGACCGGCGAGCAGTTGAAGCTGCTGATGATCTGAACGCCATCGATCCAGATTCCGGTGGATGCAACGGACGAATCCGACGCCATTCTCCAACGGAAGGAGACGCTTTGGCCGTTGGCCGCTGCCGGAATGTTTCCGACAGTGTCCTTATAGCCGCCGCCGTTTCCTGTCCATGCCTGGCGTCCGCCAAGCGGGTTCTGGAAGCTGGTGCTCAACGTGCCGTTATAGCCATTGGAAACCCAAGATCCGCCGGCAGTGATGAAGTCCTGCCATGCGCCGGCTCCGATCTTGATCTCAAGAACAGCTCCATCGAAAGTGTTTTCGGTGTTCCAACTGTTTCTGAACTTGATCTGAGCGGCCGATGATGTGATCGGGATCGCAGGTGTTTCGAGTGAGGCCATATTCACGCCCGAAGGATCGTTCGCGAATGCAGCATTCGGTGCGGTGTCAGGGGTGGTCGTAACGGTCGTCCAGTTGATGAGCGTACCCACATCCTGAGTATTCGTCCATCCTGAAGGCAGTGTCGGAGCCGTAACACCGTCAAAATTCTCGACGATACCGACCGGCTGGCCGAGGACAAAGCTGCGTATAACAGGAGGCTGTGCACCGAGAGTGCTCGAAACAACGATGCTCAAGTTAACCGTGCTGCCGCAAGGTGCGTTCGAATCCACGGTGAACGGAATGTTATTGGTAACGGTCTGTCCATCATTGATCGTGCCGTAGTTTACGGGAGCTCCGCCATTGACGCTGACCGTCACGTTGGTGATAGGTGCACCGGTGTTCGGGTTGATAACGCCTATCGCGAGCTGAACGTTTTCGCCCGGATCCGGATAGCCGCTGCCGTTGCCGGAAGCATCCGAGACCGCAAAGGTCGAAAGCGATGCGTTCGGCGAGTCGAATGCTTCAGTTACCGAAGATGCCGACTGAACACTTGCTGACCAACCGAAACCGCGGATGCGGAATCCTTCGCGAACATCCGAAGCATCGGCCGAGGTCTGCGGCGAAACAGGAGCTGCGGCTGCAGCTGCGATGATGGCATCGCGTTCCTGAAGCATATTCGGGTTGAGCGGAGCAAGCTTCATACCGTCGGTGACGTTCTGAAGGACCGCTCGCGAACCATCTGCGAAGCCGCGACGGTTGACGTAGAGTGTGCGAACTTCCCAAAGTGCCGATTTCCAGATCTCACCGGCATTGTGTACCTGTGAGCAGCTGCCTGCGGTCGCGATGACCGGGCTGCGCGGGAAAGCACTGGAGACCGCGTTCGACGGTGTGCCAAGCGTGGTGTCGCAGTTCGAGTTGATGTGACCGAAGGTCAGCGGATTGTACGGCTTGTTCTGCGGACCGCCCGTGAACGCCATAATGGCGGTCGGGAAGCGGCGGATGCCGTAGAAGAAGTTGGCTGTGAAGTTATTGCCGCCGATCATGTAGGTGGCATAACCGCCTTCGCTATAAACTCCGTTCGCCGGATCTGTCGGCTTCGAGGTCAGAACGTGAGCGTAGAAATCGCCCCAGCCTTCGCCCATCATTCCGCCCTGGTTGCCAAGGCCTGAGCCGTTGCCGTGCAGGCGGTTCGATGTGCCGTGTGTTACCTCGTGAATGACGACGTCGGCGTCCGCCGTGCCGTCGCGCTGTGGATTCGGACCGGTCCAAAGATACATCTGCATACGTCCGCGTCCGCCGTCTGCCGGCGTAGAGAAGTTCGCATTGTTAGATCCGGAAGAGTCCTGGCCTTCTGATGAAACACGATCGTTGGCTACGCCGCCGCGTCCGAAGTTATCATGCTGGAAGTTGCGCGCTACTTCGTTGAAACCGAACTTGTAGAGTTCATCGTGATAGCGGTTCATGATGTAGAACATCTGAATGACCGCACCGCGTCGAGCCTCAGTTCCGGTCGGGGCCTCGCCGGGAGCCGGATTTCCGGGCGGCGGGTTCCACGTCGAGGTGAAAACACGATTCGGGCTTCCAACAGGGATCGACGAAGGATCGACGCCATTTACGCCGTCGATATCGAGGCCCGCTTCGGTCGCGTTCCCGTCGAGCTTGTTGTCGGCGTCATTGATCCAGCCGTTGTTATTGAAAGAGTTCGGGCCTTCGTTACCGATGAAGGTAACCTGATTGCGCGAGGTGATCGCACCCTGCGTTCCGAGAGCCGGATCGTTCGGGCCGGGAGCAAGCGGTGCTGCCGAGCTGGCGATCTGTGCCCACGAAGCAGGAAGACCGTACACATCATACGTCGCCGACACAGTGCCGTCGTCGTCGGTGATGTTCTTGTGCCAAAGGACGGTGCCGCTCTGGCCGTCAACGATCACATAGTAAGCGTTGACAGGCTGCCAGATGAGTACACGCCATGCCGGAACTGCAACGCCGGGCTCGGTCGGGAAGTACATCTTTTCTGCGGTGGTCGCCCAGTCGCCTTCGCCGAACACCACTTTGTTCGCATCAGATGCTGAGTCGTTCCGGACCTTTTCTTCGGGGCGAAGCTGATGACGGATGTGGCCTGCCGCAACCTGAACGGCCGCTGCCGGATCGCCGAATTCGGTCGAGACCGAACCGTAATCGATTCCCGGTGCAAGGTTGTTGATGACGCGGATGATGCTGCCATCGCCTCTGAATCCGGCCTTGATCTCACCGCGGAAAACGGGAATGCCGTGAATCCGCTGTTCGAGATTGGCAAATGAAAGAACGCCATCGGGGTTCGTGTAATCAGCGACAGTGACCAGGTCATCGACCTGCTGCGGCGTTACACCGATAAGATTGTCGTTCTCTTTGATGAAATTGCGGAGAATGTCAGCACGTTTCGCATCCGACGGGCCTGAGAGCCACTCGATGCGCTTGCTGTAAACATCGGGCGAAATGACCTCGGGGGTGCGAATATCATTGTTGTATTCGATCTTCACCGTCGGCATCTTGCTGCGAAGTGATTCTTCGCCGCGTTTGAAATTGTCGCGGATGTCTGAGACCAGAGCCTCGCCCTTACCTGCCCGTTGGCGGATGGCTGCGAGTTCGGCCTGTCCTTCTTTTGATTCACGGATATCCCACATCTTGGGGATGCCTTCATCAAGGCTGGACGTCCGCTGCAAAAGACCGGCCTTTATGCCCGCCTTTGAGTGGAAATAGTTCGGCAAGACGACCAAAGCCGCCACGATGCCGAGAACCAACAGACCTAGCAATATTCCGCTACGCCTATCTGTTAAAAAACGTCTCTGCATTTTGTTGAAGCCCTCCTAAAGCTTTCCTTTTACGTTTTTGTTGATTGTTGAGACCGTTCAGAAAAACAAAAGCACTTTGGCAAATACACTGGCCATAGCCAGATCTGCAAAAAAATTGCCTTTTGTCCCTAAAGGACGCTGTCAACCGGGAAAATTTGCCGACAAATAGGCAACCCGGTGGTTTGGGCGCGAGCCAAATAAACGAATGTCAGTGATCTGACCAGCTTTTTCTGAAATTATTCCGTTAAGTTTTAACAGAAAAATGGCCGAAGGTCAAAGCAAATCTTCAACCCTCGGCCAATAAAACTAAAGAAAAAACTTATGGAATGTACTTGCTCGGGATTGGCGTATCTGCCGGAAGTCCGAATGATACGACCTGGAAACCCGCCGTCGAGCGGTTCAGATACCACAATCCGGCCCGATAGACGGCCTGATCGAACTTTCCGTCGCCGTCATAATCGCCCGGCGCCGGCACGTCGCCCGAAAGCCCGAACTGGATGACAGAATACTGCCCGTCGCTGCTTCGGAGGCTGTACCACGTGCCATTTGATGGCCTCCAGACAGCAACATCGGTCTTTCCATCGCCGTCAAAATCGCCCGGAACCGGTCGATCTGTCGCTAACCCGAACCCGACCGCCGTGAACGAGCCATTCGATGAATTCAGCCGATACCAGACGCCGTTCGAAGGCCGGAAGACGCTCACATCAGCCTTGCCGTCGCCATCCCAGTCTCCGGAAAGAGCTTGGTCGCCGTCGAGACCAAAGCTAACAACGTTAAACGCATCGTTCGAGCTGTTCAGCCAATACCAGCGTCCTTCGGAGCCGCGGAAGACCGCGAGATCTGCCTTGCCGTCGCCGTCAAAATCGCCCGCCCTCGGTACATCGCCGTTCAGGCCGAACTGACGCACGACGTATTGGCTGTCGCTGCTTCGGAAGATGTACCAGACGCCTGTTGAAGGACGGAACACCGCAACATCTGCCTTGCCGTCGCCGTCGAAATCGCCGGGAGCCGGAATATCGCCGGATGATCCGAAGTGCATTGCGGTAAACCCTGCTGTCGAGCGGTTAAGATACCAGTCGCCCGCCGAGTCTCTAAATACGGAAACATCGGTCTTGCCGTCGCCGTCAAAATCGGCCGGCGGCCTCGAGTTGTTCGAAACCGGTGTGCAGACCGTGTTTCCATACACACGGATCGTGTCGATGTACCAGCCATCTACGCCCGTGTTGTCATCTGCACCAAAACGCCATTTGAATTGGACGTTCTGGCCGGCCGCGGCAACGGGCAGTCGAACGGTCGTCACAATGTAGCCGCCCGAATCGCCGCTCCATCCAAGTCGGGTGGTGATCGGATTATTTGTTCCGCCCTGCAGCATTCCGTTGTAGCCATTTTGAAGGAAAACGCCGCCGGCCGCCTCGATATCCGTGAAAGCTCCACCGCCGATGCTGATCTCAAGGACACCGCCGTCCCATCCGGATTCCGTATTGAACTTATGTGTGAACTCGAGAGTTGCATTTGCCGTCGCTATGGCAAAGGAAGGCGAGGTCAGGTCAGTGCCGCCGCCCGTTGCTTCCGGATCGACCGCAAATGCCGCGTTCGGGAACGTGTGCGGCGTAGTTGTCGTGGTTACAAAGGGCGTTCCGCTCTGTACGGCCGTAACTGTCCAGCCGGAAGGGAAATTCGGCGCGGTGACCGTGTCGAAATTCTCATACGCGGTTGCCGAGGGTTGTCCTATCGCGAGCTGTTTTGTGAACGAGGAATTACCGAGGCTGCTTGTGATATTGAACGTCAGGGTGACCACCGAACCACACGGTGTGTCGGCAGGTACGGTGTATGAGATCACGCGGGACACCATATCGCCGCTTGCGATCGTACCGTAGTCCGTTGAACCGCCGCCAACGAGCGTCAACGTAACGCCGGTCGCCGCCGTCGATCCAAAGTTCGTAAGCGGGATGGTGAATTCCAGTCTTTCGCCGGGATCAGGTGCTCCGGTGCCGTTGCCCGGCAGGTCGGATATCGTCATTGCCGGCGTTTGGACAACATTCGGTACGTCAAAAGCTTCAGTAACACGCGTGTTGCCGCTGCCGGTTCCTGCGTTCTGGATCGAAGCACTGTAACCGACGCCGCGCGTTGCAAAACCCTGCCAAACATCGACGACGTCAACTCCGGCTTCCGGTGCGAGTGAACTGCCCTGGGCTGCTGCGATGATCGCATCACGCTCGGTCAGAAATGTCGGGCCGAGCGGTGCCAACTTCATTCCGTCGGTCACGAGCTGAAGCGCCTTTCGGTTGCCGACCGCCCAGCCAAGACGAGCGACAAACTTGGCTCGCACTTCCCAAAGGGCCGAGCTCCAGATCTCCCCAAGATTGTGAACCTGATCCGCTGTCGAAGAGCCGAAGGGCCCACGCGGATACGCTCCGTCAGAAACGTTGAGCTGTGTTTGATCGGCGTCTGCAAAGGTAAGCGGATTGTGCGGCTTACCGTTCGGTCCTGTGAAGGCACGAACAGCTTTCGGGAAACGTCGGATGCCGTAGTAGTAATTGTTGACGAATCCGCTCGACAGATACGTGTCGTAAGAACCCGTCGTATAGATGCCGTTGATCGGATCGGTCGGTTCGCTCAGCAGGCTGTGTCCGTAAAAATCTCCCCAGCCTTCACCCATTCCGCGTGACATATTCAGCGAAAGGCCGCTGCCATTGCCATGGAGGCGATTCGAGAGGCCGTGCGAGAATTCGTGGATCACGACGTCGGCATCGAAGTTGCCGTCGATGTCCGGGTTCGGGCCGCTCCAGAGATACATCTGCATACGGCCGCGGCCGCCGTCGGCCGGTGTCGAGAAGTTTGCGTTGTTCGTTCCTGAGGTGTCCTGGCCTTCGCCGCGAACACGGTCGCCGCCAACACCGCCGCGTCCAAAATTGTCCTGCTGGAAGTTGCGTGCCTGCTCGGTGAAACCAAGGCGATAGAGTTCGTCGTGATACCAGTTCGTGATGTAGAAGAGCTGCGTGACGCTGCCCTGCTGATAGGCGCTTCCCGGATAAGTCTGCGGCGAAGGAACCGGCTGATCACCCGAGTTAGTATTTGGATCGAATGGCGAAAAGGTGTAGCTGAAGTTTCGCGACGCGCTCGAGGCTTCGCTATTCAGATCGACGCCGTCGCTGCCATCGCGGTCGAGGCCTGCCTGTATCGCGTTGCCGTCCGTTACCGTTCCGCCGTCGGTTATCCAGCCGTTGTTGTTGAACTGATACGGTGCTTCATTACCGATCCGTGAGATCGTCGTGCGCGAGATCGCTGCACCTTGGACTCCGTTCGGCGACGTCGGCCCGGGCGTCATCGGGAACGGGTTATCTGCGACGTTTATCATCGCATTCGGATTCGTGTAAACGCTGTATGTGGAACTCTGCGTCTGATCTTCCGTGATGTTCTTGCGCCAGAGCATCGTGCCGGTGTGGGCGTCCACGATGATGTAAAACGCGTTGACCGGCCGCCAGATCAGCACTCGCCACGCAGGAACGACAACGCCCGGCTCTGTCGGAAAATACATCTTCTCCGCCGTCGTCGCGGAATCTCCTGTTCCGAAAGTTCTTTTCAGATCCGTTGACTCTTCGGCGTTTGCCCTCAGGTCGATACTTCCGGGCTCGACGTTGATATGCCTTGCACCGGCTCTAACTGCTTCCAATGCATCGCCAAAATCATCCGAGACCGCGGAGTTTGCGAGTCCCGGCGCAAGGTTGTTTATAACGCGAATGATCTCGCCTTGTTTAGTGAAACCAGCCTTGACCTCACCGCGAAATACAGGCACGCCGTTGATCTCCTGGTTCAATTCGACGAACGAAAGATTGCCGTCCGGATTTGTGTAGTCGGCCGCGACCTTTAACGAATCGATCTCGCTTGCGGAAACACCGATGAGCGATGTGTTCTCTTTAAGAAAACCGACAAGCAACGGAGCCCGCCTTCCGTCCCGCACCGCGGTCGGAGCCGTAAGGAAATGACGGCCTTTGGAAACATCCGGCCCGATCACTTCGGGGATCTTTATGTCCGTGTTGTATTCGATCTTTAGCGTAGGCACACGTTCGCGGAGCGATGTCTCCCCGCTCAAGAATCCGTTTCGTTCTGCTTTTACATTAAGAGCCGAAAGGCCCGCGACAGAGCGGTAAGACTCGATCTTCGCGGCCGCATCCTTATCGGTTCGGATGTCGTAATTCGGAAGCGAATCTTCTTCCGACACCGTTTGAACGAAAAGGCCCTTTGCTGCCTTTGCGGCAAAATGCGGATACAAAAGTACCGCAGCGGTAACGGCGATCGCCGCAACGGCAGCGAACACTAAGCGGCGGTTGTCCTTAAGAGAAACGGAAGCGAAAAACATCTGGTCTTGTCTCCTGGAAATATTTACGAAATGTTCGTTCTTACGTGAAATTAGCATTCGTCAGGCGTAGCAAACGCTGGCGTGCGCAAGGTAGAATAGAGTTTTCTCTGGAAAACGTGCGGGTCGAAAAAGAAACTGCATTCGAGCAGATTCATGCGACCTTATCGTGAACAAAAAAGTTTATCAGAAACTTGGATTCAGTCAACGTCGCGGTAATGACAAAGGCAAAAGAACAGAACGGCAGTGAAAGGGTGTTCTCGCCCGGGGGCCTTGTATCTAAGTTTCACGAGGCATACGAATACCGAGAAGGTCAGGTCGCGATGGCCGAAAAGATCGCCGAGGCGTTCGACAAGAAACAGCATCTGATCGTCGAAGCAGGCACGGGAACCGGCAAAACCCTCGCGTACTTGATACCTGCCGTTGCCGCCGCAATAAAGGGCAAATGCCGCATCATCATTTCCACCGGCACGAAGAACCTGCAGGAACAGTTGATGGAGAAAGATCTTCCGTTCCTGCAAAAGGCTTTGCCAACGAAATTCAAAGCGGCCTATATGAAAGGGCGTGCGAATTATGCGTGCATCTATCGCATCTCGAACTCCGGCCACCAGCCGATCCTCGACGGCATTGACGATGTGGATCATTTCCGCATCGTTCGTGAATGGCTCGGCGAGACGCAGACCGGCGATCGCGCCGAATTGACCGACCTCCCTGAGAATCTCGCGTTCTGGAACCGCATAAATGCTCGATCGGACACTTGTCTTGGACAGAAATGTCCGGACTTTGAACCGTGTTTCATCACGCGGATGCGAAACAATGCAGAAAATGCTGAGATCATCGTTGTAAATCACCATCTTTTCTTTGCTGATCTGAACGTCCGCGATAATCAATTCGGCAAGGTGCTACCGGACTATTCAGCGGTGATCTTTGACGAAGCTCATCTGCTCGAAGACATCGCGGCCGACTATTTCGGGGTTCAGGCATCAAATTATCAACTCGAAGAACTCGCGCACGACGCGGAGGCTTTACCGATCAGCAACACGGTCTCATCGGTTGCGATCACAAAGGCCGCGGGCAAGGTGCTTTCGATCGCCGAATCATTCTGGCAGCGGATAATGCCCGAACGCCAGGTTGAAGGCCGTTTTCAGCTTTCTCCTGATATCTCGGTCGAACGCGGCGACGGAATGTCATTCGGCGACGCTCACGCCGCCCTTGGCGAGGCGCTCAGCCGTTTGGAAGGCCTCGTTGACGCATTCTCAGGCGAACTGGTCGAAGCGGATTCGATCGTCCGTAGGCTGAAACAGACGCGTGCCGATCTTGATTTCATTACGAAGCAGTCAGATACGAACTACGTCTATTGGCTCGAACGTCGCGGACGAGGGATGTTCCTGCAGGCGTCGCCTGTCGATGTTTCGGCCCTTTTGAACGAAAAGCTGTTCGAAAAGACGAACACTTGCATCCTGACCTCTGCGACGCTTGCGACAAAAGGCGGCTTCAATTTCATTCGCGACCGTCTGGGCTTGCCGACCTCACGGACGATGACGCTCACCGCTCCTTCATCATTCGATCACGAGACGCAGGCTCTCGTTTATTTGCCAAAGACGATGCCTGATCCGCGTTCGCCCGACTACACAACGGCCGCTGCACGCGAGATCACGGACATCCTCCGTCAAACCGATGGCCGAGCCTTTGTGCTTTGTACCTCGAACGCGTCGATGAATGCTCTTTATCAGCTCGTAAGCTCGCGCGTAGGATTTACGTGTTTCGTTCAGGGGACCATGTCAAAGACAGGGCTTCTTGATCGTTTTCGTTCGACGCCGAATGCGGTTCTTTTTGCGACGCAGAGCTTTTGGCAAGGCGTCGATGTGCGCGGCGAGCAGCTCTCGTGCGTCATTATCGACAAGCTGCCTTTCGCTGTTCCGACCGATCCGCTTGTCGCAGCAAGAGCGAGGTTTATCGATGAACGCGGCGGCAGTTCCTTCTTCGAATACAGCGTGCCGCAGGCGATAATCACACTCAAGCAGGGAATCGGCCGCCTCATCCGCAGCCGTTCGGACCGCGGCGTCATCGCGATCCTCGACCCGCGTCTTCGAACCAAAGGCTATGGCCGAGACTTTCTGGCCTCGCTCCCCCGTATGCGGATCACGAGCGAACTCGATGACATTCGCGAAATCCTCAAATAGAACGCTATAATTTTCGGGCAGGTATGGCAGCATTTTACGAAGTGATGATCGAACGCAACTTTTCCTCCGCACATCAGCTGCGGGGTTATAAGGGGAAGTGTGAGAACCTGCACGGACACAATTACAAGGTCGAGATCTTTGCACGAGGCGAGGAACTCAACAATATCGGCCTCCTGATCGATTTTGGCGATCTCAAAGAGGCTGCTGACGAGATCGTGCGGTATCTCGACCATCGAAATATCAACGAGCTTCCGCCATTTGACGAAGAACTCAACCCTTCGGCCGAGAACCTCGCAAAATTCTTTGTCGATTATCTGAATTCACGCATCTCGGATGAACGCGTCGAGGTCTATAAGGTCCGCTGCTACGAAACCCCGACAAGCGTCGCGACATACCAACTGTCAGAACCGCCTGCGTGAGCGGGCGGTCAGAAGCGTTATCTTCAACCGGCGGATGACATGGAGTGCCC
The DNA here is from genome assembly GCA_019694355.1 of Pyrinomonadaceae bacterium. Taxonomy (GTDB): domain Bacteria; phylum Acidobacteriota; class Blastocatellia; order Pyrinomonadales; family Pyrinomonadaceae; genus OLB17. The sequence goes on along the minus strand of JAIBCB010000004.1, from coordinate 213,285 downwards.
TCACTTGTGCGGGCTTTCGCAACGCTCTCTGTGATCCCCGTGCTCTTCGGCGACGAAACCAACTGACCGCCCGCTGATGCAGGCGGTTCTGACCAAAAAAAGCTGCCGGGAAGTGGTCTTCCAGGCAGCTTCTTTTTTCTAAATGGTCGGGGCGAGATGATTTGAACATCCGACCTCACGGTCCCGAACCGTGCGCTCTACCAGGCTGAGCCACGCCCCGATAAGTCAAAAGATAGTTTAGGCGTCGAGCGTATCGCTGTCAAACAAATCTAGGCGATATCCTCTGCGGCCTTCTTGCCGAACCGATGTCGCAGGTACTCGATCACCGGAGGCAGGAGCGAAAGGGCGACCACGACGATCACGACCTTTTCGATGTGATCCTGGAGTTTGATGCCGAGTGCATTTTCGATGATCCCGCCGAAGAAATAGCCCGCGAGCACCATCGTAGAGATCCAAAGCGCGCCGCCCGCAAGGCTGTATGCGAGAAACTTCGGATATTCCATCTTGATCGAACCAATGACGATCGGGGCAAAGGTGCGAACGATCGGCACAAAGCGGGCGAGAAGCACGGTCTTTGGGCCGTAACGCTCGAAGAAATCGTGTGCTTTTTGTACGCGCGAAGGCTTAAAGACCCAGGAATTTTCGCGCCCAAAGAGGCTTTTGCCCATCACGCGGCCCGTCCAATAACCGGTGCTGTCGCCGATTACCGAGCCGAGGAAGAACGCGAGCATCACGAGAACCACATTCAATTTCCCTGCGGCCGCAAAAAGCCCCGCGACGACGAGAAGGGAATCGCCCGGCAGAAAAAAGCCCACGGCAAGGCCTGTCTCCGCAAAGATCACGAACCAGAGGCCGAGATAGACCCAATTCCCGAGCAAGGCGAGAAGATAGTCGATCAGATGCGCGGGGTTAAGAAATTCGCGTACCGCGTTAAAGATGTCGATCAATGTATCCATTTACTGCTGTTTTTCTCCCCAGCCGTGATCGCCGATGAGGGGAACGAATACGCACGGCCCGAAATCTTCGGTTCTCGTGCCGCTCTCGGTTCTCGTCACTCGAACCAGCCGCTGATTCTCGCGAGTTTCGCCCACGGGGATGACAAGTCTTCCGCCGACCCTCAGTTGAGCGATGAGAGGCTCGGGTACTTTTGGGCTTCCCGCTGCGACAAGTATAGCGTCAAAGGGTTGATATGCTGACCAGCCCTTGGAGCCGTCGGCGGTCTTGAGCGTGACATTTCGAAACCCGAGGCCCGCGAGCCTCGAACTTGCTTCACGCGCGAGGCTGTCGAGTCGCTCGATCGCGAAAACTTTCTTTGCGAGAGTTGCGAGTATCGCCGTTTGATAACCTGTGCCCGCACCGATCTCAAGTACGGTCTCGGTGCCCACGAGTTCGAGAAGCTCGCTCATTCGCGCGACGATGTACGGCTGCGAGATCGTTTGTCCGGATGCGATCGGAAGGGCCCCGTCGCGATATGCCTGCGCCTTAAGAGCTTCCGGGACAAAACGATGTCGCGGGATCTGCCTCATCGCAGCAAGCACGCGCGGATCACGAATACGAAATTCATTGGCGAGCGCCGCGACCATTTGTTCGCGGCGGATCGTCATATCATCCAGCATTGCTCCGGGCGGCATAATTTCAGATCGTCCTAGGCGTTCCAATCGTCAAGCAGCGTCAGCGACGTGTGGTCGGTAAGGTCGGCGCGCATCGGCGTTACGGAAACGAGACCGGCATCGATCGCTTCAAAATCGGTTCCGCCTTCTGCACGATAGCCGTTGCGGACCTCGCCGATCCAATAATACAGCTTTCCACGCGGGTCCGTGTGCTCGCTGATCACCGGACGTGCGGTCTTGAAGCCCTGCGTCGTGATACGCGTTCCCACCGGCACTCCTCGCGGGACATTTACGTTCAGCAGCGTCCCGCTTGGAAGGCCCGTACTCAATGCCTTATCGGTGATCGAGGCCGCGACCCTTGCAGACTCGCGAAAGTCCGGTTCGCGTGACACCGCAAGACTGAAAGCAATGCCGGGAACGCCGAGGATCGTCGCTTCCATCGCTCCGGCGACCGTGCCGGAATAGCTTGCGTCATCGCCAAGATTCGGGCCGTGATTGATCCCGGAACAGCAAATGTCCGGCGGCATATCCGGCGGCAGGATCTTGTTGAGTGCCATCACTACGCAGTCGGTCGGCGTGCCGTCAACCGTCCAATGATGATCGTCGATTCGTCTAATTCTCAATGGGCGGGCGAGCGTTAAACTATGCGAAGCGCCGCTCATCTCGGCTTCGGGGGCGACGACAAAGACCTCGCCGAGTTCAGAAAGTGCGGCCTCAAGGGCCTTGATGCCATCGGCGTGAATGCCGTCGTCGTTCGTGATGAGAATTCGCGGTTTCGCCATTTACTTTGAGCAGAAATCAAAAAGTGAAAAAGCGACCAAAGGTACACTTTTCCACTTTTTCGTAAAAGATCAGACTGTCGTTAGCGACCGGTCGCCGGACGCGGTGCGGTCGTTGCCGGACGCTGCGTGCGGAAGCGGCGGCGATTGCGCTTACGTGCGTTTGCCGACTTCAGCTTTGCCTTTTGACCCGGCGGAATGAAGTGAGAATGTTTTTTGAAATCTTTGATGATCTCTTCGCTGATGACCTTTCGCTTGAACCTGCGCAGTGCTGATTCAATAGATTCATTTGCGTTCACTGTTACTGATGCCATTTATTTTCTCACCTCCTTTTCGGCTAAAGATCTTCAGGCTTGCGGCCTGAGCATGCTCCGGACGCACCTAGAGCAAACGAATATTAAAGCGCGTCCGCAACCCGAAATGCAACCGCGAATCGACGAAATCTGCCCGTTTTGACTATTTCGGGGCCGGTGCGGGCGGGTTGAGCGGCAGCTTCAAAAGCTGTCCCTTATACACAAAATAGACCGAACCTGCCGCCTCATCGACCCACATCGCCATGCTGTCAAAGATGATCTTTGGGATCGTCCGTACGGCCCTGAATTTGAAGGTTCGAGCGTCATAAACGCCAATTTCCGTTGAATTTTGTTCAGAGTTCGGCAACGCTGCCCAAAATGTCCCGGGAACCGACGCGCGCTGCAGGGGCCGAAAAGTTTGCTGGGCCAGCGGGCGATATTCGCCTACGGCAGGGTAGGCAAGGCCTGTTTCGGGGTCGAGCAGCATAAGGCTCTCGGCCTGAACCTCCATGTCATATTCGTTCGTGATCGCGAGAAGGACGCGTCGCAGATTCGGCAAATACGCCGCAGGCTGATAAGGCATATAGCTTTCGAGGCCTTTGACGGTAAATTCCTTCTTGGTCAGCGTATTGGTTCGCCGAATTCCCATTTCCTGAGATGAGGCGGCATCCCAACCGCGATAAGTTATGACCCATTTCCCGTCAGGTGTTACCAGCGGAGTGGCGTACGTGCCGGCTCCGAGCTTTTCCTCGCGGCCGTTGACGATCCTGTACAGGCCGTCGCCGCCGCGATATTCGGTGCTGCCAACGCGTGCCTTCCACGCCTGCTGTGTTAGCTCGCCCGCAAGGCCGTCGTGTGGAACGATGTATTCAACGCCCGTCGGCTGCGAAACTGCGCTTCCAACCGAGCCGTTCACAACTTTTCGCCACGAATATCCGTCATACTTTCGCTTCTCCGCGAGCTCCGCCGATGCCTGCCACGGTTCCTTGGAATCATCACCGGTCGGATGCTGGAGAACGTCCTCAACCTCCTTGTCGATGCGTTCGCGTTCGGCGTTATCGCTGACAACGACGCGCAGGTCATCGCCGTCCTTCCAGACCGAATAAGCCGTATAATTATCATCCGCGAGCATCAGATCGAGCCCCGGAACTTCACGACTCAGGGCGTATTTAACGGTCGCAGGCCGCTTTCGGACCTCGGCAAAGAACTTATCGAGCCCGGAAAAGAATTCGCCGGGTGTGCCTGTCATGAACACCCGTCGGCCGCCTGCCCGGCTGAGCATTACAAGCTCTTTCGCCTCGCAATATTCGCCGAAACATTCAAGGAACGGCGGGAGCGTATCAACTTGATTCTGAGCGAGATATTGTTTCAGGTAGTCAAACTCTCCGGGTTCGAGCGGACGTTCTTTGTAACGCGAATCATCCTCTTCCCACGAATAGATGACGCGGTCCTTATAGATGCGGACGTAGTTGGAATCGTAGCCGTAGATCCCGACCAGCGAATCATCTTCCTTGACCTCTTTCTGCAGCCGCTTCTCGATCGACATCAGAGTGTCTTCGCCGCCGACGTACCAGCTGTAATACTGGAGCGTTTCATCTGATGCCGTGAAGAGATTCGAAAGCCAGGTCGAGAATTCAGGTTCAGAATCGGTGACCTTGAAGGCGGCGGTCGAGCCAAGTATCTTTGCCTCGTTTGGATGAAGCGAAAGTACCGCTTGGCGGGATTCAGGAGAATCTTCACTTTCGAGATACGCAACGGCCGCTGAAGAGAGCAGCTTGTCAGGGTCTCTCGCCGCCTCGAATGCCTTTGCAAGCGGGAGCTTTGCCCGCACGAGGCGTCCGCACGCATACACGGCACGCTTTGCTTCTGCGTTTTGACCGTTCAAGATCGCTTCGAATGCTCCGGCATCGTTGAGAACGCACGCCGCGACCGCGACTGCCAGCGGCGGGCCGCTGCGAAGGTCAAAAACGTCATTCGCGTTCTTCTCAGTGAGCACCTTTCGGCGTGCAAGCACGCGCAGCACTTCCTCCTGGTCGGCGATGCCGCTCTTTACATCACGGATGGCCATCAGGTCGATCTGTGGCAGTATCCATTCGAGAGCGATCTTCCGCAGCTGCTCTGCGACGAGCGGTTCACGTGCTTGAAGAACATCAATGCGGGCGACAACGGCGGCCGCAAGATCTTCTGTAACGAGAGAAGGATCGGTGGTTATCTGTTCGGCAAGAGAGGCCTTGATCTGAGCGGGAGTTGCGACACGCGGTTCACTTGACCACTCACCTGACACTGCGTTGGAGTTCGCGGCAGCAATGTCAGTACGTACCGATGTTTCGAGAGCATCGACCTGTTCGGGAATAGAAAATCCCTTGACCTGGATGAGTGCTTTCATTAAGCGGATCCGCTCGTAACTTGTCGTCGGTGAAGCGAGAAGACGCCGGAGCGGCGGTCCGGCCTGAGGCAGGCCCTGGAACCCGAGAGCCTCTATCGAATCGTCCCGATACGGATACTTCTCGGTCGATTCCGCGGCAGCGATCGCCGCATTCGCGAGCGCGTTCGCAGCGTTCGCGATCGCATTTGCAACCGCCGCATTTGCGACCGAGGCATTCATGGCCGGCCTGTATGGAGCTGTGTTTGCCAAGCCGGAACCCGATCCCTTCCGCACCCCGGCATTCGGATTTTCCTCGTGAAGGAGTCGGATGAGTGCTGGGACGCTGTCTGGGAGCTTGACCTTCTGCAGAGCTTTGACGATCGATGCACGAGCGTTGCCGGTCGGATCCTCTGCCCACTTTGGATTTTCCAACCACGGGAGCAAGGCCTGCAAGACCTCGGGCTTTGCGAACTCGATCTTAATGAGCAGATTCTTGACCGCGGCAGAGCGTACGACGGGATCGCCGGAATTGAGCAGCTCGAGCATTCGCGACGAATACTTGCCCGGCGATGAGACATTCACAAGTGTCGTTAGGCCCGTGTAGCCGCCCATGTCCTGCAGCGTTTTGTCCTGAAACATCGAGACCCACCATTCTTCGCGGCCGGGCCATTCCGGCTCGGAAACGAGGGCGTCCATCGCGAGATCACGCAAGGGAGCTCGCAGATCCTTGTTCTCGACGATCGCTTTCAATTCATCTCTGTAACGATCGGCGTCCATCGACGAGCCGCTTTCGATCGCGTGGCGATAGAGTGCCCAGCGTGCTAGAACGTGCGTGGCCTTGTCTTCATCGCGGGAATACATTTCGTCAATCAAAGGACGGGCCTTGTCGAAATCAAAGCGCGTAAGCTGAAGAAGTTCTTCCTGATTATCGACGTAGGTGGCAGTGTCTTTCGTGGTTTGCGCCCGTTCGAGAAGTTCGTTCGTAAAATAGGGACTGTGCATTACAAGCCATTCACGAATCACATTCAACTGGCCTTCTTCTGCCGTCTCCATTGCGGAGAGCGTGTCGAACGTTTTTTTGACAAGCTCGTATGAGCGTTCGCTGTCATCAAATGCGCCAAGGACCGAGTTGAGTTCCGTCGGATCGTGCTCAAGGCGGGCTTTGATCCTCTGGAAAGTTTTGTCCGACATCTTTGGACGGTAGCCCAAAGACCTTTCCGGGATATTCACGTTCGACCAGAATGCCCAAAGATCGGCCATCGGAGCGTCATCCCCCGGCGGTTCGGCCTTTGTTTCGCCATCCGAGTAGATCGTCCGCACGACCAGCGGATTTGGCGGCGGCGGCGCAGGAAGCTGCAAAAGCTGGCCGACAACGTCAGCTTTTGCGGCCGAATGGTTCACCAGGAAAGCTGCTTCGACAATGAGCAGAACAAAACAAAAGGCTGCAATGGATAGAAGTCTTTTCATATCTGCAAGAGATCGGGTTCAATACGCTGATACGCGGTCAACACTAGAACGGATCGGCCGAAAGAATTTGCTTGATTATAATCTGAAATCAGAAGAAAATGACACAAATATTCGAGAAGCTTTCGCTCCTTGTAGGCTGAGAGACACCCGGCACTCGATATCTGTTGCAAAGCAGGCAAATTCGTGGACTTTTACTTCCTATTATTCTCACTTTTCTTTCCGCGGATCGTGATGATCGTGTATCTGCTCGCGTACCCGCAGATGTTCCCGCCCAACACCGTCCCGCAATGGGCGGACGTTCTGCTCGGGGTGTTCGTGCCTAGAGTGCTCATCCTTATCTACATTTATCAGAATATGGGTTACGACAATATCTGGTTCGCGGCCCATCTCGTTGTGATGATCTTCGCGTACCTCGGCGGAACTCGCGAAACAAAACGCCGACGGGCCAGATCCTACTCGGAATAGATATCCCCGGAACAAAGCTGATCCCTGATCGAACATTCTCACTCTCCGTAATATTGCAATATTACGATATGCGGCATCTGTCTCTTGGGTGTGCCGGCGTCGTCCTGCTTTTGTATGGCGACGAGTTTCGGTAAGAATGAGCCTTGAGTGGGTGCGAAAGGGAGAACGCTGAATGGAGGTTGTTGATGCGCGTCCAAGAGCAGCAATGAGCAGCTCGGCAAGGAATGGAGTCTGGCGATCGTTCTGAAGATCCGGCGGTTCACGATCATCCTATTTTTTGCCGTTCAAATAAAGGAAAGCGGCTTCTTGATTTTCGGGGATCAGGAAGCCGCAAAGTAAAGCTGATTGGGAAAACTGTAGGCCGTGCGGAGTAGATAGGCAAAAGGCAGATTGTCAAAGGGCAGGAAAAGACCGGCGAAGCAATTCTCCGCAACTTACTTTGCCGGTACTGGAACTTGTGTTTTGGCACCAAGGTCTTTGACCGGGATGCCGAGGCGCTTTGCCTCGCGTTCAATAACTTTCGGATCGGTCTTCAAACTGTGGATCTCATCCTGAAGCTGAAGATTTTCGTCCGTCAGATTTTGGATCATCAAATTTAGTTGCTCATTCTCGCGAACTTCAGCGGTAACGGCCGAGAAAGACCTGTATGTGATCGACACAAAGAGCGTTCCCGCGAGCGTAAGAACGACAAGAAACGAGATCCAGAACGGCCGCTGCCGTTTTGTCTTTGGGTTCCTGTCTGTATTCTTACTGCGTCGCGTTCTCATTTCTTTAGCTCTCTAGCCTAAAAGATATTTTCTTCCTTCTTCCAACAGCTTGTTTACGTCGTCGCTCGATTCGCTTTCCGCGTAGATCCGGACCACAGGTTCCGTTCCTGATGGCCGCAAAAGGATCCACGAATCATTCTCAAATCGGAACTGGACGCCGTCGATCCTGTCCGTGCTTTGGACCTTGCGGCCTGCAAAGTCCGTTGGGTCTTCGGCAAGCTTATCTTTAAGCTTGGCTGCGACCTCGTCATCGAGCCTTATGCCGATCCTGCCTGAATGCAGCCTTCCAACACGGTTCCAAAGTTCCTTGAGCTGTTCGACCAAGGGCGTTTGCCGTACTGCAACCGCTTCGACAGCAAGCAGGCAGGCAAGAATGCCGTCCTTTTCCGGATAATGGCCCCGGATCGTAAGCCCGGCGGATTCTTCACCGCCGAGAATGATCTCGTCCTTATTTATCAATTCGCCGATGTACTTGAAGCCGACCGGCGTTTCAAAAACCTTTATATCTCTCGCTTTCGCGACCCTGTCCACCAGGTGCGACGTTGCGACGCTGCGGGCGACCCCGAGCTTCCAGCCGCGGGTCTCTACCAAATAATCTGTCAAAAGTGCGATCAGCTCGTTCGGCTCGATGAATGTTCCATCGTGTGCGATCACGCCGAACCTGTCGCTGTCACCATCGGTCGCCAACCCTAGGACCGCTCCCGAATCCTTTACCGCCGTGAACAGGTCGCCGAGATGTTCCTTGCCCGGTTCCGGAGCCTGTCCGCCGAATGTTACATCGCGCCAGTCGTGAAGGGTCTCGACGGTGACGCCGCGATCGGCGAGTGCCTTGTTCAAATAGCCGCGGCCCGTGCCCCACAGCGGGTCATACACGAACTTGCCGCCTGCTTTCTCGATCGCATCGAAGTTGATCTTTGTCGCAAGATCTTCAAGATATCCCGGCCGTGGATCAAAATCTTCGATCGATCCGCCGTCTTCCTCTGCGACCGGCGAGGTCACTATAAGCTGAGCTTCGATCTTGCCCGTCACTTCCGGCAGTGCCGGTGCTCCGTCGGGCGTCGAGAATTTAATGCCCTGATATTCCGGCGGATTGTGCGATGCGGTAAAATTCATCGCCCCGTCCGTCTTTAAGGCTCGGATCGCATGTGCCACGGTCGGCGTCGGCACCGGGTGTGTGCACCTAAGCACCTTCATACCCTTCGATTCGATCAGCTTTGCAGCCACGTCCGAAAAGGCTTCGCCCATGAACCGCGTATCGTGCCCAACGATCAGCGTGCCGCCGGATCCTGGTTCACTTTTCAAATATCTACAGATCGCTTCGGTAACACGTCGGACGTTCGCGAATGTAAATTCATCTGCGATTACCGCTCTCCATCCCGAAGTTCCAAACTTGATCGCCATCTGGGAAATTTGTCCGGCACACCGGCCCTCAAGAGCGTTCCTTAAATCTAGTTGTCCTGTTGATATCCCTTGAAGTGCTAAAAAATGTAACATAGCTTTATGCGGTTGTAAAGCCCTTTTTTAAGTTTTTTTATCTCGTGCATTTTCAACGGTTTACAAAGTGTTATCTGAGGTGGGTCTGCAAAGTCTCTTAAGCAAACCTCATCAGTCTGACCGATTTGGTTAAGCGCTGAGACGAAAAGGGCGTCAGTGATCCGCTGTGTATCGAATTGATACACGTCTGTTGAGCTCAAGAGGACCGGTGTGTCATTCGGCGATCGACCTTCCGAGAAGGGCATAGGTATGTAAACTCTTTATATGCACATGGTTAGAGTGGAATTGCGCTAACCGGTCGGTTCGGCACATTATTTGCACATAAAGATAGACAGAGCGCCCGCGTACGGGCAGTTGATGCCTCGGAAAGAGGTTGGGATCCATTAGCGGATCCGGCATTCGTGGAGAATAGCAAATAATATTATGAGACCCATCAAACACGTAGAAAAAGGCCTTAGCTTCATCGCAGGAGCGGCGTTCAATGCCGTCAGGAGTGTTAACAAATACAAACCGAACCCGTCGTTCACGCCAAAATGGGCGGACAAGCCGATCTTGAAATCATGGCAGAAGACCAAGCCGGTCCTTGGATTTCCGCGTACGACCGATTCGCTTTGTCCGCAGTGTGTCATTGAGGCACGTGAAGAGATCCTTTCAGGAAAACGCGATGTCGCAACCTTGGTCAACGAAAAGGTCGGCGAGATCAAGGCTCAGATCATCGAACGTAACAACGAGGTCTGGATGATCAAAGAGTGCCCGATCCACGGCAAGGTCGAGGATATGATGGCGATCGACGCGAACTTCTTGAAGCATGTCGAGTCGCTTTTCCCGGGCCGCGATATGGAAGCTCACAATGATGAGAAGCTTCACAATCACGGGTCTTCCTCGGTGAAGTACGGCCGTGGCGCCGTTCTCACGGTCGATCTTACGAATCGCTGTAACATGATGTGCGATCCGTGCTTTATGGACGCAAACCAGGTCGGATTCGTTCACGAGCTCTCGATGCAGGACGTTACCGAGATCCTCGACAATGCGATCTCGATCAAGCCGCGTCGCCAGATGTCCGTTCAGTATTCGGGCGGTGAACCGACGATCAGCCCGCACTTTATCGACGCGATCAAATACGCCCGCAAGGTCGGCTACAACTCCGTGCAGGCCGCGACCAACGGGATCGAGTTCGCAAAATCTAAAGACTTCTGTCGTGAAGCTGCTGAGGCGGGCCTTCGCTTCGTGTACCTGCAGTTTGACGGTATCGGCAACGACGCGAACTCGCACCGTCAGATCGGCAACCTGTTTGACGTAAAGCTTCGGGCCATCAACAACCTGCACGAAGCCGGCGTTGACATCATTCTTGTTACGACGCTGGTCAACGGTATCAATAACGATCAGGTCGGTTCGATCATCCGCTTTGCGATGGAGAACCCGAAGAAGATCTCGTTCATCGCTTTCCAGCCTGTGTCATTCACCGGCCGCGATGAGCACATCACCGAGCAGCGTCGTTTGCAGCAGCGTTACACGCTGTCGCACATGGCTCTTGACGTGAAAAAGCAGCTCGGGATCACCGAGCCTACGCGTGACTGGTTCCCGCTCAGCTTGATGGGTGCGTTCGCAGACTTCGCAGACGTTGTGCACGGTGAAGATGCCGATTGGGGCCAGGTCTCTTGCGGATGCCACCCGAACTGCGGTGTCGGCACGGCCGTGATGATCAACAAGGAAACGGGCGATATGGCTCCGGTTCCGCAATTCCTTAATATCCAGGGCCTTGTAAAGGATATGCAGCACATCTCGGATACGAACCGCGGCAAGTGGTTCTCAAATATCATGATGGGCCTTGCATTGCTCAAGAACTTCGATCCGTACGGCGCACCGCACAGCCTTACGCTCGGTGCGATCTTCAAGAAGTTCGACAAGTCGTTCGGCCTTTCAGGCAAAGATTACGGAAAGGTCGGCCCCGACCGCACGCTCGCCGACGTCGAGAAGCGTCGTCAGGATCCGTGGAACTTCCTCTTCATCGCGGGAATGTGGTTCCAGGATCTCTTTAACTATGACTTCCGCCGAACGGAAATGTGCATCATTCCGTACGGAACGCAGGAAGGCGAGATCTCATTCTGTGCCTACAACACCGGCATCGGCTGGCGCAATATCATCGAGAATATGCACCAGAACGCGACCGTTGCGAAATGGTACAAGGAACACGGCCGTCACGAGGTCTTTGCTCGCGGCAAGCACGTCGAACTCGATTCGACCGAGCACGATCTCAAACTGAATGCCGTCGATCTTACGCGTCCGAACAAACCGCATATGGAAGGGCCAAAGACCGCTGCCGAAGAAATGCAGATGATGCGTAAACTTTATCAGCAGATGGTCATGGACAAGAACCAGATCAAGGGCAACGATCTCGTCCAGATCGGCGGCATCAAACGCGAGAAAAAGGAAAAGGAAATGGCTGTGGCCGAGTAACATCCCACACCGCCAAAACATCTCCCACAAAGTTCTCGAAGCCTATGAGTGATCATAGGCTTCGTGCGTTGCGATAGGACATACTTGGAAGCAATTTTTTGCGCAATATCTAATTTGTTGTTAGGCGGGTTGATTTTACCCTTTTGATTTGCTTATATACACCATATTAGGTATAGATATAGATGAGCGAAAATCGATTTCTCGCTCACGTGTTGCTTTCACCGAAAAATTAACTCGGGTCAAGGCTCGACGGCTGGTTCTTTCTGCCCCTTCCACAATGGGCGCTGAGCTGCTCGATCGGCCGTTGGAAAAAAATAGATCTTTAAGGAAGCCTCTTAATATGAATCAGGCAAGAACCGCCATTAGAATCTTCTTCTACTGTCTGCTCATCGGTGTCTTTACTTTCGGCACCACTTACGTTGCGCAGGCACAATCACAGGCATTGAACGGCCAGATCGAGGGCACCGTCACTGACGCATCAGGCGGCGCAGTGCCCAACGCCAAGGTCTTGGTCAAGAACACGCAGACCGGTACCGAACGAACGGTCGTAACGGACGGAAACGGTGTCTACAGAGCACCGCTCCTCCCGCTCGGCACGTATCAGGTTACGGTCGAAGCCCCGAACTATAAACGTCTCGTCCGTGAGGGCATCACACTAACGACCGGACAGACGGCGACCGTGAACGGCGTACTTGAAGTGGGTGATGTCTCGGCAACAGTTACTGTTGACGCAGACGCACCGATCGCCGATTCGGCAAAGATCGACCTTGGACGTGTGATGAACGCACGCGAGGTCGAGAACCTGCCGCTCGTGTCGCGTAACCCATACAACTACGCTCTGCTGCAGGCGAACGTTACGGGCCGCCCGAACGCTGAGTTCGGTGTGCCGCGTATCAACGCGAATGGATACACCCGCCGTACGAACTACCAACTCGACGGCAACAACAACACCCAGCAGGACCGCGGCGGTATCCGCCTGATGCCGATCTCGGACACGTTCATCAGCGAAGTTCAGCTCGTGACCAACGGTTTTGCTCCCGAATTCGGAAACACCCCGGGCCTGATCATGAACGCGATCACTCCGTCGGGCACGAATGGGTTTCACGGAGAGGTGAGCTATCGCTTCCGCCGCACCCCGATGTCATCGAGGCCTTTCAATACGTCGCCATTCTCAATGAAGCCCGAGACCAAGGTCGATGACATTACGGGATCGATCGGCGGCCCGATCATCAAGGATCGCTGGCATTTTTACACCGGTTACGAATGGGTCAAACGCGATCTTGGCGGCGAACCGCAGCGCGTCATTACCATTACCGAGCCCAATAAGCAGGCTCTGATCGCAGCCGGAGTCCCGGCATCGGCATTCCCGACGGCGATCCCTGCATCGCAGAAGGTAAACTTCTTCATCTTTAGAACCGACGCGCAGCTCAATCAAAATAATCGGCTAAGCGGTCGGTTCAATTATTTCAAGAACATTTCGCCGAACAATATCGGCGGCGGCCTGACGACGCTTGAGCGAAGTATCGACTTCTTGGACAAGTCTTACTCGGTCGGCATTCAGCTCGTTTCGACCCTTTCATCGAATTTCCTGAACGAGTTTCGGTATCAGTATGCAAAACGCGATTCGCGGAATATCGCAAACGGAAATTCGGGTACGGGGCCGAGTATCGTGATCACAGGTGTTGCAAACTTTGGAGCACCCGAGAACGACGACACCATCGCTCCTCTCCAGATCACGAACCAGATCCAGAACAATCTTACTTGGACGAACGGCGACCACGTGGCAAAGTTCGGCTTTGGCTTCAATAACATTGCCGATACACGTCGGACGGACTCTTATGTTCGTTATACGTTCTCAAGTATTGCGAACTACGTTGCGGCAAATACGGGTGCGAATCCGTTTGCGTACACTCGGTTTGACCAGATCTTCGGCGATACGAACATCAAGTACAACAGCACGTTCTTCAACTTTTTTGCTCAGGACGACTGGAAGATCACGCGAAAATTGAAGCTCAACTATGGTGTCCGCTACGACCTTTACAACATTCCGAAGGCTGATCCGCAAGCGGTGTATGAGCCTTCGAGGAAGTTCAAGGTTGACAAGAATAACTTCGCTCCTCGACTTGGCCTTGTTTATGGCGTCCGGGACGGCAAGCGTCCGACCGTGATCCGTGCAAGTGCGGGCATTTACTTTGATACCGTCTATCTTGATATGTATCAACGTGCTCTTCAGGCGAACGGAAGTCCGAAGTTCTTTACAGTTTCGTTCACCAATCCGGCATTGCCGGGAGCTCCTGGATTCCCGAACAATGTCGCGTCCGGTACTGCTCCGCTGCAGAATATCACTGCGATCGCTTCCGACTTTGAGAATATGTATGCGATCCACGGAAACGTACAGGTCGAACAGGCATTGACCCAGGACCTTTCGTTCACGGTCGGCTATATCCACTCGAGCGGCCGTCATATTCCGATCTACAGGAGTGTCAACCGTATCAATCCGGTCGGTGCTCTTGCTGATGGACGTCCGATCTATGTCGATGCGGTCAGCGCTGCGACGCGTATGGATCCGCGGTTCAACAACATCCTCCTTGCTGAAGCTTCCGGCAACTCGAACTACAACGCGTTTACGGTCCAGCTCAACAAGCGATTCTCGAAGGGGTACCAGTTCAGTGCGAACTACACTCTCTCGAAATCGATGGATGATGCTCCGGAACAGAACCTCGTGGCCACACAGTCAGGCGGACTTGTTCAGCAGGATCCGACCAATCGCAAACGCGATTACGGCCCGTCTCTTGCGGATCAGCGTCATACCTTTGTGCTGAGCTTCGTAGGCCGTCCGGACTTCCATTTTGAGAACAAGGCGTTGAACTACATTCTGAACAACAACCAGTTCGGTATCATCGCTACCGCAAACAGCGGCGAACGCTACAACATCGTTGCTGCAACGGACATCAACAAGGACGGCTTCAGCGGTACCGACAATCCGGTCGGGATCACCCGCAACTCGGGAACGACGCCGAAGCAGTTCAACGTTGACTTCCGTTACTCGCGGTTCATTCCGTTCACCGAAAGGCTTCGCCTCGAAGTTTTTGGTGAATTCGTGAACGTGTTCAACATCAACAGCATCTATCAGATCAACAGCCTTACCGTTACGACAGATGCTCTTGGAAACCCGACGCAGCCGTTGCCTAACACGACGAATCGTCCGGTAACCTCGCTTGATGCCCGTCAATTCCAGATCGGCCTCAAGTTCCACTTCTAACGAAGTAAAAGATTCGCCGATGCTCCACTCCCACGGGGCATCGGCGAACCGCATTTTTCCTGTTGCGATGAAGGAACAAACAACTAAGCTCGACGAGCCGCCGGTGGAAAAGCCCGATGAATGGTGGTATCGGATCTACTTTGCTGTCATCGTGACGACGGTCGTCGTTATCGCGCTCCTAGAGGCCTTTTCTTACTATTTTTCGCACTAAACAAAAATGAGAGCTTTGGATTGGGCAGTTGTTGTCGCGTATCTCGTCTATGTTATCTGGGACGGCATACGGATGACCAAGCACAGCGGTAATGTCGAAGGCTACTTCCTCGCGAATCGCAGTCTGCCTTGGTGGGCTGTTGGGCTCTCGGTAATGGCTACGCAGCTTTCCGCGATCACGCTCGTCGGTACGACCGGCCAGGCGTATTCGGACGGAATGCGTTTCATTCAGTTCTATTACGGCTTGCCGCTTGCAATGATCATCCTTTGCATCACGGCGGTCCCGTTCTTTTATCGAGCCAACGTTTACACGGCATACGAATATCTCGAAAGGCGATTTGACGCAAAGACGCGCAGCCTGACGAGCTTCTTTTTTCTCATATCTCGCGGCCTCGGCGTCGGCGTTATCATCGCCGCTCCTTCGGTCATCCTTTCGATCGTATTAGGTTGGCACGAGATGACGACGATCTTCGTCATTGGTCTATCGACGACCATCTATACGATGATCGGCGGAGTTCAGGCAGTTACGTGGACAGATGTGAAGCAGATGTTCGTCATCTTCTTCGGCCTGTTCGTTTGTATCTTTGTGATCATTTCGCAGTTTCCTGCCGGCGTTTCGTTTACGGACGGCCTCACGCTTGCCGGTGCTACCGGAAAACTGACGACCGTAAGCCTCAGCTTCGACCTCAAAGAAAAATACACGCTCTGGTCGGGAATGATCGGCGGCCTGTTCCTTTTCCTTTCATATTTCGGCTGCGACCAAAGCCAGGTGCAGCGATTCTTGACGGCCAAGTCGGTTTCCGAGGGCAGAACGTCTCTCTTGATGAGCGCGTTTCTCAAGATCCCGATGCAGTTCATGATACTGCTCGTCGGCGTCCTTGTCTTTGTTTTTTATCAGTTCACGGCGCCGCCGATGATCTTTAATCAGGTCGAGGTCGGCAAGGTCGCTCAAACGGCGCAATACCAAACGCTCAAGGGCGAATTTGACGCGGCCCATCGTCAGCGTGAGTTGGCGGCAGAGGCTTTTCTAAAGGAGAAGACCGAGGCGACGAGACAAGAATATCTTGCCGCGGACAAGGCCTTTAACGCTTCGCGAAAGAACGGCGTTGATTTCGTAAAGACCGCGACAAAGAACGAAAGCTTTAACGACGTGAACTACGTCTTTCCGTCGTTTGTTGTACAGAATATGCCGATGGGCGTGATCGGCTTGATCATCGCGGCCATTTTTGCGGCGGCGATGTCGTCGATCTCCGCCGAGCTCAACGCTCTTGCGACCGCAACGACGATCGATTTTTATCGCCGGCACTTCAAGAAGGACGGAACCGACCGCCAGTATGTCTTCTTCGGCCGGGTCGCTACATTCGTCTGGGGCATTTTCGCCTGTATTGTTGCGACCTACGCGACGAACCTTGGTTCGCTGATCGAGGTCGTTAATAAATTCGGATCATTTTTCTACGGCTCGCTTTTAGGAGTTTTCGTGCTCGCCTTCGCCGTAAAACGCGCGCGGGCACGCGGGGCCTTCTTTGGCCTCTTGTTCGGGATCGGTTCCGTTTGGGTCGCAAGCTACTTCACGGATATCGAGTTTCTGTGGTTCAACGTGCTTGGGTGTTTAGTGACGGTGATCTCTGGTTACTTGATCAGTCTCACCGATAAAGGAGAAATCGATGCTATCAAGGTTTAGGAAAGTTACTGTTCTCTCATTGCTGTTCGTTTTGGCCTTTTTGAATGTTCCTAATGCACGGGCGCAGGTCCGTCCGGTTTACGACATGGGAGCCATTGGCCTCGGACAGCAGCTCAAGCGTTTGCAGACGACGGCAAGCGCGATGCACACAGGTGCACATCCTGACGACGAAGATTCAAATCTGATCGCGTTTCTCGCTCGCGGCGAGAATGCACGAACGGTCTATCTTGCCTTAAATCGCGGCGAAGGTGGTCAGAACGTTATCGGGCCCGAGCTGTTCGAGCCTCTCGGTGTCATCCGTACGGAAGAACTCCTGCAGGCGAGGCGTCTTGACGGCGGCCAGCAGATGTTCACGAATGTTATGGACTACGGCTTCTCGAAAACGCGTGCAGAAGCTACGCGAATTTGGGGAGAACAGCCGACGCTCGCAGAAATGGTGCGTGCGATCCGGACATTCCGTCCGCTCGTCATCATCTCGCGTTTCTCAGGAACGCCGGCAGACGGCCACGGACAGCATCAGCTTGCAGGCTACCTGACGCCGCTCGCTTACAAGGCCGCCGCCGACCCGAATCAGTTCCCTGAACAGATCAAAGAAGGCCTTCTTCCGTGGCAGGCAAAGAAACTTTACATGGGGCAGGGTTTTACTGCTCCCGCCGGCGAGAAGGTTTCTGTCACCGTAGATACGGGACATTTCGATCCGCTCATCGGACGTTCGTATGCCGAGATCGCGAGCGAAGGCCGCAGCCAGCACAAGACCCAGGAAATGGGCACGATCGAACGCCGCGGCGATCAATTCTCGGGCGAAAAACTTCTCGATTCTAAGGTGCCGACGAGCTCGCCTGAAAAGGATATTTTTGAAGGAGTTGACACCTCGATCAGCGGCATCGCAAAGATCACCGACGACAACGAGGCCGGACTTTCCGACAAGCTCGCCGCTCTCCAGGCGACCGCAAAGAAAGCTCTTGATGAATACAATGCGTACGCTCCCGAAAAGATCGTCCCGGTTCTCGCCGCCGGCGTCGCCCAAGCACGCGAAGCAAAGGATGCCGCAAAGAACCCTTATGCAAAGGCGTTGATCGCGGAAAAAGAACAGGAATTTGCCCACGCGCTTCAGCTTGCCGCAGGCGTCGTAGTTGACGCTTTGAGCGACACGGACACGATCGTTGCGGGCGATTCGACCGGAGTTTCGGTAAAGGTGTTTGGTAAGGCAGCGGCCGTTAAGAACGTAACGCTGAACACGCCCGCGGGCTGGAGCGTCGCGACTGCGGCCGAACCCAAGCCGGCAGGGAACTCGTTCTTCTTCCGTCCCGAAAAGGCGGATGCTGCGTCATATTTCACAATGACAGCGGCTTCGAATGCGGCTCCGACACAACCATATTGGCTTGAAAAGCCGCGACACAATTTTACGTTCGATTGGAGCGCTGCGGATGCGGTGAAGAACGCGCCGTTCCAACATAAACTCGTGGCCGCCGAGGTCACGATGTCGATCGGCGGCGTCGATATCACGGTCTCGCAGCCGGTCGAATATCGTTTCGCAGATGACATTCGCGGCGAACTCCGCCGTGACCTCAATGTCGTTCCGCTCGTAACGGTCGCCCCGGACACGAATCTTCTGATCGTCCCGACCTCGGCAAAGGAACAGAAGCAGCGTATCGCGGTTTCGGTCACGAATCAGGCACCGCGTGAAACAAAAGGCTCGGTGAGCCTCGCTCTTCCCGCCGGTTGGAAAGCTACGCCCGCGTCTGCGGATTTTGACCTCAAGGCCAAGAACGAGAAGACCGCGGTCACTTTCGATGTGGCGGTTCCGGCCGGTGCGAAGGTCGGTAAATACGATGTTACGGTCAACGCAAAGGTCGGCGGCCAGGTCTTTGACCAGTCGATGCAGGAGATCGCCTATCCGCACATTCAAACGCATCGTCGATACACGACCGCGACCGTCGCGACCGAGGTTCTCGATCTCAAGGTCGCTCCGGTTCGCGTCGGCTACATTATGGGCAGCGGCGACGCGGTTCCGGCGGCGATCAAGCGGCTTGGGCTATCGGTCACGATGCTCGAGGAAAAAGATCTCGCGACCGGCGACCTTTCACGATTCGACACGATCGTCGTCGGCATTCGTGCGTCGCAGGTTCGGCCTGATTTTGTCGCCAACAACGGACGTCTGCTCGATTTCGTCAAGAAAGGCGGCACGCTGATCGTTCAATATCAGCAGAACCAGATCATCCAGAACAATATGCTGCCGTATCCGGCCAAGATGGACGGCGTGGTCAACGGAAAGCAGAGGATCTCGAACGTGCGTGTTGTTGATGAGACGGCGCCGGTGAAGATGCTGATTCCGAACGATCCGATCTTTACCTATCCGAACAAGATCGTCCAAAACGATTGGGATAACTGGGTGCAGGAGAGAAATCTCTACACGCTCACGCAGCTCGATCCGCAATGGGTCTCATTGACGGAAACTGCTGATGAAGGCGAAGACCCTGTTACCGGCGGGCTGATCTACGCAAAGCTTGGAAAAGGCATTTATGTTTACAACGCCTTTTCGTTCTTCCGACAGTTGCCGGTCGGCACGCCGGGTGCCTACCGTATGCTCGCAAATATGCTGAGCTTGCCGAAAGCTCCGTCGAAATAGATTCGGCGAGAACTTTTATGATTGCGGGCATCGCTCGGCACGAACTCGTTCGAGGTTGACGATGCCCATTGCTTTATTGAAACGGAGAGATCTAAAAAGTGTCAGTTGAAAAAGAGAAATTTCCTGCGCCAAGCTATACCGAAAATGTGCTGGCCGATTGTTTTGAGGATGCCAAGAGTTACTTTCTCGAAGCGCTTATTGACGTCGATCATGCACACGCGATCATGCTTGCCGAGCAGGAGATCATCTCGGAGGCCGAGCTGAAAATGCTGCTTACGGCGCTCAGTAAACTCGACCTCGACGCGATCCGTGCGGCAAAATACGATGGCTCTTACGAGGATCTTTTCTTCCTGCTCCAACGGGAGATCAAGGCCAATTGTGAAGACAAAGAGGTTGCCGGCAAGCTCCACACCGCCCGGAGCCGAAACGACATCGACGTTACGATCTATCGCCTGCATCTGCGAAAGGTCGCGTTAAAACTTCTCAACGAGACGATGGCTCTTCGCGGCGTGATGCTTGCTCTTGCCTCACAGCACCACGAAACGCTCATTCCGGCTTACACGCATACGCAGCCTGCACAGCCATCGACGCTCGCTCATTTTCTGCTCGCGATCGCCGAGAATCTCGGGCGCGATATCCGCAGGCTGCAGAGCGCGTTCGAGAATATGAATTACAGTCCGCTGGGCGCGTGTGCGATCACGACGACCGGCTTTCCGATCAGCCGCGAACGCACGGCGGACCTGCTCGGGTTTTCTGCTCCGACAGTTAATTCTTACGCCTCGATCGCCTCGATCGATTATTTTACAGAGCTGCTTGGTGCGGTAAGTGCTCTACTCGTGAACGTCGGCAAGTTCGCACAGGAATTCCTCCTGATGGCGATGCAGGAATTCGACGTGATCGTCCTCTCGGACGGTTATGTGCAGGGTTCATCAATAATGCCGCAGAAGCGAAATCCTGTCGCGATCGAACACGTTCGTGCGATCGCGAGCAAGGGACTCGGCCAGGCACTTGGCGTGCTCACCGCTGTCCACAACACGCCTTTCGGCGACATAAACGATTCCGAAGACGACATCCAACCGCTGGTCGCTGCTGCGGTCCGAGATGCGACGCGCGCCGTATCGCTTTTGGCTAACAGCCTGAAGGCAGCGACCTTCAAGACCGATACGCTGCGTCATCGCGCCGAAGCAAATTTCATCACGGTGACCGAGTTGGCCGATTCGATCGTCCGGCACGAAGATCTTTCATTCCATATCTCGCACAAGATCGTCGGGACGGCGGTCAAAGCCGCCCTCGAAGTGGGCAAGCACGAACTCTCGCCCGAGATCGTGCAAAAGGCTGCAAACGAGGTCCTCGGACGCGAACTTTCGATGTCGGCTGACGAGATAACCGCGGCGCTTTCAGCGGAGAATTTTGTCAATATCCGCACGATCTATGGCGGGACGGCTCCGGAGGAAACGCGTCGTGCATTGTCGGTCGAGAAAGAGAAAGAGTCTGCGGATCAAAAGTGGTTTGACGCAAAAACGCAGCATCTTGCCGCTGCCGCTTCGACCTTACAGGCGAAGGTCGCGTCCGTTATTTCTGCCTGAGTTTCATTTGCGCTTCCAGCGCACGCCGAAAGGTGTATCTTCGAGGACAAATCCGCGGTCGCAAAGCAGATCGCGGATCTCGTCCGAACGGCCGAAATCCCGTGATCTTCTGGCATCATTCCGCTGCTTGATAAGCGCTGCGATGTCGGCGGGCAGCCATTCCTTTTCAGCTCGGCAAAAGATCCCCAACACAGCATCGAACCCTTCGAGAGCCTTGAACACTTCGCGGCGATCTTCGCTTCGCAAAGTGTTGTTGGAAAGCGAAATGTTGACCTCGCGTATCAGCGAATGGAGTGCGGCGAGAGCGGCCGCCGTGTTCAAGTTGTTATCCATCGCCGCTTCAAAGTCCGACGTGAAGGTATCGACCGTTCTGTGAAAATCGGCCGTCCCGCCTTCCGGCAAGTGCTCGTCACGAAGGCGGCGAAAGAAGTCGTGCAGCTTCTTGACCGTTGCCTGAGCTCCGTGCAGGTTCTCGGGCGTGAAATTGAGCGGCTTGTCGAAGGGAACAGAGAGCAGAAGATAACGGACCGCGAGCGGACTCACATCGAGCTTTGTAATATCGCGAAGCGTGAGGACGTTGTTCGAGGTCTTTGACATTCGTTCGTCATCGACGTTCAGTACCTCGCCGTGGAGCCAATATTTGACGAATGGTTTGCCGGTCGCACCTTCCGATTGCGCGATCTCATTCTCATGATGCGGAAACTTCAGATCGACGCCGCCGACGTGTATGTCGAACGTCTCGCCCAGGAACTCCATCGCCATCGCGGAACATTCGATGTGCCAGCCCGGACGGCCGCGGCCGAATGGAGCGTCCCAGCCGACAGGTTCGTCCTCGCGTACAGCTTTCCACAGCACGAAATCGCAGGCGTTCACTTTCCTGTAACGGTCGGCGTCCATTCGCTCGCAATCGAAGGGCGAACCAACGGTCAAGCGTGAGAGCCTGCCGTATTCCGGGAAAGATGCGATGCGATAATAGACAGAGCCGTTGGATTCGTAAGCGTGTCCGTTCTCGATAAGCCGTTCGATCAGCCGAATGATCTGCGGAATATGCTCGGTGGCACGCGGCGTGTATTCCGGCCGTTCGCAATTCAGCGCGTCGATATCTTCCCAAAAGACCTCGACGAAATGGCGCGTCAGTTCGTCAAGCGTGATCCCTTGCCGCTCTGCCTCTGCGATCGTGCGGTCGTTCACGTCGGTCAAGTTCATCACCTGCCGAACTTCGTAGCCTTTGTGTTTCAGATAACGGCGAAGGACATCACCGAAGATGAAGGTGCGAAAGTTGCCGATATGTGCGAAATTCCAAACGGTCGGCCCGCAAGTGTACATCTTCACTTCGCTGCCAAGAGGCTCAAATTCCTCGATCTCGTTGGTCAAAGAATTGCGAAATTTCAGCATAGATACAACACTGCGACCCTACATGAGAATTATACGCGTGTATTGCTGGAAGTGGAAAAACTCAGGCACAAACAGCGGCCGCTTGACCCGCATTCAATTACGAGTAACGCTCGAATTCGGCTCCCTCGATAACGGTATCGTACAATCCTATCTTTAGTCCTGCATGCTTCGCAATACCCGCGTAGGACAGGCTCGAGTCCTCGTAGCGCTTAAACTTGTAAACGGCGTCATTCATCAATGAACTGTTAAAGACATTCAGACTGACGAGCAATTCAAAGTCCTTTACATCCAGCCCGGTTACTCTTTTAAATAAACCGGGTTCGAGTTGAGTTATCACATCTTTCAGACTGTATTCTCGATAATCGGTGAGATACATAAAGACTGGGATACGGGTTGCAAATTTTATAAGCTTTTCCTGAATTTCCCTACGTTTGCTCTTGAATTCCTTTTCGTCGTCGGAAAGCTGTTTCTTTTCTTTCTTTGAGAGTTCCTCTTCAGCAGCCTTTGTCTTGGCTTTCTTGATCGCGTCTGATTTATTGATGATCGTTTCAATATCCTGATTCAAGCTTCGGAAGCCCTCGATGCTCATCAACGCACGCATTGCCTCATCATTGCCCATCAGTTTCGCGAGCGTTCCGTTATCTACATTGACGAGCAGTGCGCTTTCCCAACGTTTGGCCAACAATGTTGCGGAGGTTCCGCTCATTGCCCAATCGAGGATCGCGGCGGCATCGATCTGTTTCATCGAACTCCCGTCATACGCCAGGACAGGCAGAAATTGAATAAACTCCGACACTTTCGTCTCAGGATTTGTTTCTTCAACATCCAGCTTGCAGCTATAGTCCGCGATCTGTCTCAGAGCGCGGTCCGGAGCGAAATCAAAGACGTAGCATTCCTGCTTGATGACTTCTTCTTTGTTCGGAGAGTTTCCGTCAGGATTTTTGACTGTCCATGGCGATTGGACTCGAAATGCAGCCTGAAAATAAGTCTCCGGGCTGGATGTGCTGCGAAGCATAAAGATGCCCGTCCACGGCCTGACGGTAACTCCGGTGGTCAATTTTCCGCACGTCAGCGTTATCGTCTTGCTTTCGAGCGGTTTGTGCATTGATTCGAGTACCGGGCCGAGAGCGGCCAGTCCTATCCCGGCGGAACTGCCGGCCGCAACGTTTACGGTGTAATCGTGATAGAAAAGATTTTGCCGTTTTTCTAACAGGTTCTTCATCGCCCAACACGAAGCAACATTTGGCAGGAACCAAATTGTATGATTCAGGGCTTCTTTCAGGTTGCCGTCCCGATATGGCAAGGGCGGTTTTTTTGCGCCGAGCTTTAGATTATCGACTGACGTTGGCATATATTGACCGCGAATCAGGTCGAGCCAGCTTTGGACCTCGCTTTCAAACTTAAATTTCGCTTCGTCGCCTGTTCCGGTCGCGGAAAAGAATGTATTCAGGTCAAACTCATCAAATTCACCGCCCTTTGCTATCTCAATAATTGAGTCGGGCAGTTGATAGGTCATCAAAACCATTCGCGGAAGAGCGAGATAGGGATTATCCGCTCCCGTCCAATTTGTCTTTGCCCGCTGTTCGTCGGAATATGTCCAGTTGTATATCTGCTCTTCGATGAATTCACCTGTGCCGATGGCACGAAACGGCGTACCGGAAAGATATAAATAATGATCGGTAGTTATCGGCAGGAGGTCTTCGTCAACGTACTCCTGGCCGTCTTTGTATTCGGCCTCGACCTCGCCTTCTTCCTGTTCGTCCGAAGCAAACAATCCTTTTGCGCCTTCACGCCAGGCTCCGAAATGGTACTCGTCAAAAATTACGCAGTCCCAGTTTGTGGTATGAACCCATTCATTCTTAGGCTTGATCGCGCCTTCTCTTGTTTTGCCCAGAAAATCCTGAAAGGAGCCGAAACAAACGAATGGTTTCTTTTTGTTCGCTTCTTCAAACGTCAGTCCGCCGCGGGAGATGAACTGCCAGCCTTCGAAATCGACGTGAGATCGCAGGTCTTCTTCCCAGGCGCTTTGAACCGCCGGTTTGAACGTTAGGACCAAAACCTTTTTCCAGCCCATCTTCAATGCAAGCTGATAGGCGGCAAATGTTTTGCCGAATCGCATTTTTGCGTTCCAGAGGAAATGCGGGACCTTGCCGTTCTCCTTTTTGTAGCTTTCAAAGTAATCGACAGCCTTTTCGACCGCTTCGCGTTGCTCGGGGCGCATCCCAAAGGTTTGCGTTCGGCTTTCTTCGTTCAGTTGGTTTGTCTGCAGGGCAATGACGGCGGCTTGAATATCCTTGACCGTACATTCAAACCATTCGCCGTCCGGATTTCTGAATCCTTTCTTTCTCAAATAGCGGTGAACATCGCGATCGATAAATGAAGTCCCGTCTTTCCGCATCGCGGATTCTTCAAAATGGATCTTATACGGAGCACCGCCCGGCCGCTTTGTCGGATATTGGTCGGCAACGCGCTTTCGCACATCGCCCGTTCCTGTATACCCGACCTTTAAAAGACCCGTATAATCCTGATGACTATCGGAATACGCGTAGATCATCGGTTTTGCTTCAGGTTTTGCGGGGAAGAATTTCATCCTTTTTTTTCAGTGGTGGACAACTTGTCAGCGGTGCGTCCCACAATTACTTGAGCCGTTTAACAGTCGAATGATCAGCCAGAATCCGCATTTGCCCGATCGCGATCTTGTTAAGCTTCGTCAGCCGCTCTGCTTGAGAAACGCAGTCGTTGATGAGCATCGCATTCAGGCTTTCGAGGTTCGAGAGGCATATCAACTGCTCTATTGATGCATAGTCGCGGATATTGCCGGTCTTGCCCGGGTTCTTATCGCGCCAATCCTTTGCGGTCATGCCGAAAAGCGCCATATTCAGAACATCGGCTTCATTTGCGTAAATAAAAGAGATTTGTTTCCTGGTGAGTGCAGCAGGGACGAGTATTTGTTTTATTGCGTCCGTGTGAATTCTGTAGTTGATAGCGGCAAGGTTCCGTTTTACATCCCATCCTAGCTGTTTCTGTTCTTGTTCCTTAAGGCGTTGAAATTCTTTTATAAGGTAAATCTTGAATTCGGCAGATATCCACATTCCGAATTCAAAGGCAATATCCTTGTGGGCATAGGTTCCGCCGTAGCGTCCGGCGGTTGCCTTTATGCCTACAGCACGAGTTCTTTCTACCCATTCTTTGACACTGATCTTATAGCTGTTCAGGCCGGCCTGACTCTTAATTACGGCGAATTCGCCATAATTAAAATCCGGGTTATGAATGCTCTCCCAAATTCCAAGATACTCGACGGTGTTTCGGTTGCGAAGCCAATCGGAGATAAAAAACTCACCGTCTTTAGCTTTGAGCATATCGGTAAGCGAAATAAAGTCTTCGTCGTTAACACTGGTGACGTTTATCTCTATCCCATTTACCATCAAGGTTCGTTTTGCCATATTCTTTCTTGTTAACGGCAGTTATTCGGAAAACCCGAACAACTCAATTTCAAAGCCTTACGACCTGCAACGGTTTGCCATTGAATTTCATGCCCGGCCGCTTTGTCATATATTGCTACGCAACGCGCTTTTTTGCATCGCCCGTTGTATAGCCAACCTTTCGAAGGCCGACATAATTCTGATGGGCTGTGAGAATACGCGTAGATCGTTGGAGTTGCTTCAGATTTTGTAGGGAAAAAGTCAGGTTTCATCTATTACGGTCACGCCCGCCAGCCAAGTTCTTTTGCGACGCGTTTTATTTGCTGTGTGAACGAATCAGTATCGCGGCCCTTTGCTTTGATCGTTACGCTGTCGGTCGCCGCCCAGCGATATATTTGTTCGATAGAGCCGTAACCGCGTCCGAAGGCTTGGGCGTGTTTCACGCAGTTCTCCTGAGTCGGCGCGTCCGACAGGACGACTCGCAGTTCCGCATCTGTCCACGCCTGCCCCTTGTTGCGTTCATCCCAGCCGGTTTCTTTTTCGAAATCAACAACAACCTTCCAAAAAATGCGCCGCACCTCTCCGATTTCAAGTCCGGAATTGTGAACGATTTCTTTTAATGCTTTTTCTACTTCGCGTTTTGTCATATCTCAACCTTAGATAGCCAGCCCGCGATCGAAGTCATCCAAATATTTGTTCGGAATTGTTTTCCGTATTGCCGTTGAGTCCTGGGTGTCGTCAGGCTCAAAGCTGTGGTTCGTAACTATATTCTCGACGAACTCATTACAATTGACCCGTGAGATGACTGTACCAGTACCTGCGGTATGCAAGAGATGAGCCTTCAGTTCCGCTGGATGATCAATGTAAAAATGAACTCTCCCTTCTTCGCCCCACGCTCCCGATTCGTGGTTCGGTTCCCACGTTATCTTTGTTGTTCCATCTCCCTTGGCCAGAAAGCCGATGAATTCGTAATAGTCCTCAGGCGATTCAAACTGAATTTGTTTCTTTGTCCCAAATGTTTCCCGATACATCAATCCTCTCCTTCTCTTCCAAATTTAAGATTCTGAGTCTATTGGCCTAATCAGTTGATTGACGAAGTCGATCTCCTCGCCGTCAAGTCCGAACTTGCGGAACAATTTCGCGTCCGTCCATCGCACCGTCATTGAAAGACGCGGCACAAATGCAAACTTACCTCGTGTAATGTTCTGTGTGAGCAATATCGTCGAAACAAGAAATCTACAAAACTGCGTTTTCAGATAAGCCGCCATGTTCTCGGCTTCTTCCCTAGTCCCGTATTTTCCAACGACCAAGTAGGACTCGGAACATACTGTTCTGGGAGGAATCACTTCAATACGCGAGAATATCCTTCTCTTACCAGCCCTGTCTGGCTGGCCGCCATGATCATTCGAGGCCTTAGAAAGCAGGACCTTCCAGTTGTCTATTAGATCAAAGCCAGCAGAAACCTTCTCGTGCGCGATCCGACCGGTCCCTGAGCTAGATATAACGTCAAGATCACCGGATGGGTCGAACTTAATATTTGAAGTCAGGCCAAACGGCATCCTGCTCGAAACAACAGACTCTAGCGATGACGGCTCAACGGCGACGACCTTCTTTATTATCTTCAGGGCGAGGTTATCTCGGATAAAACTATCAAACTCATTCAGGTATCGCTCGGAAACATCTTGGTCGCTTTTCCGGACGGTTGTAACTCGGCAAATACCCTCTTGGTCACGATTCCAAAGAAAGAAACACACTCCACCCGCTATATCGACCCCTGGGAAACATTCCCTTGAATCAGCGTAGTCGGTCAAGTTTCGGATTCTCCGGTCCTTCAGCATCTCCATGCGGAATTCATCAAGACCTTTGCCACCAGAATACCAACGAGCAGGAAGAATCATGGAAAGATATCGCGGATTCAGTTTCTTTGCCTGTTGAACAAACGAATGGTAAATCGGTCTTGCGCTCGAACCCGTGCCACCACCATCGTTGAGCTGGTACGGCGGGTTTCCAATAATTACATCGAACTTCATATTGAATATCTTCTCCGGCTCGTTGGTGTGAATGAGCTGATAGGCGTGGGTTTCGAGGTCTTCGCTTCGGTCGTATTCGCCCTGGCTTGCTCCGCAGAATTCACACTTTTTGTTTTTCCATCTATGGTCAGTCCGCTCAAAAATTATATTCCCTTGGTCGGTATCAAATCTGCTGATCGAATATTCGCCGTCGGCCTTTTTTGAGCAATAGAGAGAACGCCGCGAAAGCATTCCGGTCAATTCGGTGATCGCAATACCGAAAAGCTGGTTATGAAAAATATGATCGATCCGCTTTTGCAGATCGGGAATCTCATTTTCAAGCCCTTTCAATAATCGTTTTGCGATCTCGCGAAGAAAAACACCCGATTTACACACCGGATCGAGAAACCTGGCGTCTTTATTTGACCAAAGCTCCGCCGGAAGCAGATCGAGCATCTCATTCGCCAACGCCGGCGGCGTAAATACTTCGTCGCTGCTCAAATTCGCCAAACAGCTAAGGACATCGGGGTTGTAGGAACTATTCAATAACATCGGCGATCTTCAAAAAATGCGTTAACGGAAACTCACGTATCGGTTTCGGGATGAACCCCTCTTCGCCCGTGTCTTTGAAAAGCGAATCCATCGGAATTCCGGGCGATAAATGCTCAAATGCGAAATCGCGGCGTTTTACCGAACTGCCGTTTACAAGCGACCATTCGGAGAAAACGATCGGAACTTCGCTGTCTTTGGCAATGGTCATCTCAAGAGCGTCGCCGACAACGATATTCTTTTCCAGAATAAATTGGATCGACCGGATACAATCGGCCTTGATCTCAGCCTTGAACAGTCGCGAGTATCGCTCGGAAAAGATCTCCAATAACCTTTCCCTCGCCTGCACTATATTGTCCTCAAGCAGATCGATGCCGTAAATACTTCCGACCGCAAGAACCGAATACCTTTCAAATTCAAGCTGGCTCTTTTTGTACCGCTGCTCAACAACATCGAGCTTACGCTCAAGGATCGCCGTCAGAAAATTCCCATGTCCGCAAGCCGGTTCAAGGAAACGCGAATCTATCCGCTCGGTCTCTTGCTTTACAAGATCAAGCATGGCGTTCACTTCACGCGGGTTCGTATAAACCTCGCCATGATCGGAAACTCTCTGTCGTGATTTTACCTGTCCGTGTTCCATCGAATTCTGTGAGTTGTCGGTTCGACGTAACAATTCTACATCAATAGAGAGAAGTCGGGAATTGCTGGGAGGCCGACCTTAGCCGAGGGCCATGTGCGACGCGTCGGACGAGGGAGCATACTTTTTTCTTTACTATTTCTGAAAAAAAAGACTAAAATGTGGGCAGTAGAAGCAACTATTCATAGGAGGTCGAACATCATAGCCCACGAAGAAGTATTACAATCAGGCAGCGATCTAATAGGTTCGACTATGGATATTGCAACATTGGCGATCGATTCGAATGTCGCCCGTGGGCTTGAGAATACCCAAGTTGGTGTTCTTCAGTCTCCCTTAAAAGCTGAAATTGAGGTAAATGCAGAGGCTCCTGACCTTGAGCTCTGTAGAATGGCCGCCGAAGGAAGCCTCGAGGCCTTCGAGGTGATCTATTCGCGGTATCATCGCCGTACTTATAGCCTCGCGCTCAGAATGACGGCCAGCCAGACCGACGCCGAAGACCTCACGCAGGAAGTTTTTGTCCAGCTTTTCAAGAAGATCGGCAGTTTTCGCGGCGATTCCGCGTTTTCGACCTGGCTGCATAGAATGACCGTCAATCAGGTGCTGATGCACTTCAGACGGCGGACGGTCAAGAATGAGCGTACGAGCGACGACGGCGAAATGCCCGAGCAGACCGTTCTCGGCACCGCAAATCCCGGGAAAATGCAGGTCATCGACCGCATCGCCCTGAAGAATGCGATCGCCGAGCTTCCCGACGGCTATCGAAATGTGTTCATCCTGCACGATGTGAATGGATTTGAGCACGAAGAGGTCGCAAAAAGGCTTGGAATTTCAGTCGGAACATCGAAATCACAGCTTCACAAGGCGAGGCTGAAACTGCGGGCATTGCTCGTGCAGGTTAAGAGTTAGAGAGGTAGGATCCCAAGGCAAGGCACGAACGCCGATAATAAGGCACTGTTCGTGCCTTTTATTGCGTCTTGGGACGTTCGGCAAGGCAACCAAATGCGTGCTCGGTTAATCTATCTAAAGTTAGAGAGTTGGCGGGCCGAATTGCTCGCAAAAGGCAGTAATAGACAATGAATTGCGAAGAGTGCAGAGCAACGATCAGCCCGTTCCTCGACGACGAGCTTGATCCGGCACTTGCGGACGGGGTTCGCGAGCACCTTGCGGTCTGCCTCGAATGTTCGGCCGTTTGCGAAGACCTTGCCGCTATCTTCGATGTTTGCCGCGAGGATGCCGAGGATCTGCTCACTCCGCCGAACTCACCCGCTCTCTGGCGGCGCATCAGCAACGTGATTGAGAGCGAGATCAAGCCTCCGCCGGTCGAGCCTGAGCCGCCGACGCGCCGATTCTGGCGATTTTCGCTGCCGCAGCTTGCGGCGGGCTTTGCTCTGATCGCGATCGTCAGTTCTTTGCTCACGATCATCGGCATTCGAACATACTCGCGGCCCGATGCGAGTGCCTCACCGCTGCGTTCTTCTGCCGAAGAGACGACAATGGAGAAGGTGCTCGGCAAGCTCGGCCTGATCGCAACGCCGCAGCAGGCCCGCGAACGCCATTTTGCCGAACAGCAAAAGGCGATCGAATATTGGAACGCTCGCGTCGAGATGCGCCGTGCCGAATGGAACGAAAAAACGCGCGAGGCATTTGACCGGAATATGCGCGTCATCGACCAGTCGGTCGCACAATATACGAATATCCTGAAACAGGATCCGGAGGACGATCTCTCTGCAGAGATGCTTGATTCCGTATTAACGGATAAAATGAATCTTTTGCGTGATTTCTCGGATCTTTAGCACAATGTCCTTTTGCCAGACACTCTCCAGCCATCTTCCTTCAGCTCTCAGGTTCACGGTTCTCGCCGCGTTGGTCGCGGTCCTTTCGGTTTCGGCATTCTCGCAGAAGAAGTTTTCCAGGACTTATCCGGCGCCTAACAACGTCCGCCTTCAGCTGATGAACAAGAGCGGTACGGTCACGGTCGAAGGCTGGAACCGTGCGGAGATCCAGATCACCGCCACGCTAGAAGCTCCGGCCGCGAACGTCGCCCCGCAGAACCTCTCCGGAACGATCGTCATCAACCTCGTCAAAGATAATCAAGATCGCAGCGACATCGGCAACGTGAATTTCACTGTCCGCGTGCCTTACACGACGATGGTCGATATCGAGACACGTATGGGAAACCTGAACGTCTCGAACGTTCGAGGCGGCCTCGTGCGTGCGCGCATTTCGACCGAGGGCGACATCACTCTGACGAATATCGGTGCAAGCGCCGTTTCGGCAGAGAATGTGACCGGCGACATCTTTTACGATGGCGATATCGTCGCGGGCGGCACGTATCGCTTCGCATCGACCCGTGGCGCCATCAACCTGCGCATTCCGTTCAACTCGAATTTCCGCGTTGTTGCGACCGCACCCACGACACGCAATATCTCGCTCGGCGTTTTCGGCGGCGGTGCCATCAACTACATCGGCGACGGACGCCGCGTCGTCGGAAAGTTCGGCGACGGCAGCGCAACTCTCTCGGTCACCAACCAACAAGGCAGCATCTCATTCTTCCGACGATAGCGATCAATTTTGTGCAGATCGTGCATTTTGTGCGTTTTGTGCGGTTTGTGCTTCAAACGTGTCGGTCGTTTCGCTATGCTTACAACACGGTCGAAGCGGCCGTTGGTCTTTGACAAAATAAGTTCAAGGTTCAAGGTTCAAGTTTAGGGCGGCGGCTTTGCCGCTCTATTTGCGGAAAAGCTCCGCTTTTCCGGATGATGCTACTCAACCTATGCGGCTCCGCCGCAGTCCTTCGGAGGCTGAGCCTCCGAGAGATGAGAAGAACCGCTGCCGGTGAAGCAAGCTTCACCGCAAATAGACGGGCAAAGCCCGGAAGAGGTTCCATTCGGGCATTCGTGGCGACCCAAGCATTTGACTCCTCCGAAGATGGTCATGAAAAATGCAGTTTGATTTGATTTTTTTTTGTGAAATTCTGGGACAAATCGTGTAAGTGACTGATAACACAGCACTTCTTTGTCCCAAGAGCTGTCCCAGGGGCGTCTTGGCTGGGACAAAGAACGGCCGTTGTCGGCGGCAAGCCGCCTCCGGGAGTCTGAGTTGGCTAGGGACGGTCGGGCAAGCCCGACCGCACTGCGAAGGGGCAAGCCCAGAAGAATGTCGTCTGATTTTTTTTTGCGAAATTCTGGGACAAATCGCGTAAGTGACTGATAACACAGCACTTATCTGTCCCAAGAGCTGTCCCACGAGCGTCTTGGCTGGGACAAAAGGCGGCCACGTCGGCGGCGAGCCGCCTCCGGGCATGCGTTGACGGTTGTGTCCTACAAACATGCGGCTCCTCCGGAGCCGAGAGGTGTTCGGCGGAACTGGCCGCCCGCTCACGCAGGCTGTTCTGACAAGACCACCCGCTACCGCAGGTGGTACGGACAGGGGCTGACCGCCCGCTCACTGCTGACGGCTCACTGACCACTATCCACCGCCCGCTGACGCAGGTGGTGCTGACAAGGCCTACCCGTGGCATCCGTGCTATCCTGTTGTGGATCGCGTTTGAAACATCAAACAATGCAACTGTTAAATTCGATCGAAATGACCAAACAAACTTTTAGAATCCTGACGATCTTGCTGATCCTTTGTTCGGCTGCGGCGATCGCCTTCGGGCAGGCGGAAAACCTGAAGCGCTCCACGACGAAGACGGATCGCTTCGACTTCGGAGCGGGCGGAACGGTCGTTATCCAAGGTGCTCCGAACGGCTCTGTGAAGGTGGTGGGTTCGCGGAGCAATGAAATTTCGATCTCCGCGGTGATCGAGGTTTCGGGCGGCAGCGAGAGTGAACTCCAACAGGTTACGGAGCTGACCGGCTTTGTGATGCAGGAAAGCGTCAGCCGCGTCAGCATCTTCAGCGTTGGGCCGGACAATCGGAAGGCTGCAAAAAAGGCTGACCGCAAGCTGCTCAAGAAGCTCGCGGGCGTGCCATATAAGATAAATTATACGATCAGCGTGCCTCAGTATTGCGACGTCGAGATCAATGCCGGCAAGGGCGACATTTCGGTTTCGGGCATCGACGGCGATCTGCGTATCAACGGCATCGAAAGCAATGTTGATATCGCTCTCGTCAGCGGAACTCTTGCGGCGACGATCGGCAAAGGCGACGTATCCTTTACGATGCCGAATCAAGCGTGGCGCGGAAGCCTGATCGATGTGCAGGTGGCGAATGGTTCGCTGACCGCACGTCTTCCGCGAGCCTTGAGCGCGGATCTAACGGCTGTGATCCTTCGAACCGGTTCGATCAAGAATGAGCTTTCGAACCTTAAGCCGCGGGTGCGGACCGTGCCGTTCACCGAAAAGGGAATTGCTGCTCGTGCAGGCAACGGCGGCACCGCGGTAAAGCTCACCGTCGGTGACGGGACGATGACCTTGCTCCAACTTTAGAAAGAGAATTTATGGCGATCAAATCAGACCTTTGGCTCAGGAAAATGGCGGAAGAACACGCGATGATCACGCCGTTTCTTCCCGAACTCGTACGCGAATCAAACGGCAGCAAGATCATTTCGGCCGGTGCGTCGAGCTATGGCTACGATATGCGGCTCGCGGACGACGGGTTCCGCATCTTTTCGTCGGTTCACGGAAAGGAGATCGATCCTAAACGCTTTGACGAACAGCATTCGCTGATCGAACCGGAACTCCAAATTGCCGAGGACGGGGCGAAATATTATTTGCTTCCGCCGCATCATTACGGGCTCGGCGTTACGGTAGAGACCTTCAAAATGCCGCGGAATGTTACCGGTGTCGCACTCGGAAAATCCACATATGCGCGTGCCGGCCTGCTGGTGAACACAACGCCGCTTGAGGCCGGATGGACCGGCCGTCTCGTCGTCGAGATCGCGAATCTCGCAAATCTGCCTCTTCGCGTTTATGTCAACGAAGGCATCGGGCAAATACTCTTCTTCGAGTCAGACGAAGACTGCGCCGTTTCTTACGATGATCGCGGCGGCAAATATCAAGGCCAAACCGGCCTCACGTTCGCAAAGGTTTAAGGCTCTTGACATTTTTTTTGGGGGGGGCGTAGAGTTAGGCTGGAACATCCCGTATTGTCTTTGACTCACATCTAATAGGAGGTATCTATGAAGATCAAGACTATAAGGCTCGTCACTCTCACGTTCTCAATTATCGCTGCATTCGCTCTTTCAGCCTCGGCACAGTCAGCTCTCCCGGGTCCGGGAGAATCATGCACCTGCACTGAAGTAGGACACTGTTCTGCATCTCAAACTTGCCCCGATGGCTATGCTGCGGTCTGCGTATGTTCGGCTACCGGCTGTTCCTCATCCTGCAGCAAGATCTCTGGATTTATGGATCTTTCCGAGCCGAGTTTGGTGAAAAAGCTCGAGAAAGAAAGTGTAGAAAATTTTGGATCCGTTCTTTCGAAGGCGTTCAAGAAGGTTGTCAAGTTCAAGGCCGGCGATCCTAATTTTAAGTTCGACTTTCCTTTGACCGATGCTTCGAAGGGTTCGCATTGGGATATCCTTGAATATCTTGCGAAGAACGGCGACCTGTTGATCAATGGCCACGATATTGACTTCTGGAAAGGAGTCCGACAGAATCTGCAATCGGGCGGCGGCTTTAAGCTCTGTGCCGGGCCGGTTTCTGCGGGTTTGGTCGTCGATGAGCTATCCTTTATTTCCGGCGTCCGTTATTCGATAGTCTCGGGCGATCCGCAGACAAAAGTTACTGGGCCGTTCACGGGAAATACGGTCAGCGATATTGTAAACAGCATTAGCGAGCAGGGAAAGGTAACGATCGCTCAGAAATGATCCTTTTCCCAACTCAGAATACAAATGAGGCCGTCCGGTGTGATCCGAACGGCCTTCGAATTGTTCTCGGTAAAACTAAACGTCTGACGACGGATCATATCCTGACGTATCGACCGGCATCGTAGTATCGATCCCGGTATCGACCGCGTCGTAACCGCCCGCGTCATACGCTCCTGCGTCATAGGTGCCGGCATCGTATGTACCGGCGTCGGCGACGTCGTAGCTGCCGCCCGTTTCCACCGCAGACGACGGATCGGCATCGTAGTTGTAGCTGTCCTCGTCGGCGCGCGATGCAGATTCATCGGCCGAAGCCTGAAACGCCTCGGCGTGATCCGCCGCAGATTGAGCCGCATCGTCCATTCCTGCGTTCGCGTACCACTCGGCGTCGGCAGCAGATGATTCGGCGTTCTTTTGGTCATAGGCAGCGTTGTCGAGATTATAGACGTCGTTGTCCGACTGCCCTGTGTGATCGTCGCCGCCAGCGAGATAATCGGCGTCGCCGGTCGCGTAGCCCGCATTTTGCGCGTCCTCTTTCGCGGCGGCGTAATCGCCCTCAGCGATATGCTCTTGCTGCTGAGCCTGATAACCCTCGGCCTGTTCCTGCTTGTACGCGGCGTTATCAAGATCGCTCGAATCCGACGCACCCAACATCGAAGAATCGCCCGCGGCATAAGCTTCATTCTCGGCCGTTTCTCGAGCGTCAGCTGCTGCCGCATAGTCACCTTTTGCGACAAATTCGTCGGCGGCAGATTGAGCATCGGTGGCCGCATCGACGTGAGCTTGCTGTTCGGCCTCTGCAGCCGCATCAGCATCGGAGGCCGCAGTATCCGAAGATTCGACCGGTGATGCCGAGTAGCCGGGATCGACAGGCGTTTCAACGAACGCCGGATCGGCGCCTACGCCATAGTCTGCCGCAGGCTGCTCGGCATAGTCTGCGAACGCATCCGAATCATCGGTCGGAGCATCTTCGACAGGGAAACCGTCTTCGCCGACCGTGAACTCGACCGAGTTTGTTGAAACCTCTTCTTCGGTCGGGAGGCCGTCCGCATCGAGCGTGTAATCGGTGACACCATCGCCGTCGATATCGGCTTCGTCCATTTGGCCGTCGCCGTCGGTATCCGTCATCGTGGCATCGACCACGCCGTCGCCGTCCGTGTCGAACGCCATTGCATCAAGGTTGCCGTCGCCATCGGCATCGACCCCTGCGGCATCGACCTTTCCATCGCCGTCCGTGTCCGCAACAACGGTGTCAGTAACGCCGTCGCCGTCCGTGTCTGCGGCCGCAGTGTCGAACTTCCCGTCGCCGTCATAGTCCATATAGGCGGCATCGTGATCCGTAGAACCGTCATCGAACATTGCCTCTACGGCGCCTTCTGCAAAACCCTGATCGTCCGCCGCAAGGTCCTCGACCTTTCCGGTCGTGATCTCAAATTCCTGCTCCGTGCCGTCGGCTCCGGTTTCGGTGATCGTAATATTATCGCTAGTCGCCATAGTTCAAATTCTCCTGTTTTGTTGGAACCTTTGGCCCGGCATTTCCACCGGACTTTGCATTTTTTGTTAGACGCGTAATGGCCTTGCATTTTGCGTCAGGACACTTGACCGGAAGTTCGGTCTTGCCAGCTAACGCCTTTTTCGGGATTCGCATCGGGGTGCCGCAAGCTGAACACTTGAAGCGCAGAACGTCCGGATCGACCTTTTGCTGAGCGGGCTGTTTTGGTGCGCCGGCCTTTATCGTTTGAGAGATGATGGAGAGCGAATGCTTAAATTCCTGGCTTGCGGCGAACTGTGTCAAGAGTTTCAGACGCGGACCGATGTACGGCGTTGACGTTGTCGTAAGCTCAGAAAGTTTTCCGTATGAGTCATCGTCAACCGACTGCTGCTCGAGCCAGGTATTGATATTGATCTGCTTGAAAATGAAAGAAGATTTGAGCGTCCACGACAAAAGGACGCGTCGAGCGACCTCTTCGTTGCCTACGGCGAGCAGGCCCGCACGGTCGGCGGTGATCTCTGCCTGACGTGCCCATGCAAGCAGCGGCATCTCCATCGCGCCGCCGATCAGAGCCGACGGACTTAGGATATTTGCGAGTACGCCACCCGCCATAAAGCCTTTTGCCGGGCCTTGTTCGCCAAGAAAGAATCTGATCACCGTCTTCCAAAGGGCGTGCCCGGCCTTGCAATGTCCCATCTCGCGTGCGAGCAGGAAGAGCATATCAACGCCTTGAAAGTTTCCTGCGAGAGCAGAACCTATGACGATAAAAGAATCGTGGTCGGTGCCGAATGTGAGCATATCCCACGCTCGTTCGCCGGAAATATAGACGTTCGGCATCTTCGGCATCCCGAGTATGCGGGCTGCCCGCACAGCTTGCCCGAACACGTGCGGGAGTTGCTTCTCGCCAAGCTGCACACCGTTGAAGGTAGATTCGATCCAGCGTCGGCCGACCTTGTCCGAAACAGCTTTTGCCGCCAGGCTCATCGGCTTGATCGATCGGAGCACGGCCATTGCCTTTGCGTCAGCAGCCCAGGCGAACGCTGAATTATCGACCTGATAGCCCGGAACTATTGGTTTTAACCGACGGCATTCCGGGCAGATGACGACCTTATCAGGAAGATTTGCTCCGTCTCCTCCGCACGTGTAGCAACTGATCTGCTGAACAGGCGGCGGGTAGGCGGGAGCGTATTGCGGCTGCTGCGGATAGTATTGCTGCGGCTGAGGCGGCGGGTAGTTCTGATACATTCCTGCGGCCTGCTGTGCGGGCGGAAACTGACCCGGAATAGGCTGTGGGTTTGGCAGCGGTGCCTGAGGCGGAGGCGCACCCACGGCCGGTTGCGGGAATGCCGCCAGAGCAACACCGCAATAAATACAAAACCTAGCGCCAGCCTGAGGCTGGTCGTGTCCATTGCTGCATTTGATACCGGTCGCCATAAGCCTTAGTAGGGAGCCATCGAAGCGAACATTCCAAAGAGTAGGTAAAGGACCCAGAGAATACCGTGGATGATCGTTACGCCGATCCCGCCCCAAAAGCCGATCTGCGCCATCATTTTGCCGTCGGGGGACGATTTACCGTTCTTGATCGCGTCGAGTTCAAGCCAGCCGACGAGTGCGGCGGGAATCCCGGTGAGCGGCCCGCAGCATATCAACCCGACGCCCGCGAGTATGACCGAGATCAACGGCCTTTGGCTCGGCGGAGCCTGCGGATTTCCTTGTACGGCAAAATTCGGCGTGCCGCCAAATGCTTGAGGCGGTGCGCCGATATAAGGTGACTGACCGCCGGCCTGCGGGTTTTGTGTCGGAGTTGGTGCGCCGAGTCCCAAAGCGGCCGCACAATTAAGACAGAAAGCGGCATCCGGCGGATTCGTCTGATTACATTTCGGACAAGTTCGGGTCATATGGTTGGGTCAAGATATCCTTTGCCTTGCAACAATGTCTGAGCACAATGCACAATTCGCCCCGAAGCTGTCTGGGCGTGGGGACTGTGTTAAAGATCTGATGGTGATAATATAGGTCAGTCTTTTCATATACAAAAGCAGTCAGGGCCGTGTTCGTTGCATTTTGGAAGCTTTTTTTACTGTCTTATCTAAAATGCGAAAGTTCGGGCCGAAATGTGCCAAATTGCTGCAAGCAAATTGAAGCGAAGATCGCTCATAAGTGAACTACAATAGGTTCGGAATGCAACTTATACAAAACTACGTAAACGGAAAGATCGTGGGGCCGCAGTCCGACGCGTATCTGGACAATTTTGAGCCCGCAACAGGCGAGGTATATTCGCAGATCGCGGATTCGGACGAACGCGATGTCGATCTGGCGGTCGAAGCGGCAAAGGCGGCATTTCCGGCTTGGTCAGCGACCTCTGCCGAGGAACGATTCGCGGTTCTGATGCGTTTGTGCGGCCTGATCGAACGCGACCTCGAAGACCTGGCGAGAGCAGAATCTCGCGACAATGGAAAGCCCGTAACGCTCGCCCGCACGATAGATATTCCGCGTGCGATCGCGAACTTTCACTTCTACGCGACGGCGGCGATGCATCTTTCGAACGAGTCGTACGACACCGTCGGCCGCAACGCGATCAACTACACGCTGAGACAGCCGCTTGGCGTCGTCGGCTGTATTAGCCCGTGGAATCTTCCGCTCTATCTTTTTACGTGGAAGATCGCTCCGGCGATCGCCGCGGGCTGCACCGTCGTCGCAAAGCCCAGCGAAGTTACGCCAATGACGGCGTTTATGCTGTCAAAACTTTGTATCGAGGCCGGCCTTCCGCCCGGCGTGTTGAATATCGTGCACGGCCTCGGACCGAAGGTCGGCTCGGCGATCGTCGCCCATCGTGACACGAAGGCGATCTCGTTCACCGGCGGCACAAGAACTGGAGAAGAGATCGCACGAGTTGCAGCTCCGATGTTCAAGAAGCTTTCACTCGAACTCGGAGGAAAGAATCCGAACATCATATTCGCTGACTGCAATTACGACGAAATGCTGGCAACCACGATCCACTCGTCATTCTCAAATCAAGGTGAGATCTGTCTATGCGGTTCTCGCATTTTCGTCGAGCGGCCGATCTATGAAAGATTTAAAAAAGACTTTGTCACGCGTGTCGCCGCCTTAAAAGTCGGCGATCCGAGCGATTGGTCGACCGATGTCGGAGCGATCGTTTCGAAACAGCATTTCGACAAGATAATGTCGTATATCGAGCTTGCAAAGACCGAAGGCGGCACGATCTTGACGGGTGGGTCAGAACCGGGAGCGATAGCGACTGGGCCACGCTGTACGTCTGGATACTTCATCCAGCCGACCGTTGTCGAAGGCCTGCCTTTCGATTGCCGCACGAACCAGGAGGAGATCTTCGGCCCGGTCGTGACCGTTATGCCGTTCGACACAGAGGACGAAGTGCTCGGTTATGCGAACAGCGTCCGCTACGGGCTTTCGGCGACGTTGTGGACCGAAGATCTTTCACGGGCTCATCGCATGGCCGCTTCGCTGGAAGCCGGCATCGTTTGGATAAACTGCTGGCTTCTCCGCGACCTCCGAACGCCATTCGGCGGCGTCAAAGACAGCGGAATGGGCCGCGAAGGCGGCTTCGAAGCCCTGCGGTTCTTCACCGAAGAGAAGAATGTTTGCGTGAGGATCTAGCTGTCGCCAACGGCGACGAACCTAAAAAGCCTAGAGTAAGGCCGAAAGGCCGCAACCCTAGGGATTAGTTCCAAACCCGGAATGCTCCCTGAAAGGGAGCAACAATAGGCAACAACAAATATGCCGCAGTCTCTCGTTAAGATCCTGGTCCACGTTGTCTGGTCAACAAAAGATCGAG
This sequence comes from Pyrinomonadaceae bacterium, assembly GCA_019694355.1. Classification (GTDB taxonomy): domain Bacteria; phylum Acidobacteriota; class Blastocatellia; order Pyrinomonadales; family Pyrinomonadaceae; genus OLB17. The sequence goes on along the minus strand of JAIBCB010000004.1, from coordinate 173,101 downwards.
TTCGAATGATCCCCGCCGATCTCGAACCGCAACTTTTTGGATACATAAGCGGTATAATAAAAAACAATAGCGGTCGAATGATCATTGCCGGATGCGACGCCGATCATATTCATATTCTCACTTCGATCGGGCGAGCGGACATCAGCAAACTTGTCGGCGACATTAAACGCGAAACGTCTAAATGGATGAAGGAACAGGGCGTTGCGAAATTCTATTGGCAGCGTGGTTACGGGGCATTTTCCATCGGCCAATCGCAGGTCGTGAATGTTTCGGGGTATATTCGTTCGCAAAAGGAGCATCATAAAAGGCAGACGTTCCAGGATGAGTTCCGAGCGCTGTGTCAAAGATACGAAGTTGAGATCGATGAACGTTATTGTTGGGATTGAACGCCGATGCTCGTCGCCTTCAGCGACAGAATATTTTGGTTGGTTCGTTTCCTAGGGTTACGGCCTGCGGCCTTACCCTAGGCTTTAGAGGTTGATCGCCGTTGGCGATAAGAAAATACATTTTTGTCGTTGCCGTCGAAATTAAGGAGCTTACAATTTTGATATGAAACAATTTGCATTATTCGGCCTTTTATTTGTCCTCCTGTCTTCGATCTGCTTTGCCCAGACCAATCCGCCGAAGGAGACGGCGATGTCGCGGTTTCTTCGTTATGTGAAGATCGACACGCAGTCTGCCGAGGATCAGAACAAGGTGCCGAGCACAGCAAAGCAATGGGATCTTGCAAGGCTGCTTGCGAAAGAGTTGAACGAGCTTGGGGTGCAGAACGTCCGCACGAGTGAATTCGCGATCGTTTACGGAATGATCCCGGGCAATCTTCCGGACAATTCGAAGGTGCCGACGATCGGCTTTATCGGCCATATGGACACGTCGCCGGCGGTTTCCGGAGCGAACGTGAATCCGATCATCCACAAGAATTATCAGGGCGGCGATATCGTCCTGCCGAATGATAAGACGCAGGTCATCACGGTCGAGAAAAATCCTGATCTTAAGAACCTTATCGGGGATGACATCATCACTGCGGACGGCACGACGCTCCTCGGTTCGGATGATAAATCCGGCGTCGCCGAGATAATGACGATGATCGACATCCTGCGGCAGAACCCTCAGATCAAGCACGGGAATATTGCCATCGCGTTCACGCCTGACGAAGAGGTCGGCGGCGGCATCGACAAGTTCGATATAAAAGGCTGGGGAGCGAAATTCGCTTATACGGTCGATGGCGAAGAACTTGGCGACGTTTCGGACGAAACTTTCTCGGCACGCACTGCAACCGTCACATTTCACGGTCTCTCGACGCATCCGGGAACCGCGAAAGGAATTATGATCAACTCGATGTATGCCGCGGGTGATTTTCTTGCGCGATTTCCGACCGAGGTGCCGAACCGTCCAGAAACCACGACAGGCCGCGAGAGCTACATTCACCCGTATATCGGGACGCTCGATATCGAGACGTCTGTTGTCAAAATACTCCTTCGCGATTTCGACATCAGCGGATTCGCAGGGCTTGAGCAAAAGGTCAAGGATCTCGTTGCCGAAACTCAGAAGAAATATCCGAACGTAAAGATCGACTATTCGAGTGAGCTTGGCTACCTGAATATGAAAGAGGTGCTCAAGGATTATCCGCAACTGACTGACTACGCGATCGAAGCGGCAAAGCGGGCGGGCATCGACGCACATCGCAAGCCGATCCGCGGCGGTACGGATGGCTCACGCCTTACGGCAATGGGATTGCCGACGCCGAACCTTTTCACCGGCGGGCACAATTTCCACGGAAAGCTGGAATTCAATTCACGCAAAGGCCTCGAAAAATCGACCGAGACGCTCATACATCTTGTCCAGATCTGGGCTGAGAAGGGCGGAAAGTAGAACGATCGAGCGTGCGAAATTCGCCCGTTAATTACTCGTTCGGCAGCAGAAGCGGTCTGCTCGGGGCCGCATCTGCTTCGAACGGGGCGATCTGAAGATTCAGCCGATACCGGCCATCTGCAACCTCACCGGGAACGTAGATCAACTCCGTGATCGTTGTGTTTCGTCGTGCATCGACTCCGGCTTCGACGCTTCCCAATTCCATATTCCAAAACTTCCGATGATTTGAGAGACGGCCGCCATCATCTATTCGATCGATCGAAGGCAGATCGACGAGAAGGTGTTTTACGCCGAACCGGACGATCGTCTCCATCGCATCGTCTGTGAAATATGGCGGAACATTTTCGTTGTCATAGACAGCGGCCATCTTGCCGGGATCGTTCGGCAGCGTGCGGATGACGAGGGCACCATCAGCGAGGATGGCGCACGGATCGATGCCAAGAGCATCGATCGCAGCGATGAGCTTCCCGGACGTTATCTGAAGGTCACCCGGTACTTTTGCTGCGTAGGTTTCCGCAGAGTCTCTTTCTGCTTCGATGCTGACGAGGACAGCGGGCACGATCACGTCATCCAGGCAGGATCGCACTGAGATCCGCTCGCGTGTGATGTGTCCGATACATTCGGTATGCGTTCCGCTGCAATGCGGCGAGAACGAGTAACGCTCAAAATTGACGCTAGAACCTTCCCGCGTGTCGCCAAGCGTCGCAGCAGCGGCGACCTCTGCACCAAAGGCATTCGGCTGCCGCCCGCGAAAGTCGAGCGGTATCGAGATGTCGAAGAATTTACTACTCATCCTGGCTAACGTCTCATTTTTCGGTTTTCGGTTCAAGAAGGTCTAGAATGGAAATATGGCCAGATACTGACCCCACATCTTACCGAAAGTTTGGAGGAAAATATGCAACGCATTAATTATCACGCCACGAACAAGGACCTTTTTAAGGCACTCCTTACGGCTCAATCATACCTCGAAAACGCGACGATCGAACGAAACCTGATGCACCTGATCGATATGCGGGTTTCGCAGATCAACGGCTGTGCCTACTGCCTCGATATGCACTCGAAAGACCTTCGTCACGAAGGCGACAGCGAACAGCGGCTCTATCTTCTGAGCGCCTGGCGCGAGGCCGGCGATCTTTTTACACCGCGAGAAAGAGCCGCTCTCGGCTGGGCAGAGGCGGTTACGCGGCTCACCGATCAAGAGGTTCCCGACGCCGTGTATGCTGAGGCACGAGAGCAGTTCAGCGAAGCCGAACTTGCTGATCTCACGTACGTGATCACCATGATCAACACGTGGAATCGCTTCAATGTTGCGTTTCGGACGCCCGCAGGAAGCTATCAGCCGGGACAGCACTCAGCCGCCGCGTAGGCTAGTAGAGTGCCCGTACGGCTGCGATAGCCGATTCGGCATCGATCTCCGAAAGGTCGGCAGCGTCGGCGCACAGGCGCATTAGCAGCTCGTCCTGCAGATTTCCGCGTCTCTTTGCCTCGGAATACGGCAGGTCTTCTCGAAACGTGACCATCGAATATTTCGAGAAATAGTCGTCGTAGGTCTGTTCGAGCCGCGTTTCGAGAGCTCGCTTTTGCTGAAAGATCGGATCGGCCACCTTATCGCGCATCTCGTAAAAATTTTCGATCGCCATCGATTGGATGGCCGCCGCGTTCGGCATTCGCTCCCGTTCAAAAGCCTCGAAGATCGAACGCCAATCGATCGTGCCGTCTGCGTGCGGAGGCTGCCCTTGCAACAGCGCGTTGAGAGTTCGTACGTCCTCGAAGGCACAGTTCATTCCCTGGCCGTAAAAAGGCACCATCGCGTGGGCCGCATCTCCGAGAAGCAGTACGCGGCCATCGACATGCCAAGGTGAGCAATCAACGGTGCCGAGCATTCCGGTCGGGTTCACAAAAAAATCTTCGGCGAGTGTCGGCATCAGCGGAAGAGCATCGGCAAATTCACGCTCGAAGAACGCGATGAGGCCCGCTTCATCCGTCAGTTTTGAGAAAGACGGTTCGTCGCTGTCGGCGGCCGCATCGTGAGCAAGGAAAAGCGTGCACGTAAAACTTCCGTCAAGGTTCGGAAGCGCGATCATCATAAACTTGTGCCGCGGCCAGATGTGAAGGGCGTTCTTCTCGATCAGAAAACTGCCGTTCTCGCCCGGCGGAATGACGAGCTCTTTGTAGCCGTGTTCGAGGAATTCGGAGCGGTACACAAAGGCCGCGACATTTGCGTCCAGTGCCTGACGCACGGCCGAACCCGCACCGTCCGCCGCAAAGACGAGATCGCTCTTTAGCGTTCTGCCCGAAGTGAACTCAAGCTCACCGCCCGCAGGGTCGAAGCCGCTCACCTGCTCATTGAAATGAAGCGCAACGCCCGCATATTTTTCAGCCTCGGTCATCAAGGCCTCATTCAATCCTGCACGCGAGATCGAGTTTATGTATTCGCCCTTTCGGCCGCTGTACGGGAGAAGCTTTGTGTCGCCCGCGGGCGTGTGGATCATTCGTCCGTGCATCGGGATGGCGGCGTTGAGCATATATTCGTCCATTCCGACCTCGCGTAAGGCTGCGATCCCGCGATCGGAAAGAGCCATATTTATCGAACGTCCGCGAGCGGCATTGCCTGTACGCATATCACCGCGAGATTCGTAAACATCGACCGCGTTACCGCGTTTTGCAAGATTGATCGCAAGCAGCGAACCCGCAAGGCCTGCACCGATTATGACAATACGATCCATATATTGATTCTTGACCGCTGCGGTCTATATGCGGCGCAAAAAAACTCGTGCTCAATTCTTATTTTCGTTCCAATAATAGCTGTCGGAATATATCCTCTCGCCAAAGATCGCGGTGCCGACGCGGACGATGGTCGCTCCTTCTTCGATCGCGGCCTCAAGATCGCCGCTCATTCCCATCGATAATTCACGCATTTCGACATTGGGAATCTCCAACGCGATTATCTGCTGCTGAATATCTTTGAGCAGGCGAAAGCACTTACGCACCCGTTCGATCTCGTCGCTGAAAAGGCCGATCGTCATAAGGCCTTTTATCTTGATACGGTCGAATTGCGAGACTTGCTTTACGAGTTCGACGGCATCTTCGGGGCTTACACCGAACTTGCTCTCTTCGAACGAAGTATTCACCTGGATCAACGCCTCGATCGTTTTGTCCTCGAACTCAAGACGCTGCTGCAGTTTCTCTGCAAGGTCCAGGCGGTCGAGCGATTCGATGCAGGCAACTTCGCACTTCAAGAGATCCTTGATCTTGTTGGTCTGCAAATGCCCGATGAAATGCTTTGTGTGCGGCGAGTCTTTCAGAGCGGCGAACTTTTCCTTCAGCTCCTGCACCTTGTTCTCGGCGATCAATGTAACGCCTGCACCGAAGGCGATCTTGATCCGCTCGGCAGAAACGGTCTTCGTTGCGAGCAGCAGTTTGACCTCGCCGGGATCTCGCCCGCTCGCCTTACAGGCATCTTCGATGCGACCTTGAATGACTGCGATGTTTTCAGCGATGTGTTCGCTCATACTTCAACGAATTTACTTTTACAAACATTCCTTAAGCATCTTTGCAAAATCTTCGGCGTCCCTGAATGTATTATAGAGCGGCACGGGGGCGACGCGTATGACGTCCGGTTCACGCCAATCGGCGATCACGCCGCGACATGTGATCGCATCAAAAAGGCCGCGTTTTGCGTCCTTTACGCGAATAGAAAGCTGGCAGCCTCGCTGCTGCGGATCGGTCGGCGTAATGATCTCGATCCGGTCGGAGCCGATCTCTCTGAGCAGCCGTTCGAGATGTGCGGTCAGCTTTTCAGACTTCGCCCGCAAGGCGGACATCGTCGCCTCATCAAAGATATCGAGCGAAGCTCGTAGTGCCGCCAACTGGAAGATGGGCGGGTTCGAGATCTGCCAGCCTTCGGCTCCTTCGAGGGGCACGAAATCCCGCCCCATCAGGAAGCGTGTCACTTTGTCGTGTCCCCACCAACCGGCAAATCGCGGCCGCTCAAGATCGCGCGCGTGTCGCTCGTGGACAAAGGCTCCGGCGATGCCGCCGGGGCCCGCGTTCAGATATTTGTATGAACACCAGACGGCAAAATCCGCGTTGGAATCGTGCAGGCGAAGTTCGAGATTTCCCGCTGCGTGTGCAAGGTCAAACCCGACGATCGCACCTGCACGATGTCCCGCAGCGGTGATCGCCTCTATATCGAACGCCTGTCCGGTGTAGTAATTGACGCCGCCGAGCATTACGAGAGCGAGTTCGTCGCCGGTGCGTTCGATCGCATCGAGAATGTCATCGGTGCGCAAGGTCGCTTCGCCGTCGCGTGGCGCAAGCTCGATCAGGCCATCAGCAACTGAGTGAAACTTCAATTGCGATTCGACCGCGTATCTGTCTGACGGAAACGCACCCTTTTCGATGATGATCTTTCTTCGTCTGCCTTCCGGCCGATAGAAAGATACGAGCATCAGGTGCAGGTTCACGGTCAGCGAATTCATCACGACCGTCTCGATCGGTTTTGCACCGACGACGCGAGCCATCTTTTCGGTCAGAAATTCGTGATAGGGAAGCCACGGGTGTGCAGCGTGAAGGTGGCCTTCGACGCCGAGCCGAGCCCAATCATCAAGCTCAGCTTCGATGTAAGCACGCGTTGTTTTTGGCTGGAGCCCGAGCGAATTGCCCGTGAGGTAGATCGCGTCGCGTCCATCGGCGGCCTTTGGAATAAGGAATCGCCCGCGAAAATTCTTTAGGCTGTCTGCTTCGTCCAAAGAGGCGGCACATTCGGCCTCAGGATCAATACTCATCTCACTCATCGTCTCCGACTAATTTAATAGAAAACCCGCGATTATAAAAATATGACAAGAGCGTAAGGCGACATTTCGCTATACTTTAGCCGTATGCACAATATCGATATCGAGGTTGTCGAGATGTCGCTCGACGTTATCAAGTACGCCATCCGAAGGGTGACGGCGACCGATCCGAAGCTTGGCTATCCGAAAAGCGAGGCTGAGCTTGACGAGCTTGCCGGCGAGACCATCACGCCAAAAGGCATCGGCGGCGAGAACGCATTTAAGATCTTCCGCGACGTGCTTCTTGAATCGAGCGTCTCGATCGACCATCCGCGCCATCTCGCCTTTGTGCCTGCCTCACCGACGCGTGCTGGCATTATGTTCGACCTTGTTACTGCGGCATCGAGCATCCATGGTGCGTATTGGATGGAGGGTGCCGGCGGCATCTGGGCCGAGAACCAGGCAATGAAATATCTCGTCTCGCTGACCGGCTTACCAAAAGGAGCGTTCGGCGTTTTTACGAGCGGCGGCACGACGGCGAATCTTTCCGCGATCGTCGCAGCACGCGGAGCATGGCGAGAACGCGAACCGGCGCAAGAACGCACACGCGGCCTGATCATCACATCGGACGGTGCCCATTCTTCGGTGAAGAGCATGGCGATGGTGATGGACGCGGATATCATTTGTGTCGAGACCGAAGGGCGTTTAGAGGCCGAGCATCTTGAAGCTGAACTTGCGGCTCTTTCACCTGAAGACAGAGAACGCCTGTTTGCGATCATTGCGACCGGCGGCACGACGAATGCCGGGATCATCGACGATCTTGACGGCATTTCGAAGATCGCACGGCGTGAGGGGATCTGGTTTCATATCGACGCAGCGTATGGCGGCGGTGCGTTGGCGGCCCCGTCGGTCAGGCATCTGTTCAGAGGGATCGAGAATGCCGACAGTGTGACGATCGATCCGCACAAATGGTTCTTCTCGCCATACGATTGCGGAGCCGTCATCTACCGCGATCCGTCGATCGCACGCCGTGTGCACACGCAGGGAGCGGCGTATCTTGAGATCGCGACGGGCGAGGCGAGCGGATTCAATCCGGCAGATTATCAGATACAGTTGACGCGTCGGCTTCGCGGGCTGCCGCTCTGGTTCTCGCTCGCGATGCACGGCACGGATCGTTACACCGAAGCGATCGAGCGAGGCATTGAACTCGCCCAGATCGCGGGCCGAATGATCACGTCGGCACCGCACGTCGAACTCGTTCGGGAACCGAGCCTCTCGTGCGTTCTATTTAGGCGGAAGGGCTGGAAACCTGAGGATTACAACGCGTGGACTCATCGCAACCACAAGAGCGGCTACGCGCTCGTTACGCCGACAAAATCACGAGCGTCCGGCGGTTTTGAGACCGTCGCCCGCTTCTGCTTCATCAATCCGGACACGACCGAGGATGACATCCGCGGTATCCTCGCAACAATGGAGTAACGAAGCTTTATGAAGCGAGAAAATCCGCCTTGTCCAGATCGAGCCAATTGAGGGCGGCTCCGTGGAGCAGCATTTCTTTGATCGCATCGTCAAGGTCAAGCGATTCGATAAGGCTGCCGGGCGTTTCTTCACCGAGCGGAAACGGATAATCGCTGCCGAGTGCTATCTGATCTGAGCCGACGAGTGCGATCAGGAATTCGAGTTTCGACCGTTCGTGAACAAGCGAATCGAAATACATCCGGTTGAGATATTTCCGCGGGCTGTGCGGATTATCGACCGCGCAAAGGTCGGGGCGGACATTGAATCCGTGTTCGATGCGGCCGAGCGTCGCGGGGAACGAACCGCCGCCGTGAGCGAACAATATTCTGAGCCGCGGCAGCCTTTCGAGCACGCCGGAAAATATCAGAGAGCAGATCGCACGAGACGATTCCGCGGGCATTCCGACCAGCCACGGAAGCCAATATTTCTGCATATCGGCCTGCCCCATCATCTCCCACGGATGGACGAAAACGGCCATCCCAAGCTCTTCGCAGGCCGCGAAAATGTCGAAGAACTGCGGTTCGCTAAGGTTCAATTGATTGATGTTCGTGCCGATCTCGATGCCGGCAAAGCCGTTCGCCTTGCATCGCTCGAGTTCCTTTAATGCAAGCTCAGGAGCCTGCATCGGCAGCGTCGCAAGGCCGATAAAGCGTTTCGGGAAACGTGCGACGTGCTCCGCTATATCGTCGTTCAGGAACCTTGCGACCGAGAGGCCGTCCTCGGGCTTTGCCCAATAGCTGAACATCACGGGAACGGTCGAGAGAACTTGTACACCGACGCCCGCAGTTTCCATTTCTTCGATACGCCGTTCAGGCGACCAGCAGTTGTCCTGAATCTCGCGAAAACGATGGCCGTCATCGCGCATCATCGTTGCCGAACATGCATCTATGTGATCCAGATGAATAAATCCCCCGTAGCCGAAGCTGTCTTGCCAGCGTGGAATATCGCGTGGAAGGATGTGCGTGTGAACGTCGATCTTTAGCATCAGACCCATTCTATCGGAAAATCCGCAAATCTTTTATCGCGGGTATTTTCGTGCCGAGCCCTCGGTACTTTCGATCCCGTGAGCGTTAGCAAAACCTCGCTCTGAGCGGTAATATTTAACGTACCGCCAACAATCGAATTTTCAGGAGAGATCGGATGAAGAACGCGCTTCCAAAAACATTCGCCCTTATTGCCGTGATGCTCGCCGCTTTTGCGGCAGCCATCGCTCAACCTCCGCCGCAGCAAGACACCGAGGCTCTAAAGGCCAAACGCAATGCGATCGAGGCGGAACTTCAATCGATCGCGGTCATCGACCGCAAGGTGATGGTGCCGATGCGCGATGGCACGCGTGTGCAGGCCGATATTTACCGCCCGAAGGACAACAGCGCACATTACCCGACGATCTTTTCGCGTACGCCGTACAACTTTAACTGGTGGGACGTTCGGCTCGGTGCCCCACGCGATATGACGACCGTGCTCGAAGCCGTAAAACGCGGCTACGCGTACGTGATAATGAATGAACGCGGGCATTTCTTCTCCGAAGGAAATTACGACATCCTCGGGCCGCCGCTCACCGATGGCGAGGATGCGATCAAATATCTCACCACGCGGCCGTGGTCGGACGGCAAGCTCGGCACGATCGGCTGTTCATCCACGGCGGAATGGCAGCCGGCGGTGGCAGCGCAGAATGTTCCGGGATTTACGACGATGATCGCACAAGGCTTCGGTGCGGGTGTCGGCCGCGTCGGGCCATATTATGAGCAGGGAAATTGGTATCGCGGCGGTGCGGTGCAGATGCTTTTCATCGCTTGGCTCTATGGTGAGCAGAATCAGGTGCGGCCGATGTTTCCGGCGAACACATCGCAGGAAGATCTGATCCGCGCGTCGAAGTCGTTCGATCTTGCACAGCAATCTCCGCGCGTCGATTGGTCACAGGCCCTTCGGCATCTGCCGGTCAAGGACATTATGAAGGCCGTTGACGGACCAAAGGGCATCTTTGCTGACAAGATGCCGAACGCGACCGGCGGTGCGATGATCGAGCGTACGCCGAACGATCCCGCATGGTACAAGGGCGGCCTATTCCACGACAATATGAAGATCAACATCCCCGGATTTTGGTTCATGTCGTGGTACGACGTATCGGTCGGCCCGAACCTCGCTCTTTACAACCACGTTCGAAAGACCGCAAGGCCTGAGATCGCCGATCAGCAGTACGCGGTGATCGCTCCGACTCTGCATTGCAGCTACACTCGGGCGACAGAGAACACGGTCGTCGGCCAGCGGAGCGTCGGCGATGCAAGGCTCGATTACAGCGCGTTGACGTGGGGCTGGTTCGATTATTTCCTGAAAGGGAAACGCGAAGGCAACGACATCACGAAATGGCCGAAGGTGCGCTACTTCACGATGGGCAGCAACAAATGGCAGTCGTCTGAATCGTGGCCGCCGGCCGGTGCGGAACCGATGACGTTCTACCTTTCGAGCGGCGGTAATGCGAACAGCCTTAAAGGCGACGGTCTGTTAACTTCGGCCTCGCCCGCGACGGATTCACCTGACAGTTTCACATACGACCCGATGAACCCTGTTCCGTCATACGGCGGCAATGTTTGCTGCACGGGCAACGCAGTTCAAGGCGGTTCTTTCGACCAGACGAAGATGGAAGAGCGGAACGACATCCTCGTTTACACGACCGAACCGCTCAAAGAAGGCTTTGAACTGAGCGGCCCGATCGACGTGACGCTCTATGTTTCATCGAGCGCGAAGGACACAGACTTTACAGTAAAACTCATAGACGTGGACGAGAACGGCAAGGCTTGGAATCTCGACGAGACCATCCAGCGGATGCGTTATCGCGACGGCTACACAAGGCCGCTTGCGTGGATGGAGCCGAACAAGGTCTACAAATTCAGCTTTCAGCCGATGACCACAAGCAACTACTTCGCGGCGGGGCATCGCATCCGGATCGAGATCTCGTCGAGCAATTTCCCACGCTTCGACCGAAATATGAACACCGGCGGCGACAACTTCAGCGAAACAAAAGGCGTCATCGCAACCAACGCCGTCCATCATTCGAAACAGTATCCGTCAAGCGTTACGATCTCGGTAGTGCGGAAGAAGTAGTTCAGTTTTTCATGCGCTCGTTTCCGATGTCGAAGTCGGAATAGTCATCATCCGTTCCGGTCTGGTCGAGAACCAAGCGAAGATCGTCAGGGTTTTTTCCCGGGTTGATTTTTATTACCGCTGCCTTGGCTTCCAAAGGCGTGTTCGCGTCACGTCCATCGGTGACCGCCCCGACCATATAAGCGTGTCCCTCATAGACATCTATTGAGAAGTGGCCATTAGCGTCCGTCTTTATGAAAGTGATTCCATTTCGCTTCAAATCGGGCGTCCTCGCGACGTATCGAACGTTAATGTTTGCGGCCGGTCTACCATCCTTGAACACGACGATCCCATTGATCTTTCGCTGGACATACCGTGAAGTCAACTTCAGATCGATCTTCTCTACAAGGTTGCCGAACCCGACGACGATTGGTGTTGCGCGCGTTTCGCTGGCCACTCCCGGATATAGCGTTTTCTTGTATTCCGAATCTGCGCAGTCGTTACAAATGTAGTCATCCAACCTTATACCGATCAGATAGCGGCCAGGCTTCAGGCCTTTGATAACGTAGGTTCCGTCTTCTTTCGAAGACACACAGGTATCGGTGTCGTAACAAGGCTCGTCTTGCCGGATCGGCTTTCCATCCTTTCCTATCGGGATGGCCGTTACCTGCACGTCCTCGATCGGCCCGCCTCGTTCGTCAAGCAACCGTCCAGTGATCCTACCGTTCTCCCGGATCGGCAGTTGCTTCATTACACAACCGATTCCGCTAACCGAAAAGAGCCTTTGATCTTTTATCTCTAGTTCCTCTGCGATCTCTTCGTTGTACTCGCCATCGACGATTAGCGATTCGGGAAGCAGAACCTCAAGCCGATACTCTCCGGATGGGACGCCGCGGAATCGAAACGTGCCGTCACTTCCAATGTTTTCTTGCTTAGTGCTTCCAGTTCCGATCAGTCTGACGCTAGTAACGCCGAATTTCTTCAATTGACGAGGATCGAGGCGGCCAAAGGTACCAAATCCCACCTTTCCAGAAACGGTCGATAGCTTTCCTCGTTCTGCGCGAAGCTCTTCAAGTTCTTTCGCGGCGTGCAAAATAGGTTTGGTCCCCGAACAGAAGCCCGTCATCAAATTCTGCGTAGTATCGCTTTTATGAGCGTAAGCCATATAAGTTGCACCCAGACTTAAGGGAAAGGCGCAACTACTCGACAACTCCGTTTCAATTAGGATTTCCTTTGCTTCGCGTCCGAGGAAGCTCTCTTCAATAAGCATCTTTGAGACTTGCCGGTGCTCTTGCCTAACCTCCTCTTCCCAATCGCCGCCGACCGGTAAGACTCGACTCTTGACTGTTCTAACGACCTCTGCAACGTCGACAACTTTCCCGACGAAAACCGAGTCCGCCCTCGATGCGTATTCGCAAGTTTCGGCACGCACGCATGAACAGGCATCTGCCTCCAGCGCAAAAATCGAAGCTAGGGCGAGAAATGCCAGAACAAAAAGCAATTCTTTTGTCATAACAACTGTGAAAAGAGAAGCGAACCTGTTAACGCGGAAATCAAGTGGCTAGTCTTCGCTTCTTCTTGTCGATGCACCATCCGCGGTTCTCGCCAAAGCTTGAGCATGCTGTTTCTCGCCGTGAAGCCTTTTTGGCCTTCATGAGTGATAAACTCAGCCGACGTAGATGTTCCGTTTGACGAAGCCGGCGCGTAATTGCTTCTGAAGAATAATCAACTTTCTTCATTTGCATCCGATCAATATCGATCAGGTCTTTGTGCCGTCCGGCCTGTTGCTTCATTTGATCAGGCCACTTCGAGAAACGATCGACCTACACCCCTTTCAGACTCGACTTCAAACGGCGAAGGATCTTTTTATCTTTTAGCAGTTTTTCAATAGGATCATCAATGGCCGTTGGGGTGTCGATCTTTTCGCGAAGTGCTTGATTGATAAGTGTTTGATATCCTACCGAACCATTCTTTGTCTGCTTTTTAAAGTGATCAACGATGTCGGCATCCAGGTAAATGGTAATACGGCTCTTGCTTTTCCTGACGGCTTTATCTACAAACGCCGGCCGCGTTATCCGCCTAAGGCCACGATCAGCAGCCTCTCTTGAAGTTTCGAGATATTCGTAGTCCTTACTTTTTATATTGCTCATACTCCGTCATCATCCACTTTTCGGCCTTCCGTGCTGTGATCAGGCGAATATCGGTGTTCTCGTATATGAATGTTACATAGACCAAGCCATACTGAGATGAAAAGGCGATAAGGTCAAATCGTGCTTTCCGCATCGGTCGAATGTTTCAAATCCTCGAAATATACCCCATAAGCGTCGTCAAAAGCGTCAGTCAGCAGAGCAAAATCCGCGCGATGCTCTCTGATGACTCTTCGGCGTTTTGCCTCGTCCCATACAAACATAGGTTATATGTATAATATATGTATGTCAAGAATTATTAGCTAACAACCGGCGGTGGTTCCATCACGGTGCCGCATTTATTGCAGGTTCGAAGGTTTTCGTCGCCGTAGAAGCGTTTGAAGACAGTTTGGAATTGATTGATGATGTCGGTGAGTTGGAAATATTCTTCGTAGAGTTTTTCGTTGCAGTTTTCGCAAAACCACATCAGGCCATCGTGTTCGCCGGTACGGCGTTTGCGTTCGATGACAAGGCCGACCGTGTTTTCGCCTCGGATCGGATTGTGCGGAACGCGCGGCGGAAGCAGGAACATCTCGCCTTCGCGGATCGGGACCTCGACCGCCTTGCCGTCTTCCTGGATGTGCACCTTTATGTCGCCTTCAAGCTGGTAAAAAAGCTCTTCGCCCTCGTCCCAGTGATAGTCTTTCCGCGAATTCGGCCCGCCGACGACCATCACGATAAAATCGTCATCCGCATAGACGCATTTGTTCCCAACGGGCGGCTTAAGCAAATGCCTATGCTCATCGATCCAATTCTTGAAGTTGAAAGGCCGCCGGATCATTCTTGAATGATACACCAGAATTCGGAAAAAAAAGGCCCCGAGGTCGGAGCCTTTTTCGGGTTCGTGTAAAACCGTCGCCTACTTCGGAACCTCCGTCATTGAGCATGGCTCAAGGATCAGGTCGTAATTGACGCGGTCGGATATTTTGCCTTCAACAACGACCTTAGGAGCCTTGTTCTCCTTTGCAAGGCCTTTGATCTTGTCTTCCAGCCCCGAGTATTTCGAAAAATCACCCTTACACGTAACGGTGTTGCCGCTAAGCATGTCGCTGTTACCGTGGCTGATGGTCAGGCTCTTGTCATTCGCAATCGCAATATTTCCCGTTAGCTTCATCATCCGGCCTTTCGTCTCTGCCGCATCTTCGAACGCCGACGACAACTGCAGGTCGTCGATCGTTGTTACAAGTGGAGGTGCGGTCGAAACCGGTACCGAAGCCGAATTTGCAGCTTCCGGCGCTTTGTTTGCCGTGCTGTTTGAGTTTGCCGGCTTGTTGCTATTTGGGCTATTGGCAGAGTTGGCCTCTCCGCCGCCTCCGCAACCTGTCATCAAAGCAGCCGCGGTCAGGCACACGAATAGGGAAATAGTGATTGATCTAATTGTCATGCAGTCGATTCTCCTTGGTTAGTTGCTGGGATTCCTAGCTGAGCCAAAAGTATCGCAAGTTTCTCGTCTCTCTGCCACTTGCCGACAAGCTTTTGCACATGCCGACGGACGACGACCAATTTGGCTTAAATGGACGGAGCCTGATCTGACGTTGATTTTGCAAGAATCGGTGCTATCATAGCAATATTCCACACCGAACAATTAGTCGGATGTTCTTTGGGTCTTCCACGCGGATCTTTGATCTCTTGCGAGGAGGACGCAATGACAGCACCGCAAATAAATGAACAAAAACTGAATGAACTTCTTGGGCGATTTGTTTCGGATCTTGGCGCAACGGTTAGCGCAGGTTCGATCGTGATCGGCGAAAAGCTCGGCCTTTATAAGGCATTTGGCAAACCGAACGAGCGGACCTCGGCAACCGCCTTGGCAGCACGCACTGGTACCAACGAGCGGTATATTCGCGAGTGGTTGAACGCGAACGCTGCGAGCGGCTACGTTAATTACGATGCCGATCTGGATGCCTATTACATGAGCGATGAACAATATTTCATAATGACGGACGAGAACAGTCCGGTTCACGCTCCCGGCGCTTTTGTGCTCGCTGCTGCCGCGCTCAAGGCCGTGCCAAAAATGGTAGAACGGTTCACTAGCGGTGAAGGCCTCGGTTGGCATGAACACGACGCGGATCTTTTCTGCGGCACCGAACTTTTCTTCAGGCCAAGTTACAACGCCCATCTGATCGGCGAATGGATCCCGGCTCTTGATGGCGTAGAAGCGAAGCTAAAGACCGGTGCTAAGGTCGCCGATGTCGGCTGCGGTTTTGGAGCCTCGACCATCATAATGGCAAAGGCCTTTCCGAACTCTGAGTTCGTCGGGTTTGATTACCACGAGCCCTCGATACGGACCGCTCGCGAGAAAGCGGATGCTGCCGGTCTCGATAAGATCAAATTTGAGGTTGCCGCATCAAAAGATTTTCCGGGAACGGGTTATGACCTTGTCGCGTTCTTTGACTGTCTTCACGATATGGGCGACCCGGTCGGTGCAGCAAAACACGTCAAAAATTCGCTAAAGGACGACGGCACCTGGATGATCGTCGAACCTTTTGCTCACGATCGATACGAGGACAATCACAATCCGGTCGGTCGCGTGTTCTACTCGGCATCAACACTGATCTGCACGCCGGCCTCGCGGTCGCAGGACGTCGGCCTTGGGCTTGGTGCTCAGGCCGGCGAAGCACGCTTCAGGGACGTTGCGGCTCAGGGCGGCTTCACAAGCTTTCGGAGAGCAACCGAAACGCCTTTTAATCTGATTTTCGAGGCGAGGCCTTGAGACCTACAGCGTCGAAAGTTTCTCGACCGTGCGCCAATTTCGGGCGGTGACGGTGATTTTTAGTTTTCGTTCGAATATGCCTCGCCCGAGATAGCTGTCAGCAACGCCCATCGGCAGATGGCAATAGATCTCACGACCGTGGACGGCAAACCGTTCGGGCGGCGGTACGCTCTCGGCAAGGAACGCTTTTGCCTCGTCGGTCAATTCATCCTTGAGAAAGAGAACGTGCATCTCTTTGTGGCTCGCAAACTGGCCCGCAAAAGGATTGTTCTGAATTATGCGTGTAAGCTCCGACTGCTCGCGAACCATCACGCCGATCGGCTTGCCTGCGAGCGTTTCTAAAACGGGCGCGATCTTGTCGATGAGTTCTTTCTCCGTAGCCGAGCCCTTACTTATGTGCGGGCTACTGACATCAAAGGCGACATTCCCGCTGTTGATGTAGGTGACGACGTTCTCAAAGCCGAGCGTTTCGAGCTCCGCTTTGAGTTCCGTCATCTTTATCATATTGCTGCCCGAGACATTTATGCCCCGAGGAAGTGCTACATAACGCATACAAATTGTCGGAACCGCCTGCGTCAGCGGGCGGCCAGTTAGGCGAGCGATCTGACCCGCCGCTCACGCAGCGGGTTCTGACATATCGATCACGAACCTATACCGCACGTCTGCTTTGACGGTGCGGTCGTATGCCTCGGGGATGTATTCGGGTGAGATCACCTCGACATCCGAAGTGATGTTGTGTTCGGCGCAGAAATCGAGCATTTCCTGTGTCTCGGGAATTCCGCCGATCAGCGAACCGGCAAGGGTCTTGTTGCCGAATATGAGCGACAGATTGTGTACGGTATTCGGCATTACGGGCACACCGACAACGACCATCGCCCCGCCGACTCCGAGCAGATTTATGTACGGGTTAACGTCGTGGTCTGCTGAAACGGTGTCGAGAATGAAGTTGAATGTGCCGGTGAGCGGAGCCAAGTTCGCAGGGTCGCTCGTTACGACAAAATGATCGGCTCCGAGCGATTTGGCATCAGCTTCTTTCTTCGGCGACGTGCTGAAGATCGTAACCTCTGCACCCATCGCTTTTGCGAGCTTTACGCCCATATGTCCAAGGCCGCCGAGCCCGACGATACCGACCTTTTGTCCCGGCCCGACCTTAAATCTTCGCAGCGGCGAATATGTCGTGATGCCTGCGCACAGCAGCGGTGCAACGCCCTTAAGATCACCGTCAAAGTTGACCTTGAGAGCGTAGTTTTCGTTGATGACGTAATTATTCGAGTAGCCGCCGTAAGTTCTCGTTACGCCGTCACGTTCGACAGCGTTGTAGGTAAAAACCGCTCCCTGATAGCAAAACTGCTGCTGCCCTTGCCCGCAATTGACACACTCTCCGCAGGAATCGATAAAGCAGCCGATGCCGGCCGTGTCACCGACCTTGAACTTTGTGACCTCGCTGCCGACCTGCGAAACGCGGCCGACGATCTCGTGGCCCGGAACGAGCGGATATGTGGTCGGCATGCTGTCATGCCACTCGTCCTTTGCCTGATGAATGTCGGAGTGGCAAATGCCGGCATAGAGAATGTCGATCAGGATATCGTGCGGCCCGACATCGCGGCGCTCAAAGTTGAATGATGCAAAATCGGTTCCTGCTTCGTGGACCGCATAGCCATTTGTTTCGATCATATTGTTGTTCCTATTTTCTTCCTTTAAGTTTGAATTCCATCAGCGGCAGCACACGGGTCGTGCCGTCGATCTGCGATCTGGTTTCTCCGACGCGTTTAGCTCCCATTGCGGCGTAAAACCCTTCTGCGTTCGGGTCGGATTCAATCTGAATAGCAGCGAACGTTCTTTCGCTCGCGGCCGCCATCGCGTGCTCGAACAGCTTTCGCCCAAGTCCGCGTCCGATAAACCGCGGATCTACCCACAAGTGTTCGAGCCAAAGTTTTCCGGCGTCCTCCCGCAGCAGATAAAAGCCTGCGATCTCAACGCCGACGACAAGCTTGGCCACCGTGTCTTTCTCGATGTCACTGTCGCCGATCGTGAGCTGCGGACGCCATCTTTCAAGCCACGCCGCCGGATACTTCCAATACGCCTTCGCGGCGAAAGCTATCTCCGTGAGCCGTTCCGCGTCCGCGGTCACCACGGGCTCGATCGTTGATCTGTCACTCATCTAGATCGTCGCGATCACTTTAAGCTCGATCGCGATCGGTGTGGGAAGGGCGTTTACTTCGACGGTCGTACGGCAAGGCCGAACATCGGCGAAGTACTCTGCATAAAGACGGTTGAAAGCGGCAAAATCCGCCTTCATATTCGTGAGGAAGACCGTCACATCTACCATATTCTCCCAGGCAGAACCTGCGTCTTCCAGGATCACGCGGACATTCTCAAAGACCGAACGGCATTGCGTTTCAATATCGTAGGACACGATATTCCGCTCGCCATCAAGTTCAACTCCGGGTATCTTTTCCGAATCAAGCTTCCTTGGCCCGACACCCGACAAGAACAAAAGATCACCGACACGCCTTGCGTGCGGATATGCACCAACAGGTTTCGGTGCGCGGGAAGAATTTATAGCTTCGTTTGACGTCATCGATCTCCGCGAGCGGGTCAATAAAAACAAGATGCGAATTTCGAACTATTATAGAATAGTTTGCATCCAATTTGTGCACCCGAAACGAATATAAACATATGAGATCGACACTCTTTTGCCTATTTTTTATCGCGGCCGTCGCGATCGCGTCAGGTTGCTCTTCGGCAGACGCAAGTTCATCGACAGCGATCCCTGTCGCAACTCCGAACCCAAATGCACAAACCGCAAAGCTGGAGACCGCCGTTTTTGCCGGCGGCTGCTTTTGGGGCGCCGAGGGCGTCTATGAACACGTCAAAGGCGTGACGAACGTGGTTTCGGGATACGCGGGCGGCTCCAAAGAAACCGCGAACTACGAAGACGTCGGCTCCGGCACGACCGGCCATGCTGAGTCGGTCGAGGTGACATTCGACCCGTCGAAGGTAACGTATGAGCAGCTGCTTTACATCTTCTTCACCGTTGCTCACAACCCAACCGAGCTTAATTTTCAAGGCCCGGATCACGGCACGCAATACCGCTCGGCGATCTTTTATCAGAACGACAAACAAAAGGCTTCGGCTGAAGCTTTTATAAAGGCCCTGACGGACGCGAAGTTCTTCGACAAACCGATCGTGACCGAGATCAGATCGCTCGATGGCTTCTATCCTGCCGAGAAATATCATCAGGACTATATGCGGCTGAACCCCGACGACCCGTACATCGTCATAAACGACCGGCCAAAGGTCGAGGCGTTGAAGCAGCGGTTTCCGCAGCTTTTCGTCGCGCAGTCAGAACCGCCTAAGTAAGAGGCCAGTGGGCAGCGGCAGTGGGCAGCGAGCGGTCAGCAGTGAGCAGAAGTCAGAACCGCCTGCGTGAGCGGGCGGTCAGTTCCGTCGAACACCTTCTTGGCTCCGGAGGAGCCGCATGTTTGTTGCACGCCGCGCGGCCATTGGGCTATGCCCTCTCGCAGTGCGGTCGGGGTTCGTGGGTCAGAGATCCCCACGTGTTGCAAAACACGCAACCGTGCCCGACCGATGAGCGTACACCGACCATTCTGGAGGCGGCTTGCCGCCGACAATGGCCGTCCTTTGTCCCAGCCAAGACGCCCCTGGGACAGCCCTTGGGACAAATAAGTGATCTGTTATCAGTCACTTACGCGATTTGTCCCAGAATTTCGCAAAAAAAAGATCAGACCACGTTTTCCATTCTCAATTCTCCGTTTTTCCGTTCTCTTTGGAGGCGGCTTGCCGCCGACAATTCCGTCTTCTGTCCCAGCCAAGACGTTCGTGGGACAGCTCTTGGGACAAATAAGTAATGTATTATCAATCACTTACACGATTTGCCCCAGAATTTTGCAAAAAAAATATCAAACCACGTTTTCCATTCTCAATTCTCCGTTCTCAATTCTCTTTGGAGGCGGCTAGCCGCCGACATGCCTCTGTCGCGTGCTTCGCACGCTCCGAAATTTTCCTTGGGCGATTGACGGTCGGGCGAGCCCGACCGCACTGCAATGCGGCAAGCGCCTCTGGCCTCCAACGGTTCCGAAATAGGTGATAAGTGAGAAGTGAGAAGTCTTCCTTGCGGCAAGCGCCTCTGGCCTCCAACGGTTCCGAAATAGGTGATAAGTGAGAAGTCAGAAGTCTTCCTTTCAGGTTTTGCGTTGCCAACAAGATCGTAAACACAAAGTACGCTAAGGCTCCGCAAAGAACGCGAAGGAAGTAGGCCACTCACCATTAACCATTCACGATTAACCATTTACATATTTTCAAAGACCAACGGCCGCTTCGACCGTGTTGTCATCATAGCGAACCGACGCGCACGTTTGAAGCACAAACCGCACAAATCGACACAAACCGCACAAAATGTATCAAACCGCACAAAATGCACATTCTGCACGATCGGCACAAAATCGATTGAGGGCTAAGCCAGGACGTGTTCGAGGGCCGGTTTTAGGTCAGGAAACTGCCACTCAAAACCGAGCTGCTCAAGCCGTGCCGGTACGACGCGAGTGCTTGAGAGAAGGAGTTCGTCGCCCATTTCGCCGAGCAGCATCGAGACCGCAAACTCGGGCAGGGGAATGAACGTCGGGCGGTAAAGAACTTCACCGAGAGCGGCCGTAAACTGTTGATTTGTAACAGGGTTAGGGCTTACGAGATTGACGGCTCCACGCACTTCCTCGTGTTCGAGGACGAATTCGATGGCACGAATTTCGTCGTCCAGCGATATCCAGCTCATCCACTGCTTACCGTCGCCTATGACGCCGCCGACGCCCATTTTGAAGGGCAACAGCATCGTCGCGAGAGCTCCGCCGTCTTTAGAGAGGACGATGCCGGTTCGGAGCAGAACTGTGCGGATCCCGGCGTCCTCGGCACGTCGCGATTCCGCTTCCCATTCGCGACACGTTTGGGCAAGAAAGTTGTCGCCTGCGGTGCTTGATTCGGTCAGGATCTCGTCATCCCGATCGCCATAGAATCCGACCGCGGAGCCGGAGATCAAAACCTTCGGACGCGACTTCAGCTTGGCGAGTGTATCGACGACGCTGCGTGTGCCATCGACACGGCTGCTTCGGATAGCCGCCTTCTTTTCATCCGTCCATCGAAGAGCGCTTACCGATTCGCCGGCAAGGTGAATGACGGCATCGAGTCCTTCGAGACGTTCGGGCTCGGCAAATCCGTCCTCGATCGTCCATTTCGTCTGGCGTTCATCCTGCGGTTCCTTTCTGCCCGCAAGCAGAAGCTCGCAGCCCTTTGCCTCGAGGGTCTTCGTAAGGGCTTTGCCGATCAGGCCGCTTGCACCGCAGATCAGAATTCGCATATTTGCATATTAAAGCACAGAATTTCTATTTCCCGCCGCGTAGCTTCGAATATACGAGATCGGTGAGCAATTGGCGTTCATTGTCGGTGAGTTGGCGTTCGAAGGGCGTCATTCCATTCCCGCCGTGTGTGATCTGATTGTAGATCTCGGCTCTGGTATTGAACTTGTGATGCGCGTCGCGGAGGCTCGGGATAACTGTCCCATTCGGCAGTACAGCACCTTCGCCTTCGCGTCCGTGGCAGACGGCGCAGTTCTGCCGGAAGAGCGCCGCCTGGTAGGTCTGGTCGTCCGCCATTACGTATGGCTTTGAGGCTGAACTGCTTATGCAGGCCGAAAGGCCGCTGACCGCAATGAAAGCAAGGAGAATGACTAACTTAGTTCTGAACATCGCTGCTTAAATTTTCCGCAATTAGCGGGAAATAGGCAACGAGAGGTGAAGCTATCGAGCCTCTTCCTTGAGTGCGCGTTTGAAGATCTTGCCGGTATTGCCGATCGGGAGTTCATTGCGGAACTCGACAAAACGCGGATATTTATTGGATGCGATGCGCGTGCGGCACCATTCGATCAGATCGTCTTCCGTTAGTGTTTCGCCCGGTTTGAGGACGACGAAAGCCTTCACCTCTTCGCCTAGGCGATCATCCGGCACGCCGATGACAGCGACGAGCGAAACCGCAGGATGCGTGATGATGAGTTCTTCGAGTTCGCGCGGATAGACGTTGTAGCCGCCGCGAAGGATCATATCCTTTTTGCGATCGACGATCGTCAAAAACCCTTCGTCGTCCATCGTTCCGATGTCGCCGGAATGAAACCAACCGTTTCGGAATGCCTCGGCCGTGGCATCGGGGCGTTTGTAATAGCCCTTCATCACATTCGCCCCGCGAATGAGGATCTCGCCGCGTGTCCCGCGTGGGACTTCATTGTCATCATCGTCAGCGCAGATCACATCGACGCCGTAGATCGACTGACCGACCGTTCCCGGCTTTGACGGACGCTGCATATGATTGAAGGTCGCGAGCGGCGACGTCTCAGAAAGGCCGTAGCCTTCGAGAACCCGCACATTGAAGCGCTTCTCGAACGCCTTCATAACATCGACCGGCATCGGAGCACCGCCGGATTTTGCGACGCTCATATTCTCGACGATCGACGATGTGTCGTAGTTATTTTCTTCAACGTAGTTGAGAAGCGCCCAGTACATCGTCGGCACACCGACCCAGAAATTCACCTTCTCGGCCGTCATCGTGTCGAGCGTCATTTTGGGATCAAAACGCGGAAGCAGGACGATCCGGCTGCCTGCGTAAAGGCCGGTGTTCATCTGCACGGTCTGGCCTGTTGTGTGAAACAGAGGCAGCGTGATGAGCATCGTCCCTTGCTCGACGGTCTTTGCGGCCGGGCCGGCCTGCATAATTTCGTGCGTTGCGACGACATTCGACCAAAGATTCAGATGCGTCAATTCAGCGCCTTTTGGCTGGCCGGTCGTGCCCGAGGTGTAAAGGATCGCACACGTATCGTCAGGCGCGGTCGGGTAAGTTTCGAAGACTGGGCTTTCGCCACCGACAAAACTGCTGAACATTGTGATGCCGTCCTGTTCAGGCGACGGCGATTGCGGGTTCGGCAGGGCGATCAGATGCCGGCACGAATCGACGCGGTCGAAAGCCTCCTTGGTGCGATCGAGCATCGGCAGTTCTTCGGTGCCCTGAAATGCAAACACGGCCTTCGCCTCGCTGTCCTTCAGGTGATACTCGATCTCGGCCGGCTTGAATAGCACGCAGAGCGGCACGACCGCCGCACCGGTCTTTATGATCCCGAAATAGATGATGGGGAAGTAAGGCAGATTCGGGCACATCAACGCGACATTGTCGCCGACGCCAAAACCGAGTTTTTTGAGAGCGTTCGCAACCTGATTCGACGCCTGATCGAGTTCGCGGAAGGTCATCCGACGGCCTGCACCCACGACCGCTTCATTGTCAGGCGTGAGCCTGGCGTTCTGGGTAACGATCGAAGCGAGATTTAGTGCGGTTGGTGAGCTCATACGGAGTTTGCTTTTTCTGAAGTATCAACGGCCTCGGTCGTGATCGGTTCGCCAAGCTGCTGTATCGAGTGTACGCGGAAGTCGTCTTCAGCTTTCGGAAAATCAGTTCGAAAATGTCCGCCGCGGGATTCTTCACGCCATAATGCAGCGGTTGCCACGAGTTTTGCAAGTGTGACGAAATTTCGCGATGCCGAGCCGAGGCTGGAGGCAAGTATCTGGTCGAATTCGGCAAGTCCGCGTTCGAGCGAATCGCGGTCGCGCAAGATGCCGACGCGTTCCCACATCGTTCGCTTTACACGTTTGCGAACGGCGGTCGAAACAATGCCCGCACCGTTGGACGCATCGGCAGATGCGGGCTCATACTTGAACGAACTTATCTCAATGTCCTTCGAATCCTGAAAAGCTGCTTCGCCTGCACGGGCTCCAAAAACAAGGCCTTCGAGCAGGGAATTTGACGCCAGGCGATTTGCCCCGTGAACGCCCGTGCAGGTAACTTCGCCCGCAGCATAAAGGCCCGGCAAAGAACTGCGTCCCCAAAGGTCTGTGCGTATGCCTCCCATAAAATAATGCGATGCCGGCGACACAGGCAGAAGATCTTTTGTGATGTCCAGACCGTAAGCGAGGCACGTCTCGTAGATCTTCGGGAAGCGATGCTTTAGGAAGGCGGCGTCGAGAGCCGTCATATCAAGAAATGCTGTTCGCGTGCCCGTTTTCCTCATCTCGAGGATGATGGAGCGAGCGACAATATCACGCGGAGCCATCTCAGCCCGTTCATCATACCGAGGCATAAAACGCTCGCCGTATTTGTTTCGAAGAATGCCGCCTTCGCCGCGCATCGCCTCTGAGAGCAGGAAACGAGGTGCGTTCTCAAGGCTCAAGGCCGTCGGGTGAAATTGCACGAATTCGATGTCCGCGATCTTCGCACCGGCAAGATACGCCATCGACATTCCGTCGCCTGTCGCGACCGGCGGATTCGTCGTGTGCAGATAAAGCTGGCCGGCACCGCCTGTACAGGCGATGACCGCTCGGCCGACGATCTCACGTGGTGCACGCAGGATCGGATCGAGAAAACGTACGCCGACGCAGCGTCCCTGCGAAACAATAAAGCTCTCGGTCGTCGCAAATGGCGTGAGGTTTATGAGAGGTTCGGCACCGGCACGTGCGATGAGCGAGCGGACGAACTCAGCGCCGGTCGAATCGCCGTGCGCGTGAAGGATGCGGCGGCGCGAATGGGCCGCTTCCTGCGTGAAGATGAGTTTGCCTCCTTCGCGGTCAAATTCCGTTCCCCAGTCGATGAGCTCTTTGACGTAACGAGTGCCTTCGGTTACGAGCGTCTCGACGGCCGAGACATCACAAAGTCCGGCGCCCGCGACCAAAGTGTCGCCCTCGTGCAGTTCCGCGTTGTCGTCCTCCGCAAGCACGACGGCAACGCCGCCCTGGGCGTATTCTGTGTTCGATTCGCTTGTCTTATCTTTTGTGAGAACGGTGACACGTGCGCCTTTCTCGGCCAAAGCTATCGCGGCACGCAAACCAGCAACACCGCTGCCGATGACGATGAAGTCAGTGTGGAGTGACATCAATCGAAATTCTATCAAAAGATGCCGGAAATGAGCCACGAATGCACGAATAAATCATCTGAATTCGTGTATTCGTGGCTGATTCCTGCAAATCGTGAAGATCTACGCTGCGTTGGATATCAATCGAAGCTTTTAGCGGCACGCTCTGTATTGCAGGTTGAGAAATAAAGCCACGAATGCGCGAATAAACCTTCTGAATTCGTGTATTCGTGGCTTATTGGAGTTTCGCGAGACAGAATCGGCCGAGTATCGCGTTTTAACTTCAATAGCATCTAGATCTTAGATATGTCGAGACTGTGGTAGGGAAATAGAGCCACGAATGCGCGAATAAATCATCTGATTCGTGTATTTGTGGCTAATTGCTTCCTTCGGTAACCTCCGTGAGAAAAGGGAAAAGCACTCTGAAAAGTCGATCTCGCGACTATATCAGAGTGCTCTTGTCCGAATCAAGAAAATTCTTTAGACCGGAATTTTCAAGACCTGGCCCGGATAGATCTTGTCCGGGTCGCTAAGGATGTCGCGGTTTGCGTCCCAGATGGACTTCCACGCGATGCCGTAATGTTTGCCGATCTTGGACAGGCTGTCGCCGGACTCGACGGTGTAGGTCGTGCCCGAACCGCCCGCCTGGCCGACGCTGATGTTGAGGATCAGGTCATTCGAGCGGAATTCAGGGTCGAGACGTTCGTATTCATCCCAAAGAGCGGTCTTTGCCTCTTCGCTTGGGGCCACGCCGGTTACGACGAGAGTTCCGTTGTCGCCTTCGCTGAGTTCATAGCTCGTGCCGTTCTGGTTGGCAAGTTCAAGCAGCGATTGATATTTTTCTTGTGCTGACATAATTCTTTATCCTCCTGCTTATTTGCCCTTCGTAAGCTTGTTTTCGATGCCCGTAATGCCGGCCTGGTTGATCGTCTGGATGCAGGTTACGTACTTTGCACCCGGAACTTCGCCGGTTACTGTCACCTTGCCGTTTTCGACAGCCACTATCGCGCCTGTGCAGCCAGCGGCCTTAAGAGCATCATTGAGTTTCGCCGTAAGAGCCGGATCGGGAGCCGAAGGCGTCGCCGCCGGAAGCGGCTTCGTCGTTAGGTTATTCGTTACGCTCTTGATGCCTTCGACTGCCTTTGCCGAAGCTTCAGCTTTATTTTTAACTGTGATATCGCCAACTTCGCCCGTGAGCGTCGCAACGCCGTCTTTTACCGCGACCGTAACGCCCGTAACCTTATCGGCCGCGAGTTTATCGTTCACCGCTTTTGCAAGATCGGTGTCAGACTTGCCGCAAGCGCTCAGGAACAGAGCGATGGCGAGTGTGAAAACTGTTAGAACTTTTATCTTCATTTTTCCTCCAAAATAATTTATTTGCCCCAGCACGCAGTTGATATTAGACCGCCCAACAAAGGCGGGCTGTCTGCTGCGCGACAGAAAGTCATGCTGCCGTCGTTTTGTCGGCCACGGTAGCGTTAGAGAATCCTGTACCTAGAATTGTTGCCAATAATCTTACGATTATCAAGGACAATTTTTTCGCCCTTTATTTATCGCACCTTCAATCAAATAATTCCTCATGAATTTGCCGTGCAATATCAAATGAAGTGAGATCCGGCCGTACGATAAAATGCCATTCGGCAAGGCAGTATGTTTTCTGCCTTTCGTTAAAGAGTTTTTCGGCAGCCGCACGATCGCGGGCCAGCGGCCGTGTTTTGCGTGAGAATGCGATATTCAGCCAGCAATGCTCAAAACTCGCCTCAAGCCATAGCGCCCCAAAATCATGCTCGCGAAGAAGTTCACGATTCCGCTCGATCGTCCAGGTTCCGCCGCCGAGGGACAAGATCGGCGCCGGCTCATTCGTAAGCAGGTCGGCAAGGGCCGAGCTTTCGATCTCTCGATACGCGGGCTCCCCTTCAGCATCGATAATATCGGCGATCGACCGGCCATCGCGGCCCTCGATGTAGCTGTCAAGGTCCACACGCCGCGCGCCGCATAGGCTCGAAAGATGCCGGGCTACGCTCGACTTTCCGACACCCATAAAGCCTGTCAAGGCAATGCGTTTCTGGCTGCTCATCGTTTTCGCTGTCGTATTAGGTTACGACACTTCCGAGTGCATCGAAAAACGACGGGAACGAAATTTCACAGGCTTCGTGGCCGTTGATCGTGGTGTCGCCGCCGGCGAAAAGCCCTGCGACCGCAAACGCCATCGCGATCCGATGATCGCCAAAACTCTCGATCTCCGCACCTTCTGGACGTCCGGGATGGACCCGAAATCCATCGTCAAACTCATCCACATCGATCTTCATTCTCCGCAAGTTTCCGACAACAGCGGCGATCCTATCTGTCTCTTTTACGCGAAGTTCGCTCGCGTTTCTTATCTCGATCCCGTATGGAAGCTGTGTGCCAAAGACGGCCAGGATCGGAATTTCGTCGATGATGTTCGGTATCAGCGGGCCGGCAAGAAGCGAAAGTTCCTGCTTGCCGGTGCCGCCTTCGATGACGAGATCGCCGACGGGTTCTCCGGAAGCCTCACGCTCGTTCTTGACCTGAACCTTCACGCCGCACCGTTCGAGCACCGAAAGGACGCCTTTTCGCGTCGGGTTCAGCCCAACGTTCGGCAGCACGAGTTCGGATCCTTTCAAACAGGCAGCGGCGACCAGCAGGAATGCTGCCGACGAGATGTCCGCAGGCACTTGAATATCGCGGGCGGTGAGCTCGGAAGCACCATCAACCGAAATAAAGCGGGCATTCTCGCGGATCTCGACAGAAACATCAGCTCCGAGCCACTTGAGCATTCGCTCGGTGTGGTCACGAGTTTCGACCGGTTCGATGACGGTGGTTTTGCCATCGGCATAAAGCCCCGCCAGCAGGATGCACGATTTCACTTGTGCCGAGGCGACCTCGAGCCGTACCTCGGCCGCGTTTAACGCACTACCTGCGACGTTTACGGGCAGCTTGCCGTCGGTGGTGTCGATTTCGGCCCCGAGTGCCTTCAGCGGCCTCGTAACGCGATTCATTGGGCGTTTTGAAAGCGATTCGTCCCCGATGAGCGTTGTCTGAAAGTTCTGTCCGGCCAAAAGCCCGGTTATCAACCTCGCCGTCGTGCCGCTGTTGCCGCAGTCAAGTGGTTCGCTTGAGACGCGAAGGCCGTGTTTTCCGGCACCCGCGATCTCGACCGTCGTGCCGGTCCGACGTGCTTCTACGCCAAGCTGCTGCATACACGCGAGTGTCGAGAGGCAGTCCTCGGCCGTCAGGAAATTCTCTACCCGAGAAGTGCCGTTCGCTATCGAAGCGAGCATTGCGGCACGGTGCGAGATCGATTTGTCGCCCGGCAGGACGAGGCTTCCACGGAGGGCATTTGCGGGCGATATCTTCATTCTGTTTTCGGTGTCTTTTATCATCTGTCTTGACACCAACCTTAACAAATCGCTAACTTACTCTAAAACCTGTCGTTTTTGTGAACACGCAAGAGATAAAATTGCCAAGCCGGATCGAGTCCGTTGACGCTGCAGCGGAAGCGGCCGATGAATTTGCAAAAAAATGCGGCTGCGGCGACGAATGTGTCTATGCTCTCGACCTTGCGATCCGCGAATCGGTCGCGAACGCGGTCAAACACGGCAACAAGTTCGATGAAACGAAGGAAGTCGAGATCAGTTTTGAAGAGTTCGAAAATGTTATCGAAATAAGGGTGCGTGACTTCGGCACAGGCTTTTCCGTGGCGGACGTGCCCGACCCGACCGATCCTGAGAACCTTCTAAAATCTAACGGACGCGGTATCCTATTTATGAACTCGTTCATGGATGAGGTCAAATGGGAGAATCCGCCGGGCGGCGGCCTGCGGGTAAAAATGCGCAAAAAACTCTGATCGAGCTTGGCAGAATCGCGAATGTTGTTCTAAAATCTGCATTTCGCATCTAAATTTTTTTGGGGAGAATATAATGTCGGATATCACAATCACTGAACGGCAGGCGGGCGATGTAACGATCCTTGACCTCGATGGCAAGGTTACTATCGGTGAGGGCAGCGTTGCCCTTCGTACGGCCATTCGCCGTGTCCTCGGCGAAGGAAAGAATAAGATCCTATTGAACCTCGGCGCTGTCGGCTATATCGATTCGAGCGGTATCGGCGAACTCGTTTCGAGCTTTACGGCCGTCAATAAAGAGGGCGGAACGCTCAAGCTCTTGAACCTGACACAGAAGATCCAGGATCTCCTTGCGATCACAAAGCTGCTTACCGTTTTTGACGTTTACGAAGACGAGGCGGCCGCGCTTGCAAGCTACAACTAAGAGCACCGCTCGTTCTTTTACGGGCGAAGCCTACTTTTAGGTGACACGAAGAGTTCGTTTACGCTGTATGAATGACAGGCGTACAACGAACTCTTGTCTTTTTGTTCTTCGCGTCCTGTACCGAAGACAAGCATCTTTTGACGGCGTCGATTCATCTCTTTCTCAATGCGTTTCTTCTTGGCTTTAAGCACGATCCTACTTCTTTCGGCCGCTGCCTTTGGGCAGGCAAGTGCTCGATTTGATCTGAACGATTACGGCGTCTCGGTCGAACCGGACAAACGCGTTATGGTCGTCCTTGCGGCGTTGAATTCCGCCCAGGCGACCGATGCGAACGGCCAACGCCGAGCGATCGACGTTCAGCTATCACCGGCCGGCACAAAATTTCGCGAGCGTCTGGAATCTGACCTCGCCCAGATGCCGTCCGACCTGCGGGCCCGCCTGACGCAGTTCGTTGCGACCTACAAGAAGAATCACCCAAAGGAAACGACCCAGGAGATGCTGACGGCCTTCATCTCGATGGCCTACGCCCTGACGCCGGCACCCGAATTCGGCGACCCGATCATCACCTCTGACCTGCCCGGAGCTTTGCTCGACGTTCTCGATTTTGCACCGCTTGTTCGCGACTTTTACCGTCGATCGGGCATTGCGGGGAATCTCGACGAATACGCGAAGCTTTATAAGGCCGAGGCCGCCAAGGAACTCCAGCCATCGACACGCGACCTTATTACGGATGCGCTCGATTATCTGCACACAAAGCCGCGACTGACCGTCATCGAAAAGATCAAGACCGAAACCACCACCGCAAAAGGCCGGAAAACAGGCCTCCAAAAGATCTCGACACGCGAGCACGAACGCCGATTCGTTGTCGTTCCCGAAATGCTCGCTCCGCAGCAGGCGATCAATTTCATCAATGTTCGGGACAGTTACTATGTCGTAGTAAGCCCGGACAAGGAACTGACCGATACGGATGCGAACCGCGCATTCCTCCAGTTCGTTTTTGATCCGATGCTCTTTGATCATTCGAAGGAGATCAATGACATCAAGGACGGCATCAAGACGCTTCTCGATGAGCAAAGGAAGGTGAACCCAGAGATCTCACCCGACGTTTTCCTGACCGTTTCGCGGTCGATCGTCGCTGCAGCAGAAGCCCGCGAGAAAGAGTTTCGGAACGTGAACTTTGCGGTGAATGACGCCCGAAAGAAGCTTCAGGACGCGGCCACGCCGGCCGAGAAGGAAAAGATCACGGCCGACCTCGAAAGATACCGCGGCGAACAGGCCGACGAGACCGCTAGAATGCTCTCAGAAGCTTACGAACGCGGTGCCGTGATGGCATTTTACTTTAACGAACAGCTAAAGGGCACGGAAGACACGGGCTTTGATATCGCTGGATCGATCAAGGAAATGCTGCTCGGATTTGATGCCGCAAAGGAGAAGAACAGGCTCGCGGAAAATGCCGCTGCCCGCAAGCGTGCCGAGGGCCTTCGTGCGACCCGCAAGGTCAATGTGCAGGACGTTGCGGCGGAAAATCCGATGATCGCGCGTCTGCTCGACGTTCAGAAAATGATCGCGGCAAAGGACTATCAAAAAGCAGAGACCGAGCTCAAAGCGATGCTCGGCAATGAGCAGTTCGACGCACGCGTTTACTACAATCTCGGTCGTGTCGCCGGCCTCGAGGCCGCTGCGGCGAGCGATCCGCAGATCCGCGACGCCAAACTCAAAGAAGCAAAGGATCAATACGTTCGTGTCCTCAATCAAAAGAATGCTGCCGAGGATAAGGCCCTTTTCTCGCTGACTTACGTCGCTCTCGGCCGCATCTATGAATTCTTTGCTGAGAACGCGACCGCCGCGAAACTCTACGATGTTGCGATCAAGATCGGAGACGTTTCGGGCGGCGATTTCAAAGAAGCTCTCGCAGGGAAGGCCCGCGTCCTAAAGGCCGGTCAGTGATGAGTGAAGAATTTCGCAGCGGTTATGCCGCACTCATCGGTCGCGCGAATGCGGGCAAATCCACGCTTCTGAATCGACTCGTCGGCGAGAAGATCGCGGCCGTCTCGAATAAGCCTCAAACCACGCGTCACCGAATAAAAGGCGTCGTGACGCTGCCCGAAGGGCAGATAGTTTTTATCGATACGCCGGGTGTTCACAAACCCGGCCATCTTTTGAATCGAAGAATGATGGCGGCGGTTCACGACGCGATCCTTTCCGTCGATGTGGTCATTTTGATGCGTGATGCGAGCGTCTCGACGGGCAATGGCGACCGATTCGTTCTCGACCTCGTAAAACGCAGCGAAAAACCGGCGGTTCTCATCCTCAACAAGATCGACAAGGTGCGCGAGAAAGGCCAACTTCTGCCGCTCATCGATATGTATCGAAATGAGTACGACTTTGCCGAGATCGTGCCCGTTTCCGCCTTAAAAGGTGATGCCGTCGAGACGATGCTCCATTCGATCGTCAAGTATCTTCCCGTCGGCGAAGCGATCTTTTCCGCAGACGAACTTACGGACGAATCTGTTCGCACCATCGCCGCCGAAATGGTCCGCGAGAAGATACTTCGTTCGACCGGCGAAGAGATCCCTTACGTTACGGCTGTCGTTACCGAGGTCTTTGACGAGGAAACAGATCCCGAACTCGTTACGATCTACTGCGCGATCTATGTCGAGCGTGCGTCGCAAAAGAAGATCATCATCGGTAAGCAAGGTACTCGCATTCGCGATATCGGAACTGCGGCCCGCGAGGACATCGAGAAGCTCCTTGAAAAGAAAGTTTTCCTTAAACTCTTCGTAAAGGTCGTCGAAGATTGGCGAAATCGCGGACGTGAGCTGGATGAGATCGGAGTCAGAGAATAGTGAAGCCTGAGAAGTGGTTTGCCGCAGATATTACGCTTCCTTTTGAAGCCGCAACGGCTGCCGAGGCGGTATTCGATCTGCTCGAAGCGGACGGCGTCGAGACCGACCTCTTACGCAAGAAAGCTGGCGATCTTGTTACCGTCAGAGGCATCTTTTCCGAACCGCCCGACCAAGGCCTCCTCGAAGGAACCACGCGAAATACGCTGGCGATCTACGACCTGAATGTTCCATTCGAGAACGCGATCCGCGAGATCTTCCCGGAAGATTGGCTCGCTGAATGGAAACGGCATTGGAAGCCGACCGAGATCGGCCGTTTTGTTGTCGCTCCGCCGTGGATCGATGTCGAAGGTCAAGAGAAGATCGTCATAGTCATCGAGCCGAAAATGGCGTTCGGCACCGGAACTCACGAGACCACGCGCCTTTGCCTAAAAGTGCTGAGCGAAGAGGGAATTGCCGGCAGCGGTTTTCTTGATGTCGGGACTGGAACGGGAATATTGTCGATCGCGGCGGCAATGATCACCGACGAAGGCTGTCCAATATACGGTTGTGATACCGATGCCGAATCGATAACTGCGGCCCGCGAAAATGCCGCGCAGAACGGCGTTGCCGGACGCATCGTGTTCGAGGTCGGCGAACTGCCTGCCGATGCACCGAAATACGGAACCGTTGCGGCGAACGTAACGCTCGATGTCATCTTACCGATCCTTGATCTGCTGATCGAAAAAGCTGAGAAGAAACTCATCTTGTCCGGTATCCTGAAAACGCAGGAGCGGGAGATCGTCGAAGCTCTTGCGGCCCGCGGTTTTCAGAAACCCCGCATCCACACTGACGGCGAATGGATCGCCATTGTCATCGATATTCACTGATCTTTCTTTGGCGGCAGGGCGGCCGGAATGTCGCCGTCATCCGTAAGCGTGATCGCAGGCTTTCGAGGCTTTGCGTCGAGCCGTGGACGCGTGCGAAGCGTCGGCGGCAATTTCGCGGGAGCATAGCTTCCGGCGGCGAGCGGTTCGATGCGCTTCAAGATCATTCCGCCTCGGCCGACCGCCCATACGTTCGTGCCGCCGCGATAAACTATCGCCTGAAGTAATTTTCCCGTGAAGCTTGGCGTTGTTGACCAATTTGCACCGCCATTGTCGGTGATGACGACCGTGCCGAGTTCGCCGACCGCAACTGCATTTTTCTCGTTGAAATAGGTTACGGCAAAAAGACTGTTCGAGGTTGGCGATTCCTGATCTTTCCACGTTTGGCCGCCGTCGTCGGTGCGAAGGATTATACCGTTCTCGCCGACCGCAAATCCCATCTTGTCTCCATAGAAACTGACTGAATAGAGATTTTCACGCACGTTCGTCGCAGCCTTTTGCCACGAAACGCCGCCGTCGACCGTCGTTATGGCGACGCCTCGGTCGCCTACTGCAACTCCGCGTTTTTCATCGAAGAATTTTACGTCTTCGAGCCAAAGTCGCGTGCCTGATTCCTGCTGCTCCCAATAGGCTCCGGCGGAATCCGTTCGCAGGATCATTCCATTTTCACCGACCGCAAAACCCGTCCTCTCGGTGACGAAATAGACGCTCGTGAGGTCTTGCGTTACGTGCGTCTCGCCCTTGCCCCAGCTTGCTCCGCCGTTGATCGTTCGCAAGATCGTGCCGTCATCGCCTGCGACCCAGCCGCGTTGGCCGTCGTAGAATGCAACTGAATTGAGATTGACGTTCGTCTCCGAATAAGCAGGAAGCCATTCACGCCCAGCGTCGTTCGTAAGCCAAATTCGCCCGTGCGAGCCGACCGCGATGCCGATGTCGTTCGTTTGAAAGGCGACGTCATTTACGTCTTCCCGGCCGCCTTCGCTGAGCCGCTGCCAACTATAGCCGCGATCGTCCGTGCGGAGGATAAGGCCATTATCGCCGACCGCCCAACCGGTAAGAGCATCAGCAAAATACGCATCGACTATTCGCGGGCTAGTGCGAACTGCGAACGGAACCCACGTGATGCCGGCATCGCCCGTCAGCCAGATGGTCCCGTTCGCATCGGAGATAACGCCCTGCAGACTGTCGGGCGCAAATGCTGTCGACAGGAGATCGGCCTTTGTGAAAATATCAACACGCTGCCACGCTTTGCCTTGATCTACACTGCGCTCGACACAGCCGCCATATCCGGCCGCAAGGATCGTCCCATTCTTTAGAAGTGCGGTGCTCGAGATGATCGCTCCGTCGCAAAGTGTGCTTTGCGTCCAGGTCGCACCGCCGTCTTCGGTAAGCAGAACGGTCCCTGCCGTGCCGGATGCCGCGGCTTTACGGTCGTCGAGAGCGGAAACTTTCAATAGATGCGAGCTTACGCCGGACACTAAAGGCAGCCAAGTTGCACCTCCGTCGGAGGTCTTGAGCAGCGAGCCGTTAGAGCCGCTTATGTAACCCGTTCTTCCGTCCGGTGCGAAGGCAAGGCCGTAGAAATGTTCGCGGACGCTGCTCTCAACGGCCCGCCATTTTTTTCCGCCGTCATCGGAGCGGATGATCGTCCCGCGTGCGCCGACAGCAAAGGCGTTTTCTTTATCGAGCAAATAGACCGCCGACAGAGCGACCTTCGTCGGAGAGTCGATCTTTTCCCAACGAAAGCCACCGTCCGTCGTTCGCAGTATCGTGCCGTCCGAACCGACTGCAAGACCTCGGAGCTTATCCTTCGCGAAATGAATGCCGTAGAGCGGGTTGCCTTGCGGCAGCGGATTCTGCCACAGCCAGCCATTTGATACCGCCTGCGGAAACACGTTCGCGGCGAATACGAAAAGGGCGAGGCCGCTTAGAAATAGTGCGGTTCGCCTGCGGGGCTTGTGGATGGAGATCTTGGGTAACTTCAGAAATTAAAGGTCCTGCATCAAAGCTCGACGGTGCCAAGGTCAACGACGGCGTCCGACAAAAGATCAGGATCGACATGGCCTGCCGACGCGATCTTCCGAGCGGCCTTGTCGGCTGCTTCCTGCACCGCATGGCCGCTGTGGCCCTTGATCCAATTCCACTCGACCGTGTGCCGTTCCGCGGCCTTGTCCAGACGCGACCACCAATCATGATTCGTCTTTCGCCGAAAGCTGCCCGTCATTGTTTCGACGACATATCGTGAATCGCTAAAAAGACGAACGCGGCAAGGCTCTTTCAGTTCTTCAAGCCCGAGTGCGGCCGCCGCTATCTCAGCCTGCTGATTCGTCGCACGGCCAAGAAACTTGCCGACGCCTTTCCAAAGGCCTCGAAAGCCGAGAAGGGCCACTGCGGCAGCACGAGGTTCTCCCTTGCCGTTTCCGAGGCTTGAGCCGTCGCATACGATCGTTACATCTTTCATTCAAAATTCGCTTAGGCCCTATCGCCGAGTACGATTACATTATCCACGTAATTATCAAAAGTGTCGTCATGCGAGATGACGAAAAGCTGGTCGAAATTCGTGATGCTGCGTATTTCGGCGGCAAGGTTCTCTCGCCTGACCTCGTCCATGTTGGTCGTCGGTTCGTCAAAGAACGCGATCCTGATCTCGGTCAATTGCTTGAGCAGGGCGAGCCGAACGGCCAGTGCGGCCGACATTTGTTCACCGCCCGAAAGGCTGACGAAAGGCCGTTCATAGGAATCTTCTTCGACCGAAACCGAGTAATCGTCATTCCATTTCAGGACGCGCTCGCCATTGCCCGTTATCTCGCGGAAAAGCTGATTCGCCTCGACCGCAACGTGCCGCACGTAATTGCGGGCGATCTGCGGTGCCGCTTCTTTGAGCGTGTCGCGGATAAACGCCGTTGTCTTTGAAACAGCATCAAGACGTTCGCGTTCGGCGAGACCTTGATCCCGAGTTTTTCGAAGATCGGCAAATCTGTCGAACTCGGCCGCGATCTTTTCGAGCCGTTCGTTGATCGCCGCATATTTTGCGCTTTCAGCGGCGTGCGTGCGGTCAAGGGCGGTGACGAGCAGCCGAGACCCCTCGAAATCCTTCTGATCGAACGCAGCAAGGGCCTTGCCGTGTGCCGCAGCCGACATCTCAGCGTCGCGGCCCGCTTTTTCTAACTGATTCACGGCCTCGTTAAGAGCATTGCGGCGTGGTTCAAGCTCTGTGGCGATGCTCTCGTTGGCCAGGAATCTTTGATGTTCTCGAGTGTTGCCGTCACGTTCGGCGTTGGCGGCAGTAAGCTCTATATCAAGGTCGGCAAAAGGAGCAAGCTTTTCCTCGAGGTCCTTCTGAACTGCGATGAGATCGGACACAAGGGAATCGAACTTTTTGACCTGCTCCACCAGGTCGTTCTTCTCAGCCGCAAGCTTCTCAAGGATCGCAATACGTCCGCGGGGATCGGCCAAAGACGTAAGTTTTGAATCAAGAGCAGCAAGCTCAGCGGTGATCTCCGTACTTGCCGGGAATTTCGCCTTCAAACTCTTGCTTTGTTCGGAAAGAGCTTTTCCGTCCCTTTCGATCTCCAAATTCCGCTGTCTCAATGAAGCAACTTCTGCTTCGGCCTTTTGTCCCTCGCGGGCGATCGCAAGCCGCTGATCGACCGCACTGCGTTCGGTCGTCAACTCGCCGATCTGTGTGCGCAGCGACGAGAATTGGCTTGAGATGAAGGATTCCAGCGTTTCGCCGGGACCGAGATTCAGACACTTTTGGGAAAGGATCGGGCAGAGGCCGTTGCGAATCTCGCGTTGAAATCGCTCGTCGTGATCGAGGCTTGCCTGCAAAGATGCGAGCGAAGAAACGATCTCACCTGATCGCCTCTCGAGTTCGACAAGTTCGGCCGCTACTGCCGCCTTCTCTGCATTTGCCGCGATCGCTTTGAGGTTCGCCTGATACTTTTCACGCATTTGCGCAAGCTGTGCGTCCAACGCTGCTGCCTCTGCCTCCGAAGCCTTCGCAGAGACCAGCCGCTCGCGGAGATCGCGGATCGAAGCATCGAGAGCATCCTGTTCGGCGGCCTTTGGCAAAAGCTCACCCACGTCGCGGGCGGCGTTCTCGGCCTGTGTTAATTTGTCGCGTACAGAACGAAGCTCAGTTTCGGCAGCCGCAAACCGTGTCCTCGCCGCGTTTATTTCCGCCGTGATCTTGTCGCGTTCGACACGTGTCTTTTCAAGGAGAGCGATCTTAGCGACGGCAGCCAAATACCGCTCGCTTGCCGAGCGAGCTTCGGCAACCGCGGCCGCAGCTTTTTCGGCCGCCTCGAAGTGCGATCTAGCATTGGCGGCCGCAAGTTCCGCACGTCCATGAACCGCTTTTGCCTCAGCTGCTGCGGCTTGAAGCTCCGCAACGAGAGCGTGATCCTTTTCTGCGGCCTGCAATTTGGAGCGTGCTGCACCGAGGTCTAGGTTGATGGAGGCGATCTTTTCCGCAAGGCTTTTTGTCTCGCTCAAAAGTTCTTCGCGTTCAGCGGCAACGGCATCGGCCCGGACAAGTTCGCCTTCGATACGCGCGACCTGCTCGCGTGTGTCCGAAATACGGTGATCGACAAAGCGGCTCGTCTCCAATAGCTTCGCGGCGGCCTCGCGATATTCATCTACCTTCAAGAGTCGGTCGAAGACTATTTTCCGATTTGCTGCGGTCGAGAGAAAGACGGCGGTGAACGTCCCTTGCGGGACGCCGATCGCTTGACGGAAAAGCGATTCGAGATCAGTGCCCTGGTCAAGGCCGAGATGCTGCCAGACGAATCGGCGGACCTCCTCCTTTTTGTTCGCAACGACCGCACCGAGACGTGGATCCCTTGCGAAGTAGGCCGTTCCAGAATCGCGGAAGATCTCGTATTCGCGTTCGTCGAGACCGCTTACAAATGTCACCTTTACGGAGCCTTTCTTTTCGCCGCGACGTACGAACTGCTCTTTTGTATAGTCGAGCATATCGAACATCACCCACGCGACGCTTTCGATTATCGTCGTTTTTCCGGCACCGTTCTCACCGCGAATGGCGGTGATGCCGGGGGCGAAGTCAAACGTCGCCCGGCTATAGGATTTTATGTTTTCGAGCTCAAGGCGAGAGATGTACATCGCAAAAACGGGCACTTCGGAGGGCTCGAAAACTCCGATCTCCGAGCCGAATGCAGCACAAAAAAGTCCCTTGCCGTTCATTTTACCGAATTTCGACGCCGGAGACGAAAAATCGCTACAATATGCGTGTATGAAACTTGCTGCCGGTGAAGCGGTCGTTGCGATCCTGCATACGCCGAGAGAAAAGCTCTTTGGGATCTTGGATGAGATCGGGCCTGCGGGCGTAAGCCTTCGCGGCGTTGATCTGAGCTATTTTGAGGATCTTGCCCGTGCGGTCGCAGCCGGCGAAGATCATCTGAATCCGAGTGATTATTTCATTCCGATGTGGCGGGTCGAACGGATCACGCGAGATGAACCTTCGGGCGGTGCTCCTTCGCTCCTCGAGCAGTTCGCCGCTCGAACGGGGCGTGAATTTGCGACGCTCTAATTTTTGGGCTTGGCTGCGGGTTCAACCGGCCTGAACATAATGTCGCCGCTAATTGTCGTAAGCTTGATCTCGGCCTCACTTGCTTCGCCGATCGTCCCGACGAGCGTCTTTATCGCTTCACCGGTAACATTCTCCGTCTGTGTCTTTAGCTGAAATCCGCTCGAGAAAGAACCAAATCCGTACGTCGCGGCGATCCTGGCCGACGAATCTTTCGGAAGGTTGAGCCTTAAGTTCCCGCTTTGGGAAGTGAACCGATAGGCACCGCCGTTCAGAATACTTCCCGTGTATGAGATCGCTCCCGAGATCGTGCCGGCGTCTATCTGTCGGTGATGCGAATCAATGATCGAGATGTTGCCGCTTAAAGCTTTTGCGCGGAAAGTGTCGCCGGGCTTTGAAGGCTTTACGCCGAAGACGAGAATGTCGCCTGTGGTCGATTCGACCGAGATCGGCCCGGATGAATCTTCTATGCTGATATTGCCGCGATTGACGAAGGCCAAAATGCCGTCCGTAATATTCTTGAGCTGAGTTCCGCCGCCAAAGGTCGAAACCGTTACATTCTTTACCGAATCCACCGAAAGAACGACATCGCGGCCCTTTATTGAAAGTGTCGCGCCGACAGGCACTTCGATCTCGATATCGTCATCGTTAAGGCAATCGCTTGGCGGTACAGCCGTGCTGTCAGGCGGCCGCGGGCTTGCGTTCACGGAGACCCAAACGGGTGTGCCGGATGTATCTTTCTGCAGTACTTTGAAGTCGAATTTAGAGCCTTCGGCGGTAAATACACGAACCTCATTTCGCTGCCACGAATTTACCGTGAGCTTTCCGCGCAAAATGCAAAGGTTCAGCGTCACATCCGGGCTTACAACTAACGCCTTTTCCTGCGGGCCCGAAAACTGCGGCTCCGGCGCTCTCGGCACCTTTGCGACGGGCGGCACCGGTATTGGTCTTTTTTGAGCCGCCGCGATGACAGGTAGAGCGATGAGCGCGGTCAAAATTGTAAGAGATCTAAAAAAAGTCAGCATCAATTCGTGGCGGGAAGCTCTATCTGAGACTTGCGACAAGCTCCTGCTTCTGTGAGACAGAGTTTAGCAGATCGATCTTATTCTGATATGAGCCGTATAGAACCTGGCGAGCAGACATATCGTTCGGGTTCTTTCGAACCTGCTCCCGCATTTTGTCTATCGCGTTATTCACGAGAGCCATATCACGCTCAAACGCTATGCGCTCGGAAACGGCCATCACTCCGTCTTTCTGTCCCCGAAGCGATCTTGAAAGCCCGGCGATAGTGTTTTGATAATCCTGTTCTGCAGGATCCAACTTCACCGAAGCATGTGTTGCTCGAACAGGTTCGCTTGCTACATAAGCCGCTGTCATCACCCGCGGCCTTACCTGTCGGGACGGTTGAATATCGTTGAACTCTTCCGCTTTCTGATCCGCCGCCGGAACGGGCGTATTCGGGCTGTCGGCGGTCTTTGCGGCCATCGTCACCGGCTTGTTGGCCGTCGTGCCGGTCGGTATTGCGGCAAGGCCCGTGCTCTCAGGCTTGTTCGTGAGCCAGAAGCCAGTGCCGATGACGACGAATAGCAATGCCGCTGTCGCGACCGCGAATGACGGCCTGGCAAGAAGCATTGCGGCGGCGGAGCCCAACTTCTTGTACCACGGACGCTCCCGTTTTTCCGTCTCTATGTGATCGTTTATCTTCGCCCAAAGCCGCTGCGTCGGGACGAGAGCGTCAAATTCTCTCGCAAGGGCCGGCATAACGACCGCTTCTTCCGCCTCGGCCTCAGAAAGCATCAATGCACAGGCGTTGCACGTGTCAAGATGGTCGGACACCTCGGCCGAACGCTCCAGATCGAGCTCGCCGTCAAGAAAGGCTTGTATTGTTCCAATATCGATGCAATTCATTACTTGCTTATGCCTTCCCGGAATAATACCTCGAAAACTCCTGCCTCGCACGTGCTATAAAAGTGCCAATACTCGCAACAT
This sequence comes from Pyrinomonadaceae bacterium, assembly GCA_019694355.1. GTDB lineage: Bacteria > Acidobacteriota > Blastocatellia > Pyrinomonadales > Pyrinomonadaceae > OLB17. The sequence goes on along the minus strand of JAIBCB010000004.1, from coordinate 132,468 downwards.
TCAAGTCAAGGCTTGCCGCGATCTCCTTGTAAGAAAGGCCCTGCTGCTTCAGCACGAGGCAACTCCTGAGCGGCTCCTTTACGTGTGCCAGTGCCCGATAAATGTCATTCACGCCCGCATCTTCCTCGAAATCGATATCGACGGAACTCTTTTCTAACAGGCCATATTCTTTGACGTAATTATCTTCCCGTGTGTTTGCTCTCATTGTACCGCGAACCGTGTTGCGGGCAAGATTTATTGCAACGCGGATCAGCCACGGCTTGAGCATTTCATCATTGTCGAGAGAATCAAGGTTATTGTAGAGCCTGATGAACGTCTCCTGCGTTACGTCCTCGGCAATGGCGGCATCAGCGACGACCGAACGTGCTGCGCGAAAGACGGTTCGATGATGGAGCGCAAATGCCTCCTCGAACCCAATTCTCTCATTCGCTCGCGACGCCGCGGTTTGCTCGGACATTATGTCCACAAGGATGTTGTAACTCTCGCTCATTTCAGCATCTAAAAATGCCACTCATCGGTATTAAAACACCGCCAATAGCCACTCTGTGACAAGAATTAGATGCTAAAACGTAATAGTTTTCAATCCGGAGTGCGTCGCAGATGCGGCAGCGGCTCCCGATCGGGCCGATGTCAGGACTACGACAACGTCATTCGGACCTGTTTCAGCCATACGCTTTTCGAGCCATCCGGGTTCTATCGATTTCGGGGTTTCGGCCAAGGCCAGGGCAGAAAGGCAGGAAAAAAGGTGGGCTTTCGAACCGCCGAGAACAAGATCTTCGTTGCCGACCGCGACGGAGAATTCCACGCCGGCAGACTCAAGGTCCGAGAGCAATGCTGCGGCAAAGCTTATTGCAGCCTCAAATTCCGGGTGCAAAGCGGTCTTTCCCTCGATGCGTTCGCGCAAGGAAGGCACGTCCGCCGCCGGCAGGAATCCGCCGATCAATATCCGCACCCTTGCGTCGGTTTCGGCGGCAAATTCACGGACCATTATCCGCTGCGTCCGGGCCGTCGCTTTCCAATCGATGCGGCGGATGTCGTCCGCGGCTTCGTAATTTCGCAGAAAGAGCAGATCGTCGCCGGAGCCTCGTGTTTTCAAGGCTTCGCGGCTGCCCAGCGTCGAGAGGATCTCGTCCTCTTGGCGTCGGACCGTCCGTCGCGGAAAGATCAAAATGTCGGCCTCGTTGGCCGCCAAACGTCGTCGATGACGAAAAAAGCCGAACGGAAAGCCGGTCGAAAGCTCGAAGTCAGTGATCTTGAAGCGTCCGCGGGCCGCGAATTTATGCGAAACTCGCCGTTCGATCGAGTCTCGTGCCGGAATGTACGCGAAATGGTCGAGCGTAAGGTTCGTATGCGGTGCTGCGAGCAATCTTTTTGAGATGAATGCGGGAAACGCTTCGCTAACTTCCTCCGCGTCCGCGATCTTTTCACGTTCTTTGCCCCGAACTTCCGCGACGACCGAGAATGCCGGAACGATCCACTTTCGGTTTGAGATCTCAAGCGTGATCGGGAATGGCTCAGCAGCGTAGATCGTTTCGGGGAAGCGCAGCCTAATATCGAGCTTTCGCAAGGTGAGCCACCCGGCAATGAACCCGACCGTCAACGCCGCAAGCATCACCGAAAGGACAATAAAAAGCAGGTTATTGCCTGTGTTCCACGCCGAAAACCCAACGACAATGATGAGAACCGCCATCACGCTCCCGCCGAGGGTGAACTCGAACGGCAAGTTCAGTTGAGAGGCTTCGCGGCTTGCCTTTTTTGCAAGCGGCGGGATGACAAACAACAGGATCAGCAGGATAAAAACGAGCGAAAGGCCCGCTGCGACCGCTGCGAGCCGCGACCTGCTCGCCTCGTGAGCGTAAAGCGTCAGGGCTGCCAGGGCGAGGCCGCCAAGGACGACAAACGTTCCGACCGCAAAATTTCGAAGATCCTGCTTCGAAACGAGCTTTAGCAATAGTCGGACGTCCATACGAAAACCTTGGATCAGAAAGTCTTAAGATCCATTCTAACTTCCCCTGAGTTGCCGAAATGATCCGGAGCGTCTAAGCCTACTGTGTGCTAGATCGGGACTTCGATCGAATCGATGATCGATCGGAGAATGCGTTCGGCCTCGCGAATGCGTGCGGTCCCGGCAGAGATGCGCGTGCCGACAAGTATGCGGTGAGCGAAACAGGGAACTACAAGGTGCTTTATATCGTCCGGGATGCAGAAGCTGCGGCCTTCGATAATGGCATTCGCCTGAGCGGCACGGAAAAGAGCGAGCGAACCGCGAGGGCTGACGCCGAGCTCGAGCGATTCGTGCCTTCGCGTCGCATCGACGATCTTGAGCAGATAATCCGCCAGCACTTCGTCAACACGAACGTGCCCGACACTGTTCTGGATCTCAAGCAATTCCTGTGAACTAAGCACTGCCGCGACACGGTCGAGCGGGTCGTGTTCCTGACGGTCAAAAAGGATCTCGCGCTCTTCATCCTGAGTTGGATAACCTAAATTCAACCGCAGGAGGAAACGGTCGAGCTGAGATTCCGGCAGCGGAAATGTGCCGTGATGCTCAGAAGGGTTTTGCGTCGCGATCACGATGAACGGATCCGGCAGCGGCCGCGTTTCGCCTTCGGCCGTAACTTGCATCTCGGCCATCGCTTCAAGGAGTGCGGACTGCGTCTTTGGCGTCGCACGGTTGATCTCGTCCGCAAGCACGAGATTCGCGAAGATCGGGCCGGGCTTCCATTCGAACTCGCCGGTCTTCTGATTGAAAACGGAAAGGCCCGTTACATCCGACGGCAAAAGGTCCGATGTGAACTGAATCCGCTGGAAGACGAGATCGAACGCACGGGCAAATGCATTGGCGAGCGTCGTCTTGCCGATGCCCGGAACATCTTCGATCAGCAGATGGCCGCCCGCAATGATCGCGACGAGGGCCTGGCGTATGCTCTCCGGCTTGCCGCGTATGACGCTGCCGACCGCATCGCACACTTCAGCGAGCTTTTGGCTGCCCGAATTGTCGGCAACGACCGCGAACGGTTTTGGCGATCTGGAAGCGATCCAATCTCTCATCTGGTTGATCTCGAAACGAAGCCTCAAGATGCGGCTTCAAAAACTATTTTAGCTGAAAGAGACGCTCAACTGCATCAAAAAGTTGCCGGTATTGTTTGCGGGCCGAAGACGCCGGGCTTTGAAAATAACGGCAAACCGTCTAGAATCTGGAACAAACGGCCCTGTCCGGACGTGCAGGGAATCGAGAAAAGCAACGTTTTTTTGCCTATGAGATCAATTCGCCGTGCCTTGCGTGATGAACGCGGATTCAACCTTATCGAGCTGATGATCGTTATCGCGATCATCGCACTTCTCATCGCGGTCGGCGGCATCGGCTGGAGCGCGATGATCCGTTCCGGCAACGAGACCGCCGCCGCACAGACGCTCGATCGCCTCAAGGTCTATCAGGCACAGTACGCCGCCGGGAACAAAGGCAAGTTCGCGACATTCGACGATCTCGTGGCCAAAGGCCTGCTCGATGAAGGCTTCAAAGGCGAAACGCCGACCGTGAACGGTTACGTTTACAAGCTCACGATCGAACAGCCATCGGGTGCAAAACCCGCGTTCTTTAGCGTGACCGCCGATCCGCAGGTCGCTGAAGGCGTCCGTGCGACCGGCAGCATCCACTACTACACAGACTCAGCTTTGAGTACAATAAAACGCACCGACGAGAACCGCTCGGCCAAAGCCGACGACCCGTCCCTCTAACGACTTCGCACGTGCCGTCTTAGCTCAGCGGTAGAGCACTCGCTTCACACGCGATAGGTCAGAAGTTCAAATCTTCTAGACGGCACCAATACACACGGCCTGAAGGCACATTTTAAGCCAACCCCCATAGAACGAAAACGCCCAAATAAAAGCCCTTTAGAAACTTTGGCGACTCTCGCCCGCGCTCTGTGGGTCACATAGCGTACGAAAAAGATAGCGTTTTCTTGTCCAAGGAAGGTTTTCACCACCCCTACGGAGGAAGGCGTATCTCGACAATCTTACACGGTTAGCTTTCAAAGAAATGATAGGGTTTCGTATTCGCGAGAATGAGCCTCGCATAGGTTCCATACCGCCAACTGCTCGATGTATTCGACAAGGTAGGCTAACTCAAAATGCGATACAGAACCGACACAAAATTGATTTTGAAGAGCTACCGGAGACTCAATACGAAATTCACACGAAATTCACACGAAATTCACACGAAACCAACACGTACCCCAACACGGAATCGACAGGGATAGTACAGAGAAATCTCGGGTCGTTCTAAGGAATTACCGCTCTAGCAGAGCCGTCATCGACAGGGATAGTGAAGACGGGCTACAACAATAAAAGCCGAGCGTTGTTCCCGTAAGCGCACTTATTTTGGAGACTTGTACGACAGCCTTCAACATCTCTGCGAAATGCGCAGTTGACACTTGGGCGCTATTGGGTATACCGTCTTACCAACTCATACGTCATTTGACTGGCTTGGGCAGTCGTAGAAACAACAGGGACAAGGGCACCTCAGCATATCAAGGCTTACCCTGTTTGGTTTTTAGATCAACTCGAACACTCTGACGAAAAGCGTCTTGTGTAATTTCTCGCGGGGACTTAATGTATGTCTACTTCATTTCCACCTGAACAAGGTTTGCGGAAACGCATTCTCGTCGGCGGATCCATCATGGCCGTGGTCGTGCTGGTCACGCTCGGTGCTATGGGCAGCAACGGACTCTTGCCTCACACGGACGGCCTGACGGGCAAGAAGTTCGGCTGGTTCGGAAAGGAACTGCCAAAGAATGCAGGCAGTACCTGGAACCCGTTTGCCGCTCCTCTGCCGACGCCGACGCCGCAACTCGCAAAAGAGTACATTTACGCCGGTTCGCGGCTCTTGGCGGTCGAGGACGCCAACGCCAACGCGGTTCCACCGGCAGATCTCGCTGTCTGGCGGCCTTCGTCCGGTCAATGGTGGATCATGGCCGGTAACGGTTCGCCGCAAGTCGTCCAAGGTTGGGGAATGAACGGTGATATTCCGATCGCGGGTGATTATGACGGAGACGGCAAAACAGACTTCGCTGTTGCAAGGGCGAACGGGACGACGCACACCCTTGATTGGTACGTGATCAATTCGAGCAGCGGTGCTTCGAGTGGCGGCAGTTTTGGATTGGACTCCGACAAGCCTGTTCCCGCTGACTACGATGGGGACGGCAGGACGGATTGGGCCGTTTATCGTGAATCGAACAACACGTGGTACATCTCAAAAAGCTCGAACTCGCAGGTCGTCTATCAGGTGTTCGGCACGTCAGGTGACAAACCCGCACCGGCAGACTTCGACGGGGACGGAAAGGCCGACCCGACCGTTTGGCGTCTCAGCAACACAACCTTCTACACAGCGCGAAGTTCCGACAATTCAACGCAGTCGATGAATATGGCACTCGCGGGCTACACATACGCTTCGGGAGACGTTCCGGTTTCGGGCGACTACGACGGAGACGGCAAGGCGAACTACGCAATTCGCAACGGCTCTTCGTGGCTCATCGCAAACGGTTCACTCTCATCTGTCGCCGCGAACACGCCTTCGGGCGATCAGGCAGGCGACACGCCTGTTCAGAACGATTATGACGGCGACGGCATCTGCGACATTGCCGTCTGGCGTGACGCAAACGGCACCTGGTACATACGCCAGTCCGCGAACGCCACTACCCGCACCGTCCAATGGGGCACGTCAGGCGATATCCCCGTCCCCGCAAACTGGAGAAGGTAGTTTTTCGCAAACCTGGATTTGCTGTCCGTTTCGATTGGAGCCAAATGATGAACTCACATATCACTCACACCGTAGAAAAAACCTTGATCGCCGCGCTACTTTTCCTGTCCTTCGCCCTGGTGGTGAATGCTCAGCCACCTGGTTCTGATTCGCCGCAAAGTGGCCATGAAACGAGCGGAAGGGCAGATCAAAACAACAAGAGCATCTCGCGCGTGAATCCAAATACACTCGCGATGGAGCTTGAACTACCGATCTTTTCGTATCCGGGACGTTCCGGCAACGGCTCGTCGATCTCCTACTCTTATTCTTCGAAGGTTTGGCGAATGAGTCCCCGAGAACCGTGGTGGCAATGGGTCAACTCTCACAAAGTTTACATTACTGACCTTTCTCCGATATTCGGCGAGAATACAGCAGGTGGCTGGACATCAAGTCTAGCGCCTCCAAGACTTGAGTATAAGTACGAGATCTACGATCAGGATGGTAGCTCGTACACCGCCCCCATCGATGGGATTACTCGCGGCCAGGACTGGGACGAGTGGATCAGTTGGCTTTCGACCGATAACTTTATCCTCGCCGATGTTTATGCTTGTAGCTTCGGCCTTTGCTGCACGTCGGGTTGGCAACGGGAACTATATGAAAATGGGAACCATGTTGGGACGGACTTTGTATGTGACAACTGGGTGTGGGTAGGTTCTGGGGGTGGCGGCGAGCCGCCACCCGGTGGAGGTGGAGGTGGTAGTGGAGGTGGAGGATCGCCCACGCCCGCCCTCTACTACGTGCGACGATATACTGCCTACCTGCCTGACGGTTCGCAGCATGAATTTCGTGCAACCACTGGACCGACACAGTGTGGGAGCCAGAACGGATGCCCTGAAACGGGTGATGGATACGGAGAGTATCTTTCAGTCGATAGTTCGGGAACAAGGCTAAAAGTTGACGCCAGTGGCTCAACGATCCATATGTCGGATGGCGGCAAGTACATCTTTCCTGCGACGCCTGCAAACAACCTTGCAGGAAACCTTCCGAGTAAATATGTTGATGCGGATGGCAATGTGACCACGTATTCGACTACCAACGACGCAATATCGAATGTAACGACTGCGACTGTTACCGATACCATTGGCCGACAGGTTCACGATGTCATGCCGCTTAATACCAGCATGCAGCGGCACTCCGCTGGAACCGAAATAATGAATCTTGACGGCATCGGATCGGCGAAGCAGCATTATGAAGTAACGTGGAAGAACTTAAAGGCGGTCGGCTGTGAGACAGATACGACAGGGACATGCGGCGTTGGGGACGGTGCTCTCGAAGATCAAACTGAAAGGCTCTTCTACGCCGGGCGGTACATGGCGCGTGGCAATGTATATACCGACCTCTCAACCGCAGATCCCTCCCATCCCAATGAGGTTCTCTTTCCCGAGAACGACCCGTTATTCGGACTCGCTTCGGTAAATGGAGCGGCGGGCGTTTATGATGCGAATGGGAACATCGTGCTTGATGCGAACGGCGATGCAGAGGTTGACTCTCCGCGTTTCAACCCCGTCGTCCTCTCGAAGATCAAGCTTCCGAACGGCAAGTTCTATGAATTCAAATACAATCGTTACGGCGAGATCACGAAGATCATCTACCCTACGGGCAAGATCGAAGAATTTGATTATGGGTACATCGCGCCCATCGATGGTGCCGATGAGATGGCGTACGCACAGACGAACCGAGGCGTGATCGAGCGCCGCGTTTATGCTTCTGAGGGCTCGACTCCCGAACAGGTTTGGAGGTACTCTGCGGGCATTGACCCAGAATCCAACGCTTACACCGTCACAACTATCGCACCGACCGGCGATGATCCCAATGGCGCTGGAGATGGAATCAAAACCGAAAGGCGCTTGATCGCGACATGGAGTGGGGACAACTTCGGCTATCAGGACCCACTGCAAGGAAAGGTGTATGACGAAAATGTCTATTCGGAGGGTGCGAGCGGCACGATCCGTTCTCGCACGCTGACCGACTGGTTCGCAAAAGAAGTTGACGGCCGAAAGTCGGACCCACGTGTCAAACGAACCATCACTATCTCGATCGAGAATGGACAGGCACTTGCGACAATGAAGGAAAATGAGTACGCGGTGCCGGGCCAGGCCGGAGCGCCTGCCGGACCGGATTACTTTGCTCAACTCAACGTCATATCGGTCAAGACGCATCATTTCCGAACTATTCCGGTATCGTTGGCTCAAACCGGGACTTTTGACCAGATAGCCGCGTACTTTGGTCCATCGACGGTCGCTAACAAAGAAGAGACCGACTATCTTTATGACGACCTAAACCAAAACTATCATCTTCGCGGCATCAACGCGCTCCCGATCGAGACGCGCTCGATCGATCCCGCCACGGGTAATGTGTTGGCGAAGGTACAAACCGTTTACGATAATGAACCCCATCACGCTAGCTATCCCTTTACGTATCTAAGCCAAAAATACGACCTCGCAACGAGCTATAACTGCAACCCAACAACACCCTGTTGGGAAGACCCGGATACCAGGTATCGCGGACATCCTACGACGACGCGGGTCTGGGACAGCGACAATAACGTGTGGATCGAAACGCACACGAACTATGACATCTTTGGAAATGCGGTAAAGGTAAGGAATGCCGTAGGCAATGAAGTTACGACCGAGTTCGCGGCTACCTACAACTATGCATATCCGACCAAGGTAACGACATCTGCTCCGGATCCGACAAACACTACTGGAACGGATCAGACATCCTCAGTGGAAACAACGTATGACCCTAATACCGGCCTGCCTCTTACCGTCAAGGATGATTTCGGTCAGGTTACGGCGACGGAATACGATGATCCGCTTCTTCGTCCGACGCGTGTTTACGGGCAGAATTTCACAGCGCCCGAATCGCAGACGATCTACGACGACAACGCCCGCACCGTGAAGGTTCGCAAGCAGCTCGATGCGAACAATTGGGACGAAGCTACGACCTTTTTCGACGTTTTTGGGCGTCCGATCAAGACGCAGGCCAAAGACAGCCAGGGAGACGTGTTTGTTGAGACGCACTACGACCATCTTGGGCGGGTTGACCGTGTAACAAGCCCTTATCGAGTGGGCGATATCGTCTATTGGTCGAAGACCCGTTTCGACGAACTCGGCCGAGCGGTCGAGACGTTCGCGCCAACGGAATTGTCCGGTCTTGCCAATGCACAAAGCCTCGGCGTGACTTCGTATGATATTTCATCGGCGCCGGGATACTTTGGGGTTGCGGTAATAACGACGGATGCGTCGGGGCGTGAGTCCTTAAGTATCACGAACGCGCTTGGTCAGCTCATAGTTGTGGAAGAACCCGACAGCGATGGACACGTCGGACCAATGCCGACCTCGACGCCTCAGCCTCAGCCTTCTCCCGGTGGTGGAGGCGGAATACCGCCTGAGTGCTTCTCGCAGGCGTGTCCGGGAGGCCTCACCGGCGGTAGCTTCCCTTCCTACGCGACCTACTACAAGTACGACGTAAAAGGGCACATGGTCGAGGTGATACAGGGCGATCAGCATCGTTATTTCAAGTACGACAGCCTTGGACGTATGATCCGCGTGCGGCAGCCTGAGCAGGAGGTGAACGCTTCGCTCGCTCTGTCGGACGCGTATAATACTTCGGGGCAGTGGACGGCAGGGTTCACCTACGACGTAATGGGCAACGTGCTGACAGCGACGGACGCGAAAGGCACCGAAATCAGGAACACTTACGACAAGGCGAATCGCGTCACGTCTCGCACGTATTCGAACGAGCCTCAAGGCGTAACAACGCCTGCTGTCCATTTTTACTACGACGGCAAAGGCCTCGCCGAGCAGCAGTCGCCGAATTTCGCCAAAGGCAAGCTCACAAAGGTCGATAACGGGATGTCTGCGACCGAATATATGACGTTCGACAATTTTGGGCGTCTGACGAGAATGCGGCAGATCACGGATGGCGTCGTTTACGGCGACGATGCTCATCCGATCACCTATACGTATAACCTTTCCGGCGCCCTCACGCAGGAAACCTATCCTTCGGGCCGCGTCGTCAAGAACGATTTCGAGAGCGACGGCGATCTTGCGCGTATTTATGGGAATGCGACGGTCAATGAGCCGGAACGGACGTATGCGAACTCGTTCAGCTACACGACGGATGGCAAGATCGAGAGCCTCAAGCTTGGGAACGGTTTGTGGGAAAAGGCGGTATTCAACAGCCGTCAACAAGTAACCGAGCTTAACCTTGGCCACGGGTTGAACGGGGATCTTTGGAAATTAGGCTATGAATATGGTGAATTGCGTTCCGACGGGACGGTTGATACCGCAAAGAACACGGGGAATATCGCCCGTCAGACAGTGAGTTTTAGCGGTATGCCGCAGCCTTTTGTCCAGTCTTACAGATATGATTCGCTGTACCGATTGACCGAGGCGACCGAGACTCAGAACGGCGCTCAGACCTGGACGCAGCAGTTCGGGTATGATCGTTATGGCAATCGCGTTTCGACGGCACAGAATGTACTTGGGATCGCGAATAGCACGACACCGGCGGTCGATCCTTTGACGAACCGTTTTGTCACGGCGGGGACGACGTTCGAATATGATCTGAACGGCAATTTGGTGAGGGATCAGGAAGGGCGGCAGTTTACGTTCAACGGGGATAACAAACAATCTCAAGTTAAAGATGCGAGTAACAATGTCGTCGGGACGTATTTTTACGACGGCGAGGGGCACAGGGTCAAGAAGGTGACGCAGACGGAGACGGTCGTTTATGTTTATTCGAATGGCCGTCAGATCGCGGAATATTCGACTGCTGCACCGCCGCAGAATCCGACGACTAATTACACGGCGACGGATATGCTTGGGAGCCCGAGGGTGTTGACGGATTCGTTGGGGAATGTTGTTTCGAGGCGGGATTTTTTGCCGTTCGGTGAGGAGCTTTATGCGGATGGAGTGCATCGGACGGTGGCAGGCAAGTATTCGCAAACCGGACAGGACGGCGTTCGCAAGCGTTTCACGGGCTACGAAAAGGACGCCGAGACATCGCTCGACTTCGCCGAAGCCCGTATGTACGCCAACACCCACGGCCGCTTCACCGCCGTCGATCCGCTCCTCGCCTCCGGCAAATCCGCCAACCCGCAGACATTTAATCGGTACGTTTACGTCCTCAACAACCCGCTGCTGTTGACAGACCCTGATGGGCTTCAGGTCGCTTTTGCCAGCGGCAATGTATATAGGAAAGGAAATAACTTTGCGATTTTTAGCGGCAAACCGTTTGCGGGCTATAGGCGGGTTAGGCAAACGATCAATACCGAAACGACGAGAAATGGAGTACGGTTTCATTTGACTGTAACGCCAAGCGGCTGGACCGTTGGCGATCGCGTCGATGGAGCGAAGTTCGACGCCCCGCCGGAACCTCCGGTGACGAAATCCCCAACTTACGAAAACCAGGCAATTCGAGAACTCGCGAATGGTGTCTCTGATGGGGTGCGGGATGCGGCCATTGGAATTCCAAAAGGTATAGGCAATTCGCCTTCTGTGGCCTTGAATGCGGCGACTGGAGCGATTCTAAACGGCGGAATCGGTATCTTCTATTTCCGAGGGACGAATCCTCTAGCGGTTCCAAATATCTTCTCTTATAATAACCGACGAGAAGCGAGTTACGGCCATCAAGGCAGTATCGGCTTTCTCGCCGGATTAGGCTTCGGCGCTGGTGTCTTCGGAGGAGCCGCCGCCGCTACGTCACCGATTCCAGAAGAGCTGACGGTTTACCGCGCGTTCGGCGCGGACGCAAGAGCCCAAGGTTTCTCTTGGACTACGAAGAATCCTGCGACCGTAAATGATTTTCGGAACGTGGCAGGCCTACCGTCTGGGGGCGCTAGCGGTTCAATGAATTCGGCAGATTTCATGATTCAAGGGGACGTGAAGCTATCTAATATTATCGACTCTTTCCCGGCCGAACCTCTTGATGGAAATATTGGGGGCTTGCCTGAATTGAAGATTAATCCAAGAGACGTAACAATTACGGACTTTTCAGTTCTCAACCAGTAAACAGAAAAATTGATATGGATGAAAAATATAAGGGCATGACGGTCAACGAACGGCTCTGGGTGAGTGGCCAAATGGACGCGTACCGCTCAGCAATAAAATCGCACGACGCTGAAAAGGTACGCTCGATTCTTCTGACAGTCGAACTCACAGAGCGGAACATTCTACCGATCCTGCGACAGCAAGGTTTGATTAAACCCGAAGAGCATCCGATCAGCTAGTGACATGACAAGAATGGCAATGTCATCTCGGACATCGACGCTGTAACGGGCGGTGTACGCTCGTTCGCGTTCAATGGCGACAACAAGCAGACGGAAGTGCGGGATGCGAACGGCGTCGTGATCGCGAAGTATTCTTATGACGGCGAGGGCAAGCGTGTCAAAAAGGAGGTGACGGCGACGGGCGAGACGACCGTGTTTGTCTATTCGAGCGGCAAGCTGGTCGCGGAATATTCGACAGCGCCGCCTCCCGCCTCGCCGCAGGTGAGTTACACGACGACGGATCATCTCGGAAGCCCACGTGTGATCACGAACGCTCTCGGCCAGGTCACTTCACGCCGCGACTTTCTCCCCTTTGGCGAAGAGATCACGCAGAACGTCGGCTCACGCACCGCCTCGCTCGGCTACGGCACCTCCGACACCATCCGCCAAAAATTCACCGGCTACCAAAAAGATGAAGAAACTTCCCTCGACTTCGCCGAGGCTCGAATGTACTCGAACCCGTTTGGAAGATTCACCGCCGTCGATCCATTGCTAGCAAGTGGCCGCACTTCGAATCCCCAAACGTTCAACCGTTACATCTACGTCGGCAACAGTCCGCTGACAGTTACCGACCCATCTGGTCTCGATTGGTATCGACGCAAATCGAGCCAAGAAGGGCGAGAATGGGACTATAAATGGTTCTCTGGGGAGGCTGACAAAGGCTGGGATGCGGTGGATTTTGGCTCATCGCTCTTTTATCAGGTAGATAATGGCCTAGACGTGGACAATAATCCGCTCGGGACGATCTTTCTACATCGGTATGAAGCTAATTACTCAACTGTCGCGCAACACGCCATGGCCATCAGGCAGAACGCAAAGTTTCAGCCGGGAGGAGCCTGTTTCTCGAATTTCAGATGTGCCGGTATACGCGATCCGATAAACGACGCAACAAACCATTTCGCTGCCCAGGAGGGCGTCGAAGGTTTCCCGATCGGCTTCGTAAATGCCGCGAAGAGTTCGGTCGACATTCCAACTTGGAATCTTTTGCCATCCGTCCCAAACTCGTCGCTAAACTCCCTTTTCGGAGTCAACACGTGGTTTAATTATCAACAGCCACAGGGGCAGTACCAGATTGCCGGAGCGTCCGGCGGTGCCTTGACCTTTGACATCCTGGCCCTGATTGCGACGAAGAAGGTTGGAGGAGCTGCCGCGGACTTTCTAGGTCGAGGTGGTACGTTCGGTGAGCGCTTGTTTATGAGTAAAAACTTTGGAAGGGAGTCACGTCTATTTGGCAATTCGGCGTTCAATGCAACTGGGCGGCCCGGCATTCTAAATCGAAAAGGCACGATTTTCAAAGTTGGTTGGTCAGGCACCCCCAGTAATGGTGGCGGAATGCAATTTCGAATCGGTTTTGGAGTCAATGCTCAAAAAGCAAATATCGCGAGTCGGCATCTGTACGTGCCACGGACGTTTGTCCCAAACAGTTTCTCTAATCCGCTAGTTGTACGGCACTAGAGGCCTCATGGAGAATGATATGAACGTAAGATTTTCTCGCGCTGTGACAAGACAACTCGCTCTTATAGATCGGGTCTTGATTTCCCTTGGCAAGAGGGCGATGCTTGAGAATGAAGATTTTCGGATTGATCATGCCTCTGCCGGAACGTATCAACTGATTGCAACAATTGAGAGATCCGGAGCCAACATACTCCCTTGCAGTATCTATCTCCAAGGCGACGGCCTTCGGATCGACCTGGACCACATTGATGAAGCTCTTGAATGGCCTCTCAGGGATATCGAAGAAAACCCCAAAACCATCCAACTTTTCTTAGTCAATCTATTCAGATGTTTTGTGTTATTCGACACGTCTAACAGAACAATTATTATGAAGCTTTTTGACATGAACGGGCATATTGTGGAAGAACTCAAAATTGGAACTGTCGGTGTTTTTGCAAGTATTCGGCAAATCGAGGTGAAACAACATTTATTTTATCCGATCTATCCATCGGAAAACCCTCCTGTCGAGAATCTACAGTTGCTAGGCGAGCATGGCAAACTTGCGTCGATGTAAACAGAAGGACTGTTTTGGGGAATTCGCCAATACCCAAGCGGAAATTTCTACTTTGATAGATAGAAATACATTATGCTTCTGACTTTTGAATACAATACCAAAGGAGTCGTCGAAATTTTCATGGATAAGGAAGGACGGCGCTCCCTGATAGAATCACTGGAACGCCTCTCTCCTGGGGAGACAAAAATGGACCACGACCACCTAATGACGCCAGCATGGGCTGGCGCGGAGCTCACGGACGAGGTTCAAAATGCGGAGAACCAACTAATAAACATGGTTACCGTGTTTTTGGTCAGAGATGAGTTGAATAACGATTCTGAGATGCGTGATGGGCAGTTTCGTGCATCGTAATTTAAGTTTGACAGTATCTTACAGGTCAGGCTTCGAAGGCGTTCGAATGGCGAGCTTGCGGCGGAGTATTCAACGGCTGCGGCGCCAGCGAATCCGACGACTAATTACACGGCGACGGATATGCTCGGGAGTCCGAGGGTGTTGACGGATTCGGCGGGGAATGTTGTTTCGCGTAGGGATTTCCTGCCGTTCGGTGAGGAGCTTTATGCGGATGGTGTGCATCGGACGGTCGCGGGCAAGTATTCGCAAACCGGACAGGACGGCGTTCGCAAGCGTTTCACGGGCTACGAAAAGGACCCCGAGACCTCGCTCGACTTTGCCCAAGCCCGTATGTACGCTAACACCTACGGCCGCTTCACCGCCGTCGATCCGCTCCTCGCCTCCGGCAAATCCGCCAACCCTCAGACGTTCAACCGCTACACATACGTCCTGAACAACCCGCTGCTCCTCACCGATCCAACGGGTTTGCAGACCGGGAATACCTTCTCTCCAGATTGTGACAAAGATTGCAACGCTCATTTTGACGTCAAAACGAATACCGTCCAGGTCTCGCATGACTCACTACTCGATGTGGTTGTCCAAATCGTGAGTGATCTTATAGCTGGATCAAGCCCGATTCGACTTGATGCGGCTATACAGCAAAGGGATACGAAGATCGTGTCTGCAGTTTCTAGTTCGGACCCGCTGCAGAATGCAAATTATTCTCAGTATTCAAGCATTCGATCCCTTCTCAGCGGTGATGACGACGGTGTTTTCACAAGTCGAATGTTAGGAAATCGAGGTTCGACAAACTTCTCGGTTCTCCAGCAAACACAGTCATCGTATAATTGGGCAGAGTTTATCGGCGAAGCGAATTTGACGTTCCAAGGTCTCTACGCCTCATTTGCTCCCGGCTTTGCAGGCGGGGGTAGAAGCGCTCCCATGAGCACCGCTCGGAAGCTCTTTGGGGCCAGCGAGTCTGGGGAAATATTCCCGCCTATAAAGGTAGGATCGGCAGGCGGCCCAACAGCAGGTCAAAGATTCCCCCAATCAGTTCGGGATCAGGTATTTGCGGAAAACCCAAATCGATATTGTGTATTCTGCCGACAGCCTACTGGAAGTCAAGTTGATCACGCCATTGCTAGTTCAAGAGGCGGAAATGCGACAATCGATAATGCCCAACTTACTTGTAGCTTCTGTAACCCCTCGAAGGGAGCAGGGCAATTTCCGAAAAACCCAGCTCCCGGTTATGATGGGCCGTTTCCACCGCCTTGGTGGATCACTCCAAAATAGAACTTGACCTTTATGAGCATCGAGACAAAAGATCGACAGACAATTACCCACGACTTCCCAGTTTGGCGTGAAAGAGCCGATTTTATTTTAGCTGCGCGTCTTCCTGAAGCGGATGTGCCGAAAGGATTCAAGTGGGAACAAATTTGGGCAAAGCAAGTAAGTGACGGCACGTTTGAAATTTGTTGCATACCGTTCGTTTCTTATGGGTTGGCATTGGGTGATTGGGTCAGTACGAAGCCACTTGAAGAAAGGATTTACGTAATTCACCAGATTGTTCAGCGGAGTGGGCGTCGCACATACAGAGTGTGGTTCAATTCTGCCTTACAGCGGAGCTCTACAATTTATCAGGTACAAAAACTTGGTTGTCTTGTCGAAGAAAGATGGAAAAACAGCGATCTTATTGCTATCGACTCTCCAAATCTAAGCTCTAGCCTGGAACTCGAAAATATACTAAAAGAGTTAGAGGAAAGTCTGGATATCGAATGGGAAACCGGCAGCTAGCCTAACGTTGAACGCGGCGTTCTTGCGAACAGAGGATGGGTTTATTATTTTGTGAAGGGGGCTTGGAAGCCACCATTATAGCCTTATGGAAAAGAACTTCAGAGAACTCGTTAGAAATGAGATCGAAGCCATTCTTCTTGAGAAAGGTGTTGTTCTAACACAGGATCGGGGGAATATTGTAGATTTTTCGTCGGCGAACATTTTTCTGCGATTCGCCTTCGATCCTCGTGAACGGTCGAGCAATCTTTTCTTGGGCCCCAGCAAGGAACTCTCGGTTCTGCTAGATAATGAGATTCTTGAAGAAGTTTTCGGGGCTAGCGAAAAAATCGAACAGCTTCCTCCAGTCGACTTCGTGCATCAGGTCGTCTCTTTCTTGAAAAACGAAGGAGGCGCAATTGTTGCCGGTGATTCGAACGATATTCGCCGATTGCTCGAATACCAAGACGCACGGAGTCGGCATTATACCGCAGAGCTGGTAGCAAAGCAAACACGAATCCACTGACGGATGCTAAAGAGACCGAAAGCGGCATGCTTTGGGTTGCGATGCAACTCGGCAACAAATTCGAACCCCCAATAGCAAGATAGGATCTCTATGGTTGCCCTCGTCAGTCTAATTGTGATGTTCTCCGGACTCGCAGGCATCGTCTTTCACAGGCCGCTTGCAAGGTCTATGATGAAATATTATCCGGAATCCGAACAGCCAAGAATGCTCAAAGTTATGCGAATCGCATACATATTGATCGGCTTTTGGATGATCGGCATTAGCGCTTGGGTACTGGTTCGCGCGCTTCGATGAAACTGACGGTGCCGGGCTGGCTCGCCTGACGGAAAACTTATCCAAGTTCGGGATAGCAATGGCTCTCCAACCGGGATTCGAAAAGATGGACCTCACAAACCAGTGACACATCCGGATCCTCGAGCGCAAAAACCACACGCCCATTGACCTGGCATCACGAACCCGGACGGAACGCGTTGGTTGCCTATAAACTAAGGATGAAAATAGTATCTAATTGGGAAGCAGAAACGATGAAATTTACCTGGGAAGACGTAGTCGGAGTTAAAAGTGACGCCCCTTTGCCATTCCGGCCAAACCACACAGGAGTGGTTGTCGGATCGTTCCGAATTGAAAGTGAAGCCGTAGCCGACGCACGGGGATGGCCTATTGGTACGATTCTGTACACGATCGAATTTCCGGATGGGAATGCCTTGGAAATACCCGAAGGGTTTCTAGAACTGCTTTCAGTATGATTCGCTGTATCGAATTACCGAGGCTAGGGAGACGAGCGGTTCGGCTCAGAATTGGATACAGAAGTGGGAGTATGATCGTTATGGGAATCGGACGGGGTTCACGCAGAGTATTGCGGGTGCGACGACGGTGCCGAACCCTGCGGTCGATGCGTTGACGAACCGTTTCGGTGCAGGGCAAGGGTTTGTTTACGATAAGAACGGGAATGTTGTGCAGGATGTCGATCCGGTGACGGCGCAGATGCGTGAGTTCGTCTTTAACGGCGACAACAAGCAGACGGAAGTGCGGGATGCGAACGGCGTCGTGATCGCGAAATACTCTTATGACGGCGAGGGCAAGCGTGTCAAGAAAGAAGTGATCGCGACGGGCGAGACGACGGTGTTTGTTTATTCGAGCGGCAAGCTGGTCGCAGAATATTCGACCGCGACGCCTCCCGCGTCTCCGCAAGTGAGCTATACAACGACGGATCATCTCGGAAGCCCACGTGTGATCACGAACGCTCTCGGCCAGGTCACTTCACGCCGCGACTTTCTCCCGTTTGGCGAAGAGATCACGCAGAACGTCGGCTCACGCACCGCCTCGCTTGGCTACGGCACCTCCGACACCATCCGCCAAAAATTCACCGGCTACCAAAAAGATGAAGAAACTTCCCTCGACTTCGCCGAGGCTCGAATGTACTCGAACCCGTTTGGAAGATTCACCGCCGTCGATCCATTACTTGCCTTCAGCCTCGATTGCGGTACTTGAGCTTTGGTGGTATTTAGCCTTCGTTTATACTTGGATAGATAAACAATGGCAAAAACCAAAAAGTCCGTTTCTCACGAACCGCTGGAAAAGAAACTCTGGAAGGCAGCCGACAAGCTTCGAAAGAACATCGACGCTGCTGAGTACAAGCACATCGTTCTCGGCCTAATCTTTCTTAAATACATCTCCGATGCGTTCGATGAAGTTTACGAGCGCCTCTCATCGCCCGAAATGAAGGCCGAGGGAGCCGACGCCGAGGACAAGAACGAATACACAGCGGAAAAAGTGTTCTATGTCCCGCCGTCCGCTCGCTGGAAATGGATACAGGGCCGGGCGAAGTTGCCGACCGTCGGCAAAGACGTTGACGACGCAATGGAGGAGATTGAGAAGGATAATCCGTCGCTTCGTGGAGTTCTGCCAAAGGTATTTGCACAGGAAAGATTGGACAAAACATCTCTCGGCGGGCTGATCGATCTCGTTTCGGGTGCGTCTCTCGGCACAAAGGAAGCGAGAAGCAAAGACGTACTTGGCCGTGTATATGAATATTTCTTGGGCGAGTTCGCGTTGGCCGAGGGAAAGAAAGGCGGACAGTTTTACACGCCGTCGAGCGTCGTTCGGCTGCTTGTCGCTATGCTCGAACCATACGAAGGCCGCGTTTTCGATCCATGCTGCGGCTCAGGCGGAATGTTCGTTCAGTCCGAGAAGTTTATTGAAGCGCATAGCGACCACTACAAGAATGGCAACGGCAAGAAGATAGCCATAAATCCGAAAGACCGAATCTCGATCTACGGGCAGGAGAGCAATCAGACTACTTGGCGACTAGCCAAGATGAACCTTGCTATTCGCGGCATCGATAGCACCAATGTGCGGTGGAACAATGAAGGATCGTTTCTTAACGATGCCCACAGAGACCTCAAGGCGGACTTTCTTATCGCGAATCCGCCTTTCAACGACAGCGACTGGTCGGGTGAGCTATTGAGGGAGGATGCCCGCTGGAAGGTGACGGGCAAGAATTTGCCTCCACCAGTGAACAACGCCAACTTTGCTTGGATACAGCATTTTCTTTTCCACCTCGCTCCTGATGGTCTCGCGGGCTTTTTGCTTGCCGTTAACAGTCTTGAGTCTGACTCGACCATTGAGAACGAGATCAGAAAGGAAATTATTGAGAAGGACCTGGTCGATTGCGTCGTTACGCTTCCCGGCAAGCTGTTTTATTCGACTCCGATACCTGTGGCTATTTGGATTCTCGCTCGAAACAAGACGGATAACCGGTTTCGGAGCAGATCAGGTGAGACCTTATTCATTGATGCGGGCAAACTTGGTACGGCGATAGACCGAACACACAGCGATCTATCTTCGACGGCAATATCTCATATCTCATCGACCTACAACAATTGGCGAAGCATTCATGGCGAATATGAAGACCGACCGGGTTTTTGTTCGTCAGTCTCATTGGACCGAATTCGAGATTTGGGTTATAGCCTATTCCCACCTCGCCACGTTGGAATTGATGATGAGTTAGAGCAAGACTTCCTTGCTCTAACGCACAACGCGATAGAACAAAGCGTCGAAACATATAGCCACGCAAAAGACGACCTACTTAAATCGTTCGCTAGGTTTGATGAAGTACAAACATCGCCGCAGAGCCCGATTCTGTACATTCCTAAAGAACACATAACTGTTCCGCTGTCGGAGGTTCTAACAATCTCTAACGAGCGCCTTGGCGACGAACCAGAACCCGAAATCCTAACGTGTACTGAAACCGCAGGTCTCGTATTGCAACGAGAAAGATTTGCTAAGAGGGTTGCAACTGAAAATACGTCGAGCTACAAGATCGTTCGAAGGACCGATATCGTCTATAACCCGTATCTTCTATGGGCAGGATCAATTGATCAATGCACGGTCGTCGATGTAGGAATAACCTCGCCCGCATACGAAGTCTTTACTATCAATCCCGGCTTCGATCCGACCCTAATTGGCTCGCTAGTTCGAAGTGAGACAATGATCAAGCTTTATAATGGAATTTCCGTTGGCACCATTGAACGCCGACGACGTGCGCCGGCAGAACGATTTCTATCATTAAACGTGACCATTCCGTCGATTAAGGAACAGCAACGATTTACTTCGCTGGTTACAGACTTGAATCGAGAAATCGAGCAGGTTTCTAGCCTTCGTAAGGCAATCAAAGATTTAATCTCTGCGTCAGGACGCCTTTGGTTGAACTCACATAGGATTGATTAGCTTCTCGTGCGGAATGAAACCAATCACCGAAAACCAGATTGAAGAATACGCCCTTACAGAGCTACAGGCCTTAGGCTATTCGTATGTTCACGGTGTGGTGATAAGTCCGGGCGGTGAAGGGCAGGAACGGGAATCGTTCGAGCAGATCATTCTTATTGATCGACTTCGGAACGCAGTCGCGAGGATCAATCCGCACATTCCCCTGGATGCCCGCGAACAGGCGGTGCAAAAGACCGTAAGGCTCTATTCGCCGGATATGAAGGCCGCGAACGAAGAGTTCCATTCCTACCTGATCGAAAAGGTGAAAGTGCCTTATACCGAGGACGGATTTGAACGGAGCCACGAGGTAGCGTTGATCGACTTCGAGAATATCGACAACAACGAGTTTCTCGCCGTCAACCAATTCACGATCACCGAGAACAACCAGAACAAACGCCCGGACGTTCTGCTTTTTGTAAACGGAATCCCGCTTGTCGTGATCGAGCTAAAGAACGCGACGGACGAGAACGCCACGATGCAGGGAGCGTTCAATCAGATCGAGACCTATAAAGCTACGATTCCATCTCTGTTTAACTACAACGCCTTCTCAATCATCTCAGACGGCTTCGACGCGAAGGCCGGTACTATCTCCGCAGGGCTTTCCCGCTTTATGGCGTGGAAGTCGGCGGACGGTCAAAAGGACGCATCGAAATTTACGCCGCAACTCGACACGCTGATAAAGGGAATGCTTCGCCGCGACATCCTGCTCGATCTAGTCAGGAACTTTATTGTCTTTGAACGCTCGACAGTCCACGACAAGAAGACCGGCCAGACACAGATAGTTTCGATCAAGAAGCTCGCCGCCTATCACCAGTACTACGCGGTCAACAAGGCCGTGACTTCGACCTTAGCGGCTTCGGCAGACAACGGCGACCGCAAAGGCGGTGTTGTCTGGCACACGCAAGGAAGCGGCAAGTCTCTCTCGATGGTTTTCTACACCGGAAAACTTGTTGCGAGCCTCGATAACCCAACCGTCGTAGTGATCACCGACCGCAACGACCTCGACGAGCAGCTATTCGGGACGTTCGCCGCCTCAAAAGCTCTATTGCGACAAGAACCGGTTCAGGCCACCAGCCGTGAACACCTCAAGGAACTTTTGAAGGTCGCGAGTGGCGGGATCGTCTTTACCACGATCCAAAAATTCCTGCCGACTGACGGCGGTTCGGTCTATGACCTTCTATCCGACCGAAAGAATATCGTCGTGATCGCCGACGAAGCCCACCGAACACAGTACGGCTTCGAGGCCGAGGTTCGCGACATCGTTGATAAGGAATCGAAAGAGGTTGTCGGCCAGCGGATCGCATACGGCTTTGCTAAATATATGCGCGATGCCTTGCCGAACGCGACCTATATTGGCTTCACCGGTACGCCCATCGAGAGCGACGACGTGAACACGCCGCAGGTCTTTGGCAGTTACATTGACCGATACGACATCATGGATGCCGTTAACGACGGCGCGACTGTGAAGATCTATTACGAAAGCCGCCTTGCGAAGGTGAACCTTACCGACGAAGGCCGCGAACTTATCAAGCAGTTCGACAAGGAGCTCGAAGAAACCGACGAACTCACCGAGAAGCAGAAGGCGAAAGCCAAGTGGACAAAGGTTGAGGCGATTGTCGGCAATTCGGAACGCATCAGGAATCTTGCGAACGATATTGTCACGCACTTCGAGAAGCGACAGGAGGTCTTCGAGGGCAAGGCGATGATCGTTGCCATGAGCCGCCGCATCGCCGTTGACCTTTACGAGCAGATCATTGCGCTTCGCCCTGAGTGGCACAATGCGGACAAAGCGAAAGGCGAAATTAAGATCGTAATGACCGCATCAAGCGCGGATGGTCCCGCGATGGCCGCGCACCATACGACAAAACAGGAACGGCGGGAATTGGCGGACAGATTCAAGGATGAGAACGATCCACTAAAGCTCGTGATCGTTCGCGATATGTGGCTGACGGGTTTTGACGCTCCGTGCCTCCACACGCTTTACGTTGATAAGCCGATGCGCGGACATACGCTAATGCAGGCGATCGCTCGGGTAAATCGCGTTTTCAAGGATAAGCCCGGCGGTTTGGTTGTTGATTATCTGGGCCTTGCTTCCGACCTAAAGAAGGCGCTTTCTTTTTACGGTGACGCCGGAGGAAAGGGCGACCCGACGATCGATATCGAGCAGGCGGTTGTTGCGATGCAGGAGAAACTTGAAGTCGTTCAGCAAATGTTTGACGAACCAAGCAAGTCCCGCGACGACATTCTCGCTGAGGATTCCGCCGCTTACGGTGAACATGGATTCGACTACGCCCGCTTCTTTGCCGCCGATCCTCGCCAAAAGCTAGAGATCATCCTGCAAGCCGAGGAACACATTCTGGGCCTTGAGGAGGGCCGTGAACGGTTCATCCGTGAGGTATCGCTCCTTGCTCAAGCGTTCGCCCTCACGAATCCGCACCCGGCCGCAGTCGCAATTGCGGAGGAAGTCGCTTTCTTCCAAGCCGTCAAGGCGCGAATGGTCAAGCTTGTCGGAACCAGCGGTGGGGGCAACACCGACAATTACGAAACGACCATTCGCCGGATCATCGATCAATCGCTCAGTTCGGATAAGGTCGTGGACATATTCGACGCGGCCGGAATGCAGAAGCCGGAGATCTCGATCCTGTCCGACGAGTTCCTTTTGGAAGTTAAGGGAATGAAGCACAAGAATCTTGCGCTTGAGCTTCTAAAGAAGATCCTCAACGACGAGATCAGCAGCCGGATGAAAAAGAACCTCGTCAAAAGCAAAGAGCTCCTTAAAATGCTGGAAGATGCCGTAAAGCGATATCAGAATAACTTGCTTTCGACCGCTGAGATCATAGAAGAGCTGATCAAACTTGCCAAAGAAGTTACGGAAGCTGACCTGCAAGGCGAGAGGTTGAGACTCAATGAGGACGAGGTAGCGTTCTATAACGCTCTAGAGGCCAATGATTCAGCCGTTCAAGTCTTGGGCGACGAAACGTTGCGAGACATTGCAAGAGAAATTGCCGACAAGGTGAGAAGCAATACCACAATCGACTGGCCTATCAGGGAAGCCGCACGGGCCAGACTTATGGTCCTGGTTCGCCGCACCCTCACCAAACACGGCTATCCGCCGGACAAACAACAAAAGGCAATCGAAACTGTTCTCAAACAAGCCGAGCTCATGGCAGGCATGGTACTGGCGAACTAGTTTTTCCCAAGTCACTCTCCCTCGTTCTCGGTCAAAGCCCGTCACGACGTTGGTTAGGCCCGTACTTGTTTTGCCGTCGAGTTTTGCCGCGTTTTTCTGCCCGTTCGCGGGCATCGCGTCGCCTATCGGCAAAATCGGTCGTTTCTGCCGTTCTCTTGCAATAGCCTTAAGGTCTATCGTTCTAGCGTCATATTCTCTTTGCGCCTTCCCTGAAAGCCAATAAACATCGGCACTTGAACACTTTGAACACTTCTTTTGCCGTTTTCGGCGGTCGTTTTAGAATTTTCTACAAAAAGTCCGAAAACAAGTGTTCGAAGTGTTCAAAGTGTTCACCCCCCCCGTTTTTATTGACCGAAAACGTGAACACTTCTACGACACTTCGGACACTTCCTTTAAGTCGGATCGGTCAAACGGATACCTTCCCAATAACGCCCGCCGGAATTTAGCTGTCGAAAGCCGCGCTTACGCATATTCTGCGAAAGTCGCCTGTGCGCTTCCGATTCTAAAGTTACGCTGGCAAAGCGTCGATCTTCCAGGTCGTGTCATTCGTATCGAGGCTTCGAACACGAAGACCCTCAAAACTCGTCTTGTTCCCGTTACCGAAAGGCTTCGGCAGAGTCTCGCCCGTCTAGAGCGCAAAGCGTTCAGGAAGATGTCACGTGTCTTTCCGATCGGTGACTTCAAGCATTCTTGGGCGGGGGCTTGTCGGGAGGCGAACTTAGAGAACCTCCACTTTCACGATCTTCGACACACCGCGATCACGCGGATGCTCGAACGCGGCATTTCGCCCGCGATCGTTATGAAGATTTCGGGGCACACGCAGCAAAGAACTTTTCTTCGGTACGTCAATCAAACGGAAAGTTCGATCAGGGACATTGCTCGCGCCCTCGATCGGGCCGCTTGAAGCCAACATGGGGCCATAAAGTAGCATAAGATGGAACGCCCTTAAAACGCCCTTTAGGTTCTCGACAAGACAAATTCCTGCGTACTCTTGCTCAATCGGTCATCGTCATGTGTATAAAACGTCCAGTATTTATCGATGTCCTGAAGATTTCCACGCCCTATCGCAAATTATCCGTCTCGCTTCACACGCGATAGGTCAGAAGTTCAAATCTTCTAGACGGCACCAATAAACTCAACCCGCCACGAGCTGAATGGCTTTTGAATTGCCACGGCATTTATGCCGTGGACACGTCTTGTCAGAACCGCCTGCGTCAGCGGGCGGTCAGTATTGCAGAAGGCCGTGCGAGTAAGGGCGTAACACTCAACGCAGCTTCCCTCGAATTGCCACGTCGTTTACGGCGTGGGCCAGGTCAGAATACCAAACTCGGAGGCGGCTCTCCGCACCGCAGTGCGGTCGGGCTTGCCCGACCGAAGGTCTCACAAAGCAGATCTCGGAGGCGGCTTGCCGCCGACAGATCTTTGTCGCGTGCTTCACACGCTCCGATATTCCTAAGGCGAGTGACGGTCGGGCAAGCCCGACCGCACTGCAATGTGGCAAGCCGCCGACGGGGGGTCTTTGATGGCCGTGAACCCCGGTCTAGGGACCAGGGCAATTCGAAGGGGCTCTCACAAAATAGCGCTTGACACGTATGATATACTCGTAGAGACGGTGTAAACATATGTTGTACACCCTGATCTTTGACAATAGTGACAATAATTGTAACCGCAGGTCGCCAGAACGCCGATTTTTGTCCCACTTTGTCCCGCTTGTCGCATTCACGGTGAGACGGGACAAACATCGGGAAATTGTGTCTCCGTCCTGTAGGGAACAGATAATGTAGCCTAGGGTAAGGCTGCTGAATTGCCACGAGCTTCAGCTCGTGGTCAGCGTTGCTCAATGTTTCGCTGGAGCGTGCCGCAGCACGCGACAGAAGCCGTTTGTCGGCGGCAAGCCGCCTCCGAGGTTGGTTTTGGGATCGGTTCCACGGCATAAATGCCGTGGCAATTCGGCGGGAAGTTGCGTTGAGTGTTACGCCCTTACTAACGTGCGGGCCTCTGCAATGATGACCGCCCGCTACTGCAGGTGGTACTGACATCGGACTGTGCCCTTACTGCTGTGCGGGCTTCTTCAATGCTGACCGCCCGCTCACGCAGGCGGTTCTGACAAAAAGGCCGTTCGCCCATTACTTCAGGGCGTCGATCGAGGCACCGAAGTTGATGTGATATGGTTGGCCGGCGATGACGAGTGCGGGCACGGACTTGACGCCTACGGACTCGGCTTCGCCTACTCTACCTTTGGACTCGCCAAGATGCACTATCTCGACGTCAAACCGCTCGGCATCGATCGCCTGTGCTACCATCTGCTCCGCGCTCACACAAACGGGACAGCCTGCGTGGTAAAAGATCGCTTTCTGTTTCATAACTTTGTTCTCCATTTTTAATTTTTTCACCGCAGAAGGTCTGCTGTATGCTAGAGATTAGCAAGTGTCTTTCCGCAGTATAAGTAGGCACTTTTTGGTGAGATACTTACTTTTTGGTTTGAATTGTGATGTTTGCGGCAAAGAAAGTTGCTCAGGAAGCGGACGTAAAACGGATGGTCGAGAACATCATCCGGTGCAAGTGGTCGCTTTCGGTCATCGACCTCGTAAAACGCGGCGTCAATCGTCCCGGGGCGATGGAAAAGAGCGTCGATGGGCTGACGACAAAGGTCCTGAACGAGCGTCTGCGCAAGCTTGTGCGATTCGGCATTTTGGACCGCGAGGAGTTTTCGGAAGTGCCGCCGCGGGTCGAATATCGTTTGACGCCGTTCGGCGAAAAGTTTGCCGTCCTGCTCGATTCCATCGACGGCCTGCAAGAAGATCTTGATAGAAATGGACGCTGAACCGACTCTCGCATACATCAGCCTCGGCTCAAATCTTGGTGACCGCGCCGGAAATTTGCTTTTAGCGGTACGCGGCCTTATCGAGGCAGATCTTGTCGTGCATCGTCTTTCGACCATCTACGAGACAGAGCCGATCGACATGGACACGGACCTTAAGTTTCTGAATATGGTCGCGGAAGTCCAGATCGGAGCGGCTACGCCAACACAGTTGATGGCTCGTCTATTGCGGATCGAATATCTGCTCGACCGAGGCGAAAAGGCGGGCGGGCCGAAACAGCCGCGTACGATCGATCTCGACGTCATCTTCATCGGACAGCAAAAGATCGACACGGAATTTCTCATCGTCCCGCACCCGAGAATGCACTTGCGAAAGTTCGTTCTGCGGCCGCTTGCCGAGCTGATCCCCAATTTTGTACACCCGATCTTAAAGACCGAGGTCGTCGAACTCCTCGCCGCCTCGGAAGATACGAGCGCCGTCCATCGCTGGTCGCCCAATCTGCGGGCAAAGGGCGAGACGGCTGCCTGAGGCGGACCTGAATTTACTAGCAATTCGGCAAGAAAAACGCTATTCTTAGGCAAATTTATGGCATACCTCCAACCTGATCGTGAAGGCAAGGTTTATCTGCCGGCAATTCGCGCCGCAAAGGAAAAGGGCGAGAAGCTCGTTTGCCTGACTGCCTACGATTATCCGACCGCACGGATCGTCGATGAAGCTGGCGTTGACATCATTCTTGTCGGCGACAGCATCGGCAACGTGATACACGGCTACGGCAACACGATACCGGTCTCGATCGACGAGATCACATCTGCTTGCATTGCCGTAAAACGCGGGACAGAACGTGCGATGGTGGTCGCCGATATGCCTTACGGCACTTACCATGTCAGCGAAGACGAAACGGTCAGAAATGCCCTTCGATTGATGAAATACGGCGGCGCCGAAGCCGTGAAACTCGAAGGCGGAAGCAATCGTGCGAACCTTGTCCGCAGGCTTGTTGACGAAGAGATACCCGTCGTCGCTCATATCGGCCTGACGCCGCAATCCGTTTATAAAATGGGCGGCTATCGCGTTCAAGGCCGCACCGCAGAGCACGCGAAACGGTTGATCGATGACGCGAAGGCACTCGAAGATGCGGGCGCATTTGCGATCGTTCTCGAACTCGTGCCCCGTGAGGTCGCTGCGATCATCACAAAAGAGCTCAAGATCTCCACGATCGGCATCGGTGCCGGTCTTGAGTGCGATATTCAGGTGCTGGTGCTTCATGACCTTGTCGGAATGACGTTCGGCCGGCAGCCGCGTTTCGTGCGACAGTACGCGAACATTCGCGATGTGATGACCGACGCGATCAAGAATTGGTCCGCCGATGTAAAGAGCGGAGCTTACCCGAACGATTCTGAATCCTACGGCCTGACCGAAGAGACGAAAAAGGAGATCGCCGCGGATTCTAAGGCATAGGAAAGGCCCGAATGGAGATCATCAACCGAAGACAACGCATCTTTTCTATTTCACGCAAGTTTAGGCGTGAGGATAAGAAGGTCGGCTTTGTCCCAACGATGGGAGCGTTGCACGCCGGGCATTTGAAACTCGTCGAAGAATGCCGTCAGCGTTCTGATGTCACGATCGTCTCGATCTTCGTCAACCCAGCACAATTTAACGACAAGGCCGATCTCGAAAAATATCCTCGCGATCTTACGCAGGATGCGGCGATGCTTGCCGAACTTGGCGTGGACTACATTTACGCACCTGATGTGGAAGAAATTTATCCGCCGGGCTTCTCGACCTACGTCGATGTCGAAGGACTGACCGACGTTATGGAGGGCGCGTCGCGGCCCGGACACTTTCGCGGCGTAGCCACGGTCGTTACGATCCTTTTTAATACGATCCGCCCTGACATAGCATTTTTTGGACAGAAAGATGCTCAACAGGTCGCCGTGATCGAACGCCTTACACGAGATCTTGGGTTTGAAATGGAGATCTCCGTGATGCCGACGGTAAGAGAGGCTTCGGGCCTGGCGATGTCGTCGCGGAACGAACGTTTATCGGAAGACGGGCGACAGAAAGCGGTCGTGCTGATCAATGCACTTCGCGAAGCAAAAAAAGCCTTCAAGAACGGTGAACGAAATGCCGCAGATCTTGCTCAGATCGTTAAGGCGGCCGTCCAAGAGGAGCCATCCGCAGAGCTCGACTATGTTGCGATCGTTGACCGTGAAACGCTGCAACCCATTGAAAAGATTGGAGATAGCGAAGCATTGATCGCCGCCGCGATCAAGATCGACGACATTCGCTTGATCGACAACGTCATCCTAAATCGAAAGCAGTAGCTTGGCATCAATTTTGCATCTAATTCATTCGGAAGGCCGCGTCGCTGCGATGCTTTCCGTGAAAGAAATGAGACGACTAACTCTTTACATCGGTATTCTCGGTTTGATGGCAGCTTTCGGTGCGTCCGCCTATGGGCAGGCGTCACTTAGATCGCTTGACGGCCGCAGCATCGACGTGACGGCGCAAAGAGGTAAGGTGGTGGTGCTTGTTGTAGGTGCGAGCTGGCTGCCGCTTTCGGAAAAGCAGGCCGCGGTCACAACTGCCCTTGTTAAGAAGTACGCGGCAAAGCCGGTCATTTTCTACTTTGTGGCGACCGACGCGGCAGCTGCGAGGAATGCGGTGAGCGACGCTGAACTGAAGCAGTTCGCTGCGAAGAACAAGATCACTGTGCCGATCCTTCGTGATCCGGAAGGAGCCGTCGTGATGAGCAAACTGAAGGTCGAGCAGGTGCCGTCCTTTGTCATTCTCGACAAGACCGGTGCGGTCTCGGGCGAGCCATTCGGCGGCCTCGACCCGAAGTCTGACGCCGCGATACCTCTATCAATAATGATAGACAAACTTCTCTAGCCGTTAAGGTAAAGCAGAACGAGATCGAGAACCGGGCGTTTCACCGCCCGGTTCTTATTTTTGAGCTCATCATTAGGCGATAGACCGTTCCGATCGGCAATCCGACCACGTTCCAATAGTCGCCTTCGATGCCGCTGATGAAAAGGGCGGCCTGTGCCTGAACCGCGTACGCACCGGCCTTGTCGAGCGGATCTCCGAAAGTTGCGAGGAACTCGATCTCGTCCTCATCCATCTCGCGGAAATCAACACGCGTCCGCTCGAGGGCACTCTCAACCTTGTCATTGATCGCGACCGCAACTCCCGTCAACACAAAATGCGAACGTCCCGAAAGTAACCGAAGCATACGTTTTGCGTCGTCAAGGTCCAGGGGCTTACCGAGAATTCCATCGTCGATCACAACGGTCGTGTCGGCACCGAGCACGATCTCGTTTGGCCGTTGGCCCGCGACCGCGAGGGCTTTCTCCTCAGCGAGCCGCGTAACATAGTCGTCCGGCGTCTCTCCCTCGGCCTCACTTTCGTCAATGTCAGCGGGCACCTTATCGAACGGCCAGCCGACCGATGTTAATATTTCGACTCGTCGCGGGCTCCCGGATGCGAGCACGATTTTTGGCAGATCTATCATCGTTAGGTTCAAGGCAAAACGGCGGCATTGTCGCAATGCGCCCTTAAAATGATAAATTATGAGCAGGATAACTATCTAATGGATCCGCTCTTCAGCACATTTCCGGTGATCTTGAGTGAGGCCAATGCGCCTGCCGAGGCGTTGCAAAGCCTTGTTTTTGCCGCTTGGCCGGCCGCGGTCGGCGAGCTTGTCGAAAAGCGTACACAGCCGCTCGCATTCGGCGAAAAGTGGCTGACCGTCGCGACGGAAGATAAGACATGGAAGCTTCACCTGGAAGATCTCGCGGGCCAGATCATCGCAAAATTGAACAAGCTCTGCGGCAACGGCTCGGTGGCGTTCGTCGAGTTCAAGGTGGAACCCGATGCTCTGAAGGCAAAAGCGAAGCGAACCTCGGAACAAGGTGAAACTGCTGAAATTTCAACGGAGCTTCGGCTTGCCGCCTTAAAGATCGATGACGTAAATGTGCGCCGCAGTTTTATTGAGGCTGCCGAGGTGTACTTGCTTCGCAGATAGTACGATTTTTTTATGGATGTAAAACACGTTGCAAATCTCGCTCATATCGCGATCACCGAGGAAGAGGCCGCCCTTTACGGGCCACAGCTTGCCGGTATCGTCGAGTATATCGAGCAACTGAACACACTTGATACGACGGCGGTCGAGCCGATGCTCGGCGGCCTGACCGCCGAAGGCGAGTCAACGCGCACCATACGTCCCGATGAACCGCACACATCGTTTACGGTCGAAGAAGCGGTCGGTCAGGCTCCCGATCCGGTTGCAGAACACTTTCGTGTTCCAAAGGTGCTTTAGGTAAAGGAAATGCGAGCTCGGACAAAGTTAGTTTCAAGGTTGGCAGCTGCTGCGTTGATGGCGGTGCTCATATCGCTATTGGCGGTAGGATGCCGCGTCGATACGTTTGACACGTCTCCGTGCGGCGAAGCGAGCGATGCCGCTCGCAGATTCTACTCATTTCATCTCGGGAATGATATGACGCCTTCGCCCGAAAACCTTGAAAAACGAAAGAAGTATCTGACCGACGAACTTTTCAAGCAGTTATCAGGCAGCGAATCGAAGCAGGATTATTTTACGGCGTCAGAGAATTTCCCACGTACGTTCAAGGTTGGGCATTGTACACAAAATTCGACGGAAGACGCGACCGTACAGGTGCAGATCTATTGGAAAGACGATTACACGACCGTGCAGAAAGACGTTCTCGTTGAAGTCGCAAAGCGGGCCGGCGAATGGTTGATAAATAAAGTTTCGCCCGATCCGAATTCAAAATAAGTTCTCTTTTCTATGTCAATAGTTAACGAAATCGAACGCGTTCTAGATAACGCAGAACGTGTCAACGGCGAGTTGAATTCCTTTCTTTCGATCGAGCGAAGCAGCTCTCTTAAGCGGGCCGCGGAGCTGGACGCATCTTCGTCCGAGATGCCGCTGAAAGGCTTTGCGATCGGGATCAAAGACAACATCTGCGTTAAAGGGATGCAGGCCACCTGCGGTTCGCGCATCCTTGGCAACTACAAGGCTCATTACGATTCGACTGCTGTTGAAAGATTGAAGGCCGCTGGAGCGGTCGTCGTCGGCAAGACGAATATGGATGAATTCGCGATGGGTTCATCGAACGAATCGTCGGCATTCGGAACCGTGAGAAACCCTTGGGACACAGAGCGTGTTCCCGGCGGAAGTTCGGGCGGTTCGGCCGCAGCGGTCGCGTCTGGTGTTGTAAGGGCAGCTCTCGGGAGCGAGACAGGCGGTTCCGTACGCCAGCCTGCTTCCTTTTGCGGCATTGCCGGCCTTAAGCCGACATACGGACGCATCTCGCGTTACGGCCTGGTCGCATTCGCGTCATCGCTCGATAACATCGGGATCTTTGGACAAAACTCTCGTGACATTGCCGACGTGCTTGGCGTGATCGCAGGACGCGATCCGATGGACGCGACTTCGGCAAACGTGGAAGTTCCGGACTACGCCGCCGAACTGACCGGCTATATTAACGGAGCACGGATCGGCATCGTCCGTGATCTCATTGGCGAAGGGCTCGACCCGGACGTAAAGGACAGTATCGAAAAGGCGATCGACAACCTCAAAAAACTTGGAGCAGTTCCGGTCGATATCACGCTCCCACATGCAAAATACGGGATCGCGGTCTATTACATCATCGCGACGGCCGAGGCGTCTTCCAATCTTGCTCGGTTCGACGGCGTCCGCTACGGATTTCGTGCCGAAGAGGCCGGCGGACTTCGTGAGATGTATATGAAGACGCGTGATGAAGGTTTTGGAGCCGAGGTAAAACGCCGGATCCTGCTCGGAACTTACGTGCTTTCGAGCGGCTACTACGATGCGTACTACGCAAAGGCGCAGAAAGTTCGTGCGTTGATCAAACAGGATTATGTTGAAGCGTTCAAGAGCTGCGATGCGATCTTGACGGCGACCTCTCCGACGACCGCGTTCAAGATCGGTGAACGCCTGGACGATCCGCTTGCGATGTATCTGAGCGATATTTTCACGGTGTCGGCAAATCTTGCGGGCGTGCCTGCGGTCAGTGTGCCGAGCGGCCTTTCGTCGGATGGGCTTCCGATCGGCCTGCAGCTTGTCGGAAACTTTTGGGGCGAAGCTGCAATTCTCCGTATCGCAAGCGCATACGAGACCGCATTTCCGCTTGTCGGTAAACCGACCGTTTTCGCCGGATGAAGATCGTCCTAACAGGCGTTGATACCGGGCTTGCCGACGGCGAGCAAAAGGCGTTCGAGCAGGCCGCGATCTCGATCGGCCGCGATGCCAATGATTGCGATGTCATTTTTCCAAATGACCGGTTCCCGATGGTTTCGCGGCACCACGCAGCCATCTCTCGCGAGACTGAGGGCTGGGTTCTCACTGACCAAAATTCTTCCTACGGAACGTTTCTTAACGGAGAGCGGATCACACGCTCCCGCCTGACCGTCGGCGATGTAATGCAATTCGGCCCGAACGGGCCTTCAATGAGCGTTGTTTCGTTCGAAGATCGGCCGGCCTCAATTCCCGACAGCGTTTTAACGAATGCGGCGGCCGAGATACGCTTTCCTGACAACCCCCAACAACATGCGATAGCCATCGGACAAACTGAGATCACCTTTGGCCGTGATCCGCAGAGCACCGTGCCATTTCCCGCGAATGACCGCATCGTCTCGCGCGATCACGCGGCCATCGTTCGGGTCGCAAATGGATTCGTCCTTGAAGACCGCGGCAGTTTCAACGGCACTTTTCTCAATGACCAGCGGATAACGGCTCCGACGCCTCTGACGCATGGCGACAAGATTCGCTTCGGAACGGGCGGCCCAACAGCCGAATTCTTCGCACCGTCTCAACGCTCGTCCTTCGAAAACTCACTCGCCAACGAACGCATCGCTCATCTTACGCAGAATGCTGCGGAGTTCCAGAACTTTACCGGTGAAAACAAGACGATCGTCGCTCGCTTGGGCCAACCTGTCGGCATTGCGAAGAACAACGTAGAACCGCAGCTTCTGATGTCTGTCGCTTTCGGCGAAAAGCACGAGCTTGTGATCGGCCGCGCGCCGACGAGCGATATTCGGCTCGACGGACTGGACATCTCTTCTCGACACGCACGCCTAAAACTATCCGGCGGACAAGTTTCGGTCGAAGATCTTGGCTCAACGAACGGCGTCTATATGAACGGAGCGCCGACCACCTCATCGCCGTTGTCGCCGAGCGACAGCGTGCAGATCGGGCAATTCCTGA
Organism: Pyrinomonadaceae bacterium; assembly: GCA_019694355.1. Taxonomy (GTDB): domain Bacteria; phylum Acidobacteriota; class Blastocatellia; order Pyrinomonadales; family Pyrinomonadaceae; genus OLB17. The sequence goes on along the minus strand of JAIBCB010000004.1, from coordinate 98,737 downwards.
TAAAAATAGATGTGGCGGGAACGATCGGGGTTTTTGACACGCGCGCAAGGATGCGTATCGATGCTTCGCACCTTGCTCGCTCGGTGCGATCAAGAGGCGGCAGATCGCAGCTGCTCGACGATATCTCGCTGACCGTTCAGCCCAACGAATTTGTCGGGATCATCGGGCCTTCAGGCTCAGGCAAAACTTCGCTGATACACACTTTGAGCGGTGCGTCGCGGCCGGAGGCGGGCAATGTGAGCGTGAATGGACGCGATCTTTACCGCGAGTACGCGTCCCTCAAACACTCGATCGGGCTTGTCCCGCAGGACGACATAATTCATCGGGAATTGACCGTCTATAGAACGCTGCTCTATGTCGCAAAGCTTCGGCTTTCTAGAGACGTGAGCCGTGCGGAGATCGACCGCACGATCAACGAGGTGCTCGATGTTACGGGTTTGCTGCCGCGTCGAGATGTTCGTGTCTCGGACCTTTCCGGCGGTCAGCGAAAGCGTGTCTCGGTTGCCGTTGAGTTGATCACGAGGCCGTCGCTCCTGTTCCTTGACGAACCGACGAGCGGGCTCGACCCACAGACCGAATTCTCGATGATGGAGCTCTTCCGTCAGATCGCGGATTCCGGCCGCACCGTCGTCATAACAACACACGCCGCCGAGACCGTGAGAATGTTCGACAAGATCGCCGTTCTGATGCAGGGACGCCTAGTGTATTTCGGTACGCCGGACGGTGCCCTGAAAGCGTTCGGAGCTGCAAACGTCCTCGAGCTTTTTGGCCGGCTAGAATCCGGCGACAACGGTTCGCTCGATGCGGCGGCCGAAAGGTATCGGCAGGCATATTTGGCTTCGCCGGATTTTCGGCAGTATGTTGCGGAGCCGCAATCACAGGCACCGGCTGCCGTAGTTAGCGGCCAACGCACAAAACGCACTCGGCTCGGCATTTTTGGATCGATCCGACAGTGGGCGACGCTTTCGCGGCGGTATTTCGAAGTCCTGCTCCGCGACAAACTCAATCTTGCGATCCTGATCGCGGAAGCTCCGATCGTCGCCTTTTTGACGCTCGCGGCGGTCAACCCGAAAGGCCCGCGGGACTTCATTTACTTTATGCTGTCCATCGTGGCGATCTGGTTTGGAACCAGCATCGCCGCTCGTGAGATCGTCTCCGAACGCCCGATCTATAAACGCGAGCGAATGGTGAATCTCGGCATTCTTCCTTACACGGCGTCAAAGTTTACGGTGCTAGGTCTTCTTGTTGCGGTTCAGTGCATTCTGCTGTTCTTGCCGCTAAAGGTGGCGGATATTGTGCTGCCGGGGACGATGCCGGGCGAGTTTTTCGGGGTGCCGCAGTTCTGGGCCACACTCTTGAGTGCCGCGGTCGGATTGGCCATCGGCCTGCTGATCTCGGCGATCGTTAGATCGAGCCAGATGGCGACAACGCTCGTCCCGCTTGTGCTCATTCCGCAGATACTGCTGTCGGGCATCTTCGGCGTTCCGAACAACGTTTCGCGGCCGCTAAGTATGGCCGTGCCGGCCGCCTGGTCTTATGACACGATGAAGCGTTTCTCCACGCTTTCAACGCTCGAACCCGAGGGAGCAACACCAGGCGATGCGACCGACGGACGCGGTCTTTACAAGCAGGTCGAAGAAGAGAATGATGCGATCCTCACTAAGGCTCGGCACGACCTCGATGAATATCAGTCGAAGACGGAAACAAAGCTTCGGAAATACGACGATGACCGCAACGCAGGACTCTCTCCGCCGCGTCCTGATCTCGACGAAATGCCGGCAATTCCGAACGCAAAGAAGATCCCGAACGACCTTTCCCCGTATGTGACGTTCCTGCATCCGTGGATGAACGAAGTTTTGAATCAGCTCGTCCTGATGTTAATGTTTGGAGTATTGGCGTTCACCACTCTTCTTGTCCTTCGTATCAAGGACATTCGATGAATGCTTAGTTATTATGAAGTTTTTCCTTAGGACAGCGGCGATCTCTTGTCTCCTAGCGTTAACCCTTTCAATTATGTCCGGCTGTGGTTCCGCTCCGGCGGCGGTGAATCAGCCGCAGGCAAACACCGAAGAAAAGCCGGCCGTTGGCAATAACTATCCCGTTCTTAAGGACGATATCGCCGACGTTGACATCGACCTCGTAAAGGGCGGCACGATGAAGATCAAGGATTATCGCGGCAAGGTCGTCCTGCTGAATCTTTGGGCAACCTGGTGCGGGCCCTGCCGCGAGGAGATGCCGCATCTCATCGAACTAAAGAAGAAGTACGGCGACAACGGTTTTGAGGTGATCGGCCTCAACGTCGGCTTTCAGGACACTGACGAACCGGAGCCGATCGACGATATTCAGGCTTTTGCGAAAAAGATGCGTCTGAATTATGAGCTCGCACGCATTCAGCCGGATGTTACAAAGAAGCTCCAGAAAATAGCTCAAATATCGGCTGTGCCGGAAAGCTTTCTGGTGGATCGCGAAGGAAGACTCCGCGGTGTTTTTGTCGGCGGCGGCCCGAACGTGATCTCAAAACTGAAGACAACGGTCGATCGCGTAATGGCTGAATGACCTCAGGTCTATTCGTGCTTCTCAACAGCAACGTCGGGTTTTACGTCGATCGTCCTGAACGAGGCGAGGCGGACAAGGCCCGGAGCTCCACCCTTGACCTTATTCACGAACTTTCGCTCGGTATAATTTACTGCGGCCCGAGGCAATTCTCTTGCCGAACTATAGAACGCCGCGAGCGATGCCGCCTCGCGTAGCGTCCGGTGCGGGATCTCTTTGCGATTGGGATTTCGAATCACTACGTGCGAACCGGAATAATCCGCAGCATGAAGCCATGTGTCGCGAGCTGCGGCAAGCCGCGTTGTCAGATAATCATTGTCCGCTGCTCCTTTACCGACCAATATCTCAAAACCATCGGTTGAAACGAACTTTCGAACGCCTTTTATCTCGGCGTCACGTTTCTTTGGCTTTCGAGTCTCTGTCGGAGCCTTTTTGGCCGGAAGTATGCAACGCAAGCGATCTTCATCGAGAGCTTCTTCGGCCGCGTCTATCTCGGCAAGTTTAGCTTCGGCCTCGACGATCTTTTCCTTTGTCTTCGCTATTCGCTCGAAGATCACCTCGCGGCCGTTTCGGGCCTTTTGATATAAGCGGAAGTATTCTTCGGCCGCCTCGGAGGGCGAAAGGCGTCGGTCTGCTTCAATGAGTATCTCCGGCGTTGCGTCGTCAAAGTAATCGACAACACGAAAACCGTTGCCATCGCGCTTTGCACTGTGAGCATTTGCGAGCAGAATATCGCCAAGACGTTTCCACGCGTCAGGCTCGCCATGTTTTTCGAGATCACCGTCGAGATTTTTCAGCAGCCGGCCCGCACGCGCGATCTCTCCCTTGACCCGCTTGCGAATATCGGCCGCAAACTTCGCGATGCGTTCCCGTCGCTCTTCTTCGAGCCTTTCATCTCGTGTCGTGATCATCGGCGGAAATGATATGGCCTCCAGTTCGAGAGAATATCATCTCTCATTGATCCGGAGGCCGATTTGCGTGGACAGGTTGACTTTAGAATTCGCGGACGACGATCGTACCCGAAGCAAGATCGTGTGCGGCTCGTCTTTCCGGATTAAAGAGCATCGGAACGAAACCAAGGCCGCCAAAAACGATTGAGAGCAGGAAGACCGACGAGCTTACCGCAGCCTGCTGCATCGTGGGGTATTCATTCTCATCGACATCGACGACCTCGAGCGAAAAGAGCCGCATCCCAAGCGTCTTGCCAAGAAACGCGATCGAAAAGGTCGTGTAAAGGAATAGGACGATCGCAAGTGCTCCAACGAAAAGCAATCCGCCCGACAGCGACATCCATTCGCCGCCGGCGAGCACGAACGGCGACATCACGATCATCGTCGCGACGATCCCGATGATCAGATCGAATAGGCCGGCATTCACACGCATCGACAACGGAGCAAGGTCTTCGAAATCATCTTCTTCAAACTCATTTTCTGCCGTCTCCGCGTCGTCCGTCTCAGCATTGATCACAAATCGACTGACGGTCGCCGTATCAACGTGCGTCGGCGTAGATGCAGCGACCTCCTCGATATGATCCTCGTAAAGCTTTACGGGTTCGTCTTCTTGCGGAAGGACCTCGGCCAACTTCGGCAGCTTGTTCGTATCGAGCTTGATCCGCATCGGAGCCTCAAAAGGCTTCGGCATTGGCGTGTAGAACGCAGGTTCGGCAAGCTTCCGCGGTGCTGGTGGTGCAGGTTTCGGCGGAACGACATTGAACCGCGGATTCTTTTGAGCCTGCGTTCTCTGTGGAACGATAGGTTCTGCAGCCCGTGTCGTGAAAGCGTGCCGTGAAGCCTGGATACGTCCAAGTGCGGCCGCAAGTCGCGGATCGGCATTCTGCGGGACCGCAACGGCCTTGGGTTTGGGTGCCGGAGTTGTCTTTGCCGTTGGAGCCGCAACGCGAACGGGTGCCGAAATAACGGCCGCAGCCGGTGCAGACGTAACAGTTCCAGCCGCTGCCGACGGAATGCCCATCCTCTGGCGGACGGCGTTCTGCATCTGAAGACGCCATTCGGGGATAGCCGCCTCTTTGCTTGGAAAACCAACTAGCGTCCGGCTCGTCTTTGCCGGCTGACGAAGCCCGGCAGTCGGGCCTCCGGCGACGGGTTCCGCAGGGCGTGGTGCCGGTGTCTCGCCCTTCTGGGGTTGGAGCACAGGCGTTTGCTCAGGAAGCGTTTCCGCAGCCTTTTCCATGGGTTGAGCCATCATCGCCTTGCTCTTAGCTAGCGGGCCGGAGGTGATCTTCGTTTGAAGCTCCTCTCTCACGCTGTCGTCCCTCATCGCCCCACATGTAAGACAGATCGAAAGTGTGGGTGCCAGATCTCGTGCGCAGACCGGACATTTCATAAGCTTAAAATATTCTTGCTTGATCGCCCATTTTTGAGCTTGAAAATCGACAAAACTTGAGTGATGGTATCAACATTTACCTTAAGCAGTCAATACTAAAGCGCACAAAAAGCATCTACTTGCCGTGATTTAAGCAGTTGAAATATGCAATAGCTGAATTTTTTGGAAATTTTCGCGCCTAGAGAGGTTTTCTGCCCGCGAAACCGCCGTCCTGCTCATGCCAGAACTCGATCTTGCTGCCTTCGCCGAGCTGCCAGCAAAGACAGACGATACGGCCGTTTCGAAGAGACGGAAAGTCGATCAGCCCACGAGAGATATCTTTGATCTCGATGCCGCGATCCGTTATCGCCGCCGCGATGTCGCGGAGTTCGCAAAGCGCCGTAACGTACGCTGTGCCGGCCGCCATTCCGCCGCCGAACCGCGAGGAAGCGCTTGCCGCCTCGGCCTCAGCCTGGCAGGCCTTTAGCAGCTCGTTGTGCCGCTGCAGTGTTAACAGATCGGCTTCAATCTCGATCAAAGCCGCGTTGGCTTCGGACAGCGTAAATGTCTTCATCGGCGCTCTCGGACACGGTCAAATCTCGCGGCGTCGTCCGCCGGATCATCTGCTGAGAAAACTTCCGTATTGGGCGGATTGCTGACATTCGGCGGAAAGGATGGCATTTCGTAATCGCCGCTCGTCGTGTCCTTGCGGATCATATCGGCAATGTCGCCAAGGTCGATAAAAAAATCGCCGACGTCGATCAGGCGTGGAGCGGTGTTCGATCGAAAGCCCGCAACCTCTACACGGCAGCCTTTGTATGCGACGGCATTTATCGCATACACAAAATCTTCGTCTCCCGATACTAGAACTGCAGTGTCATACCTGCCCGCGAGGCTGAGCATATCGACCGCGATCTCAACATCAAGATTCGCCTTGCGCGTGCCGTCATAAAAGGTCTTTAGTTCTTTCTGAACTACCCGAAAACCATTTCGACGCATCCAGAGCAGGAACCCTTGCTGACGTTCGGCCCCGGCATCAACACCGGTGTAAAAAAATGCACGCAGGAGCCTTCCGTCGCCCAAAAGGACGCGCAGAAGTTTGTTGTAGTCGATATCGATATTATGGAAACGCGCAGCGTGGAAAAGATTATTGCCGTCGATGAAAACTGCTACGCGCCCGCGATTGCCAAGCTGCCACGAAGAACTGCTTTTTGTATCAAAATGCATCTCTACAAACACCCCTTGAAGAACATAGAGTGCCGCAAGACGGACGTATTGACTGTTTAGGCGAGAGAGCTTTCGAAGCCTTTAAGACTCTCAAGATCGGATCAAATAAGCTGTCCTAACAAACCAAAAACCTTAATAAATAAATGGTCCGGAGCAAACTTCGCCCCCACTTTTCGGGATCCTTTTCGATATCGATATCAATAAAATTCTCTAAACAGAACGGCCGCAAATGCGAAACCTCATCTACAGTTTGCCTTTAGCAAGGTGTGTCGGTCAAGCATTTCATTCGTCGGAGGTGGTAATATCTAGTTCGTTCACGAAAGCGGCGTGAAGGCCGTTCTAACCTCGATGGCAGAAGAAACCGAAGAAATAAATGGGCAGAAAGTCCAGTCCGTGCCGATCGCATTTGCGGCGGACGCATTGTCGGCATGCGGGAAATGCGGTCGCGATAATCCACCTAATCGGGCAAGCTGCATTTACTGCGGGGCCGAACTGACGATCCGAGAAGAATTCCTTTCGCAGGCGAAGGTAGTTGCTAACGAACTTGAGCCGGACGAGATCGGTTGGAACATTGTCGCGAATTTGCGGGACGTCGCCGCATCCAAGGCCGCCAAGGAGCTTGAGTCGCTCGGCTTTCCGTTCGAAGATGCTGAGCGTTTTACGAGTTCGCACTCGATTGTCCCGATCGCGAGATTTGCCTCTGAACAGACGGCTCAGCTTGCATCGCAACGGCTCACCGGGTTTGAAACTGCGATCTTGACGGACGCAAGATTCGAGACCGATCGGCCTGCGATCCGTATCTCGAAGATCGAACTCGACGGTGAGTCCTTGTCCTTCACGGACTTCAATCGCGGCACGAGCTTGCGTCGCTCTGTTACTGATGTCTCGGCCGTGGTCCTCGGTACGATTCGAGTTTCGCGAACGACGACCTATGAAAAACGCAGCATTCGAAAAAGATCAACGATCACGGACGAGATCTCGGATGCTAGCGATTCACAGTTGCTCGAGATCTATGTAAAAGGCGAGAGCATTCCATTCTCCGTCCACTCGACCGGGTTTGATTTTTCGATCCTGGCGAACCATCGGTCGCTTCTTGCTTCGGAGAATTTTGCTCGTTTGGCCGCCAAACTGAAGGTCATTGCCCCGAATGCGAGGGTGGTCACGGAGTTTGATGCCGTCCGAATGATCCTGAGTGCTCCGTGGCCCGAATCGAGCCGCTCGGACGGCCTCGGACGCGTTCAGACCGGCATCGGCCAGCGTCGGTTCGGGCGGACCGCGACGATCGACAACACGCTGCAATTCACAAAATTTTCTCGCCTTCAGGCACTCGACCTAGATGAACTCAAGAGATAAACGACCAAGGCCGGAGCGTCGGCCGCACACCGAACGGGAGCGCTCTGAAAGGCAACAACGCTCCGATAACATTCAATTCGGCGTCTCGCCGGTGCTTGAGGCTTTGCGTGCTGACCCGCGGCGTGTTGACCGCGTTATGATCGCGCAGGGCGCAAAGGAGAATCGTCTCTCAAAGGTGATCGACCTTTGCCGTGCGAACTCAATTCCCTTTACGCGAGTTGCTCGCGAAGCCCTTGCAAAATACGCCGATCGCGGGGCAAACGTCCAGGGCGTTCTTGCGTTCGTCTCGCCTGCGCAATACTCAGATGTTGACGAGGTACTTGAAAATGCGGGCGATACGCCGCTCATCGTCGTGCTTGACGGCGTCGAAGACCCGCGAAATTTTGGTGCGATCATTCGCACGGCCGAGTGCGCGGGCGTGGACGGCATTGTTATTCCGGATAGGCGTTCGGTCGGCCTGACAGACATTGTCGCCAAGGCTTCGGCTGGTGCGATCGAGCATTTGAATGTTGCAAAGACGCAAAATTTGAATCGCTTTATCGAAGATCTTAAGAAGCGCGATATTTGGGTCGTCGGCACGTCGGTCGATGCCTCGATGTCGTACGACGAATGGGATTGGACCAGGCCCTCAGCTTTGATCTTGGGAGGCGAAGGCCGTGGCCTTCATCGCCTAGTTGCTGAGAATTGCGATGTTTTGGTAAAGATACCGATGTATGGAAAGATAGATTCTTTGAACGTTTCGGTCGCGTCCGGCGTAATATTATTTGAAGCTCGCAGACAACGGAAAGCGAATTCGGGTGTAGAATAGAAAGGCTATGTTTTGTCCAAAGTGCGGTCAAAAGAACCCTGATGAAGGCAGATTCTGCCGCGGTTGCGGTACTGATCTTGTAGTCCCGACCGGCTCTCTCGCCGGCGGTGTTTCCACGGCGTTAACTTGCGAAAAGGGCAAACCGCTCACATACGAACGCGCGATCGGCAAGATCTTTACGGGACTTGCATTTCTTGCCGTTTCGATCGCTCTTGCGTTCTCAAAGATGGGGTATGGATGGTGGTTCTGGATGCTGATCCCCGCATGCGGTGCGCTCGGAGCGGGCGTCGCACAATATATGCAGATCCGGCGCTTTGAGAAAGGCAGAATGGCCTTCTCCGGCGGAATGCCGAATCAGGTCACGAGTGCACCGGCAAGCTATGGCCTTCCAGGCCGCGAACCCGAATACGCCAGCGTCGAATCGCGTTATAAAACAGGCGATCTCGTTCCGCCGAGCGTTACGGACAACACGACCCGTCACCTCGACCTTGTCGATAAGGAAGGCCAGACCAGGCCGCTCGCAAAGAGTGAATAAAACCTACTTCACGAATACGCGATAGTTTCCTGAATTGCCGTTCGCATCGAACACGCGGATCGTTACGGCGGATGCTTTTCCGGCCGGCACCTCGACAACAAACCTCTCGGTCGGGCTGTCCGCTATGCCGTCCGCCGGATAGATCGGCTTCCAATCTCCCGCGTTAATGCTATATTCGGCACGCGAGATATATGATGCCGCATCCGTCGCACTAAAGGAGAGTTGGGCCGTGCCGCTCATCACAACAGCGGGTGCCGACTCTGTAACGACCGGCGCTGTGTTGTCGATCTCGATCGTGTCGGTCAAACGCTCACCGGTCATCGCCATCGGAGCAGGATTCGACATACTGTCGCGGGCAACGACTTTGAACACATACTGTCCGTCGGCGAACGATTGTCCATCGACAGTGAGGAATGCGTCGGTTAACCCGGACTTCAATTCCCGCCAAGCGGATTCGCCAACAGCTCGGAAATAAACGTCGAATACAAGTGTGTCGTCATTGGCATCAGCGGCCGTCCACTGCAGCGAGAGTGCTCCGCGCTGATAGAGACGTCTCGGTGCGGCCGCCGCCGTCGGCAAACCGAATAATTCGGGCGAAAGCCCTGAAAGCTCGATATTCGGATCCGTCGGTGCGGCTGGATTCGGCTGAAGGCCGACATTTGTCGGGAGAACCTCAAGCGAGGTGATCTCTGGAGCGGTATTACGCGGCAGAAATGCAAGGCTCACCGAACTCAGGGTCGCCCCGGCATTTTTTAGCGTCGCGCGCCACTGGACGTATCTTGCCTTCGGACTCGAAACCTGAAACCCATTCGGGTCTGAGCCTGCGGGGCTCCAATCGCTCCAAGTGTTGTTTGGAACTTCGGTGTTTCCTGAACGAACCTGGAGCGTAACAGCGCCGCTCGAACGCCAACGCAGACGTCCCCAAGACGCCGTCGTTCCTGCATCAAGGACAGGCGAGGAATAAGCACCTTCTGTTCCGTCGTTCTGACCGAAGCCATAGAGCGTGCCCGGATTGCTTCCGGATGCAAGAAATCCTGCCGGACCGATCGAAAGGAAATTCGATATCTGACCCGCAGACGTTTGCAGGAGCAGCGTTTCGCGTCGCTCGTTCGTTATCTTGTAAACACGGCCCTTATCCGATGTTCCCACCAAGACGCCGTCACTTACCGCCGCAAGCGAAAATCCGACCACGTTCTCCGGCGCCCAAAGCAGCTCGACGGTTCCGTCCGTCAGAATGTGATAGACAGCCGACTTTGCCTTCGTAAGGTCGAACTCGGACTTCGGCGTTTGAGCGGCCGCAGACGGCTTCGGAACGGTAACCGGCTTGTCGCCTTTATCTGCCTTTTCACCATCTGCGGAAGCTCCTGCTGCAGCCTTTACGGTCGAAGCCGCGTCAGAGATCGCAAGGGCGTAGATCGAGCCGTCAGGAGCGACAACGGCCGAATGCATTTCGCTCAGCGGTGAATCGAGAAGCGCAAAAGCCTTGCCGGCTGGCGAGATCTTCAGCAAAATGCCGTTCGCATCCGTTCCTGCGTAAAGATTGCCGGCGTTATCTGCCGTCAGCGAAACGACGTGCATATCCTCGGAATCGTAAAGCAATGAATTCTCCGGCGAAGAACCGGCTGCTTTTACTTTGTAGATCTTGCCCTGATCGCCGGTCGCAACGATGAGTTCGCCGGTCGGCAATACCGCAACGGCCCAGATGTATTTTGCTTTCGGGTCGAAATAGACGCTCGCCGTACCGTTCTTTTCAATACGGTAAACCTTTCCGTCCGGCATCGTTCCCGCAAAAACGTCGCCATTCGGTGCGACTGCGACCGCGGACACATTCAGCTCAGAAAGGTCTGTCAACAATGTGCCCCTGCCCGCCGGATCGACGCGAAAGACCTTGCCGTTCGGCCCCGTGCCGAGGATCGTGTTGCCCGCCGCATCCCTTGCGGCAGAAAAGATATATGATTCGCCCGTCGCGAAGGTTTTGGTGAGTTTCGGGGCGATCGAGAGCCGTCCGTCATCACCGATCGAGACGCCGTCGGCATCGCCTTTCAGAATGTCGGCTCGCGAATCGACGGTCCATACTTGGGGGCCGCCCGCGAAGATGTTGAGTGCAAGGAAAAGAAGGATGACGACAGGAAAAGATATTCGCTTCATTTTTTGCTAAATGATAGCAAATTCAACGGCTCTTCAAACCGTTGTTTTTGATTTTGACCTTGTGCCGCGTGTTCGTGCGGCCTGCATGAACTCTATCGCGTCCTGCATATGCTCGGCTTTGCCCGTGATAAGACGTGCACTTCGCTCACGCGTCAAGTAAGCCCAAAACCAGTCCGTCATCACCGCAAGACGGTTCTTGAAGCCGATGAGAAAGAAGACGTGCAGGAAAAGCCACATCAGCCAGGCAATGAGGCCGCGAAACTTGAACTTACCGATCTCGGCGATGGCCTTGCTTCGGCCGATGGTCGCCATCGTCCCTTTGTCGTTGTATTCAAAGGGTTTACGTGGCTTGCCTTTGATCTCGGCGAGAATGTTCTTCGCTGTCTGTTCGCCCATTTGCATTGCCGCAGGGCTAACGCCCGGAACGGGCGTACCATCAGCCTGTTTGATCGACGCCATGTCGCCGATCACAAAAATATCCTTGTTCGACTTGATCGAGAGATCGGGTTCTACGAACACGCGCCCCGCTCTGTCGGTCTCAACACCGAGCTTCTTGCCTAAGCTCGAGGCCGCAACGCCCGTCGCCCAAACAACGACATCGCAATCGATCCAATCTTCGCCGACCTTGACGCGGCCCGGCTCGATCTCAGTCACGAATGAATTCAGCCGCACCTCGACGCCGATATCTTCGAGCTGGAGCTTTGCACTGTCGGAAAGCTCAGGTGCGAACGTTCCGAGAATGCGGTCCGAACCTTCAAAAAGCACAACGTGGGCATCTGCCGTCTTGATCGCCTTAAAATCTTTCGCAAGAGCTTGTCGAGCAATGTCGGCAATCGCACCCGCGAGTTCAACGCCCGTCGGGCCGCCGCCGACCACAACAAAATTCAACTGACGTTTTCGATCCTGCAGATAAGCATCGCGTTCTGCCATTTCGAAGGCAAGAAGAACGCGGCGGCGGATCTCGACGGCATCGTCGAGTGTCTTTAGGCCCGGAGCCGAAGTTTCCCAATCATCGTGCCCAAAGTAAGAGTGTCTTGCACCTGCGGCGACGATCAAGTAGTCGAAGCTCACACGCACGCCGTCGCCAAGCACGACCTGCTTACTTGCGACGTCGATATCGACGGCTTCGCCGAGAACGACCTCGATATTCTTGTGGCTGTGAAGGATCCGTCGGATCGGCTGAGCGATCTCGCCGGGCGAGAGAACTGCGGTTGCGACCTGGTAGAGCAAAGGCTGAAAAACGTGGTGATTCTGCCGGTCGATGATAACGACATCGACATCCTTGTCTGCCAGATATCTTGCTGCCCAAAGGCCCCCAAACCCGCCACCGATCGTCACTATTTTCGGCCTCTTTGCCATAAACAGTTCTGTCCTTGCTCAAACGCCGATATATCTTGCGTAGAGCGTTCGGGCAACGGTCGGATCGTCGGTTCCTTTTACGATCGCACGTCCGTCCGTAAAGACCGTTACCTCAAGATCGTCCGGCGAGAAACGCAGCAGATACTCGTTCTGATCAACCGGAAAGTTGAATTTTAGGCGATCGGCAACTTGATCGAGATCAAGTTTGGTGCTCGCAAGCGGCGCGACCTGCACGGCATTTCGCCCGCAGAGGACGGCAACAAACTCACTTGATTCGGCGTCAAGAAACTCGAATTCGCGCTTACCGCAGGTCGGACAGTTCGGATCCGGCGGGCCGATCCCGATCGAATTTTCTTCATTCGTCCAAACGTCGAACTGCCGCAGCTTGCGGCTCAAAACATCAAGGTCGCCGACGAGAAGTTTGAAAGCCTCGGCCGCCTGCATCGCTGCGACACGCATCACGACCGGTGCGATCACGCCCGCCGTATCACATGTCGGTGCCGAACCCGGTTCAGGAAGCTCGGGAAAAATGCATCGAAGGCACGGAGTCTCGCCTGGGATGATGTTCATCGTCATCCCGTAGCTTGAGACGGCGGCGCCGTAGATCCACGGGATCCCAAGCTTCACGCATGCGTCGTTGATCAGATACCGCACCTGGAAATTATCCGTTCCATCAATGACAAGATCGCTGCCCTCGACGAGCCGTTCAATATTCGAATTTGAGACATCCGCGACGATATCTTCGATCTCGATCTCTGAATTGATCTGGAATATCCTGCGTTTTGCGGCAACGGCCTTCGGCAGACGATCAACGGCATCGTCTTCGGTAAAGAGTGTCTGACGTTGGAGATTCGTGTATTCGACGAAATCACGATCGACAAGCTTGATCTTGCCGACGCCGCCGCGAGCAAGCATTTCGCCCTGAGCACAGCCAAGAGCCCCAACGCCGATAAGCAGGACCGTCGATCCGGCAAGCTTTTCCTGCCCTTCGGCACCGATCGGGTGAAATAGAATCTGTCTGCTGTAGCGTTCCTGCATCGCCTCTATCGTCTCATTTTCTTAGCAAGAGACTCGCGAACCAACTGCTCGTCACCATGTTGACCGGTCCAGATCTCAAACTGCCTAAGCCCTTGCGAAATAAGCATTTCAATGCCCGGAATGACGCGGGCACCGGCCTTTCGTGCCGAGGCAAGCAACGGCGTATCCGTCGCCTTTGTGACAAGATCATATACGATCTGGCCCTCAGAAAACTTTGCTTCCGGCACGGGTGAAGCATTTTCAAATTCACCCCGCATCCCGATCGGTGTCGCATTTACTATTATATCGAAACCGGAGAGATCGTTCCCATACCGCAGGTCAGCGACGGCATATTTTAGATCAGGTTGTAAACTCTCGGCGGCAGGCATGTTTCGCGCAAAGACCGTTATCTCGGCTCCGGTCTCTGCAAGCGCCGAAAGACATGCCCTCGCCGCACCGCCCGAACCGAAGATCGCAACCTTAACGCCCTTTAGATCTTGCACGCGGCGTTTTAATGGCTCTAGGAAGCCGTCCGCATCGGTATTGAGGCCGACGAGTTTACCGTCATCGACCTTCACGGTATTGACCGCACCCGCCTTGCGGGCAGATTCGTCCAATTCGTCAAGCAGTTCGATGATCGCGAGTTTGTGCGGCATCGTAACGCTCAGCCCGCCAAAGCTCAGGCCGGCTTCCTGCGTTTGCGGACGCACGAATTTCTCGATGAAACCACGCAGGTCTTTCACAAGGAAAGGAAGGAAAACGGCGTTCAGCCCTGCCTTTTGAAACAACGGATCGTGAATGTATGGAGAGAGCGACTGACCGATCGGATCACCGATAACGCCATAGATCCGCGTTTTCGCGTCGATCTCGTCCACACGATACAACTCACGCATCTCGTCCGCCGTAACCTGGCCCGACGCGGTCGCGCCGTTCCCGTCCAGCGAAGCATAAGTGAGCAGAGCACCGCGAGAAGGAGCCAGGATGCGCGTCCACTTTCCGGCATCGCCCATCGCAATGACGATCGCCTCTCCTTCGCGTTCTGATGCCCTTAGAAGCGTCTTCCAGACGGGAAGGGCAGTTACCGTATCGCGCGGCATCACAGCAAGTTTCACGGCTTGCGGTCCGGTATCTGAGAGTTCGTCAAAAAGTCTATCAACATCCGCCGGCACGCCATTGAAATCATGCCGCGAGACGATCTTGTTCGGGTGTCCGACCCACGAGACGGCATCAGACTCTACATCGCAGCCCCAAAACCCCGATGGCAGATCTCGCCAAAAGGCTTTTCTTTCAGTATCAGAAATTTGACGGAAGCCGCCTTCGGCCTCGGGGCGAAATGTAGCGATCAAGCGGCAGCGAGCGGCAAATTCAAGTGCTTTTTCGACCGCCGCCGACAATTCGGAAGGCTCGACGGCGTCGAACCGTATCTCGATAAATCCCGGCTCGGTAGCCATGGCTTCATCGAGACGCGTCGCGAGTTCGCTCGCGGTCGTCGGAGCGATGGCAACGCAGATCTTCGAATCGCGTCTCATGTGTAGGTTCGCGTCGGCAGCGTCAGGATGAATGTCGCAGCCGTTACGAGTCCGGTGATCATGGTCACGGCGGCGACTACTACCAACGCGGTCTCACCGCTTTGCCTGACACCGACGGCGGCGGCGATCCAAGCGATAGCTAAGGGGAAAAAGTAGTTATTCAGCTTCCAACGCACCAGAACGGCCGATGCTCCGGCGATCAACAGACAAATAACGCCGAGCGTCTGAAAAGCACCGTCGCTCATCGAAACTTCCTGCGAACGGATGAGCGCGAGGACGTTGACAAGGGCCATGACCAAAACCCAAGCAGCATAAAGGCCGAAGGTGCCCTTCGCAAGAAGAGCTTCCGTCGCGGTCTGGACATTCTTTACCGGGCCGAGCATTGCGATCAGCGTCCCGAGAAGCCCGACGATCAGGAATGCGGAAAGCAGGAGCATCGAGCGATGCCACGCAATGACCCAAAGGCAGTTCAGTATGCACGCCAGGATGTACGTGATCCGGATGCCGGCAAAGCTGGCCGCCTTCGTCGGCAACGCTTGATAGACCGCAAAGGCGATCGACAGAAGATAGACGATGGTCAAAAGCGACGCTGAGTATCCGGCCGGTGTGATGGGCGTCGGAAACTGTGCCGCGATCGGGTTGGTCGCAGAAGCATTTAGCATACCGACGACGCCGTAATTCAATACGAGAACGGCGGCAGTTGCCACAATAACGACGATCGCCAGTGGAGAGACCTTGTTCGTTGCCATAAGTTTGATTATGCCAAAATGATCGGTGAAGTGAAGCTAGAGAACGCACGGTTTTGCTTTTGCGCTTGCCGAAACTGACCAAAACGTATAAAAATAGCCCCAATCGGTGTATTTTCACCGAAGTTTCGTGCAATGCGTAAACTTTTCCAACCCATTTTGCCGCTTTAGCGTCATAATGCAGGCGAGTGGCATTTAACTTGCTGTAAGATTGAGCGGAAGACGCGCACTTTCCCGACTTTCCCTATGCTGCGTTTGTTAAAATAGGGAGTGAAGTAAGAGAAATGAAAGCAATTCGACAGTTTTTGTTAATGGTGATCGTGATCGGAGCAACCGCATTGGCGGCATCCGCTCAGCAAGGTGGCCGGCCGAACAATCCGCCGCCGAAAGGCGATCCGCCGGTCGTAAATCCTCAGCCGAAAAGGCCTGAACCGCAGCCGCAGCCGCAACAACCCAGACGTCCGCAATTCGCATTTGTTGACGCGATCTACGTCGATATGCGGTCTGACGAACGATACAGCTGATACAGAACTTTTGGGGCATAGCCACGCCATTTTGGTGCAGCGAATGCTAAACAAATAGACGTAAGGGCGTTTTTTTGACGCCCTTTTCCAGCTTCGGCTTGGCGTGTCCGCAGGGTTTTGTTTACAATGAAAGCCATGGCAGAGAACGAAATTCCCGCAAAGAAGTCCTACGGCGGCCTCGGCAAGCACATCCGACCTGCACGTACGCCCGGCGAACTCAGCATTACTGAAAAGATGCAGGGCGGTGACCGCCACGCTGAGATCCAGGCCGAGCGCCTTCGGGAAGAACGCTTCCCGGACGGCAAGAACGCGCAACCCGAAACGCCCGCAGCCTAAAGGCTCAACGAAACGCCGTTTCGAGTATTCCACCCTACAAACTTGGAAAGCTCTGATCCTTAGTATTTTATTCGCTAAGGATAAAATATGCCTCGAAACGGACTTCGGCCATTCGGGCTGGTGAGCATACCGGCCGAGAATGCCCTCGACAACCTCAATGAATTTGGCGTTCGCCCACAGCGCAGGCCGAGCGAAATAAGTTTTTCCGGACCGATCCCATACGGCGAACGACAGGCTCAACTGCTTGTGGAATGGATGCGCGAAATGCATTTTTTGCCGCGAAACTCCCGCCAGCGCGGCTCGTATCGCGGAAGCATTTTCGTCCACATCCGATTCTTAAAACCCCTCGATACAAATTCTTAAACTTTTTTTATCCGGTTTGTATGCTCGCTTACTCAGCGTCGGCCGATCAGCGGTTAGTCTTTAGAAGTCGGGTCGGAGTTTGCTGAGATTCTTCGATCTGATTACGGCCTAGTCCCCGTTCTGTTCTGCATTTCGGAGACTGTTCGTAAGCTCTCGAGTAGAGAGTGTCCAGCCCGCCGTGTTCGGGGATGCGCGGCGGGCATTTTCGCGCCCCTTCGTACACTTTTCTCGATCCTCCGTTCTCAGTTTAGTTGAGGGCCACCGAACAGATCGATCCAGCTTCCGCCCATTGCGTCTCTGCATCTTTCCGTCCTTGTGGCTCTCTGACTTTGCGGCTCTGCGGCTCTGCGGGAGCGGACTCATTCTGGATTTCCGGTTCTCGGTTCTCGGATCCGAAATCTCAAATCTCAGATCTCAGATTTCAGATCTCAGATAACTAGCGTTGCGTTTGTTTTCTTACGGAATCGGCAGAGTAATCTAATCCGGTTGTTCGCTGTGCGATAAATATTTCTTCGCCGAAGGGGTGATAATCATGTCTAGCTATGACCGTGCCGTTTTGATCCGTATTGATTCTTGGGCTTCCGAGATGGTCGGATGTGAGATAGCTTAATTTGGCCGTCAAAGCAGACTCAACGATCGTCGAATACTCCGCGATCTGCTTGCCGGCCGCGTCGTAAACGAACACTGTCACTTCGCCCGTCGAGTGCGCTATCTTTGTGGATCGCCTAAGAGTGTCGTTACACCGATTCTCTCCTCCAATACCGGACCGTTCCCGATATTGAACTGTTTATTTTTCGCATCTCAGGCCAAACTCGCCTTCCGTTCATTCGGGGATCGGGAGAGACGGACTTCAATGATCGATTCCTCAGCCAGCAGTAGAAACCGGGTCTTTGAGACCTCGTGTGCGGCTATCAGATTCGAGTCGATAACGGCTTGAAAAACGTCCCATGTTTGACCGCGATCTTTGCTCAAAGCTAGGCAACCTTCATCACCCATGGCCAGGACTTGTCCATTACTAAGTAGTTTAATTCCGTTCATCCCCATGGCACTTTTCAGGATCGGATGCACGATGCCATCTCGTCCATCGATGCGATACACGCCTCCAATACCAGACGCGATCAGATTGCCGGTTTGTTCAATATCGAAGTCCGACACAAGATCATCTATTTCCGCGACCTTATTCCACGTTACGCCGCGGTCATCTGTGCGTAAAATACGCGAGCTAGCGTTTCCGTTGCGTCGAGAGAGGTTCTCTAGAAGCCACGCGTTTCTTCCATCACGACACCTTAGTATTCTGGGATGGCCCGCTAATATGATTTCCCTCTGTTCCCACGCGGTACCCCCCGAATTTGTCGTCCACAGAACCGTCGGTCCTTTCGGTATTTGCGGATCTTTAGTGATCATCCAACCTATCGTAGCCGTGGGAAAGCACATACACTCTACTCTCATACCTCGTCCCAAGCTCAATCTCTCCCAGGTCCTGCCGCTGTCCCTAGTAAAACAGCACTCGCAAAAGAAAGTACTGCCCATCCAACAGATTTGATCACTAGGTGTACAAAGACTGTTGCTTTGAGCGTAAGCGAAAAATCCGGGAGACGGGAAAACGTTTTTCCAAGTTTGGCCGCCGTCAATCGTTTTGAGGATCCGCTCAGAACCGATTGCCCACCCGTGCGACGGTGACGAAAATGACATCTCATTAAGAAGCCCTCTCGGCTCACCCCTAGGTATGCCTAGCGAATATTGCACTTTAATCCTCATATTGAAGTGAGAATCCCGCGTGGCGTACTGATAAAGAAATCCGGTTGTCGAAGGAAAAGCGGGAGGCCAGCTATGCAGACTGGCTTAATACTCCCGTTGGCACCCTGCTCGAGAAAGCAGTTGTCATTGCTTCGATCAACAAACTTGCCCTTCAGGATCCAGTATTGGCGCCCCTCATATTCGTAGATATTAAACGGCCCACCTGGTAGATTCTTCGCGGCCTTATTAACATCGGTTATGGTTATGACACCCGCGTAAGAATAGTAACCGAGACGATCAGAATCCCGAACTAACGCTATAGCATTTAAGATCGCATCCAATATCAAGAGGCCAGCAAACGCATTGTTAAAATTTCCCCGTCCTCGACCTACACCTCTGTAACTAGGGCGGACGGTATTCGGAGTCTCTTCCACTGGGTCAACACCGATCTCGGGCGCATTGGTGCGGGTTACGCTCAGCGGAAGGCGAGGGGTCCAACCTTTTCGCTGTGCGAGCAATTCGACATTGTCTTTTAAATGGCGTGGGACCGCGCGGTATTCTTGCCAGTCATAGAACGGGCCATCTTTGCCCGGCTTGATCGCGACCCGGGCTACTTCATTTCCACGTTTGTCAAAAATATGGATATTGGGAGAATCGTTAGGATTATTTATATCTGCGCGGCAAGTGTATTGGCGCTCGTTAGGAATTCGGATGCGCTTCGGACCATGTCCGTTCGTGTCTTCGATGTTCAACGGGTTATTGAGAACGTAAGAAAATAGATTAAGCGATTGGGGAACGAGTCGAGAGCTGAACGGTAACGCGCGCGGGCTAACGGAGGTAAAGCCCATCTCCTGGTAATCTGCGGCGCTGAAACGTCCAAGACCGGCCACATAGTATCGGGCAAAATAGTAGTCTAACCCGGTCTCCTTATCCCGTTCCTTCCCGGTGAATTTTTGGCGGATGGTGTCGGCGGTGTAGCCCAATGCCGTTGTTCGTCCCGCAGAAAATATTTCTTCCCCGTAGGGCATGAAGTCGCGGCGGGAGACGATCATTCCGTTTTCGTCTGTGATAATTCGCGGTGAGCCGAGATGATCAGATGTTGTGTAACTGACTTTCGGGGTCTCGGAAATCTCGGTTGAATATTCACCAATAAGTTTTCCGCCGGCATCATAAACAAAGATCGTTAGCTCGCCGGTCGCAGGCACGTGCTTCTTCACTCGCTTTCCGTCTCCGTCATAGAAATATTCGCCGAGCGTGCCGCTACTGTTAGATGCTGAGATCATCTTATTTTCGGCGTCGTAAACATAGGTTTGGCCATTCGCGTCTGCCGTGGTATTGCCGCTCGCGTCGTAGGAATATCCCGGCGACGTGAGACGATTATTCGAAGCGCCGATCGTCGGGTTCGTTACCGCCGGGTTCACAAATGACGAAGGCATCGTCGTATTCGCCTCGTCGAAACGCCGATTGCCGTAGCGGTCGAACGTATATGTCTGCTTCCAAGATTGCGACGCCGTGCCGCCCGCAGGCGTGACATTCTCAACCGCACTCTTCAACCGATTCAGTTCGTCGTATGTGTAATTCTGCACCGCCGTAAAACCCGCGTTCGCCCCGACCGTCGGAACCGTGATCGTCTGCTTTGTGATATTGCCGTTGTTGACGCCCGCCGCCCCGTATTCGTAATCGAGCTTCAATTTATCGGTGGCGTTCTGGACGGTGCCGAGGCCGATCTGTGTCGGTTGCAGACGCGAGTTGAACTGCGTCGTCTCCCAGCGGCCGTTGCCAAGCTGCATCGAGGTGACGGCCCCGGCGGCATTGTATGTGAAGTTCTTCGCGTAGCTGAAATAGCCTTGCGGATCGCTGCACGTCGCCGTCACGCCATTCACTACCCCGCAGCGTGCACTCTGCACCAACGAGAGTTCGCCGTAATTGTCGAGCACGTTCTTCACCTTGCGCCCGCTCGGATACGTCTCCTCGATCAACGCTCCTGACAGGTTATAAGTATAACCCGTCGTGTATCCCAAAGGATCTCCGCCCGCCGTCGTCTGCTTCGCCCCCAACACTCTCCCTAAGATGTCAAAAGCCGTGTATTCCGTTGTCGAAACCGCAGAAGAAACTTTCGTGAGTTTCCCCTTCGCATTCGGCAGATTGTCGTAGAAGTAGGAGACGTTTGGCGTCGTGTAGCCGGTTTCGCCCGTGTAAGTCCTTGTAAGAACGCGATTCAGAGCGTCGTATGTGTAGGCGGTCGTAATCCCGCGTGCGTCGGTCTTCTGCGTGAGATTGCCATTCGCGTCGTAACTGTACTGGATCGTGCCGGACTCAGGATTCTGCGCCGAAACGAGCCTCGAGAGCGAATTGTACGCAAATGTGCGCGTCTGCACACCCTGATTCACCGTCGTCAGGTCTAGTTTCGGTCAGTGTCGAGAGGAACTTTGGTCGGTCGCGCGTCAGGGGATCTACTTGGTTCGGCGTTCTTGCTCCCAGGCAGATCATCGATCTCATTTGGGACGACATTCTCGTAAACTCTAAACACAAGTGGTGACGCTTTAATTGCTTTAATTAACTTCTCGCGCTGTGTCGATGTGCTATTTGCTGAGAAGTCTACAATTCCGCCGTCATAATCTCCAACAATTCTTCCAAGGAGCAAATCTGCAATGCCTTCCTGATGAGCATGACCGTATCCTTTTACATAGGGTTCGAAAAGTACGCTATCCTCAAACTTCTTCCTTTCGTCATAGGTGACATCTTTCTTATAGAGAAACACGATATCGTTCTTCTCATCTAATCCTTTCCATTGTTCGATATCGTCACTGCCTTTATGACTACACGATTTGGTCTGAAAGCAAAGAACTAAGAAGCTCAGATATAGAATCAAAATAATTTTCATAGTGACAACCTCATTGCGGAAAAGGAGTCATTGGTTTCGTTAGGTCTTGGATCTTGTGTTCATCTCTCGTTTTACTCATTACCGTTTGAATCTTTCCGTCGGAACCCATCGTGTAAGCGTAAACAGCGTAGGAAGGATATCCGCGACTCTCTCCTCTGACGAAGCGTACGTTTCCGTTACCCGTGATCCTCACCGTTACTTTTCCGTCGATAGTTCCCGCCGGGGCTAAAGCCTCGACCATTTTACCCGCTGCGAGAGTGCCCGCCCCACCGCGCAGATCACCCGCTCCAAGTTGTGCTTTTCCGGCGGTCTGCAAATCCTTGCCGAGTTGCTGTGCGCCATTGGTGCCGTTTGCGATCGACATCGTGACGTCGATCCCCGATTTTCCAAAATCGGCTTCGCCCACGTGCGAATCGTTTCTGGTCATCTCGACATTGGTAGTTGCTGTACCTTGTAGGGCAATATCAGTATTCACCGAAGCATCTACGGGATATTGACTATTATCCGGTAAACTGAGTGTGCCCGAAGGGCCTAAATCACCACCACCAACAACGCTTTTCGATACACGCTCACCAGCCTTCCAGGCTCCTACAGTTTTAGTGTCGGTGGCCGCAATTCCCCACACTGTCACTCTAGCGGTCAACTTTGGGTCATTACCCGAAAATGTTCTGCCGTCTCCGTGCCCAATTCCACCCGGACCAATTCGAGGAGCCGCAATAAACGCCTCAAAGCAGAGACCGACCTGTCCAGGTTTTAAACCGGCCGGCGGAGTGCACATACCGCTTGGGTCTGTTAAAACCAGTGGGCGGTTCATTGTGTAGACGTACCGATTAAATGTTTGGGGGTTGGCGGATTTGCCCGAGGCGAGCAGCGGATCGACGGCGGTGAAGCGGCCGTGGTCGTTGTAATAATATCTAGCCTCGGCGAAATCCAGATCGGTCTCTTCGTCTCGCTGGTAGCCCGTGAACTTCTGTCGGACGCCGTCCGCGATGCCGTATTTCAGAGCAGCGGTGCGATACGCCGCGTCGGGTGCGATCTCCTCACCGAACGGCATAAAGTCGCGCCTTGAGACTGCCTGGCCCTGTTTATTCGTTATCACTCGCGGACTCCCCAAAGGATCGGTCGCCGTGTAGTTCACCGTCGGACTCGAAGCCTGCTCGGTCAAATATTCAGCCACCAGCTTACCAGATGCGTCGTACGTAAAAACGGTTGTGTTGCTCTGTCCGTCCACAGATAAAAGTTTACGCAGGTTTGGGTGTGAGCGATAGCACAAACCGCACAAAATGTACAAACCACACAAAATGTACAAACCGCACAAAATGTACAAACCGCACAAAATGTACAAACCGCACAAAATGTATCAGAGTGCACGATCTGTGCGAGAATTGCTTTTGCGGATCATTAAATGTTTCAATAGGGAAGTCAGAGTTGAAGTACGTTATGCCGCGAAAACGATTCCGACATAGCCCGCGTTTCGAGTCAACAGGAGATCATTCCTTTCAGGAATATCTCGTCAATCAAGATTCTCCATCGACAACCAGAACCGAATTGCTGCGATTGATCCGCGGCGGCGAGGACACGTATCTCGAGCTCAAGGTAAAGCTCTCGAACAGCGAGCGGATAGCACAGGGCATCGTCGCGATCGCAAACACGGACGGCGGGACGATCATCTTCGGCGTCAACGATCAGCTTCGGATCGAAGGCGTCAGCAATCCCGAATGGGTGCAGGAAGAGCTTGCGCGTATCTGCCGCGAGGAGATCGTACCGCCGGTCGTTCCCGTTCTTGACACGATCGCGTTTGACAGCGGAAAACGCGTCGTTGCTCTTGATATAGACGGCCGCAAACGGCCTTATCGAACGCGCGACGGCCGATTCTATCTCCGCTTTGGTGCAGAAAAACGCGAGGTTTCGCGTTCGGAGCTTTCGGCGTGGCTCGATGAACTTCGGCCGCTCGGCTTTGAGAATATCCCGCTGCAGAATGTGAAGGAATCGGATCTTGACGACGCACTCGTTTGGAGCTTTGCGAGCGGATTCGATGAAAATGCACCAAATCAAAACCTTTATCAGACAAGCGATTTTTTGAGGAAAGATCTGCTGCTTGCGGTCGGGAATGCTGATGAATTTTTCCCGACGGTCGCCGCTGTTATGCTGTTCGGAAAGGACGAGAAGGTCGCCGAACTGCTGCCGCGTTCGAACGTTACGGTCGCACGTTTTTCAGGTGACGGCGCACGTGCAGACCTGATCGAGGCGATCGAGGTGAAGGGCAACCTTCACACGCAGTACGAAACGATCCTTGCCTTCATAAAACGCTACGTCGATCTTGCTAAGGAGCGGCCGAAACGAAGGCTGACGCTGGTTGGCGACAGCGTTGCGAAGCCCCGCGGACATTATCATTTTTATTCGATATCCGAGGCCGTCATCAATATGCTGATGCACCGCGATCTTGCGATACGCGACATTCGAACTCGGATCAACATTTACGATAATTCGATCGAGTTCGTAAACCCGCGTCGAACGAACGGGTTTTCGCCGCCGGCCTCGCGTGCGATCCGATATGGGATCACGCAGCGGCTGAATCCGCAGATCGCAGCTATCTTTACGCGCCGAGAATACGGTATAAACACGCCGCATGGCGGCCTTCCGATGATCCTCCGTCAATCGACGCGCTTTTCCGATCGACGGCCCGAGATCTATATTGCAAATGACGAATTCAAGCTCCGTATCTTCGCCGCCTGACGCGGAATGGCAAGCGCTTGGGGCAAAGCAGAAGGCGATGCTTTCGCTTGCTGCGGCCGTCGTCTATTTCCTCTCAAATCCAAAGCCGCAGAATTATTACGATTACACGTTTCGGGTCGCGGGAAGGCTGCTTTCGGGTGCGATCTCGCTCTCGGAACCGCCGCCTCCGTGGCTGAATGAATTCGTGCCGTACCATGGCAGCTATTATTCGGTCTTTCCGCTCGGTGCCGTTCTTTCGATGATCCCGGCAGCTTTCTTGAAAGCCATCGGGCTGATCAATGAGATGCCCGGAGCATGGATCTCGGCGATCCTTGCCGGTGCGGCCGCGTGGTTTCTGTTGTCGATCGCCGATCGATACAAGGTACAACGTTCACGCTCAATCTTGATGACGGCGGCCGTCCTTTTTGGAACGTGGATGTGGACGAATCTTACGTTCGCCGGAGCGTGGCAGCTTGCACTCGGCTTTGCGGTCGTCGGTGAATTGGGAGCGTTGTATTTTACGCTGTTCGATCGAAGGCCGCTGATCGCCGGAGCGTTCTTTGCACTCGCCTTCGGCAATCGCACCGAGATCATTTTGACCGCCCCGATCTTTTACTATTTCCTTGGCCGCAAGGATCCATCCGAAAAAAAAGCCGCGGCGATCAAGCAAACAGCTTACGTCGCCCTCGCAAAATTCAACGCTGTCCCGTTCGCGGTAGGCGTTGCAACGCTTGCGTATAATTCCGCGAGATTCGGGGCGTTCTCGGATTTCGGTTATGCGAGGATCCCGGGCGTTCTAAGCGAGCCGTGGTACAGATACGGGATCTTTTCGACGAAGTACATCCCGGATCAGGCGTGGCAGATGCTGCTAAAGATATGGGATGTCGTCGATCATTTCCCGTATCTGCTGCCCGACCCGTTCTCGAGTTCGATCCTTGTGAGCAGCCCATTTCTTTTCCTGCTTCTGCGAATGGGTGCAAAGGACGGCGGCGTAAAGCTCGCCGGTTGGCTCTCGATCATCGGGATGACGTTTGTCCTCTGGATGCACGGAAATGCCGGCGGCTATCAATTCAGCTATCGATATGCGATGGTATTGCTTCCGTGGGCGTATATCATATTGTTGGAGTCTGCGCCGAAAAGGATCACGATCCCGGAATGGTGCGTTTATATTTTTTCGATCGTCGCGAACATCTATGCGACCTGGCTTTTTCATTGGACAGATCTGCTAAAACGTTGATGGAACGCGTTACTTCAAATGCTGCTTGACCTTTCGCCGCTAAGGGTTTCGCGTGATTATCGGCTGCTCTTTTTCGGGCAGCTTATCTCTTTCTTCGGCTCGATGATGACGTTCATCGTTGTGCCGTGGCAGATGTATAAGCTCACGAATTCGAACGCGATGGTCGGCTATATCGCGATCGCCGAATTCGTGCCGATGTTCTGCCTTGCGTTCGTCGGCGGAGCTCTCGCCGATTACGTCGATAAGCGAAAGGTCCTTCGATTCACGGAGATCGGTCAAACGATCCTCACCGGCGTCCTTGTCCTCAACGCGCTCCTGCCGCAACCTTCGATCGCCGTTCTGTTCGTCGTCGTCGCCCTGCACGCAGGCCTTGCTGCGCTTCAAAGGCCGGCTTTTGAATCTTTTATTCAAAAGGTGATCCCGCCGGAGATGATGTCGGCGGTGATGGCCTTGAATTCCGTACGCTTTCATATCGGGATGATCGTCGGCCCAGCGATCGCAGGTATCATCGCGACGCAGTTCGCACCGGTCGATGCTTATCTGATCGACCTTGCGACCTTCGCGGCATCGCTCGTCGCGGTCTATATGCTCAAGTTCGTGCCGCCGCCGGACAATGCCGAACGGCCGAGTTTTGCAGCGGTAATGAGGGCTGTGAAATATGCGTTCTCGCGGCAGGAATTGGTCGGCACGTATTTCATCGATATCGCGGCAATGTTCTTTGCCTTTCCGCAGGCACTATATCCCGCGTTGGCGACGCATTACGGCGACGAATATGTCGGGTTTTTCCCTGCGTCTCTCGCTATTGGCGCGCTCATTGCGAGCCTGACGTCGGGTTGGACAAGCAAGGTCGAGCGGCATGGAGCGTTCGTCGTGGTGGCGGCAATTCTTTGGGGGCTTGGGATCCTGTTCTTTGGGCTTTCGACGAGCCTTGTTCCGGCACTCCTTTTCCTCGGAGCGGCGGGATTTGCCGATATGATCTCGGGCATCTTTCGAGGTTCGATCTGGAACCAGACGATCCCGAATCATCTTCGCGGACGCCTTGCGGGCATCGAAATGATAAGCTACCTTACAGGCCCGATGCTCGGAAGCGCCAAGATGGGAATTCTTGCCGAGCATACGAGCGTGAAATTCGCGCTCGTTTCCGGAGGTGCCGTGTGTATGTTCGCGGTCGGGCTTTCGGCCCTTTTTCTGCCGAAGTTTCTGCGCTATCGAGGTGCTGAAGGGATCCGGCAGCGAGAGTATGAAGAGGCTCTCCGAAGCGGTACGTTTACGGGTAAGCGGTCAGAATTTGATGAAATGATGCGGCTCTCAGAAGCCGAATTTTAGGTTGCTCCAATGCCGATAATCAGGAAAGCAGAGATCGAAAATCTCGAACTAATGAATGGAGACGAGCTCGAGGTATTTCTTCAGCTCGTTCCCGCCGACCAGGAGACCGTGAGCCGAATGCTCGACTTTATCGAGGACGAGCTTTACGAAACCGAGTGTGACAATCATCTGAAGCACGCGATGATCTT
This sequence comes from Pyrinomonadaceae bacterium, assembly GCA_019694355.1. GTDB lineage: Bacteria > Acidobacteriota > Blastocatellia > Pyrinomonadales > Pyrinomonadaceae > OLB17. Next base: position 71,830 of record JAIBCB010000004.1, on the reverse strand, counting down.
TATGATGCGAGAGCGGCTCGATTTTCCGAAGCTGACCGCTTGGCTTAATAACAACGGCGGCTACTGCGACTGCAAGGTGATGAAGGAGATCGCACCGCACTGGCGTGCAAGATTCGGTGATGATTGAACAACGCTAAAGCCCAAGGATCGGACGCAAATACGCACCTGTGAAAGATCCTTCGGTCTTTGCGATCTCTTCCGGAGTGCCTTTTGCGACGATCTCGCCGCCGCCCACGCCGCCTTCCGGACCAAGGTCGATCACGTGATCGGCCGTCTTTATGACGTCAAGATTGTGTTCGATCACGAGCACGCTGCCGCCGCTTTCGATAAGCGCGTTAAAGGCACGCAGAAGCTTGTTTATATCGTCAAAATGCAGGCCCGTTGTCGGTTCATCAAATATGAAGAGCGTATGACCGACCATTCTGTGGGCAAGGTGTGCGGCAAGTTTTACGCGCTGAGCTTCGCCGCCCGATAACGTCGTCGCCGACTGTCCAAGCCGGAGATAAGCGAGCCCCACAGCGTCAAGCACCTTCAAACGCGAAACGATCTTCGGCACGTCCTTAAAGAACATTATCGCCTCGCGGATCGTCATCTGAAGCACTTCGTGAATATTTTTCCCCTTGTATTTTACGTCGAGGATCTCTTGCTTGAAACGCGTTCCGCGGCAGTCTTCACAAGTGAGTTCAACATCGGCCAGGAACTGCATTTCGATCGTAACGGTACCGCTGCCTTGGCAGACCTCGCATCGCCCGCCAGGGACATTGAAAGAAAAATGCGACGCATTGAAGCCCTTTGACTTGGACGTGCTCGCCGCCGCGAACACATCGCGGATCGCGTCATAGGCCTTGATATAAGTAACCGGGTTCGAACGCGGCGTTCGGCCGATCGGCGACTGATCGACGAGGATCACATCGTCGATATTGTCGAGCCCGCGAATATCCTTGAATGCACCGACCTGCGAGTTCCATTCGCCGCGTTTCTTCTTGAGGCCGGCAAAAAGAACGTCGTGGACGAGCGTTGATTTTCCTGAACCGGACACGCCGGTGATCGCGACCAGCATATCGAGCGGGATCTTGACGTCGATATTCTGAAGATTGTGTTCACGTGCGCCGATGATCTCGATCTTGCGTTTGGACGGTTTTCTGCGGGTTTGCGGTATCTTGATCTCGGCATCTCCCCGCAGATATTTTGCTGTGAGCGACCGCCCGTTTCGCAGAAGGCCTTCGAGATCGCCCTGATAAACGAGGTCGCCGCCGTTTTCGCCGGCATGAACGCCGATGTCGATCACGTTGTCGGCGGCACGCATCGTTTCGTCATCGTGCTCGACGACGACGACCGTATTTCCAATATCCCGCAGATCTTCGAGGATCTTGATGAGCCGCGAATTGTCACGCGGATGAAGGCCGATCGAAGGTTCGTCGAGAACGTAGAGCGTTCCGACAAGCAGGGAACCGAGGTTCGTCGCAAGCTGAATGCGCTGTGCCTCGCCGCCCGAGAGCGTTGCGGCAAGCCGTCCGAGCGTCAGGTAATCAAGACCGACATTTACAAGAAACGCCAACCTTCTGCGTATCTCGAGCAAGAGCTTGTCGGCGATCTTCATACGCTCTTCGCTGAGCGTTAAATTCTCAAAGAATTCGTGAGCATCTGCGACCGAGAGTTCCACGATGTCGGGGAGCGAACGCCCACCGATCTTTACGTCACGAGCCTCCTGACGCAGTCGCTGGCCTTTGCAATCCGGACAACGCGTGTAGCCTCGGTATTTCGCGAGGAAAACGCGGACGTGCAGCTTATATTTCTTCGTTTCAAGCCATTCGAAGAAGCCTTTGATACCGCGCCAGCCTTCGTCGCCGTAGATGATGCAGTTCTGCTGAAAATCCGGCAGATCGGCAAAGGCCTTGTTCACATCGATATTCGCCGAAGCAGCGTATTTCAATAACTCTTTCTGTGCCCAGGCATTCGTCGGCCTCGTGAATGGATCGACCGCACCTTCCTTCAACGAAATGTTCTGATTCGGAATAACGAGGTCGTAATCGACGCCGATAGTATTCCCGAAGCCCTGACATGTCGGACACGCGCCATATGGCGAATTGAATCCAAAGAGTGCAGGTTCAGGCTCTTCGTAACGCGTGCCGTCGTATTTGCAGACGAAACTGTCCGAGAACTTTAGCCGTTCGCCGTCCGTCGTCTCGATGACAGCGGCGTGTGCTTCGTGAAAACAGGTTTCGAGCGAATCGATAAGCCGCGAACGCACGTCTTCAGATGCCGTGAGACGGTCAATTAGAACGAACGTGCCGTTGAGATCTTCGAACGGATAATCCTCCGGCTGCTTTAGCTCAAGAACTTCGCCGTCTCGGTAAAGTCGCGAAAAACCTTGCTGAAGGAGCGAGATCAAACGGGCCTGCAAGCTGAGGTCGTCCTTTTTTGCGGCCTTTGACCGCGAACGGGCCGGTTTTTTTGCACCGACCGCGATTTCACCTTCCGCAAGTGGAAAAAGAACGTAGAATCTCGTTCCTACTGTGAGCGTTTCCAGAACCTCATCCGCGGCGTCTTGCGGCGAATCCTTTTTCACCTCGCGTCCACAGGCGTGGCAAAAGGTCTGACCGGCACGTGCAAAAAGCAGCCGCAGATAATCGTAGATCTCGGTCTGCGTGGCGACGGTCGAACGCGGATTCTTTGTCGAATTCTTCTGGCGGATCGCGATCGCGGGTGCGATACCGGTTATCTCATCGACATCCGGCTTGTCCATTCGTTCGAGGAACTGACGTGCGTAAGCTGAGAGCGATTCGACATATCGGCGTTGGCCTTCTGCATAAAGCGTGTCGAACGCGAGCGAGGACTTGCCCGAACCGGAGACGCCGGTTATCACTGTAAGTTTGTTTATCGGCAGGCTGACCGAGATGTTCTTGAGGTTGTGAACACGAGCCCCGCGTACTTCGATCTGCTCTTCTTTCTTCTGTGCGGGCTGCATAGTGGTAAATCTGTGCCTGAGGGCAATAGATGATTTTACCAAATACTGCGTCGAACAAAAAGGCAGATCACTTCCGGCGTGAAAAACGCCGATGAGGCGTCATCTTTTGGGCCATTTTTAGGCGGGTAAAGGCAAAAACGGGCGAGTAACTCTGCACACGGGTTTCAGGGGAATCGGGAAGCTCGACCGACCAGGAAGTCGAGTCCGGCGAGAGCGTGAATTTCAGTCTGCCGGAGCCCTTTCGCAGCTTTTCAAACGGATAAAATCCCGTGCTCCAGCTTTGCGAATCGAGGGCACTCATTGTGATATCACCCAAAAACGTCGACCGTGGGAATGTCGCGATGCCGTCGGCTTTCGACAGGTCGCGGAGCCGCCAAATGCCTTCGCCAAATGCCGAGTAGCTCTCATCTGCGCTGGCAAAGTCGATCGAGATAATAGGGATCGGCTCCGCGAGAAATTTCAAACTCGCCGAGGTCGGGAAAGAGATCGAGTCGGAATAATTGAGCTTCAGTTCGCGGAGAAAAGATGTCCTTATGCCTAAACCCGCCGCCATTTCCCAAGTGGCGTTCGGGTATACGATCGGAGCCGCCATCAGCTCAAATCTTTCGGGGATCAGGACACCGTCTTTTGCAAGGAATCGCTTGCGAATATCAATAAACGAGGCGATCGTCTCCTTGCCGAAGGCATTCGAATCAAAGATCTCGCTCGCGATCACGTCGAAACGCCCGTTCAGACGAACATCATTGCTCCGGCCGTGAACTATCTCGATCTTTCCCGCTACGCCGTTCTCTTGTGCGAGACGGCCAATGATCGGGATCAAACTCGCTTCCGTTTCGATCGCGACAACGCGAGCGGCACCAAGTTTTGCCGCGAGGATCGCCCAAATTCCCGTGCCTGCGCCGATGTCTAGAAACGACATTCCGGGCTTCAATGCGCGTCTGATCGCCTTTTGGAGCAGTTTGTTCCGCACCTTATCGGTGACCATCGTGTTGTGATAATTAAGCACGGCCGGGAGATGAGCGGCGAGCGTCTCGTCACGTTCTTTTTTTGTCGGCTTTTTTTTGATGTCTTTTGATCCTTCTACCATCGAGAGTCGAGCGGACTGAAGTTCTCCCGCCAATTATCAGCGTGATCACAAAGGAGGACGGCGATCGCCCCATCGTAGCCGACCGCGGCGTCGAGATCACGACGTAGGCGATATGAATACCCCGTCGGTGAATGAACCGTCAGCACGACCTTGTCTTCAGCTACGCGGGCTATCGCCGCTTGCCGCCAATCAATGCGTGAGCGAACGACTATCCGTGAGCCGACGGGAAGCAGGCCGAGAGTTGTGTTCACGGCAGAGTTCACAGATCTTCGCCGAAGACCGTATCGTTGTGCGATGTGCTGCGAACGGCCGTGTACATCCGAAAGCCAAGGAAGAGCAGGCCTAGGGAGATCACGATCCAAATAATGACCCAGAAGAACGCCGGAATCCCTGTTGCGTTCGCCATATTCGACGCGTCATTCTGCATATCAGCCCCGATCATTGGGGCGTTGATGAAGAAGACGGTCTTGAGGTCCGAGATCGCATTCAAAAGGCATTGGACGGCCAAAAAGCCCGTCACCCAACGCGCCGTGCGTTCGTTAGCGAACTTCGCGAGAGCGAACAATGCGGCGGTCAAAGCGAAGGCAACGAACAAGGTGAATGCGACGCTGCCGAAACCGACCTGCAAAGACAAAAAATTAAAGATCGGGCTAAGAAGGCCAAAGACAAGGGTGATCACAAGGATGAAAACACCCGATCCGAAGAGGATCTTGTTCGGCGAAACATTCTTCCGGATCAAGTAGAGGAGAAAAACGCCGAAGACCATCGTGCCGACGTAACCTGCGCTCGACGTGAAGATCTGCCCAAGCAGAGAAGACGAGGACGAGTACACAAGTCCGCTGCCGTCTGCCGCGATCGTCAAGCTCTGCACCGAGCCTCCCGTTACGAACGCAACAAGAGCGTGGCCGCTCTCGTGGATCAGCGTAACGAACAACCTGAACGGATACACAAGATACTCCGCGTACGGAATGAACCACAGCACGATCGAGATCACAGTTGCAGCGAGCAACAACTTTGCATGCGGGCGAGCATCTTCGGCAAGTGTGTACTTCATTTCTTCTCGTTCGGCCTCCTATACAAGCATTACGCTCAATTCTACCGCAAAGTTCGGCCACCTGCCCTTGCGGACTATATATCTCTTGGATGCAAGGCTGTTATTGCGGGAAACCTCTAAAAATCCTTTTCGTTTAGGGTCACGAGGTAGGGGACATTGTGTACGGTCATTGAGGCGACCAGTTTTGCATCATGAACCTTGGCTCCGCGGATCGAATATTCACGGACAAGGCGGTGCCATTCAACGAAAGTGACTACTTCGTCTTCAAGGAGCGAAAAGTACTTCTGGATGGCAGCAACTTTGCGGTCAGTTCGTTCGATGCTCAGATCTAGACCACCTCTGGCGTAACTTGGGCGTGTACAGACATTCCAAAACTCGGCAATGATCTGCGGCGTGTAGTGGATCGTCTCGTTTGCGGCTCGAAGCGTCCGGATCGCCTCGAATACGACCTGGCCCTCAGATCCATTCTTCTCTGCCAGACGTAAGAAGCAATTCGAGTCGAACAAATACGGCATCAGTCGTGGTCAAAGTAAATGTCTTCACGCGAGTACGAGCCTTTACGATCGTTCAGTTCAGTGACGTCCGCGAATTGAGCCATATCCTGCTCAAATTCGTCGTCCGGGAACTCTGGTTTCAGAGCAAGTTCCCGTTCCTCGATCGGCAGTAAGCGCTGAAGATACTCATCGACCGAGAGGCCGAGAAACTGTGCCTGTTTCTCGATCCGAGCAAGAGTGTCAGGTTTTATCTTTTCCAAGGTCGTGCTCATCGTTCTAGTCAAGTTTATCACGTTTTTCGCTGCTATGGACACGATGAGATCGGAGGTCGCTATCAGCCTGCCCGATAGTCACTCTTTCCGCCGGACTTTTCGACGAGCTGAATATCCGTGATCGTGATATCGCGCTGGACGGCCTTCAGCATATCGTAGATCGTGAGGGCAGCAACGCTCACGGCCGTCAGTGCTTCCATTTCGACGCCCGTCTGGCTTGATGTAACGGCTTCGGCGGTGAGCGCGATCCCGTCTTCGACGATCTCGGCGGTAACGTTCACCTTAGAAAGGGCGATCTGATGGCACAACGGGATCAGCTCGGATGTGCGCTTTGCCGCCATGATGCCGGCGATGCGTGCTATCTCAAGCGGATCGCCCTTCGGCGTCGCCTTATTGCGGATCGCCTCGAGTGTTTCCAAGTTGACCAACAGTTTTCCTGCCGCGACCGCGCGTCGCACCGTCACATCTTTCGCAGACACATCGACCATCGAGATCCTACCTTCGTCGTCGTAATGAGATAGCTTTGTCATAGGTTAAAACGGGTCATAAATAGAGTATTTGCACAAGACTGCCGGCTTCGGCACTCGTGCCAATTTCGAGATCGATGAGTACTTCTGCACGTGCAAAACTAACAAGATCGGACGAGCCTTTCCCGCGAAGCGGAACGGCAACCAGCCTTCCATTCGTGTCATTTTCAAGCCGTGCGGCAGCGAGCGTCCGCCGGTCATTGGCTCCTTTCACAGATGCGGCAAGAGTTGCTGTTCCCGGCCGAAGTGATGTGGTTTTAACACCCTGCATCCCAAGGATCGTCGCGCGGACGAATAAATAAAATGTCACGGCCGCCGACACCGGATTGCCGGGAAGCGCAAAGACGAGCGTTTTTCCAAGCCGAGCCGCGATGACGGGTTTTCCCGGCTTGAGAGCGACCTTCTCAAAGAAGATCTCGGCTCCTAGTTCGGTCAATGCAGCCTTGGTTAGGTCGTATTTTCCGACCGAAACGCCGCCTGTCGTGATCAGAATATCTCGACTGCGGATCGCCGTCCTTATCTGCTTCTTGAGTGATGCAAGATCATCATTTGCGTTCGGAAATATCTCTACCTCTCCGCCGGACGCTTCGGCAAGGGCTCCAAGCGTTATCGAGTTCGAGTTTCTGATCTGGTCTCGGCCGGGTCTTTTCCCTATCTCGACGATCTCGGTTCCCGTGCCGAAGATCGCGATCCGCGGCCTTTTAGCTACTGATACGCGCGCGTAGCCGAATGCCGCAAGCGCCGCGATATTCTGCGGATCGACCCGATCGCCGATAGAAAAAAGGCGTTTGCCGCGACGTATCTCAGAGCCTTTCTTTACGACGGATATCCCTTTTCTTGCGGCCTCCAATATCTCGACAAATTCCGCTCCGCCTTCAAAGAAGCTACGCGTCAGCTCAACTCGCTGGACCGTGTCGGCGCCCGCGGGAACCGGTGCTCCGGTCATAATGCGAACGGCTTCGCCGCGTTTGATCTTTTTGTGCCAACCACGGCCGGCGGCCGACTCACCGACGATCTTTAGTGTGATCGGCGCGTTGGCAACGTCGGCGGCCGCAACGGCGAATCCGTCCATCATCGAGCGGTCGAACGGCGGCTGGTCGCCATCCGCAAGAATATCTTCTGCGAGCACGCGGCCGACCGCATCCCTAAGAGCGATACGCTCGTTCGAAAGGCGTGGAATATTGCTGTTTACGACCTTTATGGCCATTTTGAGTGGGATCATTTCAAGGTGTAGTCGCTATAAGAGCCGACAAAAAAGTGTTAATCTTTAGCTTTGCTCCACTTGTGGAGAATCTTATCACAAACACTTATTTAGCGAGGATGACCATAAACCGTGATCGATCTTGAACTTACCGAAGAACATAAAGCTTTGCAAAAGACCGTCCGTGAATTCTGTGCGGGCGAAGTCGAGCCATTTATAAAAGAGTGGGACGAAAAGGCACATTACGAGCCAAAGGTCTTTCAGACGATGAAGGAGCTCGGCCTGATGGGCGTCTGCATCCCTGAAGAGTACGGCGGTGCGGGATTTGACTATGTTTCGCTCGGCCTTGTCTGCGAAGAACTCGAAGCTTGCGACACGTTCTTACGCGTGGCGATGAGCGTGCACGTCGGCCTAAACAGCTTGAGCGTTTATTCCTGGGGCACAGAAGAGCAGAAGCAGAAATATCTCGTTCCGCAGGCAAAGGGCGAGAAGCTTGCGACCTTCGGCCTTACCGAACCGAACGCCGGTAGCGACGTCGTCGGTATGCGTTCGACCGCGCGTCGCGATGGCGATGATTGGATCCTTAACGGCGAAAAGATGTGGATCTCGCTCGCTGATCTCGCGGACAACTTCCTTTTCTTCTGTTGGACAGATCTTGAGAAACAAAAGGTACGCGATCACAGCGGCCTTTCGTGCTTTATCGTCGAACGCTCGATGCCCGGATTTTCAAGCGGAACGATCCACGGCAAGCTCGGTATTCGTGCCGGCAACACAGGATTTTTCTCGCTTCAGGATGTTCGCGTGCCGCAAGCGAATATGCTCGGTAAAGAAGGCGAAGGATTCAAGATCGCGATGTTCGCCCTTGAGAATGGCCGCTATACAGTTGCGAGCGGTGCCACGGGCGTCATCCGCGCTTCACGCGATGCGTCGATCGCCTATGCGAACACACGCGAGGTCCAGGGCCAGACGATTGCTAATTTCCAGCTCGTAAAACAAAAGATCGCGAATATGGAAGCCGATTACGAGATGTCGCATCTTCTTTGGCTGAAATGCGGTTATCTGAAGAACGCGGGGCTTCCGTCGGGCAAGGCCGCTTCGATGGCGAAATGGCAGGCCACCACACGCAGCGAAACGGCGGCCTCGATGGCGATCGAAGTTCACGGCGCAAACGGCTATACGAACGATTATCCTGTCGAGCGATACCTTCGAAACTGCAAGGCGGCCGTGATCTACGAGGGAACTCGCGACATCCACACGCTGATGCAGGCGGATTGGGCACTCGGCCTCAAGAAAGAGAAGCAGGCCCGCGTAACGCTTCCGCCGTATAAGGCCGCTGCTTCTGCATAACGGCGCGATGAACGCAATCGTCGTAATGACAACGGTCGGGAACTTGGAGGCGGGTGAAAAACTTGCCTCCGAGATTGTCGAAACAAAGCTTGCGGCCTGCGTGCAGATCTTGCCGCCGATGACCTCAATTTATCGTTGGAAAGGCGAGGTGCAAAAGGAAACCGAACATCTCCTTCTGATCAAAACGACGGCCGATAGATGGGAAGATCTATCGGCCTTTGTTCATTCGAACCATCCATACGAAGTGCCCGAACTCATCGCAGTCGATGCCTCAAAGATCGCACCAGAGTATCAAGAGTGGCTCGCCGCCCAGGTCGCATCCTAGGCTATTTCTTGCCGTCTCCATTTCCGTTCCCGTTGTTGGACGCCATACAGGTCTCGATAATGAAATCGACCGTATCCTTCGGCGAATCTGTGAGATACATCAACCCGAGATCGTCGGGGTTGATCATCTTTTCGTTCAGCATTGTCGAGGTAAGCCACTGAAGCAGCCCACGCCAATACTGCGAGCCGAAAAGCACGACAGGGAAGTTTCTGATCTTCCGCGTTTGAATTAGGGTCAGCGGCTCAAAGAGTTCGTCCATCGTGCCAAAGCCGCCGGGAAAGATCACGTAGGCGTTGCTGTATTTGATGAACATCGTCTTGCGGACGAAGAAGTATTTGAAGCTCAGGGAACTCGTCTGGTAAGGATTCGGCTGCTGCTCCATCGGGAGCTCAATGTTGCAGCCGATCGACGTGCCGCCCGCATCCATCGCCCCGCGGTTGCCTGCCTCCATAATGCCGGGGCCGCCGCCCGTAATTACGTCGAAACCGGATTCGCCGAGCAGACGGCCGGTCTCACGCGCCATCTTGTAATAGTGGTCGTTTGGCTTTGTGCGAGCTGAACCAAATATTGAAACGCCTCTCGTAACGGTCGCAAGGTCGTCAAATCCCGCGACAAATTCGCTCGCGATCCTAAGCACACGCCAGGAATCCGAGGTCTTATAATCGTCGTCCGGTTCGGGTGAACGCAGCAGCACTTCGTCGTCGGTCAGACGCCAATATCCCTGCTCTTCGTCCTGCTTCAGAGCTTCAGCAACGGTTTCCGGTTCGGGTTTGATCTTTCGCGAGGTTTTCAGTTTCCTGCCTTTGTTTGCTTTTGTATCTGCCATTTATAAAGTTACACACCCATGATGTTATAGCCGCAATCAACGTAGATCGTCTCGCCCGTGATGCCGCTCGAAAGCCCGCTTACAAGGAACATTGCGGTCGAACCGACCTCTGCCGCCGTCACGTTCCGTTTCAGCGGCGAACGTTCGCCCACATAGCCGAGAAGCGAACCCGTTCCGCGGACGCCGCGCGCAGAAAGCGTATTGATCGGCCCTGCGGAGATAGCGTTAACGCGTATGTTATTCTTGCCGAGATCGGCAGCGAGGTAGCGAGTTGAAGACTCAAGCGCCGCCTTCGCAACGCCCATTACGTTGTAGTTCATGACGACCTTTTCGGCACCGTAATAGCTCATCGTTACGATGCTGCCGCCTTCGGTCATCAACGGCGATGCCGCAAGGGCGAGCTGCGTAAGCGAGAAAGCACTGATCTCAAGAGCAGTGCGGAAGGCATCGCGCGTCGTCGTTACGAACTCACCTTCGAGAGCTTCTTTCGGTGCGAATGCGATCGAATGGATCAAAAAATCGAGCTTGCCGTATTTTGCCTTTACCGCATCAAAAGCGGCATCGACCTGTGCTTGATCGCTTACGTCGCAAGGCACAACGAGCGAGTCGTTCAGCCCGCCAGCCAGTTCCTCGACCGATTCCTTAAGGCGTTCGGCCTGATATGTGAACGCCATCCGTGCACCTTGCTCTGCACAGGCCGCCGCACAGGCCCAAGCGATCGAACGCTTGTTCGCGACACCAAAGACCATTCCAACTTTATTTTCGAGCAGCATAGATCCTCTCCAAAATTATCCTAAATGCTATTCGCTCACGTAGAGCTTTTGCAGAAGCTCGAAATCGAGCATCCTGATATCGACATCCACCGGCGTTTCGTTAAAGCGCTGTGCCTTCAGCACGTTCCTGAGCGTCATCTGTTCGCTCTCGGTCAACTGCGTAACGAGTACGATCATCAATCGCAGCCGAAGACGGCTTTTAAGTGCGTGCAGTCCATGCTTGGCCGTCGTGATCTTCTTCATTATCGCCGCGGTTCGCTCCGCCCGCAGGTCAGGTCGTACGAGAAACGCGACCTCGATACACGTTACGAGATCTTGATCGACCAGAATCCCGTCAAAGCTCGCACCGCCAATGCTCACGTGCCGCATCAGCGGAAGCTTTTCTTCCTGCTGCACCTGCCGCAGGGCAAGGTCTTCGGCGACGATAAACGCCGAGAGAAGGTCGGTGAGCTGATCGTCATCGACCTCAAGCAGACGGGCAAGTTCGCGAACTTCGACATTCACGCTCTGCCGCTGGATCTCGGTCGCGGCGGTGTCCCAATGGACAAATCGTCGGTCGTCGACCGCAGCGAATCGCCGCTGTGATGCGATATGAAGCAAGGCGATAAGGCCGAATATACCGAGCGAGGCCGCAAACAGAAGAGCGGCAAGCCAACTGCCTGCATTGACGCTCAGAACGATGCCGACGGTCAATGTCGCCGCCAGGATCAGGCCTACGGCGACGAAGGGCCAGTTCGTCCGCGGCCTTTCAAGCCTCGAAAATGGATTTTCGGCCCTCTTTGTCATCGTCTGGTCGTTCCGGTTGCTATGCAGAAACCGCTTTCTCGAACGGAATGTCGTCGAAATGTGTGATCGTCTTGAAAGTCTTGAATCGCTCGTTGATCTCCGGATAGGTCAGAGCATCGACACGCTCGGTGCCAAATTTCTCGACGTTGAAGGACGCCATCACCGAGCCATAGACCATCGCGCGCCGCAGAACCGCGTCATTTAGCTCGTTCTGTGCCGAAATATAGCCCATAAAGCCGCCGGCGAAGGTGTCGCCTGCGCCTGTCGGATCAAAAACACTCTCGAGCGGATAGGCCGGAGTCGAGAAATATGCATTCTCTGTAAAGAGCGTCGCACCGTACTCGCCGCGTTTGATGACGACCGCTTTTAGGCCGAGAGCAAGCAATGCTTTCGCGGCTTTGTGGATGTTCGGTTCTTCGGTCAACTGGCGGGCTTCCGCATCATTTATGATGATGCAATCGACGACCTTGATCGTCTCAAGAAGGGCGTCCTTCATCGACGAGATCCAGAAATTCATCGTGTCCATCGCGACGAATTTCGCATCTTTGCACTGCTCACGAACCTGCTTCTGCAGCATCGGCAGGATATTGGCGAGGAACAGGAATTCCGCATTCTTCGAGTTTTCGCTGAGCTTCGGATCGAACGTCTCGAATACGTTAAGCTGAGTGTCGAGCGTATGCGCGACATTCATATCGTATTCGTACTTTCCACGCCAGAAGAACGTCTTGCCGTCCGCGACGACCTCGATATCATCCGTGTTGATGTTGTGCCGCTCAAAAAGGCTCCATTCCGCATCCGAGAAATCGCCGCCGACAACGCCGACCGCGTTCACATCCGTAAAAAAGCTCGCCGAAAGCCCAAAGTGCGTCGCCGCGCCGCCGAGTATCTTTTCTCTTGCCCCAAAAGGCGTCTCAAGCGCATCAAAGGCCACCGAACCAACTACTGTTAAACTCATTAAAAACCGTGCTCCGAAAAGAAATAGTTAATTAGAACACACTATTTTACACGCGAAAGCGAACTTTCGCGATTACGGAAGGCGTCTTTTCCGAGAGGTGCTTTATTGAGTGGGCTTTGCTTCGCTTTCCTCGATCTCTTTGAGGCCTTTTTGGGCGTCCTCGACGAATTTGCTCTGCGGATATTTATCGACGATCATCGAGAGGAAGGCCTTTGCGTCAATGACGAGGCGTTCGTGGGCAAAACGCTCCATATCGCGTTTATTTTTCGGATCGATCTTCTGCTTGCCTTTGTTCTCAGAGAGATAAAAGCTGCTCATCCCCGCGATGTATAGGAATTCGTCCATTTTCGAGAATTCCGGATAAGCCGCAAAGGTCTCGTCAAATCGCAGCAAAACCTGCTTATACGCCTGCTTCAGCGGTGTAAAGGCCTGCTTTGCAACGTCCAGATTATGCTTTGCATCAGCCTCCATCACCGGATCACGCTGGATCGCCGGCGTCGGATTCCGCTGCGCAAAGACGGAAATGGTTGCTAATGTGATGAGCGCTACTGCCAAAATCAACTTTTGTTTCATGACGAACTCTTACTCCTTAGTCTTAAGCGGGAACGAGCGACATATAGAGCAGCGCTCATTTTTGAAGGAACGAACAATTGTCATAAAGAGAGCTTCGTCTTCTTTGTGAGATATGGGGACACTAAACTCTAGCCAACCTATCTTCGCCACCAAGGTATCGCCTTGCTTGTTGCGAAGTCGGTAGAACTCGATATTGAAGTCGCCAAAGGATTCGATGTTGGTCGAAACTACTTCTTTCCTTCTTTTTTCGAGGACGTGCTCGATAATTCCTGCGCGCCATTCGATCGCGATCTTGCCATTCGAGATCGATCCGGCCCAAGCGTCTGTCCAATTCGCTCCAACATAGCCTGCAAAATCTGGCGGCAGCTGGATAGAGCCCAAATGATGGTAGATATTAACGCGCGGGTTTTGAGTTTTATCGGAGGATTCGGCTTCCGGCTGTTGCCCAAAACCCGTAAACGCCGCAAAGCTAAGCAAGAGAATTGCTATTTCCACACGAATTGAAACGTTGAGGTGCTTGCCCACTTCTATTCAGATGCCGCGCATTTCCCAATGATTGCCTCGAGTTTGTTGAACGATATAGACCTTTCAATCAAGCAGCGGAAAGCCGAAGCTTCGCTATTTTTCCCAGTTTGATGTTTTGACGGGCGTGCCAGAGGTCGTAGTTTGACTGCATCGCAAGCCAGCTTTCAGGCGACCGGCCGAGGGCTTTAGAAAGCCGGAGCGCCATCGACGGACTGATCGATGTGGTGCCGTTGAGAAGGCGGCTCAGCGTCGAGGGTGATACATCGAGGGCTGCGGCGAGTTCGCGTCCGCTAAGATGGTTGGGTTCCAGATAGACCTCTACAATAAATTCTCCCGGATGTGGTGGATCGTGCATCGCCATTAGTGATAATCCTCGTAATCAAGGACATGAACATGCCCGTCGATAAATTCGAAGGTTAAACGCCAGTTTCCGTTTACCCATATCGACCAACGCCCAAAATCCGATCCTTTAAGCGGATGAAGCCGAAAACCGGGGATGTCCATATCGTCGATCGCTCCGGCTGTTTCGAGCGCTGTAAGCTGCATACGAAGCCGCTTAGAATGATGAGGTTGAATTCCGGCCCGATTGCCCGTCTCATAGAACTTCTGCAGCCCTTTATGCCGAAATGACTGGATCATCCAAACCTATTGTAGCATGTTGCACAACACGCAACAACGATCACGAACCGTACTTCCCAATGATCGCGTCGAGTTTCTTGGCCGTTTCCGCGGGCCAGTTTGGCGGAGCGGTGAATATCGCGTTCTTGATGGCGTCGGCGTATTGATTGGGCGTCGTCTTGGCGGCGACCTTTTGCACAGCGTCTTTTAGGACGATCTGCGCATTGCGGACGTTCTTGTTCAGATATTCGACGACCATATTCACGGTAACGTCGTCGTGGCCTTCGTGCCAGCAGTCGTAATCCGTAACGAGTGCGAGCGTGGCGTATGCGATCTCGGCCTCGCGTGCAAGTTTTGCTTCCTGAAGATTGGTCATCCCGATGATGTCCATTCCCCATTGCCGATAGACGTTAGATTCGGCTTTGGTCGAGAAGGCCGGCCCTTCCATACAGACGTATGTTCCGCCGCGATGCGTCTTTACGCCGGCATTGCGGCACGATGTCTCAAGAATATCGCCAAGCTCGCTGCAGACGGGATGAGCGAACGTGACGTGACCGACGATACCTTCGCCGAAGAATGTCGATTCGTGTGTGCGTGCCCGTGTGCGGTCGAAGAATTGGTCGGGGATGACGAAATCCGTCGGTGCGTATTGCTCCTGCAAGCTGCCGACAGCCGACACCGACAAGATATATTCGACGCCCAAGAGTTTCATCGCGTAGATATTTGCACGAAAGGGAAGTTCGCTGGGCGTCAATTTATGCCCGCGTCCGTGCCGAGGCAGGAACGCCACCGTCACGCCGTCCAATTCACCAATGATAAACGCATCCGACGGCTTGCCGAACGGCGTTTCAACCGCTTGCTCTCTTACATTCTCAAGCTCGGGCATCTGATATAGCCCCGAGCCGCCAATGATTCCGATATTTACTTTTTCCATCTACTTTTCGTCTTTTTTCTTATCGTCTTGCTTGCAGGTATTTGTCTCAACGTATGATGCGAGACCGTTGCTTGCGCGTTTCGCGAGCAGCTCATCCATAGCCGGATTCTGGGCCTTCTTATTCTCCGTGACCATTACCTCATACGCTCGAAGAGCACTTTCTAGCCCTGCAACCGTTGCCGCCACCTCATCATCTTTCTTGTCCGGGTTTTGCAGGGAGAAGACTGCCATCCCAAAGTTGAACTGAAGGAAGAGCTCGCTGTGGAATTTGTTCTTCTTCTCCGGGATCAGCTTGAGCGTGCCAGAACAGACCGTTATCGTAACGTCCTTTGTGTCTGTCAGCCATTTAAAATTCCATTCTCTGGCGGCAGGGGCATTGTCATCGAACGGCTTTTTCTCGAGCAGTTTCGTATTGCCAATGAATGCGGCACGATCCTTGTCCTGCTTTGACTGTGCCAGCGACGTCTCGACACCGAATACGAAAATACCTAGCAAAAATAAGATAGAAAGTTTTTTCATTTTGTTTTGTCCTTAGATATTATTTGCGGTCAATTTTCCTCCATTCTCAACCAATTGACAAAGAGGGTGATCGACCTCGTGATAAAAGAGGCAGTACCAGCCTTCTTTTACTGCCTGAGGCAGAATACGTTTCTTGAATTCGAGTGTTTCTGTCGGATAAAGATCGTAGCCCGCGATGTACGGCAGCGATATGTGAGCCTTCATCGGGATCAGGTCGGCAAAGCCGTACAGCGTCTTGCCGCCGGAATCGAGCCGCCAGGTCTGCATCGTCTCGGAATGTCCGCGTTCGGTCGTTACCGTAATGCCCTCGATCTCGTATCTGTCCGGCATCGCTTCGAGCTGGCCGGTGTCCCGCATTGGCTGCCAATTTTCGGGTAAATAGCTCGCACGGTCTCTTTCGTGCGGCGAATCCGCATGCGCAAGCTCGCTCTTTGAGACGAGATAACGAGCGTTCTTAAATTGCGGAATCAAGTCCGAACCGCCTGCGTGAGTGGGCGGCCAGTTGGCTGGGCTCTCGCTGGCGAACTGCCCCCCCGCTGACGCAAGGGGTACTGACAAGATCGTGTTTCCGCCCGCGTGATCAAAATGCAGATGCGTGTTGATGACGATCGTGATGTCTTCGGGCGAATAGCCTGTGATCGCCCGGAGCGAATCAGCGAATGGGCGTTCACGTTCGATGCCGTACATCGCGGCCTGCTTTTCCGTCCATTTTTCGCCGATGCCCGTCTCGATGAGTATCTTTTCGCGGGCGGTCTCGATGAATACGCAGTTCATATTCATCGCTATGCGATTCTTATCATCCGGCGGGCAAACCCGTTCCCAAATGACGCGAGGGACGATGCCGAACATCGCCCCTCCATCAAGTTTGAACAGTGTATCGGGAATTATCTCGATACGATGATCACCGAACAGCATAATGCTATTTCTTCTTCGGTTCGGCAGCCTTTGGTGCGGCCTTCGCCGGATCCACCTTCTTGACCGTCGGCGGCGGTGCGTCGCCTTCTCCCGGTGCGCCTTGCGGAGCTTGCATCTGCTGCATTTGCTGCTCTTGCTGCTTCTTCATCTGGTCAAGCTGCTCTTGCGTGACCTCCGGTACATCGAAATCATCAGGAACCTGAACAAAGTTCTTTGCAACGAGCTTGTCGATCAGGTCCTTTTGCTTCTGTTCGCCGAGCTTTCCTTTGACGAACTCCTTGACCGGCATTTCACGTGCCATCGGATCATCCGGATCTTTCGTCATCGTCGAGATGAGAATGTGCCGGACATCGTAGGTCTCGGTCGTGGAAGGCTTGCCGTCGCCGCCCTTTTGGGTTGGGTCAACGCCGAGCTTGCGCTCGAGCTTTACGATGTGGAATCCGTAGTCTGATTCGACAAGCTGCGGATCGACCTGGCCGGCCTCAAGGCTCAGAGCCGCCTGCTCGAACGCAGGGACCATACGGCCCTTCGGCACGTCTTTGTAGAGGCCGCCTTTGCCCTTGCCGTCCGGTCCTTTATTGCCAGGATCTTCCGAGAACTGATCCGCGAGAGCCGCAAAATCCTCGCCGCCAATTGCACGCTTCAAGATATCGTCAGCCTTAGCACGTTTTTCTTTCGGGTCAAGCTCAGGATGCTCCGAGATGTATTTCGCTACTTCCTCGTCCGTAACATTAAGCTGATCCTTTGCCGACTGTGCATAAAGACGTGCGAGGAACTGTGCCTGCTGCAGCTTTATCTGAAGGCGAACCTTCGCGACGAACTGCGGATCGAGTTGCCCGGCATCGGCCTTGTCATTGAACTCTTTGCGGTATATACGGATCTTCGCAAAAACTTCCTTGGCCTGTTCTTTTTCTTCGTCCGAGATCTGGCGATCCTTCATCTCAGGGTTGCCCTGTTTGAGGATGTCGATCTTCGCATTCAGGAAGTCGTCGAACTCGACAGCGTGCGTACGTGTATCGGCGGCGTGTCCGAGGCCGAGCTTGTCCATAAAGCTCGCAAAACCGGATTTTTGGGCCGCCGGCTGATCGTCCTCGCCCCAATAGGCCTTCACCTGGTCATCGGTAACAAAACCGAATGGCGGCATCGGGCCCTTGTCCTTGTTGATCTCACGATCATAGTTGACGGCGGTGACCTCGGCTGCGATGCTGTCAAGCTCCTGCTTGTTCGTCTGCTGGTCGGCAAGCCCTGTGGACTGTGCCTCGCTGGCTTCGGCCAAAAGCTCACGGAAGCTGTCAAGCTGCGTCTTTTTCAGGTCGGGATTATCCTTAAAGCGCTTCAAGATCGCAGGATTGTTCTTTGCTGCGTCAGAGAGAAGCAGCTCGATCTCGTCTTTTGACAGTGTGTTGAATGACTGATGCGTCTCACCGCCGACCTTCTTTTTCCATACTACGAGGCCGACACCGATCAACATTATTGCGACGACCATTACCAGGGCTTTTGTTAAATTGCTCAAAATTTGAGACCTCTCTTAAAGACGCGAAGCGTAAAATTTGCCAAACGCACATCATAGCAAACTCCGCACTCACATAACTAATAAAAAACGGGATTATTTGCTCTCGACCAGCTCAAGGAGCACGCCGTTCGTCGAGGCCGGATGAACAAAAGCGACCAGGCAATCCTCGGCGCCGACCCTTGGAGATTCGTCAATAAGCCTTGCGCCCTGTGCTTTCAGGTGTGCGAGGGCCGCGTTTATGTCTTCTACTTCGATGGCAATATGATGAATTCCGCCGCCTCTTTTTTCAAGAAATTTGCTTATCGGCGAGTCCTCGCTCGTCGGTTCGAGCAATTCGATACGGCTTTCGCCGATGGGAAGCATTGCAACACGCACCTTTTGATCCTCCACGACCTCGGTATGCACATTCTCAAGTCCAAGCCCGTCGGCCCAGAATTTTAGGGCCTCTTCGATACTTTTTGCGGCAATACCAAGGTGGTTGATCTTCATAGCAGACAATTCTTGACGAGGCCCGCACGAAGTAAGGGCGTTTCCCGTTTTACTTTGTGCTGGCTTCGGCGATGATGTTTTCGACCGCTGAATACGGATCGATCTGCTTTTGTGCAGACGCGGCGGCAAGTTTATCGAGTTTTGCCCCGACGCCGTCCTTTTTCAGCAGGTCGATCAAGAGCCTTTCGCTTAAGAGTTCGAGAAGACGCCAGCGTGCGATCGACTCTTTTCGCTCCAAGATGGCATCATTCTCGGCCCGCGAAGAGAATCCGACATACTTTTCGATGGCCGAGGCAAGCTCGTCGATGCCCTTGCTCTCGGTCGCGATGGTCGGGACGATCGGCGGATTCCACATATCGGGGCGATGAGCGAGATTCAGCAGGGCTTCGAGCTCTTTCTGTGTGCGGACGACGCCTTCGCGATCGGCCTTGTTGATCACGAAAACATCGCCGATCTCCATTATTCCGGCCTTGATCGCCTGAATATCGTCGCCCATTCCGGGGACGAGAACGACGACCGAAACGTCCGCCGTTTTGACGATCTCGACCTCATCCTGGCCGACACCGACCGTCTCGACGATCACTTTGTCAAAACCCGCCGCATCGAGTATCGCGACCGCATCGACGGTCGCACGCGAAAGCCCTCCGAGATTCCCGCGGGTCGCCATCGAGCGGATGAAGATCTTCTTATCAAGCCCCAACGCACTCATCCGAATGCGGTCGCCGAGGATCGCACCGCCCGAGAACGGGCTTGAAGGGTCGATGCAGATGATGCCGACGCGTTCGCCCGCATTCTTATAGAACTCCGCAAGCTTATCGACGAGCGAGGATTTTCCCGCACCGGGCGAACCCGTGATACCGATCACCATCGCTCTCCCGGTCTTCGGAAAGACGGCCTTCATCAACTCTGCGGCACCATCGCCGCCATTCTCGGCAAGCGTGATCGAGCGGGCAACCGACCGCGGATCGCCTTTGAACAATTTATCGAGAAATTCTGCGTCCGGCATCAAGCTGCTTTTTGCCGTCCGCACTCCAGGCGAAAACGGTTCTCCTTCCATTCGTAGTCCGTCATAAACTCGAATTTTCGCATTTTTTGCTTCAATCCAAAAGAAGAGCCAGCAGAAGCCGCACGTTCCCAAGGGCGTCGAATGTCAGAACCGCCTGCGTCAGCGGGCGGTCAGTAGCATTGTCAGAACCGGGAGCGATAGCGACTGGGTTCCGCATTGCAGAAGCCCGCACAAGGTAAGGGCGTATCTCAACTGTCAGAACCGCCTGCGTCAGCGGGCGGCCGGTAGCATTGTCAGAACCGGGAGCGATAGCGACTGGGCTCCGCACTGCCGAAGCCCGCACAAGGTAAGGGCGTAATTCCGATGTCAGAATCGCCCACGGGGATCGGCATTCCGCGTGGCTGAAAGCTAACGGCTGATAGCTAATAGCTGTATTTAACCATTCCTTGAGGCCAACCATGCAGAAGTCCGCACCTGCTAAGGGCGTACCTCAACTGTCAGAACCGGGAGCGATAGCGACTGGGCTCCGCACTGCCGAAGCCCGCGCGTGAGTAAGGCGTAGCACTTGCCGAAGCCGCGCGTGAGTAGGGCGTAACTCCAGGCTCTGCCTGTCTATTTGCGGAAAACCTCAGGTTTTCCGGGCCACCGCCAAGACCAACCTCGGAGGCGGCGACGGCCGCCGACAGTCGGCTTTGAGTATCGGTTGAAGGATTGCGAGTCGGCGAGGGAGATCGAGCCGTTGTATGGATCGGGGCTCGTCCAACGTCCCGCTCTATTTTCGAGTTTGCGCCACCAGGTGTCAGCAAGGCCGGTGGCGGTG
This sequence comes from Pyrinomonadaceae bacterium, assembly GCA_019694355.1. Lineage (GTDB taxonomy): Bacteria > Acidobacteriota > Blastocatellia > Pyrinomonadales > Pyrinomonadaceae > OLB17. The sequence continues at coordinate 51,303 of JAIBCB010000004.1, read as the reverse complement.
TCGTTTTCGGTGAGTGCGTAACGGTGGCGGATGCTGTCAGATGAGGCAAAGCCCGTCATCGTACGCTGGCCGATGTTGCTCGGAATTTGTTCGCCGAAAGCCTGATAGTCCATACGTGCGAGAACATTGCCCGAAATGCTCGTCACGCACCGCGTCGAACCCCGTATGTCCTGCTGCAGAAACTTCACTCCGCCCTCGTCAGTCTGGCTTAACCCTCCGTAATCCGCCACGAGCCCCCCAAAAGCATCATAAACCGCAAACCGCCAAACGTCATTCACACGCTCCGCAACCTTATTCCCCGCAGCATCCACCGATCTCTCCAGCCTCAACGTCCGACTTTTTGCGACTTGTTCGCTCTTGCTCTTCTCCGTATCGTCTCCACGACCCAAGCTAAAGCTGGAAACGTGAGTCCAACGAACAAGCTAAATCCAACGAGCAACGGCCAGTGCCTAGTATAGAGCGAAACTACCAACCATTCCCTAGAACACGATGTGTAACCGATCCAACATCCAATTGTATCGCCGATGTCGACTAGGAGCATCGCTATACCCATCGCTAATGCGAAGGTAGGTGCGAACATGATTGATCGTTTGAAATAGATTCTCATACGCTAAACGAACCTCCGTCTATAAATTGTCAGGGTTAATTAACCCGAGCTTGCACGCTTGCATCAAGTTGGCTTTTGCCCGAGTATAGGCTAGGTAATAAGCGACTTCCGGCGAAGTTACATTTAAGTTCTTTATTTCGATGATCAAGTCCTTTAACGCCGCACTCGTAGAAATCCGCGTGCTATCTCTGCCCGCGAGGTAGCCAACGTATCCACCAACTATACCGCCCACCAAGACGCCGGCGACAAATCCAATCACCGTTCCGCCACCCGGCTCGGCGGCCGTTCCACCAGCCGCTCCAGTAAGGCCGCCGGCAGCCTCTCCAACGATGATCCCAGCTCCGGCTCCTAATACGCCCCCTACCACTCCCCAATACCAATTCGCATCATTTTGCCGCTGAGCCGCGTCTACGGCGTTTAGATAGTGATCTCGCGCGACGTTGTAGGCACGATTGAACTGTTCAAGGGCCGCCGCTGGTGGAGCAGGCGGGTTGGGATACTTTTTGTCAATCTTATCGCAATCTCCGGGATCAACATTAGCTCCGCCAACCGGAGCACCATCGTCATAAAGGGTTATGCATCCGTCTATCCATGTACGGTATCCATTGCTGTCCCATACCCAATGCTTCGTGCATTGCTGAATCTTCAGTAGGCCGCTCGGATCGATGAAGTTAGTCGGTTGGCCTTGTACGTAACTGAAGCGATTGAATGACTGTGGGTCGCCGAGGGACATTGAGCCGTTGTATGGGTCTGGAGAGGTCCAGCGGCCGGAGCGGTTTTCGTGTTTGCGGAACCACGTGTGATCGAGGCCCGTCGCGTCATCGCGTTCCGTCAGGCCGGATCGATGGCTCCCTCGGAGCCGAATGTTTATAGACCGCGAAAATGCATTGAAATTCTCGGAGGCGGTTCTACCGCCGACAGATCCTGCCGCGTGTTTCACACGCTCCGGTTTTAGTATATATGCTGGCGAATATCCCACTCTGCCGTCCACCATCGTGTCTATTGTTTCTTTAGAGTGCATGGAAGTCTGACAAACTTCGTCACAAAATGGCCGGGCTTGCCGGTGTCATATAGAAAACCGGCATCACATGTGTCGTAGACATTGTTTGACCGCGTGTAGGTCGCCACTTTGTACAGTTCGCGAAATTTGTCTCGACTCGAGTGCGTTGAGATCGCGACACTCTCCTCAAGCGTCTCAAGTGTCTGCAAACTAGAGTGAACTTCGACCGAGAGGTTTAGAGGCTCCGCATAGTAAATAGCAAGATGCTTGAACAAATACGTCAAGTTTGCTTTATTGAAAGAGCTCGGTTGTATTAGCACCCGAACGAATCGGGCATAAGGCTCGCCCTTTTCACCAACGTTGGTAACATCGTATCGCAACCGGTCACTGACTATAACGTATCTAAAGGGTGACTCAAACCTTTTTTCAGGAGAATCAGCCTTGAATTCACTCTTCTTTTCACCTTTTCGCATTTCCTTGGTCGAAGAAATGTCTGGTTTAGGTATTGCTCTTTCTTGAGCATACGCCGGACGTCCTCCAGCCAGGCCAATTGCAATCCAACAGACGATCAAAATAGTTTGTTTAAGCTTCATAAATCACGCACTCGTCGCCCCGCTACCACCACTCGACGGAAGGGGGGAGTCCATTTGGTCAGTACGACCGCAAGCCTTGTTCAGATACCGACTGATGGCCTGTGAAGCAGTCGTTCCGTTTCCAAGCGTCGGAAGCCCAGAAATGTTGCCCATATTTTGAGCGCTTAGCAACCGTGTGTACATTTCTGGATCGCCGATGCTGAGAACGGCATGTGCAAGTTCGTGAATAAGGAAGCCCATCGATTGGCCCAAAAACGTTGCTATGCCATTTTGCGAAACGGTCCAAGTGGGGCCTTGCCCATTGAGGGGAAAGAATGTTGTTGCTTCTGCCCCATTTTTTGTAGCACCTCGCCTGAAGCTATTTCTGTCGAAGCCATTCAGTATCTGCTTATCGGTTAGCTGGAGCGCTTTTAGCGCCTTTTCACACTCTAGCGACTTAACCTTCAAGTAATATTCCAATTGTTCTCTGACAACGTCTTTCAGGGTGCGCATACCGCCCACGCTAGAACATTGCCACTGTCCCCAGAAGCTCTCGCCGGTGCTCGGATTGTAGTAGTGGTATCGGACGCAATAGCCACGATTTTGGCTTGAGTCCATCATCAGCAGACCGCTGGGGTCGATGAAGTTTGTGGGTTGGTTGGCGACGTAGGAAAATCTGTTGAATGACTGCGGGTCGCCGACGGAGGTCGAGCCGTTGTATGGATCGGGAGAGGTCCAGCGGCCGGAGCGATTTTCGAGTTTGCGGAACCACGTGTGATCCAGCCCCGTCGCGTCATCGCGTTCCGTCAGGCCGTAGCGTTGGCGGAGCGAGTCGGCAGAAGTTGCAGAGTAACCTAGTGCCGCCGTCCTCAAACCAACGCCCGCCCCGATATTCTCACCATACGCCGTGTAGTCCATCCTCGCCGTCACAAACCCGCCGTTGCTCAATACCGCCCGCGTCGAACCCTGCCAATCCGAGAGAAGATATTTCACACCGCCCTCGTCTGTTGCCGCAACGCCGCCGTATTCCGCCACGATCTTACCGCCAATGTCATAGATGCTGAAACGCCAAACATCGTTCACACGCTCAGCCACACGCATCCCCGCCGCTTATTGAAACGCTGTTGAATTCAATCGCTGTCATCGTTCTCGAACACGAAGGTGGCCTTGTGCCAACAAGAGCACTTCGCGTCCCGGGAGACTGGGGCAGCAGCTTGCATCTTCCGGTCGGTAATCGAGCGAGGTCAATTCGATACTCTCATTCTCGACCTTGATATCTTTCACGAGGCTGTAATTTTTGCCGCCGACGGTCTTTGTGTCGATAAGATCGAGCTTCGAAGCCGTTCCCGCAAACACGGAAATATATTGCCGCCATAGGTTCGAGCCATTAAAACTTTCAAGTGTGAAGAGCACGGCGGTTTCACTCTTGCCGTCACCGTCGAGGTCGCCGCAAACGATCTTGCGAGCATCGACGTTCTCCTCGGCGTCCTCCTCTTTGGCGAACCTTTCTATGAACGCCCCGATTTCCGGGCCACCGCAAACATCCACTATTGCTGCCGCCGGATCTGGGACCGACGAATGCGCCACATCCAACACATTCGACCCGCAAGAAGCTAGCAAAGCCAAAAGCAAACCAAGGACTACAAAAGCTCGCCAAACTGACATCATCACATTACTCTACGATAAAAACTTCCGGCCAAGCAGCTATTCTGATTTTTTCGGACAAAAGCCTGATGGTCCATACGCAGCAAATGCAGCGATCACATTCTCCGATAAGGATCGATGGCTCCCTCGGAGCCAAATGTTTATAGGAGACGACAATTCATCAAAATTCTCGGAGGCGGTTCTTACCGCCGACAGATCCTGTCGCGTGTTTCACACGCTCCGTTCAATATTTCAAACGTTGTTCTACAGGTTCCGCTCCGCTTCACCTGTAGCTACAGATGTATCGTGTGCTCCGCACACTCGATGGATCGAACGGCTAACATATTTCATCGAAGTCAATTGCCGCCGTATTCCGCTACGATCTTACCGCCAATGTCATAGCGCAATCTAATGCCCTACTAGTCAAAAAGCATTTTGTCTCGAAGATCGAATGAAATCGAATTGTAGGTTTTCCGTGTCGTTCCGTCTTCGACAATTACGTGCCCGGAGAAGAAAAGATTTGCGAGCCCTGTTTGCCTGATCGAATCCGCTCGTATCAGAAAGCGGTCGAGCACGAACATTGAGGGATACCGTTTGCCATCGAACAGCTCAATCGAATGGAACTCCGCGACCTCGCCAGTTCCACTCTGCCGACCAAAGAAGATCGCGTAACCGTATGCTTCATTCCTTATTACTGCGTACGGAGGTGCAACACTGCCTCCGATCGAAAGCTTGGAATCCTTCAGGACGTAATTGTGCTCAAAGGCCCACGCGAACATAACGTGTGTCAGCGAAACCTTGGAGCGGTCAACATCCTTAATGTTGTGGAGCGATCGATCCGATGGACATAATCCGTCGGCCTCCACGCGAACCGCAAAGGATCTGGCCGTTGCCGAGATCTGATAAGTTCCTAAGCGGTCAGTGGTGGTCGTCTGGCGAAAAGTACCGCCGTCTTCGGATACGCTCACCTTTGCGGCCACAACGCGATTGCCGTTCGTATCTTCAACGACGCCGTTTATGACAATTGGAACGCCTAAGGTTTGTGTACGAGCGGCGCCGCAAAACAACATCAATGAAAAAAGAGTGTAGCAACTGACCCTAAAAGCACCGTTCATATACAATCTCGCTATTGGCCCGATTAACTGCCGGATCGCTGTCCGGAACAATGGTGGACGAACTTGGCCCGAAAATCCAGTAGATGGCATGACCAAGCTCATGGATCATAGAAAGGGCTCGAAGTTGACGATCCAACAGCTACTAATCTTTCCGCGTGTTTCACCCGCTCCACCTGTAGCTATCGAAATTCCCTCGTGCGTCGTAGGCTTCGGATTTGAGCCCGTTGAAACGGGCGAGAAAAGATGTTCGGGCATTTAACCCCGCCCTAAAGGAGCGGGGCTATTTACCGCGTCGCGGATGACCTTTCAGGCATCCAACTATTTGCCGCTTCGCGGATGACTTTTCAGGCATCCACCTATTTGTCGCGTCGCGGATGACCTTTCAGGCATCCGTTTTTGCGATCGGATGACGTTCTATGCGCCTTGAGCGGCGGCGTTCGGATCTTGCCATTCCTCGTCCGCCGACGGGCCGTAGATCGCGGGCACCGGAATGTCGAGGAGCCGCAGATAGACGGCAAGCTGTCCGCGATGATGTGCGATGTGGCCAAAGGTTGAACGCACGACGACGTTCTTTTTTTCCTGCCAGAGGATCTGATCGCCGTTGCAAAGCGTCCATGTTTCGCCCAACACATCGTCGCTCTTTGCGTTTTGGAGCGTCGCGTGAGACTCCGCGACACGCTTCTTCAGATAAGCGACGAGCGCTGCGCTGTCGAACTGCTGCGGGTAATCGTAAGGCTCGGCGAAATCCAATTTGTCGCGGCCTACGACAAAGTCGAACCAGCCGTACATATCGGCGAGGTGGCCGGCAAGTTGGCCGAGCGTCATCGACCTTTCGTGCGGCTTCCAATCCAATTTGTCATCCGGAAGGCGAGCGAGCATCTTCTCGGTCGCCGGGATCTCTTCGTCAAGCTGGTCAATTATTTCTTGAAGTCTGCTCATTTTTTCTCTCCTCTAGCCTACGTTCTCATCGGCACTCGGGCCGTAAATTGACGGAACGGGAATATCGTTGAGCCGCAGGTAAACGCTCAACTGCCCGCGATGATGGATCGAATGGCCTGAGACCATGCCGCGAACTGCACCGATCTTCGGCAGCGTGAAAAATACGGTCTCGCCGCTTCGAAGCGTCCATTCCTTCATCAGGTCTTCGTCCGAGGTCGCGAGGATCGCAGCCTTGCTGGCGGCAACCGCCTCATCAAAAAATTTTAGAAGTTCTTCGCTCGACGCCGGCTCGAAAGGTTTGTATTCACGCTCGGCGAAGTCGAGGCCGTCCTCTTTCATTATCATCACGGGAAAGCCCTGCAGCTCCGCGATATGTGCCGCCAGTCGCCCGAACGGCATCGATTTTTCGTGGGGCGTCCAATCGAATTTATCGGTCGGCACGCGTTCCAGCACGCGCCGCGACACAGCTGCGTCGGCCGCAAAATCATTCGCGAGGACATTTGCCAAATAGCCAGGTGTTTTATTTGTTTCCATAAGTTTTCCTCCCGGCTGTTTTCGCCAGGGAGAACAATACTAGCAAAAATGTTTCACGGATGCAACAGGAAAATTCCTTTCTGAATCCAGCATTATCCGGAACATCTGCAATATCCGCGTTCAAGGGGGTACTCGGACGCGGATGTTGGCCTTATTCAGATGATCCGGAGCCAAAGTTCGAATTCTTTTGAACGCGGATAGAACGGATCGACCGGATTCATGTGGATCGATCCGCGCGAATCCGTATCATCCGCCGAAACCCACTGTGAGCCTTACGCTTTCAACAAATTCTTTGCGATGACGATGCGTTGGATCTCGCTTGTGCCTTCGCCGATGGTGCAGAGTTTTGAATCCCGACGAGATTGGTCTATTCTGCCGGATAGTCTAATTCCTGTGCTGTATTCAAAGTTGCTTCTAGTGATACTAACCCTCGGCCTTGCCGCCGGGTTGGTCGGACAATCTCAACAAGGAGGATCGTTGAGCGAAGCGTGGCGTTTACGCGCCGAGGGTTTCACTGCGAAGGCAATTGATTCGGCCAGCCAACTAAAGAGTCTGGACAAGGCGCTAGTTTATGCCCAGCTCGCCGATATCTGGTGGCCGTTGGATCGCGACAAGGCGGCGCTCTACTATGAGAAGGCGGTTGACCGCATCTTTTTCTTGTCGAGTGACGAGATCAAGACCGACAAGAACGCCTTTGTTGAAATGTCGGGCAAGATCCTCGTACTTATCTCAAACAGGAACGCGAAACAGAGTAAGCGACTTGTTTCAATTATTAAAGACGCCGGCGACCGATCTGACGCGAACGATAAGCTGAACGCCGATGCGCTTGTAGGATTTGCCAAAGCTCTGGTCAAAGACGATCCGGCCCTAGCTGCCGAAATGGGCATTCTTGCCTTGCAGATGGGCGAACCATCGGCAATATACGAGCTATATTGGAGCCTTTGTAGGAGAGACAGACGCTTCTCTACGAGGCTTTTCGACTCGATGCTTCGCTCAGCAGCGGCGAAACCGACCATATCGATAGCAAATAGCATAAAGCTGGCTGCATTCCCCGAGTTGACGATTCCGAATGCGCCGGACGAGATAAGGTCAATCGCGGAGCAGAAAACTCAGGCTCTTGAATTCCTCTTCAGCTATCTGGTCGAACAAAGCAACAAATACGATCGAAAACAGATCGAGACTTGTGCTAACGACGCGTACCTCGTCTACCCATTGCTGTCGCAGTTTGCGGCACTACTCCCCGCTAAGCAAGGAATTGCACGATCGACGATCGATCACTGCATCACCGGAAGACCATCATCTGCGAGTTCGCGGCCGGATAGTCAGCTTGACGACCCGGCGGATATTACCGTGGAATCGTTATTGCGTCTGGCGGAAAAGGAAAGCGACCCGGCCCGGCGGGCATACTATTTATTCCGTGCCGCCTCCCTTGCAAATGATCAAGAGAAGTTCGAGCAGGCCATCAAGATACTCGAAAGCATGAGCGAGGCTGAGGTCAAATCAGACCGCGACTTTTGGGATTCGCTCAGATATACGGTTGCCGCGAATCTCGCTTACAAAAAAGTCGAAGAAGCGGATTACGCTGGTGCCGTTTCAGTGCTTGATAAGGTTCCGGACTCGATCCGCACCTTCGCTCGGATCGGTTTCGGACTAAAGTGTTCATCGACCGAGTTGCCGGTACAGCAATTTTGCGCGGATCAGTTAGATGCCGGGGTTCTCGAACTGCCTAGATCCACAAAAGGCATCGCAGAAAAGACGAGTTTTGGGATGAGTGCGGTAGGTGGCCTGGCCAAATTCGGCCATCCGAGCGAAGCTCTTCAGGGGCTCGAAACGATCGTCAAACTCGCTAACGATGACTACTCCAAGACGACTGAGAGGAACCCCGTCAAAAAGGAGCAAATGTTTCACATAGGTCAGGAAGTGTTTGCATCGGCTATTGAAGCCGACTTTTTGGCGCTGTATGACCAGTCGATAACATCGAGCATCGCTAACTTGGCCGACCCGCAGTCGAAGGTCAATGGCCTGATCTCTTTAGCAAGGATCGCAGTTGGCCGTGCAACGAAAGCGGAAAAGGGACATGATCCACCTTCATAGCGTAGCTCAAGAGCGATCGCTGACCGAGTATTTCCCGATCAAGCCCTCAACAGATTCTTTGCGATGACGATGCGTTGGATCTCACTTGTGCCTTCGCCGATGGTGCAGAGTTTCGAGTCGCGCCAGTATTTTTCCGCCGGATAATCTTTCGTGTAGCCGTAGCCGCCGTGGATCTGCACGGATTCCTCAGAAACGCGAACAGCAGTTTCGGAAGCATAAAGTTTTGCCATTGCCGAGGCCTGCGTTACGGGCCTTTTTGCGTCTTTTAGGACAGCGGCCTTTAGGGTCAGAAGACGGGCGCATTCGATCTGCGTAGCCATATCGGCGAGTTTGAATTGGATCGCCTGAAAGTCTGCGATCGGCTTGCCGAACTGCTGCCGTTCTTTTGCGTATTTGACCGCCGCCTCGTATGCACCTTGTGCGATTCCGACCGAAAGAGCGGCGATCGAGATGCGGCCGCCGTCAAGCACCTGCATCGCCTGCTTGAAGCCTTCGCCCTCGTTTCCGAGCAGATTTGCGCGTGGGACCTTGCAATCCTCGAAAACGACCGACGCGGTCTCCGAGGCCCGCATTCCGAGCTTATTTTCTTTCTTGTCGCCTCGAAAGCCTTCCATCGATTTGTCAAAAATGAATGCCGAAATGCCGTGATTGCCTTTCTCCTTGTCGGTAACTGCGACAGCCACGAGCGTCTCGCAGGAAATGGCGTGAGTGATGAAATTCTTCGAGCCGTTAACGACCCAACCTTCGTCGGACGGCACCGCGGTCGTGCGTGTACCTGCGGAATCCGAGCCTGCCTGTGCCTCGGTCAAACCCCAGGCTCCGAAGCTCTCGCCCTTTGCGAGCGGTGCGAGATATTTTGCCTTTTGCTCGTCATTTCCGAACATATAGATGTGGTTCGAGCAGAGCGAATTGTGTGCCGCCACCGAAAGCCCGACCGAACCGTCAACGCGGGCGAGTTCCTCGATGATCGTCGCGTATTCGACATAGCCCATTCCGGCTCCGCCAAATTCCTCGGGGAAAAGGACGCCAAGGAGGCCGAGTTCCGCAAGTTTGGGGCGCAATTCAGCAGGGAAGTGCTGCGTTTCGTCCCATTCCATGACGTGCGGCTTGATCTCGCTTTCGGCAAATTCGCGGACGCTCAGCTTTATTTGTTCTTGTTCGGGTGAAAGGTCAAAGTTCATAGGTAATATAACGAACGGTTATGATTGCATAACATAAACAATATGGCAACTCCGGGAAGTTTTGCTTGTACGTGTCGCGAGACCTAAGATTGAGCTATGAGCAACCCGAATATTCTCACGACCGACGATCAGATCCGCGAACTCCTTGCCGAAACAAAACGGATCGCCGTCCTTGGCATCAAGCCGGAAAGCCATTCGGCACAGCCGGCATTTTACGTCCCAAAATATATGTCGGATGCAGGTTACGAGATCATTCCCGTACCGGTCTATTACCCGGAAGTTACTGAGATCTTGGGCCAACCTGTCTATCGCGACCTCGCAAAAGTGCCGGGCGAGATCGACCTTCTGAACATCTTTCGAAAAAGCTCCGATCTGACAAAACACACTTTTGACATTCTTGCCAAGAAACCAAAGGCCGTGTGGTTCCAACTCGGCATCACGAATGACGAGGTCGCCGAAAGGTTAGCTGATGCCGGAATAAAGGTCGTTCAGGACCTTTGCTTGATGGTGGAACATCGAGCTCTTGCGGGGTCTGCAGGCTAATCTCGATCGATGGCGGAGAAGAGGCGTGCGATGAGCGGCTTGCGGTAATGGTAAAGCGTGCCGAACGCGATCAGGCCGGCGAGCGTCGGGATCGGATATAAAAACAGCCCCGCGATCAAGATGGTGAACACCCAAGTCGTCAGCGTGAGAATAGCCACGAGAACAAAATCGAATATCGCGTAACCGATCACCAAGATTATGAGACCCGCGACGAGAAGCTTTGGTACCGCCAAATAATCCTCGATCGCATCGGCAAACCGTTCCATTTCGCTTGAGAGCCGATCGGAGGCCTTCTCAGCCGTTTTGCCTTCAGCGATCGCCGTCAGCCGGGCGATCTTTACGCGGAATGTTTCCACTCCGCAGTAACCGCAAAGCGAGCCGAACTGTCCGGCATCAAAACCGATCGTTCCGCCGCAATTTGCGCATTGGACGGTCTCAGCTTTGGCAGCGGCCGGGATATTTTCGATAACGGGTAGTTCGGACCTGAATTTGACCGAGATCGAGATAGCGATGAACGCAAGCATAGCGATCCAGAAAAGCAGCGTCAGGTACGGTACGTAGTAAGTATCGGAGAACCGATCGAACGGTACGAGGTTTTGCGTGTCTATCCATGTAAGGATCACGACAAGACAGACCGTTAGCCAGAGCGTAAGGATAATTACAACGCCCAATGTCCAGTTTGATGTCAGGAAAGAAACAAGCCGCCAGAGCCTTTGTGCCCGATCGATCTTTACGCTCGCAAGATGCCGCGCGTGTCTGATCTCCTGATACTCTCGCGGAACAGGGAAGACGTTCCGGCAGCTTGGGCACTTCATCGCGGATTCGTTCAATGGGACGCCGGCGCCGCAGCTGGGGCAATTCAGCGGCTGAAGTTCTTTTTCCGGCACAGGCAGATGCTTGGGTATCTTCCCCTTGCCTCGAATCACAGGCGGCAGCCAGACGACCTCTTTAATAAAGGACCAAGCGGCCACGATCATCGGGATCGCGAACAGAAAGGTCTGAGCAACGAAGGTTGCATAGACGGCATTAATGACTAGCTTTTCCATTTGCCTCGGGATCTGCCGTGGGAGCCTTTTTCTGCAGTGCCCTGAGACTTCGCTGATCTTTCTGCTCGGACGGGAGTTTGCGAGCCTGTTAACGATGCTACTTCTTCGCGAGAAAGGTCGCGGCTCTGGCCAGTTTTGAGATACGGATCGGAAACCTCGCCGATCTTGGTTCGCCGCAGCTTTACGACCGAGTAACCGATCGCATCGAACATCTTGCGGATCTGCTGATTGTGTCCTTCGAAAAGCGTAACTTCGTACCAACCGTTCTTGTCTGTCGAGTTCAGTTCGCGTATCTCCGCCGGTGCCGTTTTGAAGCCATCTTCGAGCAAGATGCCGCGGCGGAGTTTATTGATCGCGTTCCTGTTCGGCAAACCCTTTACTTTCACGTCGTAAACTTTGGCGACCGTCTTTGAAGAAGCGACGCGGTCAGTGAATTTGCCGTCGTTCGTCAGGATGATCAGGCCCTCGGAGTTGTAATCGAGACGGCCGACGGGATGAAGCCGTCCTTTGCCTTTCACGAGTTCGACAACGAGCTTTCGTCCTTCAGGGTCGCTGGCACTCGAAAGATAGCCTTTCGGTTTATTCACAAGGACGTAAACATTTTTAGCGGACGTGATCCGCGGGTTGATGAGCTTGCCGCGAACCTTTATGTGATCCTTTTCGGGGTCGGCCTTTGTGCCGAGTTCGGTAACGATATCGCCATTCACTGTAACCTCGCCGTCGAGGATCAGCTGCTCGGCTCCGCGACGCGAAGCGATGCCCGCTTGGGCGATGAGTTTTTGAAGTCTTTCCAACATGCGAACGCCCGATTGTACAGCATCGAACGACAAGTTTCACCTTTGCGGTGCTTTATCGATGCGAGGCCTTAGCGATCTGACGGGCAGTTTTAGAAGTATGGATTCGCCATTATGCTCTCGATCGTTCCGTGCGGCATATCATCGAGCGTGTTGACAAAATCACGCAGCAGCCGAAAGCTGTTCGGGATGTACTCGTCCGGAATGTCGTTTGCGCGGTCGATAAAGATCTTCATCTGACGTGCGGCCACGACTGCGGCGACGTGCGTCTTTGCCATTAGCTGATCATGCGAATCCGGCGTGAACGCGACGCCATCGGTGTTGTCTCGGATGATGGTCGAAACCCGCGAGAAAAGATCGAGAAACTCGGCCTCGTTACTCACGAACTCGCTTGTCGCTGGCAGCGAATGCGTTAGGATCGAATTTCGCTTATCTTCCGGTGTTCGCTGTCCAAAGAGCGGGTGGATCGACGTTACATTCGGCGTATAACGCAGGATCATTTCCGTGCTCGGTTTTTGGACGCTGCAGACATTGATCAAATGGCGTTCGCGGTGTTCCGAAGCGAGGCTCCCGTATGCGGAGATCGGTACCGCGAGAATGACGCTTTCGGCAGAATTGTCGAGCTGGACGAAGGGGCCGAGCAGTTCAGCCAAAAATGTTCCGAACGCACCGTCGCCAATTATTTGAAGTTTCATGCCAATTCGGAGCCTGAGCTTACCAGATCCTCAAAGTCTTCGATGCTCGGCAGTTCGGAAAGGTCCTTGAGGCCGAATTGAAGCAGGAACTCTTTCGACGTGCCGTATTGCATCGGGCGTCCGACGGCTTCCTTGCGGCCTTTTGCGACGATCAGGCGTTTGTCGAGAAGCGTTTTGATGGATGTTGCGGATTGAACGCCGCGGATATCGAGAATTTCAGGCACCGTAACAGGCTGCTTGTATGCGATGACTGCCAGCGTTTCGAGCGAAGCAAGCGAGAGCTTTGCCGACGGCCTTGTTTTTAAGAATGCGCGGATCTCTTCGTGGAATTCGGGCCGCGTCGCGATCTGATAACCGCCTGCGATCTCGCGTATCTGAAGCCCGCTCGAACGCTCGACGTATTCCGCAGAAAGCTGTTCGACGGCGGCCTGTATCGCACCTTTTTCTTCGCCGAGAATGTCGGCAAGAAGTTTCGTGCCGATAGGCTCCTCAGAAACGAATATCAAAGCCTCGACGAGTGCGACAAGTTCGCCCGGCGTCCTTGCCGGTGCCTTTGCGACGGCAGCACTTTCTACATTTTCCGAAACCGGATCTTCCATAAAGCCAATATTCTATCAGGCACGACGCAATAATATCTCACCAAAGGTCTTATTTTGCACGAGGCGGACGGCCTCGCTGCGAACGATCTCGAGAGCCGCGATAAATGCGGTCACGAGTTCGCGGTGCGACCGCATTTCCTCGAAAAAGCCCGACAGATTGACCTCGCCAAATTCGACGATGCGTCCTTCGAGAGTGCGTATCATATCGGCGAGCGAGATCTCTTCGCGCTCGATCTCCATTTTTACTTCTTCGAGATGGCGGGCAACGATCTTCTGAAATACGGTCAAGAGGTCAAAGACCGTGGCATCGACCTCGGAGTTGTTCTCGTCCGTTTCGAGCGCGCCGCGCGTGAACGTCGCCTGTTCGATCGTCGTGCGTTCGTGCAGCATTCCTGCCGCCGTCTTGAATTTTTCATATTCGAGCAGCCGATCGACGAGCTCACGCCGCGGATCGTCGAACTCGATATCCTCGTCCTCTGCCTTCGGATCGCGGGGCAGGAGCATCTTTGACTTGATCTCGATCAGCGTTGCCGCCATCACAAGAAAATCCGCTGCGACCGCAATATCCAGGCGTTTCATCAACTGGATCGTCTCAAGATACTTGGCCGTGATCTTCGCGATCGGGATGTCGAAAATATTTGCCTGCTCCTGCTTGATCAGATAAAGAAGCAGGTCGAGCGGGCCGGCAAAATCACCGATGCGGACACGCAGTTCGTCGCGACCGGCGGCCACGATCTCGGGCTTTTCGGTGTGAAAATCGAAAGAAAATTGTTCAAGCTCTTCGGTCACTTTGCTTATATCTTTTACCACAGAGAAGGGCCGGAGCGCAGTTCGGTCGATTCGAAATAACCGGCCGCGGCCGTTATTTCGCCCCAAAGCTATCTTTTGTTGGAGGTTAGATCCCTTTTATCAGTTCCAAGGCACGTTCGATCGGACGGGCCAGAACAGCTTTGTCGCCAACTTCGACGATCGGCCGCTGGATCAGATTTGGATCGGCGACCATCGCCTTTATGACGTCGCGGTCCGCAGTTTCTTCAGAAAGTCCGGCGGCCGCAGCACCGCGAGTGAGCTTGATCGGCCGAACGCCCGTCTTTGCAACAAGCTTGCTCAGGTTCGCCTCGGTGAAAGGTTCGTTAAAGTAGTTTACCTTCTCGTAATCAATGCCGTTTTCACGAAACAGCGTCGCCATATTGCGGCACGTCGTTCAGGTAGGTTTTTCGTAAACTGTGATCTTATTTGGCATGGCGATCTGTTAATGGTTCATTGTTCATTGTTCGTTGGGGCTCTGTCAATAGAACGATCTACGAACCACGATCATCCTTTAGCTCATTCCAACCTTTGAAAATACGTCGCTCAAGGTCGCGGATGCGATCGAACGGGCTTTTTCGGCGCCGCGTTTCACGAACGCGTGAAGAGCATCGTCATCGATCGACGCGATCTGCTCCTGGAACGGCCGTAAATATTCGATCACAGCGTCGGCCAACTCGCCCTTGAACTGTCCGTAGCCCTTGCCCGCGAAATTCTCGACGCACTCCTGCTCGCTCTTTCCCGTTACGAGCTGATAGATCGTCAAAAGGTTGTGGATCGACGGCCGCGTCTCGTCGAAGTTGATCTCGGTGCCGCTATCGGTTACGGCACGCTTGATCTTCTTTGCGATAGCGTCTGCGTCGTCATCCAAAAATATCGCTCCCGCCTCGTTCTCGTCAGACTTCGACATCTTTTTCGCAGGATCCTGAAGCGATCTGATGTTCGCACCGGTCTTTGGAATGTAGGGTTCAGGAATTACGAAGGTCTCGCCGAAATCACGGTTAAAACGTTCCGCCAAGTCGCGGGTAAGTTCAAGATGCTGCTTTTGATCCTGGCCGACAGGGACGAGATCGGTCTGGTAAAGCAAAATGTCTGCCGCCATCAACGCAGGATATGTGAACAGCCCTACGCTCGAGCGTTCGCGTCCGCCCTTTTGAGATTTGTCCTTGAACTGCGTCATCCGCTCAAGCTCGCCCATCCTTGCAGCGCAGAGAAGCACCCACGTAAGCTCTGCGTGTTCCGGGACGTCAGATTGTATAAATATTGTCGATCTTTCGGGATCGACACCGGCTGCAAGATAGATGCGTGCGAGATCGAGCGTCTTTTGCCGCAGCGTTTTCGGATCCTGCGGCAGCGTGATCGCGTGCAGGTTAACGATGCAGTAAAACGCCTCGTATTCGTCCTGCAGTGTGACCCAATTCCGGAGAGCGCCGAGATAGTTGCCCAAATGGAGCCGTCCAGTAGGCTGTGCTCCGCTGAATATTCGTTTTTTCATTATTGAAAGTGCAGGCTGACGAGCAGATTTTTATGCCGCCTTTTTGACGCGTTTCTTTGTTTGCACAGACCGATCTACACGGCCTGCGAGCAATGCGGGAACGGATATATCCTCATCAAGCTCTTCCCAGTGGAGTCCAACGCCGCCGCCGCTTATCAGATATTTTCGTCGCTGCGAAGATGAGGCCTTTGCAAGACGCGGGAAATACGCCAATGGAACGCCAAGTTGCCGGCCATCCGACAATTGCACCCAAAGGTTGTCAGCATCGAATGAAACCGCCGTCGCAACTGCCTCAAATGTTAAAGTGCTCATTCCACGCATCCTCGATCTCTGCTCGCTTATTATGGATAATTTTGCTGATTTTGTTAAGTTAGACCGCTGAAAAGCCGTAAGAATCGGCAACCTGTACCTCCGGTTTTCAACCAGAATTTGGCTACGCTTCGATCCCTTCTAACGTGAATGTGAACGGGTTCTCTAGGATCGCCTTCGTTCGAGTAAAAGAAGAACCTGAATTCGTAGATGACAAAAACGACGGGCATTGCTTAGATCGACAGCAGGAAATCAAGTCCGTAATAGAACGGCGTAATTATCATTCGAAAAACGCCGATATAGATGAGTGCAAGAAGGATGATGTAGCCGTATTGCTCAAGCATTCGGATCACAGGCTGTGCACTTTCGGGTAAGAATGTAGAGAGTATCTGGCTTCCGTCAAGCGGTGGAAACGGCAGCAGATTGAAGACAAACAGCGACAGGTTCAAGAACATCAGGTCGGCCACAAAAATGACGACCGGATTTGTCGTGTCACTAAAAAAATCTCGAACGGTAAAAACGCCTTGCGAGATCAGGATCTTCGCGATCACGATTCCGATGATGAGGAGGATCAGATTCGCGAGTACGCCCGCGATCGAGACCATCACGTTCGCGAGCTTGTAATTTGTCCAATTTCGCGGATTCACAGGTGTCGGAATTCCCCAGCCGATCAGCGGAATACTCGCCAATCCGCCGCCCATCGCACCGAGGATAAACCCGATTATCGGGATCAAAAGTGTTCCGATCGGATCTGTGTGCTTGACGGGATTGAGCGTTACGCGGCCGAGCATGTACGCCGTGTCGTCGCCGAATTTGTGCGACATCCACGCGTGTCCTGCCTCGTGAGCAGAGATCGCCAAAAGAAGGACGACCATAAAGATAACGAGGTGACTGATCAGGTTGATCGGATCGATTCCGCCCATAAATACAGGAAATGCCAAAAACTTACGTCTCCGACCTTTGATGCCGAGATCCGTTGTATTGAAGCCTAGATTGTGCCATTCTTTTGGTACAAAATAAAATAGCGTTAAGAGGCCCTTCTCAGGTTCCGGTTTCGGGGCACACGTGCATTGACCTATGCAATACCACATCGTCTGCATTGCCAGCGAACACAAAGGCAATGAATTTCTTGAGCAGGCAAATTCGGACGGCTGGCGCGTTACGCTCGTTACGCGCAAGAAGCTGCTCGATTCGCCTTGGTCTTGGGATTCGATCAGCGAGGTTCGCTCGGTCGAAGATGATGCTCAGCCGGTGGATTATGTTCGGGCGATCACGAATATCGCGGGCTCCGAAAAGATCGACCGCGTCGTCGGGCTTGATGAATTCGACGTAATAACTGCCGCCCTTGCACGCGAACACCTTCAGCTCCCCGGAATGAACAGCTCGTTCCTGCGACGCTTTCGTGACAAACTCACGATGCGGAATTTGGCGGCCGAGAACGGCATTCCCTGTCCGGAATTTACGGGCGTGTTCAATGAGGATGAGATCAACGATTTTCTCGCTCGTGTCCCGGCGCCTTGGATCGTGAAACCTCGATTCGAGGTCTCAGCTTTCGGCATTCGAAAGTGCGAGACGGCCCAACAGGTTTGGGATGTTCTTACCGAGCTCGATAACCGCGACAACTGGCGCGATCATCCGTCGCAATTCGTCCTCGAACGCTTTGTGGAAGGACGTGTCTTTCACGTTGATTCAGTCGTAGAAGGCGGCAAAGTGCGAGCCGCCGGCGTTAGCCAATACGGCACGACGCCGTTCAGCGTAACTCACCACGGCGGCGTATTCACATCGTCGATCGTGCCGTATCGTTCATCCGTTCGGAAGAGCCTTGAGACCGTAAATTCACAACTGCTGAAGGCGTTTGAATATGACCGCGGCGTTACGCACGCTGAATTCTTGCAGAGTGCCGCAACGGGCGAGATCTTCCTGCTCGAAGTCGCGTGCCGCGTCGGCGGAGCCTACATCGCGAACGTCCTTGAGTACGCATGCGGGTTCAATCTTTGGCGCGAATGGGCAAAGCTCGAAACGGCGACGAAACAGCATCCGTACAAACTGCCAAAGCTTCGCAAGGATCACGCAGGCGTCGCCCTTGCACTAGCAAATACCGAGGAGCCAAATACAGACCATTACGCGGACGAAGAGATCGTCTATCGGGTAAAAAAATCGCGCCACGTCGGGCTGATCTTTCACTCAAAGAAACAAGCTCGCATCGACGAACTTCTTGACTCATATTCCGAGCGGATCGCAACCGATTTTCTTGCCGTCGCACCCGCAAAAGAACGCTACGACGACTGATCCCAACTTATGCCCCTCAAGATCTTGTTCGACGAACCGAAAGGTGCTGAGATCGGTCCGCCTGAGCTTCTGAATCACAACTTAAGCCAATACTTTCCGGAACTTCTGCGAATCGAATCGACGCGTGAGCTTTCGGCCTCGCCGATCATTGAGAAGATCCGTGCCGATGCGACGCGCATCTTGAATTCCGTGGTCGTTGGCAGTAGTTCGAATGATGCGAGCAGCGGCAAAACAGCGATCTCTGCGGCCGCGTGGAATATCGAACGCGGAATCGTCTTTGACGGCATCAAGGACGCTTTGACGGGCGATCCCCGACTCGCGGACAAAGACGTTTACCTTGTCACCGAACTTGATCACGGAATGGCGCGGAGCGGGAATCGGTTCGTTGCGGGGGAGATCGCGGCCGCTCTCGACCTAAACTATGCATTTGCACCGGTTTACATCGCGTTGCAGAAGGGAAGCGGCGTTGAGTCTGAAGTTGCGGGTGAGAACACGAGTTCTATCCACGGGCTTGCGATGTTCTCGAAATATCCGATGCGGAATATTCACGCCATTCCGCTTCCGAACGGCAAGGACAAGATGTGGGGAAAAGAAAAACGGCTTGGGCATCTGCGGGCACTTTTTGCCGACATCGAACATCCGCTTGGGACATTTCGTGCAGTAACCGTCCATCTTGATGCACATTGCTCGCGTGCGCATCGCCGGCTGCAGATGAAGATCATTCTCGATCATCTCGATACTTTGCCGAAACTCCCCACGCTCATCGGCGGTGATTGGAACACTACGGGGTTCAATTCGCAGAGTTCGACCCGTGCGATAATGGGCTATTGGCGACGTGTTCTTATGGGCCCGAAGAACGTTGCAAAGAATCATCTGCCTTATCCGGAGAGGTTCTTCGAGCGTCCGATGTTCGATGACCTGGAGCGACGAGGCTACTCCTTTCGCGAGTTCAACGAACTCGGCGTCGGGACACTACACTACGACGTCGGCAGCATTGAGAAGAACACGAATCTACGCGATTGGGTGCCTGAATGGTGCTTTCCCTTTATTTTCTGGGCGGCGAATCGAGTTGGCGGCAAAGTTTCGGGCCGTCTCGATTGGTTCGCGGGCCGCGGTATCAAGCCGGTCGAGCCGCCGCAAACCATCGGCGAGCTCACGACCGCCGACGGCACGCCGCTCTCGGATCATGATGCGATCGCGATCCGATTCAGTATTTGAAAAATCGTACGGAATTTGTAGTATTTTCTAGGAGTGATTAGCAAAATGAGATTGAAGAAAAGACGGATCGCGACCACTTTTGCCATGATCGCCGCATTTGCTGCGGTCGGAGTCGGCACTTCGGCCAGGGTCGTTAACGAAAGCAATTTGGTGGACTCGGCGGTCAAGCCCGGCCGCTGTCTTTTGGTCGTCGATGGCACGAAATATATCAATGGCCGCTGCGATATCGAAATGGACAAGGGCGGCTCATTTCAGATCTATGAAAAGGGCAAGCGGGGCTATTTCGCCTACGTTAACCTTACCGACGACGGAGCCGAGGGTTGGTGGAACGAAGAGCGTACGGCAAATCACGCCCACAGTTCGCTTGGAACCCTTTCGCGAAACGGAGCCTGCTGGGAGAACGAGCGTGCAAAGGTCTGTGCCTGGCGTTAGTTTTTGGCTTTCGCTTCGGGCCGAGAGGACTTTTTCGGGCGATTGTGGTTAAAATATCGGTATGGAAGTTTCTTTTACCCAGACACTTAGTTTTGACGCAGATACGTTTGAATACGACACCGTCGATTCGCACAACGGCAACGCTTCGGTGATACGTTTTTCGGTCGATCCAAAAAGGGTCAGCCCCGGCGATATCGTGGTCGTCGTTTCAAAAGAAGATATATTTTTCCACGGCATGATCGGCAAGATCGAGGACGGATACGCTTATGCGTCCGACCCGAAAGGCTCGCTGCTTGCCGCCGGAGTTCAGTAGTTCTAAGGGGATGTAGCTCAGCTGGGAGAGCGCAGCGTTCGCAATGCTGAGGTCAGGGGTTCGATCCCCCTCATCTCCACCAACTTGAGGGCCTTTGCCAGCTTACGCCGGCAATAAAGGCCCTATTTCTTTGGGCGTTCGTTCGATTTGAGGACGCGCTTTCTCAAGCGGATCGTTTTCGGTGTAACTTCGATGAGTTCGTCGTCGGCGATGAATTCGAGGGCGCGTTCGAGCGACATATCGCGGACAGGAACGAGCCGCATCGCCTCGTCCGCCGATGTCGTACGCATATTCGAGAGCTTCTTTTCCTTGATCGCATTTACGTCAAGATCTACGCTCCGGGCATTCTCGCCGATGATCATTCCCTCATAGACCTTGACCTGCGGCTTGACAAAAAGCATGCCGCGTTCCTGAAGATTGTAGAGAGCGTAGGTGTTCGTTTCGCCCATTCTGTCGGCAACGAGCGAACCTGTCTGGCGCGAACGCATATCGCCTTGCCATTTATCAAAGCGTAAGAAGAGCGTGTTCAGAAGGCCGGTGCCTTTCGTTTCTGTGAGAAATTCGCCGCGGAAGCCGATCAGCCCGCGGGACGGCGTTTCGAATTCAAGACGAACACGGCCCGACCCGTTGTTGATCATCTTCGTCATCTGGCCTTTCCGGCGTCCCATCGCTTCGGTAACGACGCCGATGAACTCTTCGGGCACGTCGATGACGACAAGCTCGATCGGTTCGAGCAATTCGCCCGTCGTTTCATCGCGTCGGGTAACGACCTCAGGCTTTGAGACCTGAAGTTCGTATCCTTCGCGACGCATCATCTCGATCAGGATCGCAAGCTGCAGTTCGCCGCGTCCCGAGACCTTGAACTGCTCGGCTGCATCCGTCTCTGTAACGCGAAGGGCGACGTTGCCGAGAAGTTCGCGGTCAAGGCGTTCCTTGATCTGCCGCGAGGTCACGAATTTGCCTTCGAGCCCCGAGAACGGCGAGGTGTTCACGCCAAAGATCATTGAGATCGTCGGCTCATCGACGGCGATCACCGGCAGCGGTTTCGGATTGTCAGGCAGCGTGATGGTCTCGCCGATCTCGACATCGTCAAAGCCCGCGAGTGCGACGATCTCGCCAACGCCCGCCGACGCCACCGGTACGCGTTCGAGCCCCTCGAATGCGAAAAGCTCTTTGACGCGTGTTTTCTGAAGGGAGCCGTCGCGTTTTGAGACGACGACCTCTTGATTCTTTGCGATCTCGCCTGAAAAGATCCTTCCGATGGCAAGACGCCCGACGAACGGATTGTAGTCGATGTTCGCGACAAGAAGCTGCAGCGAATCGTCGCGGATCGGTTCTGGTGCAGGTATCGACTCGATGATCTGATCAAAGAGCGGCTTGAGCGTCTTGCTCTCGTCCGACAGGTCTTTTTTTGCAACGCCGTCACGCGAGATCGAATAAAGGATAGGGAATTCGATCTGTTCGTCGTTCGCCCCAAGATCGATGAAAAGATCGTAGATCTCGTTGACGACCTCATCGGGGCGTGCGTCCTGGCGGTCGATCTTGTTCACACAAGCGATCGCCGGAAGATCGAGCTCGAGCGCCTTTCGAAGCACAAAACGCGTCTGAGGCAGACAGCCTTCAGCGGCATCAACAAGCAGGATAATGCCATCGACCATCTTTAGGACGCGTTCGACCTCACCGCCGAAATCCGCGTGGCCCGGCGTATCGACGATGTTGATCTTGTAGTCGCCGTAACGCACGCTCGTATTCTTTGCCATGATCGTGATGCCGCGTTCACGTTCAAGGTCCATCGAATCCATAACGCGTTCGACGACCGCTTCGTTGTCACGGTGCGTGCCCGATTGCTGCAGCATTGCGTCAACGAGCGTTGTCTTTCCGTGATCGACGTGTGCAATGATGGCGATATTTCTGATCTGGTCGTTTGTCATTTGATTACATCTGCCCAACAACTTTGACGGTCCCAAGGCCGCCGCCGCCGTCGAAAAGGCAAACAAGCATAATGACGGATTGGCAAAAAGCTAGTCAATTGCCAATGTCAGAAAAACTGAGAACCAAGTTCTCCGTCCATTAACTCGTGAGCGCTCCCAGCCGCGGCCTTCGCGGCTTTGCGTCTCTGCGGGAGCGAACTTCATTATCGATTTCCAGTTCTCGGTTCTCGGATCCGAAATCTCAAATCTCAAATTTCAGATCTCAGATCTCGGTTCCTCGTTCAAGAACCCAGTCGCTATCGCTCCCGGTTCTGACAAGACCGCCCGCTGACGCAGGCGGTTCCGACGTTTGTGCAGATCGTGCAAATTGTGCACTTTGACACGTTTTGTGCGGAATGTGTCGATTTGTGCGGTTTGTGCTTCAAACGTGCGTGTCGTTTCGCTATGCTTACAACACGGTCGAGACGGCTGTGGTCTTTGAAAAAGTTGTTCATTGTTCGTTGTTCGTTGGTCGTTGTTGATGCTGAGTGGCGAATGGCCTTCTTCCTCTGCGAACTCTGCGGTTACCTTAGCGTTCTTTGCGTTTACGATCTTGTTTGCAAGTGCAAAACCCGCAAAGGAAGACTTCTCACTTCCCACTTCTCACTTATCACCTATTTCGGAACCGTTGGAGGCCAGAGACGCTTGCCGCATTACAGTGCGGTCGGGCTCGCCCGACCGTCACTCGCCTTAGAAATATATCGGAGCGTGCGGAGCACGCGACAGGAAGAAGTCGGCGGCAAGCCGCCTCCAGAAGGGTCGGTGTACGCTCCTCGGTCGGGCAAGCCCGACCGCACTGCCAAGGGGCAAGCCGTGAAGCAGGTGGCGTTCTTCCGTCGCGTTCTTTGTGGTGCCTTTGCGTTCTTTGCGTTTACGATCTTGCTTGAAACTCAAAGGCCGCCAAGCAAAATCCAAAGATCGCAAGGGTTTACATCTCGAATTTCAAATTTCAGATCTGAGATTTGCGATCGATCAGGTTCCGATGGCGGTTTGATTTTTTTTTTGCGAAATTCTGGGACAAATCGCGTAAGTGGCTGGTAACACATCACTTATTTGTCCCAAGAGCTGTCCCAGAGGTGTGTTGGCTGGGACAAAAGGCGGCCATTGTCGGCGGCAGGCCGCCTCCGAGATCTAGGTTGAGAGGCCTGTCCCACGGCATCAATGCCGTGGCAATTCGGGGGGAGTTGCGTTGAGTGTTAGGCCCCTACTAACGTGCAGACTCCTGCAATGCTGACCGCCCGCTGACGCAGGCGGTTCTGACTTGCGGTGACCGCTCATAGAGATGGTTCCTCTGGAGTTGGGCAAGCAAAATGTGGTCTGATTTTTTTTGCGAAATTCTGGGACAAATCGCGTAAGTGGTTGATAACACATCACTTATTTGTCCCAATGGCTGTCCCACGAGCGTCTTGGCTGGGACAAAAGGCGGCCATTGTCGGCGGCAAGCCGCCTCCAGGAGTCTGATCTGGCTAGGGACGGTCGGGCGAGCCCGACCGCACTGCGAAAGGGCATAGCCCAGAAGATGTTCTCAGTCTTGTCGGCGGCAAGCCGCCTCCGAGGTTGGTTTTGGGGCTCGGTTCCACGGCATAAATGCCGTGGCAATTCGGTGGGAATCTGCGTTGAGTGTTACGCCCTCTCTGACGTGCGAGCTTCTGTAACCGAAAAACAACAGACAATGGGCGGGGGAGAGGATCAATTACAGCTGTCAGCTATAAGCTATCAGCTATCAGCGAACACGACGTTTGAAAACCTATCGGTTGCCGGCTTCTGCCATGCTGACCGCCCGCTGACGCAGGTGGTACAGACAAGACCGCCCGCTCACGCAGGCGGTTCTGACTTCGGCCCCACTGCCCACTGCCCGCTCGCGCAGACCGGTTCCGACTGAGGCCTTTGCGGTTCTCTTGTTGGACAAAAGCGCAAAGGAAACAGGGAGTTACCTACAGCTATCAGCTATCAGCCGTCAGCCATTAGCTAGGGAATGAAGATGGTGGAAAAGTGACAGAATTTGTAACGCGAGCCTCAAAAAACGCCGATCTTTGTTCCGCTTGTTCCACTGCGGGCGGAACGGAACAAACATCGAGGCTGGTTGCTTTACGCCGGATCAGAGTGAGACAGGGAAATGGACGATTTTGCAGGTAGTTGCTACAATATGTCGTTAATCAAGAACCGAATACTAAATCTCAACAAATTTGAATGACTGACACTCACGATCGAGAGATCATAGGCGGCCATTTACTTGTCATCGGCGGTGCCGAGGATAAGTATAATGAGCGCCGCATTTTGAAGAAGTTTTTGGAGCTCGCCGGCGGTGACAAGGCCGAAGTCCTGATCGTTCCCGTGGCCTCGGATTTCCCGGAGTTTGCGGCGGACGTTTACACGCAGGCGTTCCGAAATCTGGGCGTGGCAAAACCGCGAGTGCTGCGGGCGACCTCACGGCAAGACATCGTCGATGCGGATGTTGATACGCTGCTTGATGGCGTTACGGGCATCTTTATGACGGGCGGCGACCAGATGCGGCTTGTTTCGCTGCTCGGCGGGACAAAACTCGCAGACCGGATACGCAGCACGGTCCGGTCATCGAATATCGTTCTTGCTGGAACGAGCGCAGGTGCCGCAGCGATGAGCACCACGATGGTCGTCCGCGGGGAACCGAGTTCGCATCCGTATAAGTCAGCGGTTCGGCTTTCGCCAGGCCTTGGTTTTCTGAAGAACATAATTATCGACCAGCACTTCACCGAACGCGGCCGCATCAGCCGGCTCGTGACGGCGGTTTCTTACAACCCGTACAATCTCGGTATCGGGATCGATGAGAATACGGCGATCATTCTTGATGGTAAAGGATTACTTGAGGTCTTTGGACAAGGCTCAATAACGATCGTTGATGGCTCAGGAATCACGTTTAATGAGATCGCGGAAGTTGCTGATAATGAAAGCTTTAGCGTGTGCGGCGTTCAATTCCATATCCTTAGGGATGGCTTGAGCTATAACTATCTTGATCGCCTGGCGATACAGCCTGCCGGCGAGTTTTTGCTTCCAGACCTTGGCTGATAACGACTTATGGAAATCCTCGAGATCCGAACACTTCGCGGCCCGAACTATTGGAGCGGTTATTGGAGAAAGCTCATCATAA
This sequence comes from Pyrinomonadaceae bacterium, assembly GCA_019694355.1. Lineage (GTDB taxonomy): Bacteria > Acidobacteriota > Blastocatellia > Pyrinomonadales > Pyrinomonadaceae > OLB17. The sequence goes on along the minus strand of JAIBCB010000004.1, from coordinate 25,980 downwards.
TGCGCCTCGACATAGGCGAATATGAGAAGAAGCCGACGAACAAGATCAAGGGTTTTTATGATCGATTGGTCGAGGTGATGCCGTCGATCGAGAGCCACGGATGCAGTTACGGCGAGCCCGGCGGCTTTTTGAAGCGGGTAAAAGAAGGTACGTGGGCAGGCCACGCGATCGAACACCTTGCGCTCGAACTCCAGACGCTGGCGGGAATGGACACGGGATACGGCCGTACTCGCGAAACCAGCGAAAAGGGCATCTATAACGTAGTTTTCAGCTACCTCGAAGAAGAGGTCGGCAGGTATGCAGGGCGTGCGGCGGTCCGTTTGTGGCTTGGTCTTGCCACAAAGAAAGATCTAGAAGCGATCAAGCAGGAGATCAGCGAGGACGTCCAGAAGATGCGTGAGATCCGCGAGGACGTTCGTTTTGGGCCTTCGACCGGGTCGCTTGTGGAAGAGGCAGAAAACCGCGACATTCCATTCATTCGGCTGAACGAACAGTCGCTCGTCCAACTTGGATACGGGGTCAACCAAAAACGCATACAGGCAACGACGACCGTGAACACGAATATGATCTCGGTCGATATCGCCGGTGACAAGGCCGCGACCAAAAAGCTGCTTGGCGATATGGGCGTGCCCGTACCGACAGGCTATCGGATCCGACATATCGAAGATCTCGAAGATACTTTAGAGAGAGTCGGCTATCCTGCTGTAATTAAACCACTTGACGGCAATCATGGAAAAGGTGCGACCATCGGCATCCACAACCTTGAGGACGCCGCGGTCGCCTTCGAAAAGGCTAAAGAATATTCGCGTTGGGTAATCGTCGAGCAGCAGCTGATCGGGTCTGATTTCAGGGCGTTGGTGGTCAATAACCGGCTTATCGCGGTCGCAAAACGAATTCCTGCGCACGTTGTCGGCGACGGCAAGAGCACGATCGAGCAGCTTGTCGAGGAGACAAATCGTGATCCGCGACGCGGCTTCGGACACGAGAATGTGCTGACGCTGATCGACATCGACCAGCAATCGCTTCGCTGCATCAAGAAGGCAGGCTACAGCGTGGATTCTGTCTTGAAAAAGGGCGAGATGCTCTTTCTTAAGACGACGGCCAACATCTCGACCGGCGGCACGGCGATCGATGTGACCGACGAAGTGCATCCGGAGAATGTGTTTCTTTTTGAGCGGATCGCGCGCATCATCGGGCTCGATGTTGCCGGCATCGACATCATCGCCGACAACGTCGCCCAACCACTAAGAGAGATCAGAGGCGGCATTATCGAAGTGAATGCGGCTCCGGGTTTTCGGATGCACCTTGCTCCGAGCGAGGGCATCGGGCGAAATGTAGCTGAGCACGTCATCGATATGCTCTTCCCGACGGGCACGCCGGCTCGGATCCCGATCATCGGTATCACCGGCACGAACGGCAAGACGACGACGACACGCCTCATCGCCCACATTCTGAAGAACAGCGGCCGGAACGTCGGCTTTACGACGACCGACGGCACGTATATCGGCAACCAGCAGATCGTTACGGGCGACAATACGGGTCCGGTCTCGGCCCAGCTTGTGCTCAAAGACCCGACCGTCGAAGTTGCCGTGCTTGAAACGGCACGCGGCGGCATCATTCGTGCGGGATTGGGTTTTGACCATTGCGATATCGGTGTCGTTACGAATATCGCGGCAGACCACCTCGGGATGAAGGATGTGAACACGCTTGAAGACCTTGCAAGGGTGAAGTCCGTAATTCCGCGAGCCGTTTCAAAGAAAGGCTTTGCGGTATTAAATGCCGAAGATCCGCTCGTTTACGATATGCGGAATCTGGTCGAAGGCACAGTGGTCTGCTTCTCGATGAACGAGAATCACCCGAATATCAAAAAACGGGCCGAACGCGGCCGAACCTCCTGCGTTTACGAGAACGGCTACATCACGATCTTGAAGGGCAAATGGAAGGTGCGTGTCGAAAAGGCCGTGAACATTCCGCTCACCTATGGCGGCCGTGCAGAATTTATGATCCAAAACGTGCTTGCCGCGACGCTCGCGTGTTTTGTCCACGGCGTATCGCTAGAAGACCTTCGCGTAGGATTGACCACGTTCAATGCCGGCACCGCACAGACGCCGGGACGATTGAATTTCGTCGAGATCGGCGATGTTACTGTCCTAATGGACTATGCGCATAATCCGGCAGGATTGACGGGCCTTGCGAACTTCATCAAGAAACTGCCGAACAAATATCGCACTTGTGTCGTGAACGGCACAGGCGACCGACGCGACAAGGACATCATCGCGTTGGGCAAGATCGTAGGCGATACCTTTGACCGCGTTGTCCTACGGCGCGGACATTATCTTCGCGGCCGAGATGAGAACGCGACCTACGAACTGCTGAAGAAGGGCATCGCGAAGAGCGGCAAGGAACCGGTTGTCCGCATCATTCCCGAGAGTGCCGACGCGATACAGCACGCGGTCAAATACGCTCGAAAGGGCGAGTTGGTCGTAACCCTTGCCGACCGCGTGCCGGACGACATCAAGATCGTCCAGGAACTTCGCGATAAATTCCTCGCGGAATCGCAAGGCGGAAAGTAAATTCGGGCTGTCGGGTCAGTCTCGGTAGATGCCGAGGGTAAGGCCGCTTGCGTCGATCGTGCCGCGATACATTCCCTCGCAATTAAAGGGCATCGCAACGTGTCCGTCGCGATCGACGCTGATGAGTCCGCCTTCACCGCGAATGGCCGTAAGGTGTTCGATCGCCTCATCTGCAGCCTCAGCAAGCGAGATCCCTTTGTAGGCCATTCTCGCGGCAACGTCATAGGCTGTTGCGGAAAGCATAAAGAATTCGCCGTGGCCCGTGCACGAGACCGCGCAGACGGCGTTTGCGAATGTGCCCGCACCGATCAACGGCGTGTCGCCGATGCGGCCGAACTTCTTGTTCGTCATGCCGCCCGTAGATGTCGCCGCCGCAAGCCGACCGTTCGAATCGCAAGCGACCGCACCGACAGTGCCGATCGGCTTCGGTGCAGAATGATCGAGTTGGATGCGGCCTAAGGCGAGAGCTTCCTGCAATTGCAGCCAGCGGTGTTCGGTGAAGAAATATTCGTCGGGTTCGAGTGTAAAACCTTGCTCGGCGGCGAACTGCATCGCACCATCCCCGGCGAGCAGAATGTGTTCGGTTCGATCCATGACCGCACGAGCGAGCTTAATGGGGTTCTTGATATTCCGGACTTCGGCAACGGATCCGGCACGCAAGCGGCTGCCATCCATGATGGATGCGTCCATCTGCTGCTTGCCGTCATGCGTGAAAACGGCACCGCGGCCAGCGTTGAAGAGCGGGAAATCTTCGAGGGCGATGACCGCAGCCTGGACGGCGTCAAGAGCAGTACCATGAGCGTCGAGAACGCTCCAGCCGGCCTTCAGTGCACCTTCAAGGCCGCTGCGGTATTCGGCCTCAAGGGCAGGCGTCATCAGGCCTCTGACGACGGTTCCTGCACCGCCATGAATAGCAAGAACGGGTTTTGCCATACATCTATTGATGTTATCGCAAAACCCGCGTTGTTTCAGAATATGAAAGGGCTACTTGACCGAGTTGCTCGAATTGACCGATCGCACGACCCACTGCGCGATACGTGCGTCGGGAAGAAGAGCCTGCGAAGTGATCGTGTAGTCGAGGCCATTGAGGCGCTGTTTGACGCCCTCTTCGATGCCGCCAAAAGAGAGAAGGAGCGGCACGATCAGAACGCGTGCTTTTTGGGCGTTCGCCTTTTCAACGATAGCTCGAAACTCGGCGGTCGCCTCACCGCGGATCGGTTCGGGAGCATCGTCGCGGACAGTTAAGTATTCGATGCCGCGATATGAACTTTTCGCCTTCATAGCGTCGGCGAGCGTTGACATATCCTTGAGCCAGAGGCGATTTGTCTCGGCAGAGACAGGACCGTGGGCGACAACGATCACGATCTCGTTCGCAGCGTCTTTGCTGATCGAAGAGGCTCGCGAGAGCAGAATATCAGCGACGGTCGGGTCGGCATCAAGGGCCTTTCGCATCGTGATCGGCACCTTGTGTCTTACCGGCGTTGTCGGATCGAACGGTTCGGAAGACATCGAGGAATGGGCCGAATGGTCGGTGCTGCCGTGGCCTCCGCTGCCGTGATCCATCTTCGCAAAGACCGCGAGATCTGCCGGTGCATCCTTTCGCAGACCGAGCAAATATTCTGTCGAGGTTATTACCGAACTATTCGATGAGATGAAAAGCGGGACCGCGACGATCGACGTGACGCCTTGTGCCTCGAGCTTATCGATGGCGTTCTGTATATTTCGCTTGGTCGCCATGCCAAAAGCGATCTCAACGGGGAACTGCTTGCCAACCTCGGCCGCGACGCCGCTGACCTCGTCATTCCACGCCGCTTTGCCGCCGTGGGCGAGAAGGAGAACGCCGGTCTTGTTCTTAGCGGTCATCGCCGTGTGGGCCGAATGATCGTGTTGAGCAAAGATCGGCATCGCCGCAATGGCGAAAAGGGTTACCAGAACAATTGCATTGAGCGAGCGGGAAAAAAGTCGTGGTCTCATATTGGTGAACTTCATAAAATGGGATTGTATAGAAAGTGAAAGTCATTTTCAAGAAGAGAAAGAGAGATCTTGAAATATCTTCTAGATCTCTCATATATAGGCGTTTTCTAGTCGCTTCCTTAAAACTTCTTATTGCGAAGGCGAAGGGCATTCGTGATGACGGAAACAGAGCTGAACGTCATTGCCGCACTAGCGATCATTGGCGATAGAAGCAGCCCGAATACCGGGAAAAGCACACCGGCAGCGATCGGAATACCGAGCACGTTGTAGCCGAACGCGAAGAAGAGGTTCTCGCGTATATTCTTCATCGTTGCACGGCTCAAGTTCATTGCCTTCAAGATGCCGCCGAGGTCGGAATGAAGCAGCGTGATGTCAGCAGATTCGACCGCGACGCTCGTACCTTCGCCAAACGCGATACCGATATCGGCAGTAACGAGTGCAGGTGCGTCGTTTACGCCGTCGCCCGCCATCGCGACGATCTTGCCCGACGATCTTAGCTCAGCGATCTTCTCGGCCTTATTTTCGGGAGTTACTTCAGCGATGTAGGAATCGATACCGAGCTCTTTCGCGACCGCGGCCGCGGTGACCGCGTTGTCGCCAGTCATCATCAGGATCTGTTTTCCTTGACGATGCAGTTCGTCGATGACGGCCTTTGCAGACGGCTTGATCGCATCTGCGAGCCCGATGTAGCCGACGGCTGCTCCGTCAACATTCACTGCCACGACCGTCTGGCCCTGGCGTCTAAGCTTTTCGACGGCCTCGTTAGACGCGGCTGCCGTGATAGCCACATTTTTTCCGCCAACCTTGGCCGTCACGCCGACGCCCGTCTGCGACGTGAAATCTTCCGCGGTCGGTATTGTGATAGAACGTGTGTTGGCTTCCGCAACGATCGCACGAGCGAGCGGATGTTCGCTGTGCTTTTCGACCGATGCGGCGAGGGCAAGGAGCTCACTTTCATCAAGAGAACCGGCGGGAACGACCGTCTTGACGGCCGGTCGGCCTTCGGTGAGCGTACCCGTTTTATCGACCGCTATAACGTCCACCTTCGCGAGATGTTCGAAGGCCGCGGCTTTTTTTATGAGTACGCCGTTGCGTGCACCCTGGCCGGTTGCGACCATCACGGACATTGGCGTTGCAAGCCCGAGTGCACAGGGGCACGCAATTATTAGAACTGAAACTGCCGCGACGATCGCGAAGGCGAGGCTTCCCAGGAAAAGCCATACGACGAATGAGAGGATCGCGGCTACGACGACCGCCGGGACGAAATAGGCCGCAACCACATCGGCAAACCGCTGTATCGGAGCTCGCGACCGTTGTGCCTCGCTGACCATTTTGACGATCTGTGCGAGGACAGTGTCGCGGCCGACGTGTTCAGCCCGCATTTCAAAGACTCTTGGCCCATTCAGTGTGCCGCCGATCACGGAGTCTCCGACGGTCTTTTCGACGGGCAGGGATTCGCCAGTGACCATCGATTCGTTGACCGATGAATCACCTTTCTCGATCTTGCCGTCAACAGGGATCTTTTCGTTTGCGTTGACAAGAAGCAATTCGCCTATGTGAACCTCAGACAATGGGACGACCCTGGTTTCGCCATTCGCGTCGATGCGATTCGCTGTCTCAGGGGCAAGCCGGAGAAGTTCTTTGATCGCTGATGAGGTTTGGGAGCGAGCCTTCAGTTCAAGCACTTGGCCGAGCAAAACGAGCGTAGTGATCACCGCTGCGGATTCAAAGTATCCGGGAACCATTCCGGTGTGCATATCACGCATTGCGTCCGGGAAGATTCCCGGCACAAATAGAGCGGCAAGGCTCAGCAAATACGCCGCACCGGTTCCGATCGCGATCAGCGTGAACATATTCGGGCTGACGTTCCTGATCGACTGAACGGCACGCTCAAAGAACGGGTAACCGCCCCAAAGAACAACGGGCGTTGCGAGAACGAACTGTATCCAGATCGAGATCTTTGGCGGAACGATCGCAGAAAAACTGGGAAGCATCTCGGCCATTGCGAGAACAAAGACCGGTAGCGTCAACGCGGCAGATATCCAGAACCGCCGACGCATGTCGATGAGTTCCGGGTCTTCCGTGTCATCGAGCGATACCTCCATCGGTTCGAGGGCCATTCCGCATTTCGGACACGTTCCGGGACCGATCTGCACGATCTCCGGATGCATCGGACAGGTATATTCAACGTCGAGCGGCAGATCTTCCTCTTTGCTCGGACTCAGATACTTGTCCGGGTCGGCCTTGAACTTCGCGACGCACCCGTTTGAGCAAAAGTAGTAGGCGGTGCCGTTGTGCGTATGCGTACCCGCAGCAGTAGCTTCCTCGACCGTCATCCCACAAACCGGGTCGATGTGACGGCCTTCAGCGGATGTTGCGTGTTCTTCATTTTTCGAACTGCCGCAGCATGATGCGGTTTCCGGCTCGCTCATCACATTACGCATCGACTTCTCTTCAGTCCCGCAGCACGAACTCGGAGCACCGCCGAGATATTTCTCCGGATCGGCCACAAATCGGTCGCGGCAGGCGACATTGCAGAAGTAATACTTCGTTCCCTCGTGCTCGTGCACAGCGGCCGCGAGATTCTCGGTAACCGCCATTCCGCATACCGGGTCGGTGTGTATCTCGACGATCTCGGGCTTTGTTCGGCCGAGTTGGACAGGTTGAGATGTTTGATCTTTCATTTCTTTGTTCTCCCTTAGGAACATCCTACAACCTGTGAGTAGGTGTCAGGTCAAGCACTATTTTTCACTTTCGGCAAAAGCCTCGATAAGGCGGCAAACGGTGTGTCCGTCGGGTGCCGCGTTGCGGATGCCTTTCCACATCTCAGCGGCCTTCTCCAGGCGCTTTTGCAATCGGCGCAGTTCCGCGATCTTCTGCCGGTTTTCTTCGAGCCGCTTTTCTACGATGTCGCGAACCATCGGACACGGAGAATCACCCGAAGTCGAATGGCCAAGGATCTCCTCGATCTCCGCGAGAGTAAATCCAAGTTCCTTTGCAGACGCGATAAATTGAAGCCTGTTGCGATCGTCCGCCGAATACATCTTGTAGCCGTTCAGGCTGTTCTTTGTCGGGTTAAGAAGGCCGATTCGCGTGTAATAGCGGACTGTGAAGATAGGAACATTTGCCTTTTTTGCAAGACCTGACGCTGTGAACATACTTTCTAGCTTACCTTATGCCGGTAAAGAAAAGTGTGGAAATAGGGGCGAAATAGGCATATATTCTTAATGATAGGCCGAAATTGCGGTCTATTCGAACCTTAACCGAAAAGGCACGACGTTCCCTGCGTTCGAACGTCACGCAAAGCCTACGGACGATCAGAAAGTTTGATCGCAAGCCGAGGCTGCCGAAGTGAGGATCAATGAAGATCGTTTTAGCTCTAATTATCTCAGCATTTGCCTTTGTCGCATCTCCTGCTCAATCGCTAAGCCAAACAAATATTGCTGTTGGTGCAAACGACCTTGCACGGCCGCGTCGTGTTGCCGAACCGACGAAGCGTGCGATACCGACGCCGGCAATGATCGCCGAGCTCGAGCGTGAAGCATTTGATCTGCTTAACGCAAAACGGAAAGAACGCGGCCTGTCGCCTCTCGTTTGGAGCGACTCTGTCGCGGCCGTCGCAAAAGAACATTCCGTCGATATGGCGTCAATGAATTACTTCAGCCATAAGGATATGAGCGGCAGATATGTTAGCGACCGTGCCGATTCGATGGGCTTGAAGAAGTGGCGTGCGATCGGTGAGAACATCGCATTCAATCGCGGTTTCTCAGACCCGATCGCGAGGACGGTCGAGCTTTGGATGAACTCATCTTCGCACCGCCAGAATCTTCTCGATGACCACTGGAAGGAATCGGCTGTCGGTATCGCCGTTGCAGATGACGGTTCATATTTCTTCACGCAGGTCTTTTTAGATAAGAAATAATCAAAACGGCCATACTTTTTTGGACGCCCGAAAGTTGCTGTAATAAGCAAAATTCGGGCGTTTTGATATTCTAGACCGGATGAAATTCTTTCTGCCGTCGTATGCAAAGATCAACTGGATACTCCGCGTTCTCGGCAGGCGAAGCGACGGCTTTCACGAACTTTGCACTATCTTTCAAACGATCTCGCTATGCGACCGCCTTACGTTTGAGGAAGCCGAAACGGTCAGGCTGACTTGTTCGGACCCTCGGATTCCAACGGGCGAAGAGAACCTTGTCGTACGGGCGGCCGAGATGCTTCGAGGGGAGTTTGATATTAAGAAGGGAGCAAGAATTCACCTCGAAAAGAACATTCCGTCGCCGGGCGGACTTGGTGGCGGTTCGTCGAATGCGGCAGTGGCCCTTATAGGGCTTACAAGGCTTTGGGGCCTTGAAACAAGCGAGTTTCTACCGAATTATGCGTCCCGGCTTGGTGCCGACGTTCCGTTTTTTCTTTTCGGAGGCACAGCGTTGGGGACAGGCCGAGGCGACTTGATCGAGCCGATCGCGGATATTTCTGCCGGCCCGATGCTTGTCGTAACGCCCAATATCGCCGTTCCGACAGGCGAGATCTTTGGCCTATATCGTGCTGAGACCTTGACAGACACGGCTCAAGAGCATAATCTTTCTGTTTGCCGAGTGGAGGCCGAAAGGCTTTGTCCTGCGACGGCAGAACTTGCAAATGACCTCGAAAGCACGGTATTCGGAGCTTTTCCTGAGGTCGCCCGCGTCAAGGAAACTCTATTGGAGCTTGGTGCGGTGAACGCGGTCCTTTGCGGCAGCGGAGCAAGTGTTTTAGGCGTTTTTGACAAACAAGAGACACGGCAGACTGCTGAAAATGCCCTCGATCATGAATCGACTTGGCGAAAGTTTGCTGTATCAGCCGTTTCGCGTGAATGTTACCGCGAAGAGCTCGGCCTTTAAGGTTTGAGGTCGAAGGCTGTTTCCGTTAGTTTCTTCACTTTTTTGAATTGGGGCGTAGCCAAGTGGTAAGGCACCGGTCTTTGGATCCGGCACTCGTAGGTTCGAATCCTCCCGCCCCAGCCAGATGTGAATATTAAGAACGGACAGTCTCTCGTCGATTTGAGCGACCGTCCGTTTTTATTTTGTGTTCGGGTTAAGAAAATGCCCGATTAGCTATGAGCGTAACCGGAAGGATAAAGATATTCTCGGGCAATGCACATCCTGCCCTCGCCGAAGAGATCTGCGGCTATCTCGGCTGTGATCTCGGCAAGGCGGTGACGGCGCAATTTTCGGACGGCGAGTTCAACTTCCAGATCGAAGAGAATGTCCGCGGCCACGACGTCTTTATCGTTCAGCCGACGTGTCCGCCGAGCGATAAGCATCTGATGGAATTGCTCATAATGATGGACGCCTTTGTGCGTGCGTCCGCTGAGCGAGTAACTGCGGTGATCCCGTATTTCGGGTATGCACGCTCGGACAAAAAAGATCGTCCGCGAGTTCCGATCGCGGCCAAGCTGGTCGCAAATTTGATAACTAAGGCCGGCGCCGAGAGAGTTTTGACGATCGATCTGCATGCTTCGCAGATACAAGGTTTTTTTGATATTCCCGTCGATCACCTTTATGCGGCACCGGTCGTAGTGGATTATTTCCGCGAAAACCCGATCGAGAATCTGATCGTCGTCGCACCGGACACCGGCGGAGCCGAGCGTGCTCGTGCCTACGCAAAGAGATTGGATGCCGGGCTTGCCCTTTGCGACAAACGCCGCGAGCGGGCGAACGAGGCCGATGTGATGAACATCGTCGGCGATGTTGACGGCAAGAATTGCCTCATCATCGACGATATGTGCGATACCGGCGGAACGATCTGCAAGGTTGCCGAGGCTCTGCACAATGCAGGAGCCAATGAGATCTCGGCGTGCTTTACACACGGAGTGTTCTCGGGCAATGCGGTCGCAAACATTCGCTCGTCACATTTGAAGAAGGTGATCGTGACCAACACCATTCCCGCAAGGGAGAATGCTGCCGAGTTGGTCGCAGAAGGCAGGATCGAGGTTTTGAGTATCGGCAAGCTGCTCGCTTCGGCGATCAGGTCGATCCATGACGAGACAAGCGTTTCGTCCTTATTTATTTAGAGAAAGTGTTATGGCTGAAAAAATTACTGTAAAAGCTGAAAAGAGAGAGACTCGCGGCAAGAACGAAGCTCGAAGGCTTCGTGCAAGCGGCGGTGTTCCGCTCGTTGTTTATGGCGGTGGCGGCGAAAGCATTGCGGCTTCCGCGGCTCTCGGCGATCTCGCCGCGATCCTGCGGCTCGAAAGCGGCGCGAATACCGTATTTTCGCTCGATATCGCAGGAGTCGGAGTTTCGGACGTGATATTTCAGGATCGCCAGATCGATCCGCTGATGGGCCGTCTGACCCACGCGGACCTTCGTCGCCTTGTTAAAGGCGAGAAGATCGAGCTGACCGTTCCGGTCCATCTCGAAGGCGATCCCGTCGGCGTTAAAGAAGAAGGCGGCATCCTCGACCAGATCCTCCGCGAGGTCAAGGTTCTTTGCGAACCTGCGAACGCTCCCGATGCGATCGTTGTCGATGTCGCGGCGCTCAAGATTGGCGATGCGATCCATATTGCGGATCTTAAGGTCGAAAAGGGCATTGAGGTTCACGGGGACGCCGACGCTGTCGTTGCACACGTTGTCGTTGCGAAGGAGCCTGAGCTCGAATCACAGGTCGAAGCGGGTGCACAGCCTGCGGTTGAGGGCGAAGCCAAGCCGGAAGGCGAAGCTTCCTAGTAAAGCCGTCGGCCTACGGGTCTGTCTGATGCTTGAGGACACCGACAAAAAGCGTTGGCTCGTTGTCGGGCTGGGCAATCCGGGGCGTCAATATGAGCGGACGCGGCACAATCTGGGGTTTATGCTCGCTGAACTCTTGGCGAACAGGCACCAAACGCGGATCGGTCGCGAAGAATGCAAGGCCCTTGTAGGCCGTGCCGTTATCGGCAGCAAAAGCGTCGAATTGGCAAAGCCGCAGACGTTTATGAATCTCTCCGGAGATTCAGTGAAATGCTTGCTCCAGAAGCCGGAGCGGTGTATTGAAAATTTGATCGTCATCTCCGATGACCTTGCGTTGCCATTCGGGACGATGAGGATCCGGCCGAAAGGTTCGCATGGCGGACAGAACGGCCTGCGGTCGATCATCGAACGAACCGGAACGCAGGAGTTCAGTCGATTACGGATCGGTATTATGCCGGAACATCCGATCTCGGATGCATCGCGATTCGTGCTCGAAGATTTCAGCCGTAAAGAGGCGGGCGAACTGCCCGAGATCCTTGAACGTGCGGCCGATGCGGTCGAGACGATCATTCGCAACGGCATCGAAGAGGCGATGCAAAAGTTTAATTGAGAAGGGAAGATTTCCTTACTTCGGCCTTGATATGTGCCGAGGTTTTTAAGCCGGAAGGAGAATAGAAATAAAGAAAATGGCAAACAGAACGTACGAAGTTATGTATATCGTCAATCCTGAGACGGCCAGTGACCGCATTGAGAAACTCAATGACGCCGTCGGGAAATTGATCGAAAAAGAAGGCGGCAGCGTCGTGAAGGTCGATAACATCGGCCTCAAAGACCTTGCCTATCCGATCGAAAAGAAACAGCAAGGGCACTATGTCTTGTTCGAGATCGAAGGAACCGGGCAGGAGATCGCAGAGCTCGAACGCCGTATGCGCGTCAACGATATGATCATGCGCTATATCACCGTCCGCGTTGACGAAGATCGAAAGAAGGCCGATGCGATCACGGCAAAGAAAGAGGCTCGGGCCGCAAAACGTGCTGCGTTCAGGCCGGCACCGGCCGAAGCAGCAGAGGCACCGGCAGAGGCCTAATCTAGGAGAGTTTTTATGGCAGACAAAGAAATGGAAATTGTAGATGACCGCGACCTCGGTGTCGGAGAAGATGTCATCGGTGATCGTCCGCGGAGATATCAACGCCGCCGTCCGCGACAGGTCGTTCCGGCCTATGTCGATTGGAAGGATGTCGACTTTTTGCGTCAGTTCATACCCGAACGCGGCAAGATCATGCCCAGACGCATCTCTGGCATAACGGCAAAGGATCAGCGTCGTGTGGCAAAAGCGATCAAGCGTGCACGCTCGATGGCATTGCTTCCGTTCGTTGCGGACTAAATCAAGTTTTTTTCTTCGTCCTTTTGGCGGCTTTGCTGTTGGGGACGAAAAGTGAGATCTAAAAATGGCAAATACAACCGTACTTTTACGCGAGGATATCGATAACCTCGGCGGGCGGGGCGAGATCGTTAAGGTCAAGGCCGGATACGCACGCAATTTCCTCCTGCCGCAGGGCGTTGCAACGCTTGCGACCAAGGGGAATATCAAACAGATCGAACAGGAGCGTGAGGCCCTGTTGAAGAAGGCCGCAGTTGAGAAGGCGACCGCAGAAGCTCAGAAAGACCAGATGAGTTCGATCGCTCTCACCTTCGAGCGAAAGGCCGGCGAGCACGGAACTCTCTTCGGCTCGGTCACGTCGATGGACATTGCCGATGCACTCAAAGCGAAAGGCTACGAGATCGACCGCAAACGCATCGTCCTCCGCGACCCGATCAAAGAGACCGGCGAATATACGGTCAACGTGAAACTCCACAGGGAAGTTGCGATCCCGATCCCCGTCAAGGTTACGACCGAAGATGGCCAGATCGTCGCAAAACCTGTTGAAGAAAAGCCGGCAAAGGCCGCAAAACCTGTTGCCGAAGCCGCTCCTGCGGAAGGAGCTGCAACCGAATCGGCCGAAGCCGAGGCCTAAATCTCTGTCTATTCGGCCCTTGACGCCGGGCTTTTCTGGCGGGACGGTCATCGACCTTTGCCCTCGAATCGGCTTGCCCGATTCGAGGGCTTTAGCATTCTTATGCCCTCTGGAGCTTAGAATGTTCGTAAATTTCGGGAAAGACGAAATTACGGCCCGCCCAAATCGACATTGCCCCGGACAACGGTCTAGAATACTATGACCAACCAAAATGGTAAGTGCCTTTCCTGATAATCGACGAGAGCAGTTTCTCGAAAAACCGCTGCCTTCAAGCGAGGCCAGCGAGCGCGTGATCCTGGGTGCGATCCTGCTCGATAATGCTGTGATCGCCGAGGCGATCGAGCATCTGAAGCCCGAAGATTTTTACTCTCAATTCAATCGGTCGGTCTATCTCGCGATGCTCTCGCTCTTTGAAATGCAGCGGCCGATCGATGCCGTGCTTATCGGTGAAGAGCTAAAAAAGCAAGGCTCGCTCGAGGCTATAGGCGGCGTAACCGCCGTTGCGAATCTAGCTCTCGGGCTGCCGCATTTTTCGAACGTCGCCGAATACATCAAGGTCGTTCACGATAAATCCGTGCTTCGCCAACTCATTCGCACTTGCAACGCCGTTACAAGCGAAGCTCTTGAGGAGGAGAACGATTCTGCGGTTATTCTCGATCACGCAGAACAGCAAATATTCGCTCTTGCGGAAGCCCGAACCCGCGAAAGCTTTGCTCGCATCGCACCCGTTGCTGAGCGCGTCCTTGCCCGCGTCAAAGAGCACATGAAGGGCGATTCCGCCGGTATCACCGGCCTCACGACCGGTTTTCATGAACTCGACGATCTTACCTCCGGCTTTCAGCGTACCGACCTCATCATCATCGCCGGCCGTCCTTCGATGGGCAAGACGGCGCTCTGCCTTACGCTCGCTCAGAACGCGGCTCTAAAGGCGAACGCGGTCGTCGCCCTGTTTTCGCTTGAAATGTCGAAGGAGCAGCTCGTAACCCGTATGCTTGCTTCGGAAGGCCGTATAAACGCGCACCGGTTCCGAAGCGGTTACCTTGTGGACAGCGAGTGGCAACGCCTTGCCGAGGCGATCTCGATCCTAAGCTCGGCAAAGATATTCATCGACGACACTCCGGGTATCTCCGTGATGGAGATGCGTGCAAAATGCCGCCGCCTTGTTGCCGAACAAAAAGGCCTCGACCTGGTTGTCGTTGACTATCTGCAGCTAATGGGCGGGTCGAAACGTGTCGAATCACGCCAACAGGAAGTCTCGCAGATCTCGCGTGAATTGAAGGCTCTCGCAAAAGAACTCGATGTGCCTGTTGTCGCACTCTCCCAGCTATCGCGTGCATCGGAAAGCAGAAATCCGCCCACTCCGGTCTTGAGCGATCTGCGCGAGTCCGGCTCGATCGAACAGGACGCTGACGTCGTGGGCTTTATCTATCGGCCCGAATACTATAATCCGAAGGACGAATCGCTGATGGGCCTCGCCGAGTTGATAATTGCCAAGCAGCGTAACGGCCCGACGGGAACCGTCAAGCTGGCGTTCATCAAAGAGCACACACGCTTTGAGAATCTTGCGCGCTAGCCGACTCATATGAGCGAAGACCTTAGATATCCTATCGGTGAGTTCGATGCGAACATCGAATTCTCTAAGGCTGCTTTTAGAGATCGGATCGAGGTGCTCCGGGCTCTGCCGAACGATCTTGCAAATGCTGTCGAAGGCCTTGATGACCATCAGCTTTCAACGCGTTATCGCCCGGAAGGCTGGACGCTTCGCCAAACGGTCCATCACGTTGCGGACAGCCACGCGACGTCCTATACGCGCTTCAAACTTGCGTTGACAGAAGACGAGCCGCCGACCATCGTTCCCTATTTAGAGGACCGTTGGGCAGAGCTTGCTGATTCAAATCTTCCGGTCTCTGTTTCGCTCGCGATGCTGAATGCGATCCACACCCGTTGGGTTGCGCTTCTCGAATCGCTCTCAGACGCCGAGCTGCAGAAGGCGTACATTCACCCAGAAACAGGCGTATGGACGATCGAAAAGGCGACCGCTCTTTACGCATGGCATTCACAACACCACACAGCTCACATCACCCGCACACGGGAGAGGAACGGCTGGTAACTCATTGACCACCATGGCGGAGACCCGTCCAGATCGGCTTATTTCACTTGATGTCTTTCGCGGCATCACGATCGCCGGAATGGTGTTGGTCAACAATCCGGGCACCTCGCCGGTCTATTGGCCGCTCGATCACGCCGAATGGAACGGCCTGACGCCGACCGATTGGATCTTTCCATTTTTCCTGTTCATCGTCGGCGTTTCGATCTCGATCTCTCTTGGCAAAAAGGTTGGGACGACCGGCGGCGAGGGGACTTCATTCGGGACGTACTCAAAGATCATCAGGCGTTCGCTCTCGATCTATCTTCTCGGTGCGTCGGTGTCGGTCTTGCCGTTCTTTCAGTTTCAGGCGACAGATGCGCCCGGGATTCTCAAGCTTGCGATCTGGCTCGTATTTTGTGCTGCCCTTTTCGTGCTTCTTCTTAGGAAATTCCTTTGGGCCGGCATTCTGTGCGGCATCGGGCTTCTCGGCATCGCGGCGATGAATTTTGCCGGCTACAACGTCATTGGGTACGACTACGGAACTCTCCGGATCGCAGGCGTTCTGCAGCGAATCGCTGTTTGCTATCTCGTGACGGCCGTCTTGTTCCTGCACACGACATGGAAGCAGCAGCTTTGGATCTCCGCGGTGATCCTTCTCATCTATTGGGCGGTGATGACGCTTATCCCAGTTCCGGGCTGCGAGATCACGACAATGAACGACAAAGCTTGCAATCTTGCCGCTTATCTCGACCGTCTGATCCTCACGGAAAACCACATTTGGCGCTACGGCAAGGTTTATGATCCTGAGGGCATATTATCGACATTCCCGGCGATCGTGACGACGATCTCGGGCGTACTCGCAGGCACGTGGCTGCTCAAGCGTCGTGCAGAAGATGATTCGGAAGAACGGTTCGCCGCGAGCTATGAAAAAGTCGCGGGAATGTTCTTCTTCGGGGTCGTTCTGCTTGCCGCCGGCCTGATCTGGAACAGTTGGTTCACGATGAACAAGGCACTATGGACAAGTTCGTATGTCCTTGCAACGACAGGGCTTGCGTTGCTTATGCTTGGTTGCTGCTATTGGCTTATTGATCTAAAAGGAATTCGCCGCTGGGCCTGGCCATTCGAAGTGTTTGGGGCGAATGCCATCGCCTTGTTCGTTTTCAGCGGCTTCCATGCGCGGATAATGGATGGCTTTCGCGTGATGGATGGCGAGAAAGCCGTCTCGCTCCACGGCTGGGTGATGAACCACATCTTCCTGCCGATCGCGCAGCCGATCGACGCCTCTTGGATGTACGCCGTCAGCTTCATCCTCTTTTGGCTCTTCCTGATGTGGCTGCTCTACCGCAAAAAGATCTACGTAAAGGTCTAGTCCTCGGCGACTTCGATCTTCTGGATCATTATCGTCACACGTGGAGAATCGCCGCCCGAACGGTTATAAGAGATCCAATATCCCGCAGCGGGATAACGGACCATGTCATAGACCTGGCCGTCTGCCGCCGGCGTGACTTTTGCGTCCGGTCCAAGCACGTCCGTGAGTTTTGGCGTCGAGGCGTCAACTGCCGAATACATTACCGCGATCGCCCGAACTTTTTTGTCCGCATCAAGGCTGATCTGCGCGGTCTCTTTGTCCGAGAACTCATAGTAGAAACCGGAATCATCGCTGACGACAGGATCTTTGTCGATCGTCTTCTTAACTTCGTCTTTTGTCATTCCGATCCTAACGCCTCGGAATTCCGACATTTTTGCCGCATTCACGGGCGGGGTAGGAAGGGGATCAGCGGCGGCCGCATTCTTGCTCTCGACCGTCTGAGTGGGGATAAGCATTGCCGCGGCAAAAAGCACGACGCTGCCAAAGAAACCGCATAATAAATGCGAAACCTTAGTCATAGAAAGGACCTCCTCAGTCAAAAAATACTGGTTACGGTGTAATTTTATGCCAAATTTATCCCCAAATCAATGCTCAGTGTACTAGCCATCAGCACCAAGAGCGTCAGCGGGCGGTCACCGGAAGTCAGAACCGCCTGCGTAAGCGGGCGGTCAGCATTGCAGAGAGCCTCGATGTTTGTCCCGTCCCACCGTCGTGGGCAAGTGGGACAAAGTGGGACAAAAATCGGCGTTCTGGCGACTTGCGGTTACAATTATTGTCACTATTGTCAAAGATCAGGGTGTAAAACGTATGTTCACACTCTCTCTACGAGTGTATCATACGTGTCAAGCGCTATTTTTGAGAGTCTCTTCGAATTGCCCCGGGTCTTTAGACCTTGGTTCACGGCCATCAAAGAGTGCTCGAACGCGGCTTGCCGCATTGCAGTGCGGTCGGGCTTGCCCGACCGTCCCTAGCCAACTCAGACTCCCGGAGGCGGCTTAGCCGCCGACAATGGCTTCGCATAGCCACGTCGTTTACGGCGTGGTATCAGGATGAAATACGCTGCCTCGGAGGCGGCTTGCCGCCGACAAGATCCTGTCGCTCCTAACGGAGCTCCATTGATCTATTTTGCGACGGGTTCCCAGGGTGGCGGCCGATGCGGCCTTACCCTGGGCTACATTCATACGTCCCTATGGGGACATAAGGTCGGCGGAGTTTCACAACCGCCCCACGCTCACGGCCCCGTTTACTTTTTGCTTCAATGCGTTACGTGGAATACAAACTCCTTCGAGAAGATTTCCTTATCCTCCGATCGCTCCAAAGGCAACAGCAGCTCGACCGAATACCGTCCCGGCTCGCGGTAGAACGCGTCCGACTTCAGGTCGATCACTCTATCGACAGAGAATTGTTCGCCCGGAAGGAGAGTTACGAACGCTTTGTCAACACCGACGTGCTCCGCTATTGTCCCACGCATTACGGGAACTTTAAGCTGAAAATTACTGCCTACCACCTTTGCAGAATTCTGATCAAACGCCTTTTCGGTCAGGTAACGCCATAGTGCCTTGTGTACCTTAATTGATCGGGTTCCTCGATTCTTTACAGTCGCTTTCAATATAAGCGTGCCGTCCAAACATATTTTGGTCCGACCGGTAATGTAGAACTGAATTTCACCTTCGGTATGTTTTGACTGTCCCTGGATCGAGGTCGTTGCCAGCAAGCATATCAAGACTCCAACCACCAGTATTTCTTCTAAAGGTAGATGTTTCTCATTGGGTCCTCGCTAATATGGACGTATCGTGTGTCCGCCATTGGCATCGCGGCGTTTGCCGTCCGCATTATAATTCTGGAAGAGGGTGTTTTTCGCCTCCGAGTATTTGGCGTTGATTTGATTAGCGGCCATCTGCATAGCACTCTCCCGCGTGTTTCCTGAACCCGTTCCTCGAAGCCCAAGAAGCGAACTGCGATACTGATCTAGGCGAACGAATGTATCCTTAGCGTGCTCCGCTTGAAACCCCTTAAGCTGTTCCAAATAGCCATCCCACTTAGCTTGTTCTGCCTGAGAAGCGGAACCGCGTTCCCTCCAAGTTGGAAGAGTGGTTGTTATTGTCGCCTGAATTATCACGTCGGCTATTACAGCCTGGGTTGTGTATAGGCCTGTCTTAGTGTCGTACGTAGTGTTTACACGAGCGTCAAAGATTTCGATCACATTGTCCGACAGCTTAGTTTCTGCCGCAGAAGCTTTTTTGATCCGCCGGATTGATTACTTTCGAGCTACGTGATGAACCGAATCCGCCACCCATCGTCACCTTTTACGACGGTGTGCACAAGTCGAAGCTCGTTACCATACCGATTGCGAGCTACGACTAAAACTCGACACTCAGTTTCGCTCTTACACTCAAAATTGGTTGGGCGAATATACGTCAAACCTGTCTCGAAAATGACGCTCTCCCATGGATGCGCGTCGTCGTTAACAACGATTGTAAACCCTTCCATCGTATTGGTTCGAAGTTTGCTGGCAACATCCAGATCACCTTTCTGAGCAGCCCTCCAGAACCGTGTTATCACGGACAAGACCTCATCGCATGTTCCTGGGCGACTGGACTGCTGACATAACGCATCGAATGAATTCTTCTTCTGCGCTTGAATTCCCCAAGGAGAAGGGGTCCCAATGACAATAAATGCGAGAATCGCCAGCAAAACGAAAAATCCAACCTTCATATTATTCTCCCTCGCCCGTAAGCTGATCTGTAGAATCGATATTGCGAAATCTCAGTACGGTGAATCTAAGGCTCTTTGCTGAATATACCATGGTATCGGCCGGTTAACATGCGGAACGATTCGGATATTAGCTGGGTCAGCTCTGCGTTGCGGGAGTCCTCCTGATATGGGTGGAGAGGCTGCATCGGCTCTTGTGACGAGTCGCCTCGCATGGTCGATCATTGTCTTATTCACAAGGCCAACAAACTGCACCGAATTGTTTATTGGAACGGCATCTGACGCGGCAACGGCAACCGCTGAGTTATTGATCACCGTCGCATTTGCGGCAATTTTTCCTTCCAAAGTCCGTGCAAATTCGGTTGTAGTAGAGCGCGAAGATCCAGTTTGTCCAGAAACGTCAGCACCATCAGTACCGACGCTTACTCCGACTTGCGCGCTGGATGTATCCGTTTGCTGTGACATTTCACCCTTAGGTGCCCGAGATGCCGCCGTTTCCGCAACTGTGGCTGCATAAATGGTGGGCCAATTTGCAGCAATTAGATTGTTCGCAATCTCCTGGAGACTCGACGTCTTTCGGTTAATAATCGCTTCAGTATCACCGGGTGCTGGTAGATATTCAACTTTGAGGGTCGGAGGTGGCGGTATCTCCGAAGGAGTCTGGGATGGTTGAGGCTCGCTCGCATTCGGCGAAGTTGCCGCAACCACCGGCGCTTTTTCCTGCTCACATTCGAAAGCCCCGCAAAGGAAGGCAGCATAGTTGTCGCTGTATCCGGTACCGCCACCGTCGGAATTGGGACAATCGCCGCCGCAGGCGCCGGTGGTGTACTCGGAGAGGAGGCCGAGGGGATCGGTGAACTTGTATGGGGAGTTGAGGGCGTAGGAGTAGCGGTTGAGGGTCTGCGGGTTTCTGATTGTTGCACTCGCCGTCAGCGGATCGACGCTCGTGAAACGCCCGTGCGTCGCGTTGTAGTATCGCGCTTGGGCGAAATCCAGGCCGGACTCGATGTCGCGTTCATAGCCGGTAAATTTCTGGCGGATCGAATCCGCGGCGGTGTAGCCAAGAGCGCTCGTCCGTTCGACAGAGAACACCTCTTCGCCGTAAGGCTGGAAATCACTTCGTTTCACCACCACCCCACGCTCATCCGTCGCCACACGCGGGCTGCCCAAATGATCGGTTGTCAAATAGCTGACTCGCGGCTCCTGCGACACCTCACCGTCGAACTGTCGGGCACATCGACCTCTACCCAGTCACTTTAGAAATTTTTGCACAGTAATACATTTTTCTCGGACCCAGCGTCCTTGTCTAGCAGTTGGCTGATCGTTCTGAAACATTTCGAATGAATCGAAAGTAGCTCCGTCCATCTCATTATTGCCGATCAACTTAAAGGCGATGAGTTTGGCAATTTCATGACTCTTATCCACACCAAGAATTTCCAAAAGGTAAACTCCACGTTCCTGCGCGATCTTATCCGCTCGTGACTCATACTTCAGTGGTTCGTAGCTATTGCGGGTTTGCAAGGTTGTCGCGGTAATCGACATGAAATTACCGTCGCCCGACGACCAACATCCGAGGTACTTCGGTGCAACACTAGGAGATTGGGGCACTGCTCGATCATCTTGCCGAAATTTTGACGAGCTAGGCTGTTGAGTATTCTGGGCCTGATCATTATTTGCAAGTGAGGACGGCGTATCACTCATATTTGACGGCCTAGTTGGTGATTCAACCGCTTGGGTCGAACGGCGTGTCGTTTCACAGGCGGAGCAAAAGATCAGAGATGCCAATAGAAGTACACATATGTATTTCGCAAACTCGGGCATAATAAAAACCTCCCTATTATGATTCTCACGATTCGGCTACCAGAAAAACTTAAACCGCGGTACCGGCTTATTATATAGAGCCCACTCTGCGTCGCGGCGATTCTGAAGGCCTTGAGAAAATACAAGATTCCCATGCTCATCTTTGACCTTATTAGTGCTTAGCCATTCAGCTTTTACGCGCTCGAGTTTGTTTGCGTTAATCGCAGCATAAAGCTTCGGCGTCGATCGGAAATTAAGAGCTAATACAACGAGCGCATCAAACTGGTTCTGATCCAACTTCACCTTGGTAATACCTGCGCGTACGTGACTCTCGGCACTCGCAACGTCAGCCTTGAAGAAGGCATCAATTTCGCCCGCTGAATACTTTCTCTGGTCCTCCGATGATCCTCGACACGGACCTGGATGTAGCAAGTGACCAATCCCAATAGTGCAGTTGCGGGATCCGCTGCTGTTATCTTTGTCGTACGGAACATCCCTATAGCCCTCCCATTGAATTAGCAGCTTCCGACCTTCTTCGCCCATTTTCATATTGTCGTTTGGGCCTTGCGGGTTCGGTGATCCAACACCCGCCGTCTGTGGGCGCAGCTGGTTGTACGAGGCGTTTAGGAAAACATAACCAAGCGCTGTGCCATTGGCTACGTGATATTTTGCAAGGGCAAGATCGGCAGCACTCAGTTTGCCAATACCATTGATCGCGTTCATTACGCGACACTCAAAATTACATCCCACCAGATCAATTGACAACCCTAGCGGGTCTGTAAACTTATACGGAGAATTCAAACCGTAGCTGTACCTATTGAATGTCTGAGGATTTCGGATCGTGGCACTCGCTGTGAGGGGATCGACGCTTGTGAACCTTCCATGAGAAGAGTTGTAGTATCGCGCTTGGGCAAAATCCAGGTCAGACTCGATGTCGCGTTCGTAGCCGGTGAATTTTTGGCGAACCGAATCCGAACCGTAATTCAAGCCGGTTGTGCGGCCTCCAACACCATTTATTTCTTCGCCAAAGGGCATAAAATCTCGCCGATTCACCACCACCCCACGCTCATTCGTCGTCACACGCGGCGAGCCCAAATGATCGGTTGTCAAATAGCTGACTCGCGGCTCCGCAGCGACCTCGCCCGAATATTCCGCGATCAATACTCCAGATGCATCATACACGAAGATCGTGGCCTCGTCGGCAGTGAGAGCGATTGCAGGCCTATTTTAAAACTTCCACTTTGAATATTCGCGAAGTTATGTAAAATGAATTGTCCCCATTTCCCACAAAAACGCGCGCTGCGAAATCATATCTCCCAGAACGGAGCTCTTTGAGCAACGGGCTGTAAAATATAACAGACCACATTTGATCCATTACAAAAAGCTTCGAAACATCAACCTCAAAGGTCCTCGACTCGCCTCTTCCCAGACTTACGTAAGATTCTCTATCCGTCCCTGGTTTCAAACCACCACCGATTCTCCTTCCAACGAACGCATTGCCTGTTGTCATTCCCGTCTTGCTGACACCTTCTCGCAAGATCGTAAAGTCCGGGCCATAGAATTCAACTTTGTGATCTGAGGTGTTCTCAACGGTAACAGTTACCTTTGCGCGGGCTTTACTATCGACGCCGACTTTCAAGCCTCCAGACGGCACGGAAACGGTTACTCGCAAATCTTCGCCATTGGCCATCGCCGTTGTTACAGAAACGAATACAAGAAGAAGAACTCCCGATAATGCAAGCTCCCTCATTCTGAATTCCGCACTCGACACTCCACGCTCCTCATTCCGCACTCCGCACTCTGCATTCGACCGTCCTTCTCGTAGCCCGTGTAATCCTTGCGCGTCAGCCCGACTCGCAAACTTCACAACACTCTTTCCTCGCTCCCCCCACTTCATTCCCCATACTTCGACTCAGGCAGACGTCGAAACCTTTCATTTAGGCAGAATCTCAATGTCGACCCGGTTCGAGATCGTGCGGAGACAACTGCCATCCTCAGTCGACAGAAGCTGAGCTTCAATCAAATAGTGTTCGGGGGGCACTACTAACAACAGCTGTTTCCAGACGTCTATAGCTGCAATGGTGTTTTTCGCGTCTAATTGATCAATATGAATCTGCATCGATACCATTTGATGATGCCCGAGCTTTTTAGGCAGTGGCGGTATTGGATATAGATCGCCTATTCTGGCAATAAAGGCATCATACAATTTCGGATTCGCTTCATCACTACCTTTCCTCCACAAATAGAAAACTGGGCGCTGATGTATATAAAGCGATCCAGATGTTTGATTCTCTATCGTCAAACTGAGCTCACTCGGCTTGATCAATGGCTGTTCGGCTCTTCCATCGATGCGTGCGAGTGAAGCCTTAATGCACCCTGTTTGCTTCTTATAAGTCGCCCTAGTTTGGCCAAGCGAAGCTTGGCCTACAACACAACCAAGAACAATAGCAACTATAACCATACTTCTATGCATTTTTCGTCTCCCTACCGCCTTCCGAGCCTAGAAATCTTCCTAAAGAAGTAAGTTGGTTTCACACTCGCTGGACCGTAAGCTGACTGATAAAAAGCGTTCGCGTCCTTAATACCGCTGAATCGAGAACCATCTCCATTCTTGCTTGACCAAGTACCATCAGACTCTTGCTTCATAACGTGGGTGTTTAGATAGCTCTTGCCTTCAAAGACAACCAATTTGTAGTATCCTGCCGGAGTTGCAACTCCTTCTCCCGCCGTCACCTTAACGCCGTCTACCTTCACGGATTGTTTCGCCCCGGCGGCCTCGTAGCCGTTCCCCGAACCGCCGCCGACACGCTGCACCGACACCGCCTCTTCACCAAACGCGGTAAAATCCCTGCGATTCACCACCACCCCCAATCGATCGGAAACAGCGTCTACTCTCAATTCTCAGCATTCACCAACTCGAAACGTAAAACTTTAAAGGTAAAGGAAGCGTCGGCAGCTACTTTTGCAAATCGAATCTTCTCCGGATAGCCGTATATTGAGTTGTAGTCAACCTCAACGGTACCGCCTTCTTGTTTCAACTGTGGAATCCTGTAAAAAATCAGATCGACCGTCTTATATTTGTCATAAAAGGATAGCCCTCCTCGCCGATCTTGTTCGTCGACGACCTGCATTGAAAGGACATCACCCCGCCGAACCTTTACTTGTACCATGCGTGCCGGCTCGACGAATGAAGTCATTTCTAATGAAATCGTCATGTCATAGCTGGAGATGTTGGCATTTCTCCACCGAAGCCTTGCGTCTTCGAAAGCCCGATCAGCTGGGTCGAAAATTTGCGAGGCCGATGGATTTGCTATTTCTGGACTTCGACCACCTACGAAGTGCGGGTTGCGCTTGAGGCTACAGGCAGTGAGGCCGCCAAAGAGAACTACCGCGCTAATAACCACTATTAGGGAGAGCCATTCATATCTAGTGCTTCGCATAAAGAATTCCTTACCATGTCACCTTGGACAATTTAAAAAAGTCCTGAACGGTCTTCGTAGTTCCAAACGCGGCCGCCGCCGCCGCACCTTTCGCATTCATCGCGCGAGAATCCACCCTTCCGTTGTTTGTTATGAAGCCAAGGGCCTGGCCTTTTTTCATGAATTCTCCGCCCATGCGTATGAGAAATTGTGTGGCAGCCGTTGAAGCACGGATTTCGTCAGATCTCATTGTTTCGTTTTCAAATTTCCTGGGATCTCCGGACGAGAGGCTAACGGCAACCGTCGCATATATTTCTGCGTGCTTTCCTTCGTGCACAAGGGTCGCCAATAAGTCTGGGGCTGAATTCATCGTCGACCCTCGATCGAGGTTGATCTGAAAGAAACTAAGGGCGTCGCGGATTGTGAGAGTTCCTTTTTGAGCTATTGCAGCTGTCAAACCGGCTGCATCACGAATTAATGTTTGCCCTGAAGCCGTATAGTCGCCAATGTTGATTCTTATGTCGCTGTTAACTATATTCGCTGCGATTCGTTTAGCCTCCTGCGTTCCCTTTCTTAGGATTTCTTGCAACGCGAGAGTAACAGCAGCCTTTTCTCCGGGAGCATAATTGCCGTATGTCTCGAATCCTACGCCAGAGAGAGTATCGAGTGCCTGATCCACTTCGCGATAAAGGGACATTGCTTCGAACTCTGCCGCGAATGGTGATTCTGTTCCACCGCCGGTCATCGGTCCGCCACTAGACTGAGTCCAACGCGATTCGCTGTTAGGGCAGCTACTACCACAAGCCCCAGTTGTATACTCAGAAAGTAAGCCAAGAGGGTCTGTAAACTTATACGGCGAGTTTAATCCGTATGAATACCTATTAAACGTCTGCGGGTTTCTTATCGTTGCGCTTGCCGTTAGCGGATCGACGCTTGTGAATCTGCCGTGCGTCGCGTTGTAATACCGTGCCTGTGCGAACTCCAAACCGCTCTCCTCGTCCTTCTCGTAACCCGTGTAATCCTTGCGCGTCGCCCCGGCGGCCTCGTAGCCGTTCCCCGAACCGCCGCCCACACGCTGCACCGAGATCGCCTCTTCGCCAAACGCCATAAAGTCCCTGCGGTTCACCACCATCCCACGCTCGTCCGTCGCCACACGCGGGCTGCCCAAATGATCGGTTTGTCAAATAGCTGACTCGCGGCTCAGTGATCCTTTAGGATCGCGAAGTGGCGCTTTCCGCTCACAACTGAACCGACCACGGTTCTCTTTGTGGGGCCTTGATGCGTCGGAAGAACAACGGTATCGTTGATAAACTCGGCA
>JAIBCB010000007.1 GCA_019694355.1 Pyrinomonadaceae bacterium | reverse complement strand
GCGTAGTCGGTCTTGCCGTCGCCGTTGTAATCAAGCACGTGTTGGGTCGGCGCAACCGGACCGCCGCTCGGCGTGTAGGTGAATGTGTCGATCCCGATATAGTTCGAGTTGTTACCCGACGGGCCACCATCGACCACGAAATAACGGAATGCAAGACGGCCGCTCGTTGGGCCTGCAAGGCCGCTGATCGTTATCGTGTATTGCGTCCAAACGATCGGATATTGGTCCGTCAAGGTCGGGTTGATATCAAGCAGAAGGTTTGTAAAATCGCCTACATCGTTTTCGGTAGTGCCAATGTTCGTGCTGGAACCATTGGTTGAAAGGCGAACTTGCATCCGGTCCGGAAACGTGGTGCTCACAGATCTGGTCCAAAACGTAAAGACATCGCCGTTATTCAGCGTACGGGTTGGGACGAAAAGCCAATTGCTGATCGTTCCGGCACCACCGGTGCTGTTGAAGTTGGCGCCTACGTAGGCAGTAGCTGCTCCGGCCTGTGATGGGAAGACGGTTGAGTTCCCTTGGAACCAAACGGTAGTGCCTACAGGATTACTGTGATTCGTTTGAACCCAGCCTGCCGCAGGCAAGGCGGTGACATCGGCGAAGTCTTCGGTAATGGCCTGAGCATTGGCCGAATTCGCGCCAACGAGCGAAACTGCCGCAACAAAGGCGGCTGCAAGAGCGGACGAACGCGCGACGGTTCGCCAGCTCGAAAATAGTTCAGAAACTGAAAACATATACTCCCTCCAATTCTCGAGTAGATATAAGGCTACCCACGATCTAATAGAATACGGTCAAAATGTAACACTTAACAGAGCAATTCTAAGCGCAAGTCGGGATTTGGTCAAACGCAGGACGCTGAATTAGCCCGCCCCAGGTATAAAGGTGCCATTGCAAAAAGAAGGCCGGCATCCGAAGATGCCGGCCTCTTTGACCCAACGTCGATGCGCCGGATCAGTGCGTGTTGTAGTTGGCAACCGGAGTGTCGCCATTTGAACCCCACTCTGTCTGGATGAGGGACCCGGATGCACTCGAAAGGACGTAGAAGTAGTTCTGCGTCGGGTCATTGTCAGGCCGCCAGACCGCAAGATCGGTCTTGCCATCGCCGTCATAGTCGCCTTGAACGGTGGAATCCGTGGCCGCCAGGCCCCAGGAGCCAAAGTAGGGTGAATCGGTCGGAGCCGAGCTCTTGCGGACGAACCAGTTGATATTGCCGCCGCTCGTCTGGATGACCGCAATGTCCGTCTTACCGTCGCCGTCATAGTCGCCGGGAACGATGAAGTCGAACGGTGTTCCGAAGTAGTACGTGCTGATAGCACCCGTTTCGTTCGAAAGGAGCCAATAGACGCCCTGCGGGCCGCCGCCCCTCTGCACCATAAAGTCTGCTTTACCGTCACCATCGTAATCGCCGGGAGCCGGATAGTCGGAGTCAAGGCCCCACGGATTGTAAACGATATTGCCGCTGTTCGGGCCGCTGCTTGCCCGATAGAACCAGTAGCTCTGGTCGCCCGAATTTACGCCGGCACGATAGACCGCGGGGTCTGCCTTGCCGTCGCCCGTGTAGTCGGCCACGACCGAAGGATCATCATCGGTTTGACCAAAAACATCGACGCGAACTGTGCTGTCTGAACTTTGCAGGATATAGAACGCGGCAGATCCGGCAGGAGCTTCACGCCAGATCGCAACGTCGGTCTTACCATCGCCGTCAAAATCTGCCGGGGTCACCCGATCGATCGCAACGCCAAACGCCGGAGCCGCGTCGCCCGAGCACGCCTGCGGAGCACCGGTCGAATAGCATTCGTACCAAGTGATCGTGTCGGTCGGGCCGCCTCCCTCATTGCGGGTCACAACATAATCGGTTTTGCCGTCGCCATTGAAATCAAGCACATGCTGCGTGTTCTGCGGAGTGCCGCCCTGAGTAACGTCAGCCCAGCTCGTCCCGACACGAATGCCGTCAAGGTGTAATGTTGGAGATGTGGAGCTCGTTCCTTGTCTCAGAGCGACCGCGGCCGGCGAAATGTCGCCCGGCGAGGTGTCGGTCGAGGAAACGGTCGGTGCCGGTTCAGTTCCCGGAACGGTCGTGCTGACAAAGAGTTCGGCAGTGTCATTGCCGGTTCCGTCAATGATGTTGTACTTCACAACGACTAAGTACGTTGTGTTGAGCGAATATGTGAACGGAGTGAGAGTGACGCCGGCAGCCGAGGTCGCAGCAACGGAAATACCGAAAGCGAGGTTATTCGAGCCATCTTTTACCGCAAAGACACGTCCGCGAAAAGTCGAACCGATCGGGTCCGGGCCGAAATGGAAAAAGTATCCGCCGGGAGCGGTCGCAGAAGCATCGCTTACATTGACAAGAAACGCAGCATAAACTGAACCGGACGACTGGACCGCAAACGCACGATTCACATCCTCGCCGCTCGTGGTCATTGCCACAGCATTTCCGATACCCGAACCCGGATAGCCAGCCAAGGTCAGGCCGGGCGCTACTGTGGCGATCGAATTCGTTCCCGCACCGCTTTGTGCTGCCCAACCGTTGTTGGTCAGAAGCGAGCCGGGGGCATAAGGGAAATCTTCAACCAAAAGAGCGGCCGAAGGAGCCACATTCTTTGTGTCTCGCACTGCAGACTTTCGGGCTGCATTGCCTTGAGCAAAAACGCTGCCGACACATACGACAGCGGCGATCCAGACGATAAAGAGGATCCGGAGAAATTCCTTTTTCATTATTCTTACTCCCATAAACCAGATTTAGGTCAGAGTTTTGTTGCGATGTTCACGCACAACGATGAAACGTGAGAAGCTTCGCTGAGATCAAGTTTTATGCTGACTTGCGGAAATCATACCAAATGTTCGACGCGATTTCCTAACCGAAGCGAGGGGCCTGGACGTTCGGCCGCCTTAATTCTCTGCTACAATTTGTACATCGAATCCGCAATGGGGACGCTGGCCAGAGTAATCGTTTTTTTGTGTCTTATCGCTCTGTTTGCGGCAGGCTTTCGTGCGCAAGATACCAAACCGAACGACGATGTCATCCGCGTTTCGACCGATCTTGTGGATGTTCCGGTCGCAGTATCGGACGCAAAGGGGACGCCGATCAAGGCCCTTAAAGCCGCCAATTTCGTGATATTTGAAGACGGCGTCAAGCAAACGGTCGCTGAATTTACGTCGGCGACGGCACCGTTCGAGGTCGCCTTGCTGCTTGATACTTCCGGTTCGGCGCGGAATGATCTGCCGATGATCCGGCGGGCGGCGGAGATCTTTATACGTTCATTAAGACCCGGAGACCGCGTCGCGATCGTTTCGTTCTCAATGAGCGTTGGCGATGCGGGAAGTTCACCCGTGATCGATGTGCTTTCGCCGTTGAGTGCGGATCGCGAGAAGCTTGTTGCGGGTCTTCGCGGCCTGAAGACAAGTGCCGGCACGCCTTATTACGACGGAATGGCCGACATCGCAGACAAGATCTTCGGTGGCCCGGTGACGGCAGAGTTTCGCGGCCGCCAGGCGGTCGTTGCTTTGACTGACGGAGTAGATTCGACGAGTTCGGCCGATTTTGATGAGGTGCGAACCAAGCTCGAGGCAAAAGGGTTGATCTCATACTTTGTGCGTGTCGATACGCGGGAGTATTTTGAAGAGAATCTCCTTGGCGACTGCGAAGCCGCAATGCGGTTCTCGACGGCACAGATCCGACGATATTACCGAACGCTGAAAGGAAGTCCTTCGATGGAAAAGGCATCGGTGTTTTGCCAGCTTGGAGATTTCGAGCGGCTTGCCGTCAGCAAAAAGCTCTATGAGATCGCAGATAGCGAGATGCAGGACCTCGCAAAACGTTCGGGCGGAAAGGTCTTCTTTACCAGCGACCTTGCCGATGCTCGGCGTGCGTTTCAGGAGGTCGCGGCGGAGATCGGTACGAAATTCACTCTCGGATATTACCCTACGAACGAGACGCGGGACGGCAAATATCGCAAGATAAAGGTGGAGCTAAAGGGCTTGCCCGCAGGTTCGCAGGTCCGTGCCCGCGAAGGCTACACAGCTCCGACGAATTAACACAACTTTTATGACACAGAGATTTGGACGAATTTGTTTAGTGGTACTTGATTCGGCAGGTATCGGCGAGATGCCGGACGCCGCTGCTTGGGGCGACGCGGGTGCAGATACGCTTGGCCACATACTAGAGCGCCGAAAGGTCGATCTCCCCAATCTTCAGAGCTTGGGGCTTGGGAATATCACGCCGCTCGCCGGGCTTTCGCCAAGCGATGCACCGACCGGCTCATTCGGCAAATGCACGCTGAAATCCGACGGCAAGGACACGACGACCGGACATTGGGAAATGGCGGGCATCATCTTAAAACAAGGCTTTCCGAAGTTCCCCGACGGCTTTCCCGACCGCATTATCGATCGTTTCGTAGCAGAGGCAAATGTGCCCGGCGTTCTCGGCAACATTCCCGCGAGCGGCACAGAGATCATCAAGCAGCTTGGCGAAGAACACGTCGCAAGCGGCAAGCCGATCGTTTACACGTCCGCAGATTCCGTGTTCCAGATCGCCGCTCACGAAGAGATCATTCCGATCGACCGTTTGTACGAGATATGCGAGATCGCCCGCAAGATCCTTAGCGGCGACGACGAGGTCGCACGTGTGATCGCGAGGCCTTTTCTAGGATCGAACGCCGCTGACTTCAAACGCACGGAGAACCGCCACGATTACGCGGTACCGCCGCCGTCGAACAATCTTCTCCCGCTGCTCAAGGATGCCGGGCTGGACGTCGTCTGCATCGGCAAGATCGCGTCGATATACGACGGAATGGGTGTGACGGAAGAGCTTGTCGGCAAGAACAATGATCAAGCGGTCGATTCGACGATCGAGGCTTTGAACGCTGAGAATCGCGGCCTCATCTTTTCGAACCTTGTCGATTTCGATATGCTCTACGGCCACCGCCGCGACCCTGAAGGCTACGCTCGTGCGCTCGAGGAATTCGACCTGCGTCTGCCCGAAATTATGTCGGCAATGAAGCCGGACGATCTGCTCATTCTGACCGCCGACCACGGCAACGATCCGACAAAAGAGGGAAGCGACCACACGCGGGAATACGTACCGCTGCTCGTTTACGGCGCAAATGCATGTCCCGGCGTTGATCTCGGAACACGCCAGTCGCTCTCCGACATCGGCCAGACCATCGCCGAGAACTTCGGCCTTACGATCGCTGATGGCGTGAGCTTTCTGGGCGAGATAGCCTAACGTTCGAGAATTAACGGACCGATCGTTTGCGTGCGTAGCACGCAGAATTTTGGTAGCTACAGGTGAAGCGGAGCGAAACCTGTAGGTGCCGGCGAATATTCACCCAGCCTGTGAAACAGGCGATATTGCAATGTCGCACACGCATTTTCTATTTCATATCGTCTTTGCGACCAAAGACCGAAGACTACTGATCGCGAATGAATGGGAGTCTGAGTTACACGCCTATATTTCCGGAATCATAAAAAATCACGGGGGCCAGACGCTTGAGATAGGTGGAATGCCCGATCATTTGCACATTGCCACCCAGCTCGACCTAAAAGCCGGATTTCCCGACTTGATGCGCGACGTGAAAGCTTCGTCGTCGAGATGGGTGCGACAGAATCGTTTACGTGAATTTAGCTGGCAGCGACGTTACGGTGCATTCACTATTAGCGAATCGGCCCTTGAGCCGGTACGCCGATATATTAGAAACCAGAAGTCTCACCATCTCGGCCAGTCGTTTGAAGATGAATACAGATCGTTATTGCGAAAACATCGAATCGCTTTTGAGGATGAATACCTTTGGGCGTGAAAAGGGTCGCGTGTTACCACACGCTCTATACGGTGTTATTGCTTTTCTACAGGTTTCGCTTCGCTGCACCTGTAGCTAATAGAATTGTCGCGTGCAAAGCACGCTCAGGTAGAATTATCCCGTGCAATGCACGTTTACTTCGGAGTTAACTTATGAAAATGATCGGGCGGCGGTGTGTGTGTTTTGGGTTTGTGCTGGCGATGCTGGTGCAAGGAATGTTCGTCCAGGCGGCGATCGGCCAGCAGAGTGAGGCTCCGTCGCGTCTGCGGGGTGAGATCGAGCGATTTGCGCAGGATACGGGCTCGTTCGACCGTCTTTGGCGTTCGGAACTTTCGGCGGCGCGAATGGCGAGGCTGAGCGAGCTTTACGACAACGAGCTTTCGACGCTTGCGAAGATGAATTTCGACGCGCTGGGCCACGATGATCAGGTCGATTATGTGCTCTTCAAGAATCACCTTGAACACGAAAAGCATCAGATGTCGCAGCTTACGGCGCAGTTCGCCGAGATGGAGCCGCTGATACCTTTCGCACGGACGATCACAGATCTTGAGGACGCACGCCGTCGGCTGGATTTTGCGGATCCGGCAAAGTCCGCCGCTGCGTTGAACGACCTCGCGAAACAGATCGCGGACACGCAGACGGCATTTGGAGCGGCGTCAGCCACGAAGCCGAAACGCACGGTCGCATACCGTGCGGCGAGGGCGGT
This sequence comes from Pyrinomonadaceae bacterium, assembly GCA_019694355.1. Lineage (GTDB taxonomy): Bacteria > Acidobacteriota > Blastocatellia > Pyrinomonadales > Pyrinomonadaceae > OLB17. The sequence continues at coordinate 35,873 of JAIBCB010000007.1, read as the reverse complement.
CGCGGGCCTGCGCGACACGTTGAAGCGTTGGTACACCTTTTATAACGGCTACGATCCGAAATTCACTTGGTGGTGCGAGTCGCCATACAAGGCCGCTGACGAAGCTCTCGACAAATATCAAAAGTTCGTAACGACCAAGCTCGTCGGCATCGCGGCGGATGACAAGACGACGATCATCGGCGACCCGATCGGCCGCGAAGCTCTCATCGAAGAGCTGCGGTTCGAGATGATCCCGTACACGCCCGAGGAACTTGTCGAGATCGCGAACAAAGAGTTCGAATGGTGCATCGCGGAGTTCAAGAAGGCATCGCGTGAGATGGGTTACGGCGACGATTATATGAAGGCCATCGAGGCCGTCAAGAAGACATACGTCGAGCCGGGCAAGCAGCCTGAATTGATCCGCGACTTCGCACGCGAAGCGATCGATTACGTTAAAAAGAATGACCTCGTAACTGTGCCGCGTGTTGCGGAAGAATCGTGGCGTATGGAGATGATGACGCCCGAACGCCAGCTCGTCGCACCGTTCTTCTTAGGCGGCGAAACGATCCTCGTCAGTTACCCGACCGACACGATGACGCAAGAGCAAAAGATGATGTCGATGCGCGGCAACAACCCGCATTTCTCGCGTGCCGTTACGCATCACGAGCTAATTCCGGGCCATCATCTGCAAGGCTTTATGACCTCGCGATACAAACCGTACCGCCGTATGTTCAGCACGCCGTTCTGGATGGAAGGCTGGGCGTTGTATTGGGAATTCCTGCTTTGGGATCGCGGTTTTGACAAGACACCCGAGGATAAGATCGGTGCGCTCTTTTGGCGTTCGCATCGTGCGGCGAGGATCATCTTCAGCCTGAACTTTCACCTCGGCAAATGGACGCCGGAGCAGTGCGTCGATCTTCTCGTCAACAAGGTCGGGCACGAACGCGAGAACGCTCTCGCCGAAGTTCGACGCTCTTTCGCCGGAGATTACGGCCCGCTCTATCAAATGGCGTATATGATGGGCGGTCTGCAGTTCTACGCACTGCATCACGACCTCGTCGATTCAAAAAAGATGACCGACCGCGCGTTCCACGACGCGATCCTAAAAGAAGGCCCGATCCCGGTCGAGATGGTCCGGGCCACGCTCACAGACGCAAAGCTCACCCGCGACTACAAACCGACCTGGCGCTACTACGACCTCGGGAAGAAGTAGATGCAAGGTACCGATGGGCTTGCCCTAAGGCAGTGCGGTTGGGTTCCTTGCGACTCTGTCCCATCGAAGTGCGGTCGGGGCTCATTTTCTTGCGGCTTGCCGCAGCGCAGTGCGGTCGGGCTCGCCCGACCGTCGAGCCGCCAAAATATAGATGGAGCCCGCGAGAGCGGGCGACCAAGCGTCTGTCGGCGGCCGAGCCGCCTCCGATTTCTGATAGTCGACATTTACGGTCAGGCGAGCCTGACCGCACTGCCAAAGGGCAAGCCCAAAACGTGACGGTGAATTGCCACCAGCTTCGGCGTTGCGGGCGAATCTTCTTCGGAATTGCCACTAGGTTCTGGCATCAGAGCCTGCCAGTGCTAAAGCCGTAGCTAGTGGACATCGGTTAGTTATCGATCTTGGGCTTTAGCCCAATAAATTTCGAAAGCAAAAGATGATTCTCTGTTTTAGCTTAGCCACGCCATTTATGGCGTGGTACACGTCGGGAAATTTGTTTTAGCCCGTTCACGGGCTTTCAAAGAAATGTCGATCAGAGTTTATTCAGAAATAAATCTGCATATAACGTGGCACATAAAGGATGATCTGCCGTTGATCATCGGTGCGATGAAGCCTGACCTTTACGCGTTTCTTAACAACAACCATTCACGATCCATTGGAACGCATTGACGAGTAGAAGGGCGTGAACGCCCTCTGGTATTCTTTCGCGATCCTAACCACGCCGTAAACGGCGTGGCTAAGCTAGAACAACTGCCAAGCCATCACGCATCTAAGCAGCCCTCGATCTTTGATAACACCCAAGAAGCCGAGTAATTTTGGCAAGAATTCGCTGAAAATGGCGGCTTGCCATATTGCAGTGCGGTCGGGGTTCATTCTCTTGCGGCTTGCCGCATCGCAGTGCGGTCGGGCTTGCCCGACCGTCGAGCCGCCAAAGTATAGACGGAGCCCGCGGGAGCGGGCGACAAAGGCCTTGTCGGCGGCAGAGTCGCCTCCGAATGTCTATAGTTGACGATGGACGGTCAGGCGAGCCTGACCGCACTGCCAAAGGGCAAGCCCAGAAGATGTTCTCGGTTCTCAGTTTTTGTTGGCGGCCGGGCCGCCTCCGAGCACTCTTTGATGGCCGTGAACCCCGGTCTAAAGACCGGGGTAATTCGAAGAGACAAAAAAATAGCGCTTGACACGTATGATACACTCGTAGAGAGGATGAGAACATACGTGTTACACCTGATCTTTGACAAAAATGACAGAAATTGTAACCGCAGGTCGCCAAAACGCCGATTCTTGTCCCACTTTGTCCCACTTTTTCCATTCGCGGTGGGACAGGACAAAGATCGGGAAATTGTGAATTGTTCATTGTCGATTGTTAATTGGTAAAGGAAGCCGGGCGTGTGCGGTTTTCAGCCGTTGAATGGATAATGACGCGTGCCCTTACTAACGTGCGGGCCTCTGCAGCGGGTCATCCGTTCTCCATTCTCAATTCTCAATTTCGCTGTGCTGGCTTCTGCAACGCCCCGTGCCGTTCACGCAGGCTGACTTGGGTCTTCCTCTGTGTTCTCTGCGGCCTCTGTGGGGCTGACCGCCCGCTCACGCAGGCGGTACTGACATTGGCTGCCCGCTGACGCAGGCGGGTTCCGACAAGACCACCCGCTACCGCAGGTGGTACTGACATTGGCCGCCCGCCCACGCAGGCGGTTCTGACAAGAACGTACCCACCCGCTACCGCAGGTGGTACTGACGGCTCACGGCTGACGGCTCACTGACTAGATGGTGGAAGGTGACAGAATTTGTAAGGCGATGCTCAAAGAACGCCCATTTTTGTTCCGTTTTGTTCCGCTTGTTCCGCTGTGGGCGGAACGGAACAAACATCGTGGTCAGATCGCACAATCGACCGCGACATTCGCATGAACAAAATGGTGCGTTCGACGTAATATAGAGTGAAAATTATGAAAAAGAATCTTTTTATCGCGAAGGTTGCTCTTACGATCTTCGCTTTTTCGACGTTTGCGGCGGCTCAGGCCGTCGCACCTGCGGGCACCGTCAAAGAACGCGATGTCCGTGCGGCAATGTACTTTCTAGCGGGCGATGCGATGCAGGGACGCGGTTCGGGTACGAAATTCGAACGGATCGCTGCGGAATATATCGGCTCGCAATTTATGCAGTTCGGGCTTGAGCCCGCGGGTGAAGCCGGTTTCGACGGCAAACCGACGTTCGTGCAGACGATCGAAGCTCCGCGACGCGAGACGCTGACCGGCCTTACGATCGACGGTACCTCGATCAAACTCGGCGATGACCTGATCGCGTTCGCGATCGCAGGAAAGGAGATCAGCGGTCCGATCCAGCACGCAAAACCCGGCGACAAGGCGGTGAAAGGCGCGATCGTCATCTTGTCGATGTCCGCTGATTCGAAGTACGAGAACGTTCAAGGTGACATTCGCCAGATGAGTCGCGACGGTGCGGCCGCCGTGATAATGGTCGAGACGACCGAGATGAGGGCCAATTGGGCAGAGGTCGCCGGACGCAAGGCATCTCTAGGCAGATTCGGCACACTCCTCGCCGTTTCGACAAAAGGCGCCGAAGAACTCGCGAAATTCGCCGAAGGCTCGACCGTTACGCTCAAGGGAACGTTCGAGGCCGCCGCTCCGACTTACACCTGGAACGCCATCGGCAAGATCACGGGCAGCGATGCAACGCTCGGCTCGCAGGTCATCCTTATAAGTTCGCACCTCGATCACCTCGGCGTACGTGATAATGCTCCGGGCGACGACAAGATCTTTAACGGCGCGGACGACGATGCTTCGGGCACGGTCGCTGTGCTCGAGGTCGCGCGTGCTTTGGCCGCAGGTAAAAAGCCCAAGCGGACCGTTTACTTTGTTTGTTTCGGCAGCGAAGAAGCGGGCGGCTTTGGTGCCGGGCATTTCGTGAAGAATCTGCCGTTCCCGCAGGACAAGTTCGTCGCGAACCTCGAGTTCGAGATGATCGGCCGCCCGGACGCGAAGGTCAAGCCCGATGAACTTTGGCTGACAGGCTACGAGCGTTCGAACCTTGGACCGGAACTCGCGAAACGCGGTGCCAAGCTCGTGCAAGATCCGCACCCGGAAGAGCAGTTCTTTCGCCGCTCAGATAATTACACGCTCGCACGGCAGGGAATCATCGCCCACACGGTCTCAAGCTTCGGTCTGCACACGGATTATCACAAGGCGAGCGACGAGATCAAGACCATCGACTTTTCGCATATGACCCACGCGATCAATTCGATGATCGAGCCGATCAAATGGCTCGTGAATTCTGATTTCGTCCCGCAATGGAACGAAGGTATGAAGCCGTAAAGAGAGGGAAACCAGACGATCAGGGCGGAGAAGCACGAACGCGCGCCTCTCCGCACTTGGGTCAGACGATGTGGTCGGCGAACTTGAATCCGACCAGCGACAGCGGAATAAAGATCACGAGGCTCACGAGCACGAACCAGATCGGCTGCGGCCAGACCGCGGCGGTCGCGACCGAACCTAAGCTAAGCAACGCTCCGACAACGAGTGCGAGTGTTGCTCCCTGGCTCCATCGGCGTCCCATTTTCGTTGCGATGAATCCTCCTGCGAACGCGGCGATCGCGTAACCGATCGCAACGGCGACGAACGCGATCGTCGGATACGTTTGCATATACGCAGCCATATCGCCTCTGCGAGCGTATTCGATATTGACGGGCGGCAATGGCGGAAAGATGGTTGCGATCATATAGGCGATCCAGATCACAGCGACCGCCGCTACCATTGCCGTTACAATTGCGAGTATTTTCCGTCCCATTTCATTCCTCCATTATCTAAATTATCAAGCTCCCATATCTCTGGTTTACGCCCGAACAGTATCAAAGTCAAGAAATTCCTTCGCACCACAGCGATTCTCCTTTGCCGAAAAACGTGAGCATATTAAACTATTCACCTGCCTTTGACCCCGGTTGTATGTTTGGATCGGTCGGGCTTTTTTTGATGACTCCGGAACGCTGGCGCGAGATCGAAGACGTCTTTCATTCCTGCCTGGAACAAGATCCGGCGGAGCGTAAGGTCACGCTCGACGAGATCACCACACGTGATCCGGAGCTTGCCAAAGAGGTCGATAAACTGCTTCATCAATTCGAGTTGGCGGAAAGCTTTATCGAAGAGCCGATCACGCCGTCCGCCAAGGGCGAAGTTTTTGCCGCTCTCTTTGACGACAGCGACCTCGACCCGCTGATAGGCAAGACCCTTGGAGCGTATCGCATTGAGCGGGAGATCGGCCGCGGAGGAATGGGTGCCGTTTACGAGGCAACTCGTTCGGACGGCGAATTCCGCCGCAAAGCTGCGATAAAGGTCGTCAAACGCGGCGTCGATACTGATTTTGTCCTACGCCGCTTTAGAAATGAACGCCAGATCCTTGCCGCTCTTGACCATCCATACATTACGCGACTGATCGACGGCGGGACGACCGACGACGGTCGCCCGTATTTCGTGATGGACCTTATTGACGGCGAGCCGCTCTATGCATTTGCCGACGGAAACCGTCTCTCCCTAAATGATCGTCTCCTGCTGTTTGGCCGGATCTGTCAGGCGGTCGAGTATGCGCACGAGAGACGCATCATTCACCGCGATCTCAAACCGGGGAATATTTTTGTCGCGTCGGACGGGTCGCCGCGGCTGCTTGATTTCGGGATCGCGAAACTTCTTGACGCCGAGCTCGCGATCGATACCTTGCAGCCGACAGCCACGGCGATTCGAATGATGACGGTCGATTATGCCAGTCCCGAGCAGGTTCGGGGTGAGACTGTTACCTATGCTTCTGACGTCTACAGCCTTGGCGTGATCCTCTACGAACTTCTCTCAGGACGCCGCCCATATCGAATCGAAAGCCGTAATTCTCTTGAAGCCGCAAAGGCAGTGTGTGATCAGGAGCCTTTGCCGCCTAGCCAAGCCCTCGACGATCAGAGCCTTCCGACGCCCACCGCGAGGAATGGTTCTGGAAAGTCGGGTCAGGAACTTGCCGGAGCGCGTAATGGCAGTCCTACCGACATCGAAAATCTTTTGGCGGGTGACCTCGATAACATCGTGATGCGGGCTTTGCGCAAAGACCCGGCTGAGCGCTATCCATCCGTCGCTGAGCTTCGAAAGGACCTCGAACGGTATCTTGGCGGCGAGAATATCGACATCACGCCGTTTGTGTCACACCCCAAAGAAGATGCAAGAGACGGATCGAAAGTGCTTGCGGTGCTGCCGCTGAGCTTTCTCGCTTCCGGCTTGGATGCTGAGCAGGACGAGGATTCCGCCTACTTGACGATCGGGATCGCGGACGCGATCATCAGCAAGCTTGCCGGCATCAGCGGCCTCACAGTTCGGCCGACGAGTTCGATCGCACGTTTCAACGGAAAGACGCTGAACCCGCTTCGCGTCGGGCGTGAGCTCGATACGGATTTTGTTCTCGACGGTCGGATTCGGAGATTCGGCGGGCGCATTCGGGTGTCATTTCAACTTTTAGAAGTTGGAAAAGGAGCGGCCGTATGGGCCGGGCATTTCGATGAGAGCAGCAAGGATATTTTGGAACTCGAAGACGCAGTTTCAGAGAATGTTGTTAAGGTTCTTACGCCGCAGCTTACAGGTGCCGAAAAACGCCGCGTTGCACGCCGGGGAACCAATGACGCGAGAGCCCATGATGCTTATCTTCGCGGACGCTTCTACTGGAACCATTTCACGGGATCTTCGATCGGAATGGCTCTCGAAGGCTTTAAGGAGGCCGTCGAGATCGATCCGAATTACGCTCTCGCCCATGTCGGGATCGCTGACTATCATATGTGGTCAGCGATCTATGGCCTAACGCCCTCTGCGGTGTCTCTGGACCGCTGCGAAGAGGCCGCACGGAAAGCCATTGCGATCGACGATCGTTTAGGGGAAGCGTACGCGACCCTTGGACTGGTCTTGTCCTCGCGGTTCGATTACGAGGAGTCCGAAGAATGCTTCAAAAGGGCATTGGCGCTGAATCCCGGTTATTCGCTCTCACACGAATGGTACGCCGCACTGCTGATTTCGACGGGAAGGAAGGACGAGGGGCGCAAAGAAATTGAGGTCGCTATCCAGCTTGATCCGCTCTCAGTTCGAACGCAGGTTCTTTTTACTTGGTATCTGTACCAACTACGCGATTTCGACCGTGCACTCGAGCGTGCAAGGGAGATCGTTCGTCCGGATCCAAATTTTGCTCAAGGTCAAACCCAGCTTGCCTACATTGCCTCGCAGGCCGGACATTGTGAAGAAGCTTTGGCCGCAGGTGAGATCGCCGGACAACTGGCACCGGGTTTGTCGCTCGCGACATTTGAGCGTGCCTGCGTATTTGCATCTTGCGGCCAGCCGGAACGGGCTGCCGAATTACGTGATGAACTTGTCGAACGGGCCAAGCACGAGGATGTAAAGCCGCTCTTTTTAGGCTATGCATCGCTTGCTGCGGATGATAAAGCCGCTGCGGTCGAGTATTTCAAAGAAGCGATCGCCGAATATGATCCGTGGCTTGTGTGGTTTCCGACAGAGCCGCGTCTTGATCCGGTACGCGACGATCCGGAGTTCGCACCGGTCTTTGCGGCTCTTCGAGAAAGGCAAGCAGCTCAAAGGCGCCGATCGGGAACCTCCGCAGTGCACGACCGCAATACCGCAGACGCATTTCATCAAGCGGAAACACAGATCCACGAGTCTCGCCACAGGTTCGGGAGGAAGCTGAAGGCCGCCGGCCTTTTTGCCGCACTTCTGATCATCGGTTTCACTGTTCTGCATTTTTCCGGCATTTTTCCCTTCCAACGCCTTTTCGGCTCCGGCCAACCCATTGTCCATGCCGGCAAGACAGTCGCTGTTCTTCCATTCCGTAACGAAACGGGCGATCCTGCGAATGATTACCTCGTCAGCGGTATGGCAGATTCGATCGCGGGCACGCTCGGACTCTTTGACGATCTTCGCGTGATCTCGCAGACAACGATCAACAAGATTGGGCCTGAAACTCCGCCAATGGATGCCGGCAAAAGGATCGGCGCCGATACCGTGGTCGTTGGAATCGTTACCCGCGAGAATAATGAACTGAAGGTTGACACCAAGGTGTTGGACGTTGCGACGGGCGGCACGGTAACAGAGTTTTCCTTGGCCGAATCCGCTGACGGAATGGCTGAATTGCAGGCCGGTTTACAGACGCGGCTGCTTAAGACGTTTGGAATTGCTGGGCAAACAGACGCTGTGAAGCGGAGCTTTACTGAGAGCGGTCGGGCCTTTGATCTCTATTTGAAAGGAGAGTTCGATCGCCATCGTTCAACGCCACGCGGAATTTCGGAAAGCATTGAGAACTACAAAAAGGCGATTGAGAATGATCCGAATTACGCGCTTGCTTTCCAGGGGCTCGCTCTTTCTTATCGATCTGCTCCGGCGTTCGGCGTTCTGCCGCCCGAAGAAGCATATCCAAAAGCTCGCGATGCCGCGCTGACTGCCCTTCGGCTTGATCCGACCCTTTCGACGCCGTATGTTACGCTTGCGTCGATCCAGGCGACATACGACTGGGATTTCAAAGGTGCCGAGCAGCAGTATCTTGAGGCAATAAGGAGGGCCCCGAACAGTGCCGAAGCTCATTATTCATATGGCAACTTTCTGGTCGCAATGGAACGGACCGATGAGGCGATGAGCGAGTATCGGACTGCACAGCAGGCCGATCCGCTAAACCTAAACGTGGCGACTAATATAAGTTGGGCGCTTTACGTAGCCGGACGCTATGACGAAGCGACGGGGCAGATCACGCAGGTGATCGAACGCGATCCGACATTTGCTAGGGCATATTTGAATCTGGGCGAGATCCAGCAGCAGCAGGGAAAGTTCGCACAGGCAGTAGAGTCCGTGAAGAAGGCTTTTGAGCTTTCGAAAGATCCTTTGACCGAAATGGCTCTTGGTCACGTTTATGCGACGGCGGGAAGAAAGAAAGAAGCCCTCGGGATCGCACTTTCACTCGAAGATCGAGTACGAAAAGGCGAGGTCTCGGCCTTTTTGCCCGCGGTCATTTACGCCGGTCTGGATGACAAGGATAAGGCATTCTATTGGCTCGAAAGAGCATTTCAACAGCGCTCGAACTGGCTCACACTCCTGAAAGCAGGACATCGCTTGAAGAATCTGCACGGTGATCCGAGGTTCGACGACCTCCTCAACCGTGTCGGATTTCCCGCAAACAAATGATGAAGCGGTGGGCCGTCGATCGACATTCCACCGCTCTTAACTGCACAACCAACGGAGAGTTAGACGCCGATCGCATTCACGATCGCCTGTGCCGCTTGCTCAACCACAGCAGAGATGATGTCGTCTCCGTCCGCCTTCGCCTTTACCTTGAACGTCTTTGCGAGTTTCGATGCATTGTCGGCAAGCGAAACCAGTTGAACATCGAGAATAAGTTCGTCCTTCGACTTAACATTTCCGGAAAGATTCGCCGCAGAAACGATCGCGGTCGTGGCCATTTGGCCTGCAATATTTCCGACCGTGCTGCCGGTATGGCCGATGCCGGTTTGACCAACGACCGAGCCAAGCATCTTACCGAAGCCTCCAAAGCCGCCTCCGCCTTTCTTGTGCGAGACCGTGGCGTTCAGCACAAGATCGCACTGTTTCTCGCGAGCTTCGGAGGTAGCTGCCGAGGCGAGCTTTGCTTCCAGGATCACGAGTTCCACCTTTGTCCCCTTGAGATATGTTCCCAACGTGTTTGCGATAGCAAGAGCAAGATCATTTGCTGATATTCCCGAAGCGACCGTGCCCGTCTTTACGCCGGCGAGCCCAATGCGAACCGTGCCTTCTTTCTTCGGGCCGAGTTCGCTGCTTGCAGCCGTAGGAGAAGAGTTTGCCTGCTGTATATTCGAGTTCAAACTCGAATATGAACTCGAACTGCTCGACATCGAAGAATTTGAATAGCTTGATGTAGAGTTCGAAGCCGTGTACATCTCGGCCGCGTTCTTCACTTCGCGGTAGTCCTTCGGAACTTCAAAAAGAGCCGGATCGAGTGTTGCTTTGGAGAGTTCGATAACCTCGTTGACCGACGAGAAGAGCTCTTTGCCGGACTGGTCGAAGGATGTCATTTTCTGCCACACGGGGTAGCCCGATTTTGCCGTTCCGATGGTCTTCGGTACGTATTTATCTATACAGCCTCCGTTCTGTCCGGTAACGCGCGGTACGTACTGTCTTTCCTGTGAGCACTGCAGGGCGAATTCTGCATCAATGACCCACATATCCAGCTCCATTTTTGTCTTCGTCGGATTGCAGGCGTCCGGTGAAGATTCCATTACGATCGTCTGGATGATGTGCCGTGCCGTATAGCCGAACATTTGCTTTCTCTCGCCGGTGTCCTTGTTCGTTGTTGTTACGTACATCGTGCCGCCTTTTTTGACCGGAACAGGCTCACCCGGCCTTGACGTCTGCGTCGAAGAACTTCCGTCTTCGTAGTACGTGACAAGATAGGTCTCAGCCGCGGGATTCATCTGAATGTCGCGTCGCAGGTCGCACTGGGTGAGCGTGACCATCACCCCGTTCATCATCTCGGTACGGCTGCGTTTCCCTTTGATGTATGTCGTATTCTCGCTCGACTGGCCGCTCATCGTCTGTCTGGTTGTGATCTTTACGTCGGCAAATGCTGTTGCCGAAAAGCAAAGGATCGCGATTAGTATGAATAGCTTTTTGGTCATTTCCGTTTCCTCTAAAGTAAATATGAATGATCTAACTTATCGGCATTTTCTTTTTCGCCGTCACTGAATAAGGCGAGGCCGGAACGCAAAAAGTATCACGAGGTGATCTTTTTTTCGTACGGAGAGTAGGGAAAACGGGGACCGGACCGTGTCCTTCAGTTGAAGCGCACGGTCCGGTCTTATTGGCGAGCCAAGAGGCAGGAAATATTAAGCGGCCAGTCTTTCGTGATGCTCGGCGAACTTCGGCGGCATTGGCATCTGGATGAACTCGGCCCAGAGTTCGGGCTTTGTAATGTTGCGATAGATCTCCGTCATTTCAGGAGTGTTTACCTCGAGCAGGAACCTGTTCTCGATCCAGACCTCGATAAGCTGAAATATTCCGCCGCCTCGATTTGCGGTAAAGCATCGCCAGCCTTCGCGTTTTGCGATCGCTTTGATCTCGGCCTCTTCAAGGGGTGAGTTGATGTTTACGTGGACCGAGCTGAAGAGAGAGGTTTCATTGCCTTCGACAAACTTCGCTTCATATTCCTCTGTCGGTGTTTGTATAGAGAAGTTCTCTTGTTCAGGAAAGCCTTCCCCAGGGATCAGGTTAACGTCGAGCGGCACGAGCTCAACGATTGAGCCTTTGTCGTCATCGGCGAAGGCCACGTAGCCGCCCGGACTCGGCGGAAAGGGAAAAGCGACGCCGCCCCAAAGTTCGGCGATGACATCGGCAACGTGTTTCGGGTCGTTAACGCCAATGGAAATGTGATTGATCATTGCGGTTTCTCCTATCTATATAATGCGATCCGGGAACAAAACCGGTTCCCGTCACTTGATATAGGCGAAACACACAAAGAAAAAGTATCAGGAGCTTTTTGCGAGCCGTCCGTAGAGCCACGCTTTGGTCATCTTCCAATGGCGCTTTACGGTGATCACCGAGACACCGAGCACTTCCGCGACTTCGTCCATCGTTAGACCGCCGAAATACCGCATCTCGACGATCTGTGCCTTGAGTGCATCCATTTTGGCGAGCTCGGTCAATGCATCGTCGAGCTCGATCAGTTCCGTCGTTTCGTCAGCGGCCTTATCGATCTCGTCATTGAGCGTTAGTATGTGAAATTCGCCGCCGCGTTTGAATGCGTTGCGTCGACGAGCGTGATCGACGAGGATCCGCCGCATCTGATTTGCCGCGACGGCGACAAAATGAGCTTTGTTTTGCCAGCTTATCCGATCGATATCCACCATCTTCAGATATGCTTCGTTGACCAAGGCCGTCGGCTGAAGGGTGTGGTCTGAACGTTCCTGTCGGAGATAATTGCCCGCAAGCCGCCGCAGTTCGTCATAGACAAGCGGAAGCAGATCGTTGACCGCATCCTTGTCACCATCCGACAGCCTGACAAGTATTCCTGTAACCCCTTGAGTTTCCATAGAGCGAAAATCGCGAAAGCTGAGAGGATATCTTAAAATAATTGACAGTGATGCTCAAGAAATCTATATGTTCTGTTACGAGGTGAAGGCGGTCGTCGAAGAAGAGTTCAGCGAGGAGTTCGAAGCGTATATGCTGGCAAAGCATATTGCTGAGGTTCTTCAGACAGGTTGTTTTTCGCGGGCACGATTCGGAGGGGAGAAGGGTGAGTACCGAACGGCTTACATGGCGACCGAGATGGCTGGAATAGACAGATATCTTGAATCCTTCACGGCGGCGATGCGTGATGATTTCAAGCTGCATTTCCCTGAAGGCGTCGAACTTTCACGCACCATCTACGAAGAGTAGATAAACCTCACCCGCTCACATCTGCTAATCTATCTAAAATGCTGGTTCTAGGGATCGAAAGCTCTTGTGATGAGACCGCCGCTGCCGTCGTTCGCGATGGCCGCGAGATGCTCTCCTCCGTGATCCATTCGCAGATCGAATCGCATAAAGCATGGGGCGGCGTCGTGCCTGAGATAGCTGCGCGCGAACACTTGGTCAAGATCGAGCCCGTTGTCGAGAAAGCTTTGAGCGACGCAAAGGTCTCCGCGAGCGACCTCGATGCCGTCGCGGTCACGCAAGGGCCGGGCCTCATCGGTTCGCTCTTGGTCGGCGTTTGTTATGCGAAAGCGTTCGCCTACGGCCTCGGTATCCCATTCGTTGGAGTTAACCACATAGAAGGCCATGTCTTTTCGGTTACGCTCGAGAATCCTCCAATCGAATTTCCTGCTCTTGCGTTGATCGTTTCGGGCGGACACACAAATATCTTTCACATCCCGCAGGCCGGCGAGTATCGCAACGTGTCTCGGACACGCGACGATGCTGCGGGAGAAGCGTTCGACAAGGCCGCGAAGATGCTTGGGCTTGGATATCCGGGCGGTCCGATCATTGAGAAGATCGCACTCGACGGCGATGCAAAGAAGATCCATTTTCCGACGGCAAAGATCTCGGACGGTCGGCCCGATATGAGTTTCAGCGGACTTAAGACGGCTTTGGTCCGCTATATGCGCGAGAATTCTATCGAGCCTGCGAACGGAAGCGTGTCGATGGAGATAAAGGATGTCGCGGCGAGCTTTCAGCGGGCGGTGATTCGCGGGTTAATGAAGAGTTTTGAAATGCTCGCGGTCGATCTTCGGCCGAAAAACCTTATTGTCGCCGGCGGAGTTGCGTGCAACCTTGCCCTGCGTTCTGCTGCTGATGATCTAGCGGCAAAACTTGGCGTGCCGGTTTACTTTCCGTCAAAGCATCTCTCTACCGACAATGCTGCGATGATCGCTGCGGCGGGCTACTTTCATCTTGTGAATGGTGAGCGTGCCGGCCTCGATATTGCGGCAGATGTTACGCTCCGCCTTCAGAACAGCGGAAATTCGGAAACCGAGGCCGGGCGACGCGGAAATTATCGCCGCTGAAAAGGCTCTTGCAATGCTTGTAAAAAAGCCGTTACAATCTTCGTGAGTTAAAACAGTTTATCGTTCGAGCTTGAAGTCCTTTTTTGCGGCTGCAGATCAAGTCCCCAACGCAGCCTTGTCGGAGCCGATCCTTTTAATTTCACTGGCTCCATCTACCATCCGTCAATTATTTTCGGGAGAGAATATGTACAGAAAGAATTTTGCCCTTTTACTCTTGTCGATCTTCTTTGGGACCCTTGGGGTGGCGGCGCAGCCGCAGCCGGCACCGTACACGCCGCGACTTCAAACATTTACAACGAGCACCAGTTCCCCGGTCCTCCTTCGTTCTGCGAATGACGGCTCCGGGCGCATTTTCGTAGTGCAGCAAGGCGGACAGATCCGAGTGTTCTTACCGGGTTCGCGAGATTCGCTGCAATTCATTGATCTTTCGACGAAGATCAGCGCCGGCGGCGAACGCGGCCTCCTAGGTTTGACCTTCCACCCGGACTTCGCGACCAACGGTAAGTTCTATGTAAATTACACTGCGAGCGGAAGCGGAACGACGGTCGTTGCCGAGTATAAGACGATCACGGGCACCGGGAACTCAAACACCGGTGACCCGAACAGCGAGCGTATATTGTTTCAGGTCCCGCAGCCCTTCTCGAATCACAACGGCGGGATGGTCGAGTTCGGGCCGGACGGCTATCTTTACATCGGAATGGGCGATGGCGGTTCTGGCAACGATCCGGGCAACCGTGCTCAGAATCGTTCGCTGCTTTTAGGCAAGATGCTGCGAATCGATCCGAATTCGGTTTCGCCGGCCTATGCGATACCGCCGACCAATCCATTCACCGGTGCCAACACCGCACGCTGCGACAGTGGCAGCACAACCTCGGGCAATACGTGTCAGGAGATCTGGTCGATCGGAATGCGCAATCCATGGCGTTGGTCGTTCGACCGCTCTAACGGCTCGCTTTGGGTCGCCGATGTCGGCCAGGGAGCGCTAGAAGAACTCGATATCGTAACCGGTGGCGGAAATTACGGCTGGCGTGTTTATGAAGGCAATCAATGTACGAATCTCGACCCGAGCCTCTGCATTCCCGGCAACTACCAGATGCCGTTCTATCAATATTCCCATGCAAGCGGACGATGTTCGGTAACGGGCGGCTACGTCTATCGCGGCACGCAGGGCAGTTTGCCGACTGGTGCTTATGTTTTCGGCGACTATTGCTCGGGCGAGGTCTGGTATTGGTATAACGACCAGGCGATCTTGATCGAGAATACACCGCGCAATGTCTTTTCGTTCGGCGAAGATGAACTTGGCGAGATCTATGTTGTCTATGGCAACGGCCAGATCGACAAGATAGTTCGCGCAAAGGCGTCATCTGACTTCGACGGAGATCTGAAAACAGACTTCGCGGTCTATCGCCCGAGCGAAACGAATTGGTACGTCCGCAATAGTTCGAACGGATCGGTGGACGTGCGTCAATTCGGGATGGCTGCGGACGTTCCGACTCCGGATGATTTTGACGGCGACAATATTTCCGATATTGCTGTCTTTAGGCCAAGCGATGGCAACTGGTATTACCTGGAAAGCGGAACCGGAAACTTCAAAGCACTGCATTTTGGCGCGACCGGCGATATCCCTGCGGCAGGCGACTTTGATGGAGATCGCAAAACAGATCCGACCGTCTATCGAACCGGCACAGGTGTTTGGTACACGCTCCGTACGACCGACGGCGGTTTTAGCGCTACAGCATTCGGCCTTGACGGCGACATCCCGCAAGCTGCAGACCTTGACGGTGATGGCCGTACGGACATTGCAGTCTTTCGGCCTTCAACAGGCGTATGGTATTCGCTTAACAGCCTTAATGGCGGGTTCAATGCGACACAGTTCGGCCTGAACGGTGATATTCCTGTTGCAGGTGATCGTGATGGCGACGGCAAAGCAGATATCTCGGTCTTTCGTCCCTCAACGGGCATCTGGTACGCTCTGCAAAGTTCTAATGGAGCTCTTCGCATCGAAGGCTGGGGACTCAACGGAGACGTGCCTGTTGTAGGTGATTATGATGGTGATGGAAAGGATGATATCGCGGTCTTTCGTCCAAGCACGGGTGTCTGGTATATCCGAAGGTCTTCCGACAGCGGGACGCAGATCTTCCAGTTCGGATCGAACGGCGATCTGCCGGCTCCTCGATACGACTTGCCATAGTCTCTCGACTTAGTAACGACCCTGAACGGCGCGAGCTATCGTGAAAACTGTCACGAAGCTTGCGCCGTTCTTTTTCAGCACAGTGGAGCATGAATTGACGGTCGCCCCGGAGGTGAACACATCATCGACAAGAAGAATGCGCTTATTCCCGACAAGATCGGCATTTGCGACGCTGAACGCTTTTTCGACCGAAAGCTCTCTTGCGCGCAGATCCATTCTGGCGCGGTGAAGGGGTGTGTGAATAGTTCGCTGAAGAAGAGAGTTGTTGATCGGTAGTTCCAGAAGCCGCGAAACAACCTCCGCGATCTTCTCGGCCTGGTTGAAGCCGCGTTCAAACATACGCTTTTTTGAAAGCGGAACGGGAACTATAAAGTCTGCTTTCACGAAGGGATTCCGAGCAAGTGCGTCGCGGATCGCATCTTTGAGGTGCCGAGCAATTACCGGTTGTTTTTTCAACGCGAGCACGGAAGCAGAGATCGCCCCTTCGTACATTCCGCAGGCGAAAGCTCGGTCAAACGCCATTTTGTCGCAAGCATTGCACGTCGCAGAATCAGACCGCAAAGCGGTCATGAGCACCGCTCCGCATTTTGGGCAAAGCGGCGTGTCCTTAGTGAATAGCTGAGCCTTTTGCCAACATTCCGCACAAACGACACCGCCCGCGATATCACACTCGCGGGCGAAGCAGACCCGACATTGCTCGGGCAAAATTACTGATAGGATCGGGTCAAAGGCCGTCCGGAAAAGGCTCATTCTTCGTCGAGAAGCCCCTGCTCGAGCAGGCTTTGGCAATCGAGACAATATCTTGCCCAAGGGATCGCCGCCAGACGCTTTGCGTTGATCGCTTTCTCGCAGTTCTGACAGTGGCCGTACTCGTCATTTTCGAGACGTTCCAGAGCTTCGTCGATCAGGGCGATCTGCTTGCTGTCGTTTTCAGAGACGGCGAGCAGGACGTTCTTTGAATAATTGCGGACCGCGAGATCGACCGGGTCGGGAGTTTCCGAGTCGTCAATTGAGAGGTCGTTGCCGTTCAGTTTGGCTACTAAAGATTCACGCTCGGCGACGAGCTTCTTTTGAACATCTTTTGAATTGGACTTGCTCATTTTTGGTAAGGAAAACCCTTTATAATCGTAAATCCCCTATATAATTGCTCAGCTAGAACGACACGAGCCATATCGTGCGTAAAAGTGAGAAACGATAATGATAGCACGGCATTCGCCCTTTCAGCAACGGCTCGGGACACGCCATCGGCACCGCCTATAACAAAAGAAATTTCACGTGTTCCTTGCTCTTGCCAGCTTTCGATCATTTCGGCGATCTGGTGCGAACTTTTCTGCTTTCCGCCGACATCAAGCAGGCATACAAGAGAGCTTTGATTCAATTTCTCGAGGATGCGTTTGCCTTCGGTTTCACGCGGATCCTTGTCTTTTGAATCTTTTACCTCAACGACCTCTACGGACACGAAATGCGAAAGACGCTGCAGATACTCTTCCTGCAGCGCCTTGTAATGCTGATCACGGGTCTTGCCGACCCAAACGAACCTAAACTTCATTACAGATCGTCGGGGATCTCGATCTTCCGGGCATCACGCCAGAGACGTTCGAGGTCGTAAAATTCGCGAGCGGTTTCGTTAAAGATGTGGAACACGAAATCGCCATAATCAAGCAGCACCCATTCGCCCGTGCGATATCCTTCCACGCGGACGGCACGGAGGCCTTTTTCCTTCTTCAAACGCTCGCCTATCTCATCGGCTATGGCCTGCACCTGACGCTGGTTCGTGCCCGTAGCGATAATAAAATGTTCGGTAAAACTCGCAATGTCCCGCAGGTCAAGGCCGACGATATTGAGTGCTTTCTTGTCGGCCGCAACACGGATAGCAAGCTGCAGGCCCTCATCAAGATCTGCGAATTTCGTTGCCGGGATCGCGATCTCGATCCGTGCTGTTTCACGTGCTAAAGATTTTTCCTGTAATTCTTCCATCTAGCTATAAATTTGATACTTAATAATATACTTTGCCGTCGATTCGGGCACGTCGTCGTGCCATGAATCATCTTCGTCCCTGATCTTCTTGCGAATTTCAGTCGCCGAGAGGTCGATATCGACGTTATCTGTGAAATAAATGTTCGTAGCGGCCGGATCGGTCTTTACGGGGAGTTCACCGCCGCGGACATCGATGATCCGCTCCCGGATATCATCGGTGACGTGATCCGTCTCGATCGCGTAGCCCGGCCGCGTAACGACGATGTGATCTGTCATCTCGAACAGTTTTTCCCATTCCCGCCACGTTCGAATGTCCCGCCAGGAGTCGGCACCCATCACGAAGAATATCTCTTCGCGAGGCAGCATTTGCGTGATGCGGTCGAGCGTCTCGACGGAATAGGGTTTCTGCGGCATCTCGATCTCGATCCGCGAAACGGTCATACGGGATTCGTTTTGCGTCGCAAGGCAGAGCATCGCATAGCGGTCGAATGCAGAGGTCGGAGCACTTCGCTTATGCGGAGCATGAAACGCGGGTACGAAGACGAATTCATCGAGTTCGAACTGTCGGATCAGCGCGTTGGCGATCGCCATGTGTCCAAGGTGCGGCGGATCAAAGCTCCCGCCGAAGAACGCGATCCTTAGCGGCCGTCTTTCGTCAGTCATCTTCCTCGGCCCTCAACCGCTTGGCGACTTCGGCTACAAGCTCAGAAACGCCCATATTTGCGACCGCAGAGATCGCAAAGAACGCTCGTTTGTCGGCCTTTGCACGCTTTTTAAGGGAGTCCAGCCGTTCCTGATCGTCCAGGGCATCGATCTTGGTTGCAACGACGATCTGCGGCCGTTTTGCGAGGCCTTCGTCGTACGCGGCAAGCTCGCGGTTGATGATCTGGTAATCTTCGACAGGATCGCGTCCGGAGAATGACGAGACATCAACAAGGTGCAAGATCAATTTCGTGCGTTCGACGTGGCGTAAAAAGCGATCGCCCAGGCCGGCACCATTCGAGGCTCCTTCGATCAGGCCCGGAATATCTGCTACGACAAAAGTGCGATACTCACCCATATCCACGACGCCGAGATTTGGTTCAAGAGTAGTGAAAGGATAGTCGGCGATCTTCGGTTTTGCGGCGGAGATCACCGAGATCAGCGTAGATTTACCGGCATTCGGGAAACCGACGAGTCCAACGTCCGCGATCAGCTTCAATTCAAGCTGAAGGTTTCGTTCTTCACCCGGACGGCCGTCGTAATGATACTTCGGGGCCTGTTTCGTTGGCGTGGCGAAATGCGCGTTGCCCCAACCGCCTTTGCCGCCCTTGGCAACGAGAAATTTTTGTCCGGCTTCGACAAAGTCAAAAAGCAGTTCGCCCGAGTCAGCGTCAAAGATCTGCGTGCCGACCGGAACACGCACCGTGGTGTGCTCACCGTCCTTGCCGGAGCGATTTGAGCCTTCTCCGTGCCGTCCGCGTTCTGCCTTGTGTTCGGGGTTGTATCTGAGATGCAGAAGGGTGTTCAAGCCTTCATCGGACTCAATAAAAATACTGCCTCCGACACCGCCGTCGCCACCGGAAGGGCCGCCGCGGGGAACGAATTTTTCACGTCGGAAAGCGGTTACGCCGTTGCCGCCATCACCGGCCTTTACGTGGATCTTTACGCGGTCAAGGAACATTGTTCTCTAAAGCTCAATTCTATTCGGCAAGCGTTGATGGTAACAAACCGGAAATGTTTATTCGAATCGGCCTACCTGCAACATTCTTACAAAAGTGTTACCGTTTTTATTTCGCTTCTTTGCAGGAGGACACTAATGACAAACGGCTCAGTTGCCGAACCAGTTGGATTTTGGGCGAGATTTGAGAATTCAGGTGCCGCTGAACTTGGTGATTATACGACCACACGCCGCGTGATCCGGATCGCTGTCCTTGCGATCATCATCGGAGTCGCAAGTTCCGGGATCGCATGGATGCTCTTAAGGCTGATCGCCTTCTTCACGAATATATTCTTTTATCAGAAACTAAGTTTTGAGACCGCCTCACCCGCAGGGAACAACCTCGGTTGGCTCATACTTTTTGTTCCCGTGATCGGCGGCCTGATTGTCGGGTTTATGGCTCGATACGGCTCGGACAGGATCCGCGGCCACGGGATCCCCGAAGCGATCGAATCCATTCTGCTGAACGGCAGTCGCGTGCAGCCAAAGCTCGCGATCCTAAAACCGCTGTCGTCTGCGATCGCGATCGGATCCGGCGGCCCTTTCGGAGCCGAAGGCCCGATCATTATGACGGGCGGGGCATTCGGCTCGATGATCGCGCAGTTCTTCAAACTAACGAGTTCCGAGCGAAAAACGCTGCTTTGTGCCGGTGCAGCAGGCGGAATGGCCGCAACGTTCGGCGCACCGATCGCGTCTGTACTACTTGCTGTCGAGCTCCTACTATTTGAATGGAAGCCGCGGAGCTTGATCCCAGTTGCATTGGCCGCCGCTGCGGCAACCACTGCCAGGCATTACTTTCTTGATCCGGCACCGCTCTTTCCGGCCGGCCCGTTCGCATCGTTCGTCGGCTTTGACAGCCTGATGGGCTGTGTGGTCGCGGGGCTGCTTGCCGGAATGATGTCGCTGCTGCTCACAAAGGGCGTGTACGCGTCGGAAGATCTCTTCGGGAAGCTGCCGATCCATTGGATGTGGTGGCCCGCGATCGGCGGCATCTTTATCGCCCTTGGCGGCCTCATTTTTCCGCAGGCTCTTGGCGTCGGCTATGACGTCATTCGCGGGCTTCTCCAAACTGACGCACCGATCAAGATCCTCATTGGCGTGCTCTTGGTCAAATCAACGATCTGGATCATCGCCCTAGGCTCAGGAACGTCAGGCGGCGTTCTCGCACCTCTTCTAATGATGGGGTGTGCCCTCGGCGGCCTTCTAAGCGGTATTCTTCCTGCGGAAGGTATCGGGTTTTGGCCGCTCGTCTGTATGGGAGCCATTCTTGGCGGAACGATGAGTGCACCGTTCACAGGGATCGTATTTGCCCTTGAGCTAACGCACGACATCAATATGCTCTTGCCGCTCGTGATCGCTGTAACTGTCTCATACGCTTTTACGGTGCTCACGCTCGAACGTTCGATCCTGACCGAAAAGATCGCACGCCGCGGTTATCATATGAGCCGCGAGTATTCGCTCGACCCTCTGGAGATCAGTTTTGCGAGGGAAGTTATGCGTACAGACATCGATGCTCTTCACGAAGGCCGCACGAACCAGGAACTTGCGGAGCTGATACCGTCCGATCTCTCAAAACGGGTCCAGCATATGTATCCGGTCGTCGATGAGAACGATCGTCTCGTCGGTGTTGTTACACGGCGTGACCTTCGCGGTGCGATCCAGCACGTAAAGGAGAACCCGAACGGCAAGCTCTCCGAGATTACGCGATACCATCCCGAGGTCGTTTACGATGATGAACCGCTGCGACCTGTCGTCGAAAGGATGGCGGCAACGGGAATTACGCGTTTTCCGGTGGTTGACAGGGATGATCCGGGGCGGCTTGTCGGTACGATCTCACTGAATAACCTGCTTTCGGCGCGCGTCGTTCACCTCGAAAATGAGACGCGTCGCGAAAAGGTCTTGCAGCTCCCGTCGATTCTTGCAATGGCAAAGGCTCGTGCTGCCCGTGAGAAGGAAGAGGCCGGCCACGCCGAGATGGAAGAGCCGGGCGAGAAGGAGTAGATAGCAAAACAAAAGCGTTGATTTCTTGACGATCGCTCGTTTCGAGATCAACGCTTTTATTTTTCCTGTCCCAAGATTCGCGACCCGAAGGCCCCAACTCTACACGGGATCGAGGTGTTTGGCAGACATCTCATGTACACGCGATGTCTGCCGATTTTTTATATTCCGACGACGCTCTGCGGGGAGCTTTATCTAATCGCCGGTCAGCACGAGAAACTCAAGCGAACTTAAATTCCTTTTGGCTCTTTAGTCACTCACAAGGAGAGAACAAGAGGTGCCGTTAGGTTTTTTGTTTGGTGGCTTTTCCTCCACCGCCGGTTACGCTTTCCGGCAAACGAGGCTCATAGCTCCAGTCCCGAGAGACCTTCGATGAGCGGCGTGTCGTGCACTCATTACAGGCTGATCATTTCCTGTACGGTGTCGCAAGTTTTTATCCTTGCGACCGAAGATCAAAAGTCTGCGAACAAACCTTCGATCGAGATCCAATTAAGGACCTGCGGCACAAGCCTTTCGGCTTCGGCTCCGGGCGTTCCGAACGGTGGCTTCCGCTCCTGCCGTCCTTCGAAGAAAAGCGTCACCGCAATCCTTCCACCTCCCGGTGCCGGTCAAAGTGTCCGTAAACAACCTCGACTGTATGGCTATCTTAACCCCAAAAAATATTAAGTCAAGTAGAAAACACTTTAAGTATTCGCGGTTCTTGGGTGCTGCGGAGGAGGCGTCTGTGGAAAATATTCGGCCAGTGCTGTGGAAAAAGAATGTGGAAAACTCGTTAAGTATTTCGCAGACAATCGCTTGGCCTGTGACCACCCGAGACCCGTTGTTCGACCGGCCTGTGGAAAACCGAAAAAAATCAACTAAAAAAATATTTTGCGGGGCGGAGAAATGGCGGAAAAAAGAAATCGCGGCCAGCAACCTTGTCGCTCGACCGCGAATTTGACTTGAAACCGTTCCGGCCGCCAAGCTTAGGCAGCTTCGGCCACGGGGAGTTCAGCATAGACGCTGATGAACTTGCCTCTGCGGCCCTTATCTTCAAATTTAACGAAACCTTCGATCAGAGCAAAGAGCGTATCGTCTTTGCCGCGGCCGACATTATTGCCCGGCTTCCATTTCGTGCCGCGTTGGCGAGCAAGGATATTGCCGCCAAGGACATGCTGGCCGCCGAACTTCTTGAGGCCGAGACGCTGTGCAGCTGAATCGCGGCCGTTTCTGGATGAACCTACACCTTTCTTATGTGCCATTGTTTTTGTGGATCGTTGCTATTAATCGATCTGGATCTCTGTGAAACCTTGCCTGTGTCCCTGTTTACGCTTGTACTGTTTGCGGCGCTTTTTCTTAAAGACGATGACCTTATCGCCAAGGCCATGGCCGACAACGGTAGCTTTAATGCTTCCGACTGCTGCCGTTCCACCCGCAAACACGGTGTCGATATCGACTTTCTTGCCGGCTTCTGCTTCGATCGACGGGACGCGAACCTTCTGGCCGCTCTCGACCGCGAACTGTTTACCGCCGGTTTTAATGATCGTGTAACTCATTTTCTCTCCTGGCTTTTCGGGCAGCTTACGCGGGCAAACCTCTGCCCTACAGCCGAAAAGTTCAAATTATACGGAAAAGGCAGGGCGAGGTCAAGCTTCCGCAGGGTTCTTTACAACACCGATAAAGGGCAGGTTACGATAGCGTCCTGCAGCGTCTAGGCCGTAGCCAACAACGAACTCATTCGGGATCACAAATCCCGTGTAATCGAGCTTCAATTCTTTGTTGATCCGAGGTTCGGGCTTGTCGAGAAAGCTTGCAAGCTTGATGGAGTTCGCCCCGCGAGAGCCAAGAATATCGAGCAATCTCGTCAACGTAAGGCCTGTGTCGATGATGTCTTCCACCACGAGCACATCTTTGCCGCGGATCGGGTTGCTCAGATCCTTGAGAATTTCTACGTCGCCGGTCGAAACGGTGCCGTCCTTGTAACTTGAAACGGACATAAAGTCGATCTTCATCGGCAGATCTATCGCACGCATAAGGTCGGCCATAAATACGCACGAACCTTTCAGAACGCCGACCAGAACAAGATCGCCGCCCTGATAGTCAGCTGTTATCTGGCGTCCAAGATCGGCGATCCGTGTCTTTATGTCATCTGCCGAATAAAGGATCGAAAGATTCGGGTTTGTAAACTCGGTCATCGCGGTCTGTTTCAATGATTCGGCCGTCATAATTTATCGTTCTTTGGTTGATTGGCTGGCTAAATGAAAATATATTCAAATAACACGGCCTTTTCAAGGATGGCAGACGTGTCTCGACAAAACGAATGGTAAAAGCGACAGACGAAACGCGTGACCGAGTAAGAGAACTCGTTCGCCAGGTGCTCGCCAATGTTCCTGCGGACGCCGCGGAACCGGTGGTACAGGCCGAGGCACATTCCCCGGAGCACATCGTCGTAAACTCTCTAAAAGACAAACTTTCGATGGAATGGGATCGCGACGAATCATCGAAATTGCTTCTTACCGAGGACGATATTCGCGGACTCGATCACGGCTCTAGACTTCGCATCAACGAAAAGGCCAAGTTCACGCCGCTCGCGGCCGACCTGATCCGCGACCGCGGCATCGAGCTGATCAAGAAAACTTCGCGGTCGAGTTCGATCAAGGTGCGATCCGTTGCGATCGGTTCGGACCACGGCGGTTTCAAGGCCAAAGAGGCTCTTAAAGCCAAACTTGCCGAACGCGGCGTAAATGTCCGCGATTTCGGGACCGATTCCGAAGACGCGGTCGATTATCCGGATTTTGCTCACGCTGTAGCAAAGGCGGTCGGTGCCGGCCATGTTGATGCGGGAATTCTGATCGACGGGGCCGGGATCGGAAGTGCGATCGCTGCGAATAAGGTGCCGAATGCGCGAGCCGCTCAATGTTATTCGGTCGCTCTCGCGAAGAATTCCCGTGAACACAATTCAGCGAACATACTTTCGCTCGGCGCCGGCCAGAATTCGCTCGACGAAATGTGGCAGATCGCAGAGACCTTTCTCTCGTCCGAGATCACCGAAGACCGACATAAGAAACGCGTCGCAAAGATAGACGCTATCGATAGACAGTACCGAAAGTAGTAGAATTTACCTCTAAAGCAATGCAATCGAACGGAAAACACGAACTACTGGTCGAGCAGATAACGGACCTTGTGATGGCAAAGCTCTCGGGCGAGGAATATTCGCCGAGTTTTTGCCGTGCCGATGTCGAAAGAATCGTGGATGCCGGTGCGGAACGCATCGGGATCGTCCTCGGCGAGACCGCGACCGCCCACGATTGGGCGAGCCTGATAGACCACACGCTCCTGAAGCCTGAGGCATCTCTCAACGACATCAAGAAACTGTGCCGTGAAGCCGCCGAATTTGGCTTTGCTTCGGTCTGTGTGAACCCTGCGTACGTAAAAGATGCGGTCGAATTTCTAAAAGGCAGCGGCGTGCCTGTCTGCACGGTCATCGGCTTTCCGCTTGGAGCTACGCTGCCCGATGTGAAGGCATACGAGGCCCGCAGAGCCATCTTTAACGGCGCACGTGAGGTGGATATGGTCATCAATATCGGAGCCCTTAAAAGCGGCGACGATTGCCTCGTTGAGGACGACATACGCGCCGTTGTCGAGGCTGCCCACCAAGATCACATTCTTTGCAAAGTCATTATTGAGACGGCCTTGCTTACTGATGAAGAAAAGGTCCGGGCATGCCTTGCCGCAAAGAATGCGGGGGCCGACTTTGTGAAGACCTCAACAGGCTTTGCAAAAGGCGGCGCGACCGCGAACGACGTTGCCTTGATGCGTCACACGGTAGGTTCTGCCCTCGGCGTAAAGGCCTCCGGCGGCGTGAAGGGAATTGACGACGCTCGTGCGATGTTCGAGGCCGGAGCCACCCGCATAGGAGCTTCCGTCGGTGTCAAGATAGCGCAAGAAGCCTCGGGCATTAAGACCGAGACTTCCACGTCAAGTTACTAACTGGTTGTTTTTCGAAAGGCCTTACCAGCCTCGTTTCGCTGAGAAGTTGAAGACGATGTAGCCAGAAGCACCGACCGCCTGTCCGTTTACCGTCGCCGGTTTGAACTTTGAGCGGCGGACCGCCTCTTCAGCAGACTTACGAAGCGAGCTCGGACCTGAGTCAGTTTCGACCTTCACGACCTTACCTGTGTTATCAAGGATAACGTTGACCGTTATCTTGCCTTGAACGTTCAGGCGGCGATCCATTTCGGAATAACGAGGCGTCTCCAGTTCGACAACAAGGGAATTGAGATCACCGACCGCGATCATCGCCGGAAGCGGCTCATTTGATGCCGGTTCAGCGGGCTTCGGCTCAGCTGGTTTAGGATCGACTTTTGCAGTTGTTTCGGCAGGCTTTGCAGATTGATCGACAGCCTTCGCAGGCTGCGATGCTGCTTGTGCCGCATTTGCTTCTTTGGCCTTCGCTTCCTTCAGCCGAGCAACGGCAGCTTTGGCCGGTTCATTGGACGCATCTGCCTCGATGGCCTTTTCATAGTGAGCAAGGGCATCATCCGTCTGACCGAGTTTCTCTTCCGCCGCGGCACGACGGAACCATGACGCAGTATCTTTCGGGTCACGCTGGACCGCGAGCGAGAACTGGTTTACAGCCAATTCCAGCTTTTGCTGTTTTACGTAGATCGATCCTCGTTCTGAGTATAGCGAAGCGTCGTTCGGCTTCAGATCAATGGCTTTGCCGAGCTCGATCAACGCGCCATCCAGATCGCCGGCGGCAAGCAAACCCATTGCACGTGCCTTATAAAAGGCAGCGTCGGGCGTCGGGCCAAGCGGCTTTGCCGTTGACGATGCAACTTGGACGGGCTCTTTAGGAGCTTCCGGCTTCGGACTCTTTTCTTTGATCGCTGCGATCAAGGCCGCACTCGCACCGGTCGCCTCGAGCTCCTTCTCTATATCGGAGTTGAGCTCGAAGGTGATACCGCGCTGAGAAACGGCTGTGGTCAGGATCTGATTCTTCTCCTCCATCGGAGCCTTCTTAGACCTGAGTGCGATCAGAATATCCGCAAGGCTCAGCTCTTTTGCCTGAGCTGAGGCCGCCGGAACTGCGATAACACTAAAGAGAAGGCAGCCGAATAGGAAGTAGATCGGTAAACGAATAGCGGAAAGTGCGTGGCGGAACATTTTTCTTTTCTCCAGGGTGGGTTAATTGTCGTTGATCAAGTCATCAACGGAGACCTTCTTTGCCTTTGCGGGGGTCGCAGCGGCGGCGGGTTTTTGTTCAGGTTTTGCGGGCTTTGACTCGGCGATCTGCGGCCGGGTCTTGGCTTCGCGGTTTTCAGCTGCTCCCTTTTCAGGTGCGGCAGTTGAATCTTCGGTGGCGGCCTGTTGATCGGCCGGTGCCGCTTGCCTTTCAGCTGCCGGCTGCGACGACGGTTCAGAACCGACCGTCGCAGTGACCGGTGCCGTCTGGGGTTTTGCGGCCTGGCTGCCGCCCATTGAGCTGATCACCCAGATGCCGATCGCAAGGACGATCAGTGCGACCGCACCGATCCCGATGAACTTCACAGGGAGGCCCTTTGATTCCGGCTCAGCGGAACTGAAAGAGTGCGATGCCGAAGAGAACGATGCTTCGACGGTCTTTTTATCGACCGTCTTGACGGTCTCGACGACCGGGACGGTATTAGCTTCAACGCGGGTGTGAAAACCGCCGAATGGCTCGTCAGCAGGCGAATGCGTAAGCGCAGGAGCCTCTTCTTCGGCCGGTTCGGGCTCTTGCGGAGCGACCTCGTCGATGAAAGGTTCGGGATGCTCTTCAATAACCTCTTCCGAATGCGAGAAGGTGGCTGCCGGCTCTTCAGCAGCTACGGCAGGCTCCTCGGCGACAGCGGCCGGTGTTTCGACCACCTCGTTCGAGTAGGTAACCTCAAATTCAGATTCTGCAACAGGCTCTTCAACCGATGCGGTTTCTTCCACGGGAGCTTCAGAACTGTAGGCGACAACTTCTTCCGGCTGCGCGGCAGCTTTTTCCGCCGGCTGATTTGCCGGAACCGCAGCAATCGGTGCCTTCGGAGCCAGTGGAATCTCAAGGAGATCGTCAAATTCCGGCGAGCTTGCGACCGGTGCAGAAGGCTGAGCGGCCTCGACCTGTACTGGTGCGGCATGTTCTTCCACAGTTCCAGCAACCGGAGCCGGAGATTCAACGACCGGTGACTCTTCAACCGGTGCAGAAGCCTCGACAGCTTCTACCGGAGCTTCGACCTCCACTCCCTGTTCCTCAATGGCCGCAGGAAGCCCCTCAACAGGAGCGGAGGCTTCAACTTCCTGCTCTTCTACGATCGGAGCCGGGACTTCGACAGGTGCCGCAACTTCGACCGGCGGAGGTGCGACCTCTGCGACAGGCGGAACTGCTACGGGAACCGATGTAGGCATCGCCGGCTGCATAAGTGCAGCTTCAAGCGAATCATCGCGATGCTCACGCTTTAGCGAGAGCATTTTCATTAGCTCATCCGCAACGTTCTTTGGAACAAGCGGATTTAGGGTGTCGATCGGTGTTAGCGGATCCTTTCCGGAATCGTGTATTTCGATCAGACGCTCCATCGCGGACTTTGGTGCGATGCCCGCAAGAATGTTATAGAAAACGCCGCCGATCGAGTAAAGATCGGTGCGGTTGTCCGGTGCGGCCTCAAGAAATGCAAGACTCTTTTCGTCGTAGTCCGCGGTGATCGCCTTCTGGGACGCGAAATCAAGTGTTTCCCAGAACGCTTCGAGCGGGAGATACGGCGATTCAGAAGGATTGCTTCCAAGCATCTGGGCTCTCTCAAAAAAAGCGAGTTTGAGCGTGCCGTCGAGGCCCGATCGGAAGTAAAGCGGCGAAATTTCGATCAGTTTCGCATTTGGAAACTGCCTGCGGATCTGTGCGACGGAGTCAACGATCGGCCGGATGCGGTCGCAGACCTTAGAGACTTCGCTTTCGTTGTGGCGATCGTTCCCAAGGTCCCATGGGCCGCTGCACATTAGTGGTTCTGTAACGAGATAAGCACGGCCGTTCTCGTTAAAACGGTCGGCTATTCCGAGAATGCCGTTGCCGCGATATTTCGTATTTGCATTCCCAAAAAGGGTAAGGCCTGCGTTCTCGCATAGCATCACGGGCTTAGCTGCTAGGTTGTCCTGAGCCTCATAAATGGTGTGTGACGAGTTCGAGGCTACTATTTGGCTGACGCGGAAGCGTCCTTGGCGGAGAATCGAGTTGGTGGATAGCATGGCGTTTTATCAGGTAGGCGGGAAGTATCCCGATAGGCCATTATATGCATAATATGTACAAAAGTAAACAAAAATGTTTAAGAAAGTTAAATTTTTTAGAAGTCGATGAATTATCGCCTCAGATCGCTGCTTCGACGATAGTCCGGCCCTGTAATTTCCACGCTTTTACACATTTCGAAGAGGCGTGAGCGAGTGCGAACGCCGATCCTGTCTTCGAGGGTTTCTTCGCGCTCATTCGGCCGAGTGTCTAAATAATTTGTTGTAAAGACCGTGAGTTTCTTGTCGTTGTAACGCGTATTAATAATATGTCCAAGCGTATCGCGGACCCAATCCGTGGGCTTGGATGCTCCAAGTTCGTCCAGGACAAGCACCTCCGCGTTCAACACCGGAGCGAGGACGCTCAATTCGGAAGAAAAGGTGCTCGGGTTGTAAGAATCCTGAATTTCCTTAAGCAGAGCTCCAAATTCATAAAAAAGACAGCCGAAACCGCGCTCTGTCAGGCCTTTTAAGATAGAGACCGCAAGATGAGTCTTCCCGACACCGACGGTTCCCATAAAAATGATCCCGCGGTCGACGGCCGGATACTCCATCGTAAAAGTCGTTGCGTATCGAAGAGCCGCGGTCTGTGACTGATTTTGCGGCTTGTAGTTCGAGAAATGGCAGTCGTCATATCTTCGCGGTAGTTTGACACGTTTATTTTGATCAGCGTCATCGAACCGCACGCGGCAGATGCAGCGTTTTGCGCCTTCGGGTGTGACCTCAAGTCCGGTGCCGAAACATTTCGGGCAAACCGCGTCTTTGTCCGATTGACGCTCGACGGCCCGTAGGGAAGATTTTTGACTCGTGCCTTTCGTCATATTCGAGTTGAAGGGTGAGTAGTATATCACCGAGGATTCGGCTTTTGGAACTCGAACCTCACCAATGCGTAATGTATATTGGAAACTTTATGCGGCCACGCGTCTAACTTTCACAATGGGACTAATAAGAAGCCTTCTAATAAAGCTGAAACTCGCTGACCTTTCCGCTGACCGCACGCCGATCTCGGTGATGCTGCTTGACGACGACGAACGGCGTCATCGCTGGTTCGTCAAAAGGTTTGCGGGCGATGCTATCGACATCGCAGCGAACGTTGAAGATGCAAAGGCGTTCCTTGCCGAAGGCAGCTACGACGCTATCTTCCTTGACCACGATCTTCTCCCGCACCACTACGAGACGAACGATCACGACGACTATCATCAGACAGGGTTCGAGGTCGCGAAATGGCTGACCGAGAATCCCTCGCTTCAGCGTGCCGCGACGATCATCGTACACACGCGGAATGCTGATGCCGCGATCCCGATGGTCAAGCTGCTGCGCGAATCCGGCCGCTCGGTCGAATACTGTGCCTTTCCAATGCTCGATCTCAAGATCAAGAACTATTGGAAGCGATAGAGCTCACTTAAAATACTTTCGCCCGCGCAGCTTTTCCGGCAATAGATCGCCTTCCGGATCATTGCCTTCGTCCTTGCCGTAACCGAGGTCTTTCATCAAACGCGTCGGTGCGTTCCTGATCTTCATCGGGACCGGCAGGTTGCCGAATTTCTTTGCGTCGTCGCTTGCCTTGCCGATCGCTTCAGTTGCGGAACGGTC
This sequence comes from Pyrinomonadaceae bacterium, assembly GCA_019694355.1. GTDB lineage: Bacteria > Acidobacteriota > Blastocatellia > Pyrinomonadales > Pyrinomonadaceae > OLB17. The sequence goes on along the minus strand of JAIBCB010000007.1, from coordinate 5,407 downwards.
TTTTGCCGCGTTCGCTAAATATGCGACGCCGTGCGCGAGATTCAACGCACATTCCGGCAGCCCGATCGTCTCGACCGCGCGAAACACCGCATTTGCGACGACCAACGCCGTTGGCTGAGCGAGCCCGATGTCTTCGGAAGCGAATATCACCATTCGGCGCGCGATGAACTTCGGATCTTCGCCCGATTCGAGCATTCTTGCGAGGTAATACATCGCTGCGTCAGCCTTGCTCGCCCGCATCGACTTTATGAACGCCGAGATGACGTTGTAATGTTCCTCGCCTTTCTTGTCATAGCGTAAGAACTTGGCCTGGAGCGTCTCTTTCAGCGTCTCGACCGTGATCGCGTCATATAGCTGTGCGGTGCTCTCAAGCATCGAGATCGCCTGGCGTGCGTCGCCGTTCGCCATCTCGATCAGCCACTCGCGAGCTTTCGGTCCGATCTCAAGTTCTGTGCGGTCAAAGATCGCGGACATCTGCTCGGGTCGCAACTCTTCAAATACAAAGACACGCAGCCGCGAAAGCAGTGCCGGAATGACCTCAAAACTCGGATTCTCGGTCGTCGCGCCGATCAGCACGAGTTCGCCGCTCTCGACGAACGGCAGCAGAAAATCCTGCTGAGCCTTATTGAAACGGTGAATTTCGTCGAGGAAAAGCAGTTTCGGACGGCCGTCCTCGGCCTCGGCTTTGAGGATCTTGCGAATGTCTTCCTTGCCGGCGGAGACAGCTGAGAGTTCGTAGAATTCCGCGTTGATCGCGTTCGCGTAGATCCTCGCGAGCGTCGTCTTGCCCGTTCCCGGCGTGCCCCACAGAATGAACGAGAAGATATGCCCGTTCTCGATCGCAAGCCTCAACGGTTTGCCGATCCCGACAAGATGCTCCTGCCCGACAAACCCCTCGAGGCCCCGCGGCCTTATCCTATTCGCAAGCGGTTCCATAACACGAAACCGCAATTATACCGCATACACACGAACGCAGTCCGCACAGCGGAATTGAGAATAGAGAACTGAGAACTGAGAACAGCGAACAGAAGACGCATTGCAGAAGCCCGCGCGTCACCAAGGGCGTCGAATGTCAGAACCGCCTGCGTCAGCGGGCGGTCAGTAGCATTGTCAGAACCGGGAGCGATAGCGACTGGGTTCCGCACTGCCGAAGCCCGCACGTTAGTAAGGGCACTCGTCATTGTCCATTCAACGGTCGAAAACCGAAGACGCTCGGCTTCCATTCCCAATTAACAATCCACAATCCACAATGAACAATTCACAATTTCCCGATGTTTGTCCCGTCTCACCGTGAATGCGACAAGCGGGACAAAATGGGACAAAAATCGGCGTTCTGGCGACCTGCGGTTACAATTTTTGTCACTATTGTCAAAGATCAAGGTGTAAAACGTGCGTTTCCGCCACACCTACGAGTATATCACACGTGTCAATGGGTATCTTTTGACAGTCTCTTCAAATTGCTCCAATCTGTGTGATCGCTCTCCGAATTGCCCCGGTCTTTAGACCGGGGATCACGTTGCCCAAGAAGATTTCTGCCCGCTCCAGCGGGCGACAGTCAACAGGTAACAGTGAAGCACCACACCCGTCTGCATCTCTTCACCATACGCCGTGTAGTCACCATACGCCCGTTCGCGTCGTACCCAAAATCCATCTAACGAAATTTCGTATCCGAAACGACATCGCCCGCCTCGTCATACGTCCAACGTCCTACTACCTGTCAATGTCAAATTCATCCACGTCTCCATTTGCGTAGTTAATGACGACATTTTTCGTCCTGCCTTCGCGAGTAAAGATTGCAGTATCCTGTTCATTTGGCAGATCAGTTGAGTCCGTGGTCTCGGAAAATCTACCACGTTCATGCTCTTCTGGGGTTTCAATGTCCTCCAGATCCGTATAAACCGTTACGAATAGCGTGTGAGGCTTTGGAAATCGCTTAGAGAGCAGATCGAAGAGAATCCGCAGATTTTGAACAGAAAATGCGCGTTTGTCGATGAGAACATCTACGAACCTCGTGTCATACTTGCCCTTCTTCACTGACCTTTCTAGGTCTGAATAGACAACCACATAGCGAAACTTTGACCGAAACGAATTATATTCCGTCCTTTTCGGACTTTGGGCGTAGACACTTGCGGAGCCGACGCCAACGAAAAAAAAGACAAGTATACTAAAGATCAAGTTCCTCACTTTCACCTCCTCCTTTTCGCAGGCTTCAACATACTTGGATCACACCGGCTAGCGAAACGTCCTGCACGGCCTTCATTCTTGCGGAACCACGTGTGATCGAGGCCCGTCGCGTCATCGCGTTCGGTAAGGCCAAATCGATGGCTCCGTCGGAGCCGAATGTTTATGGGACACGACAATTCATCAAAATTCTCGGAGGCGGTTCTACCGCCGACAGATCCTGTCGCGTGTTCCACACGCTCCGTTCAATACTTTACACGTTGCTCTACAGGTTCCGCTCCGCTTCACCTGTAGCTACAGATGTACCGTGTGCTCCGCACACTCGATGGATCGAACGGCTAACATATTTCATCGAAGTCAATTGCCGCCGTATTCCGCCACCATCTTACCGCCAATGTCATAGACACTGAAACGCCAAACATCGTTCACACGCTCATTTTTTCGGCGAGGCGAGGGCGTAGCTGGTGCTGCGGCCGCCGGGACGGTTGCGTATTAAGATGCTTTTTTTTATAAGATCGTCGATATCACGGGAGGCAGTGTCCTGCGAGGTCTTGGCAAGTTTTGCCCATTTGCTCGACGTCAGGCTGCCCTCGAACCCGTCAAGCAGTCGATTCAGAACGTGTCTTTGGCGGTCGTTCAGTTGAGTGTCTCTATGAAGTGTCCAAAAGTCGGCCTTGGCAAAGACCGAGCTCAGCGTTTCTTCCGCCTTGTCGAACGCTCCGTCCAAGCAGTTCAAGAACCATTTGAGCCAATCGGTGATATCGAGCCCGCCTTTTTGTGTTCTTTCAAGGATCGCGTAGTAGCCTTTGCGTTCGGCTCGGATCGCCGAGGACATACTGTAGAAACGCTGCGGGCTGCCTTCTGATCGAGCCAGGGCGAGGTCCGTTAGCGCTCGTGCGATCCGCCCGTTGCCGTCGTCGAATGGGTGAACGGTACCGAACCAAAGATGTGCCACGCCTGCCGCGAGAACGGGATCGATGGCCTTTTTAGATTCGAACCAGTTGAGAAAGACTCGCATCTCTCTTGCGAGGCTTTTGGCCTGCGGAGCTTCGTAGTGCACGACCTCGCGTCCGACCGGCCCGGAAACGACCTGCATCGGCCCTGTGTCATCCGTTCTCCACGCGCCGATCGCGATCTTTCTCATTCCGCTGCGGCCCGTAGGGAATAGAGCCGCGTGCCACGCAAAGAGTCGCTCGTTGGTCAACGGACGCGCAAAGTTCTGCGTTGCATCGATCATCATATCGACAACGCCTTCTACATTTCGATCGGATGGAGCCACGCCCGCCACATCCATCCCAAGTCTCCGCGCAAGCGAAGAGCGCACTTGATCCGGATCCAAACGCTCGCCTTCGATCTCGCTCGATTTGACGGCCTCGGCTGTCAGCGATTCAAGCACCGATTCCTGACGGAGTTGAAAGCCCAAAGACTCCATTCGGCCGATCAGACGCCCCTGACGATGCCGCACGTCCGCCAGAACCCCCGAAATAGCGGCAGCATCCCATACAAGGTCAGGCCAACCGCTTTGCTCGTAAATATAAGGCATCGTCTAATCTCCGCATCCACCGCGTAGATTATCACATTCATTCTCCGCAGAATGCAACAAAATTCCCCGCAAGGGACGCGGATATACGACGGCTTTTTTGCATCAAAAGACCTCTGTCGCGTGTTCCACACGTTTCGCGAGAGTGGTGGCCGCCGTGATCTACAAACATTGCGCCCCTAGTGGGGCTAAAAATGGACGCACGTTGTCGGCTGATCCGTGGTGTGGGTTTGAGATAACGCTTCTGCCCGCCCGCTGACGCAGGCGGTTCTGACTAGATCGACGAAGCACCGCCTTTTTTTCCAAGGTCGAGCCTGCAAGATCGTTAAGGACCGACATCAGCCATTTAGCCATTTACATTTGTAAGAATATCCGACGCCCGCGGCTGATCAGAAGCACAAACCGCGCAAAATTTGGAACTTGGAATTTGTGATCGAGGAGGAGGTGGTGGCCAGGGACGGAATTGAACCGCCGACACGCGGATTTTCAGTCCGCTGCTCTACCAACTGAGCTACCTGGCCATTTTTGGCGTGCGGCGCATCTAAACTTCATTGATACGCGAATTTATGAGTGTAAATAAGGCTGCTTTGCCTTGTCAAACCGCGCCTTGCGCTTAGCGCCGAAGTCGTGGTTTCATTTAGAGATACAACGAGGTTCTTAATGTCAAAATTTATTCCACTTACCCTTCTTTTTGCTTGCACCGCATTTGGTGCCGCCTGCGGTTCGGCAGGAACATCCGAAGCGAACACCGCGGCAAACGCCAACGTGAACGCGAATGCCGCCGTCAAGACAAATCTTGATCCTGCGAATCTGCCCGAAGGCTTCGATCCGAAGCCGATCCCGCCTTCTGCGAACGAGACGCCGGGAATTCCAAAGGACCCGCTGAAGGTCGAAAAGGGAGCGACACCTACGCCCGGCATTCCGAGCCAGGAAGAGCTCAAGCGAGGCGTCAAGCCTGGTGCGACCCCGACGCCCGGCATCCCAAGCAAGGCCGAACTTGAGAAGATGCGAAAGGCTGCTTCGAATGTCAACGCCGTGCCGCCCGGTGCAACCGACAATGTTCCCGCGATGAAAAGCATGAAGCGGATCCAGAACGCGAATAAGCAGTAAGATCGACGAGTCGGGTAATGCGTCTTAGTTTGTCGCCCGCCAAAGCGGGCTCCATTTCGTCTGTCTGGCATCAACGGTCGGGCAAGCCCGACCGCACTGCTAAAGGGGCAAGCCCGAATGCACCGTCTGACGACAAGCCCGACCGCGCTGCCAAAGGCCAAGTCCGGAGAGAAAGCAGGGATTCGAAATAGAACGCGGATTTGGCGGATTCGGCAGATCTTAACGGCTATGATCTTTCGAGAGAGATGGAAAAGCATCTAGCCGCTGCTTTCTGGCCGCCCGATGACGCAGGCGGTTCTGACTGTTGGCGCCTCCGAAGCATCATTTTGACCCAGTCGCTATCGCTCCCGGTTCTGACAACTGGCCGACGCACTGACTTACTGACCGCCCGCTTACGCAGGCGGTTCTGACTGTTGGCGCCTCCGAAGCATCATTTTGACCCAGTCGCTATCGCTCCCGGTTCTGACAACTGGCCGACGCACTGACTTACTGACCGCCCGCTTACGCAGGCGGTTCTGACTGTTGGCGCCTCCGAAGCATCATTTTGACCCAGTCGCTATCGCTCCCGGTTCTGAC
>JAIBCB010000001.1:215000-946047 GCA_019694355.1 Pyrinomonadaceae bacterium | reverse complement strand
AAATCAGGTCAACAATGACGGCGTAACAATTCTCGGCGGAGAACCGTTTGATCAACCTGGTCCAGTCGCAGAACTCGTTTTCAGGCTGAGGAGTCACGGTCTGCATGTCATGATCTATTCGGGTTATACCATCGAAGCATTGATCCAACGAAAAGATCCGAACATCGATTACATTCTCACCCACACGGATCTGCTGATCGACGGCCCGTTTGTCCGCGAACTCCGTGAGGGAGCCGGTGAGTATCGCGGATCGCGAAATCAGAGAATTATCGGTAATGCTACGATAAGGTAGATGGGACGACCCGCGACACGATCAGGATTCGATTGCTACCACTGCGGCAGCGGTGAAACCAGCAAAGCCGGCTTTGGCAAACACCGTAAGCGACGATTCTATTGCCGAGCCTGCCGGCGTTGGTTTCTTGAGAATCCCGAGATTAAAACCGGTAAAAAGAAGAGCCGCAAGACGGGGGACCTCCCTTCAAAGCAGTATCTGATCGCCGAAGTGAAGGAAGTTGCTGAAGAGTTAGGCAGGGCACCCACAACTTACGACTGGCCCGTCCTAAGGGAGAAGGAACGGGTTTATCCCTTGTATGTGTACTACGCGGTGTTCGGTAGTTTCCTTACAGCCGTGAAGCGGGCAAAGCTGAAGCCGAAGTATAAACAGGAATTCGACTCGTCCGATCGCGAAAGACTTCTCCGAGAACTTCGCGAACTTCGCCGGAAGTTGGGTCGGCCGCTCTTTGATGAAGATGTTGATGCTGCCCGACGGAGGGGAGAGGTGTCACCTCCCTATCATTTTGTGCGCGCATTCGGATCGGTTCCTGCCGCGATCGAAGCGGCCGGTGCCTCCAAAAAGATTTACAGCCGCGAGGAATTGATTGCGATCCTTCGTAAGTTGGACACGACACTGAACCGCCCAATACAGAAAATGGATATTCAGGTGTTGTATGACGCCGGTGAAGGGCCATCGGTGAAGATGTTCTTAAAGGAGTTTGGGACACTTTCGAAAGCCCGTCGAGCCGCCGGAACGCAGACGGTTTACCGTAAAGCGAAAGAGCAGACGACATATTGGCAAAAATATACCAAAGAAGAATTGATCGGACAGCTTAAGGCGTTGGGGAAGAAGCTTGGTAGGAAGCCGACCGACCGTGATATTAATGCGGCAAGCAGACTCGGCAAGTGCGCCTCGGCTACTACATTCGCGAGCATGTTCGGAAGTTTACCGGACGCATATCGGGCGGCCGGCTTTGGTGAGGTGAAGCCCCTTTCGTACCCAGACGAAGAGATCAAATTGGCCCTCACAAGATTGTCGAAAAAGCTCGGCCGAATGCCCACGTTTCATGAGATTCGACGCGCCAGCATCCGGGGGAATGTCCGAGTCCGGGGACGGTCGTTCGGCGACTCGGAAAGCTGACTGATCTTAGATCACAATTTGAATGCTGAAACGATCCTAGCCAACGCTCACCGCACAGATTAGAGAAGATACGATTTGGACGGTCTTTATTTTTCCAATTTACTCTTGAGTGCCTCGTACTGTTCCAAGTATTTGTTTGGATTGCTATCTTTCAGGCGTCGCAAATTGAGAAGTTTCCACTGCACCGCTGGAAATTTCTCAAAATCGTAGCGACTCCAGTCTGGCTCCAGCCCCTTGATACTTAGAATAAAAGTCCGATCTTCATCCGTGAGGCGTTCATCGATTGTTGATAATAATTTCGTTCTTGTTTCCTCAAAATCCTGATACGTAAAGGCCTCACTGCTCATTCCGCTAAAATGGTTTTCAAGCACCGATTGCTGATCTAACAGATGCGGATCTATTACTTCATGAATCGGGCGTTCGCTCGATATCAAGGCGAGAAGAAAACCGGATTTGATTTCGTCTGAGAAGCCCTCATTTTCCAGGAGATGCTTTACGTCAAATAGATCTCGTGGATGTTGCCTGTCAAGGGCCGCACAAATCTTGCCTCCAAACAACTGACCAATAGGCACGACGGGCATTACACAAAATGCGTCAAATTCGCCTTGTGCTAATGAACAGAGAGCTATCCCTTTCGGTTCGTCTACAGTTCCCCTAGCGACCAAATTCACTTCGATCTTCACGACAATTTCGTGAAAGGAGATCAGTAACTTTCCGTCGCGGCTGCGGTCGGTTATCCGCACATCCTTGATTGCAAGTTCGATTCTTTCCTTTATTCGACGCAAAGCCGCTTGAATATTTTCAAGGGAAGTTGCTCGATCTTCGACCGGGATATAGGTCAGATCAATATCAACCGAAAGTCTTGGCATGTTTCTGACGAACAAGTTGATCGCGGTTCCACCGTGAAGGGCAAAGGATTTTTCTTTTGCTACTTCAGGCAGGACGCTCAGCAAAAGGGAAACCTGTTTTCTATAATTCACTTTTTCCACTTGTTTCCAATTCTTTCGGAACCGTTATTTGGTACTTCTTAACAAAAACGCCGCCTTTGATTACACTCCGCTTGCCCTTTCCTAAATCGACCTTCTCCAGATCAACGTACTGAAACCAGTCGTGCCCCGCTTTCTCCGCCAAATACAGGAAAAGACGTTTGACCTTTATCGATCGACATTCTTCCAACAACCGCTGTACCTGATCAGGGCGTAGATTGTTCATTCCTTCGATCAGTTCGTAGCATTCCATTAGATCCTGCTTTTCAGGCGCAAGATACAAACATTCCAAAAGAGCCCGAGCTGCTCCCGAGACCTTTATCGAAAATGTTCTTCGTTCGAGTTCCGTTAGTCCGAGATCCGGAGGAAGGAATGAGGTCGGATAAAACTCAACCGAAACACCCCATTCATGCTCTCTGAACCAAGCAGGCAGCTTCTCTGTTTTGTCCGCGAACAAGGTTACCCTTTGGGAGGCCATTTCCAGGTAATGGGCTTTTCCCATTAGTGCTAACGCTGTGCGGCCTCCTGGGTGAACAGTTGAGCCGGTCTGTTCCTGCAGGGAATAGATTGCCCCTTCATAACCGACCTGATCACCGGCGCGTATCATTGCCCCGCTGCCTATTGAAACGAGCCAATTGCTTTGTCGGTATTTTTTTTGAAGATGACCACTGTAGCCTTGGTCCGAAAGCCACTTTGACTGGAACACAACTCCACTGGGCTGTGAGGTCAATAGTCGGTTTAGTTTTGACGCGCGTCTGGTACTCACAGTGCCATTATGACAAATAATCTAAACCCACTGCAACGAACAGTGTAGATTTATCAAAATAATGGCACTATAAGTACCATTTTGCGGATGACACTAAACCATTTTAATCGAGAAGCACTACTTGAAAATTGCAAGTTCAACAAAACTGACTAAAATAGAGCATGAGCAAGACCTAAGTCACCCGATTAAAAAGCATTTATGACTTCCTTCCACTCGAAATATTATGCCTACGACATTACGAAACACGTGTCGTCGGATAGCATTGAAAAACTCGGCAATTCGCTTTTCAATGCCTCGGTGGACCTGAATCCCCATCAGTTGGATGCCGCACTTTTTGCGTTCCGTTCCCCTTTGTCAAGAGGTGCAATACTAGCGGACGAAGTAGGACTTGGAAAAACGATCGAGGCCGGTATTATTATCAGCCAGCTTTGGGCTGAGCGTAAGCGGCGAATCCTGGTTATTTGTCCATCAACCTTGCGCAAACAATGGGCCCAAGAACTATCAGAGAAATTCTATATCTCGTCTGTCGTTTTTGATACTCGGGAGTTTAACGCCCGGATTAAGATGGGAGTCGCTAACCCATTGGAGCCACACAACGAGATAGTAATTTGTTCGTACAATTTTGTTCAAGGCAAAGAACAAGAGTTCTTAAGAACTCGGTGGGATCTTGTTGTAATCGATGAGGCCCATCGACTTCGTAATGTTTACAAGAAAGGAAACAAAATTGCATCGGCAATCAAACGCGCTTTTGACGACCGACCGAAGGTGCTACTAACAGCTACTCCGCTTCAGAACAGTCTTCTTGAACTCTATGGTTTAGTCAGCTTCCTTGATGAACACATGTTCGGTGATGTTCAGGTGTTTCGCGAACGATATATGCGCGGGACGCTTCAGCAGCGCGAGTTGGGCGAGCTTCGACAACGATTAAGACCCATTTGTCAGCGGACATTGAGGCGTCAAGTAGTTGAGTATGTAAGGTTCACAAATCGCATTCCGATCACTCAAGATTTCACGCCTTCTGTTGAAGAACAAAAATTGTACGATCAGGTTTCTGCCTATTTACAAAGGGAAAAACTACACGCCTTGCCGGCAAGCCAGCGACAACTAATGACGCTAATCCTCAGAAAATTGCTTGCTTCTTCAACCTTCGCCATTGCGGGAACTCTTGATGCTTTAGCCCAACGACTGCGACAAGCCGGTAGTAAACAAGAACACGTAGAACAAGCAATTGAGGACGATTTCGAATACTACGACGAGATTGCCGACGAATGGAAAGAATCTGAGGAAGAGGCGATCACAGAAGAGGAAGCGGCCGAGCGGCAAGATATTCTGGATGAACTTTCCGAAATTTCAGAGTACGGAAAACTTGCCTCATCGATCCAGCAAAATGCCAAAGGGGCCGCGCTTTTGATGGCGCTTAATAAGGGGTTTGAAAAGCTTGATGAGCTCGGTGCAAACCGAAAAGCAGTGATTTTCACCGAATCTCGACGTACTCAGGAGTACCTCGTCCGGTTACTTAATGAAAGCGGTTATGACGGCAAAGTCGCTTTGATGAACGGAAGCAACGCTGATAAAGGATCAGCTGAAATTTACAAGACATGGGTTGAACGCCATAAAGGCGAGCCTATCGTATCAGGGAGCAAACCAATCGACATCCGAGCGGCCATTGTCGAAAACTTTCGGGAAGAATCGGAAATACTTGTCGCTACTGAGGCGGCGGCCGAAGGCGTAAATCTTCAGTTTTGCTCGCTAGTCGTGAATTACGATCTACCGTGGAACCCACAGCGGATTGAACAACGCATAGGCCGTTGTCATCGATACGGACAAAAACACGATGTCGTTGTTATCAACTTCCTCAATCGCGGCAATGCGGCGGATGAGCGAGTATTCGATTTGTTGTCTGTGAAGTTCCAGTTGTTCGACGGCGTTTTTGGATCGTCAGACGAGATTCTTGGGGCATTGGAATCCGGAGTTGATTTTGAAAAACGCATAGCCGAGATATATCAGAACTGTCGAACGACTGAAGAGATCGAGGAAGGATTTAATCGTCTTCAGACCGAGCTGGAAGAGCAGATCGTTTCAAGAATGTCTGACACCAGGCGGGACCTTCTGGAGAATTTTGATCCGGAGGTGCACGAAAGGTTGCGGATGAGCCGCGAAGAGGGAGAGAAAGTTCTAAACCGGCTTGAGAAAATGTTCTGGAACCTGACGCGTATTGAGCTAAACAATTTGCTCAATAATGGAACCCATTTTGATGACCACAACTATGAATTCACTATCCCTGACTGTCAAATCGATGATGAGTATATTCCCGGCGGCAAATATCGGTTTCTGAAATATCTAGAAGGTGCCGAGCATGTTCATGGATATAGTCTCAACAATAAACTGGCCGAAAAGTTAATTCAGCATGCTAAGGAGCGTGAATTGAAACCTGCCGAGATCGTTTTTGATTATTCCGGGTTAGGTGAAAAACTTGGCCTCGTGGATGAACAGGTTGGAAATTCAGGGTGGCTTTGCGCCGAACGTCTTAAGGTAGAAGCTCTCGAAGAAGAAGACCATATTCTATTTGCAATCCTTGATGACTCGGGGAATGAACTCCTTCCAGATTTTGCCGCGAAGTTGTTTCTTGTCGGAGGTGAAATTAAATCTGAGAGGGGAGTCGACGAAAAAACTTCACAAATATTGTCGAATGTAATGGAACGGGCTAAGAATCTTTCCGCACAAGAAATTGCGCAGAGAAACGCAAAATACTTTGACGACGAGATGGAGAAGATCGACCGTTGGGCCGATGACAGGAAATACGCACTTGAAATGGAGCTTAAAGATCTTGATGCCCGGATCAAACAATTGAAACGAGATGCAAAAGTCGAACCTGATTTACAGAGCAAACTTGAGCTTCATAAACAGTTGAAAGAGGCGGAGTCTGAACGATCAAGAAAACGGCGTGAGCTTTACGAGGCTCAGGATGACATTGACGAACAGAAAGATAGCTTGATCTCGACCGTAGAGGCGAGACTTGAACAGAAGATAACGCACGAGCAACTCTTTTGTATCCGATGGAGCGTCGTATAGAAGCTAAGGAGATTCAGATGTGCGAAGAAGCCCAATCGCCGGCTGAACAACTCGCGGACATCACACTTAACCGATTGGTTGAGGCTGGTCTGATTGCCGATCGCCGTTCGGATTCAATTAAGTCCAAGCTGCTTTCTGGGGATGCGAGAGAGCAAGATTGGCGGATTTGGATCCTTGGCTCTCTAGCGGAAAGCCAAGAGCAACAAGAAGAAGACTGAATGCACCGAAAAAGGATCAGGCGAGTCGAACTTGAAAGGTTTCGTGGAGCTACAACGACCACGTCGGTTGACTTCGACGTGTCGAAGCCTATTGTCCTGATGTTCGGTGAAAACGGTTGCGGCAAATCAACTATTTGTAATGCTCTGGATTTTGTTTGCAATCAATCATTCGGATCGCTTGAGTCGATAAGTTCCACCGACCACACTCACGTTGTGTCGATAGGTTCTGATGCTTCGGAGCTAAAGGTCCGCCTCTTTCGGGATGAATCCAGTTGGGAAGCAAGCCAAAAGGGACGGCGGGTAAACGTCAATCCAATCGATGGTTATCCTTCAGTTAAAATTCTTAGAAGGTCCGAATTACTCAAATTAGTTGAAGCAGCCCCCTCAGAGCGGTTCGAATCAATACGATCTTTTATTGATTTTCAGAAGTACGAGGTTAGCGAGCAGAATCTCAGAAATGCTCTAAGGACATCAAAACAGTCGGTCGAACGGAACGCCGAACTCCACACACAGGCGGTTAACCTATTAGACGCCATATGGCGAGAGCATGAAGGTCTCGGCGAAACTGCGCGATCGTGGGCCGAAGACATTCTTTCAAAGGATTTGGCCGATGTCCGAACATTGGTTTCTTTATTGAGCGCGGCAATAAAATCAATCGACGCGTTCGAGTCTTGTAAAAATATCGCCGTAGCCGCCAAGGAGAACGTCAAAACGGCGCAGGCAAGTTTGGATGAGGTCGCCAAGCAGGTTTCAGCATTTGAAGCCGGCGGGACTTCCGGGCTTGCTCTAGTCGACATGCTTAATCGTGTCAAAGCTGTAATCGCCGAACCTTACAACGATAATGAGTGTCCTGCGTGTAAGTCACCATACGATCTAGTTGCTCTCCGTGTTGAAGTCAATGAGCGTATTCAAAACCTAAAGTCTGCGGACGAGCTCAATAAGTCCTTGACTACGGCTCAGGAAAACTTAAGAAACAAACAGGCACTATTCGATGAGTCGAAGCGGCAGATGCAACAGGCAATTCGATCTGTTGAAACTGCTCTTACAATTCCAGTCAAAGAGTCAATCGACCATGGAGAACTTTCGGAGGAAATTACCCTTGCCTTCGAATCGGTTGAAACGATCACCGAGCAACAAGTGCATTCGCTCTCGGAAGGTCTAGCAACGCTAAAAGCACCGCTTCAAGAGAAATTAAATGAGCTAAATCGCGAGTTGACTCTTTTCGATTCCTTAAAGCCGGCCGTCGAACAAATCGAACGAACAAAGGATGATCTAGAATCCGAAGACCTAATGCGCAAGGGACTGGATGCTGCCCTGGACATTGTCCTCAGAGCGCGTCTTGAGTTCACCGGTGCGATACTCGATTCAGTTTCTGATCAACTTAAGTGTTATTGGGATGCTATCCATCCTGATGAAACAGCCAAACTCACAAAGCTTGCCTTAAGCGAGACGACCAAGGGATCTCTAAATCAATTTGGTTCATTTGGTGACCATGAGGACATAACTCCCCAAGCTTACTTCAGCGAATCTCACCTTGATACATTGGGATTTTGTTACTGGATGGCGATCGCTAAATATTCATCGGGTGGAGATATGACCTTGGTTTTAGATGATGTCTTTACCTCGGTAGATAATCAACACGCTTCCAGAATAGTCGATTTGCTCCTAAAAGAGGCGGATAGCTTCAACCAGATCATCGTCGCAACTCATCAGCGGCGGTGGCACGACCTGTTTAGGTTCGGTGTGAAATCGCAACAAAAGGCAACGGTTCTCGAACTCGACACTTGGGACCATTCCAAGGGTATTGTCGTTTACCCAAGCCAGATGGAGATAGATAAACTGAAGGCATTGATCACGACGGGTCCCTTTGATCGACAAGCGATCAGTTCAAAAGCGGGAGTCTTGCTGGAGCAGGCGTTTGACGAGCTTACCAAGCAGTATAGATCCAAGATGCCTCGCGTGCATCGCAGTGAATATACGCTGGCAAACTATTGGGACGGTACCACCAAACTTTCAAAAAAACTTAAGGTAACAAGACCTGATAGCGCGGGAAATCAGGAGGAAATACTCTTTGAAGAAATTCATCTGAACCTTCAGCCCTATATTGGAACGCGTAATCAGGTCGGGGCACATTTTAATCCGACTGCCGAAGAATTTACCGACTCTGACATAAAGGACTTTGCAGGGCTTGCGATCGACTTTGTGGAGAAGTTGTTATGCTCATCATGCAAAGGTCTTGCTAATAGGAAAAACAGAAATGATGGTGTATGGCAATGCGACTGCGGAACTACGAAAATGTTGCCGTATGAAATGTAAGTAATGGCGTGTAAAAAGACAATATTGGAATTGGCTTTGATCGTGAAGGATGAGCGGCCGAGGCTGAAGCCGCGCATATTTTGTAGGATAAGGACACGAAAAATCTCATTGATGCCAACCATTGCGTTCGCAATGATCTTCCTAAAACCATTGCGGCGTGGCTAAAGGAAGAAAACGATCTCGGAATATGAAATACGAACTTATCCACCAAGTGCCATCTGAAACTGACGATTCAACCTTTTTGGATTTTGTGAGAAGTGCCTGTGAAGAAAATAACTACGACATCGTTGCGTTTGCGAGTGCTTACGCAACAATTGAAGGCGCAACAACGTTTTTATCATTGTTTAGTGAAAATTCTCTAAATAACTGCGCATGGCTGATCGGCCTTGACGACTACTTTACACAACCTGGTGCCTTGGAACGACTTTCCACTACCCCCAATTCAACCCTTAGAGTTTCGAAGCCTTCTAAGTCGCGCAAGCGAATATTTCACCCCAAAATCTTGTTTATGGGAGATTCCGAAGACCCAACAAATTGTTCGCTAATTGTCGGGTCGTCAAACCTTACACTTCGAGGACTGAAGCAGAATATTGAAGCATCCAGCATCTTGTACAGCGAGTCACAGGATGACTCATTAGTTCTGGCGAATTTTTGGGGACAGTATTGGTCAATCGGTGAACCGTTAACGACAGCATATCTTGGAAGCTATAAAAACATCTATGAAATTCAAAAAGAAAAGCGCCGCCGTGCGGGGCTTGGCATGGATGATGATACGGGAGTTGACGAGCAGGCCGCCACTCAACAACCTCATGGTGAAATCTTGGGTAATGATGCAACTGAAATTATGCCCGAAGATGCGACGGTCTGCTGGATCGAGGTTGGAAGGAATACCGCAATGGGGCGTGAGCTAGAGTTCAAGGCAGAGCAGGCTCGATTTTTTGGATTACCCCCCACTGGTGGAAACGCCGAGTATCGAACGTTCCAACTTTCCAACAATCTCAATGCTGACCTTCGATTGAAATATCAGGAGAATGCGATGTGGAGGTTGCAGATGAATAACGAAGTTCCAGAAGTTGCTGTTGGTTTACGACCTGATGAAAACGGTCGTCAAGGACGATCGCCCTTTGTTGCTGTGTTCCGACGATTGCAACGCAATCTTATAAGTTTAAGATTTATTCGGGAAACTAGCGCCGAATTTAATGAAATAAAGAACCGATCCCGTCGCGTCGGAGCTCTGGGACGTACCACGGCGCGTCAATACGGTTGGTATTAGATAGAAATGAATAAGGCAAAATTAGAACTAAGATGGGTAGGAAAGGAGGGCACTTCTCGTCCAGAACCCCGCATTCTATTAGAAGATCAAACATATTCATATCACGCGGTTCATAAGTCGAGCGATGACGACTCTTTTGAGAATGTCTTAATTCACGGTGATAACCTCCTTGCATTAAAATCACTGGAACAAAATTACACGGGGCAAATTAAGTGTATTTATATCGATCCTCCATACAACACTGGAAGTGCTTTCACGCACTTTGAGGATGGAATTGAGCATTCCCTATGGTTAACTCTTTTGCGTGACCGCCTAGAGCCACTTAGGCGCCTTCTCCGAGAAGATGGCAGCATATGGATATCGATAGATGATAGGGAAGGACATTATCTAAAAGTTCTTTGCGACGAGGTTTTTGGCAGGTCTAATTTTATCTCGACAATTGTATGGCAAAAAAAATATACCCAAGCAAACGACGCGGTATTTTTTAGTGATAATCACGATTTTATTTTGGTTTTTGCCAAGAACCGAGAACGATTCAGTTTGGGAAGTTTGCCGAGGGATGAAAAGCAGAATCGGGCCTACAAGAATCCCGACAACGATGAACGTGGGCCATGGAAGGCTACGCCGTTACATGCGAAGAGCGGTACAGATCGTAACTTCAGCTTCGAATTTAGTAACGGAGTTGTGTGGAGCCCTCCTCCTGGTACGTTTCCTCGATTTAGTGTCGAAACTCTAAGGAGAATGGATCAGACAGGTGAAATCTGGTTCGGCCGAGATGGAACTGCAATACCTTCACGAAAAACCTATTTAAGTGACGTCAAGCAAGGGGTTGTGCCCAAAAGCATTTGGCTCTATGACGAAGTAGGGCATAACCACGAGGCACGAACCGAAGCTAAGCAGTTCGCTCCCGACGATCCTTTCGACAATCCAAAACCGGAGCGACTAATCCACAGAATCTTAGAGCTTGCCACCAGTGAGGGTGATCTCGTCCTGGATTCATTCGGCGGATCAGGAACAACCGGAGCCGTAGCCCACAAGATGAAACGCCGATGGATAATGGTCGAGTTGGGCAATCATTGCTACACACACATTATTCCGCGCTTGAAAAAGGTGATCGACGCAGAAGATCAGGGCGGTATTACAAAAGCGGTCGATTGGAAAGGCGGCGGGGGTTTCCGTTTTTATGAACTTGCCCCGAGCCTTTTGAAAAAAGACAAGTGGGACAATTACATTATCAACCCCGAGTACAACGCCGAAATGCTGGCCGAGGCAATGTGCAAGCATCTTGGGTTTATGTACGAGCCTTCGGACAGCATCTATTGGATGCACGGGCATTCGACCGAATCGGATTTTATCTATATAACTACGCAGAACCTGACCCGCGAAATGCTGCAGGCGATATCGGATGAAGTTGGCGACGAAAGAACCTTGCTGATCTGCTGTAAAGCCTTCAGAGCAGGGAAGACTGAGTTCCCAAACCTGACGCTTGAAAAGATACCGAACGCTATTCTCAAACGATGTGAATGGGATAAAGATGATTATTCATTGCAAGTCGAAAGCTTGAAGGCCAAAGAACCCGAACCGGGAACCCAACAAGGCTTGGTCTTTGATGAGGAGTAAGCAAATTCGCCCCCGGCCCAAGCGGTGCGATACCTTAAATGACAGATCGTATAGTCAATACAATTTCTGCCCGACTTTCGTTACGCCCTCCTCAGCGCGAATCGCTGCAAATACTCGCGCGGCTAAATGAGATCGTCGAGTTTTCAAAAGAGACCGATGCTGCGGCGGCATTGGAAGTTATTAAGTCGGAATATCCTAATGTAGACGATTTTGAGCGTGATTTTCCGTCACTCTGCTTTGCTCTTGCAACCGGTGTCGGTAAAACAAGGCTGATGGGGGCGTTCATCGCTTATCTTAATCAAGCGAAGTCGATAAGACATTTTTTTGTGCTGGCCCCGAATTTGACGATCTATAACAAGCTCATAGCTGACTTTACCCCGAACACGCCGAAGTATGTGTTCACCGGACTCGAAGCTTTCGCGATAGAGCCACCCGAAATAATCACCGGTGATAACTATGAATCGGGCCGTGGAGTACGTGCCGCCGACCTTTTCGGTGAAACAGCGGTTCACATAAACATCTTCAACATATCGAAGATCAACTCAGAGGTACGCGGCGGAAAAGCTCCACGTATTAAACGGCTATCGGAATATATTGGCGAAAGTTACTTCAACTACTTGGCTGGACTCAACGACCTTGTTCTGTTGATGGACGAATCCCACCGCTATCGCGGCTCAGCAGGTATCAATGCCATTAACGAATTGAAACCGATTCTCGGGCTTGAACTGACCGCGACTCCGCAGATCGAAGCTGGAACACGATCGGTTCCGTTCAAGAACGTCATATACAGCTACCCGCTGTCGAAAGCTCTCGATGACGGCTTTGTGAAGGAACCGACCGTCGCGACTCGCGAGAATTTCACTCCGGCAAATTACACCGCCGAGCAACTCGAAACCATCAAGCTGGAAGACGGTGTTCGCATCCACGAAAGCACGAAAGTCGATCTGGAAACCTTTGCCAAGCAGAATGATCAGAAAGTAGTAAAACCTTTTATGCTGGTCGTTGCTCGTGATACAGACCACGCCGGCGAATTGATCACAAAAATAAAATCAGATGATTTCTTCGAGGGCAGATATCGTGACAAGGTTATCACCGTTCATTCCAACCAACGTGGCGAAGAAGCTGAGGAAACGGTTAAGAGTCTACTTGCGGTAGAAGATCCAGATGAGCCCACCGAGATCGTAATTCACGTCAATATGCTCAAAGAAGGTTGGGATGTGACCAATCTCTATACGATCGTCCCTTTGCGTGCGGCAAATTCGAAAACTCTGGTCGAGCAGTCCATCGGACGTGGTTTGCGTCTTCCGTACGGCAAACGCGTCGGCGTAAGCGCGGTTGATAGGCTGACCATCGTCGCTCATGACAAATTCCAGGAGATCGTTGATGAGGCAAATCGCCCGGATTCGGCTTTGAAGATCGTGCCGGTTTACATCGGTCGCGATATTGCCACGGAAGAAAGAAAATCTGTTTCAGTCGCGCCCGCGATTGAAACTGCTCTTTTTGGGCCTGATACAACCTCTACGGAGGAACCGGCTCCAGTTCCAACGGTTAATCAGCCAACTTTTGTTTTTGAAAATCCACTGGATCGTGAAGTTGCACGAACGACATATGAGGTGATCAAGAAGTTCGAGCGATTAGGTAGTTCGGCTGAGCTAAAAACCCCCGAAATACAAGCGGAGATTATTCGCGAAGTGAGGGAAGCCCTTCCGCTTCCGGCCCAGGCGTCCTTTGCCGAAATGAATGAGGAGCCTGATTTTGAACGGATCGTCGAGAAGGTAACTGAGAAGTTTGTCGAGATGACGATCGACATTCCACGAATCATTGTGCTTCCAAAGGGTAATGCTGAATGGTCATACGAAGATTTTGAACTCGATCCGGTAAATCTGAATCTGCAGCCGGTCTCGCAGGACATCCTGCTTCAAAGTCTTCAGAATAATCGACGAGAAAGATTGTTGGATCTGGACGGAATGCAGACCGAGATAGTTTTGGAGAATTACATCGTTAGGTCGTTGATCGACTACGACGATATCTCGTACGACGACCACTCGGAACTGCTTTACGAGCTAAGCGGCAATGTGATCAAACATCTTCGATCTTATCTTGCTGACGAAAGAGATGTGTCGAATGTGTTGCAGTATCATGCGAAACGGATCGCTGAGCTCATTCACGCTCAAATGGCCGCTCATCAAAAGCAGAATAAGACTGAATATGAGGTAAGGACAACAAAAGGATTCGTTACTTTGCGGACTGCTGCATATTCGATCGATGCCTCGGAGTTGGCACGCAATTTCCGTGCTCCGGTCGATAATCCGCAACAGATTAGGTCGATGCATTTCGGAGGCTTCCAGAAATGTCTCTATTCAATGCAAAAATTCGATTCGGATTCCGAACGTCGTCTAGCGGTGATTCTCGAAGACGATCCCGAAGTAGTCAAATGGTTCAAGCCGTCAAGAAATACCTTGCAGATCTTCTATCATCAAGATCACCAGTACGAGCCTGACTTTATTGTCGAAACCACAAACGGAAAGTTTGTCTGCGAAGTGAAGCGAGAAGATGATATCGAGGATGCGACCGTCCAGGACAAAGCCAAAGCTGCTCGCCAATGGTGTGAACACGCTTCACTTCATGAGGCCGCCGTCGGCGGTAAGAAATGGTCCTATTACGTGTTCCCGCATACAGTCCTTCATTCAAATATGACATGGGAGGGCGTGATACGGGTCGTAAGCTAACCACAAAACGAAAAAACATTTCCGACAAAGAAAAACACATCGTGTTTATGAAGTCTGGAGGATGTTGTGCGTTCAGAGATTGTCGCAAGAAACTTGTCGAAGAGGCACCAACCGAAGATGATGCGGCTGTCATCGGTGAGATTGCCCACATTGTTGCGGACAGCCGCCAAGGGCCAAGGGGTGGTGAAAAGCTGAACAAAACTGACCGAGCAACGCATTTGAATCTCATTCTACTGTGCAGAGACCACCACAAAATTATTGATTCACAAGTGCGAACCTACAGTGTCGCCGTATTGCGGCAAATGAAGGAAGACCACGAATCCTGGGTCGAAGAATCCCTTTCGAAAAAATCACAGGAAGCACAACCAGCCTTGATTTCGGAGCGAATCCAAAGCACTGTTCTTCCGGTTTTGGCTCTGCCTCAAGCGGTCTTTTCGGCTCCTTGCAGTTTTGGGGAAAGCGAATACTACGAAGTGAAGAGCAGGGTACATGTTCCAGCGAGAGAGAAAGAAACCGACCCGTATATCCTTGCGCCATTTGCTTTAAGAGATGGCCGGCTTTACGCGTTTCAAACTTTGTCACAAACAAATCCTTTTTCTGATGTCATCGACTCCACAAAGGTTACTCAGCATAAATCTTGGGAAATGTGGGATGACCCCGATTGGAAACGATTATATGTGAACCTTCTGAATCGATCGTTGTATAAATACGCCGGTTCTCTTCAGATAAGATATGACCCTGAGCATAAGCGATTCTACTTTCCAGTCCTTGAAGAAGGCCAAGAACGCAGCGTTACGTACCGTCCACTAAACAAGAAGGAACAACCCAGAAAGGTTGCTTGGGAGCCGAAGTTTCGACACGACGGAACCGGTAAGGGGTTTTGGTACCATTTGGCTGCCGGCCTACGCTTTCATCATACCGATGATCGTCAATGGTGTTTATCAATCAGACCTGAGCGTCACTTAACAAAAGATGGAAGCCTGCTCCTGGCTCCTGACAAAATAGGACGAAAAGTGACGAAACTCAAAGCCAAAATGTATAACGATAAATACATGGGCGAAATTGTCTTTTGGAGAGATTTTCTCTCGCAGGGAGAACCTAGATTTGTATTGAATTTCGGCAGCCAGCAGGCCGTAATTGGAGTGGAACTAATTCCTTTTGATGTTGAATGGATCGGTATTGCTGGTGATGATAAACCGTTCAAAAATGAGCTATACGAGGAGGATTTGTTCACTTTGGGGGAATGGAACGACTCCATAAGTGGTGAAGAACTTGAATGGGAGGAATGGGAAGATGAAGCACTACAAGACTCGTAATTCGCCGTCGAGAATAGCACCCATTCAATTGCAATCCCCAAAAACTTCTGTTGTTTGGCTAGAAGAACCAGAACTGCTGTTTGCTGACGGCCTGACAAACACTGATCCAAAAGTCGGCATACCCCTTTATGGCCCTCGCTCTTTGGGAACTACTAGGCATAAACGTGAAATTCATGTCGGCTTTATCGGAACTGGCGAATTAATTGAGAAAGCGAAGGAATTCTTGTTGGAATGCTCTGAAGGCATTGACGGGGACGAATCGGTTGCACCATTCCCAGGCTTTATGCCGGATCGTGGATTTTATTCGGAACTGCTTTTTGACGACAAAATATGCGAATCGCTCACAAGAAGCGAAAGTCGCGAAATATTGGCTATAAAAGACGAGAAAGCTCGATTTGAAAAGTTTCTCGAGCTGGTGGAATCTAAACTGACAATATTGACCCAGAAAGATCACCCGCTGGACTTCATTTTTCTTGTACTCACCAAGGAGCTCTATAAAGCGTGTAGAGTTGCAGATTATTTCGAGAAAGGTGTTGGCGAAGTGCATCGGGATTTTCGCCGGGCTTTCAAAGCCATTGCGATGGGTTTTCTTAAACCGACACAGATTCTTCAGGAGAGCACCATACTTGGTATATCTAATCGAGATAAACAATTGGACCACAAGGCCAAGATCGCTTGGAATCTCCTAACCGGCCTTTATTTCAAGGTTGATGGGCTTCCTTGGGGGCCAACTGGACTCGCACCAGATAGTTGTTTTATCGGTGTCAGCTTTTTTAGACCTCTCGGTAAGAAATCAACCTTGCGCACAAGTGTCGTCCAAGCATTTGATGAAAATGGGGAAGGGCTAATACTTCGTGGACACGATTTTCACTGGAACGAAGAGGAAGGTCGATCGCCTCATCTGTCTGAAGAACTTGCCGCCAGACTCATTGACATGGTGCTGGGTCGTTACCAGAAAGAACGCGGTTCGGCGCCCAGAAGGGTCGTACTTCACAAGAGTTCACGTTTTGAAGAGGCGGAGCGAGCAGGGTTCGAATCTGCACTAACAAAAGTGGATCAATATGATCTGCTTGCTCTTTCACCAGCAAGTGACGTTCGATTATTAAGGCTTGGGAAATACCCGCCCCTTCGAGGAACTGCAATTACTATCGGTAAAGACTCCTACCTTTATACAAACGGTTATATTTCTGAGTTAGCTTCTTATCCGCATGGACATGTGCCGTCACCCTTACAAATTACGGACCACATAGGAGATTCTTCATTGAAGCAACTTCTTCATGAAAGCATGGTTCTCACCAAAATGAATTGGAACTCAGCAGATTTTAATGGACTCATGCCTATTACGCTTCGCTTCTCGCGCTTAGTCGGAGACATCTTGAGAGAGGTGAAAGATGGAAACGATGCCGAACCTAAGTACAAATATTATATGTAGGAATTCACGCACAACCTTTAATGCGCCCGTTATCTTACCGGTTGTCTTTATCGAGGAGGAGTTTTGCCTGCAAGGCAGCGGCTTCGTCGAATTCGGTGTATTCGAAACTGGTCTGCATCTTCTTGTGGCCGGCTCCGCGTTGGGCGAGTTTGTCGGAATAGCCTAGGCGGCCTAAGCGAGTTACCCAGTCACGGCGAAGGTCGCGAAGGCGAAGATCGGGGTAGCCGGCTGCCGTTCGCACAATATCCCACGACTTCTTATAAGTTGTGTGTGGGAAAACCATGTTGTCGAGACGGGCAGCATTAGCCGGCGTTACATTCTTTGAATGCTCAAGGAACCGCCAAAGTTCGAGAAACGCCTTCTTCATGCGTTCGGTAATCACGGCCAAACGCTCTTCGCGGAGCTTGCCCTTATAAGAAACCAACTTTGTGATATTGCGAAATTGTCCTTTCTCATCGAATAAGTCCTTCCATCGAACTGGTTCGTACATAGACTTATCTTCGCTGTAATCATTCACCGGATAAAGCTCGTTAGGTCTGGCTCCGGAGTCTCGGAGTGCAATAATAAGTGCGTAAAGACGAGGAGCAGAGGTGGTGATCAGTTTTCTAGCCTCCTTGAGGATCTTCTTTTCGTCAATATTAGTGACCGTCACGGTTCGACGATTCTCCAGGGATTTCTCGATAAACCCATCGAAGTCTGGCACTTCTTTGATCCACTTCTTTTTCTTGGCCTTTCGGAACATCGCGCGAACGGACTCAAAATCCCGATTGACTGTAGTGATCGAAACAGACTTGAGCCGCTTCAGTTTGTATTTCCTGAAGATGGTCTCATCCATATCGTTGATCAATTCTCGGCCGAGTTCCGCGGCGATACGATCAATCTTTAGGCGTTCAGATTCCCAGGTCCTCATGCCTTCAACTTTCTTCCCATCTGAATAAACTGGGGGTATTACGTATTCATTCTTATACCAGTCGGCGAGTTTCCGGAAAGTCATACTACGGCCTTCGATGTAACCTTGACCGCGAGCATCGCTTTCTTCTAAGATTTCACTTGCCAGTTGTTCGGCATGGGTCGGATTGAGCGCTCTTTTATAGATCTGTTTTGCTTTTCCGTTTGAGTCGCGAAGTTGTACGCGAGCATACAAATGCCCGGTCTTCTTGTCGATCCAAACGTATCCAGCTTTTCTCCTTCCCATATCTAACTATTTTCTAACTATTTCTAACTGTTTTCTAACTATTTGGAGTTAGTTTAGAAAGATAGCATAAACCGAGAATAGTTTGAAAATAAAGGAATTATAGGCTTAAATGACGATTCTAGCCCGAAACGATTTTAGCTAATAAGTGGCTTTTAACCATTGGGTCCCAGGTTCGAGTCCTGGTCGGATCACCAATATAATCAATAAGTTAAGGCGTCCACAGTGGACGCCTTTTCGTTTGATCTAACTATTCCAAACCGATCTCACTCGTCAATTACTTCTTGAGTGGAATAGTCATAGCCGTTGTGCACGTTAGGTTTGCATCAAAACAAGCCCTACACAAACGCTTTCTCGGGACGAGTTTTTGTCGCTGACCGCGATGCTGATCGCCCCGAACGATCTTGATGTCAGAACGCATCCAGACAAAATGCCGAGCAGGTTGAGCGGATCAAGCGTCTGCTGAACGGCGAATGAGCACCGCAGACAGCTTTTTGAGTTACTGCCAGGATCAAACCGCATCGTCGGAGTAGATAAGAACTCCGACGACATCGTTTGGCAACGATCAGTCGATCGAGGTCGTCGCTTTACTTACGACCGGGGCCGATGTTCTAGGCGACGACGGGCTAAAGCCGGTATTGTCCATGTCCGATTTAGCCGGTATGTTCAACTCAGGCCGTTGGGTTATATTCGATGATGATTTTTTCAGCTCAACATTGTGCGACTCAAAGGTCGTCCCGATCGCTTTCTGGAAATTGGAGATCGCCTTGTTCAGATCGACCTGTGACTGAAGCTCCTGGCCGCGAGCGGTTACCAGACGCTGCTGGCGTTCGAGGACTAGAAAGATCGTCGATGTTCCGTTGTCGTACCGTCTGCGCTCACTTTCATAGAGTTGTTCGCTCGAGCTGCGGGTTGCGGCTGCGGCATTAAGTCTAGCCTGAGCTGTGCGGATGGCCTGAAGCGCATTTTGGACCTCTGACTTTATGATCTGATCGGTCTGGTCCATTCGGGCCTTGATCTGAGTTTCCTCGACGAGTGCACTGCCGTAATTCGCCTTCGCGGTACGATTTCCGATAGGCAGTTCGATTCGCACGCCAATCTGATAGGTCGGATTGTTCATCGAGAACATATTCTTCAGCGATGTCCCGTAATTGCCGACCAGGCTTCCCGGAACCTGCGATCCGCCTGTATTGATGTTGATCGGAGGAAGATTTGACAGAACCGATAGCTCGTTGACTCGTGTGATCAAAGGTGAGAAGGCGTCAAGAAAGCCGCCGCCTGAATTATTCAAAAGTGAACCTGCAAGTCCGTTGGACGTGTATCCCGCGGTCAGGTCGATCCTCGGACGCGTCTGATTTTTGAAATAGGCTTTGTTGATCTGATTTATGTCCTTTGTTGCCCGCAACTGTTCGAATTCGGGTCTGTTCGCTTTGGCTTGGGCTACCGCCTCTTCGACCGTCACGACCGGCGGCGTTACATTGACG
Source organism: Pyrinomonadaceae bacterium (assembly GCA_019694355.1). Taxonomy (GTDB): domain Bacteria; phylum Acidobacteriota; class Blastocatellia; order Pyrinomonadales; family Pyrinomonadaceae; genus OLB17. The sequence goes on along the minus strand of JAIBCB010000001.1, from coordinate 926,229 downwards.
GGCGTCGTGGGAACAATGGCCTGCGTCCAGATCGGATCTGACTCGGTCCGAAGCATAAGGCTCTTCAGGTTGTTCTCGGCGGTGGTAACAGCTTGCTGAGCCGCATAGACCTGTTGCTCGAATATAGTTACCTGAGTCTCGGCCTCTAGGATCTCGACGGGTGCCAGCACACCTTCAGAAACTTGCCGTTTATTGCTTTCGACCTGTAAGCGAGCCTGTTTTACGGCATCGATCTGCACCTGCAGGTTTCTCAAGGCATAGGTCAAGTCCCAGTATGCCAGCACTACATTGTTTATGACCTCGATCGAGTTTTGTCTGAACTGCGCGTCGGTCAGGCTGAGATTCCGTTTGGCGATCTTTATGTTCCTCCTGTTGCTATCTATATCGGCGTTCCGAAATAGCGGCTGAACATAAGTGAAGCTGAAAGCCGATGGGAATTGCGGATTCAATGTATTGAATGTGTTGCTGCTTGTATCACGCGAGGACTGAAACTGGAACTGATAGTTGCCTCCCGCAAATGGTGTAAATCCGGTCAACGTTGCAATATTCGCGAACGACGATGTCGTTAGCGACCCATCAGCCGATCCCAGCGAGCTGGCGGACGGCATTTTACTTTTGAAATACGAAGTCTCGTTCGCAAAAACAGGGTCATAGACGCCTCTGGCAGCCTTCAGGCCGAATTCCGCTATCTTAACCGTTGTTTCTGCGACTGTAATATCGTTGCTGTTCTGCAGCGTCAGCTTGATGACCTCATCAAGCGACATCGACTTTTGCGCGGTCACGTCAACTCCGACACGGTCCGCCGCGGGCAAAGGCCTGGTTGGCGCGGTGTACTGAGGTGCTACTTCGGGCGGATCGGCCGGCAGTCCGACGGGAGTTGCCTCCGGCGTAGGAGTTGGAGTTGGTGATTGGGCTGAGGCAAAAAGAGCCGAAGTAAGCAAGAATATGATAGCCAGCGCAATTACCTGTAAAAAATTTCTGTTATGTATAGATGATAAATTATTCACTTTGACCCTCCGCCAGTGGTTTTCGGCCTGTGATGCTGCCCCAAAGTTTTGATAAAGATTCCTTGATCGGGGTAGTGATACGGGAAACTGATGTGCCTACCTTCTTGAAGAATGTTGATTCGCCGAAGTCGTCAAATACGGTATAGAAGACCGGCACCGCCAGCAGCGTCAGCAGCAGACAAAGCGTCTGTCCGCCGACAACCAAGATGCCGATCGAACGATTTGTGCCCGATCCCGGACCCGAACCGAGGATCAGAGGAATCATGCCGGCCACGAGAGCGAGTGTCGTCATCAAGATCGGACGAAGCCGGTCGCGGTTCGCCTGTATTATTGCGTCGTAGCGTGACATTCCGGTTTCTCGGAGGTGATTAGTGTGATCGACCTGGAGGATCGCGTTCTTTTTGACGATTCCGAACAACAGCAGCACGCCGAGCAGTGCAAAAATGTTAAGCGACTGCCCGCTGATCAACGTCGAGAACAGCGCGAACGGCAACGAAAGCGGCAGCGTGATCATGATCGTGATCGGGTGGATGAACGATTCGAAGTTAGCGGCCAGAATCATATACATAAATATGATCGAGAGTGCGATCGCGATCGCGAACGACGAGACCGCCTTATTGAGTTCCTTTGATTGGCCGGCTGTCTGCATGGTATATCCGGGCCCCATATTCAATTCAGTGATATATCTTTCCAGCGATGCAATAGCTGTACTTTGCGACCCGCCGGGCGGTACGTTCGCATAGAATGTTACTTGTCGCTGGCGGCTAAGGCGGTCGATCGCGGCCAGGCCGCTTGCTTCTTCCAGCTTCACAACATTGTCGAGAGTCACGGTTCCGCCGGAAGCGGTGGGAACGGTGAATTGACGCAGTGTGGCGGCGTCCTTTCGGAAATCGCCTTGAGCCCTAAGCACAACGTCAAACTGGTCGATACCCGAATTAAAGGTGGTGACGTCCTGTCCGGCCAGCATCGTGTTCAGCGTCTGTGTCACGGCGGCAATGCTTACGCCGAGGTCAGCTGCCTTCTCACGATCGACAATGACGCGCACCTCCGGTTTGCCCTGAATAAGACTGCTGTCAACATCCGTCATATTCGGATCCTGACGCATCTTCTCCAGAACCTGATTCGAATATTCCTGAAGTTTCGCGAGATCGGGACCGCCGATCACATATTGCAGGGTCGCGTTGTTCCCGCCACCGCCTATCGCGGGGACTGCACCAACGGACAATGTCAATTCATCCGGGTAAGCTTTCAGCTTCTCACGAGCTTCATCGATCAGCTCAGTCTGACTTTTCGCACGATCGTCAACCGGAACAAGTCGAACGAAGATCGAGCCGTTGTTGACAACTTGCTTAGATCCAAATCCAGCAATGACCATGGCGGTTTCGACACCGGGCATCACCTGGATATCAGCGGCTATTCGATCTAATGTGGACTGCGTTGCCGCAAGGCTCGTGCCTTCGGGAGCGCGGACCTGGATCTGGAATTGCGATTCATCATCATCTGCGAGAAAGTCCATACCAGTTGCCATGAACAGCGGAACGATCGACAAAAATGCCACTGCCGAAATCGTCAAGATAACCCAACGGTGTGCGAGCGAAAGTTTTAAAAGTTTGGTATAGGCAAGATCGACAGGCTTGTACCAGCCAGAATGTTTCGTCTCTTCACCAACAACATTGCCTTCTTCGTCATAGATCTTCTCTTTCTCTTCGTGTTTGATGTCTTTCTTGCTTATCCATCGCGAGGCGAGCATCGGCGTAAGCGTAAACGAAACTATCAACGAGACTGCGATCGCGGCTGCAGAGGTCAGTCCGAAGGACGACATAAATCGCCCTACAATACCGCTCATGAAGCCAACCGGAACGAACACCGCGAGCAGAGACAGCGTTGTGGCAAAAACCGCTAGGCCAACGTCCTTTGTTCCCTCGATCGCCGCTTGAAAAGGCGACATCCCTTTCTCTTCGATAAACCTGAAGATGTTTTCCAAAACGATAATGGCGTCGTCAATTACGATGCCCACCATTAGCGTCAGTGAGAGCATCGTCATTTGATTGAGCGTGTATCCCAATAACGCCATCAGGGCAAACGCCGCAATGATCGAAGTTGGAATCGCGAGGGCGGCGATGATCGTCGATCTGAAACTGCCAAGGAAAAGGAAAACGATGATCGCCGCGAAGATCGAACCAAGAATGAGGTGTTCCTGAATCGAATGAAGCGATGCGTTGATAAATTCGGACTGATCGCGAACCATTCGAACTTCCAGTTCTTGCGGCAGGGTCGGTGTGATCTCGGCCATCCTTTCCTTAACTGCGTCCACGATCGCAACAGTATTTGTGCCGGACTGTTTTGTGACGGCGACGACGACCGACGGCCGACCGTTGACCGACGCGGCGGAAGCCGGTTCTTCACCGGTGTCGCTCACGTAGCCGATGTCCCTTACCCTGATCGGGAATCCATTGATGTTGGTAATGGCGATCTCGTTGAACTTTTCGGGGTCGGTGACCTTGCCCATGGTCCTGACAGTTACCTGATTCTGCCCCTGATCGATATTTCCGCCCGGAAGTTCTGAGTTCTGCGATGCAATTGCCTGAGCTACCGACGCGACTGAAAGGTTATAAGCTCTAAGCCGTTCGGGGCTTATTAGAATCCGGATCTCACGCTGGCGTCCTCCATAGATACTGACCGCACCGACGCCGTTGATCGATTCAAGCCGTTCTTTGATCTGTTTTCGTACAAGCTCGGTCAGGTCACGCGTGTCCATGCTCGACGTTACCGCATAGAACAAGACCGGTGATGCGTCGGGGTCCATTTTCTGCACTACCGGCTTATCGGCCGACTCGGGCAGATCGCGAATGACCGTTTCGACCTTGTCCCTGACCTCTTGAGCACCAACGTCCACGTCCTTCGAAAGATCGAACTGCACGATAACCGTCGAAATGCCCTCTACTGAAGTTGATGATAGAGTGTCGATGCCCGAAACAGAGTTGACGGCGCCCTCGATACGATTTGATATTTCCGACTCGATCTCTTCAGGCGATGCCCCGATATTTGTCGTTACGACGGATACTATCGGCAGATCGATTTTTGGAAATCTATCGACGCCCAAAGAAAAGTAAGAGAAGCCGCCGATAACAACCATCGCCAGCACGATCATCGTCGCAAAGACGGGCCGTTTAACGCATATTTCTGCTAACCACTGCATATTGATCTCCCCTCATTAACCGATGAGGTCACTGTTTGCCCTCTATTGCGCTGTCACTGCGACGGGAACGCCATCAAACAACTCGTTAAATCCGCTGACGGCGACAGTCTCGGTTCCGTCAAGACCCGACGTGATCTGAATATGATCGGCTTCCTCAATGCCGGTCTGAACTACAACTATCCGAGCTTTGCCATCGACGATTACAAATACGCGTTTTGAATCGGTGCTGGTGTTGCTTTGAACTGCGACCTTTGGAATGAACACGCCAGAAACGGTGCCCGACTGAAGAATGCGGCCGGTCGCGAACATATTCGGCTTAAGCAGATTCTCATCGTTATCGATCGAGGCCTCGATACTTACGGCCCTCGATTGCTGATCTAAGCTCGGATTGATCGCCGTGATGCGCCCCGCAAATTGTCTTCCTGGATACGCAGCGGTCGATATAGACACACCTACGCCGACCGACACCTTTGCGGTATCTGTTTCAGGAATCTGAAGGATCATTCGAATCGGGTTGGTTTTGACGAGAGTTACCAATTTTGATGAGGTCGTTACGTATTCACCGGCGGCGACAAGACGTTCGCTGATAAACCCTGAGAATGGAGCCCGTATGGCCGTATCCGCCAGTGCTTTTTCGGCGATGGCCACCTGCGTTTTCGCATTGTCATAGCTGGCCTGGGCCGAATATACACCCTGATTGCTTTGCTTCGCGGTATTGATCGCAGCCTCATACTGACGCTTGCTTGCATTTGCCTGAGAGCGGAGTGAGTTTACGCTGGCTTTGGCGGCATCTACCTGTTTTCGGGCTGCCGCTGCCTGCGTTCGGTGTTGATTGTATAGAAGCTGTGAGGCGTCACCTGTCTTCAGCAGATTTCCATAACGACGCGCCGTGTCTTCGGCAAGCCGCGCCTGAGCTTCAAGATTCTCGACATTTGCTAACGCGTTTTGCACTTGAGACTGGGCCGCTTCGTAAGCCTGAAAAGCAGCTAGTACCTCTGGGACATTGTTCGGATCAAACGTACCGCCTTCGCTCAGGCCGACACGTGCCTGTGCCTGCTTCAACCCGGCAAGGGCCTGCATCTCTCCCGATCGTGCCTGATCCAAACGCAATTGCGCGTCACGCGGATTTAGCTGGACAAGGACGTCGCCCTGCCTTACAAACGCTCCGACATCGACGGGTGTTGTTAGGACCTGACCGGAAACCTGCGGAGCGACGGCCGAACTGTCATCCGCCGAAATACTTCCAGTCGCCTCAAGGTATCCGGCAATCGGCCTCGTTTCCGCTTTTGCGGTTGTAACCGAGACAGTTTTTGCCACAGTTTGGTTGGCGTTCGAAGCGACTTCCGTTTTTCCGCAAGCAGATAGAAATGCCGCGCTCGTGATCAAAGCCACGGCCATTGTGAACTTCTGGTGATTGTTTCGAATCATCGTTTTCTTCCCGAATTGAAATATATTGAGGTTTAACACCTTGTCTCAGAACGCCTCATACTGTCAAGAATTATTTGTGTGTATGATCTCAAGGCTCGTTCGTCGTCAGGGATCGTGTCCATTTCCGTGAATATTTCCCCGATCATCGCCTGATGGCTTACCATGCCGATCAGCGCAATTACATATAGCTCGGGATCGGGGCAGTTGAGATCGCCGTCTTTCGTTCTCGATCGTATGTATTCAGCCACTTCGTCGATCATCGGCTGCATTTGTTTCTTGAGCAGTTCAAATACCGACGGCCTTTTTTCGAGAACGCTAAAGAGAACCATTCGGTAAACGTCGCTATTGCTACGGTGCTTGTGAAGGATGAGCCGAGCGATCGCATCAAAGACCTTTCTGTCATTCCTGGCCCGAATTGCATCCCTGATGGTTTCAATAAAGCGCAAATAGACCGCGTCAAGCTCTCTTTCGCGAAGCACACATTCATAGAGGTGGTCCTTGTTGTCAAAGTGTTTAAAGATAAGGGACTCATTTACGTGTGCGGAGTTCGCGATCTCCTTTGTCGTTGTGCCCGAAAAGCCCTTTGATCCGAAAATTGTCGCGGCTGCATCGAGCAAATGGCGGCGCCTTTTTGCGCCGCTCATTCGAGTAGATTTTTCTTTGTTACCACTCATTGGCATTGACGCCTCTTACAGTGGCTAGTGCAACTGGCTTGCCACAACTCAGAAAATGGAAAGAGTAAGTAATTACTTACCTATTAAAAACTTTTGTATTTGGCGGGATAGCTATGGCGGCGGAATGTCGACGCGATATGTCGCGTCGGAAGCGTTATTTCGTTTCGGACAGGTAGCGGAAAAGCTGCTGAAGATAGAGTGGCACGTTTACCAGTTCGGAGCTTGTCGACGCCGCAAAAGTTAGGAGGGCCGCGGCAGCATTTTCATCAACCGCGACCACATCGATTAGGTCAAGCGATAGAGGCCTATGTTCGCGACTATAGCCCAAGAGGTCCGTTAGAAACAGATCAAGATTGCCTGCATTGATAAAGCCTGATATCGCAAGGCAAAGCGAGCCGTCTGCCCGGCCCGCCGGAATTGTGATCCTGTAGTCGTTTTTCAAAAACGTATTCGGGGAGACCTCCACCCCGAACTACCTGCATATAGGGTGCCACGTTAGCGGATCCCGAGTTTTTTCATTTTGCTTCTAAGTGTTGAAGGAGGTAGATCAAGTATCTCCGCGGCGCCGCCCTTTCCCGCGATCATTCCATTGCAATCGGAGATCACCTGTGTGATGTATCGCCGCTCCATTTCCTCTAGGGTCAGCGAAGAGCCAAGGTCGCTCTTTGGGCCGATAGCAGAATTTTTCGTATCGAACTTTGTTCGCGGTGTTTCTATGTAAAGGACCTCGCCTTCAGAGAGAAGTACTGCCCGCTCGACAATGTGTTTCAGTTCTCTAACATTTCCCGGGAAATTGTATTCACTAAGAGCTTCGATGGACCGATTCTCGATCGACGTGATCGTTTTTTTGAACTGGCGTCTAAAGAACTGTGCGAAAAAGTGGATCAACAATGTAATGTCACCTCTCCTCTCCCTCAGCGGCGGTATATTGACCGGAAACACATTCAATCTGTAATAGAGGTCGGCGCGAAACGTTCCTTCTTCAACCATTTTTCCGAGATCGCGATTTGTGGCAGCGATCACCCTAGCATTTGTCTTGATCGTTTGGCTGCCGCCCAATCGTTCAAATTCACCTTCCTGCAGAACCCGCAGAAATTTCGCCTGAGTGTCTAGAGGAAGTTCGCCGATCTCGTCGAGAAAGATCGTCGAGCCGTTTGCGATCTCAAAGCGCCCCGGCCGCCGGTTTGCCGCTCCGGTAAACGCCCCTCTTTCGTGCCCGAACAGTTCGCTTTCGACAAGTGATTCCGGAAGAGCGGCACAGTTGACGGTAATTAGCGGCTGATTTCTGACACTACTATTCTTGTGTATCAATCTCGCAAAAAGCTCCTTCCCGGTTCCTGTTTCACCGGTTATCAAAACCGTCGTCGTGCTTTGAGCCACCTTCTTTGCTGTCTGGACCGCAAGCTTATACAGGGAACTCATCCCGACCATTTCGGTTTCGGCTTCCGAAACAACTTCCTGCAGTTGAGATAGTTTCACTCGCAGGCTTTCTATCTCATCGTTCTTACTTTCCAGGTCGGTGATCAGTTTGGTTATCCGCTCGACCGTCGGAGCGTGTTTTTCTATTAGATCGGAAAATGAAAAAGGTTCGCTTGTGATTTCCTCCGCAAACTCCTTAAGCTTTTTGACGACCTCATCGTCGTCATTCCAGGTAGTTCGCCCAATACTGGTTGCCTCCAGGCTCGCAGGGCTTTCAAGGTGGCCTATGAAATGGACGGTCTCGCCTTTTACCGCCGAAGCGGCACCGCTCAAGATGCCGCCGACAAATGATGAAAGGAACTCGGCGTTCTCGAGACCGGCTATGTCCGTGTCGGAGTTCCATGGGTTTGACAGATTAACTGCGATCTCTCCGTCATGATCGAAGTTTGCTTCCACGACATTGAACATCGCAAAGCCGTGAGTGGATACGCGAGCGAGCGTTTCGGAAAACCATGACAGCTTGTCCTCTGAGCTGTTATGAGGCTTGACAGTCATCGCGAATTGAAAACCGAAGGCGTATCCAAGATTCCAGATGTGCGGAACGCTTTCGAACGGCCCGTTAACGCTGAGAAAGTTTGAAAAGGCTCTGCCCACAATTGTCGCGTCAAGAATTAGAGCCCGTCTTTCTCCAAGGTAAACCGCTCCCTGGTCATCGGTCGTTATAAGTTCCAGCAAGGTTGGGTACTTTTCTCTCATATGCGGGTAGGTATGTTTATAATGATACTGCATTCTCGCCCGAGCCTTGACCTCCCATGAAAGCTTGTAGCAAAAACGGCCCGGACCATTTCTGGTTAGAATTCTGGGCTGATTGTGATACGTTCCGTGAACTCACTGTCAATGTCACAGAGATCGGCGATGCTTGGCTCTGGATACGAAATTCAGAAATAGAAAACTAGATATATGAAACGAAAAGAGTTCTTAAAACTATTCGGCGGAGCGATTTTGGCGAGTCCTGTGTTTCTTTCGTCTTGTCGGGGCGAAGGAAACGTCCCGACCGATAATGATGGTTGTCCGCTTTCGCCGCAGGAGACCAAGGGGCCTTTTCCGATCAAATCACCCGGCGAAGTAGTCAAGGCGAATATCACTTCCGACCGCGTTGGCGTTCCGTTGTTGATAAATCTGACGGTGCAGAATGACAGCGATAATTGCAAGCCGTTGGCAGATGTCTTGGTTGATGTTTGGCATTGCGACAGCGAAGGCAACTATTCGGAATACGGCGGCGGCGGGATGCAGCCGACCGATTACCAAAACGTCCATTTTTTACGCGGCAGACAAACGACGGATGCCAAAGGAAATGTGTCGTTTATTTCGATCTATCCGGGCTGGTATCAAGGCAGGGCTCCGCACGTTCACGTCGAAGTTTTGGACGCAAACGCCAAATCGTTGGTCATCACGCAAATCGCTTTGCCGGAAAATACGACGAGCGAAGTTTATAGATCAACGCACTACGAAAAGCACGGTCAGCCCGACACCTCCAACCAAAAAGACGATATTTTCCGCGACACACTGGAAAGAAATATGGGAACAGTAACGGGAAGTCTTACCGACGGCTTTGTGCTGACAAAAGCGATCATTGTGAAACCTTGACCCGATCGCAAACGGCCCGGATCGTTAGTGGCAATTTTAGAGTAACGCCGCAAACCACGCACAGGCTTTAAAAGCTGCCGACCGTTAGTTGCAACTATAGTAGAACGGTCTAAAATTTAACCGAACACATATTCGAAGATAATGGATTTCGACATAATAATTGAAAAGCTAAACGAAAAAATATCCTCACGAGATGGCTTTGAAAAAATAGACATTGAGAAGCTTAGTGAGACCGAACAATCTTTTATAGAAAAATACAACCCGAACAACACCCTTATTATCTATGGGACGTTGGCCCCAGGTAGACCAAACCATTTCAAAATAGAGCATATTAAAGGGGTGTGGAAAACGGGTGTTCTAAAAGGAAAGTTAGTAAATGAAGGTTGGGGATCAGACTTAGGCTATTTCGGATTTAGGCACACAAAAACAGACGAGCAAGAAAATATAGAAGCGTTCGTTCTTTTTTCAAACGATTTAATCGACAATTGGGCTTATTTGGACGAGTTTGAAGGTGAGGGATATCGAAGATTATTAGCAAAATATGAATTGGACAACGGTGAAATTGGGATTGGAAATATCTATGCAATAAATCAAGCAGTAGATTAATGCTTTTAATCAAATAAGATTTTCGTATTGAGTTGAAAAAAAGCAGCAGCTAGGCACAAACATTAAAAACTTTGACAAACTCAATGAACATAAGACGAGCAAACATTCAGACTGACTTTGATAAGGTTTGGGAGATTTTCGAGAACGTTATCGCAACAGGCGACACTTATGTTTTTGACCCAAGCACACCAAAAGACAATCTGCATAAACATTGGTTTGCTGACTATATGGACACCTTTGTTGCGGTGGACAATGACGAAATTTTAGGAACCTACATAATCAAACCCAACCAAATTGACTTGGGCGACCATATTGCAAATTGCAGTTATATGGTGAATCCAGAATTCCACGGACGAGGCACGGGCAAACTGCTTTGTGAACACTCGATAAACTTCGCAAAAGACAAGGGATATCTCGGCATTCAATTCAACATAGTTGTAAGCACGAACGAAGCAGCAGTAAAATTGTGGCAGAAATTCGGGTTTGACATCATCGGCACGACGCCAAAAGGTTTTCGACATAAGGACTTAGGATTGGTGGACACCTATATTATGTTCAAAGATTTACAAACGAACGAAAAATAGCAGCCAGGCGATCACCCTTAGGATCGTGCCGATTCCGGCAACGGCGAAGTTTCATTGGCGCGAAGCGAGTTCAGGCTCGGACGGGGCATCTGCCAGTTAATGTTTTTTACGGGGGTTTACAGCCCATGACAAACCAGATCGAACGAAACAAAGAAACTGTCGTGGCGTTTTACGACCTGATGTTCAATAGATCTAAGCCGCGCGAAGCGATCGAGAAATATGTCGGCGATGTTTACATTCAGCATAACCCGGGCGTAGGCGATGGCAAGGAAGCCTTTATCGAGTATTTCGAGCGGATGGCCCGCGAATTCCCCGGCAAGCATGTCGAGTTCAAACGCGTGATCGCCGAAAACGAGTACGTGGTTCTCCATTGTCATCAGACATGGCCCGGCCTGCCCGATTATGCGGGAATCGACATATTCAAATTGGATGAGAACGGCAAGGTGATCGAACACTGGGACGTGCTTCAGACTGTTCCTGAATCGGTCGAGAACGGTAACGGAATGTTCTAGCCGGCAAAAAAGTATCAAAGATTGCTTCGCAATTTGGCGATATCTCGCTGAGGTGGAGCTCCGAAGTGCTTCTTGTACTCGCGGTTGAAATAGGACGGATCGCCGTATCCGACGCGGACACCGGCGCTAGCGGCATCAAGGTCTTCGCCGAGCATGAGTCGGCGAGCTTCCTGTAGCCGCAATTGTCTTTGAAATTGTACTGGGCTCATGGAGGTGACGCTCTTGAACTGATGGTGAAAGCCGGAAACACTCATTCCGAGCCGGCGAGCCATGTCTTCGATCTTCAGCGGCTCACTGATGTTTTCACGGACTTCTTTGATCGCTCTTGAGATCCGTCGCGAAGGATCTTGTTCTGCGGTCAGATGGCGCAATCGGGAACCTTGGCCTTCAAGCAGCAAGCGAAAGATGATCTCTTTGAAGATCAAAGGGGTGAGCGCTTTAACGTCCTGTGGCCGATCCAGCAGGCGGATCATTCGGACGACGGCGTCCAAAAGGTTGTTCTCGATCGGTTTGACATCTACCGCCCTCACGGCCGAATCACTTTTCCGTGTCTCGATGCCGGATTCCAGTGTGTAGGAGGCGACGAGTGCGGGGTCGAGGTTAAGCCGGAGGCCTAGGTACGGTCGATCCGTCGATGCCTCAACTATTCGTCCGACCGTGGGCAGACCAACAGTCGTGATCAGATAATGGCCGGGATCATACCGAAGCACTTCGTCACCAACCCGGATTTCCTTACTTCCTTGAGCGATCACGCAAAAGGCAGGCTCCATCACAGAGAAGGCGGTCTTGTCGACAGCCGACGAACGGAAGAGAACGAGTCCGGGAAAGGCTTCGACATGGCCGTCCTGTGGCAGTGATCGAGATATCCGTTCTACTAGCTCCTGCCGATTAAGCAGGGCTCCTTGTCCCTCAAATGTCGGTGCTTGACTTGCCATGAACCCAACTTACCCCGTGGCGGTGAGACAAGCAAGACCTTTATCAGGATTTTGCAGGATAGTTCAATGCTTTGCGAGAATCATACTATACAGGCCAGCAACGGGATCGAAAACTCAGACTAAACTGCTCCGGATGAGGTCGTGCTGTACTGTGGCGGGAGCTTCGTTCGAAGTCTCGCGATATCGTGTTGCGGCGAAGCCCCAAAAAGCTTCTTATAATCGCGACTGAAATACGACGGGTCTTCATATCCTACACTGAATCCGGCTGTAGCTGCATCCATATCTTCGACAAGCATTACACGCCGAGCTTCCTGAAGCCGCATCTGTTTTTGAAATTGCAAAGGACTCAATGAGGTGATCGATTTGAAGTGATGGTGGAATCCGGAAACGCTCATTCCGACCTCTCGTGCGATAGTCTCGATCTTCAACGGTTCCCGGAAGCGCGCTCTCAGATACCCTATGGCCTTTGAGATGCGGTGGGTCTCGGCGGCAGAAGTGATCATATGGCCCAGACGCGATGCCTGCCCGTTTGCAAGAAGTCGATACACGATCTCGCGGTTCACGATAGGTGCAAGAAGTCTCTGCTCGTCGGGTGACTCGACCAGCCTGACCAATCTCACAACGGCGTCAAGCAAATCGACGTCGATCGCCCTGACATCGATTGCCTTCACATCCGCCTCACCCTTTGAAGCCTCAAGGCCCAACTCTATCAAAACTGCCGCAACGATCGCCGGATCAAGATTCAACCGCAGCCCGAAATAGGGCTCAGACTCAGAGGCTTTATCTACGTGGAATACGACCGGCAGATCGACCGAGAAAACCAGGTAATGGCCCGGATCGTAGTTGTAGACCTCATTACCCAAAAGAGCGCGTTTGCTTCCCTGAACAACAAAGCATAGGCAGGGTTTATATATGGGCTGTGTTGACTCCGTTGGTTTCGTCAGTCGGGAAAGAAAGAAACCTGGCGTGGTTTCGGCGATACCATCACGAGGCAGAGCGCGCTCCATCCGCGTAAGCAGTTCTGCATTAAGAGACTGAATTCTCAGTCGCTCGATCTCTGATCCCTGTTCTGCCACTTTTCGTCTATTCTAGCCAGTTTTCTGGACAGAATCAATGATGGTTAGATTGTGCTTTTGCAGAATAGTTCAATGATTCGCCAGCATTGTCATACCGCCTGTCAGGCGAGCGCCAATAGAATCAAGATCAAACACCGACCTGGTCTTAAGTTAGGTTGTAGGCTAGCTTGGGACAATTTAGAGAGACGAGGAGTTCGGGAAATGAACAAGCACGGAATATACGAAGCTGAATCAAAATTGGGTGGCGTAAGCCGTCGTGATTTTATCGGCAAGACGATGCTTGCGGGAGCGGGCATTACGGCAAGTTCGATGATCTTGGGGACGGCAAACAATCAGGCGGACGCTCAGACAAAAGATTCAAAATCAACAAATGCGGCGAATAAAAATCTCCGCAAACTCGGTTCTTTGGAAGTTTCATCGATCGGCTTGGGGTGTATGAGCGGAAGCGCGTTCTTTTATCCGCTGCCGGGCAAGGCACGGATGATCTCGGTGATCCGCGAGGCCTATGATCGCGGTGTCACCTTGTTCGATACCGCAGAACTCTATGGTCCATTCACCAACGAGGAACTCGTCGGCGAGGCCATCGCGCCGTTCCGGAGGAACATCGTGCTCGCCACCAAGTTCGGTTTCAACTACGAGGGCGGAAACAGCATAGGCCCTGACAGCCGTCCCGCCTCGATCAGGCGCGCGGTTGAGGGCTCGCTGCGCCGACTGCGAACCGAGTACGTTGACCTTCTCTACCAGCATCGCGTCGATCCCAAAGTGCCGATCGAAGATGTTGCCGGCACCGTCAAAGATCTGATCAGCGAAGGAAAGGTACGGAACTTCGGCATGTCCGAACCGGGACTGGATACTCTGCGCCGTGCCCATGCCGTGCAGCCGGTCGCTGCCTTGCAGAATGAATATTCGGTGATTGAGCGGAGCGTTGAACAGGGTACGCTGGACGTTTGCCGGGAGCTTGGTATCGGCCTTGTGCCATGGGCGCCGCTGGCACGCGGCTTTACTACGGGTCGCTTTGGCGAAGGCACAGCATTCCTGGCGGGAGACTATCGCGGCGGCTTGCCCCGCATGTTCCCGGAGGCAATGAAACGCAACCTGCTGCTGATCGAGCTGCTCGATCGCTGGGGAAAGGCCAAAGGTGCAACGCCAGCACAAATTTCATTGGCATGGCTGCTGGCACAAGGCCCCAACGTCGTGCCCATTCCGGGCAGCACTGACCCTTGGCATATGAGGGAAAACTTGGGAGCGGCCGACATCCGCTTTTCCGCTGACGAGCTGGCTCGATTCCGGCGCGAACTGGAAGCCATTCCAGTAATCGGTGTGAGGGGATCGCCGGGGAGCGTGGCACAGAACGGCGTGGAAGCGCCAGCGAAGAATTGACGTAGAGCAAAGGTGAACACGCAATGTCGCCGCTACGGGCAAAAAACAGTAAGGCATAAACGCGAGTGTGAACGAGCGTGTCAAATTGGAGGGAAAAAAGGTGAAAAATAGTGAAGAAATCAAATCAAAAGATAGCGTAAGCCGCCGTAATTTTATCGGCAAGACAATGCTTGCGGGTGCGGGCATCGCGGCGAGTTCTATGATCTTGGGAACGGGAAGCAATCAGGCGGACGCTCAGACAATAGATTCTAAGTCAACAAAGTCGGCGAATAAGAATTTTCGCAAACTCGGTTCGCTGGAAGTTTCGCCGATCGGGTTGGGTTGTATGAGTATGGTCGCGGGTTTTTATAATCCCGCTCCGCTGAGATCGGAGATGATCCGGCAGATCCGCACGGCGGTCGAACGGGGCGTAACATTTTTCGATACGGCGGAAGTCTATGGACCGTTCACCAGCGAGGAGGTTGTCGGCGAAGCTCTCGAACCGTTCAAGGGCAAGGTCGTCATCGCTTCCAAGTTCGGATTCAATTATGAAAACGGCAGAACGAGCGGCAGAAACAGCCGCCCCGAAAACATCCGAAGAGCCGTCGAAGGTTCGCTCAAACGCCTCAGAATCGATGCTGTCGATCTCTATTACCAACACCGCGCCGACCCGAACGTGCCGATCGAAGACGTTGCGGGAACGGTCAAGGAATTGATTCAGGCGGGAAAAATCAAACATTTCGGGCTTTCGGAAATGAGTCCCGAAACGATTCGCAAGGCTCATGCTGTTCAAAAAGTAACGGCGGTGCAGTCGGAGTATTCGTTGCTGGAAAGGGTGTTGGAAAACGGCGTGATTCCGACTTGCGAAGAACTCGGCATCGGCTTCGTTCCGTGGGGACCGACGGCGAGAGCCTTTCTCGCTGACCGTTTTAACGAATACAGCCGTTTTGCACAGGAAGACCGTCGGGCGAGCGTTTCCTATTTTACGCCCGAAGCCATCAAAGCGAATCTGCCTCTGATCGCACTCGTCCGCGAATGGGCGTTGCGAAAAGACGTTACGCCAGTTCAATTTTCGCTCGGCTGGTTGTTGGCACAAAAGCCGTTTATCGTCCCGATTCCGGGAACGACCAACCCTTATCACCTAAAAGAAAATCTCGGTGCGGTCGACGTGAGATTTACTGCTGACGAACTGAAAGAGATCCGTGCATCGCTGGCACAGATCAAATTGCAAGGCGTGAGGTCGCCCGATTCGGTTTTGGTAAACCAGTAGTTATAGGGCGAAAACGAAGGTTCGCCTGTCTCTCGTTGCACAGGAAATGTGAAACAAGGAAAAGATGATGCAACTACAGAAAGTTAGAATCAGTAACCTGAAATTAAGACTAATTACTGCGCTCTCGGGATTAGTGCTCGGGATCTTAGCGACCGTGCAGGTGGCGGCACAAACGGTAAAGCCGGAAATCGTGCCGGCCGGTCAACAGAGCGGGCAGCCAACAGCCTATCCAGGCGGGAAATGGGAGCCCGGACCAGCCAAGTATGGAGTCGAGGTCGTTAATGATGTGTCGGTCAAGATGGACGACGGCGTGGTCTTGAACGCTAACATCGCCTATCCAACTGATCTGAAAACGGGCAAGCGCGCTTCCGGGCGTTTTCCGGTGGTGATCGAACACATTCCTTATGTGCAATTCGCCGCCCCAGTTAACGTGAATACTTACTTCGCCGAACATGGTTATATCTCCGTACTTGTTCGAGCACGCGGACTCGGCAAGTCGGGTGGAGAAGTGCAGTTCCTTTCGCCCCGCGAGGGGCAGGACGGCAAGAACATTGTCGATTGGGCCGCGAAGGAAATCGAAGGCTCGGACGGAAGGGTCGCCATCATCGGCTGCTCGTGGCCCGGAGCGATCGCGCTCACCGACGCCGCTTACGTCGGCAAAAATTCGCCGCTGAAAGCGGTCGTTGCCGCGTGCTCGGGTCTCGAAAACATGCCACGCCAGTCGTGGATGAGCGGCGGTATGCCGACCATGAGCTTTTGGAGCTTCGACGTGCGTGGTGCGGAGCTTACCGGCAATTCCGCGGCGGGCGAACGCTTCTTCCGCGGCCTGACCAAGTCGATCCTGGAAGGCGGCGACGCGGCTTACAACCGCAAATACTGGAGCGAACGCGGGCGGATCATCTTCGCTGAGAAGATCGTCGAGAACAATGTGCCGGTGCTGCTCTACGCCGGTTGGGGCGACATCGTTGAAACCGGAACAGTCCACGCGTACACGGCTCTGCAAAACGCTTTCGCGAAACGTCCGGTTTACGGCACGATGGACCCGAATCAGCGGACGACTCCGCGCTACCAGCTCGTTATGGGCGGATGGGAACACGCTCAGGGTTTGGATCTGGGTCTGTATCTGCAGTGGATCGAGACGTGGCTCAAAGGCGTGGACACGGGGATTCAGAAAACGGACACACCGATGCACGTTTTCGAGAAAGGTACGGAGCGATGGCTTAACTTGAAGGGATTTCCGCAAGTACTGAGTTATACACAATGGCGATTAGGTCCGGGCGGCTCGCTCGATGCGACGTCGCAAAGATCCGGCAGCGATACTCTAAAGTTCGCTCAACCGAATGTGGAAGGCGGAAAGCTCAACTTCACGACGCCTCCTTTCGCCGAGGGTGCAACGCTTTCGGGGCCGATCAGTGCGACGATCTACGCAAAGTCGAGCAACACGAATATGGTGCTAATCGCCCGGCTGTTCGACGTTTATCCCGACGGCACGGCCAGCCTGATCAGCCGCGGAGCGTTGGCCGGAAGTCTGCGGGAACTCGACACGTCGAAGTCGTGGAAGGATGCAAAAGGGACGATCATTCTGCCGTGGCACAAATTCGAACGTGACGACTATCTGACCCCCGGGAACGCGTACCGGTTCGATGTCGCACTGGCCCCGCGGCAGTGGGGCTTGAATCCGGGTCACCGCCTTCGACTTGAACTTACTACTCAAACGCCATCCGATCTATGCCCGGCCGAAGGAGCTCCGCCGAGTAACGATACGGATCCTTGCCGCCTTACCGGACCGCAGCAAAGGACGGTTCCGGGCGGTGTCTATACAGTGCTGTACGGGTCGGAAACGCCTTCGGCTCTTAACCTGCCGCAGTTGCCATTCAAGACTTTTCCTGAAGTGCGCGCTGAGTTACTGACCGCCCCATGGAGCGAAGGTGGACGTCGCCTCCTAGATCCGAAGTCTAAGGCCAATGCCTTTACGATCGCATTGGACTGGGGAGAACCGATAAACGTAGATCAGGGAAACGAATTAGTTAACGATCAACCTGAAAATAAAAATATGAAAGAAATCGAAGATAGATTGGCACTTAAGGAACTCGTTGATACGTTTTCAAATTTGGCGGACACGAAAGAAATACAAAAGCAAACTCTGCTTTTTACCGAAGACGCAACGGTCGAAAGCTACTCCGATGGTAAGCAAACATCTTCATTGACGGGACGAAAGCAGATCGGCGAAGGGTTTGCGAATTTTCTGAACAATTTTGAGACCGTCTATCACATCAACGGACAGCAAACCGTTACTATCAACGGCGACAAAGCAAGCGGCGTTTCTTATTGTCTGGTCACGCTGATCGGCGACGAAAACGGCAAGAAAATGAAAAGCACAATGGGTGTTATCTACACCGACGAATACGTCCGTCAAAACGGAAACTGGTTAATTGCCAAAAGAAGATCAAACTTCGCCTGGCGGGAAAAACAGGAACTCGGACAGTGATCGTGACGGAACGCGGACACTCTTGTCCGCATCGCCGGAAACGGCGAAATTTGTCTGAGCCAAAGATTCGTGAATGCGAGCAGTGCTTTCGTGCTTGGCGTCCATTTGATACAGAGTGTTCGACTTCCAGCTTCGAGAGAAAATTATGAAAGTCAGACTATTGTCGATCATTTTACTACTCGGTTTTGCTTCTTGTAATGCACAAACGCCGAGGCAAAGCGAAGCAGTTGCACCGCCGGATAAACAAAGTATTTTGATCATCTATCTTTCCCGCACCGGCAACACCGAGGCGGTAGCCAAGATGATCCGGAACGAGGTCGGCGGCGATTTGGTTTCGCTCGAAGTGGAGAATCCGTACCCGAAAGATTATCGAGCGACGGTTGATCAGGTAGCTAACGAAAACGATCGCGGGTACTTATCGCCACTCAAGACGAAGATCGGGAATATCGGACAATACGACACGATCTTTCTCGGCTTCCCGACTTGGGGAATGCAGTTGCCGCCGCCGATGAAAAGTTTCTTGAGCCAGTATGATCTGGGCGGAAAAACGATCATTCCTTTCAACACAAACGCAGGCTACGGCGCGGGAAGCGGTTTCCGGCAAGTCAAAGAACTCGCTCCGAGATCTACGGTTTTAGAAGGTTTTGAGATCAAAGGCGGTATCGAAAGAGACGGCGTTTTGTTCGTGATGGAAGGCGAAAAAGAAAAGCTGGCACAAACAGAAATTAAACAATGGTTGCAGAGAATTAAGATAAAGAAATAAAACGATTATGAAAGAAAATAACGAAACAGGTATATCTGAAATTCAAGAAAAGGAGGGCGTTAGTCGGCGGGGTTTCATCGCCAAAACGATTGTTGCCGCCGGTTCAATTGCGCTTGCAGGGTCGCAGTCTCAGGTTGAGGCTCAAACCGGAAAGCGAAAGACTGATCCGGCGATTGGGCGAAGAAAGCTAGGCAAATTGGAAGTTTCGGCGATCGGTATTGGCGTTCAGAACATGCACCGGAAGTACGATACGACCGTGCCGTATCGTCCCGAAATGATCGCGATCTTACGAGCGGCCTATGACCGCGGCATAACGTTCTTCGACTGTGCTGAGGCGTACGGGCCGTGGGAGAACGAGCGCATCTTGGGAGAGGCGATACAGCCTTTTAGAAACAAGGTTCAGATCACGTCGAAGTACGGCTGGAACATAGATCAGGAAACGGGCCGACGATTGCCGGGCTTGAACAGCAAGCCGGATCACATCAAACGAGTCGTAGAAAACTCGCTCAAGCGGCTGCGAACCGACCGCATCGACCTTCTCTATCAGCACCGCGTCGATCCCGAAGTTCCGATCGAAGACGTCGCCGGAGCGATCAAAGACCTGATGGATCAGGGTAAGGTTTTGCATTGGGGATTATCGGAACCTGGGATCCAGACGATACGCCGGGCCCATGCAACGCTGCCGCTGACCGCTATTCAGAACGAGTACTCGATGGCGACGCGTGATCCGGAAAAGGAAGTGATACCGCTTTGCGAAGAGTTGGGAATCGGCTTTGTCTGCTGGTGGCCTCTCGACTGCCAATTGCTGACCGGCTGGATCGATACAGAAACGCGATTCTCGCCCGGCGATCTTCGCGCGATGACGCCGAGGTTTTCACCAGAGAGCGTTGCCGCCAACATGAAGCTCATCGATCTGATAAAGACGTGGGCCGAGCGTAAACAAGCAGCACCCGCGCAGATCGCCCTCGCATGGCTAATGGAGCAAAAGCCGTGGATCGTGCCCATTCCGGGAACGACCGTGATGGCTCACATGATCGAGAACAGCAATTCAGCCAATGTAAGGTTCACGTCCGCCGAGCTCGCCGAGCTGAACACCGCCGTCCGGGCCATCGAGGTAAAAGGACAACGCCTGCCAAGCGGCGTGCTGGGTTTCTCAGGAGTTGAAGCACCGTTGAAAAAATAGGAGGAGAACAATGCAAAAGAGAAAATTAGGAAACTTGGAGGTTTCGGCTCTCGGTTTGGGCTGTATGGGAATGAGTTTCGGGCTTGGTCCGGCGGCGGATAGAACTGAGATGATCTCGCTGATCCGCTCGGCGGTCGAGAAGGGCGTTACTTTCTTTGATACGGCGGAGGTGTACGGGCCTTTCGCTAACGAGGAGTTGGTTGGCGAGGCTCTTGCTCCATTTCGCGACCAGGTTGTGATCGCCACAAAATTCGGCTTCAACATCGATGCTGACGGAACGCAGCATCAGGATTCACCGCTCAACAGCCGCCCGGAACAAATCAAACAGGCCGTCGAAGGATCTTTGAAAAGATTGCAGACCGATCACATCGACCTGCTTTATCAACACCGCGTAGATCCGAATGTCCCGATCGAAGATGTGGCGGGAACCGTAAGGGAGTTGATCACCGAAGGCAAGGTAAAGCATTTTGGGTTGTCGGAAGCGGGCGTTGACGTGATCCGAGGGGCTCACGCCGTTCAGCCGGTTACCGCTCTGCAGAGCGAATTCTCTCTGTGGTGGCGCGAACCGGAAGCGGAGATCTTTCCCGTCCTCGAAGAGTTAGGAATAGGTTTTGTGCCGTTCTCGCCACTGGGCAAAGGTTTTCTGACAGGCAAAATTGACGCGAATACGCAGTTTGATAAAACGGATTTCCGCAATACCGTCCCGCGTTTTTCGGAAGAAAACCGCAAAGCCAATCAAGCATTGGTCGATCTGATCGCAAAATTTGCCGCCGATAAAAATGCGACGCCGGCACAGGTCGCACTCGCCTGGGTGATCGCACAGAAACCGTGGATCGTGCCGATCCCTGGCACGACAAAACTGTATCGTCTCGAAGAAAATCTCGGTGCGGTTGATGTCACATTGTCGGCGGAGGATTTGCACGAACTCGACGGTTTGACATCACGGGTCAAAGTTATGGGAGCAAGATACGGCGAAGGTTCGCAAAGGTTGGTCAATCGCTAAATTGCGAGGGACGCGATTTCCGCCCTATTGGAGCGACTGACGTTCAGATCGACGCAGCTCGCTCTACCTATCGAACATACGTCGAGGACTACGGAACATTAGGCGGGTTTTGGCCATACACACTTATGTCATCAGTTACTAATTCAACACGATCTGATTTGGAAAAAGACTCATCGTCGGACGATCTCGGTGCCGCAAGAAAGATCATTGTTATCGGAGCGACGGGAAGTCTCGCCGCGTCAGTGATCGAGGCATCAAAGTCGCTCAAGGACACCGAGCTTACTCTTTTTGTGCGGGACAAACGCCGTCTGTCCGACCCTCTTGCGGACGGCTGCAAGGTTGTGGAAGGCGACGCCCTCAAATACGAGAACATCAAGGGAGCCATCGCCGGTCACGATGTGGTCTACGTGAATCTCGCCGGCGACCTGGAAACGATGGGGAATAACATCGTCAAAGCGATGAAAGAAACGGGCGTCAAGCGGATCGTCGCCATCAGCTCGATCGGGATCTATGAGACATCGCTGCGACCGGTGCTGAAGCCCTACCGGAAACTGGCGGACATCATAGAAGCGTCAGGCTTGGATTACACCATCCTGCGTCCCGATTGGTTCACCAACTCCGATGAAGTGGACTATGCTCTTACCCGCAAAGGTGAGCCGGAAACCGGTTCCGCGATCTCCCGCAAAAGCATCGCGGCCTTTATCAGAACGATCTTCGAGAACCCCGATCTGCACCGAAACGAGAACCTCGGCATCAGCAAGCCGTGAACCTATTACCACAAAGGAGAAAACAAGATGTCTGATAAACACAATCATTCGAATCAAGATCAAGATCCTTCCGAGATCGGCCGCCGAAAATTTATTGCAGCCGGGCTCGGAGCGGCCGCCGCACCGCTGCTGTTCGGAAACGCCACCGCGCAGGCTCAGCCGGCCGAGAGGACCGTCGGTGCAGGCCCGTATCCGACCCGCGCCTGGGGCATCACGGAGACCGCGGGCAAGTTCGCGCCGATGACCATCCAGCGCCGTGCGCTGGGTGACAACGATGTGCTGCTGGATATCCTCTATGCCGGCATCTGCCACTCGGACGTGCATACCGCGCGTGGCGACTGGCGTGCGCCGGGCCTGCCCTGCGTGCCCGGCCACGAGATCGTCGGCCGAGTCGTGGCGGTTGGCAGCAAGGTCACGAAGTTTCGTGTCGGCGACTACGGAGGTGTGGGCTGCATGGTCGATTCCTGCGGCACCTGCGAGAACTGCCTGGCCGATCGCGAGCAGATCTGCGTCAACGGCACCACCTTTACCTACAACTCGCCCGACAAGATGTCCGGCGGCCACACCTTCGGCGGCTATTCCGAACGGATCGTCGTTGCCGAGAAGTTCGTGATCCGCATCCCACCGGGAATGGATCTGAAAGCCACCGCACCGATCCTTTGCGCCGGCATTACGACCTTCTCGCCGATCCGGCATTGGGACGTGAAGCCGAGTCAACGCGTGGCGGTTGTGGGTCTGGGCGGGCTGGGGCACATGGCGGTCAAGCTGGCCGCGGCCCGGCGAGCCGATGTCACCGTGCTGACTACCACACAGGGCAAGATCGCGGCCGCCCGTGCGATGGGAGCGAGCGCCGCCTACCTATGGCAGGACGCGGAGGCCCGGCCGGAACTGCGCAATCGCTTCGACCTGATCATTTCCACCGTGCCCTACGCTTTCGAGGCGGAGCCGTTCATGCAGATGCTGAAGCTGGATTCCACCTTTGTGAACGTGGGCCTGGGTGAGGCACGCGGGATCAACCCCGCCGCGATGGCATTCGGCCGTAAGAGCCTGGCCGGGTCGATGATCGGCGGCATCGCCGAGACGCAGGAGGTGATCGACCACTGCTTCGCCCGCAAGATATATCCGGACGTGGAGGTGATCAAGCCGGACCAGATCGCCGCCGCCTACCAGCGGGTCATCTGCAAAGACGTGCGCTTCCGATTCGTAATCGATCTAACATCACCGAAGTAAGGCAGATCAATAACTGAAGGCAGTATTTTGCATAAACCACTTAACTGAATAATGGAGAACATTATGAGCAAAACAGATACAAAAAGAGATGTCACCGTCGTCGTCGGTGCTGGCGGCATTGGCCAAGCCATCGCGCGGCGCATTAGCAGCGGCCGCCAGATCCTGGTGGCCAATCACAACAAGGAATCCGCCGACGCAGCAGCGAAAGTGCTTGAGAACGCCGGCTTCGAGGTCACAGCCATGGAGGCGGATATCTCTGACCGTACCGCGATCGAGGCAGTGGTAAGTAAGGCGCAGACACTTGGGCCGATCAAGGCGTTGGTGCAGGCTGCGGGTGTTTCGCCGAGCCAGGCACCGATCGAGGCGATCCTGAAGGTCGATCTCTTCGGCACCGCGGTATTGCTGGAGGAGTTCGGCAAGGTGGTCGCCGAAGGCGGCTCGGCCGTTGTGATCTCGTCGCAGTCGGGCTATCGCATGCCCGCACTGACCGCCGAGCAGGATGCGCTGTTGGCCACCGCGTCACCGGAATCACTGCTGGAACTCGACTTCGTGAAGAACGTCGACAGCACGCTGCACGCCTACCAGATGTCCAAACGCTGCAACTCGCTGCGGGTACGCGGCGAGGCGGTCAACTGGGCGAAGCGAGGCGCACGGGTCAATTCGATCAGCCCCGGCATCATCGTAACGCCGCTGGCCCACGATGAGTTGTATGGGGAGCGCGCAAGTTTCTACCAGAATATGCTGAAGAAGATGCCTGCTGGTCGTGCCGGAACGCCGGACGAAGTTGCGGCGTTGGCGGCGCTGATAATGGGGCCGGAAGGCGGATTCATCACAGGCAGCGACTTTCTGATCGACGGCGGAGCAACCGCCAATTTCTTCTACGGGCCGGATGCCGGAAAGTGATCATGATGAACAATTCCAGATTTCACTACGGTTACGTCATTGCATTTTGCTGCTGCCTGATCATGGCCGTCATCATCGGTTTAGTGATGAGTTGTGCCGGTATTTTTTATGCTCCGGTCAGTTCCGATCTTGGGGTGTCGAGAGGCGATTTCGGGTTGTATATGACGTTCGTTTACGCCTGCTCGTTTCTGATGCTGTCCGTTGCCGGAAAAATGATGGACAAATACAGCGCGAGGTGGTTGCTCACGGCAAGTTCGGCGGTTGTCGGCTTGTTGTATCTCGCAATGTGGCAATTCACTGCCGTTTGGCATTTTTATATTGCCGGCGCCGTTATCGGAATCGCACTCGCCTTCCTGCTTTACCTGAGTTACCCCGTTTTGATCAATCGCTGGTTCAATGCACGAGTGGGTTTTTTTATCGGGCTGTGCAGTGCGGCATCGGGTGTCGGCGGCGTGCTGTTCAATCCTCTCGGCGGATATTTGATCGAAGAATACGGCTGGCGAACCACCTATCTGATTTTCGGAATCGTCATCCTGTTGGTCGTCACGCCTTTACTCGGTTTGTTGTTAAGAGATTATCCGGCGGATAAAGGATTAGCTCCTATTGGGGGCGAAGAACAAAAAGCGGATGATCCGAAAACAGGAACGCCTTACGCTGTTGCCGTTAAATTGCCCGTGTTTTATGCCCTGATCGTTTTTGCATTACTGATGATTTCGGTTTCAACCCTCAATCTGTTTTTGCCCGCTTACGTTACTTCGGCAGGCTATACGGTAGAACAATCGTCCTTTACGGCATCGGCAATTATGTTGGGCGTAACGGTCGGTAAAGTCGCGTTGGGTTTGATCAACGACAAAAGCTCGTTAGCCGGTGTGTTCACTTCAACCGGCTTGGGAGTTTTGGGATTCGTCTTTTTATTGATGGGAAGCGAAGGCATCGCGTTGATGACCATCGGCGGATTTTTGTTCGGATGGGCTTACGCCGGTGTCACGGTAGAAACGGCACTGCTCGTCAGAACGGTTTTCGGCAGTAAAGATTATTCGCAGATATTTTCCAACATATCCGTTGCGTTGGCACTCGGCGGTGCGGTGATGGCGGGCGGTTGGGGATATTGGTCTGATTTTGTTGATTTCAAATTTATCCTCACCACAGGAATTGTACTTTTGGTTCTTTCGGGTTTGATCGGGCTTTATGCACTACGAGCAAGCGGTAAATTTCAAGCACAGCATTGATAAATTAAGGAAAACATATATGGAAACGAAAACTGTAAAAGCGTATGGAACGGAAGCGGCGGATGCTCCGCTAAAACTGATGAGCGTCGAGCGTCGGGAAGTTTTACCGAATGACGTTGAAATTGAAATTACCTTTTGCGGCATCTGCCACTCGGATTTGCACGCTGCGAAAAACGACTGGGGCGGCTCGAATTACCCGCTCGTTCCCGGTCACGAAATTGTCGGGAAAGTAACGAAAGTCGGCGAATCGGTTACGAAATTCAAAGTAGGCGACGCGGCGGGAATTGGCTGTATCGTGGATTCGTGCCGGGAGTGCGAATACTGTCGTGAAGGCCTGGAACAATTCTGCGTTCCGGGCAACACCATCGTCTTCGGCTCACCCGACAAACATTTGGGAGGACAGACCATCGGCGGTTATTCGGAAACCATTGTAGTGGATGAAAATTACGTCTTGAAGATGCCGGATAATCTCGATCCGGCGACGGCTTCGCCTCTGCTCTGCGGCGGCATTACGACGTACTCGCCCTTAAAGCATTGGAAGGTCGCCAAAGGAAGCAAAGTCGGAATTGTCGGCATCGGCGGACTCGGACATCTTGCCATCAAGATCGCCAAAGCGATGGGCGGACACGTTACGGTTTTCACGACCAGCCTGACAAAGGTTGCAGACGCGAAAAATCTCGGTGCGGACGCAGCCGTTCTCTCAACCGACAAGGAGCAAATGAAAAATCTGACAGCGAATTTTAACGTCATTCTCGACACGGTTTCCGCAAAGCACGATGTCAACGAATATCTGAGACTGCTCAAAGTTGACGGCAGTTTGGTGCTGGTCGGTTTGCCGTCTGAAGCTCTGCCGGTTTCTGCGTCCAATATCGTTCACGGCAGAAGGAGTTTTTCCGGCTCGAACATCGGCGGCATCGAAGAAACACAGGAAATGCTTGATTTTTGTGGTGAGCATAACATAACGGCGGACATCGAAATGATCAGGATCCAGGACATCAACGAAGCCTACGAGCGACTCGAAAAAAGCGACGTGAAATATCGCTTTGTCGTTGATATGGCTTCGCTGAAAGAATAATGACGGTTGATAATTTGAAGCACGTCCGGGTTGAAGGGTCACCACGAAACTGATTATTCTCAAACAGCTACCTGGGAGACAAATTTATGAAGTACATATTATTGCTGGCCGTTTTATTCTTATTGACAAGTTCTCCGGGCAATTTGAATGCTCAGACAACGAAGGGGGAAAAATCTGAAATGCAATATTTAACCGAAACCGAAAAAAGCATTGTGTCCATCGCTTCATTAACGGCGAACGGCGATCTGGAAAAATTGCGGACGGCTTTGGGCGTTGGGTTGGAGGCGGGATTGACCGTTAACGAGATCAAGGAAATTCTTGTGCAAATGTATGCTTACACGGGTTTTCCGCGAAGTCTGAACGGCATCAACACTTTTCGAGCCGTCTTGGACGAACGACAAAAGAAAGGCATCAAGGACACGGAAGGCAAAACGGCAACCCCGATCAGCGGCGGCGACAAATACGAACGCGGAAGAAAGACTCTGGAAAAATTGACGGGAGAACCGCAAGCCAAACCCGCACCGGGCAACGGCGAATTTGCTCCGCGAATTGATGCGTTTTTGAAAGAGCATCTGTTCGCCGACATTTTCGACAGCGACGTCTTGAATCACCGGCAACGCGAAATCGCCACAATCTCGGCTCTGGCCGCGATGGACGGCGTTGTGCCGCAACTCGAATCGCATATTTCGATCGGAATGAAGGCCGGTCTGACGGCAGATCAGTTAGGCGAGGCTTTCGATTTGATCGAAACACACATCGGTAGAAAGCAAGCCGACATTGCCCGCCAATCGTTGGCAAAACTTTCGTCGTACAAACCGAAAGATCAGTTGCCAACTGAGACGTCTTTGCTAACTGACACGGTTTTTCCCAAAGGCGAAAAAGGTCCGGCGGATTGGTTTACGGGAACGGTTTATGTGCAAATGCTCGCTCCGACAACCGAAAACAATAATTTTTCCATAGGCAATGTGACTTTTGAAGCCGGTGCGAGGTCACATTGGCACACGCATCCGGCGGGACAAACTCTGCTCGTCACCAACGGGATCGGGCTTTATCAGGAAAAGGGACAACCTATTCGGACAATCAAAAAAGGCGAGGTCGTCATCTGCGACAAAAACATCGAACACTGGCACGGAGCTTCGCCCGACAGCCAAATGACGCACATTGCGATCACGAACATCAAAGACGGTCAAGGCGTAACTTGGCTCAAACCCGTTACCGACAAAGAATATCGCGGTAACAAGGAATAGCCGGACGGTGCCTTTGACCAATTTGTTAGTCAGCGGTACTTTTGCTGGCAAGTCATGGGTTTTCGGTAGATCCCTTATATTCTGATCCTTACTACTGTACCCGGCCGAAAATTGAATTCGCGAATCTGCAAATGCAAGACCTTTTCATTGAGTACATATTGCTGGTAGTCATCATTCTGGCGCTGGCGATGCTGGCGAACAAGTTGAGGCTGGCGTATCCGATCGTACTGGTTTTGGGCGGGCTTGCACTTGGCTTTACGGGACTGTTCTCGAACATCGGCATCGATCCCGAGTTGGTGTTTTTCATCTTTCTTCCGCCGCTGCTTTACGAAGCCGCGTGGCAGGTCTCTTGGAAGGAGTTCTGGAAATGGCGTCGAGCCATCGTCACCTTTGCTTTTCCAATAGTATTCATCAATGCATTCGTCGTCGCTATTTTTTCGAGCTGGCTAATCCCCGGCTTTTCGCTTGCTCTCGGATTC
Organism: Pyrinomonadaceae bacterium; assembly: GCA_019694355.1. Classification (GTDB taxonomy): domain Bacteria; phylum Acidobacteriota; class Blastocatellia; order Pyrinomonadales; family Pyrinomonadaceae; genus OLB17. The sequence continues at coordinate 898,146 of JAIBCB010000001.1, read as the reverse complement.
CTGCTCGGAGGGATCGTTTCGCCGCCTGATGCCGTTTCCGCAACCACCATAATGCGACGCGTTAAGGTGCCGAAGGTGATCGTCAGCATCACCGAGGGCGAAAGCCTGCTTAACGACGCTTCCTCGCTTATCATATTTCGATTTGCATTGGCGGCGGTCATCACCGGACAGTTCTATCTCAGCGAAGCCGCTGCCAGCTTTGTGCTCGCCGTCGTGATGGGAACGCTCGTCGGCCTTCTGGTCGCGCTGGTTTTCTATGCGGTCCACCGATGGCTTCCTACCACAACCGGCATTGATGTTGTTTTGTCATTCGTCACACCCTACTTCATGTATTACCTTGCCGAACACTTTCACTTCTCCGGAGTTTTGGCGGTTGTCAGCGGTGGACTACTTCTGTCCAGCCAACGCGACAAGATGCTTAACTACCGGACTCGCGTCGAAGCCGTCAACGTCTGGAACAGCCTCATCTTTGTTCTCAATGGAATCATCTTTCTTGTTATTGGCCTCCAACTGCCCGCGATCGCCGGTCAGTTAGGAGACATCGGATTGGGGACAGCTACATCGTACGGCATTCTTATCTCGTTGCTTCTCATTGTGACGCGGATGGCGTGCACGCTCGGGTCATCAGCTGTAACTACGTTCATCATCGGCCTATTTATCGCCGTCCCCGATCCGCATCCCGGATGGCGAAATCCGGTCATCACCGGGTGGGCCGGGATGCGAGGCGTGATCTCGCTCGCGATGGCCCTCTCTATTCCATTGGTGATCAACGAAGGTCGGCCGTTTCCGCACCGCGAGCTGATCTTGTTTATCACCTTCGTTGTGATCTTGGTAACACTGGTCTTTCAGGGCCTGACGTTGCCTTGGTTGATCCGCATGGTCAAGCCCGAGGACGGACCCTCAACCATCCCGGAACGAACGCAGGAAGTCATGATGCAAAAGAAGGTCGCACACGCTTCGCTGGAATTTCTGAATGAAAGATGCGCCGATGAAAGGTCCGGGAACAAGCATCTCGAGAACCTCTATGACCGGCTGCAGCTTGATCTAAAGTACTTTTTACAAGAATGCACCCGAGAAAGTGACGAGCGAGACGACTCACTAGATAGATTCTATGCCATCTATCTGGAAATGCTCGACAGGCAGCGAAAGAAACTCAACGAAATGAATCACCTGCACGAATTCGACGAGGAACTGATCAGGAAATACCAGGCGCTGATCGATATCGAGGAATACAAGGTCCACGAAAAACAATTACCAGCGGAGGCCATAGAATAGAAACGCTGACGGAGATCGGCAGCCAACATTCCTGCATCGAGCAAACTGGTCGGATCACCATTATTTGATCGAAGCGATGGCATCTGTATAGGTGCCATTTTTTTGTGCTTAGTCTCTTGGCATTTTGAGCGAGTGGGATTTACGATAGGTTCGAGAAAATCCCATAATGAGCAGAATAAACAGACTTATTTCCCGTGCGACCGATAGCTTTGTCGAGATCCTTTCTTTTTATATTGCGATCCTCACGCTGTCGGGGGCGTTGTTCTCATATTTCGAAGACAAGCCGCTTTTCGAATCATTCTGGTGGGCATGCGTCACCGGCCTTACGATCGGATACGGCGATCTGTACCCCGTCACGGTGGGTGGCAAGATCGTGGCCATCGGGTTAATGCATGCGGTCCCGCTTATCATCATCCCGCTGATCGTAGCTCGGCTATTGAACACCGTAATTGAGGATAAGAACGCGTTCACCAACGAAGAGCAAGAGAACATCAAGGCTGATCTCAAGGCGATCAAAAAGGCACTTGAGATCGAGTGAGCGGATTCGTAGGCAACCGGCGTTCTATTTATTGCGGGCTGCCGACGACGTAGCTGTCGCGGGCGCGGACGATGAGGTTCGGGCGATCGACGCGGACCTTGATGCGTTTTTGCTGGCCGGGTTTTCCGTGGTCGGCGGGAATGTAGCCGACGTTGTACTGGCGGCGAAGTTCGACCGCAATGCCGCGAAATGCGGCCTCGAGCCCGCCGGGGACAGCCTCCGGTCGGAAGACACGTCCGCCCGTGTAATCGGCAAGTTCCTGCAGATATTTTCGCCCGACCGCATACTCTTCGGCTGATGTTCCGACCGGACTGTAAATGCCGATGGAACCGCGCATTCGAGCCTGATTCTGAGAATAGGTGTTGTAGTAGATCGGGAAGATCAGCGTGTCCGATTCTTCGGCGAGATCGACCGTCGAATCGTAGCTTGCCTTTCGAGACGTCGTGTCAACGCCGTCGGTGAAAAGAACGATCGCCTTGCGGCCGGTTATCTTGTCGAGACGTTTTTTCAAAGAGAAATTAACGGCTTCGTAAAGGGAAGTGCCGCTGCCGAAATCCGCTTTTGAGATAGCCTTGTAGAGACGCTCGCGGTCATTTGTTGCTTCGGTCAGGACATGGACATTGCCGTCGAACTCGATAACGATGACCTTGTCTTCCGGTTTCAGTTCATCTATGAAAGCTCGCGAGGCCGCCTGTATCTCTTCGATCTGATACTCGGCCGACGGCGATGTGTCGAGCAGCAGAACGACCGTGAAAGGTTTGTCTGCCAAGCCGAAATACTCGATCTTCTGCTCCTTGCCGTCCTCGAAGATCGTGAAATCATCCTTCGTAAGACCGGCGACATAAACGCCGTTCCGATCAAAGACGGAAACCGGAACCGTGATGAGGTCGGTCTCGACGCGTAGGACATCTTCGCCGTCGGTCGTGGCGGGAGAAGATTCAGGTGTCGGAGTTGCGGACGTCGAAGGCTGGAGAGGTTTTGGCGTCAAGCGTCGGCCCCGCGTCGGCAATGAGCGCGATTCGGAATACTGGGCAGGCTGTGGAAAAGGCGTTGGGGTCGGTGTCGGAGTAGTTCGTCGCCCGGACTGAGCAAGGCTCGTCGCGACGAACACGAGTAAGACGATGAATGCAGAATAAAGCAGGTTTCTCAGATCAAGCCGCTCCACAACTTCTTCCTTAAATCCAGTGTAGCGGTTTTACGGTGTTATTGTGAAGCCTGAAAATCGAGCTATCGAGAGCGTTGCTTCGGGTCGAGCCACTCGCGGAGGCCATCGCCGATGAAGTTGAATGCGAGCACGGTCAAGGCGATCGCAAGGCCGGGAAAGAACATTACGTGCGGTGCGGAGGTGAGAATGTCAAATCCGCGTGATTCTTCGATCATTGTGCCCCAGCTTGGCGCCGGCGGCGGAATTCCTAGGCCGAGAAATGAGAGCGAGGCTTCGGCAAGGACGGCTCCGGCCATGCCGAGCGACGCCTGAACGATCAGCGGCTGTATGGCGTTCGGCAGAATGTGCGTGAAGATTATCCGCGTGTTTGACGCCCCGAGAGCTTTTGCTGCCTGAACATAATCATATTCCCGGACCTTCAAAACCTGCCCGCGCATCACGCGAGCGTAACCGACCCAACCGATCACGCAGAGTGCGAGAATGAGCTTGCCGAGACCGGCTCCGAGGAATGCGACGAGTGCGATCGCGAGAAGTAGGCCGGGAAACGCGAGAAAGACGTTAAAGACGTAACCGTTCAGGAATTTATCGACGATGCCGCCGAAATAGCCCGCGAAGGCGCCGATCAAGATTCCGATCACCGAAGAGACCGTGACGACCGAAATGCCGACCTCAAGTGAGATCCTTGCACCAAATACTACACGCGAAAAGACATCGCGACCCAGAGCGTCGGTGCCGAACCAATGGGCCGAACTCGGGCTCGCGTAACGGTGGAGGAGATCAGGAACAGTGCCGTCAGAGGGAGCGATCCAATGGGCAAAGATCGCGACCAAAACAAAGGTCACGGCGATGAACGCACCGATGTAAAAGAGACGATTCACCCTAAGAAAGTCGGATCCGCGGATCGAGCCTCCTGTAAACAAAATCGGTCAGCGAATTCGCGAGAATGAACGTAACGCTAATGACGAGAACGCAGCCCTGAACAAGGCGATAATCGCGTTTGTTGATGCCGTCTTCGAGCAGGAGCAGGCCGAGGCCTTGCCAGTTGAAGATCTTTTCCGTGATGATCGAGCCGGCAAGCAGTACGCCGAGCTGAAGGCCTAGTATCGTAACGACCGGTATCAGGCCGTTCTTCAGGACGTGCTTATAAACGACGACGCGTTCGCTAAGGCCCTTTGCACGCGCCGTGCGGACGTAATCCTCGCCGAGTTCTTCGATAACGCTCGAACGCACCATACGCGTCAAGATCGCGGATAGTGCGCCGCCGAGCGTGATCGCGGGAAGCACGATATCTTCTGCGTATGCACTGCCGGTCGGGGCGAACCAGCCGAGCTTCACCGAGAAGATATAGACAAGAAACGGGCCGAGAACGAACGTCGGAAGCGAGATGCCGAGGAGAGCAACGAACGAAGCGACGTTGTCGGTGAACTTGTTCTTGTTCGTGCCCGCTACAACGCCAAGCGGTATCGCGATCGAGATCGAAACGAGCATCGCGGCCGTCGCGAGCAAGATCGTTTTTGGATAACGTTCCGCGATCATTTCCGTCACGGGTTGGCCGGTTCGGAAAGAGACTCCGAGATCGCCACGCAGCAGGCCACGCCAATAGTCGAGATAGCGATTCTCAGCTCCGTTCCAAACGAAGCCGGTGTCGTCCGCATACGAAAAGAAGAACGCGGGACGATCGAGCCCGTGCGTCTTTCGGAAATTATCTATCTGTTCCTTCGTCGCAGTTTCGCCGAGAATGGTCGTTGCCGGGTCGCCCGGAACAAGCTCCATCAACAACGTTACGAGCGACACCACGGTCCAAATGACCAGCAGCATCAACGCTAGTTGGCGGGCGAAGCTAAAAAGGCGTTTTTTCATTCCAAGGTCGGATCGAGCGCGTCGGACGAGAACGAAATGAATTTTATAACGTGCGGCGGTTCAACTCAAAGCAATTAGAGCCGTTCGCCGATGTGCAGGGCAGCAATGCCGCCCGTGAGATTCCGATACTGCACGTTCGAAAAGCCGATCTTCTGCATCATTGCCGCCAGTTCTTTTTGCGGCGGAAAGCCCCGCACCGAATCCGGAAGATACTCATAAGCACAACGGGATCCGCTGACAAGACCGCCGATACGCGGCAAAATCCGTGTGAAATAGAGGTTGAACGCCTCACGAATGCCCGGGATCACCGGCTGGGAAAACTCGAGGACGACGAGTTTGCCTTTTGGACGTAAAATTCGCAGAAGCTCAGCGAGGCCGTTCTCAACGTTCGGAAGATTCCGAAGGCCGAAGGCGATGGTTAGGGCATCAAAGCTCTCAGAAGGGAACGGCAACTCCATTGCGTCGGCTTCGACGAGCGGAATAGTTCTATTTGCAGCGTCGATCTTCTCTTTCGCGAATTTGAGCATCGGGCGGCAAAAATCGGTGCCTGTGATCGATGCTTTCGCACCGGATGCAAGTTCGAGCGACAGATCGCCCGTACCGCATGCAACGTCAAGCACTGTAGCGTCAGCGTTGTCGAGTATTGGGCGGAGTTCCTTGGCCACCTTTCGGCGCCAGCCTTTGTCGATATTAAGCGATAGAAGATGGTTGAGAAGATCATAACGCGATGCGATGCCGCCGAACATTTCTCGGACAGCACGCGAATGCTCGGCCTCGCGCAAAGGTCTGCTGGTCTCTAATGAACTCATTTTGCGGATGGCATTACGACAACGACGGCGGCGGGCTCACCGTGGAGTTTCTTTGCCAGAGCACGGACATCGTCGATCGTTACGCTCGACAGAGCGTCGAGGCGAGCCTTCGGCTCCGCCGTTCTGTATGTATCAACATCGAGCCATAAGCTCAACACATCACGCTTTCTCCAACCGTCGAGAACTGCGGACAATGCCTTCGCAAATTCGGTGTCGGAGATCGGTTCGGCCATCGTATTTGCGACGAGCTCAGGCGAATTGATCTTGCCGTTCTCTTTGCCGATATCGTTCCGGTCGGCGGTAAGCCCAACAACGAATGCACCGGGCAGAATGTGGGACTCCGACCGTACGAAAACTCCCTTTGCGACAGCCTGAGGAATACGATCGCGGAGCTTTGTTTCGAGAACTTTGGCGAAGACCGCTGCAACCGGTGCCGACTTATCGGAGACTGCAACGCCGCGAACGGCGGTGCGGGCCTCAGCGGTCGTTCCGGTCTTCCAATCGACGATCAACGTGTCCGCGGCGGGCGGATCGGGCTGACGAAACGTCGATGGCACTCGCTTGTCCGATTTCTCCCAAGCTCCGAAATATCTGCGGATCGCTCTCTTTGTGAGTGCCGCGTCGATATTTCCGGCGATCGCGATCGAGGCATTGTCCGCCCTCATAAAACGCTCTCTTGCGTCGATGAGATCGGCAAAATCGATCTGCGTGAGGCTCTGCTCTGAGCCATCGACCGGACGGCCGTAAGGGAACGTGCCAAAAAGCCTCGCCCGCACGAGTTGGTCCGCGGTCTTTGCTTCGTCCGCTTCCTCGGCCTTCACTTCGGCGAGCAAGTTCGCTTTTAGCTTGGCGGTCGTCTCCTTATCGACCTCGACCGCGTTCACGGCCGTCCCGAGGGTTTCGAGCAGTTGAAGCAACTTATCCGGGGTAGAGGACGCCGAGATCTCGATGTAATCGTAGTTCGTGGATATCTTGAGTTCGCCGCCGAGATCCTCTTTGAAGAATTCGCGGGCGGCCTCGTTCGGGAAGATGTTCTCGGCAAGAAGCCGCATTACGCCTTCATGCTTTTGCGGATCAAATGCGGCACCGGAGTGGATGCGCAATTTGACCTGCACCAGCGGCGATGCAACGCGATTCCAGATGTACACCTTCAGGCCGTTCAGCAGCGTGTCGGTCTTTGGCGAATCGGAAAGCGTTTGAGCACCGATTCCGACGCTGGCTATGCAAATTGCTAGCCCTGCGGTCAGAATGGTCGTAAGTTTTCGTAGATGTTTTGCAAATTTCATCGGATAAACGCGGCTCATTAAGACTTAGTTGCCAAAAAAGCTGTCTGACGTTGCAAGAGCCCGTAGCGGCGGCCCGCTAAGCCAATTTTGGGGAAGCTTCCAGTAAAATTTTGACAGGGAGCAGGCATCGCGTCAAACGTATAAGGCATCTATCAAGACATCGGGCTTAAACGCCTGAGGTGTAAGCGTTTTAGGTTAAGCAAAATAGGGCTTAAACATTCAAGGAAAACGGGTTATAATTGAAAGTTGATCTCGCGTTTGTAAAAGAGTGCGGAGGTTACTAGGTTAGAGATGGGAAAGATCGTCAAATATTGCAGCGCTTGTGATGCAGATTGGGCCGAGAAATTCGGCTTTTGTCCGACTTGCGGCTCAACACTACAAGCATTTGAATTGAAACCAGTTGAGGAGACTGCGAAACCTCAGGCAACGGAGGGCAGGGCGAGGATCACCGGGCCTCTTGAAATGCCCGAACCTGAACCGCCGGCGTTCATTGCTGCACCGGCAGTTGAAGCGGCCCCACAGATCATTGCTCCGGAGCCGGAACCTGTACTCGAAGTCGAATCGCCGGCCGAGCCCGAGCACAAGATCATCGCACCGGCGCCGGTCTATGTCTCGAAACCGCTTGATGCGGATGGAATGCGTTCGGTCGAAACAGCCTCGGCGGGTTACGTCGATGACGGCCTGTTTCACGTGACCGTGATCGAAGAGAAGGATGTTGCGAAACGGAATTGGCTTCTCCTCGGGGCGACATTTCTCGTAACCGCGACGCTACTGACCGGCATCATCGCCAACCTCTTCAGCCAAAGCCTAGATATCGCCGCGATCAACGATGAGATCTCGCGTGCGAGCCTGATCGACCTTGACCCGATGACGGTCGAGGAAGAGCAGCAAAAGAAAGATAAGGATGACGCTGGCGGCGGAGGCGGCGGCGGTCGTGAGGAAAAAACTCCTGCATCGAAGGGCGATCTCGCAGATCAAACCCAGAACCCGATCCGTCCTCCTGACGCAAAGGTGCCGCGGCTTGATGATCCGGCGTTGGTCCTTCCTCCGCCTTCGACCAAAGGCAACAAGAAGTTTGATAAGACGAACGGCGTTTGGGGCGATCCGAACAGCCAGTACACAACGCTTTCCAATGGCGACGGTACAGGTGGTGGAATAGGTAGTGGAAACGGCCTGGGACAAGGCAATGGGCGAGGCGGCGGTGCCGGCAACGGAGACGGTAACGGGTTTGGCAACGGCAAAGGAGACGGCAATGGAGACGGCGAAGGTGACGGCGATCAGGGGCTGGGAGCTCCGCCAAAAGCCGGTCCTTCTTCAGGCCTGCAGGTAACATATAAGCCGAAGCCGAGCTATACCGACGCGGCTCGCCAGAATCAGGTTCAAGGAAAGGTCACACTGCGTGTTACGTTCCTGGCGTCGGGAAGTATCGGCGGAGTTTCGACGATCAAGGGGCTACCATACGGTTTGACCGAACAGGCGATCGCGGCGGCCCGTTCGATGCGGTTCACTCCGGCGATGGTAAACGGTATTCGCAGAGATACAACGAAAACCGTAGAATTTACTTTCGCGATCTATTGATCGGGATCCGGACAAACAAAAAAGAGGCTGTCTGAAAAAGGCGGCCTCTTTTTCTATTTAGATGAAAACGACGGTCTGTGACGAAGGAATGTCGAAACGCTTTCGACAGCGAATATTGCGGCAAACCAGCACATCGTCAACGCGAACCATGTAGTCGCGCGATTTCGCGAACTGAGCTTTCTGCTGCTCGTTCAGGCCGCGGGGCAGGTCTTTCTTCTTTGTTCGCTTGAGCCAACGGACATCATAATCCTGCCGTTCCCTGCAATACGGGCACGAAAAGCTTGCACTCTTTATTTCCTGACGCTCATTAAAGATCTCACGCTCATTCATAGGCTCTATTCTAACACGTCCGAGCCCATGAAAAATGAGGTTATTCGGCGATCTCGCGAAGGTATTGAAAACTGAAGATCCCGGAGTCGTGCTGATCCGAGAAGACGAAGTTCAGAGCGTATCGGCCGACGACGGCGGTCGAGCTGATCTTGATGTCCTCCGGTATCGAATCGTCAACGAGCATCTTTTCGCCCGTCCATTCATTGATGCACATCGCACATGGACATCTGCGGCGTAAGAAAAGGGCATTGTAGCGAGTCTCACTGTCATCAGACCATTTGATGGTAAACTCGGTATCGGATTCTTCAACGATTTGAATTGGTTCTATCATTTTGAATCTAGCTTAAAGCCGGTGCGCTTCTTGGGAAGACCTGGCGATACGCGGCCAAGTTCGTTGCCATAAGGATCGGGATCACAAGGTAAACTCCAACACAGAACGCAAGATAACCTGCGATGCTGAGCGCGATATTAACGGCGATCAGCCCAGCAACACCCGCCATATTCTTCAGCGTCGCACGTGCGCTGAGCTTCATTGCTTCCCATCCCGAAAGCCCACGGTCAGCAACCAGCGGAAATGCGAATATCAGGAACGAATGGATCGTGACCATAATGAGAGCGATCACGACATCGACGATGATTCCAATGAAGAATGCTGGCAGTATCTCATCAGGGCTTATTTTGCCGCCGGATACGGCCATTAACACGATCGGCAGATACAGCGTGATGAAGGCGGCAACGATGTAGATCACGATCGGGAGCACGACGGCGATGACTACCGGAATGCTTTTCCCGAAATAGTCAAACCCCTTCCAAAGGTCGTCAAAATCCGCTCTGCCGCCGTCAAAAACGCGAAAATACGCGAGCATCATTCCGCACACCATCGGGCCTGCGAGCACGTAAAGGCTAAAGCCGGCGATGAAGGCACCGATGATCGTGATCGCGAAAAGGAGCCAATAGTCCTGCTTGATGAGGCGAAATCCCTCTTTGACACAATCGATCGGGCGTATCTGTCCGGTGGTGAATTGCGGCTGCATAAGGTTTTTACACGCTAATGTTTGTAGATTCGCTCAAGATAATCGCCGACCATCCGATCCGTCGAAAATTGCGGCGTTAGGGTGCCGATCGCCTCGCGCATCATTCCTATCCAACGCTTCCGAATACCGTCTTCGAACTCGTAATATGCCGGGATGACCTCAGTTTCGAGCGTGCTGTAAAGAGACTCTGCGTCCTGCTTGTCGATCTCCTCGTCGGTTCCCGTTGCCTCGAGTCCGCCGATCGCAAAACCATTCTTGCCGTTGTAACCCTCGATCCACCAACCGTCGAGGATCGAGAAATTGAGTGCGCCGTTCATCGCGGCCTTCATTCCGCTGGTGCCGCTGGCCTCCATCGGCCTGCGAGGGACGTTCATCCAGACGTCAACGCCGCGGACCAAATATCGTGCGACCTCCTGATCGTAGTCTTCAATAAAGACGGCACGCCGCTGCCAATTCGAGTCGCTGTTGATGCGGAGCAGTTCTTGCAGCACCGACTTTCCGACCTTATCCTGCGGGTGTGCTTTGCCCGCAAAAACGAATTGGACAGGACGTTCTTCGTCATCGACCATCTTCAAAAGCCTTGGGAGATCGGAGAAGATCAGATCCCAACGTTTGTATTCGGCGACGCGCCGAGCAAACCCGATCGTGAGCACCTCAGACGAAAAGAGCGTTGCCGTATCTTCATTTTCATGAATGGTCTCGACCGTGCCCGCGTCTTTTGTAGCGGTTCGCCTGCGGACATACGAGATGAGAAGGCCCTTGAGAGCCTGATGAGCTCTCCAGATATCTTCATCCGGGATGTTCCAGACCGCAGAGCCCCATTTGCTCACATCACAAACGGCCTCGTGCCAATTTGCCCCAAGCTCTCGGCAGTAAAGACTCTGCAGCAATGGCGAGATCCATGTCGGGGCATGAACACCGTTCGTAACCGCGGTGATCGGCACCGCTTCGGCGTCGGCAAGGCCCGGGAACATCTTCAGCCAGAGCTGGCGCGACACGTGGCCGTGCTTTTCGCTCACGCCGTTCGAAGAGCGGCACATTCGGATCGCAAGCGGCGTCATCCCGAAATATTCTTTGTCGTCAGACAAGTTTGCGCGACCGAGGGCGAGAAATTCGCTGTCCGTGATCTTGAGGGACCGCAGATATTCCTGACTAAAACATTCAAGAAGCAAGTTCGGCTCGAATGCGTCGTTTCCGGCCGCCACGGGCGTATGCGTCGTAAAGACGCACTTCTCACGCACGGCTTGGATAGCGTCCGCGAAATTTTTATCTGGGTTTGCGGCGAGAAATTCCGATGCAAGCTCGAGCGTCGAGAATCCTGCATGGCCTTCGTTCAAGTGATAAACATCGGCCCCGATCCCAAGAGCACGCAGCAAACGCACACCGCCGATCCCAAGCACCTTTTCCTGCACGATGCGCGTCTCGGAATCTCCGCCGTAAAGATGGCCCGTAATGAGACGATCTACCTCGGAATTTTCAGGAACGTTGGTATCAAGCAGATAAAGCGATATGCGGCCAACCTTTGCAAGCCAGGCTCGGCAGACAACTTCACGACCGCGAATGTGGACAGAGACGGTCAGACGAGAGCCATCTTCTTTGACGACCGGCGAAAGGGCGAGCTCTGTGTCAAAGAGGTCATTGTACGTCTCTTCCTGCCAGCCTTCATGATTTACGTGCTGGCGGAAAAATCCGTAACGATAAAAAAGCCCGATCGCCGTCAGCGGAAGATTCAGATCGCTCGCTGACTTCAAATGGTCACCGGCCAGGATGCCGAGGCCGCCCGAATAGATCGGCAGGGAATTATGCACGCCATATTCCGCACAAAAGTAAGCGATCTTCGGAGTTGGTGCTAGTGCCGTGCCTTCGTCGGCGGGAACCGAAAGATACGCCGCTTGGCGGGCCGCGAACTGATTCAGCCGCTCGACATACGCGGGATCGCAAGCCCGAAGCCAGAGGCGAAAACTTTCAACATTCTCAAGGAAGACCCTTGGCCGCTGCTCGCTTTTATCCCAAAAACGCGAGTCCAGGTCGCGAAACAACGCGACACCTTCGGGCTGCCACGACCAATAAAAATTCATCGAGATCTCGAACAGCGGCCGCAGCGCTTCCGGGATCCGGCGGTCTATATTGAAATCCTCTCTAAAATTAACAGTTGGAGTATCTTGCTGTGCTTCTTGCGCGGTTTCGCTCATATTTCTGGCTTGAAGGGTATTGAACGAATATAACGGACGCGAAAGTGAAGAGCAAGATTGGTCAGTTGACGTTTAGAACGAGTTCAATTTGAGAAACGTCTCCAGATCGGGCTGATGAAAGAAGACCAAGTTGACCGATGTGATGGCCGAATCGCTATCAAGAAAGGTCTTTATTGCGGCCGAAGAGACGCATGCGGCACGTTCCTTCGGGAAGCGATAGACGCCCGTAGAGATCGACGGGAAGGCGATCGAGGTAAGCGAATTTTCAACCGCAAGAGCAAGAGAATTTGTGTAGGCGGCAGCAAGCAGTTCGTCATCGGCACCATGATTCAAACCGTATTGCGGGCCGACCGTGTGGATCACAAACTTGGCCGGAAGTTTGCCGCCCGTCGTGATAACAGCTTTGCCGACCGGCAGTCCATCGGGATATTGCGTTGCTCGGATCTCGCGGCATTGGGCAAGGATGTCGGGTCCGCCGGCGAGATGTATCGCACCATCGACACCGCCTCCGCCAAGCAGAGACGAGTTTGCGGCGTTTACGATCGCGTCCGTCGCTTGTTTCGTAAGGTCACCAACGAGAGCAGTTACTCTGCCGTCGAGGAATGATGCGGTCATTCTGTTATTTTGGCGCAGAATCGGCCGCGTTCGTCAATGTCCCGGTCGGCATCAGCCAATAGTGAATTGCGACAACAAGTCCGAAGACCGCTCCGATCACCGCCAGAACTCCGGTCGTGGCTAGGTAATTCGGCAAATTCCCAAGCCGGATCGACCAAGCGAGGATCCCGAATGCGACACCGCCGACGGCAAACGCCAACGGGATCAGAATGAATTGGAATCTGAACTTGCGTGTCCTCGATCTTCGCGTGAAAAAGATGATCGGCTTCAGACGGTCGTATTCCCAAGCGACCAGAAATACACCGGCGAGCGACATAAAGATGGTCACGAGCCACGTTCCCGCGAACCCGACCGCATTTGTCAGAATGGCGATATTTACTATTATGGGGAAAAAAAGCAGTGCTCCGATGTGCGATGTCCGCGGTATCAAGAGCAGGATCGCAGCGATCAGCTGCGACCACCCGATGAACTCGTAATAGTAACCGGTTCCAAGCAACGCATTGAAGTAATGGCCGACAGGGTTTGAGTCCGGCAGGCTTGTGAACGGCTTGTGGAGTATTTTCGGGATGCTCGGCGGAATGAATCCGACCGCGATGATGCACCGCGTAAACGCTGCAAAGAGCTGCATCCACCATCTCTGCGTAACGGCAGAGTGAAGTTCATCCAATGTGTGTTCGATCCGCATATGCAAACTATAACGCCGGGGCGTGTGTAAAAAGTTCCGCCAACCTTTTGAGTGCACGTCTTTTTCGGTAAGATTCTTAGTTTGACCGAGATCAAGACGCGAGAACCTTCTCCACCAGGAAAGCCGAAATTTTATGAAACTTAATATCATTCCTGTCAGACGAACCGATGCGGGCGTTGAAATGCTTGACCAGCGACTGTTGCCGACCGAAGAAAAATGGCTGCTCCTAAAGACATACGACGATGTCGCAAAGGGCATCAAGGATATGGTCGTGCGTGGTGCACCGGCTATCGGTGTTTCAGCTGCGTACGGAATGGCGTTGGCCGCAACCGCATTTGTCGGTACGACGGTCGCCGATCTCGAAGAAGAACTTGATTTCGCGGGTGACGTTCTCGGAAAGACACGTCCGACCGCGGTGAATCTTTTCTGGGCGATCGATAGGATGAAGGCCGCATTTCAGAAGGCAAAGGCCGAAGGCAGACAGGTCATCGAGATAAAGCAGATCCTAGAAGCTGAAGCAAAAGCGATCCACGATGAAGATATCGAAGCTCAGCGGCTCATCGCACAATTCGGCGGGGAACTGATCGCTGACAATTCCACTGTTCTGACGCATTGCAACGCGGGAGCACTCGCGACGGGCGGAGTTTGGGGAACTGCTCTTGGCGTGATTCGCGGAGCGATCGATCAAGGCAAACACATCTCGGTCATCGCCGACGAGACGAGGCCTTACCTGCAAGGTGCACGTCTAACAGCGTGGGAATTGATGGAAGACGACATTCCCGTCACGCTCATCACGGACAATATGAGCGGCCACGTAATGAAGAAAGGCCGCGTGCAGGCCGTCGTCGTCGGCAGCGACCGAATCGCTGCGAACGGCGATGTCGCCAATAAGATCGGCACCTATATGGTCGCCGTCCTCGCAAAGCGGCACAACATTCCGTTCTACGTCGCGGCACCGCTCTCGACGGTCGATCTTAACTGTCCGACCGGCGACGACATTCCGATCGAAGAACGTGACCGTAGCGAGATCACACACGTTAGAGATCACCAACTTGCTCCCGACGGCGTCGGCATCACCAACTACGCCTTCGACGTGACGCCCAACGATCTCGTAACCGCCATCATCACCGAAAAAGGCGTCGCACGAGCACCGTATACTGAAAGTTTGAAAGCCCAGTTTGAGTCGTGAAATGTGATAGCGGCAGGACTTAGATCGGCGTCGAGTTACGTTTCCTTTCGCTGACTGGCTTCTCCGAGGAAATATACAGCTATCTTTTAGTCTGTTATAATTCTCCGTTACGGAATTTCAACAACGATTTATGAGTGAACGAGAACAGGTTCCGATGGATGTTGTGTTTGTTGGTGCGGGGCCGGCGAACCTTGCGGCGGCGCTGCATCTAAAGATGCAGATCAAACTGCACAACGAAATGGTCGAAAAGAACTTGAAGTTCGGCAAGACCGTCGATGACCTAGAGATCGCGATCGTTGAAAAAGGGCCGGCCGTCGGTGCTCACATCCTTTCGGGTGCGGTGATGGATCCGCGCGCGATGCGCGAATTGATGCCGGATTTTCTTGGCGAAGGCTGTCCGGTCGATTCGGTAGTGACGGAAGACGCGTTCTGGTATCTTGGTGAAAAGAGAGGTTTTAACTCACCGCTCGTCCCGCCGCCGCTTAAGAACAAAGGAAAATACATTGTAAGCCTCAGCCGCGTCTGCGAATGGCTCGCGGAGAAATGCGAAGCTGCGGGCGTCAACATTTTCCCCGAATTTCCTGCTGCCGAGGTCCTTTACGATGAGAATAATGCCGTAATCGGCATCCGAACGGGCGACAAGGGAATCGATAAAGACGGCAAGAAGAAGCCGAACTATGAACCGGGCGTTGATATTCTCGCGAAGGTTACGGTACTTGGCGAAGGTTCTAGAGGCTCGCTAACAAAGCAGTTGACCGCCCGCCTTGGGCTTGACGAAGACAGCGAGACTCAGGCTTTCTCGCTTGGTGTAAAGGAGCTTTGGGAACTGCCCGCCGGCAATTTTCCTGAAGGCAAGGTCGTTCACACACTTGGATTTCCTTCAGACACACGCACGTACGGCGGCGGCTGGATCTACGGCCTAAAGAACAACATGGTCAGCATCGGCTATGTTACGGGGCTGGATTATGAGGACCCGCTCATCGATCCGCACGCAGAGTTTCAAAAATTCAAGACGCATCCCATGGTCGCAGCCGTTCTCGAAGGCGGCAAGATGGTCAAATACGGTGCCAAGACGATCAATACCGGCGGCTGGAACACAATGCCAAAGCTTTATGCTGACGGCGTGCTGCTCGTCGGCGAATGTGCCGCGTTTCTGAACGGCCAGCGGATCAAGGGAATTCACCTTGCGATGAAGAGCGGAATGCTGGCTGCCGAAACGATCATTCACGCGTTCGAGAAGGGAGATTTCTCATCCGAGACGCTCGCCGCTTACACGGAAAAAGTGACGTTCAGCTGGATCTACGACGAGCTCCACAGCGTTCGCAACTTTCACGGAGCGTTTCAGAGCGGTCGTTGGCCGGCGCTCATCAACACCGGCCTGCAGTTCGTAACAGGCGGCCTTGCGTGGGGCTTTATGCCGAAGCAGCATCATGTTCCGGGCTATGAACGGATGCAGCAGCTGCGCGACCGTGAGATCAGCGGAACCTTCGGGCCGACCGACCATGTGAAGACCGAACGCTACGAAGAAGTGCCGTTCGACAAGAATTTGACGTTCGATAAGGTCACCGATGTTTTCCACGCCGGCGTCGCTCACGACGAAGATCAGCCGTGCCATCTGCACGTACTTGATACCGAGATCTGCGCAACGCGCTGCGTTGTTGAATACGGCAATCCGTGCCAGCGTTTTTGCCCGGCCGCGGTCTATGAAATGGAGGCGGATCCGCAGAGCGGGCGTCGCGAACTAAAGGTGAATTTCTCGAACTGCGTCCACTGTAAGACCTGCGATATCGCCGACCCGTATCAGATCATCAACTGGGTCACACCGGAAGGCGGTGGCGGCCCGACCTACAAAGGAATGTAACGGCCACTCTTTTTGGCCAAAAATCGAAGAACCTCTGCCCGAACATCGAGCAGAGGTTCTTTATGTCTTTAAGGGAGCGGCAGTCTATCAGGAGGCCGCAGTGCTTTCCTCTTCCTGATCGGTGAACTTGAAATTCACCTTGCGGTCGCCGATCTCGCGCATGGCGATACGTGTGGGCTTTACCTTGCGGCGGTCAACATCGACGCGTGCGTCCGCACCGCGTTGCAGCTGTTTGCTTCGCTGGGCTGCGAGGATGATCATCCTGTATTTTGAATCGATCTCTGGCGGATCGAAAGCTTCTACTTCGGTCTCTATGTTCTCGTCCTGGGTCTCGTCAACCATATCTTTTAGTTCGGCTCCTTCTCGAATCGGTGCATCGCAGCGTCGAAACCATCTAGAATACCCTGAATTGCGGCATCTTGTCTATTCGTCCGGTGCCTTTCGGCGTTGATGATCGTGCGTATCTGTTCGACGGCGGTCTCAAGATCGTCGTTTACGACGACGAATCTGAACTTGTCGTATTCGAGAACCTCTTGAAAAGAGTTACGCAGCCTGACCTGAAGATCGCCGCTCGATTCGGTCGCGCGCATGCGTAATCGCGTTTCGAGTGTCGCAAATGACGGCGGCAGGATGAAGATACTTACAGCATCGGGAACTTTCGCAAGAAGGTTCTTTGCACCCTGAACATCGACTTCGAGGAGTACGTCCTTGCCGGATTCTGTAAGTTTATTGACCTGGGAACGTGACGTTCCGTAAAAATTGCCATGAACCTCTGCGTGTTCAAGGAATTCATCTTTTGCGACAAGTTCCTGAAATTTCTCAACGGAAACAAAAAAATATTCGCGGCCGTCCATCTCACCTTTCCGCATTTCACGCGTCGTGTATGAGACCGAGAATGTGATGTCCGGCGTGGTTTGCAGCACTTCCCGAATGAGGGTGCCTTTGCCGCCTCCTGACGGAGAGCTGATGATAAGAAGATTGCCGATCATTGGGTTTTACGTAACTGATTTCGCGTTGCTCTATTCAACATTTTGTACTTGCTCGCGAATTTTCTCAATCTCGCTCTTTATTGCGAGTGCATTCTCCTTGATCGTCAGGTTGTTGGTCTTTGACGTGATCGTGTTCGCCTCGCGGTTCAGTTCCTGGGTCAAGAAATCCAAACGCTTCCCGACGTCCTTCTCTTCCTTCATTATTTGTCGAAAATGATCGATGTGTGCCTTAAGACGTGCGATCTCTTCGGAAATATCGACGCGGTCGGCAAGATATGCGATCTCCTGAGCCAAACGCCCCGGATCAGGTTCCGCGGCGGTTCCGAGCTTTTCAAGGATCGAGTCGATCCGCTTCTTTAACCGCTCTGCGAATTCATCTGCTACCTCTGCCGCAGACGCTTCGATCGGAACCAAGCGGCCTTCGATCCCAGCGAGCCGATCTTCGAGTTCATGGCCAAGCAAAGCGCCTTCGGTCGATCGCATTTTTTCGAGATCGTCGAGGGCGCGTTCGATGGCGTTTTGGACAGCAGATTCGACCTCGTCGGTCATTTCGGCACGCTTTGCAGAGATGATATTCGGGATGCGAGCGATGACGTTCACATCCGGCTCGCCTGCAAGGTTGAATTCGGACTTCAGCTCGCTCATCGCGTTAAGGAATCCCGAGATCAAGCCGCGATTTACTTCGTAGATCACATCTTCCGTCCGCTCGATCTGAAGATTGACATCGACGCGGCCGCGGCCGAGTCTTGCTATGATCGAACGTTTTAGTGCCGCTTCGAGGTGCTGAAGGTCAGATGGAAGCTTAATGTTCACATCGAGGAAGCGATTGTTTACTGTCTTGAGCTCGACGGTCGCGTTCGTCTTGTCGTTCGAAGCCGAGCCGCGGCCAAAGCCGGTCATTGATCTCATAAATTTGCTGAATGTTCGGCCTCTTCGGCGAACTGATATTCGTAAAGCTTTTTGTATTTGCCCTCGGCCGCGATGAGTTCGGCGTGTGTGCCGACCTCAATGATCTCGCCTTTCTCCATCACGACGATCTTGTCGGCCCGGCGGATCGTTGACAGCCGATGTGCGATCACAACGGTCGTTCGGTCCTTTGTGATATTGGCGATAGCCTTTTGCACGAGCATTTCGCTTTCGGTGTCGAGAGCAGACGTTGCCTCATCGAAAATGAGCAACTGTGCATCGACAAGTACCGCCCGGGCGATGGCAATACGCTGGCGTTGGCCTCCCGAGAGAAGCGAGCCGCGTTCGCCGACCCTTGTATCGTACTTTTCGGGCAGCTGTTCAATAAAACCGTCTGCAAAAGCGATACGTGCGGCCTCCGCGATCTGTGCGTCGGTCGCGTCCGGCCTTCCGTAAGAGATATTGTACTTTACCGTGTCGTTGAAAAGTACGGTCTCTTGGGTAACAAGGGCGATCTGCTTGCGCAAGGATGCAAGGTCAGCGTCGCGCAGATCGATGCCGTCCCAAAGGATCTCGCCCTCGGTTACGTCATACATTCTCTGCAGAAGTTTTATAAGACTCGATTTTCCGCCGCCGCTTTCTCCGACCAGAGCAACGATCGAATTCCGAGGGATCGTAAGGTCGATGTGTTTCAAGATCTGCTTGGAATGGCCCTTGTAGTTGAACGAAACGTCGCGAACCTCGATCTTTTCTCGAAGCGGCAAAAGCGTAATGCTCTCAGCCTTTTCGGGGATTTGCTCATCTTCGTCAAGAACGTCCCAAACGTCGCGTGCGGCGGCAAAGGCCCGCGAGATCTCGTTATGTTGACGCGAGATCTTACGCATCGGGTCATAGCTCCGGAACAACGCGAACAGGAAAGCGAAGAACTGCGACGCATCCATTCTAGCGGCATTGATCTCTCGAAGGCCGAAGAAGATCAGGAGGATGATCATCAAAACGCCGATGATGTCGATCGTCGGCGGCGATAGAGCGGCCGTGCGGCTGGATCTAAGGTTCGCGTTGGCGATGAAGTGTGCAACGCGAGAAAAACGTGAACGCTCGCGTGTCTCGGCGCCATACGCCTTGACGATCATCTGATTCGAGAGCGTTTCCTGCGCGGTATCGGTAAGGAGTTTGTTGCCCTCGACCGAATCTTCAGCATAGCGGCGAAGGCGCTTGCTGAATTTTGTTGTCAGGAATCCGATGATCGGTGCAACGATAATGGCACCGAGCGTCAGCCGCCAGTTGTAATAGAACGCTGTCGCAAAACAGCCGATCAGGATGAAGCTCTCACGCAGTACATCGCGTAGGTTGCCCGTGACGGCATATTCGATGAGCGAACAGCTTTGGACGAGGCGCGAAACGAGGAAATTCGTCCTGTGCTTTTCGAAAAAAGAAGATGACTGCTTGAGCAGATGATCGTAGAGCTGTTCACGCAGATTCAAGATCGCGGACTGCCCGATCTTTGCCATCAGATACGACGAGAAATACTCCGCGATCCCCTTGCCGATCGTAAAGACGAACAATAGGCCGGAGATGGTGAGCCAAGCCTTGAACCAGTCATCCTGCGGGATCAGCTTGTGAAGGTCGAAGATCGTTGCGGACGCATTTCCCGGTACTTTGACGAATTGATCGACGATCGGGACAAGCAGGCCAAGCGTCGCCGTCTCAAACAGAGCCACCATCACCATCGAGAAAAGCGCGATGGCAAAGGTCGCCCAATAGGGCCTTACGTAGGAAATGAGACGCTTAAATTCTTCCATTGCAAAAGCCGACCGGCTTGCGAACATTCTGCACCAGCAAACTCTTGAATATACTTTAGATTCCGCATAGGTGTCCAAGCCCTTTGTTTGCAACTCGAACACGCAATGTGTCATCTTTTCAAATAACGCGCTTGTGGAAGCCCCGATCTTCCGTCAAAAAAGACAAAAATCATTATGAAGAAGCTATTCAACCTTACGGTCGCTCTTTTTGTTATTTCAACCTTTGCGACGGCGGCGTTCGCTCAGCTTGATGTCGCACGACACACGACGGCGATCACGTATCCGCTTGACGAGGTCGTGATGGTCAATTTTCGCGGGACAACGCGCTTTCCGCGAATGAAAGGTGAGGCACGGATCAGACGCACGAAGCGTAACGGCACCGAGATCGAGCTTAGTGTATCGAAAATGCCTCGGCCTTTTGAGCTTGGTGCAGGCTACGCGACGTATGTGCTTTGGGCGATCTCGCCCGACGGCCGTGCCGATAATCTAGGCGAGATCAAGCGACGCGGCTTCTTCGAATTTGACTCCAAGATCTCGGTGACGACGCCGCTCCAGACGTTTGCGTTGATCATTACCGCAGAGCCGCACTTCCTTGTTCGGCGTCCGAGCCAGCAGGTGATGCTCGAGAATTTGAATCCGTATTCTGTGAGCGGCAAGACGATCGGAACGGTTTCAACGGCGCAGTATTTTGGAAATTCAAGCGACTATTTCCGCGACTCGCGTACACCTGAGATCGCCGAGCTCGATTATTCGAAAATGCCTTCGACGATCTTGCAGGGAAGACAGGCGGTCGCTCTTGCGAAGTTTGCCGGTGCCGAACGCGATGCTACGCAGGAACTCGCTGAGGCAACGACCTTGCTTGCAAATGCGGAAGCCGGTTGGCGTGCGGGACGCCGCGAAGAGGACGTCGATATAACCGCACGAAAGGCGATCTCCGCCGCCGTTAAAGCAGAGGAGACCGCCGGTGTCCGAAAGCAGGCTCGCGAGCAACGAAATGAAAGGTCGCGTTCCGACGCAGAGATACGTCAGGCCGAGCGGAAGTATTCGGACGCTCAGGCTGAGATCGCCGATCTGAAGGCCGAGCTTGAACGCGAAACTCGGAACCGCGAGCTTTCGGAACGCGACGTGCAAAATTCGTCAAATTTAGTGCGTGATCTACGCGACGAGAATGCAAAACTGCGCGAAGAACTCACACGCACAAAGATCGAAGCAGAGACGGCAAAACGTCAGCTTGCGGCCCTTCAATCAGAGAAGTCGAAACTCGAAGAACAGCGCGCCGATGACCAGCGAATGGCACAGATCAAGGCCGCAGAACCAGCCTTGATCCAGGTGCTGCGATCGTTTGGTGCTGTTTCGCAGACTCAGCGTGGAATTGAGATCACGTTGCCCGAAAACTACTGGGCAAATTCGCGTTCGACGGACTTTTCGTTGAAGGGAACTCAAAAGCTTGAGGCACTCGCTGCCTTGTTTGCCGACAATACTGCGTACGATATCGCGATCGAATCGCATACGGATAATTCTGGCAAGCCGGAAACGATCCAGGCGGTTACGGATGGACGAGCGAGGGCAATATCATCAAGATTCTCTTCGGCAGGCGTGGCTGATTCCAGATTGTCGGCAAAAGGTTTGGGCGCTTCGCTTCCGATCGCACCGAATACGACGGTCAAGAATCGTGCAAAGAATCGGCGCGTTCTGATCGTTCTGACCCTTCGCAGCTAAGACTTAAAAACGTGGACACGGGGCGGCGGGAGAGCGATCATGCACTCTTCGCCGACCTCAAGCCCGACGACCCTCGGCACCGACGCGCTTAGCTCAAGGCCATCGGCATCGAGCATCACTCGTGTCGAAGGGCCGAGAAACCTGATGTCGCGGACGATCGCTTTCAGGAGATTGTCTTCCGGGAATGAGGCTCCCGTTGTGATCGAAATGTGCTCCGGCCGTATCGCGAGGTTTATCGTTTGATTTAGCGGGCCAAGCCCGGCCTTTGCTGTCGGTTGAGCGAACAAGCGATGCCCGCCGACAACGGTATAGAATTCAGGAATCCCCGCATCCGTCGATGTCAGGCGTCTTGCGTCGAACCGATTGAGTTCGCCGGTCGCAAACGCAGCTCCGGAATTTGCAGGTTTCTGATATATCTCGTTCGGAGTTCCGACCTGCGCGAGATAGCCGCCGACAAGAATTGCGATCCGATCGCAGCATTCAGCTAGGTCCTGAAAATCGCACGATGCGATCAGGATGGTCCGATCTGCGGCATTCCGAATTGCGTCAAAGGCCTTCCGTTTCTCAAAGCCGTCAAGATGCTGAAAGCAGTCATCGAATGCGATAGAACCGTTTCCGGCGGCAAGAGCGTCCTGCACAAGGGTTTTGCTCGGCGCCTCAGTAGCACGGCTAAAAAAGCCTTTGCGTGCTGGTTCAGAGCCGCTGACGAAGCGAAAATTCGGCGTCGATCCAGCGTGGGCCTCGCCGGTCGTCGGTTTCTCTATTCCGGCGATCAATTTGAGGAGCGTCGATTTGCCGGCGTGGCTTTCACCGAGTATCCCGAACGTCTCGCCGTCCTCGATCTCGAGATCGACATCTCGCAATGCCCAGGTATTATGTCCAAAACGTTTGGAAAGGTGGTCGATCTTCAACGACATACTTTTGCAACCTTTTTGAAGGAGTTTTCGTGCAAAGTCGAGTATGCTTTTGTCATCTGAGCTTTGCAAGTTTATTGACGAGCGATAAGATGACCTTGAAAATGGAGCGATCGATAAAACGGAAACTTCTGCGCGCCGGCGGTTGGCAGGTCGTTAAACGCGCTGCCAAGATGCTTCCGTTCGGCGGCACTGCGGTCGTCGTCGTTCTGGTCGGTTCAGACATCAAACGAAAGGGCGTCGTTAAGGGGCTGATCAATTCGGGTATCGACGCGATCCCGATCGTCGGATTGGCAAAGAATGGCATCGAGCTGTTTCGCGGTGATTTTATTGCGGACAAAGAACCAAGAGAGAAGAACAATGAACGGTAGGATCAGCTTGTTGACATTGGTCGTTATTATCGCTGCATTTGCGGGCGTCGTCGCTGCTCAGCGGCCGACCCGCAGCCCGCGACAAGTTCCGCGGCCGACGCCGACGCCCGTGCCCATTCAGGTCACCACCGACCAAATTATCGGGCAGGAGCCCGGCCGGCCGCTCGTTACTCCGCAAGATGTCGAACAAACACCGGATGCAAACACATCCGAGCAGCCTCCGCAAACGAGTTCGCCTTCGACAGAAGCTCTTCTTGCCAGGATCAAAGCCCTCGAGAGTTCGCGTTCCGATAGATACGATGAACAGCAGAAGCGGCTGCTGATGAATCTCGACATCCTGACGCGTGCCGAGCAGAGAAGCGAGAACCTTCGCAAACAGGTTTTTGAGCTGATGGAGAAGGAAGCTGCTGTCCAGACAAAGCTCGATCAGCTTGCGTATGAGATGCGGCCGGAAATGATCAATCGCGTAACGACGCAAATGGGCGGTTCGATGAAACCTGAGGAGGTTCGCGAAGCAAAAGCCCAGTCTTTGGCGGCCGAACAGACTCGTCAGCAGAATCTCCTTGCCGAGATCCAGTCCGCCAAGGCGCGCGTTGAAGCCGGCCTCGAACGCAGTGAACAGCTTGTTGAAAGACTGCGCGCCAAGATCGAGAAGGATATCGACGACAGCCTCGACCCCGAAACTCCCACTAGGCCGCAATAACCCCGCAATTACCTACACATCCGGTCCGAAATAAGGGAAAAGTAAGAAGTTAGAAGTCAGAAGGCCGAACGTGCATTTTGTGCGTTTTGTTCGTTTTGTTCGTTTTGTGCGGTTTGATACGTTCCGTGCGGTTTGTGCTTCAAGCGGCCGAAGTTGTTCGCTACGATAATGAAGGTGAGCGGGCAGAACTGGCCGCAGATCACTATTTCCTGCAAGTTGGGCGTCAAGACAACGTTCTATCGTCGAGAAAATACTAAGTAGGAGACCGCACGACGGTAGAAAAAGTTTATGAAGTTCTTAGCAATCGCATTTCCCTTAACGCTGATCTTTCTCTTTGGAGGGATCGTGACGAGGGCTCAGGGAGTTATCGTTCCCATTGTCTGTGACGTAAGGCCTTGCAGGCCGATACCGCGGCCTCAGCCGCTGCCGAACGCGTTGCCTGTCAAGTCGATCAAGCTCGACACGAAGATCGCGAATCAGGTCGCAACGACGCACGTCGAACAGGTCTTTCGCAACGACACGCCGTACACGCTCGAAGGCACATACTTTTTCCCGATACCGGAAGGCGCGTCGATCTCGGAATTCGCGATCTGGGAAAACGGCAAGAAGCTTGTCGGTGAGGTTCGCACGCGTGAACAGGCACGGCAGATCTACGATTCGATCGTCAGGCGGCAGCGTGATCCGGGCCTGCTCGAATACGCCGGGCAGAATCTGCTTCAGGCGTCGATCTTTCCGATACCACCGAATTCCGACAAGAAACTCGAACTCACATACACGCAGGTTCTCAAGGCGGATTCGGGAACGGTCGCTTATCGGTATCCGCTCGGCACGGGCCACAATCTCTGGCGCCAGGGACCGATCATGATCGATCGCCCTGTGCCGCCGTCGGGTGTTCGTCGAGAAATGCCGGATCAGCAGTTCGGCACGATCTCCGGGACGATCGAGATCGAAGCGAGGAATTCGATACGAAATATCTACTCGCCATCGCACTCGATCGATATCAAGACGATCACCGAACGTTCTGCGAAGGCCACTTTCGAGACAAGCGGAAACAACAAGGATCTTGAGCTTTTCTACACCGTTTCCGACGATGATTTCGGCCTCTCGCTGATCACCTATCGCGAGACCGGAAAGGACGGCTATTTTATGCTCCAGCTTTCGCCGAAGGCCGACATCCGCGAGAGCGAGATCGCTAGCAAAGACATCGTTTTTGTGATCGACACGTCAGGTTCGATGGCCGACGAAGGGAAGATGGACAAGGCTCGGGCCGGGCTGCTTTTCGGGATACGAGGCTTACGTCCGGGCGACCGATTCAATGTCATCAACTTTGCCGGTGAAGAGCATTTGATGGAGAAAGGGTTAATAAAGGCGGATGATGCGGGCAAAAAACGCGGCCTTGCGTTCGTCGAAGCTCTGCGTCCCTCGGGCGGCACGAATATCAACGATGCTCTGCGTGCGGGTTTGCGGCAGTTCGACTCATCGAACCGTCCGAAGATGATGGTGTTCATGACGGATGGCCTGCCGACGGTCGGCGTTCAGAATGCGGATGACATTCTTAAGAATGCGGCCGCGATCAAAGTGCCGGGCCTGCATTTGTTCAACTTCGGTGTTGGTTATGACGTTAACACTCGCCTGCTCGACAAACTCGCGGCGGAGAATTCGGGTGTTGCGGACTACATACAGCCGAAAGAAGATATCGAGGTCAAGGTCTCAAAATTCTTCGCGAAAGTGAATTCGCCGGTGATGACGGGCATCGAACTTGATATGGGCAGCGTGCAGGCGGATCTCGTCTATCCGCGTAACATCTCGGATCTTTTCCGAGGCGATCAGATCACTATCATCGGCCGATACAAGAATGATGATTCGCTGAATAATGCGGTCATCAAACTTTCGGGTACGTTCGCCGGTAAAAGACAGACGTTCACATACAACAACCTTGATTTTCCTGAACGCACGGAAACGAACACGTTTCTTGCCCGCCTTTGGGCAAATCGCCGCGTCGGCTGGCTCGTCGAACAGATACGCAATAACGGCGAGAACAAGGAACTGCGCGACGAGATCGTCGAGCTTGGCACGCGTTACGGCATAGTTACGCCTTACACATCGTATCTTGCGACCGACGGCAGTTTTCAACTGGATGGTTCGGGCAGCGGAAACGGAACCGGCCTCGTCCCGCCTTCATCGATGGCAGGGATCGCGCGGCAGAAAAATGCTGCACCGACCGCTGCTATGGAAGTTAGCGGACGGCAGGCCGTCGCCGACAGCGTTCGTGCACAGGAGGCGAAGGACAAGCGTTCGCTCGCCGACGACGAAAAGGATACTAGCCGCGCGATCCGAAAGGTCGATCTAAAGACGTTCTACCTTCTCGGTGAAGTTTGGACCGACGGCGAATTCGATCCGAAGGCCGGACTTTCAGAAACGAAGATCACGTTCGGCTCGGACGAGTACTTCGATCTTGTAACGCAGAAGCCTGAACTCGCAAAGTATCTTTCGCTTGGCGAACAGGTCGTAATTGTCTGGAAAGACAAGGTTTATAGGATCGTGAAGTAACGATGGCAGACGTCTCAAGGTGCTCACGGGGTGCATTTCGCCGGTTCAAACGGTATCCTACCGCAAAGAACATTTCTGGAATGCGTCAGATACTAATGAGTACCTTGAGATCTTTTTTTACAATTTTTCTTCTCTTCGCGGCCGTCTGCATCGCTTCGGCACAGGGAACCTGGACCGTGCGGAACAGCGGGACGACCGAGGATCTTGTGGCGGTCTATTTTACGTCTCAACTGCGCGGTTTTATCGCAGGCGACAACGGATTTTTGGCCTCGACGAGGGACGGCGGGGCGAGCTGGCAGAAGTATCCGCTCAACACGACCGAATCCATCAGCGAGATCTATTTTCGAAATGAGAAGAACGGTTATCTCGTTGCGGGAAAGGTGATGTTCAAGACGGACGATGCCGGCGAGACGTGGAAGCAGACACGCATCTACCGCGCAGGCGATTTCACAAAAGGCACGCCTGAATTCACAAGCATTCGATTCGCGGGAAAAGATCGCGGGCTGATCATCGGCTCGATCGTCAACGCACGCGATGAGATCGTCGATTCGCTTTTGCTCTTGACCGAAGATGGGGGCGAATCGTGGAATCGCGTCCCGCTGCCGTCCAAGGCCGAGATCTTTCATCTTGATTTTGACGGGAAGCAACGCGGTTGGATCGTCGGCGATAAAGGCCTTGTGATGGTGACGGAAGACGGCGGACGTTCGTGGTCGATACAGAAGACAGGGATCGAGAGGGCATTGTTCGCGGTCGATTTTCGCGATGAAACGGACGGGTTCGCGGTCGGCGGCGGCGGTTCGATCATAAGGACCACCAATGGCGGTGCAACGTGGGAAAAGGTGGCGTCACCGGCTCCCGAGACCTTGAAGCGCGTCTATTTCGCGGACGACAAGAATGGTTTTGCCGTCGGATTTCGCGGCCTGCTGATCAGAACCTATGACAAGGGAAAAACTTGGGTGCTTGAGAACAGCGGTGTGAAAGGCGATTTTTACGGCCTGTTCATGGCGAAGAAATACGGCTGCGCGGTAGGCGAACGCGGACAGGTGATCACTTATTCGCGTTAGCCTTCGCGACGGAGTCCTGGACCAGATTCTGAGTCGCGAGATAGAGCTTTTTCGCACCTGACAAAGCGTTGATCCCGGCATCGACCTGCGGGTCTGTCTCGTTCAGAACGCGTTTGGCCTTGACCGTGCCGTTCTCGGCGACGGCGATCTCATATTTGAGCCGCCTTTCGAGGAAGACCGAGTCCGCCCGTTTCTCTTTCAATGAGATCTTTTCGAGCTGTCCTGAGGTCATCGATCTGGCCCGCACATAGAAGAATAGTGGTGTAAGAAGTTCGGCCTGCGAGGGCGTCATCTCTGACGCAGGCACGACCGTGTCGGGTTCGATGCCGTTTCCGCCAAGAACACGGCGCCCTGTGGCGGTTCGAGCCTCGAAAAATGTGTTCTGTATGCCTTCGGCCGGTGAAACATGTTTGTAGTATTCGTAAAGGCCGATGCGAGTGTAGTCTCGTTGAATTGAGCGTCCCGATGGGGTCAGATACCTCGCGGCGGTGATCGTTACGCCTGTGCCGAATGGCAGGTCGATAACGCTCTGTACGAGGCCTTTGCCGAAAGTGCGTGTACCGACGATCATTGCGCGGTCATTGTCCTGGAATGCTCCCGCGACGATCTCGGATGCCGAGGCAGTATCCTGATCCACAAGCAGGACGAGCGGCATCGTTTCGGGCGTCGTGTTCTTTGAATACCAATCACGCGAATCGCTTGTGAAACGCCCCCGCTGCTTTAGGATCAGCGTTCCCGCAGGCAGAAATTTTTCCGCCACCTTGACCGCTTGCTGAACGATGCCGCCCGGATTTCCACGCAGATCGAGAATGAGCGACGTCATCCCTTGGCGCTTCAGCCCGCGAAGGGCGAGGTCCATTTCGTCCGAGGTCGTGAAATTAAAGCCTTCGGAAAGGTCGATATAACCGATGCCCGGCCTTAGGATGTAGAAGTCGGGGATCGAGGGCTGTCGAATGCTCGCACGCTTTAGGATGATCGTGTCGAGTCGGCCCGTGGCAGCGCGTTCGAGTTTGAGGGCGACGGTCGATCTATCCGGGCCGCGAAGCATATCCCGAACCTCGTCCGTACTAAGCCCAACGGCAGACCGTCCGTTTATCGAGATTATCCGATCACCATACTTCAGGCCCGATGCCGCGGCACCAGATCCCGGGATCGCGTCGAGAATGTAGGTCGATAACACGCCGTCCTTGCTATAACTTTGGATCGTTGCGCCGATGCCCGTGTACGCGCTGTCTTCCTGATCGAGGAGGTCCTGCCATTCGCGTTTGTCAAAGAAATTCGAGTGCGGGTCGAGGCTGCGAAGTGCACCGACCGCGGCGCCTTTCGTCAGCTGCGGGTCGGTCGGAATGGAGCCGGCGAAGTTAGCCTTTATCAAGGCTTCTGCCTCGTAGATCTCGGCGGAAATGCTGCGTGTTTTGCGTGATGTCGAGTTGCCGGAGGCGGAGAATGATGAACCTTCGGTCAGCTTAAAAGGCTCCGGCTTCTCCGGCAAGATCGAGATCTGTCCGAAAGCTGCGGTCAAGAGGCCAAGCACAAAACCAACTGCGAGTAGAGTTCTCATAGGCTGCCAACGACACTCATCGAGCACAAGCGGACACGCAAGAATGGGCATTCTATTTGTTCCGTTTCTCGAAAAAGCGGGGCGCCTTTGCTCGGCACTGCCTTTTGCCGCCCCGTTTGAATTTTGTTTGAAGGCATTAAAGCACTAATTGCCGAAAAGTTCCAGCAAAGAAGTACCGCAGTTGAAAACTGATGAAAATTCGCGGAAAATCGCGTCTATGTCCGAAAACCGCACAGACGAGTTCCTCGAACGCATTCAGGGCCTGTTTCGGATCGCCGATACGGAACGCCTCCTGGCCGATCCGGTCAAGGAGGCGATCACCGAACTGCTGGCCGCGTCGGCCCTTCGGCTTCGTGCTGAAGCTGCATCGGTGCTCGTGCGTACGGCGGATTCGGGCGACCTCAAATTCCTCGCGGCAACAGGCGAGGTCGCCGACCGCATCGTCGGGCTTGAGATCCCGGCCGGAAAGGGAATTGCAGGTTTTGTTCTGATGTCCGGCCAGCCGCTTGTCGTTTCGGAGCCGGACGATGAGAGCGGATTTTACGCAGAGGTCGATAAGACGACGGGCTTCTCGACGAAATTGCTGCTCGCCGTGCCGCTGCGTTTTCGCGATGATGTGATCGGCGTGCTCGAATACGTCAATCGGAACAGCGAGCCGTTCTCCGAGCCGTTCACGCCGGCCGAAATGGATATAGCCGCGGTGTATGCCGAGGCCGTCGCGGCCCTTGTTAACGCACACATCGGCGCCGACCTGATGTGCGATCTCAGCCGCCGGATCATACGCGACAACTCAGAGGAATCGGATGTTCGAGAGTGGCTGCACTCGATGCGCGAGAATTCCACGCACGCACGTGCCATCGAACTTGCGGCTCTCGTAAGCGAACTCTCTGAAAAGGGCGATGCCGAGGTCGAACTTTGCCGCACTTTACTCGAAAGCCTCATCGGCTATTCATCATCGACAACGGGACGGTTGGACCTCGCCTAATATGACACAGCCGATCGATCCAATTTCCCAAGACGCTGCGTCGAATTTTTTGCCTGATCCCGAATGGCTTTCCGCCACGGGCCGCGGCGTAACGGTCGCGATGATCGACAGCGGCGTTGATGCCGCGCATCCTGACCTTAGAGGGCGAATTGCTGAGGAGGTCGGTGCGCGGATCGAAGGCAAGAAGGTCACATTCTCGCCCGTTGATGACGGCGATCTCGCGGGGCATGGAACGGCTTGCGCGGGCATCATAACGCAGCTTGCTCCCGAGGCGAAGGTCGCTAGCATTCGAGTGCTCGGTGCGAGCGGTTCGGGTGATGCGCAGGTCTTTCTCGCAGGCCTTGAATACGCCGTAAAGCAACGCTATAAGATCATTAATCTATCGCTCGGCACAACGAAGCCGCAATTCTTTGCGCCGCTTCACGATCTGCTTGATCGGGCGTATCAGGCGGGCTGCATCGTCATCGCGGCGGCCAACAATCTGCCGCAGCCGAGTTTCCCTTCGATCTTCTCGTCGTCGCTCATCTCGGTGGTAAAAAGTGAGGAGACAGATCCGCTGAAATTCGGATTTCATTATGGCGAGGTGATCGAGCTTACGGCGCCGGGAGTGAGTATTCGGACGCCGTGGGTCGGCGGCGGTTATCGAACTCTCACTGGCAACAGCTTTGCCTGTCCGCACATCACGGGCCTCCTCGCACGCCTCGTAGAAACGCATCCCGAACTGACACCATTCCAGGCAAAATCCGCCCTCTATGCCATCGCCCGCCGCAATAGCATAGATCCGGACTAAGTAGGCAAAAAAATACGGAGAGACGTGTGGGCATCTCTCCGCATGGTTTGTGCTAACGGATGGAATTCACGGGCAGGTCGGCGTTGGTGCCGAACTGTCCGACGTTGAGGGTGCCGTTCGGGTACGGGATGTACCACGTGCCGCTGCGGAAGACGGCCTGCTCCATACGTCCGTCGCCGTTGTAGTCTGCGGGGACGGGTGTATCGGTCGAGATCCCGAACTGCATCGCATGGAACTCCGAGTCGATCGTGTCCATCCAGTACCAGACGCCTGTCGATGGGCGGAACACTGCCGTGTCCGAACGCCCGTCGCCGTCAAGGTCTGCGGCAAGAGGCCTGTCGTCCGCCGTGCCGAACTGTGATACGGACATCGAATAGTCCGAAGAGTTCAGGCGATACCATGTGCCGTCACGATAGACCGTAATGTCTGCCTTTCCGTCAGAGTCGAAGTCCGCAGGGACGGGGCGATCAGTTGCGATGCCCCATTGGACGGCAGAGTATCCGTTCTGTGAGCCGAGCATATGCCACACTCCTGTCGATGGACGATATACGGCAATGTCCGTATGTCGGTCACCGTCATAATCGGCAGGTACAGGGATGTCTCCTGAGAGGCCGAAGCTCATTGCCGTGAACGCTCCGTCAGATGAGTTCAGGCGGTACCAGACAGAGTTTGACGGGCGGTAAACCGCTAGATCCGTACGTCCGTCACCGTCATAATCCTCTGCAAGCGGTATATCGCCGTTGACGCCGAACTGAACGGCCCTTACGGCATTGGTCTGCGAGTCGAGTATGTACCAGACGCCGCTTGAGGGGCGGAATACCGCAAGATCGGTCTTTCCGTCGCCATCGAAGTCCCGCACAGGCCTTGGGCTGCTCGGCCGTGCGGTAAAGTTCAGGTTGAGGTCTTCGTCAAAGAAGTTTATGTGGGCCGCACCGGGCGTGATGTCAAAGCCTTCACGGGATGCCGTAACTACATATGCCGCACCTGTGCGGACCTCGTCAAAGCGGTAGTTGCCGTTCGAATCGGTCGTTGTCGTGCGTATATTGCCATATACGTCTATAAGGCGGAGCGTCGTAAAGGGCAGCCCGATGTTGCCTGCTGTGCTTGTTACGCCGCCGCCGAGGTCTGCGAACGCCACCGTCGGCCCCGCACCTACAAGACGCCCGATGAACGTAACACGCTTGTTGCGGTTGAGAGTGTTTATCTCATAGTTCGACGGGTTGAAATTGAAACCGTCGTGAAGAGCGGCGGTCAAGTATGTACCGTTCGCGACTGTATCAGTGAATGCGAAGTAGCCTTCCTGATCGGTGAGGACAAAGCCGTCGCCGTCGCCGCTTAAGCCGATGGCCATGCTCACAAGCGGGTCGCCGATGGTATTGACCGTTCTGCCTGAGATCGAATAGTCACCGAGCTTTGAGACGAATGCGTCATCACCGCCGTTATTCTGCGTTTGGAACGCATCCGGTGTGGTCGGGTAATCGGTCGCGGTGTTGTCATGGGCAATTCCGGTCACATAAGTGTTCCCTGACGCATCGATCGCGATGCCGTAGCCGAAGTCGGCATCATTTCCGCCAAGGAATGTCGAATAGGTGAGGGCATTGCCAATCGGATTCAGCTTTGTGACAAAGGCATCATACGAACCATTCGGCGATACGTTATAAGCTCCCACCGTCGTCGGATAATCGGTCAGGGTATCAAAGGTATTTCCCGTCACATAGGCGCTGCCTGAGGCATCGACGGCGATGCCGTTGCCTCTGTCTATATTACTCCCGCCAAGGAATGTCGAATAGATGAGCGCCGTGCCTAACGCATGCAGCTTTGTGACAAACACGTCAGAACCGCCATTATGACTGGTATCGAACGCTCCACCCGTTGTCGGGTAATTGGTCGTGTCATCGAAGGTTTCTCCTGTCACATAGGCGTTGCCTGACGCATCGACGGCGATGCCGTTGCCATAGTCGCTCGCGCTTCCGCCAAGGAATGTCGAGTAGGCGAGGGCACTGCCCGCTGCGTTCAGCTTTGTGACAAATACGTCAGAAGCGCCGTTATGGCCCATATCGTACGCTCCACCCGTTGTCGGATAATCGGCCGAAACGGTATATCCCGTCACATAGGTGCTGCCTGATGTATCGACGGCGATGCCGTAGCCGTAGTCGTAGTTGCTTCCGCCGAGGAATGTTGAATAGGCAAGGGCACTGCCCGCTGCATTCAGCTTTGTGACAAATACATCAAAATTCCCGTTGGGGGTTGTATCGAACGCTCCTGTGGTCGTCGGGTAGTCGGTCGTGTGATCTAAGGTTTCTCCTGTCACATAAGCAACCCCAGACGCATCAACGACGATGCTTTTGCCTTGCTCGGCACCGCTTCCGCCAAGGAATGTCGAATAGACAAGGGCCGATCCGTCAGAACTCAGCTTTGTCACAAATATGTCATTGCCGCCATTATGGGTCATGTCATACGCACTCGGAGTTGTCGGGTAGTCGGTCGTGTCATCGGTGGTAACTCCCGTCACATAAGCGTTGCCTGATGTATCGACGGCGATACCGCGGCCGTAGTCAGCACCACTTCCGCCGATGAATGTCGAATAGATGAGCCCTGTGCCTGCCGCATTCAGCTTTGTGACAAATGCATCATAAAGACCGTTATGGCCCGTATCGAATGTTCCGGGTGTCTTCGGGAATAAGGGGGAATTGGTCTGCCCTGTTATATACACATTCCCTGCACCATCGACCGCGATGCCGTTGCCTTGGTCGGAACCACTACCGCCGAGGAGCGTCGAAAACGCAAGATTGCTCAAGTTGACCGAAGGGTCGATCGTGAGCGGCCTTGTGCGGTCGTATTCACCGACATCAAAACGCACGCGGTTGCCTCCGTCGATCACAAAACGGCTCTCGATCTCCTGCCGTTGTCCGTCCGCTCCGTCCTGATACGAGAAAGGCCTCTCTTGCGATATGTCTCCCTGATCCGTGTGTATAAGGAGATCGCCTTCGTCGGTGATCGAGAATGATCTTGCACCCTCGATCTTCCATTCGATCTGTGCAGGGTCAGCGTTCGGCTCTATGACGAAGTCATACTGCACGCCGCCTTTCTCCTTGCCGTGCCACACCATATCGATGCCGGGATAGATGTTGTTCGTCCTCAGGCCTTGATAGTTCGGGATGTTCGTATGCCAGTTCTCTTCTGTGCCCTTGAAATAGTTCGTTCGGCCATCGAGCATATTTGATCCGGAAGAGGCGGCATTCGGGTCTGCCCCTTCAAGCGTCATATAGACCGCCGTCGCCTTTGAAGGGCGTTTCTGTGCGGATCGTGTTCGAAGGTCGGGATGGCCCGAGAGCCTGTCAGCCTCTGCCTTCACATCCTCCTTGGGCATCTTTTCGTGTACGACATAGACCGCATCCGTCGCCGTTACAAAGAGGTCATAACCGCTCGTCCCGCGTGCAAAGTACCGTACGCGTTTGTCGAACTGCCCCTGATTCTCCTCAAAATAGACCGGAATGTTCCCAAGATCCGCCTTTGGCTGCTGCTTTACGCTCTCAGACGAAACACCTCCTTCCGGTGCTGCTGCGGCCCTAACCTTTGTCTCCGAGTCGCCGAACGAGACAAAGTATCCAAAAGCAGCCAAACCCGTGGCCGCCAATATTCCTAGAAGCTGTCTTAAGACAGACCGCTTCCTGCTTTCAAAAAGATTCCTGGGAGCTCCCATTTTACTCTCCTCATAAGTCCGAAACGATCGTGTTCCGGAATCCTGAAGTGCCAAGCCTTGGGCACCGAAGACCATCTATGCCAAGCCCGTCCGCATCGCCGTTTAATGTAGATGGGGCAATTAGCCCGTAAGTTCCCGTACACCTTGATTACGGGCGATTCTACACACATTTTGTTCGTTTGCAAGCACAAACAGGCCCCGTTCGACACACAAACCAAACAAAACCGGCCAGCACCTCTGACGGAAGAGATATTGGCCGGTTCGTATAAAGCTGTGTGCAGGGTCATTCGTCGGCGGAGGCTTGGTCGAGTTCCCAGCGGTCTTCGTCGCGCTTCTCTAGTTTGCCGAGCACATCCAGCGGCTCGTTGTCCTGGAAAGTAATGCCGTAGGCCTCGCCGATCTCCTCGACGACATCCTGGTCAGGGGTCGGACTGCTCCCGCCGGCGGCCTCATCACCGACGTCGTCGGCGTCTTCCCAATTTGCGTCAATGTCGCCGCCCGAAAGGGCAGGCGAGGTGGAGGTGTGCTGCTCGAGCTTCTCAATAAGCTGTTCCTGCGCCCCCTGATTCACCTTTTCCGCGTCCGCAAAGATCTCTTTTATCTCAGGATCGGGCTCTGCACCGTCGAAATTATTGTTTTGTGTCATTTTGCTCTTACTCCTGCTAGAGAATGTTTGACGGACGCCGTCCGCTGTGAGCGATACGATAACGCTGTTCGGATATCCGCATATCGGAGCGGGATGCCGCCCGAGCCTCACGTCTTTGAACGTTCCGTTCGGCGATCAGCGGCATTTTTGTGACGGTGATCTTTGCTGGACGGCCGGCAACGCCGTTTCCGGCCGTGGAACCGATCTTGCGCGGACGATCGGAAGAGGGAAGTTTTGGATTCTTTTCCTTTGCCTTTTTAGCGATCAGTCGTCGAAGTTCGGAGCCTTTTAATGGAGCGGCAAGAAGAGCGGCAGCGGCGCCGATACCTGCGCCGAGCAATAGATATAAGGAGACGCGGTTTCGCCCACCGCGTCGCTTCGTTGTTGCTGAATTTGATTGCATTGTGTGGGTCCTCCCATTCCCTTGAATACTCTTATGATGGGTGAATATATTTCGCCCTATTCTGAAGTTTAGCACCACTTTAGGTAAAGAGGGTAATCCGGACGACAAAGAAAGAGCTTTCCCGAAGATAATATTTTCCGAAAGATGCAAGCGGCACGATATCCAAGTTTCGTGAGGCTCTTTTGCGTGCCGTTTCATTGATTTTTCGGGGGCTAAATGCTTTTATTGAAATTGACCGAACTGTTGCAGGTATCTGTACATTTTTATGCCTCATTCATTCAAACTGCCGCCTTTGCGGCTTGAACAATTTACGCTCGATAACGGCCTTCGCGTCGTTTTGGATCGCGATGATTCGATCCCGGTCGTTTCGATGGCCGTGTATTACGACGTCGGTTCACGCAATGAACGCGACGACCGCACGGGTTTCGCTCATCTCTTCGAGCATATGATGTTCCAGGGCTCGGAGAACGTGCCAAAGGCCGGGCATTTTCAATACATAATGAAGGCAGGCGGCACGATGAACGGAACGACCTCGAGCGAGCGCACGAATTACTATGAGACGCTGCCGGCCGATCAGCTTCCGCTTGGACTTTGGCTCGAGTCTGACAGAATGCGTTCGCTTGCGGTAACGCAAGAGAATCTCGACAACCAACGCGAGGCCGTAAAGGAAGAGAAGCGTCTCCGTTACGACAATCAGCCTTACGGGCAGATCTTCGACCTGATAAGCTCGATGATCTACAAGAACAATGCAAACTCCCATTCGACGATCGGTTCGATGGAGCATCTTGATGCCGCGTCTGTCGAAGATGTGCAGGAGTTTTTCCGCATCTATTACGCACCGAATAACGCGGTGCTGGTGCTTTCGGGGGCATTTGATCCAAAGACAGCGAGAGAGCTGATCGAGAAGTTCTTTGGAGACATCCCGAGTCAGCCGGCACCGCCCGCGATCGATGTCGAAGAACCTGTCGAGGTGGCCTCCAACTACAGCGAATGGCAAGATCCACTTGCACCTTTTCCGGCATTCCTGATCGGCTGGAAGATACCAAAGCGAGGCACGGACGAATTCAAGGCTCTGTATCTCGCCGGCAAGGTGCTTTACGACGGCGACAGTTCGCGGCTCTATCAGAAGCTCGTAAAAGGCGACGAATCCGTGATCCAGCTCTTTGGTTTTACAGATGAAAGACGCGGACCTTCGAGCATTTTTGTTGGTGCGATACCAAAACCCGACGAAGATCTGAGCGCGATCCGCGAAACTATAATGAATGAGATACGCGATCTTTCGGTCCACGGCCCGACGGCGTCGGAGATGGAGAAGATCGAGAATCAGCTTTTAAACGATGCGGTCCGCACGCGGCAGTCGTCGCTTGCGAGGACACAGCAGATCGCGGAATTCGCTCTCTACGATAACGACCCCGGCCTTTTTAATTCGGAACTCGACAGCCTGTTGAAGATAACGGCCGAGCAAATAAAATTGGCCGCCGCAAAGTTCCTAAATACAGATAATCGTGCCCTGTTGGACGTCGTTCCGGCAGGCAGCGCTGCATAATCGCCAGAGTAAAATCTTAATGAACCCGGAATTTAGAAAACATCCGCCTGAATCGCTCGGCTCGATCCCATTCGACATACCGAGGCCTTTTGAAACGACGCTCTCGAACGGCCTTCGAGTGGTGATCTTTGAGAACGAGCGACTGCCGCTTGTGAGCTATCGGCTCGCATTCTTCGCAGGTGATATCGACGAAACAGAGAACGGCCGCGGGCTTATGTCCGCGATGGCACTGCTGCTGACCGAAGGTACCGAAAATTATTCGAGCCAGCAGCTTGCCGAAAAGATCGAGCGTCTCGGTGCAAGCCTTTCGGCCCATTCATCGTTCGACTTTACGACCATCTCGGCCTCATCGCTGTCGTTCTACACGTCGGCGATCTTCGAGATGCTTTCCGAGATCATCCTGAAGCCGACGTTTCCCGAAAGCGAGATCGATCTCTACAAGCGAAATCTCCTTGAGAATCTGAAGTTCCAGCGGTCGCAGCCGCCTTTTCTTGCTTCGGAACAGGCCGCGAGGCTTATTTACGGAAAGCATCCGTATTCGCACGTCTCGCTCAAGCCCGCGGATGTCGAGCGCATCGACCGCGAAAGCCTCCAGCGGACGCATCGCAAGGTCTTGATCCCGAACAACGCAGTTATGCTGATCGTCGGCGACGTACGGCGTGACGAGGTCATAAAGGAGCTCGAACAGCATCTTGACGGTTGGCAGCCGGGAACGGCTCCGGTTAGGAATTTTCCGGAAGTGCCGAAGCGTGAACAGCGTTCGATCACGGTCGTCGATCGTCCCGGTTCGAGCCAGTCGAACATCGTCATTGCAAACTCCGGTTTCGACCGATCGTCGCCGGATTACTTTGCTTCGCTTGTGATGAATCAGGTGCTCGGTGCCGGGGCATCATCGCGGGTCTTTATGAATCTACGCGAGGAAAAGGGCTACACATACGGCGCATACACGCGGATGGACGCACGATCTTTTGCGGGCGACATCGAAGCGACCGCCGAAGTTCGCAACGATGTAACGGGCGAAAGCATCGCCGAATTCTTTAAGGAATTCGAGCGAATTCGCGATGAAAAGGTCGAAGCGGAAGAGCTTTCCGATGCCCAGAGCTTTCTGACCGGCGTCTTTCCGATCCGGGCCGAAACTCAGGAGGGCCTAACATCGCTTCTGATAAATCGTGAACTCTACGGCCTGCCGGAAGATTATTTGGAGACGTATCGTGAACGGGTCAAGGCGGTGACGGCAGATCAGGTGATGGATGCCGCCCAAAAATATGTTCGTCCGGCCGAGATGGCGATCGTTGTTGTTGGCGATGCCGCTTCCGTCGTCCCTCAGATAAAGGAATTTGCACCGACGGTCGAGATCTTCGACACGGACGGGAACATGATCGAACCGCAGTAAAGAGCGGGGAGTTTTGAGTTGCGGCGTTGTGGGAGTTTTTTTTGCCGCCCCATGGAGGAGAGCGGCATGACGCGCTTTTTTACCGCAACCCAAAACATTGTGGCTGAACCTTAGCTGGCCCGACGCATTGGCTGAACCGTGCCGCCGCGATGCGAGATCGTCTGCAGATGATCGATCAGATCGGATGCCGCACGCTTTGAAAGCTCTTCGACCGAACAACGCATCATCTCCTTGCACTCATCCTCAACATTGATGTTCGAATTCCTGCCGATCGAGCGGATCATTCCGAGTTGTTTTGCGGTGATCATATCGCCAAGACTGCGGGCGATCGGATCGGTGATCGCGGTAGTTTGAGGCTCGCTTTCGGCTTCGGCGATCTCGTCAAATTCCTTTTTATACAGTTCACGCGCGATGCCGAATTTCACGGCCGCACGCTTTAAGGCGTCGTGTTCGGCCTTTTTTATTCCGGTCTCGCTCGTCGCACGCCCGGTTCCGATGCCTTCGCGGGTAACGCCATCGATCGTGATCGCAACCGTGACGGTCATAATGTCGCCGATCGGGCGAAGGTCGCGGATCTCGTGCTGCCAGTTCGGTGCCTTTTCGTCGAGAATGTCGGCAACCGTGTGCCATTCGACGTAATCGACCATCTTTGTATGGCCGTTGCGGTCGCGCATTCCAGCACGCTTGCGGATCAGGTGCGGATCGACCGTCTCGCTCAACCCTTTAAGCGTCGTCGAAAAATCGACGACGTTCGATGCCTCGGCCTCTGCTTCCTGCACGCTTCTATTCTTTTGGATAGTGTTGTTCTTCATTGTGTGAATTCTCCTAGTGTGTTGTTCGGTCTTCGGATCTCGACGTTCGTTTCAGCTTCCACAATATCGGGCCGCCTGCCGCCCGAATGGAATACCGTCGTCCTCAAACCTCTGACCCTGTTCGCGAGGTCCCACAGGCATCGGGTCTCGCTCAGCTTTTCAACTCTCTTCATTGATACATTCGCTTTGCAGCCGTTGCATCTATGAAACATCGTATCAGATAAATTTATTTGTTGCAAGCACGAAACAAGGTGTTGCAATTAAAATTTTCCTGTGTTATGTTTTATACGTGAAACACATTGTGCATCTTTGCACGAACACTCATGGAGGATGAGGAGAACCTATGGTCTTCAAGAACGACAGTCTTATTGACACAAATGAATTAGGCAAAGCTATCCGCCGGCGCAGGCAGGAATTGAAGCTCAGCCTTCGGGATGTGGGCGACGTTACGCAAGTATCTGCTTCGACGCTTTCGCGTATCGAGAGCGGAAAGGGAAGGCCGGATGCCGAGAATATCGCCCGGATCACCCAGTGGCTCGATATGCCGGTCGATCGCGTGATGAAAAAGCAGGCGGGAGCGGACGTCGAGCCGGTCGTTTATTACCCGCACGAATCGACGCCGGAGATCGTTTCGGCCCATTTGCGTGCCGACAAGAACCTTTCGGCCGAAACCGCGGACGCTCTCTCAGAGCTTTTCCGTGTTGCCTACTCGCAGTTCAGCGGCGGAAAGGGCAAGTGAAGACATTAAAGTAAATTCTCAGGAAGCTAAGGGCAAATATATGACACACAATCGTTATCGATCACTGGACACAAGCGTTTTGTTATTCTTCTTGACGGCCGAGCTTGCCCGTTCGGCGACGTTCTTTGGGCTCGACACACTATTATTGACGATCACCGCCCTAGTGGTGCTCGTTCTGCCCTATCTTTTGATCGAGATCGACGGTGTGCCCGCGTTCGGTAAATGGCTGCGACCCAGGCTCGCATTTGCGGGCGTTGGGATCGGCGTTGGCGTGATCTTTCGCTCAGCACCGGCGTCGATAGGCCATCTGCCGATGACGTTCCTGATACTTTCTGCCGTTATCAGCTCCTACATTCACATTTACGGACTTTTGAAGCTGCGGTTGGTGAAATAGGCAAAAGGCACCAAGGCCGCAAACAGCTTCGAAAAAAAGAGATCCGCGTTTCTACTGCCTGTTTTTCGGGATGGCAGGGAACGCGGATCCTTTTTCTTGGCTCGAAATTCCCTTAGCGGGCGAACGATTCGGCGTAAAGAGTCGTGCCTCTCGTCGCTTCGACAGTGACCTCGCGAATCGCATTGAGCTGTTCGACAAGATCGCGGTATTGGGCAAGCGTCAATGCCTGAGCTCCGTCGCAAAGAGCTTCGGCAGGCCGCGGATGCACCTCGATGATGAGTCCGTCGGCACCGACCGCGACACCGGCTCTTGCAAGCGGAGCGACCATATAATTATGGCCTGTTGCGTGCGAAGGATCGACGATGATCGGCAAATGCGTCATTCGATGGACGACCGGGACGACCGAAAGATCCATCGTATTGCGTGCATGATTTGCAAAAGTGCGGATGCCGCGTTCGCAAAGGATCACGTCGTAGTTGCCTTCGCTCATTACGTATTCGGCCG
The DNA here is from genome assembly GCA_019694355.1 of Pyrinomonadaceae bacterium. GTDB lineage: Bacteria > Acidobacteriota > Blastocatellia > Pyrinomonadales > Pyrinomonadaceae > OLB17. The sequence continues at coordinate 857,235 of JAIBCB010000001.1, read as the reverse complement.
CGAGCAGGAATTCTTCAAGCGTCGCGGAAAGGCCTCGTTTTAAGAGCACGGGTTTTCTCGTTTTCCCGACGTACCGCAGAAGCGAGTAGTTCTGCATATTGCGGGCACCGATCTGAATGCAGTCGCCGTATTTTTCGACGGCATCGACACCGCGTTCATCCATTGCTTCGGTCACGATGTTCAGTCCGGTCTCTTCACGGACATCGGCGAGCATCTTGAGGCCTTCTTCGCCCAAACCCTGGAAGGCATAAGGCGAAGTTCGCGGCTTAAATGCACCGCCGCGAAGGAATTTAGCGCCGCTTGCGGCAACCTCGCGGGCGACGGTCGTCAGCTGAGTTCGGGTTTCGATAGCGCAAGGGCCGGCGATGATCGCAAGTTCGGAGCCGCCGATCGTTGCATTTCCGACCTTGACGATAGAACGCTCGGGTCTTGCGTCGCGAAGGATGAGCTTATACGGCTGAGTTACGCGGATCGTTTCCGCGACGCCGGCCAAATTTTCAAAATTTGTCGGATCAACAGAACCGCGATTGCCGGTAATGCCGATCGCAGTACGAGTTTCGCCGGGCATTGAATGGCCTCGAAAACCAAGTGATTCAATAACTTCGAGGACCTTTTCGATCTCTCCGGTGGTGGCACCGGGCTTCATTACGATTAACATATTCTTCACAACTGTGAACCTTCAACTTTATGAGTATGTGTCGCCATTTGCAACGGCAATAAGTGATCTATCAGGGCTTCGACGCGGGAGACGGCATCCTGCGTCTCAAGCGATGCCTCGATCTCGGCCACGATCGCGGAGCCGACGACCGCCGCATCCGCAAATTTCCAAACAGCTTCGATCTGTTCGTGCGTCGAGATGCCAAAGCCCACGGCGATCGGCAGATCGGTGAATTTCCGCACTCTCGCAACGAGTCTCTCCGCGTCGTTGGAAATGGAACCTCTCGCTCCGGTAACTCCGGCGGTCGAGACGGCATAAATAAAACCGCGAGCGTTTCGGCAGATCTTTTCCAGCCTTTCATCGGACGTTGTTGGGGCGACAAGCGAGATCAGGGAAATATCGTGCTTTGCGAACATTTCGCTCAACTCGCGAGCTTCCGAATCGACGGCATCGACGATCAGAACGCCGTCGATGCCGCTCCTCTTCGCCTCGGCGCATAATTCTTCGATACCGAATCGCAAGATCGGGTTTAGGTAGCTGAAGAGGACAACAGGTACGTCAGACGATGCTCGAAGCTTGCTTGCAAGCGACAGGACGCGTGTGAGGTTGACACCATTTTCCAACGCTCGCTGAGACGAACGCTGAATGACAACGCCGTCCGCCATCGGGTCGGAGAATGGCACGCCGAGTTCGATCACGCTGGCGCCGCGTTCCGCAAGCAGCTTGCAGATCTCAAGCGATGATGCGTCGTCGGGGTCACCGGCAGTTACGAACGGAATGAAGCCGCGGCCGTTCTTTAGGCTTTGCGTTATTCGGTCGCTCATCTTCCACCTCCATTTATGAGTTGTCGAACGGAGTCAACGTCCTTGTCGCCCCTGCCGGAGACATTGACGATCATTATCTGGTCTTGCGACATTTTCGGAGCAATTTTGGCCGCGTAAGCGATGGCGTGTGCCGACTCAAGCGCCGGAATGATGCCTTCCGTTCGCGATAGCATCTGGAAGGCTTCGAGAGCCTCGGAATCGCTAACGGACGCGTACTCGATGCGGCCTGCGTCGCGCAGATATGAATGTTCGGGGCCGACCGACGCATAATCCAGCCCTGCCGAAACCGAATGCGTTGCCGCGATATTGCCGTCGTCGTCCTGCAGGACGTAGCTGCGTGTGCCCTGAAGCACGCCGACTGAAGCGCCTTTCGCAAAACGGGCAGCGTGTTCTCCGAGTCCGATGCCTCGACCGCCGGCCTCGACGCCGGTCATACGGACGCCTTCGTCATTCAGGAATGGATGGAAAAGGCCGATCGCGTTCGAGCCGCCGCCAACGCATGCGACGAGTTGGTCAGGGAGTTTCCCCGTATGTTCGACGATCTGTTTGCGTGCTTCTCGGCCGATGACGCTTTGAAATTCGCGAACCATCAACGGATACGGATGAGGCCCGAGAGCGGAACCGAGAAGGTAATATGTGTCTACGATATTCGTAACCCAATCACGCAGAGCGTCGTTTATCGCGTCTTTGAGCGTTCGCGAACCTGTATCGACGGCCCGCACCTCGGCCCCCAGAAGCTGCATCCGAAAGACATTCAATTCCTGACGACGAATGTCCTCGCTGCCCATATAGACAACGCATTTCAACCCGAAAAGGGCGCAAACGGTAGCGGTCGCGACGCCGTGCTGTCCGGCACCTGTTTCCGCGACGATACGTGTCTTTCCCATCCGGCGAGCAAGCAGGATCTGGCCGAGACAGTTGTTTATCTTGTGAGCACCGGTGTGGTTCAGGTCTTCGCGTTTCAGGAAGATCTGTGCTCCGCCGAGTTCTTCGCCGAGCCTTTTCGCAAAATAAAGAGGCGTTGGCCGACCGGAATAATGCCGAAGCAAGGTCGCTAGTTCAGCGTGAAATTCAGGGTCGTCACGCGAGGCAAGGAACGCGTCGTTCAATTCGTCAAGCGGAGCAACGAGCGTCTCCGGTACAAATCGCCCGCCAAACTCGCCCCAATATCCTTTATTGTCGGGTTCAAAATTCATAGAACATTCTTTGCGGCTTCGATAAATGCCGCGACCTTTGCCGGGTCCTTTTTTCCTTTTGCAGATTCCAATTTGCTGCAAGCATCGACGCAGAATGGACGCACGTTTCGGATCGCGTCCGCCACGTTGTCGGGGCCGAGTCCGCCGGCAAGATATACGCGGTCATAGATCGATGCTGCCTTTGCCGCAAGATTCCAATCCGAAACGCTGCCCGTCCCGCCGAAAGCACCCTTTGCCGGTGCGTCGATCAGCAAGCTAAGGCCGCTCCCCTTTAATTCGTCTAAGATCCGGATGGCCTTAACGCCTTCGACCGCTCTGATAACGCGGAGTTGATTCTCCTGAGCGATCTTACGTGCGAACTCGATGGTCTCGTCGCCGTGAAGCTGAACTGCATCGAGGCCGCATTGCTTTGCTGTCAAAGCGATCTCGCGTTCCGCGGCATTGACGAAAACGCCGACCAATTTCACAGATGCGTCGATGGCGTTCGCGATCTCTTGCCCGACACTCGTCGAAATGAAGCGCGGGCTTTTCGAATAGAAATTCAATCCGATCTCGTCCGCTCCGCACGCGACGGCGTGACGTGCGTCCGCGATGGTTGTGATCCCGCAAACCTTAACTCTGACCATGCGAACCTCCGGCCTTTGCCAAAGCAGCGAGCTTATTCGCCGGGTCGGACGACGCCATCAACGCCTCGCCGATAAGAAATCCGTCAAATCCTGCATTACGAAGCTTCTCGATCTCTTCGGAGGATCGAATACCGCTTTCTGCGACGAACAGCGTGTTGTCAGGTTTGTGCGCCGCGAGCTCAAAAGATGTTGCAAGATCGACCGCCAGCGTGTGAAGATCTCGGTTGTTAACGCCGATGATCTTTGCTCCGGCGGTCGCCGCGATCTTCACTTCATCAAGATCGTGCGTTTCGACAAGTGTGTCTAGTCCTAGTGAGTCAGCGACCGTCAGAAGATATGCGAGATCGGCCTCACTGAGAGCGGCAACGATCAGAAGGACGGCATCGGCTCCTACTATCGCGGCTTCGTATATCTGAACTTCATCAACTATGAAATCCTTGCGGAGAAGCGGAATATCGACGGCCCGTCTCGCGTCCCGAATATCGTCCAACGAGCCTTTGAAATAGGTTGGCTCCGTTAGGATCGAGATCGTGGCGGCACCGCTAGTTTCATAGGTCTTTGCACGCTCGGCCGCATCTGCGGTCGGATCGATATCGTTCTTCGAGGGCGAGGCTCGCTTGATCTCGGCGATGATATTGACGCGATCTTTTACCGAGAGGGCAGCATGCAGCCGGAAGCTTTCGCGGCCCGATCGAAAAGATTCTGCCTCGTCGCGGAGTTTTGCAATGTCGAATTCGTCCGCACGTCGGGCGAGACGTTCGCGGGTTTCAGCGACCACTTTGTCTAGAAATGTTGTCATGCGGCAAGTGCGACCTCCGCAGAAAGTAGTTTCAGCTTCCTGGTCGTCTTTCCCGAATCGATCGCATCGGCGGCAAGTTCGGCGCCCTCGACCAGTGACGCGGCCTTGCCGACGACAAAGATGGCGGCGGCCGAGTTGGCGATGACCGTATCACGGGCCGCACCTCGTTCGCCTTCGAAGACCGATCGGATCCTTGCGGCGCTCTCGGCAGGATCTTCGACCCGCGTCATCGCAGTCTTGCCCGGCTCAAGCCCAAAACTGTCGGCTGCGAGTTCGTAATTGCTAATGCCATCGGGCGTTACCTCTGCAACGATCGTGGTGCCGTTGGTAGATATTTCGTCGAGGCCGCCACTTCCGTTCACCACGATCGAACGCTTTGTGCCAAGCCGATAAAGTGCATTTGCCACCTTTGGGACAAGATCGGCAGACCATGTGCCGATGACCTGATATTCCGCAAACGCGGGGTTTGCGAGCGGCCCGATGCAATTGAAGATCGTCGGGAAAGCGAGGCTTCGCCGGGCATCGGCAAGCTTTGGCGAAAGGCGGTGGAACGCGGGTGCGAAGAGAAAGGCGAGTCCGTGGCGGCGAAGGTTCATTTCTGCAGAGGCCGGGCCGAGTGACGGTTCGAGGCCAAGGGCAGATAGAACGTCGATCGCACCCGACCGGCTGGTCGCGGCACGATTTCCGTGTTTAGCGACCTTCAACCCAGCGGCCGAAGTGACGATGGCTGCAGCGGTCGAGACGTTGAATGGCTTTTGCGAACCTCCGCCCGTGCCGACTATATCGACGCTGTCCTCGTGGCCGTGAACGCGAAGGCATCGCTTGCGAAGGATGCTTGCAAAGCCATAGATCTCGTCTTCGGTAATACCTTTCTCGTTCCATGCAGAGAGAAGATCGACAAGCAGGCTGCGGTCTTCACACGCGAGAATTTCGTCGAGCACCGCTTCGGCATCTTCTACCGAAACGTCTGTCCCGCGTTTCATTCCAAGTATCGTTGTATGTATTAATTCATTCATCCCAGTTCTCCAGTCTCGGCGAGATCGATGGCCCGCAAAAGACCTTTTGCTTTATTTATCGTTTCCTCAAACTCCGATGCCGCAACTGAATCAGCGACAATTCCTGCTCCTGCCTGTATCGTTGCAACACCGTTCTCAAGAACGAGCGTGCGGATCGAAATACAGGTGTCCATATTTCCGCGATAGTCAAAATAGCCGATCGCACCGGCGTAAACGCCTCGCGGCGTCGGCTCCAGCTCGCGTATGATCTCGATCGCACGCACTTTCGGAGCCCCCGAAACAGTGCCCGCAGGGAAGCAGGCGGCAAACGCGTCGAACATATCCTTGCCGCCGGCAAGCGTGGATGAAAGGGAACTTACGAGATGCTGAACGTGCGAATACTTTTCGACGGCCATGAGCGAATCCACCTTCACGGAGCCGAATTCGGACACACGGCCGAGGTCGTTGCGGCCAAGATCGACGAGCATCATATGCTCAGAAACTTCCTTGGCATCGGCCTTCATCTCGATGGCGAGAGCCTCATCTTCCGCTGGGTCCGCACCGCGAGGACGAGTTCCGGCGATCGGGCGATATTCGAGTTTGCCGTTCGTGCAGCGGACAAGCATCTCGGGCGAAGCACCGATAACGCTGCGTTCGCCGATCTGCATCAGGAACATATAAGGCGAAGGATTCAGCGACCGCAAGGCTCGATAGATCGCGATGGGCGAAGCATTCGTCGATCGCGTAAAACGCTGCGAATAGACAGCCTGATAGCAGTCGCCAGCTTTGATGTATTCCTTGATCCGATCGACCGCGGCCTCAAATTGAGCACGAGTTTGGTTCGACTCGGCAGGTTGAGATCCGCTCTTTTCTGAGCGTGCAAGGGAGACGGTCTTGTCACTTTCAAGAAGCGAACGGATCTCTGCATTTCGCAGCTTTGCCTGATCGAGTTCGTGCTCCGGAGCGAGTGTTACGATCTTGATCTTTTGCTGTGCGTGATCGAACGCGATCACCGAGCGATATATCATCAGCGACGAGGTCAGAGCTTCGTTTCGCTTGAGCGAAGGCTCGAAACCTTCGCAAGCGTCGAAACCGATGCAGCCGATCGCTCCGCCGATGAACGCCGGAAGGCCGCTTTCATCAACAGATCTGCTTTCCGCAAAGATCCGCCTTAGCCGGTCAAAAGCTTCGCTTCCGCCTTCGATCGTTTGTATCGGATCGGCGCCTATGAACGAGTATCTAGCGAGATTCTCGCCGCCTTCGACGCTTTCGAGCAGGAATGAGTGTGTCGAATTTGCGGCTAATGTCAGGTAAACGGCAAGCGGCGTCAGGAGGTCGGCGGGAATCGAGGCGACCACCGGCTTGAGCAATATTCTTTGTTGCGGACTCGAATTCATTGAAGAAAAAACAAAAGTTTGAAGATCAAAATTCAAAATTCAAACGAAAAAACGCCGCTTGAACGGTATGTGTCAAGCGGCGTCTTTTGATAGATCTGAGTTTTATCTAGTTCTTAACCGATCAGATGCGATCATGGGACGCGCCATTAAACTGCCACCAATAAAAGGTGTTCAGGTTAAACGCGTTATAGATCGCTCCGGAGAACTTCATCGAGAGTTACGATAGCACAAAGGCCAACGGGCGTGTCAACCGCTTTCGTGAAAAAACTTTCAACGCTACATCTTTGCGGGCACTTCAATGCCAAGATCTGCGAGTGCGGCCTTTAGGCTCCTCGAGGCAAAAAATGCCGCAGAGACCAACACCGCCCGCCGCGTTTCATCAGCCTCTGCGATGATCTTGTGGTTGTGGTAGAAGAGGTTGAAGGCCTTCGCGAGATTGAATGTGTATTTCGCGAGGATCGCAGGCTCGTTGGCATTCGCCGCCTGCCGGATCGTCTCTTCAAGGCGTGAAGCAAGTGCGATCAACGCCCAGATCTCATCGCCGCCTTCACCGGCAAAAACATCGTTGACCTTCCCCTTGTCGGCAAGGTTCGGCAAAAGGGAATCGACACTTTCGCCTTTCTCAGCGAGCTTCCGGAAGATCGAATTCGCACGAACGGCAGAATATTGACAGAAGCAGCCGGTCTCGCCTTCAAATGAAAGTGCTTCTTTGAAATCGAAGACGATCACAGTGTTTCTCGTAAATTTGAGGAGAAAATATCGAAGAGCTCCGATCGCGAGTTGGTGCGCAATGTGCCGCTTTTCCCCTTCGCTCTCGTCCGGATGTCGCGATCCAACCTCGGCAAACGCGTTCGCTTCGAGACGGTCGATCAGATCGTCGGCCTTTACGCCGAGGCCTTTGCGTCCGCTCATCTCGATAAAGGACCGCTTGCGGTCATCGTCAGACAGCTTGAAACCAAGCTCTTCCGCCGCTGATGGAGAAAGCGCGACCATCTCATACGCAAGATGAACGCTCGCCGAGAGTCCGCGTTCTGGCGAGATCGCCGCAACGCCCTTTTTTACGATCTCCTGCGGGTAAGACTGCCGGGTGTCGATGACGTTATAGATCTTCTCGCCGCCGCCGAATTTTGGATGAGCGGCAGAACCTTCACCGGCCGTAGTTATCCAAACTTCGCCGTTCGCGTCGTTGCGGAAAGGCCGGTAGTTAAAATCGAGGCCGAGAATGCCGAGCTTCCACATCTGATACGCGATGTCCTTGCCCGTGTAGGTCACGGTTCCGTTCGACCGGACGAGGATCTTGTCGGCCTCGTGCTCGTCGGTTCCGGAATGCTCTTCGAAAGGCATCACCCAACAGCCTGCGTGTTTTCCCTCAGTCTCAAAACGAACGACGCCAAGCTCTTTCATTTTTTCGAAAGCCTTGTCCCAAAAATGCAGATGAAGGATCTCGGATTCCCGCGGCAGCAGGTCGTAATAGATCGACAAGCGCTCCATCGTGTCGAGGATGCACTCGACGTTACGTGTTGCTACGAACTCGGCAAATTCAGCGGTCGCATTGCCGCCTTCTTCAAGAGCGTGGAGCACTTCGGCACGACGTTCCTTCAACGATTTGTCCGTCTGGAAGGTTTGACCAACTTTCGCATACAGATCCCAACAATAGTGATCAAAACGCTTACCTCCGGCGGTAAGCTCTTTGTCCAAAGCCTTTACAGAATCGAGGTCGCGGTCTTCGAGATATAAAAAACCGACGACAACATCCGCCACCTGAACGCCCGTATTGTCGATGTAGTTCTGGATCTCGACGTCCTTGCCGGTGCTCGTCAAGATGCGGGCAAATGTGTCGCCGAGCACGGAATTTCGCACGTGGCCGATGTGCGCGGCCTTGTTGGGATTGACCGAAGTATGCTCGATACACACCTTTGCACGATCCGCCGCGGCAAGGTTCTTTGCAGGATCGAGTTGGACATTCTGTGATAGAAAATCTGCGCGGTCGAAGAAGATATTCAAATAGCCCGCTCCCGCGACGTCAACACGAGCGACGCCTGGAAGGCCCTCGATCGCGGTCTTCAAGCCTTCGCCGATCGCACGCGGGTTGGCCTTCTCGCCGGTCTGCTGTTTGATGAGCTTTGCGAGCTCAAAGGCGACCGGGAACGCCAGGTCGCCAAGTTCCGTTTTTGGCGGAACTTCAGCGGCGATATTCTCAAGTTTTACAGAAAAATGCGTCTCAGCGGCGGCTTTGACCTTTTCGTCGAGCAAAGCCCGTAGTTCTAATAGCGTCATGACAGTCAAGATAAACGCCAAATTATATCGTTCCGAAAGCAAAAATAACAGCGACGCAGCCTACTGCAAATCGCCCGAACTTTTTATTTTGCAGCGAAATAGCTAAAATCAAGACCGATGAGGACACTCTATTTTGACTGTTTTTCGGGCGCAAGCGGAAATATGATCCTCGGCGCTCTTCTTGAGCTTGGCGTTGATGCCGACGCTTTGCGGGCGGAACTCGCAAAACTTAACTTGTCGGGGATCGAGCTAGTGATCGAGAAAGTTGACCGCTCAGGCATTAATTCGACGCACGTCGAGGTCAAATATCCGCACGAGCACGTACATCGGCATTTGAAGGACATCGTAAAGATCATCAGCGAGAGCTCGCTCAACGACACGATAAAAGGGCGAGCGGTGGCGATATTTACACGTTTGGCCGAGGCAGAAGCAAAGGTTCACGGAATTTCGGTCGAACGGGTGCATTTTCACGAGGTTGGGGCGTTAGACGCGATCGTTGACATCGTCGGAGCGTGTATCGGCTTTGAAATGCTTGGCGTCGAGCGTTTCGTCTCCTCGGCACTCAATCTTGGGAGCGGGACCATCGAGATCGCTCACGGAAAGTTTCCTGTCCCGCCGCCGGCGGTCGCTGAGCTGGTTCGCGGAATTCCGGTCTATGCGAGCGAAGGTTCGGGCGAGCTGGTAACACCGACAGGTGCGGCGATAATCTCAACTCTATGTACAAGTTACGGTGTGTTACCTGAGATGCAACTTGAATACGTAGGTTATGGTGCTGGCACGCATGATCGTAAAGGGTCGCCAAACGTCATTCGTCTGATGTTGGGCGAGACCATTGGCAAGACGGTATCGCCGGGCAGGAGTGCAGAGAGGCTCGTCGTGCTTGAATCGAATATCGACGACGCGTCGCCTCAAACGCTCGGTTTCGCGATGGAAAAGGCCTTTGAGGCAAATGCTTTGGATTGCTGGTTCACGCCGATACAGATGAAGAAGGATCGACCCGCGACGCTGTTGTCGGTATTGTGCGAGCCGTCCGATGTCGAGAGTATCCAGCGGATCTTGTTCCGCGAGACGACAACGCTCGGCATTCGGAAGCGTGAGGTCGAGCGAGTTAGCCTCGAAAGGACATCAGAAACGCTCTCGACCGAGTTCGGAGAAGTTCGAGTAAAAGTTTCACAATTAGACGGTAAAGTATTGACACGCAAGGCTGAATTCGACGATCTGAAGCGTATTGCTAATGAAACGGGTGAACCGCTTAGAAGTATCGCCGCAAAGATCGAGAAAATACTGGACGAGAAGGACGAGGCCTTGTCGAAGGCCGCTGCGAAAGGCTAGATGGCGACAAAGACGAAGAAAAAGAACAAAAAAAGATCGGTCGATCTAAAGAAGATTGCCGCCGGCGTGCGGTTGATCCTTGAAGGCATCGGTGAGGACGCTGATCGCGACGGCCTTGTGAAAACACCCGAACGCGTGGCCGATTTTTACGCTGAACTGACCGAAGGAATGTGGATCGATCCAAGCGAGTTCATTGTGCCGCTTCCGGGAGATTCGCACGACGAAATGGTGCTCGTGAAGGACATTTCGATCTCGTCGATCTGCGAGCATCACCTCGCTCCATTCACCGGCAAATGCCATATCGCCTATATTCCGAAGGACGGACGCATCGTCGGGCTCTCAAAACTTGCAAGGCTTGCGGAGGTTTTTTCGCGGCGTCTGCAGGTGCAGGAAAGGCTCACGCAGGAGATCGCAAATACTCTGTTCGAGAATCTAAAACCGTTGGGCGTAATGGTAGTAATAGAGGCCGAACATACGTGTATGACGCTCCGCGGCGTTAGAAAGCCCGGTTCGGTTACGGTAACATCTGCCGTTCTCGGAGGATTCCGCAGCGACCCACGTACTCGGGCCGAGGCAATGGCACATATCAAAGGATAATAATGAAAAAACTACTCGTTCTTTTGTCGTTGGCGTCGCTGCTGGCGATCGCCGCTTTTGCTCAGGACTATACCTCCAGATTTAGCGAAGCAAAGATGCGCGATCGCGTGAAAACGCTTTCGTCTGACGCGTTCGAAGGCCGCGGGCCGGGAACTCCCGGCGGTCAGAAGGCCGCGAAGTATATCGCCGATCAAATGCGATCCGCAGGTGTTCTGCCGGGGAACGGCAAGAGCTTTTTTCAGCCGATCGACTTCATCGGCCTGAAGGTCGATCCGAATACACAGCTTAAGGTTTCGGGTGCGAAAGGCGAGAAAAATTATCGCTTCCTCAATGATTTCGTTGCTTCGACCGGTGCACAAAAGGCGTCGATAAAGACGACGGCCGAGGTGATCTTTGTCGGCTACGGGATCGACGCACCGCTTTATAAATGGAACGATTACAAAGGCTCTGCAAATGATTTTCGCGGCAAGTATCTGATGATCCTTGTCAACGATCCGCCCGCAACAAAGGACGAACCCGACCTGTTCGGCGGGGACGCTCTAACGTACTTCGGCCGCTGGACATACAAATACGAAGAGGCAGCCCGTCGCGGAGCCGCAGGCGTGATCCTCGTTCACACGGACAAGTCCGCCGGTTACGGATGGAACGTTATTCGGAGCTCGAACGGAAGTTGGCGATACGAGATCCTACGGACGAAGGGCGACAAGACGCCTTATCTTGATGTCCGAGCATGGGCGACCGAGGATGCCGCAGGCAAGATCCTCGAACAGGCAGGGTTAAGCCTCAAGGAGCTTACGAAGGCCGCAAAGAGTCGCGATTTCAAACCGGTGAAGACCGGCCTTACCGTCTCTCTCGATCTTGAGAGCGAAACGAAGCACGTCTCGTCGCCAAATGTGGTCGGACGCGTGTTGGGCAGTGATCCGAAACTGCGTTCTCAGTACGTGGTCTATTCTGCTCACTACGATCATTTGGGCGTGGGCGAACCGAACAAAGACGGCGATAAGATCTATAACGGAGCGTACGATAACGCATCAGGAGTGAGCGCGGTTCTCGGCATTGCGGAGGCTCTCGCGAAGGTGCCGATCAAGCAGCGGCCGAAGCGGTCATTCTACTTCCTTTTTCCGACGGCCGAAGAGCAAGGCTTGCTCGGTGCTGAATATTATTCAAGGCATCCGCTTGTGCCGCTCGCAAAGACCGCTGCGAACATTAACCTCGATGGCGTGAATTTTGTCGGTAAGGTCGATGATTTTATAGCACTCGGGGCCAATCGTTCGTCGATGATCGATCTCATTGAAGAGGCTGCGAAAGAGAGGAAGTTCACGATCAAGGACGATCCGGATCCCGGACAAGGATTCTTTTTTCGCTCAGACCATTTTCCGTTCGCGAAGGTCGGCGTGCCGGCGGTCAACTTCTCGCACGGCGACCATTTTATCGCCGGTGCCAATAAGGACGCAGGGAAGTTCCTCTCGGATTACACTGAGAAGTATTATCACCAGGTCGGCGACGAATATCACGATTGGTGGAATATGTCCGCAATGGTCCAGGAGGCAGAGTTTGCTCTCTCGTTCGGCATAAAGATCGCCAATGCACCAAAGGTGCCGAGATACAAAGCGACGGATGAATTTTCGGCACCAGATAGGAAACGGTTGCCGTAAGCAGTTTGGAAATGCCAGAAACCTTTTACATCACAACCCCGATCTATTATGCGAACAGTTTGCCGCATCTTGGGCATCTGTACACGACGATCGTCGCGGACGCAATTCGCAGATATAAGCGGCAACGCGGATTTGAGACCTTCTTCCTTACCGGCACGGACGAGCATGGCATCAACATCCAACGTGCTGCCGAAAAAGAAGGGCGAACGCCAAAGGAGCAGGTAGATATCATCTCTACCGAACTCAAGCGAATGTTCGCGTCCTTCGGACTGGATACGGAAAACGACGGGTACGATATTTTTATGCGTACCACCGAACCGTTCCATTACGCCGGTGCGCAGAAATTCTGGCTCGATATCGCAAAGAACAAGACGCCGAAAGGGAATTCGACGATCTATAAAGGCTTCTACGAGGGTTGGTTCTGCGCCCCGTGTGCAGAGTTCAAGACCGACGAGCAATACGTCATTCCGGAAGGTTCCGATCAACCGCACTGTCCGATACACGAGCGTCCGTTGGACAAGATCGCGGAAGAGAGCTATTTTTTCCGACTTTCGGACTATCAGGAATGGCTGATCGAGACGATCGAGGCCGCCCCCGCACGCGTTCGTCCCGATGCTCGTCGCAATGAGGTCCTTTCATTTGTCCGCGGCGGCCTTCAAGATCTTTCAATCAGTCGGCAGCGGTCGGCGGTCTCGTGGGGAATTCCGGTTCCCGGCGACGACGACCATGTGATGTATGTTTGGCTCGATGCTTTGTCGAATTACATCACGGCTCTCGGTTATGGCACGGACGATACGTCGGTCTTTGAAAAGTATTGGCAGAACGTAACGCATCTTGTCGGCAAAGACATCCTTCGATTTCATACCGTCTATTGGTTCTCATTTCTCGCTGCCGCCGGACTGAAGCTTCCGCAGACGGTTTTCGCCCACGGAATGTGGCTCGACGCGAACGGGCGAAAGATGGGCAAGACAATAGGTAACGTCATTGAAGTTGATGTATTACTTAAACATTTTCAGGTCGATGCAGTGCGTTATTTTGTCCTCCGTGAAATGGTCTTTGGGCAGGACGGAAAGTTCGGTTACGAGAATCTGATCGACCGTGCGAATGCAGACCTTGCGAGCGGTCTCGGCAATCTTGCGAGCCGTACGCTTTCGATGATCGAGAAATATCGCGAAGGCAGGATCCCTTTCGGTCAACGAGGCGAGCTCGCGGATGTCGCCGAGGTGAACCGCACGAAATTCACCGGGCATTTCGACAGCCTTGAGTTGAGTCAGTCGCTTGAATCGGCGTGGGCGATCATTGCTGCGGCCGACAAAATGATCTCGGACTCAAAGCCGTGGCTGCTCGCAAAAGATCCGGCGCAGTCGCAGGAGTTGGACAATGTGCTCTACCAGGCGGCGGAAACTCTTCGCTGGCTGTGCGTGATGCTTTATCCGGTAATGCCGAGTTCGACCGAAAAGATCTATCGCCAATTGGGCTTGCAAGATGAACTTAGATCGTGCGACCCGGCGGCGATCGAATGGGGCGGCCTTGTCGCGGACACGGCGATCGGCGCGAGCGAAGCAGTGTTTCCAAGGATCGAAAAGACAAAAGTTATGAATGAGATCAATGAGCAGTCAGCAGTTAGCAATGAGCAGCCGTCAAGGTCCGAACCGGGAGCGATAGCGACCGGGTCATCGGCCGATGTCGAGACGCCGTTAGCCGAGGAGAGCTTCATCACGATAGACGATTTTCTAAAGGTTGAGCTTCGTGTCGGCGAGATAAAGGTCGCCGAGCGTATCCCGAACGCCGACAAGCTCCTTCGCTTCGAGATCGACCTTGCCGAAGAAAAGCCTCGACAGATACTCGCCGGCCTTGCCGAGTATTACGAACCCGAAAAGCTTATCGGGCGTAAGGTCGTGGTCGTCGCAAACCTAAAACCACGCAAGATGCGCGGCCTCGAATCCCAAGGGATGATCTGCGCCGCTTCGCTCGAAGATAACTCAGGGCCGAACCCTTCGCTCGCTACCTTCCTCGAAGATGTCGAGATCGGCGCAAGGTTGAAATAGATGCGTTTTGACTGGGACGACGAAAAGGCTGGAGCTAACATCAGAAAGCATATGGGCGTGACTTTCGAGGAGGCGGAGTCTGTATTTGGCGACCCGTTAGCTCGTATATTTGAAGATGACGCACATTCGCACGGAGAAAAGCGAAACGCAATCTTCGGCCATTCGGATCAGAACCGCCTATTAATTGTCAGCTACACCGAGAGAGAAAATGATACGATAAGGATAATTAGCGCGAGGCCGGCTACCCCAAAAGAAGCTAGAAGATATGCAAATCAAACTTGACGAGAAAGACGATCTGCTCCCCGAATACGATCTTGATTTCTCAAAATCTAAGCCTAATCGTTTTGCGGAGAAATATAACCGGATGGTCAGGCGGGTTGGTTTGGCACCGGACGTTGCTGCTGAATTTCCGACCGAAGACGCCGTCAATGATGCATTGCGCGAGTATATACGAATAACCCGAAATCCGGATCTTGAAATTGCCCGGCGATGAGCATCATTACTACCTAAGATCCAGCAACATTCGAGCCTCGAATCCCAAGGCACGATCTGCGCCGCTTCGCTCGAAGATAACTCAGGGCCGAACCCTTCACTCGCGACATTCCTCGAAGACGTCGAGATCGGCGCAAGGTTAAAATAGTCGTAATTTCTGCAATGATGATCGATTCTCATTGTCATATTGACGGGGAAAGTTTTGATGAAGATCGGGACGAGGTAGTTGCGCGTGCGAAGGCGGCCGGCGTTGGGGCGATGCTGAATGTCGGAACGGGTGATCCGCACTCTGATGATTTTCGACGCGCGGTCGCGGTTGCTGAACGCTATGAGAATGTTTTCGCAAGCGTCGGTGTTCACCCGCACGACGCAAAGCTCTACGACGATGCGGCAGAAGCTCATCTGACAGATCTTGCCAAATACGAAAAGGTGATCGCGTGGGGCGAGATCGGCCTTGACTATTACTACGATCACAGTCCGCGAGACGTCCAGCGTGAAGTTTTTATCCGCCAGATCCGCACCGCAAAAGGCCTTGGACTGCCGATCATCATTCACAGCCGCGACGCTGATGCTGACACGGTCGAGATACTGGCGGAGGAATTCTCGACCTCGACAGACATCGCGAAACCTTTGGCTGATAGCTCACAGCTGACAGCTGACGGCTGTAATTTAGAGAGCAGCTATCAGCCGTCAGCTATCAGCTATGAGCCAAGGCCGGGCATAATGCACTGCTTTGGCGGGACGCCCGCGATGGCGAAAGCTTGTCTCGATCTTGGTTTTCTTATCTCGTTCGCAGGAAATGTTACGTTCAAAAAGGCCGAAAACCTGCGTGAGGCTGCTCGCATCGTCCCACTCGAAAGATTGTTGGTTGAAACCGACTGCCCATTCCTAACGCCCGTTCCTTTTCGGGGGAAGCGTAACGAGCCTGCGTTCGTTGTTCATACGGCGGAGTTTCTTGCCGAACTTTACGGAGTTTCGCCCGCCGCGATCGCCGAACACACGACGCGAAATTTTCTTGATCTATTCAAATTGAGTTTGGCCGCAGATTGACGCGGATATCGCAGATCGGCGCGAAATAGGCAGCTTTTGTCTGCGTCATTTGCGTTGATGCGGTAAAATGACTATTAAACTATGGCAAAAGAGAATTCATTCGATATCGTCTCAAAGACGGATTATGCAGAAGTTACGAACGCCCTTCATCAAACGACGAAAGAGGTGTCGCAGCGTTTTGATTTTAAGGGAAGCAAGGCGACGGTCGAGCTCGTTGACAAAGATCTTGTTCTCTCTGCCGAGGATGAGACAAAGCTTAGGAATATGAACGATATTCTGCAGGGCAAACTCCTAAAACGCGGCGTTTCCTTAAAGGCTCTTGATTATCAAAAGATCGAGCCTGCGGCCGGCGGCACTGTTCGTCAGGCTGTAAAGATCCAATCCGGCATTCCCGGCGACAAAGCAAAAGAGATCGTGAAGTTCATCAAGGACGCGAAGTTCAAGGTGCAGGCTTCGATCCAGGGTGACACCGTCCGCGTGTCAGGCAAAGACCGTGACACGCTGCAGGACGTGATCGCACGGCTAAAGGCAACGGATTTCGGCATAGATATGCAGTTCGATAATTACAGGAGCAATTAGCTGGGAAGGCCGCTACCGCTATGATCTCACGGTTTGCGCGACTGTTTAAGAAGACCGATCTTGATGAACTTCGAGCCTTTCAGGCAAGGGTCATCTCGCTCCTCGACGACCTCTACCCTGAGTCTTCGTACGAGGCTTGCCAGGATCCGTTGACGATCAAATTGGACGGGCATACGTTGGGCTTGACCAACATCCATTCCGCCTTCTTATTGGGAACTCAAAACGAGTCGTCCTTGCGTCAGCTTGTGGTCGAGCACTTTGGGCGGTTGGCGGGTATTCTCGAAACGGTTGATTCCCAAAATACGTCTTGGGACGTTGTAGCGGCTGCGGTTAAACCGCAGTTGATGCCCGCTCAGTTTGCCGAAAAACTATCAATACTTTCGTCTCCGTTCGGAGGTGGGGTGCTACTCGCCTACGTGATCGATTCTGCTGACACCTATACGTATATTTTGGGTGAAGATCTCGCCCGTTGGGGGATTTCTACCGAAACCGTGCACGAGCGTGCTACGGCTAATCTTTGGGAAGGGTGTCAAGACTTGCAGATGCAACTGTTCCCGGGGCCGAATCAATTCGGGGTAATCAGTCTGCTCGACGGATTTGATGCCGTCAGGGTCGTCCTTCCGGAAGTAAGGGGGATGCTTGCCGAATACTTGGGAACTCCCTTTTATTTTGGTATACCCAACAGGGACTTTTTGATCTGTTGGGCTAACAGTTGCGAGCAGGATTTCGTTATTAATATACGCGCACAGTTGACCCAAGATCATGACGAACAGCCTTATCCGTTGAGTGCGTCGGTATTCGAAGTGTCAGCGAATGGCGATATCAGCGAGTTCGCCAAATCGAACCCAAATAGTGATGGGGCCGAGAATAATTAGATATGCAGACGTTCGCGTACGCAAAAAGGGAAGTCATTTCGAAGAATTCGGCTCGCAAGGTCTTCGACGTCGTAAAAGATGAACTGAAACTCGTCGAAGCTGAGTTCGAGGCTCAGGCGCGTTCGAATATTCGTGTCGTAAATTTCCTCAGCGATTACTTACGCGCTTCGGGCGGCAAACGGGTTCGCCCCGCCCTTTTGATCCTTACGAATTACGCTTGCGGCGGGCAAGGCGATGCCGAGAATATCATTCGGCTGGCGACGGTCATGGAGATGCTCCATACCGCGACGCTCGTCCACGACGACATCATCGACAACGCCGATACGCGACGCGGGCGGCCGAGCATCAACGCCCGATTCGGTAACCAAACGTCGGTGCTGATGGGCGACTGGCTCTATATGTCGGCGTTCGAGACCTCGCTTGCCGAGCGTCGGCTTGAGATCCTCGACGTGCTTACTCGCCTGACGCGGAAAATGACCGAGGGCGAGCTGATCCAAATGACGATGATCGGCCGCCTTGATATTACCGAGGCCGAGTATTTTGACATTCTTAAGCGCAAGACCGCGTATCTATTCTCTGCATGCTGCGAGATCGGTGCGATGGCCGCCGGTGCGGATCAAGCGGCGGTCGCGGCGATGCGGTCATACGGCCTTGATCTCGGTATCGCTTTTCAGCTAGCCGATGACCTTCTTGACCTGACCGCTGATGACGAAAGCCTGGGCAAGGCCGCGGGCGTCGATCTGCTCGAAGGCAAGCTCACCCTTCCGCTCATCAAACTCCTTGAGGTCGAACCTGAACTTCGACCCGAATTCGAGAAAATGATGCTCTCCGGTGCTTATGATGACTTCTCCAGAGCGATGATCATCGATCGCCTTTACCTCCACGGCATTGTTGACAGCATAAGGGAGCGCGCTTATGCACATGCCGAAGCCGCAAAAAAAGTGCTTGATGTTTTAAGCAAAACCTTGTATCGTCAAACATTGGAAGAGATTCCCCGATTTGTTATCCAACGTCGAAGCTAGACCGGCACGCAACAACTTAAAGCAATCTCTCAACGCATCTTAAGTACCGCTAGATCAGTATGTTAGACGAAAATCTTATAGCAACACTTGAACAAAGTTTGCGTCAAACCCGCAACGCTCAAAACCGTTTGATGGGGCGTTTGCGCGAGGCGGAAGGCGAGGTTGAAGTGCTTAGGCAAGAAATAACTGCTTTAGAAAACAGCGCTTCACAGACCGAACAGGCGATCGACAGCCTGCTCGTTACAATGCGTAGCGGATCGCGCGGTCGGCTCCTAGGCCGCAATATTCACATCTCTGATGAGAACGGTTCGGTCTCGATGCACAAACCCGATGTCCTTCCGAGCGATATCGGCCGCGAAACGCGCAGTTCGACGGTTTCGTACCTTAGTCACCACCGCAGCGTTCCTTCGATCTCACAAAATATCGAGCCGCTTACGAACCGATTTTCGGATCGCACGATCACCCAGGCGTGCACACTGCTTTTACGCGAGGCGGGACGTCCGCTTCACGTAAACGAACTTTACAATCTGCTTATCTCCGGCGGAATGAAGTTCAAAGGCAATAACCCGACCATCTCGATCGCAGTTTCTCTCAACCGAAACCGTCGGTTCCGCAAGGTCGATCCCGGCACTTTTGATCTCATAATGCGCGAGGCCGCTCAGACAGGCACTTAAAAAAATTCCGTTGCACCGATTTTCCGGGAAGACTAGGAGCAAGCTTTCTGCTTTCAGAAGCTTGTTCCTTTTCTGTTGTGTGCTAAAATCTAGCCAATTTTTTAAGCAGTTACATTGACTTTCGATAAGATCAGCAGGCGGCAGGCGGCCCAAAATATCCGCTCTTGCCTTTAGGCTTTTTGTATTCGCATACCCGAGGAAGATATGAAGCTTAGAATAACGATCAACGACGGATCTCTCGCAGGCCAGGTGTTTGAGCTCGAGAACGGATTCCTTTCCATTGGACGAGCCGATTCTTGCAGCATCAGGTTCAATCCGCTGGTCGAAACGGCCGCCTCGAAACAGCACGCCTTCATCGAGAGCAAATTCGACGGATACTACATTACGGACAATCAGAGCACGAATGGGACGTTCGTTAATGACGCACGCATCTCCGCGCCGACAATTTTGTCCAATGGCGACAAGATCCAATTTGGCCGCAACGGCATTACGGCGTTCGTCTCGCTCGCGGGTGATTCCGTCCCGACCATTCCTCGCGATGAATTTCGCGAGATGCAGGTCGATGAATTCAACAGAAAGGTCGAAGCGCCGCAGACGCTTCAGGGTTCGATCGGCAATTTCGGCCTCAATGCGGCAAGCGTCGTAAAGCCCGAGCCGAGCTCGACAGGAAAATACATCGGCATCGGCGTGACGCTCTTTGCCCTCGTCTTTCTGATCCTGATCGTTATGGGGATCGTTTTCTTGAGTATCGGGCCGGTCGCGGCAGTGATCGCGGCGGTCGTTGCCTTTGTTCCTGCGATGATCTACCTGATGCCGGTTCTCTGGCTTGATAGATATGACCCGGAGCCGATCTGGCTGCTCGCCCTTGCGTTTGCCTGGGGAGCATTGGTCGCCGTCATTTTTTCGTTCGTGGTCAATACGGTCTTCGGTATCGCGGTCGGGATGGCGATCTCGCCGGATGTCGGGCAGGCTGCCGGGGCGGTAATGTCTGCACCGATCTTTGAAGAAGGCTCAAAAGGCCTTGGTGTCATTATTCTCTTGATCTTTTTCCGCAAATATTTTGACGACATTTTGGACGGCATCGTCTTTGCGAGCGTGATCGCCCTCGGATTCGCGACCGTCGAGAACGTGCTCTATTACGGTCGAGGCCTGCTCGGCGGCGGCTTCGGCGGATTGATGCTGCTCTTTGTTCTGCGAGGGATAATGTCGCCTTTTGCTCACGCAACCTTCACGTCAATGACCGGCATCGGCTGCGGTATCGCTCGTGAGTCGCACAATAAGGCCGTGCGGATCATTATGCCTGTCGTCGGGTATTTTGGTGCGGTGCTTCTGCACGCGATCTGGAACGGCATGGCAGTGCTTGGCGGCACCCAGGGCTTCCTGCTCGGATATTTGGTTGCGGAGATACCGTTCTTCCTTATCTTCGTCGGCTTTACGCTTTTCATCATGCGGCGGCAAGGAAAGATCTTGAAAGAGATGCTTGCCATCGATGTCGCCCGAGGCCTCATTTCACCCGAACTCGAAAGGATCGCCACGTCTGCATTTCGCGGATTTGGCTGGGTCGTTCAAGGGCTTTTCGAGGGTAAGTTCGGAGCGAGAACCAAATATCTTCGTGCGGTCGGAAAACTCGGCCTTAGCTACTGGCACATTCAGCGTGCGACCAAGGCGAAAGGCGAGACCGCAAGCTTCCAGCAAAATCCTCTTCTCAGAGACGAGGTCCTGCGGCTTCGCGACCTGGTGTAGGTCGAGTCGGGAGCAAGCCGTATTTCATTGTTCATAAACATTCCTTAACGCCACGGTCAGGCGGCGCCGGCCTGTGTCGATTTGTGCAATTCGTACACTTTGATACATTTTGTGCGGTTTGATACGTTTTGTGCGGTTTGTGCTTCAAACCTGCGCGTCGGTTCGCTATGCTTACAACACGGCCGAAAACGGCCGGTTGGTCTTTGAAAAAATGTGAATGGTGAATAGTGAATGGTTAATGGTTAATGGCGAAGCAAAAGCTCCCCTCCTTACGAAGGAGGGGTGGCAGCCGCCTCGGCTGACGGGGTGGTTCTTCCTCCGGAACGCGGACGGACGCCCTCGTCCGCACTGAGTGCGAAGCACGAACAAATCAGGAGATCATGTTGGACTGCCAAGGGGCAAGCCCGTGAAGCAAGTGGCCTTCTTCCTCTGCGAACTTTGCGTCTGCTTCGCGCTCTTTGCGGTTACGATCTTGTTTGAAAACGCAAAGAACGCCAAGCGAAACCCCGCAAAGATCGCAGAGATTTGCATCTCGAATTTCAAATTTCAGATCTGAGATTTGCGATCGATCGGGCTTTCCGATTCGTGCATTCGTGGCGACCATATGGCGGCTCCGCCGCACTGCTAAGGGGCAAGCCCGGAAGATGTTCTAGGTTTTGTCGGCGGCGGACTGCCTCCAAAGAGAACTGAAAACGGAGAATTGAGAATGGAAAATGTGGTCCGATTTTTTTTGCGAAATTCTGGGACAAATCGCGTAAGTGATTGAGAACACATCACTTATTTGTCCCAAGAGCTGTCCCAGGGGCGTCTTGGCTGGGACAAACGATGGCCATTGTCGGCGGCGAGCCGCCTCCGAGAATGCATTGACGGTGGTGGTGTGCTACAAATATGCGGCTCCGATGGAGCCAAGAAAGGCAAGTCTGCCGGCGGAACTGACCGCCCGCTCACGCAGGCGGTTCTGACCACAGGGCTCCACGGCATAAATGCCGGGGCAATTCGGGAGAAGCTGCGTTGAGTGTTACGCCCTTACTAACGTGCGGGCTTGCGGCAACGCTGAACGCCCTTACTACCGTGCGGGCTTCGGCACGCTGACCGCCCGCTCACGCAGGCGGTTCTGACAAGACCACCCGCTACCGCAGGTGGTACTGACAGGGCCTGGCCGTCTGTGACGCTGGCTTGGAATCTGGCTAACGCTGAACGCATTTACGAATGTGCGGGCTTGCGGCAACGCATTGTGATCTTCGAAGATCTTCGTTCTGCTGAGTGGGTAAACCGGACAGATCTGAAACTTTAAAAAAAGGAACGCCGCACGGCGTTGATCCGGGCAGCGTCTTTTTCTACCAAAAATGGTAGGCCGAACAGGGATCGAACCTGTGACCCGCGGATTAAGAGTCCGCTGCTCTACCAACTGAGCTATCGACCCAAAAAGCAAAAACGGATTATAGCAAACGAAATGTTCGAGAACAAAATCTGCAAAACGACCTTGTGAAATCGTTCTTATATTTTGAGAAAGCGGCAAAAAAACTGCAAGATTAGAACTGGCTATGCGTGAATGCCCGAAATGCGAGAATTGTTATCCGGACGAAGTGCCAGCTTGTCCGGCGGATGAGTCTGCATTGAAACACACCTTGCCGGGAACGCCTCTTCTTGCCGGCCGATACCTTCTCAAGAGCCGCTTGGGCAGAGGAGCGATGGGCCAGGTGTATCTGGCGAACGACACCAAGTTCGAGGCACGTCGTGTTGCGGTCAAGACGGTTCGCCAGGATGTCCTGAATAGCGATGACATGGCCGAGGGCGAGGCGATCGCGCGATTCAATCGTGAGGCACAGGCCGCGGCGTCGATCCAGCACCCGAACACCGTCAGCGTTACCGACTTTGGCGAAACTGACGACGGCGTTTTTTACCTCGTGATGGAGTACGTCGAGGGCGAGACGCTTCACAAACTGCTTCGCAGGGAAGGAACTCTTCCGATCAAACGGGCTGTGAGCCTGCTGCGGCAGATCTCGGACGGCGTCGAGGCCGCTCACTCACTCGGCATTCTGCACCGCGACCTAAAGCCCGCGAACATCTTTATTATGCAGACCGGACGTTCGGGCGACGGTTTTGTGAAAGTTGGCGACTTCGGCCTTGCGAAGATCATCAGTGCGACCTTCACGGATGCCGCGTCGAACGCGACGCCGTCATCACGCGGCATCATTGGTACGCCGGAGTTTATGTCGCCCGAGCAGATGCAGCCGGAGGTCGGTGTCGATAAACGGGCTGATCTTTACGCTCTCGGCACGATCGCGTATCTGATGCTCGGCGGCAAGACGCCGTTCTCGGGCGAAATGATGCAGCTCGTGATGCAGAAGATAATGCACGAACCGCCGCTGCTTTCGACGATCCGGACCGACGTTCCGGGAGATGTCGAGCGCGTCATAATGCGTTCGCTAAAGACGAAGGCCTCAGATCGTCCGGATTCGGTCTCGGAATGGATCGACAATTTGGAGAAGGCCGCGTCGGACGTGAGCGAAAATCAACGCGGCGGCCCGAAGCTCATCATTCTCGGGCCGTTGGGCGCCGAAGTTTATGTCGATGACGAACGCCGTGCGAGCGTTGGCAGTTCGGGGCGCGTCGTACTTACGGACATCCCGCCGGGACGCCACATCCTTCGTGTTTCAAAGGCCGGCGAGAAAGACGATGAGCGTGTTATCGAGATCCGCGAAGGCGCGAATGAGCAGGTGATTCAGGCACAGCTTCGGCATTTCTCCGGTGAGGGAAGCCAACCTTCGCCATCGCAAGGTTCAAGCACCGGCGGGTCGCCGCAATCCAGCCTTTTGCCCGGCATTGTGGGCTGCACGGCTTGTGGAGCACGTTATGCTGAGGGCGTTAGATTCTGCGGCCGCTGCGGTGGAGCTTCGTTCTCGCTGATCGTTCCGGCCGAACAGCCGGGCATGGCGCCGTGCCCGCGATGCCGCACGCCGCGGCCGCTGAATTCGAAATTCTGCGGCAAGTGCGGCCACAGAGGCGACGCTTCAGAACCTCGCATGGTCGGCTTCGCAACAATGCCTCAAGGTTCGCTCCCGCCGCAGGCCGAACGTCTCTGTCGCCGATGCGGAAGCGTCTATCCGGCACACATCCGCTTTTGCGGAAGGTGCGGCCTTACTTTGGGATAAAGCCCGCCGAAAGTCGCACTTTCTCCGTTCTATGGGTATAATGTTCTAGATTTTTTTGGTGGAATATCCCAAACAACCTGAGGCCAAGACGATATGAAGATATGCCCAAAGTGTCAGAAAACATACTCAGATGACAATCTGAATTTTTGCCTCGAAGACGGCAGTGTTCTCCAGGCGATGGCGAGTTCAACGCCGCCGCCAACGGTCGCGATGAATGTGCCCGTTACGCAGCAGCCGATCCAGCCGCCGCAGCAATTTCAGCAGGCAGATTCTCCGCAGAGTTCGTGGCAGCAGCCGCAGCAGCAGGCGTATTCGATGCAGCCGCCGAAGAAATCGTCGAAGGCGTGGATCTGGGTCGTTCTCATACTTGGCGTGATCGTATTGGCTTGCGGCGGCGGCCTTGCGGGACTTTTTTACATCGGGTATCAGGAACAGCAGAAGGAACTTGCGAATTCCAACAGCTCTCCTTCGTGGAATACGCCGGGACCAGGGAAACCTTCGACCCCGTCGCCGAATTCGCCTTCAGGACGCAGCAATCTCGACTCGCTTGACCTGTCGCAATGGGTTCGGACAACGTCGATCTACGGGACAACAAAGTATGAGGGCGGCGAGCTCATCGTCTCATCTATCGGTTCGAACTCGTACTACGTGATCACGGGTGCCGACGATCTTAAATCGACAAATGCCGACGTATCGCTCACGGTTCGAAATGTGGACTCGAAGGCCGCACGAATCGGCTACGGACTTGTCTTCCATAGCGATCCTGACAAACCGCTCCAACAGGACTACGCTTTTCTTATTGACTCGATGAAGCAGCGATATCGCGTTGCCCATCACATTCCCGGCGATGAGAAAGATGTCGTCAAATGGACAAAGAGCAGTGCGATCAGCTCGGGAAGCGGCGAAAATAAGCTTGAAGCCCGCGACCATCCGAATAGCGGAACCATCGATCTTTATATCAACGGCCAGCTTGTTGATTCCATAAAGAATGAATATGGCTATCCGGGCGGTGTCGTCGGGATCTATGCCGGTGATGCAATACCTGTTGCCTTCAAAAACTTTGAAATAAGGACCGACTAAATGAAGCGTTGCCCGAGATGCGGTAAAACTTACAACGAACCCCTCAACTTCTGCTTGGACGACGGGGAACTTCTTCTCGATGAAGGCCCGCAGCGTCCGCTCGATGATGCGCCCCCGACGGTGATGATGAGCGATGCTCGGACGACGAATCCGACAAATTGGAGCGCTCCGCCCGTCCAATATCAGGCTCCGCAGATGTGGCAGCAGCCGATGTATGGAGCTTCGCCGAATCAAACACTCGCCGTCGTCTCGATGTGCCTCGGTATAGGGAGCTTGACGATCGGCTGGTGCTGCTATCTCGGACTGCTCCTCGGTCCGGCGGCTCTTATTACGGGCGGAATTGGCCTTTCTCAAGCAAGCAAGGATTCCGAAAGGTATGGCGGCCGAGGTATGGCGATCGCGGGCATAATAACGGGAGCGGTAGCCATAGTGGGTTATATTATCTTCTTTATAGTTATTGCTGCGATGAGTAGCCTTGGAAATTGACACGCTTCGGGCTTAAAATAAACGTTTACGAGTTCATCTTGGAAACTGAATGCGTGTAAGCCTAAATGTAGTCGCCGGCCCCCAACTCGGCCGAACTTTTTCTTTCGACCAGCACGATACATTTTTGATCGGCAGAGGCGAGGACGCGCATTTCTGCTTGCCGAGAGATCGTTTCTTTTCTCGCCATCACTGCATTCTTGAGATCGCACCGCCTCAGGCATTTATCCGAGATCTTGGCTCGACGAACGGAACCTTCGTCAATGGCCTACGAGTCGAGACGGCTTACCTGAACAGCGGCGATCGGATACAAGGCGGCGAAACGGTGCTCGAGGTCGTTGTTTCTTCGGACGCTCCTGCGGTAACGCCGAGCGGCCACCTGCAGCCGTCGGGCCAGACCGAACCATCGCTCGTTACCGTAACTTGCTTGAATTGCAACATTCCTGCAAATGTTGCGGCAAATTCTCCGGCGACGGAGATGACGTATGTTTGCGACGAATGCCGCGAAAAGCTTCGTGCGAACCCGCAGCCGATACCGGGCTATCAGATGATCCGCGTCATTGGCCAGGGCGGCATGGGAAGCGTGATGCTTGCACGTGCCGAACGTGATGGCCGTGCCGTCGCGATCAAGACACTTCTCCCGGAGGTCGCGGTGAGCGACCAATCTCTAAAACGTTTTACGCGTGAGATCGAAGTTGCTTCGTCCCTGAAGCATCCGCACATTGTCGAATACGTCGAGCACGGCACGCACAACAACGTCGTCTATCTTGTTACCGAGTTCGTCTCGGGAATGGATGCGGCGAAACTTGCGAAACATCGGAACGGCAAGCTCGATTGGCGCGAGGTCGTTCAGATAATCGAGCAGACGCTTTCGGCTCTCGATTACGCCCACTCGCTCGGGTTCGTGCATCGCGACATTAAGGAGCAGAATATTCTCGTTTCGGGAACGTCGCCAAATCTGATCGCAAAATTGACGGACTTTGGCCTCTCAAAGAGCTATATGCAGACCGGCATGAGCGGCGTTACGATGGTCGGCGATGTTGCGGGTACGATCGCGTATATGCCGCCCGAACAGGTTCGCGACTTCAAGGAAGTTCGTCCGCCTTCAGATATCTATTCGGTCGGTATGACCGCCTACAGCCTCTTGACTGCGACACATCCGCTCGATATCGGCCCGAAGGCCGGCATTTCCGCAACGGTGAAAGCGATCTTTGACAAACCGATCATTCCGATCGAGCAACGCATTCAGGGCGTGCCGCGAAAGGTCGCGGCGGTCATCGAAACCGCACTCGCAAAGCAAGTCGAACTCCGCTGGCGCACCGCAGGTGCGATGCGCGAAGCTCTTCTCACCGCAGCCTCAGAAGGCTGATCTGTTAGACAGTTATCGTTACCTTTGAAAGGGATCTTGGGGCGTCCGGATCGAGGCCCTTTGCAGCCGAGAGATAGGCCGCAAAAAGCTGTGCCGGAACGATGAACGGGATCGGCGTCAGAAACTCATCGATATCTGCGTCCAGCAGGACAGAACGTGGTGAATGCTCTGCAATTTCCGCATCGTTAGTGATGGGAAGGCAGTCTGCATGCAGGTCCTTCAGCTTTGCGAGCAACTCAAGGCTGCTTGCCTTCGTAACGCCCGAAGGAGCGAACATAATTACCGGAAATCGCCGTTCGACGACGGCAAGGGGGCCGTGGAAGAAATCTGCGGTCGAAAAACGCTCGGCCACGACATAGCACGTTTCCATCAGCTTGAGAGCCAACTCATACGAATTGCCGTAATTCACGCCGCGGCCGACAACGACGCAATTCTCCATAAAGACATAGCGTTCGACAAGTTCGCGGATATTCGGTGCAAGTTCGTGTGCTTTTGCGACGAGTTCGGGGATCGACGAAATTCCGGGATCGGCTCCGCCCAACGCTCGGGTAAGCAAATAGAAATGGAGCATTTGCCCGGAATAGGTCTTCGTTGCGGCAACGGATCGCTCACGGCCTGCGTGAATGAGCAAAGTCTCATCCGCGAGCTTTGCCATCGAAGATTCGGCCTCATTCGTGATCGCAAGCGTCATTGCACCGGAAGCCTTGGCAGATTCGAGGACAAGGTTGATGTCCGCGCCTTCGCCGGATTGCGATACACCGACGACCAAACTGCGGCTCAGGTCGAGCTTTGCATTGTAGAGAGTGTAAACCGAAGGTGCGGCGAGCGAAACGGGAATGCCCGTGCTCAATTCGATCAAATATCGGCCGAAAAGGGCGGCATTGTCAGAGCTGCCGCGTGCAACCAGGACGATAAAGTCGATGTCCTTTCCCGAAAGCGTTCTTGCCAACGCTGCATACTTTGGCTGTTCTTCGTTTAGTGTTTTTTCAAGAGCCGCGGGCTGTTCCGCGATCTCGGCTAGCATCAATGACATTCTTATTCGGTCGATCCCTTAAGGTCTAATTGTAGTGGGTTGGAGAGCGAAAGGGAATTGATAGAAGGCGCTATTCCCTGTCTTCGATGACCGGCGATTCGAGCAGGTCGCTAGGATAATTCATTTCGGAAAGGACGACGTTGATGATCCCTCCGATCATAATGCTCATCGCGGTGAAATAGAGCCAAAGCATCGTCACGACCACTGCACCAAGCGAACCATAGGTACGATCGTAGCTGTTGAAATACTGCAGATAGAGCCTAAAAGCACCTGTCAGCACGATCCAGGACAATATTGCGACGACGCTGCCAGCGGTCAACCAAACCCATTTTCGCGGACGAAACGCTGGGAGAAGGTTGTAGATCAGTTCACAAGCAACAAGGAGAATCGCGAGGATCGTGATCCATTGTATCGACCAGGAGAGCCAATAAGAGAGTCCTTCGCCCGACGCATCAAAGATAGAAGCTGTCGCTTTGCCGCCGTAGAAGACGACAAGAAGGACAGAACCGACGAGAAGGACCATCGCAAGGGTCACGAGTACGGATTGAAGCTTCGTATGCCACCAAGAGCGGTTTTCTTTTAGCCCATAAACCGCATTTAACGCATTTCGAATTCCGTCGACACCCGCGGATGCTGCCCAGAGAGCCGCGGCAAGGCCGATGACCAGCTTGGTGCTTGAACTATTCCTGACGATCTCAAGGACCGTGGTCGAAACGAGCGAAAAAACGACCGGCGGCATCAGCCTATGCAGGTAGGCGAAAAGCTCTTCGCGAAGAGCATCTGTCGCACCGATGATCAATCCGAACAGACTTACAAGAAAGAAAAGGAGCGGGAAGAGGGCGAAGGTGAAGAAGAATGCGATCTGTGCAGAACGGTCAAAGATGTCCGTTTCGAGGACGTGGCGCCAGAGTTTCGAGAAGAAGATCTTCCAATCGAGTTCTCGAAATCCTGCCATAGCCTATCCTTGTTTGAACACTCGCGGCACACGGCGGCCAAAGCCGCACGTGATCTCGTATGAGATCGTGTCAGTATCCCGAGCGATGTCCGCGGCGGAGATCCATCCGCCGTCATCGCGCCCAATGATCGTCACCTTGGTTCCGACCTCAACATTTGGAATATCGGTCACGTCTAGGATCGTCCAGTCCATCGAAACGCGGCCAACGACCGGTACTGTTTGCCCACAAACTATCATTTCGCCTTTGTTCGACAATATTCTCGGATATCCATCCGCATACCCGATGGGAACCGTCGCGATCAGAGAATCGCGTTGGGCGATGAACGTGCGGCCATATCCCAGCGATTCGCCGGCGTGCACATTCTTTATGAACCCGACCTCGGAGGTCAGCGACATTACAGGCTTCAAATCCGGACGCGGGACATCGGGCAAGATGTCGCTGCCAAGCCCGTAAAGTATGCCGCCAAGACGTACCAGACCTGAACGCGACCTAGGAAATGCAACTGAGGCCGGAGAGTTCGCAAGGTCCAATATCGGAGGGCGGATGCCGGCGTTTGCAAAGACTTCGACGACGGCACCGAATCGATCCATCTGAGAGTTCGTGTAGTCGCTTTGGTCAAGATCGTCTGCGGATGCAAAATGCGTCATCAAGGCTTCGACTTCGATGTTCGTGAGTTGAGCAAGAGCGTCAGCAAAAGCGGCTGCGTCAGAATAAGGCACGCCGACGCGCCCCATTCCTGTGTCGATCTTCACATGGATCTTTGCGGTCTTGCCCTGTGCTGCGCAAAGAGAGTTCAACGCCGCGGCGGATTCGATCCGAAATATCGCGGGCGTAAGGCCGTGCTCTAAGATCAGCGCAGCCTGATCGGGCCAGATGCCGCCAAGAATGAGTGTTTCTCCATCGATGCCTGCTGCCCTGAGTTCGACGGCCTCCTCGACGATCGCGACCGCAAGCCGCCCGACACCTTCGGATCTGAGACGCTTGGAACATTCGACGGCTCCGTGGCCGTAGGCGTCCGCCTTTACGACCGCCATGATCTCGGTGTCGCGACCGAGGAAATCTCCGGCCGATCGTAGATTGAAAGCGAGGGCGTCCAGATCTATCGTCGCCGCGGTTGGCCGTGTCAAATGCATTTGGATCAGAAGTTTGTGTTAAAGTGCAGCCTAAAAAATACTTAATAAAAAGATCGAATTTCCGAAAGATCTAGCTAACTACAATGGGATATTTCCATGCTTTTTGGGCGGATTTGTATCGCGCTTGTTGCGAAGAAGTTCGAGGGCCCGAATAAGCTTCGGACGCGTCAGCCGGGGCTCGATTATTTCGTCGATAAATCCGCGTTCTGCCGCGACATAAGGATTCGCGAACTTTTCGTCAAACTCGGCGACCTTTGCCTTTCTGTATGCCTCGTCGTGCTCGGCAATATCCCGTTTGAAAAGTACGCCGACAGCGCCCTCCGATCCCATTACCGCGATCTCAGCCGTTGGATAAGCAAAATTTACGTCAGTCCTTATGTGCTTTGAAGCCATCACGCAATACGCACCACCATAGGCCTTGCGCGTGATCACAGTGATCTTCGGTACGGTCGCTTCGGCGTATGCAAATAAAAGCTTGGCACCGTGCCGAATGATGCCGTAATGTTCCTGATTCACACCGGGAAGAAAGCCCGGGACATCCTCAAACGTGATGAGCGGGATGTTGAAGCAATCGCAAAATCGTACAAAGCGAGCTGCTTTTACCGAGGCGTCGATATCAAGAACACCTGCGAGGAACGCCGGCTGGTTCGCCACGATCCCGACCGACCTGCCACCGAGCCTTGCAAATCCGACCACAATGTTCTGAGCAAAATGTTCTTGTACTTCAAAAAAGTAATTGTCATCAACAACACTGCTGACGATCTCGCGAATGTCGTAAGGCTGATCTGCAGATTCGGGAACAACTGAATTTAGGGCGTCGTCCGCACGGTCTGCGGGATCATTAGTGGCGACGAACGGCGGATCGTCCATATTGTTCGACGGCAGGAACGAAAGCAGTTCGCGCGTCAAACGCAATGCGTGTTCATCAGAATCAGCGGCAAAATGAGCAACGCCTGAGCGGGCATTGTGCGTCATCGCGCCGCCGAGTTCATCCTTTGTGACGTCTTCGTGGGTAACGGTCTTGATCACGTCCGGCCCCGTTATGAACATATAGGACGTGTCCTTCACCATCACGTTAAAGTCTGTGATGGCGGGCGAATACACAGCACCGCCGGCACAAGGGCCGAGGATGCAGCTTATCTGCGGCACGACACCGCTTGCCAACGTATTTCGAAGGAAGATATCGGCGTAGCCGCCTAGGCTTACGACGCCTTCTTGGATGCGAGCTCCTCCCGAATCGTTGAGGCCGATCACGGGAGCTCCAACCTTCATCGCAAGATCCATCACTTTACAGATCTTTTGTGCGTGCGTTTCGGACAGAGAACCGCCAAATACGGTGAAATCCTGAGCAAAGACAAAGACCTCGCGACCATCTACCAGCCCGTGGCCGGTTACGACACCGTCTCCCAAAAATCTTTGTCTATCGAGCCCAAAGTCGGTCGAGCGATGGACTACGAATTTGTCGAACTCCTCAAAAGTGCCTTCATCGAGGAAGAAATCAATGCGTTCGCGGGCGGTCATCTTGCCGCTTTTCCGCTGTTTTTCGAGGCGCTCGATGCCGCCGCCTTCTTCTGCAAGTGCAGAACGTTCTTTCAGAAGTTCAAGTTTTGATTTGTGACCGGTCTCCGGCTGCATAGCGATAAGTTTAGCCGTTTTACGGTTCAATTCAAACCTGCTAAAAATTAATGTGTAGATGAAACAGAACGATCCGATCACAAGCAAAGACAACACCCGGCTAAAGGCCGCTCGGCAAGTACGGGATGGCCGGGAAAGGTCGGCGATCTTCATTGAAGGCCTTCGACTCGCGGACGAGGCTTTGCGGTCAAGCGTCAGGATCCGTGAATGTTTTGTTACCGAGACTTTTTGCAACGGGTCTAAGGAAACCGAGATGCTTGCGAGGCTCAGGGCAAATGACGTAAGCGTTTGGCTTTGCTCGGACGCGGCTTTTCGATCGATAGCTGATACGGCAAACCCGCAGGGAATCGTTTTGATCGCCGATCGCCCGCCAAATATTGAGTTTGCGCGGATATTCGCGTCGAGAGAACCGCTCCTGATGGTTTACTGCTTTGAGATAAACGATCCGTCAAATCTCGGAGCTTTAATGCGCACTGCCGAGGCCGCAGGGGCCGCGTGCCTTATTCTGTCGCCAAGGTCTGTCGATCCATTTTCGCCAAAAGCGTTGCGTGCTTCGATGGGAGCGGCATTTCGACTTCCGATCGCGACCGGAATAGATCTCGTTACATTGGGTGCCCTGGCAGAAGAACATCAAGTTGAGACAGTTGCGACAGCAGCGGAAGCCGACGTGCTTGTTTACGACATCGATCTCCGGCGGCCAACGGTCATCGTTCTTGGCGGTGAGGCGAATGGACTGCCGCCGGAAGCACTCGCTGCGTGCGGCGAGGTCGTAAGGATACCGATGGAGAAGGGCGTTGAGAGCCTGAACCTTGCGGTCTCCGGCGGAATTATCCTCTACGAGGCCGTAAGGCAGCGGCACGGTTAGCGAGGAGCATTTGCCGGCTCCGTACTTTTTGGAGTTTTCGCCGCGTCTATCTCCCGCTTGAAGGCGGCCGACGCGTCCGGGTCGGCGAGGACTGCTTCGGCCAGAATGATGTCATCCCGCATTACACCAATATTCGACTCATCGCTCGAATCCATCAACTTCTTCGCTTCAGTGAACGAGGCTTTAGCTTTCTGAAGATCGCCTAGAAGCAGATAAGCTCTACCCAAAAGGTAGTGATCCGCGGCATCCTGCGGCGGCGGCTGCCTCTGAATATAAAGTGCCGGATCCTTATCGACATTTCGCCGATTTTCCTCGAAAGCCGTGAAGGCGATATTGCCTGACCGCATCTCGGAGATATTCGGGAGCGACGGCTCTTCGATAGGCTTTTCAGCGAACCCGAAATGGTAAACTCCGAGGCCGATCGCAGTTCCCAAGATGAGTGCTCCGAGTGCGGCGAGCAGTGTGCGGCGACCGC
Source organism: Pyrinomonadaceae bacterium (assembly GCA_019694355.1). GTDB lineage: Bacteria > Acidobacteriota > Blastocatellia > Pyrinomonadales > Pyrinomonadaceae > OLB17. The sequence continues at coordinate 824,212 of JAIBCB010000001.1, read as the reverse complement.
CGGAACGTTCGGCCGGAGATTCCTCTAAGACCTGTGCAAGTCTTTCACGGTCGGCCTCGCGTGCGGTCACGTAATCGCGGGTAAAATCGGTCGCTCGCCGCTCTTCTGTAATTGGCGGAGCAGCTCCTTCGGCTTGTACCGGCAGCGGTAGCGGTTCGGAAACCGCTGGTGCGGTTTCATTCGCCGGGGCGGCATCTACAACCGGCTCGATCGGTTCGGCCAACGCTGAAGGCTCAGGCGAAAGCTCCTCAGCTGGGATCTCATTCATTAGTTCCGGCGTCGGCTCGATAGGGAGTCGAACCGATGCGACGGTGTCGAATTCAGCCGGGTCTTCTTCGACAACAGGCGGCTCATCTTCCTGATGAGTTGAGTTCGGCTCAACTCCGTCATATTTGATAACGACGGCCGTAAGATTGTCTTCGGCTCCGCGTTGATAGCACGTTTCCTTTATGATCCTGCATATCTCGTTAGGATCGTCGCCGCTCAAGATCTGAGCGAGTTCCTTGTCCGGAATATGCCTCGTGACGCCGTCGGAGCAGAGCAGGTAGGTGCAGTCGTGTGAGACGAGCTTTGTTTTTAGATCAAGCTTGACCGAAGGCTCTGCACCTAGGGCGCGATTTATTACGTTCTTTGCCGGATGATTCTCAGCCTGTTCTTCGGTCATCCGCCCGGCACGCACCTCATCTGCAACGACAGAATGATCTTCGGTCTCTCGATGGAGCGTTCCGTCGCGATCGAGCCGATAGAGACGTGAATCGCCAGCGTGGCCGATCGTTGCGATGTTTCCGTCAAGATGAAGGGCTACGACCGTGGTTGCCATCTGTGCGAGCTGAGAAAGCTCGGTGGACATCTGATAGATCGCTGCGTTCGCCTGATCGAGGGCGAGTTCCATCACCTGCTCTGCATCTGAGCCGGGAAGGGCATTGTTGAACGCCTCACCAAGGATCTCCATAGCCATCTGGGAAGCGACCTCGCCCGCCTGTGCACCGCCGACACCGTCGGCCACGGCAAATATCCCGAATGTCGGATTCGAGAGATACGAGTCTTCGTTCTGCGGCCTCTTTTCGCTTAGGCCGCGATCGCTTACCGCTGCTGATGTGATTTGAAATCCTTGAGTCATCGTTTAGAAGTTAGGTTTTAGACGGCTGCTTCCGAAACTGTCGTTTCGGACTTTAGTGTATCGCGTAATCGGTCCATTGCGTTGCGATGCGAAAAAGCCATCAGCATCCCGAGCATTGCAAAACTCGTTACGAGGCTGAATCCACCGTGGCTGACAAAGGGAAGCGTGATGCCGGTCATCGGCAGAGCTCGCGTAATTCCTCCAATGTTCACAAGTGCTTGAAAGCCAATGAATGCGGCGAGGCCGATCGAGCAAAGCTTGCTGAACATATCTCTCGAATCTCTTGCGATCTGCACACCTGCCGTGACGAACAAAATTAGCGCAAAGGTTACCAACAATCCCCCGGAAAGTCCAAGTTCTTCGCCGATCGCGGCGTAAATGTAATCCGAATCCGAAACGGGTATCAGTTCGGGATAGCCGAGGCCAAAACCGCGTCCCGTTACGCCGCCGGACGCGATGCCAAAGGTAGCCTGTGCGGGTTGAAATGCGAGCATGTCGAACCATGCATCTGTGTTAATCGAGCGTTGGAGTGCCGGATCGTCCTCGAGCATTCCGGGCAGCTTCGGGTTGTTCTTGACCAGGTCAGCATAGTATCGGTCGTAGTCGTCTTTCCACCAATCAGTGTCTGGTGAAGGCGGATCGAATCCGTCAAGCCATAAATGAAAACGCTGTTGTATGCGGTCCGGAAGAACAGAACGAACGGGAGCGGCGACGGTTGGCAGGAGCGGTACCTTTGCTTGCGTCGAAGGCGGCAACGCACCGACGATCAAAATACTGACTGCAAGAAGAACGCTGCCGACAAGCACGAAACGCTGCGAAAAACGTCTTACCGCGATCAAATAGAGGGTTGCGTAAACCGCGCTAAATACCATCATCTGCCCGAAATCCTTTAGGACAAAGAAAGGCAAGAACGGCACGACGGCCATGAATACGAGCGGCAGGACGTCTTTAGCTCTCGGCAATCCCCAATAGGTTCGTGCGAGATTGCGGTAAAGCACGGAAAGGATCGCGGCAAATCCGATCAGGAACGGAACCTTTGCCGGCTCCCATGGCGTCATATTACCGAGAAACTTACCCGCACTTGAGGTCAACGCCGCAAAGAAAAGCGGTATCAGCGTGAGCAGGACGATCACGACGCCGTTCTCCTGAAGAAGGCGCTGGACGTCATCTCTCCTGACCAGAAAGAAAACGATGACAAATGAGACGATCGCGAACAACGGGATCCAAGTGTTTGACGAGAAGATCGTGCCCGACAGCGATTCTTTTACCGGCCGCGGCGTTTCTTGCGAGAGGTCTACGGGATGCGGGTCAGAAGCCGGAAGCCCGACCATCTGCTTCTTTTCGGCCGAGTAGTTCTCCGTCACGTAATGCATCTGCGCGGTACGGATCTTAGCCGCGCGTTCGCGTGCGATCGCGTCGAACTTCGCACTAAGAAGGGCACGCGATTTCTCGCGGTCTGACATTGTTGAATTCTCGATCTTGGAACGAACGGCAGGGTCGATGTCGGCTACGTATTCCCGATCTGAAAAAAGCCGATACTGCACGGTCAAGCCGATCGAGAAGAGTATCACGCATGCCGTGTATGGTATCCACGAGCCGCGATAGGAGAGGAGTTTCCTTAGGGCTATCGGCAGCAGTGCGAGCAGCAGGATCAGTCCGACGTTGCGGTAGGCGACCAACGAACTCGTCTCATAACCGCGAATCAGAGCGGAGTACGCAATGGCATAGTGTGCGATCGCGGTCATAAAGACAACGATCAGCAGGGCACAGACGTGGGTAAAAGTTCTGTTTGACACTATTTTAACGCTTCTTTCCCTTCGGGGCAGACGGCTTTGCCTTTACCTTGTATTTATCACCGAGAAGGCCGAGTTCACGCGCCTTTAGAATAACGTTGGCGGCGATCGGAGCGGCCGTCCCGCCGCCAAATCTGCTTCCGATATCCTCGACAACGACCGCGATCGCGACCTGCGGATTCTCGAGAGGAGCGATCGAGATGAACCAACCGTCCGTGCGATCACGAGTGATGTATTTCTTCTCTTCGATCAGTTCGCCATTCTTCCCTGTCTTCTTGATCAGCGTGAACTTACGTCTTCCATCAGCATCATAAACGGGAACATCGTCCTGCTCCGCCGTGCCGGTCTTGCCGCCCGCTGCGATCCCCGTGCCGGATAGAATGGAGCGAACCTGTCCGCCGGTTCCTCCCGGTTCTTCCGTGACCGTTGACATTATTTCCCGGATCATTGCGGCCTGTTGCGGTGACAAGGCCTGCGAGAATGCTTGCGGCTGCAGATCGGCCTCGATCCTCGGCTTGATGACCTGGCCTTTCAGATTGCCGGCACCGGCCGCGATCAAGGCCATTTGAAACGGTGTCATTTGCGATGCGAGGCCCTGACCCATGCCTTCCAGCCCAAAATCGTAGAGACTGAGGCTTTTGCCGACGACCATAGTTGACTGCCGCGGGCTGATCGAATTGGCGATTCGGTCGGTGCTCGTATTCCATACCTGCGGAAAGAAGCCCTGCATCAAAGCGTCCTTTGGTTCATCGACGGTCGCGATGCCAAAAAGACGAGCCGTTTCAGCCATTCGTTCGCGTCCAAGATAGTTTGCGAGCTGTGCAAAATACTGATTGCTCGAAACCTTAAATGCTTCTCGGAGCGGCACGTCTGTTCGGCAGATCTCACAGCTTCCGCCCGCGTCACATATCGGCCGCGATCCGCGAAACGGCGTATAACAAGGCGGATCGGCGGTCGAAGGCAGGTCGGGAAACAAGGCATCTTGCTTGCCCGCACGAAAGGCCGAGATCATCGTCAAGGTTTTGAACGTTGAGCCAGGTGGATAGAATTGGCGAGTTGCACGGCTAAGAAGCGGTTGGTTCTCCCTGTCCGCCTCAAGTTTCAAATACCCGTCAAGCGTTCGCACGTCGTCAAGGCTATACGACGGATTTGAATACATCGCGAGCAGTTCGCCTGTTTGCGGATTAAGGACGACTATCGCACCCTTTTTGCCCTCGAGCTGCTTTGCCACGAATTGCTGGAGCTGTCGGTCGATCGTCAAGCGAACATCCTTGTTGACCGGCTCCGGCTCACGGTATTTGAAGAGAATGTCCCACGCCTCCGGTGCAGGGCCTGTTTGTTTGGAGAATAAGGTACGTTCGAGGCCCGGCGTTCCGCGTTCCGTGCCGAACAGGTGGGCCATTTCGCGATCGAGTGGATAAGATCGTTCAAGATCGCCGTCCTGATCGAGTTTGTAGTACGCAAGCGTTGAATCGAGTCTGCCTGTTCGGTCGAGTATCCAGCCTCTTAGATCGGCCGCACTGGTTCGGCGGCGGCGAAGGTCCTTGTAGGCAAGGGCCTGAAACTGATCGTTCTCTTCGTCGGCGAATTTCGTCCAATAGACGTGAAATCCAAAAACGGACAGTGCAGCGATCACAAAAAATATTTGCCAAACAAAAATACTTCGATTGGCAATATTGATCGTGAGTCGTTTTGCTATTGCCGGCGGTAAGTCTTTTTCAGCCGTAAGCTTCGGCCGCCTAATGGTCTCCAGGAAGAAAAGAGCAATAAAGAGCAGCAGGATCAGTAGCCCAAAGAGATAAAGGATCGAGATGCCCGCGGGCGTTCGTTCGAGAACCTGGCCACCGAAGATGTATTCGGGCCGCAGAAACTTCCAGTCGATGAACAGAAGACAAAGTCCGATCATTCTGCGGCCACCTCGTCAGTTACGGACTCATCGTTCGACTCAGATGATCCGTTCTCCCGAACTTCGTGCTCCAACGAAAATTTTACGTCGACGGTTCCGAACGTAACAGTATCTCTTTCGCTGACCGAAACCGCTTCGCCGTACGACAGTTTCTCGCCATTCACCTTTGTGCCGTTGGTCGAGCCTGTGTCCGCAACCGCCATTTGTGCATCTGAAGAAATAGCGAGGGTCGCATGATGTTTCGAGATGCTTGCGTCGTCGATCCTGAGCAAACTCTCGGCGGTTCGACCAATGCTAATACGGCCGGGCGTCGGCACTCGCAATTTAACATCGTTAGCAAAGCCGTCGAGCTCAAACGTCGCGGTGCAAATACAAACACCGTCCATTTCGGTTCCTCGAGCCGCAGACATATCTTCGCTAGCGTCGGCTCCGAAATCAGCTTTCTCAGAAGTATTCAGCGCCGGGATAGAAATGTGAACTTCCCGCTCATCTGTCTCGTTGTCTGAGCTCGGGTCGAAAGACGTGATAAATCTGATCCCTTCGGTGAAATAGTCCGGTTTGACCTCGACCGTCATCGGTGCAGATGTGTAATACCGGCGGTCGTTTATGTGATCGATGGCGGCTACGAGCAACTCATTCTCAAGGGCGCCGAGCGTCTTTGGATCATCGGTCGAGAATTTGTCCCATTGCATCTTCAGTATGACCGAATGCGGTACGACCTTACCTTTGCCGTGTACGTCCCGGGCCTCGGAATCGAGGATCTTCTTGATCCGTTCGACCAACTCGCTTGTTGCAAGACTACTGGACGGTTTCCACTGTCTTCCGGTGAAACGATCAAAAATATCGCCGAATTTTCCCAAAACTCCCCGAACAAGGGAATCAAGGGAACCAGACGTTGTTTTTTGGGGGCTATCTTCTGTCATCACACCAGATACGACTGCAATCCATAGTAGCGAATTTCGGTGAAATTAGAAAAAATCCGAAAGAGCTTGTAAAAGAATGTTCAAATATGCAAAAATAATTTTGGAATGTTCCTGGCCTTCCACATTTCTTCTTGATAGTGCTCCCTGTTTCGTCTCCGACGCTGCTGTCGGGGCGGGTGGGAGTTTTACCCGACGAAAACACACTCGTAAACAATATGAATTGCCGCTCGAAAAAAACGTCTGGCGGATGCTCCGGCGAACTAGGTTTCTCAATAACCGAGCTCTTTGTCACGATGGCGGTGCTTACTATCGTTTGTGCGATCTCTATTCCGTACATCGTTAGCTACCGCAAGGTTTATCGCTCTGACGATCAGGCGATCAGGATAATGGATGTGATCCGCGAGACTTCGCAACTTGCGATGACTCGACGCCGCACAATGCGTGTCGAGATCGACCTTACGGATAACGCTCTCCTTCAGATCGATGAAAACAACACCGATCCGGATACATTAATCAAACGAATTCCACTCGACAATGTTCAGGATATTCGCATGGATACTCGGCCGGCAGGAGTCTTGGCTCCAAACCCTCCGAACTATCCTGACGCTGTTTTTGGTACGGCGATACTCAGTCATGAGGCTGGCGGATCGACCGTTTCGGGGCATCAGGTCTGGGTGGCGAGGTTCGAGAGCACGGGGAATGTTGTAGATAGCGTGGATAATCCGATCAGCTCGACGATCTATATCTGGCCGCCGAGCGCACCCGCAAGCAGCGTTTCACGCAGCAATGGTGAGATCCGTGCGATCACGCTTTTTGGCGGCAGCGGAGCTCTTCGGTATTGGAAGTACGACGGCTCGACTTTTGTAGCGAGCACTCAATAGGTTCAAGCATATGGACACAAGAAACGAATCCGGATTCTCGTATATAGACGTAATGATCGCGATCGTCATTTTGATGGTCGGGGTCCTTGCCCTTATGTCTGGAATGGGCGGTGCGGTTCTGCAGGCACGCTCACAAGAACAGCAAATGGTCGCGAAACAGGTTGCCGCCTCGACGATGGAATCCATAATGTCGGTGAAGGAGACAGATCCTGACCGCCTTGGATGGAAAGCGATCGGCAATGTGGGCTCCAATCCTGACCCGATCAGCGGAATTCCGCAAGGCGTGTTCGTCGTCGGAATGCAGGATGTTCACGTGGGTGCGGGGCCGGACGAGATCCTTGGAACAGCCGATGACGATAATGTGACGGTGCCAAATCTTCAGCGGGAGATCACGATCATAGATGAATGTGATCCGGATGCTCCGTCCTATAACTGTCCAACTCCAGGGACAAATCCTGTTAAATTCCGGAATGTACGGGTCGATGTCCGATATTTCGTTGGTGCGGTTCCAAGGACCGAGTCTTTGCAAACCGTCTTGACAGATTACGCGATTGCAACCGACGCAGGAGAGTAGATTTATGACGCCAACAGTAGATCGATCAAAAAACGAAAAGGGCTTTTCGCTTGTAGAACTGCTGATCTCGATCACGTTATTCACGGTCGTGACGGGCAGTATTTTCGGCGTGATGCAGGTCGCGAAAGCGACGCGGTCAGTCGTGAGCGAAAAGACCGGGCTGAATAAGAATGTTCGCATCGCACTAAACCTGGTTGGAAGGGATGCGTACAACGCGGGTTTTGGATATCCGCTCAAGAATACGGTGATCCTGACCGATAACCGCATCGGTGCTTTGCTTGGCGTGCCCAATGATCCTGATACGACACGCGATACCGTGGCCCCGATAATTGCCGGCGACAACATTACGCTCAATACGTACAACCAGATTCCGAATGTCCGGACGGATCAAGTCACATTCCTTTTCAAGGACTCGACATTCAACCTGGTCGGAGGCGTTTCGCAGCCGCTAAAGATCAATGCCGCGACCACAAAATCCGGCGGAACGATCGATGAGATCGTGCCTCTCTCGGGGAGCAACTCGCTTTGCAACGTCAACGACCTTTACCTGGTTACAGGAAGTTCGGGTTCGACCCTCGGACTTGTGACGGGAAAAAGCGGCGCCAACAAGATCGAATTTTCGAACGGAGACGTTCTCGGCATTAACTTGGCCGGTGCGAGTGGAACTCTTCGAGCGATCACTGTTCCTGCGAGCATTCAACGCGTCCGGATGGTGACGTATTTTGTCACCCCTGACGGCACGCTTACAAGAAGGGAATATGCGAACAACCCGCCGGTCTTTCCGGCGACTCCGCAGGCTTTCGTTGACGCGCCCCTGATCTATGGAGTTCAGAATTTCCAGATCGAATACATCATGGATGACGGAAGTGTAACGAATAATCCGATCGCGGGACCCGACGGCATCGCCGGTACTGCGGATGACATTCCGACCAATCTCGCCGCTGTCAGGCAGATCAGGGTTACCGTTGACGTCAGATCCGTCGAAAATATGAGCGGCGGACAGCCTTACCGTGAGACGCAGACGACGACATTTAGCACACGCAACCTTGGCTACGAGGCCAACTAAGTTTTTGAAGTAGGTACAAAACGATGGAAACCGGAAGAGATAATACGACAAATTCAACGGTAGCGAATGAGGCCAGCGAACGCGGCTCCGCGATCGTCATAGCCTTATTTGTCCTCGCTCTTGTAAGCGTTTTTGCGGCGATGGCAATGACGCGAACCGCTGCGGAAGCAGCCGCTGTCGGGAATGAGACCGCCGAAGCTCGCACATTTTATGCAGCTCAGGGAAGTCTTGAGTCGATGACCCGAAACTTCAATAAACTCTTCGGATCAAAATTGAGCCCGACGGCTGCGGACATCACAAAGATCGAGAACGTTATGCCTCCGGGACTTGCCGGATATACGTTCGCTCAGACGGTCGGCCGTACATCTGCCAGTGATAATGTTGTCTTGACCGGCGGCCCTTACAGCGGTCTGATCGCATTGCGTGATAATTGGCAGCTCGTGACCACGACCACCGACAATCAGGGCGTTCAGGTCCAGTTGACCCGCAACGTCCTCAACAACCGCATTCCGCTCTTCCAGTTCGGTATCTTCTACGACGACGACCTTGAACTCTTCCGGCCGCCGCTATTTAGCTTCGGCGGACGCGTTCACTCGAACGGAAACTTTTTCATCTCGCCGGGCAGTGAGGGAGTGTATTTTGATTCTCGCGTAACCGCTCACAAAGAGATCGTTTCGCAAACCTGGCGCAACGGATATACGGGTGACAGCAGCAACAACAGAACTTATATCAAGAACGCTTCGGGCGTCAACAAGCAGTTCTATCCTTCGTGGGGCAGTGTATTGAACACCGGCGGCGGACCGAATGTGTTCGCATCAAATCCTGATATGCCGCCGGGATATAAGAATCCAAGCTGGGCCAGCCAGAGTGCGGTCTTTGACGGCAACCTGCAGGCGCGTGTCGCTGAATTGCGACTGCCTCTCAAGGTCAATGCAAATTCTGATCTGATCGATATGATCAAACGCGGTAAGGAAGAACCGGGTTCGACCGGCGGCGACATGGTCAATAATGCCGGGACGATCGAACCTGTCAGCTCAACAACGAAGGATGATGCGATCACAAAAGGTGAAAGGTATTCCAACAAGAACGGTATTCGCATCAGCCTTGCCGACAAAAAGGAACTGCTCCCCGGCTGTGCATTGAGCACTGGCTCTGCAGTTACAGGCCCTTGCGGTGTTCGCCTCGATGGCAACTGGGATGGCTCCGCCGAGCCAAATTTGTCAGACACGGTCCTAAATCGCCGTTCACGCGGCTACGACATTATGGCGAATTTCCCGATGACCGACGGCTATCAAGCTACTCGAGTCAACGGAGAAAGGCTTTTCACGGGCGATGCGACATCGCGTCAGGTGTGGCTAAAGGTCGAGACCGTAGCATACGACAGCTCAACCGGCGTTTTGATGACCCGTGATATCACTTCGGAATTCTTGAGTCTTGGTGTTACCGAGCAGTCGCCGATCAATATCAGCGGCTACAGCGGCACCAAGGCCAACAATGGTTCGGTTAGTGCGCCGTCGGCCAATATTACGGCGCTGACCCCGCAGAGTCCGACGACTTATCCCGACAGCCGTTCGATCGTGAAGCTGCAACGCTTTGCGATCCCGGGCGACGCCATCCCGAACAATTCGCCAAATGTGATCAGCTACGATGGCTCGGGCGGTTGGAACTATGTTCTTCGATATACGACCGCAGACGCTGCCAAGATCGCCGCTGGATGTACGCTTGGCTGCACGGCCGGCAATGCTGGATCGGTATCGAGCGCTTATGAAAATTATGGACAGCTCAAGCTCATAAATGGCACCGACAAGGCCATCGTCCCGTTCCCGATCGAAATGTTCGATGCGCGCGAAGGTCTCTATTATGATTCGAAGAGCAAGACCTATTACTCCGACACATACTACGACAACTACAAGAAGGTCGCACGCAACGGCGTGATGAGTATGGTCGATATCGACGTCGCAAATCTACGGCGTTTCCTACGCGGCGATTTCGATGGACGATTCCCCACGGGCACGCCTTTTTCGAACTTGATGGGCCATTCACTGACGAAGGATGATGTTCCGCAGGAGAATGGTTGGGTGCTTTATGTTTCCGACCGTCGCGGTGACGCAAACTTCAACGGCAAATACGATATGGAGGATGTGTATGGAGCGGCTCCCGGAAACGACGGCATCTTGCAAAAGGGTGAGGATGTGGATCCGGCCGGGCAGTTTGGAAATGGCATCCTAAACACTCTTTACGGCACGGAGGCCGCGCGATATCGGGATGATACGATCTATGCTGATGCTGCGGCCGTTAACGACCATAAATACTATCGCCGAGGCGTACGCCTTATTAACGGTACGACCGTCCCGGGTATTTATGATTCGTCGAGTGCATCGGATACTCGCGGCTTTACCGTTGCCTCCGAGAATGGTGTTTACGTATGGGGCAACTACAACTCCACGGGTGTTGTAACGGTTCCAAGCACCGGGAACACCCCCTATTACCAATATTTACCGTTCGATACGGCCCTTCATATCCCGTCCTCTATAGCGGCGGATGCAGTCACGATTCTTTCGAACGCATGGAATGACGGAGAAAGTTTCCGTTATCCTTATGATCTTGCCGATTCTTCCTGTGGTCCGCGTTGTGCTACGGATACGACGATCCGCTTCGCTATGTTGTCGGGTGATACGATCGCAAGCCACGACGCCACGCCAAATCAGGGCGGAATGTCGCCCCGGCTTAACGGCGGCGTGCATAACTTCAAACGCTTCCTCGAGCACTGGACGGGTGATAATTTGAACTACGCCGGTTCGCTGATCAACCTCTTCAACTCGCGGAACAACAACGGGGCGTTCAAGTGCTGCGATATGGTCTATGACCCGCCGCGACGTAATTGGGTATTCGACAGCACGTTCCTCGACCCGACGCGTTTGCCGCCTGCAACGCCGTTCTTCCAGTATGTACAGACAACAGGATTCCGACGTACGAATAACTAAGGAACTACTCAAAGTCTGAGCTAAAGACGCCCGCACCCGAGTTGAGCCGGACCGGCTTTCAGCAGGGTTGCGGGCGATTTTTTGCCTTTCATTTGATTAAAGGCGAACATTCTATTTGTGATATCGTAAACGGTGTTGGAGCAAGAAGAAGCGGAGCGCTTTCAACATACCTCGTTACGTATCTTCAAATGAGAGAACTTTCCCTTTCAAATTCCAGGCTTGACAGAAGATACGACGTTAGCAAACGGCTCGGACAGGGAAGCTATGCAGAGATCTTCGTGGCGCGCGACACGCTTGCTTCACCCCGCTCGCCGCACAGTACGGTCGTTGTTAAGGCTCTCAATGTTTTCCTTCAGGAAGACGTCGATCTCGATCTTGAAAGAACGCTCGTCGAGAACTTTCAAAACGAAGCCGTCGCCCTTGATAGGGTTCGCCATCCCAACATTATCAGCCGCCTCGGACACGGAACTGCACGCGACCTGGCCGGGGTCGTTTTTCACTATTTGGTGCTTGAATATATGGCGGGCGGCGATATCCAATCGTTGATACGCCAACGGCCTCTGCGGATCGATGCAGCTCTCAAATATATCGAACAGGCTTGCGCCGGCCTTGCCCATGCACATTCACGAGGCATCATACACCGCGATATCAAACCTCAAAATCTTCTGCTTACCGAGGATCTAGTTACGTTAAAGATCGCAGACTTTGGTGTTGCGAGGTTTTCGGCTGCGGATTCGCCGATAACACGGGTTGGTACGAATATTTATGCTCCGCCGGAGCACAGTCCTGCGTATTTTTCTGATACCGCAGAAAGGCTTACGCCGGCCGCCGATATTTACTCGCTGGCAAAGACCGTCTATTCGATAATCACGCGGGAGCCGCCGCGACCTTACACGGGCAAGCCGATCGAAGGACTCCCTGAGGCGTCGAATGACGAAGAATGGTCGGACAGCCTTCTCGAGGTGCTAAATCGGGCTACTGCTGACGATCCCGGCCGCAGACCGCAATCGGTCGAGGAATTTTGGTTCGATCTTGGGCCGGTGTTGAATATTGTTGCCGATATGGACCCGGAGACGGTCGTCAAGAGAACGGCGGATCTGCCGCAGCCGCACGTCTCGCGTGGGTATACACCTTTGGTACCTGAGCAGCCAAGTTTTGAGGCAGTTCTGAAGGAGAATACGCAATCGTCGGCCAGGGAGCAGCACGCTCCGATCGGAAACACTCCGCCCTCGAAAGCGGTCATCGATTATCCGGCTTATGAACCGGTGCAGGAAAGGGCGGCGATGTCGATCCCAGCACCGCAGAACATAAATCCACCTGCTAGTGCACCGAAGAGAGCTTGGAAGGCTTCGCTCCGGCGGTTTGCGATCTTCGTGGCCTTTGCCGCGATATTTACAGGTGCCCTGTATGCGACGGCTCTCTATTTTAGAAATAACGACGTCATTGAATCCGTGCGAAATCGGCTAATGCCTAGAATGGCCGTTGCCAATACCGACGTTTATCTGCGGCCGACCCCAAGTACAGACAATGACCCCGTCGGGCTCGCAACAAAAAATTCTCGTGTCCGTATTGTTGCCACACACGAAAATTGGTACCAAGTTGATATAGTTGAACAGGGCCGCGAACGCGTTGGCGGGCCAAACTCTACCCACGGCTGGCTCAATGGCAAGTATGTGGATATACAGGAGAATTAGAAAAGTTGGCTTCTAATATTCTTGAAAAGGTCAGACGATGGATCGACGAGGATTCGGTGGAGACCACGCTCGAGAAGGCCGCGCGCGATGCACAGGTAAAAGCTCGAAATCGTGCGGAGCAATTCATCGTTGCCATTGCTCAAAAGATCGAAGCGGTCATCCAGGAAGAAATGGTGCCGCTGCCGCAGGGAACTGTCATTATTCCTAGGGAGTTCACGGTCTTTTTCAGCACAGATGACGATAAAGAGTGGCAGGGTGAAAAACGTCGAGGCCTGGAAAAAGGGCTTTATCACATTTTGGGCGAGCGGGCTCGTGAGATCGCCGGAAAGAAGAAATTGGAAACGAGTTCATTCGGGATCGAGTTTCGTATAGATGGAACTCTCGAAAAAGGAGAGATCCGCGTCGAGCATAGTTGGGAAGATTCAACATCGAATAAGACCGGCGTACTCGCACGGCCAAAAGGGATCGAACAGATGGAGGCTCGTGAAAAACTCACCGTTCAAACGGCTCAGGCTCCGCAGGTACCACCGCCGGCAAGAATTCCGCCTTCACCGACCACCATCTCCCAGCAGAAAAGCCCAAGCACCGCTAGATCCATTGAACAAGCGGTTCCTCTCTCCGCGGTGCCGGAAGCGGAAGAAATGACCCATGTTGCCTCAAGGGCAAAGGAACTTTATAAGCTTGAGGTTTGGCGAGGCGGCCAGCGTCAGAATGTAATACCGATCTATCAACATCAGATCGTCATCGGACGCGGTTCGAAATCAAAACCGGTTGACATACCGCTCTCCGGAGATGTCGAGATCAGCCGACGGCATCTCGTGATCGGACATGAGGAAAACGGTTCGTTCTGGATACTTAATGAGGGCAGAAATGCCGCCGAGATCGGCTCTTTTGAATTGCCGGCCGGGCAAAGGTATCAGCTACAACCGGGAATGACGGTCACGGTATGCAGTTATTCAATTCGAGTGGTGCGGTAAGATGTTGTAAATGATTCATTTACAACATTAGTATTGAGAAGTATCTTTAACGTTGCCTCGACCTTTTCGACAACCTCCGGCGGATAGCCAAAGAGCCTTGAATTTGCCTCAAACTCATCGCGATCGAGTACGATCGGCTCTTTTCCGGGCCAGATCAGCACATCAATATCAAGATCAATGTACGAAAGCTGCGACTCGGTCAGAGTCGGCGGCATTGCGATATTGCAGTAGTAGTTGCGGAGTTCGCCGCTAGGAGATTCGAAACGGAAGATGTTGTACCAGCGGTCGGGCCAATAAAATTCGTAGGAGACCGTGCCGGCTTCTATGATCCCAAGGTCCGGATGCTCGATCGTGCGTTCAAACACGCCGACGAGGTCGATGCGCGAGGGGGTTTCGCCAATTATTTCGCCCGTCCATTCGCGGCGCACCGTTCCGTCAAAAGCAAGAGAACGGACCGTTACGATCCTATTCTTCATCGCGGACGATCAATACCGAACAGTGAGCGTGGTGAACCACCGAATCTGAGACCGAACCGAGCAGAAGACGTTCCCAGCGGTTATAACCGTGGGATCCGAGAACGATCATATCGGCCTTCATTTCTTCTGCGGTTTCAACGATACGGCTGTCCGGCGAACCAAAGAGAACGTCACTCGAGATGGCCGGCGGATCCTTTTCGAATTCGGCCTTTAGCATATCGACCGTCGATACAATGACCTTATCGGCGTGATCTCGAGCGGCCTTTTCGATCTCTGCGGTATCGGGGAGATATCCGCTATACACGTCTATCCCAAGCGGTACGGCCATATCGACAATAGTGATTATATGCACCGAATCGTTGCCGGTCAGCGCAAACTTCTTGATCGCCTGGGCTGCTGCCTCCCCGTGTTTGGTGCCATCCGTTGCGAGAATGATCCTCATTTGCGAAATCGCCTCCTTTTGCTAGTTCCTTTTCTTGATTATAACACCGAGACCGACCGCCAGTTACTCGTCTTCTTCTTGGTCGCGACCGGTATAGGTATTTCGAAGCTTGCTCAGGAGTTCGAAAAGGATCAGCCGTTCGGTCTCATTAAGATCGCCTAGGGTGTATTCTTCCAACTCGTGCCATTGGGTCTCGACCTCGGCTCTGATCGCCAACCCTTTCTCGGTGAGAAAGACCCTTGAGCTCCTGGCATCGTTGTCCTCCTTCTGGATCCGAATAAGATTGATCTCGATCAGGCCCTTGATCATCTTGCTTACCGTCGGGGCGGAGAGATTGAGTTGGGAGGCGATATCGATCTGCCTCAGGCCGTTCCTTTTCCAGAGTTCGATCAGAACGAAAGCTTGTCCTGCGTGCAGCCCGATCGTTGCCATGCTCTTTTCGAGCGAGTTCCGAAATGCGGTCGAGGTCCTCGCGAGAACGAAGCTGATCGTCTGCTCAAAAACAAATTCCGCGGGTCGTGAAACCATAACTGCATCCCTTTCTTTGCAGGCTAACGCAAAGTTCTAAGGAAGCTAACGAAATATCGTTAGCAAGCTAATTAAATAAAGTTAGCAGGCTAAGTGAATCTAGTTAGCAGGCTAATTAAATAAAGTTAGCGTGGTATGAATTGTTATGCAAGTCCGCTAAGATTAGTTAAATGGAAAAGAATGAAAAGCTTAAAGAATGTCGCGATCTTTTATTGAAACTGCACAAGACGATGCTCGATCTTGAGCGAGAACTCTATGAAGGAATACACGGGCAACAGAGTGCCGGGCAATTCCTTAATCTCCTTCTGGAGAATGATGATTTTGCATGGCTGCGTAGATTTTCCCTCTTGATCGTTGAGATCGACGAATTATTTGATCAGAAAGATGGTATCGCTGGTGAGGACATCGAGGCGGCCCAGAGAAAGGTCGGCGAACTCGTGCGAATGGAAGGCGGAGACGATTATTTTGTCGATAAATATAAATACGCTCTGCAGCACAGCGTTGAAGCTGCCTCGCTGCAGAGCGAATTGAAGGCGTTGACCGGCGAAGTTGCTTAAGAGCGTCCGCCTTTTTTCCAATCAGCCAAAAAGGCCGCAAGGCCGTTATCGGTGAGTGGGTGCTTGATCAGTTGCGTAATGACCTTGAACGGGATGGTTGCTACATCGGCACCCGCAAGGGCCGCATTTACAATGTGCATGGGGCTTCGGATCGATGCCGCGAGAACCTCGGTCGTGAACCCGTAGTTGTCGTAGATCTGTACGATCTGATGGATCAGCTCCATTCCGTCGTGACTTATGTCGTCAAGCCGGCCGATGAAGGGTGAAATATATTTCGCTCCGGCCTTTGCCGCTATCAAGGCCTGCGTAGCTGAGAAACAAAGCGTCACGTTGACAGGGATGCCCTCGTCCGAGAGTTTCCGTGTTGCCTTCATTCCGTCAACGGTCATTGGACACTTGATGACCACATTCTTAGCGATCTTGGCGTATTCGCGGCCTTCTTTGAGCATTCCATCGAGGTCGAGCGCGGTAACTTCCGCAGAAACATCGCCGTTAACGATCTCGCAGATCTTCCCGATGTGATCTTTGAAGTCCACATTGCCTTCTTTGGTGATCAAGCTGGGGTTCGTCGTAACACCATCGACGAGTCCCATTTCATTTGCTTCTCGGATCTCGTCAAGGTTTGCAGTATCAATAAAGAATTTCATAAAAATTTAGTCCTTTGCCGCGATTATGGGGTTCGAAAGGATACCGATCCCTTCGATCTCGACCTCGCAGACATCGCCCGCATTGAGCTTTGAAACTCCGGCAGGTGTGCCTGTTGCGATAACGTCGCCCGGCATCAGCGTCATCTGTCTTGATATATATCGTATCAAAAACGCGGGTGAGAAAACCATTTGCGAGGTGCGGCCGGATTGTCTTATCTCGCCATTTACACGGCATATGACCGCGATATCCGTTGTATCAAGGGCGGCAGCGATGTGCGGCCCGATCGGACAGAATGTATCGAAGGACTTACCGCGAGTGAATTGAACGTCTTGGCGTTGAATGTCGCGGGCAGTGACGTCATTCACGCAGGTAAAACCTTTAATGTATTCCTTTACGTCTGCGTCGTCTGCCAGATCTTTGCACCGCTTGGCGATAACAATGCCAAGTTCCGCCTCGTGTTCTACCTGCTTTGATTGCTCAGGTAAGACTATAGCTTCACCATTTTCGATAAAAGATGAAGGAGCTTTTAAGAACAAGAGCGGAGCCGTTGGAACCTCATTGCCAAGCTCTTTTGCATGGTCAATGTAGTTTCGTCCAACACATACGATCTTTGAAGGACTAAAGTCGGAGGTGATCAATTCGACCATAGATTCTAGCGAGCAGGCGTTGTCTCTGTGACGATCTCGGACGGAGCACTGACATTTCCTGAATTGTCGGTCGCCGTAAGATAGTAAAAGTATTGCTTACCGGCCTCGACCGCCTTGTCCTGAAACGAATTCCGCTCAAGCAGCTCGGGTGTAAGAAGCTGCCATTTCGAGAGTTCAAGGTCTTTGTCTGTCGAGCGATAGATCTTGTAGCCCTTGATGTCTTTCTCCGGATTTGTCGCAAAAAAGATCGAGATCAGGTCTTGGCCGACGGCGAGGGTTATGGCCGTCGGTGCGGTCGGCGCGAATGTATCGACCGGTTTGATCTCAAGGATGTTGCTTTCCGTGCTCTCGACAGGTTCGGAACCGGTCCCGAGCGATACGGAACGCACAAAGTAAAAATACTGTTTCCCGAAGTCAAAGAACTCGTCGCGGAATTGTGTTTCCGTTATGGGTGTTTTATTCAAAAGTCTTGCGGGCTGTTTTGCGCTTGATGATCGATATATGTTGTACCCGAGCAGGCTAACGGGTGTCGTACCGTCGATATTCGCGGTCGGCGGAGTCCACGAGAGAGATACCGCGTCCTGTGAAAGCTCGGAACGCAGGGCCGTAGGCTCTGCGGCGACGCGACCGGCGGGCTCGATCACAAGGAAGTTCGAGAAAGCCGCCTTTTGCCCGGAAGCGTTGGCGAACCTTAGTGCATAGATCAGACGCGCCGGCTGCGAAGCAAACTGCAGTTCATCCGTATATGACAGAACCTTGCCGCCAAAATCGTCATCAACGATCTTCAAGGTCTTTATGATGTTCGAACGGGACGCAAAGTCTTCGGCCGTCAGGGAAGTAGGTGCCGTGATCGGTTCAGCTAACCGGTAAATATCAACGCGGTCAATATTTAACACGCTTCCTTTCCCGGCGTTTCGAGCAGGCATCTTCCAGGAGATCTTTACCGTGTTGCCTCGCTGAAAGCCCGAAACTTCCGCACGCTGGCTGACCCTTTCCTTTGGCGGACGCGGCAAACCGCGCTTTCCGCACCCAAGCAAGCCGGCCGTGATGGAAAGGCATACGATGCCAAGAATAAAGCTCTTTTTGTTAAAGAACATACTGTCTTAAGTCTTGGTCGCTCATCAATCCGCCAAGTTTATCCGAGACATAAGCTGCATCGATCCGTTGATGCTTTTCCTTAAGTTCGCTGCCCTCAAAGCTGATCTCCTCAAGCAGTTTCTCAACAAGCGTATGAAGCCGGCGGGCTCCGATGTTTTCCGTAGAGCGATTCAGTTCTTCGGTCATCTCGGCGATCTTGTCAATTGCATCCGAGGTGAATTCAAGGTCAATACCTTCGGTTCCAAGCAAAGCCTGATATTGCTTCAAGAGAGAATTCTTCGGCTGAGTGAGTATGCGCTTTAGATCGTCTATCGTGAGAGATTCAAGTTCGACGCGGATCGGAAAGCGCCCCTGCAGCTCAGGGATCATATCAGTCGGCTTTGCAACGTGGAATGCACCGGCCGCAATAAAGAGAATATGGTCCGTGCTGACCATCCCGTACTTCGTATTTACGTTAGTTCCTTCAACGATCGGCAGAAGATCACGCTGTACGCCTTCGCGTGAGACAGACGGATTATTACCGGATTCACGGCCCGCGATCTTGTCGATCTCGTCGAGGAAGATAATGCCGTTCTGCTCGGTCTTCTTGATACCGGTACGGCTGACCGATTCCATATCGGTAAGCGCCTCAAGCTCGTCACGGATAAGGAATTCTCGAGCCTCTGCGACTGTCACACGACGGTTTACGGTCTTGTTCGGGAACATATTGCCGAACATATCCCGAAGGTTGACGCCCATCTCCTCCATCCCTTGGCCTCCAATGAAGTCGATCGTCGCATTGGATCGATCCTGAGTGTTGACATCGATGGTCCTCTGATCCAACGCACCGCTGCGCAGCTGTGCCCGGAGCTTTTCGCGGGTCTTTTGGGATGACGCCTCGCTGGATTCGGCGTCTTCGTCGCTTGGTGTGTATGCAGGTGTCGGGAAAAGTATATCGAGGAGCTTTTCCTCGACATTGGCTTCGGCACGAGGTTTTATTTCCTCGAAGGCCGCCTGCTTCGCCATATCCACACCGACATCGACCAGTTCACGCACCATGCTCTCTACGTCGCGGCCAACATAGCCGACCTCAGTGAACTTTGATGCCTCGATCTTGATGAAAGGCGAGTTCGCAAGGCGAGCCAGTCGACGCGCGATCTCGGTCTTCCCGACGCCGGTCGAACCGATCATCAGTATATTTTTCGGGAGCACATCCTCTGCGATCTCAGGTGCCAATTTTTGCCGGCGAATTCGATTACGCAGAGCAACTGCAACGGCACGTTTTGCGGCCGATTGACCCACAACATAGCGGTCAAGCTCCGCAACGATCTCGCGAGGGGTCAATGAGTCAAGCTTTGGGGCTGCGGCCGTTACTTCACCGCCAAGATATATAGCCATTACAGTACTTCCAGGGCGACCTCGTTATTCGTGTAGATGCAGATCTCGCCGGCGATCATCAGAGACTCTTTCGCGATCTCGCTTGCTGATAGCTGTGTATGCTTGAGAAGGGCACGAGCAGCAGAAAGGGCATACATACTTCCTGAACCGACCGACAAGAGTCCATCATCAGACGATATGACATCCCCTTTGCCGGAGATCAAGAAAGCGTCATTTTTATCGGCGACGATGAGCAGTGCTTCGAGATTGCGAAGATATTTGTCGGTTCGCCAGTCTTTGCTCAATTCGATCGCGGCCCGTTCGAGCCGGCCTTGATATTCGTCAAGCTTTGATTCGAAACGGGTCAAAAGGGCGAACGCATCTGCGGTCGAACCCGCGAATCCCGCAACCACCGCCCCATTGCTAAGGCGTCGCAGCTTTTTGGCCGAACTTTTAATGATCGTTTCGCCCAGCGTAACCTGCCCATCGGCGGCCATCGCAACCTCGCCGTCCTTCCGAACAAGCAGGACGGTCGTTGAACGGATCCGCATATTCTCGGTCTGCATACAAAAAATGATACGGATTTAATTGCAAATCCTCAAATTGACTAAAAAGACGGTTTGACCGAACATAAAAGTTTATGGCGATACGACCGCGAGTTGGAATCACAATGCGTCTGGAACTCGAAACCGATCGGTTCTATCTCGGACGTGATTACAGCGAAGCGATCGAAGCTATGGGCTGCACGCCCGTTCATATTGCATTGATACCGAAGAGGGAATACATTTCTTCGATCGCAGACGAGCTTGATGGTATTTTATTGCCGGGCAGTGATTCTGATGTGGATCCAAGTCTTTTCAACGAACCTCCGCATCCGAAACTCGGTCGAGTTGTACCGGAGAAAGATGCGGTCGATCGACTCTTGTTGGACGAAGCCGAGAAGCGCGATCTGCCGATCTTGGCCATTTGCTTTGGGATGCAGGCGTTGAATGTTCATCGTGGCGGCTCGTTGATCCAGGATATTGGTTCGGAGGTTGCGAAACCAATAAAGCATGAGCAGGGAATTCCGCGAGCGCGAAATTCGCACGCGATCAGAGTTGAAAAAGGGGTCCTCGCAGGCCTGATCGGCGAGCGCACGGATGGATGCTTTGTGAATTCGCATCACCATCAGGCTCTTCGCGATCTTGGGCGTGATCTTAAAGCGACTGCGTGGGCACCTGACGGTGTTGTCGAGTGCATTGAAGACACCAGGCTTGACAGAAACGTGTTGGGCGTTCAATGGCATCCGGAGTTAAGTTGGAAGACCGACGAATTATCCTCGGCCATTTTCCGATGGTTCGCGGCCTGCTGTCATCGTGTCAGCGACCGTAAAGTGTCCCTGGCGGTTGGTTGAGATATTGAATTTTAGTGAATGGATAAACCGATACTTTTGATCATTGCTGCGTGGTTCATTCCCGGTGCCGGGTACTTCCTGCAAGGGAAAGTTGTACGTGCCGTCGTCATCGGTGTCGTCATCTGGGCTCTTTTCGTGCTTGCGATCATTAACGGCGGTGCATACTATCCGGGATTCAGCTATCAGGACGGCCAGTTGCTCTATTTACTCAATTTCGTCTCCAGGATCGGCAACGGACTTGGTGGTCTGGTGAGCTATTTTATTGCCTCCCAGCCTGACAAACACGTTGCTGCCCTTGCGACCTTCGAATACGGTGGACGATTCCTTGAGGTAGCGGGCCTTTTGAACTACCTGGCCGTTATCGACTCGGTGGATATTAAGCTGAGGAGGAAGGCATGATCCATTTCATTTACCTTGTGCTCTTCGCCTTTTTTGTCTCGGTCGCCTTCGGCGTCTTCTCGACCGGGACGACAAAAGAACGTGTCTGGTACGGCGGCAAAACATTTCTTCAGTTTATGGTCATAAGTCTGGTGCTCGCGTGGATACTTTACTTTATACCGCCATCCTAAAGAAAAACTTTAACTAAATATGGCTGTAGTCGAGACAGAATGCATCGTCTTGCGAAGCTACGATCTGGCTGACGCAGATAAGATCGCGATTCTCTTGACCGCTGACCACGGCATCGTAAGAGCTGTCGCGAAGGGAGCAAAGCGCCTGAAAAGCAAGTTTGGGAGTGGGCTTGAGCCGCTTTCGCGCGTTAGGGCCTCGTATTTCAAGAAAGAGACACGCGAACTCGTCGATCTGGACAGAACTGAGGTGATCGAATCGGCCTTTGATCTTGTAAGTTCACCGGAAATCCTGACTCGATTCTCGTACCTTATTGACATAATGATCTCGCTTGTTCCTGTCGAAGACCCGGATCCCGCAATGTTCAGAATGCTAGGAGCTTGCGTTGAGACGGTTCGAAATAGGCCCGAAACCATCAATTCTGTTTCGCTTTATTTTGAGGCCTGGCTGCTTCGACTCGCAGGCTTTTTCCCCAGTTGGGACATATGCTCGGTCTGCGGCTTAGGAATCGATGATGGTCTTGGAGCCCAGGTCGCGGCCGACTTTCAACTGATCTGCAGCCGTTGCAGGCGGAGCTCAGGCGGTGACACCCTGACGGAAAACGATCGAAAAACAGTTGCACGGTCGCGAAGACAGTCACCGGAAGCATTTTCGTCCGAAGTGGTAACAGAAGACTCGCTCACAAAGCTGTCGTCGATCTTCAAGCGTATGATCGGCCGGGCGACCGGCTCTGACCGGGTAGATCGCGTCCTCCAGGCGGGAGTTCACGTACAGAGATAAGCCGGAAATATGAAACGAGTAAGCAAACTCATTTCACGCTATCTGCTTGGTGCGATCGTGCCTTACTTTCTCTTTTCTTGGGTGCTCCTCACGGTCATCCTATTCCTGCAGCAAGCAAGTCGATATTCCGAGCTATTCTTCAACGTAAATATCCCGAGCAGCCTGATCTGGCAGTTGATGATCGGCCTTATCCCAAACGTCATAGCCTTCACGTGTCCGATGGCTGTGCTGGTCGGAACGATTATCGGCCTGTCGAAGGTGCAGGGTGATAGTGAACTCACCGCTATCCGAGCCGCCGGCGTGGGAAATTTTCAGATCGCGATCCCCATCGTGGTGCTTGGGGGCTTGTTATCGCTCTTTACGCTCTTCGTGAACCTTAAGGGCGTGCCATTTGCCGCCGCACTTGTTCGAGAGGTCGCTATGCGGTCAGCGATCTCAAAGTTTGAGTCGCCGATCGAGCCCGGCGTATTCTACTCCGAGATCGAAGGATTCACGATCCTTGCCCGTAACACCGATCCAAGTTCGGGTGATCTGAAGAGCGTTTTTATCGCGCAGCCTGACACGGCGAACGGTGTTTACCGATTGATCACGTCTGACATCGGGCGTATAGAAATTGCCGGTGACTCAACAGAGCTTGTGCTCGAGAATGCGGAAGTCGTAACCATCCCTCAGGCCGAAACCGGCGGAAAATATGCGTTCGAGCGAATAAAGGACATCCGCGTAGCTCTTAAAACGAAAAGGGCAGAATTGCTTGATCGTCTCGCAAATTCGGTTCGGCTGCCTGACGAGATGGGGCTGAGCGACCTTAGCGATGTCGCAGCGGCCGCAGAAGGGAAGCAAAAGGTCGAAGCACAGATAATTCTGTTCCGGCGGTTCGTGCTGTCGCTCACGCCGCTGATCTTCTGTCTGCTTGGAACGATAATGGTGCTTCGGTTTCGACGCGGTGGACGTGGGTTCGGCATCTTACTCGCTCTCGGTGCCCTTGTCGGCTATTACCTTGTCGCATTCTCCGGCGAACAACTCGCAAGGGCCGGCGCTTTACCGGTCGCTGTGTCGAGCTTGCTTCCCGTGGCTGCGAGTATCGGAGCAATGCTTTGGCTGGCGTACAGTCCGAGATTTAGATTTGCTGAGGTCGCCTCCAACGCGCTGGGCTCTCTGCTTGA
This sequence comes from Pyrinomonadaceae bacterium, assembly GCA_019694355.1. Taxonomy (GTDB): domain Bacteria; phylum Acidobacteriota; class Blastocatellia; order Pyrinomonadales; family Pyrinomonadaceae; genus OLB17. The sequence goes on along the minus strand of JAIBCB010000001.1, from coordinate 800,639 downwards.
AAAGATCAAGGGCCGCTCGGGCGGGGTTTCATTCAAGAATCGGCTGCTGGACGTGACGTCAGGTCTGCGTGACTTTGACATCTTTGCAAGCGTCTCGTGGTATTTTCTCCTTGCGACGGCGTTCCTCTTGACCGTGTTCCTGATCTTTACCGCCTTTGATACATGGCGATTTGCCGCGACCGTCGAAAATGGCGGCTGGCTTCTGACGAAGTACCTGACGTTCCTTGTCCCATTCGCGTATTTGCAGATCGCTCCTGCGGCCGCGATGATCGCGGTTCTAGCCGCCTTCGCCATTAGATCCAGAAACAATGAGCTTGTAACTTGGGCTGCCGCGGGTCAGAGTATGTTTCGCCTTCTGATGCCGTGCCTTTTTCTAGCGGTTCTTTTGGGGATTGCTGATTTCGGGATCCAGGAAATACTCGCGCCAAGGGCAAACCAGGTGCAGGATAATGTCCGGGCCGAGTTGCGTAGTGGGGGAAAGCCCATTCCACCGAAACGCTTCTGGACAGCGGAAGGGAACTATATCTTTTCGTACAGTCTGCCGGAGGCTGGGCAAGCCTCCTTAGCGTCTGATAACGAAAGGGCGAACTCTACACAAACTCTCGGTCAATACTCTGCGTCTGATAACGTCAAGGGCGAGCATCAGTCAAAACGCTCATCCGAACGTTCTGCTACCGATATTGTGCTCTTGGAGTTTCGGGCGAATATGAGCGATCTGCAAACCGTGTACCGTGCAAGGACCGGGGACTTCGACGGGTCAAAGGTTGTCCTGGAGGATGCTGTTGCTGTTTCGCGGGGGACGAATGGGCTGAAGGAAGAGCCAAAGAGGGAAGTCGAGGTAGCGGCGAAGTTCGATCCATTCAGGAACTTAGGCGGGAAGCCGAACCATCTGTCGGTTCTTGAGCTTGCTGAATCGGCGAAGGCTGCGACGGCGGAATCTGAGCAATTTTCGTATTCGGTCGGTGTTCAAAAAAGATTGGCCGCGATCCTGATCCCGTTCGTCGTTGTACTTTTCTCGGCACCTTGGGGAATATCGCTCAGGAGGGCACCAATGGTAATGTCGTTGAGTTTAGCTGTCGGGATTTGGCTGTTGTTCATCGGATTGACGAATGTGTTCGAGCAGTACGGGATCGTTGGGAGTTTGCCGGCCGTTGTCGCGATCTGGGCCCCATTATTCGCTTTCGGAACCCTTGGTATCTATCTGATCTCACGAATAAGGACATAAAAAGATCCGGCCGATATTCTCGACCGGATCCATGAGCTTTCTAAGATCGACCAGGCATTAGGTTCCTGTCTCCCAGCTCGACATATACTCGAGCATCTCGGGCGTAAGTGCGTCGATCGAAACACCCATTGCACGTAGCTTCAGCGATGCGATCTCCTGATCGACCTCTGCAGGGAGAACGTGCACGCCTTTCTCAAGCGTTCCTTTGTTCTTAACGAGATACTCAGCAGAAAGTGCCTGGTTCGCAAAAGACATATCCATCACAGAGGCGGGATGTCCTTCGGCCGCCGCTAGATTGATCAAACGGCCTTCACCAAGAACGATCACGCTCTTCTTGTCGTCTTTTGATCGATATTCCTCGACAAACGGACGACGGGTAACTGCAGGCTGCGACATTTCGCGAAGAGCTTCGAGATTAAGTTCGAGATCGAAGTGTCCGCTGTTGCAGACGATCGCTCCGTCTTTCATCACCTCGAAATGCTCCTTGTCGATGACGTGGCGGTTGCCGGTAACGGTCACGAAGAAATCGCCGATCTTGGCGGCCTCCTTCATCGGCAGAACGCGGAAACCATCCATAACCGCTTCGATCGCCTTGATCGGGTCTATCTCGGTTACGACGACATTCGCGCCGAGTCCGCGTGCACGCATTGCAACGCCTTTGCCGCACCATCCATAACCTACCGTCACAAGGGTTTTGCCGGCAAGAAGAATGTTCGTCGCGCGAATGACGCCATCAAGCGTCGATTGGCCCGTTCCATAACGGTTGTCGAAGAAATGCTTTGTTTGAGCGTCGTTTACCGCGATAGAAGGGAAGGTGAGAACACCGGCGGCGACCATCGCTTTAAGTCGGACAATGCCCGTGGTCGTCTCTTCAGTGGTACCGATAAGATTCGAGATCAGCTCAGGCTTTTCCTTGATCATCGTTGCGACCACGTCCGAGCCGTCGTCGATGATAAGGTTCGGGTTCGTCTCGAGTGCGGCCTTGACGTGCCGAACGTACGTATCCGTGGATTCTCCCTTGATCGCCATGACCGGAATGTTCCAATCCGCAACGAGCGAAGCCGCGACGTCATCCTGCGTTGAAAGCGGATTTGAAGCAATGAGAAGAGCATCCGCACCGCCCGCCTGGAGCGTTCGTGCGAGGTTGGCGGTCTCCGTAGTGATGTGAGCACATGCGACGAGCTTTACGCCTTCAAGAGGGCGTTCAGCCGCAAAACGCTCGCGGATCAAGCGAAGGACGGGCATTTCGCGGTCAGCCCATTCGATGCGCTGTTTGCCTTGCGGTGCAAGGTTGATGTCCTTAATGTCGTACTGCAATGAAGTAACTGGTGTTGTCATAAAATTTTGTGCATTCAAAGCAATTCGCGGCCTTTAGAGCCGCGAATGCACGAATTAGAATAGTGTTTAACCGTTGGTTCCGACGGCGGTTTCGGCTGCGGTTCGCAGAGCTTCGGCCTTGTCTGTCTTTTCCCAAGAGAATTCGTCGTTAGCACGTCCGAAATGCCCGAAACGAGCGGTCGCTTTGTAGATCGGCCGCCGAAGGTCGAGAGTTTCGATGATGCCTTTTGGCGTAAGGCTAAAGTTCTGCTTGACGATCTCGGAAATGCGAGCGTCATCGATCGTGCCGGTTCCGTGTGTGTCAACAAGGACCGAAACCGGTTCTGCGACGCCGATCGCGTATGCAAGCTGCACCGTGCACTTGTCTGCAAGGCCCGAGGCAACTACGTTCTTCGCGATGTATCGGGCCATGTAGGCTGCCGAGCGGTCAACTTTCGTTGGGTCCTTACCCGAGAAAGCGCCGCCGCCATGCGGTGCATAACCGCCATAGGTATCAACGATGATCTTGCGTCCGGTAACACCGGCATCGCCCATCGGGCCGCCGATCACGAACTTGCCGGTCGGATTGATGTGGTATTTCGTATTCTCGTCGAGGAGGTCGGCAGGAATGGTCGGTTTGATGACCTTTTCGAGCACGTCGGCTCGGATCTGTTCGATCGGGATCTCCGCCGTCTGTGTAGAGATAACAACTGCCTCGACACGGAAAGGTTTACCGTCGCGATACTCGATCGAAACCTGCGATTTGCCGTCTGGCCGCAGATAGGGAATCGTGCCGTCGCGGCGAACTTCGCTGAGCTTTCGCGTCAGGTTGTGTGCCATCTGGATCGGCATCGGCATCAGCTCAGGTGTCTCGTTGCACGCATAGCCGAACATCAGGCCCTGGTCGCCGGCTCCGCCCGTGTCCACACCTTGTGCGATGTCCGGCGACTGTGTGCCGATCGCATCGATGACGGAACAAGTATTCGAATCGTAGCCAAATTCGGCGTTGTGGTACCCGATCTCTTCGATCGTGTCGCGGATGATCTGCTTATAGTTGACCGTCGCCGTCGTGGTGATCTCGCCCGCAACGACCGCAAGGCCTGTTGTGACCAAGGTTTCACATGCTACGCGGCCGTTCGGATCCTGTGTGAGGATCGCGTCTAGGATCGCGTCCGAAATGTTGTCGGCGATCTTATCTGGATGACCTTCGGTTACTGATTCCGAAGTAAATAGGAAATTACCGTTGCTCAAAATATTAAAGCTCCTATCGGGATTATTGATCGACTGAACCGACCTGTGGCAAAACGTAAATAATAATCGGAATAAACACCCAATGTCAAAGGAAAACCAGTCTGAAACTGAATTAGTTACAAAAGATTTACATTCTCCATGCCGGGAATCTCAGCGGCCGCCGACCAACCCTGGGTCCGTTGTCCACCGGTTGTCCACTAGCTTGTTAGTGGACAGGTAATTGTTGTGTTCATTACGCTTAACTGGTCAAAAACGGGGAAAAAGCGCAAATTTTCAAAAAACATTATGCAACCAGCATTGCATCTGTGATACAGTGTATCATAGATGTCAAGTATCGCAGACAATACACCGGCTGAACTCATAGTGGCCGAGCCGCGTCGGGCTCGTGACACGGTCAGGATCAAGGACAAGACGCAGCCAGAATCCTTATTTGACGCGTTTTGGCTAGAGGGAGAGCTTGCGATGCTGTTCGGGGAACCGGGCGCCGGCAAAAGCCTGCTCGCCGTGCAGATCGCCGATGCGCTTTCGCGCGGGCAAAACCTTTTGCAGCCGGAACTTCCGCTCAAAAAACGTCGGAAGATCCTCGATATCGACCTTGTTTTGACCGAAAAGCAGTTCCGTAAACGGTATTCCGACCATGAATTCGCGTCGAATGTCTATCGAGCGGCTCCGCAGGAAGCTTCGGAGCTTTTGCGTTGGACCGAAGCGATGATCTCCAAATACGGATTCGACGCGGTGATCATCGACGACCTCTCGATGGTCTCGCTTGCCAATGACGGAACGCGCGAGACGCTGGCCTTGATGCACGGGCTTAAGCGGCTTACGGTCGAAACGGGCGTTTCCATCCTGGTCCTCGCCGACTCGGCCCCGCTCGTTCACAAGAAGCGTCCAGCCGAACTCGGCCTTCGGCGTTCTCAAGTGCTGTGCGGTGTGGCTGACAGCGTTTTTGCCCTTCATGGCGACCGTATCATACAGACGCGAACACGAAGCGAAAGGCTTGTTTGGACAAAGAAGAATCCGCTGAGGTTCACCATCGAGGATCTGTCGAACGGGCTTCTGGGAATGGAATTTGCGCTCCCCGAGGTGAGCTCCGACCTTGGCGAGGATATCGTCGAGATCAAGGAGATGCACGACGAACGAAAGATGACCTTTCGGGAGATCGCCGACGAATTCGGCATCTCGCGTTCCTACGCCCAAAAGCTCTATTCGCACTGGACACCAAGAATCGGCCGAGCAGTTGCCGAACAACGCAAAAAAGAAGCTGAAGAGAAGGCCTACTGGGACGAGCTCGACGCGTGGAGAGCCTCCGGCGGCAAGATCACGTTCGACTACGAACTGGGCCGTTGGGTCAAATTTCGCAAGGATCAGCAACCCGAAACGCTAGCTGCCCCGGAGCCCGGAACGGATTCGTCCCCGGAGGAGACGGCAGAAGATCCAGAAGCCCCATAGGGGCGAAATGCTTTAGATAGCAGCGTACTACAATGCATCCAGAAGCCCCATTGGGGCGAAATGTTTGTAGATTGTTGTGGTGGCCACGCAAGACCTCGGAGCGTGCGGAGCACGCAACAAGAGCCTTGTCGGCGGCATAGCCGCCTCCGAGATCGGTTGTGATAACACGCGTTCTACAAACATTTGGCTCCGATGGAGCCAGGAAGGGATTAGGTTTGGGTACGCTCATCCATTTGCCTTGCGTCCGATAATAAGGATTATGTTGTAGTGGTGAGAAGAACCTAGCCAATCAGTTCAGGCCAATCTTCCGGCGGCGGAATATCGCCTTCTGACGTCTCTCCAGTTGGACCGGCGGCCGCTGAAAGGTCTATCACCTTTTGATCTACAAATATCGGACAATCGAGGCGTAAAGCGAGAGCGATCGCATCAGATGGCCTTGCATCAAGCAAAACCTTATCTCCTTTCTTATCAATAAATTCGATGCGTGCGTAGAATGTATTTTCTGCAAGATCGGTAACTATCACGGCCGTGGCATGCAGGCCGCATTCGATCACGAGGTTTCGCATTAGGTCGTGGGACATCGGCCTCTGCGGAACGATCTTCTCGATCTCAATGGCGATCGCGTTCGCTTCAAAGGCGCCGACCCAGATCGGCAGCACCGTCTCCGAATCGAGGCTCTTAAGCACTACGATCGGCGTGTTCGTATTCGGGTCCATTATTAGGGCTCCGATCTTGACCTCGATCAGGTTTGCTCCTTGTTCCATGCTAAACGACCTCTCCGAACATAGAATTTGCTTTAACTTTTGTTATCTTAACGTTGACGATAGAGCCTAGAACAGCTTTATCGCCAACGAAATTTACGACCTTGTGGCACGTTGAGTGGCCGCTGATCCCATTTTCAGTACGAGTTGAAATGCCTTCAGCTAAAACTTTAAGCACTTTCTCATTATACCGCTCTAAACACTTGTGTTGAGAGGCTTTGTGCGTATTTTCAAGCTCCAGGAACCGCAATGTCTTTTCGGCCGCCGACACAGTATCGTCCATTTCGAACGCTGGCGTCCCGGGCCGCGGCGAATACTTGAATATATAGGCACTGTCGAATCCGCAATATTTTACAAGTTCGACCGTGTCTCGAAAATCAGCCTCGGTTTCGCCTGGAAATCCGACGATAATGTCGGTAGTTATTGCGATATCACGGCTAGAGGCACGCATTCTGTCGATCTGCTTGATATAACGATCTATGGTATGGCCGCGTTTCATTAGTTTTAATACGCGGTTGCTGCCGCTTTGGACCGGTAAATGCACCCAATTGCAGAGATTTTCGTGCGTTTCGATGGCTTCTACGATGTCTTCGTGAAAATCCCTCGGGAACGACGTTGTAAATTTTATCCTCTCGATCCCGGTTGCTGCCACTGCTCGAAGGAGTCGCGAGAACGCCGACTTCCCTGCAAACCCTTCTAGACCGGACTCTGTCTCAGGCCGGTAACTGTTTACGTTCTGGCCGATCAGATGGATCTCTTTGACACCGCGGCGTTTGAGTTCGAGGGTGTGACGGATAATGTCGCTGGCCGGTAAACTTCGCTCGCGTCCGCGTGAGAACGGCACGATGCAGTAGGTGCAAAACTTATTGCATCCTTCGATTATCGGCAGAAATGCGACGTACGGTGAATGGCGGTGAGTGTCAGCGACCGTCCAATCGTATTCATCTTCTCGCTCACCAAGATCGACGATCTCGCTCTCTCCGTCGAGCGTCCGGTTCAAAATACTGCCAACACGGCCGACCGCTCGTGTACCGACGACAAAATCCACGCCCGGGATCTTTTTCAAAAGGGTTTCGCCCTCAAGCTGCGCGACACATCCGAGGACGCCAACGATGGGCTTTGGGCCTTCTGAATGGCGTATTCGGCCGACCTGTGTGTAGAGTTTCTGTTCTGCCTTTTCGCGAACCGAGCACGTGTTGATCAAAACGACATCAGCACCTGCGGCATCTGCGGTTACCTCGAAGCCATCTCGCCCCAATGCTGTCGCGACGCGCTCCGAATCGGAGACGTTCATTTGACAGCCATAGGTTTCGAGATAAACTTTTTTCATAGATGCCGTCCAAAAACGCCCCAACCAAAGCCGAAGCAAAGGACTTTGTCCACCTGCATTTGCATACAGATTATAGCCTTTTGAAGAGTACAGTCCAATTAAAGGCTCTTTCCTCGAAGCTTGCTGAATTTGAAATGTCGGCGTGTGCGATCACCGATCTCGGCAATATGTATGGAGCGGTCTCGTTCTTTAACACAATGTCGTACGCCGGCATAAAGCCGATCGTCGGTTATGAGGCCTTTGTGGCGAATGGAAGCCGATTTGACCGCTCGGCAACGGTCGCTGCAGGAGAGCGTGGGTTCTACAACCTCGTGCTTCTTGCAACGGATCTTGACGGCTACAAGAACCTTTCATATTTAGCCTCGATGGCGTTCAAGGAAGGCTTCCACCATCGCCCCAGGATCGACCTGGGGCTGCTCGCTGAACGCTCGGCTGGCCTGATAGCCCTTTCAGGTGCGGACAACGGTGCGATCGCCCATTACCTGCGTTCCGAGGAAGCCAAGAAGGCGGAAAATTATGCAGGAGATCTGAGCAAGATCTTTGGTGCGGATCGATTTTTTCTTGAGATACTCGATCGGCCGCATCCTGACCTCAACGCACAGATCGCAGAGCTCGGCAAGAAACTCAGCCTTCCTCTCGTAGCGACGAATAGCGTTTTTTATCTTGAGGCGGAAGATGCGAGGGCACGCGAGGCTCTACTTGCCATTGAGGAGGGCCGAATTCTTTCGAACGAGTTGGCTGACGAGCCAACACGGTATTTGCGGTCGAAAAAGGAAATGTGGGACCTCTTTGGAGAGGAGTTCCCAGAAGCCCTTGAAAACACCGTCAAGATCGCGGAGATGTGCGATCTGACGATCCCTCAGGGCGATGACGCGAGACAACTGCCTTCGTTCCCGATCCCGGCCGACTTTGGTTCGGCAGACGAGTATGCGTATTTCGAGCAGATCGCATGGGAAGGTTTTGAGGATCGAAAGGCAACTGATTGGCAGCCGCTCATCGACGCCGGGGCCCTAAAGTATGGGCTTGAGATCTATCGAGAGAGGCTCGCCCGCGAGATCGACACGATCAAGGGAATGGGGTTTCCCGGCTATTTCTTGATCGTTTGGGACTTCATCCGATATGCACGCGAACAGAATATTCCCGTTGGACCGGGCCGCGGTTCGGCTGCAGGTTCGCTCGTCGCATACTGCCTTAGGATCACGGACGTCGATCCGATCGAGCACGAGCTTCTTTTCGAGCGATTCCTAAATCCTGAACGAATTTCGATGCCCGACATCGACATAGATTTCTGTATTCGCGGCCGGGGTGCGGTCATCGAGCACGTAACGCAGCTCTATGGCCGCGACTCTGTTTGTCAGATCGTAACCTTCGGAACGATGGCGTCGCGTGCTGCGGTAAAGGACGTGGGTCGCGTGCTCGGTATGTCGGTCGGAGAGGTCGAACGCGTCGCAAAGCTCTTGCCGCCTCCACGCCGCGGGCGCAACATCAGCATCGATCAGGCGATCAAGGAAGTTGCGGAGCTAAAGGCGATGATCGGATCCGATCCGCGTGTTCGGTCATTGATCGACCTCGCCAAACGTGTCGAAGGCTGTTCACGGCATACCTCGGTTCACGCGGCGGGGGTCGTGATCAGTCCAAAACCGCTGCACGAACTCGTGCCTGTCGCCGTTTCACCAAAGGAGGAATTGACCAGTCAGTATCCGATGGGCGATCTCGAAAAGGTCGGGATGCTCAAGATGGATTTTCTTGGGCTAACTACGCTCACGATCATCGAAGATTGCCTCGCGAATCTGAAGGAGAAGACCGGCAAGACGATCGATTGGAAGGCGATCCCGACGAACGATCCTGAGACGATGTGCCTCTTTGCAGAAGGCAGGACCGACGCGGTGTTTCAGTTCGAATCTTCGGGTATGCAGGACATTTGCCGCCGTATGCGGCCCGAAGATCTCGAAGATCTTTCGGCCCTAAACGCCCTTTACCGCCCGGGTCCGATCGATGGCGGAATGATCGATGATTTCGTGGATAGGCGACGCGGCGTGAAGCCGGTCGAATATATGGTTCCGGAGATGGAGGAATTCCTAAAGCCGACGTTCGGAGTCTTCGTTTATCAGGAACAGATCATGCAGATCGCCCAAAAGCTTGGCGGCTACAGCCTTGGAGACGCCGATCTTATGCGTCGTGCGATGGGCAAGAAAAAGATCGAGGAGATGGCAAAGCATCGCGACAAATTCGTTGCCGGGGCTGTTGCACAGAAGATCTCGAAGAGCGTTGCGACCGACATATTCGAGTTGATGGCGAAGTTCGCTGACTACGGGTTCAACCGCAGCCACAGTATCGCGTACGCCATTGTTGCGTTCCGCACGGCCTATCTCAAAGCCCATTTCCCCGCGTATTTTTACGCCGCCGTGCTCTCACACGAAGCACAGGACGCGGCAAAGGTCTTCAAATATTCGAACGAGCTCAAGCAAATGGGGCTCGAACTTCTGCCGCCCGATATTAACGAGAGCGGCCTCGGGTTCACACCGTCAGATACGGCAGTTCGATTCGGATTGACGGCGATCAAGGGCTTGGGCACTAACAGCGTCGCCGCGATCATTGCCGCACGCGATGCCGGCGGTAAATTCAAGTCGTTGACGGATCTTGCCTCACGTCTTGCATCCGGCGCTATCAATCGGCGAGCGATCGAGAGCCTTATCGGTGCCGGTGCATTCGACACACTTCGACCGGACGACGAACCGCTCGAAAAGTGGCGTGCCAAGCTGCATTCGCATATTGGAGCCGCGATCCAGGCCGGTTCGCGTGCCGCAGAGGACAGAGAGCGGGGGCAGGACGGGCTTTTTGCTGCTGCGGCCGAATCTGACACCGCGACCGACTCTCGTCTGCCGGATGTGCCTGCATGGACGCTCGAAGAGATGGCAAAGAACGAGAAGGCCGCGATCGGCTTTTATCTTCACGCACATCCGATCGACGCCTATGCTGCGGAATTGGAAGCGTCTCGCGTCCCGCCGATCGCGGTCGCGGCGGAAGGAAATTCTCGCGAACTCGTTCGGGTTGCCGGTGTCGTAACGGCATCGGCCGTGCGATACAGCAAGAAAGGCAATCGTTTCTGCACCCTGCGGCTTGAAGATCGTTCCGGCGGCGCCAAGTGCGTCGCGTGGTCGGACGCCTATACGAAATACAGCGACCTTCTGCAGGATGACAATCTTGTCGTGATCTCCGGGAAACTCGAAGCAAGCGAAAATCAGGAAATTACGATCATCATTTCCGACGTAACTTCCCTTTCCGAAGCTGCAATGGCGAACGCAAGTTCGATCGCGATCGACATTCCGGCAAAGGCTGCTCGCCGTGAGCGGCTTGAAGAGCTATTCGTGCTTCTGACAAAGACGCCCGGAAAGTGCGAGGTCTTCTTCAACCTTTCCGCGGATGGAATGGATATCAAATTACATTCACCAAAGACAAGGGTTCAGCTTTCGGAAGCCCTGCTCGACGGGATCAAGGACTTTGGCTGCGACGCAAAATGGCAGTGAAGGTGCTAAAATAATCAGCTTATGACAACTGCTTTTGAGCGTGTCCAGATGGCGCGTCATCCCGAGCGTCCGTATGCGATGGACCTTTTTTCGACGGTGTTTTCGGACTTTATCGAAGTCCACGGAGACCGTCGTTTTGCGGACGACCCGGCATTGGTCGCGGGGTTTGCCCGTATCAACGGCCTTGAGGTCTGTGTCATTGGCCAACAAAAGGGACGCGACATCAACGAACGCCGACATCGCAATTTTGCGATGCCAAAGCCCGAAGGTTATCGAAAAGCGATGCGCGTGATGCGTATGGCCGAGAAGTTCGGCCGCCCGATCGTAACGATCGTTGACACACCCGGAGCATATCCGGGCATTGATGCCGAAGAACGAGGCCAGGCCGAGGCCATCGCGTTCAACCTTCGTGAAATGGCGTCGCTGAAGGTGCCTGTCGTTGTCGTTGTGCTTGGTGAAGGCGGTTCCGGCGGTGCCCTGGCGATCGGCATCGGCGACCGTGTTCTGATGATGGAGAACGCCGTCTATTCGGTCATTACGCCCGAAGGCTGTGCGGCGATCCTTTGGAAAGACGCCGGCCGTGCGCCGGACGCGGCCGAAGGCTTGAAACTCACGGCCGATAACCTCAAGAAATTCGATATCGTTGATGAGATCGTTCCGGAACCCGCCCCTTGGAAGATGCCGTCCGAGGACGACGAGGATTCACAGGCCGCGTTCGACAAGATCGCGGAAACTCTCAAAAAGCGGATCATCGCAAACCTCGACGAACTCTCTGCCAAACCCTCAAAAACACTGATCGCTGACCGCTACAACAAATTCCGAAGAATGGGCAAATGGGTCTAGACGAACCTCCGGAGCCCGCAACCTTAGCAAAAGGGCCTGTTCGACCTTTCCGTCTTCCTTTTGCGTCCTTTGCTCTTGGTCATCATTGGCATCGCCGCAACCGCCAGCTGCACTGCTGTTGAATCTCACCTCTCAGAGCCCAGATTCCAGATTCCAGATCCCAAATCTCAAATCTCAAATTCTAAATTTCAAATCTAAGGTCACGTTCAAGAACCCGATTAACTTCGTTCTGCTAACCGAGATCTCAAATCCCAGATCTCAAATCTCAAATTCTAAATTTCAAGTCTTAGATCTGAAGTCTCGGGTTCCCCGTCTAAGCACCCAGTCGCTATCGCTCCCGGTTCTGACAAAACTGGTCGGTCGCTGCTGCTCCCGGTTCTGACAAAACCACCCGCTACCGCAGGTGGTACTGACATTGGCCGGTCGCTGCGGCTCGCGGTTCTGACTTTTGTGCATTCGCAGCAACAGATCTCAGATTTCAAATTTCAAATCTCAATTCTTCGTTTGCGATTGACCACTGTCCGCCCGCTGACGCAGGCGGTTCTGACAGATCGTGCATTCGCGGCCGCCGTCTGCCCGCCGCCTGTGGTCTTGGCAACGGCAAGATCGTGCAGATCGTGCACTCTGATACATTTTCTGCGGTTTGATACATTTTGTGCGGTTTGTACATTTTGTGCGGTTTGATACGTTTTGTGCGGTTTGATACGTTTTGTGCGGTTTGTGCTATCGCGCACACCCAAACCTGCGTAAACTTTTATCTGTGGATGGACCGAGCAACACAACCGTTTTTGCGTACGACGCACCTGGTAAGCTGGTGGCGGAATATTCGAAGGCGAATGCTAGCCGTCAAAGTTAACATCTTAGCTTCGATCTTGAAGGCTAAAGGAGCCATTATGAAGCACGTCTTCGTCATATTGGGACTTATCGGACTTTTGGCGTTCACAGGACACTCGCAAACCTGCGAGGTGCTGCCGAGAAAAGTGGTCGTACCGCCTTATCCGGCCGTCTCGCTTGCGTTGAAAGAAAGCGGAACGGTCGTTGTGCGAGTGACGGTCGGTGAAGATGGTAATATTTTAAGAGCCGAGGCGATCGAAGGCCCCAAATGGCTAAGCAAGAACTCCGAATTAGTCGCAAAAGTGTGGAAATTTTCCGCCGTTAAGCCAACAGAGACGGCTGGGTGTAAAGAACGATCTGCTGATCTTACATTTGATTACGAAGTTCTGCCCGCCGGTACGCCCTCGGGCCCCGAAACACGATCCTACTTTGTCTTACCGTTCCACATCACTGTTCAGGAAAGACTGGGGTCCGTAACGATCAATCCGACAGGAAAGTCCGAGGGCCAATGAACGCAAAAAGCGACCGGTCGCCGGACACCCACGTGAATCTCGCGCCTGCGGGCGGCACGGCCTCGCAATCGTGGAAGCAGGCGTAGTGGAAGAAAAAACTAAGATCGTTAGGTGGGTAAAATCGAACGTCGGCGGTCAAGGAGTTAATTAATGAAAATGGGAATGGTATTTCTACTATTTTTTGTGGCGATCTTTGCCGCGCCAAGCTCTGGCCAGTCTGATGCCGGTACATACAATCGTATCGGGACAATCAGAGGGCATGTAGAAATAAACAACACCGAGCTTGGATGGGTCCCCTCGCCAGGACAATATCTCGTATTTCAACGAGTTGGGTGCAAGAAATGTCTCGTCGGCATCAATGCCGATTCAAAGGGAGATTACAAAGTATCTCTTGGGCTTGGTAAATACAAGCTAATAGTATATCAACCCACCCCACCGCTGGAAGATATGTTAGCACCCTCGCAAGCTCGCTATGTCGAGGTCTGCTCTGCGATCGAGGAAATTGTGTTTGATATTGCTCTTGTCCCCGGACCGTAGATGAGTTTCAATCCTCAAGGTCGATCCCGCGACGAATCGCCTCGTCGGTTACACGTTCGACGCTTCCGGCAACACCACCGTCGATGCTGAAGGCTGCCAATTCACCTATGACGCGGAGGACAACATATATATAAAGATCGGAGTGAGTGGACATGAAAGTAATAGTATTAGTGAGTGTCTTCTTGTGTTTCTCTTCGTCAGTGCATGCCCTTGACTGCACATATTGGTGGGGCAAAGCCGACCCAGAGATCAAGACTGACGGACCCGCCATTGATGAGACCGTTTCAGCGAACGTTATAGCTGGCATTGAGTGCCTGCTGAAACTTGAGGGCAGAAAGAGACGAGGCATCCGCTTCGGCTCTAAGCCCGAAGTTTCGCAAAGAGTGCCGATGGCCTCAGTTGAGGTAAATGCCCTTTATACGATTTCTGAGCTTTTTTACGGTAGCGATGCGTTCGCGACAGCGGTTGCACTCATAGGAGTTCCACCACAACTATCGGGCGAATTCGGGACTCTCGTTTTTAATTCCGACGAGGATACGGCAAAGGCCTTTCGTAGCTATCGTAAGTGGTTCCAAAGAGTTAAAGAAATTGGATTAAAAGAGTCGAGACATTGTCGGCTCGATCCGCTGGCGAACTCGGGGGTTAGGTGGTACTGATTCTGAACCCCTCTAATCTCAGCAGTTCATAGAGAAACGATGTGGCGGGGTATTCGACGGGTTACACTTATAACCTGTCGGGAGCGTTGATCGAGGAGACGTATCCGAGCGGCCGCAAGGTGAAGAACGTGCTCGACAATGACGGCGAACTCTCGTTGGTGCAGAGTGCACGCTGCGGGGTGGTGAATGGCGTGACGGCGACGTGCAGCGATCCGCAAGGCTATCTTAGCTACGAAAAGAACTTCTTTTGTCGGCGGCAAGCCGCCTCCGAGTTTGGGGTGGGGCAGGGTTTCACGGCATAAATCCCGTGGCAATTCGTCGGGAATCTGCGTTGAGTGTTACGCCCTTACTAACGTGCGGGCTTCTGCAATGCTGGCCGCCCAGTGATGCAGGCGGAACTGACAAGACCGCTGAACGCCCTTACTAACGTGCGGGCCTCCGCAATGCAGACCGCCCGCTGACGCAGGCGGTTCTGACAAGAAATGCGAAGAAAGGTGCTTAGAACGGGATGTCGTCGTCTGCTGGTGTGGCGGATGAGGCCGGAGCGGTCCCGGCACCTGACGAAGCGGACGAACCGCCGCCGGTGTATTGCGGCTGATGATCTTCTTCAGATGAGCCGCCGGAATATTCTCCGCCTCCGCGTGAGCCGATGAACTGCATATCGGTCGCCTGGACGTCGAGAGTGTACCGGTTGTTGTTATCGCGGTCGGTCCATTCCTCGATCCGGAGGCGGCCCTCGATATAAACGGGCGAGCCTTTCGTGAGATATTTCGCGGCATTTTCCGCCTGTTGGCGCCAAAGCGTGATCTTGAACCACGTCGTTACGTCCTGCAATTCGCCGGACTTATCGCGTCTCTTTTCGTTGGTGGCCATCGTAAAACTGCATACAGCGACGCCTTGTGGGGTGTAGCGAAGATCCGGGTCTTTGCCCAGGTTTCCAACGATGGTGATCTTGTTGAACGACATTCAGAATCCTCAGTGTAAATATTTTTTTCGAACTATTCGCACAAGTATAGCTTCAAATACTTCACGGTCAAAGAGCACGTGCTAAAATTGACCTTTTGCCCGCAAGGGCCTGTTAATTTCGCTGGCAAATGAGAGTCCTCTCGATCATCACCTTATGCGTTGTCACGCTGATTGCGGCCGCAGGAACGCGTTCTCAAGAGACGGCCACGCCTGCAAAGGCGGCGACGTCTGATGCCGTAAAATGCTGGGCTTACGTGGATTCGGATGTCTTTTTTCGCTCGATCTCGGCAGATGACAAGGCCGCTTATGTCGCAACGGACAAAGGCAGCGTGATCGCCGTCGGTGCCGCAACGGGCGAAAGGCTCTGGAGAGCAGAGTTCGGCGGCGAGGTGGTCTCTAATATTGCCGTCGGACCGGATAGGATCGCGATCGCGACGCGGCCTTCAGACTCAAGTGATACGGCGAAGACCGCAACTCTACGTGTACTCAGCAAAGAGACCGGTATTCTCGTTTGGAAGGTGGAGATCGACGGTGCGGGCGAGATCTTTCTCAAAGCGGCGGCAGACACGATTGCTGCCGCCGCAAGCAGCGGCGAGGTTTCGGCGTACGGCCTTTCGTCGGAAAACTTGAAATGGAAGCTGACATTCGCCGGCGGGCTTTCGGCGGCTCCGGCCTTCGGCGATCCGCTTCTTGCTTTTGCGACCGGTGACAATAGATTGGTCGGCGTCACGCTGGCGGGTGGTGAATCACGGTTTTCGATCGAGCTAAAGCGTCCGGCGAAGACACTCGTTTATGATGACAACGAGATCTACGCGGGTGATTCACGAGGCGAGGTGATGCGTCTCGAAGCAGCCAACGGTTACGATCCGAAATGGAAATATCGTGCGGGTGCTCAGATCGGAAAATTGATAGTGAACAACGGCGAACTGCTTGCCGCATCGTTCGATAATTTCTTATATTCCATTGACCGGGCGTCCGGGCGGGTCAAGTGGAAACTCAGGCTTCCGGCCCGCGTCCTCGCCGCGACAGCGTTAGACGCTAAACACCTGTTCGTCCTTGTTGAGAATGGCAAGATCGCCATGGTCGTGTCCGCAGACAACGGCAGGATCGACTCACAGGTCGATCTTGGCGAAGCACCCATCGCGATGGCGGCCGACGGATCACACACATTTGTACTTTCGCCGGTCGGCCTTTCGGCCTACGGCAGCGGTTCGTGCGCAAAGTAAAAAGGCATCGCGGCCGGTCGCCGGGATGCCTTAGAACTTAAACGTTAGGGCGTCAATATCATTGTTCTTAATGCCCTGCTTGTGCGTGATGCATCATCGCATAAATTTCGTCTTTGATAGCGAGTTTCTCCCTCTTTAGGGCAGTTTCTTCCAGCTGTTCTTCGTCGGATGGAAAACTAAGATGTTGTAGTTCACTGAGGCGTTTTTCGTGCTCATCGTGTTGATGAACGAGATCGCGGAATTGCTGATTCGTCTTTAGCAATTCGTCGCGGACAGGGTCCGCTGCTGACATATCCATAGCGTGTTTGTCCTCACTTTTCAATGGTCTAAAGCCCGACTCCGGGCCATTAACACTCTTGGCGTCGGGCTTAACCTGATGTTAGCTCAACCGCGTGTCCGAAGCAAGTAAAAAGTGTGCTTTGACGAGAGGCTAAAGTGTTCGGCTCATCAAATATCCATCTTCAGGCGGCGAGCGATAAAGCCCCTTTCGTAAATGCTGGATAGCAAAGGAATTATGGGTGTAGAAGCTGATCGCCTTTTCATTTGATACGCGAACTTCGAGCCAGATCCGACAGACGTTCGCCTGGCGGCAGCGTTCAAAAAAAGCGTCGAAAAGGAGCTGCCCATTTCCCTCTCGCTGATGGTGCGGCGAGACAGCAATATTGTATATCTCCGCATCGATCCCGGAGCCGTCAGCTGCGGTGATAAGCCGTCCGACAATGAACCCGATCGTGTGGTTTACGTCAGTCTCGAGACGGAGCATTATCGAGTTCTTGTCTTTGATCTCCGAAAGATAATCGTGAGCACCCCACGGGCTTAATCCCGTTTCGGTGCCGAGTTCGATCAATGCCGCGACGTGGGCGGCTTCAACGGGGCGAATTCTGCGAGGGTTAGGCATTTACCGGTTTTGATAGAAAGATCGGCTCAGCTTCGGTGATCCGCGGATCGTCAGCCGCTCGGAGAAGCTGCTCGGCAAGATTCGCGATGACGATCGGGTCATCGACAAACGATGGTTCGCTTCCCTTCGCGGCGACAAAATGATCGATGGCGACCTCGGCATCGATCACATCGAGACTCGCTGTCGAAGGATGTACAAATGCCGGTTGGATACTGACGATCGCGTTGGCGGAAACTTCGAAGATCTGAGATGCGGTCGAGCCGCGACCGTGCGGCACTGAAACACACACGATTCCCTTCGCCGCCAATGCAAGCGCCGGAAGAAGCGGAAGTTGACGTATTTTGATCCCAAGAGAATTAGCGAGGCCGAGGGCGGTCGCGATACCGATTCGGATACCTGTAAAGCTGCCCGGCCCTGCAGACACGACGATCTTCTCGATATCTTTAGGAGACGCACCGGAGTTTCGCAGCAACTCGTCGATCTTCGGCAAAAGGAGCTCGGCTTTTGCAGATGCGGATGGATCTCCCGTATAGGAATGAATCTGCCCGTCAATGGCGAACGCCAGGCTGCCGCCTAACACTCCGGCTTCAATCGATAGCGTCCCGTCGGGCTTCTGCTTCATTCTGCGTCCTATTATACGATATCGAGCGGCGTAAAGAGGCGAGGCCGCGTCGACTAAAAGAGCGAAGCTGATAGTGAAGCCTGAGCTTGGAATCAAAGCTTCCGCCGACATCAACGGTCGCAGCGATCGGGTTCGGCGGCGTTCGCTTCTTTAGCTGGATCAAGAATTTTCGCGGGTTGCGAAAATGGGCCTCAAGCGGTTCAAGCTTTGTACTTGACGCCCATTCTTTTTCGACGCGCGTCGTGAGCCATTTCGGAAGAGTTTCGGCGGCATTGGCGATCGGTGTTTCGGAAAGGTCAAGCCCAAAATGTTTCGCGGCAAGTCCGATGGCACAGACGATCCAACGCCGCCTCTTTGGTTCGACTTCGTCCAGGCACATCTGCCAATCGAAGCCTTTCGGCCGATTCGCGACCAGATAGTAGATGTCCCAAAGTTTTTCGCGGTATTGTCCGCCGTCGATCAGCCAATGGACACAGACGACACGGAGATGATCTTCAGGGCAAAGAATGCGGATACTTTCGCCGTCGATATCGATCGTTTCGCAACGCGAGAAAAGTGTCTGCCAATCAAGCGAATCGTGGCGGGAGAATTCGTTGTGAAGGTCGATGACAAGCTTGCGGCCGGTCGGCGATGTGCGAAGGGATTCTGCGGCCGCGTGATCCGAAGAGGCGACGGCTATGTCCGTATCGGATGAGATGCGGCTTACGCTCTCGGGATAATACCGCGCGATCGCCCACCCTTTGAATAGCACGGGCTCGATCCCTTGAGATCGGAACAGGCGAAATGCCTCGACGATCTTCTTCTGCTGGGCCTTGCGGTAGATTCTGCCCCAGCGGTATTCGTCAACGACCTCATCTTCGTCTTGTTCGGGATCGTATTGCATCGGTTTGAAATCTACACTTAAAACGTATCACGGGTCTGGCGTAGAGCAAAAACGAAAAAAGCGGAGGAGCATTTACCCCTCCGCTTAGGACAAAAAAGCAGAAAGCCGTACTACTGATTGCAGGTAAAACTTGGGGTCATCCCGCGATTATCGCACATGAGATTCATGCACGAAGCTGCTTGAAATGTGCAGTCGGATTCTTTTGAACAGTTGCATGACGTCGCAGCCAAAGCGCTCTGCGGTGCGGCGAGCGATGCGATGATCGGCAATGCTGCGACTGAGACAAGACCGATGGTCTTGAGAACGTCGCGGCGGCTTTTACCTTTGAACTTTGGTTCGAGCTTCGCTTCTAGCAGGCCCTTGCTGCTGAGTTGATCGATGGCGAGCCATACGAAGTCTTCCGTAACAGTCCCCTTTGAATTCGCCTCAAACTCCCGTACGATATCGCTAACGGTGTTCACGCCGTCGCAAGATGCCCAAACAAATGCGGCACTGTCGTTAAGGCAGTGGGCTTTGTTGGTCTCAGTATCATAAACGAGCATTTCGCCCGGCATCTCTTGAACTACGAGTCCGCGCTTTCGGGCTTTCGGGGTGTGCGAATCAGACATTTAGAATCCTCCAGTCAACAGTTAAAGCGTAAAACAAAGCACTAAAACGCCATATTTTACATAAGTTTTGCTAGATATTGCAATAGCTTTTCACCAAAGCGGGGCGCGTGAGTTCGCTTTGATTGTACAATTAAAGCACCATTCATCACCTCATGCAACACCTGAATTGAGTATGCGGGGTTTACCAGGATCGGAAGCGTGTATGGCGTAATAGTCATAATTCCCTCGGCCGGAGTCAGTCTTTTCGGGCGGAACGGAGCGTTTTCCTTATAGCTTGTAAACAGAACCGCTCCAACCGGAAGCGGCTTTTTTTTCTTTAGATCGGCCTTGTCCGTGACATTGACAGTATATGGGCGATATTTCCCGTCCGTCGTCCTCATATTGATCGGCCTAGCGTACGGGTGGACACGTCCACGCTTGTCGAGGATCGCAAACTCATCCGAAAGGTACTCCGCGCCAAGCTTGACGAGTTCGAGGACCAGCGTTGATTTTCCAGAGAAACTGTTGCCCGGAATGAGGAGAGCTTTGCCATTGATGCCGACAGCACCGGAATGAATAAAGACGCGATCAGGGCAATATTCTCCGATTCGCACACGCAAATAGCTGTCAAAATACTTGAACACGCCGCGTTCGATCTCGTTCTCGGCGATGATCGCACCGTTGTGTTCGACAAATGCCCCTAGTTCTTTGTTCCGTCCGAAAACGAACGTGTGGTCTGGACGCTTCTGCGTCGGTCTTAGGTTTCCGATCAGGGCCTTATTTGCGGTCTTGATAGCCTTTTCCAGGAGTCGGGCATTGCGGGACTCAAAGCGTATTGGGACGCCGAACGAGATAAAGTTTTGGCTATATGGCGCTGATGTCACTCGGCGGAAGCCCTCCGCCTTGCAATAGAATATTCGACCGCCAAGAGCAATAGACCCGCAGCAGCTGCGGCAACCCACGCCGGCACGAGGCTGTGCCCGATCGCCGGCATCGTTACTGCGACGATGGTGATAGAGAAAGCGAGAATGCCGTAGAAAGTTGAGACCGTTGCGTGCGAATATCCGCGGATGACGAGTTGCTGATAAATGTGGTTTCGGTGGGCGTGCCAGATCTTTTCGTGCCGCAACAGTCTCTTGAAAAGAGTATAGAAAGCATCGAACATAAAGGGCCAAAGGAGCAGACACGCGACCGGAAATGCCAGGATACGCACGCCCGAACCCGGCGACGAGAGCAGGCCGATGCCCGAAAATGTAAATCCTAGGAAGGCACTTCCTGCATCGCCCATAAAGATCTTGGCCGGCTGCCAATTGAAGATCAGGAAGCCGAGAGATGCCGCAAAGATCAGGCACGCCAAGACCGCGATCGAGGCTTCCCCCGAGAGGACACCGAGCGCACACCATCCGGCAGAAGCGGTGAGAGCTTGTACGCCTGCGATGCCGTCGATGCCGTCCATAAAGTTGTATGCGTTAATAAACCAGACGATAAAGAAGAGTGAGATCACGAACTCAAGCACTCCGGACACTTCCACCATCTGGCCGCCGAAAAAGATCGGATATGCCCCGCGATCGACAAGAAGCAGCGCGGCCGCGATCAGATGTACCGCGATCCTCACGACAGGAGGAAGGTCTCGAACATCGTCGATCCAACTGACCACGACGATCAGAACGGCACCGGCCAGAAATCCATACGCGATCTCCTGACGAAAGGCCATCGAATAAATGGTAAATGCGGTTAGCGAGACGAGTGCGATAACGATGCCGCCGCCTCTTGGCGTTGGTTCCGAATGCGAGCTTCTTTCGTTCGGAATATCGAGCATTCCTTTTCCGAGGGTCCACTTTCTGACAAAGTAAACACCGACGGCCGAGATTCCCGCGGTAATGAGAGCCAGTATTAGGAGGTAAGGCGTGTTCACCCGAGCAATGTCCTCCGATATGCCGAAAGGGCCGTCTCAAGCGAATATTTTTCTACAGCGGCATGGCGTGCGCGCCCACTCATGGCCGCCAAAGCTTTTGGATCGTTTGCGAGATTTTCCAATGCCTCCAGAAGGCCACCTACGTCACCGGGTGTAGAGTTGACGCCAACATTGTCGTCCTTGGTAACGAGATCGACCTCGCTTCCCTCTTCGGTGATCGCAACAATCGGTTTACCGGCAGCCAGGATATTGTATGTGCGGCTCGGCATCGAAACTCCTTTCATCTTTGAGACGAGCGAGACGATCCCGGCATCACATGCATTCAGGAAAACGGCCTGATCCTCTCGCGGCCTCGGTTCGAGCAGTGTAACGTTCGCCGGTTTCTCGTCTGCAATGAAGTTCTCAATAAGTTTACGCTTGACGCCAGCACCGAGGAAGACAAAATGGAACCGCGACCGCGTATCAGAATCCAGCGTCTTTGCGGCCGCGAGGATCGTTTCGATGTCGTTCGGATAACCCATATTGCCAGCATAAAGTATGACAAAGCGATCCGAAATGCCAAGCTCTTTGAGCAATGGATTTTCGGATCGTGGGCGAGGCTCAACGTTTTCCAGCTCCGCCCAGTTCGGAATGACCGAGATCGGAATATCCAGGCCTTGAGTCTTCCTGGAGAGCAATTGATGCATATCGCGTCCGACGGCAATGATCCGCGATGCGTGTTTGTAGAGCCAGCGATTCCAGAAGCCCAGAAACTTGACGACAAGGCTTTTGTCGCCCGCCTTGCCGGCAGCGATCAGGATCTCGGGATAGTTATCGTGGATCAGCAGCGTGTAGGCCGCACCGCGGATCAGCGAAGCGATAGCGATCACGAATGGCGATGCGGGCGGGTTCGTTACAACTAAAACACGATCGCCTTTACGGAATTTTCGCAGACTGACAAAAAACATCGAAAAGCTAAGCGTCAGCATATTGACAAGGCGAAAAGCGATGACGTTCTTATTCAAGGTCGTACCGCCGACGCGAAATATCTCGACCTTTTTGCGGATCTCGTGTTTTGGAGCGCGTGTGCCGCGTGCAGAATAGTTCGGCTGCCCGCATAGTGCCTTTACGTCGAAAGTATCAGTCAGGCCTTCGGCGATCTGCGTCAAATAATAGCCGGTTGAAGTAAGCTCCGGATAGTAAAGCTCCGACACGACCCAAAGTCTCGGCTTTAGTTCAGGCTGGGAGATATCTCTTTGCTTGTCCGTCATTTTCGCATCAAGATCTATCGTCCAATGCGCGTGAAAGAACGCGCCCGGTCGCTTCGTTTATCTCATCCCGGGAGAGCCACTCTTCAGAGTAATTGCGAGCATTGGCCGACATTCTCAAATATTCGGCGTTGTCCATCTCCAGACAGTTCTTGATCTGGCTGACAAACCTTTCCGGTTCACCAAGAGGGATCTGCCAGCCGGCTTTTCTTTCATCAATATCTGTCCACACCGTATTGTCGCTGATAATGATGGGACAGCCAGCAGCGAGGGCTTCGATAAAAACATAACCAAAATTTTCGTTCAGCGTCGGCATTACAAAAAAGTGGCTTTCGGCCACGCGCCGAAGAGCTTCATCATTTGGATATGCCCCGAGAGCCTTGACCGAAATATTTTTCGGCATTTCAGCAATAATTTCCTTGCATCTTTGCCAATATGCTTCATCATCGACAGGACCGATGATATCGAGCGAGATCTCACCATCAACGACCTCTTTCAGCCTTTCCAGCAGAAAGGCTAGGTTCTTTTTTGGTGAGATCCGCGAAAGATAGACCAGTTTTACGCGGCCTGGCGATTTGGCCGGTTTCCACGACGGCGAATAATCCGGAAGGATCGCCTCTGGAACGAGATCAGGAGCCGTCATGACGTCAACATCGGCACCGAAGACATCTCGGATATCTGCGGCATCTGCTTCAAATGAAGCCTTCCAGATCACACCATCGTAAAGACGGACGGCCTTTGCGTACGCAAGAAAGAGTTTCTTTTTTGTCGCCTTGATCTTCAGAGCTGCTTTTGACAATTCGCCGCAAGGAGCAAGGATGACGGGCAGTTCGCCCACAAGACCTTTCCTTCGGGCCGTCAGGAATTTTATTACCGGCAAACTGAAGAGACTGTTCAGATAGATCGCATTCGGGCGGATCTCTGCGACGAGCTCGGCCGCTTTCTTTGCGTTCAATTCACCTTTTCCGAAGAAATATACCTTTGCCGGTCCAACGTCGTTCCACGAGTTAGTTAAAACTCCTTCGTAAGGTGTTGTCTCGGTGAGATCGTGATTCCTCGTGACGACAAAGAAATCGTATTGGCGGGCGAATCGGTTCACCAGGTTGACCACCGACCACATCCCGCCGCCGCCCTTGAATCCCGGCAGATAATAGTCGCAGAAGATCAAGATTCGACGCCGCATCTTTTTGAAAGTCGTCGGTGCGGCCTTACGAGCGGTGCTTCCGCTGACTCAAATAGCCGAGGACGATTCGTGTAACCGTTGTTGATACGTTCGGTTCGGTATATTCGGCAGGCGGCGTCCATGCGGCGGGCTGAGCAAGAGCAAGCTCGACGGCTGAAACAATGGCCTGAGGTGCTGCACCGCTCAAGATATTGCTGCCGCATTCGATCGTCTCGGCCCGCTCTGTCACATCACGCAACGTAACATTCGGGATCTTGAAAATACAGCATTCTTCCTGAACGGTTCCGCTGTCGGTCAACACGGCCAACGCATTCTTTTCGAGTTTCACGAAGTCAAAAAAGCCCATTGCCTCGAGCAATCGCACCTTGTCGCTCGATGGTGCGATGCCGAATTCGGCCAACTTTGATGCTGTTCTCGGGTGAACGCTGACAAGGCAAGGCTTACCGTATCGCTCGGCGGTTTGGCTTAACCCGTCCATTATGCTCGCGAGCCGCACGTGGTCATCGACATTCTCGGCTCGGTGAAGCGTTACCAGCAAATAATCGAATTGAGCTACGCCTTGGGATTCAAGAGCACTGCTTGCGTCGATCTTCGGGGCAAAGTATTCGAGAACCTCATTGATCGGGTTGCCGGTGACGAAGATCCTATCGCGCTCGATGCCTTCACGCATAAGATTTTCCTTGCTTCGATGCGTGTATGGCATCAATACATTGCTCGAATGATCGATCATGCGGCGGTTGATCTCCTCCGGAACTCGGTCGTCGAAGCACCGGTTTCCGGCCTCCATATGAAAGACAGGAATGCCGCGTCTGGCAGCGGCGATGGCGGACAGCGCGCTATTTGTGTCGCCGAGAATAAGCACGCGATCCGGTTTGTGCTCCGCGATCGCTTGGTCGCACTTTGCGATTATCTGGCCTGCCTGATCCGCGAATGAGTTGGACCGGATACCAAGAGCGACATCCGGAGTCCGAACATCAAGCTCGCGAATAAAAATATCGCTCAAATTCTCCTGATGATTCTGACCCGTGTGGACGGTTATGTGCTCGCAGTGCTGATCGAGCAGATTTAGGACGAGGCTTAAGCGAATTATCTCGGGACGCGTCCCGAATATTGTCATTACCTTCATAGGGCAAAATCCTAGTTATTGGCGAATCGTTTTATCTCGGAATCGGCGTCGGTCAGCAGCTGCAGCAATTCTTCGCCGGCAATGTTGTCGTTCTTCGAGGAATACTCGCTCGTTAAGGCCGCTTCGAACTCGCCGCCATCGCGTAGTTCGGGAAGTACCGGCAGGATCACATAATAATCGCCGGACTCGATCGTGCGAAAACACTCTTCTTCAGAGACCATGATCTCGTGGATCTTCTCGCCGGGCCTAATGCCCGTGAAGATCATATCGACCTTATTCTCGCCCATTAACACGTTGGCAACGTCCGTGATCTTTGCAGCAGGAACCTTTGGAATAAAGGTGCATCCGCGTCGGTCGCTTCTGACTGCCTCGAAGACCGTATCAACGGCACGATCCAAACTCAATAGGAATCGCGTCATCTCGGGCAAGGTGATAGTTACCGGCCGCCCTTCGCGTATCTGTTCGACGAAGAGCGGAATGATCGACCCTCGGGACGCGATCACGTTTCCATAGCGGACGCAGTTAATGTTGACCTTCGGGCAGTCCCGGTTCGCTTCAAGCAAAACACGTTCCTGCAGGGCCTTCGTCATCCCCATCACGTTGATGGGTTTGCATGCCTTATCTGTCGAGATGCCGACAACAAGTTCGACCGGAAGGTCGTTCTCGCGTAATGCTCTTGCAACATTCTCCGCACCGCCGATGTTCGTTTGAACTGCTTCGAGAGGAAAGTATTCGCACGACGGAACCTGCTTCAACGCTGCGGCGTGGAACACAACATCCGCGTTTCGCATAGCGGCGAGCAATGCCGGATAATTGCGCACATCGCCGATCGTGAACCTAAGCAGATCCTGGGAATTCTGATATATCACCTCATCGGTCGCAGCTTTTTTCTCCATAAAGTCGAGCCGCATATAATGCTGCTTGGCCTCATCGCGAGAAAAGACGGTGATGCTTTTTGGGCGTCCCATCTCACCGGTCAAAATGCGGCGGACGAGCGTCTGCCCAAGCGAACCGGTGCCGCCCGTTACGAGAATGCGTTTGCCTTCGAGTGTGCTCATCTATGAAAGTCGTCGTATGGAGTTTTATCTTCTGCCATCTTCTGGATCATCGTCGGCCAGTCTTCCGGTTGAAAGCCGGTTAAGGAGCTGAACGCCGAGCCATCAAGGCTCCTATCGATCACAAGTTGGTCCGATGGCTCGATCTCGATCGCTGCGTCGTAAAACTCATCAACGAGCCCAAGTAATTCGTATTTGTTGATCGGCTCTGAAGCGATATGATGAACACCGCTAAGGCTCGGGTGATCGACGATCAAACCCCTGATTATATCGGCAATAACGATCGTTGGAAAGCCGCTGTATATCGCGGTCGTATAACCGAACACCCGGCCGCCTCGATTTGAAAGAAACCATTCGACCAGGCTGTGAGAAGTGCTCAGTTCCCTGCCGATGATCGACGATCGTATCGTAAGCACATTTTCCTGGGAAACTTCGCCAAGCTGCTTGCTCTTGCCGTATAGGTCGAGTGCGTTGGGCGTGTCCTGTTCCGTGTACATTCCGCGGCCGCCGTCGAACACACAGTCCGTGCTAAAAAGTATCAGGCGAAAGCGGTGTTTTTTTGAGAGGACGGCGAGTCGCTGCGGCAGGATCGAATTTAGCTCGAGCGTCGTTATGACGTCCTTGGCCGATGGAACCTGCTTTACAACGCCTATCGCATTGATAACGATATCGGGAACCGTCTCCATGATGACCTTTTCGAGAATTGCCGCATCGGTCGCATCGACATTCTCGATGATCCGATCTCGACGAAAGATTCCGTATCGCTCGACATTATCGAAGCCGCCGCGGATCGTCGAATACACGTCGAAATGCACCGAGAGGCACTGGACAAGTTTGTGTCCAAGCATTCCGGTTGCACCGAGGATCAGAACTTTTGTCTTCTTGTCTTGTGTTGGCACGCGTTCTTTAGAATTTCCAGCAGGTCAGGCGAATTGTCTCAAATGCAGCCCTGTAGCTCAACTTGACCTCTTTCAATCTTATGACAGGATCTGGGACGCCGCCCTAAATACCTCTTCGACACCAACCAGGTCCAGGCATCTGTTCGCGTTAAAGCAATCAGGCGTGTGGCATCCTTCACATTCTACGGAACGCCGGAAGATCTGATGTCCGCTTCCAAAAGGCACCCAGCGTCCGGGGTAATCGATCGCGGCAAAGATGGCGACGCATCTCACACCCACTGCCGCCGCGAGATGCATGGTCCCGGTGTCATTGCCGAGGTAGAGTGAGCAATGTAGAAGCAATGCTGCCGCTTCCCGTACATTCAGGCGGCCTGCGGCGTTCGCTCCGCGGCCCCAAGCTTTGATCAGCCTCTCGCCGCAACCGCGGTCTTCGGAGCCGCCGAGGACGATCGGAAAAGCGTTGTGCTTTTTGATAAGCCTTTGTACGACCTCCCGGTAGCGATCTTCGAACCAGATCTTTGAAGCCCACTTGCTGCCGGGTGCGATTGCGATGATCCTTTCCCCCGCATCAATTCCGTTTTCAACCAGAAAAGCCGTTCCTGCCTTCAACTCCAATTCGGTCAGGTTCAACGCGGTCGAAAGAGCCGCTTGATCACCCGGAACGCCCGCGTTTTCGAGAAGATCGAGGAGAAAGTCCGTTTCACTGCAAACGTTCGGCGCCGGCGATGGAATCGGCCCGGCAAGCGAATTCTCAAGCGTATATTCAAGCCCAAAAACATGCTCGATCCCACTTATGCGAAAGAACAGACGGTCGCGCGCGATCTGTTTTTCCGTGCGTGCACGCGGCATCAGATAGAACACGGCATCGAAACGCTCCCTTCTTAGCGAGAACGCGAGTTTTACTGCGCCGAAAATGCTTTCGAATGAGGAGACGTTCGTTGGATAGTCGATGAATTGGTCAAAAAGTCCGGTCGAAGGCAATACGGACGCAGATGCGAGGTAATTCGGATTACGTTTATCGGCGTTCGAAAGGAGCGTGAGTTTTGCGGCGGGGAATGCTTTTCGCAAGCTCCAAAATGCCGGCAGCGCCACGAGCGTGTCGCCCAGATGGCCGATTCGCATCACAAGAATGTTCTCAAAATTCAAGGCGTATCGTATAGGTGTTGCTTTAACTCTGCGAGTGTAAGTGTTGTAGTGCCAGACCGTTCGACGACAAGACCAGCTGCGATATTGGCAAGCCTTGCCGCAGATTCGAGGTCAGCGCCTGATCCAAGCGAAGTTGCGAGTGTGGCGATGACGGTGTCTCCGGCGCCGGTTACATCGAAGACAGCTCTAGCTAATGCGGGCAAATGCACTGACGGTTCGCCCTTTCTGAACAGACTCATACCTTCGCTTCCTTCGGTGATCAGCAAGGCTTCGACATCAACGCTTTCCAAAAGCCGCTTTCCTGCGGTTTGAACGAGATCTGAGTCCTTCTCATCGAGGTTGACGGCCTCAGCCGCCTCGCGTCGGTTCGGAGTGAGTAGCGAGGCTCCGCGGTATTTCTCGTAAACTTTCCCTTTTGGATCGACCAGGACCTTTACACCCGCCTCTTTTGCACACTCGATCGCGAATGAGATCACGCGATCACTTAAGACGCCTTTTGCGTAATCTGATAGAACGACAACATCTGCTGCCGAAACGGCCAAGACGATCTGGTCGAGGATCTCTGACTCGACATCGCCCGTGCAAACCATTTCATCCTCCTGATCGATCCGGGCGACCTGCTGGCTGTGTGCGACGAGTCGAGTCTTCACCGTCGAAGGGCGTCCAACCGCAGTTACAAGATACTGGTCGGAAACGCCGCTTTCCTTGAGAACTTGCCGAGTTTGGGCTGCGGCATCGTCATCCCCGACCACTCCGACGAGGATGCATTGTGCGCCGTAGGCAGCAATGTTTGCGGCCACATTCGCGGCTCCACCGGCCGCAAGCGTCATTCGCTCGATCTTAACGACGGGTACAGGAGCTTCGGGCGATATGCGGCTTACGCTCCCCCACCAATAGCGGTCAAGCATTACGTCGCCGATCACGGCGACTGTCGTATTGTGAAACGTATCGAGGATGCTGCTCATCATTTATTCGGCTTGTGGGGTCCCAAGATCAATAAGTTCGCAAATGATGTGGCCGGCAGTGATATGCCCTTCCTGAATCCGGGCAGTACGCTCCGATGGCACCATTATTGCCACATCCGACAAGCCCGCAAGCCGTTTGCCATTGGCTCCTGTGAAGCCGACGATCTTCATTCCGCGAGAACGGGCTGCCATTACAGCTGCAAGAACGTTCGGCGAATTTCCGCTCGTGCTGATCGCGATAAGGCAATCGCCTTCCCTGCCAAGAGCCTCGACCTGGCGGGCGAAAATACGCTCAAAGTTGTAGTCATTTGCAAGGGCCGTTAACGCAGACGTATCGGTCGTTAATGCAATTGCCGGAAGCGCGATGCGTTCGGTTTCATAACGTCCGACGAATTCCGCGGCAATATGCTGCGCATCAGCGGCACTGCCGCCGTTACCGCAAATAAGCACCTTTCCACCCGTCGAAAACGTCGTGGAGATCAGCTTTGCAGTGTTTCGGATGGCTTCGCCGACGGCATCCTCAAAGGCGTCGAAGACCTCGCGGTGTTCGCTGATAGAAGCTGAAACCGCGTCATCCACGGACTTCTTCACGCTAGGATTCTCGTCCTTCAGGCTCTCGATCAGCGTTGAGGTCGAAAAGCCTTCGACTAGCGGGATCGAAACGACCTCACCGCCGTTTGCTTTCACAAACTCTGCTCCTACGATCTGATCGAGCGGCCAATCGCCGCCTTTTACGAGAACATCGGGTCGGAGTCCTTCTATAACCTTTTCCGGTGTTAATTCGTCGAATACAACGACCTCATCAACCGCTTTCAGACCAAGCAGAACTGCTTTGCGCGCCTCCTGTGAGACTACTGGCCGGCCTGCGCCTTTCATTTGCCGCACGGACGAATCGCTATTCAAGCCGACGATCAGTTTGTCGCCGAGGGCCTTCGCCTTGTTCAAAAGGTCGATGTGGCCCGGGTGAATGATGTCGAAGCAACCGTTCGTAAAGACAACTTTTGGCATCGTTTCTCGGAGTATGAAATCGGTATTATTGCACAGCCTGCCGGCTCTTTGCACCGAGTGCACGTGCCATCAGATGAAGTAAGAGAACGCCGACAAGTGCCGTTGTTCCAACCTTGAAGCCATACGGAATGATCGAGGCGTAAAAACTCTCATACGAGACCGAGGTTAGGATCATAAAATAAATTGCCGCCCGCCAAAGGATGACCTTTTGGTCTTCGACAAAGGTTCGATAAAGAACTCGCAGCAACAGTCCGATCACAAGCATTCCCAGCGGCACACCGATCGGCCCGAAGTTTCTGATCAGGTCGCCCATCGGCGTGATGCCGAAAGAGTTCTCGCTATAGTTAAAATAGAGGTCGCTGTATTGGTGCGATTCGGATGCGACCGGCTTGTCTGGCCAGATCACGCGAGGAACCATAAAGCTCGAAAGGTCTTTGACTATATTGTGGTCGAGACCGTAGCTCTCCTCATACGGAGCGAGCTGCTCGTAGTTCGAGACAACGACGGCGAGCGAGCTTACGAGGTCGATGCGTTCGGCGAACGTGTTGAAGCCCGAGTTCAATGTTGAAAACTGGGCGTCCGATCCGATCTTATCGAGTGTTTCCAAAATATTGCCCGAATAGCTTCCAAAATTCGACTGTGACTCGTCGCCCTTGACGTTGCGAAAAGTCGTGCCGTAGATCGTTCCCAACAAGAGAGCGATGGTAAGGACAGTTCCTGCGAATAAGGATTGCTTTAGGCGGAACTTCCTGCCCGAGAGCGTATATGCAAGAGCAATTACGATAAAGATCTGGATGACGCTACCGCGATTGCCCGCATAAAGAGCTTTGGAAAGGGCTGTCGCACCGAGCAGAACCAAAAGGACACCTGAGCCGAACTCGAATTTCTGTCTGCTGAAGATCACGAACCAAAGCACAAAGCTTGCTTCGAGCCAGAAGAGCGTCGTCAAGAAGATCAGGCCGTCATACGCGCCGATCTCACTCGCCCTTTGAAAACCTATCAGACCGAGTCCGATGGCAAGAGCGGTGTTTGCGATACCCAAGAACAAAAGGACCGAGCCGGGTATTGCATAGTAGTCAGGAGCATAGTCCGCTGTCGGCAGTTTACGTTCAAGATACGCTCCAATATGATTGCCAAGAGGCAAGAAGTAGCCGGCCGCAAGACCGACATATCCCATGATGATTATCCAGACAGTATAGGGATAATTTATTTGCGGATCTTGAACAAAAGCCAAGAAATAAGGGTGCGAAAATCCAGCGGCAAGCGAGAGTCCGCCAAGCACGAACGCAGGGTAAAAATACGATAGAGTTGCAAAGATGATCGGATCGGCAAGCGTAAACTTCCCTCTGCGTTTCTGCACGATCAGCGGGATCGCCATGACGATCGCAAGGGCAAGAAGCCACGGGAGCAAATACGGATAAGGGATGCCAAGCGAAGCGCCCGTTGACATCAGCAAGCCGATAAGCCCCACAACGACGGCAAATGCCATTATAGCGATAGCCGGAAGCGGATTCCGTCCTGCGTCACCTGAAGCTGTAAAAGAACGTGCGGCCATCAATTTCGGTCAGATCCCGTCCGCCTCCTTTGTGCACACCGCGATCACTCCGTCGGCCAACTGCCGGGAAAACGTCACACTGACATCATTAAATACCTTTAGGTACCACGGCGTCGTTTTTCGATGGTCAGTTCCCATATCGTAAAAAAGAAAGTCTTCGACCGAGAGAGCGTGCCTTTTTAGGAGCAGATTGAGCGTCGAGTATGAATAATATGCCACGTGATCCGGATGGACAGGTTCGTGCGTTCCCTTGCCGCGGGTAAGCG
The DNA here is from genome assembly GCA_019694355.1 of Pyrinomonadaceae bacterium. Classification (GTDB taxonomy): domain Bacteria; phylum Acidobacteriota; class Blastocatellia; order Pyrinomonadales; family Pyrinomonadaceae; genus OLB17. Next base: position 768,850 of record JAIBCB010000001.1, on the reverse strand, counting down.
AGTAATAGATGGAACGCATTCCGCAGTAGGCGTTTATCGTCGTAACGACCAGCTTTGTGGACGGATTCATCAGCGAACGCACGCCATTCAAAAATATCCCCGGGTTGCTTAAATGCTCTATGATCTCGCCGGCGACGATAACGTCAAAGTTATTTTCAAGACCGGTGTCTTCAAGTTTTTCAAGGTCGCCGACAACGAGATCGTCAAAACCGGCGCGTCGAAGCTTTTCGAGCCCTTCAATATCGCCGTCAAGACCCGTAACGCTCGCTGCGACCTTTGAGAGCCGTCCATGAAGGAGCGTGCCGGCTGCGATCGCTTCGTCCGTGTACGGACTGTCGGCGCAGCCAAGGTGCAGCACGCGCTTGCCGGCGCATACTTCATCCAAAAAATCGAGGCGTTGAACCAATCTCGGCGTCATAAAACGGCTACACCTATGCTCTCCTAAAAAGGCTGAAGGCCGCGGCCCGCTCTTCAGCATCCACAAATCCGGTAACTATCAAACCGACCAAAAAAACGATGCTGCTCGAAACGGCGGCGAGCAGAAAATTCGTAACCTGCGAAAAGAGACTCATCTGCAACAACAAATATTGGACGAAGGCGGCCGCTGTGCCCGCGATGACCAGTTTAACAAGGCAATTCGCCCAAAACGTCAAGATCGTCCGTCCAAGAAATCTTTTCTCAAAATAGAATATCATCGGCACGGTAACGGCGACACCCAGAAGGCGCGAAATTGCGACCCCCGCGACGCTTTCGTTCACCGCCGCAGCGATCATCAGCGGGATCGCAACAAGACTCCATATCGCGGTAATAATGACGGCAAAACGCGGCTGTCGCAGTCCCTCGGCAAGCGACCAACCGTTTATCCAAAGGGCGATGAGGCCGAAGGTAATGGCATGGATCGCCAGGAAGACGAACGATCTGTTTGCAAACTCAGTATCTATCCAGAGGCTAAGAAATGTCCGGCCAAGCACCGCAACAGAAAGAAGAGCGAACGCGACGATCGTGAGGGTGAGCTTTGTTGCCTTCTGATAAAGTCTGATCAACCGCTCTTTATCTTCAAGCATCTCGTTGATGAGCGGAAATGTTGCCTGGAGCAAGCTCGCGGTTGCACCGTGAAGGTAAATGCCGAGCGTCATTGGCACCAAGTAATATGAAGCGATCTCTGCCCCGAATTCTCTCAATACGACGCCGCGTTCGAACAGGAAGAGTATGTTCCCTATCGCCTGGTAGAGAATGACACTCGAACTGTATCGAAGAAGCTGCCCCGGGATCTTACGGGCCTTTGAAAGAGAAAGAGAGAACTCCGGAAGATGTTTGCGGGCGATGACACCGTACGTTAGTGCCATCGCGGCGAGAGAGATCAAATTCCATCCCAGAAGGAACCGCATATCAAACCCAAAAAGGGCGAGAGCGATGTTGCCGGAGTTCAATATCAGACCGCCGATGTTCGCAAGAAGCAAAAGCGTGCCGAATCGGTGCAGCCCTTGCAGAATGAACTGAAACACCTGGCTGAGCATCGAGACAACGATCGCTCCGCAGGCAAGATAAATTCCTACGACCGCGATCCTCTGGTCAGGTTCGGGTATCGCAAGCACGTCACGCACAAGGGGCGTTGCAAATGCGGCCGCGATCAGGGCTCCTAGCATTGAGAATGCGATACTCAGCCAGAAGGTTGATGAAACAACGATCGATATTTTCTCGATCTGGCCGGAGGCTCGGTATTCGGCGATGTATTTTACGAGAACCTTGCCGATGCCAAAGACGAACGAATAGCTGATAAAACCAAGGATCGTTGCATAAAGGCCATATTGGACGACACCTAGCTTTTTCAGAATGATCGGCGTGGCGACAAAGCTGATGAGGATCGGCAAGACCCATGACATACCGCCAAAAGCGGTATTCAAGATGTACCTGCGGCCTGCACTGGTCGTTTCGCTAGCGGTCATTTATTCGGGGAACCGAAGATAAGCGTTGAGTTTAACAGGTTCGTGATGGCTTTTCGACACAAAAGCGGATGGATCATTGCTTCCCGGGAGCAACATAGCGGTCGAATACATTGGAAACGGAGACGATCTCTTCAAATTCGCCGGTTGCGGCGGCAAGAGCACCTTCCGACAGCCGCGTGCGAAGGTTTGGGGCTTCAAGCTTCTCGATCGCCTTTGCAAATGCGACTGCATTGCCCGCCTCAACCAGATATCCCGTAATATCGTCGATCACGGCTTCCGGGATCCCGTTTATCCGTGTCGAGACGATCGGAAGCCCCAAGGCCATCGCCTCAAGGATCGAGACAGGCAAACCTTCCCAATAACTTGGCAGAGCGAAGATGTCGGCATTGCGGAAGAATGCAAGGATCTCTGCCCGCGACTTCCCCGCATCTTCGGACAAGACGTATCGAAACGTCTCACGGACGTCATACGTTTCGATCCGAGCTCTTTCGTCGTCGGTCAACTCGGTCGGGCCGACCCAAATGAACTGAAAGTTTTCGCTCAAGATCCTTGCCGCTTCTAAAAAATCCCATCTTCCCTTTCGGTCTATGAACTGCCCGACAGCCAGCACCGTGAGTTTGTCGGGCCGCAGGCCCAAGCCGGTCAGAACTTCGTCGCGATGCACAGGCATAGCGAGAGCCTTGTTCACGTCGGTTCGTGAAAAGGTCGCGCGCGAGATCGTTATCTTTGAGTGCAGGTCTTCGGGGACGAAGGTGCGGATGTCATCGACCGCGTGCTGATTGCCGCCAAAGAGTTCAAAGGACGGCATCGATAGGAGCGAGGTCATTCGACGACTCCATGCACGTTTCCTCGCTTGCGACACACCGGACGGCATCGCATTCTGCACCGTTACGAACGTCTTTCCTCGCCCGGCGAGCTTCTTCAAGAGCGAGACAGATTGCCACGGCCCAGCTTCGATATGGAAGATCTCCCCTTCACCTGAAAGCCGCTCGATCAAAGCAAGGATCTCTTTTTCAGACCGCAAACGTCGACGTTGGCGTGCGATCTTTTCGAAGATGCCGTGTGCCGGTGTGGGGTTATGAACAGTCGTGAGATAGACGATCTTCGCACCGGCCGCAGCGAAGAGCTTCATTAGTTCGTCATCCGACCCTGTGGGCACGATGACACGAAAATTCCATCCATCTGGAGCATTTCGGACGAGCGAGAGAAAATAGATCTGAGCACCGCCCCAGGTCGTGTAGGGCCAGATCAGGTTGATCGTCAGCGGACCTGCCGCTTCCCAAACTTTGGTCCGATCATCAGCCATTCTCGTCTATTTCCTTCTGCCAGTGGCAAATCCGAGCGTCTTGCCTGCCAATTGAGTCAGATAGACGCAGAAGCTTACAACCGCTTTTGTTTGCGATGGTGCGGACTCCCAGCGTGCAATGAACTGCCGCGAGAGATTTAAGGGATGCCGCTTGTCCAAAAAAAGCGTGCGAAGGACCTTGGATCTTGACATCTCATGGAGCGGTTTCGGGTAAGTATTAGGCTCGCACCAAACAAAAGCCTTTGGCTCAACGAGCAAGTTCCAACCGGCCTTCGAAAACCGTGCCATCCATTGTGCGTCGCCCCAGCCGTGGGGAAACCGCTTTTCGTCCATAAGTCCGACTTCGCGGATAGAAGCCGCTGGGAGCATCAGACAGTTCCCGACAAGGCATTCAACCCGGAACGCCGTTTGAGGCACGTTAAACGCGGTCAGATCGTCCGGAATGACCCATCCACCTTTGAGCGTGTTCCAGGTTTGTCCGACCTGAAATACTTTGTGCGGTTCATCCCAAAGAAGCAAAAGGCCGCCAATGATCGAACGCGGGTTCGCTTCCGTCGTATTAATTAGCCTTTGAAGGAGTTGGTCGTGAAAGACCGCGTCATCGTTCATCGTCGCGACAAACTCGGCACCCCACTCGAGGGCTGCTTCGATCCCTCGGTTCGTGCCCGCGGCATAATGGAGCGTTCCATCGCCCTGAATGAGGGCAACGTCGGGGAAGCTCTTTCGAATGGCATCGGAGGTCCCGTCGGTCGAGCCGTCATCTACGATGAAGATGCGGACATCGAGGCCGGTCCTATCGACACGCGCCAAGCTTCGTAGGCCTTGCAGCGTGATCTCTCGACGATTATAGACCGGAATGACGATCGCGACCTTTCGCGCGTTTTCAGTCATTATTTAGGCTGGTTGAGCGGCTTTTTCGCTATTCTGCGCGAGGCTCTCACGGACCTGTTCTTCGATCCACGCGTAAGTGGTTGCGAGGCCTTCTTCGAGCGAAATTGCCGGCTCCCATTTTAGCGTTTCGCGCAGCAGCGTGTTGTCGGAGTTGCGGCCGCGTACGCCTTGCGGGCCGTCGATATGCTTTTTTTCGATCTCTACACCGCCGATCTTTGCGACCATATCGGCAAGCTCGTTGATCGTTACCATTCGGTCCTGTCCAAGGTTTAGCGGTTCGTGGAAATCCGAACGCATCAGGCGATAAAGCCCTTCAACGCAATCAGAGATATAGCAGAACGAGCGCGTCTGTTCACCGTCGCCCCAGATCTCGATAACATTGTCGCCCGTGAGCTTTGCTATTGCTATCTTGCGGCACATCGCAGCAGGTGCTTTTTCGCGGCCGCCTTCCCAAGTTCCCTTTTCGCCGAAGATATTATGAAAACGAACGGTGCGTGTCTCAATTCCGTAATCTTCGCGATAGTGATGGCAAAGGCGTTCTGAAACCAGCTTTTCCCAACCGTAGGCATCTTGAGGAAATGCGGGATAGGCGTCCGCTTCCTTGAGCGGCTTTACATCGGTCTCTTCCTGGAGAAATTCCGGGTAAATGCATGCCGAACTCGTATAGAGATATCGCTTTACTCCGTTCTCACGTGCGGCCTCAAGTGTATGAAGGTTGATGAGCGAGTTATTGTAAAGGATCTGTGCGTGGTGGGACGAAATAAAGCCCATCCCGCCCATATCAGCGGCAAGTGCGTAAACTTCGTCAATGCCTTCGGTCGATCTCAGGCAGTTTTCCCAACGGCGCAGGTCGAGCAGCAAAAATTCATCCGCGTCGGATTCGCTGAATTCCGGACGCTTGATGTCGACACCTCTGACCCAGTACCCCTTATCTTTCAAATATGTGACAAGGTGGCTTCCGATGAAGCCGCCCGCACCCGTTACCAGAACGCGCGTCTGTTCGCTCATAATGAATAAACTTTGTCCCCGCTATGCTTCGTCATCCGACCGATAGTTATCCCGGGTGTAGTAGCTTTGGTAGTAGTAATAGTTGTCCTGTGCACGCAGATTTACGTTGTTCAGTACGACGCCGAGGATCTTTGCTCCGATATCCTGCAGCAACTGCCTTGAGCGGCGAACGACCTGCCGCGAACTCTTGCCGGAATGAACGACGAGGATCACGCCATCGACCATCGACGCGATAAGCACACCGTCGGTGAACGACGCGATCGGCGGCGAATCGACCACCACATGTGTGAAATGGCCTTGCAGCATTTTTAACAGCTTTGCCATTTGCTCGGAACCGATCAATTCCGCCGGATTTGGCGGCACAGGGCCGGACGGTAAAAGATGAAGTTTTGAGCTTGCGTCCTGTTTGATTATATTCAAGATCTCGGCGTCTGAGAGCTCATTTGCAAGGATCGTGCTGAGTCCGTCGGCATTATTGATCCCAAAAACGGAATGCAGTCTCGGACGACGCATATCAGCGTCGATGATAAGAACATTTGCGCCCGTCTGTGCAAGGCTGATCGCGGTGTTCGTCGCCGTCGTGGTCTTGCCCTCGGAAGGAAGGCTGGATGTGATCAGCAATGATTTTGGAGCATGTCCGGCCGTCGAAAGAAGGATCGACGTACGAAGCTGTCTGTAAGCTTCAGCAAGCGACGACCGCGGATCCGCATGAATAAGCAGCTCTGAGCCCAGCTTGTTCTCCTCGGCAGGTTCTCCGTTCTCTGCAACGAGCTGCAGCCGGCGCTTCGGCATCGAATCGATCGTTGGGATCGCTGCGAGGGCCGGAAGTTGGAGCAGGCTTTCGACCTCTTCGGTCGAGCGGACGGTATCGTCAAGATATTCAAGGAAAAGAGCGAGGCCGACGCCAAAAAGCGTAGAAAGGAACAAAGCTCCAAGCACTGTCATCAGCCTTCTCGGCGAAACCGCAACATTCGAAGGAACGGCCGGCTCAGTCACGCTGATGTTGTTGTCAGAGCCTTGTGCGGCAACGTCGTTGCTGCTGACCTGCTTCTGCAAGTTCTCCAAAAAGCCCTTGTTCGTATCAATGGTCTGCTTTAGAAGGGCGAGACTGACAGCCGACTGATTCTGTCCGGTCGCTTCACCAAACTGCTTATTGAAATCAGCTCGAATCTTGTCCTCATTGGCCTTTGCCTGCAGGTACTTCGTTTGCAGGTTGTAGAGCAGTGTCTTTTTAGTCGATTCGCGATATTTTTCGAGGTCGCCCTGAAACTTTTGGACGGCATTATCGATTGAGCTTTGATAGCTGGATATCTGCGCGTCGATCTCTTTGATCTCCGGTGCGCCTTCTTGATATTCCTGTAGCTTGAGGGCTCTTGCCTGACGGAGGTCCGATATCTTTTTCAGCGTGTCGGATTGGAATTGGCGAATATTGTTCTGCTGCTCGGTGATGAAGCGTGCCATTTCGGCCTCGGCCATCGCCGAAAGCCTTTCAGGCGATTTCGCGACCTCAAAGTAATTTGCTTCAGCGTTCTTTCTCGCGTTCTCTGCCTCGAGCATCGACTTGTTCAAACCCGATAGGCGATCCATCACGATCGTCGAATCATCAGAGGTCTTCAAGATGCCGGCGTTCTGGGTCATCTCAACGAGCTTTTCTTCGTCGCGTCGGATGTCGGACTGGAGACTCGCGATCCTTTCCTGCAAGAAGTCATTTGTTTTGCGGCTCGTTCCGGTTCGTTTCTCCTGATTCTGATTCGTAAAGGTCTCTGCGATCGCATTTGCAACGTAGGCAGCAAGGTCAGGGTCAGTGTCGTTGTACGATATCTCGATCAAGCGTGTGTCTTTGACCGTTGCGCGAGACTCGCGAACCGGATCGACGCTTAGATTGCGGCGAATGACCTCCACGAAGGGCGTCAAACGGACAGCCTCAGCGATCTCATCAGCAGATGCCAGACTCGAATTCGGGTCGATAGGCGGATTTTCATCGTTCTTTTGAGTTTCGCGGCTTGCGAGTCCGATCGATTTCAAAAGTTGGCCGAACGTCGAGGTCGAGCCTGTCCGTGCAAGAGCCTGAAATTCTTTATTCGCGTCGAGATTGTGCTCTTTTACGACACGCCTCAAGAGACTCTCACTCCATAGAAGCTGAAGCTGAGTGTTGAAGTAGGAAGGATCAGCATTCGAAAGAGGACGGGCTCGGTCATTGGTGACAAGGTCCGGGTTTACCTGCTCATTATCGACTTGAACGACGGCCTTTGCGCGGTAAATATTCGGTCTGCGGGCGATGTAGATCGTTGCAAGCGTCGTCATTACGACCGCAATACCGGCAACGAGCCAGAGGCGTTTGCGAACGGCCCGCCAGTAGTCGATCAGCTGAAAACCTTCGCTCTGAGCCGCAGCGTGATAACCGGGATAGCGTCCTGTTGCAGGGATCGTCGGGTCCGCCGGTCGTTCAAGCTCGACCGGTTCCGGCGTGGTCGTTGTAATGATGTTTCGCGTTTCCTTCATACTGATTGTCTCTTACGATTAAAGCCCTGGTATTCCTCGAGACATCAGGAGCGGAATTCCGTTCTTGAACGCGGTACCGATGCCGGTCAGGATAGCCTTTGCATTGTCTTTAGACACGGCGACGATGTCATTCGGCTGCAGATACGGGTCGGACGCCTTTCTTTTTTCGATATCGGACAGATTCACTATGATCTCTTCGCGGTCGAGACTGTCCGGCTTCTGACGAAGTATGCGAACGCTATCTTTGTCCGTCGCATTTGTGTAGCCTTCGGCGCTCGCGATCGCTTGCGTGAGGGTTATCGGTTCCCGAACTTCGACAGGTCCCGGTTTCTTGACGTTCCCATAAACGTAAATAATGTCCGACTTAAGGACCGAAACGACATCTCCCGGACGCATTTCAAGGTTTTGTTTGCCTTCCTGAAGATCGCGAATTTTGAACGTCATCAGGCCGGGCTGTTCTTTCGAGTCATCGTCGGTCTTGCAATCGGTATTGCTTCCGACTCGGACAACAAGGACGCGAGTGCCCGCATCTTTGCTTGGGCCGCCGGCCATCGCGATCAGCTGGAGCAAATTGAGTTCGCGGCCAATAAAGAAGGTTCCGGGCTTTTCAACTGCGCCGATAACCGCCATCGACTGCGACTTTTGCTCTGCTACGGTTACCGTTACCTGCGGGTCACGAAGGTAGCTGACCTTGTAGGCAGCAACGATGTCGTTGGCAAGTTCGCGTTCCGTTTTACAAACGGCGACGAGCGGCTTTTCAAGGCGATAAAGGTAGATCCGGCCATCGGGATTGACCGGCGCCCTTACATCAAGTTCAGGATGCCTGAAAACCTTCACATCGATCACGTCCTGAAAGCCGATCCGGTATCTCTCGTCGCGCGCGGCCGTCCCCTGCGCAAATGCGGCCGCGCACAGCGCGAGCATCGCAAAACTCATTAAAAATAAGCTGCGTATAAACTTCATACAAAACCTGCCTTGCTGAGCATTACTTGCCCGCACGAGAAATCTAAGGTAATCAACCGAGACGCGAGCTAATACGAACGCAAACAAATATCGTAACAGATACTAACCGCTTTGAAAATAAGCATTTTGAATGTTTTCGTGTAGTTCGCTAAACTCTGCTTTTCGGTCCAAATGACAAACACGACGCCGATGCTTCGGCAATATCTCGAAATAAAGAGCCGATTTCCGGGAACGATCCTGTTCTTTCGGCTTGGTGACTTCTACGAGATGTTCAATGAGGATGCGGTCGTTGCCTCAAGAGTGCTCGAAATAACACTCACGGCAAGACAGAAGGACACCCCGAATCCGATCCCAATGTGCGGAGTTCCTCACCATTCGGCCAGCGGCTATATCGCCAAGCTGATCAAGAACGGCTTTCGTGTCGCGATCTGCGAACAGACGGAGGAAGCAGGCAAAGGCGTAAAACTTGTGAATCGAGATGTTGTGCGGGTCATTACGCCGGGCACTGCGATCGACCCGCAACTTCTTGATTCTCGTGAATCGACCTATCTTGCGGCCGTTGCGGGGAAGGACGAACATTTCGCGGCTGCGTTCCTGGAAGTTTCGGCCGGGAGACTGCTTGTAACGGAAAGCACCGGAGCGAATGCATTTTCGCGGATATGTGAGCAGTTGGAGAGTTTCAGTCCGCGGGAAATTCTCGCGTCCGCAACGATCTCGCGCCGAATCGGTCAAGCCCTTGGCATTTCGACCGAGAGCATCGGTCTTTTTGAAAAGCCGAAAGCTTCCGGCGGCACGGTCATAACCGAACTCGACTCGGAACAATTTGATCCGGCGCAGGCTGAGCAGCTGCTTTCACAGCATTTTGGAGTTCGCGAACTCGCCTCATTCGGGCTTTCCGGTAAGGTGACCGCAACTGCTGCGGCCGCGGCGTGCCTAACATATGCCAAGGAAACACAGCGTGCTTCGGCCGACCATATTTCGTCGATCGAATTTTTGGATTCGGCCGATCATATGGTTCTTGACAACCTGACGCTTCGGAATCTGGAAATACTTGAATCAAGAAGCGAGTCGTCGAAGAAGACCCTTTGCGATGTAATCGACGAAACCGTTACCGGAATGGGTTCCCGCCTTTTGAAGCAATGGCTATTGCGCCCGCTTCTTCGCCGCAACGAGATCCAGACACGTCTTTCGGCGGTCGAGGAATTGCAGGATTCGATAATGCGAGAAAAGCTTCGATTCCTGCTCAAGGAAGTCGCTGATCTCGAACGCCTGATCGGACGCGTCAATCTTGGAACGGTATCCCCCCGCGACCTGATCGCACTAAAGCGGTCGCTCGGCCAAACGCCGCAGATCAACGCCATTCTGAACAAAGCAACATCTCTTTTGCTTCAGGTTCTGGCGGAGAACATTTTCGAACTGCCCGAAATACGGAGCGTGATCGAGAATGGTATAAGCGATGAGCCGCCGATGTTGGTCTCGGACGGCGGCGTGATCAAGGCGGGCTTTAACTCTGACTTGGACGAACTCCGATCGATCTCGTCGAACGTCAAGCAGATCATTGCCTCGTTCGAAGCGTCCGAACGACAGCGGAGCGGCATCGCAAGCCTCAAGGTTCGTTTCAATAACGTATTTGGCTATTACATCGAAGTACCGAAGGCACAACTCGCACGAGTGCCCGAGTATTATGAACGTCGCCAGACGCTTGCTAATGCCGAACGTTATACGACCCCCGAACTCAAAGAGTGGGAGTTAAAAGTTCTCGGCGCCGACGAGCAGATCGCAAAGCTCGAACAGACCTTGTTCGCGTCGATCCGCGATCTGATAAAAAGCGAGAGCCGTCGTCTGCAGGTAACGGCGCGTTCGATCGCGACGCTCGATGCACTTTGCTCTCTTGCCGAAACCGCAGCACGCCGCAACTATGTCATGCCGACGCTTCACGACGGTGATGAGTTGGAGATCCGCGGCGGCCGGCATCCGATCGTTGAAGCCTTCGTCAAAGATTCGTTCGTCCCGAATGACGCTTACCTGAACAACTCGACCGATCGCTTGCTGATAATTACTGGTGCAAATATGGGCGGAAAATCGACGATCCTTCGACAGATCGCGATCGTTCAGATACTCGCGCAGATCGGCTCATTCGTTCCAGCGACCGCAGCACGGCTGCCGATAGTGGATAGAGTGTGGACGCGTGTCGGTGCATCCGACGACGTTGCGTCTGGCCGATCCACGTTCATGGTCGAGATGACCGAAACAGCGACCATTTTGCGCAATTCAACGCCACGCAGCCTGATCCTTCTTGATGAGATCGGCCGTGGAACCTCGACGTTTGACGGTCTGTCGATCGCCTGGGCAGTCGCTGAATATCTTCATAACTCGTCGGAGCATGCTGCAAAGACGCTCTTCGCAACTCATTACCACGAACTCACGGAACTCGCCGATCTATTGCCGGGTGCAAAGAATTATCAGATAACCGCAACTGAAGAAGACGGTCAGATCGTCTTCTTTCACAAGCTGCTGGCAGGGCGAGCGTCTAAGTCGTACGGTATCGCGGTCGCCAGGCTTGCCGGCCTTCCGGCTGAAGTGATCGTTCGCGCAAAAGGTGTTCTTGCGAAGCTTGAGGAATATGAACTTGCGGTGGTTTCGGACGTCGCAAAAGTTGGCGTCGAAAAAGCAGCCGCTTCGTCAGTTGCGTCGCAAGCGACGCTTTTCTCGCTCGCAAACGAAACTGCCCTTGACGCGATCCGATCGGTAGACGTTGAAGCCTTGTCAGACGCAGAGGCTAGAGAATTGCTAGCTTCGGTTCGTTCGAAGATAGTTTAAGTGGCGTTGTCAGCGCGAGTCTGTTTCCCCGAGCAAACGTGAAAGTGCAGATGCTTCGATTCCTGGTATTCACCGAGATTGGTGATCACGCGAGCGGCTCCTGTTTTGGTGACTATCTCCGCGGCGACCTTGTTCACCACTGAAATGATCTCGATAAGGAGATCGGCGTTGTCAGGCAGAATTGTCTGAACCGATGCGACGTGACGTTTAGGAACGACCACAACGTGCGTTTCCCAGAAAGGCCGCGTATGGTGATAGGCGAGAACGTTTTCCGTTTCAAACACGCGGTCGATCTCTACCTTGCCGGAGAAAACAAAGTCACAATAGAAATCATCTGTAGGTTCGTAAGCCATTCCGTTTGCGTTGTCGAATCGTTACTGTAGCATTAAGCTTTACGAAGTGCTTCCCTACAAGACCTCGAAATGACAAATTTCATCTCAAATCTCGATCTTGAGCAAAAGGTCGGCCAACTGTTTTCGATCGGCATTGCAGGGCCGGAGATCGACCGCGCGACCGAAGAACTGCTTCGCGAAATACAGCCCGGTGGTGTCTGCCTTTTTGCGAGGAACGTCCGCGAGGCGTCGCAGGTCCGCGATCTGTGTGATGGGCTTCGTGAGATCCTTGCCAACCCGATAATTAGTATTGACCAGGAAGGCGGAACGGTAGATCGCCTCCGACGGATCGTCACGCCGATGGCGGCGGCCGGGCAAGTTTCTTCGAGCGAGAAAGCAGAGCGAATGGGGCGAATAATTGGTGAGCTCCTTCGGATCCTAGGTGTAAATACTGATTTTGCGCCCGTCGTCGATGTCGTGGACGAAGATCGCTCGGGCGCATCGAATGGATTGTTCACAAGGCCTTTTGGGCGATCAAAAGAAGATGTTGTGGAGTTGGCCGGTGGATTCCTGAAGGGACTTGAATCTCAAGGGATCGTCGGCTGCTTGAAGCACTTCCCGGGGCTTGGCGCCGCGAAGGTCGATTCACACAACGAACTTCCCTACATCGAGATCGCGGACGATCAGCTGTCCACCGTCGATCTTTATCCATACATGGAACTCCTGCCGAAGCATAACGTAGCGGTTATGGTCGCCCACGCGGCGTACACAGGCGTATCCTTGCAGGAAAAGGCCCAAAATGGCACACTTTTACCGTCGTCGTTGAGTCATTCGATCATTTCCGGCCTGCTCCGCGAGAAGATCGGCTTTGATGGGATGGTCTTTACGGACGACCTTGAAATGGGAGCGATCCTTCGAGATTTTGGGATCGGGGACGCATGTAGTAGGGCCTTTCTGGCAGGTGTCGATGCACTATGTATTTGTGCGGATCCTGCGAATATTCGCGAAGGATATAAGGCCGTCGAAAAGGCGATCGCTTCCGGCGAGATCTCAGAAGGGAGGCTCAATGAATCGCTTTCTAGAATCGCCAAGGTAAAAGCAGGCCTTGCTGAGCCACTCCCGTTCAATGAAGCCCGAATCAAGGAACTGTCAGATGAGATAGCAGCCTTCAACGCGTCGGTATAAATACCAGGAGTATTTGATTTGAAACAAAAAATTTTCGTCCTTCTTGCTCTTTTTGCCCTTCTGCTTGCAACCGCTGCTTCTTCATGCAGACGCCGAGATTCCGGTGTAGTTACCGTTGCATTGCCCGAAAAATTCACGGCGTTCGATACGATCTCATCTACAAATTCGGATGCCGCCGCCGAAAGGGTCAAAAATCTTCTCTTCAACTCTCTTGTGAAGAAGGATGAAAACTTCGACTATGTGGGCGACCTGGCCAAGGAGATCAAAACGTCCGAGGACGGGCTTTCGATCACCTTTGTTCTTCGTGATGGGGTGAAATTTCACAACGGTAAGACGCTGACATCCGAAGACGTTAAATATACGCTCGATACTCTCTTTAACAGCAAAGGTTATAAAGCACAGGCATTCTACGATTCCGTTCCCGTTGAGAAAGCTCCATCTGCTAAAAAGTCGGCCTCAAACGCGAACGCAGCGGCACCTGCTGAAGCCCCCGAAACGAAACAGGTTCCGCATATCACTTCCATCGAAGTACCTGATGAAAAAACGGTCGTCATTAAGATCGCGAGACCTGCGCTGAAGACCACCCTTCTATCAAACCTTGTTACGATCCCGATCATCCCAACCGGCTCTGCTGCGCAACAGAAGGATTCACCAGTAGGTTCAGGGCCATTTAAGTTCGTTAGTCTTGATGCAGGCCAGAATATTGTCGAAATGGAGGCAAATCCAGATTATTGGGATGGGCCGCCAAAGATCAAGAAACTGCGGCTGAAGACCATCACCGATGCAAACTCCCTGCAAGCGGAACTTCAGACCGGGGGCGTCGATATTGCTCCAAATCCCAATAATATTTCGGCAGACACGATAAAGGCATTGTCTGAGGGGCAGAACCTGCAAGTTGTTCAGTCAGAAGGGTCTAACATCCAATATCTCATCCTTAACGTTAAGACTCCCACCCTTGCGGATGTTAGGATCCGGCAAGCCATCGCGTACTCGATCGACCGCGAAAAGATCGTTCGCGATCTTCTTCTTGGACAGGCTAAGGTCGCCTCATCGGTACTTCCGCCACAGTCTTGGGCCTACACGCCGGGCACTCAGTATCCCTACGATCCTGCAAAGGCAAAGCAACTTCTGGCCGAAGCGGGATACAAAGGCGAGCCGATGGTGTTTAAGTTTGGAGCCGGAAATCTCGCTGTCAGCCAGTACGCTCAGATCCTGCAGAGTTCGATGAACGACGTCGGGCTGAACATCCGGATCGAGACGATGGACGTGAATGTCCTGCGTAAAAAATTGGCCCAGGGTGAGTTCGAACTTTATACCGGAGTATGGATCGGCGGCAACCAGGACCCGATCTTTTTCCGCGAATTGTTTACAACCGCGAAGATACCCGGACCGACCGCATCTTGTTGTAATCGTGGACGTTATAGCAATCCCGCCGTAGATCAGACAGTCGATGCGGCCATTAACACCACGAACAAGGACGAGGCAAAAGCGCTGTACCAAAAGGCCTGGGATCTTGTGTCGGCAGACGTGCCCCTTCTACCCCTTTGGTATCCGGCAAATATCGTGGTAGCTACCAAGCGAATTGGGAATATTCACATCAACCCGAGCGGTGATTGGGGTTTTTTGAAAGATGTAACGGTTTCTGAGTGAAATTTTAGCTCGGCTTGACAATTGGATTCGAGACGCTAAAATTATCATTTGCCATTGCGGGAGTAGCTCAGTGGTAGAGCGCGACCTTGCCAAGGTCGAAGTCGCGAGTTCGACCCTCGTCTCCCGCTCCAATATTTATTAGGTAGGCAGTTCCAGGCCGGCCGATTCCGGTAAGTCTTAGATACCGAAACTGGCCGGCTTAGACTTTATGGAGACAGTATAGCCTGATCTCCAAGGTCATTCACTTAATGCTTGCAGTTTGGTAAAGCTATTTCTTGCAGGACATTAGGTGAGTAAACATTAAGTTCTGCCTAACTATTTGTTCTGAGTTGTACTGGAACTTTGATACGACCGACCTCGTATCTCTTCCCTTACGGGAACGTCAAATTTCGGCGGCGTAGCCAAGTGGTAAGGCAGAGGTCTGCAAAACCTTTATTCATCGGTTCGATTCCGATCGCCGCCTCCAACCATCGACAATTTCCCCGTCGGACGTCAACAACGATCTCAAAACCGTTATATTTGTTCCGCTAAAGCAGAGGCGGAACAAGGCAACTATTGTCCTATCAACAGTTAGCCCGGTTTTCACGTAGTTACACCGCGCGGCGGAACAAGCAGAACAAAGTGGAACAAAAATCGGCGTTTTTCGCGCTAGTGGTGACAAGTTGTGTCACTTCACACGTGTCAAGGGTATCTTAAACCACCCGCTACCCCAGGCGGTACTGACAGGACGCACGATCTCCTATCTCCAGCTACCGCAGGCGGTAGTGACGGAATCTAGATCAATCCGGAGAGTTCGGCACGGCGCACCGCTTCGAGGCGTGTATGTGCGTTGAGTTTTTTGAGGATATGCTGGATGTGATTATCTACAGTGTTGCGGCTGATGTGCAGTTCCTTGCCGATCGCGGGCGAGGTCTTTCCGGTCCCGAGGAGTTTTAAGATCTGCTTTTCTCTTGGTGTGAGTTCGGTCTCGCTCACGCCGGATTTGGTCGTCCGCACCAGTGCGGCCGCCTTTTCTTGTGGTAGGCTTACCTCGGTCACCAAAAAATCCCGAACAGCAAGCTCGAGGCGTTTACGGACGTCAACAGGCCGGAGGATGTGCACCGTATAAGGCTCTCTGGTGTTATTTTCCCGCGCAATAATTACGGACATATTGCACCATTGCCTGCCCGACGGAGTTTCCACTTTCAGGTCGAAATGGTGGATCGGGTGATTCTTCCCTGCCGCTTGTTTTATCGAACAGTTTTCGGTGCAGACCTTACCGCATTCGTCCATGCCTTTGACGACCACATGGCAGAATTCGCCGATCGCCGTTTTGGCGTTAACGCCGAACAAATTCTCCGCTGCGAGATTCAGCGCGACGATCGCCCCGCCGCTGTCTGTTACGAAAGCGGCATCTGCCGTTCCATCGATGAGTTCAAAGATACTTCGTAGGCGCATCATCAACCTCAACTAGAAAAATGATACCAACAGACTATTGTTCAATCAAAGTCTTGCCTGAATACTAATAAGGACAAAAAGATACGCTTTTCTGAATTAAGCAATGATCCTATCGAAAACCACCGGCTATGGAGTTATGGCCCTAGCATATTTGGCCGGGAAAGACGCTTCGATGGTATGCGGCCTTCAGGAGATCGCAGAAACAGAATGTATACCTCCCATTTACCTTCGAAAAATCCTAGGAGAACTCCGTCGGCACAGGTTACTGCGCTCGATCAAAGGGATCCATGGTGGATACTCGCTTGCTCGTCCACCCGGATCGATAACGGTGTGGGAAGTCAATCAGATACTTGCTCCTGATCCGTACCTTGACGATTGCCTTCTCGGGTTCGGGCTTTGCAAGGACTCAGATGTATGTGTTCTGCACGATAAATGGCAGACGATACGTCGGAGCTATGTCGAGTTGCTGCAGACGACGACGATAGGCCAGATCGCTGAGGCGGTTCAAAGACGGAGAAATGATCCACAGACGGTACACGAGAGCGATATCCCTTACGGTGGAGAGGAAAGAGGCCAGTGAACGGAATGGAAATGCAAAGCGAGCCAAAACGAGCCAGGACGGCCATTGAACGGTTGGCAGTCGTCGGGCTTTTGATAGTCTTTACGACCCTCGTGGGCGCACTACGTGCAGAAGCTCAGGATGACGGAGCCAAGCTGTTTGAGACACGCTGTTATAGCTGCCACAACATTGGCGGTGGCGATAAACAAGGTCCGGACCTCAAAGGTGTGACCGAGCGCCAATCGCGAGAGTGGATCGAAGAGTTCGTGAAGTCCCCGACGGCGATGAGTCGAAAAGATCCGGTTGCGGCCGAGCTATTTAAGAAATTCTCGCCGACGATAATGCCGGACCAGACGCTTACGCCGGCCGAACTCGACTCGATAATTACCCTCATTAAGAATCTCACGTCGAAGAACGAAACTTTTGTACCATCCGGGGCAAAACTTTCCCGAGCGATCGTTCCCGCGGACATTATCGCCGGGAAGGAGCTGTTTACCGGGCAGATCCATCTTGCGAATGGTGCTCCAAGCTGCAATTCCTGTCACAGCGTAAACGGGGTCGGAGCCCTTGGCGGCGGCACGCTTGGCCCGGATCTTACAGCCGCCAACATTAAGTATCGCGATCCGGAATTGATCTCAATACTTCAGAGCCCGAACTTTCCGACGATGAATACCATCTTTACGAATCACAAACTTACTGACGAAGAGGTCGTTCAGCTTTTTGCGTATCTGCAGAACGCCAAGCAGGTCTATCCGGAGGCAAGCGTTGTGCCGACGCAAGCGGCCGCCACAACCGACCCGCGGTTCCTGGTCCTTGGTTTTGGAGCGGCAACTCTTGTGCTGATCGGGTTGAATGTGTTCTGGCGGAAGCGATCACACGGTGTGCGTAAGGAGATGGTTCGGAGGTCGAAAATATGACTTGGATAAAAGATCTTATCAGCCCCAAGACCCGATCATGGGAAGAGTTCTATCGCAACCGTTGGCAGCACGACAAGGTCGTTCGCAGTACCCACGGTGTGAACTGCACAGGCGGCTGCAGCTGGAATATTTATGTAAAGCAAGGAATCGTGACCTGGGAGATGCAGGCTCTCGATTATCCGCTGCTCGAGGATGGACTGCCGCCGTATGAGCCCAGAGGATGTCAGCGAGGTATCTCTTATTCGTGGTATCTTTACAGCCCGATCCGCGTCAAGTATCCATATTTCCGTGGAGCACTCCAAGACCTCTGGCGAGAGGCAAGAAAGAAGTTTGATGACCCCGTAGAAGCTTGGGCATCGATCGTAAACGATCCGGAATCCCGTGCACGTTACCAGCGAGCACGCGGAAAAGGCGGATTCCGTCGTGCAAGCTGGGATGAGGTCAACGAGATCATCTCGGCGTCGGTAATTCATACGATCAAGCAGCATGGTTCCGACAGGATCCTTGGATTCTCTCCGATCCCGGCAATGTCGTTCCTTTCATATGCCGCCGGTTCAAGGTTTCTCCAGCTATTGGGCGGGATGAACCTCAGCTTCTACGACTGGTACTCCGACCTTCCACCTGCCTCGCCGGAGGTCTTTGGTGAACAGACAGATGTTTGTGAAAGCGCAGATTGGTACAACTCGAAATTCCTGGCCGTGATGGGATCGAACCTCAATATGACCCGCACGCCGGACTGCCATTTTGCGGCCGAATCCCGGCATAACGGGACGAAGATGGTCGTTCTTGCACCGGATTTCAGCCAGGTCTCTAAGTACGCCGATCAATGGATCCCAGTACATGCAGGGCAGGACGGAGCGTTCTGGCAGGCCGTAAATCACGTGATCCTAAAGGAGTTTCATTACGAGAAACCGACACAATACTTCCTCGACTACACAAAGCGATACACAGACTCTCCGTTCCTTATTGAGCTCGTAAAGACCGAAAACGGATTTGAGGCCGGAAGGCTTGTTCGAGCGAACAAACTTAGCCGGTACAAGACAGAAGAGAATGGCGAGTGGAAATTCCTCGTATGGGATGAGCTTTCGGATGCTCCGCGAATGCCGGGCGGTACCGTTGGACACCGTTGGGAAGAGACAGGCGGCAAATGGAACCTTGAGTTCAAAGATACCGCGACAGGCGAGGAGATCGATCCGCGCTTAAGCCTGATCGGCGATAGTTCCCGCCCGACGGAAGTGATCTTTCGCGAGTTCGGAACGGATCGGATCTTCAAGCGCAACGTTCCTACGAAGACCATAGAGACAGAGGACGGTTCGGTCGTAGTAACGACGATCTACGACCTTCTGATGTCTCAGTTCGGCGTGGATAGAGGTCTTGGCGGAAGTTTCCCGAGCGACTACGACGACGAAGAAGGATCATATACACCTGCCTGGCAAGAGAAGTTCTCCGGCGTCGGCCGCGAGACTGTGATCAAGTTCGCGCGTGAGTGGGCGGTCACCGCCGACAAGACCGAAGGCAAATGCATGGTCATTATCGGTGCCGGCATCAACCACTGGTATCACAACAACCTGATGTACCGATCCGCTATGACCGCGTTGATGCTTTGCGGCTGTGTCGGGAAGAATGGCGGCGGCCTGAACCATTATGTCGGACAGGAGAAACTTGCACCCGTCGCACCTTGGAGCACATTAGCTTTTGCAAAGGATTGGGTTCCCGCATCACGTCTCCAAAATGCTCCGTCGTGGCATTACATCATGAGTGAGCAATGGCGGTATGAGCGCGAATTCAAAGAATACTACTCGGTTCCTGACAATTCCGCCGTCGGAGACCAGCTCGGCAAGATGGCTCATATGCACGCTGCGGATGTGCAGGTCAAAGCGGTTCGCAACGGATGGCTTCCCTTCTATCCACAGTTCGAGAAAAAGAACGGTGAGCTATTGAAGGAAGCGGCCGAGAACGGAGCCACAACGGATGCCGAGTCCGTCGAATACGTCGTTAAACAGCTCAAGGATAAGAAGCTAAAGTTCTCGGTCGAAGACCCCGGAGCTCCGGAAAACTTCCCTCGAGTTTGGTTCATCTGGCGTGGAAACGCACTGCTTTCAAGTGCCAAAGGCCATGAGTATTTCCTGAAGCATTATCTCGGAACGCATACAAACAAGATCGCAGAACCTTGCGTCGAAGGCTCCGTTGAAGACATCGACTGCAGTTCTGAGCCGCCATCGGGCAAGATGGACCTGGTGGTCGATCTGAACTTCCGAATGGATACATCGGCTCTCTATTCGGACATAGTCCTGCCGGCGGCAACGTGGTACGAAAAGGCCGATCTAAACTCAACAGACCTTCATTCATTTATCCACCCACTGTCTGAGGCGGTGCCTCCTTCATGGGAATCGCGATCAGACTGGGAGATCTTCCGCGGGCTTGCAAAAAAGGTCAGCCAACTCGCAGAAAAGCATCTGCCGGAGCCGGTCAAAGACCTTGTGACGGCCGCACTCGCACACGACACGAAGGATGAGATCGCTCAGCCCTCCGTAAAAGATTGGTCAAAGGGTGAATGCGAACCGATCCCAGGCAAGTCAATGCCTCATTTCAAGGTTGTTGAGCGTCACTATCCAAGCTTATACAACCAATTCATCTCCCTTGGGCCGCTAGCTCGGCAGAATGGAATGGGAGCTCACGGGGTCAAGTATGACATCGC
The DNA here is from genome assembly GCA_019694355.1 of Pyrinomonadaceae bacterium. GTDB lineage: Bacteria > Acidobacteriota > Blastocatellia > Pyrinomonadales > Pyrinomonadaceae > OLB17. The sequence goes on along the minus strand of JAIBCB010000001.1, from coordinate 748,636 downwards.
GGATTTCTATGACGATGTTGTGAGCTCACAGTCGTATCCGCTTGTCGAATGGGGCGGCAAGAAATATCCATCGCTTAAACGGGCCGAAGAAGCCGCGAATATGCTGCTCTACTTTGCCCCGGAAACGAACGGTGAGCTTGCGTATCGGGCGTATCAATACGTCGAGAAGAAAGTTGGGCGTCCGCTGGCCGATCTTGGGGAGAAGTCAAGGAATGCGCGTGTTACTTATAAGGACCTGCAAGCGCAGCCTCGACGCATCCTGAATAGCCCCTGCTGGTCAGGCCTTGTTACCAACGGGCGGGCGTACGCTCCCTTCACCTATAACTACGAGCGGCTAGTGCCTTGGCGAACGCTCACCGGCCGACAGCATTTCTATCACGATCATGAAGGCTACGTTGCATTTGGTGAGAATCTTCCAACGTATAAGCCATCACCAAAACCTGCCGCATTCGGCGACATCAAGTTAAGCGAGCAAGGCGAAAAGACGCTTGCCTTGAATTACCTGACCCCGCATGGGAAATGGCACATTCACTCGACGTACTACGACAACAATCGAATGTTGACCCTTTCTCGTGGTATCGAACCGCTGTGGGTAAATGACGAGGACGCGATCGAAATGGGACTCAACGATAACGATTGGGTCGAAGCCTATAACGACAATGGCGTCGTCTGCACGAGGTGTGTTGTCAGTGCCCGTATTCCGCGCGGAGTTTGCATTCAGTACCACTCGCCTGAGAGAACGCTGAGCATTCCAAAATCGCCAACTCGCGGGAATCGGCGTGCCGGCGGTCACAACAGCTTGACCCGTATTCGTTTGAAACCGGTCCTAATGATGGGTGGTTATGGCCAATACACATACCACTTCAACTATTGGGGCCCGACGGGCGTTAATCGCGACACTTTCATTCTCGTGAAGAAGCTGGAGAAGCTCAACTGGTAAAGAGGGATTCACAATATGGACGTCAGACTGCAAGTTTCAATGGTTTTTCACCTCGATAAGTGTATCGGGTGCCACACTTGTTCGATCGCCTGCAAGAATGTTTGGACCGACCGCAAAGGTGCCGAATATATGTGGTGGAACAATGTCGAGACGAAGCCCGGCACGGGCTATCCGACAAAATGGGAAGATCAGAGCAAGTACAATGGCGGTTGGGAAAAGAAGGACAACGGCAAACCCGAGTTGAAAATGGGCAACCGTGCCTCGCGCCTGATCAACATCTTTCACAATCCGTCCCTTCCGAAGATGGATGATTACTACGAGCCCTTCACTTACAAATACGAAGACCTTTTTGATTCACCCGAAGGAGCGGACCAACCGACGGCACGCCCGATATCGATGGTGACCGGAAAGTTCATGGACATCGAAGCCGGCCCGAACTGGGACGACGATCTTGGCGGTTCACCTGTTTATGCCGAGAATGATGCGAACTTCGAAGGCCTCTCCCCCGAAGAGCAGCAGGAACTTTTTGATGTCGAACGCCTTGTTTTCTTTTATCTCCCACGCATCTGCAATCATTGCTTGAATCCGGCTTGCGTTGCCGCTTGTCCTTCCGGTGCGATCTACAAACGCGGCGAAGACGGTATCGTGCTCATAAATCAGGAAGTTTGTCGCGGCTGGAGGATGTGTGTTTCCGCGTGCCCCTATAAGAAGACCTATTACAACTGGTCGACCGGAAAGAGCGAAAAGTGCATTCTCTGTTTTCCGCGTTTGGAGACAGGCCAAGCACCGGCGTGCTTTCACTCATGCGTCGGGCGCATCCGCTACCTCGGCGGCATCTTGTATGACGCTGATCGCCTGACCGATGCCCTTAATGTAGACGACGACAAGCTTGTCGACGCACATCGGGATCTCATTCTTGATCCACGCGATCCCGTTGTTCGAGAAAAAGCGAAGGAGAACGGCATCGACGAGCGAACGCTCGAAGCCTGTGAACGCTCGCCCGTCTATAGGTATGTGAAAGAGTGGAAAATGGCCTTGCCGCTGCACTCTGAGTTCAGAACGCTCCCAATGCTTTTCTACGTTCCGCCTCTCCTGCCCGTAATGGCAAAGACAGAGAACGGTGTTTACGAGACCGCGAACGATGAGCTTTTCAGCCCGATCGAAAAGGCCCGTCTTCCCATCAAGTATCTTGCAAGCCTCTTCTCTGCCGGAAATACGGATCAGGTCAGCTACGCCCTGAAGAAACAGTACGCGGTGCGATTGTTCAAGCGGCTCGAAACGGTTGGCGATGTCTCGGAGGAAGTGGTGAATTACGCTCTCGCTGAATGCGGAATGGATGCCGAAGAAGCTGAGGCCGTGTATCGCCTTACATCTCTTCCGACCATGGACGAGAGAGTCGTTATTCCGCCAATGCATCGTGAAGAAGCGATGGCGATGCTGGACGACGATATGTGGGAGCAAAAGGGCTCCGCGGGATTTGGCTTTAGAGAAGCGCCGGTAAGAGGAGCATAAACTTTGTGCAGACAGAATTGACCCAACTCACTCGCAAAAAACTCTCGGCGGCTTCCGATCCCGTTCAGTATGCCAGATCGCACGCACCGGACATCGAAGACATTTATCTCGATAAGGCTGCGGCAGAACTGCCGGCGGCGTTCGCAGATATCTTCGAGTATCCGTGCGAAAGATGGTCCTTACGTTTGGAAGCTTTGACTTCCGCAATGAGGGACAAACATTCGATCAACGAGCATCTCGCGAAATTCAGTCAGAAGACCGAGGCAATGTCCCTGATCGACCTTCAAGAACTTTATGCTCAGTCCTTCGATCTGAATCCAAACTGTGCATTGGAGATCGGCTATCACCTCTTCGGCGAAGACTATAAACGAGGTGCTTTTCTGGCCAATCTTCGTGAGACCGAGGGCGACCTGCAACTGGGCCAGGATCAACAGCTTCCCGACTACCTTCCTGTTTTGCTGAGACTGCTCGCGCATCTGGAAGACGACGAGTTGAGAGGCTCGCTTGCAGGCCACTGCGTGATTCCGGGTGTCAAGAAGATCATCACAGCCTTTAAGGGAGAAAATCCATATGTTGATCTCTTGAATGCTGTGCTCGCGGCCCTTACGCAAGCTGTCAACAGAGCAAATGATCGGGTGCCGATCATCGATTAGGTGTGCTTATGATGGACAATTTACTTTTCATCGTCCTGCCGTATATTGCGGTGACTCTCTTCGTTGTCGTATCGATCTACCGATACATAACGGATAAGTTTTCGTACTCGAGCCTTTCATCACAACTTTTGGAGTCGGACGAGCTCTTCTATGGCGTCGTGCCTTGGCACATCGGGATCATCGGGGCGCTGACGGGCCACTTGATCGGCTTCCTCTTCCCCAAAGAGGTGTTGTGGTTCAACGGCGTCCCGGTGCGACTTTATATTCTGGAGACGACCGGCCTCGTCTTCGGCTTGCTGGCATTGATAGGCATCGTGGCCCTGATGTGGCGCCGTATCCGAATGCCGCGCATCCGTTCCGTCACCTCGACGGTCGATACCATCGTTCTCGTGCTGCTTTTTGCCCAGGTCGTTCTCGGCGTATATACGGCTCTGTTTTACCGCTGGGGTTCATCGTGGTATGCCGCGTCCGCAGTGCCTTATCTGCGTTCGCTTCTCTTCTTCCAACCGGATATCGAGATGGTCAAGCCGTTGCCGCACATTATCAAGACGCACATCATCAATGCCTTCCTGATAATCGCGATCTTTCCGTTCTCGCGGCTTGTTCATATGGTTTCACTGCCGATCGAATATCTTTGGAGGCCTTATCAGGTCGTTATTTGGAACTGGAATCGAAAGAAGATCCGCGGGCAGTACTCACTTTCAAAAGCAAAAGAGGATTCAAATATGAACGTGATCGGTCGCTGATCGATCTCGAGGTGATCTATGAGCCTGACAACACTAAAGATCCTAATGATATTGATCACATTTATTGGAGCGTTCCTTGTTTGGCAGGGTAAGACGTTCCGGATCTACGGTGATCAGCTGGGTTACGAGCCGATTCAGCCGATCAATTTCTCCCACAAACTTCATGCGGGCGACAACCAGATCTCGTGCCTTTTTTGCCATTCATCAGCAGACAAGTCAAAGGTGGCAGGCGTTCCGCCCGCATCGACCTGCATGAATTGCCACTCGAAGGTATTGCCCGATTCGCCGGAAATACAAAAGATCACCACGGCGATCGCGGACAACAAACCGATCGAATGGGTAAAGGTGAACGATCTGCCCGACCTTGTTGCATTCAACCACAGCAGGCACGTAACATCCGGCATCAGCTGCCAGACCTGCCACGGAGCGGTCGAGACGATGGAACGGCTCTCACAGCAGACCGCGTTCACCATGGGTGACTGCGTGAGTTGTCACAGAACGCACCGCGAGGTCACCTTGGACGAGACAGGAAAACCGCAGATCGCCCGGGAGAACACGGCACAGAAGCTGATGGCTTCGACGGACTGTTCAGTTTGTCATCACTGATGATCAATAGCTATGAAGGATAAGCTCTGGAAGCAATATATCGACGAAGACGACCGAGGCCTGCCTGTTCTGCAGAATGGCAACGGGATCTCGCGCCGCACTTTTCTTGAAGCGATCGGCTATACGACCGCCGCGATCGCATTGACGAGTTGCGCGACGCCGGAACAAAAAGTGATCCCTTACCTAAAGCAGCCGCCGGAACTAACACCGGGCGTTGCGAACTGGTACGCTTCAACTTGCGGCGGCTGCAGCGCAGCTTGCGGAATGCTCGTGAAGGTGCGGGATGGCCGTCCGATAAAGGTCGAGGGAAATCCCGAACATCCGATAAGTAAGGGCGCGCTTTGCCCGGTTGCTCATTCGCTGGTCTTTAGTCTCTACGATGCCGAACGCTTGCAGCAGCCGCTTATCGGCGGAAAGACGGCGGCTTGGAACGATGTGGATGCCCAGATCGTCCAGAAGCTCGCTGCACTAAAAAGTTCCGGCGGAAAGGTGAGATTTTTGTCCAACACGATCGTTAGTCCAAGCTCGCGGGCGACGATCAAAAAATTCCTTTCCCAATTCAAAGATGCGAAGCATGTGGTTTACGAACCGGTCTCGACATCCGGGATTCGGTTGGCACATCTTCGCACTCACGGTGTCGAGGCCCTCCCGTTCTATAACTTTGACAAGGCAAAGGTTGTCGTCAGTTTTGGAGCGGATTTTCTTGGAACGTGGATCTCACCGGCGGCATTCATTCGCGGGTATTCCGAGGGACGGAACGTAAACGAACGCAAGCAGGACATGCTGAGGCACGTACAGTTCGAATCCCGATTGTCCCTCACCGGAGCCAATGCCGATAAGCGTGTGAAGGTCAGCCCGGCCGAAGAGGCGGACGCTCTTCTGTTTTTGGCAAAGTTGGTTGGCGGTAGTTCGCAATCTGCAAATTTTTCCGGGTTTGAACCAAAGAGTCTTGCCGAGCCAACTATGGCCGCGATTAAGCGTTGTGCCGCAGAGCTGACAAACGCAAAGGGCTCGTCCCTTGTCGTCTGCGGGTCGAACGACGTTGATAAACAGCAGATCGTAAACTTTATCAACCAAAGCTTAGAAAATTACGGAAAAACGATCTCTATCAGTTCAACCGCGTCCGAGGGCCAGAGCCGGGACGAAGATATCCAGACCCTTTTCCAGGAAGTAAAGGATGGCTCGGTCGCAGCCCTGTTCATCCTCGACGCCAATCCAGCCTACGACCATTTTGCAGGAGCCGAATTCCTGGCTGCTTTGAGCAAAGTTCCACTAAAGGTGTCGCTTAGCCCAACGCTTGATGAGACAACATCGGCTGCCGACTACGTTTGTCCAACACACCACACGCTCGAATCGTGGGATGATGCAGAAGCGGTCGGCGGCGTTGTGAGTACAGTACAGCCGACGATCGCTCCTTTGTTCCAGACACGTGCCTATCAAGAGAGCCTAATGCGGTGGAGCGGCGACGAGCGTCGCTACTATGATGCTCTGCGGGCCGAGTGGCAGGCGCGCTACTTCGGCGGACAGAGCACCTTCAAAACATTTGATGACCTTTGGGACAGATCTCTCCACGATGGTGTTTTCCGTCCGGCCGTTGCGCAGGCAGGTCCGCCGGCTTTCAAAGCCGATGGCCTCAGTGAAACCGGCGCAAGAATGACCGCAGGATCGAGCGGCGAAGGGCTTTCCATTGCACTCTATCCCAAGGTGACCTTGCGTGACGGGAGATTTGCAAATAATCCCTGGCTGCACGAGATTCCGGATCCGATCACGAAGACGACCTGGGACAACTATGCATGTCTTTCGCCCAATGCTGCAGCTAAAGCCGGTGTTGTCGAAGGGCAATTCGTTCGGATCCAGAAGGGGAATATTTCCGCCGAACTGCCTGTGATGATCCAGCCGGGGCAGGCAGATGATTGCGTTGTCGTCGCGGTCGGATATGGCAGGACGAAGGCCGGCAAGGTCGGCACGGGACTTGGCACGAACGCGTTTCCGTTCGTGGAGTTCGCAAATGGCAGTTTCCATTATGACTCAAAAGGCGCTTCCCTGACCGCAACATCGAACTTTACCAGCTTCGCAAAAACACAGACCGAAAACTCGGCTGAAGGCCGGCCGCTGATCAAAGAGTATTCCCTTAAGGAATTCGTCGCCGGCCATCTTCACGAGGAAAGTGAAAAGCAGGTCGATCTCTGGAAACCGCACGATTTTCCTGAGCACAAATGGGGAATGGTGATCGACCTGAATTCGTGTGTGGGCTGCAACGCTTGTGTATTGAGCTGCCAGGCGGAGAACAATATTCCGGTTGTCGGAAAAGATGAAGTTCATCGGCGTCGTGAAATGCATTGGATGAGGATCGACCGATACTTTGATGAGAAGCCGGACGGGACAACGACAAGATTTCAGCCGATGACGTGCGAGCATTGTGATAATGCGTCTTGCGAAACGGTTTGTCCGGTGCTTGCGACCGTGCACTCTAGCGAAGGCTTGAACATGCAGGTCTATAATCGCTGCGTTGGCACAAGGTACTGTGCAAACAACTGCCCATTTAAGGTCCGTCGGTTCAATTGGTTCTTATATCCACACGAGGATCCGGTCGCGAATCTTGCTCTTAACCCTGACGTAACGGTTCGAAGCCGCGGCGTCATGGAGAAATGCACCTTCTGCGTCCAGCGGATCGAAGAAGGAAAGATAAGGGCACGCAACGAAGGTCGTCCGATCAAAGACGGCGAGATCCAAACGGCGTGTCAGCAGAGTTGCCCGGCGAACGCGATCAGCTTTGGCGATCTGAAAGATCTCGAGAGCAAGGTCTCAACGCTGCGGCATACCAAACGAAATTACATCTTGTTAGAGGAACTGAATCTTCGCCCCGGCCTTACCTATCTTGGCAAGGTGAACAACGACGGCGAGGATCTGGAGGGATAACCTGCAATGGCAGCAGTCTTTAAAGACATTGAGTTTCATAACGCAGAGGAAGAGATCCGGCTTCAGAATGAGATCGACAGCGTAACAGCTCACCAGGTCTATTCTCCGCTGCGAGAACCGCTGATCGACGAAAGCAAGCATTGCGGTGATGTAACCGCTGATATTTGCGGACTCGTTGAGCGTTCTCCCGGAAAGGGCTGGTGGATACTGTTCGGCATTTCTTTGTTTCTACTGGTTCTCGGGGCCCTTGCGGCGATCAACACCGTAACCTTCGGGATCGGCACCTGGGGACTGAACAAGACGATCGGCTGGGCTTTCGGTATCACGAACTTCGTGTTCTGGATCGGTATTGGCCACGCGGGAACATTCATCTCAGCGATCCTCTATCTTTTTGGACAAAAATGGCGCACCTCGATCAATCGCTCGGCCGAGGCCATGACGCTGATCGCAGTTATGTGCGCCGGAGTCTTCCCTATTCTCCATATGGGAAGGCCATGGCTCTTCTATTGGATAATGCCGTATCCGAACACGCGCGGTTCCCTTTGGGTGAATTTTCGATCACCTCTTCTGTGGGACTTCTTTGCGATATCGACGTACTTTACGATCTCCCTCGTGTTTTGGTATCTGGGACTTGTTCCCGACCTTGCCACCGCCCGCGATCGTGCAACGAGCAAATGGCGTCGGATCCTCTATACTGTCCTAAGCCTCGGATGGAATGGCTCCAATAGAACATGGTCGCGATATGAGACTGTCTATGGCGTACTTGCTGCTCTTGCAACACCACTGGTCCTTTCCGTTCACAGTATCGTTAGCTTCGACTTCGCCACTTCTCTCGTTCCGGGCTGGCATTCAACGATCTTTCCACCCTATTTTGTCGCCGGAGCCGTCTTCTCGGGTTTTGCGATGGTGACGACGCTGCTCATCCCAGTGCGAAAAGTGATGCATCTTGAGGGGTACATCACCATTCAGCACCTGGACAACATGTGCAAGATCACGCTCTTAACGGGGTCGATCGTTGGACTGTCGTACCTGACCGAGCTCTTCATCGGCTTTTACAGCGGTAACCCGAATGAGATCTTTGTGATCCTTAACCGAATGGGCGGGCCATATGCATGGGCGTACTGGATCATGTTCAGCTGCAATGCGATCTTCCCACAGCTGTTCTGGTTCAAGGCCTTCCGAACAAAGATCCCTTTGATCTTGGGACTATGTATTCTAGTTAACGTCGGAATGTGGTTCGAACGCTTTGTGATCATCGTCACGAGCCTGCATAGGGATTACCTGCCATCGAGCTGGGCCATCTTTATTCCGACCTTGACCGATCTAGGGCTATTGGTTGGCAGTTTCGGCCTGTTCTTTACGGCTTTTCTGCTCTTCTTGAGACTGTTTCCGGTTATTTCAATGAACGAGGTAAAAGGAGTTTTGCACTATGCGCGCGACTGAACCGAGCGAAAAGACGGTGCGTTATACGGCCGCGTTTTTCGACAATGAACATGATCTGATGGCGATCGCTGCCGAGGCACGGCTGCGCGGCTTTGAGATACAGGATGTCTTTTCTCCATATCCTATTCACGGAATGGATAGAGCCGTCGGACTTGAGCGATCACGTCTTGGTTGGATCGCTTTTGCAGCAGGTGCCTTAGGATTGATCTCGGCGATCCTGCTCCAGGTGTGGACGTCCGCCTACGACTGGCCGCTGAATGTCGGCGGCAAACCTTTTAACTCCTTTCCGCTCTTCGTGCCTGTGATGTTCGAATTGACCGTTCTTTTTTCCGGGCTTATTTCGATCGGCGTTCTTTTTATGATGAACAGGCTTTGGATCTTCAGCAAAAAGAAGATATTCGAAGGCGTAACGGACGACCAGTTCGTTTTGGTCTTGAAACAAGCAGATGCATCTTTTGACACGGAAAAGGCCGCTCGTCTTTTCAAGAAGTACGGAGCTCTCAAGGTAATGGAGGGTGACAAATTCGTATGAAAAGGAACATAACCATAGCTTCCTTTCTTCTGTTACCGGTAATTGTCATTGGCGGAATGGTCGCATTCAGCCGTGACCTAACAAAAAGGAATCGAGAGTTTCCAACTCAAATGGAATACTCACCGGCGTATCTTTCTCAAACGGCTAATCCGGTACTGCCGAACGGTATGACGCTGCAGCCGCCCGTTGCGGGAACGATCAGACGAGGGTTTATGCCGTTCCATTATGGTCCCGGCCTTGACGAAGAGGCCCGGGCCGGGAGAGAGCTGACAAATCCCTTTCAGCCGACGCAAGAGAACCTTGATCGCGGAAAATACATTTTTACCAATAATTGCGCCGTTTGTCATGGTGCAACGGGTGCCGGTGATGGGCCGATCATACCAAAGTTCCCGAATCCGCCGTCTTATCACACGGATACATCAAAGGCTCTGCCGGATGGTGCCATGTATCACATAATCACGATGGGAAGGAACAATATGGGATCCTACGCGGCCCAGGTCGCTCCGGACGATCGTTGGAAGGTGATCCTCTATATTCGCAGTCTTCAGAAAAAATAAGCTATGGCAAAGAATGAATTGACGAACGGAATGGAGCGAAACGTCCTTATCGGCTTGCTTGTGCTGGGAGCCGTTGGCGGCGTGGCGGGATTAATGTCGAGCGACCGCTTTTGGTTCAGTTTCCTGCAGAACTCCCTATTTGTACTGACCATAGCCCTTGGGGCGGTACTCTTTGTTGCCTTCAAGTCGGTATCGAATGCCGGGTGGGCAACGGTTTTTCGACGTGTTCCCGAAGCGATGATGGCATATGTCCCGATCGGCGGCTTGCTTCTTCTGCTTGTCTTTTTCGGGCGGAACACCCTTTATCCGTGGACGAATCCCGCGATGGAAACCCACGGAGCCGATCTCCAGCTTGGCTTCAAACATCTATGGCTTAGTACGTCATTCTTTTTTGGCAGGATGGTGGCATTTCTTGCGATCTGGTGCGGCCTGATCTACGGAATAAGGAAAGCGTCTTTTCAGCAGGATGCGGACGGCAGCGTTGAACATACACGTAAAAGAAAGATCTACTCATCGATCTTCATTGTGGTGTTCGGGGTCACATTCTCACTTGCTTCGTTCGATTGGATAATGTCGCTCGAGCCGATGTTCTACAGCACCATCTTTGGCTTTTATTTGATAGCCGGAACTCTTACGAGCAGTGCCGCTGCGATCACTCTTCTTGTCATCTGGCTCAAGCAGCGAGGACACCTTCCTGCCGTTGGCGACAAGCATATGCACTATCTTGGCCAACTCGTAATGGGGTTTGCCACTTTCTGGGCGTATATGTGGATATCGCAGTATCTCCTGATCTACTACGCAAACCTTCCTGAAGAGACCATTTACTATTATCGCCGAACCGGCACCACCGGTTGGTTTACGTTCTTTATCGTAAACCTCTTCTTGAATTGGGTGATCCCGTTCGTGATGCTTCTTCCAAGACAGGTCAAGATGAATGCGAAATGGATGGTCGCGGCCTGCTCGATCGCCCTTGTCGGACACTGGCTGGATTTCTATACGATGATCTTTCCCGCCTTTTTCGGAAGCCCTATGATCAGCTACGTCGATATTGCATTGCTGGCAGGGTCTATTGCTCTCTTCCTGCTTGTGTTCTTTAGAAGCCTCGGAGCCAAAGGAATGGTCCCGCGTAATGATCCCTACCTCGAAGAGAGCGTTGAACACGAGCATCTTGAGATCGTGTACTCGCTTAAGGCCGGCACAATGGCGGACTAGCTGACGAGCGGGCAACGGTCGGCGGATCTGGGATGAATAATGTGATCTTTGACAATAGTCCGGCGTTCGGTCGATATCGAACGCCGGACAAAATAATCTATCTAAGCTGCTGCAGCGGCTGTCGCCGCGACTTCAAAATGGGCTGTGAAATGCCGTAGAAACGGAGTTTCCTTTACGATTCGAAGACCTTTCGTTTCGTTCGCCGCATCCTTGATCTCGTCAAACACTTCGATCACATAATCGATGTGGCTTTGTGTGTAGACCCTGCGAGGGATCGCAAGCCTTACGAGTTCTGACGCGGCGGGGATCAAGTTGCCGGCCTCGTCGTATTTTCCGAACATAACCGAACCGATCTCGACGGCGCGAATACCGCCTCGCTTGTACAGTTCGCAGACCAGTACCTGGCCCGGATACTGGTTCACAGGAATGTGCGGGTATAGGAGACTTGCATCGACGTACACCGCATGGCCGCCGATCGGGTAAAGGACCGGAATGCCTTTCGCCCTAATGTGCTCGCCAAGATATCGCGTGCTTACGATGCGATAGTTGAGATAATCAGTATCAAAAACTTCGCGAAGCCCCTGAGCGATCGCCTCCATATCACGGCCCGAAAGGCCGCCGTAGGTCACGAAGCCTTCAGTGATGATGAGCAGATTGGTGCAGGCTTCGGCGATTTTTGCATCTCGCAATGCGAGAAAGCCGCCCATATTTACAAGAGCATCTTTCTTTGCACTCATGATGCAGCCGTCAGCAAGCCGAAACATCTCCTGAGCGATCTCGCGGTAGGATCTTCCTTCAAACCCCTTTTCGTATTCGCGAATAAACCAGGCATTCTCGGCTATACGGCAACAGTCAAGGATGAATAGGATGTTGTTGCGTCGGCAGATGTCGGCCGTAAGTCTCGCATTCTCCATGCTTACCGGCTGGCCGCCTCCACTATTGTTGGTTACCGTAAGCACGACCGCCGCTATATTCTCGGCACCATGTTTCGCGATCTCCTCCTCCAGGCGTCTGAGGTCTATATCACCTTTGAAGTGATAGTCGGAATCGTGATCCGCCGCGAGATGCGTTGGAATATCAATTGCGGCAGCTCCGCCGAATTCGATGTTCGCACGCGTGGTATCGAAATGTGTGTTGCTGAGGAATACCTTTCCTTGTCCCCCAAGCTGGCCATAAAGGATTCGTTCGGCGGCACGGCCCTGATGGGTCGGGAGTACGTATTCAAATCCTGTGAGGTCTCGGACCTCATCATAAAATATCTCCCAACTCGAGGCACCGGCGTAGGATTCGTCGCCACGCATGATGCCGGCCCACTGCTCACTGCTCATCGCCGAGGTTCCGCTGTCGGTCAAAAGGTCGATGATCACATGGCGCGAATGTAGAAGGAACGGGTTGTAGTGAGCCTCTTTGATGTATCTTTCACGTTCCTCGGGTGTGGACATAAAGATCGGCTCGACGGACTTGATCTTAAAGGGTTCAATGATCGTCTTTGGCATTAGATTATTCCTTTTTGTTGAATGAATTTCGGCAATGCTGTGACATGCGTCACAGATCTATTTTAACTCTGCCGAACGTATTTTTACTATTTACCCGAGTGCCTGCCGGGCTTGCAGGCGAAAAATTCACCGATGGCGAAAGAACATACACGATCGTGGGCGGAACCATTCAAGATCAAGATGGTCGAGCTCCTAAAAATGACGACCTCTGCGCAACGAGCAAAGGCGATAAAGAACGCTGGGTACAACACGTTTCTTCTTAGATCAGAAGATGTCTATATTGATCTTCTGACCGATAGCGGCACGTCGGCGATGAGCGATGCTCAGTGGTCGGGGCTGATGCAAGGAGACGAAGCGTATGCCGGCAGCAAGAATTTTTATCATCTTGATGCGGTCGCGAAGAAATACTATGGATTCAAGTACATAATTCCTACGCATCAGGGCCGCGGCGCAGAGAATCTCCTCTCCCAGGTGATGATCAAGAAGGGTGATGTGATCCCGGGAAACATGTACTTTACGACCACTCGGCTTCATCAGGAACTTGCCGGCGGCCGATTTGTCGATGTGATCATTGATGAGGCTCACGATCCTGAAAGTCTGCACCCGTTCAAGGGCGACATCGATATCGATAAGCTCGCGTCCCTCGTCAAGAAACACGGGGCCGAAAAGATCCCATATGTTTGTGTCGCGACGACGGTGAATATGGCCGGCGGACAGCCGGTCAGTATGTCCAACCTGAAGGCCTTGCGGGCTTTTACAGCAAAGCATGGGATCAAGGTAATGCTCGATATGACCCGCATCGCGGAGAATGCGTGGTTCATCCAGCAGCGTGAAAAGGGATATTCACGTCGCAGCGTGGCAAGCCTCGTTAAGGAGATCTGCAGCTACACGGATGGGGCCACGTTTAGCGGAAAGAAAGATGCGTTGGTAAATATCGGCGGCTTCCTTGCCCTTAACGACAGGGAGAAATTTGAAGAAGCGAGCAATCTCGTCGTGGTCTATGAAGGGCTTCATACGTACGGCGGCCTTGCCGGCCGTGACATGGAAGCAATGGCGATCGGAATCATCGAATCGGTCCAGGATGATCATATGGACGCACGCATTGGGCAAGTGCTCTACCTTGGCAATGAGTTGGCCGAACGCGGTATACCGATCGTTAGGCCGATAGGCGGCCACGGCATTTTTGTGGACGCAAAGAAGTTTCTTCCGCATTTGAAGCAAACCGAATTCCCCGCTCAGGTACTTGCTGCGGAACTTTACGAGGACGCCGGTATACGTGCAATGGAGCGAGGGATCGTGTCAGCCGGTAGAAATGCGAAGACAGGCGATCACTATTACCCGAAGCTTGAGCTTGTAAGACTCACGATCCCGCGGCGTGTTTATACGCAGGCTCATATGGACGTGATCGCCGAATCTGTGGAACGCGTCCACCAGCGACGCGAAAAGATCCGCGGCCTTGAAATGGTGCATGAGCCGAAATACTTACGGTTCTTTCAGGCGAGATTCAAAAAGAAATAGCCTGGGATAGTTTGATCAGATACCGCTGAAACCACCGTCGATCTCGAACGCAGTTCCGGTAACGAAGGCGGCTTCATCGGAAGCTAGATATAAGACAGCGGCGGCGATCTCTTCAGGGGCAGCCATTCGGCCAATGGCTTGGGTGGCTGCCATTTCTTCATACGCCTTTGCCGGGTCTGGATATTCCGCAAGGCGTTTCTTTACGAACGGCGTCTCTACACGTCCCGGGCAAACCGCAACTGCGCGGATCCCATCTTTTGCATGGTCGACTGCAAGGCATTTTGAGAAACCGACCACCGCAAACTTTGTTGTGCAGTATGCAAGACGATCCGGAATCGCAACAACGCCTCCGATCGACGCCATGTTGATCACGACGCCGCTCTTACGCTCGATCATCGCCGGAAGGAAAGCCTTGGTTAGGCTGAACATACCGCGGACATTGACGGAGAATAGGCGGTCTAGGTCTTGCGATTCAGTCTGTAGTATCGTTCCGACGTGGCCGATCCCCGCATTATTAACGAGTATGTCGAGAATGTCGCATTCTTCGATGACCTGAGCGGCAACGGCCCGGCAATTATCGTCGTCGCTTACGTCGAGCTGCATAAATTGTGCACTATCACCCGACTGGATGATCCGATCGGCCGCTTCTCTACCTGCGATCTCATCAATATCTGCCAAGACGACTGATGCACCTGCATCTGCAAGAACGTGAGCGATGGCCTCGCCGATTCCCGATGCGGCTCCGGTCACCAACGCAGTTTTACCGCTTAGATCAAACATCACTCTTTACCTTCCAACAACCGAATTCTTTAAGACGCCCAAGCCTTCGATCTCAACCTCGGCAACATCGCCCGCCCGTAGAAAAATCTTTGGATCGCGCGCGAAACCGACGCCCGGCGGTGTGCCCGTAGCGATCACATCTCCCGGTTCCAAGGTTATCGTTCTTGAAATGAACTCTATCAAGTCGGGTATGCGGAAGATCATTTGGGCGGTTGTAGAGTCCTGCAGCGTCTCGCCGTTCAATCTAAAGCTGATCTGCAGGCGATGCGGATCCGGAATTTCGTCTTTTGTGGCAACATACTCCCCCATTGGAGCAAAGGTGTCACAGGATTTTCCCCGCTGCCACTGACCGTCCGCAAACTGAAGGTCGCGGGCGGACACGTCATTGAAATTCGTATACCCGAATACAAAATTCATTGCATCTCCGGCCGAAACCTGTCGTGCCTTTCGGCCAATTATCACCGCAAGCTCAGCTTCATAATCGACTTCTGCGCTCTCTAAGGGGAGTTCGATAGCGGAGTCAGGCCCAATGACGGCAGTGGGGAATTTCGAGAAAACGATGGGTGAAGTCGGGATCGTCATCCCGCTTTCCTCGGCATGATCGCGGTAGTTAAGTCCGATGCAGACTATCTTTCCCGGCCGCGGGACAGGAGCATAGAGTTCGATCTCGTTTCGTTCGAAGATCTGAGCTGTGCCGCTATTGATCGCGTTCGTTGCGGGTGTTAGAAAGTCGAGAGAAAGGTCAAAGCACTTTAGAATATCCGCAGCGGAGAGTCCATTTGCTAGAAATTCGGGTGTCAGGTCTGCTATCTGGTTATTGTCGAGCAAGGCTCCGACACGGTATCCAAGGCCGGCGTTGGGCTGCGAAGTTCTTTTCCGAAATACGACAAGTTTCATTTCAAAGTATGTTCAATTGGTTGCCAGGCCGGCGATCGGCACCCACACGAATCGTGGACGATAAAAATCGGCAAATATCGAATCTCCCGGCTTTGCCCCAAAAGGAAGATTGCTGTTATATGAGATCAGCAAACGACCATCTTTGGTAAACTGCGGATGCATATGCGGGTTATATACGCTCATTCCGGTTTGCAGCGATTCCGCTGCGGTCATTCCGGGCAACTTCTTTTGGCCTGCTGTTGGCGTTCGATACACGAAATGCTTGGTCATAAACGGGCCTTGTGGTTCGCAGGCGGAATAAAGGTATAGATCTTTCCAGTCTGAATAGCCGACAGAAGTATCGAACGTTACCATTACAAACGTCGGCTTTCCATTTATGGTCAAACGGCGAATGCTAAGCTCGTCGCTTATGCTGTCGTTTGCGGGAATGATCGATCGGCGATCGTTTAGACGTTTTGAGAACGACTTGCCATTCCAGGCCGTCCAGTTCCTCAGATCAGCCGCAAAATCAAGGCCTTTTGACGCATCGACCCTTGCGATATAGAGCTTCTTATACCTATTTGCAAGTTCGAGCGTTGATCTCTTTACACCTTCGATCCTGCCTTCGTTGCGCATTCCATAGATGTAGAGCTCCTTCTTTTCGTTGAGCCAAAGGGATATCCCCCAAATCGACTCATCGGATTTATTCCTAAGATCGACGATCTTTTCGATCGCGAGGGTGTCGGCGTCCATTTGAGCGATCGCCTGGGAGCGGTATTTTATCCAGAACGATTTATCGAACGGCCGTGCAACATCCCATTCGTTCAGGAACATCCATATCTTCTTTTTCCCGCCGACCTCAACGATGATCGGGTCGCCGAGCCAGTACATATGATTTGGATCGTCGCCTTGGGGTTTGAAATATGATGTCGAGTATCCGTTCTTGTCTTTAGGCCCGGTCAACGTGCGAACTGTCTTTCCGTCCTTCGAGCGGACAACTATGCTGTTGTAAACATAATGAATCACTTCCGGCTTGGGACCGCATATCGGAGGCAGGCAATTTGGCTCTCGCAACCGAAGTCCGTTCTTGTTCAAATAGACCGAGCCGTCCCCCGGCAGCTGGGGATCCTCGCCGATAAATGAATCGGAAAAAAAGAATGCCGAATCGCCATTCGGCAGTTCGATGGAAACGGTCGTGTCTCCGCCCGTCCAACCTGGGCCGTTACGCGAGAATATCTCGTTCCATTCCGTTGCAGGTGATCCCTTGCCAACTGAAATGTCGCATTGCGGTAAGGCAGCGGTCGCAGATAAAGCAGCGATCACAAACAACGCACCGATGTGAAGGAGTCGTCCCATACAGCTAATACGCGATCTTTGGCTGGCGATCATCATTCGGGTCAGCCCAGCGAGTGTTTGGAACGACCGGTGACCAGTCCGGGCGAAGCGGATCCTTGTCATACGCGTATCCGCCGAGCCGTTTATATAGCTCGCCGTATTCATGTAACTTATCGCGATCCAACTCGACACCGAGGCCGGGCCCGGTCGGCACTGAGATGCGTCCCTCGTGATACTCGAATTTGCCGCCAACTATAATGTCGTCTTCTAGGTGATGATAGTGAGCATCCGCAGCAAAAGTAAGATTTGGGATCACCGCCCCGAGATGAAGCATAGTCGCAAGCTGAATTCCCAGCTCGCCCGAAGAATGAACTGCAACTCCAAGCTGGAACGTCTCGCACACTCCTGCGGCTTTTACACATGGACGAATGCCGCCCCAGAATGTCGTGTCCAGCAGTATCACATCGACTGCGGTATCGAGAACGTTGGCCGCTAATTGCTCGAAATTAACAACTACGGTGTTCGTCGCAAGCGGCATTCTGACCTTTTCGCGCGTTCGCCGCATTGCGTGGAGGCCAAAGACCGGGTCTTCAAAATAATCGTTCCGAATATTTTCGATCTGTTGGCCGAACCAGATTGCCTGTTCCGTTGACCAGCTTGCATTCGGGTCAAATCGAAAGCTGTCGCCGCTCTGTGTATCAGAACCAAGTTCTTCTGCGAGCGCTTGATAACAGCGCAGCTCATATTCCGGATGAAACACACCGCCTTTTAGCTTGTGAGAGGTGAAGCCATATTTCTCCTTCAATTCCCTCGCATGTTGAACCAACTGATCGACCGTTCGAACCTCACCTTCACCCGTTCTTGGGTGTGCGTATCGAAAGAACAAGTAAGACGCGAACGGCACCTCCGACTGCAATCTTCCGCCGAGGATCTCATGAACGGGGACGTTCCACTTCTTTCCGAGGATGTCGAGACACGCGAATTCGAGAGCCGCGAGGATCTGTGTGCGATTGTTGTAGAGCGAGGCGGTCGGATTCGCGATCTTAAAGCGCATCTCTTCGAGCCGCGCAGGATCGTGACCGACAAGATAGCCTTTCATCGCTCGAAATGCCGCCTCGGCCGATTCGCCGCCGCCGCCCATTTCACCAAGGCCCGTAATGCCTTCGTCCGTTTCGACCTCGACGATGGTTCTCACAAATCTGCCCCAATGACAGCCGGCCGCATGCCGAAGCGGAGCTTCAAGAGGAACCGTAACGGTAGTGGCTTTGATATCAGTTATCTTCATCTTCGAACGAATTAGTTAATGACCTTATTCTCCCTTAAAAAACTCCAGATCTCCGAATAGGCCATCTTATATTGATCCTGCGTGAACATCCCGTGGTCACCGCCTTTGATCGTCACAAGCTTGTTCGTTGCGTGAACTTCGTCCAAAGCTGCTTTCAGGCGAGTCGCGTGGCTATACGGCACTACACTGTCTTTGTCGCCGTGAATCGTGATGATCGGTGGGAGGTCGGAGCGAACATACGTGAGCGGCGAAGCCTGACGTGCTATGACAGCAGAATTTGCCTGGCTTCCCATCCACATTTTTGCATAGTTCTTGAGATCCGGTCCCTGCAAAAGGTCGTTAACATCGGTGATGCCATACCAATTAACGATCGCCGCAACTTTTAAATCTTCATCACCATAACACCGATCATCAAGCGGAGAACCTTTCGGCAACATTCCGGCTATCAGAGAGAGATGTCCACCGGCAGATTGTCCCGTCAGGACGATCTTCGAGGTATCAAAATTCCACTGCTTTGCATTTCTAAAGACCCAACGAACCGCGCAGCGAACGTCTTCGACAGCGCCCGGTGCAAGTGAATTCCCTGCCATCCGATATTCCACGTTGACGGCCCGCCATCCGCGTTCAAGGTATGGAAGCAATTGATACACAGCACCTTCTTTTGCACCAAAGATCCAGCCGCCTCCATGGATAAACACTACCGTTGGCGTCGGGGTAGTGCTGTCTCGTGGATACCATATATCAAGCTTCAACTGCGTGTTATTCGCGGTCCCGTAAACGACGTCAGGCTGCATCCAATAGCGATCTGCGATCTGCAGCAAAACAGGCGTTGTCTCCTGCGCTCGTAAAGAGAGAGAGCCGATAAATATGACCGCAAGTAAATATATGATCGTTACGGCTTGAGTGCTGATAGATCTCTGTTTCATTTTCAGTCCTCGCATTGCACCAAATAGCTAGGCCGGTCTTACTCCGTCCTTGGTTGCAAAGTATTTCTTACCCTGATAGTTGATATTTCGGAGTTCAGCACTCTGATCGAAGCCTGTGAAATTCGGCTTCGCGGCGATCTCTCCAAAGAGGCCTGCGTTCACGCCGAAGATAGAATCGACGATAGGTTCAAGATAATTGCACCCAGATACGCAAGCCCAGTCATTGATGAACGGCGGATCTGACGGCGCCTTTATCGCACCGCCGTTCGATTCGGGGCTAACAAAATCCTCAACAAAATGAGCCTGAGCGATTGGACCCTGCTGTGCGGATTTTGATAGGCCGATCATCCAGTCGCGAGCCACCTTATTTTCGCCCGCCGCAAAAAGTCCGCTCAATGCAAGGGCCGGCCAAGCGCAGTATGCGCCCGTCCATTGATGATCTGGGCGGATACTGAACGTTACGTCAAGATCGCGGGTCGAAAGCGCCCGCATCCACGTCGGCGTCTGAAGTTCGCGTTGGAAGAACGCGACCATCTCTTTTTTCTGCTTTGCCGGCATTGTGTCACCGATCGTCATCAGCGTGACACCAAAATCATAGCAATGGTGAACTTCGTTGTAGGATCCGTCAGGTAAGCGGCACTTCCAGATGCCCTTTCCATCGACGTAAAGGTGATTCACACGGCGTGCAAGCTCGTCGGCCTCTTTGCGGAAGCTTGCCGCTTTATCCGTCTGGCCTTTGTGGTCAAGGAGTTCGGCCGCGAACTGAAGGTTATAGACATTTGCTGCATTCAGTCCGGCGACCTCATGCACGTAGCTCGAAACAGCTTCGAGCAAATTGGTGACGCCGCCGTAGTCTGCGAGCCCGTGGCCGTTGGTATCGAGTGCACGCCAATGCTCGGCATATTGGATCAGGCGGTCAAAGACCTTTATGCCTCCAACTTCCTTCTCAAGCCATTGCTTGTCGCCCGTCCACCGAAGATATTCCTTCGCCATTCGGGACATTGCGTAATCGTTGACCGAATACCATGGCCCGACGCCCGCACCCGTGAGAAATTCGGTCCCAAAGTGCTTATAGACGTCGAGCGTCATCCACGTTTCGATCATTCGCCGAAGCACTGCTGGATCAAGCATCGCGAGCAGCATCGCGCTCAAGGAGATATCCCAGAGAAATGTCGTTGTTTCCCAATATCGCGGAGCGAGCGTGACGTATGTGGTGCCGTAAACCGAGTGAGGTGTAGTCCTTCGAAAGAACAACGCACTCATCACGGCCGAATGATAAAGCCGCTTAACGTCCTCGTCTTTTGTTATAAGGGTCGGAAGATGCCCGGAAAAGATCTTATTGCCGGGCGTGAATGCCGCGGCAAGTTGTGCGTCCCATTCGTCGGTAGTTGCTCTCGCGGCCGCATCGAAACTGTTTACGACGGCATCATAGCCGCGGCGTGCTTCATCAGCGTCTGCTCCCATCGAGTTCACGAATATGATCGATCTGGCTTCTCCGGGCGCAAGGTCGAACTCATAGATCAGCCACGACGGCAGCAACTGCGTCGGTTTGGGAGAAGAGCCTTGCAGCACGAAGGCTTCGGTCCGTTTTGACTTGCAAAGGATCGCATTGCGTGACGCGTCGATAACGCGGTCGTTGTCATATTCGCCCGGGGAATATGCAGCGTTCCACGGCTTTACGCTCTTTGTTGCCCCGCCGTTGACCGCCAGTTTGATCTCAGTCTTTCGACGCCGGGTCGCGATGTTCTTGATGGTCAGCTTTACCGCGGTCGTCATTGATTTAAATGGGACGATCGTGGTGCTCGAGAGCTCAAGCCCTTTGTATTCTGAGCGTCTTTCGATCCGATCGGGCCGCCAAACGAACTCGATCGATGTCTTCGTTGCGGCGAAGTATTCCCCATCGACGTAAAGAACACCCGTCAATAATTCACCGCCTGCGCCCAAAGGTGCAACATTCATTTCACCTTGAGCAAAAGGGGGAAATGCGATACTGCGGACCGCGGCGACATCCATCGCAGCTTGAGCACAGCCCCACTGATTTGTGAGGCCCGGAGGATTGAAATGATCGCCAAACTTGTGCGTCATCACGACGCTCTGGAGCGAATCTGACGTCGGAATGTCCGGAAGCGGCGCGCTGGCGGGAACTGGAAAAGATCCGTGTGTCTCACCAACGGCAGAACTTTTTAACAACGCCGGCACGGCAAGGCTGGCGGTTGCGGCTTTTAGAAAATCTCTTCGTTCGAGTCTGCTCATAAACTATAAATCCTTGCTACTGCACAACTACGCGGATCGTTGCGGTCTGGTATGGCTGCAGGTTGATGGTCAACGGCGATATCTGCGCGATGTCACCTAGAACTTTGCTCTCAGTAAGATCGACCATTGTGGCGGATCGGATCTTCGCCGGAAGCGTAATCGTCGCAGATGTCTTCTTTCCAGCAAACTCCTGCACGCGAATGACGAAAGTCTTGTTGATCGGCGGATCAAGAGGCGATGCACTTACGTCGCCGCGGGCTGAATTGTATGCGGCCGGTTTAACGGTGACTATCTCCACATTTGGCTGATCGATGGCAAAATAGCCTTCCTTAGAACTTGAAGGCGGCACCTGTACGTATTCTGCGATCAACGGAAGATTAAGAGCCTGGCCGAGGCGTTTCGCGACGACATCATCACGCGTACTTCCACCCGCGACCGCATATTCATAAACATATCGGCCGGACATTCCCGGCTCAACTGTCGGCATATTTACGACGCCAAGGTCGTTAGTATCGGCCTGCGAACCGTGGCGGATCGCACGAGAATAGAGCGTAGCCTCAGGTAGCGGCCATTTACCGGTATAAAGAGCGGGAAACTCTTTGGGTGCATTCATCGCCCGCACTTTTGTGCTTACGTAGCCGGCGAACACCCAGTAAAAGGCTTGGCGATGGGCTATATAGGCCGTAGTCGAGCCGTTCGTAAGTCCAATAATATGTTGTGTCGTGACCGAATCCCGTCGGGCACCCAGCAGGTAGTCGTCAGGAAGTGTGTCCAGCCACTTTTGTCCGCCACGGATCACTTTGAGGCCGTCTTTTGCAACGTTCATTGGAAAGGCGAAATAGTAAGAATCGCTCCAGTTGCCGTTTCCGCCCACAAATGGCATTTCCGTTGGATCGAGCTCATTTCGGATCTGAACTTCGCCGATTCCCTTGTAGATCGTCAATCTTGTGCTAGGAAAAACCGAACGTGGACGCCGGATCACGATCTCAGACATCACGTCACCGGCTCTCACTAAGACATTCGGCTCTTCTGGATAAACAACGGTTGATGCATCGCTGCCTTCGACTCGAAGCAGTTCATTGAACGGCATTTCGCCGTTCGGATTGACAAGATCACGTCCGGCCAACTTATCAAAGATGCTCTCGATCGATCCTTTCTTGTTGACCCGAACGCTGAAGCGATCGTTCTTGATCTCATTTGACGAGACCGTTCGCAAGGTTGAGGTTGCCGTTCCGGGTTCGATTTCGATCGCGAATGTCTTATAGCCGAACGCCGGTATTTGCTTTGCAATAAAGACGGCATTGCCTTTCTCGTCAATGTCGAAGGCAATGTCCGCTTTGGATACCACGTCGCGGACCCTTACGATCTTAGTGTCCTTCCGGGGCGGCCTGAGACGGACGACATCATCCCGAGTCCAGGACAATCCGTTATAAACGACCGAGAACCAACGATCGGCAGGAACTGTCTGAGGATCGTCGTATCTCGACGATTGAACGAGAGTCTTGATACCTGTGTTCAGCAGTCTATCGACCGAAGCTTTTCCGGCTATCGCCATATCTACGTATTGACGATTTTGTTCGCTTAGTGCCTCGGCCTTGTTGAGTTGGGGCCAACCCGTATTTCCGGCGCCGCTATGCTCATCATATGTGAACATCAGGTCGTAAAGCTCGGTCAAATTGCCGGCGGGAAACGGGATCCGGCGGGTCATAGCGACCGCACTCCAGAGTGTTTCGGCGACAGGAACGTGATCGTGATCGTAACGAGCAATGGCCGATATCCTTGGCGATTGCGTTTTTGCCTCGCTCCACAACCCCGACCATTCGCCACGAAATGTCGGTATCTGCGGGCCGTACTTGCTTTCAATATGGTCTAAGAATTCAGGAGGCGTCGCGATCTTGAGCCGCACGCCCTTATGCTTTGAATTCCAAAGGTTGACGGCTCGCTCCAGATTCTTAACATAGTCGGGCTCGATGAAATCGTGTGCATAGATCGTCATCACGGCGTCGTATTTGTAGCCCGCCTTGTTGTAGCGATCTAGAAGGGCCTTTACACCGAATTCCATTCTCTGTAGCGGGTTTTGCTTTTCGGCAAGGTTCGGCTCGAACATTTCGAAAGGCGTACGATCGGTGTATGGGTCGAGTGAATACGGGTCAAGAAAATAGTCTGTCAAGGCCTCCGTATAGCCGCCTCGCGGACTTTGCGTTATCCAAGTTAGAACCTTGCTTCCATCCGGTGATTGCCAATAGAACGGTACGTTTCCTGGTGCAAGAGATGTTGCGTTGTTGATAAATGTGTTTGCACCGATGACCAGATATTTACCGCCGCTGCCAGCCAAGACGCTCGGTATAGTTGAGGGATGTCCGGGAACATCATCCATAAGAGCGAACTCTGAGCTTATTCCGTATGTGAGGCGAAGCTTTGCATAGTCAAGGAAAAGGCGATTCAACTCTTCAG
The DNA here is from genome assembly GCA_019694355.1 of Pyrinomonadaceae bacterium. Lineage (GTDB taxonomy): Bacteria > Acidobacteriota > Blastocatellia > Pyrinomonadales > Pyrinomonadaceae > OLB17. The sequence continues at coordinate 724,593 of JAIBCB010000001.1, read as the reverse complement.
CGCCCATAAAATCCGTATGCATACTGCCCCACGACATCGACAATGCTACGCGGCCGGACCTTATCAAGTTCATCAGGCGAGCGATCTTTTTTCGGTCATTTGGGAGAACGGACGTCGGTTTTACCGCTCTTTTAAGCCACTCATTTACTTGCCAAACACTCTCAATGGTCCATCGAAAGTTTGGGTCCGATTCGGCGACGCGAATAACCTCGTCGATATGTCTCGCAGCCCGTTCGCGAACCGCATCCGGCGGCTCGACAAAGCCAAAGTCGTAATGGGATGTGGGTGTAATGTAGATCGTCTTTATCGAGCTGTCAGGCACCTTATCCTGACCGAGCCCAAATAGTGGGAGGAGAGCGAGAATGGCTAGGATCGGAACGGCAAATCTTTTATTCATCACCTCGAGCTGCTTTATGTCCTTCGAAACCAAGTTGGGAAAGCTGTCCCGCACGCAAGAGTTTGTGCAGCCTCTATGGTGCGGGACACCCGTGAGCCGACCCTTCCCTCCGAACCGCCAAATACGGACGGTAGGACCGGCTTCAAAAGATCAGAAATTCAACCGGGCGGAGAGCTGGACTTGTCTCGGGCCGCCAAATCCGAGCAAACCGCCAAGCTGGTTTCCGACTGTCGATGTACTGCGTCCGAAGGCCGAACAAGCACCGACCGAACCGCCGCAGGAGATACCGCCCGAAGGATCCGCATAGTTCGCTCTATTGAAGAGGTTGAAGACCTCGATCCTCAAATTCAGCGACATCCGTTCCGTAAGCTGAGTGTTCTTAAATAGCGATGCATCAACCTGTGCGAAACCTGGTCCGCGGAGGATATTTCGACCTGCGTTACCGAATACGCCCGGACCTGGATCCGAGAACGCGGCAGGATTGAATTGGCAGTTCGGTACGCTGTATGGCTGACAATATTGATCAACTCCCGGGACGATATTCGGCCGGAAGGAAAACCCGGAAAAGATCCCGCCTGTTCTCGTGATCGTGACAGGTAGTCCGCTGCGGATCTGGACGATCGAATTGATCTGCCATCCGTCGATCAACCATTTTGGACCATTTCCGAACCATTTTCGGAACTTGAGGTCGTAGCCTGCATCAAGTGTGAAGTTATGGCGTACATCCTGATCCGAGCTGGCTCGTTCTGCCTGTGCGTTGTTCTCGTCCTGATAGTCCTTAAAGAACCCGACAACATCGTCGATCGTGTGCGACCACGTGTAGTTGGCATTGAATCTAAGGCCATTCGTCAGGTTGCGCCTAAACGTCAATTGCATCGCATTGTAGTTCGACTGCGGATATCCGCCGACGGCGTAAATGTCGCCAAATCTACTCGTGAGAGGACGAACGCCGCTAACCGGATCTGCCCTATTGATGTTCCTGGGCGATACCACACCATCTGTAAGAATGTGAGTCACGTGATTGCCAACATACGCAGCCTGAATGGTGCCAAAGCCGATGTTCTGTTGAATGCCAAGTGACCAATGCTGCGCCATCGCGGTCTTCAGATCGCGCTCGATGACATAAGCCGATGACACACCGCAATCAAAGACTCTGGGATCAACCGGATACGAGAACGTCGGCGGCGGCGTGGCACAGAAAAGCCAGTCGAAAAGGTTCGTTTGCGTCTGTGGGAAAGAGTTCGCTGCGGGCGAGCCGTAGCTCGCGGGCAACTCTCTGTTATAGAAAATTCCATACCCGACTCGAATGACCGTTTTCGTGTTGCCGAAGACATCAAATGCAAAACCAACTCGCGGACCGAAGTTGTTCTTGTCCACATTGTGGATCTTTTGGCCCTGCGGCGTGTAATTCATCGTCGTAAGGTCAAAATTCTGAAGCAGTCCATTCTTTTCACGGCTCACGGTGCTCACGTCGTACCGAAGCCCGAGATTGAGCGAAAGCCGCGGATGTGCGCGCCAGTTGTCATTGATGAAGAAGGCAAAATTCTCATTAGCGTAGTCAAGATCAGGATTTCCACCACGCGAGATCACAAAAGGCTCGTTAGCTTGGAAACTCGTTGATCCCGGGCCGCCCGCGAGGCCAAAGAATGTGAGCGTGTACTGCTCCCTCGAGAGGGCCGCCCGTCGATTAAGTCGGATGTCTGTCCCGAATTTAAGCGTGTGATCGCCCCGGATCATCGTCATCGTATCGAGAAATTGATACACAACACCGGTTCTTCGCTGACTGAACTGCGCCGGGCCGGGCGTCGCGATCCTAAAATCTACGAATGAAAGATCGATTCGCGGAAACTGTTCGTCACCGGCTCCAACATCCGTAAAGTTATGATTGATCCCGAAACCAAATTCATTCGTCGTACTCGCGTTAAATGCGTAATTGTGGGCGAACTTAAAGAGCTGCACCCGCAGTTTGCCCGGTGCGACTTGGCCGAGGCCAACACCATACGGTGTAGTGGTGTTGGAATCATTGATGTTGTAACGGGCAGAGAATCTGCTTTTATCACTCTGCTGAAAATCGATCTTTACTGAGCCGGTGTCCTCTCTAAGTTTAGCGATCCGCTGAGCTTGATATTCGCCAAGGTTAGGATCGACAAGGCCGGTCAATGGTTGAATATACGGCCGTTGAGGTAAAGGAATTGTGTCAACCAGCGGCCTGAGCGCCGGTGCCAAGCCGTTTCTGAACAGCTGTGTATAAACGAGCTGGTTAAATGTTTGGCCGCGGGTCTGGCGGACGCCTTCGTAGTTTGCAAAGAAGAACCACTTATCCTTCGCGATCGGGCCGCTCAGATTTCCGCCGAACTGATTGAGCCGAAATCGCTGCTTTCCTGCAAGGGCATCACCCGCATCCAAGCCTTCGTTACGAAAATACTCAAATATGCTCCCGTGCAGATCGTTCGTTCCCGATTTGGTGATCGGATTTATCACGGCGCCGAGTGCTTGGCCATACTGGGCCGAGTAGTTCTGTTCCAGCACCTGAACTTCCTGAATGCTGTCCATACTCACGCGGTTAACGCGCGATTCGATCCTGCCCAGCACGTTCGAGGTTCCGTTGACATCCACGCGGCTCGCATCGACGCCGTCAACAAGAACGCTTGACCCGCCAAAGGTTGATGGGATTCCATTGATGGCTGTCTGGAACTGGTTGGTCGTCTGGACCGATCCGGGAACGGTAGCAAGGAGTTGCGTGAAGTCGCGTCCATTTACAGGGTTATCCTGAATGCGTGCCTGAAGGACAGTATCGCCAAGAGTAGCCGTCTCGGTATCAGTCGGTGTCTGGTCTGCTGTAACTTCGACCGTGGCCTCCACACCCTGAACCTTCACCGAAATGTTGACCCTTAGAGTGTCGCCAACAGCAAGTCTTGCGTCAGTAACGGTCGTCGGCTGGAACCCCGAGGCCGTTGCACTAACCTTGTAAACCCCATTTGAAAGCGATGGTGCGATATAAACTCCGTTGCTGTCCGTCACCACCGTCTTGGTCTCGTTCGTGCCGACGTTCGTAACCTTGACACTCGCGTTTGGAACCGCAGCTCCATTCGCATCCTGAACGGTGCCGGTGATCGTTCCGGTGTTCGACTGGGCGAACGCGACTATCGAGAGCGTCAACGTAATGGCGATGGCAGTCACCGCTTTTGCGATCTCATTAAAAATTCCTGTCTTCATATCTTGCCTCCCGCGGATCCTCGCGTCATTTTTTTAGAAAATTCCAAAAACTTAAATCTTCGTGCACTCGCCTTTTGTCGGAATAGCTCCGATCGCATTCAAGTTCGGCGTCCAAACACCATCCTTTTTTGAGTAGTAGATCTCAAGCAATTCAACCGTCATTGGTATTGTCGGGATCACATCTCTTACAGGAACTGCGTCACCGTTGAACAATCTGACCGCTCCGTCAATGCAGCGAAGGCCGACATATTCAGGGAACATAGCGGCGCTCACCTTTAGGGCTTTTCGCTCTAGCAGCCAGTCCTTTTCGTGCTCTCCCGCAAGGCCAAACCCTGCGATCGTCACGGTCTGTGGGTCGAAGCCCGCATCTAGGTACCCCTGATACGCTCCTTGTCCGGTTTCATCATCCATAGCGAAGATCACATCGACGTCTCCGGTTTCTTTGAGCGTTTCAAGGGCGATTCGGCGGGCAATGGACGGAGTAGCTTCTCCGTTTATTGATGCCACAACGACCGCGTCCGGTTGAATGCTGCGAACTCCGTCGGCAAATCCTTCGCTGCGAAGCAAACACGGCCGCAAGGTGGGAAGCCCAACGTCGAGTATCCTCAGCGCGCCATTTGCAGCTACGACATTCCGTCCTATCCAGACGCCCATATCGTATCCGGCATCGTAGTCGCAGATAGCAACGAGCGTGCTCATCCCTTCTACAGGATTTGCTTCGACGACGACCGGAGTGTCAGCCGCTTCGGCGATCTTTAAGATCTCTTCGAGGCCTTCGGTCGCTGCCGGTGTAAGGATGATCACATCGACCTCCTCGACGAGTTCCCTTGCTTGCTCGATCTGCCGTTCGACACTCAATTCCGCGTCTTTAATGACGATCTCCGATCGATACTGTCCACCTCGCCTCTTTAAGATCTCGATCACGATCTGATACCAAATGTGAAAGCTATAGTTCGTGAGATAGCCGATCTTTGCCGGATACTTATCGGCACGGACCAATGGAACGGCCGCCAGTGCGGCATCAAGCCCCGGAGGCGGCAGGTACTGCGTTATCTCCGGATGGGCTTTCGTTTGTTCTGCTGAAGATGAATCACTCATAAGGTTGTCGCCTCATTTTTCTCAATTTGTTTGCGGAACGCCGCCGATCTGTGTCAACAATCCGCCGTCCGCCGTCCAGACAGAGCCGGTTACAAAAGACGAACTTTCGTGTGCCAGAAATAATGCAACTTCGGCTATCTCCTTCGGACTTGCTATTCGACCGAGTGGGTGCATTTGGCTGCATGCGTCATAAACCGACTGTGGATCCGGATCTAGCGATGCGGCCCAACGCAGCATTGGCGTATCCACAGTCCCCGGACAAACAGCATTTGCCCTAATGTTTTCCTTTGCGAAATCCATCGCGATAGACCGCGTAAGCCCAAGCAGCGCGTGTTTGCTGACCGTATATGCAAGCACGTTCTGCTGACTTGCAAGGGCCTGGACTGAAGAAACATTGACGATACTGCCTTTCCCGGCCCTTTGCAGATGCGGGATGACCGCTCGTGCAGCGTTCCACGCTCCCTTCAGATTCACGCCCAGGACCTCGTCCCATTGGTCGTCAGAAGTGGTCAATGCGGTTCCATATCGCTGGATGCCGGCGCTGACTATCAAGCCGTCGATCCCGCCAAAAGTCTCGATCGTACTAGCGATCGCATTTTCGACCGCTGTCCTATCAGAGACATCCGCTTTAGTAAAGATCGCCCTGCCGCCGCCCTTTTCGATCGCTGCGCAAGTCGCGTTCCCTGCTTCGTCGTCCCAATCAACGATAGAGACTTGGCTGCCGCGTTCCGCAAGCAACCTAGATGCGGCTTCCCCGATACCGAGTGCTCCACCCGTTACGACGATCGTCTTCCCGTCAAATCTCATGCGGCCTCTCCTTGTTCGGCAGATCCGTGCGTTTGAAGTTCTTCGTCATAATCTTCCGGCGTCCGCGCAGGCGGCAGATGTTTATACCAGGTGAAATACAAAATAATGACCGACAGGACGGCTGCCGCAATTAGTCCGAAAGCGACAGATAAACGGTGCAGTATCAAATAGAGCGTAGAAACGTACAGAGCGGTAATGCCGACCAGAGCGATCAGAGTATTAATAACGTCGCGTGCGAACGGAGATTGCTTCTTGAAGTCTGGCTCCTCGGAAAGAACGGCGGTGCGTGGCGGATTCCAAAATCCGGCTGGTTGAACCTTTCGATAAAAGATCTTAAGAGTATCGATGCTCGTCGGCTCCGTTGCGAGCGAAACCGCGATCGTCAATATAAATGACGCCAACGCGATCACCGGAAAGCCGATATACAGCGGCAATGGTTCGTTCAAATAGGTGGTGTCGAGAACGACCTGACCGAGCGAGAGGACCATTCCTCCAAAGACGCCGGCAGCATAGCCCCACCCGTTAAGGCGCCACCAATACCAACGAAGGACATTCGGAGGCAATATTCCCGCGGCAAGCGTGCCGAATATCCAAAGGAATGCCGAGTTGATCGAGGTGCCAAATACCGAAATTATCAGTCCGACGATGATCAGGAGAGCCGACGAGAAGTAGCTTACGTGAACAAGTCTCTTGGCATCAGCCTTTGGATTTATGTACCGCTGATAAACATCCTTAACTAGATAAGCCGCTCCCCCGTTGACCGTCGAACTAAATGTTGCCAAAAACCCTGACAAAAGCGCCGCCAGCATAAAGCCGACGAGGCCAACCGGCAACATCGTACCGATGATCAACGGAAGAGCAGTTTCCGGGTCCGCACGCAGCTGCTGATCCAACGCGGCATTCCCGATTCCCATGATGGCCATGATCGCGATCGCCATCGCGAACGGCCAACGAACTGTGTGTATCAATCCCCAAAGGGCCCCGAGTTTCGAGGCGTCACGCTCATCCTTTGCAGCCAGGAAGCGTTGAAAATCATAAAGCTGTTCAGGGCCGCTAAGGCACAGCAAGAAACCCTTCAGCACCCAAACGGCCATCAAAGCGCCGAACAATGAATAGTCTGTTCCGCCGGAGATCACGCCACTGAGGTCCGTTGGAGTGGCCGAAGATGGGAAGATCTCCATCCACGAAGCGGGCACCAAGGCTGCGAATTTTGCGGCGTCGAAATGCAAATAGCCAACGATCGCAAAAGCGATCGCCCCGGCGCTCAGGACTATAGTTTGTGCGATCTCGACCCTTACGATGCCGTGGAATCCGCCGGCAACGACGTAAATGCCCGTAACGCCAAGGATCAAGATCGCACATACCGTCGGCGAGAATGGTAAGAAGATCGCCCCGAATTTGCCCATCCCGATGGCTCCATAGCCGAGCAGGGCCGTGATGGTCAGAACTGCAAAAAGAGTGTATGACAGCCGGGCGATGTCTCCGGCCCGTCCGGTGCCGAAGCGCGTCATCATCCATTCGGCTCCGGTCATCACATCAGAACGGCGTATCCATTTGCCCATATAGGCCAAATAAAAGGCTGTGATCGGAAAGCCCCACAGCCAGTGAACCCACATTCCTTTTAAGCCGAGTACGATAAAGGTCGAGACGATCCACATCGTCCCGGTGATATCAAAATAGGACGACGACCCCGACATCGCGAGCGCCCACCAAGGCAACTGCCTGCCGCCAAGGAAATAGGACGACATTCCTTTTGAAGCTCGACGCTTCATCGCGATGCCTATACTCATGATCGCCGCTAAATACAACACGACGATGACTTGATCTATTGCGGAGAGGGTCATTTACCGGGCTCCTGCGAATTTCTGGCGATACTTATTCCGCTCTGGTGAGAAAGATGGTAGAACAGCCAAGCACATTCAAATGGTGCTGCTGATCTATAAACCCGTCTGAAATGATCTATTGATTCATAGCGAGTACGAAATATCTTTCTCTTCGGCGTTGACTAAGTTAGTGATACACTACTTCCAATAAACTGTCAATAGGCAAAGATCATTTTGAAAATAAAACTTTGAAGTTACGAGAGCAGGCCGGAACTGACACAATTCTGAAGAGCGATCGGAATCGCCCCATAGAGACTGGGGCGCTCAACGCTTGCCGGACGTATCGTGACCTGGTCCGGGGAGACGATGTATCGACTTTTAACTTTTTCGAGAATGATCGATTCAATTAGCGGCCACGCGGCCGTAACATTACCGCCTATCACGACGGTTTCCGGGAAGATGCCATGGACCAAGTTGCTAATACCTTCACCGAGATATTCAGCAGTTATCTTCAATGACTCAAGCGCCATCTTGTCGCCGTCATTTGCGAGATTTATTAGCTCTTTAACGGTCACCAAAGGCTCTCCAGGCTTGGCCGTGACTCGGTGATACCTCTCGACGGTTGCCCGTTCGGAGGCGAATGTCTCCCAGCAGCCCCTGCGGCCGCAGGAGCACAGTTCACCATTTGGGTCGATGCTCATGTGGCCAAAACCTCCAAGGCCGTGGCGCGAACCCACGTGCAGTTCGCCGTTGATGATCAAACCCGTACCCAAGCCTTCGACCACGAGAACAAAGAGCAAATTCTTGACCTTTGCCTCGTTTATTGGCCCATACCAAAATTCAGAGAACGCGGCGGCATTCGCGTCGTTCTCGACAAAGACCGGCAGGCCGAGCCGTTTTGAAAGAATGTCGCGCAGTGGAACATCCTTCCATTCAAGGTTCGGAGAGATCTCGATCGAACCGCTCTCGCGGTCGATGAGGCCGGGAACACTCACTCCGATGCCGCCAAAGCGCGCTTTAGAATAATTTTCGGAGATATGTTTCTCGATCTCGCTGCACAACCGGTCGAGAAACTTTAACGGTTTATTCGTGGTCAAGATACTCTTTCGCTTCAAAACTCGCCCGTTAAAATCGCTTACTGCAAAAACCGTATCGACGACTCCGATGTCGATCGCAAGGACATAAAAACTCTCAGCGTTGATGTAAAGATTTTTCGGTCGGCGCCCGCCGGTCGATGGCCCTTCAGTTCCCTCATGAACCAAGCCGCTCTTGATCAAGCGATTAACGATCGCCGAGACCGTACCAGCTCTCAAGCCTGTTTGCTTTGCGATATCGGCCCTAGAGACCGGCTGCTGCTCACGGATCAGGTGTAAGAAGATCGTCTGGTTGATATCCCGAATATCGTTGACGCCAACCATTCGAATTGAAGGTCCGTTGAAATTTGCCATCTGTTTATGAAAGTGTTTATCGCGAACTGTTGACCTATCGTTTGATCTCAGGGAGATCAGAGCCAAGCAACGTCTCAAGGTCTGCGAGCCTTGCCGTTGAGACATCTCCCGGACACGTAACGGCATAGGCGGCATTTGCGACTGCAAGGTCGATCGATCTCTGAGGCTCCAAAGTTTCTAACATCCCGAACACGATGCCGGATGCAAACGCGTCGCCGCTGCCGATGCGGTCGAGGACCTGGACGTCGGTAAATTGTCGTCCAACGAATGTCTTGCCCTCTGTGAACAACGCTCCACCAATGTTGTGTCGAGACGCGGAAACGACGTCTCTCAACGAAGTCGCAACCACCTTAAGAGATGGGTGTCTCGTTATCATCGCACGAGCGGAGTTTTCGAAGTCTTCGATGGAAAACGACGCAAGTCTCGCGTCAAAGCCCTCAACGCCAAATACAACGTCCGCTTCATCAAGAAGCATTCGATTGACGGCGTTTGCCGCGTCTATTCCGCCGCGACCCTCCCAGAGCGAACTTCGGTAGTTTAGATCGAATGAAACGATCGAGCCATTCGCACGGGCAGCACGCACTGCCTCGATGACAACACCCGGCGCCTCAGGAGACAATGCTGCAAAGATTCCGCCTGTATGAAACCAACGAGAGCCTTGATCGGCGAAGATCGACGAAAAGTCCACGTCATTCACTTTGAGCTTTGCGATCGCGGTGTTGGCTCGATCAGAGCAACCTGAAGGAGAACGAAGGCCAAAACCACGCTCCACAAAATTAAGACCATTTCGATAATTGCCGGAAATACCGTCAGTTTCACGCCAAATGATGTTCGACGTGTCAACACCGCCTTGATATATCAGGCTCTCGACGAGCCGCCCTATCTGGTTATCGGCAAGTGCCGTGATGACTGACGCACGGGAGCGAAAGCAATGAGCGAGTGTGCGGGCGACATTGTATTCGCCGCCTCCTTCCCAGACGCGGAAGGTGCGAGCCGTATGCACCCGCTCTTCTCCCGGATCGAATCTGAGCATGACTTCCCCGAGCGAAACAATGTCCCACTTGCACTCATCTCTTTTTCGAACTTTCAGCATTGAACGAGTCTCGTGATCTTCACGCCCATAGCTGAGATTAAATTGAATCAGCAAAATTCGCAATTCACCATTGCTGACGAGTTGGCTTTCACACTCCGGAACTGTTTGGTTATACTCAAAGTCTTAAGAAAACCCGCAGGGTGGAGTAGAAGCCGATGACAAAAGAGGAAACCATTTCGCGGATATCAAGGACCGGGGTGCTGCCGGTCGTTCGGGCGGGTTCCGCCGATGCGGCCCATCGTGCCATCGAAGCCGTATGCAAGGGTGGGATCGACACGATCGAGGTTACACTTACGGTCCCGAACGCCGTCGATCTTTTAGCTAAGCTTGTGCGTGAAATGCCGAATGTCCTTTTCGGCGCCGGGACGCTAATGTCGGCCGATGACGCACAGCGCTGTATAGACGCTGGAGCGAAATTCATCATCAGTCCGGCGACCATTCCGGAAGTTATACGTGTCTGTGTCGCCAATGAAACACTTGTTATGCCGGGCGTGTTGACACCGTCGGAGATCACAGCCGCCCTTAGTGCCGGAGCGGCGGTCGTGAAAGTTTTTCCGGTCGGAGCGGTCGGAGGCGCAGATTACATTCGCTCGCTTCGAGCTCCTTTTCCGGACCTGAAAGTTGTTCCGACAGGCGGTGTAACCGTCGATACGGCATCGGATCATATTAGAGCGGGAGCGATGGCCGTCGGGCTTGGATCCGATCTCGTTGATCTTAAAGCCATCGAGCAAGGTCGAGCAAGCGAAGTGACCGAGAGGGCTAGGCGCGTGCTGGATGCGATAGCAGAGGCTCGAAAATAGGCTAGTCTTTAGTGAAGCGCTTTGTTAAGGGCTGCAAGCGCCTCGCTCCCCGGACAAAGTGCGGCTTGTTCCAGCTGATTTAACGGCCTCTCAGAGGTATTCAGCGTTGAATGGAGATCCGTAGAATCCTCGTTAATGTAGAGTAATCCCGTGAGCACTTCTTGCCGCTTTCGGGCGTTATGAAGGGCTGTGATGGCGGAGAGCCTGTCGTTTGGGTCCCAATCTTTTGCAAGCTTGTGCAGGTAGATCGTCGAGCCGTCGTGCATCAGTAGATCCTGAACATTCCCGGCTTCGTATGTTGCCCGGATCTCACTTGAGATCGGAACGAAATCCACCAGGGCAGCTACTTCCATATGCTCACGCACATAGTCGTAGGCTTTGGTCGATCCGGGGTTATTGTTAAAAGTCACACAAGGACTGATTACATTGAGCAAGGCAAATCCGTTGTGCAGCATCGCTGCTTTCATCAGCGGAACGAGCTGTTCCTTATCACCCGAAAAGCTTTGTGCAACAAATGTCGCTCCCAGTTCGATCGCCATCCCGGCAAGGTCGATCGCCTCAAAAGGGTTTACGCTTCCCGCTTTGCTCTTTGATCCAAGGTCCGCTGTGGCCGAATCCTGGCCTTTCGTCAGTCCATAGCAGCCATTGTTCATAACGAGATAGACCATCTTCAAATTACGTCTTATCGCGTGTACGAATTGCCCCATTCCTATGGAAGCTGTGTCACCGTCACCCGAAACACCAAAATAGATCAGATCGCGGTTCGCAAGATATGCACCCGTCGCGACCGACGGCATTCTGCCATGCACAGAGTTGAACCCATGCGAGTTCGACAAGAAGTAGGCAGGTGATTTTGATGAACAGCCAATTCCCGATAGCTTTGCCACCTTGTGCGGTTCAATGTTCAGTTCCCAGCAGGCCTCGACGATCGACGCATTGATCGAATCGTGGCCACAACCGGCACAGAGTGTGCTTAGATTTCCTTCGTAGTGAGCGACCGTGTATCCAAGGTCATTCTTCGGCAAGGAAGGATGACGAAATTTTGATCTTAGGTAAGTCATAAAAGAAAGTGGCCTTTCGAAGCGATCGTGAAAGCTAAATACACCATGCTTGAAGAGCTTAATGCAATGAAATTCTACCATATACGGCTTATGAAAGGCCTTAGATACGGCCGCTGAGGGAGAAAAAAATGAAGCTGTCCGATTCCGTCGGACAGCTTCGAAGGAGGGAAAAGCCAGGTGTTCTATGCTCCCTTTTCAGGAAGAGCCTCAAACATGAAGGCGAGTTTCCAGGCCTCGCCTTCTTTGGTATAAAAGGCAACGTTGTAGAGAGGGCCGTTCTTTTGGCCGTCACAGCTTCCGTCGGCTTCGCCTTTGCCCGTTAGGATCTCTACCGTGGGCGATACCGCTGACGCGAAAGCGTCGGTGAAAGAGGTCTTGGTAATACCTTCGCATTTCATATCCACCGTCCAGATCTTTATGACCGCGGCCTGGCCGGAATGCCAACCGCCGGCCGGGTCAACAAAGGAAAGATCCTTTGTGGTATTTGACTCAAACCATTTTGCATCCTTGTTCCGAAAGGCCTCCCATCCGCTTGAATGTAGCTTTCCTAGAGCTTCGGTGTTTGCATCGCCCTTTGAAGCCTCTGCAGGTGCTGCTGTGTTGGCGGTAGAAGAATCAGTTTTTTTGGCTTCGTCTTTCTTAGGCTCGTCTTTCTTCGGCTCTGCTGCCTTGGGTTCGGCCTTCTTTTCGGTTGGCGGCACGGCGCTGGTCTCTGAGGCTGGTGCCGCCATTATCAGGTTTTCTCCATGGAAGACAGGTTTCCATTTTTCGCCGTCTCGCACGAATACGCTCGCCGCCTGGGTCGGGCTCGGAATCTTCATGCTCTTCCCGTCTTTCCCGGTGCACGTGCCCTCAACGGTGCTTTTATAGCTAAGGACATAAGTGTTGTCATCGATCCGGGACATCTGCGGCTCGGCGCCCGATTGTGACTTAACGTCGCATTTGGTTTCAGCGATCATCTTGACGAGCTCGGCCTTATTGACACGATGGCCGCTTGAAAACTCGACGAACTTGTCAGACAGGTTCTCTTCAAAGAACTTGGCATCGCCTTTTGCCCACGCGTCTCCAAACTGCTTATCAAGAGCCATTAAGGCATCAGCGGTTGGAGCAGCCGCCGCGGGCTTGGCTGCGCTGCTATTTGAGTTAGTGTTATTGGCCGTCGAATTCGCGGCCGGTGCTCCGCAAGCAGATAGTCCCAAAGCCATAGCTGCAAGGAATATCGCTAAACTTGAACGTTTCATGAATGGTCACCTCAAAGTTTAAGGAAAAACACTTATGGCCAGTCTCGACTGGCTCCCAATCGACACTTTCAGCCAAGTTATTGTGCGGGAAGATGCGCTAAGAATACTCTCGCTGTAAATAAAGTCAAGCCCGCACAAATGCCGAGCAAAGACCGGGATATTCCTGGTCCGCAAACTGCGGTTAGACACGGGTTTTGCAGGGAGCCCGCAGAAGTCACAGACCGAATGTCGCAAATGCTCTTCCGGCAATGTAGAATATTATTGGTCCCTCCTCAGCCCATGTGAGACGACATCCGGGATTCTTTTTGCCAACGGCCTTATGCCATCGGCTTGTTTATTTTGATCAGGGACGGCTCAGGCAGTGGGCCGAAAATCAGGGGCATACGTAAGATCGCAGTCTGCACAGGCGATGCCCTTCAGCGAGGCTTATTGAATAGATCTGATGTCATTCGTGCTTGGGGAAAGATCCTCTCAGGCCGCTATCCTAATCTCTCGATAGAGATCACACGCGAATGCCCTCTTCGGTGTCCAGGCTGCTATGCATACGAGCCCGAACATCTCAACGGAGCGGGACAGCTTCGCGAACTCAGCGACTATAAGGGTGATGCCCTTGTTGAGAAAGTGCTCGCACTCGTTGACCAGCATAAGCCGCTGCATCTTTCGATCGTGGGCGGCGAACCGCTTGTGAGGTTTCGCGAGCTGAACGTCCTTTTGCCTAAACTGTCGGAAAGAGGGATCGTGGTGCAGATCGTGACGAGCGCTGTTCGTGAGATCCCGGCCGAGTGGAAGGACATTCCGGGCCTATATATAGTCGTTTCGATCGACGGCCTCCAACCGGAACATGACGAACGACGAAAACCGGCGACATACGAACGTATTCTGCGACATATAGAGGGACACTCCATAATTGTCCACTGCACAGCAACCTCGCAGACAGCGGAGAGCCCGGGATACTTCGAAGAATTTATGGAGTTTTGGTCTGCCCGTAAGGAGGTTCGACAGATATGGATGAGCATCTTTACGCCGCAGCTCGGCGCGACTGACGTAGAAATATTATCGCCCGAAGTTCGCGAGAAGTTTATTAATAGTATGACCGAATTGCGCGAGCGATTCCCGAAACTGCTATTTCCTGATCGTGTTGCGAACGGCTATCGTGAACCGCCGAGGTCGCCGGAAGAATGCATCTTTTCTCGGACAACCTTGAATTACACGGCCGATCTGAAAAGCAAGGTGACTCCCTGCCAGTTTGGCGGTACGCCTGACTGCTCACAATGCGGCTGTATGGCTTCGAGTGGGTTGGCCGCGGTAGGAAACTATAAGCTTCTCAACATAGTCCCCGTCCGGTCGATCTTCAATATCTCAGATCGTATTGGTAAGGCTGTAGGTTCGGGGTGAAAGGCATCTAACGTCGGGTCACATGATGGCCTTCATTCAGAAATCGCGTGATGATACCTTCAGTCATCTGAAGCATATGCCTTCCGGTGCACGGCTTTCTGCTACTCCGATATCGCCGCAGCTACCGCAAACTGCATCGCAATGATCGCGACACGAGTGCGATGATCGGTGTTCGTAGTTTCATCAGTGCCTTAAACGACATTGAAATTACTTGCCTTTGGGATAAGAACGATATTTGTTGCTGTCGATCCTTCACGCTGGGTTCACAGAAAAGCTTCTTTCACCTGCCTGTAAATATTATCTGCCGTGATCGGCGTGCCGTCGTAGTTTAGGACGGGGATCAGTTTATCGGACAACCCCGTTGGTGACACTCGGCGTTCTGACGAAGCGATGCCAAGTTCGATCAACATCAGGCTGCGGAACTGTGCATCGCGATTTTGTTCGACGACAAAGATGCGGTCGTGGCTTGCAACAAATTCGGTGAATGCTTTCCCGAATGGAAACGCACGCGGTCGCATCGCGTCTATGTGGATCTCTTCTCGTTCGAACATCTCGAGAGCTTCCATTGCAGCGTATGTAGATGTGCCAAAGTAAATTATTCCGTCTTTAGAGTTCTTGCTGACCTCCGAGGTGCTGCCTCGTTGCCCGGCCGCAATAAACTCAGGCTGCGGAACGAGTTCTTTTGCGGTATCGAACTTTAGGGCAAGGCGATCGACATTTCTTTTATACGCAGCCCCGTCTTCTGTATAGATCGCGTACTCATCTCTAGAAGAACCGCGGGTTGTAAAAGCCCCACGACTTGGATGCGTCCCCGGAATGGTTCGAAATGGGATGCCATCGCCATCAACATCAAGGTAGCGGCCAAACCGGCCGTTAAAGGCCGTAAGCTGCCCTTCACCCTGGGATGATGGGCCGCCATTGTTATTCGCGTCGCCGTAGATAGTATCGAGTTGCTCGGCGGAAAGCACTTTGCCGCGATCATAAACCTTCGAATCATCCCACGTCAGCTCATCCGTTATATGGTCATTCATCCCAAGGTCAAGGTCTGTTACGACGATCACAGGAGTCTGCAAACGTTCCGTCAGGTCGAATGCCATCGCCGTCATCTCGAAGCATTCTTTCGGCGTTGCCGGCAGTAAGAGCGGATGTTTCGTATCACCATGGGAAGCATAGGCGGTTGAAAGCAGGTCAGATTGCTGAGTGCGGGTCGGCATCCCTGTCGAAGGCCCGGTTCGCTGTACGTCAATGAGTACGGTCGGGATCTCGGCGAAGTATCCGAGGCCCAGGAATTCGCTCATTAAAGAAACTCCGGGGCCGCTCGTCGCGGTAAAAGAACGAGCTCCGTTCCAAGATGCTCCCATGACCATTCCGATCGCCGCAAGCTCATCCTCAGCTTGCACGATCGCATAATTATTCCTGCCTGTCTCTGCGTCAACACGATACTTTCCCGCATATTTTGAGAACGCATCGACCACAGAAGTTGATGGGGTGATCGGATACCACGCCGCAACCGTTGCTCCGCCATAGATCGCCCCAAGGGCACAAGCCGAGTTCCCGTTGTAAAGGATCTTCCCTTTAAGAAGGTCACGACGCTCTACTGACAGGGAGAAGGTTTCTGGGTTCATATTGTCAAGAACCCATTGTTTTCCGATGCTCAGAGCTTTGATGTTCGGCTCGATCAATCGCTCCTTTCCTCGAAACTGCTCACTGATAAGCTGTTCTATGACGGCAAACTCAATGTCGAACAAAGTGACAAGAGCGCCAATGTAAATAATGTTCTTAAAAAGCTGCCTTTGCCGTGCGTCGGTGTACTCCGCATTGGCAAGCTCCATCAGCGGGATCGCAATGTGCTCGATGTCCTCGCGGTCATATCCCGGTGGCAGAGGCTTTGAGCTGTCAAAAACGAAATAACCGCCAGGCAGCACATCCGCGTAGTCCTTTTTCATCGACTGCGGATTGACCGCGACGACGAGATCGACCCCTTCACGTCGCCCTAGATAACCCTTTTCAGAGACACGCACCTCATACCAAGTGGGCAGGCCTTGTATGTTTGAAGGAAAAATGTTCTTCGGCGTAACCGGCACACCCATTCGAAAGACCGCACGTGTGAAGAGCGCATTGGCCGAGGCCGAACCTGTCCCATTGACATTCGCAAAGCGAACTACGAAATCATTGATCTTAGTCATTCTATGGTTCTCTAAAAAACTGGTTTGACTGCCTGCGGAACAAATGGAAGACGGCGATCCAACTCTCGATACGGCCAAAGGATACCGATTCACTTCCGCACTTTATCAATATCGATTTTAGGGGTAAATCAACCAAAACCAAAGGTGTTTTACAGCAAAATGTGCATTTCCGAAAAATAATTTGTCCTTTATGATTCAAATCATATTGGCGGGGCCGCAAATCTGGAAAACTGCAACTATCGGGTCGCAGGATAATAGAATTCGGACCCTGAATGTGAAGTATTTTTTTGGCGATCTATAAAGCAAGGTATCGCAAGATAAAGAGGAACTCATAATGCAAATTGATGTTACACGAACCGTCGCAGATTATGCCGTTACATTCCCACCGGCAAAACGCGTCTTTGAAAAATTAGGGATCGACTATTGTTGTCACGGTAAAAAGCCGATCGCCGAGGCTTGCGAAATGAAGGGCGTCACCCTTACGGAGTTGTCTGATCTTTTGGCTGCCGAGGAGGCCAAACCGCAGAACGGTGAGGCTGTCGAGCTTGATTTTGCCAATATGTCGCTTTCTGCCCTTTCGGATCATATCGTCCGCTGTCACCACAATTTCACTCGGGAGGAAATGGATCGTATCGCTGCCCTCCTAAACAGAGTTTGCACTGTGCACGGAGGCAATCATCCGGAACTATTTGAGGTCAATCGGGTCTTTTCTGAGCTCAAGAGCGAGATGGAGGTCCATATGCAGCGAGAGGAGCGAATGCTCTTCCCTTACATTTCGCTGATGGAGAGCTCATTCAATTTCGGAATGCCGCGGCCGCCGGCACCGTTTGGCACTACGCGAAACCCGATAGCAGTTATGGTCAGCGACCACGATAGGGCGGCGGAAATGCTTCAAGAGATCCGTGATCTCACTAATAACTTAGAGATCCCGCCGGACGCATGTTTTAAATACAAGACGGTTTTTGCTGCAATTGAAGGCCTTGAAAAGGATCTTCATCAACATATTCATCTCGAAAACAACATCCTTTTCCCAAAGGCTATCGAGATGGAAGATAGCGGTTCAGTATCGGATGCCAGGGCTCTTCAAGAACAGGCTTGTGGCGTCCATGAGCATGGTCACGAATTCTCCCACTCGCACGAGCAATCGCACGTGCACTCCCACGGCCATGCTCAAGTTCATTCCTGCGGCTGCGGCTGCGAACATTAGGTTTCAGTTTCTCCCCTCTGCCAATGAAGCCTGGGCGTCTTTCCTCTGCTCCACGGAGTGAAAGACGCCATTTTTCTTTTCTGAATGATTCGTTCTAGTCCCTTTTCGACGAGAAGCTGTTTGCCAGGGTGTAGATCAATCCAATGAAGACAGCGGTCCACGCGAACAGGGCGACATAGACGACTATCTTTGGGATCAGCATCAACGATGGAAAGTCGAGAGCCTTCGATAGCTGGAAGGTGCAGACGGTGTACATTCCCAAGGGAAACACCATGCTCCAATACTGCGGATCGTATCGAATGGGCAGTTTCTTGTAGAGATGCCGCCAGAGGCCAAGGATGACAAGCAACGGGACCCACCAGGTTCCGGCCGCCCAGAAGAAGAGCGTAAATCCTTTTAGGAACGGCACTAACTCGCCGATCAAATGAAACTCATTTCCCGCCAAGATCAGCCGTGAGGCTGCAAGGGTGGTTATTGCCACGGCTCCCATATTGATCCAGTATGGCGGCCCCAGGTTTTCGCGCGTGATCTCAAGAAAGGTGAAGCGATAAAAGATCAGCGTGATCAGGATCAGGTAGAGCATACACCCCGTAAAAAACATACAGAGTGTAAAGAACAAAAATTCGTGACTGTAAGTGCGGTAATGGGCTGCTAGCAGCGTGCCGAGCACGGAAACTGACTGAGTGGCAACGGTCGCGATCAGCCAAGTGCCGCTGATCCCTTTCTCTAGCGGCGGCTTCCCTTCGCGGATCGTCATCGCCGTAAAAAATGCATACGTAATGATGATCCAGAGAACAAAGCCGATCACCCAGAAGTAAACTGCAGGAGCGTAGCTTTCTGCGACGAGGATGAGTTGACTGCCAAGAACGCAGCAGCCCGCAACCACGGTCAAAAAACCCGGCCCTCGCAGGTGATCGATCAGATCTTTTTCGATCCGGTCGAAAAAGAAGATGATACGGGTTATGAAGAGGACGGCCAGGACGGCAAAAGCCATGATGTTTACATAAAGAAGGCCCCAGCCAATTCCCGGATAACCCATTAGGTTCGCGGCGACCGAGGTTATCCCGGTAGCCATCACCATCGAAAAATATCCGGGGAAAAGATCTGCCGCGGCACGCATAAAGCGGCCGTGGCGAGGAGCCGTTTCTTCTTTCTCAGAAGTCGCGGGGTTGGTCGTTGTCACACTTTATACAATTAAGCTCTTGACCGACCCGGCTGAGGCGGCCTTCGCTTGTAAGCACCCATTCTCGCACACGCAGCGGTGGATCATGCCTAACGTGTTGATAGTGACCGCAGGAGAGTTTGGCCATCCAATGGCCTTCGTCGTCCAATTCAAAATCGTGAACCTTTTGTTTCATTTATACTTCGCTTGGTGATGCCAACCGGCTTCCACCAAAAGAATATTGTGAGAGAGATAAAGAAACATACTGCCGAAGCAAGACTAAGCGGCAGGAGGTGATCGACCTCGTGTGCGAGGCCCGCTTCAACCGCGGCCGCCAACACCCACATTTGAGCGATATTGATCATGACCAAAAGGGCAAGGCGGGCTTGAGCGACCGACCTCCTGCCTCTTGATACCGGACGATTCGGGTTACTAAAGCCAACTGATCTTGCGGGTTTAGACCTCATTTCCACGAACCTCCCTATTGAATGCTACCACCTTACCGTCGCGAAGCTCGACATCGATCTTATCGAGCGGCCTTGGAGGCGGTCCGTATAGCACCTCACCCGTCGTCTCGCTAAAGCCGCCTTCGTGGCACGGGCATTCGAGACGTTTGTGCTCTTTCGAATAATAGACGGGGCACGAAAGGTGAGTGCATTTTTGACCGTAAGCCTTAAAATCGCCCGATGAAGTGCGGACCAAGATCGCTGTATCTTCTGGACGAGGGTACGAAAAGTTAAGGGACGATCCCGGCGCAAGATTCTCCGCACCTTCGATGGCCGCCGGTGCTAGAACTCGTTCCTTAGCGGCATCAAATGCTGATTTCGCCGAGAATCCGACCGTGCCAACGAAGAATGTGCCTGACGCGAGTACCAGGAAATTGCAGAACTCCCGCCGAGTGACCTCGGACTCGGCATCCCGATTATACGGAAACTCAGCTTGATAAGAATCCGTCGCCTTGCGTACGTCCAACTCATCCGAGATAGGACATGTTGTTACATCTGAAGCCGCCATATCACTGCATTCTCCCTAAGATCGGAACTCATTTGAGTTATCCGTTTCCCCCATCTCGCTCTCTAGCCACGAAGCCTCATCACCGGCCTTCGCTGAGAGATGCTCTTCAAATTCCGTATCGCCGTCAACCTGGATCGCATCCGTGTGGTTTGTCGGCATCATTAAATAAACTTTGGTTTCGACCTTTTGATTGCCGAAGTAATGGATGTTAACCGGTTTCGTCCGGCGTAGGGGCACGACATCTTCGTACTTACCAAATGTAAGGGCCCCGGTCGGACAGACGCTTGCACACATAGGCTTCAAGCCTTCTGATGAACGGTCGTAGCACATATCGCATTTCATCTGAAGGTGCATCGCCGAGTTGTATTTCGGCACTCCGAACGGACAGGCATTTACGCAATTGCGGCAGTCGAGACAACGCGGTTTTAGAGCGGTCATTACGACACCGTCCTCATTCTGTTTGATCGCATCCGCGGGACAGACTTGAGCACAGGTCGGCTCGGCGCAGTGCATACAGATCGTGGGCATCGTCGCCGTGGTTTCGCCGCGATCGAAAAAATCAACAAAGATCATCGAGTAGCCTTTGTGGGTCGAGCACTCTCGACATGCAGCCACACAAGATCGGCAGCCAATACATCGCTGCGGATCGACGAACATCGTTTCCTGCATTTATTTCCCCCTTTGAGCTTCGCTTAAACTCGAGCCTCTGCGTGATGCTCCCAAAATAGGAAGTTCCCGCGATCCGATCTTCTCGATCTTCGCTGCGCACGCCTTGAATTCCGGTATCTTCGACACCGGATCAAGCTTTGCGTTGGTAAGAAGATTCGCGGCCTTGGCATCTCCCCAATGGTATGGAATGAATATTGTATCCTTACGGATCGTTTTGACAACGAGTGCCGGAAAGATGCCTTCTCCGCGTCTCGAAATAACCTTGACGTTTTCGCCATCTGTGATTCCCATCTTCGCAGCTGTCTCCGGATGGATCTCGACGTATGGCTCGGGACACTGCTGAACGAGGAAGCCGATACGCCTCGTTTGGTTCCCCGAAAGATACTGATAGACTACGCGTCCGGTCGTTAGTGCAAGCGGATACTCTTCATCAGGCACCTCGGCCGGGCCCTTGTATTCGATCGCAAAAAATTTGGCCTTTCCGTCGGGGTGATAGAACTTTTTGTCCTCGAACATTCGGGGCGTTCCCTTACTTTCTTCCGTGGGACACGGCCACATTACACCGTTCTGAGCGTCGATCTTTTCGTATGTGATCCCATAATAATCAGCTTTTCCGCCTTTAGAAGCTGCCCGAAGTTCGTCAAATATCTCACGCGGAGTGTCGAACTTAAAGTACTTCTCGCGTCCCATCCGACGAGCAATCTCTTTCGCTATCCACCAATCGGGTTTTGATTCGCCGACGGGATCAATAGCCTTGTTGATCTTTACGACACGAGCTTCAGCGCTTGCCGTTACTCCCTCATCTTCAGCCCACGTAGTCGTCGGCAGAACGACATCTGCAAACCTCGAAGACTCAGACATAAAGAAATCGATATTTACATAAAACTCGAGGCCCTCGAGCGATTGGCGGATCGCATTCACGTCGGGCAGTGAGACCATGCCGTTATTGCACGTGGAAATAAGCCCTTTGATCTCGCCTTCCCGCATCTTTTCGTACATTTCGACGACGGAAACTCCGGCTTCTGGAAGCTCATCTTCCGGCAGCCCCCAGAACTCGCACATATACTTGCGATCCTCGGGGTTCGTCATCGAACGCTGGCCGGGCAGTTGGTCCGCCTTTTGGCCATGTTCGCGACCGCCTTGGCCGTTGCCCTGTCCGGTAATTGTTCCGTAGCCCCGGCCAGGCTCGCCTATCTTGCCTGTTGCAAGAACAATATTTATGTAGCTCAAGACGTTGTCAACGCCGTTCGAATGATGCTCGATACCGCGGGCGTGGAGGATCATTCCCGTTCGAGCTTGGCCGTAAAGGATCGCGGCCTTCTCGATCTTGGCCGGATCGATTCCGGACAGCTCTCCCGCTTTCGAAGGCGGATATTTATCGATGACCGCTTTCACCGCATCCCAGTCGTTTGTGTGCTTGGAGATGAATTCCTCGTCGATAAGGCCTTCGCGAATGATGACATTTAGGAGGCCGTTCGCGACCGCAACGTCCGTTCCCGGCTTCAGTTGGAGGTGGATATCGCCTTGGCGAGCGGTCGCGGTTGCTCGCGGGTCGATGACGATCCAGCGGCCTCCATTGTCGCGTTGCTGCCAAAGATATTTATTGAGAATCGGGAACGTCTCCGCGCAATTCGACCCGGCGATCATCAAGACCTCGGCAAGCGGAATATCGTCCCAAGAGTTTGCAACGCGATCAACACCGAACGCTTTGTTGTTTCCGGCAGCGGCGCTGACCATGCACAACCGGCCGTTGTAATCGACATAGCGTGTACCGAGGCCGATCCGGGCAAACTTGCCCATCACATAGGTCTTTTCGGTCGTCAAGGAAGATCCGGAATAAACGCCGATTGCATTCTTTCCGTATTTCGCCTGGATCTCCTTTATTCGCGAAACAACGAGGTCGAGGGCATCATCCCAAGTCGCACGCTCAAAGACACCATTCTTCTTAACGAGCGGGTAAAGCAGACGATCAGGGTGATGGGTTTGAAGATAGGCCGTGACACCTTTTGGGCAAAGCTTGCCTTCGTTGACCGGGAAATCATATCGCGGTTCAAATCCAACGACCTGCTCATCCGACACCAGCAAGTTCATTCCGCACTGTACACCGCAGTATGGGCAGTGCGTTGGTACGGCACGGTCGATCTTTCGATCAGCATGCCAACCATCGATCGGCGCATCATAAAGATGCGGGCCGTATTTCTCAATTATTTCGCTAAGATTCTCAACTTTAGACATTCGGTCCTCCAACTCTGGCACCGAAAAATACAGGTTCAGCCTTGTCCGGAGCCTTGGCGTATGCAAGACCGCGCATTACGCGTTTACAGCGCGGACAATAATCCTGCAGCGTGTGGCCATTCTTCAGGCGGTAATCATAACCAAGCTCATCGACGAGCTTTTTGAGGTCATCCATCCACATTTTTCCAACAAAACTTGATCTGCAGCGAGGACAAACAGCTTGTTCCATTTCTGCCGAACGATTCTGATAGAGTTCCACTCCGACGGAGGCCGGTCTCTGAACGATATGAAAGAGCTTTCCGAAAGGCAGGAAAAAGAGCGTCATTACAACAAGAGCTTGGTGCGAAAGCGATATGAAAGAATACATATAGCCTTGGAACCAGAGGCTTGAAGCCGTCAGCATCAGGCCGGAGACCGAGATCGCAATGAGCAGAAGATGCGGCACGAAATCAAGCAGGAATTGCTGCAACGCGATAGCTCCGCGGTCGTTCAAACGCCTTTGGATCGCGATCGCACACCCGATCATCACCATCACGGCCGAGATATCGAGCCCGTGGAATGTGATCCACGCGATCAGGCTTCGCCCGTTCATAAGAATGAGCGGAAAGCCAAAGAGGTGAGCCCGATAGCCCATATCGCCTTCAAGCGTAAAATGCACCCAACCAAAGACGAGAGGAAACGTGATAGCTGCCGCAAGGATACAGCCCCACATAATGAAAAAGTGCATTATCCAACGCTGTCGTGCGCGTTTGAAGATAAAGCGCTGCTCTACGAGATTCGTTGCGATACTTCCGACCGCACTCTTTGCATTCTTGCCTAACTTCTTTCTGTTGAAGAAAAGTTGAAGGCCTCGCTTGAAATAGATCCTTGTTGCCGGCCTTTGGAGCCACACCGCATACCGGAAAGCGATCGCGCCGAAGGCGACGATGCTTGCGATCGTGTATCCAAAAAGGGCTGAATCGAAATTCTCTAGATTTCGAGAACCGATAATGACTAGGGCGGTAAGGACGATAGATGAGACCAGGCCAATTATGGTCGGGTTCTTATAATTAAGCTTCTGCGGAGTTTGCCGTGCCTCCATTTTGCGCTCCCTCCTGCTCTTTGGCAGGACAAACCTTGAAACAAATGATCCGAATTGGTCGGATCGATCCGGGACTGACAGCTTCCAAAGAACAGATTCTACACTTACTTATATACCACTTTAGGCGAAGAACCAAATAGGACAAACATCATAAATTTGTCCAACTTGTATCTTAAGAAGTGCTTATTTTTCATTGAGTTACAGTTCCAATGCGGCGGTTGAAACCTTACAAAAATGTCAACCTTTGAGGTGGGATGACAGTCCATCGATCGAGTCGATCAGGATCTTGCCGCGCACGATCCGAATATCGCCGATCGCAGCCAAATGTCGTATCGTCCTGATCGCCGTTTCGGTAGTAAGGCCGGCCATCCTGGCGATGTCTTCGCGCCGAAGTTTCACCTTGTGCGGCGGTTCGTCGCTTGATGCCGTAAACAATCGGATCAGCACGCCGGCGATCCTTTGTTCGGCGGAACCACCCGCAAGGGTCCTTATCAACGCAGTCTTTTGCCGAAGCATCGACGACATCCAACGTAACAGTGCCAGAGTGAATTCTGGCGATTTCTCAAGAAGCTTGAAGACATCGTCGCGGTGGAGCAACAAGATCTCAGACTCTTCGAGGGCATACGCCGACGCAGGATAAACGTCACCATCGACGACCGGAGGAACGGCGAACATCTCACCGGCACCGAAGACCCCGATTATCACTTCCTTTCCCGGTTCCGGAAACTGCACCATCTTGACGCGGCCGTTCAATATGATCGGGAGATAGTCGGCCTCTTCCCCAACGGCGAAAAGTTCTTCGTTCGGAAAATAATGACGGTGGTTACCGTGCGAAGTCAGATTGTCTCTAAGTTCTTGACTCGCGGTTGCGAGAATTGGATTGACCCGAGAAGGATTGTTCGATCTTGTCATTTGCCCCGCGGTCAATTTGCTTGATCGGCAAAGATCAGCGTCCTATGACCTTAATCATATTTTGCACCGCGCTGAGCTGATACGGTAATTTGGAAACAGAGATTTTTTGTAGAAGAGATGAACGCGTAAGTTTTCGTGCGACGCGTTCAACAAGTTATGGTCATTGCAATTGCATTCTTTTGGGCCGGAATGATCCTTGCGATCTCATTCATTGAGGCGCCGCTCAAGTTCCGGGCTCCGGGAATAACACCGGCTCTTGGCTTGGGCATCGGCAAGCGCGTTTTCACTGCCCTCAATCGGCTCGAGATCGTTTTTGCGGCCGTAGTGGTCGCTTACGCCGCGATAGTGAGGCCGTCGTTCGAATGGCCGCTGTATTTACTCGTTGTGGTCGTCGTGTTGCTGGCCGTACAAACTATCTGGCTGCTCCCGAATCTCGTCCGCCGTGCCAACGCCGTCATCGCCGGAGAGAATCCACCTAAGGGCCGCCTTCACCTAGCCTTCATCGCGTTCGAAGCAATAAAGCTGATCCTCCTCATAACGGCGGGCGTCGGGCAACTGATGCGTCGGTAGAGGTTTATTCTACCGCGAATGTTGCCGCCTACTTCTTCTGCGGCATTGCGTCTAGGAAGTCGTTGATCATCGGGACGATTGTTGCCATACGGCTCATAAGTCCAACGTGCGTTGTGTTGGGGATGATGGCGAGCCGCGATTCCGACCGCGGCATCATGTCGCCGTGGATGTGGCCGCCGCCCTTGAGGCTGTACATTTCCGCGATGTGCTCGATCCGTACGCCGTCGGCATCGCCGAATATGAGGAACATCGGCGCCTTGGTCGCTTTGAATTTGTCGGCGCCGAAATCCCACGGTCTCATCGCTGCGGCTTTTATGTGAGCGAAGAATGCGGGAAAACTGCCAGGCACTGGGTTAACCTTTTCCCTTTCGGTTTCGGCTGGCGTGCCTTTCATCATCTCCACGGTGAAGTTTGGCCAGAAGTCGTTCGCTTCTTTGACCCAACCGTCACGACGGATCGGATGCGAGAGGCTGACGACCTTTCGAACCTTTTCCGGATGGCGGATCGCGAACATCATCGCAGTTCCGCCGCCGAGGCTGTAGCCGACGACATCCGCACGTTCGATCTTCAGATAATCGAGCAACGCGGCAACATCATCCGACAGATTTTCGTAAGTAATATCACGCTTGATATCCGCCGTCCGCCCATGGCCCTGCATATCGACCGCGATCACTTTCCGCGTCTTGGCGAGTTCTTTGATCAACACGCTCCAGTTGTCGTCCGAGATCGCCATGAACGCCCCATGCAGCAACACCACCGGATCCCCGCTTCCGTGAATCTCGTAATACATCCTCAACCCATTCACAGGCGCATAACCGGTCGTCGGTTTCTGCTGCGCGGAAACGACGCTCACCAGAAGCATCATCAGAATAAAAGCAGACATTTTCATTTTAGTGGTGGAAGTCCCTGAAAGGGACATATTCAATAGCGTCGGGTAACACCCGACGACACGATCGCAAATGACGCCCGTCCCTGAAAGGGACGAATCAGTCCCAAACATATTTCTCATCAAAATCGATCTTGTATTTACGGTAGAAACCGCGCATTTCGTCCTCGAATAAGTGCTTCTTGTGATGCTCCTTTTGGTTCGCAATATATTTCTCGACAACTGGGATCTGAGAAAAGCCAACCGAGAACGCCGAGTAGCCGTCTTGCCAAGCGAATTTCGAATACATACCTCCTTTGGTCTTTACCCATTTGGAGCTGCCGCGTTTTACGGCTCCTATCAAATTCGGAACGAGATGATTCTTGCCCATTGATATCAACAAATGATCATGATTCGCGACGCCTCCTGCGGTCAATAGTTTGGCGTCGAAGCCTTTGACGATCCCACCGATGTAGGCGAACAATTCATCCTCGATCTCCGGCTGAATAAAATCGAAGCGGTTTTTCGTCGAAAAGACTATGTGGAAATAGCTTTGGAATAGCGTCTGTGCCATGTTTTGCTTGTCCCTTACAGGGACGATTCTATAAATATGCAACGTTTCGTCGGGATTCTCCCGACGCTATTTCATTTGTCCCCTTCGGGGACTCTGATGCGCATGATGTGTTGAAAATGGTAATTACTCATCCTCTTCTATCTGCGGCCCGCCGCCGTTTTTCTCATCGGGGCCGAGCGTGATGGGGAAGATCATCAGGTCAAGTCCATCGACGAGATCATTGCGAAGAAGTGTCTGGAGCATATCGGCGCTTCCCATTACGTGCAGATCGGGGCCGTTCGTTTGCCTCAGCTTCCTTACATTTTCCGCAAGATCGCCGCTCAGGAAAATGCTTGGCTGCCAATCGCTTGAGTCACGCGTGTTCGAGGCGACGTACTTTGTTGCGGTCATACAGTTCGGCCAGAAATTCGAATGTGTCGGCCAATACTCTTCAAATTTGTCAAAGGTCTTGCGCCCCAACAGCAGATCCACCGGTTTCGCCAGCCGCTCCTGCACCACCGCTCCGGTCGCCTCGTCGGCATAGCCAAAAAACCACCCGCGATGCTTGAACCCATCGCCGTCATTCTCCTCATTCTGTATCACGCCATCAAGCGTCAAAAATTCACATGCAATTATTTTTCTCATTAGTTCTTTCTCAACATTTCAACGCTGGTCGTCACCGCCTAACAGCCGACGTATGATCAGCGGTGATTTGCCAGCGTCCGTAAAAAACCCAAGTAGTTGTGTAGCGTTTCGTGATATCGAATGGCTTACCCGCATTCGTTCCTACGTACCTGATCTTTCCGGTCTCGATCGCGGCATTGTTTTCGATCGCTCGCACATTTTGTTCTAGAAACTCTGCGGACTCGATCTTGATCTGATTAGATTTGTAACTCTCCAGACTTTCGGCCTTATTGAAGAACTCGCCGTCGCGACCCGTGTATGTGTATTCATCGGCGAGGACTCGGTCCAGTGCCGCGAGATCACCGGAACTTTCTAACTCGGCGTAGGGGCGGCCACTCTTGAGTCGTTTCATCAGTTCGTTGTACTCACGGCCTGCTTTGGTGACCGAAGATACGATCCACTCATCGTCGTGTAATTGCTCGGAGTCGTGTTCCGCAATTACCATCCATCGTCCGTTACGTTTTTCAAAAACGCCGGTGTACCTTCCCTTGTCCGTCATGGATTCGGCGCCGAATGTTTCGGAAGAAGTTGTCTCAGCTATCCAATCGTTCGTGACAAGGGCCATATTACCGACAACTCGCACTTTCATATTTGGATGTTTCAGGGATATGTAGCGAAAGGTTGGTTTGGCCTTTTGCTGCGCAAAATATTTCAAGAGACGCGCGCGATCCGTCATCTTGCCGTTTGCGCCGGTGCGAACATAATCATCCGGCATTACTCGTTCGAGAAAACTAATATCACGTCCCGAAACAGCTCTTTCAAAGTTGGCGAGAAAGGCTCGAAATTCCTTTTCCCCCTTGTCGTTCTGAGCGAAGCTGGCGATGGCTAAGGCGAGTATAGAAAACAGCAGAAATGTTGGAACGATAATTTTTCTCATGCGAAGTCCTCTCGTTTTGTTCTTTTAGCCATCCTAGTAGATGTTGCTAGTCGCAAAATGCCCGACTACCTCTTTTTACACCCAGCTCAACCTCATTCATCCTGAGTCTCAAACCCAAACTTTATTGCGGCATTAAGGACATCAAGGCTGATGTCATCCAGTTTCTTGAACCTGATGCAATAGCCGGTGACGGTTGCTTTGCCGAGTTCAGTTCCGTAGGTTTCGGCGAGGTATTTCTTGTTGTCGATACCGAGGATATAGACCGAGATGCCGCTTTTGTTGGCGCTGAGGCCGATCTGATAAAACTCTCGGGTCGATCCGTCGGCGTATTTGTGCGGGCGAGATCCATAGCCGATACTTGGGTTCGAAACGACCTTGCCCGTGTCGTCCTTCCCATCAAGAAACCACAATTTGCAATCCGGCTTTACGCCCAAAATGAGGTCGTTCAACGCCTGCATCTCGGAGCGTTTTGGCTCCGGCAAGATCGAGATGTGGGCTTTGATCTGTTGTTTTACGTTCATGTAATAGTTAAGGATCAGTAAGCCACGAATACACAAATTTAGGCATTTCTATTCGTGCATTCGTGGCCCGATCTTACGCTGCTCGCTTCGAGGCTGATAGAGTCGCCAATAGCTCTTCCAGATTCTGCAGCTGCACTTTCACACCCTCGGTGAATCCGCTTGCGAGTATCATCTCCATTCGTTCCAGGGACTCGTTGTAGATCGAGACGCTGACCGTGGTCGTCTCGCCTTGATCGGTGAAGTCGAAATTCCAGTCCGAGCCCGGAAGCTGAAGATTCTCGTCGGCGTCGGCAAAGGCGTTGAAGAATTTGAAATTGGTTTTCGGCGTGATCGATGTATATTTCTGAACCGCCCAGCGTTCGCCGCCGTCCGGGCCAACCATCGCATAAAATCTACGTCCGCCGACCTCGAAATTGAGAATTTTCGTCCGTGAGATGAACGGCTTCGGCGCCCACCATTGGTCAAGCAACTCGGCTTTTGTGTATGCATCCCAAACCAGATCAAGCCCGGCCGCAAATTCTTTCGTGATCGAGACCGTCTTAGTCTCTTTGTTTACAATAAATTCCATATTCAATTCTCATTTTTCTTTCCTCTGCGGCATTGCGTCTCTGCGGGAAGATTCCTCCCGCCAAGCCGCAGAGATGCAGAGAAATCAAGATCATGCCTTTCGTTTTTCTTGTTTTAGCACAGCGAGAACGTGGTCGAGCTGGTCAAAACGGCTCTCCCAGATCTTTCTATACTGCTCTAACCATTCGTCGATCTCTTTCATCTTTTTGATCTCGAGCGTGTAGTAAATTTCCCGGCCCCGACTCTCTTGTGTGACAAGCTCGCATTCGGTCAGTATCCGCAAATGCTTCGAAACCGCCTGACGCGTTGTTTGAAAATTCTCCGCGATCGCATTCGGCGTCATTGCCTGAATAGCGATCAATGCGATGATCGCCCGCCGAGTCGGGTCTGCAATTGCTTGAAAAATGTCTCGTTTCATCACAACGAAACTCAGTATGCAACCGAACGGTTGCATATGTCAAGTGCAACCGAATGGTTTCGTAAGATTTTTTGAAGGTCTATTTGCGCGGGAATGTTAGATGATGCAGCGATTGATGCAGCGATCGACGGCCTCACCGGTCTTGGCCGGAGTAAACTTCGCCCGACACGAGGTCGTTACGGAGGTTGCCTACGCGGCGAACATCCGATCGGAGATGGTTGAGGAGTGAATCCGGTAAATTCGGGCCGTGCACCGCAATGAACTTGTAATATATATCGACCATTTGACGCTGAAGATTGGTTATACGCTGTCTTGTGCCTCGGAATGTAAAAGACAACGAACCGCCGCTCTGAACTTTGCCGGCCGCGCTGATGACCTGTTCGGCGAGGCGTTCGATCTGCGGGTGCACACGTTCATAGGCGTTAATCGCGGCCTTTTCTTTAGCGGGATCGATGCCGCTTCGCCGACGGCCTGTGGAACCTTCGGCAGACGATGTCCCGCTCTGCTTCATTCGCTCAAGGTCTTTTTTCCAGGCATCGTCCTGAATCTTCCAATATTCTGTGTTCTTGAGCGATTCTTCGGCGTTCGAACCGGCACCCGAAATGATGTTCGGGTCGTTTTTGAGGTCGGATTTTATCTGCTTTGACCGTTCGGCAAATTGTTTTGCAAGATCAAAATTCTTTTCAGGCGAATAAGGCGTCTGATAGATCTCGGCTATGGATAGGGCGATGCGTGCGGCACATTCGGCTCCGTTCGTGCCGTCGAAATTTGCGAGTTCGCCTTCAAGGTAATTCAATTTCGTACGGTCGGTTTTTTTTCTGGCATCGCTATAAAAGCCATTCTCGTCGAGGTCAAAATAACTCTATTTGGTCAACGCGACGCAAACATTCTTCGGCATTTTCGCATGGAGGCCGTACCAGTAATTTCTGATCGCCTTCATTTCAGCCGCCTGTTCAGGTGGATTGAGGGCTTTCTCGTCAGTCTTGCGCAGCAATCGATAAAGGTCTGTCCACGTGTTATCAAGTCTGCTATAGGCTTCGTAATCCCAAGGTTCATCCTCGAGGGCGAGTTTCAAAAGTTCGACTTTATCGCGGCTATTTTTGATCTTTCGGGCAAACTGTTCGCGATAGGCGGCTTCTGCTTTCGGGTATGTTTCTTTCGCTCGTTCAGCCGCTTTAAGATATTCCTCCATGGCCCAAATATTGTTCGGCACTATTTTGAAAGCAGCTTCGAAATCGTTGAAAGCTCCGACGATGTCTTTGTTTGAATCTTTAACGTAGCCATTTGCGATGTGCGCAAGGTAATTGTTCGCGTCGATCTGCAATGCCTTTTGCGCGTCTGCCACAGCCCCTACGTTGTCGCTGCGCGTAACTTTGACAAGGGCTCGGATCGCAAGTGCCGTTCCGTTTGACGAATCGGCCTGCAAAGCGACATCAACATCTTTCGCGACTTCCGGCAGCAGCGATCTTTCGCCGGTAACATAAAGCAAAAGCCCAGCGTAGGCACGGTCTGCATAGGCGGGCAGAGCCTTATTGATCGACAGAGCTTTGTTGAGATCAAGAAGCGCGAGTTTGTATCTGCCGAATTCATTGTACAAACGGCCGCGAAGAGAACGGGCTGTCGCATTTTCCGAGTTGATCTCTATCGCATAGGAAAAGGCGTCCAATGCCTCGCTCTTCTTGCCCAGCTTTCCGTAAAAGAGCGTTAATGCCCGATTGTATGAAGCTTGCGGATACTCCGGGTCGATCGCGAGAGCCTTGTCAAAATCGGCAAGAGCACCTGCGTGATCCTTTTTTCCGTCGCGTTTTGCAACGCCGCGAGCATTTAGAGCGATCTTATTCTTCGGGTTATGGGCGAGCAATCTACCGGCAAGTAATTCGGTTTCGGCGTATTGTTTTTTGATAACAAGAACGCGGATCTTTTGCGTCAATAAATTCTGATCATTCGGCTTGGTCTTTAACGCGGCGTCTATCTTTGCCAAGGCACCATCGGTGTCACCTTTTTCCAGCAAAGATGTGATATCGTTTGGCGATTGCGCGGCAGCTGAAACGATCAAAAGCAAAAAAGCCAATATAATTGATCCGATCCTCATACTTGTTCTTGTACTCGCTTGGTAAAACGGCTTGTAAAATTTCGTTAGGGCGAAGTATGGACATCTTATAAAAGCGTCGTGGCTTCAACAAGTGAGGGTTGTCGCAAAACCCGTCAAGCGCCATATTCATCGCTGCGATCAGTTTTCTGATTTGTCCTGGGAACACACTTAAGGGTTGTACGGTTGTTAGATTTTTGGCGGTTCCTCTGAAATATGCATAGTCCACAAGTGACGAGGCATAAAACGACTGTCGGCAAGGCAACGACCATAAAAATGATTACGCCAAGAGTTCCCAGACCGCTGCTGGCGTACATTGTGAATCGCATCAAAAGGGCGGCGCCGATCGAGAGGACGACGAGCGTCATCGCTAATGCCAACAAGATCTTAAGCGTGTGCGGCAACCCTCTACAAACCATCGACGTGTCGATGTAAAGCCTCATCCGTGGCCATTCTTTTCAATTTGCACCATCTGACCGTATTTGACGTGGCCGGCCTTGGTGACGTTGTACCAGAAGGCTTGCATATCCCAGGCGGCGGTGGGGCAGCGTTCGGCGCAGAGGCCGCAGTGGAGGCAGACGTCTTCGTCCTTGACCATGACGCGGCCGGTCTTGAGGCCATCCTGGACGTAGATGTCTTGTTTTAGGTTGAGTGCAGGAACCTTCGTGCGGCTGCGGAGATCGGTTTCATTGCCGTCGGGAATGAACGAAATGCAGCTCGTCGGACAGATATCGACGCAGGCGTCGCACTCGATGCATTTCGGAGCATCGAAGACGGTCTGAACGTCGCAGTTCAGACAGCGTTGGGCCTCTTCGTAGCCCGCAAGCGGATCAAAACCAAGCTCGACCTCTTGCTTACGGTTCGTGAGTGTCTTTGTTTTCGGAGCCTGTGGGACGACGAGGCGATCGTATTCGTCGATCTTGCTGTCGTACGCCCATTCGTGGATTCCCATCTTCATCGAGTGAAGATTGACGAACGGCGGCGGGCGATTTGTGAGAACGTTCTCACCTTTGCAAAAGAGGTCCATTGAGATCGCGGCCTGGTGGCCGTGTGCAACGGCCGTGATCACGTTCTCCGGCCCAAAGGCGGCATCACCGCCGAAGAAGACCTTCGGGTTCGTCGATTGGAATGTTGTCCTATCGACGACCGGCATTTCCCACTTGTCAAAATCCACACCGAGATTGCGTTCGATCCACGGAAAGGCGTTCTCTTGTCCGATCGCGACCAGGACGTCGTCTGCTGGATAAAAAACCTCAGGTTCCCCCGTCGGGACGAGCGAACGCTTTCCATTCTCGTCATAAACAGCCTTGACCTTTTCGAACATTACGCCGGTAAGTTTGCAGGCTGGTTTCGTAGATTCAACTGGTGCAGGCAGATCCCCGGTCTGGCCGCGGCCGGCACTCGGATCCGGAATTCCGGGGTCAGTTCCCTTTCCGCGCGTCTCTCTTTCGACCGAGCAGCTGCCGTCGCAATCCGCCGCATGCTCGATCACAAAGGATTTCGGAACGTGATTGTCAATGATCGGGATATCCTCGTGCATCGCGTCCTCTTTTTCCCAAGGACTTGCCTTCATTGACTCAAAAGGCGAGCGGACGATCACCTTTACGTCCTCGCCGCCAAGCCGACGTGCGGTTCGGCAGCAATCCATTGCCGTGTTGCCGCCGCCAAGGACGATCACCGTCTTACCGATCTTGTTCGTGTGCTCGAAAGCAACGCTCGCGAGCCAGTTGATCCCGATATGGATATTGTCGTCGCCTTCCTGGCGTCCGGGAATCTTCAACTCGCGTCCGTGCGGTGCGCCCGTCCCGACGAATACTGCATCGTAGCCCGCGTCAAGTACGTCCTTTAGCGAGGAAACGTAGTGTTTGAAATGAGTGTGAATGCCAAGGTCGAGGATGTAGTTGACCTCTTCGTCAAGAACCGATTCCGGCAGGCGAAACGACGGTATTTGAGAACGCATAAAGCCGCCGCCCTTGAACTGTTCGTCAAACAAATGGATCTCGTAGCCAAGCGGTGCGAGATCGCGGGCGACCGTCAGTGATGCCGGACCGCCGCCAATGAGAGCGATCTTCTTGCCGTTAGGTGTGAATGGAGCCTTCGGCATCAAATGCTTGACCTCGTCGCGATTATCCGCAGCAACGCGCTTCAAGCGGCAGATCGCGACCGGTTCTTCGTCGATGCGTCCACGGCGGCATGCCGGTTCGCATGGGCGATCGCAGGTTCTTCCCAGGATTCCCGGGAAGACGTTCGAGTCCCAGTTGATCATATAGGCCTCGGTGTATCGGCCTTCGGCGATCAAACGGATATACTGCGGTACAGGCGTATGCGAAGGGCATGCATACTGACAGTCAACGACTTTGTGAAAGTATTCAGGGTCGGCGATATTTGTGGGCTTCAAGGTAAAAGATTCCTCGCGTCAGGATGATTGCTAGCGCTTGTATTCTAAGGCAGAAGACGAAGGCCTCGCAAGGATTTTGAGAATAAATATCCATTCCGCAAATAATTGAAGTAAACTGTGAATGGCAAAGCCGGACTGCCGGCTCGGAGCATTTCTTGCTTTAGCGGCGCCTTCTTCATAAATGACACACGCTCTCTTTGCGGCCACGCTCGATGCAAATGGCCTCGCGATCTACATCCTTGTCTTTATCATCGGTGCCTGTATCGGCAGTTTCTTGAATGTCGTTATCTACCGGGTTCCGGCGGAAAAGTCGCTCCTGACCTCATCGGCCTGCCCGAAATGCGGCAACTCGATCCCCTTCTACTGCAACATTCCGATCTTTGGATGGGTGATCCTCGGCGGCAAATGCGCGAGCTGCAAGGCACCGATCTCATGGCGATATCCGGCGATCGAACTGCTGACAGCCTTGCTTTTTGTCTGCGTTTTATGGCAGATCGGCCTGACCGCGTATCTGCCGATCGCCCTCGTCTTTACTGCGACGATGATAGCCCTGATCTTCATTGACGCGGACAATATGATCTTGCCGAACGTGATCACGTATCCGCTCTTTGTGATCGCGTTGATCGTTCGAGTTGCCTATCCGCTTGCGTTTGGAAACAGCTATTTTGCCGACACCAAAGTCACCCCGATCAGCGGCCTCGAGTTCGCCGGGCTCTCACCGTGGATGATCAGCTTGGCCGGTGCTCTCTTTGGAGCGGTCATCGGCGGCGGTTCGCTCTGGGCGATCGGTGTCCTTTGGAAAGTATTAAGAAAGGTCGATGCAATGGGGCTTGGCGATGTAAAACTCCTACTCGGCATCGGTGCTTTGCTCGGCTGGAGACTGACGCTCCTAACGATCTTCTTAGGTGCGTTTTCAGGTGCGGTTGCGGGCATCGGCCTTATGCTAAAGAACAAGGACAAAGATCTGCAGACACAGATACCTTTCGGCATCTTCTTAGGCATCGGTGCGATCTTTTCGCTTCTTTTTGGTGACCGTCTTATCGGTTGGTATCTCGGGCAGTTCTATTAAGCTGAGGCCATCGAACGCTGAACGCATTCTTTTGAACAATAGAAAGTATTTCGGTCGAACTTGATCGCAGCGGACGTGTCGATCCAGGTTCCGCAGCCAGCACACGATCGAAGCTCGCGCGACGCTTGATCGTTTATTTGCTCGGCCGGATGATCACTCCGCGCATTCTCCTTCATTTCCTTAAGTGTTCGTCCAAGAGCGAGGATGCCCGCGATCTGCTTGCGATATCTCAGAGCTGTTAGCCCAAACAGCAGAAAAAGAACAAAAAGAATAAACGCCGCTTCTCTCATTGGATCGGCTGGGCCGCCTTCTTTTCGATCTGCGAATCGAGCAGCGGCAGGGCTTCGTTATTGCTGTTTATGCCGCGAAGCTCATCTGCGGTCTTCTTTGCTTTGTCGAAATCGCCTTGACGGATGTACGTTTGTGCAAGATACTGCAACGCTCTTTCCTGCTTAGGATTCGTTTTCAGCGCTTTCTGGAATTCGGCGACCGCACGAGCGAGGTCCGGCGGATCGTCCAGAAAAAAGGTCAATGCATAGTCGGCGTGTACATCGGCGTCATCCGGTTTCTCTGCAATGGCCTTTTCGTAGGTTGCGCGAGCCTTTTTCATCACTGCAGGATCCTTCTTGAAAAAACCCGAGTCGAAATAGGCATTTCCAAGGTCGACGATCACCGCATAATCTTTTGGCTTGAGATTGTTTGCACGTTCGAGGATACGAGCTGCATCATCCAGAAGTGCGGTATCCTTTTTCATCGTCGCGTAGCGATAAAGCGCTCCGCCAAGGCTCTTCTGAAAATCAAAATCGTCGGGTGCCGCATCCGCTTGGGCGATCTTCGCCTTAAGCTCTTCGGGATCGAGCGTGAAATCACCGGGCTTCTGCGGGGCACCATTCGCGGGCGGCGCGGCCTGTGCCTGCATCCGGAGCGAATTCATCTCGCTTCTATTAATGCTGTTCGCCGTCACAAACCCGATCACCAGGCCAAGGAGCCCGACCACGATCGCAACTGTTATCGCCTTCGAATTCATTAGCTAAATCTTACTAAAGCGGTCGGGCTAAAGCGAAAGTGCCGAGCGAAATTACCCCACGGAAATGGAGCAATCCACTCGACACCTTTGATTCGGACTTGAGCTATTTCGCTTTGCGATGGTCCCCGTCAATATACGGCAGATCTTCGGCCCGCCGTCTGATCGGCGGATCTGTTGCCCGGCGACGCGGAATCGTAGTTTCCGTACGACGATCGACACTTCCAGCGGGCAAACCCTTGCCGTGGACCGCTTCAATAAGAATTCTCGTGATCTCCTGCGAAAGAGTTCGATGTTCGCCGGCGGCTCGCCGTCTCAGTGACTCTTTCAGTTCATTGGGAACATACGCCCCAATAAAGACTCCTTTTCTATTTGCCATAAGTTTGTGTGAGTTGCTCCTAGTTCTGGCCGCGGTCTCGTCCGAAACCGGATGCGCCTTTTTATTGCTATGAGGCATACCTATAAGCCGAATTTTGTATCGCCGAGGTTTCCTTTCGGACTGCTCGCCGATGACGATCATTCATCTAGGCCGTCCGTTACCGAACGGCTCAAGCGACCTACCCGGAAACGCTGCCGGCCAAAGCCGACGCTCGGACGGGCAGCCCGATCGCGTTTCCCTATTTGGTCTTGCACCACGAGGAGTTTGCCTGGCCATCGTGTGTTACCACCGATGCCGGTGAGCTCTTACCTCACCGTTTCACCCATCACCCTTTCGGGCCGGTCTATTCTCTGTTGCACTTGTCGTCACTCGCATAGAACGAGTGCCCGGACGTTATCCGGCTCGCTGCCCTTTGGTGTTCGGACTTTCCTCTGAGACCGAGATCCCAGCGACCGTCCGGTATGCCCCATAGCTAAAAGGCAAACTGAGTATAACAAAAATCAACCCCTGATTGAATCTTGTCAAACACGTTTAGCGCTAATTTATCTTTGCCACGCCGGCATTTGACGTAAACTTTACGGCGTCTCCGGAACGGATCAATACCTTTTGCGATTCGCATTCGTCGAAACGGCATGCGATCGTGCCGCCGTTCGAACGTTGGATCTCAACGCCATCAGCATTCTGGTTTGGTATCGCGATCGCTCTAAATACGTAAACGGGTACGGCATCTCGCGTTAAATACTTGATCCCGGGCTCGGCCAAACTACCCGTTGCTGCGACCGGATGGCTCGAGTAGCGGACCACCGAAACCGTTGCATTAAGGTCGCCGAAGGCTGCGGCGAACTTCTTTACGAGTGCGGAGATCTCGTCCGTGGTTCGTCCCGCGACGAGAATCGGTTCAATGGCGATCGGGAGATCTAGGGTGCCGTCTCTGCGGACGGCCTTCTCCTGCGGGGCACCGAAAAGCCCGGGTACGTCGATCCTGAGCGTGTCTCCAACACCGATCGTGTACTTTTCAGTCTCGTTCTGGGCCAGTCCGACCACAGACAGCGTCAACAAAGCCACAAAAAGTACCAAGATCTTTCGCATTTGACCAAACATTAAGGGTTCGAGGCCCATTCCTGGTCAAATTAAATACCTATAAGGCGGATTTTTCTAGAATTATGTTCGCGCAAGCTGAAGATCAGGCCAATATGTGCGATACGCCGCCGCGAGAGCCTCTTCAACGGCCTGTGCCGTGTCGAGTTCTTTCACAACGCGTACGATCTCCTCGGCCTGCGTCTTTTCAACGCTTCTGAGAATACGTCGGACAGCTGACCATGACGAGAGCTTTATGCTGAATTCATCAGCGCCAAGGCCGACCAGGAGCGGTATATAGAAAGGCAGCCCGGCCATTTCACCGCACAAGGAGACCGGTTTTCCCGCCTTCTTCGCTGACTCGATAAGGATCTGGATAGAGCGGAGTACTGCCGGATGAAGCGACTGATACCAATCCGAGACCATCTCGTCGTCGCGATCGACGCCCAGCGTGTATTGAACAAGGTCGTTCGTTCCGACTGATAGGAAGTCCACGTACTTGAGTATCTGATCGATCACGAGCACTGCCGAGGGCAACTCGATCATAGCTCCTATCTTCGGAAATTTAACCCCTTCCAATCTGCTGAATTCGTCGTCGATCAGGCTGCGAACCTGTTTTAGATCCTGAACGCCGGCGATCATCGGCAGAATGATCGAAATATTGCCGTTAGTATTTGCCCGCAATATCGCCCGAAGCTGCGTCCGAAAACTTCGTTCCCGTGCGAGGCCGAGCCGGACAGCTCGCATTCCGAGCGCCGGGTTCTTCTCCGGTTCGCGTCCCCCAAAAGAGACTTGGTCAAGGTCGAAATCGAATGTTCGGATCCGCACCTCGAGCCCATCGGCCGCTTCGGAAGCAGCCTTATAGGCCTGAAACTGCCGCTCTTCGTCAGGCCAGCCCTTTATTCCCGGAAACAGATATTCAGAACGAAGAAGGCCAATGCCTGCCGCTCCTTTTTCCACGGCACGGGACACTTTCGCGGTGCTGTCAACGTTGACGTAGAGGCGAAATCCGGGCTCGGTCGAATCATCGGTCTCCCAGGTCCCAAATGCCGCCGCTCCGAGGTCCACAGCACCTGTAGACGAAACCTCGAGATCCTCCTCCGAGGCAACCGTTACGGTCCCGTGGTCGCCATCGACGATCACGATATCGCCGTCATCAAACCGTCTGTTCACGCGTTTGATGCCGGAGACGGCAGGAATGCCGCTCTCACGGGCCAAGATGAATGTGTGCGACGTCCAACCGCCGCGTTCCGTGATGATCGCGACCGGCGGCGTATCCGCAAATTCCATCAGGGTGGATGGAAAAAGCTCGGTCGCCACCAACACCGTATTCGGAGGAAGCGGCGGAAGCGGTGATTGCCCGCCCGCGAGAGCATTTGCGACACGCTCGGAAACATCCTCGATATCGACCGCCTTTTGCCGAAGATGCTGGTCGGATGAGGCTCTCTGAGACGACACGAGCTTCTCGGTAACTGTCTTCGTTGCCCATTCGGCAGTCACGAGATCGTGCCTTATTACTTCCTCTACCGCATCGAGGAACGAAGAGCTTTCTAAGATCAAAAGATGGGCGTCAAAAATATCCGCCGCATTCGGCGTCGGCGGCTTCGCGATCAGGGCTTCTAATTGCTCGGCCGAGTATGTTACCGCGGCACGAAATCGGGCAATTTCGTTTTCAACACGGCTTTCGACGATCTCGGCTCGGAAGTATTGCCTCTTTCGGCCGACAATATGAAGGGCTTTGCCGACCGCCCGGCCATGAGAGACCGAGCGTCCGGCATAACTTGCCCGCAATTCATTCTTTAGGGGTGATACCAACTTCTTACCTGACCGATAAAATCAAAAGCAGAGTTCCAATGCTAACTTCCGAAGCTAAAGCCTCCACCGCCGCCTTGCGACGGGAAGAATGGCTTCAAAAGCCCGGCGAAGGCAGCTAAATTGCGTGTCTGGATCAGGATCTCTCCCGGACCGACGAACTCGGCGACCATTCCTTCTCCACTCAGGAAACTCCTAAAATAGCCGCTCTTCGAGGCTTTTCTGAGGTGATACTGCATCTGTGCCTCCCAGGCTACCAAATGTCCCGTATCGACGACATATTGTTCACCGGGTCGGAGCACTTTCCGATGGATCGCCCCGAACGATGAAACGAGCAGAAGGCCGGTGCCCGATACCTGCAGAACAAAAAGCCCTTCGCCGCCGAAGAAGCTTTTCGCACCGCCGAATTTCGTATCGACCGTTAACGAAGTGTCGCCCGCTAGATAAGAACTCGACTGCACCGCAAACGATTGACCGCGCATTTCGATACCTGCGACATCGCCGGGTGCTCCAGGGGCGAACGTGACCTCGCCCGGACCGCCTCTTGCGGTAAACGTCGAGACGAACGCAGATTCGCCGCCCACCGCACGTTTTAAGGCGCCGAAAACACCACCTTTCATCTCGGAATAAAGATCAACGTTTGATGACATCGATACCATCGCACCGGCCTCTGCCGCGATGGCCTGCTCGGGAGCAAGATTGATCACTGCAAGTGCAAACGCCCCTTGGTGTTCGATGGTCCAGCTATATCCGGAGCCCTGGCCGCGGCCATCCGAATCAAAATTGAAGGCTCCGTTCGCCGGCGGCATGGCCGTAGGCACGGGAGGCGGTTGGATCGGCTGTGTTGGTGCCGCAACAACGGGTTCGGCCATCACGATCGTGAAGCCGCACGAGCCGCAGAATTTCGCGTCATCACGAACATCCATCGTACACTTGGGACATTTCATAAACATTCCTCCGAAATATAGATAATAGACGTTTCTCTGATCGGGTTCGAGTGCGAAGTTCTAAATTTCGGCCGGCCGGTTCGCGGCTTCAGCTGAAGTGAGGTTGCCGGCTTCGTGTATCGCCCGTTTTGTGTCGGTCAGCAGCAGCAATATACCGCCGACGAGAAAGAACACGATCAACGCCAGTATCGCGGGCCGATAGGAGTTCGTCATCTGAGCCACGAGACCGAATGCGATCGGGCCGAGCCAAGACGTGCCGCGTTCCGAAATGGCATAGATCCCGAAGAACGCCGATTCCCTTCCGCTTGGGATCATCCGCGAAAACAGCGAGCGTGAAAGGGCTTGTGATCCGCCGAGGACAAAGCCGATTGCGGCGCTCATAATATAGGCTTCCGTCACGTTCTCAAGGGAAAGATAGCCGTAGATCACGATCGCAGACCAGATCGCGAGGGAGATCAAGATCGCCGTCTTCGTCGAGGTCAGGCGCGATACGCGCTCAAGCGCCAGCGAGCCGAAGATCGCCACTATCTGGGCGATCAAAATTGCCGTTATTAGGACGGTCCGGTCGTCCGGCAAGCCTTTTGCAATGAAAAGTTCCTGCGTGATGAACACACCGGCCATCGTGATGACGGTCTGGATGCCGTCATTGTAGATCAAATAGGCGATCAGGAATCTCAGCGTGTACTTGAGGCGAACAAGCTCCTTGAATGTATCGACGACCTCGCCAAGACCGGCGATGATGATCGACTTGCCTTCCGGAGGAGTCCGAACCGGCTGGCGATTCTTCAAAAGCATGAACGAGATCACTGAGAATCCCGCCCACCAGATACCTGACGCGAGCAGACAGATCCGTACTGCGTATTCGGTCGAGATTCCCAACCGCGTTGCGTTCAACAGCAGGAGAAAGCTCAAAATGAGTGTCGTGGTCGCTCCGGCATAGCCGACAGCAAAGCTCCAGCTCGAAACGCGGTCTCGCCGGTCTTCGGTGGCGATATCGTTCAGAAATGAGTTGAAGAAGACGATAGAAGCACCGGCACTCAAGTTCGCGAGGATGAATGCGACGCTTCCGAATAAGTAAAGATCATCCTGGGCGAAATATAGCAGGACGCAGCCGAAAGAGCCTAGATAGCAGAATGCCGCCATAAAGGCCTTTTTGAGATGCGTATAATCAGCGATCGCGCCGAGCACAGGGAGGAAGAATACCTGAAGGAATACCGAGATCCCGACCGAATACGAGAACAGCGATTTTGCCGTAACGAGCGGATAGCCGCCGATCGAGATGACCGCACCATTCTCTCCGACCGTTGTTTGTGCGAGTTCGGTGAGATACGGCCCGACGAGCACCCCGAGCACGACGGCGAAGAACGCATGGTTCGCCCAGTCGTACATCACCCAACCGAATATCTCGAGCGGCCGGTTCTTGTCGGAACTATAGGTCGTCATTTAGAAGCGGCCCGTGCGGCCACGGGTGATTAAACTATACACTGTCGGTGTCACAATAAAAGCGGCCCGTCCATTTTCGTACCGTTCCGCGAATGAGCTAAAATCATTTCCAACTAGACGAGAACTGGATGAAAGCGATGATCCTCGCCGCGGGCTTCGGCACACGGCTTTTTCCATTAACTATCGACCGAACAAAGCCGGCGATCCCTTTTTTGGGTAAGCCGGTCGTTGGCTATGTTGCAGAATACCTTTCGCGGTTCGGCATCGACGATGTCGTCGTCAACCTGCATCACCAGCCTGATTCTGTGAAGAATGCGCTAGGTGACGGCTCGGCGTTCGGCGTAAATATTCAATACTCGGTCGAAGAACCCGACATTCTGGGGACGGCAGGTGCTCTCGACAACGCGCGCGAACTGCTTGAGGACGACACGTTCGTCGTTATCAACGGAAAGATCATAACGGACATCGATATTGCGGCCGCGATCGAGGCGCATAAAGAAAGCGGCGCGGTCGCAACGATGGTCTTGCGGCCGAATGCGGCAAATGAGAAGTTTACGACCGTCGAAACAAGCGGCGGCAGCGTTACAGGTTTTAGCGAGCTCGCGAATGTTCAGCCGAAGGCCGGCGAAATTCCGCTGATGTTCACCGGCATTCAAATACTCGAGCCCCGCGTTTTTGATCGGATACCTCGCGGTGTCTATTCGGACATCGTTCCGATATTTTATCGGCCTGCCTTGGAGCAAGGCGAGCGGATCAACGCGTTCGTGACCGACGCCCGCTGGTACGAGATCTCGACGCTTCGGCGTTATCTCGACATCAGTCTTGCGATGTCGGGCAGCGAAGGCGGAATCGTCTCCGGCGAAGGCTGTGTGCTGGCCGCCGATGCCAAAGTTCAGGACTCGATCTTGTGGGATCGCGTCAGCGTCGAAGGCGGTGCGTTCGTCCGACGTTCGGTGCTTGCCGACGGCGTTCGGATCGCGTCGGGTGCAAAGATCGAGAACTCGGTCGTCGTGCGTGCCGATGTTATGAGAAGCTGCAAAGAGGAGCCGCCGAAGGCTCAAAAGGGTTACTTTCAAGAAGACAACTACATTGTCCCGATCGACTAGATGACGAAACTCGCCGACAAACTCAACGCATTTCTCGCGAAGAACGAAATTCAGAGCGAGATCGAGGCACTTTCTGCCGACGCTTCGACGCGCGAATATTTCCGCATCACCTGGGGCGATGTGTCGGCGGTCGCGTGCGTCTATCCCGAAGCATTTCTCGAAGAAGAGCATAATTACGTCGATGTGACGGCGTTATTCCTTCGAGCCGACCTTCCTGTCGCGGAATTGTATGCGGTTGACGGCGAATTGGGTGTGATCGTG
Organism: Pyrinomonadaceae bacterium; assembly: GCA_019694355.1. Classification (GTDB taxonomy): domain Bacteria; phylum Acidobacteriota; class Blastocatellia; order Pyrinomonadales; family Pyrinomonadaceae; genus OLB17. The sequence continues at coordinate 681,088 of JAIBCB010000001.1, read as the reverse complement.
CAGGAAGATCTCGGCGATGTCGTTCTGCGGGACTATCTGACCACGCAGAGCGAGGAACGCGCCGCTCGCCTCGTCGATGAAGCCATCGCGTTGATCGTCCACATCCAACGCGCGACGCCTCTTGCGTTTGAGACGGACTCGATCGCGTCGCGTCTGAGCTTTGACGAAGAGAAATTGTTGTGGGAGCTGGACTTTTTCAAGACGCATTATTTTGAAACATATGCGAACCGCCCGCTTTCCGAGAGTGAAGACCGCTGCCTGACGGATGAATTCGCCTACCTTGCACGCGAACTCGCCGCGCGTGCGACGGTGCTTTGTCATCGAGACTTTCACGCGGCGAATCTTATGATCGACCGGGAGAAGAAGATGCGGATCATCGACCATCAGGACGCGCGTATCGGTTCTGTCGCCTACGATCTCGTGTCTTTCCTGCTCGATCGCATTACTGAGCCGCCGTCAACCGAGTGGCTTGCCGGGAAGCGTCGGTATTTTCTCGACCTTCGCGTTGCGCTCGGGCTTCCGCGGATCGACGAAGCCGAGTTCGCGGCGGAATTTCGCCTTCAGACGCTCCAACGCTGCCTCAAGGCGGTCGGCACGTTCTCATATCAGTCCGCCGTCCGCGGCAAAACTCATTTCATACCCTTCATCGTCCCGATGTTCCGCATCGTCCTACGCTCGGCCGGCAACCTCCGCACATTCCCGACACTCTGCACGATCCTGAGACGCGAGATCGACGCCGCATCACAATAATTCGCTTCCCGTCTCGGAATTGCCACAGCGCGGTGCGGTCGGGCGTTCGATTAAGCTGATCGAAAGTAAAAGATGATTCTTTGTTTTAGCTTGGCCACGCCATTTATGGCGTGGTAGGCGTCGGGAAATTTGTTTTAGCCCGTTCACGGGCTTTTAACTCTGAATAAAACGGCGTGAACGCCCTCGGCGAATTTATCTGAACGCAGACCACGCCGTAAACGGCGTGGTTAAGCTCGAACGAAGATCAAAGAATCAAGAAGAGATCGGAACGAATCGCAGCGAGCGATCAGGGAATTGTCGGCACAATTCTTTGAACGCCCGCGAGAATTCTTTGAATTACCGACACAATTCTTCGAATGTCCGCCATCGGTGTCTGTAGCCGGCACGTTAGTAAGGGCTCGACGTTTGATCGAAGCCGTACTGAGCCCTTACTCACGTGCGGGTTACGGACACGCCGCTATCGCTCGCGGTTCTGACAGGTGCGCGACGCGGCCTTTTTCTTTTTTTCGCGAGAATCGCTAAACTTTCCCTTTATACGTTATGGCGCAAACTTACATCAACGAACTTAAGGGCCGCATCGGCGAAAGCGTGACGCTCAAGGGCTGGCTTTATAACAAACGTTCGAGCGGCAAGCTCGTCTTTTTGCAGTTGAGGGACGGCACCGGCATCGTGCAGTGCGTCGTTTTTCGCCCGAACAGCGAAGAACTTTTCGAGGCGGCCAACTCCGTCGGGCAAGAATCCTCGATCATCGTTACGGGCACCGTCAAGGAAGATACGCGATCCTCGATCGGCGTCGAACTCGACGTTACCGGCCTCGAGATCGTGCAGAATTCGCACGATTACCCGATCACTCCGAAAGAGCACGGCACCGAATTCCTGATGGACAACCGCCATCTTTGGATACGCTCGAAAAAACAGCACGCCGTCCTGAAAATTCGCCATACGGTCATCAAGGCGACGCGCGATTTCTTCGACGATAACGGATTCACGCTCGCCGACACGCCGATCTTTACGCCTGCGGCCTGCGAAGGCACGACGACGCTCTTCGAGGTGGATTATTTCGGCGACGACAAGGCATATCTCACCCAGAGCGGCCAACTCTACAACGAAGCGACCGCCGCCGCGTTCGGAAGGTCGTACGCATTCGGCCCGACGTTCCGCGCAGAAAAATCAAAGACGCGGCGTCACCTTACGGAGTTCTGGATGGTCGAACCCGAGGTCGCTTATGCGAGCTACGAGGATATGATGGACCTCGGCGAAGGCCTCATCCTCGCGATCGTCGAGCGGGTTCTCACCGACAGACAGGAAGAACTCAAGACGCTCGAACGCGATATCACGAAACTCGAGGCCATCTCCGCACCATTCCCGCGTCTGCATTACGATGACGCCGTCAAGATGCTCAAAGAAGGCCACGCGGCCGGCGAGCTTGAGAACGATTTCGAATGGGGCGGCGACTTTGGTGCTCCGGACGAGACGTATCTTTCGAATCGCCACGGCAAACCCGTCTTTGTGCACCATTTTCCGACGGCGATCAAGGGATTCTATTTCGAGGTGGACAAAGACCGGCCGGAGACCGCCCTCGGCATCGATCTGCTCGCTCCCGAAGGCTACGGCGAGATCATCGGCGGCGGCGAACGTGCCGCCTCGCTCGAATATCTCGAAGCTCAGCTCGAATCGCACAACCTTCCACGCGAGGCCTTCGAATGGTACCTCGACCTGCGGCGTTACGGCAGCGTCCCGCACGCAGGATTCGGTATGGGCATCGAACGCTGCACCGCCTGGATGGCCGGCATCGAACACGTCCGCGAGACAATTCCCTTTCCGAGAATGCTGTATCGCCTAAAGCCGTAATATCGTTGGTTAAATTCCTCATTAGCGGTAAGATTACAGCGGGGTGAGAATATGCTTGAGACAGTCGAAGCAACAATCGATCCGGTAGGTCGGGTCGTTCTGAAAGAAAAGGTTTCGCTGCGACGGCGGCACCGAGCTTTGGTGACCATTCTGGATGAAACGGAAGATAATGCGGAGTCTTTTGAGCTCGTCGGAAGTGCTGAGATCATCGGTGACCTTGAAGAAGGCAGTGCTAAGATCTCTGAGATGTTCAGGGATTCGATAGAACGTTCTGCCAAGGAACTGAACAAATAGATGTTCGTAACCGACACCCATCCGTTGCTTTGGTACATCAACGGAGATAATTCCAAACTTTCCGATCGGATTCGCGACATATTTGCAAAGACAAAAACGGCCGAGACCCTTGTTTACATTCCGGCTGTTGTTTTTTTGGAAATTGCGATCCTTGAAAAACTTGGCCGCGTGCGATTGGCCAGACGTTTTGACCAGTGGGCCGAAGACGTTCTGTCGATAGACGGAATTGAGCTATCTCCCTTAACGATCGACCAAATTCATCGAGCAACCGGCTACGGTGTGCACCGCGACCCGTTTGACAACATCATCGTCGCTGCCGCCGCGGAATTGGATCTGCCGCTGATCACGAAAGACGTTGCTATTACCGAGTCGAATCTAGTTCAGGTGTGTTGGTAACACGTGCTGCTTCGATTGCGAGACAATTCGGTTTCCGAGAATGCTCTATCGCTTAAAGCCGTAATATGAATGCTAATCATATCGGTAGGATCTGGTTGATATGCGCTGTTGTCGTAATCAACGCTGGCTGTTTTAGTATTGCTGGGGAACTTAGTAGAGATGAGGTCGCACGTATAACATCACCGGGCGGTAATGTAGATGCGGTCTTGGTTGAAACTAATGGCGGTGCAACGACCTCCTTTGGATATGAAGTCTTCTTGGTGCCGGAAGGTGGGGTATATGATTCTGGTGTCAAGTCCGCATCGATATACGGTGCTGTACGTAACGAGCAAGCATACGGCGTGAATCTTCGTTGGTATGACGCTGAGACTCTTTACGTTGAGTTCCTTGAAGCCAAAAGCGAACCAATTGTTCAAAGTCCCGTAACTGTAGACAATCGGGAAATAAACATCCGACTTCGGAGTGGCATAATTGATGAAAAGGCTCCACCTGGGGGAATGTTGTACAACCGCCCGCGGTAAACTATGCCGAACGTCATTGTCATCGCCGGGCCGAATGGAGCAGGAAAACGTGACGGCAAGGTCGTGATCCTGAAGCCTTCGGAGATCGACGTTTGAAATGAACCACCGCATGGATAGACGGCATCGAACACGCGTCCGCGAAACATTTCCATTCCCCCGAATGTTGTTTAGGCTGAAGCCATAGCCAATGGACGAAGAGAAGGCATTGCTGGATGAACAAATACGACTTTCTAGGTCGTTGACCACTGGCTTCGCATTCTCGATAGTGTGGCTAGGCGGAATCGGCTCTCTTATAGCGTTAGCGATCGGGATCAAGGCTTTTATCCAGATTTCAAGATCGGGAAAGAAACTCAGCGGATCGGGCCTAGCTTGGTGGTGCGTCGTCGTTGGCGGAATCGGTGTTCTTGTGCTTCCCTGGTACGGCATCAATAACTTGATGGGTAGATAGGACGTCGAACTAGAATGACCATACTTCTGATGTTTTTGACCTTCCTCATATCGATTCTTATGGTGATAGTTGGCTTCTTTACGATCAGGTATGGAAAGACGCTGCCTACTTGGAAAGAAGACACTGACCGGATCGATAGCCGACTTTACGATTTTCTTTATCCACCGGGCAAAAAGAGGGCTGACGCGCTGATTGGTGGAATCCTGCTTATGTCCTTCGGCGTTGCCACTTTCGTCTATGTGGTCGTCAGGGCACTCCTCTACTAAATATATCCATCGAGGCTGAAAGATGATTCTCTGAGGCAGTACAACGAGGCAGAAGTGAATCTGCCGTCAGCAGTTTCCGCTTTGCGGTCTGATTCGGTTATCATTCTCTTGAATTTCAAACAATGAGGAATATTTCGATGAGATATTTGGCCTGCCGCCCAAAGATCGCGGTGTTGCTGTTGGTGATCGGGGTGTTGGTTTCCGGTGCGTTTGCGCAAAAACGTATCCGAGACCTCAAGCCGACGGTCATCTTGATCTCGCTAGACGGCTTTCGGTACGACTATGTCGACAAGTTCGACACGCCGGAGTTGAAGCAGCTCGCACGCATGGGCGTTCGGGCGAAATGGATGATCCCGTCGTTCCCGACCAAGACCTTCCCGAACCATTACACGATCGCGACCGGCCTTTATCCCGAACATCACGGCATTGTTGATAATAATGTCTGGGGCTTCGGCACGACGTTCACGATCGGCGACCGTACGAAGGTGCAGGACGGGCGTTGGTGGCTCGGCGAACCGATATGGGTGACCGCACAGAAACAGGGGCAGATCGCCGCTTCTTATTTTTATGTCGGCTCCGAAGCGCCGGTCATGGGAGTGCACCCTAAATATTGGAGATCCTACAATGGTAAGGTTCCGCCGCAGATGCGCGTGGACGGCGTCCTCTCCTGGCTCGATCTTCCTGTCAAAGAAAGGCCGACGATCATTACGATGTACTTCTCCGACACGGATGACGCGGGGCACGAATTCGGTCCGGACGCCGAAGAGACTCGTTATGCCGCTCTCAACGACGATGACTACATCGCCCGTCTCGTGCGGGGCCTCGCAAGACGAGGAATTGCCGACAAGGTGAACATTATCGTCGTCTCCGATCACGGAATGGCCGCAGTAGATCTTCGTAAGGTCGCCTTCATCGACGATTTTATCGACATCAAGAACGATACCGACCGCATACTTTATACGAACGAGATCAATCAGATCTTCCCGAAGGAAGGCAAGCTCGATTATGTTTACGCGCAGCTAAAGAAAATGCCGTTCGCCACCTGCTGGAAGAAGGGCGAACTTCCCGAACGGCTGCATTACAACGACGGAGAGCGCATCGCACCGATAGTGTGCTCGACCGAGATCGGACATGTCGTTACGACCCACGCGAGATATGCCAACTCGACAAAGGATATGGCCGACCTTGAACAGCCGCGGGGCGGACACGGCTACGATAACCGTTATCAGGAGATGGGCGCTCTATTTATCGCTCACGGGCCGGCGTTCAAACGCGGATATGTTGCCGAACCTTTTGCGAATATCGAGGTCTATAACATTATGTGCAAGATCCTCGGCCTAAAGCCGGCACCGAATGACGGAGACTTAAAAGATGTGCGCAAAATGTTGAGATGAGTTCGGCGGTCTGAGGCGAACACCAAAACGGATCGAGGCTCCCTTTCACACAGAAATGGAGCCTCGCGTTAGTTGATCACTTCTTCTTTGCGACCTCTGTACCGAAGCTTTTTGACGTCTGGCCGCCCCATTTTCCTTCGAGCGTGCCGTCGGCCTTGATCTCGTACGAGACGAAGGAGCACTGCGGTCCGCCGATACCGACGCTCACTGTATCGCCCTGGCGAATACCGAAGCCCTTCAGGACGGAGCCGGTGTTCCATTGAAAGCTGTATCCATCGCCGTCTTTTGCGACCTTCAGCGTACCGTCGTACGATTGGCCATCGGTATTTTTGCCCGAGATGGCATATTCGCCGTCGAGGTCGGTGCCCTTTGTGCGTTTTCCCGTCTCGCCCTCGGACGTATTCACGCCCCAGTAGCCGGCCTTACCATCCAGATCGCCATTCGGCAGGATCTTGTAGAGCACAACGCCGCAGCCTTTGCCGTCCGTCCCTTCCGTAAAAGCGACCGCAACCTTGTTGCCCGTCATCACGCCAACGCCGTCTGAGCTCTTACCGCCGCTTAGCCATGAGAATTGATAGACATCGTCGCGCGGTGTGATCGTTAGACTGCCTTCGTATCTGCCTTGCCCATCGACATTCGAGCCCGTGACCGTATAGTCTCCGGCGATCGATCGCTGTGCGTCATTCGCAGGTGAATTCTGCGCGACCGGTGCAGGGCTCTTACTTTCGGGTGCAGGTTTTGCCGGGGCGTTCTCTGACGTCTTTGATCCGAGAGCGCCGCAGGCGGCGAGTGCCGACGTGACAAGCACAACGGCAGAAAATGATAAAAAGTTCTTCAGTTTTCTCACTAAACCCTCCAAGTTTTTGTAATAAAGAATCGAACAAATAGTAGGCAATTTCTCTCGCAGTGTCCAATAATTCTATTTGCCTCGCGACAGCGTGAGTTCTGCGATCTCGGGCGGGACAAGAAAGCGAAACGGCAAAATGCTCTCACCGATGCCGGATGTTACGAACATTTGCACGCCGTTCTGCTTGATCAGCCCGCGTGTGTATTTCTGGCCGTAGCTCGATGACACGATCGGTGCACCAAGTATCGGAAAACGCACCTGACCGCCGTGCGTGTGTGCGGCAAGGATCAGCGAGAGATCTTTTGAGATCATCAGATCGCCCGTGATCACCTCAAGAATATCCGGGCTGTGCTCGAGTGCTATCACCGGGCCTTGATCTTCTGTCGGTGCAAGGGCTCGTTTCGCGTTGTCGGAAAAGACCTTCCAATAGGTCAGCTGCATATGATCGGGCAGGCCGATAACGCGAAACCGTCCGCCGTTCGCAGTAGTTACCGGTGCGACGGTGTTGTCGAGCACCTTGATCCCAACCCGCTCGAACTCTTTCTTTATGCAGCTCGGACAAGAGAAACCGTCGTGATTGCCGAGCACTGCGAGCACACCATCCGGCGCCGAAAGCCCCACGAGCCCGTCAGCGATCTCTGAGATCGGCATACGTAGTTCGGTCTCATTTTTCTCAGATACGTAGTCACCGAGAAGGACGATCAGGTTCGGCTTCAGAGCATTGGTTTCTGCGACGATGCGACGCAGCTTCGCGTCATCGACGCCGTTCGATCCGGCGTGAATGTCGCCGATCGCGACGATCTTGTAACCGTCAAGCTGCGCCGGCCAGTTCGGTAAAGCCAGGTTCTGCCTGGTAATAACAAGTCGATGCGGTTCGATGAAATAGCCGTACGCGACGCATAGAGCCGCCGCCAATACAAGCAGGGCAGTAAAAAGCAGGACATTTTTTCGGGAAAATTCAGGCACTATTTAGGGAAGTATTCTTGCCAGCGTCGATCGACCAGCTTTACCGTGTCGGGATGCGGCTCAACCTCGGCCGGGTACCACGGCTTCATACGGGCGTCGATCACGCACGGCCCTGAGTACGAGATATGATTCCTTTCAAGCTTTGTCTCCGCCGAAAAAATATCGCGTGCGGGGTCAAAACGCGTCCACGTCGCCCAAAGGAATTTCTCGGCCGAGCGGGCGTATTCGATCCGATCGTGGAGCACGATCATCTGCCATTCGGCGAACCGTGGATCGGCCGCGACCTTCTTCGCCAGGTCCGCATCATTCTCAAAACTCTCGCCTTCAAGCACCAGGCAGCCACGGCAGAAAGGTTCTGCAGCACGGATGTTCGGCAGCAATTCTCCACGAAATTCCGACGGCAGCTCACGCCTCTTTTCACCAACGCCCATCAAGATCGCTTTGCTGCCGTGATTGATCTTTCCGCTCGCATAATCGAGAGTGTCGAACGCGGTCCGCGAAAAGATGTGCAGATCTGTACGCCAATCGACTCGTTCGAGAATGTGCTCAAATAGCGGCTTGAAATCTCGCAGAGCCTGCGGAGAGTCCGTCAAAAGTAGAAATTTCGTCAGCGTCAATTGCCCTTCGCCGAGTATGCGAAATCCCGCCGAGAGAGCTTCCCGGCCATATCGCTCTTTTACGACCGCGGCCGCAAGCGAATGGAATCCCGTCTCGCCGTAGCTCCAAAGATCGCGAACCGCAGGCATTACGAGGGGAAAGAGGGGCGAAAGAAGTTCCTGCAGATAGTCACCGATGAAAAAATCTTCCTGTCTCGGTTTACCGACCACCGTCGCCGTGGCGATCGCGTCTTTACGATGAAATACGGCGTCCGCGTGAAAGATCGGATAATCGTGCGTAAGCGAATAATAGCCGTAATGATCGCCAAAAGGCCCTTCAGGACGACGTTCTCGAGGGTTAACGCGCCCGATGATCGCAAAGTCAGCTTCGGCGATCAGCCTGCGATGCGGATCACCTAACGGATCGCGGAGCAAGGAGATCTTCTCACCGACAAGCAGCGACGCGAGCATCAGTTCCGAGATGCCTTCGGGCAAAGGCGCGATCGCAGAGAGGATCAAGGCGGGCGGCCCGCCGTTGAAGACCGTTACCGGCAACGCTTCTCCTCGTTGCTCTGCTTCGTGATAGTGAAATCCACCGCCCTTGCCGATCTGCCAGTGCATACCGGTCGTCCCGGCGTCGTAACGCTGCATTCTGTAGATGCCAAGGTTCGGCTTCCCGGTCGTCGGGCTCTCGGTATAAACAAGCGGAAGCGTGAAGAAATGTCCGCCGTCGTCCGGCCAAAGCTGGAGAAGCGGAATTTCTTCGAGATTCGCTTCTTTCTGACGCTGTTCTAGGACTGCCCCTGATCCGACGGTCCTTGTCCCGATCTTCAAGCCGGCAAATCCAATGTCTCGAAAGCCCCACAGTTTTGAAAGCGTCGGCGGAACAAGCGTTTCCGCCGCCTCGACCGCGCGCTTTACGAACTCGAGCGGACGCGGACCGAATGCGAGTTCGATCCGACGAACGGTGCCAAACAGATTGGTCGCTAGCGGAAACTTTGCCCCCTTAACATTCCGGAAGAGCAACGCCTTTCCGCCTTCCTCGATCACTCTTCGATGGATCTCTGCGATCTCAAGATACGGATCGACCTCGGCCGAGATCTCGACGATCTCGTTCTCGCGTCGAAGCGTATCAATAAATGAGCGTAGGTTCCGATGCATTAGTTTCAGGCCGACGGTACGGTAAAGCGATCTATTACTTGTTTGCGGGCGATAGGACGGCCGCGATCTCAGCAAGAAGATCAGCTTTCATTCCTTCAGAGATATCGTGGCCAATGCCATCGTATGACTTTAGATCAATCGTATAGCCGACACACTTTAAGGCCTTGACGTGTCCTTCTGCGGTCGATAGCGGCACGATCTTATCGGCAGTTCCGTGAAGAACGTAAATTGGAGGAGCCTGCCGCGGCAAGTATTTGGGAAGTATTCGCTCATCAAATGTGGCCAGCATCGGAAATGACGCCGCAATCAGTCTCGGGTAAAGCATGGCGATCGCATAGCTGAGGTCGCCGCCTTGCGAGGCACCGGTGATGATCGGCTTCTGGCGAGGCTTGTATTGTTTCGCGGCCGCCTTGATAAATGCAGACAGTGCCGTGGCCTCTTTATTCAGATTCGCCAACTTCTCGTCCGCAGACATATCGTAATAGCGAACCGGCTTCGTCACGTAGAACGAGTTTCCTCCGCGCGGATGTGCATATCTTCCTTTCAGCAGCAAGATCCTGACCGGCAGTTTATTTCCGGAAACATACCCGGCAAATTCTTCAGGCGAAGAGCCGCTCCAATGGAGAGCAATGATCAATGGCAATCCCTTTGCATCCGGCGCCGCATTTTCGACCAGCTCTTTGTAGGAAAAGCCTGCAAGCGACCTTTCAGCCGAAAGCTGCGGGCCTTGCGCAAAAGCAAAGGCACAAAGCCCGCAAACAAATGCCATAACGCCGGATAGACGAAAGCTCGATCTCATAAACTCTACTGATAATCGTAAAAGCCTTTGCCGCTCTTACGCCCTAACCAGCCGGCATCGACATACTTCTTCAGGAGCGGGCAAGGACGATATTTCGGATCGCCAAGACCTTCATGTAGTACATTAAGTATTGCAAGGCAAACATCTAAGCCGATGAAGTCTGCGAGCGTGAGCGGTCCCATCGGATGGTTCATTCCAAGCTTCATTATCTCGTCGATCGCCTCCTTGGTCGCGACACCTTCATGGAGGGCGAAAACTGCCTCGTTTATCATCGGCATCAGCACTCGATTCGAGACAAAACCGGGATAATCGTTGCATTCGACCGGAACTTTGCCGAGCTTCTCGGAAACTTCCTTGACCTTCGCATAGGTCTCGTCACTTGTTGCGATACCGCGGATGACCTCGACAAGCTTCATCAACGGGACGGGATTAAAGAAGTGCATCCCGATGACCTTGTCCGGGCGTTTCGTTGCGGCAGCGATCTTGGTGATCGAGATCGACGACGTGTTGCTGGAAAGGATCGCATCCGGCTGGCAGATCGAATCGAGCTGCTCGAATATCTGCTTCTTGATGTCGAAGTTCTCTGTCGCGGCCTCAACGACCAGCGAACATTTTGCCAGATCATCAAGGCTCGTTGTCGTTGTTATCCGGCCAAGGATCTCGCCTTTTTGTGCCTCGGTCATCGTTTCCTTCTTAACAAAACGGTCGAGACTCTTACCGATATTTGCGACGCCGCGTTCGACAAAGTCCGCAGAAACATCGCACATCACGACAGCAAACCCCGCAGAGGCTGCGGTTTGTGCGATGCCGTTTCCCATTGTTCCGGCGCCGATGACGCCAATAGTTTGATTCATAATATTCAAGACAAAAAATCGTATCTAATACTAGTTGGGCGATCTTTCAAACGCTTGCAAAGATCGCCCGGCTCCAGAAAAAAAATGCCGAAGTCGAAGATCCTCCTATTGCCAACTATTCGGCGGCGGAGGCTGCTGCTGATAATCGAAGTCGCGCGAACGCGGTGTTGAATATGGCATTCCGGGCCGCAAATAAAACTGTTTGCCCATATCTCCAAAGAGAAACCACATCGCGTAAACACCGACGGCAGTGCCGAGCGGAAACGACAAGACCGCAACGATACTTCCGATAATACCCCAGGTCCGTGCATTCGGCTTCTGCTTCAGAAGCTTGTAGCCGCCAAGTATTTGGGATCCGCAAAATACCGCCGCAACGCACAGTAGGATCACAACCATAACGATGAAGATCAGCCCGACAGCGATCGGACCACCATCCCCTCCGCCGCTGGCCATCATGGCGAGTCCCATAAGGCCGTAAACGAAACTAAGGAGCAGCAGGATAAGGGCCTGCATGCCGCCATGAACCATCAGAAATATGCCAACAAGACGATTGTGATCTGGTGCAGTCATCATAAGATCCCTCCGATAAAATGAACGTCGCCGGCGAACGGCAAGTTGCAGGAAATCGAACTAATCACGTTCGACGGCCATTGCGACCGAATTACCGCCGCCGAGGCAGAGTGCCGCGACACCGCGTTTGACGTTGCGTCGCTTCATTTCGTGAAGCAGCGTTGTCAGAACACGCGAACCCGAATTCCCGATCGCGTGGCCAAGTGCGACGGCACCGCCGTTCACGTTGACCTTTGCAACATCAAGTCCAAGTTCTTTCATCACGCCGAGAGCCTGAACCGAAAATGCCTCGTTGAGCTCAAAAAGATCGACGTCTTTCATCTCCCAACCGGCCTTTGCGAGAACCTTCTTAACGCCCACGACCGGCGCCATCATAATGAGCTTCGGCTCAATGCCAGAGGTTGCTGAGGCGACGATGCGGGCAAGAGGCTCGACACCTGCGGCTTTTGCGTTCTCAGCCGAAGTGACGACCACGGCTGACGCACCATCGTTGACGCCCGGTGCATTTCCTGCCGTAACCGTTCCGCCATCGCGTTTGAATGCGGGCTTGAGCTTTGCGAGCGTTTCAACGGTCGTCTCAGGCCGAACAGGTTCGTCGTAGTCGAGCACGATCGGATCGCCCTTTCTCTGCGGTATCTCGATCGGGGCGATCTCATCCTTAAAGCGGCCCGCAGCCTGAGCCTCGGCCGCCTTTCGGTGCGAGCCGAACGCATATTCGTCCTGATCGCCACGCGTGATCTGGTATTTTTCTGCCACGACCTCACCCGTATTGCCCATATGCCAATTCTCGAAAGGACACCAAAGGCCATCGTTGATCATCAGGTCAACAACGGTCTGATTCCCCATTCGATAGCCATCGCGAGCACCGGGCATCGCATACGGAATGTTCGACATCGACTCCATGCCGCCGGCAACCACGTATTCAGAATCGCCCAACAAGACCGCTTGAGCCGCCAATGCTACGGCTCGCAAACCCGACCCGCAAACCATATTGATCGTGAGTGCCGAAACTTCCGGCGGAAGCCCGGCCTTCAACGCGGCCTGACGAGCAGGAGCCTGGCCGATCCCGGCCTGAACGACACAGCCGAGGATGACCTCGTCGATCTTCTCGGGAGCGACGTTCGCTCGCTCCAATGCCGCCTTGATCGCATGGGCCGCAAGATCAGGAGCGGTAAAGCCCTGTAAGAGTCCTTGAAATTTGCCTGTCGGCGTTCTTGCCGCACTTAGAATAACTGCCTCTTTATCTGCCATTTACGTAAGGTCCTTTATGAATTTCGTATGTGGAACAAACTCTAATTCTACCAAAAGTCGCCGTGAATGCATTGTCCGCCAAGGCTCCGAATTTTCGTTGAATGAGGCACGCCGCCCCAAAATGCCTTAAAAGCTCAACTGTGCCCCACCACCGTCGTTCAAAAATTAGGAAATGATCCAGCATCCTGGAGTTCATATTTCCACCGCGGCAACATATGTTGCACACGACAATATAAGTATAGCACTATTGTCAAGCCCCTTTTTGTGTTATTTTTGCAGTATATGTCGCAGAGCTATCGGGCCGGAGATTTTTTGGTGTATCAATTGGAGTCAGCTTTCGCGTTGCTAAGGCTTTTAGCGATCGATGAAACAGATGACGGCCGCATTTGGCACCTCGCCGGATATAGCGAATTCTTCCCCGATGTCGAATCGGCGGAAGCCGCTCTCGATTCGCCCGGCAGCTTCAAGAAGGTCCTTCCTCACGCCGCACTTACCGAGCGAGCGTTTCAGAGCACACAGACGGCACCGCTCGCAAATCAACCGCTTTCTGACGACGACCTCGCACCACTGAACACGTGGCGCGAGAGCTCTGATCGCTCCGTTTCGAATATTTCGATTCGCCTATTGCTTGGATTTCGTTAAGATCTTGCCCGTCTCCAGATGCCGCGTAGTTGCGTCAACGACGCTCGGCGGCGCCATATCCTCAAAGTTTGCGGGCGGTAACTCCACGGCTGGCACACTTTGCGAAACTTGAGCTTGTTCGAAGCCTTGGTCCTCCGGCGTTGGACGTTTTAGCTGTCGCCGAAGAAGCATCGTCCGCCAGAAAGTTTGAATATTCCAAGCGGTGATCGCGATAAGGAAGGCGGCCGTGATGTAGATCAGCGGATGTGTGTCATCACGAAACCCCAATATCGCGTAAAGCAAGACCGCAAGCGTCGCCGAAGCGACCACGGTCAACGCGCTTAGAACCGCATTTACATTGAGATTCTGGATCGGAGTGGTGGGCTTTTTCTTCGGATTATTGAGATCGGGCAGAAAGATGCCGCAGCGTCGGCAATATGTTTCAGGCGTTTGGTCGGCACCGCCGCATTTTGGACAGAACATAGCAGCGAATTGAACCTAAAGGCCGCGGCGCTTCATCTCTTCGGCGATAAGCTCAAGTTCACGGCTCATATGCCCGGCGGCCGATGAATTCTCTTCGGCTCGACGCATCAAATACGGGACAGTTTCCTGGACAGGGCCGTAAGGCACATACTTTGAGACATTGAAGCCATTTTTCGAGAGCACATACGAGATATTGTCGCCCATACCGTAAAGCTGCGAAAAGAAAACGTGCGGATGATCCGGTTGAATGTTCGCGTCAAGCATTGCATCGGCGACCCGTCGCGTGCTCTTCACATTATGGGTTGCGGTGACGAACGCCATATCCTCAAAATGCTTCATACAATACTCAAGAGCTGCATTATAGTCGGCATCGGTCTCTTTCTTGGTCGCATGGATCGGTGAGGGGTAGCCCATTTCCTCGGCTCGCTCTCGTTCCTTTTCCATATATGCACCGCGAACGAGTTTGACCGCGTAAATATAGCCGGCGTCTTGCGCGGCTCGGCGGGCCGCCTTGAGATGTTGGAGACGGTCGGTTCGATACATCTGAAGAGTGTTGTAAACGACCGGCTTCGTCTGGTTGAAACGCTGCATCATCTCGGTCGCAAGGCGATCGATAGCATCTTGTATCCAGGTCTCCTCAGCATCGATAAAGAGCGGCTGGCCTGCATTGTGGGCAGCCTCGCAGATCTCAGATACTCGAGTGTAGATACGTTCGCATTTGGCACCGGCCTTTGCGTCGAGCTTCTTCTTCGCGCTCATTTTTTCGAGGGTACCGATCGGTGCGATGCCTGTGACCTTAAAGACGGAGAACGGAATGTTCGGATCCCCTTTCGCCCGTTCGATCGTGCGAATGATCTCGTTCTTGGTCGCTTCAAAATCCTCTTCGGTGGACTTCCCTTCGATCGCGTAATCGAGGATCGTGCCTACATTCGACTTGCCGAGCTTTTCGATGACCGGATCACATTCCGGTATCGACTCGCCGCCGCAGAACTGCTTGTAGATCGTCGATTTGATTAGCCCTTTTATCGGAAGGCCGATCGAAAGCCCAAGCTTTGTCGCTTTGGTGCCAAGGGCATTGAGAAAGGGAGAGTTGAGCATTCTAAAGAGACGATATTTCTCTTTCAGCTCCGAATCAGACTTGTCGGCAAACGCCGTTTCGCTATCGCGAAAATCTAGACGATATTCGACCATAAAGCTGAAATGTTAGCACAAAGCCGCGGAACGCAAAATCGACCGGCACCGTTTAATTTCCTTACTTTCGCTCGTTGTTGTCTTAGGCCGATTCGCTTATGATTAAGGTTTTCGCCGAAGCGGCAATTTCTTTTATGAGCAAAGCACTTCCAAAGCGTTCGGAGAACTATTCCGACTGGTACAACGAGATCGTAAAGCGGGCAGACCTCGCTGAGAATTCCGCAGTTCGCGGCTGCATGGTCATCAAGCCGTATGGGTTCGCCATCTGGGAAAAAATGCAGAGGGCTCTTGACGATATGTTCAAGGCAACCGGGCACCAGAACGCCTATTTCCCTCTTTTTGTGCCGAAGTCCTTTCTCGAAAAAGAAGAGGAACACGCCGAGGGTTTTGCTAAAGAATGTGCCGTAGTTACGCACTACCGCCTAAAGAACAATCCTGACGGGCCGGGCCTGATAGTCGATCCGACGGCAAAGCTCGAAGAAGAGCTGATCATTCGGCCGACTTCTGAAGCGATCATTTGGAACGCCTATCGCGGTTGGATCCAATCCTGGCGCGATCTCCCGATTCTCGTGAACCAGTGGGCGAATATCGTTCGTTGGGAGATGCGTACGCGAATTTTCCTGCGTACCGCTGAGTTTCTCTGGCAAGAAGGCCATACTGCTCATGCGACGAAGCAAGAAGCGATCGAGGAGACCGAGCGGATGCTTGGCGTTTATGCGGATTTTGCTGAGAATTGGATCGCCTTGCCTGTCGTAAAAGGGTACAAATCGCCTGCCGAACGCTTTGCTGGAGCCGAAGAAACCTACTGTATTGAGGCAATGATGCAGGACGGAAAAGCCCTGCAATCAGGCACTTCGCATTTCCTTGGGCAGAATTTCGCAAAGGCCTTCGACGTGAAGTTTGTAAACAAAGAGAACGAACTCGAATATGCGTGGGCGACGAGTTGGGGCGTTTCGACGCGGCTGATGGGGGCTTTGATCATGGCTCACTCGGACGACAATGGCCTCGTCCTGCCTCCGAAGCTCGCTCCGACCCAGGTTGTGATCGTGCCGATACATAAGTCTCCTGAAGACCTTGCAGAGATCTCGAAGGTAGTCGATCCGATCGTCGAAAAGCTGAAAGCCGCGGGGATTTCCGTGAAATACGATGACGACGACAAGCAGCGTTCGGGCTGGAAGTTTGCCGAGTACGAACTCAAGGGCGTTCCCGTTCGTCTTGCTCTTGGCAAGCGTGATCTCGAGGCCGGAACGATCGAGGTCGCACGCCGCGACACTCTTGGCAAAGAATCACGCCCGCTCGAGGGGATCGTCGAGTATATTCAGAACCTTCTTGACGAGATCCAAGCGAATATCTACCAGAAAGCGCTCACCTTCCGTGAGGAACACACCTTCCGCGTGGACACGTGGGACGAATTCGTCGAGAAGATCGAGGCGGGTGGCTTTCTGCTCGCCCATTGGGACGGCACTGCCGAGACCGAGGAAAAGATCAAGGAACAAACAAAAGCCACGATCCGCTGCATCCCGCTCGACGCGCCAGAGGAAAACGGCAAGTGCATCCTCACCGGCCAGCCATCGAATCGCCGCGTGGTCTTCGCAAGGGCGTATTGAGAAATTAGAGTTAGTGTTGCCAATGTTTCCTCGAATTGTTGCTAAGCCTAAATCTGGTCAAGAGCGACTGGTTTCTGAAGGGAAAGAGCTTGGGTTTAGCGTATTGGACTTTTGGCGTTGGAGTTCGTCAGATCTTCTCAGTAATGCTACCCGCGGTGTGCTCGCAGAGTTCATCGTTGCCGTGGCTCTCGAAATTCCTCTCGACCCCGTGAGGGAGGAATGGGGAGCTTACGATCTCACGACCCCGGAAGGTATCAAGGTCGAGGTAAAATCGGCTGCATACATCCAAAGTTGGCGGCAGGACCGCCTCTCTAAGATCAGTTTTAGGGTACCGAAAACTCGTGCTTGGGACTCCGATAGCAATCGACAGGCAAACGAAACCCAACGTCAGGCGGACGTTTACGTCTTTTGCTTGCTTGCTCCTACTGAGCAAGAAGTAATTGATCCGCTATACTTAGATCAATGGCAGTTCTTCGTTTTGCCGACGGCAGTTCTTGACGCCCGTAAAGGAAGCCAGCATTCGATCACCCTCAAAAGCCTAGCTAACCTTGCGCACGGCCACGTCGATTTTCATCAGCTCCGACCGAAAGTTCTGGCTTCGACGGACATCCACCGGGAATCCATCGAATTGGGCTAACATCCGACAAATTTTCAGCTATTATTAAGACTATTTCAGCGCTTTCGCCGTCTAAATGACTGTGTGCGGAGAGGTTCCGCATGAAGTACGGCCAAGATGGCCGATTTTGAGGCGAAACTCGCTGTTGCGACGAGTTTGATGTTTAAAGAGCTTGCGGATGAGCAGCTTGTCGAATTGGCGGTACGAGACGACCCCGAAGCTTTCGGGGAGATCGTACGGCGCTGGGAGCGAAAGATCTTCGCCCTGTGCTTCGGTATGCTCGGCCGTGAGGACGAAGCGAGAGACGCTGCGCAAGAGGCGTTCATCAGCGCCTACCGCAATATCGCGAGGTTCCGAGGCGACGCAAAGGTCTCGTCGTGGCTGCATCGGATCGCAGTGAACCAGTGTTTGACTGTAAAAAGGCGTCAGAAGTCGCGTTCAGAAGAGTATTTGAGCGATGACGACGAGGCGGAATCGAGGGTGTTCATTGCTTCAGCGTCGGGTTCGCCAAAGAATATCGCTGAAAAAGGCGAGCGATTGAGATTGGTCAGGCAGGCCGTAGGTGCCCTGCCATCGGAACTGCGGGAAGTGATCGTGATGAAGGAATTTGAAGAAATGACGTTCCAAGAGATCGCCGACACGCTCGAACTTCCGCTCAGTACGGTAAAAAGCCGCCTTTACACGGCATTGAAACAGTTGAAATTACGACTCGAACACATTTCGGTCGAGGTCGTTTAGGTTTGCGAGAAGGATGTGAGTGAGATGGCTCATAACGAGAATAAAATGCAGGATTGCGGCTATTCCGGCCAAGTGCTCGACTTCGTGTATGACGAGCTGACGAACACCGCGAAGAATGCCTTTGAGACACATCTTGCTGCGTGCGAGATCTGTTCCGACGAGGTTGCGGCTTTATCTTCTTCGAGTCTTGCTGTTAGAGAATGGCGTTCCGCGGCATTTGACCCGCTTGTGACGCCGCGCTTCTCCACCCAGACCGCGTCACAATTGACGCCCGGTATTTTCGCGATCATTCTAGGCCTCTTCCGCCAGCCAATTTATGCTGCCGCTGCTGCGACTTTGTTGGTCGGGTCAGCGATCGGCCTCTATTTCATCCTTAACGGCAATGCTTCGCAGCCTCAAGTTGCGAGATCGGTTGATACTCCTGCTGTGCCGGCAGCAACATCGACAGCGCAAGTTGCAGAGCCGGCACCGGCTGAAGAAGCGAGATCGACGATCGCAAAGGAACAAATGCCGGCGGCGAAGGCGGTATCAGATCGATCCACGCGGCCACAAGGCGTCCAACGATCGCGCATTATGCGAAAAATGAGCGCCCCGTCTCAGAGCGGTGTCGTTGCGACAAATACATCACCCCAAAAGGCCGTGCCTGAGGAGCTCTTTGGCGAGATGTCCGAAACCAGGGATCGCTCGCTTCGTTTGACCGATCTTTTCGCTGAGGATGACGAAGATTAAATTCGCTAGCGCTATGAAACTAAAGATCTCAGTCCATTTTTTGATCGCCGCGTGTTCCCTGGTCGTTATGGTGTCGGCCGCAAGGAGCCAGGTCGTCCCGCAACCGCTTGCCCGCGAGCCTCTTCCTGCCAAAGCAGTGGACAAGGGACAGGCGATAATGCAGGCTCTCGGCCTTACCGAGGAGCAAAAAGATCGGCTTCGCGAAATGAATAAGACGCGGAAGCCGCTTATGCAAGCTGCGCAAAAGACCTTTCACGACGCAATGAAGGCCCTCGACGCTGCGATCTACGCGGATGTGTTCGATGAATATACATACGGTTTGCGCCTTGCGGACGTACAGAAGGCTCAGGCCGAAATGCAGCGGCTTCGATTTGAGAATGAGGTGAATATTCGCAAAATACTCACGCCGACGCAGCTCGATAGTTTTCGAAATCTGCGTAAGAGGTTTGCCGCCGAGAAGAAATTGCGCGAAGCGAACCCCGACAGGCCGGTTGCTCGGCCTGTGATCCAACGGATGCAGCGTCGCCAGGAGCGTCAGCTTCAACGTCCGGCCGTACGTCCGGCAAAACCTCAATAAGGCTTATCCGAATACGATTGCCCTTAAAGGCTGCACGAAATCTCAAAGTTCGAGCGGCCATTTTTATTGACGGGCAACGCTACCGCTGGCAGGCCTTACAGGCTATAATGCTTTGAACCAAGAGTTGTAGATCCAGACGCTTGGCTATCAGCACGCTCGATGAATCCATTTTCACGCTTTCTTGTTGAACTGCAGGATATATCGTTCCTGTTCTGGCGAATGCTGCGCGGCCTTCGAAAGCAGCCGCGCTATTTCGACGAGATGATCAGACAGATGGATTCGATCGGCGTCGGTTCGCTCGCGATCGTGAGCCTTACGGGATTCTTTACGGGCTGCGTGTTGATCCTGCAGGCTTATCCTACGCTCGAATACTACGGAGCCCAGAGCAGTGCCGGGCAAAGCGTTGCGATCACGCTTATCCGCGAGCTTGGCCCTGTCCTTTGTGCCCTAATGGTCGCGGGACGTGTTGGTTCTGCGATCTCGGCAGAACTTGGTTCGATGGTAGTGTCACAGCAGATCGACGCGATGCGAGCACTTGGCACTTCTCCCGCACGAAAGCTTGTTACGCCGCGTGTGATCGCTCTTGTTGTGACGCTTCCGCTGCTGACAGTAGCGGCAGACGTTTTTGGCCTGATCGGCGGCGGGATCATTGCGAGGTATCTTTACGCGTTGGATGCGAATACGTATATTACGAGTTTGCGGGCCGGAATTACGATCCAGGATATTATCGGCGGGGTCATCAAACCGCTCGCGTTTGGTTTCATCATCGGATTGATCTCGTGTCACAAAGGCCTGACGACACAGGGCGGCACTGTCGGTGTCGGTAAGTCAACGACCGATGCGGTCGTGCTCTCATCGATCACGGTGATCATCGCCGATTTCTTTCTATCAAAGGTTTTGCAGGGATTTTTTGGCAACACGCTGTTCTAATGTTCGAGACGGAGACCATATCTCGGCAGCAATCGCCTATCTCACCGATCGTCCCGGCGATCGAGTTTCGGGATGTCGATCTCGCATTCGACGATCGCGTGATCCTTGACGCCATCAACTTTACGGTTCGCCGCGGCGAGACGAAGATCGTTCTCGGCGGCTCCGGCAGCGGAAAATCTACCATCATAAAGCTCATACTCGGACTTCTGCGCCCGGATGCGGGAACCGTCCTTGTCGATGGTGAGGACATCACGAATGCCGATGAGCAGGAGTTGACCGAGATGCGCAAGAAGATCGGGATGGTCTTCCAAGAAGGTGCTCTCTTTGATTCCTTGTCGGTCTATGACAACGTAGCATATCGTCTGGCCGAGGAAGGTATCGACGATGACGAGATCGAGCACGAAGTCATACGAATGCTCCGGTTCGTCGATCTGGAAGATGCGATAGACAAGATGCCTATCGAACTTTCCGGCGGAATGAGGCGTCGCGTCGGTATAGCTCGTGCACTCGTAGGCAGTCCGTCGATCGTTCTTTTTGACGAACCGACCGCCGGACTTGATCCGCCAACGGCCCGGACGATCTGTGAACTGGCGATAAAGCTCCGTGACCTTGAAGGTGTCTCATCCATTTTTGTCACACATGAGATGAATAACCTAAAATATCTTTCGTCGGAATATGCTATCGTTGACGGCGAAGGACAGGTGTTCTTTGAACAAGAAGGCGATAAGCTTTGCATCATCAATACAAAAGTGATGATGATCAAACAGGGCAATATCATCTTCGACGGGACGGACGAAGAGCTGAAGCTCTCAAAAGACCCTTATATTCATCGGTTTATCACCGGTAGATAAAGAGCTATGCCAAGAACGAGACAGAGGATCAAATTTAGTGAACTCCGCGTCGGCATCTTTGTCCTCGCGGCCTTGCTGGTCCTCGGTTATTTGGTGTTGAATTCAAGTGGCGACTTTAACCCCTTCGAGAAGAAGTTCGCGTTAAAGGCACGTTTTGTCTCTGCCGATGGCCTGCACCCCGCGGCCGACGTTCAGCTTGCGGGTGTTTCTATCGGTAAGGTGGTGGATGTGAAATTCCTTCCCTCGGATACTCCGGACGGCAATCGGATCGAGGCAACGCTTTCTGTTTCGCGTCAGATCCAGGGACAGCCGATCGACGAGATGATCCGAACGGATTCAACCGCACAACTCATCGCTACGTCCGTTCTTGGTAACGAGAAGATGATCAACATCACGCCCGGCACCGAGAAAGGAAACGCCGTAGGTGAGAATTTCGTTCTTGAAGCATCGACCGCGATCTCGATGAACCAACTGACGGCGACGGGCAACGACCTTCTAAAACAGATCAACAAGCTGGCCATCCCAGCGAACGAGATACTCAACAAGGCAAATACGGGCGAAGGCACGCTCGGAAAGGTCGTGAACGATGATGCCCTTTACAACAATCTTGACGGAGCAGTTGCCGAGACGAAGGAAACAATGAAGCGCTTACAGGCGACGATCGATAAGATCAATTCGGGTCAGGGCAGTGCCGGAAAGTTGGTCAACGATCCAAAGCTCTACGACAGCTTGGCCAAGACCGCTGCAAGCCTCGAAGCGATCTCAAGCGATATCCGTGCAGGAAAAGGCTCGGCCGGCAAGATCGTAAATGATGACGCTCTCTATAATGAAACGCGAGCCGCGGTGAGCGATCTTCGCAAGATCACCGAAGACTTCAAGGCCATTACCGCTGACCTTCGTGCAGGCAAGGGCACACTCGGAAAGCTTTTGACGGACGACAAGGTTTACGAGGACACGCGGTCTGCTCTTGAACGTTTTAATTCGACCGCTGGCCGTATCGAAGCGATCCTGAGCGATGCACAGGCCGGAAAAGGCACGCTAGGCAAATTCATTACCGACGAGACCCTTTACAATAGCGTTAATCAAACGGCTAACAATGTCGCCACGTTCACCGGTGAAGGCACTCAACTCCTAAAGGATTTCCGCGCAAATCCGAAAAAATATCTCCGCATAAAACTCGCCATTTTCTAAACGATCTCGCCGATATTGCGGATTCACGGAAAATTCGCATCTTCTGTATTGCATATTATGCAGACAGTATGCATAATATGCAGTAATGATTTCGAAAGAAGCTCGACATAACTTCATTTTAGACACGATCACCGAGAGGCCGATCGCGAACCAGGCTGAATTGGTCGCGGACCTGACCTCCGCGGGCTTTTCTGTCACGCAGGCAAGCGTTTCACGCGACCTTCATGAACTTGGTATTGCAAAACGTGAAGGCCGGTACACGATCGCCGGCAAGACCGCCCAAAACTTTGGGCCGATCACGCTGCTTACTTCGGGCGATTCCCTCCTGATCCTTCGTTGTCTCCCCGGCATAGCGTCCGCGATCGCAGTCGAGATCGATAAGGCAAATCTCGTTGAGATCGCGGGAACGCTTGCCGGTGACGATACGATCTTTATCGCCGTGCGAACCACCGCCGATCGAAGCCGCATCGCGAAACGGCTCAAAAGCTTGTTTGGAGGAATCGAAGAGCAATGAATCTGCAAGAAGTTGAATTTGATCTTTTGGCGTCGGTTACCGGCAGATCGGGCGTTGGGCGTTCCGCGATGGTCGATCCGACCCTCCGAAAGGCAAAAGTGGGAGACCTCGTTGCCGTTCGTGCTCTGAACGACAGCCGCTCATATGGAATGCTTGAAACACCAACCGGGCGTCTAGCTCGCATCAAGAAGGACAGCATTATTTGTGGTGTTCTCGGAGAGCGACGCGCTCTTAAGGGTATTGTCGGCGAAGTCCCCGAGACTGTGGCGGGTGGGGATCAACTCTCGATCCTGAATTTAGGAGGCGTGATCGGAAAGCGCACGGGTGTCCACTCGTCGCTCGGTACTGTTGTGGATGTCGAGGTGCTTGGTGCTGTTTGCGACAAAGACGGGCAAGGGCTGGATCTCGCTGCAACCGCCTTACCCAAAGGGCACGAAATGTCAGTTTCGGCTCCGATCATTCTTGTTGCGGGGACCTGTATGAATTCGGGTAAGACGGTCGCCGTTGCAGAGATCATTCGCGAGGCTTCCCTTAGCGGCCTTAATGTCGCCGGCGTTAAGCTCACGGGTGTTGCCTGCCTCCGCGATACCTTGGAAATGCAGGACAACGGTGCATTCGCCACTGTCAGCTTTCTCGATTTTGGCCTTCCATCGACGGTCGGCCGTGACGATCTTGAAGAGGTTGCGATCGGGGCCTTTAATTTTGTCAATTCCCTTTCGCCTGATCTGATAGTGGCCGAGTTGGGCGACGGCGTAATGGGAGGCTACTCCGTCGAGAAGCTGCTCAGTTCTTCGAAAGTGATGGCCGCGGTCAAGAAGATCGTCTTTTGCGCGTCAGACTTTGTCGGAGTGGTCGGCGGCATTGTGGTCTTGGAAGATTTTGGCCTTAAGCCGGACATCATCTCCGGTTCAGTTACCGATTCGCAAATGGGCGAGGCATCGATCCGCGAACGGTTCGGCCTTGACGCAGCAAACGCTCGAAATGATGGAGCTCGTCTCTTTGCTCTCGCCTCACAATTCGGTAAGCCGGGGGCGGCCATATGCTGAACAAGATCAAGATCGGTATCCTCGGCGGCTCGGGATACGGCGGCAGTGAACTTCTAAGATTACTGTTGTTCCATCCGAACGCAGAGATCTCGTATGTGACCGCAAATGAACACGCAGGTAAAAAGGTCGCCGCTGTACACAAGAATCTTCTCGGTTTTACCGACTTGAGTTTCTCCGCAACTCCGGAGAACCTAGCCGAGTTGCCGCAGGTCGATGTTGCGTTCTTTGCCATGCCGCATGGAGCGGCGATGTCGCTTGTCGGTACGCTCGCCGAAACGACAAAGGTCATTGACCTTTCAGGAGACTTCAGGCTTGATGATCCTGAGGTATTTGAATCGGCCTATGGACGAAAGCAGACCGCTGTCGGGCTCCAAAAAGAATTCACTTATGGCGTACCGGAGTTATTTCGCGATGAAATAGCCGAAGCACAGTTCATAGCCAATCCCGGCTGTTTTGCCACGGCGACGATCCTTGCTCTTGCTCCGTTGGTATCGAACAAGTTAGCCGTCGGAAAAGTGATCGTTGACGCAAAGACCGGCTCATCCGGCTCTGGTGCAAAAGCAGCTGCAAATACGCATCACCCGCAACGGTCGAATTCGTTCTACGCCTACAAACCCTTTACGCATCAGCACTTACCGGAGATCGAACAATGCCTGTCGCGAGTTGGGTCGATCACATCGTCTCTAGTTTTTATGACACACAGCATGCCCGTTTCACGAGGGATCTTCGCTTCCTGTTATGCAGAAACGGAGCGTGAAGTCCCGACTCAAGAACTGAACGAGATCTTCTCCGAATACTACTCCGGTCGACGGTTTGTTCGTGTAGTCGAAGGTTCGCCCGACATCAACTGGGTGAAAATGACAAATTTCTGTGACATCGCAGTCCACTCGTCCGGAAAAATGATCGCGGTCTTCTCTGCCCTCGACAACCTTGTGAAAGGTGCGGCAGGCCAGGCCATCCAAAATATGAACATTATGTTCGGCCTAGACGAAGCGACCGGCTTGCTTTTTCCGGGCACAAATCCATAAATGACAACTCAAGAAATACTTGAAAACGAACAAGAGTTCCAACTGACAACCTACTCAAAGCTTGACCTTGCGATCGTTCGCGGGCGCGGACCGTGGGTTTGGACATCCGAGAACGAAACATATCTTGACCTTTACGGCGGACATGCTGTTTGTGCCGTTGGGCATTCACACCCTGAAGTCGTGAGGGCCATCGCTGAGCAAGCGGACAAGCTGATGTTCTATTCGAATGTTGTCTATTCCGATATCCGAGCGAAGGCATCTGCAACACTTGTTTCGATAGCGCCGGAACCACTGGCGAAAGCTTTTTTCTGCAACTCAGGAACGGAAGCGAACGAGAACGCGATGCGAATAGCACGCCTTGCGACAGGCAGGTCGAAGATCGTGTCGTTCGCGAAAGGCTTTCATGGCCGCACGGCCGACTCGATCTCAGCAACTTTTTTGGGCAAATATCGAACGCTCGGTGAGCCGAACGTCCCCGACCACGTCGAAGCGGAATTTGGCAACATCGACTCTATCGACTCGGTGATCGATACAGAAACGGCAGGGGTTCTGATCGAGCCGATACAATCTATGGCAGGTGTCCGCGAAGCCTCGCCTGAATTCTTTAAAAGCCTGAGGCAGAAATGCGATGAGGTCGGCGCGGCACTTATCTTCGACGAGGTCCAGACCGGTATCGGCAGAACGGGTGAATGGTTCTTTGCCGGCAGCAAGGCTGCGGGTGAGGTAGTGCCGGACGTTGTTTCGCTTGCCAAGGCTCTTGGGAGCGGTATTCCGGTTGGTGCTTGTCTGGTTTCGGAAGAGCTTGCGCGATCGATCAAAGAGAATGACCTGGGTACAACGTTTGGTGGCGGAATGGTTGCGATGGCAGCGGTAAAGGCGACGCTTGACGTTATCGAGGCTGACGGCCTGACCGAGAATGCTCGAAACATCGAAAAATGGGTTCGTGATGCGTGTGCCTCCAATGCAGATGTGAAGGCTGTCCATGGAAAGGGCTGCCTTCTCGGCATTGAGTTCGAAAATGGGGCACGTCCGGTCTATCAGAAGCTGCTAGGCGAAAAGATCATTACAGGGTTAAGCAGCGACCCGAACGTGCTCAGGCTCCTTCCGCCCCTGAATGTTTCAGAAAGTGAGATCGCCCTTTTTGCGGAGGCGTTGAACCGATGACACATTTTCTTTCGACAGCAGACCTCTCAAGCGACGAGCTTCGCGAATTGATTTCCACGGCCATGGCGTTCAAGGCTGAGCGACGCGTGTCCAATGAGCTCTCGGGGCGGTCCGTAGCTCTCGTTTTCCTCAACCCTTCGCTCCGGACACGAGCCTCAATGCAGATCGCGGTATTCGAACTTGGGGGAAATCCTGTCCTCATCGAACCGGGCTCGACCTCTTGGTCGATCGAGTACATCGACAACGCAGTGATGGACGGCGATAGAACCGAACACATCGCAGAATTTGTTCGCGTCCTCAGCCGGTATGTCTCGGCGATCGGCGTTCGAACTTTTGCCACACTGAAGGACTGGGAGCTCGAGCGAACCGATCCTGTATTGAAAGCATTCTCTAAATATTCAAGCGTCCCGGTGATCAACCTTGAATCTGCAATGCATCATCCGTGTCAGGCAATGGCGGATATGCAGACGATCCGGGAGCGCTTCGGTGAGGTCAAGAAGAAGGTTCTTTTAACGTGGGCGTGGCATCCAAAGGCACTTCCTATGGCGGTACCCAATAGTTTTGCGCTTGCCGCGGCACAAATGGGACACGATCTCACGATCGCTTACCCGGAAGGCTACGATCTTGACCCGGAACTAATGATGCAAGTAAGAAGTTCGGCCGAACTTGCAGGCGGCAGCGTTCAGGTTGTCAATGATTCCGCCATCGGATTTGACGATGCTGACGTTGTTTATGCGAAGAGTTGGGCTCCGCCGTCATTTTACGGAAGTGAGGCCGCCGTGCCCGACCCTCAGCTTCGTGATCGCTGGATCGTAAACTCAGAGAAGATGGCCCGAACTGCAAACGGCATTTTTATGCACTGCCTTCCTGTTCGGCGGAACGTGATCGTCACGGACGCTGTTCTTGATTCCGCTAGTTCTGTGGTGATCGATGAGGCCGAGAACCGGCTTCACATTCAGAAAGCGATACTTGCTGCGTTGGTGAAATAATTGCTATGGAAATCGAATCATTAGATCTGCTTCGCGAGGCTCTGCCGTATATTCAGCGGTTTGCAGGGACGACCTTCGTCATCAAGTTTTCAGGCAAGATAACCGAAGAGGCCGAAAATCTCGCTTCCCTCTCCGAAGAGATAGGCCTCCTGCATGAAGTTGGCATTCGAGTGTGCGTTGTGCATGGCGGCGGCAAACAGCTCACGGAAATGGCCGAAAAACTAGGCGTGATCCAGAAAGTTATCGGAGGTCGCCGAGTAACTGATGACGAGACCCTTGAACTCGCAAAGATGGTCTTTCGCGGCAAGATCAACACAGAGATCTTGGCACAGTTTCGTCGTCGCGGAATAAAGGCCGTTGGTTTATCGGGAGTTGACGGCGGAGTTTTGACCGCGGAAAAGCGTCCGCCGAAAAGCGTCCTTGATCGGGCGACCGGAGAAACGAACGTCGTGGACTTCGGCCACGTCGGCGATGTCGTGAAGATCGATGCTTCGCTGATCGAAGTGATGCTTGGTAACGGCTACCTTCCCGTGCTTTCTTCTCTTGGAGCAGACGATCACGGCCAGGTCTTCAACATAAATGCCGACACGATCGCGGCGGAGATAGCAGTAGCCCTAAAAGCCGAGAAGCTCATTTTGCTCTCAGATGTTAACGGGATCTATCTGGATCCAAACGAGCCATCAACGAAGATCTCACGGCTTCCGATCGCAGACGCGCGGGATCTTATAGAGTCCGGCAAGGCTACCGGCGGGATGATCCCCAAACTTGAGAGTCTTATTTCGCTCATCGAACGCGGCGTGCATACGGCGCACGTGATAGACGGTAAAAAGGCGAATGCTGTGCTTGCCGAGGTCTTCACTGACGAGGGCACTGGAACGATGATCGTCAAATAGAAAGAGCAGGCCGCTAAATACGACCTGCTCTTTGTCTTGAAATGGTGCTCAGGGCGAGACTCGAACTCGCACGGATCGCTCCACACGCCCCTCAAACGTGCGCGGCTACCAATTACGCCACCTGAGCTTAAATTTTCAAAATACGGCCTAACACTACTTATTGGCCGGTGCTGCGTTCATGTTCGCAGCAGGTGCGGCCGCGTTGGCATTTGCCGCTGGTGCTGATTCGGTCGCCGTATTGGCTGCCGGAGCCGCGGGTTCTTCATTCGCGTTCGAGTTGGCTGCCGTCGACGCCGGAGCTTCCGCAGGCGTCTCAGGGTTTGCAGACAGCACGGAAACATTACCGTTGAACGCAGGCATCGAGATCAGCAGGGCCGAGATCATAAAGACCACGGCGGCAACGATCGTGATCTTCGAAAGGATCGTCGTCGTGCCTCTCGGCGTCAACGCAGAACTCGAAATATTGCTCGTGAACAATGCACCGGCGTCCGTTTTACCGGGTTGCAAAAGCACCGCACCAACAAGCACTACGCACGAGATGAAAAATAAAATGTAAAGTACGTATAGCAACTTTCTATCAACTCCCGTCCCGTTTACTTGTAGTTCACGATCTTCGCAAAACTTTCAGCATCGAGACTCGCACCGCCAACCAAAGCTCCGTCCAGATCCGGCTGATCCATCAACTCAGCAATATTCTCAGGTTTGACCGAACCGCCGTAGAGGATCCGAACCGAGGCCGCAACGTCATCGCCGTGATCTTTTCCGACGACACCGCGGATGTGGCTGTGCATTTCTTGAGCCTGTGCAGGCGTCGCGGTCTTACCCGTGCCGATCGCCCAGACAGGCTCGTAAGCGATTATGATACGGTTCATCTCGTCCACTGTCAAACCGGAAAGCCCGGCAGAAAGCTGTCGGCCTACAACATTTTCGGCATTGCCCGATTCCCGCTCCGACAAGGATTCGCCGACGCAGACAATTGCTTTGAGACCAGCTTCCAGAGCCGCTTTCGTCTTTAGATTCACCGAATCATCAGTGTCACCAAAGAATTGCCGCCGTTCCGAATGTCCGATGATGCAGTACTTGCAGCCAGCATCTTTCAACATAATAGGGGCGACCTCGCCCGTGAGTGCCCCGAACGTGTTCTGAGTCGCACAATCCTGAGCCGCAACGCTGATATTAGAGCCTTCGAGCCTGTCCGCTACGGTTTTCACCGCAGTAAAGACAGGAGCGATCACGACCTCGCATTGATTTGCGTTCGCGACCAGCGGCTTGAGAGCGAGGGCAGTTTCGACCGCCTCGCCAAGCAGCTTATACATCTTCCAGTTACCGGCGATAATTGGCTTTCTCATAAGATTTCAGTGGAGCAGATTGCGCTTGAGCAATCCTCCGTCAACGTCGTTGAGTGTATGTGTTGTTATAAAGGCGGCGTTGTCAACTTTTTTGACGGCAGCTTTTATGATCCCGATCTCAAGCCTGGTTGCGACACAGTACAGGATCTCTCGATCCTCCGCTTTCTCACCGTGCGCGCCGAGTCCGCCCCCGCCTTTGAACACGGTCACGCCCCGCCGCAATTTTTGTATGATGACCTCGCGGATCTCTTCGTAGTGCTGAGAGACGATCGTTACGGCCGTGTATTCCTCAAACCCATGAAGCAAAAAGTCGATGGCCTTAGTTGCAGCAGCATACGTGAGGATCGAATACAATGCAGGCCCGATCCCTAAAAAGATCGCGGCTGCTCCGAATATAAGAACATTGAGCAGAAGAATGACATCCCCAACGTTCAGGATATATACGCGTCTGCTGACGAGCAATGCCGCGATCTCGGTGCCGTCGAGGACCGCACCGCCACGGATCGCAAGACCGATCCCTGCGCCAATAAACAGGCCTCCAAAGATCGCCGTCAGAAGTTTGTCCGGCGTAACGTCCGGAAAATTAACAAAGGCGATGCAAAGCGATAGTCCAAGTATCCCAAGGCCGCTTTTAATGCCAAATCTAAGGCCAAGCTGGTAATAACCAACAACCACGAACGGCAAGTTGAGGACCGCGACCAGGATCGGAAGAGAAAACCCGGAAACGCCGGAAATAAGCATCGAAATTCCGGTAACGCCGCCATCGATGAAGTTGCTGGAAAGCAAGAAGCCTTTGATCCCCATACCCGCGAGAAAAATTCCCACAAGGATCAGGAAAACATTCTTCAACTCAAGCTTTAGGTCAAGTTTCATCCGATATTAGGTCAGTTATCATCCAAAGCGGCGACACCGGGCAAAACATCGCCTGCGAGAAACTCGAGAGTAGCGCCACCGCCGGTTGAAATGTGTGAAATATGGCCTTCCAAACCTGCCTGTTTTATTGCCGCGACTGAATCGCCTCCACCAACGATCGAGATCGCACCATTGTCGGTCGCCTCTGCAACTGCCTTCGCGACCGCGATGGTCCCTTGATCGAAAGGCTTCTCCTCGAACATTCCCATTGGGCCATTCCAAACGATCGTCTTTGCACCGTCGAGAGCATTCGCGAAAATGGCCGCGGTCTCGATGCCTATATCGAGGCCGACATGGCCCGCGTTCGTAAAATCTATCGGGATCGTCTTTTGCGAATTGAGCGGATCAGCGCTGTCAACCACTTGGTGGTCTGTCGGCAGCAGCAACTCGACATTCGCTTCCTTTGCTCGTGCCTCGATCTCTCTTGCCGTTTCAAGCTTATCGTTCTCGACGAGGGACTTGCCGACGGTGTAGCCGTTCGCTTTGAAAAAGGTGTATGCCATCGCACCACCGATAAGCAATTTGTCCACTTTGCGTTCGATCAGCGAATCGATCACGGGGATCTTGTCCGATACTTTTGCACCGCCAAGGATCGCAACAAACGGACGCTCCGGAGCATTGAGGACACGCCCAAGATAATCAAGTTCCTTTTCCATCAAAAGCCCGGCGACGCACGTCTCGACAAAATGTGTGATTCCTTCCGTGGATGCGTGTGCTCGATGGGCAGTTCCGAACGCATCGTTAACGTAGATATCGCAAAGCGACGCAAGATTCGCCGCAAACTTCTCGTCATTCTTCTCTTCGCCGGCATGGAGACGGAGATTCTCGAGCAGCAGGACATCGCCTTCACCAAGAGCATTAGCGGCCTGCAGAACAACGTCGCCTATGCAATTAGGCGCAAAAGCGAGGCTCTTGACCTCAGGGATATCGCTGGTCAATTCTTTCAACCTGTTAAATATGGGTTGAAGCGAGAACTTCTCAGGGTCGAACGGCTTCCCCGCTTCTTCTGCTTTTTTTTGCTCCTTGAGTGGACGTCCTAGATGCGAAGCGAGGATCACTTTTGCACCGCGCCCAGCAAGATCGCGAATAGTCGGAATTGCCGCACGGATTCGGGTATCGTCCGTAACAGCGCCATTGTTCACGGGAACGTTGAAATCGACCCTTACGAAAACACGCTGTCCATCTACATCGATATCTTTTATCGTTTTCTTCTGCATTGATCGTTAAAGTGTTATGTCCCTTTCTGGTCAGAGACATCGATGGCGGCCGACAAAAATGCCGCCGCCATCAAGAAGGAGATGGAGATCTTAAAAAACTTCATTAAGGTTTCCTTTTTGCCAATAGCGGCCCCCTTAGATACCCTTCGATGCGATATAGCGGACAAGGTCGCGCACACGGCACGAATAGCCCCATTCGTTGTCATACCACGACAGAACCTTGATCGTATTGCCGTCCAGGACGGTCGTGTATTCGGAATCAACGATCGAGGAGTGCGAGTTGCCGCGATAGTCGATCGAAACGAGCGGCTCGTCGCTGACCGACAGGATGCCTTTCAAGCGGCCTGCTGCCTCCTCACGGAATGCATTGTTGACCTCGTCCTTTGTGGTCGCCTTGTCGACATTGAATACGACGTCAACAATTGAGACATTCGGGGTCGGAACGCGGATCGAAATGCCTTCAAAACGGCCTTTCAACTCCGGGATCACGAGTGCGACCGCTTTTGCCGCTCCGGTCGAGGTCGGGATCATCGAGATCGCGGCGGCCCTGGCCCTGCGTAGATCTTTATGCGGAAGATCAAGCAGTTGCTGATCGTTCGTATAGCTGTGGATCGTGTTCATCAACGCATTCTTGATGCCGAAGCGGTCGTGAATCACCTTTGCCAGCGGTGCAAGGCAGTTCGTCGTGCAAGAGGCATTAGAGATTATGTGATGATTGGCCGGATCATAGGCTTCTTCATTTACCCCGAGTGCAACGGTCACGTCTTCACCTTTTGCGGGTGCCGATACAACCACCTTCTTCACCGAACCGCGAAGATGCTTGGCTGCGTCGGCCGCATTCGTAAATCGGCCCGTGGACTCAATAACGATCTCCGCACCGACCGATTCCCAGTCGATGGCGGCGGGATCTTTCTCGCTAAACACCTTAAACGTGTCGCCTTCAACTGTGATCGAACCGTCACCAGCCGTGATCTTGTGCGCGAGATTGCCCATAACGGAGTCGTATTTGAGCAAATGTGCCAATGTCTTGGTGTCCGTAAGATCGTTTACGGCCACAAGGTCGATGTCGTTGTCATTGAGCCAGGTTCTGACAACAGACCGTCCGATCCTGCCGAAACCGTTTATGCCAACTTTGATCCCCATTTTATAAAGTCTCCTTTCGAAAAAGTGCGTTGTATTAAACGCCTAAGATACTAAATTGCGGTGCGAAACTCAATTTGCAAAACTTTACGTCAGCTGG
Organism: Pyrinomonadaceae bacterium; assembly: GCA_019694355.1. Classification (GTDB taxonomy): domain Bacteria; phylum Acidobacteriota; class Blastocatellia; order Pyrinomonadales; family Pyrinomonadaceae; genus OLB17. The sequence goes on along the minus strand of JAIBCB010000001.1, from coordinate 648,238 downwards.
AAGATAGTTGAAACAAACAAAATTTTGTCGGCGTAATACCCGTTTAGATTTTTTACGGTAAACTTGTATCTCGCACATATACCGGAGCAATAAATAGATGACCTTACGTCGCCCAACAAAATATTCGCTCATATTGCCCGTTCTAGGCATGATCGGGGCCATTACGGCCACGGGCTTATCCCAAGAGTCGGAAAGAACGGCATCAGATGTCGCCTCAGCGACGCGATCCGTGGCCACGAGCACTTCGGCTGACGCGTACACGCCATCTACGACGTCGCGTATCGGTATCCAAACTGCATCGCCGCTGACGCTATCCCTTGACGATGCCATCAAGCGGGCTCTTGCGAATAATAATGATATCGAAGTGTCGAGAACGGATGTTCGGATAGCCGACACCACAGTTCGCGGCCTCCGCGGTCTTTACGACCCGGTCTTTACGTTCCAACCGACATTCTCTCATTCCTCTTCCACCGGCCAGCAAGGGACGAATGATATTCGGCTAAACGGTAATATCAACCAAAGGATCAAGCCTGGCGGCGGTACGATCCAAGGTTTTTTTAATAACACGCGCACGGAGAATGCGTTCGCTCAGGCCCAGGTTACGTCCGGCGGACTTTCATCCGGCAGCTCTGCGATATATTCATCGCAGCTCGGCTTTAACTTTACGCAGCCGCTCCTTAGAAATTTTAGTATCGACAGCACGCGGCGGCAGATCAAGATCGCGAAGAAGCAACTCCAACAGTCGGACTCTGACTTCCAGCTGCAAGCGACGAACACGATCACTAGCGTTCAGCAAGCATATTGGGACCTTGTCTTTGCTTTACGCAATCAGCAGAATCAGAAGGCAAACGTTGAGCTTGCCCGCGAAAATCTGCGTCAGATAACAGCTAAGATCGATGCCGGAGCCGCCGCCCCGCTCGAGAAAGCGGAGGTCGAGACGGAGCTTGCGAACCGCGAGGGCGATCTGCTTCTCGCAACGCAGCAGGTCGGGGTGGCTGAAAACACTTTGAAAAAGCTCGTGATCCGCGATGCCCTTGCACCGGAATGGGCACAGGCAATAGTGCCCACCGATTCGCCAAAGGTCGCACCATTGCCTTCTGATATCAATGCCGCAATAAACGATGCCTTCGATAATCGGTTCGAGCTTCGCCGTCTGAAGCTGCAACGAGAGATCAACGACCTGGACGTTCGGTTCTACAAGAACCAGGCAAAGCCGCAGATCGATCTCAACACGACCTTCTCGCTTGACGGTATCGCACGCGGCAATGTATCTACCGCGAACAGCCTGATCCCTCAATTTACTGGAAACGATGAGATCTTGCGGCAAAAGCTGAATACGTTATTCGCTCCTGGTTCGCAGCTTCCGAATCCGCTTTTGACGATACCTGGCTCGCCTCCATATTTCGTCGGAGCTTTCAATCGCTCGATGGGAAATATGTTCAGAAGCGATGCTCCAAACTACTCTATTGGTGTAACGTTTTCCTTTCCGTTCTTTAACCGTACGGCAAAGGCAAACCTTGCTGGTGCTCAGATCACGGGCGAGCGTCTAGCGGCTCAAACTCGTGCTCAGGAAGAGACAGTTCTCACAGATGTTCGTAATGCCGTCCAAGCGGTCGAGACGGCACGGCTTAGGGTTGACACCGCCCGCAGGGCCCGACAGAGCGCAGAAACGCAGCTTGCGGGAGAAAGAAAGCTTTACGATGCGGGCCGCTCGACGACGTTCCTTCTTTTCCAGCGTGAAAATGCCCTACTAGCGGCGCAAAATGCGGAGATACGTGCAGAAACTGATTATGCCAAGGCTGTTGCCGATCGGGAACGCGCTACGGCAACTTCTTTCCGCGAACACAATATCACGATCGATCGACCGGTCGATATAAAATAGTTAGTATTCCTTCGTTGGCACCGAAAAGGGGCTGCAAGCCAAATTTGGTTTGCAGCCCTTTTCGTATTTTCGCGGAAGTTTGCGAAAATCCTCGCTGTGAAGATCTCCGCCGTCATCATTACCCTCAACGAAGAGAAGAACATTGCCCGAGCTATGAGATCGGTCAATTGGGCTGATGAAATAGTCGTGGTCGATTCCGGAAGCACAGATAAGACAAAAGAGGTCGCTACCGAGTTTGGTGCTCGTGTCGTTGAGCAGGAGTGGCTTGGATTTGGACCTCAGAAGCAGTTTGCAGTTGAGGCCGCCGCAAACGATCTGATCTTCAGCCTAGATGCGGATGAAGAGGTTACTGAAGACCTGCAGAAGGAGATCAAGGCAGCGATGGCAACTGGCAAAATGGCTGAAGGATACAGGGTTCCTCGCCTTGCCGTCTATTGCGGACGAAAGATCCGCCACGGCGGGTGGTATCCTGACCGCCAGCTTCGCTTGTTTGACCGCAGAAAGGGCCGTTGGTCGAACGACGTTGTCCACGAGTCGGTCAAAATGGACGCTGATGCCTACATAGCAGAGTTTAGGTCTGACCTTTTACACTTTACCTGCGATGACATTGCTGAGCATGCCAAAATGATCCAGGAGCGATACGCTCCTCTTTCGGCCCAGGCGATGTTCGACTCAGGCAGAAAAGCCTCAGTGGTCAAGATCGCGACGGCTCCGCTCTTCTCATTCCTCCGTGACTACATTCTGCGCGCCGGTTTCCTCGACGGTACGCAAGGGCTGATAATCGCCGGTTTTGGGGCCTACAATGTGTTCTTGAAGAACGCGCTCCTTTGGCAAATGAATCGTGCGAACGCCGGATAAATTCTGCTGGTGCCTACAACTTTAACCGATTCAGGAACATCCAAAGATTCAGCGTTTCTGCGGTTTTGTGTCATATTAGATTTGTGAAGCAAACAGAACTCTTTTCGAAAGTCGTTGCGGTATTATTTGGGGCTTTATGCATGGCTCTGCCTGTCGTCGCGCAAAAAGGAATCGACTCGCAGACCGAAAAGATCAAGCAGGAAGGAAGCCCAACGAGCCGTCCGAGCGATGTTTCACGCTCCTTTGATTGGGGAAAAGGCAAGACAAAGGTTCGTTCACTCCTCCCAAACCCCTACAAACTCGCATCGCGGCGCGGTTCGCTTATTAATTCCATTCAGGAAGTCCTCCGGGACAAGAAGATCGTTATCGATGAAGCCTCGTCCCGGATATCTGACGGTTATATAGTCACCCAGCCCTTCGTTTTTGCAAAAGGCATCGTCCTCACAAGGGGCGAACTTAGCCGGGTTGGTGTCGTTGCCGACCCAGATACGGCTTGGACCAGGGCCCAATACACGCTCACTATCGATGTTCAAACGATCGATGGCGTCCAGAACAAGGTTGCTGTCAACGCAAAGATAGAGGGCCGTGCCGGAAACGGTCTAACTTCGGAATGGCTGACCGTTCCAAGCTCGGGGGTGATCGAAGATGAGTTCTTATCAAAATTGATCGAGTCGGTTACCGGAACCTCTCCAGATCCCGTTCAGGATGTACCTAAGGACGATGGGCCGTAGTGTTTTCACATTTCTATTCTTGATGGGGGCCCTTTTCGTTGCGGCCGGAATGTCGTATGGACAGGATCGCCCGAACGAGGAAACACCTCTTTTTCCTCGTCGATCTCGACAAGAAGATCCGCCGAACGGTGTTCGCGACATGATAGTGCGAATGCAGATCGAGAAAAAGAAGAAGGATTTTGAAGAAATGCTCGACAATGGCGATCAGATCGCTAAGCTGTCGGGCCAGATCGAATCCTCCATCGAGAAGACCTCGGCCCTCTCAACACAAGATCGAGATCATCTCGTCGAACTCGCAAAGCTGACCGAAGAGGTGCTTGATGACCTTGGCGGCGATGCTGATGATCTTTTGAGCGAACCGTCGGACAAAGGTCTTGGGGAAACGCCGTTAGCGACCGCCAAGGAGTTGGAGGCCGCGGCAAAGGCGATGGTCGCTGAACTTCATAAAACGACCAGGTTTACTGTTTCAGCCTCTGCTATTGAATCGACTGCGGAAGTTCTCAGACTCGCCCGCAAGCTCAGATCCTATCAATGAAATCTTTCCTGCAACCGTATCGGCCAAGTTTCCTGAGTACACGGTGCACCTTGCTCGTTATAGCGATTCTTCTCATTGGAGCATTGGCCGTTGAAACAAGGGCTCAAACCGACGATGATGACATCATCAGCGTGGATTCGTCGGTAGTCATTGCAAACGTCTATATTACCGATCGAAACGGCCAAGCTGTTACGGGTCTGGACCAAAAGCTTTTTACGATCTTCGACGACGGCAAGCCTCAAAAGATCGACTCTTTTTCCGCCGAGTCCACGCCATTCGCAGCGGTCATCCTGATCGACACTTCCGGCAGTATGGAGTACCGCATCAGCAACGCTCGGAGCGCTGCGATAAAGTTTCTTGAAGGACTTCGTGGCCAGGATTTTGCGGCCGTCGCGAGCTTCGATAGCAAAGTGCGAGTTCTTCGGGATTTTGAAGCGAGCCGCGATCTCCCTGATGTCTTTTATGATCTGAAGGCCGATGGAATGACGTCTTTGAATGATGCCGTCGCAGCTGCCGCTAAAATGCTCTCCGGTCGGCCTGAGAAGCGGCGCGCGATCATTGTCATCTCGGATGGTGCCGATAACACCAGTAGGTTTTCCCAGAAAAAGGCCCTAACGGCGGCGCTTGATGTCGGGGCTTTGATATACACCGTCGATATGTCGCCGAAAGACGCACCGCCTCAGGAAAAAGCCTTCATGCAAGATGCGTTGAAGAGCTATTCGGCTAAGACGGGCGGCACGTTCATAGCCACACCCGGCGGAGCAGAAATGAGGAGTGCGTTCGAATCCATCGTTGAGGAACTCGGGAATCAGTACACGCTCTCATATCAGCCTTCTTCTCTTAAAGAAGACGGTAAATTCCATTCGATCGAAGTAAGGGTTGCAAAGGGCGGGTTAAAGATCCGCACCCGCGAAGGCTATATCGCGCCAAAGCGAAAGAAATAATGCCGATCACCGGTCGGTCCGATTTCGCTTTTTATCTTCATACCTTTCGATCGCAAGGCCGACAAGGCGGTCGATAACTTGCCTGAAAGGCATTCCGGAGGCTTCCCACATCTTTGGGTATCCAGAAGCATCCGTAAGGCCCGGCATCGTGTTTATTTCATTAACGAGGAGTGACCCTGAGTCCTTTCGCAGGAAAAAATCAACGCGTGCAAGGCCCGAACCATCGATCGCCTTGAACGCCCGCACTGCTAACTTCTTTATCTTTTCGGCAAGTTCGGCGGAAAGCGGCGCCGGTGTGATGAATTCGTTATTTCCCGTTCCGGTATATTTTTCATTCCAGTCCAGGAAGGCCTTTGATTCGTCGCGGATAATGTATTCGCCGGCTTCGCTGGCACTCGGATCTTCGTTTCCAAGCACGGCACATTCGATCTCGCGTACGTCAAGGCCTTCTTCGACAATTATCTTGCGGTCGTATTCGGCTGCCAACGCTATCGCTTTCCGAAGGCCCGATTCATCGTCGGCCCGCGTAATTCCAACCGAAGACCCCAAGTTCGCGGGCTTCACAAAACACGGATAGCCGATCTTTGCTTCGACTGAACGAACGACGCCTTCCGGCTGCTGATCCCATTCGCTCCGAAGGAACCACACGTATTCACAAATAGCGAGATCCGCTTCGCGGAAGAGCGTCTTCATCGTCACCTTGTCCATCCCGCACGATGAGGCCAACACTCCACAACCGATATACGGCACGTCGGCCATCTCAAAAAGGCCTTGGATCGTACCATCTTCACCGAAAGTTCCATGCAGTACCGGAAAGACGCAATCTAAAGGCTGAGCTCCCCCATTCGGTATCGTAAATCCACCAACACTCGCATCTCCGGTCAATAGATGCAGCCGATCCGACGGCTCGCCATACTGCCGTCCAAATGCGATTCTCACGTCCTCGGGAAACATCGCAAGAGACTCTGCAGGACTAAGCCATTCACCCGTTGGGGAGATCGCAACTGGAAAGAGATGATAATTTGCCGGGTCCGCCTGTTCGATAACGGTTCGGGCTGAGCGAATGGCGATCTCGTGTTCGCCTGATCGACCGCCGAAAATAATGGCGAGGTTCTTCTTCATAGACTTAAAGGATAGTTTTGCCGAGGGCCGAAAGGATCAGTTCGCAAGCCAACTCGACCGTGATATTTGACTGATCAAGCAGCGGATTTACCTCGACGATCTCGAATGAACGCATTTTGCCGCTAGCGGCGATCATTTCAAGGGTTAAATGTGCCTCGCGGTACGTCGCACCACCGCGAACAAGCGTACCGCTTCCGGGAGCGAATCTTGGATCGATACCGTCAACATCAAATGTGACCGCAAAACCGCCAGGCGCAGCAGACGCGATTTCGATGGCATCCGCGACACATGCAGCCATCCCACGCTTGTCGATGTCGCTCATCGTGAAGAAATGGTCGCGAAGCCCTAATTTTTCGATCTGAGAACGTTCGCCGGGATCAACGTCGCGGGCACCAACATGTGCAAAGTACTTTTTATTCAGTTTTGGAGCAAACCCGCAAAGATCCACCAAATTGCGGTCACCTACGCCGAGCAAAACGGCAAGCGGCATTCCGTGGACATTTCCTGAAGGTGAAGTTTCAGGAGTATTGATATCTGAATGTGCGTCAAACCAAATAAGCCCGATCTCGTCACCTCGATTCCGATAATGAGCCGAGATGGCCGAAAATGTCGGAATGGCTATCGCATGGTCCCCACCGAGGATCACGGGGAACTCGTCGCGAGCAAGTATATCGCCAAGGGCATCAATAATAGCCTCGCTCGAAGCGATCATCTCCCGAAGATGTTTCGGGTTTTCGCCTTCAACTGCCTCCTTTGGAGCAACAATAGAAGCATCACCATGATCGGTGAATTCATAACCAAGATCGCGAATATGGTCTGCTAACCTTCGGCCCCGTACCATTGAAAGCCTCATCGCGTTCACACCAAGCTCGCTGCCCGTCTTTCCGGCTCCGAAACCAAGCGGCACGCCCAAAAGGCCAACTTTTTTAACTTTACCGATCATCTGAAGTTCAAATTTCGCCGAACCCGTCTCCGATCAACTCCTCGATCGCTGCGATCGCCTCGGTCTCGTCGGGGCCGTCCGCAACGAGAAACAGCCTTGAACCAATTCCGGCGGCGATCGCAAGAATGCTCAACATTGATTTTGCGTTCGCAGTTGCGTTCGATTCGCGGTGCTCAAGCAAGATCCTCGAGGAGAATTTGCGCGAAAGCCGTACAAGTTTTGCTGCTGCACGGGCATGCAGGCCGAGCGGGTTGACGATGCGGATCTCCCGCTCAAGCATCTTTTTTAAGTTTTAGAGGCTCGAGCAGTTCACCCGCACGCATTATCGCAGATTTGCCTTGCTCTTCGATCTCTTTGGCAAACTCCGCGAGGTCAATGGACTTCCCGATCGTTGCAACCTTGACGACCATCGGCAGATTAACACCGGAGACGATCTCGACCTCGTTTTCGCGGAGAAACATCGCGGAGATATTCGTCGGCGTTCCACCGAACATATCCGTCAGAAGAAGGACGCCCACGCCTTGTGAAACCTTCTCGATAGCTCGTTCGATCTCAGCTTTTGCCGCTTCTACGTCGTCATGCCAGCCGATCGACACCGCGGCCACGTTATCCACATCACCGACCACGGCCTCGGCCGCAGCCAGCAGTTCGTTGGCCACCTGTCCATGCGAGACAATAACTGCTCCGATCCTTTTCATTTCGTCCATAATTCCTATTTTTCCGCGTCCCTGTGGGATATCGTCACATTATACTTCGCCTTCTTTAGGGCACGCCCGATCGCGTTTGTCACCATCACCGACCTATGCCGGCCGCCTGTGCATCCGATGCCCACCGTGAGATACGATTTGCCTTCGCGTTGATAGAGCGGCAACAGGTACGTCAAAAGATCTATCACTCGGGCTATGGTTTCGGTCACCTCCTTCTCGCGTTCCAGAAACTCTACCACTGGTCTATCGCTGCCGGTAAGTGCTTTAAGATCGCGATGAAAATACGGATTCGGCAGGTGCCTTACATCAAAAAGAAGGTCTAGTCCCCTCGGATTTCCATATTTGTGCCCAAAACTGATGATCTCGACCTTCAGCGGCTGACCATCTGGGTTTCCGCTGAACTTCTGGACTATCAAATGCCGCAGCGTATGTACGGTGTGATCGCTTGTATCAATGATCAGATCGGCCATTCGGCGTACATCGATCATCGCTCGACGTTCTGCCTTTATGGAAGCAACCAAGCCTTTTCCATTCTTTGCGGGATGCGGCCGCCGAGTTTCGGAAAACCTTCTCTGAAGAACATCGTCTGCCGCTTCAAAGAATACGATGAAAGGAACGATTCCACGCTTCGCAAGCTTTTTGAGCTCGCTTGAAAATTCCGGCAAAAAGTGTCGTTCGCGAATGTTGATGACCAAAACCGCGCGCTCTATTCCCGGAGCCTTTCCACCCTCGCCAACCATCAGACGTCCGAAGGTCGAGATCATAGTGACCGGCAGATTATCAACGCAGAAATAGCCGAGGTCCTCAAAAGCATCCGTTGCCGAACTCATCCCGGAACCGCTAAGGCCCGTGATTATCACGAGCGAGGGCAGGTCTTGATCAGTTCTTCTCTTCTTTTGCATCGATCCGATCACGCAAGTAGCTTATTGACAATTTTCTCGCACATCTCTGCCATCACGCGTACGCTATTCTTTTCCAAATAGACCCTAGGTATATCGTCGAAGAGTGGGTCCGATCCGCACGAAAGCCGGGCGTCGAGTTCGACGCATAACTCGACCATACAATCCCCGGAAACCGTTGCGTCCGGGACAACATCTTCGATCATCCCAACCTTGAAAGGCGAAATAGAGATCGCCCCTCTTGTTGTGTCCGTTGCGGTTGCCCATTTCCGGTTGTCCTTCGAAAAGATCGCAACCGCATCATCTGCAACGAACTTTGCACCGCGGCTGACCAATTCGATCACCAAGGTCGTCTTTCCTGACCCGGACTCACCGCAGATCAATACGCCGCGGCCATTGATCTCGACACAGGACGCGTGGATGATCGGCCCATTCTCCATTACGGCTGCACGAGGCCGTAATTGCCGTCCGGACGTTTAAATATGAGCGATATTTCTCCACCATCCGAATCCCGAAAAAGCATAAAGCCCTCTTTCTTCTCATCGAGGACCATTGCCGCTTCCTGAGCGGTAATGGGTTTTTGAGCTTTCATCTTGCTCACGACGATCTTTGGCCGCCGAGTCGGCGGCGCAGATTCGCGAGCGGACCCGGGGGTCGCACGCCGGGCTCGATGCGATTTGTCTATGACCTTGTCCTTGAGCTTTCGAGCCTGCTTTTCGATCTTTGCGACACTCTTTGAAAGCGACTGGTACATATCCGCGTCGATCGAAGTAGCGTTGAGTGTTTCATTTCGCCAATGAACGATGATCTCCGAACGATGCCTGCCTCGCTCGACCTCGATCGTAACGTTCGCTGTTGGCGGCTTTGAATCGAACAGCGGTCCGAGTCTCTCAAATTGGCCTGCCGCATGCTTTTTCAAAGCCTCCGTAACTTCAATATGTCTGCCCGTGAAGTCGATCTTGATTCCCATATTCTCAAATAATCGTTCTACGTTCGCGTGAACCGGCAATCTGCATCTGATCGCGATATTTTGCAACGGTTCGACGCGATAGTTTGACGCCCTCCTTTGTTAGGATCTTTGCGATCTCATCGTCAGTCAGCGGCTTCTTTGTATCCTCATCCTCGATCATCTTCTTGATCTTGGTCTTAAGGATCCGGGTTGAAACCTCTTCACCCTCTTCATTTAGCATACCTTCGCTAAAGAACTTCCTCAGCTCTATCACACCCTGCGGCGTGTGAGCATACTTTCGATTTACAACACGCGATATCGTGGAAAGGTGCATCCCGATGTCCTCAGCGATATCCTTCAGCATCATCGGCTTTAGGAAATTTGGCCCATGATCAAGAAACTCCCTTTGGCGCTGGACGATCGATTCGACCACCTTGAAGATCGTTTGACGGCGGTGTTCAATGTTTCTCAAGAGATCTACTGCAGAGCGGTTCTTTTCCCGAATAAAGTCGCGTGTCTCCTTGCTTGTATCTGGCTGATCCACCAGGCGGTTGTATGCCGGCGAGATCCGCAGCCGCGGACTGCTGTCATCGGTGAAGAAGACCTGGTAGTCGTCATCGACCTTCTCGATGTAAACTTCGGGGGCAACATACATTGTGCCTTCGGAGCTGTATCGGCGACCGGGATAAGGATCAAGTTCCCGAATGCGCGCGATTTCCGAGCTCAAGGTCTCAAAGTTCGCACCTGTGCTTTTTGCCAAATGCTGCAAGCGGTGCGGCTGGCAATCTTCGAGGTGATGGGCAACGAGTTCGGCAGCAAGAGTATCGTCCTCGTCATCTGCCTTCAGCTGTGCCAAAAGGCATTCGACGACGTCAAAGGCTCCACATCCTACGGGATCGAGGAACAAGACCTCTTGCCTCGCATGCTCGGCCTGTTCGACAGTGCATTGACAGCCCGCGGCGATCTCTTCAATGGATCCGCTTAGCCTTCCGTCGGCATTCAAATTCCCAATGACCGAAAGTGCCGCCCGTTCGATGACCGGCGTTAGCGAGAGCATCGAGAGCTGCCACTCTAAATGCTCAGATAGCGATGGCGCGTGAGTCAGGAATTGCTCGAAGCTAGGAGCATCGTCCTTGTATTCGATCTCCTGGGTTTTATATCCGGGATCGAGGTAGTCTTGGAATTCCCGGCCATAATCGATCTCATCAAAAGGGTCTGAGGATTCCGCGTGGCCGTCCTCACCGGTTTCAGCGTCAATATCATTTCCCCGATCAGATTCTAGGCTCGAGATCGACGCAATATCGTCGTTGGTCCTCTGAAACTCACCATCTTGTCGGTCTGCACCCTCGACATCGAAACTATCAGCAAAAGTATCTACCTCCGCGCTATCTGAATTTTGGTCAAGGATGCTGCTTGAGATCTCCTCGATCTCGTCGCCCGGCTGAACTTCTTCGAGCAAAGGGTTGGTCGCCATCTCTGTTTCGATAAGTTCATTGAGTTCAAGCGCAGTCATCTGCAGCATCTCGATCCGCTGCCTAAGCTGCGGCGTGAGAACCATCTTTTGCTGGAGTTTTGCCTGAAGCCGAAGAGATGACATAAACGAAAGTCGTGTCAGGAAAAGGTCGCAAGAAACCGGGATCGTTGGTCACCCAAGCAATTGCCGTACCGTTCTAAACCTAGTATAGCTGTTCGAAAATAAAAATGGAAAAATTTTGCAAAATATGAGGAAACTTTTTGCTAAAGAGCAAACCTTTCACCGAGGTAGAGCCGCCTAACGTCCGCGTCACTAACCAATTCTTCCGTCGTCCCTGATCGAAGGATCCTGCCTTCCGCCATAATGTAGGACCGGTCAGTAATTCCAAGGGTTTCACGGACATTATGGTCGGTGATCAGGATGCCGATGCCTTGGGCCTTCAGATAGACGATGATCTCTCGGATGTCATCGATAGCAAGCGGATCGATGCCCGCAAAAGGCTCGTCAAGAAGTATGAAACTTGGATTTGTCGCAAGGCAGCGTGCGATCTCGACCCGGCGGCGTTCGCCACCCGATAAAGCATCGCCGCGCGTGGTTCGAACGTGCTCAATACCAAACTCAACAAGAAGGTCGTCCAGTCGTGCCATTCGCTCTTCGCGCGTTAAGCCGAGGGTTTCGAGAACCGCAAGAATATTCTGTTCGGCGGTCATCTTCCGAAAGATCGATGGCTCCTGCGGAAGATATCCAAGGCCCAGGCGAGCACGTAAATACATCGGAAGTTTGGTTACGTCGCGGCCGTCAAGAACTATCTGGCCTTGTTCCGTATTCTCAAGCCCGACGAGCATATAGAAAGTGGTAGTTTTGCCTGCACCGTTTGCTCCGAGCAGTCCAACGACCTCGCCTTTTGCGACATTGAGACTCACGCCGTCAACAACGCGCCGCCTTCCGTATGTTTTTTGGAGGTCCACGCCCGAAAGCAGAACCTTGTGTCCGTTTTCAGCCTGATCGAGATCGTCGTTGTGGTGCATCTATTCTTGAGGATCTGCCGTCTTGTAAACAGATTTTACACGTGAGTTCGGATTTTGTCGCCCACGCCCGCTGCCAATAAATCGATTCTCTCGAAAATAGACGGTGACCTGTGATCCGGACGTGCTGCCATTTTCGGAATCATTGACAGTTGCCGGATCTCCGTGGAGAACTGCTATTTCGGTCTCAGCGGAGTACTCAACTCGACTGCCGGTCGCACGGCGTCCCGGCTGCGTAATTACGACCGAGCGTTCTGCAACTGTCCGAGAAACTTCGTTCTTGTCGGAAAGAAACACGTCTGCTGATTCGGCAGTGATCCGGTCCGTCGCTTGTCGGATGTCCACATTTCCACGATAGCTCAATGTACGGCCGTCGCGGTTGTACGTCATTGCATTGGCCGAAGCAAATACAGGTACCTTCGACTCTTTCCCTGCCCGCTTAATTTTCGCGTCATAAAGGCCGCTCTGGACAGATCCTTCTGCATCTAGCTTACCCTGTCCCTGAAAGATCGATAGTTTGTCGGCCCTAACATAATTATCGTCCTGCCATGCTCGGGCATTGCCAGTATAGACTGCGGTATCCGCATTTCGATCAAAGACTGCCTCGCTCGATGTGATAAAGACGGGTTTGCTGCTGCTCGAAAATGGCGAGGCCGCTCCCATCGCACCGCCATTATAGAAGGTCGTGCTCACACCGCCTCGGAGATGTGATACTTGGGTACCTGTATTCCAATCTATTTCCTGAGCCTTCGCTCGGGAGCGGTCATCCCAAACCGTCGGATCGCCGCCACGCAAACGAAGAACCTTGTCGCTCTGGGTGAATGTGAAACGTGATGCTGTCCCGCGGCGATCAAGTTCCTCAAATTTTCCATTTCCAACAGCTTGAAGTTCCGCCAGATCCTTTGTGGCCGCATCAAAGGTCGCGATCACGCGGTCTGAGGCCAACTTTTGCACACCTCGTCCAGGTCCGGAAACGGTCGGAGTTCTGACCGTCTTTGCGGCCGGTCCGCCAACACATTCCTTTGCATTATTTCCAGTTGCAAAAAAGTCACAATCGAATCTAGGGGCGTTTACCGTTGTGTTGTAGATCTCAGGAGCCTTTTTTACGGGTTCGATCTCGAGCACAGCATTCCCAATAGCTTCAGCTTTCGAGAGATCCCGGCCGTTATCGTGAAAAAATGTTTTGACGGCATCTGCCGTGACCCGTTTCGTGGCAGCATCCGGAGAACCGCCCGGAGCATCAAGTTGGATGGTGGTTCTGCCTTCTGTCCGCATCGCGGCAAGCAGGCCTTTACCTTTGAACTCTATCAAGATCGCTCTCGGAGCGGTCAACGTGGCTTTTGAGTAGTCAGAGACCGTTGTAGGAACTAGCTCGGCACGCGCGTTGACCTTCGCTTCGGCGGTTCGAAGCTGATCGGGAGACGCATAATCGATAGTTAGTTCATTTGCAGACGCCTGTGTTAGGCGTTCGGGTGTAGTCTGCTTTAGGAATGTGTTGCCCGTTACGACCGCATGTCTGATCTCTTCCGTAGGAAATAGATCGACCGTCATCGTGTCGCCCTTAACATAATCGCCGCCCTGTGCAACTTGTGCTGAACCCGTCAGCGTGGCCCTTAGTCCTTTGCGGTCATAGACTGCGTTATCCGCTTGAATTTCTGTCTTCCGAGAATCTTGTACCGTAACTATACGAGCCGAGTCATTCAGCTCGAAGCGATCAAGCAGCTTGTCATAGACTGCATGCTCTGTATCGATCGTCGTTGTTTTGCCGTCGCTTGAAACGATGTGAACGCCCGTGAAAAGTTCAAGTTTTGTAAGGTCGCGGCTCTCTGGCGAAGTTTCATTACCGGAAAGCCACGCAATGGCACGGTCAGCTGAGAGATCAGAGTTCCGCCCGGACGACTCGATCCTCGCTTTGAAACCGCCCGTTAACTCGATGCTGTTCGCCGCCTGATCATACATCGCGTTGGCGGCATTCAACTTCGCGTATTTTACGTTAACCGCCTTCTTTTCGGCGGTTTCAAACGTTTCGATCTCAACGTCATGCCGAAGTTCGAGCTTCTTTTCACCCATCTTCACCGTCGCCCCAAGGGATGTCCCGCGGATGTTATCTCGATCGAATGCGATCTTGTCGTCCGTTTCTGCTGTTTCATTTGACCTCGTGTAGGTCACACCGTCGGTCTCGATCTTTAGACCGTCCCTAGTGTTGATATTCACAGCACCGGCAAGATACGCCGTGAAATTTTTCGCGGCTTCCGGGACGTAAATTGCTTTGTTGGAGCGAATTTCGTCGAACGCTTGCCCGTCAGCGGCGTATACCTTTACGTAGGCGTTCTCGAGTTCCTGATGGTTGTCGGAAAAGGTGCGTGCAGTGTCAGCTTTAATGTAATACTTCGGCGTTGAACCGTCGCTTTCCGTCCGTTCGTAGCCGTTGATCTCCGCTATCAGATCAGTTGATAGATGGGCGTGTTCCGGCTTGAGTTTGAAAGCGGGCTTCGAGCGTGCGGTGTAAAAACTTACGGCAACGATGAGGACGATGATCGCGGCCGCTGCGATCGCTGCGTAACGCAGGATCTTCGGCAGTGTCGCCCTAAAGTCATAGCTTTGAATTTTCTCCACCGTATGTTCAGCCACAGAAGGATTATGCTTCGCGGAAGTCTTCGACGACAAGCTGGATCTTTCGATTTCCCTGCCAATTGTTGACTTCAAGGACATAAGCTAATTCGATGCGCGAACCTCTCCGTAAAGTTCGCCCTTTTGAGCGATCGACACCATCCCACCATACGGCCTCAAGCTGGCGGCCGGATTCCGACACTAACTTCAGCTTCAAATGCTTATCTTTCATCACTAAAGGATCTTCACGAAGAAAGAGGCCTTTTGTCACAAAAACGGGCTTCGGATTTCCTTGGCCAAACGGTTCAAGGGCGGAAAGGGCCTCAAAAAGTCTAAGATCAATCGTCTCGGGGAGAAGAACGGCATCGACTGAGAGTCCAGGGACGAGGTCGTCATCCGATAAAACATTATCGGCATATTCTGAGAGCCGTTTCCTGAGCTCAGGAATGCGTTCTGAAGCGATCGTCATACCAGCCGCGGCTCGATGTCCGCCAAACTGCTCAAAAAGGTCGTCAGCGGCCTCTAATGCGTTAAGAACGTGAAAGCCCGGGATGCTCCGTGCACTTCCATGAGCCATTCCATCCTCGATCGAGAGAACGATGGTCGGCCGATAGAGTTTTTCCGCGATCCGAGAGGCCGCAAGCCCGATCACGCCGCGATGCCAACCTTTGCCCGCCACGACAACGAAATTCGCCGTTCCATGCTCGGCAGCTTCTGCAAACGCGAGTTCCGTGATCCTTTGTTGAGTTTGCTGGCGTTCGCGATTCCTTGAGTCCAAGAGACCGGCCAACTGCCTCGCCTTGGAAAAATCCGTCTCTTCAAGGAGTTCGACCACGTGTTTTGCTACGTCCATGCGGCCGGCGGCATTTATTCGCGGACCGATGCGAAAACCAATGTGATAGCTCGTCATCTCGGACGTACAGTCCGCAACTTCCATTAACGCTCTAAGCCCGCAGCTGTCCGTGAGCAGCAGATCCTTGAGGCCGATCGCAACGATAGCTCGGTTTTCACCCGTTAGATCCATCACGTCGGCGACGGTACCGATGGCAGCGATCTTAAGAAAACCAGGGATCTCATGCTCAAGCCCGGCTTTGGTCAAAAGCGCTGTCGCAAGTTTGAATGCAACGCCGACCCCGGCGAGATGCTTGTCCGGATATTCGCACCCGAGTTGATTAGGGTTTACGACAGCAAGCGCAGGCGGATTACCCTTGCTCTCGTCGGAGAGATGATGATCCGTAACGATAACATCAAGACCGTGGTCTCTCGCCCACTCCAGCGGTTCGAAGCTTCGAATTCCGCAATCAACAGTAATTACCAGCGAAACGCCACGTTCTTTTGCTGCATTTAGGGACGGAATGTTGACGCCGTAGCCTTCTGTAAAACGATTCGGAACGTGAAATTCAGATTCGATACCTAACACCTTAAAAGCACGGCGGAGTAACACAGTTCCCGTAGTTCCATCAACGTCATAGTCGCCCCAGACCAAGATCTTTTCGCGGTGTTCGATCGCTTCTTGAATGCGGTCGACCGCCTCACGCATCCCCTTAAGAAGAAATGGATCGTGGAGATGGTTCAGGCTCGGAGTGAGGAACTCGTCGGCCTTTACATTGGTGTCATAACCCCGTGCAAGCAACAATGCAGCGACCAACGGTGGGACACAAAGCTCGGCGGCGAACGTTCGCACGCGCTCTTGATCGTGCTTCAAAATGTTCCATTTCTTTGCGGTCACGACAAGCTATTTTATGGAACGTTCGGAGCGATCACGCCTTTCCAGAGCAGAAACAGGATCGCTGAACCCAATATGAGGCGATATGCAATAAAGACCAGGGTCGAATTCTTCTTCAAATACGCGAGTAACCCCCAGATCGACGCATATCCAACTACACCGGCGACGACCGTTCCGGCCAGAAGCGGCATCCATGCATCGTTGGGAAGGATCTTGGACGCCTGGTGAAGTTCCAACAAACCGCTCGCGAAGATCGCGGGCATCGAGAGGAGAAAGGAAAACCGAGCGGCCGTCTCGCGCCTTTCACCTGCAAGAAGACCGCCCATTATCGTGGATCCCGAGCGGCTCGCACCGGGCATCAACGCTAAGACCTGGCAAAGACCTTGCACGACCGCGTCCACGATCGTCAGATGCTCGACATCCTTGCGATGTGCCCCGATCTTTTCGGCCACAAAAAGGAGAACGGCGATAACGATCAGCATCGTCGCAATGATCCAAAGGTTCTTGGTGCCTTGTCCTTCTATGAAGTCCTTAAAAAGAAAGCCGATCGTTCCTATCGGTATCGATCCGATGATGATCAGCCATCCGAGCCATGATTCATCCGAGAGAAAAATTGGCCGATTGCCGCGTGTCCCGGAAAAGCGCATCTTCCGGCGATTAAAGACAAGATTCCAATGATCTCGGACGAACGCAGATGAGATGCTCCAAATATCACCGATGAAATAGAGGAGAACGGCGCACAGCGTACCAAGTTGGAGCACCGCGATCGTTGCGGTCACGAGTGCCGGGTCACCGCCATAGATGCCCGTTATTCGACTTGCGAATACGAGATGGGCGGTTGAACTGACAGGTATGAATTCGGTAAGGCCTTGAACAATGCCAAGAATGATCGCTTGAAGTAGATCCATCGTAATTTGCCGTCGTTAATTTTCCGATATTGGTGGTCAATTGGCAAAAGTTACGTTAAAAAGAGGAATAAGGTTCTATTCTCGGTAGCGTCTCTTACCCGCAAAGCGGTCGTACATCCAACCCGGCATACAGCGTGCGGCCCGAACTATCGTCGCAAGCTGCCAGGGAAAGGCCGAAAAACGCTTCTTCTTCTCGATCGCTTGAATGAATAGCGGGATCGCATCATCCAACTCCATCAGATACGGCATCTTGTGCTTCCGGCCGGAGGTGAGCGGCGTTTTAATAAAGCCCGGCTGAATTATCGTAACATCGATGCCGTCGTGCATTACGTCTAGACGCACACTCTCAAAGAAGGCCGTCATCCCGGCCTTGCTTGCACAGTACGCGGCCGACTTTGGCAGCCCGCGAAAGCCTGCAAGGCTCGAAATTGCCACGAGATGTCCGCTCTTTCGTTCCTTCATCGAAGGCAGGACAGCGTGGACCATATTCACGGCACCAAGAAGGTTTATGTCGATGACCTTTTTTACCGCTACGGGATCAAAGCTGCGGGTTTCCTCGTTATTTCCGCCGATTCCGGCGTTCGCGATCGCAACGTCGATGTGCCCGAATTCATCGCGAAAGTCGCGCGCCGCCTTTTCCAACGCGTCAGGATCAGTAACATCGCACGAAAAGGCCATGGCCTCGCCGCCCGCCTCTTCACATCGCTGCTTCAGGTCGTCAAGCATCTCCCTTCGCCGCGCAGCGAGGCCGAGCGATGCTCCACGCCTTGCCAACGCAAGCGCAAGCCCTTCGCCGATACCGCTCGACGCGCCCGTAAGGAATACAGTTTTACCTTTCCAATTCATTACTTTCGTTCTTCGGATGAAGCGTTATCATACCGTGATCGATCCCGTCGGATTCATACCGCTCTTCGTCGAGAATGTCGCGACCATTGGCTTTTCGATAAGCTAATAGTTTCACATTCAGACGCTCTAAGATCTCGGCCACGATCATGCCGACAGCAGTGCCGAAAACAAGCCAAACTGATAGATATGCCCACCAGCTAAGGTCGTAACTGGTAAGCCATGAGTGGAAAAAATGTCCTATAAAAAGGAACACGATTCCACTTACGGTGGCAAAGGTAGCTGTTCTCATCTGATCTCCTCTAAAATAAAAGCCCCGATCCCTGCACTAGTGCAGGGTCTTTTTTTTCTCAGCGAGCAACTGAGCCGACCTCCTGCGATCGGCAGCCGCGAGAGTCTTCTTTCGTAAGCCGCTGTAGATCCTAGCCCGGATCTCAAGGGCTGGCCGAAGATCGGGCTCCAGTTTAAGTGCCTCATTTATATCGGCGAGGGCTTTGTCCAAGTGTCCTGTTTCGAGGAATACACTTGCGCGATTCATATAGGCATAAGAAAGTTCGGGGGCCAATTCGAGCACCCTTGCGATATCTTTTAATGCCAGATCATACTGCTTTCGTTTGATCTTGATGAGAGCGCGGTTGTTCAGCGCAAGGGCGAGGTTAGGATCCAATTCAAGAGCTTTGTCAATATCCTTCTCGGCGTTCGCTACGTCACCAAGCATTATTCTGGCGTAGCCGGCGTTGTTGAATGCCATTTGGCTCGATGGGTCAAGTTTTTTCGCTACCTCCGCCATCTCAAGTACTTTTTTGAAGTTCTCAACTTTGAAGTAGATGAACGACAGCTCAACGTAAGGTGCTTCAAAATCCGGAGCAACTGAGATCACACGTTCGAAAGCCGCCTTTGCTTCGGCTAACGTACCCGTATCGCGTGTAAGGACTGCACGATATTCCAACGCGTTGATGTTCTTCGGGTCGGCAGCCAACACACGGTCGAGGTCGGCATAGGCAAGGTCGTACTTCTTCAACTCTCGATAGGCATCGGCTCGACGCGTGATCGATTCAAGATCGGTCGGATCGAGTTCGATCGCCTTTGTGAAGTCAGAGACCGCCCGGGCGGGATCATTCATAAGCGAATACGTTCTGGCCCTCATATAGAAAGTCGCTGAAACCTTGGGTTCGCGTTTTATGACCTCGGAGAAGTCCTTAAGCGCTAGGTCGTATTTATTCAAGTTGAGGCGGTTCACCCCTTGATAGTAAAAGATCTCCATGTCATCGGGTTCCTTTTCCAGATAAATGGTAAAGTCGCCTTCCGATCTCGCAAACTCATTCAGCTTGAACAGAGCAAGGCCGCGGTTCCGGTTAAAGATGTAGATATCCGGTCGAAGCCCCAGAGCCTTTGTAAGTTCTTCCACCTCACGCTGAAGGTCCTTTTTTCCATGGTAAGCAAGCGATCTGCAGAAATACCCGCCAAAGAACTTCGGATCCAACTTAACCATTTGCTCACAAACCGGAAAGGTCTCGTCGTATTTGCCCGATTTTAGAAGGTCATCCGCTTTCAGTGACAACTGTTGAACATCGTCCTGGTCCGAGGGCTGCTGAGTTTCTTGGGCAAAACTTCCGCCAGCGAATACCGCCATTGCAAAAATGGCACAGATAATTTCAAGAGATCTAGTTGTCATTTTCCTATCAGAGTTTCCACACTCGTTTTTAAGACCGAGAGCAGCATTTCAACAGTTTCCAAATGCGTTCTGAACGAGAGACATGCGAATCTGAGCGTAAAATTACCATCGAGCATTGTCGAAGATATAAAGACACGGCCATCGGCCACGACGGCTTCCAAAAGCCGCTTGTTGAATTCGTCGGGATCACCCGACGACGGTACATATCGATACGTCACGACAGACAATTCCGGCTCGACCTTACTCTCGAAGCCAAGCTTTTGCACCTCCTGATGAAAGTACTTCGCGAGAAGCAATTTCTCCTCAAGGCACGCTCGGAACGGTGCAACGCCGTGAAGCTTCAGCGGCAGCCAGAGTCGCAGGCCGCGAAAATGTTTCGTCAGCTCCGGCGATATTTCGGCCGGCGAGATCTCATCAGGAGTTTCGAAGGCGTCCTGCATATAATTGGCCTGAAAGGAATAAGAGCCCTGCAGGTGTTCAACATTTTTTACGAGTACAACACCGAGGCCGTACGGTAGGAAAAGGCCTTTGTGCGGGTCGATTATGAGCGAATCGGCCATCTCGAGACCTCGCAGCTTCTCACGACCCTCGTCCGTCAGGATAAAGGAACCACCGTACGCGGCATCGATGTGGTACCAAAGGTCGTATCTTTCTGCGATCTCGCCGATCTCTACGAGCGGGTCGATCGCTCCGACATCCGTCGTTCCGGCGGACCCGACAACTAGAAAAGGTGTAAGGCCGGACGCCTTATCCTTCTCGATCTGAGCAGCGAGATCATCGGCTCGCATCTTATAGCAACCATCAAGTTCGATATAACGAACCGGACATTCGGCAAGCCCTGCGACCTTGATCGCTTTGGCGACCGAGTGATGGGTCTGCTTCGATAGATAGATGACCGAACGCGGAACCTTCGCAGACGTGATGCCCTTGCCGTCGCGCGCGGTCACGATGGCGATCATATTCGCTAGGCTGCCGCTCGTGGTGAGATTCCCGTGCGAACGCGGCCCGTAGCCGACAAGCTCGCACATCCAGCGGATGAGCATATTCTCCATCCGCACAGCACCGGGCGATGCATAAAAGACGCCTGCGTATCGGTTGAATACGTCCGCCAAATAGTCTCCCAACGCAGCGAAATAGATACCGCCGCCGGGAATGTAT
This sequence comes from Pyrinomonadaceae bacterium, assembly GCA_019694355.1. GTDB lineage: Bacteria > Acidobacteriota > Blastocatellia > Pyrinomonadales > Pyrinomonadaceae > OLB17. Next base: position 627,249 of record JAIBCB010000001.1, on the reverse strand, counting down.
CCAAGATGTCCGCCGCTCGCGGGGTTCAGACCGGGCGTATCGACATTTGTCCGAAGCAATTCGATCGCCTCTTCGATCGAGATGCCGGTCTCGCTGATTGGTGAGTTTAGAAGCCCGGCACCTTTGTCGATGCTTTGATTAAAGGCGTTAAGCGAGTCAACATTGTCGAGAAAGTCCTCGGAATAATCGATAACAGGCTTGCGAGCCTGGCTTCTTTGGTCAGCATTCGGTTCGAGCTGTCTTGCGATATTTTCAAGGTGAAGGAGCTGTTCTCTCATGATCAAACCTCGACGATCGTCGTAACGATCACCGGTTTCGTTCCTAGTTCGTTTTGGAGATATTTCTTGAGGGAGAGGCGTAGTTGTTCGCGAAACATCGTTCGATCGACAATGTGCTCACGTTTCATGTCGCTGATCGCCCTAACTACAGCTTCGCGGGCTTGGGATGCAAGGCCATTCAATGGGTCGATCCCCGCGACTCCCTGGAAGTCGAGGATCGGTTCGCCTACGAGGTCATGCGTCTTCTTGTCGATCGTAACGACGAGGCTTGCTGCGCCGCCGTAAGCAAGTTTCTTTCGCTCGCGGACCGTCTCATATTCGATCTCCTCCATCGATTCTTCGTCGATGAACGTCTTGAACAGGTCGATCTTCTCGACAACGCTGACGGACCGCTCGTCGATTTCGATGAGATCGCCGTTCTCGACGAGAATGATGTTTTCGTCGTCGAAGCCCGCGATGTGATTTTTGATGAATTCCTTCTGTCGGAAGAGCATCCTGTATTCGCCGTGGATCGGGATGACGAATCGCGGCTGCGAGGTCTCGACCATTATGCGGATATCTTCCTGTGACGCGTGCCCGGAGACGTGTACCAGACGCCTTTTTTCTTCTATTATGTTCGCGCCGCGTTTGTACAGGTGGCCGATGAGGCGGCTTATGTTCTTTTCGTTTCCAGGGATGATGCGGGCGGAGAGTACGACGGTGTCGCCTTTCTCGATCTGCATTCCCTTATAAACTTGCGTCGCGAGATTCCAAAGTGCGGCGCGCATTTCGCCTTGTGAGCCCGTTACGAGGTAGCAAACTTCGTCGTCGTCGAAGGCGCGTGCGTCGGAGAGTTCGATCAGCGTGTCGTGCGGGATCTTCAGCAGGCCCTGCGACGCGGCGATCTCGACGTTTCTTTGCATTGAGCGGCCGAGGACGCAGACTCGCCGCCCAAATTCGTGGGCTACGTCGAAGATTATCTGCAGCCGATGCAGCGATGACGAGAATGTCGCGATGAAAAGACGGCCTTCCGTCTCCTCGAAGATCTCTTCGAACGCGGGGATGACGGCCTGTTCCGACGGAGTTCTGCCGGGCACGGTCGCGTTCGTCGAATCGCAGAGCAGGGCGAGCACGCCGGCGTCGCCGATCTCTTTAAGACGTGCGAGGTCATAGGGTCTTCCGATGACGGGCGTGTCGTCTATCTTGTAGTCGCCGGTGTGAATGATCGTGCCGACGGGTGTTTTGACCGCAAGCGAAAAGCACTCGACGAGCGAGTGCGATGCGTGTATGAATTCAATTGCGAACGGCCCGATATCGACGGTTTGGCCCGCCGTAACGCGATGGAGCAGCACGTCGCCGAGCATTTCGAACTCCGCGAGGCGTTTTTCCGCGAGCGAAAGCGTGAATCGCGACGAATAGACCGGCACGTTGAACTTCTTGAGAATGTATGCGAGGGCGCCGATGTGGTCTTCGTGCCCGTGTGTGAGGATGATCGCGGTCAGCTCGTCGCGATATGCCTCTAAAAAATCGAAGTTCGGGATCGAGATATCGACTCCGTAAGGCGTTTCTTCCGGAAAGCCCATACCGGCGTCGATGATCACCATCTCGCCGTCGTATCGCAGGCCCATACAGTTCATTCCGAACTCGCCGATGCCGCCAAGCGGTATTATTTCAAGCTTTTGCACAAATACCTCGTCAATAAAATGCAGTTGAATAGTAGCACAGAACAATGCTTCAAGTTCTCTAAGATGCTCCGTTATAGCCTTTCAGCGTTCTCAGCCAACGCCTGCCACTCATCGAGGCTCAATGATTCGGCGCGGCGTGACAGATCGATCCCCGAAGCCTGACCAACAAGCCCGGTGAGATTATTCCTTAGCATCTTTCGGCGTTGAGAAAAGCCTTTGGACACAAGCTCGCGAACTTCCACACGATCGAAAATATTTTGCTCCTTCGGAATAAGCCGGACTACGCTGCTCCAAATCTTCGGCTGCGGACGAAACGCTCCGGGACCAATATCGAAGCCCTTCGTGATCTCGAATGCGGCCTGTGCGATCACTGATAGAAATCCGCGATCAGGCGTGTTTTCTCGTGCAAGAATGCGGTCCGCCACTTCGCGTTGGAACATTAGGACAGCATCTGTAAATAGCTCTCTTTCAGAAATCAGCCGTTCAAGGATCACTGTCGAGATGTTATAAGGCAGATTTCCGACAACTTTGAAGGGCGCTGTTGTGATGTCGGCAAGACGGGTTTGAAGAATGTCCCCGCCGACGAGGTGAAACCCTTCCTCCTCGGCAAACTCATTCGCAAGGTCTGCTTGCAGATCACGGTCGATCTCAACCGCCCATATTTCTGCTCCCGAATGAATTAGTTCCCGCGTTAGAGCCCCACGACCGGGGCCGATCTCGATAACGCGTTCACCTGAGGTGAGACGAGCAGCTTTGACTATACGCGCAAGAATGCCGGGATCGACAAGGAAATTTTGGCCAAATCGTCTCTTTGCTGCCCCGTGCGGCGGGACTTGTCGAGGGTTCGACATACTTTCGCGTAATTGCTAGAACGCATCCAAGCTTTCGGGATAGCCGGTTACTTCTATATCTCGGCCAAGCAGGGAGACGGAGACGCTTGAAAGCTTCAAAGCGTCCGACATCGCCGCCGCTCCGGCACCGGAGAACGCCGTCGGGGCCGCCTCGCCGCCAATAACAAGCGGTGCGAAAATGATCGAGAGCTTGTCGATCAGCCCGGCGTCGCGAAAAGACCCTGCGACGGCCGAACCGCCTTCGACGAGAACGCTCTGGATCTCCCGCTTCTTCAATTCGGAAAGGACGAAGCTCAGGTCATGCCCGCCCTGCTCGTCGTGGATCACCACAACGCCTCTCTCTTCCAACTCACGAACCGCATCACCCGATGCCGCCGTAAAAATGATCGTGGGAACATCCTTCGCCGTCTGCACAACGCGGCTCGAAAGCGGCGTCGCAAGATGGCCGTCAAGAATGACGCGTACAAGAGGCCGACGCCGCGGCAAACCGCTGCGATCCGTGAGGCTCGGATCATCGACCGCGACCGTCGTACCGCCGACGAGTATCGCATCATATTCATGCCGAAGCTCCTGCACACGGTTCCGCGCCTCATCGCTCGAAAGATACGTCGAAACGCTCGACGAAAGCGATATCCGACCGTCAAGCGAGGCCGCAAGTTTTACGTGTACGAACGGCCGGCCCTTCTTGTGCCAGCAGGAAAACTTATTGTTAAGGGCCGCGGCCTGCTGTTGGCAAACTCCCGTAACGACCTCGATGCCGACCTTACGCAACTCATCAAAACCTTTGCCCGAGACAAGCGGATTCGGGTCTTCCATCGGGCAAACGACCCGTGCGATGCCCGCATCGATCAAGGCTTCGGTGCACGGAGGCGTCTTTCCGTAATGGGAATGCGGTTCGAGCGAGACGTAAGCGGTCGCCCCGCGTGCTTTCGCGCCGGCCGCATCGAGGGCGATCACTTCCGCGTGCGTCACACCGTCGTATGTGTAGAAACCTTCACCGACGATCTCGTTATTTGCAACGATCACGCAGCCAACGAGCGGATTGGGGCTGACAAGGCCGATCCCTTGTGATGCCAGCGACAATGCCCGCTCGGTATATGCGATGTCGCGAAGTTCTTGTTTATCTTCCACGATCTTCTATTCAAAAAGGCCGTCCACATAAGCTTCCGGCTCAAATACCACGAGGTCATCCACCTGTTCGCCGATCCCAACGTAGCGGATCGGAAGGTCAAGTTCTTTCGCGATGGCAACGGCGATGCCGCCGCGTGCTGTTCCATCGAGCTTCGTAATGACGAGCCCGGTCACCTCTGCCGTCTTCAGGAATTGCCTTGCCTGTTCAAGGCCATTCTGCCCCGTTACCGCGTCGATCACGAGAAGCGTCTCGTGCGGTGCGCCATTAACTTCCCGCCCCGCGATGCGCTTCATCTTCTCAAGCTCGGCCATCAGGTTCGATTTGTTGTGCAGTCGGCCGGCCGTATCGACGATCAGGACGTCAGAATTTCTCGCTTTGCCCGCCGCAAGGGCATCAAAGAGAACTGCCGCCGGATCAGTTCCCTGCTTCTGCTGAACGATCTCAACCCCGGCGCGCTTCGCCCAGATCTCAAGCTGATCGCTAGCAGCCGCACGAAATGTATCCGCCGCACAGATCAGAACGTCGTTACCTTCGTTCTTTATGCGCTGTGCAAGTTTGCCGATAGTGGTCGTCTTGCCGACCCCGTTCACGCCGACGACCATCAAAACGTACGGCTTTATCGCGGCATCGATCACCAGTTCGTCCGCGACGCCGTGCTTTTCGGAGTTTTTCAAGATCGCGAGAAGCTCGGCCTTCATGGCCTTCTTGAGCGCGTCAAGGTCTTTGATCTCGTCGCGCGAAACGCCTTTGCGGACCGTATCGAGAATGTGCATCGTCGTCGCGACGCCGATGTCGGTCGAGATGAGCATTTCCTCCAGCTCATCAAGGAACGCATCATCGATCTGCTTTCGCCCCTCGAAGATCGTGTCGAGACGGTCGTTGATCGAGTTTCGTGTCTTCTCGATGGCACGCGAAAACCGCACGCCGAACTCACGCTCGACGGCTTCCTCTTGAGCCTTGAGCTCTTCGAGCGACTTGTCCAGCCCGAGAACGGATGGGCTGTCGTCCTTCTTTCTACGCCAAAACAACTTCATAGTCTGCTGGTCCGAGACAACCGCAAACTAAAGAGTATAAAAGAATAGAAAGGGGCGAACAAACGCTCTAACGTTTGATCTACGACGGCAACTTCAGCCGTGAGCGCGATTTGAAGAGAAGAAAGCCAATGGTGCACGCGAACACGGCCCATAGATAGAATCCGATAAAGCTCGTGACAAATTTCGCCGGAATATTGCCCAACATCGGTAAACTGAATGGAGAAAGAATAACTAAAAGAATACCTGCGGCAACGCCGCCAAGGATCATCAATATAAGCCCCATCAGCAGCAGCTTGATGTAGTCCACGCCGAGGTTCCACATCGTGTCAAGGCCTACCATCGGATTAAACGTCGCACCGATCGAGTTCGTATATCCGGCGACAATGCAGGCTGCAGGAAAGTAAACAATTCCCCAGAGAAGGAAGATGCCGGCAAGAAGCGTATATTTCAATCCACGGCGAACGAAAGCTTCGATCAGAGCTTGTTCAGAACCGCTCGGACCTACCGGCGGTGCATTCTGGCTGGTTTGAGCCTGTTTCGCAAAGTTTTCGAACTCTTGGTTGATCTCGGCCTGCCGCCGGGCAAAGTCTTCCTGAGGTGCTGCCGAATTTCCGCTCTCTGCGGATTCCGTCGCAGACTGAATTCGATCCCGTTGTATATTCGCCTGCTTGTTCAGCAGTTCCCGAACCTTTGCGGACTGTTCGGCACCCTTGGCCGCATTAGGCAACTCCGACGCGGCCGGGATCGCCGACTGAGCCATTTGCTGTCCCGGAACTACACCATCTTTAAGGGCACCCAGCACAAAAAAGGTGATCACGATCATCATCACGATGAACGGCCCGAACGACACCAAGTATGCCGCAATGCTCAGGAAGAATGGGCGGAGAATATCATCCCACACCGAAAAATCCTCGAACGACGGCATGAAGTTCGCTTTTGTATCGCCCTTTGCGAACACCTCGGCAGTATGAGACAGAACGCCGAAGGTCAACATATTGGCGAATAGGAAACAGAAAAGATCGGCCACCCACATAAAAGGTCCGCCAAATCCCGCAACGGCCTGTCCCGTGGACAATGCAGCATACATTGCACCGCCGACCAGGAGGCTGGTCCCATAGTTGAACGGATGGCTGATCGAAGTTGAAAAATCCCCGAAGCCAAAGCCGCCATCGGCAACCCCGTTTTGGTATTCCTCACGCCGCTTCCTTGCCGCCTCGCCGGCAGAATCGCACATCGCTCCGCACTCCGGACAGATCTTTACACTGCCGTAAGTCTTCGGACAAGCTTTGCAGAAGAAAGAGCTGCAGTCGGTGCAGACGTATGCAGTTGGTTTATCCTTATGGTTTTGACAGAACGAACGATCGGTGTTTGCGGGCGCAGGGGAGGCAACCGAAGCGGCTACGGGAAGAATGATACTCTCCGAGACGGCCTCTTGGTCCGGCTCGGGCGTGGGGCGAGATTTACCAAGATCGAGCAGGTCGTCAGATTCGCTGGTCGCGGCCGAAGTTACGGAAAAGTTAGTGGGTGCGACCTTTTCGGTCAATGTGGTGGGTACCGGGATCGGCTGTCCCTTTTCGACGGCATTAAAAACGGCGGCCAACGACGGAACACGTCCGGCCTCGATCCAACGGAGATTTCCCTTCCGAACCCTATCCGCACGCAGCAAACTGCCTTCTTGGATCCACGTTGAAAGCTCCGCAAAGCTTCCATGATAGATCTGACTATTGGCCTCGACCTGCCAGATCTCTTGCTCGGGATGTAGTTCCATGGTTTTAAGACGAGAGATCAGGTTGCGATCTCTAAGAGTTCCTCTTCCTCCGCTCCAACTTTGACGACTCGGTTTTCAGGTAAAGGCGGGATGAAAAGTTCACCATCTGAGAGGGGAAGATCGCTTTCTGAATGGCGCTCCGCTTCTGCTGCTTCGGCCGCTTGCAGATCGCGGATCGGTGCCATCTGCCGTACGATACCGTTGGCAACTTCGCCGGCATCACAGGCTTCGACCAAGGCTTCGACAACGCTGCTGTCGTACCTTGTACCAACGAGTTCGCGCAGTCTGGCAAGAGCAGCGTGAAGCTGCATTCCTCGCGAATACGGGCGGTCGATGGTCATTGCATCGAACGTGTCGGCTACGGACACGATCTTGGCCTGTAGGGGTATCTGATCACCGGTCAAGCCCTGCGGGTAGCCTTCGCCGTTGACCATCTCGTGGTGCATATACATACCCGGCAAAAAGTCCTTCATTGCGGGTATCTGCGACATAATCTTGTAGCCCTTTTGCGGATGAGTCTTCATTATTTCGTACTCTTCATTTGTTAAAGCCGCGGGCTTTTTGAGGATCGCGTCGTCAATGGCGATCTTCCCAATGTCGTGGAGAAGGGCACTCATTTTTAGGGTCTCAAGCTCGTTCTCGGGCATTCCTAACCGTTTACCGATCGCAACGGAAATACGGGACACACGCTCGGAATGGCCTCTCGTGTACTTATCCTTTCCGTCGATCGCCGCCGCCAGAGCTTTCACCGTACCGTAGAACAGTTCCTTGTTCTCCTCGGCCGCTCGAGCAAGATTTGCGATCTGCTCCTCGATCTTGTCGGACATCACGTTGAAGCTCTCGCCCAAGGTGCCGATCTCTGTGATGTTGCCTTCTTTAACTCGTCTCGAAAAATCGCCGCCTGCTATCTGTTCAGCAGCGGCTGCTAGATTCAGAAGAGGTGATGTCATAAAGCGGGACAAGATAAGGCCCGCTCCAAGCGCAAACACGGCAAACAAAAGGCTGATCATCCAGGTCTGCCATTTCATTTCCCCGACAAGGGCCAAAGCCCTCGAAGTGTCCTGCATCGTAAAGACGCCGAAATTCTGATTGGCACCGACCCGTGCGGTCGAATACGCTCCGATCATGTCGTACTTTTTGCCAGCTTCCTCGGCGGTAAATGGTACGAGGGCGGATTGCACCTGGGAACCCGATTCGAGCCACTCCGACACTATCTTGAGGTCTGTCATCGGACGGCCAGCCTCAACGAAACTCTTGTCGGGGTGAAAGATCGTGCGTCCATTTCTGTCAACAACAAAGATGATCGGAAGGCCTTGGAGCCAGAGATCCTCATTCCTCGCTCCGGAAATGCCGACCACGCCCTGCGCGATCTCCTGCATCGACGCGATAGCGACGATCTCGGCGGCAACAGCACCGTTTATCTTGACCTCACGGCTGAACGTCATGGCCAAGGTCCCGCTGCTCGCGATGCGTTGCGGCGGGCCGATCCACACACCGTTACCTTTCCGGTTGTTCACTGCGGACGCCGCGAGTTCTTCAACATCTGCCTGGACGACTCCCGGTCGAAACACGGACAGCGAATCAAGACCGATCGGCTTGATCGACAGGGCGAGAAGATCGGGGTTCTGCCGCAAGATCTCTCCGATCTTCGATTCCGTGGCCTGTGCGGCGATCACCTTAGGATCGTGCGAGAGTTCCAATGCACCCGCCAGCCCCTCGACGATCGAGTCAAAACGCCGTCCGAACATTTCGATCCGTCGGGCCTTCTCCTGTACTAACTGGATCTGATAGCGATTTTCAGCTGCCCGTAGTTCCGCCGCAGATTTATCCGAAAGTGTCCAACCCGTCAGCAGTAGCGGCACGAGACCGACAACAAGGAGAGTTGCGATCACGAAATAGATGAGACTGACTTTTTTCCGGAATGCGGGCATACAGCGGGCTTGCAGGCGGAAGAAGGGGGAAATAAGCCCAAAGACTGATTCGGGCCACATTTAATTCTATGTTAACCATCAAAAATGGTCAACAAGTTTCAACATATGGTGGAATGGGCTGATCGTCCAAGGAAAAAGCTGCGGAATGCGAGAGGTGATAGTCGCATTCCGCAGGTTTTGGGGCTAAAGCCTGCCAGTTTGGAGCGGCCAACTTACACTATTTCAGATGCTTATCAAACCAATCCATCACCTGACCATACCAGAATTCCGAATTTTGAGGCTTCAGGATCCAGTGGCCTTCGTCCGGGAAAACGATGAGTTTGGAATCAACATTATGCAGCTGCAGAGCAGTAAATAACTGCAGGCTCTGATCGACCGGCACGCGATAATCCAACTCGCCCGCCGTCACAAGTGTTGGTGTGTTGAAGTTCTTAGCAAACTTATGTGGTGACCAACGGTTATACAACGTCGGATTGTCCCAAGGCATTCCCTTGAACTCCCAACGAACGAACCAAAGCTCCTCCGTTGCGCCGGCCATGCTTTCGAGGTTATAAACTCCTGCGTGCGACACGAACGCTTTGAATTTGAATCTTGGGTCATTGTTGTGCCCAAGTATCCAGTCGACCATATAGCCGCCGTAACTTGCACCTGCGGCACCGATCTCATTCTTGTTGATGTAGCCGAGTTTCGATACGGCGGCCACGCCGTTCATTATGTCGCGATAGGCCTTTCCGCCCCAATCTCCCGAAACGTCATTAACATAAGCTTGTCCATAGCCGGTCGAGCCGCGAGGATTCGGCATGAACACAACGTAACCGCGATTCGCAAAGATCTGCGGATTCCAACGATAACCCCAGTTATCGCCCCATGCACCTTGCGGCCCGCCATGAATAAGGACAATCAAGGGGTATCGTTTCGACGAGTCAAAATTCGCCGGCTTCAGCAGAAATCCGTGAGCCTTTTTGATCGCTCCCATCCATTCGAAATCCTCAGCGGAGCGAAGCTTAAATGCTGCCATCGCCGCATCGTTGACATGCGTTAGTTGCCGGACATCACCTTTATCCGTCGAGGCGGAAAAGATCTCGGCAGGCTGGGCATTAGAACTCGAGGTAAACACTATTTGGCGGCCATTATCGGAAAGTCCAAGGTTTCCGGCATAAACATTATCTACGACCGGTTTCACGTGTGTCGCGATCCGAAGGCGAAAGTCCGGTTCGACCGGAACACTGAAGATCGGGTTATGTCCATTGAAATTCGCTGTGAAATAGATGGTCTTCCCATCGGGAGAGAGCGTAATATTCGACGCCTGCTGGTCGAAGCCCTGTGTGAGCTCTACGATCTCGCCATTCGACGTGTTATATCGCATTATCCGCCAGCGATCGGACTCAAAACCAGGCGTGGCTTGAGATAGAAACAATATGTACTTACCGTTCGGCGAATAAACAGGCGAAGTGTCATAGCCGTTCATGCCCGCGGTAATATTCTTAGGGTTGCCGCCGTTAAGGTTCGCGGTATAGATATCGCTGTTGGTCGAAACCGCTTCAACTTTGTCGGGGTTTCGCAAATAGACGATCGATGAATTATCGGGAGAGAAGGCGAAATCGTTTCCGGTGGAGGCCGAGTAGGGCGGTGAATCAAAGTCTCCCGGCGTTACGTCGCGAGCACTTCCTCCGTCGGAATCGACTATAAACACGTGCGTACGCTTACGGTCACGCCATTCAACCCAATGGCGATAGAGCAACCGCGTCGAAACGTGGGCTTTCACCTTACTGTTCTCCGCTTTTTCGTCTTCAGTTCTGTTACATTCGTCAGTAGCACATTCCGGGTATACCTCTGACGAGAAGGCGATCCACTTTCCGTTCGGCGACCAGACCGGTCCGCTCGCCCCGGTCGAGATCTTCGTGATCTGATCCTTATCGTCTCCATCGGGCTTCATCGTCCAGATCTGGCCGCCGCTAACGAAGGCGATCCTTTTTCCATTGGGCGACCAAACCGGTCCCGAGCTCGAAGCAGAGCCGCTAGTGATCTGCTTTTGATCTGATCCGTCGGCAGACATTATGAAGATCTGTGTATTCGTCCTGTTCGTTGCTTTATCAACAACGCCTACCGTGTAGGCGATCTTCTTACCGTCAGGCGAAACCGCGGGGCTGCCGACCCGCTTTACGTTAATGAGATCATTGACCGTAAACTCCGGTTGGCCAAAGGCAGCAAATGCTGATGCTGCCACTACAATGCAAAGTAATAGACTGCGTTTCATAGGCTTTAATTTTTGGTGTCTAAATTTGTTCGTGCTTTGGCAACATTATTGCACAATATCGCGTAAACTGATGAAGATCGCTCAATAAAGAAAATATGAAAAGCATACTTTGCGTGGTCGGGCTCGTTTGCATTGGCGTTTCCATGGCATTCGCTCAGACGACTACACCAACACCAGAACTTTATTCGCAGAAGACCCTAGATGAACTCCTTCGCATACAGCAAGCGGCAACGAAAGGAAGCTACGCCTATGATCAAGCTCGTTTTATGTCCGCGACCATCGGACCAAGGCTGTCAGGGTCAAATGAGGCCGCATTCGCGGTCAAATACGTCGCGGACGAGATGCGGAAGCTGGGGCTAGACGTAAAGCTTCAAAAGGTTATGGTTCCGCATTGGGTACGGGGAGCGGAGACGGCAGAGTTGACCGAGTGGTTCGGGATGCCGCCGGGAGCCAAACGAAATGTGGTCATCACCGCTCTCGGCCATAGCGTAGCCACGCCAGCATCCGGCATCACTGCTGACGTCGTGGTTGTAAATGATTTTGCCGAGCTTGAACGCCTGGGACGAAGGAATATCGAGGGTAAGATCGTTCTTTTCAACTACAAGTTCAATATGGAGCTCCAGGAAAGCGGGTATGGGCTTGCTGCATATGGACAATCCGTCGCTTATCGTACCAACGGTGCGGCGGCCGCGGCGAAATACGGTGCAGTCGCAGCCATCGTGCGCTCTGCCGGCGGTGCTCAAAGCCGTCTCGCTCATACGGGCCTAATGCGATATCAGGACGGCGTTGCGAAGATCCCAAGCGGGGCCATTAGTTTTGAAGATGCAGAGACCATCGCGTTTCTTGCAGATCTTGGGCCGGTGAAGATGCACTTGACGCTAACGCCGCAGACTCTGCCCAAAGTGGAAAGCTACAACGTGATCGCAGATCTTAAAGGCTCTGAAAAGCCTAATGAATATGTGATCGTTTCGGGCCATCTCGACTCTTGGGATCTCGGCCAAGGCGCCATCGACGATGCGGCCGGCGTTGCGGCAGCATACTCTGTTCCTGCGATCTTGAACGATCTGAAGATAAGACCAAAGCGCACGATCCGCTTCATCGCATGGATGGATGAGGAGCAAGGTGGTTCGGGCTCGGATGCATATTTTGCCGAAGAAAAAGGCAACGTTCCAAACCATTTTGCCGCGATCGAAGCTGATCTCGGTGCGTCCCATCCGATCGGTTTCAAATATGCGGGCAAACCAGAATTGGGACGATATTTTGGACCGTTATTAGACGTTCTAAGGCCGCAAGGAGCGACACTTGCTCAATATCAGCCTGGCGGTGTCGGTGCGGACATTGGGCCGCTGACCCAAGCCGGGGTTCCGTCATTTGCACCATTCTTCAATGAGCAGACCTACTTTAAATACCACCACAACGCGGCCGATACATTCGACAAGATCGACCGTCGCGAGATCGGTGAAGTTTCTGCGGTAGTTGCCGTGCTTGCGTATGGAATGGCGAATCTTGAGCAGCCGCTGCCGCGTTAGGCGATCTCAGCTGCTGCAACACGGCCGTCGCGGATGTAAATGCGGTTCGTGCCGAGTCGTGTGGCTTCTGCCTCATTATGGGTTACATAGATGAACGGGATCTTTGCCCTGTCTTGAGCGCTCTCGATCTCGTCAAGGAGCTTGCTTCGCGTCTCTATATCAACCGCTGACAGCGGCTCATCAAGCAGGGCGATGCGTGGCTCGCAACTCAACGCCCTGGCTAAGGCGACGCGCTGCTGCTCGCCGCCCGACATCTCATGGGGCAATCGGTCGGCTATGTGCTCGATATGAAAGAGCGAGAGCATTTCTTCGGCTTTCACTCGCCGGTCAGCACTCGCAGACGCCCTCACACCGAATGCGATATTCTGCGTTGCGGTCATATGAGGGAAAAGCGCATAGTCCTGAAACACAAAGCCAACGTTCCGTTGCTGGATCTGCATATCTATTCGCCGTTCGCTGTCAAAATAGACGGTTGAACCTAGCTCTATCACGCCTTCATCAGGGGCTATTATGCCCGCGATCATTCGCAAAAGGCTTGTTTTCCCCGCCCCCGACGGTCCAGTGAGCACGGTGAAGCCAGCATTGACCGAAAAAGACAGATCCAGATGGAAAAGGCGATCGTGCTGCTTGTGGAAACTCTTTTTTACGTCAATGGTCAGCATCGCTATCCGTAAAATGCTGTGCGACTAATCTTATTAGTCAGGTAGATCGCCGCTATTGAGACCGCCGTAAGCACAACTGCCAAGACCTGCGCACGATGATCGTCACCGGATGCTACTGCTTCGTAGATCGCTAGCGGCATTGTCTGGGTCTTGCCGGGAATATTGCCTGCGATCATAAGTGTCGCGCCAAATTCCCCTAATGCACGTGCAAATGCAAGGACAAGCCCCGCAAAGATTCCGCGTCTTGCAAGCGGGAGCGTTATTCGCAGAAATGTTTCGAGTTTTCCCTTGCCGAGCGTGTAGGACGCTGTCTCATAATCAGTATTCACGCTTTCAATACTTGCCCGCGACGCCTTGATCATCAGCGGCAAAGACACGACAACTGCCGCTACGACGGCACCTTCCCAGGTAAAAGCGAAGCTCCAGCCGGTCAGTTCGTAAATATAGCTGCCAAGAATGCCTCTGCGCCCGAGAAGCACGATCAAATAATATCCCGTTACGGTTGGAGGAAGGACGAGCGGCATCGTCAGGAAGGCATCAAGCAGATCTTTACCTCGAAAGGAGGACTTTGCGAGCAGGTACGAAAAAGCAACACCCGCAATTCCCACGATAGCCGTGGAGCAACAGACTACAAAAAGCGAGAGTTTAAGCGCGTCAAAGATCATTGACTCTTGCCGGGGCTGATGAATCCGTATTTTTGTAGTATCGCCTGACCCTCGGAGCTCATTACAAGGTCGATAAACTCTTGGGCCGCATCAGGATGCTTTGCTCCCGCGATTACGGCGATCGGATATAGGATCGGCGAGTGAGACGCTTCATCAGCGGTCGCGGCAACATTCACCTCTGAGCCCGCTTGACGGGCATCCGTTGAATAAACGATGCCTGCGTCGACCTCACCGCGAACGACGTAGTCCATTACCTGACGCACATTCTCCGCAAAGATCAGCTTATCGTGAAGTTTCTCTTGAAGGCCTCCCTTTTCCAACACCTCAGCTGCATATTGCCCGGCGGGCACCGTCTTCGGATTGCCGACAGCGATCTTTTTAAGGGCCGGATCAGCGAGGTCCGAAAACGAGACGATCCGCACCTCAGAAGTTTTAGGTACGATCAGGACAAGCGAATTCCTCGCAAAGTCCTTTCTTGATCCGGCAGTGAGGAGATTCTTCTCAGCAAGCGCTGTCATTTGTTTTTCTCCGGCGCTTGCGAAGACATCGACAGGGGCACCGCTCTCGATCTGCTGCTGCAGCGCGCCGGAAGCACCGAAGTTGAAATCGACGGTTCTTCCGGTTTTTGCCTTGTAAAGTTCGCCGATCTCCGTAAACGCGTCTTTCAGCGATACTGCCGCAGAAACGGTGATCGATTCGACGCTTTGGTTTGGCTTGTCATTCGAGATTTGTTCTTTGCCTATGCAACTCGCAAGGACGAGGCCGAAAATCGCTACAAGGATGCATTTTAGACGTCTGTTCTCCATATCCGTACTGTAAACGCTGCGGCTCACTCGTCTATAAGATACCGAAATTCCATTCATGACGCGAAACCGTCCGTGTTTAGGCCTAGATCGAATGGCTTTTTCTCTGATGGCTTGTTATCTTTATTGACAAGAGGACTTTTACGAAATGCTTAATAGGCCACCACCTTATTTTCCACAGAACCAACTCTCGCCGCCGGATGCAAATCGCTATCGGAAGTTCAAATTGATCCTTGCAAGCGCAGCCTTGGGCGGCCTGCTCGTACTTGTCGGCTTGATCTATTTGATATATCTTGCGATCGGCTGGATCAGCGGTTGAGTATCATTCAAAAACGAAAAGAGGCAGCCGAATTTTCTCGGATGCCTCTTTTTACGTTTAGCAGCGACGGCTACTTCTGTTCCGTGGGTGAAGATATGGCACGAGCCTTCATTGCCTCGACCGAGAGTCGCTTTGCTTGCGGAAGCGAATCAAGGGCCTTCGCGATCTGGTTATCATACTCGTTGAAGACCTGATACGACGTCTCGGCTCCAAATGCGGCCTGAACAAGCTCAGTTCGGATCATTCTTTGAACGAATTCACGCTCACTATCCGCAACCGTCGCCTTTACCTTGTACTTAGCGCCAGCGTAATTCTTGAATGCACTAAAAAGCTCCTCATTGATCGGAAAATCGCTCGGCTGAAGGTCGTGTCCAAACGTGATAGGCCGATCGATCTTGTAACGCTCAAACCCCTTTACCTTTCCGGCTATCAGATCAAATGAAAATGCCGATATCGGGCTCAAAAGGCCTCGTTGGACCCGGTCACGAGCAACGGTGATCATATTCGGCTTGACCGTAATGTCCGGCGTAATGCCGCCGCCGCCGAAAACCGCACGTCCCGTATCAGTGTGGCTCTCGGGCCCCTGCGGCTTGACGGGTTCGTCGTCGTTTCGGAAACTGCCGCCATCCGTGTAATAGCTGTACAGATCGCCGTTCGAATAGTCGCGTTGTATGAGCCGTCCCGACGGAGTCGTATATTTTGCGATCGTCAGCAGAAGCATCCCGCCGTAATCCACCATGAACGGATTTTGTACCAGCCCTTTTCCAAACGTAGCTTCGCCAACGATCAAGGCTCGATCGTGATCCTGCATCGCACCAGCAAGGATCTCTGAGGCCGAGGCAGTATTTCGATTGACCAGGATCACGACAGGTGAACGATCAGGCGTCGGATTTTCTGCGTCATAACGCTGAGTCGGAGTTCCGATACGCCCTTTCTGGGTTAGGATCGTCTGACCATCCGAAAGGAAAGCTTCGGCCACACGCGCTGCCTGGCTGACCAGACCGCCGCCATTATCCCGAAGATCGATGATCAGCTGCTGCATTCCCTGAGCCTTCAGCGAACGCATATCCCCGACAAACTCCATAAAGGTCGTCTGCGTAAACCCGCCGTCCATTTTCAAGTATCCAACGCCAGGCTTGAGCATATATGCTTCCCTGATCGATGGCTGGCGAACCGCGTCGCGGACGATCTCAACCGTTTCGCGTTGAGCGGTACCAAGACGTTCGATCACAAGTTTTGCGACCGTCCCTTTCTTTCCGCGAAGGAGGTTGCGGACTTCCGTATATGGTTTACCAAGCGTGCTTTCACCATTAACTGAAATGATCTTGTCGCCGTACCTGAGGCCCGCACGATTTGCCGGTGCACCGTCAAATGTTGCCTTGATGTAGGTCCCGATCACTTTGCCGCTCGGATCCGACATATCGCCGATCGTTGCACCGATGCCGTAGTACCGTGAGCTCTGATCCGTCTTGAACTCCTCGAATTCCTTCGCATCGAAGTAGTTCGAATGAGGATCGAGCGTATGGAGCATCGAATCGATCGATGATTTGAAAACTTGGTTGTAATCGAGGGTTTTCTGGCCGCCGTAGTTCTGTTGGATGATCGACACTGCCTCGCGAAGGTCGCTGTTGATGACCTCCGGCGTTACCGTTGAAGCCTTCCTTTCCGTTGGCCGCCGTGCCGGGATCTCTATACTGGAAGTGACGGTCGCAGTTTGGCCGAATACCGCCGCTGAAAATACAAACAATGCCGCAGCACTCAATAAAAATGATCTAACTTTCACTAATTTAGAAACCTCCGCGATCGAACGCGATCAGAAAGGATAGCCTTGTCAAGCTCTGAGAATAACACCGATTTGAATAAAAATCTAAGCATTTAGTTGCCTGCAAGCATGCAAAACTTCCGAGAACCGGCATTTCAATATGCGCCCGCTTTACGGTAAACTTTTTCCCGTTCGAAGTTCTTGTAAATGGCCCCTCTTTTAGAGATCACCGACCTGAAGACACAGTTCTCGACCCGCGCTGGATTAGTACGGGCGGTTGACGGTGTAAGTTTCTCGATCGATCGCGGCGAACTGCTCGGATTGGTAGGCGAGTCGGGCTGTGGAAAATCGATCACGGCCCTCTCGATAATGCGTCTCATCTCGCCGCCAGGGCAGATCGTTGGCGGGTCCATAGCCTTCAATGGCGAAGAATTGATCTCGGCCACTCCGGCGAGGCTGCGGGAACTTCGCGGAAACGATCTTGCGATGATCTTTCAGGACCCGATGACCTCGCTGAATCCGGTCTATTCAGTTGGCGACCAGATCGCGGAGGCTTTGCGGCTCCATCGAGGTTTAAGCCGAAAGGAAGCCCGCGTTGCCGCGATCGAGGCAATGCGTGAGGTTGCGATCCCTTCCCCGGAAACTCGAGTCGATGACTATCCGCATCAATTGTCGGGCGGGATGCGCCAGCGAATAATGATAGCGATGGCTCTCGCTTGTGATCCTGAACTCCTGATCGCGGACGAGCCTACCACCGCGCTCGATGTAACGATCCAAGCTCAAATTCTCGAACTTTTGAATGAACTCCGCCGCACGCGAGATCTCGCGGTCTTGCTGATCACCCACGATCTTGGCGTCGTTGCTGAGGTTGCTGACCGTGTCTGTGTAATGTACACGGGAAAGATCGTCGAGGAATCCAGAGTCGATGAGATATTTGCAGCTCCGAAACACCCCTATACTCAGGGGCTTTTGAAGAGTGTTCCTAAACTTTCGGCGGGCGGACGCCGTGCCGAAAGGCTCTCTACGATCGAGGGGACCGTCCCGACTCCGACCGAACTTCCGCCTGGCTGCCATTTCGCACCGCGATGTCCCCAAAGGATGCCCGAATGTGAAAAAGACACGATCGCTTTCTTCACCGTCGGCGAAACTAAGGTCCGGTGCCTGCTTTATGATGAAGAATTGACCCGCGCAGAAGGAGCGGCCTTATGACATCAACTAAGACCGCGCTCACCCCGCTCGTTAAAGTGAGCGGCCTCACCAAGCATTTCCCTATCCCCGGCTCTGACAATGTCGTCCAGGCCGTTGACGATGTTTCGTTCGATATCCGCTCAGGCGAAACGCTCGGCCTTGTTGGTGAATCCGGCTGTGGGAAGACAACGGTCGGGCGATGTATCGTGCGGCTTATAGACGTGACCTCCGGGACGGTCGAGTTTGACGGTCGCCAAATTACCGAACTCCGCGGCGATGGCCTTCGTTCTCAGCGTCGGGAAATGCAAATAATCTTTCAGGACCCATATTCATCGCTAAATCCACGGCTGAGTATTCGATCGATCGTGGCTGAACCACTCGAGATCCACAATATCGGTTCTCGGTCCGAGCGCAGTGAAATGGTCGCCGATCTCCTGCGGCGTGTCGGTCTCGATCCGAATTATGCGGATCGCTATCCCCACGAATTCTCCGGCGGGCAGCGTCAGCGTATCGGGATTGCCCGCGCACTCGCTCTGAAGCCGAAGTTTATCGTCTGCGACGAACCTGTCTCTGCTCTTGACGTTTCTGTGCAGGCACAGGTCATCAACCTTCTCGAAGAATTACAGGATGAGTTCGGTCTTACCTATCTTTTCATCTCTCACGGGCTTGCCGTTGTTGAACATATTTCGGACCGGGTCGCGGTTATGTATCTAGGCAAGATCGTCGAGATCTGCCCCTCAGAAGAGCTTTACCGCGATCCGCTGCATCCATACACGCAGGCGTTATTGTCAGCGATCCCGATTCCGGATCCAAAACAAAAGAGGGACCGGATCGTCTTGCACGGGGATGTTCCGACACCTGTAAATCCACCGTCCGGATGCCGATTCAGGACGCGTTGCCGGATCGCGATCGACGAATGTTCTGCCGCCGTGCCTGAGTTACGAGAGATCCGTCCCGGACATTTTGCTGCCTGCATAAGAGCAGAAGGATACGACAAGGCTGCTAGTTACGGAGGCTGACAGATTTTCGGAACGTTAGGGCAAACTTTTGCGTATTGACGTTAAAGCAGTACACAAATTTCACACTGATCCATCCAAAACGGGAGTAAGAATCATATCTATGACTGAAAACGAACCGCAGGAATTTCAACCGCCTCCGCCGCCTGAGAAGATCGAAATGCCGCCGACACCCAACATGTCCGAGATCGGCACTGTCACAGGCATCTTTATCGAACCGGGCAAAACCTTCGAAGATCTGAATCGAAAACCGAGGTTCATCATCGCGGGATTCCTTTCGATCCTTTGCATAATGATCTTCCAGGTGGCTTTTATCCAAAAGGTCGGCTTTGAAAAGATCGCACGTGCTCGGATCGAGGCAAATAAGGGCATGGCCGATATGCCGAAAGAACAAAGGGAGGCAATAATCGCACAGCAGACCGGGCCTGTAGCTAAATACATCGGCTACGCAGTGGTGCCGGTCTTTATGGTCATCTTTTTCGCCATTGGCGGGCTTTTATATTGGCTTGGGGCCAACGCTCTCGGCGGCAAAGCAACCTATGGCCGTGGTTTGGCAGTTTGGGTGTATTCCGGTTGGCCATCGGCCTTACTGTTTCTGATCGCGAATCTCCTGGTCTTGTTCCTAAAGGACCCGGCAGAGATCGAGATCGGGACAAACCAACAGGGCCTCGTACAGGCCGGGCCTGCAATGCTAGTAAGCGCAAAGGCGCAGCCCGTTCTCCACGCTCTCTTGAGCGCTCTTGACCTATTCCAGATCATCGGCTGGGTGCTTGCTGCTATTGGCCTGCAAAAGGTTGCAAAGCTCAAGGCTGGCAGCGCTTGGACCGTCGTGATCCTGATCGCCTTGATCGGCGTCTCGCTTCGAGTGGTGAGTGCTTTGCTTTTCGGCTAAAGACGAAATTGCGACTTGTTTATGGGCGGCCTTTGGAGCCGCCTTATTTTATTCGTATCTGAGAGATTCGATTGGATCGAGCCGTGCGGCCTTCCACGCAGGAAATAGGCCGAAGATGATGCCAATACCGACACTCGCACCAAATCCGGCGATCGGTGCCCACATTGGTACGTAAGACGGCATAACAAGCTTAACAAGCAATGTCAGCAGCCAGCCAATGAGCAACCCGAGCATTCCGCCTAAACCGGTCAGCGTTGCGGCTTCGATCAAGAACTGAAGCAAGATATCCGTCTGGCGTGCACCAAGGGCCTTTCTTATGCCGATCTCGCGTGTCCGCTCTGTCACGGAAACGAGCATAATGTTCATTACTCCGATTCCGCCGATCATCAATCCGACCGACGAGATGACGATCATCGCAAGAAAAACACCTCCCGTGATGGCCTTGAATTGGTCGATGATGCTGTCAGCGGTCGCCATCGCAAAGTTATTCTTTTCGCCAAAGGGAACGTGACGCCGGACGCGAAGCAGATCTTCGACCTGGTCCTTTGCCAGCGAAAGCTGACCTTCTTTCGCAACCGCCAGAATGAACAGATCATCGGCCGTTGGCTTGACGCGTTCTGCCGTACTCATCGGCATATAGATCGTATTTGACTGGTCGTTACTTCCGCCGCCGCCGCCAAAAAGCTGTTCCCGCTTCTGCAAAAGTCCAACCACCCTAAACTCTTCACCGCCGATCTCCAGCGTCTGACCGATAGGCGATTCATAAGGAAAATAGCTCGCTTTGACGCTGTCACCGATGACGCAAACATTTGCTTTGGCCTGTGCTTCGCCTTCAGCGAACCACCTGCCCTCGACCAGCGTTTCTCCCGGAGCCTTTTCGGCTTGAGCGGTAGTACCGTTAAGCTGTATGGAGGCACTCGTCTTACCATTCTTGCCCGTAACGCTAACTTTGCTGCCAAAGAAATTGCTGGAAATATCGAGATACGGAACGGCGAGATCGATCGACGGAAGTTTCGCGATCGCGGCCGCATCGTCCATGGTAAGCGGCTTCCGCATACGCTCCTCGCGCGTCGGCCGATCAGTACGGATACCGATATCCATTTTGTAGAGAAAGATGGAACTTGTCCCAAACGATTGGATCTCTTTCTCGACCGATACATTGATACCGCTGATGATCGAAGAGATCAACATCACGACAATAACGCCGATCACGACGCCAACGATCGTCAGCGAGCTGCGCAGCTTATTGCTGCGAACTGTATCGATCGCCATCTTTAAGTTTTCGTAAAATGGACCAGTAAATGCCCTCATCGTTGACTAATCCGCTCTTAGCGCCTCAATCGGATCGAGCATGGCCGCCTTCCATGCCGGATAGATCCCCGCGACAACACCGACGCCGCCAGCCACGACGATCGCCAAGCCTGCCGCCCAAAGCGGAATTACGGTCTGAAAAACGAACGCTGAAATGACCAGGCCCAGGATCTTCGCAAGGATCAGGCCGATTACACCGCCGGTTAGGGCCAAGAGGGTCGATTCGAAAAGAAACTGCCGAAGCACATCTGATTTCCTCGCGCCCAAGCTCATTCGAATGCCGATCTCTTTCGTTCGTTCCGTTACGGAGACGAGCATGATGTTCATCACGACGATCGCACCGACGATCAGTGCTATCGCAGGAACTGCCAACACCACAATGAATATCGAACCAAAGATACGATCTCGAAGGCCCGAGATCGCATCGGGCGTCATGATGCCAAAATTATCCTTTTCGCCGAATGGGATCTTTCGCTTGATACGCATTAGCGTTCGCACTTCCTCGACCGCATCATCAAAGCGCTCAGGATCTTTCGCGGTAACGGAAAATGTTGGTGCCCGCGCGTTGGTCAAACCGCCAAAAGCAGCACCAAAAGTTTTTAGCGGCATCATTACGAAATTATCCATCGGCCGGCCAAAGACCGTGCCCTTTGCAACTTGAACACCGATAACGCGATAAGGAATTCCGGAAATGCTCACTTCCTGCCCAATAGCATCACCGCGCGGAAAGAATTTGTTCGCAACATCCATTCCGATATAGATCACGCGCGCAGCGTTATCGTTCTCCGCAGCGGAAAAAAAGCGGCCTTCAGCGATATCGAGTTTGTCGATCTCGGCGATTATCGGTTCTGCTCCGGTTATGGAAACATTCGTCAAAGTCTCGTCGCCGTGTTTTATGTCACGCGAAGTATTTCCGGCCTTTGCACCGATCGCGCCGATAAGCTGTGCGTGATCGCGGATAAAATCCATTTCGTCGAACGTAAGCTCCTTATTCCGGCGCTGAGCTTCGTTGATCGTATCGGTGTCCTTAAAGTCGTCCATGCTGAAGCGCATAACGCTGAACGAGTTCGAACCGATGCCGGCGATCTTTTCATCGACGTAAGAATTAAAACCCTGCAAAATAGACAGAACGACCATGAAGGCCGTAACGCCAATTATCATTCCCAAAAGCGTAAGGAACGACCGCAACTTGTGGGCGAGGATCGCGTCTAGTGCTAGTTTTAAGGTCTCGGTAAAATTCATTCCGAATGATCAGATCTCTGATAGATGATACGGAAATTTCCGGCAAAAAGTTAGTCTATTTGGGTGGTTCCACAAATCTTTACAATTCCCCAGAGTAGTGAAACTTCCCTTCGAGATAACGTAGAATGCGCCGCCCGAATTCCCGGCGACGCATTTAGCACCTCAGACAAAAGGCTCACACCTACTTCTTGATCCGCTCGTCGCTTTCGATGCGGCCGTCTCGGATCGTAATGACACGGTGAGCACGTTCTGCGATGTCCGGCTCGTGGGTAACGAGAATTATCGTGTTTCCCTCTTCGTGGAGCTTCTCAAAAAGGGCCATGATCTCGTAACTCGTTTTTGTATCGAGAGCACCAGTCGGTTCGTCAGCAAGCAAGATCGATGGATGGTTCACGAGTGCCCTCGCGATCGCGACTCGCTGCCTCTGTCCGCCGGAAAGTTCATTCGGCTTATGCAGGTATCTCTCTCCAAGTTCAACCGAACTGAGGGCTGCCAGGGCTTTGTCGTGTCTCTCGCCGCTTCGCATTCCGGCGTAGATCAGCGGAAGTTCGACATTATGAAGAGCCGTCGCACGAGGTAATAAGTTAAATGTTTGGAAAACGAAGCCGATCTCACGATTTCTGATCCTGGCAAGCTCATCATCTTCCATTTCCGAAACGAGATTCCCGTTGATCCAATACTCACCGCTGGAAGGTGAATCGAGGCAGCCAATGAGGTTCATCAACGTAGATTTCCCGGAGCCCGAGGGTCCAATGATGGCCACGTACTCGTTCTTCTTTACGTCGAAAGAAACGTCCCGCAATGCGTGCAGTTGCTCGGTGCCCATTTGGTAAGTTTTCCAAATGTTCCGCATCGAGATCATCGAGCGAGCGTCCGGCTCAGCCGCAACGTTTGTCGCGGCAGCTTGGCCATTCTCTTGTTCCATAAATCTATACATCGAGACTATGATCTTGTGCCTTGGCCCGAAGGTTTCTCTTCCTTCTGCACTGCTGTTCCGTCTTTGAGCGTATTCAATACCCGACTTGGTCCGGTTATCACGACATCACCGGCTTGAAGTCCGCTCTTAATCTCTCGGTCTGATTCGCCGACCAGTCCCGTTTCGACCTCACGGAATTCAGCCTTTCCGTTTACAAGTACATAAACCCCGGTTATTGCCTTTGGTTTATCCATCGGCTCTGCCCCATTGTTTGCCGCCGGTGTTTCAGGTGAAGGTGAGCCTTCGGGCCGCTTTTCGACAACAGCTTGAAGCGGAACCGTCAAAACATCTTTTGCCACATTAGTGGTGATCTCTGCGGTTGCACTCATCCCCGGGCGAAGGCCGTTCTTGACCTCATCCGGAAGATTCTTCAACTCGATGACGACACGAAATTCTTTCGCTTCCTGAACATTGATGTTGGTGGAAAGGCCGCCGCTAGTCTGCGATTTCCCGACCGCGAGCGGCGTCTTTTGAGTTACTTCGCCGTCTATATCTTGATCCTGAAAAGCATCGACCTTTACCTTCACTTTCTGGCCGACGGCCACCTGGTCGATCGATGTTTCGTCAACCTTCACTTCGACATTGATCGAGGACATATCCGCGATCGTCATCAAAGGCGTCGTGGACAGGCCCGCAACGGCAAATGTTCCGACCTTCGATGGGATCTCCGCAATAATGCCGTTTATGGGAGCAACTTGGAGTGTCTTGTCTCGCTGGTTCTTTTGACCGCGCAGGATCGCCGTCTGTTGTTCTGCACGAGATTGACTCTGGCTTACGCCGATTCCGGCAGTATTGACCGCACGCTTTGCGTCGCGAACCGCAACGGCCTGTTGATTCCGACGTGCAATTGCTTCATCCACCGCGATCTTTTGCGACTGAAGCCTGGCTTTCGCATTCTTTAAGGCGACCTGAGCCGTGTCGAGGGCGTCCTTCTTCTGGTCATACTCAAACCTCGAGATCACGCCGGATTCGAGCAGCTGCGCGTTGCGGTTGAATTCACGCTGAGCGGTATTCACGTCAACGACCGCGCGTTCGACATCTGTCTGAGCAGTTACCACATTCTGCCGTGCCGCACTTACGGATGCGTCGGACGCGTCCAATGCTTGCTGCGACTGTGAAAGCTGGTTCTGGGCCGCCACGACCTGTGTACGCTGCGACTGAACATCATCCTGTGCAGCCTGAAGGGCCGCGACCTGAGCGTCTGTACTGGACTGGAACTGCTCGGGATCGAGTTTTACGAGAGGCTGGCCTTTTGTTACGTGATCGCCCTCTTTTACGTAGATCTCCTCGATCCGTCCCTGCACCTCACTTGTAAGGTTCATGAACTGGATCGGACGGATTTCCCCCGAAGCGGTCACCGTCGAGCGTAATTCTGCCCTTTTTTCCACGGTTACGACCGTCACTTTTGGGGTATCCTTACGAGTGGCAAAGATGGAAGCTACTACGATGATCCCGACAAGTAGGGCTACACTTGCGAGTAAAATGATCCTGGTGCGTCGGCTTAATGCCATAAGTTAAAAGGCCTCTCTCAGATATATGAACAACAGCAGATTCGATAAAATCGACAAACTGACCTTACGATTACCTAAACTGCTTTGTTTCAAGAAATCGCGTTGCACAACGCCTGCAACAAAGTTTATCCTTGCGAAGTACGCAAAAAGGACGGTCTCGATGCGTCATTTGCGTTTTACGATTCTGTTTATTACACGATAAAATGAAGAACTGAGCAACGTGCCACCCCCCAAATCAATAGTGAGCGAAGCAAATGATCAACTGTAGAAAGTGCGGTACCGGCAATCCAGACACAGCAAGATTCTGTGATGAATGCGGAACAAGGCTTGAAATGGAGCCGCCCGTTCCGGCGGCCGCAGTGCCGCCTCCATCTCAGCCGGAGACCCCGGCCTATGTTCCGCCATTGACCGATGCGGCCGCGAACGTACCTCCGATCTCTGAGGCGCCTAGAACCGTTAGCGTTACGGAAACGGATCCTGCGGTATCCGTCCCCATGAGCTTCGCTGAGCCGGCAGCTCCGACCGAGCCGGCGCCGCCAATAACGGTGATCAACGCAAAGCTTGTTATTGAGCGTCCCGATGCTCCGCCGGTCGAATTTCCGATCGCCGGAACGGAAGCAACGATAGGTCGTTGGGATGCTGACAATGGCGTCTTCCCTGATGTTGATCTGGATCAGTATGACGCTGAGGCAAAAGTGTCGCGACGGCATGCCCGGATCAGGATCGCGAACGGCCGATATACCATCGAGGATCTCGGCTCAACGAACGGAACTTACGTGAACCGCGGACGAAGGCTCTTGCCCGGAAATCCGCATTTGATCGATGATAACGACGAAGTGATCGTCGGAAAGACCTTTTTGCGGTTTAGAACGAATAAATAGCTGTTGAGTTTAATGCCCGCTTGTCCTGAATGCGCCTCTGAGGTCGCGGATAACGATATCTATTGCCCGTATTGCGGCATCTCTCTGAGCCCGGCGAATCTTCCGTCGGAGCCCGAGGACCCGCTTGCGCACACGATCGTGACGTCGATCTCTGAACTGCCGATTCCACCATTGGCTGAACCCAATCTGGTCATCGATGCGAACGACCTTGCCCTGGCCCAAACAGCAGAGTCAACGCCCCAAAAAGACAGCGAACCCGCCTCGGAGATCGTGCCCGAGCAAAACTTAGGACCCAATCCCGAATTCGAAATACACGAATCGATCGCAGAGGCTGAGCAACCGATAGCCAATGATCTCACTGCTGACCAGCCCGGAACGGAACCTCAAGCTGAGACTCCGCTATCGGCCGCTTCTTTAGATCTGGAGACCACTCTCCACGATTTTCCGACCGTCGAAGAACCTTCGCTAGCGGCGCCGTTTGAAGAGAGCCCAGAGAACGCGGTATCGGACGACATCCCGCTTGAGGCCAGCCGGTCGATATTAGAGGAATCTCCAACCGTTTCAACGTCCGAACCGTCTGCTGAGGCCGTACCTCCCTACGACGAACCAGTTGTTTCGGTAGTTGCCGCAGAGCCGCCGATACCAGAGATATTGGCAGATAGAGATCTGCGTTCATCTGAATCGGTACCGGAGAATACTGCTCCGCCTCTGGTTTCTGCGCCTAAGCTTCAGTCAGATCAATTGGTGTCCGCCGAGGAGTCCCTTGGCAACGCAACTGATGAACCGCCATCGGATAACGGGACTTCAGCGATTTCAGATGTTCAGGAAAAGGGTGGGAAGTCGCGCTTG
Organism: Pyrinomonadaceae bacterium; assembly: GCA_019694355.1. Classification (GTDB taxonomy): domain Bacteria; phylum Acidobacteriota; class Blastocatellia; order Pyrinomonadales; family Pyrinomonadaceae; genus OLB17. The sequence continues at coordinate 600,728 of JAIBCB010000001.1, read as the reverse complement.
CAGATATTGACGGGAGGGACCGTTCTTAATAGCCGTTACGAGATCATTAAGAAGATCGGCGGCGGCGGAATGGGTGCCGTTTACCTTTCGACCGACCGAAACCTTGGCGGTGTCCAGCGGGCCGTCAAAGAAATGGTACAAGCTCACATCGAGGATGCTCAGCAGACAAAGGCCATTGACGACTTCCGTCGCGAATCGATGATCCTTTCCTCTCTCGACCATCCTTCTATCCCGACGATCTACGATTACTTTTTTGATACCGCCGAGGGTCGCTTCTACCTCGTGATGAAGTATATCTCGGGCGGTGATCTCGCCGGACGTTTGAGAGCGGCTCCTGAGGGTCGGATCGACGAGCTGACGGTTTCGGAATGGGGCTTCCAGATCGCCGATGTCCTGTCATATTTACACAACCTTCCGCAGCGGATCGTCTATCGCGATCTTAAACCGTCGAATGTTATGCTCGACGGCTCGACAGGCAAGATCATGCTCATCGATTTTGGCATTGCGAGAAGTGTCAACCAGATCGAGGAACGAGGCGTGACGGCCGTGGGTACGATGGGCTACGCTCCTCCGGAGCTATTCAGCGGAAATGTTGAGCCTCGCTCGGACATTTACAGTCTTGGGTCGACAATGTTTCACCTGATGACAGGAGCCGACCCGCAGAATAATCCGCTCTTGATCTTTGATTTTGAGAAGAATCCAAGGCCGCGACAGATCAACCCGCGTCTGTCCGATCAGATCGAGAAGATCTTAATGAAATGTGTCGAGTACAGTGCTGAGAAACGTTTTGCCAGTGCGGCGGACCTCAGAAATGCACTCGGTGAGCATGCCGACAACCTGCGTGCCGGCCGCGTAACTTTTGGTGTCGGCGCTGCGCCTGTTGCGGTCGGTCTTGACGATCAGACGGTGTTCTGCGGATTTTGCGGCCAGCGGATAGTTGCTGCTGATATGTTCTGCGCATTTTGCGGAGCAAGGCAGCCTCTTGCACAGAATAGTCCTCCGCCTGCGTCGCTCCAGTTTGCGGCCCCGCAACGCTCCGCTCGTACCGCTCGACTCATCGTCGAAGGCACGACTGACCTGGAAGCTCCGGTCTATTTGATCGAAAAGCAGGAGAATCTCCTTGGAAGGCGCGATCCAATGTCAAACATCTTCCCTGAGGTCGACCTTTCCAAATTCGATCCACAGACAAAGATCTCCAGGCGCCACGCACGGATCATCCACGATGGTGCGGATTTTCTTGTCGAGGATCTCGGATCCTCGAATGGAACGACCGTCTTTTCGACTGCGAGCGGAAATCTTCGGCTTCGCCCGAACCAACCGCATCGCCTTCTTAATGGCGACAAGATTAAATTGGGTGATACCACTCTGCATTTCTGGGTCGGTTAGTTTAGACTCTAAGCGTTCGACCTTGGTAAAAGAAAATAATGGCAGCAGCGATAGAAGCACAAACCAGCCACAACGCGACGTTAGACGAATTTTCCGCGCCTTTTCTTCTCCGGTGCGGAGCTCTCCTGATCGACTACATCATCTTTTTGGTCTTACCGGTCGGCGGACTCCTGTCCGAGCGAATGTTCTCGGGTGGGTTAAATATCGCAACTGACGCAACTCTCTGGTTTATCGCAACCCTTCTATCCATTGCGAACCTGGTCTTCCTGCCTCTGATCTGCAGGCAAAGCATCGGCAAGCTCCTGACGGGGCTTCGGATCATTTCGAAGAACGGAGAACGTGCCGGAACAGGAACGGTCTTGATTCGTCAGACGATCGGCTACCTTTTAACTTTGCTTTCGTTCGGGCTTGGATTTCTGATCTGTCTTTTTACGCCGAAGGCGAGGACGCTTCACGACTATATAGCCGGCACCTGTGTCGTACGTGCCACACGCCGCGAAATCAGCTAACAGCATGGCATATTTACACATTATCAGTGCAGGCCGGCCAGACGAGACCGTCGAACTTGCAAAGTTGAGAACGACTGTTGGACGTTCTGCACGAAGCGACGTTTGTATTCCTGACGCCTTTGCCTCTCGCCTCCACGCCGAGATCAGGCGTGAGAACGATGTGTATTGGCTTCATGATCTTGGGTCTGCGAACGGCACTCGATACAACGGCAATATACTCACGTCATCGGTCCCGCTTTCGACAGGCGGAGCTATCCAGATAGGCGAGACGACCCTGCGCTTCGAAGACGACCACTCTGCTCCTCAACTCAACAGCGCCCAACTATTTGCTGAGACAACAGCCGGCCTTGATCCGGCGAGCACCATCTCATTCAGCCTTCGACGTAATCCAACGACCGAGATACTCGAATCTCAAAGTTCCAGCCGCACGGATCTTTTAGGCCTGATAAGCAAGGTAGGTGTCACGCTTCTTGCTTCACGCGGTTTGGATGAGACCCTTGATTCTGTCGCCTCCCTTGTTTTTGAGGCGGTTCCCGCGGAGCGCGTTATCATCATGCTCCGCGAGCAAAAGTCAGACTCTGAGATGGAAGTTAAGGTCGCTCGTGCCCGAGGGCAAGAGGACAAGCTGAAGGAAGTTCGAATAAGCCGCAACGTTATGACCGAGGTTGTCGAGCATGGCAAATCCGTGCTTACATCCGACGCGCAGCACGACCCTAAGTTCGCCAGTCAAACGATGGTTCTTCAGGGCATCCGCAGCGTCCTCGCGGTTCCGCTCAGTGTTGATGAAGAAGATGTTTTCGGACTGATCTATGCCGATTCACCGACACACGAAGCCACGTTCAAACCGGAACATCTTGACATTCTGACTACTCTTGCGTCCGTCGCGTCCATTCGGGTCGAGAATGCCAGCCTAACCGAAGCTCGCATCGAGCGGCAGCGAATGGAACGTGAACTCGAGTTGGCGACGGAGATCCAACAGCGATTTCAGCCGTCGGGGCCGCCGAAGGTCGAGGGCTATGAGTTCCAGGGCATCTCGTTCTCATGCTATGAGATCGGTGGCGACTATTACGACTTTATCCCCCGCAGCGACGGGAGAATGCTATTTGCCTTGGGCGACGTTTCCGGCAAGGGCACAGCGGCGGCATTGCTTATGTCCAGCTTGCACGCCGCTATCCATGCGCAGGTCGCTGCAGAACGGGAACTTCCTGCGACTGTCGCTTCTATCAATACTTATTTAGCTGAAAATACGCCGGCGAATCGCTTCGTCACGCTCTTCGTAGCAGAACTCGACCCGGCCACTGGCGTGGTTCAGTTCATTAATTGCGGGCATAATCCGCCCTTGATCGGGCGAGCTGACGGTACTGTTGAGCAGCTTGCTTCGGGTGGCTTGCCGCTAGGGATCATCCCGACCGCTCAGTATGAATCCGGCACGATAACTCTCAGATCCGGAGATGTGCTTGTCGCCTATTCTGATGGCGTCTCGGAAGCGAATAATATTAACGAGGAAGAGTTTGGGTTGGACAGACTTACCAAGGTTGTCCAGGTAAACGTTGCTGCATCGGCGTCCGGCTTGCGTGACAAAGTGGAATCTGCCCTTTCAGCATTCACCGGCACTGCCCCCGCAAATGATGACATCACGCTGGTAATCGTCAAGAAAACAGTAAACTGATCGTCCATTCAAGACAGCAAAAGGCTCCGATGCACACAAACATCGGAGCCCTTTTTCTTTGAGAAGACCGAAGTCTCTTGCGTTTCGTTGAAAAATAGCGGGAAGCACATGAAAAATCGGCCTTTTTTTATGGGCACAATCCCCAGCTGTAACTTCTTTGCCACACCTACGAGGTTAGCTGACGGGCTAGGAACGAAAGAGTATCCCCTCGACATCGCTTGTCGATTAGCCCCTGCCGCAGAAAGCTCTGCGAACTTTGGTTCCCCCGTGCCGCTAAACATTAGCGGCTTCGGCGATCGAATTTTCAACAATGGAATGATAACACAAAAATCCATTATCGTTCCAAGGATTTTGACGCACGGAGTTGAAAAAAGGTTGGAAGGTCGAAAAAAAAATTAACGGCCGGGGTAAAAATGGTAGAGCATCATATAAACGGTAAAGCCCGTCATCGATACATACAGCCAAATAGGCATAACAAGCCGAGCGATCTTGCGATGCTTTGCAAAGTTTCCCTTCAACGCGTGATAGAGCGTAATTATCACGAACGGGCCGATCCCTGCCGCAAGGATCGTGTGGGATAGCAGTATCGTGAAATAGATCGGCCGAGCCAGGCCCTCGCCTGTGAACCGCGTCGGACCGAGGCCGTAGGCATACGTAAGAAGGGCGTGGTGCGTTAGGTACGAAACAACGAAGATCGACGAAATGATCGTCGCGGCGAGCATACAAAATCGATGGGCGCGAATTTTCTTTCTAAGAATAAAGAAGAATCCGCTGGCGAGGAAAAGCCCGCTGGTAAGATTCAAGAAGCCGTTGAGATGGGGAAAGATCTGAAGAGCGTCCATCAGCCCATAAAGCCCAAAAGGCCGACAATAATCAACCAAAGACAGCCCATCGTGTGCCAGTACCACCCGACGACCTGACCGATGGTCTTTCGCCTCTCGATCTCGAACTCGCTCTTGGGGGCATACCATGACCGAAGAACGATCGATGAGATTGCGATGATCCCGCCTAGAACGTGAACTGCATGAAGGGCGGTCAGGATATAGAAGAATCCAGCGTAGGGATTGCCATAGGCATAGTAGCCCCAGGAAACCAACTCAAGCCATAGAACGATCTGCGACGAAATAAAACAGGCCCCAAGCCCCGTTGCGATCAACAGCCACTTTTTCGCTTTCAAATGATCTTCTGCAACAAGGGATCGCTCAGCGACAATATACGCGAGGCTGCTGAGGATTATGATCGCCGTACTTATCCAGACCTGAATGGGAAGCGTGAACGGCCGCCATTCGGTCGAGCCGTTTGTCGCAAGCACCAAGTATGCCGCGATCATTCCCCCGAAGGTCATGATGACGACCATCAGGAGGAAATACGTAAGCATTCGCGTCTTTGCGGCGTTCGGTCGAGTGGCATCATCAAAGTGTCTTCTGTCACCGTCATCACCACCGCTGGGGCCGCCGCCGCCATTCCCGCGAGGCCCTCGAGGGTCACCGCCGCCTGGTCCAGAACTTGTTAAGCCGGGGCGTTTCCCTTTTTTCTCTTCGACGATGTCGTCTAATGTGTCAGCAACTCCGACCTTCATTTTTTATCAATCACCATCAAAAGGAAGAGCAAGGGCAAATAGATTACCGTGACGAGAAGGAGCTTTCTTGCGGCCTTGTCCGTCTTTTCGATCGCACACTTAATGCTCGCATATAGGATCCAAAGGCCGAGAACCACCGCAGCACCAAGGAAAATGAATCCGGAATACGCAAAAAAGAAGGGAGCAAAGCTCATCGGCACAAGCATTATCGTAAAGAGAACGATCTGCCGCATCGTAATACGTCCAGTTGGTTCGACCACCGGCAGCATCACTATCCCCGCGCGTCGATATTGTTCACGGTAAAGCCATGCGATCGCGAAAAAGTGAGGAAACTGCCATAAGAACTGAATCAAGAACAATGCCCAGGCAGCCAAAGTAATATCGCCTGACGCGGCCGTCCAACCCATCAGCGGAGGTAATGCTCCGGGAATGGCGCCGATCGCGGTCGAGGCACTAGTACGGGTCTTCAGCGGTGTATAGACCAAATTGTAGCCAACAATGACGGCCAAACCGAGATATGCGGTGAGCGGATTAACGAGAACGAAGAGGCCCACTTCCGCGATCACGCACTGGACCACTCCGAAGAGCAGTGCTTCGCTGCGCGTAACGCGCCCGGTCGGAAGCGGGCGGCGCGCCGTACGTTCCATCTTGGGGTCGATCGCTCGTTCTGTGTACTGATTCAATGTAGCAACCCCAAAAGCCAGTAAGCAGATGCCGACCATCGCGAAAGCGAAGGTTACTCCATCAAAACCATTTCGGCTTCCCATATAGAAGCCCGCCGCACTCGTGAGCACAAGCAGAAACGCGATCCGAGGCTTTGTGAGCTCGAAGTAGGCCGAAAGCTTTTCCCGAATGCTCGCCGCTGTGATCGTCTGAATGTCGCTTGCTGCTGATGCCATAAAATTTAGACGCAAGATCTTCATGCGTCCTCGAACGTGAAGCCGAAATTATAAGAATACCTTTCAGATTCGATTTTACCAAAGTTTGCCCAGATAACTTGCCTGCTTTTCGCCTGATTAGAGGCACTAATCTTTCCGGCGCGTGGTAAACAGCTTATAATTACGCTATTCTGCTTATTTAGAGAATTATGTCTGCCGCAGAAGAGACAATCAAAGCTCCACCGTCTCGAGTGCCAAAAGCCGCGCTCCTAAACCGATTTATCGCATGGATCAGCTCGGTAAGATTCGGCGTCGCGCTCCTATGCATTCTTGTTGTGCTCTCGATGGTAGGAATGCTTATCCTTCAGCAGAATGTGAGCGGGTTCGATGCGTTCTACGCTTCGCTGACACCGGCCGAAAAGACCATCTACGGGGCTCTTGGGCTTTTTGACATTTATCACTCGTGGTATTTCAACTTGATGCTGTTGGTGCTGTCGCTCAACATCGTCCTGGCATCGATCGATCGATTCCCTTCGGCTTGGAGCTACATCGCGAGGCCCAAGGTGGCCGCGACCCGGAAGTGGCTCGAAGCGAAGAAATTCACACAAACTCGCCGATACCAAAACAAGGGTGTGCAGGAAGTTGCCGATGAGATCGCCGCGACCTTCAAGAGCAAAGGCCTCAAGCCAAAGATAACTCACACTGACGAAGCGACTTTCGTTTTTGGCGAGTCCGGGAAATGGAACCGCCTCGGAGCGTACGTGGTCCACCTCGCTTTGATCATTCTTTTCATGGGACATTGGGTCGCCCTGCAGACGGGATTTGACGCTGATGTTCGGATGGTTCCTGGACAAAAGACGGAGCAGATCCAGCTGATCGAGTACAAACTGGACAAAAAGGAGCGATATAACGTCCAGCTTCCCTTTGCGATCACATGCACGGATATCCAACAGCAGCTGATCGACGAGGCAGGACCCATCGATGTCCAGAACACGCTTGATTGGCGAACTCAAGTACGGATCGCAGACCCTGCTTATGGAACCTACACCGCGGATGTAAGCCTCAACAAGCCGTTTACTTATCGCGGCTACCGGTTTTTCCAGGCACAGTCGATCCCGATCGGAAACGCGCGAACAATTACCGTCAGTCTGACACCGGAAAACGGTGGCGCAGCAGAAACGATCAAGATACAACGCGGTGAGTTCACAACGCTGGCCGATGGAACAAAGGTCGAGTACGCCGACTTCCAACCTGACTTTACTATCGGCCCGAATGGCCAACCGGATACTCGAAGCAGCGACTACAAGAACCCAGCGGCGATCCTGAACGTCACTCCTCCAAATGGTGAAGCCGTTCGGGTTTTCGCATTCGCCAAGGAGATCGGTGGAAATGCTCCTATCGCCGCCCCGAAACTTGGCTATAAATGGCGGCTTTCAGAATTCGAAAAATCGCCGTACGCACACGTTCTGTCGATCAAATACGATCCTTACCACGCGTCCTTCATCGCGTGGTATATCGGCGGATTTGGGTTGGTAGGGGCTCTGGGCTTTGTATTTTTCGTCTCACATCGACGAGTCTGGGCCCGGATCGAGGCAAACGAAGACGGTTCGACCGAAGCCGTGATCGCCGCCGAGACGAACCGCAACCCGAACGGAATGGAAGACAAGTTCAACCAGATCACAAAGGAGCTTGATAGAGAGGACTCTTAAGATGGCAGCAGTAATTACAGCAGATACAGGCGTTAGTGAACCGAGCGGCAAACTTCGAAGTGCTCTTCCGGCAATAATTGTCGTTGCGGCATCCTTGGCGATGCTTGGGCTTCGCTTTCAGATCGGCCCCGGCTTCATCTCGGATGGTGCCTTGATGATGTTGGCTCTCGCCTGTTACATCCTTGCTGCGCTCTTTGAGCTCACGAACCTTTACGCACCGTCAAATATGGCTCGTGCGATCGGCTATTGGGGAGCGGCCCTCGGTGTCTTTTTCAACCTTTCGAGCTGGCTTATCCGTTGGGTGAACGGCTATGAGCACGAGATCGCAATAATGCGCGAAAGCGGCAATAACGCGACACCGTGGGTCTTCCGCTATATTCCTTTCGCAAATCTATACGATCTGAGCTTGGCATTCGCGTTTGGTGCCGGAATCGCAACTCTCCTTTTTGCAACGCGAAAGAATCTGCGAGTGCTGACCGCTTTTACTCTGCCTCTTGCGGCAATGATCCTTGTGCTTGCCCGCTTTATCGGCGGAGAATTCGTTGAACTGCCCCCTGTTCTTGATTCATATTGGCGGCCAATACACGTGGGCGACGCGAGCCTAAGCTATGGCGTAGCTCTAGTGTGCTTTGCTGTCGCCGTGATGTATCTGCTAAAGGATGGAGTCAAGGTCGAGGCAATGGCGGTGTGGTCCAGCATTTTCGCGATCTCCGTTATTGCAACTGTCAGCAAGTTTTCGGTTCTCTTCGAATTTGTTTACCGAGCCGGCATCTTTGTCCCGAGCGAGGTCGGCAAAAAGCCTTTTTCGGCGCCCTTTAGGCTTGAGCTTCCCGGAGTTGGTCCTGCACTTGGCATTGCTGGATTATTATTGCTCGGAGTGGTCATCGCCTATTGCATATATCTATTCAAAGATAATGCACTTGCAAAGACGGCCGGGAAATATTTGCTCGTCGCGGCGTTCATCGCACAGATCGCCTCGTTGGGCCTCCTGATCAACGGCATTCGGTCAACGCAGGCCGTACTTCCGGCACTCCAAAAACAGCTTGCCGCTGATCCCGATCAGTATATGATCGCCGGGCTTGCAATTGCGGAAGCGCGAAATATGTCGACCGCGGAACTCGCACAGATGACGCCCGCGCAATACCAAGCTCTTGCAACTCAGTATGTGCAAAACACCGGCGACAAAATGTTCCTGTCGCTAAACACGAACCCGGTGGAACTTGCGGCTCTCCTTACCGCCATTGTTGGCACGTTCTTTGTCCTTCTGTTTGGGTTCAGAACAGAGAGCTTGCGTCAGCGCCTTCCAAGCCTCGAGACCTTAGATGGCCTGATGTATAAGACCGGCTGCTTGGCCTTCGCCGGCCTCGCCATGCTTCTTATCACCGGTGCGATCTGGGCTAACGAATCGTGGGGCAGGCCCTGGGGTTTTGACTCAAAGGAAACGGGTGCTCTCGTTGCCTGGCTCACCTACGCGGCCTTTTTGCATACAAGGATCTCACGTGGTTGGAAGGGACGCAGTTCGGCCTACTTTGCCATCGTTGGATTCCTTTTAGTGGTCTTTACGTACCTTGGCGTCAGCTACCTGCTGAAAGGCCTTCATAGCTACGCCTAAGGCACGAGAGAAGCTACTCGATAGTTACCTTCGCAACTTCCAGCATCGAATAACGGTCTATCGAACCGGTTTTTCGTATTACGATCAGCTGCCCCTTATCGACCGTGAATCGCAGAAGGTCGGGCATCCCGATCTCTACCTTTTCGCCATTCTTGAAGAGAATGACCAGCTTTACGTTGGCTAGCGGATCGACCGCCGGTGGCGTTTCCTCTTTCGAGGAATCCGGTCTCTTCTTAGCTTGGGCAGTGGTTTTCTTACGCTTCGCAGGCTTCTTCTTCTCGGCCTCGGCGGTCTCCTCTTTCTTCGGCTCAATATTCTCTGTAACAACAACCTTAGGCCGCTTTCTTTCGTTTCGCTTTCCCGGTTTTGTCGCCTTTGTATCAGATGCGTCAGCCTTCTTCGGGCTTTCAGCCTCAGCCCGAGGAATCGCGTCAGTCCGAGGCTCTTTTGCTTTTGCGATCTCTATTTTTTTCTCCGCCGTAGATACATCCTTTGAAGGGGCAGGCGTTTCCTTCACCTGCGGCAAGATCGTGCCCACCGAGTTCACGGCAACATCGCCCTTCACGCCAGATTCCACGACCGGGGCCTTCTGAGTTTCTTCACCCGTGATTGCTACGAAACTGCCGCCGAACGACACCTGATAGCTTGCTGGAAGATCGTTCGGAGTCCGTCCCTGGATCCTTAGGATCAACTTTTCGGGCCTTCGCAAATAGATCAACCGTCCTGTCTCATTTGCCTGCGCATCAGATGCGACGATCATCTTTGCAAGCGGGATCAGTCCGTCTGCGGAAAACACATCGATGTCAGCATCGAGATTGCTTGAAACGACGTTCACGAAAAGATCGCCCTGCGTGCCGTTAAAAACGAAATAGTGCGTCGTTAGTCGATTATCGCCGATATCGCGAGCTCGGATCGTACCGGTGAGCTTGTTCGAAGACAGCGGTGTCGGGAAATTCACGTCCGATGACTGTCCGGCTGCTTGGCCAAACGCAACGAAGGCCGCAAACAACAATGCAGCACCCGCGAACGCCAATTTTATGCGCATTTGCCTCATCAGGCCTACAATTCTAGCAGGTTCAAATCTTTCGTTGAAAGGAAAAAGCTGTCCGAAGCAATATGCCACGAACAGCTCTCATTTCCACATTTACGTTCCTTAAGCGGCGGAGTTGAGTACTTCGATCGCCTTCTTGAGTTGGATATCCTCGCGAACAACAGGCTTCGGCGTAGGTGTTGGCGTAGGTGCAACTTGCTGGTTCGGATCCTGCGGAGCTGTTTTGTCGAGAAGCGTATCGACCTCATCCGGATCCTGCGTATCTCCGCGTTTCACTTCAATGCTTGGCTTGATACCGATCGAATTTCGATCTTCACCAAAGAACGGCACGCCCGTCGGTGAAGCCCATTTTGCAACGGTAAGGAGCAATCCACCGCCGGCCGAAAGCGGAAAGAACTTTTGGTCCGAACCGGCACCGAACGTCCGCTCACCAACGATCGCACCGCGTTTGTGGTCAGCAAAAGCGGCAACGATAGCTTCCGACGCGCCGGCCGTGTTGATATTAGTAACCAGGGCGGTTTTGCCTTCAAAGATCACCTGAGATGGGTCGGCGGAATAAGTTTTCGTGATCTTGTTATCCTTTCCAACCTCGGTCGCCAAGGCACCGCTGCCGATGAATAGATTCGCGACCTTGACGCCCTCTTCAAGGCTGCCTCCAGCAACGGCCCTAAGGTCAAGCACGATCTTCTGTGCACCCTGTTTGACCACTGCGTTGACCGCCTCGCGAACTCGTTCCGCCTGCCCCTTATCGAGCGAGAACACCTTAACGACGCCTGTCCTACCGCTCTCCATCTTTGTTTCCGGGGCCTGAGCCTTTGCCTCACCGCGGGTAACCTTTATTGTTTGCGGCTTTTCTCCAGATCGAAGCACACGCAGCGTGACTACCGAACCGGGTTCGCCTTCGACCAAATGGATCGCGTCATAGAGCTGAACATCGCGAGTAGCCTTTGAACCGATATACTCGATCACATCGCCATTCTTGATGCCGGCCTTGTCAGCAGGCCCGCCCTTTGCAACAGAAAGGACGTACAGATAGCCTGATACTGACGCAAATTCAGCTCCGATACCGGTCTTGTCGGCCTTTCCGGCTGTGTATTCCGCCGCCTGCTCGGGGGTAAGATAGCTTGAATATGGATCCAATCCGCTGGTCAGACCGCGAAGGGCTCCGACGCGAACTTTTTCCATATCGGGAATGTCAACATAGTCGTTCTGGATGTGATCAAGTACAGATTCAACTATTTTCAGCTGAGCATTCGGGTCGTTGACCGTCTGTTGAGCATTGGCCGTCAAAAGGCTGCCAACGGCCGGCAGGCCGCCGATGACGGCATACCCCGCGATGACGCCTGACAGGATCAAGACCCAGAGTTTTCCGCGAAATGACATATAATTACCTCAAAATTGCTGCCAAAAGGCCCAGTGTTCAATTATCCTTTATCGTGTGAGCGACTTGCAACAAGAACAAATACCTAATACGCCGAATATTACAGAGCAGTTTCCGATTCCGCCCGAAGGCCGCGTTCTTGCGATCGACCCGGGAACAAAGCGCGTAGGGATCGCCGTCTGTGACCCATTCCGTATAACTGTTCGGCCCGTCGAAACCATACACCGCACAAACTGGAAGGCCTTGCTTGTACGGATCAAAGACCTTGTTCGCGATTTTGATGCTGTTGCCGTCGTCGTGGGTTTGCCGCTCGAATTCGACGGCGGCGAATCGACAATGTCAAAGGAAGCCCGCTCAATCGCCCGAAAGTTGACCCTTTCCCTATCGATACCCGTGTTCCTGCAAGATGAGCGAGTTTCGTCTTACGAAGCGAAGCGGCGACTCTGGGAGCGAGGGGCCAACCTTGCCGAAACTAGAAAAAAGGTTGATAGCGAGGCCGCATCGGTAATACTTGAAGATTTCCTGGCTGCCATCGGCCCTACTTCGAGGTCGGAGATAGAATAAGGGAAACTCCAAGTTTTGAAGCTGCCGTCTGACCAAAAACGAGTGGCGGCGGCGTGTTCGTTCGCCACTGGTCGAACTGGTCCTTATAATGCTCATTATCCGGCCGGCCGCTTTCACCCAGCGGAATTACGAGGCTCGTTGCGTCCCATTCGCCGGGCGTCACGATGTATCGCATCGAAACCGACGACCCGACGTTTGGGGAATATCGACTTCCGGCGAGCGGATCCGTGCGAGTCACGAACTGTTTGCCGACAACGGGCGTCATCACGAGAGGATGCGGAAAGACGGCCGAAAAAATACCGCCCCATACCCAAGCATTCGGGTCCGGGCCAAAGATCCGTGCAAGGCTCTCACGAGAGCCCGAATCACAACTCCGCAGAAGATCGTCATAATTCTTCACCCCGCTCGGAAGCCAGCGGGTTAGCCCTTCACGAATCGCCCTCTCCGTGATACGTTCGCGAATGACTCCATAATTTACAAGAGGATTAGCCCGCGTGATCTCCGTCGTAACACACTTTGCGATCTCTTCGCTCAGGAGTGCCGCACGACTGTCCGGCAACATTCGACCGTCCCAGCCTGTCAACAGTTCGAGAGTGTCCGGTGATGCCGCCTTTCTACGCACGATCTCTTTGGCGAGCAGATCGAGTGGAATGTTGAATGCATCGAGCTGAACGTTCGCGACATCGTCCTTTGAGATCCGTTTGATCGCGGACAGGCGATCGAATATCCGCCTCGCCCGCCACGGAGCCGAAGCATCCGAAGCGACCTGGGGAAATTTATAATCCGGGCTAACGGTGCGTTGGTTCGCCGTCACGATCAGACCGGTTGGCGGATCATACAAATGCGGCAACTCGCTGAATGGAATATAGCCGATCCAGTCGCCGTCATTCGTCTTCGCATCATAAGGCAAGCTCCCGTAACCTTTACGCCTGATCGGGATCCGTCCTGCGGCATACCAACCGATGTGGCCTTTCGTGTCCGCATAAATAAAGTTCTGCGCCGGCCCGCCATACGTCTTGAGGGCATTCGTGAACGACAGCCAACTGCCTGCCCGATTAAGCCGATAGAACGCCTCGAACTCATTGTTCTCTGGTCTGAAAGCCGTCCATCTCAGGGCATATGTACCGGACCTATCGTCGAGGATGACAGGCCCTTCTTCACTCGACCTTACTTCAAGGTCGACGTCTGCCGTTGCCGGGCTAAGAGGGTTCGTCCTAACGGCGATCTTCTCGGTTCTTACGGCGAGCTTTGTCCAACCACGAGGCGAAAGATAGGAGCCATTGCCATCCAGCTCAAGCTTGTAGACATCCTGGACATCAGGCCCCACATTCGTTGCGCCCCATGCGATCGTCTCGTTGTGACCCAGAACGATGCCGGGAATTCCGGGAATCGAAACTCCCGCCGCGTGAACTTGCGGCGACCTGATATCGGCGATATACCAGATCCCAGGTGCGCTCGCCGAGAGATGTGGATCGTTTGCGAGTATCGGCTTGCCGGTCGCTGTTCGCTTGCCGGAGATGACCCAATTATTGCTGGCCGCGAGACCATCTGCATACAGGCCAAGGGCTTCCAGCGACGTTCTCCGGAGATCTTCGTCACGCTCTGCCGCTGCCAAAACGGAATCGGAAGGCCGGCTTGTTCTTATCTGTGCCGCCCGCTTTGCCTTTGCCGATCCCTTGAAAAGGATCACGTCGTACGGCGTGGTCGATCGTTCAAGGTCGGCGAGTTTATCGCGCGACAGACCCTGGACCTGAGCTCGCAGCAGATCATTTCGCCAAGTTGTGCTCAGTGCATCCGCAAGGATCTTGCCGATAGCCAATGAATCCGTCGGCTTCCACTGAGAAGGCTTGTATTGCAATAGCTTGAACTCGATCGAAGTTGTCGTTTCATCAAGGCTCGCGATATATGCATTTACGCCTCGGGTGTAGCTATCCAGGGCCGCTTTCAATTCAGGGGCCAATGTTGCGTAGGACGCATCTACAACCCTCGCAAAGCCAAAACGTCGCCAACGCTTATCTTGTTCTAGTGCCGCTTTGCCAAATAACTCCGCCGTTTCGCCGCGAACGACGCGACGCATCATGTCCATCTGCCAAAGCCGATCCGACGCCGTCACATATCCTTGTGCAAAATATAGGTCTGCATCATTTGCAGCCTCGATATAAGGAATTCCACGCACATCCCGACGGACCGTAACGTCGTGAGAGACGCCGTCAACTGTGAGCTTCGTCGCCGACGACTGGGCAACGATCGGTGCTGAGAGAATTGTGGAGAGCGAGAGCAACGAGGCTAGAAGCAGAGTTCTCATAGAAATGGATTTCCTTGTGAATTGATAGTATTCGATACACCATTGGCCCGGCAAGCCTTAACGCCGTCGGCAGCACATCAGCCCATGATTGGCTATTGAAACCTTCAGCGCGATTTGCAATCCATACCTGCCAGTCGCTAACATTTGTCTTTTGGCAGCACGCCTCCATGTGCACCCGTAGCTCAGCTGGATAGAGTATCTGACTTCGAATCAGAGGGTCGCAAGTTCGAATCTTGCCGGGTGTACCATCCTATCTCACCGATATTACCTGCTATTACAAAACACGTTTGGGACACTCTTGTCAGCACCGCCAGCGGTACCGAGCGGGTTGCATAACAGAGGCCTGATTACTGAGAATTGCCACGAGCTTTAGCTCGTGGTTAGCGTTTGCTCAAGACTTCACCGGAGCCTGCGAATCACGCGATAGAGACTTGTCGGCGGCAAGCCGCCTCCATATGATATTGAGAGACTCGTTCCACGGCATAAATGCCGTGGCAAATCGAAAACCATTCGGGATAACGACCGTGAACTCGCCCGAGTGTGCGGAGCACACGGTATTTTAATAGCTACGGGTGGAGCGAAGCGGAACCTGTAGAACCAGCGCCAAAGATCCAAATGGAGCCCCCTACGCCGCCGACCGACTGACAGAGGCTTGTTGAGTCAAGCTGCGGAGGAATAGTGATATGAAGATATTTGTGTTTGGGATGTTTACAAGCATCTTGCTATGTTGGGGAGCAAATTGCATTGCTCAAGAGACACAACTCTTTCCGGTGATGAAGGAGCACTTGGCTGCTCAAGACCAAAATACGACTGGCTACATCAACAAGTACGGGCGGCTCAAGATCGGCTTCAAATTCTATTATGCGAGCAAATTCAGCGACGGAATGGCCGCTGTCTTAGTGACCAAAAACGGGAAATGGGGTTATGTGGACAAGACCGGCCGCATGGTGATCGCCCCGCAGTTTGATGAGGCGTCATCGTTCGCAGACGGACGGGCACGCGTCACCAAAGACGGTCGAACCTATTATATTTCTAAAACAGGAAGCAAAGTGCTGGAAACTCCGCTGCTCTTGATGGGGTTTCGCGAGGGCCTTTCGCTGGCGGAGATGAACGGCAAGTGGGGATTCGCGAATGCGGAAGGGCAGATCGTTATACCACTCCGGTTTCAACATGCGAACCCTTTCAGCGAAGGTCTTGCGTCAGTTGTCCAAAACGGAAAGATCGGATATGTCAACAGATCAGGAGAACTGATAATAACTCCGCATTTTGAAGTGATGATCGGCTTTTCGGATCCGCTCTTTCTTCCAAATTTTTCAGGGGGCCTTGCCGTTTATCGTGCAGGTGCTTTTTACGGTTATATCGGTCGAACGGGCGAGATCGCGATCCCTGCCGCCTTTCAGCGGGCTCGGCCATTCGCAGAAGGTGTCGCCGCTGTTTCTTCGGGCGGAAGGTGGGGTTATATTGACCGAAATGGTAAGTTCGTCATCCCTCCCGAGTTCGGGCAGGCAAATAGTTTCTCCGGAGGGCTTGCCTCCGTGCGGGTCAGAGGAAAATGGGGATATATCGATCCAACGGGCAAGGTTGTGATCCCCGCAAAATTCGACTCTGCGGAAGCATTTGACGACGGCCTCGCAGAAGTTACGATCTACAACGAGACAAAACGCACAACTCAGCGAGGCTACATTAACCAAAAGGGAAAGTTTGTTTACTCGTGGCGTCAATGAATTTAGACTGCGCAACGATCATCTCGGAAGCCCACGTGTGATCACGAACGCCCTCGGCCAGGTCACTTCACGCCGCGACTTTCTCCCCTTTGGCGAAGAGATCACGCCAAACGTCGGCTCACGCACTGCCTCGCTCGGCTACGGCACCTCCGACAACATCCGCCAAAAATTCACCGGCTATCAGAAAGATGAAGAAACAGCCCTCGACTTCGCCGAAGCAATCATCCTCGGTTTTAGCAGGCTCTGCCTGTCTATTTGCGGTGAAGCTCTGCTTCACCGTTTGCGTCGGTTCCGGCATTTGCGGCTTCGCCGCCCGGCGGCAGAGCCGCTCTCTTCATTGGGGTCGGCGTTCGGAAAAGTGGAACTTTTCCGCAAATAGAACGGCAGAGCCGTTTTTTGGCCGAGGGGCAAAAATTGCCTTGGCCAAATCAAAGCAAGATCGCACATTCGGGTAGATCAAAGATGTTACGGAATCGGATAAATACAGCTATCAGCTATCAGCCGTCAGCCGTCAGCCGTCAGCTTCGGCAACGCCCTTACTAACGTGCAGGCCCCTGCAAAGCTGGCCGCCCGCTGAGGCAGTCGGTATTGACGAATAGCCACCCGCTACCGCAGGTGGTACTGACAGAACCTACCCGCCCGCTGATGCAGGCGGCAGTAACTTTTGACCACCCGCAAGCGAAAGGCCGGGTGCTTTCGAAGAGAGCTCTCCGAAGGACACCTCTTGACACGCATGATATACTTGTACTGATGGTATATACACGCGTTATATACGTCGATCTTTGACAATAGTGACAGAAATTGTAACCGTCCGGATGAAAAACGCCGATTTTTGTCCCACTTTGTCCCACTTGTCCATTTACGGCGGGACGGGACAAAGATCAGGAAATTGTGAATTGTTAATTGTGAATTGGGAATGGAGGCCGGGGCGTGCGCAGCACAAATGCCGTAGCAATTCAGCCGGAAGCTGCGTTGAATGTTACGCCCTTACTGGCGTGCGGACTTCTGCATGCTGCCACCGGTGTACTGCGGCTCCCGGTTTCTATCCGGATGATCGACTAAATGTCCGGTACCCAGAATGTGCGGTTGCCGCTCGTGACCTTTTTCAGGCCTAGCCCGGGAAGTTCACTTTCGTTCACGCCCAGATACGTAAAATGCGGCAGATCGGACGAAACGGTCTGAAACCAACCGTGCTTTGCCAGGATCTCGCGGACACGAGCGTCGTCGAACTGCTTTACGTCGAGGGCAAGCATTGAGAGATGCTGCGAAGTTCCGGGCGGCGCAACGGAATAGATGATGGATTTCGAAAAGTCTTTCGCGAACCACATCCCCTTCTCTTCAAGTCCTAGCACCTCGGACACTTGCTGAAAGGGCGAAAGAGCGTTGATGCGGGCCGCGTCTGCCTTTGAGATCTTCCCTGCCGCCGACCAATGGGCAAGTGCAGGTCTTACACGGCTTGACCAGAGCGTGACGGTCTGTGCGTAAGTTCGCATTGATGAATCGCCGCCTCGCGGGCCGATCGAAAGGCCGCTCTTTTGGGCCTCTGCGATCGCGGCCTTCAAGGCGTCCATGGCGGGTTTTTGGAGCGTAACCGTGTAGCCTCCGATCGATGAAGAATCGCGCGTCAGGCTCTTCTGGAACGCCGAAACATCAGCTTCGTCCTCGAAGACGATCTTTGCGGGCGGCGTCGCCTTTGTGACAAAGACGGAGCCGTATTCGCGGAGGAGAAGCTTGCTGACATCGTCTGTCGGACGCGAAAGCGTTTTCGGCAGATTGTCGTAAAAGGTACCCGTCGCGTTCATATTTGATGTACTCGTAGTGCTCGAACTCGCCGGTGTTTCGGTCGGTGCTGCTTTCGGCTTGGGTGTGGCGAAAGGTGTCGCGTCTGTTTCTGCGTTGACAGAACGAGAGTCGCTGTTCTTTGCCGACATCGACCAACAGCCGATGGCTGTCGCAGCAAGGCTGAGAGCAATGATCTTTCTTATGAGCATCTAAAAATCTCCGGTTCGGGCAAAGCCCTTGGCGACGGCAACCGCGGCATCGATATGATCCTTCATATATTCGTCAACACCGATGAACGGGATCCGTTGCCGAATGGCAGTATAAAGCGGTTCGGTGCCGATGCCGAGTTTCCTTGCGGAATCAAGACGCTTTTGCCGAAGATCGACCGCCTGAGCGGCACAAAATGCTTCGAGGGCAAGCACGGTCTCGAGATTTCGCCGGACAGAACGGAGTTTGATCGCCGCCGTCGCACCCATCGAGACGTGATCTTCAACATTCGCGGAGCTCGGGATCGTATCGACGCTGGCGGGATGCGCAAGGACCTTGTTCTCGGTGCAAAGAGCGGCCGCGGTGTATTGCACGATCATGAAGCCCGAATTCAGTCCGCCTTCTTCGGTCAGGAACGCGGGCAGAACGCGCGAATTCGAGGCCTCGTCAGTGAGACGCATGATTCGGCGTTCCGAGATGTTCGCAAGTTCCGAAAGGGCGATCGCTAGATAGTCGAACGCGAGTGCGAGCGGTTCGCCATGAAAATTTCCGCCGCTGATGACCTCGATATTGTCGCCTTCGACGAATATGAGCGGATTGTCGGTAACGGAATTCAGCTCGATCTTAAGGAGCCATTTGGCGTAGGCGACAGCATCTCGGCACGCACCGTGAACCTGTGGAATGCAACGCAAGGTGTAAGCATCCTGAACATTCACCGGGTCGAAACCACGCGTCATCTCGCTTCCCTCGAGGATCGAGCGAAGATTCTTTGCACACTCGACCTGACGCGGATGCGGTCTAACAGCGTGAATACGCTCATCAAAAGCCGCCGTCGTGCCGTTGACGGCTTCGAGTGTGAGACAGCCGGCGATGTCAGCAAGATCCGCAAGATTCCGGGCTTTTGCGGTTTCCAGAAGACCGACGGCCGTCATGATGGTCGTGCCGTTGGTCAAAGCGAGACCTTCTTTCGCTTTCAAAGAAACTGGCAAAAGGCCGGCCGCAGAAAGTGCATCACCGCCTGGCATCTCCTTGCCGCCGAACTCGGCTCTTCCTTCGCCGATAAGCACGCACGCAAAGTGTGCGAGCGGAGCAAGATCGCCGCTGGCACCGAGACTGCCCTTCTCGGGGATCACAGGATGAACGCCTTTGTTCAAGCAAGCGAGTATGAGTTCCAGCGTTTCGAGCCGGATGCCAGAGAAGCCGCGTGCAAGGGTATTAGCGCGAATGAGCATGATAGCCCTTGTCGTTGGCACGTCAAACGGGTCACCCACACCCACCGCGTGGCTCAGGACGATGTTTCGCTGAAGCAGTTCGACCTCTTCGCGGCTGATTATCTTGTCCTTGAAGGCACCAAACCCGGTCGTAATACCGTAGGCGATCTCGCCGCGTTCAAGAAGGGCGTCCACCGCGGCGGCGGCCTTCAGCACGTTCGCCCTTGCATTTTCCCCAAGCGCGACTTGGGGCCCGCCAGGTTTACCGTAGGCGACCGACATGACCTGCTCGAATGTAAGGCTTTCGCCATCAAGAATTATGTCGTCCATAGATCAGCTTGCGGCTGCGAAGCAATCCCCTTTGGTTAGCATCCAACCGCTGACTTTCGAATACATATACTGTTCGTCACACCCACCAGAGTTTCCGCCGACGAAGTACGCGATCTGAGTTACGAAGACCGTATCCGCGCGTTTCGTCCAGCCCGAAAAGACGATGTAAGGAACCGTGTTCGCACGCACCTCCGTGGCACCCGTATAGCGTTCGACCTTAATGCCGTTCGTCGATCGTTGCAGTTTCGCATAGAGGTCTTCGGATACGAGCAAATAGATGCGGCCGTCATCAGTAACGACGTGATCCTCCCTTGTAGTTGGACTAAGGAAGGATGTAAGCACCGCAGCTTTCGTTTCGAGATCAACAGCCTCAAAACTTTGCACGGGAGAGTACCTGTCGTATGCATAGGTGCCGCAGAGGCCCGCTGCGAGACCAACTATTGTAAAAATGAACCAGAAGCTCCTCAACATTGTTCTCCCGCAACTATAGTCAGTAGGAACTTCGGGTAGCCGAATTCGTATGCGAGCTGGCGATAATCGGTGCAATCACAGATCAAAAGGTCAGCGCGTGTGCCGACCTCGATCGAACCATGCGTGCGTCCCAAACCTATCGCATATGCTGCGTTGATCGTCGCTGCATTCAACGCCTCGCTCGGTAAAAGCTTCTGATAGCGGCACGCGATAGCCATCGCCATCGGTATCGAAGGGCAAGGAGCCGATCCGGGGTTAAAATCGGTCGAAATCGCGATCGCACAGCCCGCATCGATCATCCTTCGAGCATCAGCGAATCGAGATTTTCCTGCGCTGAAATTCTCTGTCGGGATCACGACTCCAACTGTCTCGCTGGCTGCGAGCAATTCGATCTCTTCTTCCGAGATCGCGTCGAGATGGTCGATCGAGGCCGCACCTTTCTCGATCGCAAGCCGCGATCCGCCGAGGTTCGTGAACTGATCGACATGGGCTTTGAGACCAAAACCGAGGGATCTCGCCGCGTCGAGGATCTTCTCCGTTTGCCCGCGGTCGAACGAGTTCTGTTCGGTGAAAACATCACAGAAGAACGGCTTTCCTTTCTCGACAAAACATGACCCCGAATACCATTGCCAGGCGGCCGGCAGCATTTCGCGGCAGACGAGATCGACGTAGCCGTCTGCGTCGCCCTTAAACTCCGGTGCGACGGTGTGGGCGGCAAGAAAGGTCGGGACAATGTCGATAGCGTGTTCTCTATCCAAACGTTCGATGACACGCAGCATCTTCAGCTCGCTCTCAAGATCGAGGCCGTAGCCGGTCTTGATCTCTGCGGTCGTGGTTCCGCACGCCAGCATCTTATCGAGACGTTCACGGCCCAACTCAACTAGCTCATCTTCCGAGGCAGATCGCGTATTTGCTACCGTCGATAAAATGCCCCCGCCGGCCGCCAGTATCTCAAGATATTCCGCACCTTTGATCTTCAATTCGAACTCATTCAGACGATCGCCGGCGTAAACAATATGCGTATGTGGATCAACAAAGCCCGGACAAACGACCCGACCTTCGGCATCGACAATATTCTCTGAGGAGAACTCAGTGAGAACCTCGTCTTCCGAGCCGACAGAAGCAAATTTTCCGTCGATGACAGCAACGGCGGCGTTCTCGATCAGTCCGACATCGAGCATAGCGTTACGTCGTTTTGAGCCACCGGGAGAAGCACCTGTAACCAGCTGCCCTATATTTTGTATGATCAGATCGGCTTCCATCAAGAGATCTTTGTCGTTACACCACGCATTCTTAACATACTAAGTTTCCTTGGCTTTGGCACGTTTGGTGCTTGCACTTGTGCTCTAGCAGGTGTATTTTGACACAGTCCCCCACAAGGAGAGTATCAATGCCGCAGACGCAGCCTATGCCTGATCCTCAGCCGATCTGGCAGATGATGACCGGATTTCAATATTCAGCAGCCTACAGAACAGCGATCGAACTAGAGCTTTTTACAAAGATCGCCGAAGGAAATACCACCGTCGCTAAACTTGCCGCGGCCTGCGGTGCCGCTGAAAAAGGCATCCGCGTATTGGCCGACGTCTTTACCGTGTTCAGCTTCTTAACAAAGAGCGGAGACGAGTATGGCCTCTCGGACGTTGCCGCCGCCTTTCTCGACAAGAATCGGCAAACATATATCGGGGCGAGTATCGAATTCCTCATGAGCGAAGCCCAGCTGAACGGGTTCGCGGATCTGACGAACACCGTTCGTAACGGCGGTACCCGTACAGAAACGAATGCGTCGCTCGACTCGGAAAGCCCGATGTGGGTGAAGTTTGCAAAGGCGATGATGCCACTAATGGTTCCGGCAGCGAATGGCATTGCCGCGAATCTCGGGTTTGAGAAGAACGCGGATCTGAAAGTGCTGGACATCGCAGCGGGGCATGGGATATTTGGCATCACAGTTGCCCAACAATATCCGAACGCACACATCTACGCGATCGATTGGGCGAACGTCCTAACGGTCGCGACCGAGAACGCAAACCGGCTGGGTGTCGCCGATCGGCATCATTTGATCGCGGGGAGTGCGTTCGATGTAGATTTCGGTGCAGATTATGACGCAATGTTGATAACGAACTTCCTGCACCACTTCGATGCTGATACGTGTACTACGCTTTTGAAGAAGGTTCATGCCGCCCTCAAGCCCGGAGGAAAGGCGTTTACGCTCGAATTCATTCCAAACGACGATAGAGTTTCGCCGCCCGCTGAAGCCCTTTTCTCGCTCGTGATGCTTGCCGCAACGCCCTCAGGTGATGCTTATACATTCAAGGAATTGGAGAAAATGTGCGTGGACGCGGGTTTCACTAATAACCTCCACCAACCGTTGCCGCCAATGCCGCAGCATTTGGTGATATCGACGAAATAGTGGGAGCTAGAATGCCGTCTTCTGGATCCTTTTATGGATATCCGCGGTGGCCATGAGGGCTGCCGACCCGTACCAAAGCGTAAGTTCAGCGGTCATCATTCCGGACTTGATAACAGGATCGGTGGCAACCAACTTCTCGGCCTCCTCAACGCTTGCCACATCAAAGACGAAGATTCCGCGATATCCGCGTTCATTCTTGCCAAAAGGCCCGGCAACGACGAGTTTGCCCGCATCTGCGAGCCGTTTCATATTCGCCATATGCCCGCCGAATATCCCAGCCCGTTGCTTCTCATCCTTGATAGAAGCGTCCTTTGGGCCTGTCTTTAAGATGCAGAACACATAGTTCTTCATCCCATATTCGTCCGCCCCAAGTTTTTTCGCGAGATTCGCGTCAAAGGTTGGCGGCGTGTTAACTGGCGACGTCTGGCCGTTGGCCGGCGAGATGAAAAGGCAATAGCAAGAAAGTAGCAACGCGACAATTGATGCAGCATGTGTCTTCATCCGACCATTCTACACTGAATATCGTATTTGGATGTGAATAGATCTACTATTGGCTCTTTTGCGTGACCAGGAGCGATTCGGCCAATGCTAGCTTCCCTCCGGACGTCCTATAAGCAACGCCGCGGCGTCCCCAGCGCGTCAGTTGTGCAGGCGTATCGACCGAGGTCGGCAGATTCACGGTTCCGATCGGTTGAAAGGTCGTCGTCCTGAACGCTTTAAGACTAGAGCCCATTACAAACAACACCCTCGAATTTCGCTTGTCAACCGCGATTCCGTCCGCGAAGCGGCAAGCGAAAAGATTCCGACTGGATTCCCGTTGGCTGCCTCTACGATCTTTCCGTTGCTTGCATACACACGTCCCGCGGAGTATCTGATCTTTAGACTGTACGCTCCAAAAGTATTCGGTTCACTTGACGAGATATAGACACCATTCGAATCAATGTACAGTTGTCGAAATTGGAAACCCGATGTCTCGTTATTGTAGCCGTAAAGTGACACCCCGTCGTCACCGGCCTCTATTTCATTAGTTTCGGATGTTCGAGGCGTAACATTCGGAAGCTGAATACCGTTATCGAACAGGACGACTGCTTCATGACGCGGGCTGCAGCACGAATTGCGCCGAGAGATTGCGACGATATTTGGCCGACCGGGAATTGGTGCGATGTCCTCCGCAGTATAGGGGCCGTTATTGTCACTTCCAAGACTAATTGAAATGTCCGAAGTAAGAGTCGCCAAAACAAAGCGCTTCACCGATGCGGCTCCGTCCACGCCAACGTAAAGGTATCTTCCGTCGTTAGTCATTGCGAGTTTATTCGGCTCACTACCGGCAAACACGCTGTTAACGACCGCACCTGCCTTTGGGTCGATCACGATAAGGTGATTACCATACTGCCCTCCAGTGCTGGGAACTGAGGCGTAGAGCATTCCCGTTATCGGAAAATACGCGATATCGTTAACGGCCTGGCCAACAAGTTTGTAGCTAAATAGTTGGGCAGAGACCATCGAGCTAAATACAAGGATGATAACAATTAGAGCTGCTGACTTGATCAAAGTTTGAAAGATTCGTGTGTTCATCAGAGGTTGGAAGAAACGAGGAATACCGCAGTAGCGACCATAGGATTGTACCATCGGCAGGCGTACCAACTCAATATTTTTCTGTCGTGACGCGGCGAGGGCCTTGCCCGCCGAAAACGGCCGTCGCAGAAAGCGGTGTGCCGAGAACAATTGTCTGCTCGGAGCGACATTGAGCGGGCCGCCTTAAGCTCAGCGGCAACTCTAAGCCTTCAGATACTCTCTTCCTCCGTCACGTTCTCGGACTCAGCTGCCGAGAAGATAAAGCTCTTGTATTTGTTATAGAGAAATGACACGACGAGAAGAACCGCGCCGATCGCGATGAACAATATCGCTTTCGGGACCGTGGGAAGATCGGCAATGTCGTAAAAGAACAGCTTTACGAGCGTAACCCCTATGAGCCCGATCGCTGCAAAGCGCAGATATTTTTTGCTGCGGGCGATCCCGATCACAACAAGGAACAAAGCGTACGCAACCCACAAAATGCTTAGCCCTAGTTTCGTCGCATCGGCTATGCCGAACTGCTTCATC
Source organism: Pyrinomonadaceae bacterium (assembly GCA_019694355.1). Classification (GTDB taxonomy): domain Bacteria; phylum Acidobacteriota; class Blastocatellia; order Pyrinomonadales; family Pyrinomonadaceae; genus OLB17. Next base: position 575,850 of record JAIBCB010000001.1, on the reverse strand, counting down.
AAATTCACAAGGTCGCCGCTCAATACGATCAGTAAAGTCGAGTAGAATAGCGCGTCGAAAGCGACGATCCGCTTTGCCCTTGGAACGAAGCTATCGAGCAACTCTTCTCGACTGTAATAGTAGAGCGAACCCATTAGGACAGCAGCGAGCCCATATGAGATGTATCGGATCGCTACGTTCATCGGCCCTGAGCCCCAGTACAATGCAGCCTCAGGATCCATATAACTCTCGCGCAGGTCGTTAAAAAGCGGCATCCCGACCGCAAGGAACGCCATGAATGCAACCATTGCAAGGAGGACGTTGGTATAAGAGAGCTTTGCGGACCGCACTCGTCTTAGGTTTACGGCACTAACGATCGCGAGAAACAGCATCGAATAGTCGATCTGCCATATCGTATTGAAAAAACCAAGATCCCGGTTCCGCGAAAAGGCTCCCGCATCGATCAACCGAGCACGGCTTTCGACGATCTTCAGGTTGAAATAGTTATCGATCTCCGTGCGGAAAGCGTTGTATAGAGCAGCGAGCGCGATTGTCGGCAGGATGATCCGAAACGCGGACCGTATCTCTTCAGGCAGCACCGACTCATATTCACTCTTCCGATCGATCCAGTAGATCGCTGAAAAGCTCGCAATGAGCACCGAAGCGGTTACGAAGTCGCCATTCACAAATGGGCAAAGATTGTGTTCGCTTGCGAAGTCGGTTCGCTCGCTGAAAGACGTCGCCCAGTTGATCACCAGGCTGACCGAAGCCATCGCCATCAGCGGATATGAAAAGTATTCGAACAGCCGAATCTGCTTCAACCGGCCGAACCCGAATAGTACCGCCGCCTCGACCGCCCAGATTAGCGTGATCCTATTACCGTCAAATTGCACGGGGATTGCGATCGTCGCAAAAGTGATAATGAGAACAGTAAGTACCTGGACCACATCATTCGTGGAAATTCTGAGCCGGCTAATTACTTGAGCAACGAGCGAGTGGAAGGCCGCGTGGCCGACGGTAAACAACCCGTGGTATTGGTGCAGATTCTCGCGGCTTTCAAGGATCGCGTAACCGAAGCCGTAGAAGATGAAGGAGTTCGTCAACACGAGCCCGGAGTTCTCAACCATGCTGATCTTCCCGACCGCTAGCCGGTAAATCAAAGCCATGACGTAATAAAGCAAAAAGAATACGATCGAAAAGACCGACGCGAGAATAAAATGCTCACCAGCGTCATATTTGTCGGCGTACCAGACCGCAAAAATCAGCCATGTGAACGGATAGCAGAGATAGACGAGCGCGTGAGTGAAATATCGATAAGCCGATATCAGGATCAGCAGCGACATTATGGCAAGATAGCTAAAAAAGCCAGTGAACTCACTTTCTGTCTGTAGAAACGATATCAACGCAAAACAGAATATATAAAATATCAGCGTTGTTCCGAGCACGGAGAGAAGGTCTTTGGTCTTTGCTGCCTCGTCCCGATCCAAAAAAGTATGGGCGATCTTTGTTCCGTAAAAGATCCCGAAGAATATCGCGAGAAAGGTCAAAGCAAGGGTGAAATGCGCCTCGGCCGAGAATTTCGACCCCAACCACACCGCGAATATCAGCCAAGTAAATACCGATGAAGTATAAAAGAGCGGTTTCCAATATCTCTTGAGCGAGACGGCGAGGATCCCGGCGTTTATGATCGCCATATAAGCGAACAAGAATAGGTAATTGCCCGAATTGTTGCTCAACAAGAACGGCACGCCGTATGCACCGACAAGGCCGATGTGGGCGATCACCTGCCGTTCGTAGATAAGTGCAGCAGCAACTGTTGCGATGGTAAGTAGAACCATCAAGACAAAAGCTACCGGCTGGCCGATCAGCGAATAGTACGCATATGCAAAGTATGTAACGAAATACAAGATCGCGATACCACCGCTCAACAGGACCGCGCTGAAGTTGTGGTATTTTGCCTTTAGTTTCGCTGCAAAACCGATCAGCACGAGGCCAACAATGTAGCCTAGAGCCACACGCATCAGCGGGCTGATCCAGCCATTGTCAATGGCGAACTTAACGCCAATGCCAACGCCGATCACCAGCACCAAGATACCGATCTTGCTGATCAGATTCTCTCCGATGAATTTTTCAAGGTCGGTGCGCGCTGCGTGCTTCTGCTCCGAGACGTATGCAGAAAATTTGCCCGATTCTTCTGTCCGGGCATTCGATCCTGCGTGCGAATATCCTCCAAACTCTGGTATCCGTGGCCGCGAAGCCTCATACGAAGGTCGTGTTTGCTCGACCGGTGTCGCAACAGGCGGCGATTCCTGCTCCACGACCTGTTGCGGTCGAGTCTCAGTTATGGGATCGGGCACCGGCGGCAAAATACCTTGTCCCCCACTCACGGTTCGAAGCTCGGCAAGAGCGGCTCGGATCGCAGTCACTTCCTGTTGAAAGTCGATCTGCGTCCTGATGAGCCTGTCAAGACGAGTTTCTAGCCGGTCGATCTCTTGCTGTATTTCGCTCATATTAGGGAAAGGCGAAGTGCCATTGACAGAAATTGACGCTATTATAGTTGGAAAAGCAAGTCTTGCAACACATGAAAAGAGATATACACGCACCAACTGGAAGCAACCTTACATGCAAAAACTGGCTCACTGAGGCCGCTTACCGGATGATCCAGAATAATCTGGATCCGGAGGTTGCTTTTGACCCGGATAACCTCATCGTCTATGGCGGCCGCGGAAAGGCGGCTCGAAACTGGGAATGTTTCGACGCGATCCTCAGGAGCCTGCGAGAGCTCGAACCGGACGAGACATTGCTTGTTCAGTCTGGAAAGCCGGTCGGGGTCTTTAAGTCGCACGCCGATGCACCACGAGTACTATTGGCGAACTCGAATATCGTTCCCCATTGGGCGACCCAAGAGCAGTTCGATAGATACGAACGCGAAGGCCTGATGATGTACGGCCAGATGACCGCGGGTTCGTGGATATACATTGGAACTCAGGGCATTCTTCAAGGCACCTATGAGACCTTTGGCTCGCTTGCGAGACAGCATGGTTGGGGCGACCTTTCCGGCAGACTTGTTCTAACGGCCGGCCTTGGCGAAATGGGCGGAGCTCAGGCGCAAGCGGTCACCTTCAACAACGGCGTCGCGATCTTGGTCGAAGTCGATCCGTGGCGTATCGAGAGGCGGCTCCAGTTGAAGCAAGTCGATGTAGCTGCAAGAGATATCGACGATGCCGTAGACCTTGCTAACGAGGCGCTAAAGAATAAACGGCCGCTCTCCGTTGCTCTGCCAGGCAATGCGGCGGAGGTCCATTGGCAGCTTCTCGAACGAAATATTCTCCCTGATGTGGTAACCGATCAGACCAGTGCCCATGACGTCCTTATGGGCTATATCCCCCAAGGTTATTCGGTCAAAGAAGCAGCGGACTTTCGGGACAGAGATCAACAGGCGTACGAGCAGGCGGCAAAGGACTCAATGGCGAAGCACGTTGAGGCAATGCTCGAATTCCAGCGGCGTGGTTCCGTCGTTTTTGATTACGGCAATAATCTTCGCCAGCGAGCACTTGATAATGGCGTAGCGAACGCGTTCAACTATCCCGGCTTTGTTCCTGCGTACATTCGTCCGCTCTTTTGTGAAGGTAAGGGGCCATTTCGTTGGGTCGCTCTCTCGGGCGAGAAAGAAGACATATACAAGACTGACGAAGCGATAATGAACCTTTTTCCCGACAACGACCACCTTAGCCGTTGGTTGACGATGGCACAAGCAAATGTAGAATTTCAGGGGCTGCCCGCACGTATCTGCTGGCTCGGCTACGGCGAACGCGCGAAGGCTGGCCTAAAACTGAATGAGATGGTGGCCTCGGGCGAATTAAGAGCACCGATCGTCATTGGGCGTGACCACCTTGATTGTGGTTCTGTCGCTTCCCCAAATCGAGAAACCGAGTCGATGAAAGATGGTTCAGATGCGATCGCGGATTGGGTGTATCTCAACGCGATGATCAACGTCGCGGGCGGTGCGACCTGGGTCTCGCTGCACCACGGAGGCGGCGTTGGTATCGGCTATTCTCTACACGCGGGTCAAGTCATCGTTGCCGACGGAACGCCGGAGGCCGCCGCACGCATCGGCCGAGTACTTACGACCGATCCGGGAATGGGAGTGATCCGCCACGCGGATGCCGGCTACGAAGAGGCGATCGAGTTTGCGAAGAAAAACTCAATAAAGGTCCCGATGATGAATTAGGATCACGCTGTGTATTTCTCAGTGATCAACCGGAAATGGTATCCCATCGCGGCCAGTGTCAGCCCATGCGCAAAGTTTCTTGGGTGGAAACGCACGAGTCTGTAAAAATATTTCCAAAATTGCAGCCGAGCTGGATCTTGGATGCCGAGCGTAAAGATCAGTTTGAAGAACGACCGCAGATCGTCCTTTACATTTCGCCGAAGCATCCCACTTTCGCCGTGCCGCGATCGCGATAGACAAGTGAGCACTCTCGTGTAGTACTCCTTCGGGCTGTAGATATTTCGCAGCAGTGTCTTGTAGCCCGCTACAAGTTTTTCCTTGTCCATTTTAGGGATAAAGTTCAGCGAGCAATCGGTGTTATTGCCGCTCGTTTCATCCAAAAGCCTTCCCTCTTTACTCAACCGCCTCCAGAGCTGTGTATCGGGCAATGCCGACAAGAGGCCGACCATCGCCAGCGGAATACCGCTCTCGCGTATGAAATTCATCTGGCGCTCGAAAATGTCGTCCGGGTCAGTATCAAATCCAACGATAAAGCCGCCCATAACTTCAAGCCCATAACTCTGAATCTTCTTGATCGAGTCGAGGAGGTTCCGCTTGGTGTTCTGACCCTTATTGGCGAGTTTGAGACTTTCCTCAACGGGAGTTTCGATTCCAAGGAACACCCTTTTGAATCCAACATCCTGCATCAACTGAAGCAGTGTCTCATCTTCAGCGAGATTTATACTGGCTTCTGTAATGAACTTGAACGGGTCGCCATTCTTTCGCGACCATTCGAGCAACGCCGGCAGCAGCAGTCTCACATTCTTCTTGTTGCCAATAAAATTATCGTCAACGATGAAGACCATTCCGCGCCAACCCGCATCCTTAAGAGCATCAAGCTCTGCAAGCAGTTGCTCATTCGACTTTGTCCTTGGGACGCGCCCATAGATCTCGATGATGTCGCAGAACTCGCAGCTGAATGGACAGCCACGCGAGTATTGAATGCTCATAGCACTGTAATGCCGCATATCTATGAGCGAAAAATCCGGAACAGGTGTGTTCTGAAGCGCGGGTCGTTCATTTGCCTGATAAAATTTACGAGCGATCCCAAGTTCAAGATCGTGAATGAATTCCGGAAGCGTGGTTTCCGCCTCACCGATGAAGATATGATCCGCCGCAGGAAGTTTATCTGAGCTTGTTGACACGAACGGGCCGCCTGCAACAACCCGCTTGCCCATCGACCGCACGAGGTCGACGACTTCCTCGAGCGATTCCTTCTGCACGATCATCGCGCTGACGAATACGATGTCGGCCCATTCAATGTCTTCACGCCGCAACTCTTCGACGTTCATATCCACGAGTTTCCGCTCCCAAGTCGCGGGCAACATGCCGGCGACGGTGAGGAGGCATAGCGGGGGAAAGGGAGCTTTTTTGCCTTCGATCTTTAGGGCATGCCTAAAGCTCCAATATGTGTCGGGAAATATGGGATAGACGAGAAGTACCTTCATAGTTCTTCAAGAGTATTCTCCTCACTTTCCTTCTGCAATATGTTTTAGAAACTGTAACAAAACTAATACAAAGGCGATCTAACGCGGCGGCGTGAAACGTGCGTCGAAACGTGGTATGTTCTCACCAAAGCAATTCGTTATGGAACACTCGATCACCTCCGAACAAACAGCCATTACGCTTCCTGCGTTCAAACCGCGTGCGATCACCGCTCAGGCGTTCCTGCTGCTTGCGGCCGCCTTCCTTCTGCCTGCCGGTTTTCACGCGGCCGGGTTGCCGGTTCGCCAGCTGTTACCGATGCATTGGCCGGTGCTTTTGGTTGGGCTTTGCTACGGATGGCGATCAGGCCTGATCGTTGGTGCCCTTGCTCCTTCAGTTAGTTTCTTGATCTCCGGACATCCGTTGCCGCATATTTTGCCCTCGATGACGCTTGAGCTTGCCGCATATGGCGGTCTTGCCGGCGCCTTTAGACAAACCTTTCGATTTACGGGCTTTATATCGACCGGATTGGCCGTAATTGGCGGACGTTTAGTATTTATCGGGATCGTTCTATTGACCGCTGCGGTCGCGCAGCCATTCTTTGAATACGCAAAGACAGCTCTCTTGCCGGGAATCCCTGCGGCCATTGGCCAGATCGTACTGCTGCCTCTGATCGCAGGTTGGTGGGTGAAACGAGAGAGCAAAGAAGGCCGCCGCTAGGAGTTTTGTTCCGACGGCAGCCTTTGTCATTGTCATTTTGGCACACGATCACCAGTTCCGATATCTTCGATTGCTTCGATATCGCCGATCATAGTGCGGCGGGATCTTGCGGTAGTGGCGCTTTTTCGGGTTAAGGACATACGTATAAAGAGCACCGCTGCCTGCACCGATTCCCGATCCGATAAGCATTCCCTTGCGTCCGCCGATGATGCCACCGAGAAGAGCACCTCCGCCGGTCGCTGCCGCAAGATTGATCACATTCCTGTGCCGCCGGTAAAAGCTTGGTTTACGCGTTGGAACCCAGAATGTGCGTCCTTGCCTGCGAACCCGTCTGTAATAGCCTTGTGCTGATGCCTCTTGCGGTGTCGCCAGAACGAACCCTACCGCAAAGAACGCGAACAGCATTGTAAGAATAGTGAATTTCTTCATTATCTGCCTCCATTGATCTAGTTTTTTAACGGGAAGAGTTACGAACCTTAGAGGGGAAAAGCGGCCCGCATGTGCGCTGAGTTATCACTAATCACTATACACCTTTTCCTGCTGCCGGCCAATGACCAAATGCGGATTATCAAAGTGATTAGTGTTATAATTCCCGCAAATGAGCATCCAATTCGATCTGACAGTGCGTCCCGATGAGTCGGTCTTCTTTTCACGGAACGATGTGAATGATCCGCGTCTTGGCGAGATAGTCCGCCGCACCCCCGATCATTATGAGAATGCTGACATCGTCATACTCGGATGTCCGCAAGATGAGGGTGTACGGCGAAACGGCGGCCGGGTCGGTGCGGCAGAAGCTCCGCTAGCGATCCGCGGTCAATTTTATAAACTCACGACGATGAACATCCGAAAGCGAATATTCGATCTCGGGGATGTGAAGATCGCCAATACTTTAGAAGCAACGCACGACACGATGACCGAGGTCGTGAAGGCCGTTTTGCGTGACGGCAAGCGTTTGATCGTGCTTGGAGGCGGGAACGATATTTCCTATGCCGACGGCAGAGCAATGTCTGAAGTTTTCGGCCGTGATTGGTGGATCGGCGTAAATATCGACGCCCATCTTGACGTGCGTCTGTCGGAGGAACGAAATAGCGGCACACCTTATCGTCAGCTTCTCGATGAAGAACTCCTCCTTCCGAGGTATTTCTATGAGGTTGGTTATCAAACGCACCTAGCGTCGCCGATCTACTATGAATACATCCGCAATCTGGGGGTCAATCGCATCAGCCTTGAACTCGTTCGGTCTCGGGCCGAGGCTGATATTGAACTAAAGGAGAGCGTCCGGAACAAGTTCATCGGCCACAGCGCGTCACTCAACACCTTTTTCGGCTTCGATATGGATGCCGTGCGGTCAGCCGACGCTCCCGGCACGTCGGCTCCCTCGCCCCTGGGCTTACGCGCCGGCGAATTCATCCAACTCGTCAAATACGCCGCAAGCCTGGCTAACACCAAGCTGATCGAATTCAGCGAAGTAAACCCAAAGTACGACGACGACAACCGCACCGCAAAACTTGTCGCGATCGCGATGCACCGGTTTTGCACTGGAGTCGTTTGATGAAAAACCTTGATTCTTGATGTCTATTCTTGAGAGAATCAGCTTGCTATATTGCACACAGGAAATGGTGTCTTCCTGGACCAACCGCTATTTGCGAATAGCTGATGACGCCTGCTTTTAGGAGAAAGCTATGAGCAGAAGTGTCATTTTTGTCGCCATCGGCGGAATGCTCGGAGCCGTTGCCCGTTTTGGAGCCGTCGAGCTGATCGCCAGCTTCCTACCTTTCACCTTTCCAACAGGGACATTTGCCGTAAATGTTGTCGGTTCGTTCATTATGGGAGCTGCGGTAGGCATCTCGGAGCGATATTTCATTCAGCCTGACTGGCGCGTTTTTTTGACCGCAGGGTTTTGCGGCGGATTCACCACGATGTCCTCTTTTGCCTTTGAGAACGTTACGCTTTTGATCGATCGCTACTATGTCACGTTCGCCGCGTACAGTACCGCGACATTTCTTGCTTGCGTTGGAGCAGCATTTTTGGGATTTGTTCTCACCAGACCATAGAGCTGGAACGTCGCCGTGCCTTGACACTTATATGGCGGTTTTGGCATTCTTTAGGTTCGCTTTTTTCTGAATTTAGGAGATTTGGCGATACAGGCACTTAGCTCAGTGGTAGAGCACTACCTTGACACGGTAGGGGTCAGCAGTTCAACTCTGCTAGTGCCTACCATTTATTATTTTTCGATAAGATGCTTTCGAAGAACTTTGCTTTTTGGATAACTACTACGACCCGTCGCTAGTTCGGCGGGAAAATAAGGGTGTTCAATAGGCACCCGCAGCAAAGTCGCTCTTATCGGATCCGATCATTTTAGTAGTAGAAAGTTGTTAATTGGCAATTGCCATACATTTGAGTGGTTGGTCGTGAGCGACTCCGGCGATGAGCTTGGTAGTTGAAGAACTATATCACAATAGGCAATTTTGCAATTGACACGTATGAGCGAACTGAACATAAAATTTGGCGAGAATTCTCGTTCTATACCTGCGCCTGCGACGGTCATCGATGCGATCAAGGCGTTTGACCGCGACGTTTTGAAGACCACGGTCGCCGCAAAGGTAAACGGTGAAGAGTTCGATCTCAACCGCGAACTCGAAGGAAACGACGGGGTCATCTCGGTGGAGCCGATAACTGTGGATTCACGTGACGGCCTAGAGGTCATTCGCCACTCGACCGCTCATCTTCTAGCTGCTGCTCTGCTCGATCTATTTCCCGGAACGAAGCTTGGCGTCGGCCCTGCTCTGCTCGACGATCCGCGATACGGCTTTTATTACGATGTTATCGCTCCGCGAAATTTGACGACCGACGATCTTCCCGTGATCGAAAAGAAAATGCGGGAGATGGCCAAGCGCGATCTTAAATATAGACGTGAGGTTGTCGATAAAGCCGAGATCCTTAAGATCTTTGAAGAGCGTGGCGAGCCGCTAAAGTGCGAACTGATCAATGAAAAAGCCGATGAAACGGCAACGATATATTATATCGACGGTTCACCGTTCATCGATTTCTGCCTCGGCCCGCATGTTCAGCACACGGGCAAACTAAAGGCCTTCAAGCTCTTGACGATCGCCGGAGCATATTGGCGCGGCGACTCCGAACGTGAGCAGATGCAGCGGATATACGGTATTGCGTTCCCGACGCAAGCCGAACTCGATGCTTGGCTGAAACAACGCGAGGAGGCTGAAAAACGCGACCATCGTAAACTTGGACGCGAACTCGACCTCTTTTCGATAGATGATGATTATGGCCAAGGCTTGATCCTTTGGCACCCAAAAGGCGGCATCGTACGTAATGAGATGGAAAAGCTCTTGAAAGAAGAGCTTGAGCGGCGCGGCTACAGTTTTGTTTACACTCCGCACATCGCAAAGCGCGATCTCTGGGTCAAAAGCGGCCACGAAGGCAACTACTCTGACTCGATGTATGCGCCGACCAGCATCGAGGACGAGGAATATCGGCTCAAGCCGATGAATTGCCCGTTTCATATCGGGATATATAAGTCGAGCCAGCGGTCCTACCGCGATCTGCCGCAGCGATACTCGGAGATGGGCACGGTCTATAGGGCCGAACTTTCCGGAACGCTGCATGGGTTGATGCGCGTTCGCGGATTTACCGTCGATGACGCTCATCTATTCGTGCGTCCCGATCAAGTTCAGGTCGAGGTCGCGGATTGTCTTGATTTTGCCATCAAAGTATTCGATACCTACGGTTTCGAGAAGGTCAAATTTGAGCTTTCGGTCCGCGGAGCAGCGGAGAATAAAGGCTATCTCGGATCAGATGAAGACTGGTTATCGGCGGAAGCTCAGCTCGCGGCGGCGCTCGATCAACGCGGTATTTCTTATGCCCGCATTGAGGGTGAAGCTGCTTTCTACGGGCCGAAGATCGATATTAAGATCGAGGACGCGATCGGACGCATCTGGCAGTTGGGTACGATCCAGCTTGATTGGAATCTTCCGGAGCGCTTCGAACTCGAATACACGGGCGACGACAATCAGAAGCATCGCCCGATCATGATCCATCGGGCTCTATTCGGTTCGATCGAAAGATTCTTTGGCGTGCTGATCGAGCATTATGCGGGAGCTTTCCCGCTCTGGCTCGCGCCGGTTCAGGTCGCGGTCCTGCCGATCACTGACCGGATCAATGAATACGCCGCGGAAATTGCTGAGGCGTTACACTCAGCGGGCTTTCGCGTAGATCTGAATTCGCGCAGCGACAAGATCGGGGCAAAGATCCGCGATGCTCAACTGCAAAAGGTCCCGTATATGCTTATTCTCGGGGACAAGGAGTTAGAGGACAAAAAGGTCGCTGTTCGCGATCGAAAGGAAGGCGACCTCGGCGCAGTATCGCTTGATGAGTTTCTCGCAAAGCTCATTCAGGAGCGAGCAAGCCGCTGCCGCTAGGTTTTAGACACAGGAGGCATTATCGCAAGACGATTTGGTGGAAATAGATTCAAGCCGCGGTTTCGTGAGCCGCAGCACAGAACTAATGAACGTATTCGCGTTCCTTCAGTTCGAGTAGTCCTTGAAGACGGCGGAACTCTCGGTGTTATGGACACACGAGATGCGATCCAAGAGGCGCGAAATCGCGGCCTTGATCTTGTCGAGATCGCATCCAACGCAAAACCGCCCGTTTGCAAGATCATTGACTACGGCAAATTCCTTTATGAGCAGAAGAAGAAGGCCCATGAAGCGAAAAAGAAGCAGGTCACTGTCCAGGTCAAGGAGATCAAATTCCGGCCCGGAACCGATGATCACGATTATGAGTATCGCCGCGACAACGCAAAGCGTTGGCTCTCTGAAGGCGACAAGGTGCGGGCCGCGATCGCGTTTCGCGGACGCGAAATGACGCACCGAGAGCTGGGAGCAAAGATCCTTGCTCGGCTCACAACGGAGCTTGCGGAATTCGGCGACATAGAGGTCGCGCCGAAGATGGAAGGTTACCAGATGTTCACCATACTCTCTCCAAAGAAGAGCAAGGCCGTGATCACCAAGCACACCTCCGTTGCCCCGAATAAGGCCGAGGAGACCGAAAAGCCGAAGAAGGCCGGAAAACCGACCGCCGAAAAAGTGGTCAAGCCAAAAACGGAAGATGGCGAGGACGAGATCTTTTAGATTTTTATTGTAAGGAGCTAGATTTATGCCAAAACTTAAGACACATAAAGGCGCAGCAAAGCGTTTTCGCTCGACCGCATCGGGCAAATTCAAACGCGGCCATAGCCATGCTCGTCACATTTTGACCAAGAAGACGAACAAGAGGAAACGAAATCTCGATATCGACGTGCTCGTTTCCGAAGGCGACCAGAAAAGGGTTGAGAAAATGCTGCCCTACGGCCGCGACTAGAATTTGCAAGCGTGCGAGAGTTCCGTCCGACATTTGACGGCGCCGCAAGCTTTATTAGAGAGAATTAGACATCGGAAGCCGGAACATTATACGAATGATGTCGAATCTACAATTCCGCATTCAGGGATCCGAATTCCGCATTTGGAGGAATTATGCCGAGAGCAAAACGTGGTAATAAGCGTACCGAAAAACGCAAAAAGATATTAGCCTTAGCCAAAGGCTATCGCGGGACAAAATCGAAACTCTACCGTTCAGCGAAAGAGTCCGTCGAACGTGCATTGAATTTCGCCTACACAGGCAGAAAGCTGAAAAAACGTGATTTCCGTAAGCTTTGGATCGTCCGCATCAATGCGGCTTGCCGTCTGAACGACATCAAGTATTCGCAGTTCATTCACGGCCTGAATCTGGCTGAGATCGAACTCGACCGTAAGGTGCTTGCCGACATGGCCGTCAAACAGCCTGAAGCATTCGCCGCAGTCGTCGGCCAGGCAAAGGACGCATTGGGAAAACAGCAGAAAGCCGCCGCGTAAGTAGCTGACGTACAAATTCGCCGCTGGTCAACGCGGATGGACACAGGAACAATCGGATCTGTGTCATCTGCTGGGATCGGCGGCAAATTGTTTGCTTAGAGCCCAAGTTCGGCCTTCGCCTCAGCGAACGCGTTGATCGCAAAGTCGAGATCTTCTTTCGAATGTGCGGCTGAAACCTGTGTGCGGATACGGGCTTTTCCTTTCGGGACGACGGGAAACGAGAACGGGATCACATACACACCTTTTTCGAGCATCTTCTCGGCCATCTTTACCGCCGGCTCTGCTTCGCCAAACATCACCGGAACTATCGGATGCTCGCCCGGCAGAACTTCGAGCCCGATCGATGCGATCTTCTCGCGAAAATAACGCGTATTCTCCATCAGCTTGTCGCGGAGTTCGGTTGACTGCGTTAGCAGATCGATCGCGGCGATCGAGGCGGCGACTATCGGCGGTGCGACGGAATTACTAAAAAGATACGGACGCGACCGCTGTCTTAACAGTTCGATCATCTCTTTTTTGCCGCTTGTGTAACCGCCGCTTGCTCCGCCGAGAGCCTTGCCCAACGTGCCAGTAATAACATCGACACGATCCATCACATCGTGATACTCGTGAACACCGCGGCCGGTTTTCCCCATAAATCCGACGGCATGCGAATCATCGACCATCACCAACGCATCGTGCTTTTCGGCAAGGTCGCAGATCTCCGGCAGCCTCGCGATGTAGCCGTCCATCGAGAATACGCCGTCGGTCGCGATCATCTTGAATCTCGCCGAAGAAGCTTCGACGAGTTTCGCCTCAAGGTCGGCCATGTCGCTGTTCTTGTACCGGAATCGCTGAGCCTTGCACAGTCGAACGCCATCGATGATGCTCGCGTGGTTGAGTTCGTCCGAAATGACGGCGTCTTCCTCGCCAAGCAGCGTCTCGAACAGCCCGCCGTTCGCGTCAAAGCAGCTCGTGTAAAGGATCGTGTCCTCGGTGCCCAAGAATTCGCTGATCTTCCGCTCCAGCTCTTTGTGGATCGCCTGCGTCCCGCAGATGAACCGCACGCTCGACAAGCCGTAGCCCCATTCGTCCAGCGACTTTCTCGCCGCATCGACTATCGCCGGATGATCGCTCAGCCCAAGATAGTTGTTGGCACACATATTCAGCACTGAATTGCCGCCGACATCGATCCGCGCGTCCTGTGGGCTGTCTATCACACGCTCCGATTTATAAAGCCCCGCCTCGCGGATGCCCTCGATCACATTTGCTAAATGACTCTTAAACGTACTGTACATTGCTACTTTAAATATTCTCCCAGAAAATCATCCCTGGAGATTCCGGCTTGCGTGCAGATCAAGCGGAGAGTTGAGGACTTAATTACCCGATGATTCGGAATGGTGAGCGGAGTTCGCGAACCGCCAGAATTTTCACGAACCATCGCTATATGTTCTCGTTCCCTTACGACGCTGAATCCCAGTCGCTGTAGCGTTTTCACAACTCGATCTTTCGGAGCATCGACCGGAAACTTTGACATTATGCCGCCAGCCTCGTTTCGGCGACAAAGGCCTCAAGTACAGGTGACTCGTCAACGAACGCATCGGCACCGAATGTCTCAATATGAAACTTGATCGCAGACGCGACATCGGCAAGTGCCTCATCATACGAGTCCCCCTGGCCGACGACAACACCCTTTAATCCTAGCGGATATGAGACATAACCATCTTCGTGTTTTTCGATAATTATTTTTAGTGATTCTATCGAGCTCTCCATATCAGGAATTCTAGCACATCCTTATCTCGGCGAACCGTCGATCACACGCTCGGATTTAAAGAGCCCCGCCTCGCGGATCCCATTGATCGTGCTCTGTAGATGTTCTTTGAAATTTGAATACATATCTTAAGATTCGAATACACACATTGAAAACATCACCTCCCGTAAACCTGCTACTTTTGATTTTGCTACTACCGATTTTTAACTACCACACCAACACGGACAGATTTTGCCGCAAACAACTTAATGCTTTCAGGTTGCGTCAGATAAATGCATATGTATGGGACTTTTGCTTTCACCCCTTTGTCGTTAGTACAATTCGTCGACGTATACATTGGATAGACTGTTCCAGCCTTTTGAAGCCTAGTTTCAGTCTTGCCGCCCAAATTAACTTTTACCGGTTCATTAGACGCAAAGTGATGGACCATCACTTCCTGATTAGGCTGAATTTTCAATGCAGTCTCCACCCATTGATTTGCAGGAACAAGGAATTCGTAGACTTTTTCGTCAGCCGTTCTTCCCTTCGTCACCTTATCAGCTTTTATCACCCTGCTCGCTCTAGGCGTATCTTGAGAAGATGTCGTCCCGCTTGACTCGGGGCTCGTCGTACTTGTTAGAAACCCCGTAATCCCAGGAGCGACCCAGACTGCTCCTAATGCGAGAACCGCAACGCTAACGAATAACGTAACAAACGGTCTCGCGCTAAGAATCTTCCCGGATCGTGCGTAGCTTGACCTGAAAATTAGGACGACGAGTCTAAGAAACGTTATTAATAGCCAAATCGCAAGGACTCCTCCGACGGCGATAAGGGCTTCATAAAGATAAGCGGCAAAGATGTACTTAAACAATCTGTTATTGCCGTATCCAGCGTCCTCGGGGCGGAACGGGACATTTACAAATCTGTTTAGGCAGGCTCCGGTACCAACAACCAGCCAAATAACAAATGAAATGCCTAATGTAGGAATCAACGAAGTCGCAGTTATTGTTAAGAATCGCTGGGTTAGTCTACTCGCTTCGCGAGCTCTAGCTTCGTGCTCGTACGAACGCGACGGTCGCGTAGGCTGCGGAGTAGGGCGATGCTTTGTGTGACTTTCGCGTTGAACACGGGATCCTGTCGAGGACGGAGACGGGCCAGATTTTGTGCTGGAATCCCGATCTAGTCGAACGGTGCTATGATATGTGTTTCCGTTGCCCGTCGTGTACGTGTAGCCTGATTTTGGTTTCGGCTCAGGTTCAGGCTCAGAAGATGAAGTGTCGCGGGGCTGTTTCTCCAAACGTCTGATGGCATCATCACATTTTCCAAGGAAGTCAGATTCCTTTCCATCAAAAACGTATCCATCCACATGCATCAACTTATTTCTGACTGAAGCGATAAACCTAATCTGTCCCACAAGGTCGGAATCAAGTTTATGTTCAACGCTTGTCGCTTTTTCATGCAGACCTTTGCCCGACGCCTGAAGCTTCTCTTCAAGTAGGCGCTCGAGTTTACGCGTCCGTTGAACAACCGATTCAAAGAATGACATCTTTAATCTACAAAACTGCGATATTAACGCTTTGGCGTCTCCTTTTTCTTCGACGCTTTTTCGACGTGGCTGGCAGAGGTCCGGGCGGCGAGTTTGCCGGGGTCGTTTTTGTAAACGTTGCGGACGATGCCATCGATGTAAATTGTCATTAAAACGTTGCTATTGCGAAGCCGTCCAAATTGCCACTCTTCCGACGACCTTACGTCCTCCTGCATATAGCTCCTATCTTATCATCTGCCTGCGCACCATACGGGTTCGTCTCAAGTGTTACCCTTGCCCTTACGTGCTAGCCTTTAATGAACCTGATCGCGAGCGTTACGGCAATGAGCAGCCCGACGTTTAGGGCGACGATCTCGATGCCTGGCCAACGGATCAGAACGATGATCGTGCTGCCCGCCAACAGCAGCCAAAGGAATAGGAAGATGACGAGACATCCGCTCGGTCCCTTTTCCTGCTCGTTCGGGTTATTGAAATACTTGCCTGCCATTTCCTGTCTGTTGCTGCGATCTCAATTCCTTCACCCTCCTTCGCCCCAATTTTGTTCGAAAAGGAACGCATACATTCTAAAGCACTTAGAGCGAAATAGTGTCGAACCTCCCCATTTTTGTCCCGTCCCGCTCCGATGGGGCAAGTGGGACAAGGTGGGACAAACATCGGCGTTTTGTGAACCCGTCATTACATATTTTGTCACTCCTTGCCATTTCCCACACTCTCATGCCGCCACTTCCCTTGCGTGTTCAGGGCTGACCACCCGAACAACGCCCATTGGTTTATTATACACATCTGTATCATTTCTTGCAACATTATCTTCTCCTCTCTTCGCCCGCAAAATGAGCAAATGGCATTAGATATGGTGCCAGGTGAATCGCCGCCGGCCCTGATATGGGCCATTGGCTCGTCGGGTTTCACCCGACGCTCATCGATTCATTGGCCGCTTACTGAAAGGGGCGAATCATCGCGTTGGGAATGCGTCCCTTACAGGGACAATCTCGTATATGGTTTCGTTCCGTCGGGTTTCACCCGACGCTATTACATTTGTCCCCGTTGGGGACGTGTTCCTATCCACAATACTCGACTTTTGCCTGAAATATCGCCGTCCGCCGGAACCGATTTTCGTCTGAAATGATCGATTCCACAAGCGATGAGAACGATTTGTCCACTGATATAAACAACGTTCGCGCTAATTTCTCAACTTCCACGCACTATGCTCGATTGAAGTCGGAATGTTGATTTATTCTTTAGGTACGCGATTCGGAAATTCGTAGATGAACTTTAATAACATCTCAATAAATGCTATCAATTCCTCCGCATCGTCTTTACCCATTAGTACGATTTCGTGATTTGCTTCGTTACCCTTCTTGCGGATATGGTCAACCCACGCTTTGCCATTTGGCGGTACGAATCCCTTGTTAGCAAGATACTCGACATACGCTATGAATGATTCGCCAGCCTTCGCACCCTGCGCAACCCCCAGATTCATCAGGAGTTTCCTCGCAGCAAGAACCGACGCGGTGTAACACGAGGATCCAACGCTCCGTCTGATCTCGCCGTATAGATCTTCTAAATCCTGAGGCAAGTGCGCTACATCCTTTCCAGTAGATATATCCGGGAATTGTTCATCGAGTCTGAAGTATGTTGGTTCCTTACAATGAGTACAGATGTAGATACTGCTCCCACTTCCGTATTGGGAGCCAAGGCCGGAACTCACCAAATTTCCACAAAAACCGCAGGTGAATGATCTCTGAGGAATTCCGCTTAAGTTAGTCCAGCTCATAAGAAGTATTAAATTGCAAATCTACATCTCCACGAAATCCAGGATGACCTTGCCGCAGTTGCCTAGCTTAGCCGATCTTTCCAATATCCGGGCTTTCGGCTTTGATGAGCGACGGCGTAGATCGTAACTGAACCTTCGGAGACGCGATAAATGACCGAATACGGAAAGCGCTTGCAAATGCATCGACGTGTGCGATGCGAATAACGCGGCCACGCGTTCGGATCACGAATGATGCGCCCTATGGCCGCTTGGACCTCATCCATAAACTCCTCGCCGAGGCCGAATTCGCGGTCGTCATAAAACGTTTGTGCGGCTATAAATTCGCTTTCCGCTTCAGGGTGAAATGAAAACTTCATTTCTTATAGCGTTCCCGCATTCTGGCAAATACCTCTTCGCCGGGAATAAGCTGAACCTCGGCGCTTTCAACCTCATCAATACGACGTTCGACCTCGGCCTTCCAGGCTTCATCGATCTCATCTGTTTTTGGCGAAATGCTTTCTAGAAGATGGTCGATCAACTCTAGCTTCATATCGATCGGAAGCGAATCGACAACGTCCATTAACTCAGCCGTTTGTGTTGTCATAACGTTACTCCAGAAGCATTATACGCCAAAAGAACCCAGTCGCTATCGCTCCCGGTTCTGACGAACTGGCCGCCCGCTTACGCAGGCGGTTCTGACTAGATGTCCTCGAAATCCAGGACGACCTTGCCGCAGTTTCCTTCGCGGATGGCTTCGAAGCCTTTTTCGAAGTCTTTGTAGGAATAGCGATGGGTGACGACGGGTTTGATGTCGACGCCGGCCTCCAGCAGGTTGGCCATTTGGTACCAGGTTTCGTACATTTGGCGGCCGTAAATGCCCTTGATGGTGATCATATTGAAGATGACCGTCTTCCAGTCGATGGCGAATTGGTCGGACGGAATGCCGAGGATCGCGATCTTGCCGCCGTGAAACATATTCGCGAGCATATCCTTGAACGCTGCGGGAACACCTGACATTTCCATGCCAACGTCGAAGCCTTCCTTCATTCCGAGTTCTTTCTGAACGTCGCTGATCGACGTTCTGCTGACGTCAACAGCTTTCGTGACATGGCCCATTGATTCTGCAAGTTCAAGGCGGAATGGATTTACGTCCGTGATGACGATGTTGCGTGCACCGGCGTGTTGGGCGACCGCGGCGGCCATTATACCGATCGGGCCTGCACCGGTGATGAGCACGTCCTCGCCGAATACCTCGAATTCGAGTGCGGTATGGACGGCGTTGCCGAACGGGTCGAAGATCGCGGCAACGTCAAGATCGATGTTGGGCTTATGCTTCCAGATATTGGTGTACGGCACGGCGATATATTCCGCAAAGCCGCCGTTGGTGTTCACGCCGACGCCGGTCGTGTTCGCACACAACGCACGTTTGCCCGCCATGCAGTTGCGACAGCGTCCGCAGACCAGATGGCCTTCTACGCTGACTATATCGCCAACGGCGAAATCAACGACATTCGAGCCGACATCGACGATCTCGCCCACGAATTCGTGACCGATCGTCGTCGGCACCTTGATCGTCGCCTGGGCCCACGCGTCCCAGTTGTAGATGTGAAGGTCAGTACCGCAGATGCCGCCGCGTTTCGTGCGGATCATTACGTCATTGATGCCAATGGCCGGCTCGGGAACGTCCTCGACCCAGAGGCCGGGCTCCGCTTTGCTCTTTACGATCGCTTTCATATTAAGCTGATGATAGCAAACTGCGGGTTTCGCTTCTACGTTAACGTGTAAATCGTGTATTCTATAAATTTATGGCTATCGACAAAACTCCTATTCAGGCAGTTAAAGATAAGTTTGATGCAGAGATCGGGCATTTCGCCGATGTTTCGGTGGACGGAATTTTGCTGCCTGACGCTATTGAACAATTGGCACTGGTCAATAGGCTGAAAATTCGCTACACCGGCAAGAAATCAGAGCTTGCAGCTCTAATGAAGATGGTCGGAGCTCAATCGCCCGAGGACCGTGCCGAGTTTGGCCAGGCGATCCAAGCAGTTGATAAAGAGATCACGGAGACATTGGCGGCTGCAATCAACAAGCTTGACGGCCGAATCGCTGCGATTAAGCGCGAAGCCGAACGGATCGACGTAACGCTTCCCGGCCGACGAGTAAAACGCGGCACTTTGCATCCGATCACGATCGTCAGACAGCGTATCGAGGAGATCTTCGTCTCGATGGGCTACGCGATCGAGGACGATCGCGAGATCGAGACGGATCATTACAACTTCGACGCACTTAATATCCCCGAAGGCCATCCGGCACGCGAATCTCAGGACACATTCTATACGACGGACGGGTTTGCCCTGCGTTCGCAGACCTCGACCGTTCAGATACGTGCGATGGAAAGACGCGGCGTGCCCATTCGCATAATCGCTCCCGGAAAGGTCTTCCGACGCGATACGCCGGATATGACGCACGTGCCGATGTTCCACCAGATCGAAGGCCTGTGCGTCGATAAAGGCATCACGATGGCCCATCTCAAAGGTACGGTCACGGAATGGCTCAAAAGGCTTTTCGGCGAGGATACGGTCACGCGTTTTCGGCCCTCATACTTCCCGTTTACGGAGCCTTCTGCTGAGTTCGATTTCTCGTGCTTCAAGTGTCACGGCACCGGCAAGCTCGACGGAGAACGCTGCCGCCCGTGCAAAGGTTCGGGCTGGATCGAACTTGGCGGCTCCGGAATGGTCCATCCTAACGTGCTGAAAGCCGTCGGTGTCGATCCGACCGTCTATTCAGGCTTTGCTTTCGGATTCGGACTCGAACGAATGGCCGCACTAATGTATTCCATCGACGATATTCGCCATCTTTTTGAGAACGATCTGCGTTTCCTGGAGCAGTTTAGATAATGAACATCAGCTACAACTGGTTAAAAGATCTGATCGACATCGATCTGTCGGCGAACGCGACCGCAGAAGCCTTGACGCGCGTCGGTTTGGCGGTCGAGGGAATAGAACGTCACGGTGACGACACGGTCTTTGATGTCGATATCACCTCGAACCGCCCCGACTGCCTCTCGCATCTCGGCGTAGCCCGCGAACTAGGAGCGGCGCTTGGCAAGAGTCTCGATGTCTTCGAACCCGAACCGGAAATACCGATGCCGCCCGTGCTTGCGCACGACATCGTCCGGATCGACTTCGCCAAAAGATGTTATCGCTTTACGGCCCGCATCATTCGCGGTGTTAAGGTCGGGCCGTCGCCAAAATGGCTCGTCGACCGCCTTGAAGCTGTTGGCGAACGATCGATCAACAACGTTGCAGATATCACGAATTACGTAATGCTCGAGCTTGGTCAGCCGATGCACTCCTTCGACCTTGATAAATTGGCCGGCGGACGGATCATCGTTCGGCCTGCAAAACCCGGCGAAACGATGGTCACGCTTGATGAAGTTGAGCGTAGGTTCGATGAGTCGATGCTCCTGGTTTGCGATGCTGAAAAACCGGTTGCGATAGGAGGCGTGATCGGCGGACTAGATTCTGCGATAACCGATTCGACCGTCAACGTCCTTCTAGAAGTCGCGTATTTTCGTCCTGATTCGGTAAGGACCCTCGCTCGTAAGCTTGGAGTCAATACCGAAGCGAGCCATCGGTTCGAGCGAGGTGTCGATATCGACAATATCGTACGAGCGTCTCAGCGTGCTGCAAACCTCATCTGCGAGCTCGCCGGCGGCCAAAAAGGCGAGTTCATCGACATCTACCCGACACCGATCCATCGCTCCGAGATCGAATGCGGCGATGTTTCAAAGGCAGTCGCTCGCCTGACCGGCTTGGACGTAGCCGAGGCGAAAGCGGTCGCGATCCTCGACGCTCTTGGCATCGAAAGCGAAGAGCGAGATGGGACGCGGGTATTTTCTTCACCAAGCTGGCGGTACGACATTTCTATCGAAGAGGATCTTGTCGAAGAGGTCGCACGTCATACCGGTTACGAGAACATTCAGGAATCGCTCCCGCCGGCGAGCGGAGCTGGCGAGTTTCAGGCCGCTGAACCGAAGAAGGCCGCGATCCGCAACTACTTGGTCGATATGGGCTACAGCGAGGCCCTCTCGTACAGCTTTATCGATACGGCTTGGGATGATGTCTTTCAACCCGTTCCGAAGCTTGAACTTAACGGGCAGGCCCAGGCGGTAACGCTACGCGATTCGGTGATCGAGAATGCCGTCCGCATGCGCCAGACGGCTCTGCCCGGCCTGCTCGATGCCGTGAAACTCAACAATAACCATCAGGTACGCGACGTAAGATTGTTCGAGATAGGTAAGGCATTCATCTCGGAAAAGCCGGGCGAGCTGCCGACCGAACGCGAACTCCTCAGCATTGTTGCTTCAGGCGGCGAAGTGCATTCTGAAAGGGTTGAAACGGCCAGAGCTCTCGATTTCTTCGATCTCAAAGGTGCGGTCGAAGCTGCATTTGAGGCGGCAGGCATCGAAGATGCCGCATTTGAGGCATCGGAATTGAAACACCTTCGCGTAGGACAGACTGCGACGGTCTCGATCGCCGGTCGTCCGGTCGGTTCGCTCGGAAGACTGTCCGAAGGCGTTGCACAAAAGTATAAGTTTCGGCAGCCGGTATTTGTGGGAGAGATCGACCTGACGTCCGCACTTTCTGCCAAGCAGAATGGCTCGGTCTATTCCCCGATACCTAAGTTCCCTTCGGTCCGACGTGACGTAACTTTCGAGGTCGGGAGAACGCCCGTGGTCGCCGACATACTTCGCTCTGCGCGTTCGTCGGGCGAACCCCTGATAGAGAGTGTCGGATTGGTCACGGTCTTTGAGGGAGGCTCGCTCGCCTCGGGACAGCGGGCGGTGACGATCCGCGTTGAATATCGCAGCCCCGAGCGAACACTGTCGGAGGAAGATGTTGAATACTCTCACGCCCGACTCCTCGCTCGCATGGACAGCGAACTTGGTTTGCGTCCGAGAAAATAGATTTTTTTCACCTTAGCTTGAAGTTCGCAGCGTTTCGGTCAATAATCAAACACCGCGAACTTCTCGCAGCAATAATATTGGGGTCCAATTTAATGAACGGTCTTTCTGGAATGGAAAAATTCTCTCACTTAGAGGATAAGATCTATTTAACGATCGAGCTCGTGAAAAAACTTCGCGAGGACAACGAACGTCTCGAAGGCGAAGTAACGCGACTTCGAGCGGAGCTATCGCAAGCCGGTGGCGACTCTCTAGGAGGAGAAAAGGTAAACGAACTCCTTAGCGAGCGTGAGGCAATACAGGCGAAGGTCGAGGCGATGCTCGATGCACTGACAGAGATCGACCCCGAGATAGCAACTGCTGTTGCCGGCTGATCAAGATATGAGTGACGACCCGACCTCGACGCTGCGTGTCGAGATATACAATCAAACTTACAGTATTCGGTCGGACGGCGATAATACGTACATCCACGATCTTGCCGCCTATGTTGACCGAAAAATGCGAGACATATCCTCGGGAACGATGACGGTGGATTCCTTAAAGGTAGCGATCCTTGCTGCCCTGCATATCGCAGATGAGCTTCATCAGATACAAGACAGTCAGCGAAACGTTGATGGCCAGCTTGGCAGCCGAAGCGCTGAGTGCAGCGAGATGCTCGACCGAGTTCTAAAGAACCGAGCCGGCGTCTCTTAAACGTTCGCTGCCCTCCTTCCCAAAGACAGAATAATCAAGTTAAATTCTTGCTTCGTGTTCCATGAGGTGTGTTAAAATCACGTCAGGCGAAAGAAGTTTACTGCCTTGTTCGTCCCCGGCGAAACTACAGTTGAGCCAACATTTGAATACCGGGAGGCAAGACGCCGTGTCCAGTGCGTGCTTTTACGAAAGCTGACGCCGGAGGGCCGGCTGTAAGGGATACTCAATAGAGAATTCCGAATGCCGCCCACCTGTAACATACAGGTTCAATTCAACTCGCTAGAACGGCAAGGCGGTTATCCTTCGCCATCAACATCTTTCTCCAGCTCCCGTCGGATCTCATCGGTCAGGCGTGCTTTCTCGAGAGCATGAGGCAGATCCGCCGTTCGCGCGGACAGCTTTTTCAACGTAACATCCGAATCCGCAAGCGTTCCGCCGCGGGCGAAGGCTGCCTCGACACGCTCAATTCCCGTCTGAGCCTCTGCGATCGCATCTTTAGCACGCGTCTGGATGTCGATGACCTTTGCTATATCGTCGTCGATCTCAGCTTGCAGGCTTCTAGCCCCTTCCGTGCCGAGTTGACGAAGCTTCTGCTGCCGCCGCTTCATTAGGCTAAGCTCCCGTCGTGCCGACCTCGTGATCCTCGTTGCGGTCAGTTTTGACGCAAGATAGTCGGCATACGTATCTGCAAGGAGCTCGTCCGACCTTCGCAGGCCGTCGAGCGTTTTCTTTTCCTTCGGCTGGAGTTCAGCCCGGAACCAGTCGATCTCACGCGAGGTAATTCCGCGTGCTGCGATCCTTTCTCTAAGATCGCGACGCCATTTACTCCTTCTAATTAGGAAGAATGTCATAAAAAACAGCCCGACGAGGGTCGCCAGAGCCGTTCCGATCATCCCGAAGAAGAAGATGGTTATTGCCGCCGGAGGATTAGCTCCGAACAGGAACGTGAGGACGAATGTCAGTATCAGCGGTATGCTGAGCCCCGCGATAGGCGCGCCTATCGCTGCCGTCAGGAGTCGCCTGCCGCGGACAAGGTCCCGCTTAGTGATATCAGGTGATGCGAGCGTGTCTATTAGCATCTTATGTCGTATTTTACGCGAAAGGAGAGAATATTTCTTTCCTCGAACATCAAAAGCCGTTCCAAACTAACTCTTGGAATGTAACGTCGCAAATGGTATAAAAAATCTTTAGCCCTTTTCTGCATTGCCTATGATGAGATCATACCTTTCAAAAGCGGCCTTCCTCTGCTGTTTTCTTGGAGTCGCTTCCATTCTCGCGGCCGCACAGCCACCTGAGAATGGAAAACCGCAGGTCCGCACGGTAACGATCCCGATCTCGATCTTCACCAGGCAAGAACTCAAAGAGAAGAAAGCTGAAGAAATAATCGATGCTGCTGAGCTTAGCGTTATCGAGGACAAGGAACCTCAGCAAATACTGTCGCTTCGCAGTACGAACGATGCACCCATTACCCTCGCCATTCTGATCCAGGATGAAGTGACCTCGAGTTTCAACCTTCAGCTCAAACCGATCGCCGACTTTATAAAACGCCTTCCTGAGGGCAGCAGAGTGATGGTCGGCTACCTCCGCGGCGGTTCGCTCGGCATACGCCAGCACTTTACAAAAGACCTCGTGAAGGCCGCCGACTCGCTCCGCGTGGTCAGCGGAAGCTCGGCCTTTGCCGGAACTGGACCATATGCCGGTGTGGTGTCAGCGGTAAAGAGATTCGAGGCAATGCCGGCTGGGCGTAGGGCGATACTGGTCGTATCTGACGGCTTCGATGCCACCGAGGGCGAAGCACCGGGAAGCGTCCTTCATGCACCTGACCTTGAAAGGGCCATCGCCCGGGCACAACGAGCCGGAATTGCGGTCTATTCGTTCTATTTCCCTACTGGTTTGACAGAAAATTCCACAATTAGATCGATCGCCGGACAGGCCGGGCTTGATCGATTGGCCCACGAAACAGGTGGGAACTCGTATTCTCAGGGTTCGGGTGTACCCGTAACACTCCAGCCCTTCTTTGACGACATCGAGACAGCGTTAAGAAGACAGTTTTCATTGACCTATCTTTCTACGCATATGGAAAAGGGCTATCACAGAGTTGAGGTGAAGAGCTCAAATCCTGAGGTTACCATTCGACATCCGCAAGGCTACTACTATCGCTAAGCCACGCGCCGACGGCACATTGGACAAACATACTGATCTTCCTTAACGAGCAGGCCGATCCAAAATAGCGGGAAAAAAAAGACCAGCAGAAGAGCAAAAGTTATCCAGCCGGCCTGGGAGATCTTCCTCTCAATGCGGGGCAAGAAGGTCGTCCCGCAGTTGATGCAGCGATAATTCGCTGCCATTGGCCCATTCTGAAAATTGGCAAGATGAGCCGGGTTCGCCGGCCGTTCGGCGAATGCCTGCGGCGGGAGATTCAATGTCTTTCGCGCCTGATTGTTCGTACGGAATTCATCCGTCTTCCAAGAGTACGGAGCTGGAGGCGTAAAGCCATACGGATCGCCGGTAGGACCGCCCTGAGGCTCCGGTATTGTACTGGTTGCTGTCTGTGGCGGATAAGGCTGACTCGGCGGAAAGTTCTGCTGCGATTGGTGAGCCCGCGTTCCGCAGAAGCGACAAAAATTGCTTTCGTCAGCATTCAAGTTCCCGCAATTTGCACACGTACGCATCATTGAGATAGTTTAACGTCAGATCCCGACCGAAGTTCCAACGTTAGAATTTTACGCGCTCACCCGTCCTGATCGCATTATAAACTGATTCGACCAATTCGACCGACCGATATCCGTCCTCTGCAGAGACAAGCGGCGGTTCACCGTTCAGGATCGAATCGATAAAGGCAGCGTCTTCCTGGGCGTATCCCCAACGCTCTTCCTTCTCGGTCATATGGAACGTCGTTGTGTTGAAGTTCGCGTCCATTCCCCGCGAATCCAAAAGTCGTTCCATCTCTTCGGTCATAATTGTCCGATGATGGCAAAAGACCTCGATCCGCTCAAAAGGAAAATGCCAGCTTGCATCCGACGACGATGCAAACGTGCAATGGAATCCGCTCGCAAACTTAAATATCACTGAGAACTCGTCCAACTCCGGATATTCGTGCTGCGAGCCAAAGGCCGCAAGCTCCGAGACCTCGCCGAACTGGTAGCGGATCATATCGAAAAGATGGATCGTCGTCTCATACAAAAACCCGCCCGTGACACCGACATCGCCTGTCCAAACCGGATTCTTCAACTCGCCCCGATTCATTTTTATATGGGCTGAATGGGCAGCGTCATCGTTGAGCAATTCCTTCAGCGTGGCATAGACCGGCGCAAACCGTCGGTTGTGGCCGACCTGGAATATACCCTTAGAACTGTTCGCAGTCGCCAGCAACTCCTTTGCGTCCTCGATGCCTATAGCGAACGGCTTTTCGCAGAACACATGTTTACCGGCATCAACGGCTGCAGTCGCGATCTCCTTATGAGTCCGATTTGGCGTGCAAACGAGGACGGCATCGCAGTTATCGAGCAGTTCTTCACGAGATTCGCAAATACGGCCGCCTATCGACCTTGAGGCCTTTTCCGCCCGTTCCGGAATGATGTCATATAGCGCAGCGACTTCCGCACGGTCGTCTCGAGAATAGATCCGGCCGTGAACGTTGCCGATGTAACCCGTTCCGATTACTCCGATCTTTACTTTGCTCATTGGGCCACCGAACCTTTCACGGCAAATCTGCCGATGTTAAGAACGCGTTCGGTCGATTCCTTCGCGATACGCGCAACCTCGAACGGATCTTGCTCCCAATACTCGGGCCGGAATATCTCGATGCTTACCATCCGATCATAACCGATGCCGTCGAACCGCCTCTTCATCTCGCCGAGCGGCAAAATACCTTTACCGGGATACAAACGTTCGGCGTCAGTGAGCGTTTCCCTCGGCAGGTCTTCCGCGTCGTTTATGTGAAATATAAAAAGTTTGTCCGGATCAAGAGCGTCTATCGCCTCGAACGTCGAATTTCCCGCATAGAAGTGGAATGAATCGATCACGAGGCCGACACTGCTACGATCGACCTTTTCAACTATCTTCTTCGCAAGATCGAGGGTCTGGACGCTGCAATCGGTCTGACCAAGAAATTCGAACGCAAGGCCAACTCCAAAAGGTTCTGCGATGTCGGCAAGATCGTTCAAGGCCGTGATCGAGCCTTCGATCAACGAGTCTTCAGTTGAGTTCTTAGGAAGTTTTCCGGGAACAACGACGATATACGGGCAGTCAATTGCCTTCGCGATCTCAGCAAGCTGTCGGCATTCGGCCTTGATCTTCTCGTAGTCTTCTTCGCTGCGGAATGAAATATGCTCGATCGAGTTTATCGACCAAGGTTTAAGTCTTGCGTCTGCAAGAGCACTCTTTAATTCCTCGGCCGTGTGTGTTTCGAGATATTTCAGGAGCTTGCTCTTCCAAAGCTCGATAAGGTCATAGCCTGCCGCTGATGCCGCTTTAATATCTGTTTCAAGGTCAGCGTACATCGTCGTAGCGCCGTTCAATGCGATCTTCATAAGCTCTAAAAAGTCTAGATAATAGCACGCAAATGGAGTTTCCGGCGAACCGAGAATCTTGCCCACGCGTCTCATTTTCGGGTAACCTTGTAGATGCTTAAGGAATCTGCACAACAACTTGACCTAAGACCTAGTTGCTCATGAAAAAGATCTGCTGCACCGTTTACATCGTTCTTCTTTGCACCATTGCGAGTTGTGCACAGTCGTCTGACGGCTCACTCCGAAATGTAACGAGCAAAGATCGTTCGAATCGGTCTGCCAACGGCGATCTACTTCCCCTTTCGGCAGAAGAGCATGCAGCACGAGGACGCGTTTATCTTGAAAATCGACACTTTCCGGAAGCACGAGAACATTTTCAGCTGATCATCGATAATTTTCCGGATGCCCCTGAAATGAGCTACGCCCTTATGGGAATGGGCCGCTCACTTATGTGGGAACGTGAATATGACAAGGCGATCCCTTGGTTTGAAAGGGCGTCGAAAGAATATCCGGCGACAAAAGACGGCCGCGAGAGCCTTGCATTCCTTGGGGCGTGCAATGTTCGGCTGGGACGCAACATCGAAGCCGCGGCGGCATACGAAAAGTACACCGTGATGTATCCGACCGGCGAACGCATCGAGTCCGCCTATCTGAATATCATTGACGCTTATCGCGAGGCTCAACTCTACGACAAGGCGAATGATTGGGTTGAGAAGGCTCGCATATCGTTTCCGGGAACACCGACCGAGACGAACGCCATCGACGGAAGGCTTCGGATGGAGATCTTCCGAAAGAACTGGCCCGCAGCTATCTCCGCCGCCGACCTGCTGCTCGCGCTAAATCGTTTCAGCCGGTCTATGGTCTCAAAAGACGAGATCTCGTATATGAGAGCCTTTGCTCTCGAAAAAAGCGGTAAGCGGGCCCAAGCTCAAGCGGAATACAGCGTTCTTGCCGCCAACTCGTCCTATTACGGCGGTCTCGCAGCAGACAAACTTGGCGGCAGCGGTTCGCGAGTGAAGCGCATTGTCGCAAGCTCCGCCGTAAAAGATTACCCCGTGCCGTTCAGAAATGAAGTGTTGGAATTTGCCAAAAAGAAAGGCGTTGACCCGCGTTTCGTAATGGCGATAATGAAGCAGGAAAGCACTTTCAACCCGAGCGTCAAATCCCCGTCAGCGGCACGCGGGCTTTTACAGCTTGTTGTCGACACGGCCGCCAAATATCAAGTTGCAGCCGGATACCAGGAGCTCCAGCCGGACGATCTTTACAATCCGAGGACAAATATTGCGATCGGCGTCGAATACATCGCCGACCTAAAAGGTCAGTTCAACGGCCTCTATGAGGCCATCGCCGCAAGCTACAACGGTGGTGAGGACAATGCCGCGCGATGGCTCGCCCGGAGCGAACCCAAAGAAGCTGGGATCTTCGCGTCAGAGATCGGCTTTGCCGAAACAAAGAATTACGTCTTCAAGGTGATGAACAATTACAGGGCGTATCGCGAGCTTTACACCGACCGGCTCGAAAGAAAATAGCCTATTCTTCCCAACCGCCTTGTTTGAAGCGCTCAACGTGGTAGCCGTATTGCTCTAAATGCTTTTCGACCTCGGCGGTATGGTCTGCATCGCGAACCTCTAAGATGACCTCGATCCCGACGCGTCCAAGAGGTGCTAGCCATACGGCGCGTTGGTGGAATACCTCGACAACATTCGCACCCGTTTCGGCGACGTGATCGAGCATTGCGGCAAGGCCGCCAGGACGATCCTGAACAAGAAGCCTGAAGATCACATAGCGTCCTTGCCGAACTAAGGACTGCTCAATGATCCGGGCAAGAAGATTGCCGTCGATATTGCCGCCGGCAAGGACGGCACAGGCCGTTTCGCTCTCACTGAAAGAGACCTTGCCGGCCAGGATGGCAGCTATGGACGACGCGCCAGCGCCTTCGACCACCAATTTACAATCTTGTGCGCAATGGAAGACGCCCATCGCGATCTCTTCTTCCGAGACGGTAACAACTTCGTCAACGAGATCCGCAATTATCGGCAAAGTGAGCCGTCCCGGACGTTTTACGGCAATTCCATCCGCGATCGAAGGCTTTGAATCGACCAGGAGCGGTTCTCCGGCAGAAAGGGACGGCGGCACGGCCGCAACATTTTCCGCCTGAACACCAATAACCCTACAATTAGGCAGCAGCGCTTTGATGGCGACCGCAGTACCCGAAATGAGTCCGCCGCCGCCGATCGGAACGACAACGACGTTCACGTCCTTTAGATCCTCGGCGATCTCAAGTCCGATGGTTCCCTGCCCGGCGATGATCGCTTCATCGTCAAAGGCGTGAATGTACGTGAGCCCCTCTTCTTTTTCAATTTCGCGGGAATGTGCCACTGCTTCGTCGAACGTTGCTCCGTGGAGAACGACCTCGGCCCCGAAATTCCGCGTAGCAACGACCTTTGTGAGCGGCGCAAAGACCGGAAGGACGATCTTGGATCGAAGCCCGTTGAGCGTCGCGGCAAGGGCAACTGCTTGGGCGTGATTCCCGGCCGAACCCGTAGTTACGCCGCGAGCGCGCTCCTCTTCGGTCAATTTCGATATCTTGTTGAAGGCACCGCGTACCTTAAAGCTCCCGCTTCTTTGAAGACACTCAGCCTTTAGATAGACCGATCTGCCGATCTGTCTGGACAACGGCTCGTCTTTCACGATCGGAGTTCGGTTGACGCTGCCTGCGATCACTTCTCTCGCGGCAAGGATATTGGCAAGTTCGACGCTCATTTTTGAATCTCTCGAAAAGTAGGATCTCTTTGAACTGCGGGATCACTCGAATTATAGCAAAGCAAGAGAAAATAGTTTATAGTTGCCGTTAGCATCAACAAAATTCGGAGGACAAATGGACGTTTTCGGCGTTGGACTTTTCTTTCTGATCTTCTTGGGTATCGCTCTTCTCATCGTCGCATGGAAGACGATCAAGATCGTTCCACAATCAACAGTTCTGCTGATCGAGCGGCTTGGAAGGTTCAATCGCACTGCCACGAGCGGATTGAACATTATCGTGCCGTTCTTTGAAGCAGCCAGAGCTGTTTACTGGACAAATGTCCGCCCCGGCCAGACCTACATCGACCTTCGCGAACAGTTCATCGACCTTCCGCCGCAATCGGTTATCACGCGTGACAACGTGATGGTCAACGTCGATTCTGTGGTCTATTGGCAGATCACCGATCCGACTCGCGCGACCTACGAGGTCAATGATCTTGTCGGCTCGATCGTGCAATTGACCTTTACGGGAATGCGTTCCGTCATCGGAAAGCTGGACCTTGATCACACGCTTTCGTCCCGCGACCAGATCAACAACGAACTCCGGATGATCCTTGACGAAGCCACCGATAAGTGGGGCGTAAAAGTTACGCGCGTTGATATAAAGAACATCACCCCGCCTGAGGACGTTCGCATCACAATGGAAAAGCAGATGACCGCAGAACGCAACCGTCGTGCTCTCGTCCTCCAAGCCGAAGGCGACAAGCAGGCCGCTATCGCTCGGGCCGAGGGTGAAAAACAGGCTGCGATCACGCGTGCTGAAGGCGAAAAGGCTTCGCTCGTGCTCCAGGCCGAAGGTGCCGCTCAAGCCCGACTTACGAATGCAAATGCCGAAGCCGCCGCGATCCAGCAGATCGCCGGTGCGATCGGCGATCGCGGTCAGACCGCTCAATATTTGATCACGGCCCGATACGTCGATTCGCTCAGGGATATGGCAAGGACGCAAAATTCAAAGGTGATATTTATGCCGACCGAGACGTCTTCTGCTCTTGCCAGCATCGGTGCCTTCAAGGAAGTTTTTAGTGCAACAGGTGAAAATTCTCCCGAACAGCCCCGCGACCCAAGAAACCCGCGGGAATTGAATCGTTAGGAGATTTTATGAAGCTCAGAAGATCTTTGGTCGCGGCCGCTATTGCGGCGACATTAGTTATGGCAGCTCAGTTCACAAACGGCCCGGTCAACCCGGCAGTTGAAGCGTTCGATCCCGGTTCGGTCCTTGATTTTACCGTCCGCGATATCGACGGCAACGACGTTAAGCTCAGCAAATACAAGGGTGACGTCATACTTATTGTCAACGTCGCAAGCAAATGCGGCTACACGCCCCAATATGAGGGCCTGCAGGCGATCTATAAAAAATACAAGGACAAGGGCTTCTACGTCCTCGGCTTCCCTGCCAACAATTTTGGCGGACAAGAACCTGGTACGAACTCCGAGATCAAGGAGTTTTGCGAATCAAAGTTTCACGTAACCTTCCCAATGTTCGCGAAGATCTCGGTCAAGGGCGACGATATCGATCCCTTGTATAAATTCCTGACCGAGAAAAAGACCAACGGTGATTTTGCGGGCGATATCTCGTGGAATTTCAATAAGTTCCTGGTTGACCGCAAAGGCAAGGTCGTCGCGCGATTCAGTTCCAAGGATACTCCGGAGAGTGAGGCCGTCACCGCCGCGATCGATAAATATCTAGCTCAAAAGTAACGGGATCCTTTCGACGGCCTTATAAACGGAGCCTGTCGGCAAAAGCGTACTCTCGTAGATCACGACCTCAGTTACCATCCAGGAGATCGGCCCAAAACGCCGGTCTCTTATTGCTCCCGCAAGCTCCGTCGCACTGGCAGGCCCCTTTATTCTGCCGATCGTGCAGTGTGGAAAGAATCCTCTCTTTTCATCCGCAAATGAGCCCTTCGGCAGATTCTTGTCGATCTCTGCGGCCAATCGCGACAGGTCCTTCGCCCCGGCTTTCACGCCAAGCCAAAGCACACGCGGCCTTCTTGGATTCGGAAAGACACCAGTATCTAAAATGGTGATCTCAAAATGCGTGACATCAGCAACAACTCTCACGATCGCGTCGCGAATTGCAGCTACTTGTGATGACTCGACCGCCCCTAAGAACTTTAGAGTAAGGTGCAATTTGTCCGGATGCTCCCATCTCACCGCCGTTGTTGGAAGATCATGCCTCAGGGACGCGGCAAACCTTGCGGCCGCATCGCGACAGTCGGCAGAAATATCGACCGCGATGAACAATCTTTTTGCCATTTTGCCTACGATTTTGGCGCTTGCTACACTTTTCCACAAATGAAGCGAACTCTCGCCATAATATTTACCGTACTTCTCGTGCTTGTGCTTTCGCTTGCCGGCTCGATCTTCTGGATATTCCGGGCCGTGAATGCACCTCACGAGCACACGCACTCGGCAGAATTCATCCGAATAGAGAAAGGTTCTACACCGCGCCAAATAATCGACCGTTTGGCCTCCGAAGGGGTCATTTCGGGGCCGACCGCCGCCAATCTATATCTGAGACTGTTTAGCTCATCAAAAGGCCTTCAGGCGGGCGTATATCAATTCAAATCGCCGATCTCGACCATCGAAGTCTTAAAGCAGCTAGAAAAAGGCCAGGATCTGACCGTAAAGCTCTCGATACCCGAGGGGTTCACTCGATTCGACATCGCAAAGCGGATGGTCGAGAAGTTTGGGAGCCTTGAGGTACTGGACGGCGATGCACCGCGAGAGCCGTTCCCGTCGGAGGCGGATGTCCTCAAACTGATGGATGATACGACGCTCATCAAGGACATTTCGCCGAAGGCGGAGAGCCTCGAGGGCTATATGTATCCGACGACATATACCTTCCCTCGCGATGCAAAGGCCGAAGACATCATTCGAGTTATGGTCGAGCAGTTTCGTAAGTTCTGGAAGCCTGAATGGAGTCTAGCGGCCGCGAAACTGAGCCTTTCGCCAAATGAGATCGTAACGATCGCCTCGCTCATCGAGACCGAGACGAGCATCGAGTCGGAACGGCCGATCGTCGCTAGCGTCATCTATAACCGCCTTTCGAAAGGCATCCCGCTCGGCATCGACCAAGCGAACGTCTATCTTGCGAAAATGCAGGGCCGCTGGGATGGTGTGATAAACAAGAGTGACCTCGAGGTCGATTCACCATACAACACGCGGATCCACGTCGGGTTGCCGCCAGGCCCGATCTCTTCTGTAACCGAAAGCTCGATCAAGGCCGCGCTCGAACCGGCTCAAACGGACTTCTTGTACTACGTAAGGAACGTTGATGCAAACGACGGCACCCATTGGTTTTATGCCTCCGCCGCGGAATTCGAAAAAGGCAAGGCTAAGTATCAACAATGGCTAGCAACTCAGAGGTAACGCTCTTCGCCAAATGATAAAACTTCTCGCCCTTGATCTTGATGGTACGACATTGAATTCGCTTGGCGAGATCGCCGACAGCACGCGAAAGGCTATCGCCGCGGCAGAGAACGCTGGCGTGCTGGTTACTATCGCGACCGGCAGGCGTTTTCGCGACGCACGCCCGCTCGGGATCGATCTTGGCCTCAATGCCCCGCTCATCACGCACAACGGAGCTCTCCTAAAATTTGCCGATTCGGGCGAAACCGCCGCATTCTCAACCCTGACTACCGAGACCGCGGTTGCATTGATGGAGATCGGGCGGTCCGTGGATTCGCACCCGATGGTCAGCACCGATCCACGCGGCGACGGATTGCTCCTCTTTGACCGGACCTCGCTCGAAACACCGGCACTCGAAAGCCATATTCGGTGGTCAGATCGACTGCACGGTGCCGTTGGCCGCAATGGCCTAAGAATGGTCGATGACATCGCTTCGGCGGTCGGTGAAGCCGAGGTCGTCCACATTTCGTTTTCCGGAGCCGTCTGCGCGATGGAGTCATTGGCGACACGGCTTTCAGATACTCTTCCCGGACGCATTAAGGTACTCAAAACCGTTTATCCAAGGCGCGACTTCACCTTGCTCGACATTTTGCCGCCCGACGCCTCAAAAGGCCACGGCGTTGCCAAACTCGCATCGCTCAACTCGATCACGCGAGATGAAGTTATGGCGATAGGCGATAATTTCAACGACCTCGATATGCTCGAATACGCCGGAACGCCGGTCGTTATGGGAAACGCTGACCAAAGTTTGCTTGAGCGCCCTGAATTTTATAAAACATTAAGTAATGACGAAGGCGGCGTTGCCGCCGCGATCGAGCGATTTATCTTTTGACAGGAGAACATTTAGTGGCGAATAGAATTGCAGTTTTAGAGACAAACAAGGGCACGATCAAATTCGAGCTTCTCGAAACAGATGCCCCAAAAACGGCTGAGAACTTTCGGCTTTTGGCAGAAAAGAATTATTACGACGGCGTGATCTTTCATCGCGTCATCCCGAATTTTATGATCCAGGGCGGCGATCCGCTTGGTGCAGGCTACGGCGGAGAGTCGGCTTGGGGCGGCAAGTTCGATGACGAGATCGATCGCGGTTCGATGCTCTACGCAGGACTTTACGACAAAGGAACGGTCGCGATGGCCAATTCCGGCCCGAATACGAACGGCTCGCAGTTCTTCATCATGCACGTCGATTATCCGCTGCCGCCGAGCTATTCGAAATTCGGCAAGGTTACGGAAGGCCAGGAGATCGTCGATGTTATAGCAAATGTTGCCCGCGACCACAGCGATAAGCCCCTCGAACCGGTCGTAATGGAGCGCGTCTATATCGAGGAAGCCGGAGAATAAATGCGGGCTGTCGTTCAGCGAGTCTCAAGAGCGAAGGTTACCGCTGAAGGCGTCATAACTGGCGAGATCGGACGCGGTATCCTTCTTCTTCTTGGCATCTCCAAGGACGACACGACCGCAGACGCGGATCACGTTCTCGACAAGGTCATCAATCTCCGCATTTTCGACGATCACGCGGGCCAGATGAACCTCTCGCTTATTGATGCTGACTGTGGAATGCTGGTGGTTTCGCAGTTTACTCTTTATGGCGACACTCGCCGCGGACGGCGTCCGTCATACATTCAAGCGGCACCACCGGATTCGGCAAAAGGCCTTTACGAATACTTTGTAATGCGTGCGGCAGAGAAGGTAAATCCGCTCGCGACCGGGAAGTTCCAAACGATGATGGATGTCGAACTCGTCAACGACGGTCCGGTAACGATCATCCTTGACAGCGAAAAGACAATATGAAGACACTCGTTACAGCAGCAGTTTTCCTTACTCTGGCAGCCCTTTTTGCGGCTTGCGGCAATTCGCCAACGTCAAACTCTCGATCAACAAACAGCGAGGTCAAGAAAGGCGTCGCACCGGTAGCGGATCCTGAAGTGGCGGTCATCCATATGGAAAACTCAGCCGCCTATGGCGATATTACGATCGAGCTCTATTCGAACATTGCCCCGAAGATGGTCGAGCGCTTTAAGACGCTCGCGAAGAACGGCACATATAACGGCGTTACCTGGCACCGCGTGAACGAACACGTGATCCAATCGGGCGATCCACTTTCAAAGGATAACGACCCGGCGAATGACGGTACAGGCAAGTCTGATCTTCCGAACGTGCCGGCAGAATTCAGTGACCTCAAATACGACACGGGCATCGTAGGTGCGGCCCGTGGGCCGGATAATAACTCGGCGAATTCTCAATTCTTTATCACGCTCAAACGTGAGCAGGGTTTTGACAATCGCTATACGATCTTTGGAAAGGTGATCAGCGGGATGAACTCGGCGATGCTGATCTCAGGCGTGCAGCCGAAGGACGGTGAGCGTCCAGTCGAACCGATCCGCATCAAGAATGTCGAGATCGTACCGAGAGACGCCGCGAAATGATATAATCAGCTTTCACGCTCGCGTAGCTCAGTGGATAGAGTGCTTCCCTCCGAAGGAAGAAGTCGCAGGTTCAAATCCCGCCGCGAGTACCAGTTCTAGATCGAAGAAGCTGTCCAGCCCGAAGTGAGAACAGCTTCTTGCTTTATGAGGACTCCATTTGTCACTTATAACTTTTCACTTTGTACTTATTTCGGAGTAATCGATTCTCGCGTAAAAGCGCCTTAAAGTCACACCGAAAGCAATCATTGATCGTGAGTGGTACACCGTTAACCACTCATCACTCACCACTGACCACTATTCTTAGTGCATTCGCAGCATCGGGTCCCCGAGGAGCACCCAGGAAACACGGACATCGTGTGCGTTCGGGAGCTGCTGCTTTGCATCGAGTATCAGATCGCCGATACGCAGGATGCTGCCGTCTCCGGCCTTTGAATAAAAGCGTTTTGCCATAACTTCCTGAACGTCAGGAGTGGTCTTGCCCGTCGAAGCCCAAACAGCGGCGGCACCGCGGTCCGGCCATTCAAGGAGATTTTCAGAAAGGCTGTATCCGTAAAGATTCAAGAAGTATCCGTTCAGACAGGTGAGCAGTGTATAGGTGCTCGGGGCTGTCGCGTTCGTAAGCTGCCCAACGTGTGAACTACCAAAAAAGCTGCTCGATGCCCATATCCCGATCGTCCCGTGGCCTGAGTAGTTCACGAGATACTTGCCCGTGTTCATCGAGGTCATCAGCGTGGTGTGTGAATTCGGATCGCCGCGTCCGACCATATTAGCCGAGGTTCCGGTAGGAAGCATATCGCGGATCCTTCCGCTCATCGCCTGGAAGTCATAGCCGTCGGGCAGATCATACGCAAACAGGGTTCCGCGACTGAGGCTGCGATCGCCATTCTCCCACACGATCGTTTTATCGAGAGCCGCCTGCACATCCTCCGGAGTACGTCCGGGGATTCGACCGATCGCGATCTCCGAGAGGCCATCCTCATCAAAATCACCCATCGCTTCGTCGCTGCCGGTCTCGGTATAAACGGTATTGACCATCCGGGTCGGAATATCGTTGTTATAGCCTTGGTCATCAGGCGAAAGATCGTAATCCTTTGGATTCTCGCTCGCTCCGCCGAGGATCAAGGCATAGTTCGGAGGCGTCGCCCAATTTTGCTTAACAAAGCGGAAGAAACTATTTATCGCCTCCCAATTCTTGAGGCCGTAAGAGAATTCATCGTAAATATCGTCAGCATCGACCAGCTTTACGGCAATTCCCTGCGATTGCCTGAACGCGGCCCAAGCCTGAGCCTGCTGTTCGTATGGACGATAGTAGATGATCACAAGATCAGCCGCATTTGTCGTGTTCCGAAGATCGTTGGGAAGATTCGCGGAGAGGGAATACGGTGTTTCGACAGAGGCCGAATCGATCGCGTAAAGAACTCGTCCACGAGCGGCCGGAAGTCGAAGGTCAAAACCGTTGTCGCCCGCCGCAACGTTCAGGTTGCTATATTCCGCGACGTTTGCCTCGTTCGTAACATCAAAAAGCCTTATAGAGCTCGTCGGAAAGCCCTTGACCGTCGAGCGTTTATAGTTCTGCGTATAAAACTCCGTCTTCCCGTTCGCCGCCAGATAGTTTCGCGGATAGCTGATCTTTATACCATCAAAAAACGAAATATCTGTCGCACTGCTGCCGTTCATTTCGAGGGTGTTCGTTCCCTCGACGAGCAGTGATGCAGGGATCGAACCATTGAACACAAGCGGAGCCTGTCCCATTCCGACGGCCGTGCCTAGAGGTGTTCCGTTGAGTTTGAGCGTTATCGAATGAGCTTGCAGCGTAAAGCCTTGAAGAGAGATGCGTATTGGGACGTTACCAATATTTGGATCGACACCCGACAGCGTGAACGGATACGTAACAGGCGTATCCAACACCATCCGGCCCCACCAATTCTCGGCATCTCCATTTAGGATAGTATTGACATACTGCTTACGCTCAACGCTCTCGAAGGTCTGATCGTACCGTGTCGCGGTCACGTTCCCGCCAAGGGGACGCAACGACCGACGGGCAAAACGCTTGCCCGGGGCAAGGCCGCTTGTTAGATAGTAAATACGAGTGTTCGTCTCCACCGTATCGATGCCGCGTCCAAAGAATTCGATGAACTGGCCATTCGGATCGACATTCATCGCGACCTCGTTGCCGTCAACAAAAAGCTGCCACGTCGCAGGATCGCTGCTGACGTCGAAGTCCACGTCCGAGAGTTCGTTGGCCGTTACGCGATAGTAGCCGGTTTTCTTGACGCCGATCTTTGCTCCATCGAGAATGCACAACCGACGCTGCATTCGGATGTTCGGTTTTGAAGCGGACGAGAGCATTTCGTCTCTAAGCTCTTTCGGCAGTTCGAGGTTCGAACGAGAGAGATCAGATGGAGACGCAGCTCTTGTCAGGCGGTAGGCCGCGGCGGCACGCTCGAATTCTCCGCTTAGACTTGCGTCATACATCGCGGTGGCCGCCTGCGACCTGATACGTGAGCCGTTCATAAAGATCGTCTCATAGTAATAAAGGCCGCCCGGTGCTCCGCTCTTGTCAAAATACTGAAAGGCAGAGCCCTCTGCATCCTGCACGCCATTCTTGAGCGCCGGGCCCGCGATAAGGGCATCATTCACCTGCTCAACTCCGTTCGGTGTCACCCGAAAGACATTAAAGCCGATCGCTGATGCATCGCTGCCGAGTGTCCAATTCAAGAGGACGCCGGTGCCGTCAGAAGTGGCCGAAAACGACGCCCTCGCCTGTTCGACAGCGACCTGCGGCCGCGCAAGCGGTAAAGCTGTTCTCGCGGATTGGGCAAGCGTAGTCTGCGGTATTGAGAAAATCAAGGAAAAGAGGGGAAAGAAAAGGACCCTTCGCATAAGACACCTTCAGAATTGAGAGTTGGGGTTCCGCGTTGCGTAAAGCTTTGAAGCGAAAGCCACCTCAAAGCTACCCAATAAGTTAAACCGAAACCCGCGAAAATGCAATGCGAAACACCATTCTACGTCGGTGACAAAACGACCAAACGAGTCTATTTGTCCTTGGTCAGGTGACCCAGCACGTACGGCAAGATGCCGCCCGCCTTGTAGTATTCGATCTCGATCGGCGTATCGATCCGTAAGCGGACGGTCGTTTCGACCGCCGAGCCATTCGCGCGCCGGATGGTAAGCTTCACATCCTGCCGCGGGTGTATCTCCACGCCCTCGAGTCCCGAAAGATCGAAGGTCTCGGTACCATCGAGTCCAAGCGAAGCGGCCGTCTGTCCGTCATTGAACTGGAGCGGCAGAACGCCCATTCCCACAAGGTTCGAGCGATGGATCCGTTCAAACGATTCAGCGATCACGGCCTTTACGCCCATCAGCATCGTTCCCTTTGCAGCCCAATCACGCGAGCTCCCCGTGCCGTACTCCTTGCCCGCAAAGATGACAAGCGGTACGCCTTCGGCCGTGTATCTCATTGCCGCGTCGTAGATCGTCGTCTGTTCGCCATCGGGATAGTGCTTGGTAAACCCGCCTTCGACCGGTGAGACCATCGTGTTCTTGATCCGCACATTGGCAAACGTGCCGCGAAGCATAACGCGGTCATTTCCGCGACGCGATCCGTAGGAATTGAAGTCTTTCGGCTCAACACCGAGCGACTGCAGATACTCGCCCGCAGGCGAATTCGCCTTGATCGCACCGGCAGGCGAAATATGGTCCGTCGTCACTGAATCGCCAAAGACAGCAAGTGCTCGAGCGTCGCGAAGATCCGTAAAGCCTGCGGTCGGTTTGCCAAAGTTGTCAAAATACGGAGGTTCCTGGATATAGGTCGAATTCGGATCCCATTCGTAGATCGCTCCCGTGCTCGACGTTATCGCATTCCAAAGCGGGTTTTGATCTGCGAACTCTGAATAGAGTTTCTTGTATGTCTCTGCATCGTACGCGGCCGAAAGCAGATCGCGCACCTCACTAAGCGATGGCCAGATATCTCGCAGAAAAACGTCCTTGCCTTCTTTGTCCTTTCCAAGCGGTTCGGCCTGCATATCCTTTAGGACGGTACCCGCAAGGGCGAACGCGACGACAAGGGGAGGAGACATCAGGAAGTTCGCCTTGATGTTCTGATGGACCCGAGCCTCGAAGTTTCGGTTGCCCGAAAGCACGGAAGCAGCGATCAGATCGTTTGTCGTGACCTGCTCTTCGATGGCCGGATCGAGCGGACCTGAGTTTCCGATGCAGGTCGTACAGCCATAACCAACAAGCTCAAAACCGAGTTGATCCAGGTACGGTTGAAGGCCCGTTTTCTCCAAATATTCGGTGACGACGCGCGACCCCGGAGCGAGTGACGTCTTAACATATTTCGGCGGCTGAAGGCCCTTTTCGACAGCCTTCTTAGCTAACAATCCGGCGGCGAGCATTACGGCCGGGTTCGACGTATTAGTGCACGAAGTGATCGCTGCAATAAGTACGTCGCCGCTTCCAACCGACACCTTGCCGTTCGGGGCTTCATCTTGAACAACGCAGTTCGGTGTCGGGCGGTTGTTCATCATCTCAAGTTCCGTGGCGACGCTTGTATTCTTTGTCGATGTATTTCGGTTAGCTGATTCCGGTGCGGACCTTTGACTCTGCTCACCACCGCCGCCGACGCAGTCCATTTCGACCGACCCGATCGTTACAGGAAAACGAGCATCGAGGGCGGCCACGTCCTTTCCAAATCCGCCATCAGCGACCGGCATTGAAAAGAGTTCCTTGAATCGATCGTCAAGATGGTCGAGTTCGATCCGATCCTGCGGGCGTTTTGGTCCGGCGACCGACGGCTTGATCGTTGCAAGATCAAGTTCGACAACTTGCGAATAATCGATCTGACCTGATCGCGGAATACCGAACATTTCCTGTGCGGTGTAGTAGTTGCGGATCGTTTCGATCTGAGCGTCGCTTCGGCCCGTGTTCCGCATATAATCGAGCGTCTTTTCATCAACGCCGAAGAAACCCATCGTCGCACCGTATTCAGGTGCCATATTGGCGATGGTTGCACGATCGGTCGCATTCAATGCGGCGGCACCTTCGCCGAAATACTCTACGAACTTACCGACAACATTCGTTTTCCGGAGCATTTCCGTGATTCGCAGCACCAGGTCCGTCGCGGTCGCCCCGGTCGGAAGCTCACCGGTTATATGAACGCCAACGACATCGGGAGTCAGGAAATAGACCGGCTGCCCAAGCATTCCCGCTTCAGCCTCAATTCCGCCGACGCCCCAAGCAACGATCCCAAGGCCGTTGATCATCGTTGTGTGAGAATCCGTGCCCACGAGCGAATCCGGAAAGTAAACCCCATCTTTCTCGAACACACCTTTGGCAAGGTATTCAAGGTTGACCTGATGGACGATACCAATGCCCGGCGGGATGACGGCAAAACCGTTGAATGCCTGCGTTCCCCACTTCAGGAAGCGGTATCGTTGGTCGTTGCGGCTAAATTCGACCTCCATATTCCGCTCGTAAGCGATCTGCGAACCGGCAAAGTCAACCTGAACGCTATGATCGATCACCAAGTCCACAGGGACGAGCGGCTCAACGACCTTGACATCGCCGCCCATCCGATCGACCGCTGAACGCATCGCGGCAAGGTCAACAAGCAGCGGGACGCCGGTAAAATCCTGCAAAAGAACACGCGCAACAATGAACGGGATCTCGCTGACACGTTCACCGTTCGGCGTCCAAGCCGCAAGGTCGCGAATGCTCTGCTCGCTCACCTTTTTGCCGCCGTCAAAATTTCTTAAGACAGATTCAAGAACGATCCGGATCGAGATCGGCAGTCGGGAAACGGTGCCCAATCCCGCTTTTTCAAGCGCCGGAAGAGAATAGAATGTGCCGTCGTTGCCGTTTCCGGTTCTGAATGTTTGTCGCGAATCAAATAGTTGGTGTGTCATAGCGGATATCCTCGAAGTCGTCTCAAACTAATAGTTTAAGAGCCTTCGAGGACAAAATCAAACACACGAGCGGTGCGGGATGCCGTTACAGATCGGAATGAGTCGATTTATACCGTCTAATTAATAATTAAGAATTACTAATTATTTATTTAGGTCAAGAACGGCAATATTCTTAGAAAGCACAGCGATAATCGGAGAACGAATAAAGCTTTGACCACTTCCCGCCAACAGAATGATAAACATCAAACCCGGCACCCTCAAAAGACTGAGTGTATGTGAATATCTCGGCCTTGCCGTCGCCATCTACATCAAAATAATCAAGGAGCAGTTCGTGATAGACGCCTTTGTCGAGGTCTTGGATGTCGCCGCTCATTACGCCGTCTTGTCCGACACGCCGATAATCCGAATAACCGAAAGCATATTTTCCCGACTTCCCTTTTTCTGCGATGAAGAAGAGCAGTGCACGAGTTTGCTTATCGACTTCGATCCAATATGACCCGACAAGCTCAGCAACGCCGTCGCCATTTGTATCGATCGCGGTAAGGTTCTGATAGTGAAGAGTCTTCGGTGTGAGCTTGTTCTTTTCGTACTCAGCTCGGACAAGGCTTTCAATTTCCGTCTTTTCAGCAGTTGTCGGACGCCGTCGAAACGCAGCGGCTTTCGAGGCGGAAGCTGCATTGGTCGCAAGAGCCATCACGAATCCATTGAGCTTTACCTTTTTCGATTCCACGGAAATTTTCGCGGTGTCTTTTGAACACTCGGCCTTCGGATCAAAAGACGCGATCTTAACGATACCTGCGTCAGCCCCGCCGAAGATCAAGCGATAGGACGTTTTCGGCTTGTAATACGACTTTCCGAAGGCTGTGAGCTTTGCGAGATCGTCGCCGCCGTTCACCGGTTCCGAAAGCTTCCCATTGGAAATGAGTGCGATCGGGGAGACCGTTTCGCCATCGTCGATGACCGCGAAGATCGCAGCTTTCTTTGCAGCCTGCGGCTTTTTGACGGGCCTCTTCTGGCTGAAAGCCGTACCGCCAAAAACACACAAAATGACTAGCATTGCGGGGAGTAACAACGAATTTCTCTTCATAATTGTCTGCGCCTATGAACCTAAACTTTTGTCGCGATGGATTTACCCTGCATGAACATCAGCAAATATTCACGCCCGCCGGCCTTTGAATCCGTTCCGCTCATATTAAAGCCGCCGAAAGGATGTGCTCCGACGAGCGCTCCGGTACATTTGCGGTTCAGGTAAAGGTTGCCGACATGAAACTCTTCACGCGCTTGCTGAAGCCTCGCTTCTGAGGCCGAATAGACGGCTCCGGTGAGCCCAAATTCCGTGCCATTCGCAATATCAAGTGCGTCATCGTAATCCTTTGCCTTTATGACCGCAAGAACTGGAGCGAATATCTCTTCCTGCTCGATCGTGGCACCCGGCTTTACATCGGCAATAACGGTCGGTTCAATGAAGTAGCCCTTTGAATCGTCACCTCTACCGCCAGCGACGATCCTACCGCCCTCGGCAACCCCTTTTTCAATGTACCCAAGAGTCTTGTCAAAGGAACGTTTGTTGATGACAGCGGCAACATTCGTTGAATCCGACTCCGGACCGCCGACTGTCAGCGCCTTCGTTAGGTTTGCGACCTTTTCAAGCAGTTCATCGTGCACCTTTTCGTCAACGATCAAACGCGAGCAAGCCGAGCATTTCTGGCCCTGGAACCCGAACGCAGCCGAAACGATGCCGCTTGCCGCAGAATCAAGATCCGCGTCGTCAGCAACAACGATCGCGTCTTTGCCGCCCATTTCGGCAACCACACGCTTGATCCAGATCTGCCCAT
The DNA here is from genome assembly GCA_019694355.1 of Pyrinomonadaceae bacterium. Taxonomy (GTDB): domain Bacteria; phylum Acidobacteriota; class Blastocatellia; order Pyrinomonadales; family Pyrinomonadaceae; genus OLB17. Next base: position 531,969 of record JAIBCB010000001.1, on the reverse strand, counting down.
CACGCGTTTTCGCCGCCTCTTCGTTGATGTGCAGGCCAACACCTTTCGAGCCTGTGAACGAGATGAACCGAGTCTTCGGATGCTTGACCATCGCTTCACCGGTTTCAACGCTTCCCGAGATAAAATTGACGACGCCCTTTGGAAGGCCGATCTCTTCCAAAACTTCGATGAATTTCGCGGCGATAGTTGGCGAATCCGAAGACGGTTTCAGCACAACGGTGTTCCCGCTAACGACGGCAGCCATTGTCATTCCGGCCATGATCGCGAGCGGGAAATTCCACGGCGGTATGATCGCACCGACGCCAAGCGGAATATACGCGAATGAGGTGTCTTCACCAGCAACAGGCGTGGTAGGCTGTTCTTCCGCCCAACGGAGCATCTCCCGGCCATAAAACTCGCAGAAATCGATAGCCTCGGCAGTATCGCCATCGGCCTCGGCCCAAGTCTTCGAGACCTCATAGACCATCCAGGCCGAGAATTCGTGTTTTCGCTGGCGCATTATATCCGCCGCCTTGAACAAATATTCCGCGCGTTCGGCCGCCGGCACTTTCTTCCAGGTCTTAAAAGCTTCAGAAGCGGCCTCGACGGCCTTATTCACTAGTGAAGTGTCAGAATCGCCTTCGCTAAAGACACCAACGACCTGTTCCTTGTTCGAAGGGCTTCGGCTCTCGAACTTGCTCGCGAGCGAGATCTTCTCGCCATCGATAAGGATCGGATACTCTTTGCCTAGCTCGCTATGTACCTTTTCGAGCGCGGCCAGCATCGCCTCTTTGTTCTCAGGCTTTGAAAAATCCGTAAAAGGTTCGTTTCTGAATTCGTCCAAACTAAGTTTCGTGTGCATATAGATACCCTGTAAGTCTTATTATTCTACCATTAACAGCTCATTTTCTCACAAGCCGCATTAGATGTATCGTTGGCGATCCATTTCGTTCAGCTCCCACTCATCCAGCAGTTCCGGGACCTTCGGTTCGTCATCCTTTTGCCAACCGAGGACGAACCGGGGATTCTGCTTTTCGCTGCTCTGTTTCACGTATGTAAGTATAAGCGTCCAACCGGATCTTAGATAAAGGTTCAACTCGCGAACAGAACCGACTTCTGCCGCAAACTTTGTATTTTCAAGGTTTGTTACCATTCTCCCCTCTTTTGAAGACGCTTGATCTTCCGCTTTGCCAGGTCGCGTTTGAGTATCGACATTCGATCGAGAAAGACGATGCCGTCTAAATGGTCCGTTTCGTGGAGTATGCAGCGGGCCGCCAACCCCGTGGCATCGAGCTCGAATTCTTTTCCGGCCGCATCCAGGGCTCTCGCAACAACACGCATCTGGCGTTTTACCGGCTGAAAAATACCGGGAAACGATAGACACCCCTCATCACCGGTCTGTTCGCCCTCAACGTGAAGGATCTCAGGATTGATGAGTGCTGCTCGGATCGCGGGAGTGTCATCTCCCTCAGGAATGTCCATCACAAAGAGCCGCGTTGACCTGCCAACCTGCGGGGCCGCAAGCCCGACACCACCAGCCTCCGCCATTACAGCGAACATTTCTTCCGAAAATGCCTTAAGCCCGTTGGCAAATTCGCGGTCGGAGACCGGTTTTGCCACGGAGAGCAACACAGGTTCCGGATAATGAACAATTCGCAATCGGTCTTCCACTTATGAACCTATGTTAGCGAGATTGCGTATTTCCTACAACCTCTTTTATTCTTCCAGCAATGCGGTTCCATCGTTTGCGGGAGTTATTTTCATATGAAGAAGGCTTTAAAGATCGGTCTGATCGTCCTTGTCGCAGCTTTTGCCGTCCTGCAGCTTTTTCGCATCGACCAAACCAATCCCACCGTGAATGCTGCGGAAATCCTTGACGCGGCGGTCGAAGTGCCGCCGGATATTCAGATCATTCTGGGCAGATCCTGCAACGATTGTCATTCCAATACGACGATCTACCCATGGTACGCAAACATACAGCCGTCTGCTTGGTACGTTAAGGACCACATCGACGATGGCCGCCGGCACCTAAATTTCAGCATCTTCAACACATATTCTCACTCTAAGAAGCAGAAGAAGCTTGCTGAGATCTGCGAGCAAGTGCGATCAAAAGATATGCCGCTCCCCGCATATCTCTGGGTCCACCGCGATGCCGTAATGCAGCCCGGCGACGCGGAAGCCCTGTGCCAATGGTCGAACTTGAGCATCGCATCGCTTGAAAGGGCCGGTGATACAAAGTAGACTTCGAGCAAATATGAGGAAAGTTTTATCTTGCGTCGTCTTTATTTGTGTTTTGGCGGTCGGCTTTGTCGTTGCCCAAGTTCGGATAGCTCCGAAAAAGGTCATCTATCGGCGGCCCAAGCCGATCTCGCAATACAAGAAGTCCTTCACGATCATCTGGCCGAAGGTAACCGGAAGATCTGCTTCTGTCGCTCGAAAGATCGAGAACGCCCTTAATTACGAAAAGCTCTTTGATTTTACGATCAAGGAGGAGCAGACGGATATGCAGTGGCTCGAAGAGGCGAGCTACGAGGTACTATTCAATAAGCACAACATACTCTGCGTCGGGCTTAGCATCCAGGGCACAGCCGCCTATCCTTCAGGCTCAGACCGATATGTTGTGCTTGATTCCAGGAACGGTTCGGTCGCCGGGCCGTCATCCGTCTTTATCGATAGTGAAAAACTGGCAGAGTTGGTCAACAAGCGTATGCAGAAGGCCATCGCAGAAGAAGTCGCCCGCTGGAAGACCGATCCAGATCTAAAAGATCTCGACGAGAAAGAGCTTCTTGGCGTTAAGGTTTTTCAAGAAGCAAACCTTGATAATTTTTCTCTCAACACCGAGGGGGTAACATTTCGCTATGAATTTGGCTTTCCACACGCCATTCTCGGTGCCGAACCGGATAGTGAATTCCTGTTTACCTGGGCAGAGATGAAGCCGTTTATAAACCCGCGTGGATTGCTCGCGGTATTGGTGCGTTAGTATAATCCAAAAGAGATGGACGAAAGAAAAATAAGAGTTCTGGTGGCCAAGCCTGGCCTTGATGGCCACGACCGTGGGGCAAAAGTGATCGCTCGTGCCTTGCGTGACGCCGGTATGGAGGTCATCTACACGGGGCTTCGACAAACACCGGAGATGATAGCTTCTGCGGCTTTGCAGGAAGACGTTGATGCCGTTGGTATCTCTATCTTGAGCGGAGCTCACAAGACCCTTTGTCCGCGGATCGTCGATCTGCTCCACGAGAACGGAATGGACGACACGCTTGTCCTTGTCGGCGGGATCGTACCCGAAGACGACATTGCTCCGTTAAAAACTCAGGGCGTCGCCGAGGTATTTCTTCCGGGCACCTCGACCGAAGACATCGTTGGCTTTATTCGCCAGAACGTTAGGAAAAATTAGCATCTTGTTATGCAAGACCTTTGGAGAAACGATCTATGAAAACTTTCAATCGATATTTTTTAATTGCCGCGATCGCAGCAGTACTTGGATTCTTTGTTGTCGCACCGACCTCGACATCTGCACAGATCGTGCCTGCCGCCAAAAAGGTCGCGCACGTTACCAAAAAAGGCGCCAAGAAAGGTGCACATTACACCAAGAAAGGTGCCGTCAAGTCTTATAAAGGCGGCCGCTGGGTGACGGTCCGCGTTTATCGCGGCGGTAAATGGGTCACGAAAAAGGTGTGGCGAGCGGGCAAGTACGTCGTTGTTGGCAAAAAGAAGAAAAAAATGTAACTCCCTTGTCTAACAACATCTTCTTTTGAGGGCATTCATGCAAGATCATGTGTTTGAATGCCCTCAACTGCGCTTACGATGCCTTTTGGGTATAATCAAACCTTATGACTGAAAAAGTTGTTCGTGTTGCAGGCGGCCAAGGGTTTTGGGGTGATCTTCTCACCGCTCCGATCGATCAAGTGCGCAAAGGCCCGATCGATTACTTGATGCTCGATTATCTTGCAGAGGTAACGATGTCGATCCTGCAGAAGCAAAGAGCTCGCGATCCCGAAGCCGGATATGCGCGGGACTTCGTGTCGCTAATGCACGAGATTCTTCCTGATTGCGTCGAAAAGAATATCAAGGTGCTCTCGAACGCGGGTGGTGTCAACGTAGCAGGCTGCGCCGAAAAGATACGCGAAGCTGCGGTTGAACTCGGGCTTTCGGGCAAGGTCAAGATCGGCGTTATCACCGGAGACGACGTCCTCAGCCAGCTCGACAAATGGATCGCCGACGGCGTCGAGATCAATTCAATGGACGACGGCACACCACTGAGTGCGATCCGCGATAAGGTCCAGTCCGCGAACATCTATCTTGGTGCCGAAGCACTCGTCGAAGCACTCGGCCGCGGTGCGAATATCATCGTGGGCGGACGTTTGACCGATACTGGCCTGACGCTTGCACCTCTGATGCACGAATTTGGCTGGAAATTCGACGATTGGGACCGCGTCTCTGCCGGCACGATCGCAGGCCACATCATCGAATGCGGAGCTCAATCATCCGGCGGCAACTGCCAATACGACTGGCAGAATATTCCCGATTTGGCAAACATCGGCTTTCCGATCATCGAGGCGAAAGCGGACGGTACCTTCATCGTAACCAAACACGACGGCACCGGCGGCCGCGTCAACGTGCAGTCCGTCACCGAACAGCTTCTTTACGAAATGGGCGACCCGAAGGCTTATATCACGCCGGATGTCGTTGCCGATTTCTCGTCCATTCATCTCGAAGATGCAGGCGAGAATCGCGTAAAGGTCTTTGGTATTAAGGGCAACCCAAAGACCGATTTCTACAAGGTCTCGATCGCCTATTCTGACGGTTGGAAGTCCGTAGGAACACTCGTCTATTCGTGGCCCGACGCCCTCGAAAAAGCACAGGCCGCCGATAAGATACTTCGCCAACGCCTCGAGAACCTTGGCCTCGAATTCGACGTGATCCTAACCGAGTTCGTCGGCGTCAGCGCGACACACGGCCACCTCGCAACGTCGAACCTTGAGGGCGGAAACCCGACCGGTAGGGAGGGTGCGCAAGATTACCCCGAGGTCCAACTAAGAGTGGCCGTGCGTGGCCACGACCGCGCCTCTGTCACTCGCTTCACAAAAGAGATCGCCCCGCTCATCCTCACAGGCCCGCCCGGAGTCACAGGCTTTGCCGGCGGCCGCCCAAAGGTCGAAGAAATAATGGCGTATTTTCCTGCACTAATTCCGAAATCACTGATTCGCACCAACGTCAGCATCGTCGAGGCGTAGATATTTCTGATGGACACGATAGATTGCGAACAGCACGGCAAACAAGACGAAACATTTGTCTGTTCCCATTTGGCAGAGTCATTGCAGAGCGGCGATCGGGCAGGGTTTTACTTTGCTTCCGAACCACGTGGTGATGCTTGGTGCGATGCTTGCGAAGAAGTAAGGCTGAAGGAAGGCGGCACTAGCGGTGATTGGAATGAGAAGTCGGAAGCATTTGCAGAGATTGCGCTAACTTGCGGTAAATGCTATGACAAGGTTAAAGCCCAGAATAGATAGGCCTCGCCGTCGAAACGAAAATCCTTTCCCTGTGCGGTCGAGGAGCTAAAACGTTAGCTCAATCATGGCGGCTTTGGTTCCAACTTTGACGTCGGCGTCCTTCATTAGAAAGCCAGCGTCCGACGCGTCGGCCTTTTCCAACGCTTCACGGAGTCGCTCAGGAATCGGCAGGAGGATTTCAACGTATTCGTGAATCGCCCGGCCTGCAGTAGAAGTCGAAGTAGCGGATATCCGGATACTTATCATGTCGCCCTCTATGTGATGAAATGCAAACCGTTCCAAGTAGTCCCCTTCAAAATACGAATATCCATTGAAGATTTCGTAATCGAAACGGGTCAGATACGCACTGAGCTCTTTTAGACTGGCGGGAACCGCAGTCAATTTCTTGTTACCGATAGATTTTTGTATATAAGAAGATATTTGCGAATTCGCAAGGAAAGCATGAAGTATTTCGTCTTCGCTAAAAAAACTCCGGAGATCAAGAAAGCTTGTTGAGTCAAAGACGTCAACAGTAGCGTATCGCCATTCCCCATCCGAAACTCCGCATCCGGGGCCGCCGTAACCGCTTTCATGCTCATAACTCAGAATGTTTTCCGCGACGGCGACCGGGGTGAAGAAGCTGTCTAAGACACATTTACGCCCCGATCTATCGAAAGACCTTCTGTATTTCCGAGCTGCTTTCGAGAAAAGTCCAATTTCGTAACCTTTGTTTATACGCACGAAGAGATCCTTCCCATTCCAGCGATAATCTATGGAACCGATTGTCTGTTTCCATGGAATTAGCACGTCGTCAGACACGTCTGGTATTCGATCTGACGGAGTTGGTGCCGGCGTCGGCACTTTGGGAAGAGAATTTCTTTCGCTCGGTGTCAAACCAACAGAGTTACAGCCAGGGAAGAAAATCAGTACAAGAAGTAGGAAACTCACTTTTGCCATATCAAAAGCCGCGCACACGAACTACTTCTCCAAAAACCTCGCGATTCCCTTCTTACAATCCTCCGTCATGCGGGCGTCGGCATTGACTTTCGCACCGTGTTCAATAGCCGATGCGAAATCTAAACTGTCGATGTCGTAGAGAAGTCGTTTGGTCATCTGGACTGCGGAGGTACTCAAAGATGCGTATCGGTCGGTTACGGCGGCAAGGGCGGTTTCGAAATCCGCTTCGTCAGCGACGGCGTGGACGATGCCGGCATTGTGAAGTTCCTCGGCGGTGACCATTTCACCAAGCGTCAGCATCGAGAACGCAAGACGCTCGGACAAACTTCGACGTACGATCGCCGCGACCATCGCCGGCACGAACCCGATCTTGACCTCGGGAAAACCAAACTTTGCTCCTCGCTCCGCTACGATCAGATCACAGGCCATCGCAAGCCCGCATCCACCGGCAAGAGCACGTCCATTGACCGCCGCGATGACCGGCTGCCTCACCGCACGAATAAGTTTGTAAAGCTCACCAAGTGACCGCGCGTCTTCAAGATTCTCTTCATGCGACGCTTTAGCTATCTTCTGCAATGCCGAAAGATCGGCTCCCGAACAAAAATCCTTCCCGGCCCCGCGAATGACAATACACTTTACGCTCTCGTCCGCGTCCGCTTCCCGCAGCGCGTCTTTCAACGCCCCGACCAACTCATCATTCAACGCGTTGCGTTTCTCCGGCCGATTAAGCGTCAGGATTCGGACACTATCGCTGTCTGTAACTAGAACTTCGGACATATCTCTCCAATTAACAATAATTCAATTTACAATTTACAATGTGGCTTTCGACGTTTTCACGATCTTGGTCAATATCTTAGCTATCTCTTTCCGGTCTGCTTTGACTGAATCGAACTCCTTGTCGTTAATGTATCCGGCAAAATGGATGAGTTGCAGCCAGTATTCGGTCTCGTCGGCGCGCCGCAAAGCCTTTGCCATATATGTAGGAAACGCCTCGCGAGATTCGCCACCGAGGGCTTCTTTTATGTGTCTACCAATGTTCGTGCCAGCAGTCAGCAGTTCCCGGCCCAAGGTAAATTCTTTGTGTTCGTCGGCGAGATAGCGACTGAGTTTGATAGTACGAAGCGCAAACGCGAACGATTTGGTGACGATCGGATTCTCTTCCATTGTCAATTGTGAATCGGCTAATTGTGAATTGGTAAACCTATCAAACGTCGATATACATCCGAAGCAGGGCTGTTGAGAATGTCTTGCCTTGGGCGTCGGTCATGAGCGAGAGCGTGCCGCCGCCGCCAAGTGAACCGTGCAGAAGGAAGTTGAGTGCGTTCAAGTTCGGCAGTTCGAAGCGTTCGACATCGCCTTTGACCATGTCGCCGAAGAATTCCTTGACGCGTTCCGCGGTAACTTCACGGACGAGCAGCGGATAGTCTTTCGGGTCGAGGGCGATGAGGCCGACGTTGGCTGTGTCACCTTTGTCGCCGGAACGTGCATGAGCGAGTTTTACGAGTTGAACTTTCATTATTTCCTCTTAAAGGCCAATATAAATTTTACTAACCAAATAACGACAAACACAAAGTACCCTGCAAGAAATAGCCAGATCTTCTTGTCCAGATCCGTTCTTGTGATATTGGCAAGAAAGACAAGGTGACTGACGAAGATAAGCAGCGTCAAAAGAGCGATGGCGAACCACTGGAAGTAGGTCCTGAATATTGCGAACGCTCGTGAACGATGCTCCGGCGAGAGCCAATAGGCCTTATTTGGCAAATTTATCAATCTGTCCGGCATCCGCTCGACCAACCACGGGAGCGCAAGGAACTCAAGCAGAAGGACACAACCGAGTATGCCTTCAAGCACAAGAAAGACATCCTTCTGCATCCACGAATCGGGCTCTCCGGCACCGTTAAAATGTGATGCCATCGAGGCCGGCAGAAGCGGGTAGTAATAGCCCGTGTGCAGCACAAGCACGGCGACGAGAACGATCATAATAATGTGCCGCAGTTTCATATACGCTAACCGAAGCGTAACGCAGATCCCAGCGGATCATCAGAAACAACATCTACGAGGCCGATGGCAAAGGCACGATCTGCGGAGATCGGCTCTGCAGAAAAGAACATCTCGAGTGCGCGTGCCTCGCCGATCAAACGAGGCAAACGCTGTGTACCGCCCCAACCGGTGATGATCCCAAGTGAAGCACCTGGGTGTGCAAATCGACTATGCGGGGCGGCGATCCGCCTATCACAAGAAAGTGCGAGGTCAAGAGCACCGCCAAAACAATGTCCGTTGACAGCAGCGATCACGATCTGTGGAAGGGCGTCGAGTTTGTTCATCATACCTTGCCCGAGCTCGGCAAATTCGGCGGCGAGGCTCCCGGTAATGCTTGAGATCTCATTTAGGTCTGCTCCGCTCGCAAAAGCATCGCCTGTGCCGGTGAATATCACCTTCTGAACGCCTGTATCGGTCGCGAGCTCATCCGCCAGCGTGTGCAGCAATTCGATGACGGACCGAGACAATGGGTTCTTCCTTTCTGGCTGCGCAAATCGAACGACTACGACCCCGTCTGACCTTTCTATCAACACACTTTCAGACATCTGGGAATATTAAACCACAACAAATGGCAAAGATATTATGCGCATCGAACCGCCGCGTGGGGCTCTCTATGATAAATTCCTAGGTATGTTGAATTTTCGAAGCGACAAGGCCCACCCATGGCACGGAATAGAGATCGGCGACGATGCTCCGAATGAACTTACGGCGTTCATCGAGATCGTACCGTCCGACACGGTGAAGTACGAGATCGATAAACCTTCCGGGTATCTTAAGATCGACCGTCCTCAGCAATATTCGAATGTTGTGCCGGCTAATTACGGCTTTGTGCCGCGAACTTACTGCGGTAACGAAGTCGCGGAGCTTGCCCGTTCACGTTCTTCGATCGAAGTTGCAAAAGGTGATGGCGATCCGCTCGATATTCTCGTGCTTTCCGAGCACCACATACCTCGCGGCGACATTATTCTAAAAGCGATCCCGATCGGCGGGCTTTGCCTGATCGACAATGGCGAGGCCGACGACAAGATCATCGCAGTTCTGAAAGGTGACAAAGTTTTTGGGCAATACGACGATATGTCGCAACTGCCGCCGGGAATTGTCGAGCGATTTCGACATTATTTCCTCACTTACAAAGCCATTCCCGGAGATGCCAACCGATGTCAGATCGCTGCGATCTATGGGCGAGAATCTTCGTATGGTGTGATCAACGCAGCGATCAAAGACTACAAATTTCTCACGTCCAATCCGTAAACATCGAGGCAACCTCGAGAGTTTCGCTAAAATGCACGTAAACATTGGGGTTTGTGAGGAGCTGGACAGAAAATAGCGGCTTGCCGCATCGCAGTGCGGTCGGGGTTCATGTTCTTGCGGCTTGCCGCATCGCAGTGCGGTCGGGCGTTCGATTAAGCTGATCGAAAGTAAAAGATGATTCTTTGTTTTAGCTTAGCCACGCCATTCATGGCGTGGTACACGTCGGGAAATTTGTTTTAGCCCGTTCACGGGCTTTTAAGCGGCCGCTTCAAAGCACGGCAAGCTTCGCTGCATATGGAAGGAGATGCTTTGCCGCAAGGCCCGTGCCCTTCAAAGCAAGTTTGCCCGCCTTTGGTGCCAACTTGAACAGGATCGGCTTCGCGACGTTCTTCGCGGTGAATTTCGTTACGGCCCAAGTGCCTTTTGCAGCCGACTTGACCACTACGGCGGCCACTTTTCCGGCTCCATTCAACACTGCGTTGCCGCCTTTCGACGCGGTCGATGTATGCTCCGAAGGCTTGGCGGATTCAGTCGTTGACGTCTGGGCGTTGGCCGAAAGAACGCAGAAGAGAAATGCCGCGCAGACGAATGCTGCTTTGAGTAGAGAGTTTTTCATTGTCGTTTCGAGATCGAGGGGTTGAAGCGCGTCGGCCGCGGAGCGGCATCGTTCTACATTATAACCATCCGGCCGCAGGTTTGGGAAGATTTTTCTCGCTTAATGCCGTGCAAAGCAGTGCGGTCGGGCGTTCGATTAAGCTGATCGAAAGTAAAAGATGATTCTTTGTTTTAGCTTAGCCACGCCATTTATGGCGTGGTATGCGTCGGGAAATTTGTTTTAGCCCGTTCACGGGCTTTTAACTCTGAATAGAACGGCGTGAACGCCGTCTGGTATTTTTCGCGATCCTGACCACGCCGTAAACGGCGTGGCTAAGCTAGAACAACTTCCAAGCCATCACGCATCTAAGCAGCCCTCGATCTTTGATAACACCGAAGACGCCGACTGATTTTAGCCAGAATTCGCTGAAAACCGCGGCTTGCCGCAAAGCAGTGCGGTCGGGGTTCATTTTCTTGCGGCTTGCCGCATCGCAGTGCGGTCGGGCTTGCCCGACCCGTCGAGCCGCCAAAATAGAAATGGAGCCCGCGAGAGCGGGCGACAAACGATCTGTCGGCGGCAGGGCCGCCTCCGATCTCTGATAGTCGATATTTACGGTCAGGCAAGCCTGACCGCACTGCCAAAGGGCAAGCCCAAAACAAAATTCACCGACGCCGTGAACGGCGTGGCTAAGCTAGAACAAATCTCCCCGGTCTAAAGACCGGGGTAATTCGCGAGAGACTTTCACAAATAGGGCTTGACACGTATGATACACTCGTAGAGACGGTGCATACATACGTTGCACATCTGATCTTTGACAAAAATGACAGAAATTGTAACCGCAGGCAGCCAAAACGCCGATTCTTGTCCCACTTTGTCCCACTTTTTCCCTTCACGATGGGACGGGACAAAGATCGAGGTTTTGTCGGCGGCAAGCCGCCTCCACAAGGGTCGATGCACGCGCATCGGTCGGGCTCGGTTGCGTTTTTCACAACACTTGGGGATCTATGGCCCAAGAACCCCGACCGTACTGCTAAGGGGCAAGCCCGACCGTCGAGCCGCCAATGTGGTTAGCCTGACTTCTGGCCGGGCTTGCGTTAGATCTGAGGCAGGACGAAAGGCCCGATATGCGGCGACGATGTGTTCAGGCACGTTTGGAGAGCAAGGATCAGCGAGTTTCTAACGTTCTCAGGCGTGACGATCGCATCAAGAAGGCCGCGTGCCGCAGCGTGTTTTGCGTCAAGTTCGCGGTCGTATGTCGCCCGAACGGCGTCCATCTCGGCCTCGAACTCTGCGGATGGCGACTCGCCCGCGGCCTTTAGCTTTTCGAGTTGTGTGCCGAACATCGCTTGGACCGCAGAGTCGCCCTCCATTACGCCCATTCGGCCGGTCGGCAGCGAAAAGATAAAATCGGGGTCAAAGCCCTGTCCGGCCATCGCGTAATAGCCTGCACCGCTCGCATGATTGATCGTCAGCACGAGCTTCGGCACCTTTGCACACGACATCGCCTCGACAAAACGGGCACCGGCCCGAATGATCCCGCTGTGTTCGGCCGCTCCGCCGACCATAAAGCCAGACACATCCTGCACAAAAAGCAGCGGAGTCGAATGTCGGTCACAATTCTCGATAAAGTACGCGGTCTTTTCCGCCGACTCTGTATAAATGATGCCGCCAAAACGCGGCGGGGCACCAGGCTTGCCCTTTGACATCCCGCGTGAATTTGCGATCACACCAACGGGAATGCCGCCAAGGCGTGCATTGCCGCAGATCATCTCCTTCGCAAAGTCCGCCTGGAATTCTTCCAAGCCGCCGGCGTCAAGGAACGTGTCGAGCAGCGAATGCATATCGTAAGGTGCACGATGATCCTCCGGCAGGATCTCGTACATTCTTTCCGGCGATGCGGACGGCGATACTGCCTCTGCGATCGAAACTCGCGACGGCTCGCTTTTTGGAAGATCGCGAACAAGAGAGCGTATCTTCTCGATACATTCTTCATCCGTCTTTGTCCGATAGTGTGCAACGCCGGAGAGAGCGTTATGCGTCATCGCACCGCCGAGAGTCTCGTTATCGATCGTCTGACCAGTCGCACCTTTTACAAGATTCGCACCGCCGAGGCCCATAAAGGACGTGCCTTCGACCATCAGGATGACATCGCTCAATGCCGGCAGATACGCTCCGCCCGCAACACACATCCCCATCACTGCCGAGATCTGCGGAACGCGCAGATATCGCCGCATTATCGAGTTGTAGTAGAAGATGCGTGCGGCTCCATACTGCCCGGGAAAGACGCCGCCTTGGAACGGAAGATTCACGCCTGCGGAATCGACAAGATAGATGATCGGGACGCGGTTGCGCATCGCGATCTCCTGCGCGCGCAGTATCTTCTTGATCGTTTCGGGATACCACGCACCGGCCTTGATCGTCGCATCATTTGCAACGATCACGCATTCCCTGCCTTCGACCTTCCCCAACACGGTCACGACCGCGGCCGCCGGTGCCTTTCCGTCGTACTCGTCAAAGGCCACAAGCAGTCCGATCTCCTGAGAGTGAGAATCTTTGTCGAGCAGCAGATCGATACGCTCACGAGCGGTCAATTTCCCCTGCTTGTGGATCTTTGCGGCCTTCTCGGCACCGCCGCCAAGTTTTAGCTTTGCTTCGAGCTCGACAAACTCTTCGGTGAGAGTACGCAGGCGTGAATTTGAGGCGATATCTGTCATTAGAGAGTTGGAGAATTTTCGTTACCTGATCGAAATGTTAATAATGCTCGAATCGCTGACCGACGTATCGTTGAGACTGACAACACGGATCCTTCCGTGCCGGGTTGCAGGGCCGTTGAGCGAGATCGCCTCGACACCGTCATTCGGCGTACTCGCGACAACCGTTCGCCACGTCATCCCATCATCACGGGAGACATCGATCCTAACGTTGCCCGAAACGTTGGTCGAGACCCAACTGACCGTCCGAAGGATCCGTCGCGGCAACCATTCTCCGTTGTTGAAGCTCGTGAGCTCGATACTCGAGCCGCTGTAACGGTAATTCGCGATCGAATCGGCCGTATTGTTGATCGAACGGGCGTTATCGCGGGCGTTGTCGACCCCGGTCGCTAGGCCGTTGTAGTTGATCACGGGATTCGAAAAGTGTGCAACACGAGTACATCCGGACGTGCAGGGATCGGCGTACGACATTACTGTCCGGAAACTGCCGTTCACATAATGGCCGAAGGCGTATGGGAAAGTTGGCCCGCTGCCGTTCTCGGGATTGTGCTGGCTGCCCATATTGTGCCCAAGTTCGTGAGCGAAACTCAGGTTTCCGACCGCGCAGGTCCGGGCCGTCACGGTAAACCCGTTGCTCGCGTTGCCGGGGAGCGATCCCATCAAGTATCCGATCCCGCATGCCGCAGTCGAATTTGTAAGCATATCGACGAGATCGGCCTTCAGTTGATCGCGCCGACTGTTTGCCGATGCATCCGAACGCAAATTGCTCAATTCTGTGCCGAAAGTGCCTGTCTCATTTAGGGCAGTAAGTTCGGCACCCACGAGCCGCACTCTTTGGCGGATCTTGCTGTTGATGTATGCCGTATTCGTCGCCGCGATCGCCTGCTGAGCGATCGTCTGTGCCTGGGTATCTCCGCCGGCGGAAGTTCTCACTGCAGCGGTATAAAGAACGAATACATCGATCCTGTCGCCGGAATCATACAGGCCGGCCGGAACGGTAACGCTCTGCGACATTGCCTTTTCGCCTTCTATCTCACCGGCACACGGTGGAAAGAGCGATTGATCCAACTCGATGAGAATATTCTTGTCGCCCTTTGGAGCAATCTCGTAAACGGCATCCGGCGAGTAGATCAGCCCCGAAACAGATCCCTTATTGAACGTCAAAACGACATCGCCTACAAACCCACCGCTTCGCAGCCTGCCACGCCAAGTGAAGTTGTCGAGAGCAAAGATCTCGCCGCCTTCGTACGCAAGCCGCTTTGCGTCAAAGGTCTTGCCGTCAAATAGTGGCAGTATGAGCCTTTCCTGCTGACCGCCGTGAAAAGCGGCGGCATCAACTGCTATTTCAGCCTCGCGAACCGACGCGACCGACGTTCTCGAATCGGCCGCACGGGCGGTCGGAGAGTCAACGATGCTAAAGACCCGTTTCCCTTGTGCCAAACCACTGGCCGCAAAAACAGCGATTGCAATAAAGAGCAAAAGGCTGACTCGAAGTGTCGTGGAAGCGTTTGTCATAATAATTGATCTCCGGTTTTGCAGAATTAGTATTCCTATTTCTTAGAAATAATAAATGTCGGCACCATTCCGCCGCCGGCCGTAACGTTTGCGAGTTCGTTGGAGGCCAGCCTTGTGAATGCGGAACCGACCTTGCCCATAAAAAGCAGCGGATCGAGATCGACAAGCTGCTCGGCCATTTGCCAACCGCCATCGGCCATTACCATCGGAAAGTTTTCCTTGGCCGTCTTCACACGTTCCTGGACAAGATAGTCCCCGTCCGAAAGGGCCGTCTCGATGGCCGAATTCCATTCTTCCGCGGTCGAATTCCAACCAATGTAGATTCCGTGACCGCCGTAGTCATCGTTCGGCTTGAGCACAAGCTTATGGGAATTCTCACGGGTCCACTGCACCAAACTGATGTCCGCATCAGCGTAGCGAGTTTCTTCATCGCGGAATCTTCGGGTCCAAGGAACGTGCGCCCTTATAACGGCCAGTTCATCCGCGTCGAACAAGTGTTCGTAACGCTCGTTTGTCAACACTGCAAAGATCGCCTTTTTGTGGACCAACTTTCCGCGAAAGCTGTTGACCATGCAGACGGCCTTCGCTCGGCATGCTTCAAGCAGTATCGGTTCGCTCTCGATTATCGGCAGATATTCGTTGACTAGAAGCCGTTTATACACGATGTCGATCTCGCGGCCCCGGGCCGAAAGGCGTTTGCCGTCGAACTCAAGCTCGTCTGGCGAGCAGATCAGCGAAGGATAGCCGTTCGCCTCAAAAAAGTCCCGAAACAACTCAAATTCCTTGATCGTCGGCAGATCGCGAAGGTCCACAATAGCGATCTTTGGTTTTGCAGTGATCTTCTTTCCGATAAATTCTTCGTAGCATTCGACGAGCGTCGCGAGAAGCTTCGACGAGCCTTCCATCGGCGTTAGATCGTAACGCTCAGCGAACCGCTTCATCACCGGAAGCTTTTGAAAGATCTTCGAAGCAGAATCTGCGAACGCGATGCCCGCCGGGCTCTCTCCATTAAGCTCGACGTACGAATACGTGTCGCCGACCAGAAAAGAATCGAGCCTCGCTGTCGGCGAAACGTGAGCGTAGCCGGGATCTATCGCAATGAGTTCGCGTTCGATAGCCGTAACGCCCAATTCATCAAGCAGTGCGTCGTCTTTGATCGCAGCTTCTTTGACCTTCTGCAAAGCGCCGAAGACGGTTTCGCAGGCCCGCACGACGCGTTCCCAATCCTCACGAATAACAAAGTGCGGCCGCAGATACGGCGAAAGCGGACGGCCGCCGAAAATGAGCTTCGCAGCCTCAAGCTCGGCGGTGAGCATAGCAAGCGAATCGGCCGCGACAGCTTCATCGTTCAGGAGTTCGTTGTAATGGCGAACGGCTTCTTCGAGCATTTTGTGTTCTATTTTGACATGCTAAGGATCTCTTCGAACTCGTCCTTCGTAAGCGGCATAACAGAAAACCGCGGCTGCTTTACAAGATAAATGTTCGTGAGAGCCTTATTCGCTTTGATCTGATCAAGACCGACCGGCTTTTTCAGCGCCTTCAAAGGTTTGATCTCGACCGCGATCCATTTTTCGTCGGTCGGATCAGGAAATGCCTCCCGAGAAACCTGCGCGATCCCGACAACTTCTTTGCCGACTACTGAATGATAGAAGAAGACCTTGTCGCCCTTCTTCATTTCGTTGAGATGATTGCGTGCCGTATAATTTCGGACGCCCGTCCAATCGGTCGCGCCATCTTTGACGAGATCGTCCCAGGAATATGCCGTCGGTTCTTGTTTGACCAGCCAGTAAGCCATAATAATTGTGAGCTACAAATGATGAGTGATTAATTGCCTATGTCGCCACGATCCTTATTCAACTTAACTTTCGATGTTTTGATCGATGCTGTCAGTATTTTCTGCAACTCTTCGCAATCCGCTAACATCGATTCTGCAAGCTTTTCGTTAAGATACTCTCCTCTTGCTAATAGCTTCAGCCAGTAATTCGTCTCTGCTGCTTCCTTTTGAGCGATTGACAGCTTGTGTACAAAGTCAGCCATCGATTGGCCGTGCTTTGCTTCCTCAATATTCGCTCCGATCGAGGTTCCCGATCGAAGAACCTGTTTAGATATCACATATTCACGGTGTTCGTCTTGCAGGTACTTGTACAGGTTCAGTATCCGAAACGCGAAATCAAACGACTTTGTCCCGAGAATACTCTCTTTCATTCATCACTCATCACTCACAACTGATCACTAACGGCTATTTTTTCGATTCAGCCGCCTTCTTATTGAGCCACTTCGCCCAACGTTCGAGCATCGGGCGGAAAGGTTTGAATATCTTCGCACGCCAGCTTCCCTCTGACTGCTTCTCGGTCCACGCACGAAGGTTCTTCTCCGCGTATTGACGTATCTGCGGTTCGAGCCCGGTCTTTTTCACCGAATGCCTAAGGGTCAGATAATAATGCTGTCCGACGAGCGAAAAGATCAGCCCCGCAACATTGCCCTTGAAGCCGCTCTTTGCCATAAAACGCTTCGCTCGCCCTTCCGTCGGTTGGAGCAAAGCACCCATAGAGATCTCGAACCACGGGGCAGAATTCTGCACACGCGGGTGATAAAGTCCCGGAAGGTCGCCCTTGACCGGAACGTCCATATTCTTCAATCTCGGATCGTTAATAAAATCTACGAGCTTGATCCGTTCGATCCCGCGAGTCTGCTCAACGGGAAGAAAATCAAGAGCCTTGTGGATCGATGCCTCATAGTCCTTTGGAAGCGGAAAGGTCGCCGTATTTTCGATCTTTACCTTAGTCGTTTTCGCGGCCTTTTGGCCAGCGGTTGCAATCGCCATAACTTTCTCTAGATTGTAATTGGTTCGCCGTTATTAGTAAATTCCGCCACGAAATGTGGCACGAATCCCACAGTTTCGCTCCTTGCGCAGCACAAAACCCGTAAATTTGCGGAGTTTTGGCTCGGCATACGTTTTGCTAAGGACGAGATAGATGGCGAACCAGACGACACTTGCAAGTTCGATCTCAACGAGCGGCATCGGCCTCCACACCGGTGTTCAGGTCAATTTGTCTTTGAAACCGGCTCCCGAGAACACGGGCTATGTCTTTGTGCGGACCGATCTTGATAATTTCGAGATACCGGCGTCGGTCGAATTCATCTCGCATTGCTCCTACGCGACGACTCTTATGAGACGAGGCGTCGTGCTCTCGACGTGTGAGCATCTACTCTCGGCCTTGCGCGGAAGCTGGATCGACAACTGCTTTATCGAGCTCGACAGCATCGAGGTACCGATACTTGACGGCTCAAGCGAGAATTTTATCGACCTCATTGAAAAGGCCGGAACCACCGAGCAGGACTCGCCACGCCGAACCCTTGTTGTTAAGGAAAAGGTAACGGTCGATCACAACGGCCGCAAGATGTCGATCGAGCCGTCGGACAATTTCGAGATCGACTGCATCATCGATTTCCCGCACCCTTTCATCAAGCGTCAGAAGTACCGTTTTGTGATGAAAAATGGCTCATTCGGACGTGAGATCGCGTCGGCCCGCACGTTCGGGTTTGCCGAAGAGATCGATATGCTCCGCAAGGCAAATCTCGCCCTTGGCGGTTCTCTCGACAACGCGATCGTCCTAACAAAGGAAGGAATGTTGAACGAAACGCCATTGCGCTTCGCGGACGAATTCGTGCGGCACAAGATCCTCGATATCATCGGCGACGCGGCTCTTGTCGGAATGCCGATCCAAGGCCGCATTACTGCCGAAAAGAGCGGCCACTCCGTCCACGCTCAGCTGATGACCAAACTCCTCGAAACCGACTCCGCCTGGGAGATCATCTAGCCATCCGAACCAGCGATTCTTTTCGATCCGAAAAAACCCGACACACAGGCTGCTCTCGCTTACTTATCCCAATCCGGCGAGTGAAACGTTCCTTCTTTGTCGATTCGCTTGTACGTGTGTGCCCCGAAGAAGTCTCGCTGTGCTTGTATCAGGTTTGCGGGGAGCATTTCGGCACGGAACGCATCGAAATAGTTCAATGCAGAACTCAGACAGAGGGCGGGGATGCCGTGCCGCGTACAAGCCGTGATCATCTTGCGTAGATTCGGCGTGTGTGCCTTAAGTGCCTCGGCAAATTGAGCGTCGATCATTAGGTTTTCAAGGTTCGACGCCCCGCCGAATGCCTTTCGCATCTCTTCGAGCATCGCCGAACGAATGATGCAGCCGCCTCGCCAGATCTTTGCGATCTCGGATAGATCAAGCCCGTAGCCGAATTCGGCAGATGCCGCCTGGAGCAGCGACATTCCTTGCGCGTAGGTAATGATGAACGCTGCCGTAAGGGCCTTTTGCAGATCGGCCGTTGCGACCGCATCGCCTCGGTCGGTGAGGTCCTTTCCGAAAGCTCCGCCAACCGCGTCTCGAACAGTGCGGATCGCTGAGATCTGCCTCATCGAGACGGCAGAATCGATCGTCGGGATCGGGACGCCGAGATCGAGTGCAGCCTGCGAGGTCCATTTGCCGGTTCCCTTTTGGCCGGCCTCATCGAGCACCTCATCGACCAGGAATCTACCGGTCTCGGCGTCAACTTTCTTGAGAACGATGGCGGTGATCTCGACAAGAAATGAATTGAGCTCGGTCGTGTTCCATTCTGCAAAGATCTCGGAGATCTCGCCCGCCGACTTGCCCTTAACGCGCCTCAAATAATCGTACGTCTCGCCAATGATCTGCATCAGGCCGTATTCGATGCCGTTGTGCACCATTTTGACGAAATGGCCGGCCGAGCCTTTCCCCATATACGCTACGCACGGTTCGCCATCGACCTTTGCCGCGACCGCCTTCAGGATATCGTCAACGCGGTCGTAGTCTTCTTTCGTGCCGCCGGGCATAATGCTGGCACCGTGCCGTGCGCCTTCTTCGCCGCCGCTTACACCGACGCCCATAAACCCGATCTTCTTTTCAGAAAGCTCCGCGATACGGCGATCCGTATCAGTAAAATGAGAGTTTCCGCCGTCGATGATGAGATCTGCCGGGTCAAGATGCGGCACCAGGTCGTTTATGACCGCATCGACGATCTTGCCCGCGGGCACAAGGAGCATTATGTTTCGAGGTGATTCAAGTTTTGAGAGAAATTCGGGAAGGTCGCTGCCGACATCGACCGGCATACCGGCACCTTCTTTCAGCAAGAGCTCGCGCTTTCCGGCATCTAGGTCGTATCCAACGCCAGCGATGCCGTGCTCTGCAACGTTCAACAAAAAGTTCCGGCCCATCGTGCCGAGGCCGATCATCCCAAAATGTGCTTGTGTCATACATTGTCAATTATATGACCCAAATGTCGGATTGGGCTACTTCGTTCTCATAAGTCTCGTGCATTTCATCAAAGATCCACCATGAAGTTAAGACCACATGTGCATAGGCCCATTCACGAAGTTCGCTCTCGGAAATGCCGGTCGCGACGGAGAATTTCTTAACCGCAGCATCAAGCAAACGCGGCAGATCGGCATCTTCGTCGAGCCACCAGCGAAAGTTGTTCAGGAAGACGGCGATCTCAAAGCCAATATGGCCGATCAGTCCCTTTGGATCGATCAGCACAAAGTCGTCGCAGGAGGAAACGATGTTCTCAAGATGGAAATCACCGTGCAAATAGCTCTTCGCGCCGCCCAGGCGAGAGTAGATCTCACGGGTACGATCAACATAGCGGCGCGGAAACTCGCTTCCCTTCGCGCGTTCTAGATTTGCGAACCAATCGTCAAGCAGCACGGCAGCACCAAGGTTTTCTGGGACAGGCATACGGATCGTATCGAGCAGTTCAACCGCGACATCGACCGCGCCGAGCGGATCGTCGGTATAGAGATCCGTGAGCATCTTGCCCGGCACCGCTCGTTCGATAAGAAGAGCTCTATCCTCAGCGCGTTCAGCAAGCAGTTTGACGACGCCGTTCCCATCAAGCGTTCGAACGTACCTTGCCTCCGAATGGATCTCGGCGTCGTTAGACGGCGGTGCGATTTTCAGTACGGCCTTGCGGCCGTCGATAGTTTCGGCAGGCGCGACGAAATTGAAGTTGATATTCTGAAATGGCAAGCCAACGCTGATCGCGAAGCGTGTCTCAAGACTAACGATAAGCTGCGGTAGTTCTTCAAGCCATCGCTTCCCTGCCTCGCGGCTGAGCGATCTGATGTTTCGCACAAAGCCTTTTGGCAAACTAAGTTTGTTTCCTGCGGCCATCGTCCTTGACGAGTCTATCGAGTCTGTCGGATTCTTTACAAATGAAGCCCCTTCGAGAAGCGATCCGTCCGACAACGATCATACGACCCGAAAAGCTGCGGACACTCCTCAGCCTTGATCTTGTTGTTATCAGTGAAACCTTTCAGCACACCGGCAGCTTTAAGTTTCGCGCCGCCTACAACGTCGTGCTGAATCGCCCTGAAAGCGAGTTTGTCGGCGTCTCTTCTGGGAACTTCGGTCAGGCATTAGCCTACGCCTGCAAGCTCCTGGATCGGAAATGCACGGTGATAATGCCGCACAATTCGTCGAAGGTGAAGGTTGATGCGGTGCGCAGTTTCGGAGCCGAAGCCGACCTTATCAACGTCAACGAGGTCAGTCGTGTCGAGCGTCTTGAACAGCTCCGCGAAGAACGGCCTGACGCTTACATGGCAAGTGCATTTGATGATCGTCTTGTCATTGAAGGAAATTCATCGCTTGGTGACGAGTTGATAGATCTCGGGCTAGATGCCATCGTTGTTCCGATCGGTGGCGGCGGCTTGATCTCGGGGACGATCGAAGCGTTCGAACGAGCAAATAGACCGATCGAGATCATCGGTGCCGAACCGTTGATGGCCAATGACGCGGCCCGTTCTCTCAAGGCCGGGCACATTATCCCGAACGAGCTCGAACCGCAGACCGTCGCGGACGGAACGAGAACGCTCTCGGTCGGCAACCTCACGTTTCCCGTCATTCAACGCGGCGTCAGCTCGATCCTGGAAGTATCGGAAGAAAAGATCGTCGACGGCCTAAAGCTCTATTTCGAACACGCTAACCTAAAATGCGAGCCAACCGGCGCACTTTCGCTCGGTGCGGTCTTGCAGTATCCGGAGCAGTTCCGCGATAAACGGGTCGGAGTCATCGTTAGCGGCGGCAACGTCGATCCAACACTATATTCACAGCTGCTCGCTGGCTGAGCTACTTAAGTTCCTCAACGAAAGTTACGCGGTTGATCTCGTGCAGCGTCGTCAAGCCCGCAAAGACCTTCTTAACGGCAGACTCACGCAGCGACGAAAGGCCTTCCTGTTCGGCTTGACGGCGAATCTCCGAACCCGGACGGCGTTCGATGATCATCTCGCGAATTCTATCCGACATATCGAGCAATTCGTGGATAGCGGAGCGTCCACGATAGCCCGTGTGATTGCACGCGTCACAGCCAACATTTCGATAGAATGTGTGCCCCTCGACATCTGAAGGTTTTAGAGCCGAATCAGCAAGTTCTTCGATCGAAGGCGTGTAAGGCCGTTTGCACGTCGGACACAACAGACGAACGAGCCGCTGTGCAAGCACACAGTTGAGCGACGATACGAAGTTGTAAGGCTCGACACCCATATTCAGGAATCGGCCTATCACGTCGATCACGTTGTTCGCGTGTACCGTCGTAAAAACAAGGTGGCCGGTCAACGCAGACTGGATGGCGATCTGCGCCGTTTCTTCGTCACGAATTTCGCCGACCATGATCTTGTCAGGATCGTGACGAAGGATCGAGCGAAGGCCGCGGGCAAACGTCAGTCCCTTCTTCTCGTTCACGGGAATCTGCATAATTCCCTGCAGCTGATATTCGACCGGATCTTCGATCGTGATGATCTTGTCTTCCTCTGCTCGTATCTCGTTCAACGCACCGTAGAGCGTGGTCGTCTTACCCGAACCGGTCGGCCCCGTTACGAGCACCATCCCGTAAGGCTCTTTAATGTATATGCGAAAACGCCGAAGGTCCTCTTCGTCAAATCCAACGACGTCGAGGCTGAGGTTCTTAAATTCCTCCGAGATCTGCTCTTTATCAAGGATACGGATGACACAATTCTCGCCAAATGCTGACGGCAGTATCGAAACACGAAAATCCACCGT
This sequence comes from Pyrinomonadaceae bacterium, assembly GCA_019694355.1. Classification (GTDB taxonomy): domain Bacteria; phylum Acidobacteriota; class Blastocatellia; order Pyrinomonadales; family Pyrinomonadaceae; genus OLB17. The sequence continues at coordinate 509,345 of JAIBCB010000001.1, read as the reverse complement.
TCGGCCTTTGTAACGCACGCGAAAACGTCCATCCTGCGGAATCCTGCGTTCGGCGATGTCGAGCTCGGACATCACCTTGATGCGCGAAATGAGCGTTTGATGATAAGCGATGTCGATCGGATCGACCTTCGCATACAACGCGCCGTCGATGCGGAATTTGACCCGAACATCGCGATCGCCCGCTTCGATATGAATATCCGACGCTCTCGATTCCATCGCGTTATAGACGATCGTATCGACGAGCTTGATGATCGGCGACATATCGCTGTCAGTCGCAAGCCGATCAAGGTCAAGGACCTCTTCACCCTGTTCCGTCTCTTTGACAAGCGAAATGCGAAAGCCCGAAGCAGCCTCCTGCATAACACGCTGCGTCGCATCGCCTTTTCGGAGAACGACGTCGATTGCACCCGCGGTCGCAACGTGCGGAATGATGCGGACATTTAGAACATTTTCGAGCTCGTCGAGACGTTCGAGGTCTGTCGGATTCGCCATCGCGACGTGCATCGAATTCCCTTCGCGGCGAATCGGCACGAACTGGTTTCTAAGCATCAGCTCGACGGGGATCTTCGCAAGTTCTTCCTGATCCACCGGCGAAGGTGCATCGGGCGGCAAAAGGTCGATGTACGGCATTCGATATCGCTTCGCACGCTGCTTTGCCTCGATCACCTCAGGCGGTTCATTCTCAAGAAAATCCGAGAGCTCGATCTTCGGCGACGAGACGTTCGATGGATTTGTGCTTTCGACGTTCATAAAAACTCTTTGATGCTTAATGCCTGCCGCCGAACGGCCCGGCCGAGATCATTTGTATGATCGGCAAGTAGATCGCAAGAAGAATAACAACAACGACGGCCGCCATAAACAGCAGGATGAGCGGTTCAAGCAGCGTCGTAAGCTGTTCGAGCCGAACTTCAGCCTCGGCGTCATAAAAAGCCGCGACCTCGTCCAGCATCTCACGCAAACTGCCCGAACGTTCGCCGATACCGATCATATCTAGTCCAAGCGACGGTATCCAATTCGCGGTTTCGAGTGCCTCCGTAAAGCCTCGGCCCTCGCGAATAAGCGGGAGCACGGACTGGCTCTTGCGTCGGAGCTCGAGGTTGTTCAACGCCTGTGACGAAATATCCCAGGATTCCGGCACGGTGATACCGCCCGAAAGCAGCGTCGAGAGCGAACGCGACAGCTGCGCCGTGGCCATATTTCGGACAAGCTGGCCTGCGACCGGCAAGCGAAGCACAGCCTTGTGCAAAAGGAGCCTGCCATTTTGCGTTCGAAACCAAAACACAAGCCCGAGAACGACGATGACGGCAAGCGGCAAGATCCACCAAACATTTGCGACGATCCCGCCCGAAATGTAAACAACGGCTCTTGTCAGGACCGGAAGTTCGCGATTTTGATTCAAATTCCGAAACAGATCCGACATTCGCGGAACGATGTACAGCGTCAGGAACGCCACCATGATCGTTGCCGCAAGCAGGAGGAATGCCGGATATGCCAACGCGCCACGCAGCTTCCGGGTGATCGCTACGCTTCGCCTTAAATACGTAACAAAACGGGCAAGTACGTCATCCAGAGCACCGCTTTTTTCGCCGGAAAGGATCGACGCAGTATAGATCTTCGGGAAGATCCCCTGTTCTTCAAAAGCTAGTGAAAGCGGCTCACCATTCTTGATGCGGTCTTCGACATCTGCGAGTACTGTTCGAAGGCTCGCCGACGCCGAACGTGTCTTAAGAAGTTCGATCGCCTGAAGCACGGGAATGCCGGCCCTCAAAAGGGCTGAAAACTGTTGATTAAAAAGCAGGAAGTCCGCCTGCCTGACCTTTGTATGCTTGCCCGAACCGCCGAGTCCGAGAACAGACGAAAGCCCGTTCTCCGCAGAGGAAACGGCGAAAACCCGAAAACCGTCGGCCTCCAGCCGAAGTTTGGCTTCCGAAGCACCGACCGCTTCGACCATCTTTGTTACGACTTCGCCGGATGGAGTTCCCAGGCGGCAAATGAATTCAGGCATAATCGGGACTTTTCGTCCAAGGGCATTCAGACGTTAGCCTTGAGACGCTAAATGGCGAATTATAACACGTTCAGAGAGCAGGAATGTTCCGTCCCCACGCCGTTATCTTATTCGGGACGCCAAACAACCTTAAAGCGGATATCGGCATCTCACAATTTACATTGAACAGATTTTCGCGAATCACTACAATAGAACTGTCCCTTTCGAGTATGTATGCGTAAACTTTTGGGCATCGAGCATCCTCGTTTTTCGATTCTGCTTGCCTCTCTCTTTGCGGTCGCCTTCTCAGCGGCCGCCGGCATGGCACAATCCCCTACGCCGCGTCCAACGCCTCCGGATAATGGAACCATTAAGGTAAAGACCGATCTCGTTACGGTAACCGCAACCGTAACTGACCTCTATGACCGGTATATCTCGGGACTAAAGAAGGATGCGTTCACGGTCTATGACAACGATGAGAAGCAGGAAATAACCTTCTTCAGCGATAGCGATGCACCGGTGTCGCTGGCGATCATCTTCGATGTTTCCGGTTCAATGAACGGCGAGAAGATCAATAAAGCACGGCATGCCCTCTCCCGCTTTATTGCGACGAGCCATCCGATGGATGAATATTTCCTGATCGCATTCAATAATAAGGCCCAGTTACTGCTCGATCGTTCCCGGGACGGCGAAGCTGTCCTGAGAAAGTTGACGCTTGTCGAACCAAAGAAGGACACTGCTCTTTATGACGCGGTCTATCTCGGCGTCGAGAAGGTGATGCGCGGCTCTCATCAGAAGAAGGCCGTGCTGATTATAAGCGACGGCCAGGACAATGCCTCGCGTTATAACTTCGGCGAAGTTCGCCGTTTGCTCAAGGAATCAGACGTTGTCGCTTACTCGATCGGGATACAGGGACGCAACGACGCTGCGAGCGAGGTCGGTTTGCAAGGGCAGGCATTTCTCGACGAGATCAGCGGCGTGACCGGCGGCAAGTCCTTCTACCCCGAATCAGATGTCGAAATGGATGAGATATTCGAGCGTATCGCGCTCGAGCTTCGTCATCAATATTCGATCGGCTACACGCCGAAAGATTTTGTTCCGAACGGCAAATGGCGTAAGGTCAAAGTTAAGGTCAAACGCCCGCGAGGTTTGCCGCGTCTAACTGTCCGGGCTCGCGATGGCTACTATGCTTCGCCGGCCTCGGATTACCGATAGTTGAGTGAAGACCCTTTGATGAAAGCCTTGAAAGCTACAGTTCTCGTGGCCGCACTCGTTGCGGCCGTTGGTATATTTGCTGTTATCTCAAAGTCGGCTGATGCCGCTGGGCCGGATCGCGAGCTTCGCGCTTCAACTCCGACGCCGACACCTGCGCCGGTCGTTACCGCGACGGCGACGGCGACGGCGACGGCGACACCGACACCAACTCCGAACCCCGACGACGATATCATCAGGGTCGAGGCGGAACTCGTTAACCTCAATGTCCGAGTCGTTGACCGCAACAATCGAACGATAAACGACGTCCCCGAAAAGGACTTTAAGATCTTTGAGGACGGTGTACCGCAAACCATCGACTTCTTTTCGCGGTCGGAGGTTCCGACCAACTATGCATTGGTGCTTGATAACTCAGGCTCGATGCGCGCTCAACTCGATAAGGTCATCGAGGCCGGAAAAATACTCATCGACAAGAACAAGCCGGAGGACGAGACCGAGATCGTCCGGTTCATCGGGCGCGATAAGATCACGATCGAGCAGCCTTTCACTACCAATAAAGCAGATCTTCAGGACTCGCTCGACAACCTTTTTATCGAAGGCGGCCAGACGGCGATAATTGACGCGGTATATCTCGCCGTCGAGAATGTCGACAAATATCAAGAATCGAAGAAGATGGAAGATCGCCGACGACGTGCCATCGTCCTCGTGACCGATGGTGAGGACCGAGACAGCTACTACAACGAGAAGCAGTTGACAGACCTTTTGCGGGAATCCGAGGTTCAGATCTATGTTGTGGGCTTTTTGGGCGACCTGAGTAAAGAAGGCGGCATTATCCGAAAAAGCCCCCAGGAGAAGGCCAAAGCGTTTCTGCAGCGAATTGCGGATGAAAGCGGCGGTAAAACCTATTTCCCGGCGGACGTGAGCGAACTACCTGACATTGCCAAGCAGATCTCAGGCGAACTCAGAACGCAGTATTCTATTGGCTATATCCCGACGAATGACAGGAAGGATGGCAAGTTCAGGTCGATAAAGGTGGTCGTTGCAGACGGCCCGAACGGCCAAAAGCGTATTCCCGTTACGCGTGCTGGCCGAACTGCGGACAATGAGAACGGTCCGCCGAGCCTTGCAAAACCGTCAAATACTACCAATCTGCCGAAAAACTAGAGTAGGAGGGTTATTGCTCAGGAACGGAGCCCGAGATCTTCTTACGCGTGGTTTCGCCCGTAACGAGAACTGGAATTCCGTCGTCAACATTCTCGTGCGGGCGAGGGATGACGTGAGTTGCCGTTACCTGCCCGACCTTTCTTGCCGCCGCAGCACCGGCATCTACCGCTGCCTTGACAGCACCGACCTCGCCTCGCACGATCGCCGTCACAAGCCCCGCATCGATCTTCTCATACCCGACAAGCGTTACATTTGCGGCCTTGACCATTGCATCCGCAGCCTCGATCATCGCGACCAAGCCAAAACATTCGACCATTCCTAAAGCCTGCATAAGTATCTCCAAAGATCAGCTGCTTCTCTTCTTTCGGAAAATAAGGACAAGGGCAAAAATGCCCATAACCGCAAAAATACTGCCAAACACGATCACTGTCGCGGCGATCATCTATTTAAAGACCTCCAGATAAACAACAATGATCGCGGTGATGATGAATATAGCGGCGGCGAAGATCATCAACCCGAATCCGGAAGCATCAGCGGGTTCCGCCCATTCCGACCGAACGGCCTTTCGCTTGGCAACCCTCGATGCCTGACGTTCACGCGCAGCACGAACACGGCTGCTCTTTGTCTCGATAGATTCTGTTTCCGCCGCGGCCTCGTCCTCAGCCTTCTGAAAAGCCGCCTCAAGGTCCGCCTTTGCGATCGTCGGCTTGCTCTTGGCGGGAGCAGGAATCGACTCGGACGGCACCTCAATAGGAACGCCGTTGACGGGCTTCCCGCATGCGTAGCAAAAGCGCGTACCTTCGCGGACCTCTGCCCCGCATCCTGCACAGACCGGTTTTTCGGCAACAGCTTCCATCTATCTAAACTCGTGCAAAAACCTCTTTCTCCTCGCCAAGATCACGGGCGGAAGGCGTCAAGATCGTCTTCTTGTTGATGTAGATCTTCTCGCCGCGAGCGACCGCTCTTCGAACATCGTCCTCGCTCACGAAATCGACCGGCTGCGGCGGCCCCTTCTCAACGACCGGTTCCGCATAAACATGATGAATTATCGTCTCTTTTGCGGGTGCTTCCGGAGCCTCTGAAGGACGCGGAGGAGTCGGAAGCGGCTTTGCCGACTCTTCTGCAGCAGCGATCTCTGGCCGATTCCTTAAGAATGTATCGACGATCTTTGCGATCTCTTCGCGTCGCGGCTTTGGACGAGAAACCGGCGGAGCGGCCTGCAAGGAAGCTTTCGCTGAGAGCGTTGCGGAGTTGATCGGCTTTGTCTCAAACGCGACTCGTTTCACATCCATCAGGTGCAGCGGCGAAACGTTGTCCGAGGTTACGTTGCCGCCCCAAGACCCACATCCGAGCGTCATTGAGGGCGAAAGGTCGGTCGAAAAGCCGATCGCACCATGCGTAGTTGGCGAATTGATGATAACGCGTGCGGCCGGCATTTGCTTGCCGTATTCGACCGCCATTTCACGATCTTTGGTGTGCATTCCCGCGGTGTGTCCCATTCCGCCGAACCGCAGTATCTCTTCGCATCTTGCAGCACCTTCCTTGACGCCATTCGCAACAAAGAACGCAAGCGTCGGCGAAAGCTTCTCGACCGACCACGGAAAATCGCGTCCGACTCCGCCACAGTCAGCAAGCAGGCAGCGTGTGCCCGCCGGCACGCTGACGCCCGCGAGTTTTGCAATATATTCCGCCGGCTTTCCGACGATTCCCGGATTCAACGTTCGCTGCGGTGTAAGTAGGACCTTCGCGACCGCATCGGCCTCCGCGGGCGATAAAAAATGACCGCCTTGACGCGTGAATTCTGCCCGTACGGCAGCCTCGATCGGTGCATCTACAACGACGCTCTGTTCGCTTGCGCAGATCGTACCGTTATCAAAGCAAGTGCCTGTCAATATGTCCGCAACTGCCTTCGCAGAGTCTGCGGAACGCTCAATAAACACCGGCACGTTGCCCGGCCCGACTCCAAACGCGGGCTTACCCGAAGAATACGCTGCGCGAACGAGTCCGGTTCCGCCCGTGGCGAGTATAACGGCCGTCCGCTTGTGTTTCATCAAGGCTTCAGTGCCCTCGATGGTCGAAACCGTCAAGCAGCGGATCGCGTCCGCAGGAAGCCCCGCCTTGATACCTGCGTCCCGCATTATTCGCGTCGTCTCCGCAATACATTTCGCAGCGGCCGGATGCGGCGACAGCACGATCGTGTTCCGCGACTTGATCGCAATGATGATCTTAAAGATCGCCGTGGACGTGGGATTCGTCGATGGAATGATCGCGGCTACAACTCCGCGTGGACTCACGATCTCGACAATACTCTTGCTGTCGTTGACGACACCCACGGTCTTGAGGCCCTTGAAAAAATTCCAGACGTCCTCGGCGGCGAACCGATTCTTTTCGAATTTATCTTCCGGCTTGCCGTATCCCGTCTCCTCGTGGGCCATTTGGCCGAGCCGCGCACAGTCCGCCAACGCCGCCTTTGCCATCGCGTCGCAAATTGAATCGACCTTCGCCTGATCGAAAGACGCCAAGGCAGAGAACGCCGCAAATGCCGCGTCAACCGCATCACGAGCTTCCTGTTGTGCGAGAAGGTCTTTATCGGCCATCGAACTAGACGGAAAGAATCACGGAATTGGTGCCCTCGCGTGTCCAATACACGAAAACAAGGGCACTAGGTCAAAAAAGGAACGCTATTTCGAGCGGCTCTTGCTTCCTTCGGTCGAGATCGCAGACGAGCCCGAGTCGCCCGACGTCAGAGATTTTCCGCCGCCGCGAAGGGCTTTCTCATCAGGGCTGTACCCGACGGCACCGCCTTTCGGCAGAACACGCTCGACCTCAGAGTGAGGCCGAGGGATGACGTGGACGCTGATAAGCTCGCCGACACGGCGTGCAGCGGCCGCACCCGCATCAGTTGCGGCCTTGACCGCCCCGACGTCGCCGCGGACGAAGATCGTTACGTATCCGGCGCCGATATATTCTTTACCGATCAGCTGGACGTTCGCAGCCTTGACCATTGCATCGGCCGCCTCAACAGCACCGACAAATCCCTTGGTCTCGACCATTCCGAGTGCCTCTAAACTCATTGACTGTACCTCACTTAAAATTAAGCTAGCTGGATTTTATAACACGAAGATTCGATAGCCAAAATTATCACGAGAGATTCCGTATCTTCAAGCGTTGATGCGCGGTTATCAAATTGACATAGCAAGCCTGACCGCTTAAAATTTTTATTTTACGAACGGTTGATCCCCCATCGGCGCAATTGTCTGAAATGTCACAATCACTTGGCGAAAAATTGCGGCTCGCCCGCGAAGAAAGAGGTATATCCATTACCGAAGTAGCCGAAGCTACGCGAATTTCTCCGCATTACCTTCAAGCGATCGAAGTTGATGATTATCGCACGCTTCCGGGCGGCATTTTCAACAAGGGTTTTATTAAATCCTTTGCGAAGTACGTCGGCGTCGATGAGGCGTCTGCTCTCGCGGATTATGCCCGCATCATCAATGCAGATGGTGGTCCGGAGGCCGCAGAACCTGTATCAAAACAATATAAACCTGAGGTTTTGACCGATGACCGTGCGGGCGGATCGATGATCCCGACGGTTATCGCCGCCGTCGTAATACTCGCGATCGTCACCGCCGCGGTCCTTTTCGGCCTCAACTATTTGAAGAATCGCGAGGCCGAACCCGTCGCGAATTCGACGTCGCCGAGTGCGAACACGAACGCGAACCCGGCGGTTCCGGCTGCAACGCCTCAACCGGCGGTGCCGGAAATGGCTTCGTTGAAGGTCGAGTTCTCAGCAACGACAGACCCCGTTTCTGTTACCGCATCGCTCGATGGAGGCAGAAGTGAGAGCAAGCTTATCGCGGCAGGTGCTACCGAGACCTTTGAGCCCAAGGAAAGCCTTAAGCTGAGCTACTCACGCTCGCTCGCGCAGGTCGTCAAACTCTCTATCAACGGAAAGCCCATTACCTTGCCGACAACTCCTGCTAATCCAAAACGCAGTGTAATTGAATTTCAGATAGACAAGGGCACGCTGCCTGCGATATGGGCAAATGCGTCGATCAGCGGTGAAGTCCCGGCAGAACCTGCCGCGACCGAGAACGCAACTACGCAACCGGCGACAACTGCTCCGTCAACCGTAACGCCAACTGCAGCAACGCCTAGATCGGATGCAGCGAACGCAATACCCAAGCCGAGTGTTGCCCCTGCGACGCCGAAAGTGGCCAATACTGCTTCGACCCCGGCTACGACCGCTTCGCCGGCAAAACGGCCGGCAACAAGCACAAAACCACCGGAAGCCGCACCGACAAAAAAACCGGCAGGAGCCGAAACGCGCTAATGCTCCGTGCGAAGGATTGAATTTTCCGAACGATGCCCGCGAGTTTTTCTCACGGGCATTTTTGTTTATAATTGCTTATGGATATCGAAGCTATCAACGAAGGCCTGACCTTTGACGACGTTCTCCTCATACCCGCGTACTCCGAAATTCTCCCGTCGGATACGGACACTCGTACCAAGTTCTCGCGAAATATCGACCTGAACATTCCGCTCTGCTCATCTGCGATGGATACGGTGACGGAAGCCGCTCTTGCGATCGCTCTTGCTCAGCAAGGCGGCATCGGCGTGATCCACAAGAATCTTTCGATCGAAGAACAGGCCGAAGAGGTCGATAAGGTAAAACGCAGTGAATCAGGTATGATCGTCGATCCCGTTACGATCAATAAAGATGCACTTGTCTCCGAGGCCCTGGTGATCATGGGTCGATACAAGATCAGCGGCGTGCCGGTAACGGACGAAAATGGCCTGCTCGTTGGCATTATCACAAACCGCGACCTGCGTTTCGAAGGACGTTTCGACATTCCCGTTTCTGAGGTGATGACGCCTCAGCCGCTTGTAACTGTGCCGGTCGGCACGACGCTCGACGAAGCGAAGATAACACTGCAGAAACACCGAATCGAGAAACTCCTTGTCGTCGATGACGACGGCCATCTAAAGGGCCTCATCACGGTCAAGGATATCCAAAAGGCCATCAACTTCCCGCACGCCGCGAAAGACTCGCTCGGACGCCTTCGCTGCGCCGCCGCGATCGGTGCGACAGGCGACTTTTTGGAGCGGGCAGAGGCTTTGGTCAACGCTAGAGCTGACGCGATCGTCGTTGATACCGCCCACGGCGACAGTTCACGCGTATTTGAGGCCGTTAAGGCCGTAAAGGCACGCTTTCCCGGCGTCGAGGTCGTCGCAGGCAACGTCGCCACCGCCGAAGGCACCTTGGGCCTTATACGAGCCGGAGCGGACGCCGTAAAGGTCGGCATCGGTCCCGGTTCGATCTGCACGACGCGTGTCGTTACAGGTGCGGGCGTTCCGCAGATCACGGCGATCAACGAATGCGTAAAGGCGGCCGAGAATACCGGAGTACCGATCATCGCCGACGGCGGTGTGAAATTCTCCGGCGATGTAGCCAAAGCGATCACCGCCGGTGCAGATTCCGTGATGATAGGCTCGCTCTTTGCGGGAACGGAAGAAGCTCCGGGCGAGATCATTCTTTTTCAAGGCAGAAATTTCAAGACCTATCGCGGAATGGGTTCGATCGGCGCAATGAAGAAGGGCTCAAGCGACCGCTACGCACAGGAAGCGACATCTTCCGACTCAAAATACATCCCGGAAGGCATTGAAGGACGCGTTCCATATAAAGGCACGATCGCGGAAATGGTAACGCAGCTAGTCGGCGGCCTGCGCTCCGGAATGGGTTACACCGGCTGCCGCACGATAGCGGAGCTCCAGACCAACGCCAAGTTTGTGCGGATCACATCCGCAGGCCTTCGCGAGTCACACGTTCATGACGTGATAATCACAAAAGAAGCCCCGAACTATCGGCTGGAATCCTAGTCATACCGACGGATCTTTGTCAGAACCGGGAGCGGTAGCGACTGGGTTCCGCATTGCAGAAGCCTGCACGCAGCAACGGCGTAACTCGGATCCAGCACCGCCTGCGTTAGCGCGTGACCAGCATTGAGATCCGGGACCAATTCTTCGATAGGCTAAGACTTTTTCTTCTTATAGAACGCGTCGCAGGAGAGCTCGTCGAGCTTTGCGATGAACATATTTCCGAACGAGTAACCGGAGACGAGGCTGGCAGCGTCAATGCCCTCAACTCGGTCGTTGGTATTGTGCAAGTACTTTGCTCCGGTGGCATTAAGCCCGTCAAACGTTATCGCCGGGATTCCGACATCGTTGAATGCCGAGGAGTCCGAATCTCCGTTGTCGATCGAATCACTGTAAAGCACGAAGTCAACTTCTTTTGCGAGATCCTTGGCGGCACGAACCATTTTTGAGTTGGCCATATTTCCCGGCGCCTGCGGTGCCGTAAATCCGAAGCTGTCAAAGTTCACCATCGAACAAACCTTCAGATCCTTCTCTTCCTTCGCCTTCTTTGCCATGAACTTCGATCCCAGCAACCCTTTTTCTTCTGAGTCGAAGGCGGCAAATACATAGGTCTTCTCCGTCTGAACATTCACAAGCGAGTGATAGATGTTTGCAAGGATAAGAATGCCGGTCCAGTTATCGATCGCGCCGCACCCATCATCAACCTTGTCATAATGAGCACCGATGAATATCGTCTCGGTGGATTTGCCTTGCTTCGTGATGAGAATATTCTCGCCTCGGTCGAACTCCTGCGTCTTGATCGCACTTTTCGGCGCGCCCATCCTCTCAAAGAGGGCGATCACGGCCTCTTTGCGTTTGGTCGAATCGCAAGGTGTGCGTTTGATCTCATCGGCGAACTCCGCCGCCTTGTCGCGCTCCGTCTGCGTCTGCGTCTGGGCAAAAGAGTGAACGGCCGCGGCCACAAACAGCAAGAGGAGAATTAAGGGAGTAGCTCGTCGCATTAGATTATTTTAGCTGCTCGAGCAGATCTTCCCACTCGCTGTATAGAGCCTTTACGCGGAGTTCGGCCGAACTGAGGCTTTCCGCAAGCTTGCGAAGCTTTTCGGGGTCGGCCGTCACAGCTGCATCGCTCATCTCCGCTTGGAGTTTGGCAACATCGTCTTCGGCCTTTACGATCTCTCGAGTTTCCAGATCTTTGATTCGATTCTCGATCTTTTGGATCTGATTCTTTGAGAGCTTTGATGCGGGAGCCGTGTTGTTGGTTTCCTCAGCGGCGGCTTTGACATCATGTGATGGTGCCGCATACTCAGGCGATCGAAGCCTCGCAGCCTTCCAGTCGTGAAATTCGGAATAGTTCCCTGCGTATTCGAGAACGCTGCCGTCGGATTCGAACGAGAGCATTTGTGTCGCGATCCGATCCAAAAAATACCGGTCGTGGCTGACCGTGATTATCGTTCCCGGATACTCGTCGAGTGCGCTCTCAAGAGCCTCGCGTGCGGGTATATCAAGGTGATTTGTCGGCTCGTCGAGGATGAGGACATTCTTCTGCGAATAGATCAGTTTTGCGAGAGCAAGCCTGCCTTTTTCGCCGCCTGAAAGATCACGAACCCGCTTCTCAACGTCTTCGCCAAAGAAGAGAAATCGTGCGAGGAACGAACGAAGCTCCACGTTCTCCGCCATAGGGGCGACGCGTCGAAGTTCTGAGATGATGTCGTTTCCCTCGTGCAGATCGTCGAGGTTCTGCGAGTAGTAACCAAAATTCGTCTTCGTTCCCCAAGCAAGTTTGCCGTCGAGTTCGCGGATCTCGCCGATCAGCGTTTTCAGCAGCGTGGTCTTGCCCGTGCCGTTTCCCCCGATGATGCCAAGGGCACCGCCGCGATGAAGTGAGATGTTCAGATCTGATGCAAGCACCTTTGAGCCATAGCCGATCGAAAGCTCTTCGGTCGTAAGAACATTGTTTCCCGCACGCTCGACATTCTTCAGCTTGAAATTGCCGCCGCTCTTTTCCGAACGCACGGCCTCGATGCGGTCAAGCCGTTCGAGCATATTGCGGCGGGACTTTGCCTGCTTTGTCTTTTGTCCTTCGAGGTTTCGTCGGATGAATTCCTCGGTCTTGGCGATCATCGATCGCTGATTCTCATACTCACGCTGCTGCTGTTCGCGGCGGAGTTCCCTTTCGACAAGAAACTTCGAATAATTGCCCTTGTACGAGACCGCACGACCATTTTCGAGCTCGATGATCCGGTCGGTCGTCCGGTCAAGAAAGTAACGGTCGTGGCTGATGATCACATACGCTGTCGCGTAGTTTGTCAGGTATTCTTCGAGCCATTCGACGGCATCGACATCAAGATGGTTCGTCGGTTCGTCCAAGAGCAGAACATCTGCGTTCGAGAGCAAAAGCCTCGCCATCCCAAGCCGATTCTTCTGGCCGCCGGAAAGCGTGCTCGTCTCCAAATTCCATTGGTCGTTCGAAAAGCCGACGCCTTGCAGGATCGCTTCGGCACGGGCCGCGTAAGTAAATCCATCGGCCTGCTCGAATGCCGTCTGGAGTTCCGCATATCGCTCAAGGATCGGCTCTGAATGATCGATCTCCATCTGCCGCTCGAGGGCACGCATCTCGTTCTCGATATCGTGAATGTGCTCGAACGCGGAAAGTGCCGCAGTATGCACGGTCTCCTTCCCCGCAAAATCCACGTGCTGTTCGAGAAGGCCGAGGTTCAGCCCGCGCATCCTCACGATCTCGCCGGTATCAGGTGCTTCACGGCCCGTGAGAAGGTTGAACAACGTCGTCTTTCCGGCACCGTTTCTTCCGACAAGGCCGATCTTTTCGCCCGGATTCACCTGGAATGAAACATCCCGAAGGATCGCGTTGCCGCCGAAAGATTTTGAGATGTTTGAGAGACGAAATAACACTTGAGCAATAACAAGCGAAAGGTAGAAGAAAACCTTGTTTGGTTCGCCTCTACCTTTCGGTTCTAAGAAGCCTCTTTTGAAGTTTGGCCTAAGTTCTTAGGCCGGCTTAAAGAAGGCTATTTCTTTGCCGCGTTCGCAGCCGGTTTCGCAGCATTCGCCGCAGGCTTGGCATTCACGGTCGGCGCAGCATTTGCCTTTTCGGTGTTCGCGTTCGTATTCGCCGGGGCCGCTCCTGCGTTGGCGTTGGCGTTGGCGTTCGAATTTGCATTTGCCGGTGCAGCAATGCCTGCCGGACGTGCACCGCTCAGTTCGTTCGGGTTCGCTACGATCTTGCGAGCAAGCATATTGTCGATCTTCGCTTCGCTCATCGCGATCGTCTGATATGCCGTCTGCAGAAGCTGTTTCTTAGCACTGATTAGAGCGTCCGTAACCTGCTGACGAACGCCGGGGCTTTCAAGCGTCAGAGCCTCGTCCCGGTCGCTGCGTTCCTGCAGCTTCAAGATAAAGAATTTGCCTTGAGCCCGTGTAATGAAAAGCTTACCGATCTCCGTTTTCGGGTTCATCAAAGCTTCCACAACGTCGCCCGGGAACGTCTGACGGAGATCATCCTCGGAAGCATATCCAAGATCGCCGCCCTGAAAACGGCTCTGGTCTTCGCTCTTTTCACGAGCAACACTCGCGAAATCCGCACCTGCCTGAAGCTGTTTGACGATCTCGTCGCCACGAGCCATCGCCGAAGCCTGATCGACCGTTACATCGCCTTCTCCGTTATTGGCCGGATCGATCACGATAGCGGCGAGTTTGACGCCTTTCTTCTTAACGAAGGCCTCTTTGTTGCCTTCGTAGAACTTCTCGATCTCGCTGTCTTTCGGCGGCTCAATCTTGCCGGTGATCTTATCAAAGAGCTTCTGAATAGCGATCGTCTTCTTGAGCTGAAGGCGGACCGTTGCATCGTCCATACCTGCGTCCTTCATCTCTTTTTCAAGCTGCTCGGCGGATTTGCCGCTCTGGGTCTTCTGCTTGTTCAGCTCGGCCGTAACTTCCTCGTCCGTCGGGACGACGCCTTCCTTCTCGGCCTTCTGGAACAGGACTTCCTGCTCGATCAGTCCGGAAAGGACCTGAAGCCGTGAGTTCGCAAGCTCAAGCGGCGACATACGTGCATCCTGGCCCTGTGCCTGCATCTTGAAGACGCGTTCGACTTCTTCATTCTTGATGGCCTTGCCGTTCACGGTCGCTGCCGTCTCATTCGGGTCCATACCGCCGGACGAGCTATTACTGCTCGTTCCGCCACCGCACGCCGTAAAAACGACAGACGCGACCGCGAACAGAGTCGCGACCAAAAAGATCCTTCCAAATTTTTCCACTACGGGATTCGCTCCTTTCAACCTTTCGGTCATTAACATAACTTGACTATTACCGTCTATTTCTGGTATAAAATCTGTTTTTGAGTTTTTAACAAACTCTGCAATACTTCCTCGTAATAATACGGAGGCTTTAAACTTATGGCTCAACGCTGCGATGTATGCGGAAAAGGTCCGCAATTTGGTAACAACGTTTCACACGCGAACAATAAAACTCGTCGTCGTTTCAATCCGAATCTTCAACCGGTTCGCGTCTCGCTGCCTGCCGGCGGCACCGGACGTATCAAAGCTTGCACACGCTGCATCAAGTCCGGAAAGATCGTAAAGGCCGCGTAATTCATATTTGAGTGAACGGCCAAGCTTTTGGTTGCCAAACGCCCTCATTAAAAAATGGGGGCGTTTGCTTTATTCCCTACTCAACGACCGCGATGCAGTCGATCTCAACGCGGCAATCCCGCGGCAGACGGGCTGCCTGAACGGTTGCCCTTGCCGGTTTATTTGAATCAAAATACCGGCCGTAAACTTCGTTCATCGCGGCAAAATCGTTCATATCCGCAAGGAATACAGACGTCTTGACCACGGTCTGAAAGCTTGCACCTGCCGCCGCAAGGACCTCGCCAAGGTTCTTCAAGACCTGCTCGGTCTGCTCAGCGACATCTTCTGACACGAAATTCCCTGTCGCCGGGTCGATCGGGATCTGACCCGAACAAAAGACCATTCCGTTCGCCTTGATCGCCTGCGAATACGGGCCGATCGCACCTGGTGCTTTCTCTGTTGCAACAACCTCGATCATAATTCTCCTAATCGCCCCGAAACTGCAGTCTTGGGCAAAAGCGAAATAGTAACAAAACTCGGGTTAAAAGGAAAGTTTCAGGGCAGGATTTTATATGTTCGTGCGTTCGACGGCGATAACGCCCGGCACGCTTCGAACGGCACTCATCACCTTGTCAAGGTGCTTCTTGTCGTGCACCTCGACCGTCACTTCGATCAGGCCAATATCTTCTTTCGAAACATTGGCTCTTGCATCGCGGATACCGGTCTTGATCTCCGCGATCGCATTCGTGATGCCGGCAAGCATTCCGGTACGATTTTCTGTAGTTGCAAGCAACTGAACCGATTGGATCTCGCCGGCGCGATCTTTCGCCCATTCGACGTCAACGATGCGATCACGATTGACCATCAGTTGACGCACATTTTTGCAACGCTTATTGTGGACGACAACGCCCTTGCCGAGCGAGATATAGCCGATAATGTCCTCGCCTCGCAGCGGATTACAGCAGCGGGCACGCGTTACAAGCAGGTTCTCCACGCCCTTGACGCTGATCGCGTCTTCGCCCAAGCCAATGAACTTCTTAACGGCCTTGACGCCCGCCGAAATGCGCGTCGGCGTCTTCTTTTCCGGATCGAGTTCTTCGAACTTTTCAGCACCAAGGAACTTCGATAGAACGTTACGGGGCAGCGTCTTCCCGTAGCCGATCGACGCAAGAAGATCGTCCGGGCGGCTGAGGCCGTAATCGCCCGCAATGCGCTTCATTTCGGCCTCATTATTGACGAGTTTCTTGGCAGAAACTCGAAAGCGTTCGGCCTCGCGTTCAAGCAGTTTTCGCCCGATATCGACCGATTCCTGCCTTTGCTGTTCTGATATCCAATGCCTGATCCGGTTGCGCGCCCGGGAAGTGATGACGTGATTGAGCCAGTCTCGGGAAGGTTTTGAGTTCTGAGTGGTGAGGATCTCGATAACGTCGCCGTTCTGTATCTCAGTGCGGAGAGGAACAATTCGGCCGTTGATCTTCGCACCTGTACAAGTGTCGCCGACGACCGAGTGAATGGCGTACGCAAAATCGATCGGCGTCGATCCTCTCGGCAGCTGAATCACCTTTCCCATCGGTGTGAATGCGTAAACATCCTTCGGAAAAAGGTCGAGCTTCAGAGATTCGATAAAATCCTCAGAGTTCTCGTTGTCCGCCGTAGTTTCGACAAGCGGAAGGAGAAGTTTTTCGACGGTCTTTCTCAATTGATCGAGGCTGTCGTCGTCTTCGCTTGAACCGAGCGAGCTTTCTTTATACTTCCAGTGCGCCGCGACGCCTTCTTCGGCGATGTGGTGCATCTCTTCGGTGCGGATCTGAACCTCGAAGGCCTGTCCGCTGCCGCTGATCACCGAGGTATGAAGCGATCTATACAAGTTATCCCGCGGGATCGCGATCCAATCCTTAAAACGCTCCGGCACCGGCGTCCAAATGTCGTGCACAACGCTCAATGCAAGATAGCAGTATTTTCGATCGTTCGGCGTGATGATGCGGGCCGCGATCAGGTCATACACCTGTTCGATGTGAATCTTCTGCTTCTTAAGCTTCTTCCAGAGCGAATAAAGCCGCTTGACGCGGCCCTCGACCGAGACGAACGGAACGTCATTTTCGAGAAGCTTTGTTTCGATGGTCTCTTGTATTCGGGCGAGCGTAGCTTCGAGTTCAGGACGGCGGGCTTCGACGATATCGGAAAGGCGTTTATATTCGTCGGGATGAAGGTTCTTGAACGAAAGATCCTCCAGTTCGCTTCGCATTTTACCCATTCCGAGCCGGTGGGCGATCGGAGCGTAAATATCGAGCGTTTCCTGTGAGATTCGCGCCCGCTTTTCGGGCTTTAGGAACTCCATCGTCCGCATATTGTGAAGACGATCCGCGAGCTTGATGAGCACGACACGAACGTCCGTGATCATCGCAAGCACCATCTTGCGGACATTTTCAGCCTGTTGACGTTCCTTCGACAGGTTGCTTATGTGGGCGATCTTTGTAAGGCCGTCAACAAGATGGGTGATCTCATCTCCGAAGTACGACCTTATAGTATCGAGATCGACAAGCGTGTCTTCAACGACATCGTGGAGCAGCCCGGTCGAAACGCTGACCTCGTCAAGACGCATCTCGGCAAGGATCTGTGCAACTTCAAGCGGATGCACGAGATATGGCTCGCCGGAAGCACGCGTCTGGCCTTTGTGATGAAGTGCGGAGAAAAGGTATGCGCGCCGAATCAGATCGACGTCGGCGTCTGGCCGATTCGTGGTAACGGTCTCGATAACGTCTTCGACGCGGATCATACGATACTACCCGGCCGCCGCCGCTGCTTCGGCCAAAGTGCAGAAAAAAGTGCCCATCTAATTGTAAATGGGCACCTTGCTAATTGGAAGAAAAAATCGAACTGTCCGCTATTTATTTGCGTTCGCCGTACCGTTGGCATTCGCCGCGTTTGCAGCTTCAGCCGCCTCCTTGGCAGCAGCACGAGCCTGAATAACATCATCGATCTTCTGGACCATATCGCCCAGATCGTTCAATGCAGTCTTGGCGGTCTCGTATTCGGCCTTCAGCTTATCGCGGCCGGCATTATCACCGTTCATCTCAGCGATACGCACCTGCTGATTGATCAAGCTCGCCTTGTAGGAACGCACTGACTGGAAGATCTTTAGAACTTCCGAAGTAAGAGCGAGATCGACGTCAGACATCGTGTCCGGCTTGAGCGAAGCTGCGTTCTTGACCGACTGAGGCTCGAGAGCCATCGCCTGATCGATGAGCGCCATACCGTCCGTCGTGCACTGCTGAAGCTTTGTGAACTGAGCGGCATCCGCCGGTTTGACGTACTGGTAGACCTGTTTGCCGTCAACCGTTGCGGTCTTCTTTGTGTTCGGCGTATCCGCAATATCGTTCGCGCAAGTATTCTGTTTCGCAGCGAGAGCGCTCAATGCACGGGCACGGGCGGTCGGAGGATACGATTGATCCTTTGCGACCTGTTCGAGCCAGGCCTGCGCCTTCTCCGGCTGTTGAATGTTGTCATACAGACTCGCGATCGCACTTGCGGTCGAGTTCACGGACGACAGCGAATTGAAATACATCTTCTGAGCATCCTCAGAGGCCGGATTCGCATTGTATGCGGCCTCGGTCTCCTTTAGATCTTTCAGATACTGCGGAAGGCTGACCTTATAAGCGTCGATCGCCGCTTGAGCCTTTTCCTTGTCAGAGCGGTTGCCGATGTATTCCGAATGGAGGGTGCGGGCGAGAGAAAGCTGGGCGGTGCGGCCCTCGAGGGTTTCACCCTCAGGATCCAGCGACGCAGCATATCTGAAACGCTCTTCGGCCTCGGGAAATTTGCGGTCCTTGTAAGCCTTGGCACCGTCCACGAGGTTCTTACGCGCCATTACGCGATTGTAAAAGGAGCAGCCGGAGCCGAGTGAGACCATCACCACGACCACTGCCAAAACTCCTAAACGAGAGATTCTCATTATTACACTCCAGTTAATAAGAGCCGGGACGAAGACCTTTTTGCAAAGACCGGCAGATTCCTTCGGTCGGATCTGCATGGACGCAGCAACCGAAAGGTGCCGCCCCGTTCCACATTTTTCTTAGTTGGCCAGATCGTCGATCTGCAGGCCGATAGGCGAAGCCCCAGCCTGCTTTACCGCATCGATCACTAGGACCACGTCGCCGTATCTTACGCTCTTTGGTGCTTTAACGAACAAGGTGCGTTCCACCTGGTTCGTATTTTCATTAAGAACGCCCGCATCAGCACGCTGCTTAAAGACCTCTTTGAGCTTGTCGATAAGACCTTGCGTATCTGTAACGTTGCCGTAAGGCTCGTTATTCAAGGTCACCGCTTTGGTGTCCTTATTGATCGCAACGACAAGCGTGTACGGATTCGCCTGCACCGCCACATCGGGCTGGTTCTTAGGCTCTGCCGGCACCTTGGCCTCAAAGCGGCTTGGCTTTAGCGGAGTAATGACCATGAAGATGACGAGCAGCACGAGCAGCACGTCGATCAACGGGGTCACGTTAATATTTGGCTTGGCGCCGCCAGCACCACCGCCGGATGACATTCCCATATAAAACTCCTCAGTTCACGGAACGGCGTATCAAGAAAGGCTTGTCGGCCCTTTCTTCGCCGCCCCGAGCTGCTTGCGTTAACCGCCCTGTTGGGCCGGTGCTCCCTTTTTCTTATCCGCAACCAGGCCGACCTTGTCGATATCCTGTCGCCTGATGGTATCGATCGCCTGAACGACCGTTCCATAATCTACATCGATTCCGCTCTTGATATACACGATACGCTGAGCGGGGGCCTTTCCTTCCATTCGCTTCTTGATGATGTCACCGAGCTGATCGATCGGATACTGGTCCTTGCCGATGTAAAAATTGTTGGAATTCGGGATCGCAACTACAACTGACGACTCCTTTGCGATATCCGGATCTTCATCCGGGCTTATCATGTCACGCGGCAGATTTACTGTCACACCTGACTGAAGCAGCGGCGTCACGATCATAAAGATGATCAGGAGCACCAGCATGATATCGACCATCGGAGTTACGTTAATTTCCGAATTGTATTCGTCGGCTCCGCCGACCTGCATACCCATGATTAACTATCTCCTAAAACCGGCCTTTTCAAACAAAGCCGAAACTGCCAGCCTTATTAGCCCTTCAGATTCTTGCCGCGCTGACGGATAAAGTAGTCAACGAGCTCAGAAGCCGAGTTCTCCATTTCGACACCAAAGCTGGTAACTTTGTTCGTGAAATAGTTGAAAAGCCACACCGCAGGAACTGCGACGAGGATACCGCCGGCCGTCGTAACGAGGGCTTCTGCGATAGCACCGCCGACCGCGCCGATACCGGCCGTCTCGTTGGTTCTCAAAGCCTGGAACGCACCGATGATACCGATAACCGTACCGAAGAGACCGACGAACGGAGCGGTCGAACCGACGGTCGCAAGGCCTGCGAGGCCGCGCTTGAGTTCAGCGGTCTTAACAGCAATTGCACGCTCGAGAGCACGCTTGGATGATTCCATCTCGAGATCCGTGATCTCAGAGCTGCTCTGGTGAGCTGAAAACTCCTTAAGGCCCGAGGAGACAACCATTGCAAGGTGCGAATCCTTGTGGCGGTCGCTGATATTGATCGCTTCGTCGATATTGCTCGTCTTGAGAGCCTGAGCGACCTTCGGGGCATATTGACGGGACTGCGTCTTTGCCTTGTTGTAAGTGAGCCATCGCTCGATACCCACGGCGATCATATAGACCGACTGAATGAGCAGAACGATAACCACGCCCCATCCGGGGATCGTCAAGCTGTGCACGATATCGTAGAGGCCGAATGAAATGCCTCCCTCGAACATCATAAAAAGTGTCATTGTTTTTCCTCCAAAAAGAAATCGAAGATATTTTTACCCTGCAATTGCAGAAATTTGCGGGAGCCGCGCCTATAAGCGTCTGGAGCGGCGTCCCGCGAGCATTGTGCAAACTATCCGCAGTTTACGGATTGAACGTGTACCGGATCACACCGGAAACCTTTACGGGCTGCCCCGAGAGCAGCGTCGGGCTGAACTTTGAGCTACGAGCGGCCTGGACAGCGGCCTGCACCAACAGCGGATTGCCGCCTGCCGGCGTAGCCGAGATCACGTTTCCGTGCTCATCGATCAGCACCTGAACGGTAACCGTGCCCGCGGCGTGCATTGCACGAGCTGCCGGCGGGTAACGCGGCTGCACGAGATTGACGGCCTTGCCGTTCAGCACACCGCCCGAAACGGTCTTTGGAACAGGTTTCGGTGTCGGCGGAGGTGCGTCGATATCATCGTTACCGTCCTTGTCTCCATTCGGTGTCTTACCATCGCCGAATGTATTCGTCGTTCCAGCAACTGCGCCCTGGCCGCGTTCGACCGTCGCCGCAAGATTCGTAACGTCAGCATTTCCCTGCATCGTCTTTACGTTCTCACGCATGGCGACGACCTTTTTGTTTTCGCTGGTGATCGGTGGCGGCTTTTCGGGCGGCGTCGAGTTGATGTTCGCGATCAGCTCCTTGCGAATATCGACGTCCGGAGCCTTCTTCTGCTCTGGCTGCTTCTCCTCCTTTGGCGGAGGAGCCTCATCGGGCGGCGGCGGAGCCACAAGAGCAGTCAGCTCAAGGTCTCCCGTGCCCATTCCATAATCCTTGCCGAACAGGCTAACGGTCGTGCCCGTTACCAACCCTGCGAGAACCAGAACAAAGAACACCAGAAACAGCGCTCCCTTTTTCCGGTTTTCCGGCGAGTTGTTTTTAGACTCAACTAGTTGATCAAGCATCTTAATCCTCCATTCTGCCTCTTGGTGCCAATTCGAGGTCAACGGTCACGAAACGTTTTCAAAGCTTAGATGTACCCGCTTCTGCCTTCGTTGCAGCCACTGATGATGGCAGCATAACGAAGCAAGATCTCTCGGTTTAGGTCGATGGGTTCCGAATTATCGGCGAGGTTGCTTGAACGTCAACCGCTGCCTATTATCGCAATACGGGAAACCCGACACCTCTCGCAATAACTGCGAATATGGATTCGAGCTAAACAAACTTTCTAATTGACCAGCAACGAGAAAAGTCTAAAAGCTCAGAGACCTAAAGTCAAGATGAACTTACGGTTTTTATTCGAAAGCCGGGCGAAATCTGAAAATCCTATTTCGCCCCCCGGACCCTTACCTTAAAACTATCGCGTGACCGGCCGACGTGTGACCGATCTCCTCGACGACGAAGCAAGCTTTTCGCCCTTTGTCGTAGATGGTGCAAGCACATCTTTGATCTTCGAATCACCCAATTTCGACTGCCACCAGATCGCGATCGGGCTTGCGATAGCGATGGTCGAATAACAGCCGAGTGTAAGGCCGACGAGCAAGGCCAGCGAGAAGCTTCTTAACACCTCTCCGCCGAAGATCACGAGAGCAAGCACCGAAAGGATCACGAGCCCAGCCGTGATGACCGTACGCGAAAGCGTCTGGTTGATCGAATCGTTCGTGATATCGAAAAGCGAATCGTGGCGCCGCATCGGAACGTTCTCGCGCACGCGGTCGAAGATAACGATCGAGTCGTTGACCGAAAAGCCCACGATGGTCAAAATTGCGGCGATAACGGTCAGATTCACTTCCCATTGAAAGATCGAAAAGAACGAAAGCACCATGATCACGTCGTGAAATACGGCGATGACCGCACCGGCGGCGTATGTCCAGTCGTAACGGAATGCGATAAAAACAAGAATACCGACGAGGCCTAAAAGCGTTGCGATGACCGCCTGATTTCGAAGCTGCGAACCGGCAACGGCACCGACCGAATCCGTTCCGATGATCTTGTATGCAGTATCAGGCGCCGATTCAAGCGTCGCGTCGCCTTCGGCGGCCTTGCCGAATTTATCGAGGGCCGATTTCACCTCTTCACGGCCGGCCTGGACCTGAAGCGTGTGATCTTGTTCCGAAGTTCCTTCCGATGCCGTCTCTGATTCAAGGAGCGGGATCTTTATGAGTACTTCGTCAGGCTTGTTCGTTGACTGAATGACCGGATCGCCGACCCCGGCTTCATTGAGCGCAGATCGGATATCGTCATCCGACGGACGGCTCCGAAACTTCGCGGTAACGATCGTGCCGCCCTGAAAATCGACTCCCATATTGAAGGAATCCGTGCCGCCCGGAGTAAGTTCGCGTCCGACCGCCGAGACCAGCCCGGCGATCATGATCGCGATCGAAATACCGATAAATATCCGACGACGGCGAAGCCAGTCGAAATGGAAGTTGTCAAAAGGATTTAACATCTTGAATCACAAACACTCTTGAGTCGAAGAGCATCCAAATGCCCTCCGACCCGCATAAAAAATCTAGATACTCAGCCTATTCATCTTCGGCCGCAGGCTCAATTCCCAATTGAAGATCGTTCTCGACACAAAGACCGCCGTGAACAGGTTGATAAGCAAGCCAAGAATAAGGGTTACGGCAAAGCCTCGGATCGGGCCCGCGCCGCCGGCCATATACAAGATCACCGACGAGATGATCGTCGTTATGTGCGTATCGATGATCGTCACGAACGCTCGGTCGAACCCGAGGTCGATCGATGTCGGAATATCAAAGCCCGCCTTCAATTCTTCGCGGATACGCTCAAAGATCAGCACGTTGGAGTCAACGGCCATACCGATGCCGAGGATAAGGCCGGCGATGCCGGGCAGCGTAAGCGTCGAGCGAATAAGCACGAGTGCGGCTACCGTCAATAGCATATTCAGCACGAGAGCCACGACCGCGTTCACGCCCGAACCGCGATAGTAAAAGAGCATAAAGACGATCACAAGCCCGAGGCCGCCAAGCGATGCCTCAACACCCGAGCGGATCGAGTCGGCTCCAAGGCTCGGCCCTACCGTTCGCTCTTCCTGATAAACGATCTTCGCGGGCAAGGCACCGGATTTCAGCGTCAACGCGAGGTCTTCGGCCGTTGTCTTCGTAAATTTGCCCGAGATCTCGCCGCTGTCGAAGATCTGCGACTTGATGAATGCCGCGGACTTGACCTCGTCATTAAGGACGACGGCCATATAGTTATTGATGTTCTTGCCCGTCCAATCACCGAACTTCTGTGCTCCCGAAGGCTTGAACTGGAAAGTGATCTGATAATCGCCCTGAGCACCGGTGCGGGAAACAGCTTCGGCGTTGCGTAGTTCGCTTCCGTCAACGACCGCCGGATATTCGACCACAACATATTTCGTCGGAGGCTTTTGATCCGGCGTTTGTCCGGCCGCGGCCTGCTCGTCACGATCTGTGTAAGGCAGGATCTTGCGGTTTGCCGGAACAGTGCCGCCGAGCGAGGCCTTCGCGGCGTCGATCGACGGATAAGTCGTTACAGGTGCTGGGTTTGCGGCACTGACGATCTTCATCAATGCCAGGTTCGATTCCGCGCCGATCAGTGCCTTCACACGCTCCGGATCGTCAACGCCCGGCATCTGCAAAAGGATCTGGCCCGAGGTCGGCGAACCTTGGTTCTGGAGAGTCGGCTCCTTGACGCCGTAAGTATTGATGCGGCTTTCGATGATCTTTTTAGCCTGCGAGACTGCATCGACCTTCAAAACGTTCTGCGCCGCTGCTCCAAGCGTCCACGAGATGGTCGAACCCGACGTGGATTCATTCCAGGTCTGTAGATCGACCTTCTTCTTTACGGCTTCCGCAACCGCACTTAGGTCTGTGCCGTCCGCGAGCGTTACGTTGAACGAATAATTCCCATTTTCCGCGACCGTCGTGTTATTGGTCACCTGAAACTTGGGGTCGGTGCTGTCCTGGATCGCCGAGACCGCAGCCTGTGCGTTGTTCTCGGTCATGGTCTTGAGATAATCATCGAGCTTTACGCGCATCACCAGATGCGAGCCGCCCTTGAGATCGAGCCCGAGATTGATATTCTCGGCAAGATTCGTCTTAATACCTTCCCAGGTAAAGTCGGCCGACGTCGGCATGCGACGCGGGCCAAAAACCATATATACTCCGACCAGCGTGATGGCGAGAATTACGCCTGTCCTGATCCACAAACCCGTTCTATTCATTGGTTAAAAATTCAGATCCAAACTCTAGCTTTCGGCCTTTTTGCCGACGACAGCGGCTTTTCCGATCTCGATCAGCGTCTTTTCAGCACTCATTATGATGAAGCTCGTCGCACGAATTTCCTTCACGCGGCCGATGATGCCGCCGCTGGTCACGATCTCATCATTGATCTGTAAAGATGCGACCATCTCCGCCAACTGTTGCTTCTGCCGTTTTTGCGGCAAGATCACAAGGAAGTAAAAAATGCCGCCCATGAGCAGCAACGGCAGCACAAGCCCGAATATCGAGCCGGCACCCGAGTCCTGAAAGAAAAAGAGCAAAATGTTCATCGATAAAAAAGAGCGTGCCTCTAAAGACAAAAAGCAAATGATATACAACTAAAACGCGATTATCAAACGCTGAGAGGACTCTCGGACGCCATTTTTTCGAGGGCTTCACGGCGGAAATCTATAAATCTGCCGTCGATGATCGCCTGTCTCGCCCGCCTCATAAGCCCAAGGAAGAATGCGACGTTGTGATGCGAGATCAACGTTGCGGCCGTCATCTCGCCCGCTTGCTGTAGATGCCGAAGGTAGCCGAGCGAATATCGAACGCACACCGAACAGCTGCACTCGGGGTCAAGCGGCGAGTCATCGAGCCGGAACTTCGCGTTGCGGATATTCAACTTCCCTTGCGACGTAAACGCGCTTCCGGTGCGGCCGTTTCGCGTAGGAATCACGCAGTCGAACATATCGACGCCGCGGCCAACGGCCTCGAGCATATCTTCGGGCGTCCCGACGCCCATCAGATACCGCGGCGAATCTTGCGGCATCTTCGGCGCAAGGTTTTCGAGCACGCGATACATCACGCTCTTCTCTTCGCCGACGCTCAAGCCGCCGATCGCATAGCCGTCAAAACCGATTCCGACCGTGCGTTCCAGGCTTTCAAGCCGAAGATCGTCGTAACCTGCACCTTGCACGATCCCGAACAATGCCTGCCGCCCGCTCAAACCTCTCGCATCTTCGACGAAGCCAAGAGCTTCGCCCTGTGCCTGAAGTTCGTCAAATCTCGCCTTCGAACGCATCGCCCAGCGGATCGTGAGGTCCAGGCTCTTCTTCGTGGTCGCGTGATCGGCATCGCCCGGCGGACACTCGTCGAACGACATCACGATCTCGCTTCCCAATGCGGCCTGCGCCTCCATCGAAACCTCAGGCGACAGAAAATATTTGCTGCCGTCGAGATGTGAGCGAAACTCGACGCCTTCTTCCGTGAGTTTTCTCAGATCTGTCAGCGAAAACACCTGAAAGCCGCCCGAATCGGTCAGCAGCGACCTTTTCCAGCTCGTAAATTTGTGAAGGCCGCCGAACTGCCGCATCGCTTCGACGCCGGGCCGCAGAAAAAGATGATACGTATTTCCGAGGATGATGCGTGCGTCGAGCTCGTCCTCGAGCGATTCGAAACGAATACCCTTGACCGCACCCTGCGTTCCGACCGGCATAAAGACAGGCGTTTCGATCACAGAACGCCGTGTTCGGAGCACGCCGGCACGTGCCTCGCCATCGGAAGCCGCGACATTCCAATCGATAGCTTTCGCGGATTCAGTTGACATTATTTTGGCCTAAGAGTGCCCAGATGCTTGCAGGGCCGACCGCAGTTTCGGACTCAAACACGCCGTCACCATTCAGCATTACAGCCGAAGGCGTACCGTACATACCGAGCTTTGCCGCAAGCTTGTAATTTTCGTCAGCGACGACACGGCCCGGCAGCTTTGCTTCGAGCGATGCGTCGTCTGTAAAGACGACAACGTCCGGCTCGCCATTCGAGCGTTTGGCGAACCAATCAAAGAATGCGTCGTGCATACCTTCGCAATGCGGACAATTTTCGCCCCAAAAAAGCAGCATCGTTCGCTTGCCCTTGAGCGACAGAGTCGAGATCTCCCTACCGTCGCTTGCCGTGTATGAGAATTCGACGGCCTTTTCGCCGACAAAGTTCGAATGGCCGGCTCCAGCGATCGGCAGGTTAACGAACTCGTCCGAAAGATCCGCCCGCCTCACGCGTTCAATAAGACTGCGTATCGCGATATCGCCCGCAGCAACGTTGCTCACGATCTTCCCGTTCCGGCCGATCACCACAAGCGACGGCGTCCAGCGTGCAAAATACGCGTCGGCGACCTCGCGGGCTTCTTGAAGCAGCACGAGTTCGCCCGCGTCGCCGAATTTCAATTCATTCGCCTCCGGGTCGCCGCTACTGAGAAAGATCGGATTAAAGTCCCGCCGAAATTCGTTCTGCCACGAATGAAAATCATCGATCATCGCGGCACATGGCGTGCACGCCAACCCGACAAAAAAGAGCAAGATCGGATAGCCTTCATCGATCATCGCTTGGAGCGAGACCGGTTCACCGTCGGTATTCGGCAGCGTGAATCGCGGCGCTTCGGCACCGATCGGCAGCGAATCCGTCAACGCACCCGAATCGCGTTCGACCTCGCCGTGTGAGTGCTGATGCTCATCCAAAACTCCGGCCTGAGAATCGAGGATCATTCGCCGCAGAGTGATAAAGCAAAGAAGCACGGCGGCAAACACCGCAACTTCGAGAATGATCGCGACATCGATCCGCGAAAGGCTCGAATACGCCGCACCTTGTCCTTCCGCTCCGCGAAAAGCAAGAAATACAACGCCGGCAAGCAGCACGAGATTCCGCACGATCGCACCGGCTCCGGTCGGCTCTGACATCAGTTGCCCAAAGCAATGGCAATTCTGCCGATTTCCGCGAATGAGTTGATAGGCCAGAAAAGCTGTGAATATCGCAAGAAGGATCAACGCCGCCACGGCCGCACCCCACGCAGTATCAACGAACAGGAAGCCAACGCTCAGGATAAGCTCAACGGCGATAAGCCAAATGCTGAAGAAGAGCGTCGTGCTCTCGGGAATACCATAGCCCTTGAGCGACTTGCGGCTTCCCTCGATGTCCGACACCTTGGCGATCGCGGCGGTCGCAAAAACACCCGCAAAGATCAATCTAAGAATGAGGATGAACAGGTCCATTTCGCTAACGAACTTCCTTACGCGTCTCCCTTTTTGCCTTTCGTCTTATGCCTTTCGACAAGCCGTATCGGCGTCGCGAAGAAATCGAACTCCTCACGCATTCGGTTCTCGACGTATCTCAAGTACGAAAAATGAAGCCCGGCCTTGCCTCCGGAAGTGAACAAGATGAACAGCGGCGGGCGAATTCCGGCCTGCGTCAGGAACTGCACCTTCAGCCGCGAAAATCCGCCTTTCACCGGTGCCGGAGCCGTTCCGCCTTTCGGCTGCGTGATCGCATCTTCAAAAAAGCGGTTAAGCCGCGAGGTCTGAATTCTCCTGTCTCTAGCCTCGTGTGCACGGATCGCGAGCGGCAGGATCTTCGTCACTCGCTGGCCCGTAAGCGCCGAGATCGCGACCATCGGTGCCCAGTCGAGGAACTTCATCGCCTGCCGCAGTTCGCGTTCGAATTCGTAGATCGTGTTCGTCTCTTTTTCTTCAAGAGCGTCCCACTTATTGACCGCGATGATGATCGAACAGCCCGAATCCAACGCATAGCCAGCGATCGTCGCGTCAAGATGTGTAACACCTTCGACCGCGTCGATGACGATGATCGCGACATCAGCGCGTTCTAGCGATTTCTTCGCCATTATGACCGAAAGTTTCTCGGCCATCTCGGTCGTTTTGCCTTTGCGGCGAATGCCGGCAGTGTCGATCAATAGGAATTTATTTCCTTCGAACTCAAGATGCGTATCCACCGCGTCGCGCGTCGTCCCGGCGATCGGCGAAACGATCACGCGCTCTTCGCCGAGAAGTTTGTTCAGCAGCGATGACTTGCCGACGTTCGGCCTTCCGATGATCGCAAGCCGGATCTCTCGTTCCTCAGGCCTTTCCGCATCAGGCGCTGCCTCAATATCCTCAAATATCTCGTCGATCAGGTCACCGACGCCGTTCCCGTGTTCTGCAGAAACGGGCACGACCTCGAACCCGAACCGATGAAACTCTGCCGCTTCCGTCTCGACTTGGCGTGTTTCGGCCTTATTTGCCGCAATATATATGGGTTTTCCTGTCGCCCGCAAGAGCACCGCGATCTCTTCGTCGAGCGGCGTGATCCCGGCCCTTGCATCGACGACCCAGATGATGGCCGCCGATTCTGAGATCGCAAAGGAAGCCTGTTTGAAAATGTTTGAAGGAATTACCGCCTCGTCGTCCGGCACGATACCGCCCGTATCTACAAGCCTGAAACGATGGGCGCGCCATTCCACTTCGCCGAACATTCGGTCGCGCGTAATGCCCGGTTCGTCGCCGACAATGGCTCGTCTGGAGCCTGTCAAGCGGTTGAAAAGAGTAGATTTACCTACATTCGGGCGACCAATGATCGCAACAAGTGGAGCTGACATTATCCTAAACGCTTGATTCTATCAAAGAGTCAGTATATTGTGCGAAGTGTATGAAATTCGATATCGGAAAAACTGTCGAGATCTTGCGTCAAACTCCCTATACGCTTGAACGGTTTTTGGCAGAACTCTCACCCGAATGGACGCAATTTGGAGGCGGATTCAATGACTGGTCTCCATACGACGTTCTTGGCCACCTTATCCACGGCGAACAAACGGACTGGATACCTCGGGCAGAGATAATTCTCGCAAAAGACGGACGCGTATTCCAGACGTTCGACCGAATGGCCCAATTCGAACATTCGGCCGGTAAGACCCTGAATGAGCTGCTCGAAGAGTTCGCCCACCTTAGGAGCGTGAATATCGAAAAGCTTTTGGGCTGGGAACTAACTTCTGAGCATCTGGCTCTCGAAGGGTTCCATCCGGAGCTTGGAAAGGTAACGCTCGAACAGCTCCTTGCCACTTGGGCCGTCCACGATCTAAATCACATTCACCAGATCGCGACCTTTATGGCTAGGCAGTATGAGGGCAACGTCGGCCCCTGGACGGAATATCTCGGCATCTTGAACAAAAGATCCGCCGCCGCCTAAACCCAAGCGTTGTCAGTACCACCTGCGGTAGCGGGTGGTTATTCGTCAATACCGACGGCGCCAGCGGGCGGTCATCTGTCAGTACCGACTGCGTGAGCGGGCGGCCAGGTTCTGTCAGTACCACCTGCGGTAGCGGGTGGTTATTCGTCAATACCGACTGCGTGAGCGGGCGGCCAGCTTTGCAGGGGCCTGCACGCTAGTAAGGGCGTTGCCGAAGCTGACTGCTACCAGCTGAAAGCTGACGGCTGATAGCTGATAGCTGTATTTAACTGATTTCGTAAGATCTTTGATCTACCCGAAAGTGCGATCTTGCTTTGATTTGGCCACCGCAATTTTTGCCCCTCGGCTAAAAAACGGCTCTGCCGTTCTATTTGTCGCCGTTAAAGACGAACTCACGCGTCTGTGCCGTCACAGGATCGACATCCTGCACAACATTCCCGTTCTGAATGGCTCTCGCAAAAGTCTTGCCGTCGGTGAAAAAAACTTCAGGTCGCACGAGTTACTGTAAAATCATTACAAAAAAATGAGAATTCTACATCTTGCTCAGCGTTAAAAACTTTGTAATTAACATCTTCCCACCCATCATTGACAGGCAGGATAGTTAGCAACGAAAAGTACAGCTCGGAACCTCTTGGGTTGAACCGGAAATTTCGGACCTTTGAGAACGAAAGTGCAAGGCGGCCTTCGGAATCGTCTCTGTTCCGCAACGTAAGATCTACCCTTAATTCATAAGTATTCCACCCGTCCGGGAGTTGTTGATGGAGAGTGAGTTCCTCGACAACACTATAATCGCTGCCCTTAAGGGTGCGAAATTCTTCGAGGTTGCGTTCTTTCTTGTTCATGGTCGAATCGAGTGTCGGCTTTAGCCTATACTTTGGTTCGTTCTTGCCAAGACTCAATCGGGATGTCATATTCTTCCAGTGCAAATTCCATGCATTTACCGACGGAATCCTGGAGATGATCGGCAACATCCTTGGTACCCAAGTAGACCCGAAGATACGCACCCACTTCCTCTAAATCTGGCTCGATAGTTAGGCTCAGATCGCCTTTTTCTGCGACGTATTCTATGTTATGCATAGCAAAACTTCACTGAGATGGAGGAATGCGATGTACGCCATCTCTCTGATAGGTTTGTTCAGATTCTTATCACTTCAATTACTTCGATCTCACCAACAATACTTCTTGGCGATTCGCCGATTTTGAAAACTTCGCCGGATGCTGGGTTTCCCACGAGGGACTCAGAAACCGGGGTGATTTCCACAATAGCTCTTTCGCCAGGTAAAAGTTCTTCTCGATCTAGTAACCGTATTGCACCAGAAGTTGGGTGATCAGGGATAAAGAAAACCGCAGGACGATAACCGCTGTGAATTGGAACCTTGCGAACTCCCTTATGAGTTAACCAGGCTTTGATTTTTATCATAAATTTACCTCGGTTGACAGAAAGAACAATAGTTGAATGTTCTAGGCGCCGAGAGAGATGGAAGTTGTTCGCTCGGAACCGATTTCACACGCTCCGGGAAGACCATTGGCACATTCTACACATTTCGCCTGCGGCTCCATGTGTAGCTACTGTTCTTGCCGCGTGCTCCTGCACGCTCCGTTGAGAGTCGGGCAATGCTAACCACGCGCTGAGGCCGTTCAGATCATATTCGAACGTCGTCCCCGCCGTGACAAAGCGGTTCGTCAACGGATCGACCGCCGGTGTCGCCCTATTCGCGATCCCGGAAATATTCTAGGACGTTGAGAACATTCCCACAGCCTACACAGCAGAACCCCGCGTCGTCATCAACGGTTCGTTTGTTTAGGTTTCTCTCTGCATTCCAGAGACTTTCTGTAGTCTGAGTTAAGAAATTCATCTAAGATACTAGAACCGCTTTTTGCGAGGTCCGACGACGGCCTTTCAGAAACCCGCAATTTTCCAATCTCTTTAAAATATTGAAATGGTTTCAAGCCCGAGACCTCCGCCATACAGTAAAGCAGTCCTAATCCTACCCATGTATCTCTCACATCGGACCTTCCATTTTCAATTAATGCTGCGACCAATCCAACTCTTAGCCATTGCATCGTATCAGCCTTTTTGCCTTGCTTAGATGCATAAGTGGGAAAGGTACACAGATATGCAAGCACATAACTCTTGTCATCGAACAGTCGTTCGATCTCCCGTCGAATTCTCTGTCCAGAAACAGCATATTCTGAGAAAAGTTGAAAGATCACATCTGCGAGCCTCTGATTCAGTTCAAGATATTCGGGGCCTTGTGCAATTGCCACTGCTTTAGCTAAGCTCTTCTCGTAGTTGTCGGGGTCGAGTGCGTTCAAATCGATCTCGTAAGACTCTGTTTGTTTTAGTTTTCTCTCAAAGTCTGTGAGGACTTCTTGATAGCTATTTAGCCAACTATCTGAATTCTCAATCATAAATGCCTTGCCTCTTGCGGCAGCCAGCCAATCTTGCGTCGACACGAATTATAGGTTCCTTATAGAATGCAAAGTTAGAAACGCATCCGAGAAGTACGTTATTTTGTTCTCGCCCAACTCGACCATTACGCGGCGTGCTAGTTCTATTCCCTCGTTATCGAGGTCTGTTAGGCAATCACGATTTGTGTAATTTTCGAAGTGTTCTTGCGCGTATCGCTGTAGCCACGCTTGAAAATCCAATCGAAGCGACTCGGATAATCCAAGGCTCTCGATATTAAGGTAGCCGTCTCCATACTCGTCACGAATACCCGTGCCGTTGAGCATGCCATCTATAATCAAATATCTCATCAAAAGATAAACCCCAAGCCTATTGAGCTTTGCCTGTCGGCCGAAAGAATCGGTGGTCAATAACGAAATCTGAGCGAACGCCTATTTCATAAACCCCCTTGCCCCCATTCATGTATCCTTCGCGTGGAAAGATACGATAGCCATTTAGCCTAGAAACTGGGCTCGTCGAAAGAATTTGGCGATCAAAGCTATAAGGAAAATTGTGAGCTTTTGGATCGGCAAGAGCACGCATCCGAACCCTTCCAGCATATGGCAATTCAAGAGGGCCAACGAATGACGGTTCTTGTGCCCGCTTGAACGCTCCTCCGATCTTCTAGGCGGCTCGCCGCCGACAGATGAAGCTTCCAGCCAAAAAGTTGGGCTAAAGCCCGCAACACCATTATGGAACCCCTAACCCACTAGCTAAAGCTAGTGGCAATTCCCTTGCGGCGCGGACGCTCATGTGTCCTTTGTGAACTCATACGCGACGCGGATGTTCAGCACGCCGGGGTGAATTTCGGTGCGGATGCCGACGGCGTTCATTTTTAGTTTGCCGGTGTTCGGGATCGGGAGGCCGAAAGACACTTTGTCGAACGTCAAGATCTCCATCGGGTTAAATTTCTTGTCCACCGAACCCTGGATCAGCCCGGCGATCAGGCTTCCGCCGACGCCGCCGGTGCCGTTCATATTGACGGTCTCGACCTTTACGCGCCCGACCAGTCTGCGGCCCGCAGCGTCGTATTCGAGGTTCACCAACGCATCCGCCCAACCGGCGAAATCAACGCATCCGACGAACGGCATCGAATACGAGCCGTTAAATGCGAGCGGCACGCGGAGCTGGCCTTCGCCAAGCCGAACCGCTGTCTTCATCCCGCCCGTCTCGCGCACAACTTTGATCTCGCCGCAATTCAGCATCTCTTCGCCCGCCGAAGGCCCGAAGGCCGCGGGCATTATCTTCTCGACAAAATTCCCGCGATTTTCCGCGACCGAGATAGGAAATGCCGGCGGATCGAAATTCTTGAACGTCGCATCGATCAACGCGTCGAAGAATTGCTCGTTCAGCGTCAATGTGATCTCGCTCTGCTGTGCCGACACACTCGCCGCAAATGCCGAAAACATGGCCAAAAATAAC
The DNA here is from genome assembly GCA_019694355.1 of Pyrinomonadaceae bacterium. Classification (GTDB taxonomy): domain Bacteria; phylum Acidobacteriota; class Blastocatellia; order Pyrinomonadales; family Pyrinomonadaceae; genus OLB17. The sequence goes on along the minus strand of JAIBCB010000001.1, from coordinate 475,647 downwards.
GCTGTGCTGATGATCGTTCTTTTCATAAGGATACGGCCCTTGAGATGACTGCCGTCTGAACGAAGTTCGCTGCGAATCGAGCTAGATGCCGCTGCGGACAACATCGTGCAGCCGCAAGAGTCCGACGCATTTTTCACCGTCAACGACGGGAAGGACCGAGATCTGGGACGTGCGCTCTTCCATCATCTTGAGCGCGTCAAAAGCGAGCGTCGAAGACGTTGTCTTTATCGGATCGGCGGTCATCATCGACTCTGCGGTCAGTGTCTCAAGATCTTCGGGAGCGGTGCGTTCGATCGTCCGCCGCAGATCACCGTCGGTTACGATGCCGAGAAGTTTGCCGTTCTGATCGACGACGTTCACGGCACCGAGAGCGTAGGTCGAGATCGCCTTTACGACCTCCATCCAGCCTGCGTCGGGAGCGACGGCGGGATTCGCCTGCATCAGGTCCGCGACACGCATCGTCAAACGCCTTCCCAAACGGCCCGCCGGATGATTGACGGCAAAATCGGCCTCGGTCAGGCCTTTCGCCTCCATCAGCGTCATCGCGATCGCATCGCCGAGTGCAAGCGCCGCGGTCGTCGAAGATGTCGGTGCAAGGTTCAGCGGACAAGCTTCCTTGTCGATCGCGGCTTCGAGGACGACATCCGAACTGCGTGCAAGCGTCGAGTCCGCGTTGCCGACGATCGAGATCACAGCGGCTCCGCGATTCGCGATCGCGGGCAGCATCGCAATGAGTTCGTCCGTCTCGCCCGAATTGCTCAACGCGAGAACAACGTCGCCTTCCGATAAGATCCCGAGCCCGCCGTGCATCGCGTCCGACGGATGTACAAAGATCGCCGGTGTGCCGGTGCTCGTCATTGTCTGTGCGATCTTCTGCGCGATCACGCCGCTTTTGCCGACGCCGGTAACGACGAGCTTTCCTTTCAAATTCAGGAGCATCTCGACCGCACGCACGACGGTGTCACGAGCGATCGTCGCAGCGACATTCTCGATAGCGGCGGCCTCAAGCCGCAGGATCTCAATTGTTTTCTCGTAAATTTTCACAACGTCCAAGATAGATCGGCCGCTACCGGCCTTCTCTCCACGCTCGCTATCATAACGAACTAACGCACCTTATCGAAGCACAAACCGCACAAAACGACACAAACCGCACAAATCGACACAAACCGCACAAAATGAACAAAATGAACAAAATGAACAAATGCACGATCGGCGGATCGAGAGTTGTGAATTGTTTGGCTTTGGTTTTCGGTTTCTTACCGATCAAAGAACCGTTTTAAGTTCTTCCCGACAAATTCGCGTATCTGTTGGATATTCTTTAGATCGTCGAGTTCGGCGTTCGCCTCTTCGTTGGTGGAAAATCCTTTGCCGACGTTCACAAAAATAGCGTTCGTCGGATACGAATCTTTTGCACCCAAACATTTCCCCGCCATTATCACGTCGGTGAGGCCGTCCTTGTTCAGATCGTCAAAAGACAGTGCCTCTACCCAGCACGCCGTCTGGCCGTTGAAGGCATCCGGAAATTCGAACATATCCTCGCCCTTCGTGAAAATGTGAAATGTCGAGCCACGCGGAACATCGGTCTTATCGACCATCTCGTCGGGGTTTGCGAATGTCACAAAGCACGACTTTTCGTAGGGCTTATGGTCAAAGACGAAAGTCTGTTCGCGAACGAGGACCTTGCCCGCGACCTTCGACTGATAACACTCGCCAAGCGTGGGTTCGCCTGCCGCAAGAGCAGCCGAATGTGCAGCGTTCGCATCTGCCGCCGCCTTTTGGGAGTTGTTCGAAAATGCCTGCTCGACGTTCACGTTCGAGTTTGCGGAAGCAGGCTTATTTGCAGTGTCAGTCCCTGCCGTGGAACACGCCGCGGCAAGGACCGACATTGTGAAAAGCACGATGAATTTTGCCTTCATAATTACTCGATCGTAACAGAATCCGAGCCTGTGCGCCCAAAGGTTTCGGGATGATACATCTCCTCGGCCTTGGCGGGCGGAACCACGAATTTGCCGGGCGTTGTCGCCCGCGTTACGTACGAGTAATTGTACACGCCTTCCCACAAAAGCGAGGTGAAGGCTTCGGCCCTTTCATCGCGGAAGTTCTCGTGCTCGAACCAATGCGCACGATACCACCAGAACCAACTGCCATAGCTCAGCGAACCGCCGGTGATCACCGGCGTCTGCTTCTTGTCATCAGGGATCGCCTCGGTCGCCGCCAACTCGGGATTGAGGATCTCAAGCCCTGCCGGGAGCGGATCGACAAGAGCGACGTGATACCGACGCGATTCGGCGACCATCGTTAGCCGAACACGAACTCTCGCACCCGTCTTGAACGTCCACGAACCGTCCGAATTCTGCTTCACGTCGTCCGGTTTATCGACAGGCTCGTAAGACCGCAGGACAGTGAATCCGTAATCCGCAGGATCGAGCTTCAGATTGCTCGGCGCGTACTTCATTCCGATGCGGTAATAGAGCCTTCCGGGGCCTTTCTTATCGAGGATCAGATCGGCCGAACCGCCTTGATCGAGCAGATAGGACATCGGGATGTTCAACACGTTCGAATCGACCGAACGCCCTTTGAATTTTTGCTCGCCGGCATACGTATCGCCAAGCCACATCTTCGCGACAAAGTCCGGCGTAACCTTCTCATACGTCTCGAAATACTTGTCGAGAGCGAGCAGGATGAACACGTTCTCCTGCGTATTTGCCCAAGCACCTTTTGTGCGATGATCGAGCAGGCCGCGAACAAGTTTCGGGATCACGTCGTTCTGCGGATCTGCCTTCAGAAGGGCTTCGAGCAGGACGCCGTCCGCACGCCGATTTGAGTACATTATCAGCCACGCGTCGTCGCCGTAATCCGTAACGAAATTCGCCGTGGATGCCGTTTCCGTCACGTGGTTGTTCAGGAAGGTGAGAATATCTACCTTTTCCTGAGCAAAAGCCGCATCGTTCGCAAACGCCGAGAGCAGCCAGCCCAGTCCTTCATACGGCATCTCCTTGACCGTCGCTGCGGCAAGCAGTTTCTTAGCCTTTGCAACATCTCGGTCGCCTAATTTTGCACGCACATAGAGTGCGTATGATGAGATCGTCCATCGAACTTTCGGATCACTGAACCAATAGTACCGTTCGATGTCCTTGAGATACGGTTTCGACCGATTTATCGCTTCTTCCGGAACGTCGTAGCCCTTTTCCTTGGCAAGCGCCATCGCGTGAACGACGTGCACCGTCAGATACGGCCATTGGTAACGCTCCGATTCGCTCGTCCAAAGGCCGAAGCTTCCGTCGTAACGCTGGCGGGACGCAAGAGCCTTCATATCCATTTTGAACTCTCGTTCGATCTCGCCCGGCTTCGGCATATCCTTCGTCTTGAACGCCGTCAGCACATCACGAAGCGCCGCCGTCGAGATCATTCTCGACGATAGCTGTTCCGAGCAGGCGAACGGATAATTCGCGAGGTAGATGTATGCGTCGGTCAGTTCCTGAAGCTGCGTCGAACTTGTCGTAACTTCGAGCCCGCCAAAGCTTGGGATTATGTTCGCCGGAGCCTTCACAGGCTGGAAGATCGCTGTGTTCTGATCGACAGTGCCGTATGTCGCAAATGCCTCGCTCGTCGCCGGCGTCCACACCGGCAGCGATATCTCGGCCGCATCGGAAAACTTGCCCGACGATGCCGCGAATTGGAACCTCGCAGTTCCAGCCTTCTCGGTCTCGACCGCGAATCGAACTTCTGCGCGGTCATTTGCCTTGACGACGACCTGTTTTCCGGCCGCGGAATCCGCGCCTTCGAGCATTTTGACGTTCGATGCCCGCATCGCGACATTGACCGTCATATCGTTGTCGGATTGGTTTTGAATTACGACAGGAATTTCTGCCTTGTCGCCGTAATTCAGGAATCGCGGCGCACTCGGCCGCACCATCAGCGGTTTGCGTGCCGTGATCGAAGATTCGCCCTTGCCGAACCGCTTTCCATCATCCGCCGCAACCGCAATGATGCGATATCGCGTCAGGTTGTCCGGCAGTGTGATGTCCACCGTCGCCTTTCCGCTCGAATCGGTCTTCACGCTCGGCATGAACGCCGCAAGGGCGGCAAAATTCTGCCGAAGCGAGATCTGGCCTTCTTCTTCGTTTTTGCCTAAGATGCCGGTGCGGAAATTTGTTACCTCCTGGCCATCAATGACCCAAACATTCTCGGAGCCCGATGCTCCATCAACCTGAAATCCCCCTGAAAGACCCTCTGGAGCCACGCTCGGCGCCGCTTTCAGCAGGCTCGTGAACGTCGTGCCTTTTGGTAATGAATCGACCAGTTTTTGCGTGAGAGTCGACTGAAGTTTGCTCTCGTTCCGATCGATCGTTACACCACCGGTCTTCATGAACGAGGCAACAAGCTCCGGATTCTCGATCTCGATACTGTCCCGCGAATGTAGATCGCGCACGCCCGGATCCTTGTCCTCGTAGAAGCTTGCAAGCGGATCGGGCGGATTATAGCCCGCGAGATACAGCACGCTTTCATCAACCACGACGACCGCAACCTCGGTATTTGCCGCCGGCTCGCCATTAGAGCCTTTTACGGCGACATTTAGTTTCGTCTTGCCGCCGGGAACGAGCGTCGAATCCACCGGATCGGCCGCGACGGTCAACCTTCGCGATTCCGTCGAGATGTTCAGATCGATGCTGCCCGAAGCATAAGCAGGCTGCGGCGGGAGCTTTTTGTCGAGCTTCAGTTCGCCTGCGTCGCGTTCAGAAACGCCGACGAGGTCGACCTGAGCTTCGATGTTCGGCAGATACGCATCTAGGATCGGGATCTTCAGCGTGACGGAATTGCCGTCGCTCTTGAAATGCTGCGTCGAGACGATGCCGTTTCGCCGCAAAGTGAGCACGCCTTCCGCAGGAGTAAAGGGCGAGAGCACGAGAAGCTCGGCCGTATCACCCGGTTTGTAGTCTTTCTGCGAAGGAATGATATCGACCTTCTGCTGTTTGAGATCGCGGTCTTTCGGACGCTCTCCGCCAGGGACCCAGATCGTCAATTCGCTCTCGTTCGGCCGCTCGCGGTCGTCAAGCACACGGGCCGTGATCTTGTATTGGCCGCCTTCAGTCGTAATAAAATTACACGTCTGTGCCTTCTCGCCGCTCGTAACCGTGCAGTTCTGCGGATCGACCGGTTTCTCGATCCATTTGCCCTTTTCGTTCGTCCAGACAAGCCGAACCGCCTTTATATCAACGCGTTTCCCCGCTTGGATCTTGCCGTCGATGTCAGTAACGATCGACTCGATATTGATCTTCTCGCCCTTCTGGACGAACGTCCGCGGGCTGCGGATGCCGACATAGAGCGACGACGGATGCACGATGAAACTCGTCCGCCCCGACCACGTTTGGCGGTTAACATCCGTAACCGCACCGGCGACCGCGACGTTGTACGCCCTCGGCGGATGTGCCGCATCAAGATCGATCTTCAGCAGATGCCGTCCGTCCTTGTCGGTTACGCCCTTGAAGGATTCGGACGTCGAAAGATCGTCGCCCCTACCGTAGAACCCTCTCCACCAGGGCGTCCAAACACCGAATGTGAAATCATCGCGATTCGGCGGCGTAAAATTTGTCGGTGTCGCCTCGACCGTCCAATTGACCGGCGCATTTGCCAGTCCGCCGCCCGAGAAATACTTTGCGTTGACACTCACTTCCGCCGAGCCTTGGATCATATACGGCCCTTCGGTCTCCATCTTCGCTGTCACCTCGTATTCCGGACGGCGAAATTCCTGGATCTGGAAACTGTGATCGTAGGAGTCGATCTCATCATCTTCTTTATCAAGGAGCTCAAAACTGATCTGGGCGTTCCCGAGATTTGCGTTGTCCGGCAGCTTGGCTTTCATGTCGAAAGCACCAAATGCATTGACATCGGCCTCGCCTTTTCCGATCTCCGCACCTTGCGAATCCTTGATAACGTAGCTGACCTTTTTCGCATTCGCGGTGATCTCGGCGGCCTTCTCGACGTCGCCAAGTTCGCTCATATCGACGTATCGAACATAGCCCTTGGCCGAGACCTCTTCGTTCGGCTTGTAAAGTCTGCGGTCATCAAAAACGAACCACGAAACCTGCTTGCCGGCCTTCTGTTCGTACCAATTTCCTTTTTCCTGCCAATAGTACTGAGAATTTTCGGGGACGAATGCCGTATCTTTGCCAAGACGTGCGATGAGCAGGTTCTCTGTGTCCGACCGCTTTTCGGGAAGCCGTAAACGAGCGACGCCGGTTGCGGAGGAACGTTGGGTCTCAGTTTCCGGAACGGTGACGATCGAGAGCGGATCGCCGTTCTCGTCCGTCGCGGTCGCGGCCTGCGGGTCGGAAGTTCCCCAACTTGAGAGCCACGCCCACGCAGAACTGAACCAGCTTCCGCCGGGCTCAGCATCCGCAGACCTCACATTCTGCGGGCCATTCGGCGCGATATGAAGATCTACGCCGGCAAGCGCCCTGCCGGTCTTCAGGTCGGTCGCAAACCCGACCAGTTCGTTATTATCGACAAACGCGTCCAGCCCGATATTTGTCGCCTGTACCCAGGCGATCTTCCGCCGGCTCCAATATCGGTCGGCGGATCTGTCAGTGTCTTCGACATCGACGATCACATTGCCGAGGCCGTCTTTCAGAGCCTTCGCGAGGCCGATCCGCGTCTCGACCATCTTCGCTGCCGTTTCGGCATTGACCTTGACGAGTTGGTCCGAAACGAGGTTGCCGGGCATCGGCGCATTCTCGCCCGAAGACGCTTGATAGTTTCGAAGATACTTGGTGTATTTCGGCCAATCCTCAGGCTGAACGGCATAAAGCCGCACACGCAGTTCCTTGATATTGATCGAGTAAACCGCATATTCTCTCGGCCCAAAAGGATCGAGAACCTGCATAAATTTGCTCGACGCCATAAGCGAAGGCTGCGGATTCCCGACCTTGAATTCAACCGTAACATCGCTGCCGAGCGTCTGGCCGAAGGCGTCCGGCAAGGCCGCGGCAACCGTCACGCGATACTTCGTCATCGGGTTCTTCCAGCCATCTATGTAGATTGACTGTCCCGCCGCATAGATATTGGCGTTCGGAAGCGCGGGTTCGATCCGCACCGTCGACTTGTCAAACTTCGAATTCTCGATCGGATTTGAGAATTGGAGCTGGAACTGCGCGTTCGGATCGCAATTGTTTGGCGAGTCCCAATTGCAGCGATGTTGAGTGAGTTTCATCGCCCCGTAGGTGCGAAATGCGTCGCCTTGGGCTTTTTCGGTCTTTAGCGGCCCTTCGACCGACGGCGCCCCAACATTAACGGTGACACTGATCGGTGAATCCGCGGGAAGTGCGTCCGTGCCGCCATCCGCATTCACGGCACGGAAAACGAGCCAACGTCCTGGCTGTTCTTCTTTCGAGGCCCAAGCGATCGAAGGATCTTTCGCGATCTCTTCCGCAGTCGCCAACCGAGTTTTTAGCTTTCGACCTGCGCCCGTCAGCGAAATGTGCGACAGCATCGTTTCTGCATCGACCGCCTGGTCAAATGCCAAATAGATAAGCTGATCTCGACGCTGAGGGCCGGAATATTGGTCCGGTATCTGCTTCTTTATGGTCGGCGGCGGCGTCGAAAACATCCAAACAAAGTCTTTTTGAAGCACCTTGCCTGATGCTGACTTAGTTCCGGCCGGCACACGCGCCTTAAAGTCAGTCGCCATCGGAAGGCGTTTCGCAGGCTCGAATCTCAGCGTGCGAGTCCCAAGCCAATGCCACTGGCCCTCGATCTGCGGCGTCAATTCGACTGGGACAAATCTTGAAGCCTCTTCCTGCGACGTTACCGCGATCATCGGCTCAGAAAAGGTCAGGCTCATATCAGGAGCAAGCTCGACCTTACCCTGCGGAGCGTATCTCACGACCGCAAGCTCTTTCGAAGAATCGATCTGCGGGCGATCTGCGTCACCTTTACCCGGAAAAGGAACCGGCACCTTCTCACCTTTCTTTGGCGGAGGCAGCGAGCCGGCTCGTATCGCCGCATCCTGCTGGTCGCCGTCCTGCGCACCGATCTTCGGCAGCCTGCTGACCAAGCCCTTTGTTTCGTCGGACGACAGCACTTCGGCATTCGCGGGAGGCGGAGTTTCGCGTGTTCCGGCGTTTGCCTCGCCCTCGCTCAGGCGAAAACTCAGACCCGTTTGAGGCTCTTCCTGCTCAGCCTTCGTTGCCGCGACAGACTGTGCTTTGATCGAAATTGTGATCGGGGAAAACATGCCTAGATAGATCGAAAATAGAAGGAGATAGGTAATGGTGGTCTTCATGGGATCCTCAATTTAGATAGTTAAATATTGCAGCATAACGCCTTACGGCCGCAACCGGCCTGACCTTTACGACTTCGATGCACGAAACATCGTTTTCATTAGTATGAACGCTGGAATTTATTTTCCTTGCATCAGCGTCAACTTGGCTCTTGCCTAAAACACGATTCTTCCCTATCGGCGGTGTTTCGGTATTCGATCCTCACGCATTTCCTGCTATACTTTACGATTGAATTTGCAACTTTACGGCAGGGTTTTACGTAAGGCATTTCGCCAAAGGTTAGCACCTTTGGCCTAAATTGAGGAGCACATCGAAGATGGGATTGTGGCAGAGAATAAAGAGAGTTTTCCGTGCAAGCACAGGTGCGGCGCTCGATAAGATCGAGAACCCCGAACTCGTTCTTCAGCAGACGATCAGGGATATGCGCGATCGCGTGCCCGAGCTTAACAACTCGGTCGCACAGGTAATGGCCACCGAACGCCTGCTCGTAAAGCAGAAAGAGAACCTTTCGGGCCAGGTCGTCGAGCTTGATTCAAAGATCAAGGCCGCCGTAAAGATGGGACGCGACGACATCGCGACCGCTTACATCGGACAACTCCAACAGGCCCAAATGGACCTCGACCGCACCAGCGTTCAGGCCGAACACGCGGGCGTCGCCTCCCAGCAGGCCTTGAAGGCACGCGACAACTACGTCCTGAATATGAAGAAGCGCACCGCCGAGGCGATGCAGCTTATCTCCGCCGCAAAACAGGCGAAACTGCAGGAGCAGCTCGCTCAGACGATGGATTCCTTCAACATTGGCGACGATTCTTCCACATTCAACGAAATGCGTGAGAAGATCGACCGCCGCGTTGCCGCCGCCGAGGCAAAACTCCAGCTCGGTGCAAGCTCGGTCGATTCGCAGATGCAGGACATCGAACGCGAGGCGATGGACATTCAGCTCCAGGACAAGCTGCTCGAATACAAGCAGCAGATGGGAATGCTTGGTGCCGGAACACCGCCCGCTTCAAAGCAGATCGAGTCCGGCCAGCCTGCTGCGACCGAAGCAGAGGTCTTGAACGACGTGATCGCCACGGAAACGGAAAGCGGCCAATCGAACTAAATTCTCGCGAAAGGGGAACACGCCCAAAATATGGCTGACATTGCCAAATATCGGCAGGATGTAGAAAGGTTCAACCAAAGCTACGCAAAGGAAGCTTTGAAGGAACCTTTCAATTTTTGGGCTCTCGCGGGCTTTCTTGCCGCGGCGGTATTCACCGGAAGCGTGATTCCGCTGCTAATCGCCCTAGTCGCCGAGGCAATTTACCTTGTCACGGTTCCGAATCTTCCGACGTATCGCCGCCTCGTCGAAGAACGGCACCAGCAAAAACTGCTCGCCGCCCATATTGCGAACCGCGAGGGCTTGATCAAGACGTTCACTCCGCGTGAACGCGAGGCCGTCGAATATCTTCGCTGGCTTAAGAACAAGATCCAGGAAAACTATCGTAAGTTCACCGGTGCAAGCCGCTTGCCTTCGAATCTTCAGGCCCTCGACCAGCGTTGGGAGGATTTTGTTGACCTCCTCGACACATACAGGCGCCGGAAACAGCATCTGAAAACGATCAATCGGCAGGCCGTCCACAATCAGCTTTCGCAGGCTTTCCGCGCGATGGAAGGTGCGGGCGACGACAAGACTCGCCGCATTCAGCAGACCAACGTCGAGATCCTAAAGCGTCGCATCGCGTCCTTCGATGAGATCGAACGAAGCGTCAAGCTCGTCGAAGGCCAGCTCCAATCGATCGAGAATTTCTTTAGCTATCTGAATGACGAGATCGTGACGATCACGACGCCCGAGAAATTCTCGCTGCTTGATTTCGAACAGCTTTCTGATTCGATAGCGATGACGAAGCAAATGCTCGACGCGACCGCCGACGAGATGGGCAAACTCGACAGCTACAACCGCGAGATGGGAAATTATGACCTGCTCCCGGAACCGAACAAATCTTAAGGCTCCGGCAGCGATTTTTATATGAAAAAAGTAGGAATATTAGTGGGGCGTGAAGTTACGTTCCCGGAATCAATTATCAATTCGATCAATGAAAAGGGTGCGGGCAAGGTAACCGCCGAGATGGTCAACGTCGGAGGCATCCGTGAGGACGAGCCAAAGCGTTATGACGTTATCATCGACCGCATCTCGCACGAAGTTCCGTATTACAGGGCGATGCTCAAGCGTATGGCCCTTGAAGGAACATATATCATCAACAACCCTTTCTGGTGGTCGGCTGACGACAAATTCTTCAACTTTTCGCTCGCCAAGAAGATCGGCGTCGCGGTCCCAAAGACCATCCTTCTGCCGCAGCAGAGCTACATCAAGGACATTACGAGCGAATCGCTGCGCAACCTCGAATTCCCGCTGAAGTGGGATGAGATCGTTGAATACATCGGCTTCCCTGCCTTCTTGAAACCGCACGATGGCGGCGGCTGGAAGAACGTTTCAAAACTTCATTCGACCGAAGAACTGATGCGTGAGTATAACGAATCAGGCACGCTTTGCATGACGCTTCAGGAAGGCATCGAATACGACCAATTCGTCCGCTGCTACTGCGTCGGGAAAGAAAAGGTGCTCATTATGCCCTACGACCCGTCAAAACCCTACCTTTCGGGAATGCAGTATGTGAATGTCGACAATTACCTGACGCCTGAGCTTCACGCCCGTGTCGAACGGGACGTAATTACGCTCTGCACCGCGCTCGGCTACGACCTTAATACGGTCGAATTCGCGATCAAGGACGGCATTCCTTATGCCATCGACTTTATGAATCCGGCACCTGACGCAGAACTCGCCTCAGTCGGTGAATACAATCACCGATGGATCGTCGATAATATGACCGACTTTATCCTGAAGAAGTTGGACGAAGGCTTTGAGACGCCGGAATATCGGTGGACGGGGATGCTTAACCGGGCGTGAGCTGAGACCCTAATCCTCGCTTGCGACGTCGTCGTATGCGATACGCTCTGCCATCAGGCCTGACGCGACACGAAAGCCAAGCCAGATCGCAAGGGCCAGGGTTGTTATTGCCAGGCCGACGTTAAAGATCATATCGTCACCGGCCGTTATCCCGATCGCGACGACCCAAAAGCCAAAGGATGCGATTCGAAGGAGTGTCCGCCGCGTACGCTGAAGAGATTCGATCAGGTTCACGCGGCCGACCTCCAGTTCCATATACGTGTCGTCTGAGTTGAGATTCGCGTAGTAACTCGCCTCATCGCGCGACCATCGACGAAGTGCGGGCGATAACGTAGCATCGGCCGCGGCCGCAAATTGATGGATCACGTGAGCGATCTTGCCCTCACGCAATGCGGTCTCAGCGAGGCCCCGAGAGGCAAGGAAAGTGTCGCCGCCCGCCTCTGCGGCCCGAGTAAACACCCTCTCCGCATTCCGCCAATCACCGATCTGAACAAAAGCCTCGCCAATGCGGGCGAGAAGCATAGGCGATTCCGCCGAATACCTTGCGGCAAGTCTCAATGCAGCGACGGACCGGCGTGCAAGTATAGCGCTGCGTTCGGTTGCCGCAAGCGAGTGCAGACACCGCGAAAAGTCATACAATTGGCGGCCGTCGCGGCGCCGGATAAGAAGAGCACGACGAAAACACTCCAAAGCTCTGACCAGATGGCCGGACAGCCGAAGCTCGTTCCCGAGGTCGGCCAAATATTGTGCCCTATTCTCCGAGTCGCCCGTTATATCCAACTCGTCCTCGATCTTGCCGCGCATCCTGGATGGACGCGTCACCACGGTCTCGCGTAACACATCTGCGCTTGGGATGCCGGCAAAGGATGCCTTCATCAACACCTCTTTCGGATCGAGCGGATAGCTTCGAAGGTCAAGTGACCTCGAATCCAGTACCGCCTCGTTCAGCCGCGGCAAAAGCTCGGCGATGAGGCGGCGGAAATTCTCTCCGTGCGAAGTAAAAGACAAGGTGATCCCGCGTCCGCGCACCGATGTTCGATAGCGATAATGAACTCGATTCCCTCTTCGCAGGACGCGAATGGCCTGAGTATCGACCTGTTCAATATCGCTGATCCTAAGCGAATTTCGGCGAGAGTTGAACCTTGCCCAAAGGATCGGAAGAAGGCCGGTTCGCGAAAGCCGCTTGCCGTCAAAGACAATATGGTCAGCGGCCGCAAAGAATGGCACAACGATCCAAGCAGCTATGAACGCCGCAACGGCCGCGATCGTGTACTCCACGTAGAACAGAAGGACACAGGCATAACTGCCGAGAAGAAATGCCGTTATGTAAGAATTGAATGGAGCCCGCACCCCGACCGCTTCGGAAGGCTTTGCTTCCTCACACAGTTCACCGGGTGCCGGCAAGGTTTCTCTCATATCGGATTACTGAGAGTCAGACGGGAGCTTGGGCGCTCGCCAGTCAAGAGAAAAGTCGTTCGATCCGACGTTCGGATGGCCTTAGCCGCCGAACGGATTCGCAGCCTCGGGTTCAGCGATCTCTTTCGCACGATCGGGAGCGATCTCCGTCAGCTTCTCACGAGCCGTCCGCGCCGTCTCCGTCTGCGGTGCGGGATCGCCATCGGCGTTCTTCGCCTCGCTCGCGGCCTTTACGATATTGTAATAGAGATCGGCCGCTTCCTTCGTTTTATTTTGCTTCTGATAGACGCCTGCAAGGTTAAAATTGATCGTTTCCTTCGAGAGTACAGGATTGTCAACGCCGGCAAGTTCCTCGTACAATTTCGCGGCCTGGTCATACTGGCCGTCGTCCGTTCGTATCTGAGCAAGTGCGAACTTCGCCAGGTAGGCAGTGTCTGAAGAACCTTGCGACAAAGCTTCAAGGTCCGCGATGGCACCTGCACGATCCGTTGCAAGTTTGTTCATCGCGATAAAGTACTTCGCCTTTTCCGCGACTGCGCCGCTGCCCATATCAACGACCTTTTGAAATGCTGCAATGGCAGCGTCTGCACGATCTTTCTCGGTCTTAAAGGTCTTTTCCGTCGAGCCTGCAGGCATCGGCACGCTTGTAACACGGGCCTCGGCGATCTCGATCGCCCGCCCAAGAGCCGTCTGAGCTTCTGAACTCGAACGGCGAGACCATGACGCGATCACAAACACAATGATCCCGACCACAACGAGTGCCCCGATGATGTAGAGGATCGTGCGGCCGCGGCCCTCGATCGCTTTACCGAAACCTTCGACGCCTCGGCCGACCGTCTTTTGAAAACTGTCCTCGTACGTCACATCCTTCGGTTGATCTTCCGCCCCCGCAACCGGGCCAAATCGTCTTTTCTTGTTTGCCATGCTCTATGAAAAAAACTGCAATTCTATTTTGCTCGTTCGTTGTATAATTGCCCGTAATGGGCATTTTTCAAAAGTGTTAATTTAGCTCAAATTGCAGAGAAGAGCAAATAAGCACGGGAAAATGCCAAGCTGAGACGCCCCCGAAAAGATCTTTTGCTTTTTCGGGAACAATTTTGAGCCGTTGGTGTCAAAGTGGTCGAATATGTCGAAATAGCGGCATATTTCGTTGCAGGAAATGGCTCTTTCGACTTGAGGAAAATGAGCGGAATGTTCTTTAGCAAGGCAACAACCTTTGGCGACGAAGAGTTGGTCCGCGCCATTTCCACCTCAGATGCGGAAAGCCGGCATTCCGAGAACGGTTTTATTGACAAACTTAGGGCGAACGATGCTGCGGCATTCGAGACGCTTGTGGATCGCTTTTCAGGAGCGATATACGCCGTGGCGTATAGATTGTCGGCAGACCGCGAAGAAGCGGCCGACCTGACGCAGGAGACGTTCTTGCGGGCCTTCAGGAGCATGTCAGGATTCCGCGGTGATTCCAGCTTAAAAACGTGGCTCATCCGGATCGCGATCAATCAATCGCGTAACCGAGCCCGTTGGTGGCGAAGGCGGCGGCGTGAGACCACGATGTCGCTGGATGAACAAATAGGGGAAACAGGCATCACTCTTGGGGATACGATCGCGGGCAGCACTTCGAGCCCGGAAGATGACACCCTTCAACGCGAACGAGAAGCGGCCTTGCTCAGTGCCCTTTCGACGCTAAAGCCGATCTATCGAGAAGCCATCGTGCTTGCCGATATAGAAGGATTGACATACGCGGAATGCTCGGCCGTGCTCGATATCAATATGGGAACGTTGAAATCGCGCATAGCCCGTGCTCGGGAAGAGCTTCGGAGCAAGTTAATGGATTTTTGAAAATCAGGAAAATGGCAGACTCACCCCGGATTCATTTTTTGTACACAACGATCGGTGCCAACGAACGAGGTCAAAAAAAACGGATCCGATAGAGTTCGAGTCATTTGGTTCCGCAATTGAGGCCGACGACGGCATAGCGGCGGGGACTTTGATCGACCAGCAACAATCGATTCTTGCTTCCCCAAGGATATGAAGTTTCAGACAGCTTCGCGGGATCCAAACGGCAAGGCCTGCCGGGTTCGTGTTGTCGTTCAGCGTGAACGACAACCGGGGTCAGCCTGCCATTTTCCTGATAGGACGGGTCAGACAATGAGCGCATTAAAATGCAACGACATCAGCACCAACATTTCGCTTTACGGCGATGGATGTTTGTCGCCTGAATTCGAAACCGCTCTGCAGGAACACCTCACGATCTGCCCGATCTGCCGGCAGGAACTCTCCGAATACAGAGAGATGCGCTCGGCTCTCCGATCCCTTTCCAGGGCAAAGTTACCCGGTGCATTACGCGACAGCATCAAGAAAAAGGCTGTCTTTGCTGCACGGCCTGGAATGTTCGCTTTTCCTGATCTTTCCGGATTTGCCTGGCGGCAGAACCTTATGCCTCTCGTTGGCAGTTCCTTGTCCAGCGTTATCGTTGGCTTCGCTCTTTTCAGCTATTTGCTCTCGGGAGTTCTAGGCGAAGGAAGTTCGATCGCGGCAAATGCTCCGTTGCAGCTTGGCGGCAGGTATTCTGGAACGGCTGGGCCGCTGGATTCCGTATCGGCCGCTGATTTTGCACGCCAACGATTGGCATACTCCGCAGAATCGCCAAGCATCAACCCGCAGGGCGCTCTTGCCGCTATGACAAAGGGCCTTTCGGGCTCTGACCTTCGAAATGATGAGATGGTGGTGGTAGCTCGGGTGTTCGGTAACGGCTTTGCACAGATCACGGATGTGGTCGAGCCCGCAAGCGACCCTCAGGCAGTTAACGACCTTGAACAAGCATTCGAAGATAACCGCTCATCGACGCCCTTTGTCCCGGCGAAACTCGACGGCCGGGGAAATGATGTTCAGGTCGTGCTGAAGATCCAGAATGTGGTCGTCTCTCCGCACAAAAGATCCCGCAACTAGTTCACGATTTATCGATCTCTGCCTTTAGCCTTCCCGCCAAAGCCGGATCTATCGGCAGAAGAGCCGAATACTGCTCCATTGCGGATGCTTTGTCTTTCTTTTGAAGGTACACCATTCCAAGATTGAACCTTGCTCTCGAGAATCCCGGATTCAGATCGATCACTTTTTTGTATGATTCGATGGCCTTGTCCGTCTGGTTGTCCGCGTAGTATGCGTTACCGAGAAGATAGTAGCCATCCGAGTAATTCGGGTTGCGTTTAACAAAATCCTCAAGTCCGATGACCGCCTTTGAGTAGAGTGGGGTCGCATCGGTCCTTCGTCCCGCAAGGTCGTACGCACGAGCGAGATAGAAATAAGTTTCACCATCGCCGGGATTAAGTTTGAGAGCGGTGTTGCACGCCGCAACCGCTCCGCTGTAATCCTTGAGATCATTCAGAGCACGGCATAGATTCGTATATCCCAGATATTGGTTCGGCAGCAGCTTTGTGGCACTTCTAGCCGCCTCTGCCGCCCGTGCAGGTTCGTTATCGAGGCTGTAGTACCACGAAATGTCAGTGTAAAAACTCCCATCATCCGGGAATTTAAGTATCGCCTTTTTCGAGGTCTCGATAGCTGCCTTGAAGTTTGAAAGGCTGCGGTAAACATCCGCTAGATTCTTATAGGCCTGATAATTTTCAGGCTTCGCGGCGATCGCCCGCTGATAGTTGTCGATAGCAGCGTCCGATTTGCCTTGTTTTTGGAGAGAATCCGCAAGCAGGAAATACGACTCGCCGATCATGTGGGTATTGTTTGAAAGGGCTGCCTGTGCCGCATTGCCCTGTTCGACGGCATTTCCCATTGCCGCCTGCGCGCGGGCAATGTTGTAATATACGTCGCCGTCCTTGGGCTGCTTTACAACTATTGCCTGAAAGGTCTGCAATGAGTCCGCATATCGGCCCTGAGCGTAATAGATCTCGCCAAGGCCCTTCTTGAAATCCTGATTGTCCGGGTCGATCTCGATCGCTTTCAGAACGTCACTTAGAGCGGCGTCATACTCCTTCGCTTCATAGTGCAAATACCAGCGAACACGATAGACCTCGATCGGCTTGAACCCCTGGCTTAGAGCGATGTCGAATTCGCGAAGTGCGTCGGCATTCTCCTTCAAGTTGTAATGTGCAACGCCTTTCCAATAATGTGCGTACGGATTATTCGGTACGATCAAGATCGCCTGTCCATAGCTGGCCGAAGCATCACGGTAGTTCCGCGCTCTAAATGCCTTGTCACCTGCGAGGACAAGTTCCTGAGCACGCTTTTTATCTTTCTTGGACTGAGCAAAGGCCGCTCCGACCGAACCGACCAGAACTACCAAAAGAAGGGCTGCAATTTTCTTTAGATGAACAGGCTTCATAATTTCAAACTATTTAGCGCTACTGCAATATGTCAGTGCGACCGCTATTAGGCTTTTGGGGTTTCGGCGTCTGAGACTGCTTCTGAGCCGGAGTGCGCGCCGGCCGCTTCTTCGTATCCGTTTGCGGCTGAACATCAACACGGCGCTCAGGCGGAAGGTCGTTCTCCGGAGTCGTCATCGGCGCTGGTGTCGGAGTTGCGTCGACCGATACGTTCGCGTTAGCGTTCGCTGATTCGTCCGGCGTAGCTTCCGGCGTCGGAGACGGTGTTTCCATTGGCGTCGGCGAAGGGCTTTCCTCCACGATCGGAGTCGGTGATGGTGTCGCATCACCTCCGACCGTTCCCATTATCGTGGGCCAAAAATACCAACCGGCGGCGCCGCCGCCAAGCACAAGAATAAAGAAGCCGCCAAGCAGCAGGAGCATGACCGCAGCCTTCTTAGACCCCGATTTCTTTGCTTTAGCAGGTTGAACCGGCGCAAGCGGCGGCGGCGGAGGGGCAGCAGGCTCTTCGGCCGCCGGAATAACTTCAGAGGCCTGATCAGACGTAAACGTTTCTGTCGCGCCGAAGTCCTGCTTCGGCTGGTCGGTCTGAATATTCGGCGACGTAAAAAATTCCGGCGCCGCCGACGGCATAACGCTCTCGGCGGGAACAGGCAGAACAGCCGCTTCTTCTTGAGGCACTTGCTCTTCTGCTTCTGGTCTGTACGAGATGAGCGGCACCGTTGCATCGGCTTGATAGGTTTGCTCACCATTCGCAGAGCTTTCCGCACTTTCCGGCACATCGAGTTGATGTGCAAGGAATACTTCGGTTTTGATATCAGCTTGTCGCGGCCCGGAATCCACTGGTGCCGCGTCCATCTGCATCGTAGTCTCGAGAGGCACCGCATCCATCTGGAGTGTTGCGTCAAGAGGGCCGGTTTTCGGCGCAGGCGGAACCTCGGAGCTCGGAGCGACATCCGGCACGACGGGCGTCGGCACCATTACTGTCTGGGCCGACATCGCGTCCTTCATATCTGAATAGGCAGATCTCAGCGCACGCTGCATATCTGCCGCAGATTTGTATCGGCGATCCTGTGTGATCTCGAGGGCACGCATCAGGACGTCGGAAACCGTGCTCGCGATCTCCGGATTGACCTCGTGAAGGCCAAGGACCGGATCAGGACTTCCGTTTAGAACTGCGTCGGCCCTCGTAAGCGAATCCGCAGGTTTTATGCCGGTCAGAAGTTGATACAGCGTGGCCGCCAAAGAATAGATGTCGCTGCGTGCATCGGTGCCTGTCCCGCGGATCTGCTCCATTGGGGCAAAATGCGGCGTATAGCCGAACACGCTGCCGGACGACTGCCCGGACGTGCTCCGAGTTTGATTCGGAGAATCTTTCGAGAGCCCAAAATCCAACAGGATGATGTGATTCTCGTCCGTTAACTTCAGATTCTGGGGTTTGATATCCCTGTGGATGATCGGCGGCTGATGAGAATGCAGATAAGTGAGAGCGTCCAACAACTGATCCGCCCAGAACATCACCCAGCTAAGCGGAAACGGCTTTTCCGTCGCCTCGAGCCTTGTCGAAAGATCGTCACCGGCGATGTGTTCCATCACCAGGTATTGATTTCCGCCATCAACAAAATGATCGCTGACCTTTGGGAGAACGGGATGACGGAGACGAGCAAGGATCCTCGCTTCGCGCTCAAAAGCACCGGCAAGCGCCGGATCGCTCGCATAACTCGTCCGCTTTAAGGCAACTGCACTGCCCAATCGCTGATCGACGGCAAGATATACTTCGCCCATTCCGCCTTTACCGATCAAGTGAACGACCAGGTAGCGATCCTGGATCATTGTATTTGGGGACAACGGATTCATTTCGTCATTGGCCGGTGAAGCTCCGGCTTACCTAAGATAAAACAGCAATTTTGTTTAGCGGAGCTAGTCAATCCGCAATTTGTCCGAACTCACCATTGCCGGCATACCGCGATGCTGCCAGCATCTCACGTTTCCCTTGACCCTGCGAGTACACGGCGTACCTTTCTTGGTCTCGGCACCGCACATATAGGCCGGTTCCGATTCGGCCACCTCAGGCCTTTGTTCTGGCGACGGAGTTGCTTGAGGTGTTGATCTTCCTGTTGCCTGCTCATTTGCTTGATTTGCAGGGAGCTTTACGGGTTCCGCCCGACCAAGAAGAGTCTTCGCCGTCGTTGAATTCTCACCCGCAGCAACGAGTTTTGTCCCTACCGACCTCGTCGGGGATACAAAAACAAAGCTGATCGCGGCGAAAACCAAAACGGCTCCGATGCAGGCCGCCCGCCATGCGATCTCGCGACCCTGAAACTCCGTCTCACAGATCTCGCAAAATCGACCGCTTGTCCAAATATGCCACTCGTCACGTACGACCTTTTCTCCGCAGTTGGCACAGAATTTTGGACGAAAAAGTATCTGCATTCCACGCAAGTCAACTGCAAAACGTGACCATTTATCAGACAGATAAGTATATGCGAAAACTGCACGTATGTTAAGACCCTTTTTAAGTTTCAGCAAATCTCGCTCATTATATCGTTCGCGTGACCATTGACCGTGAGAGTATCTCGGCCTTCCATTCCCTTTTTGCCGTTCCGATCCGAACGAAACGGCATCTTGACCCCGAAAATTAGACTTTAGCGAGGTTTACGACGTCATAAAGGCCTATGCTTTATAGGTTCATTGGCTTGTTTTCGATGTTTTTTCTCATTTTTGCGGCCGCTGTGCCGGCCCAGACAAATCTTGTGGTCACGAATGGAAGCAAAGCGTCCGTCCGGGTGCGAGAGAGCCGTGTGAACATTTGGGCGGATCCTCCGCCGGCCAATATGGTCTTTGATCGCTGGATCGGCGACACCACGCTTGTTGAAGACCCGACGTCCGCCTCGTCCTTCGTAAATCCGGTCAGTAAAAATATCGCCCTTACGGCCACTTACAAACCCGCGCCTGCCTGGAGCCTTACCGAAGAGACGATCAACGGCGTAGATGTTCTCTATTACATCCCGCCAACGCCGGTCGGGATAATATTCCGCTTTCACGGCTCGGGTGGCAGTGCCCAATCGACTCTTTCGAGCATCGAGAGCCGAATTTTCTCGAACGACGCGGTTGCTGCCGGATATGGGATCATCGCCCTTGACAGCAGTGACCGCGTAACAGGCGATTGGAGCTTTTTGCCGCCTCCGAACAATCCCGATATTACGAATGTTCAGGCCGTGATCACGAACTTTCTGCAACGCGGCATCATATCGTCCGATGACCCGATCGTTGCTCAGGGAACATCACGAGGCGGAGTATTTTCCTCAATGGCCGCATATTTTCTGAACTTCAAGGCAGACGCTATCTACATCGGCTTTGCCGTGGATGCCGTAATGCCGGTGACCACGGTGCCGACGATCTTTTGTGCTGCCGCCAACGATGATCAGGACCTTGTCGGGCCGGTTGGAAACCAGCGGGCGCACGACCAGGCCGTAAGCCTCCAGAATCGCGGAGTTATGGCAAGCTTCAACCAACATCCCGCAACTCCTGTCTATCCTGAAAGATTTTGGAGACTCGCAAATTTTACCGAGACCGATTCGCATAACATTTACAACGCCCTTAAGACCGGCGGCTTTCTTGACGGCCGGAATTTCCTTATTGACAATCCGCGTAATACCAATTGGCAATCGGTCATCCCGACACAATATCTGCCCTATAGTTCGGGCATATCGACGATACTTGGCTCGTCCTACGCGAACCACAGTTTCTTTAGCGACTACAACAGCCGTGTGCTCAGGTTCTATGCGGCCGCCCTTGCTGCCTCGAAGCAAAGATCAAGATAAGAAGAATGTCTTGGCAACGAAGATCAACTTTTGTTTTTTGCAGCAAGCGATTCTCACTTTCAGAACATCTGAGTGTTAGTATTTATTTATGCGTCGCCTTGCGCTCATTTTCGCCCTATTTTCAGCATTCGCCTTCGTTGTTGAAGGACAGATCGACGACCCGATCAGCGTCGAATCGGCGATCGTACGTTTGAATGTTGGCGTCGTTGACCGCCAGGGCCGGCCGATCACGGACCTTGAACGCTCTTCATTTACCGTTTTCGAAGACGGAGTAAAACAGCAGATAGTTGGTTTTGAGCCATCGACCGCACCATTCAGCGTCGTTTTGATGCTCGATATGAGTGGTTCGACCCTCCCTTTTCGACAGGTATTGAAACAAGCTGCCGCACGTTTTGTTTACGCATTGGGGCCCGAAGATCGCGTCGCTGTGGTCGAGTTCTATGACCGCATCAATCTTCGAAATGATTTCACCACCGACGGAAAGACCATCCTGCATTCGATCGACGCATCGAATGGCCGCGGGAAAACGAGGCTTTATGAGGCACTCGATTTTGCACTTGGCAAGCTTTCAAGAGAGAAAGGGCGACGAAAGGCGATCATCGTCCTCTCGGATGGTGTTGACAGTCTGGCTCAATCAGTAGATCGCGATCAGCTTGCAGCAATTCCTGACGAGAAAGTGCCTAACGCGATCACACCGGATATTTACGGGCCTTTGAACGACATTCTTAGCAAGGCTGACAAGCTTGGTGCTTCGATCTATCCACTCGCATTGCCGACAGGCGACCCGGCAAAGCTTGCCGATCCGACCGCTAGACAGATCGCAATGTTCCAAGCCGCCCGCGAACGCTTCGCTTTTCTCGCGCAACGAACCGGTGCGACGATCAGGACGATCAACCGGCTCGAAGATATGGGACGCCTCTATGCAGAGGTCGCGGCAGACCTCAGAACGCTTTACACGATCGACTACCAACCGGCCAACGACAAACGCGATGGGAAATGGCACGCCATCAAGGTCGAGGTTGCCGCTCCCGACCTGATCTCAAGAACCCGGACCGGCTACTTCGCCCGATAATGACGCCCCATTCTTGACATAAGCCTCGTCGGATATGTAGTCTATCTGTTCGCCTTGTGCACCCGTAGCTCAGCTGGATAGAGTGCTTGACTACGAATCAAGAGGTCGCATGTTCGAATCATGCCGGGTGTACCATTAGCTTCTACCGACTACTCACAGCTGCATAAATGGCAGCTGTCGGTTTTTGCGGCATCTCCCTAGAAAATATCCACATTCGGTTAGTCTTCTAGCCAAAGTTCGGGACCACGGAGATCGTGTGGAAATGAGTTTCTCACAAAACCTACGGCAAATCGCATCAAATATTGGACCATCCGACCGCCCGTTTCTAAACGCAGGCCGTTGGATCCCGTGCGTTTTGGCGGCCCTCCTCCTTTTTCTGACCTCGACCGCCATCAGCACAGCCGCTCAGATGCGACCAATAAGGCTACAGGCCGCGGAATTATCTTCCCATGTCAATGCCCACTCTAACGATCTGACGGCAGATACGATCTCTTATGGCCAGGCGGACACCGGACCCGAAGAATTGTTCGGCCGTCGCCCCGGCGCTTCGGTGGATTTTCACTCCGAATCGGCCACAGAGAATACAGCACAGAGGCTCGACCGGCACAATGAATGGCGTGAACCATTAGCAAGGCGGCACGCTGACAAGGCCAAGGCCCCGGACAAGAACAAGAAGGACGATATCGACGGCGACAGCGATCAGTTCAATTGGACCGGCGCAATGGCTCAGTCATTCATCTTTCTGGGCATCCAGCATTCGTTCCGATTGACGCAATCCAGGACCCAGCGTGAGCTTGGCGGACCATTTTTCAAAGATTGGGTCCGTTCCGTGAAGCATCTGCGAGGTTGGGATGACGGCGACAGCGCCCCCATCAACTATATAGCGCATCCGCTGCAAGGCGGCGTCACCGGACGTATATTCGTTAACAACAGCAAGATAGCGCGTGATGCGAAGTTCGGCTCCTCCGATTATTGGGAAAGCCGGCTGAAAGCCTTTGTTTGGTCGGCGGCATGGAGCACACAATTCGAGTTGGGACCCTTCAGCGAAGCGTCGATCGGAAATGTCGGCCTGCACATGAAAAATGGTAAAAGTCCTATGGCATTTGTTGATCTTGTGATCACGCCAACGACCGGAACCGGTGTTGTAATTCTCGAAGATGCCGTCGACAATTACATACTAAAGAATTGGCTAGAGCGGAAGTTCCAGTCGAACAGTTTCGTTGTGAAGATCTTCCGCAGTCTGTTAACGCCGACTACCGCATTTTCCAACATTCTGCGCGGAAAGGCTCCTTGGAAACGCAACGACCGATGATCTAGAAATGTCGTTTTTCAAACGTTTCGGTCCACAAGATCAGAAAGCTGTTTGGGAGCGGTCGCTCCGAGGCAGCTTTTTTTCTCGGGCCTGGACCTGCGCGAGTCGGCTTTACTTTTGGATAAGATCTTCCGGAGTCGTTCTGACAAGACCACCCGCTACCGCAGGTGGTACTGATGCCCACTGTCCACTGCTGACACCTCACTGACCACTACCAACGCCGATCGCAACGAAATTGCCCAACTGTAAGGGAGAATGTAGAATCAAAAGACCTTGAGGAGATTCCCTGATAATGCACAAAATCGGAATGTTTCGTATCTTGGTCGGCGCTCTTACGCTTGCGTCACTTTTTGTTATCTGTATGCAATTTGATTCGCAGCCCGCATCTGCCGCCAATGAAACGCCGGATGCCGCCGTTCCTTTCGACCCGTCAACGAATCCGCTCACGGCTGATTGGACGGGACCATACGGAGGTATACCGCCTTTTGACAAGGTCAAGATCGCCGATTTTAAGCCCGCGATGGAGATCGCTATGGCGGAAAATCTAAAAGAGATCGACGCGATCGCGAACAATAAAGCAAGGCCGACGTTTGCGAACACATTCGTACCTCTTGAGAATTCAGGGCAGATGCTTTCTCGGGTGAATATCATCTTCGGGATCTGGGCGACGAATATGAACTCCGCTGAGTTCGCTCCGATCCAGGCGGAAATGGGCCCGAAGCTCGCAGCTCATTACGACAAGATCGTGCAGAACGGCGCGTTGTTCAAGCGGATCGAGGCGGTCAAGAATTCACCGGCGGCGAAAAGACTCACTTCCGAACAGAAGCGGCTTGTTAAGGTCTATTACGACAATTTTGTTCACGCCGGAGCTAAGCTCGACGGTCCGACGAAAGAAAAGGTCTCGAAGCTTAATCAACAGCTCGCCGCCGTCTTTGCGAAGTTCAACCAAAACCTTCAAGGCGAAGAAAGCGAACTTTACGTTCTAATAGACAATGAAGCACAGCTTTCGGGACTTCCACAATCTTTGAAAGACGCTGCCGCAGCCGACGCTCAATCGAAGGGCAAGAAAGGCTGGATGATCCGAAACACGCGCTCATCGACCGATCCTTTTCTCACGTATGCGGATGATCGGGGGCTTCGCGAAAAGGTCTGGAAAATGTTCGTCAGCCGCGGCGACAATAACGACAGTCGCGACAATAAAGCTAACATCACGCAGATCTTAAAACTTCGTGCCGAGCGCGCAAAGCTCTTCGGCTTCCCGACTCACGCTCATTGGATCCTCGAACAGAAGATGGCCAAAACGCCTGAGAACGCGATGAAGTTGATGGAGGCGGTTTGGCCGGCGGCGATCGGTCGTGTGCACGAAGAGGTCGCAGATATGCAAAAGGTCGCCGATGCAGAAGGCAACGGCGTGAAGATCGCACCATGGGATTATCACTACTATATGGAAAAGGTCAGAAAGGCCAAATATGACCTTGATCAGAACGAAGTTAAGCCCTATCTGCAGCTCGACAAGATGCGTGATGCAATGTTCTGGGTCGCCGGCGAGCTATTCGGCCTCGGCTTCAAGAAGGTCGAAGGCATTCCGGTCTTCCATCCCGATGTCAGCGTTTATGAGGTCACAGATACGAAGACCGGCAAGCACGTTGGCCTTTGGTATTTCGATCCTTATGCTCGCGACGGCAAAGACAGCGGCGCGTGGATGAATCAATACCGCAACCAATCTCGTATCGGCGGAAAAGAGATCACGACGATCGTCTCCAACAACTCGAACTTCGTAAAAGCGAGGCCGGGTGAACCGGTTCTCATTTCGTGGGATGATGCAACGACGATGTTTCACGAATTTGGCCATGCCCTGCACGGCCTATCGTCGAACGTTACATATCCGACGCTTTCTGGAACTGCTGTGCCGTCCGATTACGTCGAGTTCCCTTCACAGCTTCTTGAACATTGGCTGTCCACCCCGGAAGTTCTGAACAAATTCGCGATCAACTATAAGACGGGCAAACCGATCCCGAAAGAGCTTGTCGAGAAGATCCAAAAGGCATCGACGTTCAACCAGGGCTTTGACACGACCGAGTATCTCGCAAGCGCTCTCGTCGATATGAAAATGCACCTTGCCGGCGACACGCCGATCGATCCGGACAAATTCGAGCAAGAGACCCTAACGGCGCTCAATATGCCCAAAGAGATCGTGATGCGGCATCGCCCGACGCAATTCCGCCACATTTTCGGTAGCGACGACTATTCGGCGGGATATTACAGCTATCTCTGGTCAGACGTTCATTCTGCGGATGCGTTCACAGCGTTCACAGAAGCGGGCGGCCCGTACGACAAGAAAGTTGCTGCAAGGCTGAAGAAGTATGTCTTTTCGATCGGCAACACTATCGATCCGCTCATTGCGTACAAACTCTTCCGCGGACACGATGCTAGGGTTGACGCATTGATGGAGGATCGAGGTTTTCCGGTCCCGAAGAAGTAGCTACTTGATGCCGAGATTCCGCATTCTGCGGTAAAGATGGCTGCGGTCGACGCCCATATCTTCTGCAGCCTTCGCAACGTTCCCATCAAATTGGGCGAGCTTGTGTCGGATAAAATCGCGCTGATAGGCGTCGGTCGCATCCTTGAATTTTTGAAAGCGGAAATGGGCAGCCTCGAGCGTGCCGTCGGCAAGTTCGGGCAGATCGTCCGGCGTCACCTCGGAGTCGCCGGCCATGATAACGACGCGTTCGACCGTATTCTTAAGCTCCCGAACATTTCCCGGCCAGGCGTATTCCTGCAGCTTCGCGACGGTCGCATCAGCAAAGCTCTTTGGATGCTTGCCGTAATCGGCGCTGAATCGCCGATTAAAATGTTCGATGAGCTTCGGCACGTCTTCGGGCCGTTCGCGCAGCGGCGGCACCTGAAACGGGATTACATTCAGGCGATAGAAAAGGTCGGCTCGGAAATCACCGCTTTCAATAAGGGTGTCGAGCGATTTATTTGTGGCAGAAATAACGCGAACATCGACGGTTATCGGCGTGTTGCTGCCGACCGGTTCGAAGCGTTGCTCTTCGAGGACGCGAAGCATTTTCGCCTGAACCGTCGCCGACATGTCGCCGATCTCGTCCAGAAACAACGTCGCTCCGTCAGCGATCTGAAACTTCCCTTTCTTGGCCTTGGTCGCACCTGAAAAAGCACCTTTTGCGTGGCCGAAAAGCTCGCTCTCGACAAGCTCTTCGGGAATCGCGGCTGAGTTTATCTCTACGAATGCCGCACCGGAGCGATTCGATTGATTGTGGATCGCACGCGCTACAAGCTCTTTGCCTGTGCCGCTTTCGCCCGAAATGAGGACGCGGCCCTCGGTCGGTGCAACGATCGATATTTGCTTGCGGAGAGCTCGCATCGCGATCGATTCGCCGACCATTTCGTACTGCTCTGCGAGCTCTCGGCGAAGCTGCTTGTTGGCCAGCTCAAGCTTTCGCTGCCGGATCGCGTTCTTTACTGTGACGATCGTGCGTTCGAGGCTCAGCGGCTTTTCGATAAAGTCAAAGGCCCCAAGTTTTGTGGATCGAACCGCCGCTTCAATGTTTCCGTGCCCGGAGATCATCACGACCGCAGCGTCATTTCCCGCTTCGGAAAGCTGCTCCAAAGTTTCGAGTCCGTCGACCCCTGAGCCGAGCCAGATGTCGAGCAAGATGCACGCAAAAGAACCTTGTTTGACGGCCTCGAGACATTCTTCGCCCGACACGGCCGTCGAGACGACAAAATTCTCATCCTCAAGCACGCCTCGAAGGGTCTCGCGAATACCGCGTTCGTCGTCAACAATTAGAATTTTCTCAGGCATAACCTCTCAAGAACCCGGAAGCTCGATCGTAAACTTGGCACCGCCGCCCGCATTGGCAGTCGCAAAGATGCGGCCTTTGTGTTCAACTATTATCCTTCTTACGATCGCAAGCCCCAACCCCGTGCCGCGTCCCTTCGTAGAAAAATATGGCTGGAATATCTTCGGAAGGTCGCCGGCCGAAATGCCGTTACCGTTATCTGCGACCTCAGCGACGATCAGATCGCGTGCGGCGTCGAATCGCGTTCGCACGTCGATGCGTTTTTCTTTGCGATCTTCCGGAAATGCCTCGACAGCGTTTTCGATCAGGTTTACAAAGACGCGGGCGAGCTGCTCGTCGTCGATCGGGATCTCCGGCAGATTTTCCGAGAGCCTCACATCAAGAACGATGTCGGAATGCCGGCCTTCGTATGAGTTGACCGCCTGCAAGATCGCTTCGTTGACGGATCCGACCGTGAGTTTTACATCCGGCAGCCGTGCAAATCGTGAGAACTCATCGACCATCGACTTCAGCGATGACACCTCGCGAATTATCGTTTCCGTGCTCTGCTTGACCACATCGCCGATCGATGGCCGGTCTGGATTTTCGGATGTGTGCTCGCTGCTAAATCGCTTTGCAATACGCTCGGCTGAAAGTTGGATCGGCGTCAGCGGATTTTTGATCTCGTGTGCCATCCGACGCGCAACTTCCTGCCACGCCGCAGCGCGCTGAGCGGAGATCAACTCTGACAGGTCTTCGATAACAAGCACGACGCCGCCACCCGAAGGAAGAGCGGTCGCCGACAAAACAGCCATTATCTCACGACCTGCTCCGGGGCCCGATAGTGTGATCTGCTCCGCGGCTCGGCCAACGCGTCTTGCACGGTTCAGCAGTCGCGTTACGATCAAAGCGTTGTCGGCATCAAACAAAGATTCGCCGGACACCTGAGTTACGTCGGGGTCCGTCTCGTTCAGGATGGCCGACGCTGCCGGATTGATACTCGTAACTCGATTCTCAGAATCAAAAGCGACAACACCGGTCGGCAAGCTCGCAAGGATCGTTTCAATGTACTTCTTGCGTTCCGTCAGCTCAGTAGAATTTGACGCGAGCGTTGCCGACATCTCGTTGAAAGCGGCGACGAGCAGTTCAAGTTCATCTTCGGCAAGTGCATTTACTTGATAGCCGAGATGGCCGCCGGCAACTTCCTTCGCACCGCCTGCGAGAGCCTGGATCGGGATCGTGATGCCGCGAGCCACATAGAATGCGATCCATGACGAGGCGAACATAAGCACGAAAGTCAGCACGCCGAGCGTCAAAAGACCTACCTGGCGCACGGTCACCTGCTTCTCTTTTAGCTCGTCAAATTCGCGAAGGCTGCTGTCAACAATTTGGCTGACGGTTTGCTCGCCAAACGGGTCTGGGATGATAACAAGTGTGCGGCCGCCCGGCATTTCGGCCATCGCTACATCAAAACCGCGGCCGTCGCGGAAATTCGCATCCTCGGTCTGCCCTGCGTGTATCGAATCGACGACCTTCGACAGCTCATCACGTTGTGCAGGCGGCACTTCGCGTTCGTAAGAATCGATCGTATGGCCGTCACCCGCCACGATCTCGATGTATGAGAGATTGCCCGCAACCGCAACACGCGCAAGATCGTCGTTGGTCAGCTTCCTCGTTCCAAACGAAGAAGCGAGCATCTGGGCGGCCTCGTCTAGTTTGGTCGTTCTATCGCTCAGCGAATGGCCCTGAACTTCACGTGCCTGACGCACAACATTCTCGGGTATCTGCGTGAACCAACGCTCAAGGGCTCGGTTCATAAAAAGATACGAAAACACCGCCATCGCGATGATCGGCAAAAGGCTGACGAGAAAGAAATAGAAGAGGAGACGCGTTTTTATCTTCGAACCAAGCTTTAGTGCACGGCGTTCGCGGGCAAGCTTTACGATGCTCCGAAAGAAGATGAATCCAAAAACGATCAGAGCAATGAAGTTGAACGACGACAGTGCATAAAGCAGCAGTGTGTCGCTCGTTGTCTCGACCGAAAGATTCTTCCAGAGGTTGGATGTCTGCAGGAGAATAAGGAAAACGAAGAGCAAAAGGACGATAGCGCCCAAGATCCAAGGGGACAGACGCTTTTTCTTTGGCCGCTCGGGATTCTCCATTACGCTACGAATGCTATTATAAACTATGTTCCGGCATCGAGATATGCCGCCACACATCCGTTCTTGATGACGCTTTCTACGATCTTCTTCGACACAAACGGCATACTTCGGAGCGGCTGGCGGTCTCTCTTTTTCGTTGTATTCTACGGTCTCGTAAGCGTCGTCGCTCAGATCCTGCTGGTCATCGCGACGAGCTATCTGATGAAAGAAACGAGCGATCAGCGACTGCTTGGCCTTGGCGGCCTTCTTGTCAGCACGATCCTGGCGGGCGCCGTTGGGTGGCTTTGCGGCAACATCTTCGAGAAGCTTCCGTTTCGGGCCTTTGGAGCCTCGCTTTCAACAGGCTGGCTAAAGCATTTGCTCATCGGCAATGTTCTGGGCTTCGCTGCGATCGGGATCGCGATCCTACCGGCATTGATCGCAGGCGACCTGCGATTCTCGCCCAGTGAGGAGCCGTTGTCGGTGCTTGGGTACCAGATCGGGCTTTCGTTCGTATTCTTCGCGTTCGGTGCGGCATTCGAAGAGGCACTTTTCCGCGGCTACGTCTTACAAACGTTCGCGCGGAGCGGTCTTGCATGGCTCGCGATAGCATTAACGTCCGCTATATTCGGCGTTTTTCATCTAACGAATCCGGCTGCCGATGGTGTTTCAACCGCAAACACGATCCTTGCTGGGATCGTATTCAGCCTCGCATACCTAAAAACTCTGGACCTTTGGCTGCCTTTCGGCCTGCATTTTATGTGGAATTTTGCGCAAGGCTCGATCTTTGGGATCGAAGTAAGCGGCCTAAAATTCCTCTCGCCGATCACACTTTTTGTCGAAACCGACCACGGGCCAAAGTGGCTCACCGGGGAAGCATACGGGATCGAAGGCAGTGTCGGCTGCACGATCGCTCTCCTTGTCCTAATTGGAGCTATGTATTTCTTGCCAGGCCTAAGCCCGGATCCGAGACTCGAAGAGCTCTCAGGCCGCGCAGTTCCTACTGGATCTTAAAACTGATATCGACAGCACGCGCAGAATGTGTGAGCTTGCCGACCGAGATCAGATCAACGCCGGCTTCAGCAAATGAACGAACGCGGTCGAGGCTCATATTGCCCGAAGCCTCGATAAGGACGTTCGGATTCAGATTTCGAGCCATATCGACAAGTTTTGCGGCCTCTTCAGGCGTCTGGTTGTCGAACATCACGATCTCTGCACCGGCCTCGATAGCCTCACGAAGCTGTGCCCAATTCATTATTTCGACCTCGACCTTGTGAAGATGCCCGGCGAGCGAGCGTGCGGCATTTACAGCCTCCGTAATGCCGCCGGCAAGAGCGATGTGGTTATCCTTGATCAAAATGCCGTCATCAAGGCCCATACGATGATTTTTGCCGCCGCCGATCACGACGGCATATTTTTCGAGCATTCGCAGGCCCGGCGTGGTCTTGCGTGTATCGACGATCGCGGCCGCGGTGCCTTCGATCGCCTTTACGAACTGCCGCGTCAGCGTCGCGACGCCCGACATCCGCTGAAGCAGATTCAAAGCGAGGCGTTCGCCTGTGAGCAGCACGTCGGCATAGCCGCCAAGCGTACCGATCACGGTTCCCTCTTCGACCTCGTCCCCTTCATTAAAACTCGTCTCGATCTCAGGCGAATCCGGATCAAGGTGAAAGAACACTGCCTCAGCAACGTCGAGGCCGCAGACGACCATATATTCCTTCGCAAGAAAGCGTCCATTGCCCATTTTGTCCGGGGGAACGCACGATCGTGTGGTAATGTCGCCTCGGCCGATATCTTCGGCAAGAAACTGGCCGATCGACGCCATCAATTCGCTGCTATCGAGCATATTCATAAATGACAATCATACGTTACCCAAAAGAAGTGTCAATCTCAGCCGTTCCTGATTGACTTTCGCAACGGTTCCAAGCTACTCTCTTGCAGCGTTAAAAACGAGCGGTTAAATCAAATCATCGGAGAGTATCTGCAAATGCGTCATTTTGGAACCCTTTTGATCGTCGCTGCGGTCATTTTCACCGCGGCCTTTGCCTGTAATTTCAGCACGGCAAACTTGGACAGCCTTAAAGTCGGCAAGAATGCCGACGTGACCAGCCCGAACAGCTCTTTTGCAGCCGGTGACACGGTCTATGCCGTTGCGAGCGTCGCAAATAATCCCGGAAAGGTAAAAGTAAAGATGTACATCCAGGTAGAGAATATGAAGGGCGTCGCCCCTGGAACCGTCATCGAGAATAGCGTCGTTGACCTCGATATGGAGGGTGACGCTCTAGCGAAATATCATTACCAAACTATTTCGAGCACTGCCGGCGGCACATTCAAGATCGTCGCCGAAATGTACAGCGAGAACGGAGAGAAAAAGGATTCAAAATCTGAGACCTTTACCGTATCTCCGGGTTCGTCCAGCTCTGACGACGAAGACTAAGGGAGCATTGCCCGCTAACGACCTCAAAGGCTGCGGCACCACGCCGCGGCCTTTATTTGATCGAAACCTCGATCGAACTCATCATTCGCCTATTCCAGAGAACTCAAGTTGGATGTCAACGCCGCTACTTGGTTCTCGAGTTCAGCTGACCTCTCACGTAAAGCCTCGACCTTTTCAGCCGGTGCTCTTTCGACGAAGTTCGTGTTCGCAAGCTGTCCGTCGAGTCGAGTTTTCTCTTCGGTTATCTTCGATATTGCGGCCTTAAGCCGCTCACGTTCTTTGTCGAAATCGATCAGTCCTTCGAGCGGAACGGCAACCTCGGTTTCGTTAGAAAGAACGGCCCTTGCCGATGCTTTTGGGACAAAAAGAGCGGTTGAGAGGACGAGTTTCGATGCTCTTGCGAGTTTTAGTATCTGCTCCTCGTTCGCCGCAAGAATGTCGCGCAATACGGAATTTCCCGCAACATGAACGATGAATTTGATGGAGGGCGATATATTCAACTCCGCCCTAATATTACGGACCTTTGTGATCAATTCGATGACCGCCGATATCTCGTTCTCGGCAATGCTATCAAGGAATCGCTCATCACCTTTCGGGAAGTCGGCGAGCATTATCGTCTGCTCAGCATTCGCGTACGCAGGATTGTGCAAGCCACGTCCGACGCCCGGTAACTTTTGCCACAATTCTTCCGTGAGATACGGCATAAAAGGATGCAGAAGCCGCAGGGCCTGCTCGAGTACAGAAAGGATGTACGAACTTGCGTCCGCATCACCGCTTGTGATCTCGTCCTTCTTGAGTTCGATATACCAATCACAGAAATCGTCCCAAAAGAAATGATAGAGAAGCGAGACCGCTTCGTGATATTGATACGTCTCGAGGGCGTGGTTGACCGCTTGCGAAGTACGTGTGAGTCGGGAAAGTATCCAACGATCCGTCGCGGTCATTGAACCGAGCGAAGCCGGATCGATCGGCTTGATCGACACACCGTCAGAATTCATTAGACAGAAACGCGTCGCATTCCATATCTTATTAGCGAAGTTGCGGTAGGTTTCGATGAGAAGGTCGTTCCATTTGATGTCCGCCCCGGTCGCGATCGACGCAAGATAGACCCGCGTTGCATCAACACCAAATTTGTCGAACATCTCGATGGGATCGACCCCGTTGTTTCGCGATTTCGACATCGGTTTTCCGTCCTTCCCGAGCACGGTTCCCGTTACCACTACGTCGCTAAACGGAATCTTGCCGGTGAACTTCTTTGTCAGCATCACCATTCGCGAAACCCAAAGGAAGATGATGTCACGGCCGGTCACCAGCACATCGGTCGGCAGAAATCTGTCGAGATCGGGCGTATTTGTTACGCCGTTCTCACCTGTCCATCCAAAGGTCGAAAATGCCCACAGTCCACTCGAAAACCAGGTATCGAGCACGTCCTGATCTTGCCTTAGCTCCTTTCCGCCTGCCTTTTCTCTGGCCTCTGCTTCGGTCAACGCTACGAAAACATTTCCTGCGTCGTCATACCACGCGGGTATCTGGTGTCCCCACCAAAGCTGCCGGGAGATCGTCCAATCTTTGAGATTCTCGAGCCAGTTCGTATAGACCTTTTCGTGCGGTACTTGCGGGAAGAAGTGCGGCACGCCTTCGGACCGCATCACATCGAGCGCGATGTCGCGCATCTCGTCCATCTTGACGAACCATTGCTCGCTCAAGATCGGTTCGACGATCGTCTTGCATCGCTCGCAGATCGGAAGCGTGATCTCATAATCCTCGACCTTCTCAAGAAGGCCGAGCTCGTCAAATCTTGCAACAACTTTTTCGCGGGCTTCAAACCGATCCAACCCGACGAAATCAGCACCGGCGGCAGCATTCATCTTGCCGGCATCATCCATAACGAGAAGCTGTTCAAGGCCGTGGCGTTCTCCGACCAAATAGTCATTCGGGTCATGAGCGGGCGTGATCTTGACCGCTCCGGTACCGAATTCCGCATCTACATATTCATCCGCAATGATCGGTATTTCGCGGCCCGTGAGCGGGAGATCGACCATTTTTCCTATCAGATCGGCGTATCGCTCGTCCGAAGGGTTTACTGCTACCGCGGTATCACCGAGCATCGTTTCAGGACGCGTCGTGGCGACCGTTATCGTACGATCGGTTCCCTGCACCGGATACTTGAGGTAGGTCAGCTTCCCGTCTTTCTTGGTTTCTTCTTTAACTTCAAGGTCTGAAAGGACCGTCTTATCCTTCGGGCACCAATTCACGATGCGAAGGCCCCGATAGATATTTCCTTCTTCATAGAGCGCAACGAACACGCTGCGGACGGCGAGCGATAGATCTTCATCCATCGTAAACCGCTGCCGCGACCAATCGACCGACGCTCCTTCCCGCCGCATCTGCTCCGTGATGGTGTCGCCGTACTGCTCTTTCCATTTCCACGCCCGACGGACGAATTCCTCGCGGCCGATGTCGAGAGGCGACTTCCCTTCATCTTTCTTCAGCTGCTCAACTACCTTTCTCTGAACCGAGATGCCGGCATGGTCGGTTCCCGGCAGCCAAAGCGTTCGATAGCCCTGCATTCGTTTCCAACGGGTCAGCACGTCCATGAGCGTGTGCTGAAGGGCGTGTCCCATATGGAGGCTTCCCGTTACGTTCGGCGGAGGAATGACGATCGAATATGTCGGTGCCGCCTCGTCCTCATTGATCTCCGGTGCAAAGAATCCGTTCTCTTCCCAGGTCTTGTACCAACCCTCTGCGGTCTTTGGGTCAAATGCCTTAGCTAATTCCATAAAACTCTTTCCAATATGCTTATTCTAAAACGAAATGAGGCGGTCAACAGCATCGGCTGAAAACCGCCCGTAAAGAAAATTAGTTCACGGGTCAATGCCGCTTGCTCTCTTCGTCGAGTGCTTCGCGAATGAGCTTCTCCGCAATACGAGGTACGGCCTCTCGTGCAGCTTCCCGAACGGCCTTTTCCGAGAGCCTGTCCATAACGCGTTGAGCAATAGCCTCGATCAACGCAGGTGGAAACGTCATTTCGCTTACGCTCGTTGTGCTCTCTTCGATGGCAAAATCTTCGACCGCATCGTCAAGTTCAAATTTGACCGGTGCCGGAGCTTCCTCGACGTGCGGAGCGGCGGCTGCCACATCCTTGAAAGGGTCGAGTTCGCCGATCTGCAACTCCGGATCCTCGACCGTCGCATAAGCCACCGCTGCGGGCTCTGCGGGCTTCTCAAACTTTAAAGTGTCGATCAGCTCGTCATCGCCGGCCGCAAAGTCATAAACCCGAATCACAGAATCATCACCGGTAACAAGCGGGGCGACATCCGGAACCGTGTCATCCTGAGTTCCCGGTTCATCTTCTGCCAGAACGAACGGTTCGTGCGGAACAAGCGTCTGCACATCGGGAGCCTCATCATCCATCTGACGCGTTATCTCACCAAGCTCGAAATTCAGGTCAGTAACAGAGCTAGGCGGTTCTGTCGACGTCACAGGAGGAGCTTCAGGCTCGGCTTCCCGATCGGGAAAGGATTCTGCGATAAGATCGTCGGGTTCAGGAACGGTCGATTCGGCCGCTGAATACTCTTGGGCGATCTCACTCTCGACCTCAATGTCCGGGTCATCCTCAACGATGGACTCTGCGTAAAGATTCTCAATATCCTCAGTCTCAAATGGCTGAACCTCGCGAAAATCCCTAACCGCGAGGAGATCACCCACCTTTGTGACGACGTCTCTAAGCGACTGAAAAGGCTTTGTAAAATAATGGTCGGCACCAACACGCGAGGCTTCACCGGGATCGAACGCCTCAAATGACCCGACGACGAGGATTACCGGTATCGTTCGCGTCGAATCGTCGCCCTTGATCATTTCGCAAAGCTGATAGCCGCCCATTCCGGGCATATTTACATCGGCGATCACGCAGTCTGGCGAGATCTCGACAAACTTTTCCATCGCAGAATTACCGTCGCCAACCGTTGTTACATCGTAACCTTCCTCAGCAAAGGTGAGTTCGATGACTTTGCGAATGGCGACCGAATCATCGGCCAGTAAAAGTTTTACTTTTTCCACAGGTGAATAATTTTCCGATCGACGATGTCACCCAAAAATGCGAGAACCTGACAGCCTCTTTCGATGGGACAGTTTACCAGATTAACGGACGACTTTCACAATTTCGCAACACACGAGAACTCGATCGCAAGGTCGATGGCCGCGGCCATATTCTCTGCATTTGCAATGCCCTTTCCGGCAATATCGTAGGCCGTCCCATGATCGACAGAAGTACGGATGACAGGCAGTCCAAGTGTTACATTTACAGCGCGGTCAAAGGCGATGGTCTTTACCGGTATTGTCGCCTGGTCGTGGTACATCGCGATCACTGCGTCGAACTTCCCACGCATCGCATTAAAAAAGACCGTGTCCGCGGGGAAAGGCCCCGAGACATCTATTCGTTCGCTGCGACAGGCTTCGATCGCCGGCGTGATCAAGTGCTGTTCCTCCGTGCCAAAACGTCCGCCTTCTGAAGCGTGAGGGTTGATGCCGGCGACCGCTAGCCGCGGCTTAAGCCCGATCAACCGCTGGATCTCACGATTCCCGAACCGAATGAGAGCCGCAAGGCGTTCGGTTGTGATGAATTTTATCGCTTCTGTAAGAGGCAAATGAGTTGACATCAGGATCACACGAAGGGAGCCGGCGAAAAAACTCATCGCGAACTCATTTGTATCCGTGAGATGGGCGAGGAACTCTGTGTGGCCGGGAAAATCGTAACCCCCAAGCCTGATCGCATTCTTGCTTATCGGGGCCGTAACGATAGCGTCGATCTCGCCGGACCTCCAAAGCTCGACCGCTCTTACGATATTTTCGGCTGCTGCCTTACCGGTTATTGCCGAATCAACACCAAAATTGACATCGGGCGGCAAATTCCCAAGATCTTCGACCGAAACTGAGCCGGACAAAGGCCGCAGGCCAAAACGAGAGGCGACGCTGCTAAGATGAGCGGCGTCGCCTACAACGATAATTTCAGCTGAAGTTGGAAACTTGGGATCTTCGAGAGCCTTAAGCGTCACCTCAGGGCCAATCCCTGCGGCGTCACCGATGGTTATCGCAATTCGCGGCTTCGTCGTCATAGCCTAATTATCGGCAATTTGTCCGACGAACCGCAATCCCGCTAGTCTGCCTGTCGGCGTAAGAATGTCGGTGTCTCAAGGTCTTCGCTGCCGACAATGTCAGGGATCGGAGCGAAATTCGCCCTTGCATTCGCTGCTACGGCAACAGCCTCGACCACCTTCGGCGACGGAAGCGAAACGGACGCCGCAGTGTCAAAGCCGGTCGCGATGACCGTGATCTTGATCTCGCTGGCCATGTCGTCCTTGATAACGCTGCCCCAGATGATGTCAGCATTCTCATCGGCCTCGTTCTCGATCATACCGATCGCATCCTCGACCTCGCTAAGGATCATATCCGGCCCGCCGGTTACATTAATGAGGGCCGCCTTCGCTCCCTTGATCGAGTTCTCTTCGAGAAGCTTGTAATCAAGGGCAGCACGCATCGCCTTGGACGCCGCTTCTTCGCCTTCGCCGCGTCCAACGCCCATTAGGGCGACTCCCTTGCCGCGCATAACGGAAGTCACGTCCGCAAAATCAAGATTGATGATGCCGGGCGTCATTATCAGATCGGTGATGCCCTGAACAGCCTGAAGCAGCACGTCGTCTGCACGACGAAATGCGTCAAGGATAGTGATCTTTTCTTCGACCTCGCGAAGCTTCGAATTCGGGATAGTTATGAGCGTGTCAACAACACCGCGAAGATCGGCCAAACCATCCTCAGCCTGCGCCATTCGACGGCGGCCTTCGACCGTGAAGGGTTTTGTAACGACGGCGACCGTTAAAGCCCCAAGCTCGGTAGCCAACGACGCAACAACCGGTGCCGCTCCGGTTCCCGTCCCACCGCCCATGCCCGCGGTCACAAAGACCATGTCGGAGCCTTCAAGTATGTCAAGAAGTTTTTGGTGATCTTCGAGTGCGGCCTCACGACCGATCTCAGGATTCGACCCTGCACCGAGCCCGCGCGTGGATTTTGTTCCAAGTTGGATCTTTATCGGAGCAGCCGACGCCTCAAGCGCCTGCAGGTCCGTGTTCGCTACGATGAACTCGACACCTTTTATGCCGGCCTCGATCATTCGATTTACGGCGTTGCCTCCGCCGCCTCCGACGCCGATCACTTTGATCCGCGCACCGGTAATAGGCGGTTCATCAATAAACATTTTGATCCCTGTGTTGCTCACTTGCAGGCCATCCTCCTCAGAATCAGATCAGCTAAACTTTCAGGTTTTTCGTTGGGAACGCGAGTCCTTAAGCACTTAAACTGTCGCAACTAGATGTAGTGCTGACGGATAAAAAGCATACAACGATTGGTGATAAAAAGCCAATCGAAATTTAGCATTTATTTAATTTTTTTTCTGAGGCCGTCGATCCAACTGGCAACACGCCTTACCGTGCCGCGTCCGTGAGCGGCTTCGTCGCGAAGTGCTGATCTGTGTGAGAAACTTGCGAGGCCGCAAGCAACTGCCCAGGCGGGAGTTTGTACTTGTTCGATCAGGCCGCCGAAGAGATGCTTTTCCGGGAAACCCAGACGCGTCGGGGCGTCAAAGACCTGCTCAGCGATCTCGCAAAGCCCGCGAACCATCGAACCGCCGCCAGTAAGAACAACACCGCTTGATATCTGAAGCTGGACCTTACGCGTCTCTCGAGCGATGTGCTGAAGCAATTCAACTGCGCGCGGCTGCATGATGTCGGCAAGTATCTCTTTTGACAGGCCTCGTTTTTCACTCCGGCCGACAGGCATTATTTCGATCATCTCCTGCCGCTCGTCGTCATCAAGCAGAAAGCTCGCAACGCAGCCGAAATCATGCTTTATCTCGTTCGCCTGCGGAATCGAAACTCGCAGGCCGACCGCAATGTCCTTCGTAAAATGAGTGCTGCCAAAAGGAAAGACGGCCATGTGCTGAACCGCACCGCGCGAATAGATAGTAAGATTCGTCAGCTCGGCACCGAAATTCACGACGGCGCAGCCGTATTCCCGATCGTCATCAGTGATAGAACTCTCAGCAGCAGCGAGCGGTTCCAAGACGCTTTGCTCAATGTCGAGACCCGCCCGCTCGACGGCCTTTGCAAGGTTTTGGCGGCCGGCGCTTGGACTTGTCACAACGTGGACTCGAGCTTCGAGTCGCGAGCCGATCATCCCGATCGGTTCTATGATTCCGTCCTGGCCATCGATTATGAATTCCTGCGGGAGGCGATCGACGATCTCCCATCCTGGTTGAAGCGGCATTGCACACGCAGAATCGATCGCACGCTCAATGTCATCCTCTGAGATCTCTTTGTTCTGTCCGGCAACCGCAACGACGCCCGCCTTATTCTCGCCCTGAAAATGCTCTCCCGATAGGTTCACCGTCGCAGAATCGATCTCGACCCCGCTGACTCGCTCAGCCTCATTGACGGCCTTGCGGATCGCGTCGGCCACTGCCTCGGTCGAAGTAACGATCCCGCGCCGCATTCCGCGCGACTCGGCCTCACCGACGCCAACGACATTTAACTTGCCGTCGCTCGCAGATTCGGCGACGATGCAACGCACGCGGCTCGTTCCGACATCGAGGCCAATTGCTTGTATGTCATTACTCATCAGAGGTTTATGCTAGACAGTATAAACTAATTGTTTAAGTATTCAAGTATAGGCGAGATTCCGGCAGCGTTGACCGCCTGCACTCTATCGCCTTTGCCCGCTACTGCCTCGAGAGCCGCCTTTAAGCTCTTTGCAAGGTTATCCTTCGCAAGAAAAACATTGATCGATCGCCCGCTGTCTTCAATTACGGCATTCGGCTCGCGGAGGCTCGAAAGGTTGACTTCTTTTACTCGGCTGGCAAGGCCAAAGGTTTGCCAATCCTCGACCATCTTTCGATAAAGCTTTATCCGTGCAAGATTGTCGTCCAGTGCGTTCGCAGATTTTGACGTATCCCATCCCCGCATCGCGAACGGCAGGCCGGGCTCGGTCTTACCTGCCGGAGCGAGGATCATTCCAGTTTCATCTACAAGCTGGTCCGAATTGTTCAGACGAACTATCGCGACAGGTATTCGCTCAGCGACATCGATCCGAATCGTCGACGGAAGCTCCCTCGAGACCGAGGCAGTCTTTACAAACGGCAGCGTTTCGATCTTCTGACGGATACCTGCAATATCGCTTTCCCAAACCCCCGTTTTTTCAGCGTTCGCAAGCACGATCTTTCGAATATCATCTTCGGAGGCCCTTTCCGTGCCGATGACCCTAACAGACCTTAAGGTAAAGAAGGAAGAATTAACGGCAGAGCGATACGCAGTAAATGCGACAAAGCCGATTCCAGCGAGAAGCAGGCCCACTATCACAACGCCGATGATCGTCTTACCGAGTTTCTCACTCGCCGACGAATCTATATTCGACCGCCGACCTTTCTTCTTGGTGCGGTTGTCCTTAAGACTGCTTTTTCGCCTTTTCGACATTTACTTCCCGTCCAGTTTAGCAACGATCTCATCAGAAAGGCGGGTCACTGTGCCTGCCCCAAGCGTGATGACCAGGTCGCCGGGCAATAGTTCAGGAACGACGCGATCTGCGGCCTTGTCGATATCACCGATGTAGGTAACATTCTTATGCCCAAAGCGCTTAATATTTTCGGTCAAGACCTCTGCCGTGATGCCCTCGATCGGCGGTTCGCTCGCAGCGTAAATATCAAGCACG
The DNA here is from genome assembly GCA_019694355.1 of Pyrinomonadaceae bacterium. GTDB lineage: Bacteria > Acidobacteriota > Blastocatellia > Pyrinomonadales > Pyrinomonadaceae > OLB17. The sequence continues at coordinate 435,325 of JAIBCB010000001.1, read as the reverse complement.
AAAAGGACATCCGCATTATTGAAGGCGACGACAAAATCATCCATCAATTCGCTGGTCCGCGAATACCGATGCGGCTGAAAGATCACAACTGTCCGACGGCCCGTGGCCGCATTCTTTGCCGCACCAAGCGTCGCAAGGATCTCGGTAGGGTGGTGGCCGTAATCGTCCACCACGGTGATGCCGTTCACTTCGCCCTTGAATTGAAAGCGCCTGTTGGCATTCTTAAATGCTGCAAATGCTTCGACGACCTTTTCAAATGGAATGTCCATTTCGAGGGCGACCGCCGTCGCTGCAAGGGCGTTATAGACGTTGTGCTTACCCGGAACCGGAAGATGAAGCTCGCCGAGGACATTGTCCCCACGCCAAACGTTGAATCGCGAGCCGAACTCGCTATCGTATTTGATATCGTGTGCCGAGATGTCTGCTTGAGCGGTGAGTCCGTAAGTGACGCGGCGGCGTTTGATGTGCGGAATTATCAGTTGGACATTCGGATCGTCCAGGCAAATGATCGCAGCTCCAAAGAACGGCACCTTGTTTACGAAATCAGTGAAGCATTGAACGACGTCCTCCATGCCTCTGTACGATTCCATATGCTCTTTGTCGATATTTGTTACGACGGCGATCGTCGGATAGAGCATCAGGAAGGACCGGTCACTCTCGTCCGCTTCAGTTACGAACCATTCAGAACTGCCGACGGCGGCATTCGACCCAAGCTTTTCCACGATGCCGCCCACAACTGCCGTCGGGTCGATGCCGGCATGGCCTAGAACGGTCGCGACCATCGAGGTCGTCGTGGTCTTTCCGTGCGTACCCGAAACCGCAACCGCGTATGGTTTGAGGACCATAAGCTCGGCAAGCATTTCGGCTCGTGGAATCACGGGAATCCCGAGTTCCCTGGCAGCAACTATCTCGGGATTGTCGTCTTTTACTGCTGAAGAGTAAACGACGACCTGAGCATCGCCTATATTTTCGGCAGAATGGCCTTCGAAAAACCTAAGGTTAAATGTCTCGATCAATCTTTCTGTGTTCGGGCCGCGGCGTAGATCCGAACCGGAGACAGAAAAGCCCAAATTCAAAAGCACTTCGGCGATACCGCTCATCCCGATGCCGCCGATCCCGACAAAATGTATCTTTCTTACGTGTCTGAACATTAAAAGTATCTAATTATTTTCTTGCTAACTCTTCTATTATATCAACCGTGACGGCAGCGGCATCCGGCCGGGCAAGTTTTCTTGCCGAGCGGGACATTTCGGCAAGGCACTCCGGCTCTTTCCTCAATGCCTCGATCTTTTCTGCAAGAGCCTGTCCCGTCAATTCGCTCTGCAGGATCATCTCAGCCGCCCCCGCACGAACAAGGGCCTCTGCATTCTTCCGCTGATGGTCGTCGGCCGCTGTCGGCAAAGGGATCATTATTGCAGGTTTTCCGGCCGCCGCAACCTCAGCACATGTTGTTGCTCCGGCACGGCAAATTATCAGGTCGGCTTCGCGAAATGAATCGACCATATTCGCGATGTATGGCCTTACGTCTGCCTGCCAGCCTGCGTCCTCATAAGCTTTTTCAACCGTTTCCTGATCTGCCTCGCCCGTTTGATGCACGATCGAAACATCATCTTTGTCAAGGAAATCGGCAGCAGCCGTTACCGCACGGTTGATTGCCTGCGAACCTTGCGAACCACCAAAGACGAGCAATCTCAGCGGCGAATGCGGCTCTTCAAATTCCACTCCGAAGAATTCGTCGCGAACCGGATTACCCGTGATCACCGCCTTCTTACCAAAAAATGGTACCGCTTCCTCAAACGTCAGAGCTGCCTTATCGACGAACTTTGCCAGCTTTCGATTCGTAAAGCCCGGCAATGCGTTCGAATCCATTACAAGAGTTCGGCGTCCCATCAACGCGGCTGTCAGAAGCACCGGACCGGAAACATATCCGCCCGCGCCGATCACAACATTCGGGCGATAATCGCGGATCAATTTCCACGCCTCAAGGAAGCTTTGGGGAAGGATCATCATTCCGCGGATCTTTCCCTTTAATCCGACACTCTTTAGGCCCGCACTCTTTATCACGGAAAGCTGAAAGCCATTCTCGGGAACGATACGCGTTTCAAGCCCTTTAGCCGTGCCGACGAAAAGCACCTCAGAGGTTTCGTCCCGCCGCATCAGTTCATTTGCGATCGCGATACCCGGATAAATGTGTCCGCCGGTTCCGCCGGCAGCTATTAGAACTCTCGGCATAAAGTTTACCTGCGACGCCGCGTGGACGTTCGACGCACTCCTGATTCCCGTTCAGGGGCGCCCGCAAATCGCGAAATGCTTAGCAATAATCCGATCGCCACAAGCGAGACCACGACCGATGAACCGCCATACGAAATGAAGGGCAGCGGAATACCCTTCGCCGGCAAGATCGATATCACTACGCTGATATTAAAAAGTGCCTGAACGATCAAGCCTGTAATTATGCCGATACCCAAAAGCATTCCAAAGCGGTCCGGAGCCAGCATCGCGGCGCGAGTACCGCGCCAAAAGAGTAAGGCGAACGCAAGCACGACGGCCAACGTTCCAAGTAACCCTAATTCTTCGCCGACGACGGAAAAAATAAAGTCTGAATAAGGATACGGCAAATAGAACAGCTTTGCTTGTCCTTGAGCAAAGCCTTCGCCAAAGACGCCGCCGGAGCCTATCGCGTACAGCGACTGGACGACCTGATAGCCCGCGTCATCCGAATACTTGTACGGATCGAGAAACGCCATAAGGCGGGCGACCCGCCACGGGGCAAATATCAACGCGGCCGCTCCCGCGATGACCATTACGGCCGCAACGCTTGCAATGTGCAGGATCCTCGCACCGGCAGCAAAATATACGGCCGAAAAGACCGCACAAAGGACCATTGTCGTACCGAGGTCCTTCTCTGCCATCACGAGGCCGGCAAGCAACAAAAGCCCAAGCAGGCACGGAAAGACGGTCTGTTTCAAGTCACCGACCGTGCCGTCATTCTTTGTCAAAAACCACGCCAGGAAGATCGGTAACGCGAGCTTCGCGATCTCAGAGGGTTGAACGGAAAATCCGCCAAAGCGGATCCAACGCTTTGCTCCGTTGATCGCCGGGAAGAAGAAGACCGCCAACAGCATTAGCGAAGTGATCGCGAGGATCGCATAAACGATACCGCGGTTATTAAGGATGCGATAGTCAAACCGACTGATGGTCCACATCAAAGCGATCCCGATCAGCGCAAAGGTGAGCTGCTTATAGAAGTACCCGAACTGGCTTGTCTCCTGACTCTCACGATATGCGATCATTGCAGACGCGCTGTACACCATCAGAGTGCCGAACAGAGCAAGCCCCGCGGCGAGACCGAACATGAACCAATCTGTGCGCCGTTCTTCAGCCACCTATTTCGCCGCCTTCCGCTCCGCATCCAAGCTTCGAACGGCCTCCTTGAACTTCTGCCCACGCTCCTCAAAACTCTTGAACATATCAAAGCTTGCACAAGCCGGTGCCAATAGGACCGAATCACCTTTCTCGGCAGCGGTAAAGCCAGCGGAAACCGCATCTTCTAGACTTGCAACCCTTTCGATCTCAACTTCGCCCGCAAGCTGAGCTTCAATATTGTCAGCATCTTCACCAAGTACGATCACCCTGCGGACACACTGATGGATCAAGGGGATCAAGGGAGCGTATGGAGCATTTTTGCCGCGTCCGCCGAGAATAAGGATCGTCTTCCCCGTGTCTTCTCCCAAGGCACTCAAGGCCTTAGCCGTTGCATCGACCGAGGTCGCTTTTGAATCGTTATAGAACCGGACGCCGCCTATCTCTTCAACAAACTCGATGCGATGTTCGACGCCCTTGAAGTCAGCGATTGCTCGGCGGATCGTCTCTGCATCCACACCGCAAGTAAGTGTCGCCGCGAAAGCAGCCAGAACATTCTCAACGTTGTGAAGACCGCGCAGGAATATCTCGTCCCGCGTGGTCAGAATTGATCCTGCTTCGCCGATCGTGCTAACAAGATCCCGTCCTCGAAGGAACACCCCGCTCTCGAGTTCACGCTCCACGCTGAACTTGATGACATTTGCCTTCAGGCCATTTGACCATTCGTTGGTAACGGTATTGTCGGCATTCAGGATCGCGGTGTCGTCGGAATGTTGATTTAGGAAGATGCGATGTTTCGCCGCCGCGTAGTCTAGGAACGAGTCGTAGCGGTCGAGGTGATTCGGCGTCACGTTCAAACAGAGAGCGACATCACAGCGAAAGTCAACGATCGTTTCGAGTTGAAAACTCGAAAGCTCGACGACGGTCCACCCATCGTCCCGTGAACTCTCGACCAGATCGAGCAGCGGTGTCCCGATATTGCCGCCAACCTGGGTCGGCAAACCAGCGGCCTTCAAGATCTCGCCGATCAGGGCGGTCGTCGTGGTCTTTCCGTTCGAGCCCGTGATGCCGACGATCTTTCCTTTTAAGAAGCGGTAAGCAAGCTCGACCTCACCGATAACTTCACCATCCTTTCGATCGACATAGCGGGCAGGCAACGTCGTCTTGGGCACACCAGGCGAAATGACGACCAGGTCGATCTGATCAAGCAGCCAAGACGGAAGATCACCGCCTATGAGCCCAACCTTGTGCTCAGCCTTGAGCTGTAAGGCCGCCTGCGGCCACGATTCAACAGCCTTCTTATCGTGCAGAGCAACGGTCGCTCCGCGTTCGGCAAGAAATCGTGCCGACGCAATGCCGGACTTCCCTGCGCCGAGTACCAAAGCTTTTCTACCGGAAATTTCCATCTTGAGAGAAACAAAAGAGAACACGGGCTCTCACCCATAAAAAGAAGAGGGCCGCCAAACTCAAACAAAACGTCTTTCTCTATCGCAATTTCAGCGTTGAGAGACTCAAGAGAGCGAAAAGGATCGCCGCGATCACGAACCGGAACACGATCTTTGGCTCCTTCCAGCCGGACATCTGAAAATGATGATGCAGCGGCGCCTGTAGGAAGATACGTTTTCCGACACCGGCGCTACGCTTTGTGAACTTAAAATACGATACCTGCAGCATCACTGAGACGGCCTCGAGAATAAAGACGCCGCCAATGAACGGCAGCAGAAATTCTTGTTTTGTTAGGATCGCAACGGTACCAAGAGCTCCGCCGATCGCAAGGCTCCCGACATCGCCCATAAAGACTTCGGCTGGCGGCGAATTGAACCACAAGAATCCGAGGCTGGCACCGACCATCGCTCCGCAAAATACTGTTAGCTCACCCGATGACGGATTGAACGTGAGGTCAAGATACTCCGCCCATCGCTTATCGCTTCCAACATATGTCAAAGCCGTCAGTGCAGACATCGCGATGAATGTAACGCTGGTCGCTAACCCGTCAAGCCCATCGGTCAAGTTCACGGCGTTCGACGATCCCAAAAGAATGAACACCATAAAGACCAAATAGATCCCGGCCGGAATAACGCTAATGCCGTCCGGGTTTGCGGTCTCTTTGAAGAACGGAATACTCAGGTTCCAGGAATAGCTGGTGAAATAATAAAGAACGCCAAAGACCGCCAATGCCGTGACCAGCTGCCCAAGCAGCTTTTGCTTGCCGGTAAGGCCAAGGCTTCGTTTCTTTACGATCTTGATGTAGTCGTCGGCAAAGCCGATCGCAGCAAAAGCCGTCGTCGCACCCAGAGCGAGCCAGAGATAAACACCGTCAAGTTTTGCCCAAAGAAGCGTCGAAATTATAACGGAACCGATGATGAGCACGCCGCCCATCGTCGGCGTTCCCTTCTTCGCCTGATGTTCTTCCGAGAGTTCCTCGCGTATCTCTTGTCCGACCTTGAGATCGCGTAATTTTCGAATGACCGTCTTTCCTAAGAGCAGCGAGATCAAAAGAGCCGTTATCGTCGCCCATGCCGTTCGGAACGTAACGTATTGAAAGACATTCAGGACCTTATAAAAATACGGAGAATCCGGTGCGGCACCGTATGATCTATAAAGAAATTGGTAGAGCAGGTGAAACAGCATTTTCGATCAAGCACGTCCTTGGCCTATTCAGCGGCGGCGGCGTTTTCACCCTCCAGCTCAAAATTTTCGAGGAACGCCTCGATCACTTTTTCGGTTCGAACCCCACGCGATCCTTTTACAAGCACAACATCGCCGGCTCGAATTTTCTCGCAGAGCAGTTTGCCCGCTTCGGCCGAATCCGCCGCAAAGGCCGCATCCAATAGTCCGGCATCCTTGGCTCCGCCAACTAGTTCGCTGCCGAAACCTCGAACACCGATCAGCATATCGATCTTATGCGAGGCAATATCCTTTCCAACCCGGCGGTGGATCGCTGCCGCATCTGGACCGAGTTCGAGCATTTCTCCCGCGACGACGATCTTTCTTGCATCTGCAGGAGCAGAATCGCACAGCATCGAAACCATCGAGACCAATGCGTCCGGATTCGAGTTATAAGAGTCATTGACCACCGTGAACCCTTTCTTGAATCGCAGGATCTCTCCACGCTGCGGCGGCGCAGCAACACTCGAGAGCGACTTGGCTATATCATCGGTGCTCATCCCGAACACATGACCGGTCGACGCGGCCGCAAGAGCGTTTAGGATGTTGTGGCGGCCATTGAGCGGGAATGTCACACCGGCAACTTCATTCCCAATGGTAAGAGTGAACGTTGTCTCACCAAAGCCTCGAACCGTGATCTCAGAAGCCCGCACCGTAGCCTCATTTTCGATGCCGTATGTTACAACATCACCTTTCGACATTGCCGCCATCGCAGCCACGCGCTCATCATCGGCGTTCAGGATCGCAGTGCCGCCCGGCTTCATACCCTCGACGAGTTCGGCCTTTGCCGCGGCGATCGCTTCGATCGAACCAAGGTGTTCGAGGTGGACAGGCAGAACGTTCAACTCGATCGCTACGTCCGGCGGAGTGATCCGGCACAGCCTCGCGATCTCGTGGAGCGGCGTGGACATCCCCATTTCGAGGACAGCAATATCAAAGTCAGGTTCTTTTGCCAGCCTCAGAACAGTAAGCGGATGGCCGAGCCCGTTATTAAAATTCTTGATGTTCCGAAGGACCTTGCGGCCGGATGCAGCAAGAACGTGGGCGGTCAACTCCTTTGCCGTAGTTTTGCCCGCACTTCCCGTAACGGCGACCACCGGTCTGTTCCATTCGAGATAAACTTCGTGAGCCAAAGCCTGGAGTGCCGCAATAGAGTCATCAACAAAGATCAGCCGGTCGCGAAATTCTTCGATATCTTCCCTGTGCTCCTCAAAGCGGTCAGGACGCACGACGCAGGCAGCCGCTCCGGCATCAAAGGCAGTTCGGACAAAGGACGTCGCATCGTCAAATTCGCCATTAAACCCGTTATCTTTGTATTCGGGCTGCGAGAGCGCGAAAAAGACATCGCCCGTCTTTACCTCTCGCGAATCAATAACAAATGTATCTACCTCGCATTCCGGCAACGACGGGCTAGCCTCGGGCGCCTTTCCGTTGATGGATTCAATTAGTTTTCCTAGCTTCAAGTCTTCTTCTTGCTCGTCTCAGTTTTCTTCTTTTCGTTCTTTGCCGTTCGATCGTCCGCAACTTCCTTTTTGACGACTGGAACAGCTTTTCGGGGCCTTGTATCCGCCGGAGACGGAGTTTCCTTTTCAGGGCTTGGCATCGGAGCCGAGTCTGTCGGCGTCTCCGGCACGATCTCTGCCAATGTTGTGTCCTTGGCCGGAGTTCCGTTCTTCTGAACCCCAAGCTCGGGGAGTATCTGCTCGGCGATGTTCTTAAAGACGGGAGCCGACACCATTCCGCCATCACGCGCACCGCCCTTCGGCTCATCCATCACGACCGCGATCACGATTCGCGGGTCATCCGCCGGTGCCATTCCGATAAATGACGAAATATATTTCGAGGAATCAACACGCTTTGTTTCCGGATTGAATTTCCACGCCGTGCCGGTCTTTCCCGCAGCATTATAGCCGTCGAGCTGGGCACGCTTTCCGGTGCCGGTCAAAACGACCTGCTTCAGCATCTGCCGAAGTCCCCGTGCAGTTTCTTCGCTTACAACCCGTGTGTTATCAGCAAGTTGCGGGCTGATCGGAGGATCTCCATCCCGTCGGATCTGCTTTATAACATGCGGCTGAACTCGAATTCCGTCGTTTGCTATCGTCGCAAAAGCACTTGTCATTTGCAACGCGGTCACGCCAATTTCATAACCGATCGACATTGATGCAAGGGAGTCGCCATTCCATTTCTCAGGACGGCGAACGATGCCTGCCGTTTCAGCGGGAAGGTCGATTCCGGTCTTCGACCCAAAGCCCATCTTCTTGAGCGTTGAATAGAAATCTTCCTTGCCGACACGCAGCCCTGTTTTGATCGCGCAGACATTGCTCGAGACTGCTAAAGCTTCTGCATAGGTAACCGTGCCAACATGGTGTGATTCGCGGAAAGTGTGATTCGCAACCTCGATCGTGCCATTGCCTGCATCGATCATATCGCTCGGTGTAAATAGGTTTTTCTCAAGGCCTGACCCGTAAGTGATCAACTTAAAGACTGAACCCGGTGAGTACGCCGATTGCACGACGTTGTTCTTGATATTAGCCGGCGATGCATCACGAATCGAGTTTGGATCGAACGTCGGATAGTTCGCCATCGCGAGTATCTCACCGGTCTTTGGGTCCATCACGACGGCCATTCCGGATCTCGCATTTGCTGCCTTAACACCGGCTTCGAGCGCTCGTTCGGTCTTGAACTGAATGGACGTCGAAAGCGTTAGGACGACGTCGCCCGGACGCTCTCGTTCAAACACCGTCTCGCCATAAACTCGGCCGAGACGGTCGCGCTCCTGCAGTTTCTTGATGATCGCACCATGAAGAAGTTCGTCCTGCGACTGTTCAATGCCGGCCTGCCCTTCATCGTCAACATTGCTGAACCCGATAACCTGCGCCGCAAGAGCCTGGTAAGGATACGTCCGCTTTTGATCATCGACCCAATGAAAACCAGGCGAACGCGGCTCATCCGCCTTTTTCGTTTCCGGATCGAACAGAGCCTTGTTTACCGCCTGAACTTGGTCGGCTTCTAATTTTTTAGCGATCGGCACATAGCGCTTTTTTGCCTCCTTCGCCTCACGAAGGTCTTTTGCTACGGTTCTTGCATCGAGTTTCAGTGCCTTTGCCGCAAGCTTTGCCGCATGATCAATGTCATCGATCTCCGTCGGGTCCGCATAAAGAGTCGCAACCTTTATGCTCATTGCGAGCGGCCTCTCGTCGCGGTCGAAGATCGTGCCTCTGAGCAGCTTGGTCTTCTTTGTGTCCTGGCGTTGGTCGATCGCCTTTTCGCGAAGCCAATCGTGCTGGGACACCTGTAAATGCACCAGCCGGAGGCCGATACCGACGAACCAGAACCCGATGATCGCGGCGATGAACATAAAACGCGCGTACGCAACCTGTCGGGAATCGATCTTCTTTCGTTTTTTGGGGCTTTTCTTCATCTGATCGAACAAGATCAAGCTCAATTATTTGGGGACATCAGAAAATTACACGCGATTCCGATCTTTATTCGGCGTTCGATACTATTCTGCGACGCTCGGCCTCGCCATTTGTTCTCTTCGCGATCTGAACAGGCTCATTGGTTTGTAATGCCGGCCGAACCAGCGTTGTTTTGATAACGGCCGCCGCAGGGGAAACCGGCGTCGTGGACTCTTTTCGCTGAACGGAGGCGACCGCAGCAGCGTTCGGTTTCGGGAAAGACTGACTGACCGCCGGTTCTCCTGGAGTTCCTAGTAATGAAGCCTTCTCGGCCGCCTTTTTGATCTCAGAAGGCGAAAGCGAAACCTCTCGTGCAACGAGAAGGCGTCGCTTCTCAGCTTGAAGAGCATCGATCTGCTGACGAAGGCGCGAGTTCTTTATGCTCATATCCCAAAAAGAGAAATGCTGGGTTGCAGCAAGGAAGAGTCCGGAAACAACTATCGCTCCGGCGATCGCCATCGTGGCGAGCACTCGCAAGGGAGATGCGATCTTTGCCTTCTTCTTTTCGCCCATGCGATTTCTGCGAATTGTTGTGGTGCTCATAACTTCCTCCGATTGCTGCGTGAGATTTTTGTTGCCGTTTTCTAAATGAGCCGTTTACAGGCTCTCAATTTTGCGCTCCGTGAACGCGGATTCTTTTCTTGCTCGTCCTCACTGGGAAGGATCGGCTTTTTCGTGAGGATCTCAACCCTTTTTTCGGCACCGCAAATACATTTCGGTATGCGTGGGGGGCAAGAGCATTTGCCCGAAAGCCTTTGAAACGCTTGCTTTACGATCCGATCTTCGAGCGAGTGAAAACTGATGATCGCGAGGATCCCGCCCGTGTTCAATTTTTCAATGGCCGCGGGAATGAACTCTTTTAGAACATCCAATTCCCTGTTCACGGCGATCCTTAGAGCCTGAAACGTCCTGGTCGCCGGATGTATCTTATCGCCGGGCCGCCTTCCGATCGCTCGTTCCACCAAGTTTGCGAGTTCATCGGTCGTCGTTAACGGCTGACCTGCATCATTCCTTTCGGTGATCCAACGTGCGATCTTGCGTGAACGCTTTTCTTCTCCGTAGAAGTAAAGGATGTCTGCGATCTCGCCTTCAGTTGAGTTTTCAAGCAGTTCACGGGCCGAGAGCCCTTTCTGCCGGTCCATCCGCATATCTAGCGGAGCCGACGCTCGAAAGCTAAAGCCGCGTGCTGCGTCATCAAGCTGCATCGACGAAACGCCGAGGTCTGCGATGACTCCCGCGATATCGCTCTCAGCGATCGACCCGCTGATCGCGGCAAAGTTTGCATTCACGGCCCGAAAGCGTTGGCCGAATCTTGCAAGCCGTTCACTCGCCAGGACGATCGCCGAAGCGTCTTGGTCCATCCCAACCACATCAAACCCGGTCGATTCGAGGATCGCTTCGGAGTGTCCGCCAAGGCCAAGGGTCGCGTCGATGACCACCGAACCGCTCGCCCCGCGGACGAACTCAACTACCTCGTCGCGAAGAACCGTCTGGTGCGTAAACTCAGCGCTGGAACTTTGCATCTTCAAAGAGCAAGAGCGTCTGCACATTTGCCCGCACCAAAAAATGCATGCGAAGCTTATAGGAAAATTTTCTAAGTTAAGGGTCTTGGGCCTTCAAAATTCGGAGCGTCATTCCGAATATATCTGAGAGCCCCAGGCAGCATCGAATCGAAAATTAATGTCTCACTTTCCGTTTAAAGGCTTAAGCAGTCTTTTTAGTTTGGCGAGCAGCAATATTCGTCAAACTCAATGCTAAAAAGGATTCTACGTCTGACGAACCAGGAAGTCAACAGGAATCTTTAGCCAATATCTTAAACATGGGTATAATCTGACAACCGAGTGATAAATACCGTGCATACTCCACATTTTGTGAATATCGCTTCCGTTGGTTAGCATTTGATACGGCCGACTTGGCCCGTAAACTGAATGAGCTCAAGCTTTTGGCAGATCCTCATCTTTGGAAGCCTGGCCGCATTAGGAAATATTCTAGGCGGCCTAGTACTGTTTCCATCAAAGGTCCAAACCTATGCAAAGCGCTCGGTTCGCTTGATCTTGGCGGTCGGCACCGGATTTATGCTTGCGGTTACGTTCATCGAGATCTTGCCAAAGACGATCGAGCTTTGGCAGCAAAATGTCGATCACTCTGCCATAAACTATACGGCTCCAATGGTGTTGCTCCTCGCGGGCTATCTGTTGACCCAACTCCTTGAGCACACGATCGCACCTCATTTCCACCTCGGCGAAGAGGTACGCGCTGATGAAGGCATTTCGGTCGGTTCTGCATACGCCGCGGTCGCGGGAATGGGTATCCACACGTTCTTTGACGGCGTAATGATCGCGGCCGCAAGCCAATTGAGCGCCGGTCTCGGCTTTCTGGTCTTTCTGGCCGTAGCTCTGCACAAATTTCCGGAAGGATTGACGGTCGGCTCAATGGTGCTCGCGGCAGGAAAAGCGCGCGGGGGCGTAATGGCAGCAACCATCACGCTTGGCCTTACAACCCTTCTTGGGGCTCTTATTTTTCATATCGCCGGCGAAGGCGTTAGTTCGCTCGTGCGATATGCCCTGCCATTTGCCGCGGGTGTAACGCTGTATGTCGCGGCAAGCGATCTTGTTCCCGAGATCAATCACCATTCGGGCCGAAGCGTTTTTGTTACGATCGCGATGTTCCTTGGTGTCGGACTTTTCTTTGCCCTCGATATAACTCTCGCAAGCTTCTTCCATTAGAAAGGGGCAAATTCGCCTCATTTATCTGAAACATTCAAAAACTCTCGTCGTATGGTTCATTGGAGGTAACTTTTTGCTATGCGGGAACCATTGTTAGCCGGTATTTTAAGCCTGCTGATCCCAGGTGTAGGCCAGATCTATAACGGACGAATTCTCATTGGAATCATTTGGTTGGTCCTGACCGGCTTCTCTTGGATCGGTTCGGCCGGCTTGCTCGGTTGGGTGGTCCATCTGATCGCCGCCTGGTGTGCATACAGCTATGCAAAGGACAATCCCGTCAGAAGCTAAAGGTTTTCTTCAGAACGATCCTCCTCTTGGCCCGATGTTTGCCGACATCGGGCTTTTTTCTTCATTTCGTTAAACGCCGTGCATTTAGTAGTATTTACGATTGTTCAATTCGATGGCGAAAGAAGGATTCCCATTCATTTTGGTCGCGCTTGCGATCGCCGGGCTGCTTGCGATAGCGGGCTGGTGGATCGGCGTCGGAGTGTTTGTGCTTATCGCCGCTTTCTTGGTCTATTTCTTTCGCGATCCGCATCGAACGATTCCCGAGAATAGCGGAGCGATACTTGCCGCCGCCGACGGCCGCGTGACCCGCATCACGAAAGAAGAGACCGGCACGCTGATCAGTGTATTTATGTCGCCCTTTGACGTTCACATCAATCGCGCTCCAATTTCGGGTACGATCCGTGAAGTGATCTACGAGAAAGGCAGGAAGCTTCCTGCAACGCGAAACGAAGCGAGTTATGTGAACGAGCGAAATACGCTTGTAATAGACGGCGACGGATTTACGGTAAGGTGTACGCAGATCGCCGGCATTATGGCCAGGCGGATAGTTTGCTGGCCAAAGATCGGTGATAAGATCGAACGCGGTGAACGTTTTGGATTGATCAAATTCAGCTCGAGGACGGATGTTCTTGTTCCTTCGGGCTTTGAAGTTGCCGTCAACATAGGCGACCATGTCCGTGGAGGCGAAACCGTCATCGCCCGCCGCAATTCCTAAATGGCAGAAGAAACCCATACACGGCCGCCTCACCGCGGCTTTAAGAAAGGCCTTTACGTGATCCCGACGCTTTTTACGGCGGCAAATATCGGTATGGGCTTCCTGGCTGTCATCTCATCGATCCGTGGCTATCATGCATCATTCACGGACGTGGCTCTCGCCACCCATTATTTCGATACTGCAGCTCTAGGAATCGGCCTCGCGATCCTCTTTGACACGCTCGACGGGCGCGTCGCCCGAGCAACACATACTGCGACGGAGATCGGCGTCCAATTCGACTCTTTGGCAGACGTTCTGACCTTCGGCCTTGCTCCCGCGACGTTGGTCTATGCATGGGCGTTAGGCGGAGCATTCGAAGAAACGGGCCGCGTGCACGGCTTCGGTTTGTTCTTGCTCTTTATGTTCCTGATGTGCGGAGCATTCAGGCTTGCGAGGTTCAACTTGCTTGCCACCCGTCCGCGGGTTCTTGCTGAGGGCAACGTAAAGGTAGATAAGCGCTACTTTGTCGGTCTTCCTATTCCGCCTGCGGGCGGCCTGCTGGCGGCTTTAGTGCATTTTTCTCCTGCGCCTTTGATCTCACTCGGCAAGGAGACCGCCCAGCTTTACACTTACTTCCTTTTGGCCATCGTCGCGGTTCTGGGGATCCTGATGGTGAGCAAGATCCGCTACTTCAGCTTTAAGTCCACCGGTGCCGGTATGCAGGGCTTCTTCACCGTCCTTGCGGTCGCTGCATTTGTAACGGCAGTTTATCTGTATTCTCAGTATGCTTTGCTGTTGGTAGCAGGCGTCTATTCAGCACACGGCCTTGTCCTTTGGGTGCTGAGGGCGATTTTCCTTAAGCCGACGATGCCCGCTGAGGTTGAAGAAGAAACTGCGGCCGATCAATGATCGTGCTGCCGTCCGATCCGCACATTCCCTTGAGATTCAAGAGGCGTCACATTTGTTCGCTTTCGGCGGCGATGACGATGTTGTTTGCCTTCCAGGTCTAGGACGTCGTCCTCATATTCTCTGCCGCAGGCCGCCAAAAGACTAAGCAGCACGATGAACATCAGCGTCACTGCCGTCGTGTGGAGAACAAAGTCGAATAGGCTGTGGACAAGGATCGAGAAGATCCCGGCGGCCGCTCCGACGGCAACACCACGACGCAATCCATTCTCTACCCGTGAATTCCGCCGAATAGTTACAAATACCGAATAAAGAAATCCGGCCGCTATGACCGCACCGACCAACCCTGCATCGGCAAGTACTTGCAGATAGTCGTTGTGGGCCTGCTCGACCCGCGAAAGGCCGTTAGAGGTGTCAAACGGCGTATAGGCCTGTCCAAATGCTCCAATGCCCGCTCCAAAAGGCAGATGGGACGCGATCACCTTTAGCGTAACCGTCCAGATCTGAAGCCGGTCAGTAGTAACGTCGCCAGCTTCTGCAGTCTCTGCGAAGCGCGACAGCGAAGTTTCTCCGCCTATCGTTATCGCTCCGGTAACGATCACAATGATCGTTACTGCCGTGACCGCAATAAGGATCACCTTCTTCTTTTTGCCGTGGGCACGCGTCGTAAGAACAAAAATAAGCCCTACGCCCGCAAGCATAGCGACGAGGCCGCCTCGCGAACCGCTCATCAAAAGAGCGATCCCCATCCAAACAACGGCCGTGATGTAGAAAAGCCTTCGGTCACGCCTCACAGCACCGCTCATCAACATTCCAAGCGGAACTGCGATCGTCATTTCGATGAATGCAGCAAAGTTGTGTCGGTTAACAAAGGACCCGAACGGGCTTAATCGCTCAAGCACGCCGTAGATGCGCGTCGGGGAAAGGAACGACTGTAAAATAGCAAAGAACGAGTATGCGAACCCAAAGATCAGGATAAAGTTGACGATCTTCTCGATCCGTTTCGCCCTGTCGATCGTCGCCAGCATTAGGCCAAGAAACAGCGCAAGAACAAGCATATGCAACGCCGACATCGTGGAATCGAATGGCGAAAGCGATAGCGTTCTTGGGATGCCGCTGATGCCGGCGATCTCCGCGATATGCCCGAACGGGATCGTCTGAATGAGCGCATAGATCGCTGAGGCGATAAGCGGCACCTGAAAGACGTGCCGGCTGACGGTCAACTCGCCCTTTATCCATCCGGCGATCAGCCAAATGATGGCAACGGCCGTCATCACAAGATAGAACAAAGCTAGAGTTGGCTGGTGTACCGTGCCATAGGCAAGCGTCGCCAGGGCGACGATCACCAGTAACGAAACAAAGATCGAGCTATTCAGAATCTTCATTGTGCTGCCAACTCAAAATCGTCATACCAGAGACTGCCGAGAAGCGGGCAGCCCTCACCGCAAAAGACACGCGTGGTTCGGATCGATATCGCCGTACAATTCTCAGGCGTTGTGAAGTCAACGGTGATCTGCTGCCAATCATTAGTTCCCTGCGGCATCGGCTGGCTCGATACGATCAGCCTGTCGTCGATCGCATTGGTAACATCAAGCTGCGGTGGCCCGGCGCTTCGCAAATTCTCGGTACGGACCCAAAACGTCAGTCGGTACTTCTTTGAGGGCTTTACAACAACGAGCTGAGACGCCGTAAAAAGCTCCTGGGCCGAATAGTTCTTAAAATTCAGCCGAAGGCTCTTTGAGCCGGTGTGCTTAACTGCTCCGTCCCAGGTCACGTCAACCTTTCCCTGCTTCGGAAATTGCCAACCGAAGTATGAAAGGTCCGACGTGTTCACGATCCGTTCAAAACCGGGATTTGAGACCGCTTCGGCCTGTGCGTCCGCATCGATGTTGAGTTGCCGTGAAAATTCAAGAGCTTGGGGAAAAGCACGCTTATCAAAAAGGCCCTGGACAACTACCGACGAGATCTGCGGGAACTTTGCCTTATCTTCATCGCTTAGCTTGTTCCAAATGCGCAGGGCGTCGGCCGGCTGTCCCCGCTGCGCGTAAAACATCGTGAGTCCGACAAGAACGTCCGGCCCGTCGGCTGCGAGTTCCTCGACCTTTGCCGGATCGTGATCAAAGTAGTCCCACGCAAGGCCAAAGACCTGCATTCTGTACTTGTAATTATTGACCGTCGCAAGCTTTAGTTGCGGCATCGCTTTGGCGACATCACCCTTCCGAATATAGAAATTTCCGAGCTGCCAACGCGGGATCGTGTACGACGGAGCCAGGTCAACGGCGTGTTGGAATGCGACCTCAGCACGCTCTGCGTTGCCGGCCTGTTCGCTTGCACGACCGAGTTCGATCCACCAACGGTAATCGAATGGCGAGAGAACGACCGCCTGCTCCATCAGCGTCATCGATCTCTTCGCAGATTCCGGTGAGAACGCCTGGCGTTCAATTCCCGAAGCGAGCCAATAGGTCATCGGGTCAGACGGCGAAAAACTCTTAGCGGATGCAAGAAGCTCCGACGCCGCAGGATCCGACGGCGGTGTCATCTCTGCGATCATATTTCCGAATTCGCGGCGGACGGACATCCAACCGATCGAAAATACAACGATCAACGCAGCTGCGAAGCCGATCTTTGTTCCGGTTGAACGCGATGAGATGTGGACGAGATCCGAAGCCATTCTTTTTTTGAGATCGAGCGATACGAAAGTCTGCCTGATTTTAGCAAAATTTCCGCGATTTGCATTTTCTGCTTAACCTTTCTAGCTTTTAATTGTGGCAATCGACGTAAAGAAGCAGGCTGCGACAGTGATCCGGAGGCTAAAGCGCGAGTATCCCGACGCACACTGCGCTCTCAACCATGCAAACGCCTTCGAACTCCTTATCGCAACGATCCTCTCGGCCCAATGCACGGACGCCCGAGTGAACATCGTTACAGCCGACCTTTTTCGGAAATATCGCGGCCCAGAGGCGTTCTTGCTCGCCTCCGCATCCGAGCTTGAGCGGGACATTCATTCGACAGGATTTTTTCGGAACAAGGCCAAGAATATTCAGGCCGCGTGCCGACGCATAGTTGATGTTTACGGCGGCGAAGTTCCGCGGCGGATGGATGACCTTCTCACGCTCGGCGGAGTCGCCAGAAAGACCGCAAACGTCGTTATGGGCAACGCTTTCGGCATCGCGTCGGGCGTTGTCGTCGATACGCACGTTTCGAGGCTCAGTCAGCGCCTCGGCCTCACAAAGAATAAAACACCCGAAAAGATCGAGAAAGATCTCGAAAAGGCCGTTCCAAAAAAAGATTGGATAATGCTGCCGCATTGGCTGATCTCGCACGGAAGGGCGATCTGCATCGCGCGAAAGCCCAAATGCCTCGAATGTGTCCTTGCCGATATTTGCCCGTCAAAGGTTCTCTTTTTTCCGGACACCATCAAAAAAGCTAAGAAGACATAAAGAAGCTGCTGAAAAAGAATACGTGCTTGCCGACAAAGATCAGCAAGCACGTAAGCCAATTATCAAAAGATCGGGCAGGTCCTAGCGATTAGGAGCCTGCGGCAGCGGAGGCATCTGATCTTTCGGGAAACGCGGAAGGAGTTCATCACGCATCGCAAGCGTGTAAACCGCTGCTGCAAAGATGATCGCAGAAGCCTTCACATCCGGCTCGATAATACGTTCGTAAGTATCGAGATTTGTGTGCCAGGTTACGCCGAAATATTCGATCGGATCCTGCGAGCCGCCGATTCCCGGCAGACCTGCATGATTGAACGAAGTGCTGTCGGTGCCTCCGAGGTTTCGGCTCTTCGAAGCGGTTACGCCCGCAAAGCCGAGATCTTCGAATGATGTCAGGGCATCGTTAAGAACCTTCGCGGCCTCGTCCGGTCCAAAGACCGACATCGCCCGCACACGGCCCGTTCCGCTGTCAATGTTGAAATATCCGCCGAACTTAGAGAACTCCGGCTTCGGATCTTCAGCTGAACCGAAATGCGACTTAACATACGCCTGCGAACCGAGCAGGCCCTGCTCCTCACCGCCCCAACAAGCAACACGGATCGTGCGACGCGGTTTAACACCGATGGCCTTAAGGATACGTGCAGCCTCCATCATCGTCGCACAGCCGATCGCATTGTCGGTCGCACCCGTGGCCGAATGCCAAGAATCGAGGTGGCCGCCAAGCATAATGACTTCGTCTGCCTTGTCAGATCCGGCGATCTCGCCGATTAGGTTGTAGCTCGTAACTCCGGACGGGATCACGCGGCTTTGAAGGTTGAATTCCAACCTGACAGGCGTTTTATCCTGAAGAATACGATAGATGCGGCCAAAATCCTCATTACGCATAACGACGGTCGGAATGACCTTCGAAATATCGAACGAGCGATTATTAAAAGCTCGCACAGCACCGCGATCAAGCTGTGATTCGTTGATGCGAACAAGGGCTCCGTTGTCTAGCAGGAACTTGTCGAGCTGCTCATCAACTTCACGAGCATTTAATGCACCCGGTCGCGGAGCCGGTCGTGCACCTTGCGGGAAACGAAATGCAGGCCCGCATTCACCAGGCTTCTTGGTCGGATCCATTCGGCACTTGAGCGTTTCCATTGGGATATGCTTCGGAGCCGGATCGGTCGATTGATCGATAAATGCCGGCAGCCCAACCAGGACCATCTTTCCTTTAACAGACGACTTTATGCTGTCGAAGTATGCCGTGAGTTCAGCCTGCGTCGGACCCTGTTTGATGTTCGGATTCTCTGCCGAAGGAAACGTCGGAGTTACGACACTCACGGTCTCTCCTGTAACCGGGCCTTTCGTTGAAGGCGTCCATGCAAGAACCTCGTAGGTGAGCGTGTCTTCCTGCGGCGACAGCATAAGGCCGGTATTGCGGCCGTTCTGCCAGCCTGGATGGCCGAACTCCCAGGGTTCAAGGAATGCCTTATCAAACCCCCAATTCTTCATCTCGGCAGCTCCCCATTTCGCTGCATTGACGTAATTCTCACTGCCCGTAAGGCGTGGGCCGTAAATATCCGTAAAATAATGCATTACGCGCATTATTTTCGAATTCTCATTTCCTTCTTTTCTGATGCGTGCGTAAACGTCTGCAGTGTCGCCTGTTTGGGCAGTCGCTGCCTGCGGAAGCATCGTCAACTGAAAAAGCACAAGGGCGACAAGCACCCTAAGACAATTTTTTTTCATAGAGTTAAGTATTCCTCGCGGGCGTTTCGCCGGATCAGAAGATGCGTCACGCACGGGCCTTTTAGTTTGTTTTGAAGTGTATCCTTCGCCCTTAATACTATAATACCTTCAAAAAGTTTCAAATTTGGCCCATTCGCCGACTCACGCCCCGGCTTCCGCCCCAGTTCCCCGCCAGCATCGAGTTCTCGCCCATTATCCATCAAGTTCGCAATACACAACACCTGTTGCGTATCCACATACGAATATATTATATCGTACAACGACTGTCAAGCGCTTTTCTTAACGATCCGCGCTAAGCACAAAAAAGGCAGGGGCTCCGTTCGGTTTTGGCATTGGAATGTCCAATTACCGTTACCGAACGAAGCCCCAGTGATCTAAACTCTAAGCTTCCCTATTGAGGTTTGTCGATGATCTCAAAGTGTCCGGGAGACGCGTAACCAACGGTCTTGCCCTGACTGTTGAGCAGGTTAACGTTGACCCAACCGCCGGTTTTCCCGTATTCGGAGACGGAGCGCAAGAATTCTTCCCGCTTTTCGTTCGTCATCGTCTCCCACGACGGCAATACAACCCCATAGAACGTATCTCCGCTCTTCTTGGCGAGTTTTAGATTCTCCTTGAACGGAACCTGGTCGAGTTTTACCATCACAACGCCCTTTGAGAACGTAGTGTCTTCTTCGATGAACCAGGTCGCCCAAACATAGATGCCGACAGAAATGGCGATCAAGACTATCGAACCGATCAAAAGGAGCGGATTGATACCGAAGCATTTCTCGCGAACAACCTCGAGCAACGGCCTGCGCGGTCGGATCGCGGCGACCGACGCTTCCGTCTTATGAGACGAAAGATCGAGTTTTTCGATCGGCTGTTCCACGTGTTCTGCCTGCGGTTCGGCAAGTTCATCTTCTCTATCTCTGATCTCAGATGGGTCGATCAGATGGCGCAGCGTTACATCCAGTTCAAGCGTGCGGGCAGCCGCCTCCGAAACGGTTTGATCATCGAGCGAGCCATATTTCTCGTGAGTTACGGCAGCACCCGAAGCAAGCCTTTCCTTGTCAAGCAGGTGAACGTACGCATTACCAACGCTTATGTTGCACTCGATCGCGGCAGTGATCACCGTTGGTGCAAAGAAGAGCTCGGCGATATTCTCCTTGAAAAGCCGAAGGCGGCCGAAGTAATCGCTGCGGATCAGATCGTCGAACCGCGACGCATCTTCCGCCTCCTGTTGAAGCTCCCTAAAGCTCCCGGCAGCGAGCGCGATGTTTTCTTCATCGTCCGCAGAATAGAGCGGAATACTTGACCAGTCGGCATACAGGGCCTTTATGTGGCCGAACATCTCTGAGCCGCTGAAGAGAAGTTTGCGAGTATCATCTTCTACCGCACGCGAGAACAACCGCGTCAAGATGTAGTCAAATTTGCCCCGTACATCTTCATTATAAGGCAAATTGCGATAAAAGCGGGCCAGGGCAAGCATCGCCTGCGAGCTGAGTTTCGGACGACAGTTCTCGCAATATCTGCGAAGGGCGGCGATCGAGATCTCAGCGTCGCGTTTTGCTAAGACCGAGCACCATGCTTCGATCTCCTGCATCAAATGAAATTCAGCTTCCTTGTGGGCATCCGATAAGGCATCTTCGGCAACCTGCATAAATTTATGCAGAGCCTTTTTGACGCTGAGATCGTCGTAGGTTTTGGGGATGATCTTTAGATGCTCTCGTTCAAGGGCAGAAACGACGTGTTCTACGAGTTGGAGACTCATTACTTCGCCGTTCGCCCGTTTCTTGAAGAACTCTTTATCTGAGGTCGGTCGCCGGATCTCGATCGTCTCATCGTTGCCCATGAGCTGCATATCGGCAACTTCAGGAGCATCGGCTTCGATCTTTTCTGCGGTCTGGTGGATCAGTTCGTCGCGGGAAGGTTCATTTCCGCTTTGGCGTAAAACGGCATCTGAGTGGCCGTTCGTATGACCTTCAAGATCAAGGTGCGCAGAACGACTATCGAGCTGCGGGGATGCAGGTAAACTGTCGCCTCCCTCTAGTTCTCTCGCTCTGGCCTCAAGCGCGTCGAGGAATGTGTCTTCGAGCAGGTTCTCTTCTTTTAATTCGAGGACGAGATCTTCAAAAATATTCATAGCTCGTACCTAATCAACGTGGGAAGATGCGGCGGGGATGGAGAGTACATTATGGGAGGATCTGGCGAATTTCGCCTGACTGGTCGATCTCGTACTTATAGACGATGCCTTCTGTGGCAACGTTCCGAGTAGCAGTGATCGTGTATCGGCCGCGGAGGTCGGTGTCCGTCGGTGTTCCGGGCATCTCAAAGACGAATTTGCCGCGGATCAACTGGAGGCCGCTGACGGTTCCGAGTGCGTTCGATGATGCTGAGTTCAGCTCTGCGAGTCGGGCAAATCTGCCGTTCTGCGACATAAAGCTCATCTGCGTCGACGACATTGTCCTCATCGTCGCGAACGTGTTGCCATTTTCGGCAGCTCTTGTCGCCTTTTGCAGTGCCGGTACGGCCAATGTTGCGATCACACCGATCACCGCAACGACAACGAGTAGTTCAATTAAAGAAAATCCGCGTTGGTCTTTCATAGATCTAAACCTCTAGATCCCGAAAAGTGACATTTTTTGTCATGTCAAATTGACAAGTTACGGCAACAACGCTCGTGGGATCAGGTTCCTTTGCCATTTTCTGTGCCGACGGACGTCGGGGGCGTCCGAATCCGCAAAGTTTCGAGCAAAAGTCGTGCCATCCAACAATTTGCGCCATTTTACGCCCAAAAAATAGGGGTATTGTTTGCATCTTTCTTTTTTGATAGATTTGGACATACGCTAATTTTCTTTGCCCCCGCGTGCTGGCGGCCTGGGCATTCCAATTTGGAGTGAAACGAATTGACAGCAGTCATTGATAAGACCCTGGAAACCTACGGGATCGACAACTGGGGGGCCGATTATTTCGGCATTAACAAGAAAGGCAACTTGATCGTTAGAGCACCCGAGAACGAAGCTCTTACGGCCGACATCAAAGAAATAGTGGACGACCTTCAGAAACGAGGCGTGAGTTCACCTGTCCTCTTGCGCTTTCCCCAGCTTTTGTTTGGCCAGATCCGCAAGCTGCAGATCGCTTTCCGCAAATCGATCAAAGAGTTCGAATACGAAGGCGATCACCTCTGCGTCTTTCCGATGAAGGTCAATCAGAATCGGTCCGTGATCGAAGAATATCTTCGTGAAGGCTCGCGATATAACTTCGGCCTCGAAGCAGGCTCAAAGGCCGAACTTTACGCCGCACTCGGCCTCGAACAAGCAAAGGACAGTCTGCTGGTATTGAACGGTTTCAAGGATCGCGAGTTTATTCAGCTTGCTTTTGCAGGTGCGGCCGCCGGCAAAAATGTCGTGATCGTGATCGAGAAGCTCAGCGAGCTTGAGCACGCGATAGCGATCGCGGATGAGACCCAAAAAGCGAATCCTGATAAGAAGATCCCGATGCTCGGCGTTCGGGTCAAGCTCTATGCAAAGGGTTCTGGCAAATGGGAGAAATCGGGCGGCGAAGCAGCAAAATTCGGTCTTACGACGACAGAGATCCTTGAGGTCATCAGACGCCTGCAAGAGACCGGACGCACCGATCTGCTGCGGCTTCTGCATTTCCACATCGGCTCGCAGCTCACCGACATCAAGCGCATCAAGAACGCGATGAAGGAAGCTGCTCGGACCTATTCAAAGATCCGGCAAATGGGCGTGCCGATCGAGTATCTGGACGTTGGCGGCGGGATGGCTGTGGACTACGACGGTTCACGTACAAGCTTCGAATCTTCAGCTAACTATAATGCCCGCGAATTCGCCAACGATGTGATCTACGTGATCAAGACCGTCTGTGATGACGAGAACGTGCCTCACCCGACCATCATCCAGGAATCCGGCCGCTATCTTTCGGCGTACCACGCAATTCTAGTTACAAACGTACAGGACGAGATAGAGACCGTTGTCGAAGATCTGACCCCGCTGAATATGTCCGGCAGTGTGCCGGAGGTCGTCCGCGAGCTTCACGATCTGCGCGAAACGATCAATGCAAAGAATTATCGCGAGTACTATCACGACGCTCTCGAACATCGGGAAGAGCTTTTTACGATGTTCAACCTTGGACTGATCACTCTGGAAGACAAGGGTGCGGGCGAAGTACTTTTTTGGGACATTTGCGAAAAGGCTGACGGCTATGCGCAATTGAAGAAGTATGTAAGCGAGGAATTCGATGACCTTCGGCGACTGATGTGCGCGAAATACCTTGCGAACTTCTCTGTCTTTCGATCGATGCCAGACAACTGGGCTCTCGAACAGCTCTTCCCGATCGTCCCGATCCACAAGCTCAACAAAACGCCGACCGAATTCGCCACGCTGTGCGATATTACGTGCGATTCGGACGGCATCGTAGATAAATTCGTCGATCTTCACGATGTAAAGCCTGTCCTTGAGCTTCATAAGCTCGTCAAGGGCGAACCTTACTACATCGCGATGATGCTCGTTGGTGCCTACCAGGAGGTGATGGGGAACAACCACAACCTTTTCGGTATTCCGCACGAAGCTCACATCTTTATTGGAGACGACGGATACATCATCAAAAAGGTCATTTTCGGTGCTACGCTCGGCGACGCGGTCGCAAGCGTCCGTTACGATGCTGTGCAGCTGCACGACACGTTCCGCAGAGCCGTCCTGCAAAAGATTAAGGACGGCGACCTCAGCTCCGAAGAAGGAAATGACCTGATCCACTATTACGAAAGCCAGGTGGACAGTTACACCTACTTGACGCCGCACTTTCTCGCCGCCAAAGAGAAGGCTGTAGGTTCAGCGGAATAAAAATCCCAGGGAGACATTATGGTAGCTCAAAAGAAATCAAAAGCCTCGAAGTTCTTATCTGTGCCGACACGGCCGGTCCCGATCGACCGTGACCGCTCGGTAGCCGGGCTTTTGGAGAAAATGGAAGGTGCCGGCTTCGGCGCCAGGCAGCTTGCGGAGGCGCATCGAATCTGGCTCGATATGCTTGACGACAATTCGACGATCTATCTCTGCTTAAGCGGAAATGTGATAACGGCCGGTATGCGTCGGCTGCTTTCTTATGTGATCAAGAATCGGTTCGTTGACGTGGTCGTCGCCTCCGGTGCCGTCCTTTACCACGACATTCACGAAACACTCGGCCGCGAGCATTACCAGGCTCATCCGAGCATGGTCGATGAAGACCTCGCTGCTGCATCCGTTACACGTCTCGGTGACGTGCTCGGCAATGCTGAAGAGTATCAAGAAGCAGATGAATGGATCGGAAGCGTCGTGAATCAGCTTGACCTCACACGCAGCTATTCCTGCCGCGAATTCTTGCATCTCATGGGCCGAGAGCTTTCCGAGATCGCGCATGAAGACGGCGTTCTTACATCGTCATACAAGTCCCGCATCCCTGTATTTTGCCCTGATATCTCCGGTTCCGAACTCGCGATCGGCCTCGCACGCGTGAAATTCGAGAAAAAGATCCATGTCGGATTCGATCTCGGCCAGGATACGCTGGATATGACGCAGATCAACGCAAAGTCGCGAAATTCAGCAATGATCGCCTGCGGAAGCACGTCAAGCCAGGGAATGGTAAATCTTACGGAACTTTCTTCCTACATTTCGCGTGGAAATGTACGTGGGCATAAGTATGCGATCTCGATGTCGACGGATTCCGTACCTCTGGATCAGCGTACACCGAGCTATGGCAGCAATCACACCTGCACTTTCGGAAAGCTGCATAAAGGTGCGACGACCGCTTATGTTCCATGCGATCCGTCGATCGCATTGCCGATGATCATCACGGCCTTGTCGCAAACCGCGGCAAAGTTTATGAAAGGCCGTAAACGCCCGAATTTTTCGTTCTCGGGCCAGACGATGACGGTCGATGTTCCGTAAACTATGAGCGAATCTGCCAGTCTTCCGATGAATTTCGGCGGTATCGAAGATGAGAAGTACTCAAACCTCGATACCGCTGAGATCGTTGTGTGGCCGGTCTCTTACGAAGGAACGGTTTCATACGGCACCGGAACAGAGGCCGGTGCGATGGCGATCGTCGATGCCTCGCGGAATATGGAACTCTACGAGGAAGAGACGGATGCCGAGGTCTATAAGCTTGGCATACACACTCTTCCTGAATTCATCCCTCGGCCGACACCTGCCGAGATGATGAACGATCTCTACGGCGAATCAAAGCGCCTGCTGGAGCTCGATAAATTCGTCTGTATGCTTGGCGGCGAACACTCCGTCTCCGGTCCGGTCATTCGGGCACACGCTGAAAAGTTTCCGAACTTGAGCGTGCTCCAGATCGACGCACATGCCGACCTTCGCGATTCCTACGACGGAACGGAACATTCCCATGCCTCAATAATGGCTCGTGTCGTTAAAGACCTAAAGATACCTGCCGTGCAGGTCGGTATCCGATCGATCTCCGCTGAAGAAGCTCATTCTTTGAAAGATGGCCTTCCGACGAAAATATTCTGGGCGCGCGACATTGCCGGCCGCACGGATTGGATCGACGACGCGATCAGTTCCCTTAGCGACAACGTCTATTTGACGATAGACATCGACGGCCTCGATCCAAGCATCGTACCGACAACCGGAACACCTGAGCCGGGCGGCCTGGGATGGTATGAGACGTTGACGCTCATCCGCAAACTCGCTGAAAGCAAACGTGTTATCGGCATGGACCTTGTTGAATATTCATACGTGCCGGGGCAGGATTCCGTCGCGTTCCTCTGTGCGAAACTTGTCTATAAATCTCTTGCATACGTCTTTAAGGGACGAACTCCGAAGGTGGGGCTCGCCGTAAGTTAGTTGTTTGAATCCGAAGTAAAACCCTCGAACCGAGTTCCTCCTTTTCAGGAACCTCGCTCCGTCATTCTTCGTCATATATATAGTTAGTGGAGACCAATCATATGCGTAATGGAAGAACTATTTTGATAACGGCCATCGCGGCCGCGGGACTGAGTTTCTCGTGTGCCGGCAGCCTCTTGCCCGGTACCGAAGCG
Source organism: Pyrinomonadaceae bacterium (assembly GCA_019694355.1). Taxonomy (GTDB): domain Bacteria; phylum Acidobacteriota; class Blastocatellia; order Pyrinomonadales; family Pyrinomonadaceae; genus OLB17. Next base: position 409,016 of record JAIBCB010000001.1, on the reverse strand, counting down.
GCTCCGCCAAGTGCAAATAATGCACCGTCACCTGCACCCGTCGTTGTGAACGGCGTTCGCACGTCCTATGCCGACGTGGTCGAGAAGACATCGCCCGCGGTCGTGCAGATACGTATGGAGAAGAAGCAGGCGGCCGATACAGGTTCTATGCAAATGCCTTTCGGCGATGATTTCTTTCGTCAATTTGGCCAACCGGCACCAAATCGCGGTCCTCGGATCGAACGCGGTGCCGGTTCGGGTGTCATCGTAAATTCCAACGGAACGATCCTTACCAACAACCACGTCGTGGACGGCGCAGAGAAGATCACCGTCTATACAAGCGACAACAAAACTTACGACGCAAAGGTGATCGGAACTGACGCTCCGAGCGACTTGGCGGTGATAAAGATCGAAGCGGAGAACCTTCCGTTCTTGACGCTTGGAAATTCTGACGAGGTCCGCGTAGGAGACATCGTCCTTGCTATCGGCAATCCACTCGATATCGGCGAGACCGTTACGGCCGGCATCATCTCCGCAAAAGGCCGCCGTACAGGTCTGAGCGACGGAAGCTTTGAGGATTTTCTCCAGACCGACGCTCCGATCAATCGCGGCAATTCCGGCGGTGCCCTTGTAAACCTGAACGGCGAACTCATCGGCATCAATTCGCAGATCCTGTCGCCCGGCGGTTCGATGGGCGGCAATATAGGAATTGGTTTTTCGATCCCGTCCAATATGGCCAAGAGCGTGATGGAACAACTCCTGAAGGACGGAAAGGTTCATCGCGGAATGTTGGGCGTTACGATCCAAAACATCACTGACGACACCGCAAAAGCCCTTGAACTTGGCACAACTGAAGGCGTACTGATCAGCGGCGTAAAGGTAGGAAGTGCCGCGGACAAGGCAGGCCTAAAACGCGGCGATGTTATAACCGCGATCAACGGCGAAAAGATCGAGGACACGAATGCCCTTCGCAATAAAGTTGCCGGAGCCCAGCCCGGTACCGAGATCAAGCTCACGGTCAACCGCGGCGGCAATGCGATGGATATCACGGCGACGCTTGATGAATTCGAAACACCGGCTTCCGATAAGAACGACCCGAATGCCCCTGCAGAAGGCCCGGCGAATGACAGCACAGGAAAGCTTGGCGTTGTACTTTCGCCCGTCACGCCGCAGATACAGAAGCAGCTCGGACTCGATTCTACGGAAGGCCTTGTTGTAACTGACGTTGATCCTGCGGGGCCAGCAGCGTCTGCGGGGATCGGCCGTGGAGATGTCTTGCTTGAGATCAACCGAAAGCCGATCACCTCTGCTGCTGACGTTAAGAACGCTTTGGCAGACTCGAAAGACAAGCCCGTTCTGCTACTCGTCTCACGCCGAGGTCAAACGATCTACTTGACGATTCGACCTCAGTAGTAGAATCGGCGTTAAATACGATGGCGGGAGTTTTACGACTCTCGCCATTTTTTTGCTCTCGGCGGTCAACGGCCCGACCTTATGACAACATTGTCGATCAGGTCATCCACAATTTTTTTCTCGATCTGGCCGGGCAAGTGAGCAAGACAGTTCGCCGCTCCACACGCGGCCGCGAGCTGTAACGACGCGGCCGGATCGAGCCGCCTCTTCATCGCGACCGCAAATCCCGCGACCGTAGCGTCTCCGCATCCGACCGTTGAAATAACATCAACCTTTGGCGGCGTTACGAAGATCGGTTCAGCATCAACACTTCCGTAAACCAAGCCGTCCGCACCAAGCGTTAAACAGACAGCCCGCGAGCCTCGATCTCGCAAGATCTTTATTGCCTTCAAGGCGTCATCTTCACCGAATATTGAAGCTTGTGCGGCCTTTTCAGCTTCGCTTTTGTTCGGCTTGATCAGATCGGGACAACTTTCGATCGCCGCCGTTAGTGCTTCACCGCTCGTATCGACGATGACCTTCGCCCCAGAATCTCTCGCCATTTTGGTCAGCGACCCGAATTCATCAGTCGGCATTCCAGGCGGAAGGCTTCCTGAAAGCACAACCACCGCACCATCTTCCGCCTCCTCGAACGCTTCTGTGCAGGCCAAGCGAAACTCGTGCAGTTCGCTCACTTCAACCATTCCACCTGGTTCAAGTATTTCGGTGATCCGACCACCATCATCGATGATCTCAAGATTTGTACGGGTTACCGCCTTTGTCCTAACCGACACGACGTTGATCCCGAATTCTACGAGTTGATGCTCGATCTCATCGCCTGTCTCGCCGCCAAGAAGTCCGATCCAAAGCACCTCTTCGCCAAGAACTTTTGCAGACATCGCGACGTGCGCAGCTTTGCCGCCGGAAAAGGCTTGCGAAGAGCGAATCCGATTAACTTCGCCGACAGCGAGGCTCTCAACACGAAGGCGTTTGTCGATCGCAGGATTTGCGGAAACACAGATGATCATTGCTCTATCGCTCCGCGAAGAGCAGCGACCTTCTCGGCACTCGTAACCTTGATAGAATATTCGGCCTTAAGATCGGCACCGCCCATATAGACACGTTCATTGCGAAACGCCATCGCGCTCTCTCGACTTACAAAGCCGGTCGCGTGGATCTCGCTAACGCCAGTGCGTTGGACAACCTCGCGCACATTTCCTTCACGGATCTCACCGCAAGCCATTATCGTTATTCGTTCGCCGGCTCGCTCAACGAGTTCCCCGATCAATTCGACGCCTTTTTCAGCAACGGGTTCTTGACCTGACGTCAGGATCCTGTCAACGCCGAGATCAACAAGGGTCTCGAGTGCTTCGAACGGGTCGCGCGTCATATCAAAGGCCCTGTGAAAAGTAACGGACATCGGGCGAGCTATCTCGACAAGCTCGCGAGTATGGTCGCGGTCGATCGTACCGTCGGCATTCAACACACCGATGACAACGCCGTCCGCCCCAAGATCTTTCGCTGTCAAAATGTCGCGTTTCATTACGTCAAGTTCGATGTCCGAATACAAAAAATCTCCGCCGCGAGGCCGGATGATCACGTGCAGCTTGATCGAGAGTCTTTCGCGAGCGGCCTTAATAGCACCCGCACTCGGCGTTGTACCGCCTTCGACCAGGTTGTCGCAGAGTTCGACCCGATCTGCACCTCCGGCCTCAGCGGCCAGAGCAGATTCAACCGAATCGACACATACTTCCAACAGCGGTATTCTCTTCGTGTTACACATCAAGCTTTCCCTTCACTCAAGTTCTCACAAGATCACCGTATAATGATCTCGTCCGCAAATATCCACGATTCCCCACCCGCACCGTTATGCCCTGCCGGCAATTTCCCAAATCGCACAGCATTTACTCTTACATACCTCGCGATGATCGCCTTCGGCTGATTGAATGTTATCGTCCGAATGGAAGTGTTCATATCCATTGCATTCGCTCCCGTATCGATGGCCTTCAGCTCAACCCAAGTCTCCTTATCCTCCGAAGCGAACATGCTCACTCGTCTCGGCAGCACGATCCAAGAGCTGCTCTGTTGAAGAAAATTCACGGAGACAGAAGTGAATCTCCTCGGCCTGCCAAGGTCGATAACCGCATCCATGTCGGCCCCTTGCCAGCCCACCCAGATCCCGTCGTTGTACTCGCGGCTCCCGACTATCCCGTCTATCAGCGCCGATTCACCTGCTTTGGCATAACGCTTGTCAATAGGATCTGCGTATGTGACAGAAGCTCCAATAGCAGTATTTGCCGTAAGAGTGAATGATCTCGACAGGTCAACCTTCTTGCCATTGCGAAAGGGTGCAACTTTGATAAGAAGAGGCCTAGAGATATCAAGCGATTCTGCGAACGACCGGGCTCTTGGCGACGGTTCGCTGCCATCGGTCGTGTAACGAAACGTTATGTCATTAAAGCCTTTGACGCCCGTTAATCGCCATGCATCGATTGCCGGCAAGGATACGATTCCGTACTCAGCCACCGCCTTATCTTCCGGTCCGTAAGCAATGCCGAGCGAATCCATGTGTGCATAATGCAAGGCCATTCGACGCTTGAAGTCGTCAAAATCTCCGACATTGCCGGTCCAGGTCACCTCCGCAAATGCCTGAAGCCGCGGATAGAGTTTCGATTCTGCATTTACGGGCGTCACGTGCTCGGTCCAGAGCGGACATTCCGCACCGAGAACCAGATCTCGATTCTCAAAATAACTTGGGATAGAAGTTAGATCGGTAAAAAAAACTTCCTTGAGGGTCTTGTTCTTTATCGGTGTGTCGAAATAGAACGGCCCGGCAACGATCAGTCGATGCCCGCCGGCCAAGGCCTTGGCCGCTTCCGAATTGCCACGCCAAACCTCAACGACGACGTTCCTGTCGGCACCGCCTTCGAGGATCTCGTCCCAACCTATCAGGGTTTTACCTTTTGATTCGAGATATTGCTGAATTCGCCTGATGAAATAGCTTTGGAGTTCGTGTTCGTCCTTTAGGCCCTCGGATCTTATTCGCTGCTGGCACAGCGGACATTCCCTCCATCGATCTTTCGGCACTTCGTCGCCGCCGATGTGGATATAAGGCGATGGGAACAGCTCAATAACCTCGTCCAAGACATCCTTTAGAAAGTCGAAAGTGTGCTCATTGCCCGCACAAAACACATCCTTGTGAACTCCCCATTCCGCTGTTACTTTTAACGGCTTCTGGCGGCATGAATATTCAGGATATGCGGCCAAAGCGGCAACACTGTGTCCGGGCATTTCGATCTCGGGTATCACCTGCACGTTTCTGACGCGAGCATACTCGACAACATCGCGTATCTGCCGCTGCGTGTAAAAGCCGCCATATTTTGAACCGTCCGCCTCTTTACGCCAAGCACCGACATCAGTAAGTCTTGGATACTTCTTTATTTCGATGCGCCAACCCTGATCTTCGGTTAGGTGCCAGCGAAATGTATTGATCTTGTAATACGAAAGCAGATCGATCTGCCGCTTGATGAACTCAACGGGGAAAAAATGCCGCCCGACGTCCAGCATATGTCCGCGATAAGAATATTCAGGCCTGTCGTTGATCACTACGGCCGGAATAGCCACGACTTCCCCTCTGGTACTCGGAAGGATCTGCCGAAGCGTCTGAACCGCCCAAAACAGGCCTTTTGTATCGCCTGCTTCAATGGTGATACGGCTCTCGCTTACTGTAAGGCGATAGGCTTCGCCATCCACAATTTTTGGGTCAAAACGAAGCTCGATCCTGTTGTTTCCTGTCCTATTTTTCGAGATCGAGATACCCGTTTGCATTCTGATCGAATCAGCTAGAAACTTCGCAATTTCTCTCGAACGATGATCAGGAGGAGAATCGACGGTCGTTGATCTGTCAAGCAAGAACACTCCGATTCCCGGCCTGACACTTTGAGGTTTTGGAATGATGTCGAACTGCGCACGCAGGACGATGGATGCCGTTGCAATGAGCGCAACGGTCAGCAAGACTGATCTTATGCCAACGATCTTCGAGTCTATCACCTTGCTTCCAGCAACCTCAGTGCATTTTCACGATATAGCTTCTTAAGAACATCATCCGGTAAATAGATCCCATAGATCTGCCATCTTCCCTGGCGGGACGCATGCGAGGGATAGTCAAAGTATTCGTCCCGCGTTTCCAGAAAGCGAAAGTGCAGACGATACATTTCGAGATCGGGGACGAGATCCGTTCCGAACACGATCCGATCTGCATATTTGAGGAAGAATTCCCGGGATGTGTAAGGCTGCCGGCCGAGTTCGGCCGTTCTTGCTCCAATATCAACGAAAAGATTTGGGTTTGCGTCGAGAAGACGACCGACATACGCAAGATCTTCTGACTTCTCGGCCAAGTGTGCACATACGAATGTCGTCTTCGGATGTCGAGCAAAGATGCTATCACGCTGCGCCAGAAGCTCGTCCTTGGAAAAATGTGAGCCGTAAAACCCCCAATCCGGATGAGCCGCGAGTTCCTCATAACGCTCGTTGAAACGATCAATTGGGAGAAAGAACGCGTCCGGATCGGCCGTGTGAAACATCACGGGAATCCCGAGTTCACCGGCCTTTTCAAAGATTGGTGCAAGACGTTCGTCATCAATGCGAAGCATTTCACCGCTTGCATCCTTGAGCGTTAGACCAAGATCTTTCCAAAGCTTAATGCCGCAAAAGCCGGCGTCACTGTAGCGTTCGAGTCGTTCAACACAGCGTTCCCAAAAACCCGGCTCGTTAAGATCACTCCAATCGAACCATGCGATCGTTTCAAATCGCGTCGCTGCAGCATCCTTGAATCGCCGATGCACCTCGAAAGCCGCTTCGCCCGTTCGCATCGTGATATTCACGACCCGCTCTATGTTGCAGGCATCCATGATCCTGAGGACATCTTTCGGAGTCTGCGCGTCAAGGTGATTGTGGTAATCGATACAGGGAAATTTCGCACGTTCGACGGCCGTGGTCTGCACTCGAAGCCCGTGTCTCGGAGCAAAATCCGACAGCGGCAGCTCGACGCGAGCCGACGCCGTAACCATCTCGATGAATTTGTCTGTATTCTCAGCCATCTAACGCTTCATCGATCGCACCGTCAGAATTCGTTGCCCAAAGCCGTGATACGACTTTCAAAAGAGTCAAGCTGCTCACAATAAAAACGATCAGAAGTGCGAAACCATACTCCATTCTTCCATAAAGAAAGTTGCCGAGCGAAAATAACGCCGACCACGTCATCGCACAGCCGGAGACCCATCCAAGGAGCGCCGCCGGAATGTTATCTCCGTGCAAGCGTGCGGTCTCCTTTGAGACTCCGGCTTCCTTCCGGATCGCTTCCCAACCCGGCCCTGCCGGGTGAACTTTCTTGTAAAACTCGATCAGCGTCTGACGGTCGGTCTGCGGGGCGAAATAGGCAGCGATCACCCAGCAAACGGTCGTGATGACCACCGTCAAGATCAGCTTTGGTGCAGATTCCATCGTGAGGATTCCTTCCCTACCGAGCACGATAAAGCCTACCGAAACCACGAATGAGCTGATCATCGCGACCACCTCGCACCATGCGTTGATCCTCCACCAATACCACCGAAGCAAATAAAGCAAGCCTGTTCCGGCACCGACCTGAAGAATGATGTCAAAGGCGTCCTTTGCAGAATCGAGCACGAACACAACGCCCGACGAGACAAAGAAAAGCATTATCGTGGCAAGGCGTCCCATAGCAACGTAATGTTTCTCCGTTCCGTCCTTTTTGATGAATCGCCGATAGAAATCGTGCACGAGGTACGACGCGCCCCAGTTCAGATGTGTCAAGATCGTCGAAGAATTCGCCGCAACAAGGCCGCCGACCATCAATCCGACGAAGCCGATCGGCAGGAACTTGAGCATTGCCGGGAAGGCTATGTCATGGTTGATGAGCGTTGGATCCAAATGCGGATATGCCGCCTGAATATCCGACAGTTGCGGATAAACGATCAGCGAACAAAGGCCGACAAGGATCCACGGCCATGGCCGGAGTACGTAGTGTGCGAGATTGAAGAAGAGTACGGCACCAAGCGAATCCTTTTCGGATTTTGACGCGAGCATCCGTTGGGCGATGTAGCTGCCGCCGCCCGGTTCCGCTCCCGGATACCAGACCGCCCACCATTGAACCGCGATCGGCATAATGAATACGGCGACGGCTATCTCCCAATTATTGCTAAAATCCGGCAGGATGTTCAGATAGTCGATGCCGCCGGGGCCTTTCATCGCCGAAACCTTCTCGACCATCCCGCTCAGGCCGCCGACCTGCGGCAGCGTAAGGGCAAAATATGCGGCGGCGACTACGGCCGTCATTTTGATAAAGAATTGGATCATATCGATGACGAGCACTCCCCACAAACCGGAGTGCGCCGCGAATGCCACATTCAGCAGGCCGACGACAAGCAGCGTCTGCCAGCGGTCAAGCCCGAAAAGGACGGCCGCGATCTTGCATGCCGCAAGGTTCACGGTAGCCATGATCAGGCAATTAAAAAGCAGCCCCAAATACACCGCTCGAAACCCGCGAACCGCCGCGGCCGCCGTTCCTGAATACCGTATTTCGTAGAACTCAAGATCCGTAAGAACACCCGAACGTCTCCAAAGGCGGGCGTAAAAAAAGACGGTCGCAATTCCCGTCAGAACGAACGCCCACCAAACCCAATTCCCCGCAACACCGTTTCGTCGAACAATATCCGTTACAAGGTTCGGCGTATCGCTGCTGAACGTCGTTGCGACCATCGAAAGTCCCGCAAGCCACCACGGCACGGAGCGGCCAGAGGCAAAGAACTCCGACGTATTCTTCGACGAGCGTTTGCTCACGAACAATGCCGGCACGAAACAGATCGCGACCGCCACGATCGCGATGATCCAGTCAATTAGGGTTACTTGCACAAGAAGGTCTCCCGATCTAGTTTTCTAAAAAACTTTTACGCCAGCTGACAAACGCGGATCTTCGACGCTGAAACTCGCTGCACAGCTTTTATAGCAGGTGCGAAGGTCCGCCGCAGATCGATGTCATCGCTCTCAACCAGCGACTTTTTGACCGCGAGCGTGAACGCATTTTTCAGCTCAGTTCCAAAATTGATCTTCGCAATTCCGCACCGTATCGCCTCGCGCATCAACTCGTCCGGCACACCCGAACCGCCGTGCAGAACGAGCGAGACGTCGCCCACAACCTCGCGAATCTCGCGTAGCCGCGGAAGATCAAGCTTTACCTCGCCTTTGTAAAAACCGTGAGCCGTTCCAATCGCCACAGCAAGGGCATCAACGCCTGTACCTTCAACAAACGCTTTCGCATCTTCCGGTCGCGTAAAGAAGTCCGAGATATTCTCGTTATCGGCATTCTGCGTAACGTGCCCCAACTCTCCCTCGACCGAGACTCCCGCCGCATGTGCGATATCAACAACGCGCCGAGTAAGCTCAATATTCTCCTCGAAAGGCAGTTTTGAACCATCGATCATTACAGAGGAATATCCGGCTTCGATGCAGCGTTTCGCAAGTTCGAAGCTTCCGCCATGGTCAAGATGCAAGGCAACGGGATGGGCCATCTCTGCGGCCGCAGCACCGGCCATCGCAACGATAAGATCGATGCCGAGATAGTTGATCGTCGATTCCGTCGTCTGCAAGATGATCGACGCGTTGCATTCATTTGCAGCATCAATATGGGCCCGAAGAGTCTCCGCATTATAAAAATTCAGAGCGGCGACGGCACGACCAGTTGCCCGTGCATCATCGAGAATATTTCGGCTAGGTGTTAGCTGCATAACGGATGTCTTCTAATTCCGCTTTACGTACGCAGCGACGCGTACATCAAAAACCTCGCAAGTTCCTCGCGATCGGGCTGGCCGTCCGTTCCGCCTGGCCTTGAGGCCGAGAACGCACCGCACGCATTCCCTATCTTTAGGCAATTCTTTAGATCCGAGCCTTCAAGGAAGGCGTGTACGAAACCGGCAGCAAAAGAATCGCCGGCTCCTGTCGAGTCAACTGCATCGATCTTGAACCCTTCGACCCACTCGGACTCACCGTTCCTAAAGCCGATCGCTCCGTTTGCCCCGAGCTTGATCACTACCGTCGGACAAAGCTCATTGAGCTCTCGTCCGGCGTCGTCGATACCATCGCGGCCGGTGAGCAACCGAGCCTCGTCCTCGTTAAGAAATAGAATGTCGGTATGTCGCGCAACGTAGAGAACGTTCTCGTCGCGCCCAAAGCTTGGGTCTGAATTCGGATCAAAAGATGTCGTAATCCCCGCAGCCTTCGCGGCCGCCAGCAAATGAGGAAAATCAGGCTGCAAAGCTTTCTGGAGATAGTAAGAGGTAAGATGCAGGTGGCGGTGGTCCTGAAAGATGTTCGCAGGCACCTGCGCGAGCGAGAGTTCCGCGATCGCGCCAAGGAACGTCACCATCGCCCGGTCTTCCGCCGTGCTGACTACGACTGTCACGCCCGTCTTAGACTGAACATCGATCTCGATCAGATCGGTTGCAACACCGCGTTTTACCAAAGACTCAAGGCAAAAATGACCGAAGTCGTCATTGCCTATCCGACTCACAAAAGAAACCGAGTGTCCAAGACGTGCAATTCCGCAGGCGAAGATCGCCGATGCGCTTCCAAGCGCAATGTTGAAATCGTCCGCAAGAACTTCGCTGCCTAATACCGGTCCCGTGCGTACGCCCGAAGCGATAAGGTCAACATTCAACTCACCGATCACGACAATGTCGTTGGATTTCGCCACAGCTGTCTCCCCGTCTGTGTCTAGATTTTAGTTATATCACTTTCGGCAAATCTGAAAAGCGTAATATATTATAGAGACTTAAAGCGAACAAGCAATTCTCCAGAACCTGTTTTTGATATTGTCTTCGGAGGCCGCCCTAAAGATGGTAAATCTACCGCCTGAACAACTCAGCTTCGAAGATATACTTCGTCTATCGCCTACCGCGAAGGCAGATCTAGGCCTTGAGTTCACACCATCCGAGATCGCCCAGCAGCCGGAAACCTGGCTCGAAACATTCCGGATCGTAAGTGCAAAGCAGCGTGAGATCCTCGCCTTTCTCGACGCCCATAAACCGGCGACGGTCACGCTCGTCGGGGCTGGAACTTCGGATTATGTCGGCAGAGCGGTGGCTCCTCTGATCAACAGAATATGGAAGAAGCCCGTCTGCGCTATTCCGAGTACCGATCTTCTTACTGAGATGGATGCAATGATCGAGTCGAGACCCGACGCAGGACGCGAATTGTGGGTGTCGTTCTCACGTTCGGGCGATAGCTTCGAGGGTGTAAAGGTGCTCGATGCAGCGATCGATCGCTATCCGCAGATCGTTCATCTTATTGTTACGTGCAGCAAAGACGGCAAAATGGCAACGGAGTTTGCGACTGCCAGGCCCAATGTCTTATGTGTCGTACTTGATGACAGGACCAACGATCGCGGGCTTGCGATGACAAGTTCGTTTACAAATATGATCGTTGCCGGCCAATGCCTTGCCCACATCCAAAACCTAGCCGAATTTGAGGGCGTCGTTTCAACGATATCCGCGATTGCGGCAGAACACCTTGGCAAGATTGCCGACATCGGAAGCAAGATCGCTGCAAAACGTTTCGAACGAGTCTGTTTCCTCGGCAGCGGCCCTCTGAAGGCCGCAGCGGATGAAAGTGCTCTGAAGGTACTCGAACTCTCCGGCGGATTTCACTCGACGATGGCGGAATCGTTCCTAGGCCTCAGGCATGGCCCGCTTTCGTGGCTCAACAAAAGCTCGCTCTTGGTCGGCTTCCTCTCGAACGACCCGGTCAAACGGAAGATCGAACTCGGTCTTTTGGAGGATGTACGTGCGAAAAATGCGGCAGGTTCAACACTCGCAATCGGCCCCGACTCGCAGGACCTAAGCTCGATTGCCGATACCGCGATCACCTTTCCGCTTTCAACTCTCGCCGACGACTATTTAGCTCTGCCCTATGTAATTTTTGCCCAATGCCTTGGGCTTTACTCATCCCTTACAGCCGGCCTAAAGCCTGACGCTCCAAGCGCCGATGGAAAGATCCAACGCGTTGTCTCAAACATCACCATCGGCTAGAAAAATTTCAAGACGGCTTCGAGAACGAGGATCTCTAGGACGCGATCCCAACTTGGCCTTTCGGCAGAACTTTCTGAATGACCGCATTCAACCCTCGTGATCCGAAGAAAAAACAAGGCTTTCGAATTTCTTCGAAAGCCCCGCATTTATTGGTCGGGACGGCGAGATTTGAACTCACGACCTCTCGCACCCCAAGCGAACGCGCTACCAGACTGCGCTACGTCCCGATATACGATTGTTTAGGTTAAGTTTCGGCCACTGAAAAGTCAAATATTTGCCGGTCAGGATGGCTATCGACTGAAAAAAGATTGTCCGCAAAGGCCGCGGGAATGTGGAATAAAAGAAATAAGATCTCCGAGGGAACTATAGTTGTCGCGCGAGCATTTGACGGAGTTCGACGAGATGAACGGCAAGTTTGCGAAGAGCCTTACGCTGCTCGTCGGAAAGGCCGGTTGACGCGGCAGCAGATTCCACGACATTTACGTCCGGCAATGAATCAAATAGCGTAGGAATGTCTGACGTAGGCGACTTGACGGCCGCGACGCTGGTCTCAGCCAGTTCTTGCGCCGGTTTTTGGGGTGCCCGCGCGTCAGACTGGAGCTTTTGGCGTGCTCCGGCGATCGTGAACATCTCTTTATAGAGAAGGTGCTTTATCTTCAACGCGACCTCAACGTCTTTGCGTCGATAGCTTCGCTGGCCCGATTTGTTCTTCTGGGGTGAGAACATTGGGAACTCCGTCTCCCAATAGCGGAGGACGTGTGCCTGAACTCCGACCAGTTCGCACACCTCGCCGATCTTGAAAAAGATCTTATCAGGAATCACGTTATCCACAGGCGTCATTATAGCTCAAATGTGTTAAGGTTTTCTATAACACGGTCGGGCGTTATTGTATGAATTTACAAGACTTCTGTCAATAGAAACAAATGCGCAGCGAATTTGACTTCATAAATTACATCAAGGATAGGCACGAACTTAAAGTGATAGGTGATGACTGCGCCGTTCTGCCCAAGGATACCCAATCAGATCAACTATTTACAGTCGATCTTCTAATTGAGAATATAGATTTTCGACTCGATTGGACGACACCCGCTCTCCTTGGCCACAAAGCCCTTGCCGTCTCCCTTTCCGATATTGCGGCAATGGGCGGAACGCCGAAGTACGCGCTGCTTACGCTGGGAATTCCACAGGGGCTGTGGAAAACTTCATTTCTAGACGAATTCTACGAGGGATGGCACAAACTGGCAAAGGAGTTTGACGTCGAACTGATCGGCGGCGATATTTCTCGATCGCCTAACGACCTGATAATCGATTCGTTCGTCGTCGGCGAGGTTCCACATCAAAAAGCCATTCTGCGGTCAGGGGCAAAACCGGGCGACCTGACCTTTGTGACGGGCGAACTCGGCGGCGCTGCACTCGGCCTTCTATTGCTGGAAAATGGTGAGAGATTAACGAATGAAGGTGAAGATCCTCTTCAGCGCGGCTTGTTGCGACAGCTTAAACCCCACCCGCAGGTTATCATCGGAAACACATTGATGCAGAAAGGGTTAGCAACGGCGGCGATCGACCTTAGCGATGGCCTTTCATCCGATCTCGCCCATATATGCGAGGCAAGCGGCGTTGGTGCGATGATCGGCTCATCAAAGATTCCGCTCACAAGAGGAGCAACTTTCGAAATGGCTCTAAACGGTGGCGAGGACTTCGAACTTCTATTTACTATTCCGGAGGAACGACGAAGCGAGGCACTTGAACTTGGAGCGATCGAGATCGGCAGGATCGTCACCGCTTCTTCCGGAATTAAACTGATCGACGAGAAGGGGCAGCACGATCTCGATCCAAAGGGCTTCGACCATTTCGCAGCCCGTTAGGCTGACAAGACCGAAGCAAAAATAAACAAGAGTCCCATAAGGATTCGAGCTATGACCATTGAGATCTTCATTTGTTCTACCTCCAAACTCCGAGCCCCAATATTCTATACGTCTCGCCAACGGAAGAACAAGATATTGTTGAAGGCATCTCGATCACTCCAATAGATTGTGCTTGCTTTACATTGTGTTTTAGGAGTAAATTTGCGTTTAGCGCTAGGATGGATGCTTTGGGTGCTCAGCTTTCGTTATCGTGGGGGCCAACTTCTCTTCCACGCCGGAACATCAGACATATTTTAAGGAGGCCGCACAAACTTGCTGACCGGAAGAGTCTTGTTATTGAATTTTTCGTATGAACCGCTTGGAACGGTCGGCGTTGCGCGAGCCGTCTGCCTGTGGTTCCGCGGAGCTGTGTTTGTTGAGGAGAATGACGGCGACAATGTTCTGCATTCGCCTTCGACGACCTTTCCCGTGCCGTCTGTCGTTCGCCTGCGCCACTATATCCATCTGCGCCGCAAGAACAATGAGAATTCTATGAAGCGCGCACGCATCTACATCCGTGACCGTTATCGATGCCAATACTGCGGCGAACACCGTCACGCAAAAGATCTCACATTGGATCATATTCTGCCGCGGGCTCAGGGCGGCGAACACACCCCGCAGAATCTCGTGACGGCCTGCGTCAAATGCAATCAACGCAAAGGCAACCGCACGCCCGAGCAAGCCCGTATGCCGCTGCTCACTTCGCAGAAACTGCTTCGGCTCGGGCTTGATCACGTCCTGCTTTGTCATTACGCTGAATCACGCCCCGAATGGAAGAAGTATCTTTTCATCGACGAAACCGGCGATGACGAACGTCTCCAGGCCGTCGCCTAAGACGGCCTTTTGCCTAGGCACCTTCAAGCAGCCGCAAGAGCTGCCTTTGTCCACCCCAAGCAAAAAGCCCGCGTGATGTTGCCATCACTTCGGGCTGGTTTCTATTACGCTCTTCTGCGAAATTCCTTTTAGACAGCACTAACCAACACAACAACCAAACCAAGTATTGACAAAAATCCTCACTCAATCGTAATATTGCAATATTACGGACGGCTGATCTGTTCTTTGCAGAATCGCTAGGGCCTTTGTGCGTGGGGCATTGGATGGTTGGATGGCTGGTCGGAAAGCGGTTTCTGCGTGCAGGGCACGGGGACGATATTGGAGAAGTAATAAATGGGGGCTTCAAAAGCAGAAAGTTTCAGCGAAGGCCAACAGGCTCTCGCTCTGATCGCGAAGGCCCTTGGCCATCCGGCGAGGGTTGCTATTGTCGAATATCTGTTGAAGGTTGAAGGCTGCATTTGCAACGACATCGTTGGCGAATTGCCGCTATCGCAAGCGACCGTCTCTCAGCATCTGCGCGAGCTCAAGGGTGCCGGACTAATAAAAGGCAGTATCGAGGGTAACGCGATCTGCTATTGCATTGACGTTAAGGCCATCAATAGGCTGCAAAGTTACCTTGCAGGCGTTTCAGCAAAGTTGAAGGCGAAGAAAGGAGCTTGCTGCTGAATATTATGAATAGTGCAACTCAGATCAAAGAATTGGTTCGACAGAAGTATGGTGAGATAGCCGGTCAGAATCCCAAAGACAACAAGGCCTCGTGCTGCGGTTCCGGCGGATGTTCGGACGAGGTCTATAACATCATGACGGAGGACCACGGCACACTCGAAGGCTATTTTCCGGAGGCGGATCTTGGGCTCGGCTGCGGATTGCCGACGCAGTTTGCGGGCATCAACCCCGGCGACACCGTGATCGATCTCGGCAGCGGTGCGGGGAACGACTGCTTCATCGCCCGCCACGAAACAGGTGCTAACGGTAAGGTCATCGGTGTTGATTTTACCGACGCGATGCTTGAACGGGCTCGTTCGAACGCTGAGAAACTTGGTTACACGAACGTCGAGTTCCGCAAGGGCGACATCGAAGATCTCCCTATCGAAGACGACACTGCGGACGTGGTCGTAAGCAACTGTGTACTGATTCTGGTGCCTGACAAGGACAAGGTATTTAAGGAGATCTTCAGGACGCTAAAGCCTGGCGGGCATTTCAGCATTTCGGATATCGTGATATCGGGCGAACTTCCCGATTCGATCAAGAGTGCAGCCGAAATGTACGCGGGCTGCGTCGCCGGTGCTATACAGCGTGATGAATATCTCGGACTGATCGCGGCAAATGGTTTCTCGAACATAACGCTTCAGAAGGACCGCACGATCGACGTTCCTGATGACATTCTGCGGCAGTACCTAAGCGACGATGCCCTGGCTGAATTCAAGGCGAGCGGTACGGGGATCTACAGCATCACTGTTTACGCGGAAAGGCCCGCGACGGCGTAACTATTATCTGTGCTATAATTTCAGCGTAAAACAGAGGACGGAACTCGCCAGAGCGAAGAGCTTGCGGGTTCCGTCCTTTTGCATCTCCCGAATGACAAAGAATACGC
The DNA here is from genome assembly GCA_019694355.1 of Pyrinomonadaceae bacterium. Classification (GTDB taxonomy): domain Bacteria; phylum Acidobacteriota; class Blastocatellia; order Pyrinomonadales; family Pyrinomonadaceae; genus OLB17. Next base: position 393,213 of record JAIBCB010000001.1, on the reverse strand, counting down.
GTTTTGCTCTATGCCCGAATACACTTCTGACAACGATGTCCTGGTTCTTGTCGAGAGTTTTGAGAACGCGACGATCTCCCGCGAAGAGTGGAAACACCGCGAGCATCTCGTCGTCGCGCTTTACTACGTTGCACATTTTGACCTCGACGCTGCAACCGAAATGATGCGTCGCGGCATCTTACGCTTGCTCGAACACGGATTCGGTGTCGATCTCGAAAAGGATATGCCATACCACGAGACGCTGACCGTCTTTTGGATGAACGCGGTCCATGCATTTTGGATCGACCACAAGCACCTTCCTCTCGCAGACATCGCGAACGAGATCGCTGAGTCTCTCGATAAGGATCATCCGCTGAAGTTCTACACGCGAGAGCTTTTATTCTCGGACGAAGCACGCGGCAGATTCGTCGAACCTGACCTCGCCTAGATTCGTGCGTTTAGAGAGATCAATGAGGTGGCCGTCTGATGAATTGGAAAGCTTTTTTTCTCACACTCTTCGTTCTGACCCTTGCCGTTGCGGCTATCAGTGCCCAAGACGATCCAGATGATGATGACTCGGACGACGAAGTTACATATTCGAAACCGCAATGCCTTGCTCCGGCGGCGGAAAAATTCGACGAAGTTTCCTTCTCCGACAAAGCAAGGCTTGACCGCGTGATCGCAGATTATCAAGAGCGCCTCTATTCAATGCCCGGAGAAGCGAAGGGCTATATCATCGTTTACGGCGGCCAGCAGACCTCTTTTACCGAGTTGGCTGATATTACGAGCTACGTAAAAGGACACGTTGGACTGCCGGATCGTAAGGTTGGCTTCATAAACGGCGGCTATCGGCACTTCGCCACCGTCGAATTCGCGATCGAGCCGCTCGAATGCACGGAATCCTACGGTGCGAGCCCAACCTTGGGTCCGGAAGATCTTCAGTTCAAGGAGTTTCCCGTCGCCGACACTTTAAAACTGTCAAAGGATGCTGTGCGGTTGCAGGCAGAGAAAGAGATCTTTGGACAATGCCCCCCGGCCGCACGGGCAATGAGAGTTTGTAGTCAGCCAAACGAGGTCGAGGTCTTCGTAGCTGTAGATTCGACCGGAACTGTGAGATTTGTCCAAGGATTCGGCGGTCATCCGCTTTTGCGGCAAGCCGCGACCCTAACCGCAAAAAGCTGGAAATTTCGCCAACTTTCACTTGGCGGCAAGCCAAAGAATTTTGTAGGTGTTATCGTAGTAAGGTTCCCGGCTGATGAGTCCGAGAACATTTACGATTGATGCTGAAACTTTTTAATACACTTTCTCGCCAACTTGAGGAATTCGAACCGATCGAGGCCGGCCGTGTGCGAATGTACATTTGCGGCCCGACAGTTTGGAATTTTGCGCACATCGGAAATTTCCGCACATTCATCTTTGGCGATGTGCTCCGGCGTTATTTGAAGTTCAAGGGCTTCGAATTGACGCACGTTTTTAATCTGACGGATATCGATGACCGCATCATAAACGAATCCGCCGCCCGCGGCATTTCGATCGACGAATTCACTGCGCCTTTCATCACATATTTTTGGGAAGATTTCGACGCGCTCGGCAATGAGCGGCCGGAAGTAACGCCGCGTGCGACAGAGCATATCGCGGAAATGATCGACATCATCGCGAAGCTGATCGAGAACGGCCATGCGTACGAGTCCGACGGTTCGATCTACTATCGCATCGCCGCATTTCCTGAATACGGCAAGCTCTCAAAGATCAGCTTTGAGGGCAACATTGCCGGTGCAAGCGACCGCGTCGATACCGACAAATACGATAAAGAGGACGCACGCGATTTTGCGCTCTGGAAACTCGTCGGCGAAGATGAAACGCCCGGTTGGGACGCACCATTTGGACGCGGTCGCCCCGGCTGGCATATCGAATGCTCTGCGATGTCGATGAGGTATCTTGGCGAGACATTCGACCTTCACGCCGGCGGAATGGATCTGCAGTTTCCGCATCACGAGAACGAGATCGCCCAAAGCGAAGGTGCGACCGGCAAACTCTTCTCAAAATATTGGGTGCACAGCGAATTCCTAAAGATCGATGACGTTACGATGTCGAAATCCAAGGGAAACTTCTTCACCTTTCGAGATCTGCGTGAGCAAGGCTATTCGCCGCTTGCGATCAGATATTTGCTGCTCTCAGTTCCCTACCGCAAACAGCTGAATTTCACATTCGAGGGATTGAAGGCCGCGGAATCCACGGTCGAACGCCTGCGGAATTTCCGCTCTCTCGTAAAGGAAAGCGTCTCCAACGGCAGCGAAGAAACGGTCGGCAAAACTGATTCGGCCGCCGTCGAAGCAGTAAGCGTCGCTCTCAGCAAATTCGAGGAAGCGATGGACGACGACCTCAACACGGCCGCGGCCCTCGCCGCCGTCCATGATATGGTGCGCGAGGTCAACACCATCCTTGCGGCGAACGGCCTAACTGAAGAGGAGAGATCTGCGGTCCTGGATGCGGTCGGAAAGTTCGACGCAGTGCTCGGGATCTTCGGCCGAGAGGACAGCGAACTTCTCGATGAGGATATCGAAGCTCTGATCGCTGAGCGCCAGGAGGCGCGTCGTCATCGCAACTTCGCACGTTCGGACGAAATTCGCGACGAACTCGCCGCAAAGGGCATCACGCTTGAAGACACGAAAGACGGTATGCGTTGGCGGCGCAAATGAACTAACGCGTGGCGGAAACGCCTTCGCACAGTTCGCCGTCAATGCTCGAATATTTCAAGAGAACTTCTTTATACGTATCGCTCTCCCTGCAATATGAGCGGCAGCGATCAAAGGGCTGTGAGTAGATGTGGATGCTGACGGCGCGTTCGCCAAATTCGGCCAGGTTCATCACCTGATGGATCGGTTCCTCGAGATCGACCTTTGCCGCAAGACAGTCCTTTAATTCGAAGGTCTCCGTCTCGCGCAATTTGCAGCGCATTTGCGATTCGTCGATCTCTTCGACGGAAAAGTTCGTTCCCCGCAAACGGCCGATCGGCACCATCATCCAGCATTTTTGATCGGAGTGATCATGCACTGTCGAGGTTTGGCCTTTTTCCCAACAGATCGCCAACATTTCGAACCTCTCGTCCTTGTAAACGAGGTTGCGAGTATAGAAATCCGGGCTCCAATAAAAATACTTTTCGAGCGAATCGACCGACACCGGATTGTTCGCCAAAAACTCATACACATTGTCGGTAACGAATTCTTCGTCAGGGATAGCTTTAAGGCCCTCGATCAGGGCGGAAATGGGAAGCGCTTGCATAGGCTAATTCTTCTTTGATTCCCTCAAAAAGTCAATGAATTCCAAGTGGTTTCTTGTAAGGCCGGGAAACGTCGCTCTTGTTGTGCCGTCAGGATCGATGATCGCATAAAAAGGCATCGCTACCGTTCCGAATCTTTCTTCTTCAAAACGCTGATGACGCTCGTAGATCTCTCCTGAACCGTCGGTGTAAAGTTTCGCGAGAACAAAGCGGCCGAGTTCACGTTTTACGTCCTCACGCGGGAACATATTCGCTTCCATCCAGCGGCAATTCGTACACGTATAACCTGTGAAATCTATAAAAACGGGCTTGTTCTCCGCCTTCGCTTTTGCCATCGCGGCATCAAGATCGTTCTCGATCCATTTCGGCTCGTCTCCGTCCTTCGGAGAGAAGAACTGCGCCTCTCCTGCCTTTGCCGGCGGGAGGAAAGACTCGATCTCGCCAAGTTTCGCACCGAACAGACCCGTCAGTAGATAGAATGCGACCGCAAGGCTGATTATCGACGCCATCAAGCGAACAGCTCCGAGTTTTTCAGGCCGAGGGTCGTGTGAGAGTTGGAATTTGCCGAGCAGATAAACCGCGAGGACGACAAAGATGGCGACCCAGATCGCGATGACGACGGGCCGCGTGAAAATTCCCCAGTGCCAAACGAGATCGACGTTAGAAAGGAATTTCATTGCCGCCGCAACTTCCAAAAAGCCCATCGCGACCTTCACCGAATTCATCCACCCGCCAGAACGAGGCAGTTGATTTACAAGCTGCGGGGCAAGCGCGAGCACGAAGAATGGCAGTGCGAAAACGAGTGAGAACGCAAGCATTCCCAAAAGCGGCATATGCCAATTCCCTTGCGACGCGGAGACGAGTATCGTCCCAACAAATGGCGAGGTGCAGGTGAACGACGTCAGCGTGAACGTCAGCCCCATCAAGAGAGCTCCGATGACACCGCCGCCTTTCCCTTCCTCTTGACGCGTTAAAGCATCAAGCTTCGTCAACAAGCTCGATGGGATCGCGATCTCGTACGCACCAAAAAGATTGAAGGCAAAGAAGAGAAAGATCGCGGTGATGAGCAGGTTGATCCATGGATTCGCGGCAAAAAGGTTCACACCTGCCGCTCCGATAAAGATGGCAAGCAGCATTCCCGCGATCGTAAACGTCGCGATGATCCCGATCGAATAAACGAGCGCAAGCTTTATCGAATGTGCGCGGCTTCCGCCCGAATGATTCGCAAAATACGACACCGTGATCGGGATCATCGGGAACACGCAAGGCGTGAGCAGCGACAAGGCCCCGAGCGTTATCGCAAGCCAGATGAATGGCCAAATATCCTGCGGAAGCTGTGATGGTGAGGAAACTTTCTGGTTCGGTGAATTACCGCCGGAAGGGACTGGCGTTTCCGCCGCTCTTGCTGTAACACGCTCTGCGCCTGCGGTCGTCACACGCATCGTTCGCGGCGGCAGGCAAAGCGAATCATTGCACGCCTGAAAACGCACCTGCAGCACGATCTGCTCGACCGTGGAATCACGATCTCCGACGAGCGGGATCTTGAAAGAAGCTTCGTTGGTGAAGGAGCGGGTTTCGAGCGGCTTGCCGTCAACGCTGAAATTCGGATCCGGACGCACGATCGGCTTCGGGCTCTTGATCTCGCCGTCGATCTTCCATGAAGAATCATCTGTGGCCTTTATCGTCGTTGCTATCGGTCCGCCTGCGGGCTGATCGAGAGCATAAAGATGCCAGCCTTCTTCGATCGAAGCAGCAAGCACCGCTTCAATCTTTTGCCCTTTCTCGCTCTGCTGGATCTTTTCTTGAGGAGCTTCAAGACGCCACTTTACGGGATCCTGCGCATATGCGCCGACCGCAAATAGGAACAGCAGTATCGGAAGCAGGAATTTCGGCGTCATACGAGCAAAATCAAACTATATCAAGTTTACCCTAACGACGCCCTGTTCGGCGTTTCATTTTTGCAGTTCTCGTCCGGGTTTCCTATAATCGAATGTTCGGGCATCTTATTTATTTTTGCCTATTTACAAGGATTGAGGGAGGATCACATCTTGCCAAAAGCAGCCACCAGCCGAAAGCCGGTCAAAAAGGACTATTTGACCTCGGGAAAGGGTGCCAAAAAGCCTGCGCCTACACCGAATCAGCCGGATTCCAACACTTTTCTGGACGTCGAAGAGGCGATCAAAGAATACGAGTCTCGCAAAGCCTCTCAACTGAAAGCGATCAAGCTCGTCGACAAAGCAACACTTCGCGAAATGCTTTACCAGATGGTTTTGGGACGCCATTTCGAAGAAAAGTGTGCCGAAGTTTACAGAATGGGCAAGATCGGCGGCTTCTGCCACCTTTATATCGGCCAGGAAGCTATTGCGGTCGGGTCGATATCAATGCTCAACGACAACGATATGGTCCTTACGTCATATCGCGACCACGTGCAGGCGATGGTCAAGGGAATGTCTCCCGAAGGCGTTATGGCCGAGCTTTACGGTAAGGAAGGCGGCTGCGTGAAGGGCAAAGGCGGCTCGATGCATATGTTCTCGAAAGAGCACGAGTTCTACGGCGGCCACGGCATCGTCGGCGGCCAGATCGGAGTCGGGACCGGAATGGCTTACGCCGCAAAGTATCGAAATACCGGCCAGGTCGTCCTTTGCTTCTTTGGCGAAGCCGCAGTTAATCAGGGCATTTTCCATGAGTCGCTCAATATGGCCGAGCTTTGGGGCCTGCCGTGCATATATATTTGCGAGAACAACCGCTACGGAATGGGAACCTCGCAAAAGCGAGCGATGAGCGCCCGCAGCATTGCAAAAAAGGCCGAGTCCTACGAGATGGCGAATGAGTTCGTCGATGGTATGGATGTGATGGCCGTCCGCGGAGCAACACGACGAGCGGTCGAACGCGCACGCAACGAGAGCAAACCGACCTTGCTCGAGATCCGAGCTTATCGGTATATGGGACACTCGATGTCCGATCCCGGCAACTATCGCACGCGCGAAGAGATCCAAAAATATCAGGAACGCGATCCGATCATCCTCTTCAAAGACAGCCTGAAGGAAGCAAAAGTGCTTACCGATAAGGATTTTGAAGAGATCGAGCGCGAAGCCATTGAAGCTACCGACAAGGCTCTAAAATTTGCCGACGAAAGCCCGCTGCCGAACGAGAGCGAATTGCTGACCGACGTGCTTGCGTAGCTGAGATGAAATACGCGATCGAATTCAAGCCGCGGGCATTGAAAGATCTAGAAAGTATCGACAAAAGAGACGCCCAGCAGATACTTCGGAAGATCAGATTGCTCGAAAACGACCTTTTTGGAGATGTTAAGAGATTGAAGAATTTCGACCCTAAGTTTCGGCTGCGGATCGGGGTCTATCGAGCCCTTTTTAACATAGTTGGCAACACGATATTTGTCTACCGAGTTGTCCATAGAAGTGAGGCATACTGAAATATGCAGACAATTGAATTACATCCGGAATTTCTCTCTAAGGACGGAGAAAAGGAATATGCGGTAATTCCCTATGCCGAGTTTTTAGCTCTGAAAGATTGGCTCATCGACATTGAAGATCTGTTGGACCTTGATACCGCTATTGAGATCGAGGAGAACGCACCGAGCACGCCGCTTGAAGAGGTCGAACGAAAATTTGGCGTCACTTTGGCAGGCTAAGCACCGATAATCGTGGAACTTTCCGAGTGGTTGGTGAAGACGACGAGATTGTCCGAATGCTTAAAGATCGCCGCGGGCAAAGACATTGACGTGAATTTTATTCCCGCGGTCGCAAAACGTCGTCCGCAGGTACGAAACGAAAATAGATTATGGCAGTTTTAACAATCCGCGATGCTTTGAATCAGGCACTTCGCGAAGAGCTTATTCGAGACGAGAACGTCTTTATCATGGGCGAAGAGGTCGCTGAATACGACGGCGCCTATAAGGTAACGCGCGGCCTCTGGAAAGAATTCGGCGACAAGCGCGTCGTTGACGCGCCGATCACCGAGCTTGGCTTTGCAGGCCTCGGTGTTGGTGCCGCGATGGCGGGACTCCGGCCTGTGATCGAGTTCATGACCTGGAACTTCTCGATCCTTGCGGCCGACCAGATCATCAACCATGCGGCAAAGATGCTCTATATGTCCGGCGGCGAATTCAACATCCCGATCGTGTTCCGCGGCCCGAACGGTTCTGCATTCCAGGTCTCTTCGCAGCACTCGCAGGCGCTCGAAGCTCTTTACGCCAACTTCCCCGGCCTCAAGGTCGTGATGCCGTCAACCGCCGCGGACGCAAAAGGTTTGCTCAAATCCGCCATACGCGACGATAACCCTGTCATTTTTATGGAGCAGGAGCGTATGTACGGAATGAAAAGCGAAGTACCGGAGGACGAGGATTTCACGATCCCGCTCGGTGTCGCCGACGTAAAGCGCGAAGGCACGGACTGCACGATCGTCGCGCGCTCGATGACCGTGCCGATGGCTCTTGATGCCGCTGAGAAGATCCGCGAGCAGTTCGACGTGTCCGTCGAGGTCGTCGATCCGCGTACGATCAAGCCGCTCGATATCGACACCATCGCAGGCTCTGTCCGCAAGACGAACCGGCTCGTCATCGTCGAAGAATCGCATGCTTTTGCTTCGGTCGGCGCTGAGATATCGCATCAGATCATGGAGACCGCGTTCGATTATTTGGACGCACCCGTAAAACGCATCTCGACCGCCGAGACGCCAATGCCGTACGCGAAAAATCTCGAAGCGGCCGCTCTTCCAAGCGTTGATAAGATCATCGATGCGGTCAAGGAAGTTTGCTATTTGTAAATGAAGTGTTCGTGGGATGAAAACAAACGGCAAAAGGTATTGAACGATCACCGCGTTGACTTCGAGAAGCTCAAAGATATTTTCAACGACCCGTTCGCAGTTGAATATATTGATGAAGAACACTCGACAGATGACGAAATGCGGTTCGCTATCCTGGGTATTACAAGTGCGTATGGGTTGACCTATCTGGTTTATACTGAAGATATTGGCGAGATCCACTTTGTGACCGCAAGAAGAGCAGAAAATTGGATGGTGACAGTTTATGACGAAAGACGAAGCAGAAAATAAGCTGGAACATCTCGAGTCTTCAGAACTTGAGAAAGCTCATGGTTTACAGCGGATCAAGAGGCGACACTACACAGGCCCGATCGAATTGCTCCCTGATCTGAACGTTGTATCCACCGATCTTTTACTGGAGAAGCTTAGCGAAAGACTGTTGAACGACGAAGAATTCGTTAACCGTCTGCGTGCAAAACTTGCCGCATAGGTCATCTCGACCGCCCGCTAACATTTGCGAGATCGGTATTTCGTAATAGAAATGGCGAACGAAGAAAAAAAGGCTGCGATTCGCGAGTATAAGCTCAACGCAAGGCCGATGGCTGTATTCCAGATTCGCAATTCGTCAAACGAATGTGTCTTCGTTGATTCGAGCGTGAATTATCCGGCGAAGTTCAATCGCCACAAATTTCAACTCAATGCGGGCAATCATCCTGTCAAGCAGTTGCAGGCAGACTGGAAGGAGTTTGGCAAAAACGCATTTGAGTTCGAGGTGCTGGAGGAATACATTCCGCCGGAGAACACCTCGGCCAACGCCAGCGACGATCTCGAAGCTCTAAAAGCGATATGGCTTGAAAGGTTTTTGGCGGAAGGCACAATGCTTTACAACGAGCGTAAACTGACGCGCGAAGAGCGTCTCGCGATGATCGCGGCTCGGAACCGCGGCACGTTTTGAACAAGGTAATTTATGGCTGAAAAATTCTTAATGCCGAAGCTCTCGCCCACGATGGAAGAGGGGCAGATCTCACGTTGGGTCAAGAACGAAGGTGATTCGTTCGACGCTAACGAAACACTCGCTGAGGTCGATACCGACAAGGCGACGATGGAAATGACCGCGCTTTCCGGCGGCACGCTTCTCAAGATCTTGAAAGGTGCGGGCGACACGGCCGCCCTCGGCGAAGCGATCGCGATCATCGGCAAAAAGGGCGAGGACATCTCCGCCATACTAAGCGAGATCGGAACCGCCAAACCGCCGGTTGCGGCGAACGGTAACGGAAAATCCGCAGAAGCACCGGTTGCTCAGGCGGCACCTTCCGTCGCGGCTCCCGCGACTCCGCAATCCGAAATCCGCATTCCGCAATCGGACGGCCGTATGCTCGTCTCGCCGATCGCCGCTCGTATGGCCGCCGAGCACGGCCTCGATCTCAAAGCCATTTCCGGCTCCGGCCCGAATGGCCGCATCATCAAACGCGATATCGAGCAGGCTCTCGCCGGCGGCACTTCCGCAGCAAAGGCCGCACCAAGTTTCACGCCATCGACCGTCGTCGGTGCTTCCGCATTTCGCGAAGAGCCGACCTCGCAGATGCGCCGCGTCATCGCTTCCCGATTGGCGGAATCGATCGGGCCGATCCCGACGTTCTATCTCACCCGCGAGATCGAGATGGACAACGTGCTCTCGCTTCGCAAGGCGATAAACGCTTCCCTTTCGGATGACCAAAAGGTCAGCGTGAACGACATTCTCGTCAAGGCGGTCGCTATGGCGCTGCAGAAGCATCCATTTGTGAACGCTTCGTATCAGGACCGCGCTATCCGATTCTATGAACAGGCTGACATCGGTGTTGCGGTCGCGATCGACGAAGGCCTGATCACGCCCGTCGTTCGCGGCGCAAATCTCAAGGGATTTGTTGAGATCGGCCAAGAGGTCCGCTCGCTCGCGGCTCGTGCCCGCGACAAGAAACTCCAGCCCGAAGAATATACCGGTGCGACCTTCTCGATCTCGAACCTTGGTATGTTCGGCATCAAGGAATTCACGGCGATCATCAATCCGCCCGAAGCAGGCATCCTCGCCGTCGGTGCCGCAACGCAAACGCCCGTTGTTCGCGACGGACAGATCGTCGTCCGTTCGATAATGAACATCACGATGTCCTGCGACCATCGCGTCATCGACGGTGCGACCGGAGCCAAATTCCTCGATACGCTGACCAAGATGCTCGAACAGCCGGCAATGATGCTCGCTTAAGAGTTCACCAGCGAAGAACACAAAAAGGGCCGCCTGAACATTGGCGGCCTCTTCTTTTATGCGTTTCCCGTTACTGCTCTTCCGACTCGTCCTCCGGGATCGGCTTTGAGTTGCCGCGGTCATACTTTGAAAAGCGGGATGTTTTCAGCCACGAAGGCATTTGAGCATCTTCGGAGATATGCCATCCCATGATGGCCATCACTTCCGCGACAGTTTCCGCACCTTCCCACGCCCACGAATCTTTGACCGTATCGCCGGGCTGGTGATAGTCGCCCTTCTCCCAGTCTTTGATCTTCTGTATCCAGACTTCCTTATCGCCCGCCGGCGCACCAAGCAGCATCAGCGAAGGCACGCCGCGTTCGACGAAAGAATAGTGATCCGAGCGATAGAAGACCTTTTCGTCGGGCATCGGGTCGGGGATCACGTTGATCTCCATCGACTTCGCGACAGAATCAAGCAACGCGCCCAACGTCGAATGTTCCGCGCCGTAGCCGACCATCGTCTTTACCGGGCCGTAAACCTCGGAACCGATGCCGTCCAGGTTCAGATCTGCCGCGACCTTCTTTATGTCCCAGGTCGGGTCTTTTGCCCAGGCCTTCGATCCGAACAGGCCGTATTCTTCGCCCGTGACGGCAAGAAAGACCATCGAACGCTTCGGCTTCTGCGGCAGCTTGCTGTAAGTTTCGGCAACCGAAAGCATCTCGGCAACGCCAAGTGCATTGTCGGCGGCACCGGCGTAGATCTTGCCGTTCAACTTGCCGTATGCGTCGTAGTGGGCCGAGAAAAGCACCGCTTCCGAGCTTAGCTTCGGGTCGCTTCCCTCAAGCACGCCCGCGACGTTATAGGCGGACACTTTGTTCGACTGCACCTTCGAGACGGCCTTTGCCTTCACTTTCAGGTCTTTGCCCTTAAAGGCCGTGTTCGCCGCGAGTTCGATCGCCTGTTCGCGTGTCATTCCGCCGGCAGCAAAGATCTTCTCGATTCCCGATTTGGTAGCCGACACGAAGATCGGTGCACCGTCCGGCAAATATTCTCTCGCACCGCCGAGCGAAAGCTGTCGGCGGCTGTAATAATCGACACCCTGATCTTCGGTCTGCTGCTCATCGCCTCGGCTGAAGGTGATGATCCCGGCCGGCCTCTTGCTGTAAAGATTTCGCATGATCGCACGCTGAAGCTTCTGCTTTTCCCACGTTTCTTTCGGAAATCCGGGAGGCGGGCCGTCGAGCATTACAGCGTATTTGCCGCTGATATCGACATCAGCGAGTTGGTCGATGCCCGCTGCTTTGCCGACGATCGCGTAGCCGACGAACACAACATCAGCGCTTCCCGATCGATTCCCGACCATCGGCGGAAACGCGAAATCAGTGCCGTACTCGAGAGCCTTGTCGCCGATCGTAAAGCTCGTCGCCGGATCGGCAACGGTCTCGGTAAAGTTGATCTTCTGAAGATAACTGCCCTTATCGCCAAGCGGTTTGAGCCCGTAGGCCTTGAACTTCTCGGCGATCCAATTCGCGGCCTTCTCACCGCCGGGCTGGCCCGTACCGCGGCCTTCCATCTCAGGTGCGCTCAAGGCGATCGTGCCGTCCTTGATCATCTGGACGGTCAGGCCTTCGCGGATCAGATCCGCAGTAGAGCGTGCAGGGGCAGCCGTTTGCGCCGCAACGGGCAATATGGAAGAAAGCAGAAGGACTGCAATGGAAAAGATCGCGGAGCCTTGTCCGCGAAATGATCTTGATCTCATAAGTTAAAGTTTGCAAAGTTTGGTGAATTTCGGCTCGCATTTCACGGCCGTTTGTTATTATCATCATTTGGCCATCGCTGAAGACAACCGAAAAGATGAAAATTCTTCCGCCGTCGAAAACTATTCGTCGGCATACGCGGCGCTTGTCGCCGTGCAGATATTCTATGGAACGCTGCCGGTCGCGGGCAAGGTCGTTCTCGCTCACATTCCGGCGGTCGCGCTTGTCGGATTTCGCGTCGGGATAACGGCTCTTGTCCTCATCATCTTTCAAACCATCCGAGGCCGAATTTGGCTCGCCAAAAAAGGCGACTATTGGCGTTTTGCCGCTCTCTGCGTTTTCGGCGTTCTTCTGAATCAATACCTGTTCATCGGCGGCCTCGCTCTCACACGTGCGTCGAACGCATCGATCCTTGCCGTAACCATTCCCGTCTTTACGTTGCTCATAAGCGTTTTGTTTCGCTACGAAAGACTTTACTTGCTGAAGGTCCTTGGCGTCGCCCTCGCGGCCGCAGGTGTCATTTTTCTGATCGACCCGCGAAAAGCGTCTTTTGACAGCGCCACCACGCAGGGCGACATTATGATGGTGCTGAATTCCCTTGCGTTCGGCATTTACGTTGCCATCTCGAAGGACATCATCTCGCGAAATGGCCCGTTCCGCTCGATGATGTGGGTCTTCGTCTTTTCGAGCATCGTTTCGGTGCCCTTGGGTACGGTCAGTTTGTCCGCCGTCGATCTCACCCAAGTCCCGACATCCGTTTGGATGCTCGTTGCATACATCGGAGTTGGAGCGACCGCTGCTCCCTACCTTTTGAACGCCTATGCTGTAACACGCGTAAGGCCATCGACCGTCGCCATCTTCATCTATCTTCAGCCGATCATCGGCGTCATTCTTGCCGTCATCTTCCTGCGCGAACAAATGGGCTTGAGCTTCATCGTCGCATCGCTGCTCGTCTTTTCCGGGCTCTTCCTCGCCACTCGCCGCAATGCCGCGACCCGCCTTGCAGAAGGCCGCGTTGCAGAAGGCCGCACGAAGTAAGGCCACCGAATTTTGACTTTTGAATTTTGCCTTCTGTCTTCCGCCATCTCACCTCTGCTCCTGCCTTTTCCAGCCGCGTGCGGGACCTGTCGTATGCAGGCTTAGGACGAGAACATCGCCTTCCATTACAGGCGTTTCGAACACGATCGTCTCCATCGGCTGGATCTGGAAATGCTTGCAGAAGTTCGCCGCGTAAAAGATGCGTGCCCGCAAACGGTCGCCGTCTTTCTTTTTCAGAATGAACGCATTCTTTACCGTGATCGACGACCGCTTGATCCCGATCAGTTGGAGTCTCTTGTCGTAAAAGAGCACGACCGCGTCCGGCTCTCCGAGCGACTTGAGTGCCGCGCCGTTCAGATAGAATGTTCCTTTTTGCGTCAGCGTTACGCGGATCTTTTCCGCGTCCTGAACGATCGGGCCTTCGCTGAATTCGATCCAATTGATGTTCATACAAGAACAAGTGTATCATCTCTGCAACAGTGTTGCAAAGGAAGTTTTGAGAATATCTACCGCCCGCACCTACCCTGTTTCTGCCGTAACTTCACGTATCCTGGCCTGATCCTGTAGGTTTCCCGCACCGCCCACAAAACTTCGGAACCGCCCGACCGTGACACCCGACAACTGCGGGCTCGCACCCGACGGAACCTATTTTTACGAAAATGGGCCAAAAACGGCCGTATTTTTTGCACGGTTTGTGAAATTTGTGGTTTCTGAGAGCCAATAAAGACGGGCACTTGAGAAGACCGCCGTGCAAAATGCGCACAAATTGAACATTTTGCAACCAAACGCATGAAAATCGCGTAAAATGGCCATATTCATTGGATCACACGCGAAAAGCGATGCCGACAAATATCACCGAATCGGTTCAGTCCGAAACAGGAAAAATAGTCCTTAGGGTTGAAGGCGACCTAATGCTCGCCGATGCGCTCCTGCTTGAACGTATCGCGGGCGGGATAGTCGATGAGCAGGACAAGGACGTATTGATCGATCTGGCCGACCTGGACTTTCTCGATAGCGAATCTGCCGCCGTCCTAAAACGCCTCACAGAGTCCGACCGGATCGAGATAAACGGAATCGAGATCTTTCTGCAATCCGCCATCGACCTCGCAGAACGCCGTTCGTAGGGCCTCGCACGATCCTTTTCGTCAAAACGCCTTATCGGCATATAATTTCCGGTATGGATGCTGCGGAACTTGCTGCGTTTCTCGACGGAGAACTCGTTGGTGAAAAGAATGTCGCGATCGCGAGCTTCGCTGAGATAAGCGTGGCCGGTGCGGGCGACGTGAGTTTCTTTGCAGGCGATGGTGCCGCACCCGAAACAAAGGCGACCTGCCTTCTCGTCAAGAACAACGTTGAGTTCGACGACCAAATTCCCGCGGTCATCATCGTCAAGGACCCAAAACTCGCGTTCGCGAAGGCCGCCGGGCGCCTTTCTTCGCCGCCAAGACGCAGCGGCATCGACCCATCCGCCCAGATCGCTGTCGATGCGGACGTCAACGCTTCTTTCGTTGGCCCGAATGTCGTGATCGACAACGCCGCGACGATCGCCGCCGACGTCGAGATCCACGCTGGCAGTTATGTCGGACACGATGTCACGATCGGCCGCGGCACGCGTATCTTCCCTAATTGCACCATTTACGACGGCGTAAAGATCGGCGAGGACTGCATCATTCACGCGGGGTGCGTGATCGGCGCCGATGGTTTCGGCTTCGTGCGGGACGGCGCGTCGGGATATGTAAAGTTTCCACAGGCGGGCTCGGTCTCGATCGGAAATGAGGTCGAGATCGGTGCGAATTCCTGCGTTGACCGCGGTGCTCTCGGCCTTACGGAGATCGGCGACGGCACAAAGATCGACAATCTCGTCCAGATCGCCCACAACGTCCGTATTGGAAAGCGTGTCGTCATCGCCGCACAAACAGGCATCTCAGGAAGCACTATCATCGAAGACGATTGCGTGATCGGCGGCCAAGTTGGGATGGGCGATCACGCTCGCGTCCTGAGCGGCGCTGTCATCGGTTCGCAGGCCGGTGTCTTGCCCGGCAAGATCGTCCGCGCCGGCGTATGGTGGGGAACGCCAGTCCAACCGCTCGATGAATACAAACGCCAGAACGCCCTCGTAAAAGGCCTCGCCAGACTCAAAGACGAGGTCAGACGCCTCCGGCAGAAAATTGAAGACTGAGAATTGTGAGTTGTGAGTTGTGAGTTGTGAGTTGTGAATTGTGAATTGTGAATTGTGAATTGTGAACCGAGGCTTCCTGGCTTGCCATTGCACAGGGCGGTCGGGCTTGGCTTCGGGCTTCCTGGCTTGCAGTTTCGCAGTGCGGTCGGGGTTCATTTTCTTGCGGCTTGCCGCATCGCATTGCGGTCGGGGTTCGTGTTCTTGCGGCTTGCCGCATCGCATTGCGGTCGAGGTTCGTGTTCTTGCGGCTTGCCGCATCGCAGTGCGGTCGAGGTTCATTTTCTTGCGGCTTGCCGCATCGCAGTGCGGTTGGGCTCGCCCGACCGTCGAGTCATCAAAAAATAAATGGAGCCCGCGTTAGCGGGCAACAGAGCGATCTGATCTTGTCGGCCGCAGAGCCGCCTCCGATTTCAGATAGTCGACATTTACGGTCGGGCAAGCCCGACCGCACTGCCAAAGGGCAAGCCCAGGAAGGCCGCGTTCCGAGTGCCGCGTTCTCCGCTCTCCATTCTCAATTCTCAATTTCCCCGAGGATCGCCTCCGCCGCTCGTTTTGAGGCTCCGCCGTGGCCGAGTCTTTCGGCAGCGGCGTGCAGCTTCGCTCGAACTTCTTTATTCACAGTAGGTTCGAGGAGCCGTTCGAGCTCGTCGGCAAGAGCAGCGGGCGTGAGATCGTCCTGCATTATCTCATTGACCACGCGGTCGCCTGCGATGAGATTTATCAGCCCAAAATGTTCTGTCGAGATCAAGGGCACAAAAACGCGATAATTCAATGCCGAGGTCTTATAGACGATGGCCATCGGCGTGCCGATGATGCCGGCCTCGAGCGTCGCAGTACCGCTTGTTACCGCCGCCGCATCCGAGGCATTCAGGGCGTTATACGTCTCGCCGACGACGACCGTGAACGGCAGTTCCGAAGCCGAGAGCAGCCCTTCCGCATCGTGCAGATTCTTCTCTGAGGCGAGCGGAACCACAAATTGCCTCGATGGATCGCGTTCGGAGAGGAGTTTCGCGGTATCGAGAAGAACCGGCAATATCCGGACGATCTCTTTGTGCCGACTTCCGGGAAGCAACGCAATGATTGGCCTTTCCGGATCAAGGCCGTTTTCGCGAGCAAAGTCGAGCCGGTCTTTTGTCGCTGACACTTCACGGGTCAGCGGATTGCCGACATATTCAACATTCGTAAGTCCGCGTTCCTCGAACCACGCTTTTTCAAACGGCAGGATCGTAAGCAGCAGATCGACATACTTTTTGAGCACTTTTACACGATATTCACGCCATGCCCAGACCTGCGGTGCGATGTAATAAACGACACGAATTCCCTGTTTATGAAGAAATTTCGCCAGCTTTAGATTGAATTCAGGAAAATCGACAAGCACCGCGACGTCCGGCTTCTCGGCAATCGCTGCCTTTTTGAGCTTCTGCATCACCGACCAGAACATCGGCAACGCCTTTGCGACCTCTAACAGGCCCATTATCGAAAGCCTGTCTGCCTCGATCACAGGTTTTACGCCCGCTGCCCGCATCCTTGGCCCCGCAGAACCAAAGAAAGACACACCTTCCCCGGCCGCGTCCTTAATAGCCTCCACGAGCTTTGCGGCGTGTGCGTCTCCCGAAGCCTCACCGGCGACGATCATTATTTTGAGCGGTGAATTCACGTCCTATCTAAACCGTTAAAACTAAATGATATACAGCCCGCGATAGTTTACAACCGAGGATATTACTTGGTGCATCAAAGCGTGCAGTTTTTGCATATTGCGAAATTGGCGAAAATGATGCCTTGGCACGTTTGCCTCAGGTAAGGTAAAAGCCGTAAAATCTATTGTTTTTGAGCCCTTTGCCGCCGTATGCTCGGATCGCGAGCGGCATAAGTTTCGAAAAGTCCTCCGGAGGAATCTGTGACATTTCGCTTTAGTATTTTATTTCTTGCAATTATCTTCTGCCTCGGCCTGAATTCACAGGCCTCGGCACAACTCGATTCGGTCATCGGCCAGATCACGAACGCGGCCGCCGAATCTTATGCCGGCGGGATCAGCGGTGACGGCCGCTTTGTCGTCTTTGAATCGAACGGCGACGTCGCGACGGAGAATCCCCGAAATAGCGATCATAACGTCGAGATCTTTGTTTTCGATTACGCACAGCGAAGGATCTTTCAGATCACGGACACAAAGAACGTAATGTACGACGTGAACGGCGAGAACGTGTTCAGCAACGTCCGCATCTCGATCGTAAATACACGGCCCATCATCAGCCACGACGGCAAATGGATCGCTTTCTCTTCGAACGCGACCATCGCATACCCTGGCGATGATACGAATCCGCCCGTCATCAGCACGACGAATCCGGGATCATTCGACGGAAATTCCTTCACGAGTCCGACCCCAACGCCTTCTGCGAGTCCAAGCCCGAGCCCTTCGCCGGCACCGAATCCGCTGACAAGAGACGCAAATCTCGAAATGTGGATCTACCAGATGCCCGTCTTTACGCCCGTTCCGGATATGACAAGCGGCGTCGAGATACCCTATCAGGAACTTGCTGGCGGCACGTTCACGAGAGTAACGAACACGGTTCCGAGCCAATTGCCTCGCGGAGGCACACAAAATTCGGGAGCATTCGTTGCTGACGATAATCACGACGCAAGCATCTCGGACGACGGCGGCACGATCGCGTTCGTCTCGACCAGAGACCTTGTTCCCGGAGTCGGCAATTCGTTCCCGCTGAACGAGGATAACGACGAGGTCTTTACATTCCATCGTCCGACATCAACCCTGAATCAGATAACAAAAACGCCTCGCGGCGTGATATCGGATCCGATCTATAACAAGAACCCGACGATCTCGGGCAGCGGCCTGCGCGTCGCATTCGCGAGTACGGGAGACAACCCGATCGTTGGGATGACGGGCGGTAACAACCCTGCGTCGAGTCGGAACGAGGAGATCTTTTATTCTGACCTGACCGCGACCGGTGATGTCGGCACTGTAAAGAAACAAGTTACGACGACCACGCCGACAACGCCCGGTGCGATCGTCAACATCCTTGACCTTGGCCGCCGAATGAGCCGCGATGGCAACCTGATCGTATTTGATTCATACGCTGACCTTGCGAACGAGAACAGCGGCACGAATTACGATTCGTTTGCGACCTACGTCTATGACGCAACGGCGGATAACTTCCGTCGCGTTCTGCCTCGCAGCAATGGAGACTCCGGCGCTCCGGGCGGCGACCTGCAGCGTTATGGAGGGTTTACAGACACCGATGTTGCCGGAACGCCTTCGACGCTGATCCTCGAAACGAGGATGAACATCAAGGCTGACGGCACGGTGCCGGCAAATGCCGCGGATGGCCTGAATCCGGACCCGAACCGTCCGGTCCAACTCTATACCTATCCGCTTACCGTTCCGCCAGCAAGCGCGACCTTCAAGCGGATCGCAAAGTTCCCGTCGCCGACCACGTTTCTCGCTTCTACGAGAGCGATCACGAGTGATTCCGCGTCGCGATTCGCATTCAATATGTCGCTGACCGAACTCGGCGGCGGCAACCTGGACTCATCGCCCGAGGTGTACTATATGCTGACACCGACGGCTATAAATGAGGCGCGGATCTCGGCGAATTTCGCTACCGGCGCCAGCAGGATACCTGTTTCGCCGACTGTCGTCCCATCACCGAGTCCGACCGCAACTCCGACTCCAACTCCAACGCCTTCTCCGTCGCCGACCGCATCGCCGAGTCCGACGCCTACACCGACACCGCAATCACCACCGGCGGTCTTCGGTCTGGCGCCGGGAATGCGTGCAATAATGAACTTCCAGGCGGGCATCGACCGCCCGATCGTGGAGCGTTCCGGCGTCGGATCAATGCAGCGCAGTTTCCAACTTCCGATACAGCTTAGCGGCGTGACGATGACGATCAACGGCTTTTCATGCGGGCTTGTCCGCGTGAGTCGCCACCGGATCGACTTCGTCGTTCCGCGAGGACTTCCTGCGGCTGTGGAAGGTACGCCCTACGACCTTGTTCTGAACAATAACGGGACGATAATGCGGACGCAGGTCATATTAGTGCCCGCAAGACCGGACGTCTATAGCTTCGAAGGTTTCGAAGGCCCCGGTGGACGCGCGAAGATATTCAACGTCACAAATCGTGTCCATACGACGGAGCCATTTACGGTACGAACTAGAAGCATTCGGCCGTTCGGACGTGTCCCGACAAAGCTTCGAATTTATCTGACCGGGTTCAACCCGCGGATCGGCACAGGCGTTATCAACGTCCGTATCGGTTTGGGAACAAATCATTTCCTTACCATTTTGAGCCAGCCGGAAGAGGTCGAGCCCGGCATTTACGCCCAGGACGTCGAGTTAAATGACGATATGGATGGCTCAGGAGATCAACCCGTCGTCGTCATCGTTGCGATCAACGGACAGGTCTTCGCCTCGCGTTTGGATGATGGTGCCCCTCGCACCTTGATCCTCTGACGCCCCACAAACTCTTCTGAACAAAAGGGCGAGATCGGAGACGGTTTCGCCCTCTTTTGCGTCTTTAAGGGGCCAACTTCTGCTAATTTTCCAGGATCAGCTGCAAGACTTTGCTGCTTATTCCCACCCTCCCTCAAGCGACGGGAGTTTGCCTCTCCCGCAGGGCTATACTATCCTTGATGTTATACGGTAATAACGAATATTTTTGCGACTACCGTCCCTTTCAACGTTTATCTTATTTATTGAGAGATTTTTTTGAACAAGGAGTTTTTATAGAAATATGGCAGGAAAAGATGTAAGCACGATGCTAATTGCCCCAAAGATCTGGAAGAATGGACAACTGGTCGAATGGGATGACGCCAAGATCCACGTAATGTCGCACGTCGTCAATTATGGGTCGAGCGTTTTTGAAGGCATACGCTGTTACACGACTTCCAACGGGCCTGCTGTCTTTCGTCTCCCGGAGCATATGCAGCGGCTTCTCAACTCCGCCAAGATCTATCGGATGGACTCAAAGTTCACACGCGAGGAGTTCTGCACCGGCACGATCGATGTCATCAAGGACAGCGGCCTCGATCATTGTTACATCCGGCCGATCATTTTCCGCGGCCTCGACGAAGAGAAACCTGCGTTCGGTGTCAACCCTTTTCCGAATCCGATAGATTCATACATCGCGGTATGGCAGTGGGGCAAGTACCTCGGCGACGAAGCCCTTGAGAGCGGCATCGACACTTGCGTCTCAAGCTGGACAAGGATCACCTCGAATTCAATGCCTGCGATGGCAAAGGCCGGTGCGAATTATATGAATTCGCAGCTTATCAAGATGGAGGCACTGCTTGGCGGATTTTCTGAAGGCATCGCTCTTGATGACCGAGGCTATTTGTCGGAAGGCTCCGGCGAGAACCTTTTCCTCGTCAACAACGGCAAACTCATCACACCGCCGCTCGGAGCTTCGATACTTCCTGGTATTACGAGGGATTCGGTCATTCAGATCGCTCGTGAGCTCGGCATCGAGGTCATCGAAACGGCGATCCAACGCTCGGCTCTTTACGTCGCCGACGAAGCATTCTTTACTGGCACAGCCGCCGAGATCACGCCGATCCGTTCGGTAGATCGGATTACTGTCGGTGCGGGCAAACGCGGCCCTGTCACGCAGAAACTTCAGGAAGAGTTCTTCGGTGTAATTCACGGTGAGCGCGACGCGCCGTTCGGTGCCGAGTGGCTCACATATGTTAATCCGGAAAAAAAAACGGCTAACGCATAGGTGATTCAACTAGGACAATTCAAAAGCGGCCAGGTTTCAAGAACCATGGCCGCTTTTCTTTCTCTTGTCTTTTTTCTTACCTCAGGCCCTGGGCGAATTGTTCCGTCCCAAAGCTTCCAATACCGTTCAATCTAAAGCTAAAAACGATCTTATTTTCCCGTCGGGCACCAACGTTGAACGTGTAGTATTGAAGTGCCATCGAGCAGCAGTTATATGCATAGCCGATAGTGTAGAGCGAACTGATCAGCGGATTAAGATTTGCAGCTCTTCGATTCTCAAAATCAAAGAAGAGCGATGCACCGCCATACGGCCCTTTATCTCGGTTGCCCACAAAGATCGATGGGCTCCATTGCGCACCGCGAAGAGTGCCCGGCTCAGATCTGTCGGAGCGGGCATACTGAGCAAGCGAAGGGATCAGCGTAACGCGGCGTGTATAGTAGAGCGTCTGAAAGAGCTTGAATAACTTCGTGTCATACCCTACCGTCGCCGAAATGTCCCGCAGACCGTCGCCGTACAGCCCCCAATCCATTCGAGTGCTTACAAAGATCGTCTTTTGAGGGCGATACGTCGCATCAATGTTGATAGGTGAGAACCGACGGGCGGCTCCGCCAAATGAATAGAAGCTCAGAGCCGTGATAGGCTCGATCTGATTTCGATGACCCGCGACAAGAGCTCCGCCGAATGTCTTGTCAAAGAAATACTTCCCGCGAACCGTGAGGGAAAATATCTCGTAAGGTTGGATCGACAGGTCCTCTCGCTTTGCACGGTCTCCTTCGCTCAACCGTTTCTGCGCGTCCTTTGTGACCGCCTCGGCATATCTTCGAGTGTAGATGCGGTTAGTGATGCCGTATTCGACCTCGTTCGTATTTGTGATCGTATCGAGGTAGTCGAACCTTATGATCTTGTTGAAATTATCGACGCCCTTCACGAACCGATAGGTCAAGAATGGTTCTATCACGTGCCGAAACTTGAACTTCTTATCCTTACCGTAGAAATTCTTTGCGAGGGCGACAGGGCGAATATCAAGTGTAAACTGACCGTACTTGCGGATAAGGTCGGTGCTTATCACATTCCGGCGATAGTCAAGCGAGTTCGAATAATATGTAACGCGGGCCGATGCGGACGCCGTTACGTTGAAATACTTCGTGTAGATCGGCAGCGTAAATTCGGGATAAACATCGAATCGCTGCATGATCGCGGGCGTCAGAGTTGGTTCCTGGAGATTTTGCTGTCGATAGAGATTGATATCGTCAACCTCTTCACGTCTTGAGACGCCCTCTAAAGAAGACTTAAAGGAGAAATATGCATTCTTGAAAAAGGAAAGCCTTGACGGACGCTTTTCGAATGAGATGCTGGGCAAATTGCGTGTCTTGACGCGAACATTCGGGATCGAGATCACCTGCGAACGTGCAAAGATGTTCATCGTGTAGTTCGTCCAACTCTTATTCACGAAGACCTGCGACCGTTCGATCGGTGAAATGATCTGCTGGATCCCTTCGAGAAAGACCTGGCGAAACGCAAGGTTTGAGGTGATTCGTATATCCGCCGACGCAGTAAAACCATTCGGAAAATACTGAACGCCTTCCGCATAAACCGTCGAGCCGCCTTGGTTTGGATGATCTCGGTCCTCACTCGCACCAAAGATACGGTCTTTGACCGCAAAAAAACCGATGTTGAAATAGGATCTCGAGTTCGAACGCGTCCGCAATTCAGCGCCGTATCCGAAGCCTCGCGAGGTGTATAGATCGCCGCGGAACGTAACATCTGCCGAAGGGCCTAGAGTTTGAAAGTACGCACCGGAGACCTGAGCGCCTTTCGCCGGCGAAAATCCAAACGCCGGTGTCAGAAAACCCGACTTTCGGTCTTCCTTATTTATCGGTATAGAAGCAAAAGGAAGTGCGATGATAGGCGTATTCTTGATCTTGAACTTAACATTCTTGAGTTTTACGCGGTCATCGGTTTTGATCCTGGCAGATTTGGCTGCAAAGCTCCATTTCGGCACCGCTTCGTCGCAGGCCGTAAACTCGGCATCGGTAACGAGGAGTTCGGTCAGCGAAATTCGTTCGACACGCGCGGCCGTAAAGTAAAGCACCGTGCCGTCATTCGTCTGATTCGTAAATCCGGTCGCATCTTCGAACCACCCAAGCTTGGTCTTATAGTTCCACTCAGACCTTACGCCCGTGATCCGCTCATCGTTTCCCTTGTCGAAGATCACGTTGCCTGTCGCGACCATCTTGTTCTCGGCTTCGTATATGACGACCTTGTCGGCCTGAAGCCGATAGATGCCATAGTGGACATCAACGCTGCCTTCGTGTGTTACAACGCGTTTGCCTTGCTGGCCTTCCACCGATTGGCGATCGGAATAGACGACCACTTCGCCGTCTCCGCCTTCAGGTTCGACCTTGTCCTTCGGCTTCGGTTGGGTAGGGGCAATAACACTCTTTCCCGGTGAGATCGGGTTGATATTTGGGGTGTCCGTGATCGGATTCGCGACCTGCCGGTCAACCGGATTTGTCTGCTGCGCCCATATAGGTACGCACAGCAATAGCGGCAAAATCAGTAAGCAGAGGGTGCGGCAAGATCGCATCAAAATGGTAAGGGATTCTCGTCTAAAAAAGATGCTAACACGAACCTGGCCTCATCCTTAAATTGAACGAATCTGGTGATCGAGAGATCCAATGAATAAGCCTCTTGTTAGGAAAGCTCTAGGAGGAAATAGTTAGTTCCGTCTATGCGGACAAGCCGTCCCTGCGTGTAGGGGGCGAGAACAAAGAGTTTCGGGTCATAGACCGTGCCATCGAGCCCGCTGTCGCCGGATGTCTCGCTCTGGGCCGTCAGCTCACTTGGATACCAGCTTTCGGGCGACAGGCTCACCTTCCCTTTTGCCGGGCCCGATTCGCTTGCGACCTTATCCGCATCTTCGGGTGCGAACCGAAGAACGGCAACGATCTTCTCCGAGCCGTCTTCCTTTTTCCACGCAAGATCCTCGGTCTCATAAGGAACGTTTATCAACATCCTGAGCTCTTCGAGATTCGAATTTGCAGAATTCGCATCGGCATTGACGTTCACATTTGAGTTCGCGGCACGGTTGCTATTCTCCGGTCCTTTCGCGCAGCCGAAAGCCGTAAGTGCTATTAAGATGAGTAAGATGCGAATAGTTTTCACAATTTGCAAACGGAAAGTACGGTCTGAAGTCTTTGATGCGAACCATTTCACCTTACAGAATTGTTAGGCTTAACGCAAAGCCCGAAGTCCGTCTCGGAACCCCCGATTCGTCTCGTTTTCAGGTCTAAATTCGTGATACTCTAAAGGTTATGGTTCAAAAACCATCTCTTATGACACCAGATACAAAGCAGGCGCGAACAGCCAATGCAGCAGAAAAGGAGCGTTGGGAGTCCGAGACCCTTGATCCCGCGTTAAAGAAGCGTGCTGAAAGGAAAGGAGCCTTCGAAGGAGTTTCGCTCGAACCGGTTGACGGGCTCTATTCGGCAGCAGACTGCGACGGCATTGAGGTTGGATTTCCCGGTGAATTTCCGTATAAGCGTGGAATTCATCCGACGGGCTATCGCGGCAAACTCTGGACGATGCGCCAGTTCGCCGGCTTCTCCTCACCGGAAGAAACGAACCGACGTTTCAAGTATCTTATGGCGCAAGGCCAAACGGGGCTTTCCGTTGCCTATGACCTTCCGGCTTTGATGGGACTCGATGCTGACTCGCCTCTCAGCGAAGGTGAGGTCGGAAAGTGCGGTGTTGCGGTTTCGTCGCTTTCAGACTTTGAAGCGCTTTTTGACGGGATCCCACTCGACAGCGTCACGGTTTCACAGACCATCAACGCGCCGGCCCCGATCTTCCTTGCAATGTATCTCGTCGTCGCAGAAAAGCAAAAAGCAGACTTCAAGAAGATCTCCGGCACTCTGCAGAATGACATTCTGAAAGAGTACATCGCACAGAAGGAATGGATATACCCGATCAAACCGGCGATGAAGCTTGTTATCGATACATTCGAGTACTGCTCTCAAAATGTGCCGAAATACAATCCGATCTCGGTGAGCGGCTACCACATTCGCGAGGCCGGTGCGACGGCGCTTCAGGAACTCGCCTTCACGCTCCGGGACGGCGTCGAATATGTCCAATACGGAGTCGATCGTGGGATGGATGTCGATGAATTCGTTCCGCGGCTTTCGTTCTTCTTTAACGCACACAACGATTTCTTTGAGGAGATCGCAAAATACCGTGCCGCCCGCGTGATATGGGCCCGCACGATGAAAGAACGCTTCGGTGCGAAAGACCCGAGGACGATGCAGCTGCGCTTTCATACACAGACAGCGGGCGTCTCGTTGACCGTACAGCAGCCGCTGAACAACATCGCGCGCGTCGCGATCCAGGCACTTGCCGGTGTGCTCGGCGGCACGCAGTCGCTTCACACCGATTCCTACGACGAGGCTCTTGCCCTGCCGACCGATAATGCAGCTCTTATCGCCCTCCGCACGCAGCAGATCATTGCCGAAGAGACCGGCGTCGCGAATACCGTCGATCCGCTCGGCGGAAGCTATTATCTCGAGTCGCTTACCGAAAAAATGATCGATGGGTGCTTTGAATACTTCGACAAGATCGACGGATTCGGCGGAATGGTCGAGGCCATCGAAGCCGGTTTCCCGCAGCGGGAGATACAGGAGTCTGCCTATCAATATCAGAAGGCGGTCGAAAGACGAGACCAAACGATCGTCGGCGTGAACAACTACGTTATGGACGAAGAGATCCATAAGACGGATATCCTGCAGATAGACGAATCTGTACGCGATCATCAACTAGGAAGGCTCCAGCGAACAAAAACGACGCGTGACAGCGGTGCGGTCGCAAACTCCCTTGAAGCACTTAAGAAAGCTGCATCCGCCGACGAGAACACGATGCCTGCGATCATCAATGCGGTCGCTTCCTACGCGACCGTCGAAGAGATCTGCGTCGCTCTCCGCGACGTTTACGGCATCTACGAAGAGCCGGCGTTCTAGACTGAGTTTCTGATCGTCCGCTGTTAGGAATTGAGCACACAGTCCGAAAAACTCTCACTCGGTGTCCGCGGCGAAGCCTTGGCTGCCCGGTATTTAGAGGCACACGGCTATCGCATCGTTTTGACGAACTTCAAAGTCCCCGTGGGCCGCAATCGTGCCGGAGCGGCCGTTACAGGCGAGATCGACATCGTTGCCCTCGAACACCGGACCCTGTGTTTTATTGAGGTCAAAACCCGGCGGTCCGAAGATTTTGCCCCGGCGATCGCGGCAGTTGATAAACAGAAAATGCGCCAGATCACGCGGACCGCTCGCGTTTATCGCCGGCTCTTCGCCGTCGCCGACATGGCGATAAGATACGACGTGGTAACGATCCTCGCACCAAGAAACGCGGAGCCCAAGATCACGCTGACGAAAGCGTTTTGGAATGAAGCATCCCTCAAAAAGCGAGTGTGGACATCAGATAGATGGATGAACTAACACCCAAGCAATGCGAAGCTCTTGCACGGAACTGCACGATCGAACTTCGCTTCTCAAACAACGACAAACTCACCTTTGAGATTTGGCGACGCGAAGGCGACACGACGGGTTGGGAATTGATAAAAACGACGACAAAGTCGCGGTATGTGGACAAGCCGACAAAGCCGGGCCAGTATTACGAATATCGAACAAGAACGGTCGAAGGCGATGCATTCTCTTCGTTCTCGCCTTCGACCGTCGTCTATGGAAAGTAGCTTTATTTAAGCTCCCACGAAGTGCCGATCGTGAACGAACGTCCTCGTGCGGGTGCAAAGTTGAACTGTTCGCTATAAGCCCGATTTGTTAGATTCGAGACACCTACGTTGATATTGAAGTTAAATCTTTCCCTTTGGAAATAATAACCTCCCGACACATTGTGGGTGACGAACCCGGGCTCGGGGCCGCCGTTGCCTCCTTGATTTACAGGAAGGAGGAATTGCGGCGAAAGCCGCTTCTGTTCTGCGACGATCCGTGCCGTGTAATCGAAGAAATAGTTCCGGCCAAAATTCTGCCAGCGGACACCGATGTTCGTCCTGAATGGGCTGATTATATCCAGCGGAACATTCTTTTGCGTGTCATCACCGCGAAGATAGCTGAAGTTCCCGTTCGGAGTCAGAAGCCCAAGCTTGACCCTGATCGGGATCTCGAACTCGGCCTCGAAACCTTGTATTCTCGCCCGATCAACGTTCTGCGTCTGATAGACTCGGACCGGCGAACGTCCCGGAGGCGAACTCACGATCTGGCAGTTATCGGCATCATAGATCGTTCCCGGTTGGACGATAAAGATCGGGCACCCGCGACTGTCAAATGCCGCGGGCGTTGACATAAAGTTTTCGTAATTGTTCACGAAGTATGTCGCGGACGCTGAAAAATGCTTGTTCTTGAATCGAACCGTAGCATCAAAGTTCACACCGGTCTCCGGCTTTAGCCTCGGGTTGCCAACCACGAAGCCGCCGATCGAGCCGGAATCCGTAAAAAATATCTCGAAGATATTTGGTGTGCGGAATGATCGTCCAACACGTGCCGCAAGCGTCACCTCACTTGTTAGGTTATACACCGCTCCAAAGTCGCCGGTGACCGCCGTCGTCGAAACATCCATTCCATTCGCGAGGCCGTCGATCCCAAGATCGTGTATCTGATCAGGACGAAGCTGTGGCAGGTTAAAGCCGGTCGTCGGCTGAGCCTTCGTGCGGAAATTATCAACTCGAATACCGCCCGTCAGCTTAAGGCGTTTGGTAAGACGAAATTCGTCCTGTGCGAAAGCCGCAAAATTTGTAAGCGTTGCATCCGGCACACTCTTTGAATTATCGATCGACTGGACCGGCGAAGTTGGCGTGAATGCGTTGAGGATCGTCCGCGAATCCTTGTTCAAGTCTCGGAAAAAGCTTGCTCCGGCCGTCAGTGTATTTCGGCTGCCGATCTTCCAATCAGTTTGGAGATCCGCGCCGCTTGTTCGCGTGTCGGTGATGGTCTCGCTAAAGCGATACATGCCGGGGAAATACGGCATCATTGGCGGAACCGTCAGCACGTTGGTAAAATTGCGATCCTGCTTCTGGTAATAGCCCGAGATCGACAAACGCAGCAGATCCTTAGTTATCGATGCCGCGTCGTACCGCAGGTTTACCTTATCCCGATTCGAGAATGGGAAGTTTCCGCTGAAGGTTCCGACAAGGCCGGCTGAGCCGATGTTTGCACCACGCCGACGATCATACGTCGCCTTGATGGTGTTCAGATCGTTCAAAAAGAATCGAGTCGAAATGGCGGTATTGCTGCCATGCGATTGCGAGTTCAAAACCTCGCCTTCATCCGTGATCCCGATCCCTTGCTCGCGAAGATCCGCAAGGAACGATCCTTTGGGCTTTCCGGTGAAATAATTTCCCGATCGCTCAAGCGATTGCGCAACGCGGAATGCAAAGTATCGCGTTGATCCCGTAAGACCAAGCGAGCCGCGAAGCGTGTCTTCGTTCGAGCTATAGAAAGTATCGAGCCGGCCGCCGAATCGAAATCCCTTTTCCCGGCGGGTAGGCGTATCGCTCGTAATGATATTGATCGTGCCGGCAAGGGCATCGGTTCCATAGAGGACCGAACCGCTTCCGCGTACTACCTCGACCGATTCAATATCCGCGGTATCAACCAAGCCGGTCTCTACACCGGATTGACCCGTCGATGTGCGGCTATTATTGAGCCGTTCACCGTCAACAAGGATAAGAACGCGGTTGCTGTCCAGCCCGCGAATACGCGGCCTGACTTGGAATGATCCTTCATTAACGGTCGAAGTGCCCGGCAGCGTGCGAAAGATATCGCCAATTGTGTTGATGCCTTGCTCTTCGATCTCTCTGCGTCCGACCACTGAGACCGGCACGGCAGTTTCTTCGGTAGTGACCTGTGTGCGGGTCGCGGTCACCGTTACAGTTTCGCTAACACCGCCCACTTCAAGCCGAAAGGATTCTGCGGCGTTTGAACCGATCGCCAATGAAACCTCGCGAGTTGCGGATGCAAACCCATTGGCCTGAACGCTTATGCGATAGGTGCCGGATCTCGGGACCGCAAAGTGTACCGTTCCGGTCTGATCTGTGACCGCTGAATTAACGGTCAGGCCGCCAACGGCAAGTTCTACCTTCGCACCTGCGACGGCAACATCATTGGCATCTTTTACAGCAACCTCGACACCGGACGGTGCCTGAGCGATGGCTGAAAGGACAGTTGCCAACATCAAAAGGGCGCAGAAGACGCCCGCCAGTAAAAGTTTGTTCAGTGAAGATGGCATATTTATTAATTCGTATATCCGCGATCTAAATGTTCACGGGAAGTTTGGGTTTTAGATACTGGTCGGAGCAGCCGAAGACTTTCGGCCGACCCAACTCGTAATGCATGCAAATGTAGCCCTCGCCGCTTCAACGATCTCGTCGTCGGCGTTGGCCGTCAATGAAAATCTCGTCAGACTCTCGCCGAACGCTTTCCACATCGGCCCTGTCGCTTGGCCATAACCGAAATAAAAGGCCCCACCGTTCTCAGGGGTAAGGCCGAGGTGCTGCTTTAGATGCCGCGAGATGACCTGGCCGCCAAGGGTCGAGCCTTCGATCACGTAAAGACTCCCGAAAGCCTTCGCAACGGATGAAAGATCCGGAAGAGGGAGAGCAACTGCTTGGAATTCAAGCCCGAGGACTCTCGCATCCGACTCAAGAAGTGGGAGTTTGATTCTCTCAGAGTAGTCAAAGCCAGCATCGCTCAACGCCTGTAGCGGGAGTTCCGGTTCGTATGCAGAATAAAAACTCCAAAACTTTGATATAAGCCGTCGATAGTCGGCAATATCAAACATTTGGTTCATGACATCGACGGCGGCCTCGACCTCTTCGTGCTGGACTCGTGTCTCTTCCTTTAATCTTTGAAGGATCATATTTTATTGCAAATGAAAATCGTTTTCAATAAGATAAATTACCGTCTTGACTCGACGATGTCAACCCGATGCGTCAGTTCAGCAAAAAGACCGTGATTCCACGAGTTTGCAGCTGCCTTGAATGATCTTAGCGCACGAAAAAGCCCCTATCGCCATGCGACAAGGGCCGTTTTGATCAAGAGTGCGTTACGCATTTTGCTTACTTACCGCCTCCCGCGATAGCGATGCGGGCGTTTGCGGACTCAAGCTTTTTCCGCAATGGCTCATTCTCCTCGATCGAGGCTGACGACGCGGCCGCCAGGGCCTTTTCAGCCGCATCTCGTTCACCGCGTGCCGAGTCCAGATCTACGTCGTCCGCCGTTTCGGCAGTATCAGCCAGCACCGAAACTCTATTTCCCCTGACCTCGACAAACCCTCCGGAGACGGCCAACTTATCGGCTCCGCCCTTCTGCGAATAGCTGAGGACTCCCGGCTTCAGGGCCGAAACCAACGGCGCGTGGTTTGGAAAGATCCCTGCTTCCCCGCTCGCCGTCGGCACGGTCACCGATTCGACATCGCCGTCAAAGACCCTCTTTTCAGGTGTTACGATCTCAAGTTTTAGCATTGTTCAAGCTTTGTCGCTCGAGGTTCAAGGCAGAGTCGAACGATCTCCTACTCCACCCTGAACCCTGATCATGTTTCCTAGGCCGAGGCCGCCATCTTCTTCGCTTTCTCGCGAGCCTGTTCGATCGTACCGACCATATAGAAAGCCTGTTCAGGCATATCGTCGCACTTGCCGTCAAGGATCTCGCGGAAGCCTTTGATCGTATCTTCGACCTTTACGTATTCACCCTTGAGGCCCGTGAACTGTTCACCGACCGTGAAGGGCTGCGAGAAGAAGCGTTGGATCTTACGTGCACGAGCCACAGTAAGTTTGTCGTCTTCGCTCAATTCGTCCAGGCCAAGGATCGCGATGATATCCTGCAGATCCTTGTAACGCTGAAGGATACGCTTGACCTCCTGCGCCGTGTTGTAATGCTCGTCACCAACGACCTGCGGGTCGAGAATTCGCGAGTTCGAAGCGAGCGGATCGACCGCCGGGTAGATACCAAGTTCCACGATCTGACGTGAAAGAGCCGTAACGGCGTCGAGGTGAGCGAACGTCGTTGCAGGTGCTGGGTCTGTATAGTCGTCCGCGGGCACGTAAACGGCCTGGATCGACGTAATAGCACCGGTCTTGGTCGAGGTGATGCGCTCCTGCATCTCGCCCATTTCCGTCGCAAGGTTCGGCTGATACCCCACAGCGGACGGCATACGGCCAAGAAGAGCCGAAACCTCAGAGCCGGCCTGCGTGAATCGGAAAATGTTATCGACGAAGAAGAGCACATCGTTGCCCTGATCGCGGAAGTATTCGGCAACCGTAAGGCCCGAAAGAGCCACTCGAAGGCGTGCTCCCGGAGGTTCGGTCATCTGGCCGTAGATCAGCGACACTTTTGAATCTTTGAGCTGGGCCTTGTCGACCTTTGCAAGATCGAACGCTCCCGTTTCTTCCATGTTGTGGTTGAAATCTTCGCCGTATTTGATAACGCCGGACTCGACCATTTCGCGGAGAAGATCGTTGCCTTCACGTGTACGCTCGCCGACGCCGGCAAACACCGAGAAGCCTTCGCGTCCCTTTGCGACGTTGTTGATCAGCTCCATGATGAGCACTGTCTTGCCGACACCAGCACCGCCAAAAAGACCGATCTTTCCACCGCGGAGGAATGGCTGGATAAGATCGATGACCTTGATTCCCGTTTCGAACATCTCGAGCGACGTGGACTGTTCGTCAAAAGACGGTGCATGACGGTGTATCGGATACCGAACGTCCGTAACGATCTCGCCGAGTTCGTCAACGGGTTCACCCACAACATTCATCACACGTCCCAGAGTTGAAGCACCGACCGGCACCGTGATCGGGCCGCCAAGGTCGAACGCCTTCATCCCGCGAACCATTCCATCCGTCGGCAGCATCGAGACCGCACGCACGCGGCCTTCCCCAAGGTGCTGCTGCACCTCGGCGACGACATCAACCTTTTCCTCAACGTCGAAACCTTCGCTCGAGATCCTCAGAGCTTGGTGTATCGGGGGCAGGTAATCCGAAAATTCTACGTCAACCACAGGCCCAATGATCTGAACCACCGTTCCGACCTGACCATTTCCTTCGTTCGCCATTCTAATTAAAGTGCTCCTCTAAAATTGAGAAAATCAATAAATTTACAAAGGAGTTAGAATAGCACAGCCGCAATTACCTGGCAAAGACGAGCGCCTGAATTAACGACTTTTACAAGTGATGGGCGAGTGGCCTTTTGGACGACCCACGATTGACGTAAAATGCAGTTTCTAGTAGCCTGAAAGCAACATCCTTGGCCGCTGCAGGATCGGCCGCAAGACAGACCAAATTTGACTGACACACGCAAACTCGAACTTCCCGCTCAAGGCCTCAACACCCTATTTGGCGTCCAGGACCAGAACATCAAGTTCCTTGAATCACTGCTCGATGTTCGTATCGGCATTCGCGGAAACGAGCTTCTTATCGACGGCGAACCGGACGACATCGCAACGGTCGACCAGATATTGAGCGATTTCGGCGATATCTTCAGCGACGGTGCCGCATTCAGCGACAAGGAACTGCGAGATGCGTTCAAGCAGATCGCCGAAGACCGCGCCTACAGCCTGAAAGATCATTTCCAGAAAGCGAGATTCAATCCTTCAGGAAAGAAGACGGTCGCACCAAAGACCGCGAATCAACGAAAATATCTCGAATCCATAGCAAAGAACGATCTCGTTTTCGGAATCGGCGTTGCGGGCACGGGCAAGAGCTTCCTCGCGGTCGCAAT
Organism: Pyrinomonadaceae bacterium; assembly: GCA_019694355.1. GTDB lineage: Bacteria > Acidobacteriota > Blastocatellia > Pyrinomonadales > Pyrinomonadaceae > OLB17. The sequence goes on along the minus strand of JAIBCB010000001.1, from coordinate 360,465 downwards.
GGCCGTGGACGCCTTGTTCAAAAAGCAGGTCAGCCGCATCATTTTGACCCGTCCTGCGGTCGAGGCGGGCGAACGCCTCGGGTTCCTTCCCGGCGACCTGCAGGACAAGGTCGATCCATATTTGCGGCCGCTCTACGACGCTCTTTTTGATCTGGTTGATGCGGAAAAGGTCACGAAAATGCTCGAAAAACGCATCATCGAGATCGCGCCGCTCGCCTTTATGCGCGGACGCACGCTCTCTGACGCTTTCATCATCCTTGACGAAGCCCAGAACACGACCAACGAACAGATGAAGATGTTCCTGACGCGTATCGGATTCGGTTCGAAAGCTGTCGTTACCGGCGACATCACACAGATCGATCTGCCGCGTGGACAGAAAAGCGGTCTGCGCGAAGCCCAACGTGTTCTCGACGATATCGACATGATCGAGTTCGTCTATTTTTCGGAAAAGGACGTCGTCCGCCACAAACTCGTCCAACTGATCGTCAAGGCATACGAGCAGCATTCAACCGAGCCATCTGAGTAAGCTCGCCTATCGTGATGCACGCCTCCGCGAACATGATCGACATCGTAAATGCACAGCGCAAGATCAAGCTCAATCTCGCCCCGATCCGTGAATTCGTGGCCGAACTTTCTCGATCAGTAAACGAAGCCGAAAACAAGACGCTCTCGGTCGCCTTTATCTCCGACGATCGAATGCGGCAGCTCAACAAGATATTTCGCGGCAAAGACGGGACAACCGACGTGCTCTCCTTCCCTTGGTCAGAACCACCCGCCGTTGCGGGTGGTTTATCCCAGCAAATTGACAATATTCAACCGCCCGCTACCGCAGACGGTTCTGACTGGCCCGCCAATTTCCTCGGAGACATCGTCATCTCTGCTCAACAAGCTCAAAAGCAGGCCGCCGAGAATGGCCTCTCCCTCGAAGGCGAGATCAAGCAGCTTATTCTCCACGGTGTTTTGCATCTCTGCGGTTACGACCACGAGACCGATGACGGTGAAATGAATGCCCGCGAACTCGAACTCCGCGACAAACTTGGCATCTAGGCGGTGCTAGCTAAGCCGCTGCGAGAGCGTTACCCAAGCTCCAACCTTTCCAGAACGTAAAACCACTCGCCTTGGCTTCCCGTCGCGATGCACATCCTTTGCCAGTCGTGCAAATTGTACACTTTGATACGTTTTGTGCGGAATGTTCATTTTGTGCACTTTGATACATTTTGTGCGGTTTGTGCTTCAAACAGGCGCGCCGGTTCGCTATGATGACAACACTGTCGAGCCGGCCGTTTGGTCTTTGACAAAGTTGTTCGTGGCTCGTGGTTCATTGTTCGTTGGTCTTAGGTCTTTGCGGCTTGCCGCAGATCTCTGACCCACGAACCCCGACCGCACTACGAAAGGGCAAGCCCGTGAAGCAAGTGGCTTCTTCCTTTGCGAACTTTGCGTCCCCTTTGCGTTCTTTGCGTTTACGATCTTTTTTGAAACGCAAAGGTCGCGAAGCGAAACCTCGCAAAGGCCGCAGAGGTTTACATCTCGAATTTCAGATTTCAGATCTAAGATTTGGGATTGATAGGCTTTCGATTCGTGCATTCGTGGCCAATCGGTCGTTCTTGCGGCTTGCCGCATTGCAGTGCGGTCGGGCAAGCCCGACCGCACTGCCAAGGGGCAAGCCCGGAAGATGGTCTAGGTCTTGTCGGCGGCGAGCCGCCTCTAAGAGAACTGAAAACGGAGAATTGAGAATGGACAATGTGGTCTATTTTTTTTTGCGAAATTCTGGGACAAATGGCGTAAGTGACTGATAACACATCACTTATTTGTCCCAAGAGCTGTCCCACGAGCGTCTTCGCTGGGACAAAAGACGGTCATTGTCGGCGGCAAGCCGCCTCCAGGATCTTGGTTGAGAGACTTGTCCCACGGCATAAATGCCGTGGCAATTCGTCCGGAAGCTGCGTTGAGTGTTACGCCCTTACTATCGGGCGGGCCTGCGGCAATGCTGACCGCCCGCTGACGCAGGCGGTTCTGACTGACACACCCAGGCTCGAGGGACGTGCCGGCAGCGGCCGCAGGATCGAGGAGTGCGGTTGCTCGGTTGTCCGCTCGCAGTTCCATCGCCGACCGCTCGATATGATAATCTGTTATCTCAACGCCCTATGACAAAAACGACCAAAGTTGCTGCTCCGTGCGTGATGGTCATCTTCGGTTCGACCGGAGACCTTACAAAACGGAAATTGCTCCCTGCCCTTTATAATTTGGCCAAAGGTGATTTTCTTCCGCATAAGTTTGCGATCGTCGGCGTCGGCCGCCAGGAGATGACGACGGACGAGTTTCGAAAGATGCTCGTTGATGATCTACAGACATTTCTGCCGCAGGCTCCTGATGAGAAGCTTCTTTCGTGGTTCGAAGAGCGTGCCTACTACACGGGCGGAGATTTCGATGACGATAAGAAGCTCTTCGGCGATCTTAAGGAACTTCTTGGGGATGTGACCACACAACATCAGATCCCTGAGGACTACTTCTTCTATCTCGCGACGCCGCCGCAGCTTTTTGCGACCGTCACACAAAAGGTCGTAAAGAATGGTCTCGGCAAGGAAGAGAATGGCAACTGGCGGCGGTTTATCTATGAAAAGCCGTTCGGACGCGATCTGGAGTCCGCAAAGAAACTTAACGCTTCCTTAACAAAGCTCATTAAGGAAGACCAGATCTATCGCATCGATCATTATTTGGGCAAGGAAACCGTCCAGAACATCTTGGTCTTTCGCTTTGGCAACTCGATCTTTGAACCGATCTGGAATCGCAACTACATCGACCACGTCCAGATCACCGTAGCAGAGACTTTGGGTGTCGAGCAACGCGGCGGCTATTACGATTCGGCGGGAGCTCTGCGGGATATGATCCCGAATCACCTTTTCCAGCTTACGACCCTGACGGCAATGGAGCCGCCAGTCTCGTTCGAGGCTCACGCGGTTCGCGACGAACAGGCCAAGATCCTTCACGCAATACAGCAATTCACTGACGAGGACGTGCTCAGACGTGCGGTCAGAGGTCAATACGACGCCGGCACGATCGACAACAAGGCCGTTCCCGCATATCGCGATGAACCGAACGTCTCGCCAAGCTCTAATACGGAGACCTTCGCCGCTCTGAAGCTCTCGATCGATAATTGGCGTTGGGCCGGCGTGCCATTCTACCTGCGTACGGGCAAGCGGATGAAGGCACGACATTCGAGCATTGTCATTCAGTTCAAGGCGGCTCCGTTCGTCCTATTTAGGGATACGCCCGTCGAAAAGCTTACGACGAATCGCCTGGTCATCCACATTCAGCCCGACGAAGGGCTCACGCTCCATTTTGGTGCAAAGATTCCGGGCCCGGTCGTAAACGTCGGCGCCGTCGATATGGATTTCAACTATGTAGAACATTTCGGAGAACAGATCGCGACCGGATATGAACGTCTTCTCTACGATTGCATGATCGGTGACGCAACGCTCTTCCAGCGTGCGGATATGGTCGAGGCCGCCTGGAGCGTCGTAACACCGATCCTGGACGTATGGCAGGCAATACCGCCTCGCGGCTTTCCGAATTATGCCTCGGGCTCTTGGGGGCCCGCTGATTCGGACAAGCTTCTGACAGACGACGGCCGCGAGTGGAAAAATATTGTCGAGTAGCATGGAACTTCAGATAGCCATCGCCGCCTTTTTACTGCTCTTGCTCGTCTTTCTGGCGACGATAGATCTTGCGTTTGCTTACCTTTCCGATGTTGCCCTGCGCCGTCTCGTGTCGGACATCGAGACAACCGAAAACCATTCGGCGGCCACGCTGCTGAGAGATATTCTTGACGACCGGCCGCGATTCCGATTTACGCTCTCGTCGCTTCTTCAGATAACGCTTATTGCGTTCATCGTTCTTATCACGCTCATTCTCCTTGAGGCTCTGCCGGAGAGGACGACCTTCATTGTCGCCTTTATTTTCGGAGCCCTCGCGGCCGTTGTTGGCCGCCAGATCTTACCGAGGCTGATCGTCCGGCACGATACCGAGAAGAAGCTGCTTTCCCTCCTGCCCGCGGTCCGGCCTATTTTTGCCATTGGCAGGTGGATCACCGCTCCGTTCTCGTTCCGAACCGGAAAAGACGATTCGAAAATTGAGATGTCGGTCACGCCGGATTCACCCAATGATGAAAATGATAACGCCGACGAACTGAATGCACTGATCGAGGTCGGTGAGGCCGAAGGAATCATCGAGGAAAAGGATCGCGAACTCATCGAAACGATGATCGAGTTCAGCGACACGATCGCTGCTGACATAATGACGCCGCGAACCGAGATCGTCGCTATTCAGAATGACGCGACCATACGAGAAGCTCGCGATCTGATGATCGAAGAGAAGTATTCGCGTCTGCCGGTGTATCGAGACTCGATCGACAATATCGAGGGAATGATCTACGTTCGCGACCTGCTGCATGCCTGGGCCGAAGGAATGGAGGAAATGGCCGTGTCTCAGGTGATCCGTCCCACTCTTTTTGTGCCTGAGACGAAACCAGCGGACGAACTTCTGAAGATCCTTCAACTCAATCACGCCCAGATCGCCGTCGTGATCGATGAGTACGGCGGCGTTGCAGGCCTGATCAGCGTCGAGGATATCATTGAAGAGATCGTTGGCGAGATCGAGGACGAAGACACCCAGCCCGAAGAGATCATCGAGATCATTGAAGGCGAGAATGGATATTTCGATGTGCTCGGATCGACAGAGATCGATAAGATCGAGCGGCTTTTTGATCTTGAGCTTGAGGACGAAGATTTCACTACAATCGCCGGCCTCGTAACGCATGACGTTGGGTATGTCCCAAAGGTTGGTGAAAAGTTAACGCTTCGCGGTCTCGATCTTGAGGTGATAAAGGCGGATGAGAAACGGATCCAAGTACTCCGCGCAAAGCCGGCAGAACCTAAGCCGGAATCGGAAGAATAGACGCGAGAATAGAATACATAGATGAAGCTTCAGGCGAAAATTGGGGAAGAGACCTCGGCGGTCACCGTCAGGGAACAAAGCGATCGGCTTTTTGCTGAGATCGACGGACGTGAATACGAACTTGAGATCGTGCAGCCGGAGATCGGACAGATCAGCCTGCGATTCGAGAATGGCAGAAAGGTCGAGGCTCGCGTTTCGCTCGATGCCGAAGGCCGCTCCGTCGTTTGGATAAACGGGCGGTCTATTGAGATCGAATTGATCGACCCGAAGAAGCTTCGTGGATCGAGCACGTCGGGTGCCGAGACCGCGGGCGTAGCCGACATCAAGACCGCGATGCCCGGGAAGGTGGTTCGTCTGATTGCGGCAGTCGGCGATACTGTCGAAAAGGGCGACGGTGTGATCGTCGTCGAGGCGATGAAGATGCAGAACGAGATCAAGGCTCCGAAGAATGGCACCATCACCTCCATTCGCGTCTCTGAGGGCGACACCGTAAATGCCGGCCAAATATTACTGTCTATTGAATAGCTGCTTCGCCGTTCAGGTCCTGTGAAACCCGCGTTCGATATCCTTCATGGAAAGGCGAAGAATGACCGGCCGGCCATGCGGACACGTCGTCGGCGAGGTCGTCAACACAAGGTTGTCGATCAGCCAACGCATCTTCTCGGGCGTCAGTTTCATATTGATCTTTACGGCCGCACGACAGGCGAGCGAAGCCGCAATGTCATCCCGCAATGTTGTCTTCGGACTTCGGCGCTTCTCGGAATCGACCGTGTCCAGCAACTCTGCGAACAGGTTCCGTGCTTCGGACGGCGGCAAGTCGGTCGGCACACTCTTGATCGCGACCGTCCTACCGGAAAGACGCATTGTGCTAAATCCAAAAAGTGCTAGGTCATCCTCGATGACCGAAAACGCCTCGGACTGCGCCGGCGAAAGATCGAGCGTCTCCGGCAGCAGGAGATTCTGAGACTCCATTTGACGTTCAGTTTCAGACCGCCGAAACTTGTCGAACAGAATCCGTTCGTGAGCAACGTGCTGATCGATCAAGAGCAGCCCTTCGTCATCCACGGCAATAATGAAACTCTCACGAAGCTGCCCCAACGGTTGGATCTTCGAATACGAAAGTGATTCGGGATCTGCAGGCTTTGCAAGGTGAGTTGCAGAGTTGAGCGGCGGAAATTCCGGCAGACCGACGTCACTCTGCGGCGGCGAAACGACTGCATGATGCTCGCTTGCGGCCGCAGCGTTCACAAGCATATGTTCTTCAAATGCCCGATCAAAGAGGTCGAGCTTAGAAGGCGGCTCGCATGGCGGTTGCGATAGGCTCCGGGAAGCGACCTCAGCGGCCTCGCGTTCTAAAGCTGCATCAGCAAGATCGTGGTCGAAAGCTTCGTCGAGAGATACGGCGTCCGGAGGAAACGCTATCGTCTCCTGCACACTCGCTTCCCGGGAGACCAACGGCGGTATTGCAACATGAGCTCGAGCCGGTTCATTCTCAACAACGCTCGCTTCCCCGACCACGCCTGCACTCGAAAGTGCAGACCGAACTGCCTCCGCGACGGCATCCTTTACAGCTTCGGTTCGGCGGAATCGAACCTCGGTCTTCGAAGGATGAACGTTCACATCGACCTCGTCGAGCGGAAGATCGATGAACAAAAAAGCGACCGGATATACGCCGTGGGGTAAAACCGAGCGATAACCTTCGAGGATGCCGCCGGCGATGGTCTTGTCACGAACAAACCTTTTGTTTACGAAGAAGTACTGCTGATCGCGGGATGTCCGACGCTCACGCGGCGCCGAAACGTAACCTGAAACCGTCGCGACATATTCACGCCCGCCCGAGACCGGCAAAAGGCTGTCGAGCAATCCGCCGCCAAAGATCTGAAAGGCGCGTTCGCGAAGGTCTTTCGCAGGCGCCGCATTCAGCGTTTCGCGGCCGTTGTTCGTCAGTAGGAACGCGATCTCAGGGCGGGCGAGCGCATAGTGCGTAACGATCTGCGTAAGGTGGTAATTCTCCGTCGCCTCCGAACGCATAAATTTACGTCGGGCCGGCGTGTTGAAGAAAAGGTCGCGGATCGCGATCGTCGTCCCTTTGTCGCGTGCCGCATCTTTTACATCGACCAGTCGGCCTCCCTCGATAACAACTCGAGTTGCGGCGATATCGCCGTCCGTTTTCGTGATAAGTTCGGTCTTGGACACCGAGGCGATCGATGCCAACGCTTCTCCCCGGAAACCGAGCGTCCCGATCGCCGCAAGATCTTCGAGGGATCTGATCTTCGATGTTGCGTGTCGTTCGAATGCAAGGATAGCGTCGTCACGAAGCATCCCGCTGCCATCATCTGAAACACGGATGAGCCTGCGGCCTCCAAGTTCGATCTCGACCGCTATACGGCTCGCACCGGCGTCGATCGCGTTCTCTATGAGTTCCTTAACGACAGATGCGGGCCGTTCGACGACCTCTCCGGCCGCGATCTGATTGGCAAGATTATCGGGAAGTACGCGGATCTTATTCATAGATAAACGACGCGATGCCCTCTGTCTTCAAGATCGATGGCCGAATAGATCCAATCGATGACATCGATTCCATATCGATCGATAAGACCGACGATGTTGAGTGTCCGCTCCTGCAGCGCTCCGGCGGGATAAAGCTCGCTGAAAAGTCGGCGAAGCCGTCGATCCGCATCGCTGTTACGCCTCATCTCAGACTGATAAGCTTTCTTGCGCAGAGCCGCGATATGATAGAGGATCTTTCGTCGCCTTGTCGCAAGATTTGCCGCAAGCGTCGGATCGACCGCTGCAAAATACTCATCCAATCGACGAAGTTCAATATTGATCTCTTCCTCGACCTCCGCAAACAGACGAGCCGCGTCTTGGCCGATAACCTTCTCGACGATCTGCGTTCTAACTTCCTCCTTATCCGCAAAAACATCATCGAACGTCAATCCGTAAGACTCGAGCGTGCGCAGATGACGCGGTTCGACGACCGTAAAACTTTGTCTATGGATGATCGGTGTTGCCGGACGCTCCAGGACCTTGTACGCCGCTCCGCTTTGAGCGAAATATGCGATCTCCGCTGCTCCGCCGATATAAAGTGCGGTCGGAAACAAAAAATCCTGCACGACCGCCCTAAGCATTACGCCGGCACTGAACCGATGAGGCTCATCCTCGATCGCCTTTACGAGCTCGTCGATGGAAAATCTGCGATTTACGGACCTCGCTCTTACACCGTCTTTTGTTAGCCTTAGGGGCGTCCTAATTCCCTCGTCTGTCTCCCAGAACAATGGAAAATAATCATCTTCGACGAGCACCTGCCTATGCAGCCCCTCTTCCGAAAGCCGAGCGTCCCGCTTCTGTATCTCGGCGGTGATCAGGTCAGCCTTCGCGGCCGCAAGCGCCATTATCGGGCCGGAGAGCCGCTTCAGTTCGGCATCCTGCGGATCGACAAATATCATTCCAAAGCATCCAAGCTGCTTTGCAAGCTGCCGAAGGAATGCCCTTCCGAAGCCTTCGCCGGACACCCATGAATCCCGCAGTTGGCCGACGGCCTGGCGGCTGAACTCTGTCTGGGCGATCTGCAGCTCAAGTTCGCCGATCAGTCGCTCGATCTCGGCCGTAAGAATACGATCACCGACCGGGACCTCGCGCTCATCGACATCTTGATAGGTCAAACGGATCGGCTCGTCCTGTCCGGCGATGGTCACGCTCGCGACCTCATCAAAATCGTGATCTTCCGTTGCCGCCCAAAACATCGCAACTGCCGGCGTTCCGGCTCTGTTAAGCTCGTCAGCGGCCTTTATCGCTGTCAGGGCTTTATAGATCGTATAAAGAGGACCGCCGAACAGGCCGGACTGCTGTCCGGTGAATATCGCGACCGTCGTCGGTTCACGAAGGCGATCGATCGCGGCCGCCGTTCTTTCGCCAGCATTAAGGCCCTTGTTGAGGGATGCCAACGCGTCGGCCACTTCGTTTCGGTCAAGCGTGTAGGCTTCGTTCACCTGTTTTGCGAACTCAGCAATGTCGTAGATCGTTTCCGGTGCGTTCGGATAGAACTCTTTTAGGCTTGGCCGATCTGTCTGATAGCGGATAAAGAGCTTTGATTGGCCCGGAATGCGCGAAAACGGGATCGATTCGACACGAAGCGATCCGCTTGCTACCAAAGAAGGACAGGCACTTTCTTCCGTCAAACCATAAGCTCCCTTTGAAACTAAATTATAGAGACTTGGAATCGGGACTTCAAAATGCGGAAAAGGCCGCCGGCTTCCTGGAAACCGGACGGCCTTTCTAAAACACCATTTCTCTTCCTATTGGCCCGGTAAAATTCGCGGCCGCTCGCCGACAACGATCGTCTTTCGCGGGGCTACAGTCGCCGGTTCCTTCGCCACGACGGGCTTCTCTGCCGCCGGCTTGACATTGACTGAGGGCTCGATCTTTGTTGGTTCGGAAGCAGTCGGAGCCGCATCAGGATCCTTTAACTCGATCTTATACACACCCGAAGAATGTGTACCTGCGTAGATCCGGTTCGGATCGTGCGGGTCAAACGCCATCGACCAAACACGCCGGCTGGGAAGTTCCATCGTCTTGCTATCGATCCGCTTCCACTGCTCGCCGGCATCTTTTGAAATATAAATGCCGCCGTCGCTCTCGATCGCACTCCCGATTATGATCTCGTTCGTATCTTTAGGGTCGATCAGGATCGAGGCAAAGTTGCCGAGCGGCAAATGTCCGCCGCGACGCTTCCAAGTCGTCCCATTATCACGGCTCAGATAAAATGTTTGCGTGGTGCCGACGTAAACATAATCGGGACGTGTCGGATCGGTCTCGATCGCGCTAACGGGCACGCCCGCAACTGCACCACCAGCATTCGCAAACGTCTTGCCATCGTCATGCGAGACCATCACACCTGATGTCGCTGTGCCGACCCAGATCGTGTCAGGACGTTGAGGTGCGACGTGGATCGCAAAGATGTTCTGGTTCACGCCCGCCCCGAGATCAAGCTTTTCCCATCCTTTTGCGAGGTCGTACGAGCGATAAAGTCCGGAATCAGTCCCCGCGAGCAGTCCATTCTTTCCGTCCTCGGTAAAAGCTAGAACCTTGACATTGTCTCTGAGCGCCGGAATGAGCACCGGTCCTTTCGCGACAGGCACTGCGGCCGCCTTAACGGGCTTCTTTGCCTTCGTGCGGGTGCTCGACGCTTTAGGTTTCGTGACAGCCGCGATCTTTGCCGCAGGCAGCGGATTCCAAGTCACGCCGCGATCCACCGAGCGAAGCACACCGTTATTGGTGCCGAGGTACAGCACGTTGCCGTTCACGCGATCCTGCAGGATCGTAAACGGTGCTGTGCGGTTGACGTCAATGCTGGCCGACGGACGCCAAGTGGCACCGTCGTTGTCGCTGTAAAAGAAGAAACCGCCGCCAGTTGCCGTATTTCGTGTTGCGGCATACAAGCGGTTGGGCCGTTCGCGATCGGGGACGACCGCGTACGTGAAACGCGTTGTCAGATCACCGTTCGTCTGCGTAAAATTCCTCCCGCCATCGTTTGAGACCATCACGCCGTAGTTGTTGGTCGCGATAAAGACACGGTCCGGGGCATCCGGGTGCACTGCGATCGAATTGATCTCAAGGTTTCGCTGCGTCGTAAGCGACCACGATTTGCCGCCATTCACGCTCATCCAAAAGCCTTCGGTAGTTGCGGCGTATATCGTTCCTTCGCGGCTCGGATGCTGAACGATGTCGCGCGTACGACGCGATTGCGACGGAATCCCATTGATCTTCGACCAGCGTTCGCCGCCATTCTGGGACTCGTAAATTCCGCTGCATGCCGACGCGACAATGTACTCCGGGTTCCGCGGATTGATCGTGATCGCGAAAACATCAGAATCGTCGATCATGCCGTCGCGGATCAGCTTCCAGTTCGCCCCTGCATCGTTGGTCTTATAGGCACGCCACCAAGTGCCCGCATAGATCGTTTTCGGGTCACGCGGATCTATCGCGAGCGAATCGATGTTCACGGGCATCGTCGAGGACGAGATCTTCTTCCAGTTTGCCCCGGAATCCTGCGACATCCAGGCACCATCGGTCGTTCCTGCGACCAGTATCGACGGGTCGGTCGGCGATTGGGCAAGCGAGTGCACCGAACTCTTATGAAGTTCCTTCGCCTCTTTCCATGTAACGCCGCCGTCTATCGAACGGAAAAAGCCGCCGGGAGCCTTGTGCCTGTGGCCGGAAGCATAAATGATCTTCGAATCCCGCGAATCGACGAATAGGTCGTCGAGGATCAACTGCGGTTCATTCAAGTTTGCGAGCAAACGCCAAGTCTTGCCTGCATCACCTGATGTGAAGATCTGGCCGTCGAGCGTGCTGATATAAAGGCGGTCCTTGTCTTTTGGATCTATCGCAACAACACGGACGTCACCGCCATCAGGGCCGGTGACCGTCCATTTTGTGAATGCCGCTTTGTCCGGGTTGTCCGGAAGGATCTCAATATCGGCAAAGGACGGCACAACACCAAGAAAGGTGAAAATGATCAAAAGAACAACGCCGCGATGGAACACACTCACTTTTGACATAGGGTATTTTGAATTCGGGCAAGAACCAGCTTGAAAAACTCCGTTTCGATCAACGCTTGCCGCAAACCAACGGCAAACCAACATAAAACTAGATGCTAACGGACTGTACTTCGTTTGCAGCAATTCGGGGCAAAGGCGCGCGCCAAGGTTCTATTCTAGCGAACGAAGATCGAGAGCGCAAATATTTTTAAGCGCTTAAGGCAAAAGCGCGGAAAAACGGCCGTGGCTTGTGATGTAAGCCACGGCCGCTCGAAATGTTCACCAAAAAGGTGAAGCTAGTTACGGTTTCGGTTCATCCGCACCGGCAGGACGTACCCAGAACTTGGTGTATTCACCTTGTCCGTTGTCGCCGCCGTCAACAAAGACCACACGGTTCTTGTCGTATTTGCGGAAGTTGATCGCCTTCATGATCTGTGCTCTGCGATGACGCATCTGAGCAGGCGTACCGTAATTGATGATGTAGCCGGTCGCGGTCGGATCGTTGTTCAACTGGATATAGAAGTTGTCAACGCGGGCCTTGACCTCGTCATCTTTCTGCTTGCCGAATTCGTCAACGAGATTCGAATGCGGCGTATCCGAGATACCGGCAGTTTCACTTGCCGTATCCGGGCACTGGCAGTTCGCATCGAGTCCGCCGATCTGGACAGTAGCCGTTACCGACGAATTCGCCATTTCCTTAGTGGTATCGACCGTGATGCTGGACGTACCCTGGCCGCTCGATATCGTGCCGGCCGAAACGGTCCAGTTATAGGTCACGTTCGCACCGCCGCTGACATTTGCGGTAAAGGTCATCTGCTGTCCAGGGTTCGTGATACCGGCAGGGCCGCTAACCGAAACACTCGGGCAGTCACAGATCTTGACGCAATCTGCACATTCCTTGACCTCGATCGTCTTGGTATCGGTCTTGCCGCAAACACCGCAGCCGTCATCAACACCGGTCGTGATCGTGTAAGTGCCCTTTTCGACACCAGCGAGATCCCACGTTACATTCGCACCCGAGCCGACGATACGTCCGCCCGAAACGGTGTAATTGTAAACAAGCGGATCATTCTCAGGATCCGACGCGCTCGTTGCAACGCTGATCGAGCGGCTGTCGTCGCACGAACCCGAAGCCGACTTGTAGCCCGGCTGACAGCCGAGTGTGATCACGCTGTCGCTGAGGGTTACGCTGTTGATGCTTGCAGGCTGATTGACAAGCTCTTTCGCACGCTCGTTACGGCGTCCAACAAAGAACTGGAAGATATAGCCATGGCCGTCTCCCGACTCACGGAATCCCGGAGGCGTACCCTTCCAATTGGTCGTGTATGTCTGCGCAACGCAGTTAGGAGTACCAACAACCGTACCGCCGCCGCCACCGCCGCCTGTTACGAACGCACAAGGATTGGTAACGCTCGCGGTAAAGCTCTTGTCCTTATCGAACCAACCTTCATCCTGTTGGTTGAAGTTGTAACGATAAGCGAAGCTCATACCGGCCCAACGCGTAAAGAATACGCGAGCACCTGCGATACCGTCCATCGGATGGTTCTCGAAGGCATTCGGCGTACGGCCGCCGATGTAGCGGGTCGCGCGGAACTCAACGATAGGCTGGAACCACTTGTTGACCGGGAAGTCAGCACCGATGCCGGCCTGCACTTCATCGGGCCGATCAAGAAGCGTGTATGTGCCGCCCGGGAAATCACCCTTCGCGGCTGACGTCCAGTTATAGCCGATGTTGGCCGAAAGGTTCGCCCATTTCGCTACGCGAGCATCCGCAACGAACGTAACAGCGACGTCTCCCCAGCCGCCGCCCGGACCTGCACCACGCTGCATCTGATTGAATCCTGCGAAGTCATTCGCATGATCCGAAAACCAAGTGTAAGAAGCGACGAGGCCCAAACCGATCGGGTTATCAACGCTGGTGAAGCGGACCTTGCCGCCAAAGGTGAACTGGTTGAATGCACTTTCACCGTATGTACGATTGATGAACGGGGCATCAGGCAAGTACGACGGTGCGAGCGTGAAAACGGACGGAACCGTTCCCTGTGGTGCACCCGTTGGTCCAATAATATTTGCCGTGCTTAGCACGAGGCCCGGCAAGATGCTGCCATATACCGAACCGATGCCGCGGAAGGGGTTTGCACCACCGCTGCCGAGCAATGCGTTCGTACCCGCCGGGAAACCAAAGACAGGTCCCGAGTAAGCCGGCGGCTGCAGTCCGTACGTACCGGCGTTGCCGCCAAAGTACGGGAACTGTACGAACGGGGCTCCAGCCGGGCGATAAACCGCTCCGTACGGGCTCGTTCCCGGCGACATAACGATCGCCGGAGCCTGAACCCACTGGCCGTTGATCACGACTTTCGAATTCGGCAGATAAAAACCGGAAAGGTTCCGGGGCGAATTCACCTTAATGCCCTTGTAGAGATCCGTCGAGAAGAAAAGCTCGATGTGGTCGGTCAAACCGACCTGGAAGCTCAAAGGCACATCAGTAATATCAACATCACCCGGATCGCGGTCATAGTTGCTGACGGCTGCCGAGAAGGTGAATTCACCTTTTCGAAGATTCTGTCCGTCATAGACCGTAAAAAGGCCTGTCGGACCGCCGACAGCACCGCCGGTGCCGACCGTAGGTGCAGTGTTTCTCGGATCGCTGTCAGGCCGCTGGTGCTTATTCTGCGCTACGACCGCGAATACGAGAGTCAAAATAACGAGCGTACTCAAGTACGCCTTCTTAGCGAGTTTCATCACATTCCTCCGCCGAAAAAAAATTGAAAGTCAAAAATGTCGGCTCGCGAAAGCCGGTTAAGTGTCAAAAAATCAACTTGCATTATTACACAGTGCTTTGGTCTTTCCAAGTACGCAAAGTCCAAGCTGTCCAACAATTAGTCGAAAAAGCTTATGCCAATGTTAGCAATTTAAACGGGAGTAAAGCGCAATGTCAACGTACGGTCAGCCCGCCGGACAATAATCTCCCGATAAAACACTAACCCAATCCGCTCGTAAAATCAAGCGTTTTTAGCGCTTTGCGACATCGAGCTTCTAGGCATAAATTCCACGCATTCGCGTGTCGTATGCGACACGGTCGATAGCAAGCATATAGGCCGCGGTTCTCGAGTCAACATTATGTTTCTCCGCATAATGCACGAGCTCATTAAAACTTGCGATCATTTTCTCTGCCAAGCGGCTATTCACTTCTTCTTCAGACCAGAAATAGCCCATTCGGTCCTGAACCCATTCAAAGTACGAGACCGTCACGCCTCCCGCATTTGCCAAAATGTCCGGAACAACGAATATCCCCTTATCGTGCAGGATCTTATCCGCCTTCGGAGTCGTCGGGCCATTGGCACCTTCTGCGAGTATGCGGCACCTGATCCGGTCAGCGTTCTCAGAAGTGATCTGGTTCTCAGTGGCACACGGCGCAAGAACATCGCATTCGAGCTCAAGTAATTCCTTATTGTCAACATGCTCGACATCCGGATATCCATCAAAGGAGCGGTTCTTCTCGAGATATTCGAGGACATGCGGTATCTTCAGGCCTTTTGGATTGTAGATCCCGCCGCCAACCTCAGAAATGCCGACCACCTTGTATCCGGCTTCGTACATCAACCGAGCACCAAGGCCGCCGACGTTTCCGGAACCCTGAACCACGATCGACGTTTTGTCAGGCGTCAAGTTAAGACGCTTCACGGCTTCGCCGATCGAGATCAAAAGGCCTCGTCCGGTCGCCTCGCGACGCCCAAGGCTGCCGCCGAGAGCCACAGGCTTGCCGGTGACAACTGCGGTTACGGTATGACGAGCGTGCATCGAATATGTGTCCATGATCCAGGCCATCGTCTGCTCGTTGGTGTTCATATCCGGCGCGGGTACATCTTTATCAGGACCGATAAAATCGATCAATTCGGCCGTATATCGGCGCGTCAGGCGTTCGAGCTCTCCGATCGACATTTGACGCGGATCGCAAACGATGCCGCCTTTTCCACCGCCGAACGGAACGTTGACCACCGCGCATTTCCATGTCATCCAGGCAGAAAGAGCCTTGACTTCGTCGATATTCACGTCCGGAGCGTAACGAATGCCGCCCTTTGCCGGGCCGCGGGCGAAGTTGTGCTGAACGCGAAAACCCTCGAACACGCGAATGTGCCCGTCGTCCATACGCACAGGCACATAGACCTTGATCTCTCGGCTGGGCACACGCATCACTGCGTACAGATCGTCTTCCAGTCCAAGAAGTTTCGCAGCACGATCAAAACGCTCGCTCATTGCTTCGAACGGATTCTTCTCGTCGCTCCCCTTAAAGCGCCGCATATCATCGGCCATCGGATTTGCCATTTTTATTTGATTCTCCACAGTAGTTAGTTCCTTACTATATCACTTGCGACATTCAGCGACCCCGAACGAAAGCCTTCGAGATCGAGTGTCACAAACTTAAAACCTATATTCTTTAGATCCCGCGCGATCTTAGACGCCACTGCGAGGTCGAGGGCCTTTGAGAGTTCCATCGGTTCGATCTCAACCCGGGCGAGTTCGCCGTGAACACGAACTCGAAATTCGCGAAAGCCCAGATCCCTTAAGACATTCTCAGACCGCTCGACCCGAGAAAGCCTTTCGAGTGTCACTGGAACGCCGACCGCGATCCGAGACGAAAGACAAGGACTCGCCGGCTGATCCCATGTTTCGAGGCCGGCGCTTTTGCTCAATTCCCTGATGTCGGCCTTTGTGAAACCGATCTCGGCAAGCGGGCTCCGCACCTTGTGTTCTTCCGCCGCGATCCTTCCCGGCCGATGGTCGCCAAGATCGTCGGCATTCGTGCCGTCCAGCACGACGAGATCCGCCTCGGAGGCGAGCTTTGCAAGTTTTGAGTAAAGCTCGGTCTTGCAGAAGTAGCAGCGGTCGCCTTTATTTGCGAGATATTCGGGATCGGCAAGCTCATCCGTCGCAAGCGCCAATATGTTGAAGCCGTTCGCCTTTGCGATCCGAATCGCATTGTCTCTTTGGAATTCCGACACGCTCGGAGATAACCCGATCGCACATCGAGCATCAGCGCCGAGTTCTTCGGTCGCAATCTTTGCAAGGTACGAACTATCGACACCTCCGGAGTACGCGACCAACACTCTTTGCAGTTTGTGCATCAGAGAACGCAGGTTACGTTCTTTATCGGCCGTTGTACGTTGGGCGGCGGCCGCGGTAGCGATTTTAGGTAAGGCGATCATTCGGGGAACAAGGCTCCGCTCAAATCGAACTAAAATAATATCTTAGGGTAGAATGCGTGGCAAACACCAATGACAGGCCATACCAATAACTGCATTTCTTTAATTTTGCTCGGTGTTATAATTTTCTTTGAATCTTGATATGAGAGCCATCCTCGGCATTTTGCTTCTTATATTTACGGCTTCAGTGTCCGCGGCTTTCGCTCAAACGGGAGACGGCCCGGACATTGCCGGAATGTTCCGTGCCGCACAGGACGTCCACGAAAAAGGCGACTATGAGAAAGCGATCGAGTTATACAAGAAGATCCTCGAAGAAGCTCCCGGCCTTCCCGAAGCTGAGTATCAGATCGGGTCAGCCTATCTATCGCTCAAGAAACCCGTGGAGGCCGAGGAAGCCTTCCGACGGGCAATCGAGTCGAGGCCGGATTGGTCGCTTCCGCTCACGGCTCTTGGCGACCTGCTGGTGAGGAAATACAAAACCGCGTCCGCGGGCGGCACCGATGCAAAAGCGATCGAAGCCGAAGCCGAGGATGTGCTGAACAAGGCGATCAAACTCGACGCGGACAATATTCCGGCCTGGGTCGCATTCGCCGATCTTCGCGTGTCGTCCGGTGCGTCAGCAGAAACAGTAAGACCTATCCTTGCGAAGCTTCGCGAACTTTCCGATGGAAAGTCGAACATCCCTGCGTCGCTTTGGGTCGTTCGAAGCATGATCGAACGATCGCTGAATGATGGTGTCGCCGCGAAAGCGAGTCTCAAGCGGGCGTTGTCTATCGCTCCTGATGATCGAGGGGCATTGATACTTCTTGGCGAGACTGAACTCAAGTCGGGCGACGTAACCGCCGCAAGCGAGATCCTTCGCCGCGTCGAGACCGACGTCTCTTCAGATCCTGCGTTGCTGTTGTTCAAGGCACGCGTATTGTCGGCCCAGGGCAAGCCTGAGGAGGCCTTCAAGCTCCTGTCGAGCGTAAAGACCTCAGAGGCACAGAAGCTGCTCGATTCCCTTCGCGTAGCTTCATCTGAAGACGCTCCCGACCTCGAGCGCCGTCTGAAAGATGATCCGAAGAATGCCGCGATCCTCGGACGGCTCTGTGTCATCAACAGGATCTCAGCTCCGGAAAAGGCTCTCGAATACTGCCGGCGAGCCAGTGAGGCCGACCCGGAAAACATTGCCCATGCGATCGGCTATTCCGGTGCTCTTATCCAGGCCAAACAATACTCTCAAGCCGCGACCCTTGCGAAGAAACTGCTCGAATTCGCACCCGACAATGCGACAGTGAGGACGAACCTCGCTCTTGCTTACTTCGAACTAAAGGCGTACGCTCCTGCCCGCGAGCAATATCAATGGCTTGTCGATCACAAACAGGGGCTGCCCGTTGCATATTATTTTGTCGCCATAACCCAGGATCATCTTGGTGATTACCGCAATGCCGTGGCAAACTATCAATTATTCTTAAGAAATGCCGATCCGGCCAAGCATAAGCTCCAGATCGACCAGGTCACACTAAGGCTGCCGGCGGTTGAAAAGTTGGCTCGTGATTCAAAATAGCGGCCTGAACGCCCGAGGTAAGAGAAATGTTCGGTCCAGACATCCATTGTTCAAACTTTCGTTGGATCGCAGTTCGTGTATCTTTCGTTTGCGGAGTGTTGATCGCATTGGGCGCCGCTTTCTCAACTGCCGCGTTCGGGCAGCGGCAAGAGGTGCTCTTCGACAATGCGCCGCCGCCGCTGCTCGTGGCATCAAAAGATGAGTTGGCCAGAATTCTCGCTCCCGCGGACAACGAGGACAAGGCAAAGCTAGCTCTTGAGGCTATGGACATTCATCTTTCAAAGGCCGAAGGAGCGGCATCGACAGGTTCCTTTGATGCGTCCTACACCGAACTCGGACATTTTTGCGCGATCATGCGCAGGACGCTCTCTGCCTTACTGGTGTATAACT
The DNA here is from genome assembly GCA_019694355.1 of Pyrinomonadaceae bacterium. Lineage (GTDB taxonomy): Bacteria > Acidobacteriota > Blastocatellia > Pyrinomonadales > Pyrinomonadaceae > OLB17. The sequence goes on along the minus strand of JAIBCB010000001.1, from coordinate 341,827 downwards.
CGAACGGCCGCCAGGATCTTGGCGCGCTCAAACGTTTTGATATAGGTCTCAGAAGATTTCTTCTTCGTCTTGAGAATCTTAGGGGCGAAATGCCTTCAACGCACGAGGCATTTGCCGTAAAGACGATCCATTACCTCCAGGACACACGCGACGCCGCTCTTAAGCCAATGTTTGCCGACAATGTTGTCGCTGTACCAAATTCTGATAAATGATCTTTCATAAGCTCATCTTTTTGATCCTTTCTATTGCTGTCGTCATCACGCTCGCCGGCGAGACATCCGCCCAGCACCGCGATTATTTGACCGACAGCGAAGCCGATATCGTTCGCGACTCCCAGCAACTGGATCATCGTGTCAACACGCTCGTAAAGATCATCGACCGACGTTTTAATGCACTTGGCATTGACCCCAAAGCACCGGTCGTCAAAAAAGATAAGACAGATTGGGGGCCCGAACCGACCGGCACGCGAACCGAACTCCTCGGCGACATCAAGTCTCTCTTGGGAAAGGCGATCGATGATATTGACAACATCGCCGAACGTCCCGAACTTATGGTTACGGACGTTACCGAGCGAAAACCAAAGACGTTCAAGGAAGTGCTTCCTATCGCTGTTAAAAACCTAGCGGCGGCGGCCGATCGATATAAGCCATTGCTCCAGGCCGAAGCGGCAAAAACGACGGACCGAGTGCAAACCGGTCTGATCGCGAGCATTATCGAGCTTTGCGATGAGATCACAGCTTCGGTCAGCAAACTTCCTGCCGAGTAAACGACTGTTTTTGCCCGACCCAAGTTTGCTGCAAGATCGAGCCTCAATTACACTCTTCCTTTATGTCGGAAAATGAACTAAAGCGAACACCGCTAAATGACGCACATCGGGCGCTCGGCGGAAAGATGGTCGATTTCGGCGGCTGGGATATGCCTGTACAGTACAAGGCCGGCGTGATCGACGAACATTTGCGATGCCGCACGAGCTCGGGCCTTTTTGATGTCTCGCACATGGGCGAGATCTGGGTCGTCGGCCCTGGCGCGATCTCATTCGTCAACCGCATCACTACGAACGACGTTACAAAACTCGTCGAAGGACAGGCTCAATATTCGGCTCTTACGAATGAAAAGGGCGGCATCGTGGACGACCTCCTTGTATATCGCTTTGGCGAAGAAAAACTGCTCCTCGTCGTAAACGCCGGCACGACAGAAAAGGATTTTGCGTGGATCTCGTCGCATCATTCGGCCGCCGACAATTGTACGATCGAGAACGCTAGTGCGAAGTTCTGCCAGATCGCCGTTCAGGGCCCAAATGCATTGAAGATCCTCCAGCAGATCACTGAAACTCCGCTTGAGGCGATCTCGTATTATCATTTTTCCGAAGGGAAGGTTGATGGCGTTGACGCGATCATCTCGCGCACCGGATACACCGGCGAAGATGGATTCGAGGTCTATGCCGACCCAAAGTTTGCCGAGCAGCTTTGGAATAAATTCCTCGCCCTTGGCGGTTTTGGCGATGGTGACGGCATCTTGCCTTGCGGACTCGCGGCGCGGAACACGTTGAGGCTCGAAGCGGCAATGTCGCTGTACGGGCACGAACTCGGCGACGACATAACGCCGTATGAAGCAAATCTCGGCTGGATCACAAAGCTCGCAAAAGGTGACTTCATTGGCCGTCAAGCATTAGCCGAGCAAAAGGAAGCCGGACCCAAACGAAAACTTGCCGGATTTGAGATGACCGAACCGGGCATCGCCCGCGACGGATTTGATGTCTACGTGAACGACGAGAAATGCGGAGTTGTAACTTCCGGCAGTCCGGCTCCGTACCTGAAAAAGAATATCGGACTCGCATTTCTTCCGCCTGCGTTTACAACGGCGGGACAAGAAATTAAAATCGATATTCGAGGCAGGAAAGTTGCAGCCGTTGTAGTGCCGACGCCGTTCTACAAGCGTCGGAAATGACATTCGATGTCCCGGGCCGCACATTTATAGACAGTGTGAACGGTTTTGTGCCCCAGGGATTTTACACAGTTTAGGAACTTACTCTTCCCTTTATTTTGTTAAAAATATGTCAAATATTCCTGAAAATTTACGTTACAGCAAGGACCACGAATGGATCGCCGTCGATGGAGACGTGGCGACCATTGGGATCACGGACTATGCCCAGCACTCACTCGGTGATGTTGTTTATGTTGACCTGCCGCGCGTGGGCGATAAATTCGACACTCACGAGTCGTTCGGCTCGGTCGAATCAGTTAAAGCCGTCTCGGAGATATTTACTCCTTTGGGCGGTGAAATAACCGAGGTCAACGACGGCCTAAACGACACTCCAGAATCGGTCAACAGCGACCCGTATTCTGCGGGCTGGATGATCAAGATGAAGATGGCAAATTCGGGCGAGGCAGATGCTCTGCTTTCCGCCGCCGAGTACGAAGAATACCTCGAAGCCAGCGCCTAAACCCTTCTAGCCATCACAAAGACCGGACGGCCGCACCAGCAACCCTGTGCGGCCGTCCTTTTTTTGCTAAAAAGACTCCCGCCGATGATTTGCGAGCTTACCGGGCTTTGGTATTATTTGAGATTGATTCAAAATATCGATCAATGAGATACATACCCAATTCACCGGAAGAGCGTGGCGAAATGCTCAAGGAGATCGGCCTTAGCTCTGCGGACGAGCTGTTCAGGTCAATTCCCGAAGACATTCGCTTGAATAGAGCGTTGAACGTTACCGAACCGCTTGCCGAAAGCGAGATCATCGCGGCCTTCGAAGAGATGGCGGCAAGGAACACGGCGACTGTTAAGCCTTCGTTCCTCGGCGCCGGAGTTTACTCGCATTATTCACCGACGATCGTCGATCATCTGATCCAGAGAAGCGAGTTTTTTACCAGCTACACACCGTATCAGCCGGAAATTTCTCAAGGCACGCTCCAATACATCTTCGAATTCCAAACGCTGGTCGCCCAGCTAACGGCGATGGAAGTTGCGAACGCATCGATGTACGACGGTTCGACCGCGATGGCCGAAGCGTATCTGATGGCTCAGCGTGTTACGCGTCGCGACAAGGTCGTTGTGCTCGACAGCGTGCATCCGGAATATCGCGAAGTTGCGCGAACGTACACCCAACACGGCGATCTTGAGATCGTGACCGCCGGATTCGATCCTGCGAGCGGAGTTGGCGGTGACCTTGCGGCTCTCGACGACAAAACCGCGGCACTCGTCGTTCAATCGCCAAATTTCTTTGGCTGCGTCGAGGATCTGACCTCTCTTGCGGCAAAGGCACATGAGGTCGGAGCACTTCTCGTCGTCGTCGTTACTGAAGCGATCTCGCTCGGCCTTCTCAAAGCTCCGGGAGCGTGTGATGCGGACATTGTCGTCGGCGAGGGCCAATCGTGGGGCATACCTGCGAGCTTTGGCGGGCCTCACGTCGGATTTTTTGCGACGCGTGACAAATTCATTCGCCAAATGCCCGGACGCCTTTGCGGTGTTGCGTATGACAAGAACGGCAACCGTGGATTCACGCTCACGCTCTCCACGCGCGAACAGCATATCCGCCGTGAGAAAGCGACGTCGAATATCTGCACGAACCAGGGTCTGATCGCTCTCGCCGCCACAATTTATATGGAAGCGATGGGCAAAAAAGGCTTGCAGGAAGTCGCTGAGCAAAATGCCCAAAAGGCCGCTTACGCGAAGAAACAGATTGCGAGCATCGATGGCTATTCAATTCCCTTCTCGGCACCGACCTTCAACGAATTCGTCGTCCGTGGGCCAAAACCTGCGACCGAAGTTCTTGAGTCGGTTCGAGAAGCAGGTGTCATCGGTGGCCTTGCGTTGTCGAAGTATTATTCAGGCCGTGACAACGAGTTCCTGGTTTGTGTGACGGAGACGAGTTCTAAGGCGAATATCGATAAATTGGTCGCGGCCCTTTTATGAGAAAGCTACTGCCTTTTCTGATCCTGTTTGCGGCCTTTTCGGCTTCTGGACAAAAGAAAACGCTTCTTGCGATCTTTCCGCATTCCGATGACGAGACAGTTGTTGCAGAGGTGCTCTTAAAGTATTCGGAACTTGGCTACAAGGTTCAGGTAGTCATCGCAACGGATGGTAAATACGGGACTAGGATCACAAAACTTCCGCCCGGTGATGAACTTGTTAGGCTGAGAAAAGAGGAAAGCCGCTGTGCAGCGCAGAAATTAGGGGTCGAGGAACCGATCTACCTCGGCATCGAGCGACTCGACACACTGATCGGCGTTGGAAAGTATTTCGCTGAGCATAAGCGGTTACTTAAGTTATTGAAGGAGAAGGTATCCGAACTCGATCCGGAATTCATTATAACTTTCGGTCCCGATGGCGATACCTCGCACTCGGAACATATCGTAACGGGCGCGGCCGTTACGGAGCTTCTGATCCAGGAAGGATGGGTTGATAAATATCCGCTGTATTACGTTGCCTGGCCCAAGGCTCTAGGTGAGGCATCCGATCTTGGCTATGTTCATGAGAAATACATGAACGTAAAGATCGAGTACTCACAGGCCCTTGAAGATAGGGCCCTCGAGATCATGCCCTGTTACGTTACTCAGTTCACACCCGAAGAAATCAAGGAGGATCGGGAAAAGAAGGTCGCAGATAAATCAAACGTGGCATACTTTCGGCAGCTTGTTGTTAAGAAAGGTGTTAAGAACAGATTCTGAGGTCGTATGGACATTGATCGACGAAAATTCTTAAGCTCTGCAGGCAAAGGCCTTGGCCTTGCGGTGTTGTCGTCGGTGACGGTCGCCTCGCTCTTTGAAAATATAACCGCCGCGGGAAAAGCGGTCGATCATCTGTCGCCGCTTGAGGTCGCAGCGGACGAGGATTATTGGGCAACTATCCAGCAGGCTTTTTCGGTGACGCGCGGGATCATCAATCTGAATAACGGCGGTGTCAGCCCGAGTCCTCGGATCGTAACCGAGGCGTTCGTCCGCTATACGTGGCAGCAGGAAGACGCGACTGCGTACACGATGTGGCGCATCCTTGAGCCGCAGTCCGAGACGATACGAACCGGTCTTGCGGAAATGTTCGGCTGCTCGTCGGAAGAGATCGCGATCACGCGAAATGCCTCCGAATCGCTTGAGATCCTTTTGATGGGCATGGATCTGAAGTCCGGCGACGAGATCATCGCAAATACGCAGGATTATCCGCGTATGCTGACGACGCTCCGTCAGCGTGAACTCCGCGAGGGACTAAAGCTAAAGCTTGTCCAAGTCCCCATAGCTCCGACTGACGTCAACGACATTGCCGCGGCTTATGAACGAGCGATCAAGCCGCGTACGCGCCTCATACTGATCTCGCACCAGATCAACCTTACCGGCCAGATCACGCCCGTGAAACGCGTTTGCGAAATGGCACGTGCACGCCGCATCGAGACGATCGTCGATGGAGCCCATTCGTTCGCACAGATCGATTTCAAACAAGCTGATCTTGGCTGCGATTATTTCGGCACCTCGCTTCACAAATGGACTTACGCACCGAAGGGTACGGGAATGCTCTATGTGAAGAAAGACAAGATCTCGAAGATCTGGGCCTTGATGGCGAGCGAGGATAAGAACAAGAACGATATCCGCAAATTCGAGGAGATCGGCACGCACTCGGCGGCAATGCGGCTGGCTATCGGCGAAGCGGTTCTTTTCCACAACGCCATCGGCGGCAAACGCAAAGAAGAACGCTTAAGATACCTTTCGCGTTATTGGATGAATAATCTTAAGGCGATCCCGAAGGTCGGATTTAACACTTCGTTCGATCCGGCACAATCCTGCGCGATCGCGAACTTTAAGATCGAGGGCGTCGATCCCGTAAAGCTCGGCGGTTACTTGATGGACAAGCATCATATTTTCACGACACCGATCGTTCATCCGGAATTTTCCGGCATTCGCATAACGCCGAATGTTTATACAACGCTATGGGAACTTGACCGCTTTTGTGAAGCGGTCAGCAACGTCGCAAAGAAGGGATTACCTACTACGTAAATTTTTGTGAGATCGCCTTCGCCGGCAACAAGTGCACGACAAAATAGAGATTATCGATTTATGAGCATTAAGAAAGTTACACAGCATCCGTCGCAGAACGAGGCCCTGATCTTCGAGCGTTCGCAGACCGGCCGAATTGGCTATCGTTTGCCGAAACTCGATGTCGAGGCCGCGAATATCGATGAACTTATTCCGGCAGCCTTTCGCCGCGACGACGATCTGGCGGACGTCCCCGAGGTTTCGGAGGTTGACGTCGTTCGCCATTTCACGCGTATGTCCACGTGGAATTACTCGATCGATCTCGGCCTTTATCCGCTCGGTTCCTGCACGATGAAATACAACTCGCGGCTCAATGAGAAAGTCGCAAGGATCTCGGGATTCGCCGGTCTTCATCCGCTTGCCCCGGGCGAAGAATCGCAGGGAGCTCTCGAACTCATCTATCGCCTCCAGGAAGCCCTAGCCGAGATCACAGGCCTGCCGGGTGTTTCGCTGCAGCCTGCCGCCGGTGCCCAGGGCGAGATGACCGGCGTGATGCTCATTCGTGCATTCCTCGACGAACGCGACGGCGAGGCATCAAAAGAACGCCGTGTTATGCTCATTCCCGATTCTGCACACGGCACAAACCCGGCGTCGGCGGCACTAGCCGGCTTTACCGTCAAGACCATCCGCTCGACCGCCGACGGCATCACGGATATGGATCATCTTCGCGAGCTTTGCTCCGAAGGCGGCGTCGCGGGCGTGATGTTCACAAACCCGAACACTGTCGGCATCTTCGAGCGTAATATCAAAGAGATCTGCGAAACAGTTCACAACGCAGGCGGTCTCGTCTATATGGATGGGGCAAATATGAACGCCCTTGTCGGTGTTGCACGCCCAGGCGATATGGGCGTTGACGTGATCCACCTTAACTTGCACAAGACATTCTCTACACCTCACGGCGGCGGCGGCCCGGGCTGCGGCCCATGCTGCTGCACCGCAGAGCTCGCAAAATATCTTCCGGTTCCGCGTATTGAGAAGAACTCGGACGGCACATTCGTCCTAAACAACGACGCACCCGCAACGATCGGCCGCGTCAAAGCTTTTTACGGCAACTTCGGGATGATGGTGCGTGCTCTTTCGTACATTTACACCCATGGGAACGACGGCCTCAAAGAGGCGACCGAAGCTGCCGTCCTGAATGCTCGCTATCTCGGCCACAAGCTTGAAGGCACGTTCGAAAAACCGTTCCCATCCGATGGAATGCACGAGGCGATCTTCTCGCATAAGAATCAGGCAAAGAACGGCGTCGTTACGCTCGATATCGCAAAACGCCTTATCGATTACGGTTTCCATCCGATGACCGTTTACTTCCCGCTCGTTGTCGAAGGTGCCATGCTGATCGAGCCGACAGAGTCAGTAGGCCGTGCGGATCTCGACGCATTCGCCGAAGCGATGATCGACATCGACCGCGAGGCCCGCGAAGATCCCGAGCTCGTAAAGAACGCTCCACATTCCACACGAATCGGCCGCCTCGACGAAGCCGCGGCAGCGCGCAAACCCGTTCTGCGTTGGCGCCCGGATATGGAAGCAGCAGGAAAGTCTGCCTAGCAGGTCGTAAAGCTCGGCAAACGAATGGCCACGATCTCCGGTATCTCAAAAGTCATTCGGGCGAGCCTTATATTCTTATGGGCGGCGATCATCCTCGCCGCCCTTATCTTTTACCTGGCGAACCCTGCGGCTTTCTCTGCTGAGAACATTGCGGCCTTTCTAAAAGCAAACGCCGGCAACATCTGGATCGCGTACATTCTGATCTCCATCCTAAGAGGGCTGACGCTGCTTCCGAGCACACCGCTAGTCATCGCCGGGACGATACTCTTCCCCACCGAACCGGTTGCAGTTTTCTCTGTCTCACTCATCGGGATCGCTCTATCTTCAACGATGATCTACTTCTTTTCGGAGGCTCTCGGCTTTGACGACTTCTTCGAGAAACGAAAACCCGATCTCGTCCATTCGCTAAAACACCGAATGGAAACTCCGTGGGGACTTGCGTTCGTCGCAGCCTGGGCGTTCTTCCCTCTCGCCCCGACCGATGCCGTTTGCTACGTCGCCGGTATCGTGCGGCTCGAATACTGGAAGTTTTTTCTTGCCATTTTGCTCGGTGAAGCGATACTCTGTGCCATATACGTCTGGGCGGGCAATGCCTTGCTGGCGTAAAAGTCCAACAACAAACGATGTAACTCACGACAAAGCTCCTACAATTTAATTTCTCGAAAAGCAGCCGCAGATGGTGAATCCTCAGAAACCGATCCTCTATGCCATTCTGGCTCTCGCAATAGTTTGGGCGTTAGCGTCCTTGAGCTTTCCGTTCGGCTGGGATCAGGGAATATTCGCGTGGGTCGGCAATACGATAGTTGATGGCGGCCTTCCTTATCGAGACGCGTGGGATATTAAGGGGCCACTCACCTACTATGTCTATGGTGCCGCCCAACTATTCTTCGGGAAGAACACCTTAGCGATTCGCCTGGCCGATCTGATCTTCCTCTCGTTCGCCGCTTTCTATATTGCCAAGCTTGCCTCCAAACTTTCCGGCCCGAAGACCGGTCTCTGGGCAGCTGTAATTTTCGTACTTTGGTATGCTTCGCAGGGCTTTTGGCACACCGCACAGCCTGACGGCTGGGCTTCGATGCTCGCACTCTTTGCGATCGGATCGCTCTTGATCTCTCAGGATGCTCCCCCTCCTTCCCGCTATCTCCTTTCCGGGTTTGCCATCGGTCTTGCGGTCCTGATAAAGCCGATCTACGGCCTCTTCGCAATTGCCGTCGCTATCGATGCCGTCTTTCGATATCGAACGGACATTTTGCGCCTTTTTGCTGCTGGAACTTCGACAATGGTTGGCCTGATCGCGCCGTTCGCTATTGCATTGGGTTGGTTCGCTCACAACGGTGCATTGCAGGTTTTTGTTGACACATGGCTCGTCTATCCGATGCAGATTTATGCATCCGCCGCGAGTCCAAAAGCATTTTCGCGTGCGGTAGGTCTAATTCGGTTCGCTGAAAGTGGAATGTTGGTTTCTGTTGCGTGGCCGGTCATAGTTGTTGGAGCGATTTCGCGGCGGCACGAATGTTCACGAACATTCAGCGTGTTGTTAGCTTGGGTTTTTATCGCCGTTTTTTGCGTCGTCCTCCAAGGCCGTTTTTTTGAGTATCACTGGGCGATCATCATCCCTCCAATGGTCTTGCTGGGAACAAAGGGTTTCACCGCACTATTTGCAACGATCCGAAACGAACGTCAGGAAAGCTCTTCGCCTGGAAGAGGCCTGATGCGGCCGATCGTGCTGACCTTTCTTGTTCTCGTGATCGGACTTGCCGCGGTTCGCCCGACACTTGATGCGGCTCGCTGGACAGCTCACGTCTTAGGCTTGATCGACACACCGAACTACTATGCCGCTTTCGCAGGTGCCGGAGACGCCCGCCTCGCAGCCAAATATATCCGTGAACATACAGCACCGGGCGACAAGATCTCGATATGGGGTTGGGATGCTTCGATCATTTTCGAGAGCGGAAGAGATGCCGTATCCCGCTTCGGCTATAGCATGCCGCTCATCATGGGCAAAGGCACGCCGCAGCAAAAGCAACTCCGTGAGGAATTTCTGTCTGCGGTACGTTCCGATCCGCCGGCATATGTCGTGGTTTCGCCTCAGTCCGAAATGATCCTAGGCGAGCACGTCGATCTGACGGACTTTCCGGAGTTTGCCGACTTTATCGCCCAAAACTACACCGAAGAAACACGTTTCGGCGAAACGCTTCTCTATAGACGTCTGACTCGCTGAAGGCGATCTGTAAAGGTGCAAAGATCTACGATCTAAGTGTCTTTGTGCGTCGGCGTTTGTGCGCAAATTTGCGTAACGAGATATACTTTCTACAAATATGACCAAGATCGGTATCCCAAAAGAAATAAACGCTGGCGAGAAGCGAGTTTCGGCGACTCCGGAGACGGTGATCAAGCTCAAGAAGCTTGGCTATGACGTTGCAGTTGAGAGCGGAGCGGGCGAAGGCATCAATGTCGCCGATGCGGAATATCAGGAAGCTGGAGCTGAGATAATCCCGGACACGAATGATCTTTGGGGAGCCGCCGATATCGTCCTCAAAGTTCGGCCGCCCGAGACGAACGAAAACTTGCACGTCCACGAAGCCGACCTTCTCAAAAAAGGTGCCACTTTGATCGGCTTCATTTGGCCCGGCCAACACAAAGACGTTATCGAGCGGATGGCCAAGCGAAAGGCAACGGTCTTTGCGATGGACTCGATCCCGCGCATCACTCGTGCACAGAAGATGGACACGCTGTCGGCGATGGCCAATATCGCGGGTTATCGTGCTGTTATCGAAGCTGCAGCTCATTTTCCGCGATTCTTTACTGGACAGATCACTGCCGCAGGAAAGATCGATCCTGCAAAAGTGCTGGTTATTGGTGCCGGTGTCGCAGGGCTTTCGGCGATCGGTGCGGCAAAGGGTTTGGGTGCGATCGTACGCGCATTCGATCCGCGTTCGGCGACAAAAGACCAGGTCGCCTCGATGGGTGCAGAATTCCTCGAGCTCGACGTCAAGGAAGAAGGCGAGGGCAAGGGCGGATATGCGAAAGAGATGTCTGACGCATTTCTAAAAGCGGAGATGGCCCTTTTTGCACAACAGGCGATGCAGGTCGATATAATCATCACGACCGCCCTCATTCCAGGGAAGCCTGCGCCGAAACTCATTACGACCGGAATGGTCGAATCGATGAAACCCGGCTCTGTGATCGTCGATCTCGCTGCCGAACAAGGCGGCAACTGCGCACTTACACAGCCCGGCAAGGTCGTAAGCCACAAAGGCGTAACCATCATCGGCTACACCGATCTTCCTTCGCGAATGGCGTCGATGGCTTCGCAGTTGTATGGAGCGTGTATCGTCGCCCTTATTGCTGATCTGACAAAGGCGGAGGCACAATCAGGAGCGAGCGTGCCTGATCCGGCAGCGTCAACGGAAGCGAAGATCCACATCGACCTAGAAGACGAGGTCGTCCGCGGGGCGATCGTCCTGCACGAAGGCAAAATGATGTGGCCGCCGCCGCCAAGGCCGACTCCGCCCGCACCGCCTGAACCGGGAGTGCCGACGAAGAGTTCGCACGCCGTCGCGGCAGCAAAGCCTAATGGCCATGGACACGATGAAGGCAACGGCGTCAGCCCCTGGCTGCTCCTCGTTGTCGGTCTGATAATGCTCGGCCTCGCGTTCATACTGCCGCCAAAAGCGGCAACCGAAGGCGGTGATTTTCTTGGCCACTTGACCGTCTTTATTCTCGCGATCTTCATCGGATTCCAAGTCGTCTGGAACGTAAAACCGGCGCTCCACACGCCCTTAATGAGCGTAACCAACGCCATCAGCGGAATCATCCTCGTCGGCGGAATGCTCCAGTTGACCGGAGATCTTTTCACCGGCAGCGGCTCGGGCCTCGGCTCCCTAAATCTGACCGTCATCCTCGGCGCCATCGCCGTCCTCATCGCCGCCATCAACATAGCCGGCGGCTTCCTGGTCACAAACCGAATGTTGGGGATGTTTAGGAAGTAAGACGAGAGACTAAGTTGTATGTGGCGACGATTTTTCCTCCTTTCGGTCATGGTATTGGCGTTGACGACACTAGCTGTCGGGCAGGACAATGACAATGAAACGAGCAAGTTCGCGGAAGTTCCAGAAGTAGTTTTGCGGGACGTTATTCGCAGAGTTTTGATTTTTCAGTTTAAACCCGTTACGAAGAAAAAGACGGTCATGCTTGCAAACAAAATCTATATGCGGCAACCGAGGTCGTCAACCTTTGCTGTCACGATCGATTCCAGTTGGTTACCCAAGATCAGGAAAGTTGAGTTTCAATTGCTAAATGCACCGCAAGATGAGGACGTTTTTTTCTTCAAAGAGTGGGAAGGTGCGGAGCCAAACACTTTTCAAATTCTGTTCGGGCACGGCAATCCTGAATGCACATATTCCGGAAGCCTATGGGCGTTTCGGGTTGGTAAAGATAGGTCTAAATTGTGTTTGTCCGGAGGAGCCGGTGCGGGATGTGCCAATGACTTCGCTACCTCTGAGTTGGTTCGAATTGAGAGGGTAAGATCGCAGCAATAGCCTTTGGACCCAATACGGGTTACAACAAATCGCTGACGAAGGCTTGAAAGTGCCGCGCGAAGTGATGAAAGTCGGTCACGAAGCCGATAAAATGGCTCACGAACCTGAAAAGTCGCTCACGAAGGCGTGAAAGTGCCTCACGAACCGACAAATGGCTCGCGAAGCCACAAGACCTGATACGAACCCGCCGAATCCGGTCGTAGCCCTGCCGTTCACGGCGGGGTGGGAAGGTAGAAAAAATTTCCGTAGCCCGTTTTAACGGGCTTACCAAAAACGAGACTCTAGCCGCCGGTGGTGAATGGTTAAAGCCGAAACGGAATAAGGACGGTATACCGCCCTATTTGGATTTATTCGATACCCTAACCCCCGTCGTGAACGACAGGGCTATGACCGCGAAAACGCGGAAAACCCGCAATCGAACGTAAAGGATTTAATGCAACAAAGCCTTATCACAATCGCATACATCGCCGCGAGTGCGTTGTTTATTTTGAGCCTTGGCGGATTGAGCCGGCAGGAGACGGCTCGGCGGGGGAATTGGTACGGGATCATCGGGATGGTGATCGCGTTGGTCGCGACCGGTGCGGCGATGAGCGTCGGCGGACTGCCGGTCTTGATCGCGGCGTTAGTGCCGGGACTCGTTATCGGAGCGATCTTGGCGAGCCGCGTACAGATGACCTCGATGCCGGAGCTTGTCGCGATCCTGCACAGTTTTGTGGGCCTCGCAGCGGTGCTCGTCGGTTTTGCGACGTATCTCGGCCCGCATCAGCCGATGTCAGCCGGAGAATCGCATCTTCACACCGCCGAGATATTCATCGGCGTTTGTATAGGATCGGTCACATTTACGGGCTCGGTCATCGCATTCCTAAAATTGCGAGGTTCGCTTAGCGGCAAGCCGTTGATGATCCCCGGCAGACACTTGATCAATATCATTATGCTGTTGATCACGATCGGGCTCGGCGTTGCGTTCTTTATGTCGCCCGACGCGCACTCCGGCCAGTGGCCTCTGCTTGCGGCAACGATCCTGACGGGCATCCTCGGCGTACATTTCATTATGGCGATCGGCGGTGCGGATATGCCGGTCGTCGTCTCGATGCTCAATAGCTATTCGGGATGGGCCGCCGCAGCCGCAGGATTCATGCTCTCGAACGACCTGCTCATCATCACCGGGGCACTCGTCGGTTCAAGCGGCGCCATTCTCAGCTACATTATGTGCAAGGGAATGAACCGCTCTTTCGTGAGCGTCATGCTCGGCGGATTCGGCACCGAAGGCGGCGCACCGTCCGCGGGCGGTTCTGCACCCGCAGGTGAGGTTCGCTCAGTCGATTCAACGACCGCCGCCGACATGCTCCAGCAGTCGAAGAAGGTCATCATCGTTCCCGGTTACGGACTTGCGGTCGCGCAGGCACAGCATTCGCTCGCAGAGGTCGTTAAGATCCTGAAAGAAGGCGGCGTCGAGGTGAAGTTCGCGATCCATCCGGTCGCCGGACGCCTGCCGGGCCATATGAACGTCCTGCTTGCCGAAGCGAATATCCCATACGATATCGTCTTCGAGATGGACGAGATCAACGACGAATTTGCCTCGACCGATGTCGCCTGGGTGATCGGAGCAAATGACATCGTCAACCCTTCAGCGATGGACGACCCGGCGTCGCCGATCGCCGGTATGCCCGTTCTCCACGTCTGGGAGGCCCGCGACACCATCGTGATGAAACGCTCCATGGCATCGGGCTACGCCGGCGTCGATAATCCGCTCTTCTATAAAGACAACACGTTGATGCTCTTCGGCGACGCCAAGAAGGTCGTGGACGAGATCCTAACCGCGATGCGCGGATGATGCGGAAATGAGAACGAACTCCCCTCCTTACGAAGGAGGGGTGGCCTTTAGGCCGGGGTGGTTCTCTACGTTATCGAGAAATGACTTTCAGAAGGAGTAAAACCGATGTTCACTCGCTGCCTTCAGTCGCAAAATATCGCAGCAAGTTACGCAAGAGTCTGACGCCTGCGGAAGCCGCGTTTTGGAATCTGGTAAAGAACTCTAAACTTGACGGCCGCAAATTTCGCCGCCAGCACAGCATCGGAAAATATATTTTCGATTTTTACTGCCCAGCCGAGAAACTAGCGGTCGAATTGGACGGCCAGCCGCATTTCCTCGAGCATCCGAAGCTGAACGATCTTAGCAAAAGACAATTTGCCGAGTCGCATGGGATTCTAGTAATTCGTTTCGAGAATAAGTCCGTATTTGAAGATGCTGACTGGGTACTCGCCGTTATTCGCAGCAACTTCGGTTGGAAACAGAGAACCACCCGGTCAGCCGAACCGGCTGCCACCCCTCCTTCGTAAGGAGGGGAGTTTTTTGTTATGCTCTTCGGCAACGCGAAGAAGGTGGTGGACGAGATCCTAACCGCGATGCGAGGATGATCAAGTCTCCTCAAAATTTCTACCTACAAACTCAAGGGACTCTGTCCACGCCTCGCGCCTTTCGTCTGTTTCTGGATCGACGAAGTAAGCCCTTGAATGAATTGTCCCACCTTTCCATTCCCAAGCAACTTGTTTTCCTGCAACAAAATGGTCAAGCGTAGTTGGATAGACGCCCACTACCGTCCTTTCGCCTCCGGATCGCGACTCAATCATCACACCTGTAATTCCAAAATAGGGCTCCCGGCATTCCGGGTCTCCATAAACTGTTAAATTCGCCTGGTGAACGAAATATCGACCGCGAGGTATCGCTCGAAGAGTGGTTAGGATTTTCAGTCCTGAATCAATCACCCTACTAACTTCGTTGTCATGGACATCGGCAATCTTGTGAACCATTGAGTTGCGAACTGCCGTGAACATCTGTAAGGCTGCACCAGTGGCTGGCGTAAGGAGATGCCGTTGCGTTAGTTCACTAATGGCGCTGGACCATGAGAATCTCTTTGCTCTGCTAACAATCGCTGTGCTAAAGAAAATCTCTCGTAGTTCTTCTTCAATCAAGTTCGCCAGCATCAGTAGAGCAATCTTCGGGTTGTCTATCGCCGTTTCCAAAATCCCTGCGATTCCATCACTCGCTGTCGATTCTAAATTATCGATTGCGCCTTCGGGCAAGGCGGTCAACTGACAATCAGCCGGACTTGATTCGGCACTTGTTTCGGCCGCTTCTTCCGCCTGCCTCTCTAGGTTGTCTAATTGCTCGCCAAGCTCGAATTCTTGTCCGAAGAACTTTCCCTTCTGTACCGAGGTCAAGATTCTATCGATTCCAGGGCCGAATCGATAGACGATGTAACCGGCGAGTCCGACCCAGCATAGCCCTACAATGGCGGCAAGAAATTCTGCAATTTCCTTCATATATTATTTACTCGTTTTCTTTATCATCGAACGGCCACCCGCTTACGCAGGCGGTTCTGACAGGTTCATCAACGCCAATCTCTCAACAACCTCTCCCTTCTCCAAGTGCTCCTCGATGATCTCGGGGACGTCTTCGGGTTGGACCTGGCCGTAGAGGATGCCGTCGGGGTGGACCATTACGGCGACGCCGATCGAGCAGAAGCCGATCGAGCCGCATTGCGTGAGTAGGACCTCGCCCATTGGGTTGCGGCCCTTCTTTTCTTTGCCTTGCCGTATGCCTTTCTCTTCGAGGATGCGGGCGAATTCAGAAAGAACTTCCTCGCCGCCGACCTTTGAGCACGATTTCCCTGTACAGACAAAAACCTGCCGCTTTATCGGCGCTTTGAGCATTGGAGCGAGCTTTTCCAGCTCTTCGCGGTCGGTAATGAACTTCGGCTTTCCCATATCTATTAAAAGGCTAACAGAACCGGCGGCAACACGACAAAGTCGGCCTTTGCAAGAAGATTTTGCTAGGGCATCTTGCATGTCCGTGTGGTAGAATCTCACCTAAAGCGCATATCGCACGTTTTCACGCTTACGAATGGCACCCGGCATTATCATCCACGTCACAGTCGGCCTTGAGAAGCGAACCGAATTCTTCGCACAAGAGCGAATTCGGATCGGCTCGGACTCTACCTGTGACATCCAGATCCACACGTCGTCCATACGCGACCTTGACGTCTGGCTGGAGCTTGACAGTTCGGACGGCACTTTTCGTGTCGCGAATTTTGCCCAGGACCTCGCCTTTCAAATAAACGACAAACCCCTGCGACGTTATGTTCCCATAACGGACGGGGATATCATTGCGGCCCCTGAGAACAGCATCTCCTTCGGCTTTTTTTCGCTCGAGGCAAAGTCGGCCCTCATCACCACGAATCGCGAGCAGCCGCACATCTCGCAGTTCATTGAGGACGCCGCGATCGAGTCTTACGGTTCGGCAAAGCGGGATGACGCAAAGGCGTTCCTTCGCGAATTCACACGTGAGCTTGCACGCGAGATCTCATGGACGACCAAGCTCATCACGCTCGTGATCGCGGTCGCTTTCCTGACCGGCATTCTTTACATTGGATACGCCGTAAACCGCGAGCTGCGGGAAGCACGCGAACAGGCAAAAATACAGAGCGAAACGATCAAGAATCTGGAGGAAAAACTTGGCCAGGCGAGCAACCAGCTTGGCGAGCTTGATAAGAGCAACAAGGACATCATCAAGACCGTGTCGCTTGCGCCGAACCTTCGTGTTGCGTACGGTAATTCGATCGGCCTGATCGTCGGGGTCTATGACCTCGTTGACAAGCGTACGGGCAAAGTACTTCGCTACGCCGATCCGTCGCTTTATCGCAGCCCTTATGAGCCGCAGGCTCCGGAAAATCCCGATTCGATGCCGTCGCGGCCTCAGGTCGGTGTTACGACCGACGGCAACGGGCCGACCGTCGAATATGATTTTATCGGCACGTGCTTTTACGTTGGGCAGGGCTACATCGTTACGAATCGCCACGTCGTCCGGCCGTGGGAAGAGGACGACGGCGTCAAGCAGATGATGGCCGCCGGAAATGCCCGTGCACGCGTCAAAAAGCTCGTCATTTACTTCCCGGATCACCCGCAGCCTTTTCCGCTGACGGTAAAGAGCGTCGGCGGCCGCGAGGACCTTGCGATCGGGTTTATCGATCCGGCGACCGTTCCTGACGACCTGCCAACCGTTCCGCTCGATACGGACACGGCCTCGGTCGAGATCGGAAAGACGGTCGTAACTATGGGTTATCCGAATGGCCCAGATCGTCTGCTTGCGATGGTCGATGATGCCGAGGCCCGGTCGATCAATCAGCGATTCGGCAACTCGCGGCAAGATCTGATCAACTTCCTTGCCCAATCGCAAAAGATCGTGCCTTTGACCACACAGGGTTCTATCACCGATCTCGATTCCAAACGGATCGTGCACGACGCACGCACGGCAGAAGGCGGCTCCGGTGCGCCGCTCTTCGGGCAGAGCGGTGAGGTGATCGGCGTGAATTTTGGTGTGTTTACCGAGAATACGGCGGCGAATATGGCCGTCCCCGTGAGATTTGCGATCACGCTTCTCGAAAGTGCCGGATGGGTCTCGCCCGATTCCGCCAAAGAACCGAACGCAAACTCAGCGACCGCCGCAGCAAACGTCTCAAATCCGACGGCCGCCAAGACTAACTGATCAAACCTTCACTCGTTCGCTAAGGTCGCTCCGCCTCTCGCGTTCCGAACGATCCTGCTCGCCCAATTCCGCGATCTTTTCCATCAAATGGTCTGCGATCTCTTTGTGCGTTCTAAGTTTGTCTGCTTTTTGATAAAACTCAGAGAGATCGATCGGTTCGCCGAACAAGATGCGCACTTTCTCGCCGCCCCGCCAATTCCCGAGGATCTGCTTTGGAAGATCATTGCCAAGGCCCGCGATAAAGACCGGCACGACCTGAGGCCGAGCTGAATAGATCACCTTGCCGACGCCCGGCTGTGCAGGCAGAAAGTCGTATGGTCCGCCTCGGAGATTCCGCTTCCCTTCGGGGTGAAAACCGATCACATTCGGGCCATCTTGCGAGCACAGTTGGACAAGCCGTCGAAGCGAATACTTGTCGAACTCGCGTTTCTCGACCTCGCCCGCCTCACGAAAGAACGGCGGATACATCGAGAACCAGCCCATCACGAAATTTACCATCCAGCCGCTCAGACGGTCATAAAAGAACTTCGCACGGACCGGAAAGTATAGTTGCAGCGGCCGATGTGTTCTGCGAAAAAGAATGCTCGACACCGTGTACATATCGAAGAACGAGCGATGATTCGCAACAAGAAGCACCGGACGGTCGGGATCGGCCGCCTCAAAATTCTCAAGGCCTTGAACTTCCATCAGGTTGTAGGTCGCAAGGTAGATCCAGAGTGAGCCGATATGACGCTGAAAGAACGTCATCAAGCGTTTCCAGCGGCCCTGGTTCATCCGGTGCGCAAGCCAAAAACCCCAGCGCTCGGTCGAAGCTAGCACATCCAGCTCCTCAACCGCGGGAACAAGCGGTTCGAGGCTGCGTATTTCTGCTTTTTTGAGGCTGTTTTCAGACATTGCAGGACGCAAGACGATAAGTTTATCATTACGGACATCCCGAACGAAAAGAGCAGCGAATCGTGGTTCCGCTTGATCGGCGTTATTGTTTTCGTTCGGTTTGTGGGATACACTATCTCGTTCTCATTTAAATTCAATAAGCTGGGAGTTTCCATTCGAGTATCGCGTCTATTCGTCCCCGACGAAACGCCCCGAAATGTCGAATGGCACCAAAAATAGGAGCATAATTATATGAACACGCATCGGATGTTTCGCGGCGTTCTGTCTCTCTCGTTGATTCTAGCGTTCCTTGTGATCGGAGCCTCGGCACAACAGCTGGTATGGACCGAGAATCAGCAAGATCGCTCGACGATCACGACGGACAGAGCCGTCTTGAGACCGTCTTACCCGACAGACTTTCGCCTTTTCAACCTCAACATCGAACCGTTGAGGGAAAAACTTTTCTCGATCACAGGCCGTACGAACGGTGAATCCGTAGTGATCTCGATCCCAAACGCCGATGGCGATATGGAACGATTCGAGGTCTATGAAGATTCGAACTTCGAACCGTCGCTTCAGGCTCGCTTTCCCGAGATCCGCGCATATTCGGGACGCGGCCTCACCGATCGATTCTCGACGCTGAAGCTCAGCATCTCGCCTGAAGGCATTCAGACGGTAGTATTCCGCTCCGATGCCCACAACGAATTCATCGAGCCCTTCTCCGCCGATCATAAGGTCTATTCGGTCTTCCGTCGCGCGAGCGAGGAGAACGGGTCGCCCTGGCGTTGTACGACGGGCGACGTCGGATTTTTGACGGGCATTCGCGACAGCTATCGCTTGAACGGCGATGTCGCTTCGAGGCCCGACAGCAATGCTGGCCAGATCAAGACGATGCGGCTTGCACAATCCTGCAACGGTGAATACGCGAACTATTTCGGTGCGACGAGCGCAAGCCAGGTCGCTCTCGTCCTAGCTGCGTTCAACGCAACGCTCACACGTGCGAACGGTGTCTATGAAAAGGACCTCGCCGTCCATCTGAATTTGATCGACGCCACAACAAACGTCATTTACTACAACCCTGCCACGGATCCTTATTCGAATCTCGACAATTGGAATGGCGAACTCCAGGCGACCTTGACCGCAAATATCGGTGAAGCCAACTACGATATCGGCCATATGTTCGGAGCATCGGGCGGCGGCGGAAACGCTGGCTGCATCGGCTGCGTTTGTGTCGATGGCCAGAAAGGCAGCGGCATCACGTCGCCGGCAGACGGCATTCCGCAGGGCGACAATTTTGATATCGACTACGTCGTCCACGAGGTTGGCCACCAAATGGGTGCAAATCATACCTTCTCATTCTCGCTTGAGGGTACGGGACGCAACAAAGAAGTGGGCTCCGGAATCACGATCATGGGCTACGCAGGCATCACGTCTTACGACGTTGCCCCGCACTCGATCGACACTTTCCACGAAACGAGTATCGAACAGATCCAGCAGAATCTTGCAAACAAGACCTGCCCGGTCACGACCACTATGACGCAGAATCATCCGCCGGTCGTTTCGTCAGTTCCGAACTATACGATCCCGATCAGCACGCCGTTCGCATTGACGGGCTCGGCCACCGATCCGGATGGCGATTCGCTGACCTATCAGTGGGAGCAGAATGACAACGCGACGTCTTCCGGCGGAAGCAGCCCTGCGTCTCCGGGTAAAGCGACCGGACCGAACTGGATCTCGTTCTCGCCATCCGCCTCCGGCACTCGCTACTTCCCGAAGATGTCCACGGTTCTCGCTGGCCTTCTTGTTTCGCCTACACTTCCCGGCGGCGATGCCGTAGCGAATACCGAAGCTCTAAGCTCGGTCTCTCGTACGCTCAACTTCCGCCTGACGGTTCGCGACAACAAGCCGTACGTACCGGGCGTTACGATCGGACAAACTCAGTACACGGACTCCGTGATAACCGTGACGAACTCTTCAGGGCCGTTCAAAGTAACATCGCCGAACACCTCGATCCAGGTCGCCGGCGGTTCGGTCCAGACCGTAACATGGAACGTTGCTAATACAACGGCGGCTCCCGTTAGTGCTGCGAATGTCAAGATCTCGCTTTCGACCGATGGCGGCCAGACCTTCCCGGCCGTGCTTTTGGCAAGTACGCCGAATGACGGCTCGGCTGACGTGACGATCCCGATGGGCGTTACTTCGCAAGCTCGCATCAAGATCGAAGCGGTCGGAAACATCTTCTTCGATGTTTCGGACGCGAACTTCTCGGTCACGGCTCCTGTCCGTGCCAAGTACGACTTTGACGGCGACGGCAAGTCGGACGTCTCGGTATTCCGTCCGTCGGACGGCAATTGGCATATGCTTCGGTCAACCGCCGGCTACGGCGTTGCACACTGGGGCATCTCGACCGATGTGCCGACACCGGGCGACTTTGACGGCGATGCAAAGGCCGACTTTGCGATATTCCGTGCAGATGCGAATAGCGCAAATCCGGACTTTTACATCTTCAACAGCTCGAACTCGACCATCACGTTCCTTTCGTTCGGACTGCCGGGCGATGTTCCGGTCAATGCCGATTACGATGGCGACGGCAAGACGGATGTAGCGGTCTATCGTCCTTCAGATGGTGGTTGGTACGCTCTTAAGAGCACCGGCGGCCTGATCTACACGACGATACCGAACGCAGCAGGCACGATTCCTGCTCCGGGCGATTTCGATGGCGACGGCAAGGCCGATATCGCTTACTACAACGGCTCGGCCGGTTCGTTCACGTACCGTCCGTCAACCGGTGGTTTCCCGACGACCGCAACGGGCATGGGAGGTTCTTCAGACATTCCCGTGATCGCGGACTACTCGGGCGACGGTAAGGCTGAGATCGCACTCTTCCGAACACTTACGGGCGACTGGTTCATCTACAACCCGGCCGCCGGAACGAACTCGACGACCCACTTCGGATCGCTCGGCGACATTCCGACACCCGGTGATTATGATGGCGACGGCCGTACCGACCTCGCGGTGTATCGCAGCGGCACGTGGTACCTGCTCAGATCGACCGCCGGCTTTACGGCCTACGGCTTCGGACTTAGCAGCGACATTCCGATCCCGGGAAGATAGTCGTTAAATTCGTTTAGCTCTCGGCCGATTCCGTCGGCCGAGACATTGACAAAAACGCCGCTCGATTCCATTCGGTTTCGAGCGGCAATTTTATTTGCAGAAATAAGCTGCGGGTTATTCGATATTGAAGTACTTCGCCTGCGGATGATGTAGGACGATCGCTGAGGTCGATTGCTCCGGGTGAAGTTGGAACTCCTCGCTAAGCTCAACACCGATCCGCGAAGGGTCAAGCAACTCGAAGATCTTTGCCTGTTCCTCAAGGTCCGGGCATGCCGGATAACCGAAGCTATATCGCGATCCTTGATAACCTTGATGGAAAAGCTTTGCGAGTTCCGGGGCGTCGCTTCCGGCTATGCCGAGTTCCTCGCGGATCCGCTTGTGCCACATTTCGGCAAACGCCTCCGCCGATTCGACCGAAAGGCCGTGGAACAGCAAATAATCAGTGTAGTTGTCCGCCGCAAAAAGCTTTGCGGAATACTCGCTCGCCTTGCTCCCCATCGTCACCAGGTCAAAGGCGACAACGTCCATCTTGCCGGACTCGACCGAAGCAAAATAATCCGCGAGGCACAGATTCTTGCCGCCTCGCTGTTCGACCGGCTGACGCGGAAAGTTGAAACGGAGACGCTCGGTCCTCTGATCGTCGTTGTAGATGATCAGGTCGTTCCCCTCTGACTGGCAGGCAAAATAGCCGTAAACCACCCTCGCTTCCAAAAGCTTGTTCCGGATCGCATCGGCCTTTAGTTCTTCAAATCGCGGACGCACCTCTTCGGCGATTATCTTCGCATACTCATCGGGCTTCATCTTGCCCTGTTTGTACTGCCATTGGCCTTTGAATAGTGCGGTCTCGTTGACAAAATCAAAGATCTTCGTGAGGTCTTTTATCTCAACGACCTTCGACCCGTAAAACGGCGGCGTCGGGATCGGCACATCCTGCGAGATCTCGGAGCGCGTCGTATGCGCGGTCGAACCGCTTGCTCGTTTCCGGACCTGCTCGGCAGCGTTCACGCCCAACTTCGCGTCCTCGCCGACAAGGTCTTCGCTGTCGGCCGCCGGAGCATCCGCCACGCTTGCCGTCGCCTGTGCCTGACCTGCGGCCGCCGCCTGAACTGCCTCGCCCGAAGTGAGTTTGTCCATCGCGTGCAGCCCGTCAAAAGCGTCGCGGGCGTAGAAAAGATCGCCGTCATAAAGCGGGATCAGATCCTGATCCACGTATCGGCGATTCAGTGCCGCACCGCCTAGAATGACCGGTGCGTTGATGCTCCGGGTGTTCATCAGCTCGAGGTTGTCGCGCATCACGAGCGTCGATTTTACGAGCAGGCCGCTCATACCGATCGCGTCCGCCTTTGATTCCTCGAAAGCACGCAAAATGTCGTCGATCGGCTGTTTGATGCCGAGGTTGACGACCTTGTAGCCG
Source organism: Pyrinomonadaceae bacterium (assembly GCA_019694355.1). Classification (GTDB taxonomy): domain Bacteria; phylum Acidobacteriota; class Blastocatellia; order Pyrinomonadales; family Pyrinomonadaceae; genus OLB17. The sequence continues at coordinate 318,769 of JAIBCB010000001.1, read as the reverse complement.
TTGTTCGTCAAGATGATATCGACAAGATTCTTGCCGATGTCGTGAACATCGCCCTTTACGGTCGCAAGCACGAGCGTTCCCTTTTCGATGCCTTCGACGCGGTCAAGGAACGGCTCAAGGAACCTCACGGCGGCCTTCATCGCCTCGGCCGATTGCAGCACGAACGGCAGCTGCATTTGCCCCGAACCAAATAGATCGCCGACCGTCTTCATTCCGTCGAGAAGAATGTTGTTGATGATGTCGAGCGGCTTGTAAGTCTCAAGGGCTTGCTTGAGCGCGTCCTCAAGGCCGATCTTCTCGCCCTCGATGATGTGCTCTTTCAGACGTTCTTCGATCGGCAGATTCGAAATGTCCGGCTTGATGGACTGCGCGGTCTTGCCCTCGAAAAGCGTGGTGAACTCGACAAGCGGGTCGTAAACACAAACATCTGCCTCGATCTTTCGGCGGTCGTAGATCAGGTCGCGAGCGGTCTCGATCTCGTGCTCGTTGAATCGGATCAGCGGCAATATCTTCGACGCGTTGACGATCGCCGAATTCATCCCCGCCTCGACCGCATCGTGCAAAAACACCGAATTGAGCACGATCCTTGCCGCAGGGCTCAACCCGAAAGAGATATTCGAAACGCCGAGAATGATGTTCGCTTCCGGCATTTCCTCGCGTATCTGCTTGATGGAGTCGATCGTCTCGGCAGCGTTCTTGCGGTCTTCTTCGATGCCGGTCGAGATCGGGAGCGCAAGCGGATCGAAGAAAATATCGTGAGCCCCGATGCCGAACTCGGTCGCCTGCTTGTAAGCACGCCGGGCGATCTTTAGCTTGTCTTCTGAGGTGCGGGCCATTCCCGTCTCATCGATCAATCCGATCACGATGCTCGCACCGAATTCTTTCGCAAGTTCGAGAAGCTTGATGAAACGTTCTTCGCCATCCTCATAGTTCGTCGAATTGAGGATCGATTTGCCGCCGGCGTGTTCGAGGCCCGCCTCCATCTTTTCCCACTCGGTCGAGTCGAACATCAGCGGGATCTTGACGTTCGTTACAAGCCGCCTTGCCAGCTCGTGCATATCCGCAACACCGTCGCGGCCGACAAAATCGACGTTCACGTCCAAAATGTGCGCGCCTTCTTTCTCCTGCGATTTTGCGAGATTTACGAGGCCGTCCCAATCTTCGGCATCGAGCAGGTCGCGCATCTTCTTCGAACCGGAAGCATTGACGCGTTCGCCGACGATCAGGAACGAGGCATCCTGCGTGAAAGGCTGTTGGAAATAGATCGAGGATGCCGAGGGAGCGAGCTTTGCGTTTCGCTCTTTTGGCGAAAGGCTGCCGAGCCTCTCGACCAGCAGCTTTATATGATCGGGCGTGGTTCCGCAGCAGCCACCGACGATGTTCGCTCCGAAATCCTTCGCGAAAGCCTCGACCTGTTGGGCAAAGCTCTCCGGCGTTTCGTCGTAATGCTGCTGCCCGTCCTTGACCTCAGGCAGGCCTGCATTCGGAAGAATCGAAACCGGCAGCGGCGAATTTTCGCACAAATGGCGGAAGCTGTCCGTCATCTGCTTCGGTCCCGTACCGCAGTTCATACCGATAACGTCTATCGGGAAAGGTTCAAGCGCGGTCAAGGCTGCTCCGATCTCCGTTCCGTTCAGCATCGTGCCGAAAACCTCGATCGTGACCTGCGCGATCACAGGAATGCGCGACCGCGTCTTTTCAAAGTGATCAAAGATCGCCGCGAGTGCCGCCTTGGTCTGAAGCAGATCCTGACAAGTTTCGACGATCAGAATATCGCTGCCGCCGTCGATAAGCCCGCGGACCTGTTCGCGATAGGCGTCCTTTAGCGCACGATACGTGATATGCCCGAGCGTTGGGAGCTTCGTTCCCGGCCCGATCGAGCCGGCAACAAAACGCGGATGATCGTGTGTCGAGTAGTCGCTCGCAACCCGCTTGGCAAGCTCGGCAGCCTTCAGATTTACATCATAGGTCTTTTCCGCGATTCCGAACTCGGTCAGCACGACCTCGCTGCCGCCGAAGCTGTTCGTCTCGATGACATCGCAGCCGATATCGAGAAAGGCCTTGTGAACCGACTCGATCGCGTCAGGCCGCGTATAGAGCAAGTTCTCCGAACAGTTCTCGAACGCCGGCCCGCCCCAGTCATCGATCGGCAGATCGAGCGACTGAAGATACGTCCCCATCGCACCGTCAAAAACGATGATCTTTTCTTTTAGAAGTTGTAAAAAATCTGACATTTCCGATATCGCCCTCGGCCGCATTGAGATCCCTGCGGCAGACCATTCTCAAAATAAAAAACTCTGTGCCTTAAACAAGCACAGAGTCTCAAAAAAAACTTGTTTGAGGACCTTGATCCATGCTGTTTAGCCGCTTTTTTTACGTGGCCGCAAGTCGCAATAACTCACCACGTCTTTGTAAAACAAGTCTATCGAACCGGACATCAATTGTCGAGCCTCGCAGCCTCCCAGCGACAAGCGAGAAATGCCGGAAGGCGGCGTCGATTAAAACAAAAGGAGAACCGCCTTGAACCTTTTGGCGGCAAAAGGCTTGTTCTCCTCTCAACTTCGGATGATCCTATCGCGAAATGCGTACTAGGTTCCGCACGGCGTTTTCCGCCAGCCTTCCTTCCCGTCCATGCATTGATACATCACGCCCAATCCGTCGAGGCGGTAGGTTGGATCTGCCTGGTCGGTCTTGTCCAATTCCAATCGGAATAGCTTGCCCATTATTAGATCGTCGTCCTCAATGAGCCGTGAGACGAACACGACGGTCACGTTTCCGTCATCCGTCTTCCCGATCGGATAGACACTGAATTCAGGCTCAGAGCCGACATCGATCTTCAATTCTGTCAGCATCTTAACGGCACACTCTTCCGGCGTGGCAGAACATTCTTGTGGAGCTGCGAATTCTATCGGATCCCATCGTGAGGCATCCGTTACGACCTTTGAAAATTTCTCCTGAGCGCTAACGGCGATCATCGACAACGCGACAACAAACACCGCGGCCGCGAAATAAGTTACTTTTCTCATTATTCCTCCTTGTTTTAGCGGCGATCCGTTAGCGAGCTTATCGGTTCGGATCGCAATGTTGGTTCGCGCTCGAGATATCGATCGGGACGCGAAATTGGACGTGGACAAAAAGGGCGAGTTTGAGGAAACTCCATGCCCCTTTTCGGAAACTGGCTGTGTAAATTGGAGTTGAACCAGTCAACGCCCGGTATCATATTACAATTTGCCCAGTATTGTCCAACTTTTTCAGGGGTGATCGCGTTGTCCGGTCCTCGCCGTTCTGTGGAGTTTCTGCACAATCCCGGCCAGTCGCAACCGCTCCCGGTTCTGACCTTTTGTGCAGATCCTGGTGAGTGGCCTACTTCCTTCGTGTTCTTTGCGGAGCCTTCGCGTTCTTTGCGTTTACGGTGTACGCTCATCGGTCGGGCCCGGTTGCGTTTTTTGCAACACGTGGGGATCTCTGACCAACGAACCCCGACCGCACTGCCAAGGGGCAAGCCCGTGAATCAAGTGGCTTCTTCCTCTGCGAACTTTGCGGTGCCTTAGCGTTCTTTGCGTCTACGATCTTGTTGGGAAACGCAAAGAATGCCAAAAAGAAACGTGCAAAGATCGAAGGGTTTGTATCTCGAATTTCAAATTTCAGATCTGAGATTTGCGATTGATCAGGCTTTCCGAGTCGGGCATTCGGGGCGACCATCTGGCGGCTCCGCCGCATTGCAGTGCGGTCGGGCTCGCCCGACCGTCGCTCGCCTTAGGAGATCTCGGAGCGTGCAAAGCACGCGACCAAGAAGAAGTCGGCGGCAAGCCGCCTCCGGGAGAACTGAAAACGGAGAATTGAGAATGGAAAATGTGGTCTGATATTTTTTTGCGAAATTCTGGGACAAATCAGGTAAGTGACTGATAACACATCACTTATTTGTCCCAAGGGCTGTCCCAGGGGCGTCTTGGCTGGGACAAAAGGAGGCGATTGTCGGCGGCAAGCCGCCTCCAGAATGGTCGGTGTACGCTCATCGGTCGGGCAAGCCCGACCGTACTGCAATGCGGCAAGCCGCCTCCGAGGTTGGTTTTGGGGCACGGTTCCACGGCATAAATGCCGTGGCAATTCGGCGGGAATCGGCGTTGAGTGTTATGCCCTTACTAACGTGCGGGCTTGCGGCAATACTGACCGCCCGCTGACGCAGGCGGTTCTGACTTCTGCTCCCTGCTGACGGCTCACGGACCGCTGCTGACCGCCCGCTGACGCAGGCGGTTCTGATTGGCGTGGGGGGAACCACGGGCTGTGAATCTCGAACCAATGGCCTGAACCATTTAGATGATTTCGCGTATAATGCAAAGCAAACCAATAAAACCTATGAAAACTGCTCTTCTCTTGGCGCTTACCCTACTTGTATCGATGGCGGCGATCGCTCAGCCGCCTGCGGCCGCAAAACCTTCCGATGATAAAAAGTCGGATTCGAAGCTTCTCGATCCGCAGATGGACAAGCCTCCTGTCGTCACGCATCACACATCGCGTGCGGGCGGCAAGACCTTGACATACACGACGACGACCGGCTTTATGCCGATCAAGAATCCGCAGACCGGCGAGACCGAAGCCCATATTTTCTATATGGCTTATACGCTCGACAATCCGCCGGCGAACCGCCCGCTGATGTTCTCGTTCAACGGCGGCCCGGGCTCGGCGAGCGTTTGGCTGCATCTCGGGGCTCTCGGCCCGAAACGCGTGAAGATGCTCGATGACGGGATGATGCCGCCGTCGCCATACGAGATGGAGGACAATGCGGGAACGTGGCTTGCCGATACCGATCTCGTGTTCATCGATCCGGTCGGGACGGGATATTCACGCCCGACAAAGCAGGAATTTGGGCAGAAGTTCTTTGGCCTTCGCGGAGATATCGCGTCGGTCGGTGAATTCATTCGGCTCTATCTTGGACAGAACGAGCGCTGGATGTCGCCGCTCTTCCTCGTCGGCGAAAGCTACGGCACGACGCGGGCTTCGGGGCTTTCGAATTGGCTTTTCGATCACGGCGTGGCATTGAACGGCATCGTTCTCATCTCAACTGTGATGAATTTCCAAACGCTGGATTTCGCAAGCAATAACGATCTGCCGCTCGTGCTCATCCTGCCGAGTTACGCCACGACCGCGTGGTATCACAAACGTCTGTCACCGGCCTTGCAGGCAAAGCCCGTCGCCGAGATAGCGGAAATTGCACGTAAATTCGCGGCAAATGAGTACCTTCCGGCGATGATGCGCATCGATAGTCTCACGGCCACGGAACGTGATGCGCTGGCAGATAAATTCGCATCGCTCACCGGCCTTTCACGAGACTTTATCGAACGCAATAACTTCCGCGTCGAGCTTGGCGAGTTCAACAAAGAATTGCTTCGCGATAAACGCCGTTCGACCGGCCGGCTCGACAGCCGCTTTACCGGCATCGACAGCGACGCAGCGGGCGCCGGCCCAGACCGCGACCCTTCGATGAGCGCGATCCGTCCGCCGTACACTGCGGCATTCAATGACTACGTGCGTCGCGACCTCGGGTTCAAGTCCGATATGGAGTATTACATTCTGGGCGGCGGAGTCGGACGTTGGGATTTTTCGAGCGACAACAGCTATGCGGACACAAGCAGCGCACTGCGTGCGGCGATGGCGAAAAATCCGTATATGAAGATCATGATCGCCGCGGCATATTACGATATGGCGACACCGTTCTATGCAGCCGAATATACGGTCTCGGCGATGAACCTGGACCCAAGCCTGCGTAAGAACATCAGCTTCGATTACTACGAATCAGGCCATATGATGTACATCGATGTGCCGTCACTGATGAAGCTGCACAAGGACGCATCGGCGTTCATTTCCGGGTCGATGAAGAAGTAGCGAGGGTCAATGCTCGGTCCGGCCGCGAAGAAGCTCGACAGCGTGCTTTAGAACCGGCCGGATCACCTCAAAACATTCTTCCACGGCCTTTGGCTTGCCGGGCATATTCACGATCAAGGTCTTCCCGGCAATGCCGCTCACAGCACGCGAAAGCATCGTAAAAGGTGTGTGTTTCGCAGTTTCACGACGCATCGCTTCGGCTATGCCGGGAGCCTCGCGGTCGATCACTGAGCGAGTTGCTTCGGGCGTGTTATCGCGGGCAGCAAAGCCGGTTCCGCCGGTCGTCAGAACGCAGTCGACGTCCGGGTTCGCGGCATATTCGCGGAGTTTCGAGGCGATCGCATCAAGATCGTCAGAGACCAATTCACGCAAGGCGATCTCGCCAATCTCGGAGGCAAGCTCCGCAAGACGGTCACCGGAAGGATCGTTCGCAAGAGCGCGTGTGTCGCTAATTGTCAGAATGGCAAATCTCATTTCTTCCTTAGGCTGAAGTCGCCTCGACCTCTTCAATGCGGCGTTCGAGCCGGCGACTGTTGAACACGCTTGCGAGAACGCCGGCCACGACGAGCAGCATCCCGGCAAGCGTAAAGAGGCTTTGCGATTCTCCAAAGATCGCCCAGCCGACCACGACCGCATAAACGAGGCCGGAATAGATGACGATCGCGACTCCTGCAACTTTTTCACGCTGCAGCGCGTCGGTCAAATATATCTGCCCGAGCTGCGAAAAAACACCAAGGCCGAGGAGCCAAAGCCAGTCCCAACCCGTGGGCTGTACCCAATCGAAGAGCACTGCAATGAAGCCTGCGATCGCACCGATAAATTGGAAATGGAACACGATCGTCAGACGGTGCTCCTGTCCCGTCATCCGACGCACAAGATTGTACGCCACTCCGGAGCAAAATGCGGAAAACACTCCGAGCAGAACGTAAAATGGTTCAACGCGATGATCGACCCTTTGGATAAGCAGCACGCCTGCAAATGCGATAGCGTAGAAGATCCATTGCGTGCGTCCAAGCTTTTCTCCAAGGATGACTATGGCAAGCACGGCACTAAAGATCGGCGAAACGTATTGAAGCGTTTGCGCCGTCGCGAGCGGGATCTGGTGAAGCGTTACAAAGAACGTGAAGAGAGCGATCGTGCCGAAGATACCGCGAAGAGCGAGGATCAAATGGTTCGAACCGATGACGCTCGCCTTCGCGCGATGAAGTCCGATCAAACACAGGACCGATGCGATCGTGCAGCGGAAAAAGACGGCTTCCATCGCCGGCAGATGACTTACTTCTTTTACAAACACATTCGCGATAAAAAAGAACGCGGTCGAAAGAAACATCGACCGCACTCCGCGTGTAATGAATTTGTTGCTGTCAGCCATCAGCCTTCTTTGGACCGAGCCTTGCGGCTCTTGCTTGCGCCGCAGCCGCAATCCGCCTCGCACTCGTCGTCACTCACGGTGAACGCTCTCTTTTGGGCGATACCGCGCCTAACGAGAAGAAAGCCTGCACCCGCAACGATCAATAATACGACAATTAGCTGCCACATCACCCGTACCCCAACAATCGGCCGCCTTGATAGGTCAAAAACGCCGCCGCGTACGCGATCACCGTCATATAGCCGAACATGAACAGCGGCCAGAGCCACGAGTTCGTCTCGCGTCGGACGACCGCAAGCGTTGACATACACTGCATCGCGAGAACGAAGAAGACCATCAGGGTCAACGCGGTCAGCGGCGTCCAGACAGGTCGGCCGTCATCGCGTTTCGCATCGCGGATCGCTGAAACGAGCGTGGTCGATTCGGCGTCGGCATCCTTGCCTACATTGTAGATGATGCTGAGCGTCGAAACCAGGACTTCGCGGGCGGCAAAACTTGCGATCAAGGCAACGCCGATCTTCCAATCAAACCCAAGCGGCTCGATAACGGGTTCGATCGTATGTCCAAGTTTTCCCGCAAAACTGTGCTTGAGCTGCTCGCTTTCCTTGACGACGTCCTCGGCGGGCGCCGGCTCACCATTTGGCGCAACGGTTTGTCCGGTCTCCGTTGCTGCAGACTGCGTCGGAGCAATATCTCTTGGGAAGTACATCAACGCCCAGAGCAGGATCGAGATCGCCAGGATCACCGTACCGGCACGCTTCAAAAAGAGCCATGCCCTCGTGAGCATATTCTGGAGCACCGTCCGGAGATTCGGCAGGCGATAGTCCGGCAGTTCCATAAGGAACGGCGGCGGCGGCGCTTTTAGCACCGTGCGTTTCAGGATAAATGCCACGATGACGGCGACCACGATGCCAAGCGTGTACATCGCAAGCATCAGAACCGCGGCAACGGAAATAAATCCAAAGACCGTTTGCCCCGCAAAGAAAGCCGCGATCATCAAGGTATAGACCGGAAGGCGTGCGGAACACGACATGAATGGTGCGACCATTATCGTCGCGAAACGGTCGCGTCGATTCTCGATCGTTCGCGTCGCCATTATTCCGGGGATCGCACACGCAAAGCTGCTGACGAGCGGCAAAAATGCTTTTCCGTGAAGCCCGACCTTGCTCATCAGCTTGTCCATCAGGAACGCCGCACGAGCCATGTAACCAGTGTCTTCGAGCAGAGAAATGAACAGAAAAAGCAGCAAGATCTGCGGCAGAAAAACAACAACGCCGCCAACGCCGGCAATGATGCCGTCACTGATCAGATCAGTGAGAATGCCCGGCGGCATATTCTCTTTCACAAGAGCGCTGAGTCCGCCAAAGCCTTGCTCAAGCAGATCCATCGGTACGGTCGCCCATGAAAAGATCGCCTGAAAAACCACCAACAGAACGGCGACGAGGATCAAGAGGCCGAAGAATTTGTGGGTCAAGACCTTGTCGATCTTGTGTGATATGCGGAGCTTTGGCGTGTCATTGTGCCGCGTCGATTCCTGCACGGCCTTTGCGATGAAACTGTACCTCGCAAATATCTTCGCATGCGGCCCTGAGGTCTCGTCCGCATCATCAAACACCGGGGCTTTGCTTTCGCTTAGCTCCGACGCCTTGCGAACTTCTTGAGCGAGTTCTTTTATACCGCGACCGGTCTTCGCATTGATCGCAACGACCGGAGTCTTGAGCATATGGGCAAGCTTCTCGACATTGATCTGATGATCGAGTTTCTCGAACACGTCGATCATTGTCAGAGCCACGACTACCGGGATCTTGAAATCAAAAAGCTGCGTAACGACGTAGAGGTTGCGTTCGAGATTCGTTGCATCAACGACGGCGACGACGACATCCGGGCGTTTTACGCCTTTCTGTTCGCCTGTGATGACGCTCCGTGCGATCTGTTCGTCAAGCGAAGTCGCATCGAGGCTGTAAAGCCCCGGAAGATCGATCAGATCCGCCGCGTTCCCGTTCAACTGCCAGCGGCCCGTCTTTCTCTCGACCGTAACGCCGGGATAGTTTGCGACCTTTTGCTTGAGGCCGGTCAATGCATTAAAAAGGGTGGTTTTGCCCGCGTTCGGGTTGCCCGCAAGCGCAATGGTGAGACTGTGGGCGGCTGAATTTGCCATCGAACCTCGCTCGCCTTCTTAGAGAGCCACCTCGATCGCGGCGGCTTCGCTGCGCCGCATCGCAAGGCTGTAACCGCGGACGCTGACCTCGATCGGGTCATCGAATGGAGCTGATTTTATGAGTTGGACGTGGACGCCGGGAATGATCCCCATTTCGAGGATGCGGCGCGTTATCCGTGAATTGCCTTTAACGGCGGTCACGCGGCCGGATGCTCCGATCGGAAGTGCGTTTAGTGTGGTTTGCTGAGTCATTTCTCGGTCGCGTTTCATTCCAAAACAAAAATATACATCAATTGAAAGTGATTTTCAATTGCAAAAGCTTAAGTCTGCAGAAACTCCCCTATTTCCTTTGTTTCAGGACGCTTACGGCAAATTATTCGATTCAGACACAAGATCTGCCTGGTAACTTCCGACACTGAACCGTAAGGGCGTTCTGGCCGATCCCATCGAGAGCCAGATCTTGAATCCAAGCTGATCAACAACAGGATCGCCGGTAACGATGGTGATCAACTGAGCTTCGAGCTTCTTATCACCAAGAGTGATCATATCGGGTCTCGACGGACGCAGGGAAAAGATATGCACTTTGTCTCGCCAAAACACTGCGACCCGTGTGTCGTTAACCGGATTGGACGCTTCACGGCTTGGTACGAGGTTAAAAGAGCGCATCGCATAGATGAGCGAGAGGATCGAATGCACGCCGACAGGACCTTCTGCCCTATTCGGCCCGAAGGTCACAATGCCTGTCCGCTGGTCAAAGGCCGCGTTCTGCGAATACGGTGCCAGCTGCTTGGACAGATGGGCGTTAAATGTATTCGGGCCCAAGCTTTCAGGGCTAACATTCGCCAGCATGCCATCGCCAAGCGAGAAAGGTGAGTTGGCTCCGTCAACGCCTGTCGCTTTGGCCTCGAGCACCAGCGTATCCTGGACGCCGACGAGCTTTCGTTCCGGCACACCAAGCGAAAAACTGCCGACCGATCTCCCTGCGTTCGTTACTTGGTAATTCAATCTTTCACCAAGCCTAAACTTGAGTTCGGGAAGCAATGGCTGGTTTGGGATGTATGGTGTTGGGGACGGCGTCGGCCGGACGATCGGCCGCTGCGGCGTCGGCACGACTGACGGTGTTGGCGTCGGCCTTGGATCCACATTCGTATCGACCGGCTTTTCGACCGAGTATGATGCAAGCGTGCCGCGGAAGATTCCATTCCGCGACTTTAACTCAAACGCGACAGGGATCTTTTCGTCAGTATTCGAGAGCCAGAGCCGGACATTCTTGAATCCACGCGAGTCGAAATACGGACTCGAAATACGCACTATCGTCGTTTCGAAAGTCCCCTGATCGGTCGTCACCTTCTGTGAACCTTCCGGCAGGAACGTAATAGTGGATTCTTCGCCGTCTTCCGCAAAAGGAAAGCTGCCGCTTCCGTTCGCCTCGCGTGCCTTGAATAATGCGGTAAAAAGGTCGAACGGAACCGCTGCGGCCTTTGTATTGTCGATATCAACTTGACGCGCCGAAACTCCGCCGTCCAATACGCGTTTGATCAGCAACGGGCGACCGTCGTCGATCGCCGCATATATCGTTCGGGTTTCATCGATCAATACGATCGCAGCACTCACAAAGCCTTCGGTCTTAATGCGTGCCTCGATCTCAACGACATCTTGACCAGCGATCTTTCCGCGCGAAACGACGTTCGTCTCGACAAAGGCGACATTCTTGAATTTATCGAGCGAAACGTTATAGGAAATGTGTTCGCCGATGCGAAAAGAACCGGCGGTCAATGTCGTTTGAGCAGAGGTGATGGTTCCAAAAAACCCGACAGCAAGGCCGAGCGTCAAAAAGATCCGAATCTGAGCGAGTTTCTTCATTAAACGGTAAAGCTAAGCGGTCAAAGCGGCCAGTGCCGCCCGCCGATCCTTTTCGGCAGTGATCGGACGCCCAACGACGGCGTAGGTCGCACCTGAGTCAAGAGCGTCCCTAAAGGTCATCACACGCTTTTGGTCGCCGATCGTTCCGCCTTCTGGCCGAATTCCCGGCGTAACGACCACAAAGTCATCGCCCATGGCCGATCTTATCGCCGCGGCTTCGCGGGCAGAGGCGACCACGCCATCGAGCCCGGCAGATGCGACGACGTTTGCCATTCGCAGCACAAATTCCTCGGCTGTTCCGTCGGATCCAAGCTCCTTCAGATGCTTCTCACCGCTGCTCGTAAGCAGTGTTACGCCGATCAGCAAAGGCCGCTCGAGGGTCTCGCTTGAACAAACCTCTTCGACCGCGAACCTTGCTGTTTCGAGCGCTTCGCGACCCGCGGCAGCGTGAAAATTCATCATCCAAACGCCGAGCCGTGCCGCCGATACTGCGGCCATAGCGGTGGTGTTTGGAATGTCATGAAACTTTAGGTCGAGAAAGATCTTCTCGCCTCGGTCAACAAGTTCAGATACGAACGCAGGCCCTTCGGCCGTAAATAATTGAAGTCCGATCTTAAAGGCAAAAACCTCACCCGATAGTTCATCGACGATCTCGCGCGCTTTGTCGGCACTCGGCATATCAAGCGCAACGATCAGGCGTTCTCTCGCCAAGGTCTGTTGACCGGTCAAAGGTAAGGTTGCGGGCATCTGGTCAGTCGAGATCGAGCGGATTCTTATATGGAGTGCCGTCGTCGGTTCCGGCGCGTTTCATCGCTTCCTTGAACTTCTCTTCGAGCAGGCGTTCGCGGTCTTTCATTGAGGACATCTCCTGAGAAAAAAGCTGGTCGCGAAGTTCCTTCTGCTTGCTGAGACCTTCTTTGAGCTCGTCAAAAGACGCTGTCGCCTTTTTCTTCTCCTCGTGGGCAAGGATAGCACCGGTCGCCGAATCGATCGTGAGCGTCGATTCACAGCAAGGACAAATTACCGTCAGTTTATCCATAGAACCTATTTCACCGGCTTGGCGGCGGTCGAATTTCGTTCCGGCGCTCGTTTCGGAGTTATCCCCGCCATCTCCATCAGCGTCGCTGCAGACGGCGTGCCGATCTGCTTGATCTGGTCTGCCGGCAGCTTTATGCTTTTCCCATTCTTTAGCACAAGCCGAACCGCCCGCTCGCGTCCCTTTGTATGGATCTCAAGTGTATTCAAATACTCGTTTCCCAGAAAAACGCGTCTTTCAAGTATCGAACCGTCTTTCAGCATCTCGCTCGAAACGGCCGAATTATCGCTTGCTCCGACCGTCGGAGGTTTCGATCCCGGCGGAGGCGGCGGCCCTTCAACGATCGGGCGGCCTCGGTTGGCTGCCATGACCGGACCTGCCGGCTGTACATTGGCGTCGGATGCTGAAGCGTTCGGGTCAGCGGGAATCCCTGCCATAGTCGGCACGCCGGCCGAAGCTGAATTCGAATTCCCGTTCGAAACAACGCCAGGCGCGGAGTTTGAGTTTGCGATTCCGTTTTGCGACGAGTTCGTCCTTGAATTCGTCTCGGGTGCCGACCCGCAAGCTCCGAGTAAAATACAGGTCAAGATAACGCTGAGATACTTCATTGACTATCGACGAGAACACGATGCCTTTTGAGCCTTTCCTCTACGATTCAATAATACCGAATTTTCTCATTTTCCTGTAAAGCTGAAGTTCACACAAAAAAGAAGCGCATGACCAAAAGATCGTGCGCTTCCAGCAAAAGGGAGACAAAAGCTATCTAAACGTCGTAGTACATCGAGAATTCGAGAGGATGCGGCCTCAGGCGAAGCGGCGTGATCTCGTTATCGCGTTTGTATTGGATCCAGCGTTCGATCAACCGCTCGGAGAAGACGTCGCCCTTGAGAAGGAACTCGTGATCGTCTTCGAGAGCCTTCAAAGCATCGTCCAAACTTCCGGGAAGAGACGGCACGTTTGCGAGTTCTTCGGGCGGAAGATCATAGATGTCCTTGTCGAGCGGTTCGCCCGGATCGATGCGGTTCTGTATTCCGTCAAGCCCTGCCATCAAGAGTGCAGCGAATGTGAGATACGGATTGCACGACGGATCCGGCGGGCGGAATTCGAGACGTTTTGCCTTCGGCGAGGCCGAGAACATCGGGATGCGAACCGCAGCACTGCGATTTCGGGCAGAGTACGCAAGGTTTACCGGTGCTTCAAAGCCGGGCACGAGACGTTTGAAAGAATTCGTCGTAGGTGCGGCAAATCCGATCAATGCCGGAGCGTGTTTCAAAAGCCCGCCTATGTAGAACTTTGCCATTTCGGACAATCCCGCGTATCCATCGCCGGCAAAAAGGGGTGTGCCGTCCTTCCAAAGCGATTGATGCACGTGCATTCCCGAACCGTTATCGCCGTAGAGCGGCTTTGGCATAAATGTCGCGGTCTTTCCGACGGCGTGGGCGGTATTCTTGACGACGTATTTGAACAGCATCAGATTGTCGGCCGTGTGAAGCATATTAGAGAACCTAAAGTCGATCTCGCACTGCCCGGCGGTTGCGACCTCGTGGTGATGACATTCAACAAAAATACCGACCTCGTTAAGGATCGATGCCATCGTATTGCGCAGATCGACGAGCGTATCCATCGGAGCGACCGGAACATATCCTTCTTTGGGACGAATATGGAAGCCGCTATTTACCGGATCGCCTTTTCGGCCCGAGTTCCAATGGCCTTCCTCCGAATCGACCGTATAACCGGCCGAATGTTGGTCGTTATGGAAGCGTGCTTCGTCAAAAACAAAGAACTCGGCTTCTGGGCCGACAAAGACCGTGTCCGCTATGCCTGTAAATTTTAGATAGCTTTCGGCTCGGGTTGCGACCGAACGCGGGTCAAGGCCGTAGCCCTCTTTCGTGATCGGATCAACGGCGTTGGCGATAAGACACAGCGTCGGTTCTTCGGTAAAGGGATCGATCCAGAATCGCGTCGGGTCTGGGACAAGCAGCATATCCGATTCGTGGATCGCTGCCCATCCGCGCAAACTTGATGCATCAAATCCAAATCCGTCTTCGAAGCTGTCTTCGCTCAGTTGGGCGATCGGAAACGTGAGGTGGTGCCAGGCTCCCGGCAGATCGGTAAATCTGACCGAAACAAATCGTGCTCCCTGGTCTGCTGCAAATGTCAATACGTCTTTTGGCTTCATTTTTCTCCTGTTATGGACTGATATTAAAAAGTCTTTGGGCTGTGCCGTTCTTCAAGTCGATAATCCTACCAAACGGTTTGGTCGACACGTGAAGATCGGATCAAGGAAGTTGAATAGAGATAGAATATCCTACATTTTTGTAGGTTATGCGGCATTCAAATCCATTTCTAGAGCGAAAAATCGGGAGTTAGGCTACGATGGCGCCGATAAGGTCGTATTCGTGGGCTTCCGTGATCTTGACGTTATAAATGCCTCCGATCTGAGGTTCAAAACCTTCGGGCATATCATTTATCAGGATGTAGCCGTCGATCTCCTGAGCCTGCCCGGCCAAACGACCTTGAAAGAGAAGGTCAGACTCCTGAGAAAGACCTTCGAACATCACGGGAAACGTCTTCCCTATCTTTGCTTTATTGAGCGACCTGCTGATCTTTGCCTGCTCTTTCATCAAGCGATCGCGTCGCTTTTTGGCAAGTTTTGGATCGACCTTGTTCGAAAGGTCGAACGCAGCGGTTCCCTCTTCATCGGAGTAAGTGAACACGCCGACATTGTCGAATCGGCAATTTCGGACGAAAGTGAGCAATTCTTCAAAATCCTCGTCAGTTTCGCCCGGAAAGCCGGTAATAAAGGTCGTCCGGATCGCAATCCCCGGAACGGCCGTTCGCACTCGCTCGATCAGTCTTTCAAGGCTCTCGCGGTTTCCTCCGCGTTTCATCAGTTTGAGCACGTTACGCGAAGCATGCTGCAACGGCATATCAAGATACTTGACTGCCTTATCGGTCTCGGCGATCGCTGAAAGGAATGCATCTGAGATATGCGTCGGGTAAGCATACATTGGACGGATCCATTCGAGGCCATCAACCTCACCTAACGCACGGATCAAGGCGGCAAGGGCGTTAACTTCGCCAAGGTCTTCGCCGTACCTTGAACTATCCTGCGCGACAAGAACGACCTCCTTAACGCCATCTTTTGCAAGATTGCGGGCCTCTTCGACGATCGAGCCGAATCGTCTTGAGCGAAAACTCCCACGCATCGACGGAATCGAGCAAAAAGCACAGGGACGGTCGCATCCTTCGGCGATCTTTATGAATGCGGTGTGGCTGTTGGTGGCCCGAATTCGCGGCGTGGTCTCATCATAAAGATACGTAGAAGACTTGTTGCCGATGGGCCGAAGTGTAAGCTGTTTAGCGTCGAACTCATCGTCGGCCGCCTTTAGGATGTCGGCTACCTGCGAAGTGCCGATGAAGGCATCGACCTCGGGCAGTTCGGCGATGAGATCGTCGCGATAACGCTCAACAAGACAACCCGCAACAACGACACGCGAAGCGCGGCCGTCCGCCTTAAGCTTCGTGGCGTCGAGTATTGCGTCGATAGATTCCTGCTTTGCGGACTCGATAAAACCGCAGGTATTCACTACGACGGTATCAGCCTGATCCGCATCGCTCGTAATTTCGTAGCCGGCTTCCGCAAGCGTACCCATCATCACCTCGCTGTCAACGAGGTTCTTCGGGCATCCTAAGCTAACAAAACCAACCTTTTTCATCTCAACAAGCACAAACTTTTTAGTTTATCGCAGCCGCGGCAAAAGAGCGACCCCAGGGACGACGGCCGGCCTACTCGCTGCCTGCTCGGTTGACATACCACTCAAACGGGTGATAAAGTTCGTTCAATTTGGCTTTAATACCCCCATAATGCCCAAAAAAAAGGAAAAGCACACGATCAAGGTCGCAGGACGGCGTTACTCAGAATCCGCCCGTGAGGATGCCCTGTCCACCGCCCTCGAGGACACCTTGCGGGTCTTTAACAATGGTGTAAGCCCTCTCGACGCTCGAAAGGAAGAAGCCGCTTCCGGCGAACGGTCCCTTTCCCGCGAACTCGACGATGTATTTATTAACAAGTACATCGAAACATTTGGTGACCTCAAACCGTCCACCGAGACGGCACATCCTGTCAACGACGATCAACCGGTAACAAGTGCTGCGAAGATAAAAGATCAGTCGTTTGAAAAAACGGAGATCTATAAAGGCTTTTTTCGGGAATACAATATTTTCAATTACGAGTATCACGCACTCGTTCGTCCGGACGGCGTGATGGCAGGGTTCAGTATTTCGCTCCCGGAGCGCAAGAAGATCTATGGCAAGAAGGAGCGTGGGTCGCTTGATAAGCTCCTTAAGCGGTCGATAAGTGATAGCCTGGCCGACATTAATAGATCTAGCGATCATGACGTCCTTGCCGATACCGTCAACAAAATGACTCGGCCGGCCCTTATCGTTGATCAAAATGTAAAGGTGCGGACGGCAAATTCGCGAGCAGCAAAGATCTTGGAGGCGAACGACGGACTTTCGGTCGACAAGAGCGGTTCGCTGATAGCCAGAAACCCTGAGGCGACCAAAGATCTTCACGAGACCCTGCATACCGTGCATTCCCAGCGAAGAGATGGCGACCCCGACGCAGGGGCGATCTGCCTTCTTAGACGGCCGTCCGGCGATCGGCATCTTCAGCTCCTGGCGTCGCCAATTGGCGAAACCACTGGGAACGATGATGACTGTTTAACGATCATTTTCTTGTGCGACCCCGAAAGATCAGTAAGGGTTAGCGAAGCGGTTCTTCGCAAACTTTACGACCTCACACCTGCCGAGGCAGCTGTCGCTTCCCGGCTTGCAAAGGGCGAATCGGTCGAACAGATCTGCGACCACCTCACGATCACCGCCAACACCTGTCGCACGCACTTAAAACGCATCTACTCAAAGACCTCAACCTCCAGACAAGGCGAACTCATTTCCCTCATCCTCACCAGCATCGCAACGATTCCCGATCCATCCTAAGCGCAAGGCGGCCCTAATTTTCTTGATACACGCCACCCGAGCACAGTTATTGGTATCGGGCTTCGCCGTAAGCGAACGATAGACAAAACTAGATGATACAAACAGGCCAGCACGTATAAGCGGCGCGCGCTAACAGGCCCTGTTCTTCGCGCCAAATGGTTGTCCAAACCTGAGCCGATCAAACCGCCCAATTTGTATAGCCTACACCAAATGAGTGACGACAGGGTCTCCTCAACCTGTGCAATCTATACGGAAAATTAACAAAGACCTAGCGGTCTTCCTTTGGCATTTGCCCCCAAAGAGTGTTTCGCGTCCTCGTTCGAAAGATTTCGTGAGTGACGCGCGATTCCGTATATGAAGGGCTTGCCTGAAGTGAAGGCCGCTTCTTGTTTCAGTCGGCAAACGTCAATGTAAGTTTTCAAGGATCTCAGGAGAAAACCAATGTTTCTGAATAGGATTCCTCTCGTTTTAATATCTGCTCGTCGATATTTTGGTATAAAAACCTCCGGATTTGACGTGCGTTTGAAGACCTCAGCCGTCGTTGTTGCCTTGGGCATTGTTGTCGGCCTTGGTTGGATACAGCCGACATTTGCAAACTCGGCGAGCTTACCTACTGAGGCGAACTTCTCGCTTGCGGATCTTTCTAATTACCTCTGGTCATTCTTTTCAAGCGATGATCGACGACAGATTCCGCCGCCGCATCAGGCTCGACACGGCGCATCATTTGGCAGTCGAGAGAGCTTTCCCCAAGCTTCATCTGCCGCGCCTTGTTCTCCTTCCGGTGTAACTCTAAATGTTCCGGGGACGTATCCCACCATCCAGGCGGCAATAAACGCGGCCAGCACCTCCGGCGGCGATACGATCGCAGTGGCTGCAGGTAGTTATATTGAGCAAATATCGGCGGGCAAGTGCGTATCGATCGTGGGCTCAGGCATCAACAATACGACGATATTTGCACCGGCGGCCATGGTGGACAGTACGGTGCCAGGCGGGTCGGCGAGGGCGATCGTAGAGGCACGCGCAAACGCCTATGTCACGATCAAAGATCTGACGATCTCCGGCCCGGTCACGTTTTCTCAGACGAGCGGAACCTTTGGCGTATTCGTGGCGGAATCGGCTACCTTAAACATGCGCAACGCGCGCGTCACCACCATTCAGCAGTCTTCCGGAATCAACTCTGCCCAAGACGGACAAGGTATTGTTGTGGGTGATACGGTATTTGGCACTGCGGGCTCGCTTGATCTTGATGGGGTCACGATCGATGGTTATCAGGAGAATGGCATTCTCGTCGGCGGTACCGGTTCTTCTGCAAGCATTACGAATACAACTATAACTGGCGTTGGTGCCACAAGCCTGTTAGCACAGAGTGGAATCCAGATCTATGGCCGAGCGACCGGAACTATATCGAACTCGACCATTACCAACAATCTTTACTCATTAAATTCAGGAGCCGCCACGGGAATTGTCACTGTGGATGCCGGCGCTGTATCGGTTACCGGTAGTTCATTCAGCGGAAATAGCTACGCGATCTACCAGTACAATGCGTCCCTTCCGCTTACCCCTTCAACGTTTTCAGCAACCTCCTCCTCATTCACGAACAATCCCGGTGCAGCCATTGTCTATTCTGCGGCCGCAAGCCCGACGATCACAAATAATATCATCACCGGGAGCAATATCGGTATCGCCGGATTTGTTGCAGACAATCAAACGTCAACGGTGTCGGGAAACTCGATCACTAATGCGACCGGAGCCAACAGCGTTGCGATCCTTTTTAACGATTTCAGCAGTTCGACCAACACTACATTGGCGACGGTCAATGCGAACTTTAACCGACTGTCAAGCAACAACACGGGCGGCCTCACCGGCCTTCAAAACGACTCTGCCAGTTCGGTCAATGCTGAAAATAATTGGTGGGGATGCAATGCCGGCCCGGGCACTACCGGATGCGACATCGTCGTCGCAACAAGCCCCGGAACCGTCGACAGTGATCCATGGTTGACTCTCAGTGGCATAAATGCCTCACCAACGACCTTGAATTATTCGCAGACCTCAACGGTCAGCGGTGTCAATCTGTGTACAAACTCGGCCTCTGCCAATGTCTGTACTCCGATCAATCACACTCCCGATAACCTTGGCGTTGCTTACTCTTCGTCACCGGGCACGAACGGCTCGGTCGCACCCTCAAGCGGTGATTTCGCGACCGGCGTCGCCGCGGGCACCACGTTCACCGCCACGAGCGGGCCAATTGTCGGCAACCAGATCGAGAACGTCGGTGCTATTTTCGACAATCAAACCATCACAACGGCTATAACGATACTCGATCCATCAGGCGGAATCTCCATCGGAGGTCGGATCACTGCCTATACGGGCGGCTCCGGAATTGGCGGGGTTACTGTAACCCTAACTGGAACTAGCGGCGGCAGCCCGGTGAATCTTTCGACAACAACAGCGACAGGTGGAAACTTCACGTTCAGCGGCGGCCTTTCTGCGAGCGGCTCCTACTCCGTTGTTCCGTCGTGTCCGAGTGATCCCCAATGCTCTGCCTTCACCTTTGATGCATCCCAGCGCGACTATCTCAACCCATCCGGCAGCGTAACGACTGCGGATTTTGTTGGCTATAACGGAGATAATCCAAGAGACGTGGTGATCAGAAACACAACTCAAACACCGGTACTTCCGGGACAGCCGGCCGGAGTGGGTGCCAATATTACCGTGCCAATTCAGATCGCAAGTCAAGGTACCGAGAATGCAATGGCATTTACGCTGGTCTATGACTCGAGTAAGCTCCAGTTCTTGTCGGCGGCATGCGACGCTTCTCTGGCGTCGTTGGGATGCGGGGTAACACAACCCGGCCCCAGCGGGTCGCCGACGACATTGACGATGGCCTTACAGCCCGGAGCCGTGCTGCCGCCATCAGCCACGCCCGCGACCGTAATGCTGGTTACCTTTAAGGCGACGCCCGGCACATCGACGTCAACTCCACTTACCTTCAATACGATTCCGGGTTCCAAATTCGTCAGCAACTCGAACGGGTTTGCGGTTCCGGCCGACTGGCTTGATGGTGTGGTTACTTTCGCTGGCGGTTTTGAAGCGGATGTCGCAGGAGGACAACCGGCAAGCTCTGGGATACCCAATGGCCAGGTCACGTCGGGAGATATCACGAGAATCCTAAATCTGGTCTCTCACAACGCAACGCCAAACCCGAATGTAAATGAGTATCAGCGTGCCGATTGCGCACCAATCAGTAGCTTTGGAAATGGCCAACTAGCCTCTGGTGACGTCACCGTAGCCTTGCGTTACGCAAACGGCGATATGGTCGGAGTACACAATCCTGCCGCGGGAGCCTCTACCGGGCTTAGGCAAATTCAGGTTCCACGCGATCGAGGTTCCAGATCGCCATCACTCTTACTGGCACCGGGGGATGTCAGCGTTCTAGGCGCCCTTGCGGCACCAGGCAGCAATGTCTCGATTGATATCGAGCTTGAAGGCCAAGGCATCGAAGCTGGGTTTGGGTTCACCCTCGAATTTGACCCGAATGTGTTGAGCGGTCCGGTGGTCTCTGAAGGAGCCGACGTCTCAGCCTATCCACACACATTCGCACCTAATCTATCGCAGGCTGCGGCTGGAAGGATCGGTGTTGTTTATAACCTCACAACCTTTGGCGCCAGCATGACACCAGCCGGGCCGAAAAGGATCGTTCATATTACCTTCTCGGTAAACTCCGGAGCCGTTGTCGGTACCACCACACCGATCTCGTTCTCAGATGCACTTGCCATTCGAGAGGTCAACGACTCTAATGGTGATCCTCTAACGCCAAATTGGAACGATGGTGTCGTCGAGATCAGCCTTTCCCCGACGGCGGCGGAGTCTTCGGTGGGTGGGCAAGTGAGGACGACTGATGGGCGTGGCCTCGGAAACACGGTCGTCACGCTGACTGGAGTTGACGGAGTAGTCCGAAGAGCTCTAACGAACTCGTTTGGATATTATCGAATAGATAATGTGCCGACCGGTGCGACGTACGCCTTAAGCGCTACCTCAAAGCGCTATGTTTTTGACAGTAGGGTCATAACGGTCGGCGATAATATTACAGACGCCGACTTCACACCCCGCGAATGAGTTAAAAGGAGGGTGCGAGGTCAGTCCCGTGCAGTGACCAATCAGGTCGAGAAGGTCGCCACGATCTAGCAATCTTTTCGGCGTACCGCCAGCGGAGATTTCTCCGGAGACGGTACGCCGTTTTTATGTCTTGCTTGATCTAAGGGTGGTATCAAGGACGGGTAGTTTATCAGTTCCCGTTCAGCTCGCTACCGTTTGATGTCGGGCGATAGGCAGTCTGGTTGGAAGGACTTCCCGGCATATCCACTAATCCATTCTCGTACGCGTAGATAACAAGGTTGAGTCTGTCATCAACCCCGATCTTTCCATAGATCGAACTCAAATGATGGCGGATGGTGGCCTCGCTAACTGAGAGTTCCTTAGCGAGTTCTTTATTCTTGCGGCCGGCTGCCAAAAGCTTGATAACCTCAAGTTCTCGGGGCGTCAAGGACGTGGCATCCGCACCGTTTGAGCGGTTGTCAGATGGCTCGTTTGGATGCTTCTCCCGCTCAAGGATCTTGTGAAGCACCGTCTGATTCAACCAAGTTTCGCCGGCATGCGTCTGTCGGATCGCTTCTACCAAGAGCCTGGCACTTTGCTCGATCTGAACAATACCGACCGCGCCCATCTTCAGAGCACGAGCCTGCGAATCAAGATCTGCACCGGCGACGAGGATTACCACGCGGAGCGATGGGTTTTCGCTGACAAGATCGCCAACAACGTCCACCTGATCCTCTGCCGTCAAATAGACTACGGCGACATCGGCACGCGCAACGCCAGATAGATCGCTCTTAGTACGGTCGAATGTGTAGAGTCCCGTGACGACGAGACCCTCGTGTGATTCAATTAGGTGCCTAAGGCTTTCCTGTACGATCTCGTACTTCCCGACCAGGAGGACACCGATCTGTTTACTTCTACTCATGGGGATACCATTGCAAGCTCGCGTCGAATATCTGCGATATTGTTTGCGAGGAAAAAGCGAGAAACCGTCTGAGTTCGGCTACCCACAAGGAATCCTACATCATTTGTCCAATCTTGCATAGCGCAAATATATGACGCCGGTCTTATCGAAATCGGCCACGACCAGCGGTCCAATCGGCCTCGGCGATCTTCTTGACGGTCGTATGTTGACAGGATCTCGCCGGAAATATGACGTATCCCACCCAAAGAAAGAAGGAAAAGTTGTGAATTTTCACATTTTCTTGACATTCTCGCACCGTCACGCTGTTAATCAGACGTATCCGGTGCACCCATTTTGCTAAGCGGCAGACAGACCGCCCGTCCTATATGAAGGCTGCCAAGGTAATTTAAATAGGTCTGGGAGCTTTTGCCTATATGAATTTGTCGAAAATATCGAAATGCGCCATTGGCGAATTAGTCAGATGTCCAAGAACGCCTATGCAGCCTTGATGGACATATGTATTACGAAATATATCGAATTAGCCGATGATGTGTGCCTTGGGGCGGACATAACATTGTAGGCATATTCGATCCAGAACGAGGAACGAGCGATCGCTGCTTGTTTCTCTTGGTGGGATTCAAACTGAAAGTCGGTGCGAGTCTTGGATGAATATGTGTCTAAAGTTTCGTATGGGTAAACCATGTGGAAATTTTCGTCAGCGGCTGAGAGATCAGATCAATCCGATCCGGTCGAGGGACGGTCGCGTGATCGATTCGAAAAGGGCCAATCTGATCGTTGGTTTGCGTTTAATATTTTTCCCACCTGTTACTCCGAATCAATAGCGGAAGGAAATCGAGTTGATGTAAATAAAAGGTAGGAATTTTATGACATCCCCAATTATTAAGCTGGTCATGATCGGAGAATATTCGATCTTTAGAGGAGCATTGCGAATGCTCCTTGAAACTGACCCCAAATTTCGCGTTATTGGCGAAGCAAAGGATCCTGAATCTGCGCTGGAGATTCTCGACGACGAGAGGCCAGACCTCATCTTGGTCGACCTCCCTGATAATGATGTTGCCAAACTGCTTCCTCTTCTCAAGGACGCAGAATTACCCGTCTTGCTGCTCATCGATGAACTTGATGTTGAGATCTACAAGCAGTGCCTGAGAATCGGCATCCGCGGCCTTGTCCTAAAGCAGGAACGCGCAGACACGCTATTCAAGGCCATTGAGAAGATCCACGCAGGTGAAATATGGTTCGATCGGATCGTGATGGGTGATACCATCCGCCATCTGATCGGCGAAATGCAAATGCTCCATTCGCTTCCACCGAGCCCGGTCGCGTCAGCCCTGACTGACCGGGAACGCGAAGTGATCGGTTTGATCTGCAAGGGAATGAAGAACAAAGAGATAGCAGAATCGCTCTTTATTTCGGAGACCACGGTCCGTCACCACCTGACTTCAATATTCAACAAACTGGATATAACCAGTCGCCTCGAACTCGTCGTGTACGCCTTTGAGAACAATCTGGTGAAAAAACTGAACGAAAGCAGCTTCTATCCAATGAACGGCTACGCCAGGAACGCAACGGATTCGTTGGGAGCCTGACGGTCTTGTAACTCGGGTCGTGGGTCTGGCGACTTGAGAATAGGGATCGTGAAAATGCGGCAATGGATTAGCAGACAACTGCCTGGTTACCAGGCTTCCCTGCGGGGTTTGTACGTCCGGTTTGAACCGAACGTAAGGATATAGGTGTAAGCAGATGCCAACTGATAAGAACGAAAAGAAACTGAAAAAGCTCCAACGTCGGAAGAAGAAAAAAAACGCGCTGATCATGTGCCATGACGGAAAGGAGTACTGGACGACCCAGACCGAGTTTTGGCAATGGGTGCGTAGCTGCGTAGTTCGGAAGGTGAGCGATGCTCCGCTGCGCGGCCAATTCATCCGTCAGAACGAGGAATATAACGTTGTTATCGGCAATACCGTCCTTAACTTAAAATGCCCAAACCATCTGAGCGAAGCGTTGTATGCCCGCCGAAAGGCATATTGAGCTACCAGTTCACAATCGCATCGTAATGAGCAGCATCTTTAGCAACCGTTCGCGGGTCTTATATGCCACGCTATTCTGGTGCCTTTTTGTGCCATCTGCGCTCTTCGCCCAGTCGCCCGGAACGGGAGCAAAAGGCCCCGGTGCTGCAATGAACTATAGGATCGGGCCGGGGGACATACTCGACGTGCTGGTTACCAAGAACGAGACTCTGTCGAGGACAGGTGTGAGGGTCAATAGCGAAGGCACGATCGCGTTGCCGATGCTCGATAACGAAATATCGGCCGCTTGCCTGACTGAAAGCCAGTTAGCAGAACGTGTCGAAGAGGCATATAAGAAATATCTCGTTTCGCCGTCGGTAACCGTTTCTGTACGGGAGTTCAATTCTAATCCTGTTGCTGTGATCGGTGCCGTGAATTCGCCGGGCCGTTTTCAAATGCAGCGTCAGATCAGGCTTGCCGAGCTGCTTACTTTTGTCAACGGGCCAAGTGCGAACGCCGGACGTACGATCGAGATAATCCGGGACCCGTCACATCCATTCTGCGATGGTCCGAAACTCGAAATGCCGACATCGTCAGGCGAAGAACTTTTGTCGTTTCGCTTGGATGACGTATTCCGCGGCGGAGAACAAACTAACCCGCTGATCAAGGCGGGAGATGTCGTTCGGGTTGCCGAGGCCGACAAGGTGAACGCCTATATTCAAGGCAATATCCGAAGTGCTCTCGCGATCAATCTAGCCGACCCCGTTACGCTGACGCAGGCCATCGCGATGGCAGGAGGAACGACCTCCGGAGCGCAACTAGACAAGGTTTCGATCAGGCGACAGATCGCAGGTTCAATAAACCGAAATGAAATGATCGTAAATGTAAAAGAGATCAACCAAGGGAAACGTAACGATGTGCTTTTAGAGCCGAACGACATTATTAACGTGCCCGGCCCTAGCGGCGGCAAGAAGATCCTTGGGGATATTTTCCGCTCGATCATTCCGACAATAACGCGGTTTCCGATATCTGTTATCCCGTAGTACGCAATAGCGGCTGCATATTCAGAGATGCAAAACAACCATCAGGTCGTAAGGAGAAATTCGAGGCAGGAGCCCGAGTCGATCGAGCTGTACGATCAGGCCTATCCTTATGCGGACAGCTACTATGGCGACTCGGTAAATGAGTCGACTGAAAAACAGCAGCTTTTCAGCGTTCTTTCCATCCTGAAAAAACATTGGCTGCTGATCGCCTTGATCACGATCCTCGGCACCTCTTTGGTGATCGTGTATGAGGCACAAAAGCCTGATATCTATCAAGCCTCGGTTCGAGTTCAGGTCAATAATGAATCGAATCCGGCGGCAGGCGAGGGCGGCGCAAGCTCGATCATTCTGAATCAGGGCAGCGATCCAACATATTTTGCAACGCAGTTACAGATCATGGAGGGTCCAGGCCTTTTGCGACGTGTCGTAAAAAACCTGGACCTTGAGCACAACCCAACCTTCTTCAGACCGGGAAAGGATCAGGAGACGACGGTTTGGCAAAATGTTCTGCGGATGTTCGGCCTTTATAGGCCGCCCGCAAGGCCACAAACAGCAAACGCCGCAGCAGCAGACGATAAACTTGAACTAAAAACGGATCCGACGGTCGATCTTGACAGCCAAGCCGAGGCATTAGCCCCATATGTCGGCTACATCAAACGCAACCTAGAGGTCGCGCCTGTGAAAGATTCTAGGACGGCCACAAAGGAGACACGGTTGATACAGATCGGATACCAGCACTACGATCCGGTAGTCGCGACAAAGGTAGTAAACGCCATTGCCGATACATACGTTCTCCAAAACCTTGAGCAAAAAGTTCAAACAAACGCTTCGGCGAGCGACTTTCTGCAGAAACGGGTCGCAGAACTCCAATCACAGATCCGTTCCGGTGAGGAAAGTCTAATCAACTATGCCAAGAACAATCAGATACTGTCTTTGGACGCAAATCAGAATACCGTTGTCCAAAGGCTTTCTGACCTTAACACAAAGCTCAGCCAGGCTGAGGCCGATCGAATAACTGCCGAGGCTGCCTACAAAGCGGCTCTTCAAAATCCGTTGGCGAGCACAACGGCCGAAACGAAAGACGCGAGAACGACCGGACTGGAAGCTCAACTGATAACGCTTAAGCAGCAGTTGGCTCAGCTGAAGGTCGACTATACCGACGCTTGGCCCGAAGTGAAAAAGGTCGAAAAGCAGATAGCTGCGATCGAGAACGAACTTCAGACAAACCGAAAACGTTCGGCAGACACGCAGATGTCTACGCTCTTGCAGACGTACCGTGAGGCCGCGTCGCGTGAAGGTGAATTGCGAAAGAACTTCGACATGCAACGAAGCGCGGTGCTTAGCCAAAATGAGGCCGCTATCAACTATCGCATCATCCAGCAGGAGATCGATACAAATAAGAGCCTATTGAACAACCTCCTTCAGAGATCGCGTGAGACCGAGGTCGTCCTAAACGGTACGCCCAACAATGTGCACGTGGTCGATCGTGCTCTCGTGCCCGGTTCTCCGAATAGTCCGCAAAGGACAAAGAACGTTGTCATGGCATTCTTTGTCTCCCTTCTTGGTGGAATGGCCATAGCCTTTGGGCTCAACTGGCTCGATGATACGATCCACGTTCCTATCACGTTCCAAGCTCAGCTCGGCGTGCCGATCATCGGGATGATCCCGCAAGTTGGTCAAAACGGCAGCCGAAGTCGATTACTTGCACGATTCTCAACATCAAAAAGCGGCAATGGGAACGAAAACCTTGACGAAACTGCGGCGGATTCGACCTACAACGAGAGTTTTGAGCACCCTCTTATAACCGAGGCGTTCTATCAGCTTCGCACTTCACTACTTTTGTCGACCGCGGGCGGTTCGCCAAAAACGGTCTTGGTCACGTCCGGTGAACCGTCTGAAGGCAAGACAATAACATCATTGAATCTCGCAAAGAGCCTGGCTCAGCTTGGAGAGAGCGTTCTCCTAGTGGATGCTGATCTACGGTGCCCCAAAATGCACCTGATCAATAACATCAGCAACTCATCGGGGTTAAGCACTGCCCTGACGGCTAAGGAACTGGATCAACTCCAACTCGACGAGGCAATAAAGAAAGAGATCGAGCCGAACTTGGACATTATGACCTCGGGGCCGCGCGTGCCCGACCCGGCAAATCTATTCTCGTCCGTCCAAATGAGATCTCTCATCGAGCGGCTCGGCGCCAGTTACGCCTACATCGTGATCGATTCACCGCCGCTCTTGTACTTCGCCGACAGCGTGATCCTTTCGACAGAGGTTGATGCGGTCGTTCTCGTTGCACGAGCAGATTTCAGTTCCCGCGACGTTTTACTCCGGGCACGACAAAAGATGCAGGACGTCCGAGGAAATGTCGTCGGGGTTGTTTTGAACGATATTCAACTAAATAGCTTTAAGTATTACAACCACACCTATTACAAACAGCTGATCGCCCAAGAGGTTGAGCCGACAGACGGGAACGTTCTCCATATCTAGTCAGGCAGATACTGTTGGTGCCGTATTCGATCCTCAGCAATTGACCGCGGATTAATGACCGAAAGTTTTCGACAAGAATGCCTTAAGAGCGTTCCGGGCAGGTCAAGCCCTGGAAAATGCCTTCTGATCGGTGAAGTGGCGCAAACACATGACGGAAGTCTTGGAGCCGCCCATGCCTTCATCGATGCGATTGCCGCGGCCGGTGCTGACGCGGTCAAGTTTCAGACCCACATAGCCGAAGAAGAGAGCACCCCGGACGAACCTTGGCGCGTGAAGTTTAGTCCTAAAGATGAATCACGTTTTGAGTACTGGAAGCGAATGGAGTTTACAAAAGATGAATGGCGCGGACTTAAAGTACACGCCGACGAACGCAATCTCCTTTTCCTCAGCACGCCGTTTTCAGAGAGAGCGGTGGAAATGCTCGACGAGATCGGTATGCGCGTTTGGAAGGTCGCTTCGGGAGAAGTAGGAAACATTCCTTTGCTAAAGCGAATCACGGCCAAACGAGGTCCCGTCATTCTCTCGTCAGGGATGAGTGGCTGGGATGAACTCGATATTGCCGTTTCTACGATCCGAGATGCTGGAAGTCCCCTTGCAGTGCTTCAATGCACATCATCCTACCCATGTCCGCCGGAACAAGTGGGATTGAATGTGCTCGCAGCCTTGAGAGATCGATATGGCGTCGCAATGGGGCTCTCAGATCATACAGGTAATATCTTCGCATCCCTTGCGGCCGTAACCCTTGGTGCCGAAGTTGTCGAAGTTCATGTAACTTTGAGCCGTGAAATGTATGGTCCTGATGTACCGGCGTCATTGACAACGCAGGAACTCCGTCAACTGGTGGATGGCACCCGCCAGATTGAGCAAATACAGGCAGCACCCGTCGATAAAGATCTGGCCGCCAAAGATTTGTCTGAACTCCGTTCGATTTTTACTAAGAGCGTTGTGGCTAGCCGAGCCCTGCCGGTCGGGACGACGATCGCCGAAGAGGACCTTAAGCTGAAGAAGCCTGGAACAGGCATTCCTGCCAGGGAGCTTCCACAATTGATCGGACGAAAAATAAAACAGGCTGTTCTAGCGAACGAGATGCTCCAGGAAAGGCACTTCGACGCCTGAAGCCATTTTTGCGTCTTATCTAGCAACAAATTTCAAATATGCCCAGAAAGATCTGTGTAGTTGTAACCGCCCGGCCGAGTTACAGCCGGATAAAGACTGCCCTTCGTGCAATAATGCAACACCCGGATCTCGAGCTTCAGTTGGTCGTGGCAGCATCTGCTTTGCTTGACCGCTATGGAACGGCCGTGAACTATATCGAAAATGATGGTTTCCCGATCGCGGCTCGGGTCTATATGGTCCTCGAAGGCGAAAATCCCGCTTCGATGGCAAAGACGACCGGACTCGGAATGATCGAACTTGCGACGGTTTTCGACAATCTTAAGCCGGATATTGTGGTTACGGTTGCAGATCGATTTGAGACACTGGCGACGGCCGTAGCGGCATCGTATATGAATATTCCGGTCGCCCATATTCAGGGCGGCGAGGTCACGGGCTCGATAGATGAAAAAGTACGTCATGCTGTAACGAAACTCTCGGATCTTCACTTAGTATCGACCAGCGGTGCGGGCAACAGAGTTGAACGTATGGGCGAGGAACACCGCAAGGTTTTCGTAACCGGATGTCCTTCGATAGATCTTGCGGCCGAGATCGCAGACGACCCATCGCTCAACTTTAACCCATTCGAGCGGTACGGCGGCGTGGGAGAACTTCACGAGCTCACAAACGGATATCTCGTGGTCATGCAGCATCCTGTGACGACGGAGCATGAAATGGCTCGAGCCCATGTGACCGAGACTCTTGAGGCCGTTCGGGAGATCAATATGCCGACTCTTTGGTTTTGGCCAAATGTTGACGCAGGCTCGGATGGCACGTCGAACGGAATACGCTCGTTCAGGGAAAAGTATAAGCCGGAGAATATTAACTTTTTTAAGAATATGGCCCCGACCGACTTTCTCCGGCTCCTATACAGCAGCCGCTGCCTGGTCGGAAATTCGAGCGTTGGTATCCGCGAGTGCTCTTTTCTTGGCGTCCCCGTGGTCAATATCGGCACGCGGCAGCAAGGTCGGGAACGCGGCAAGAACGTTATTGATGTCGGCTATTCGAAAGATGAGATCCGAGCTGCGATCGAGAAGCAACTTGAGAACGGAAGGTATCTGCAGGACAAACTTTACGGCGATGGACATGCCGGGGAACAGATCTCGCATGTGCTCGCCGACGCCTCACTCGAGATCGAGAAACGTCTTACATATTGAATGCCCGTCGCGATGAAGGTCCTTGGAATTATTCCTGCACGCGGTGGCTCGAAAGGCGTTGCACGAAAGAATATTAAGCTTCTTTGCGGCAAGCCGCTTCTTGCCTATACAGCTGAGAGTGCCCTGGCCGCGTCGGCACTATCAAAGGTCATACTCAGCACAGAAGATGAAGAGATCGCAATGATCGGCCGGGAACTTGGGCTCTGCGTTCCGTTTATGCGCCCAGCAGAACTCGCTCAAGATGCGACGCCGACAATGCCGGTTGTGCTTCACGCGATCGAAGCACTCGAAAACCAAGGTGAGTCATTTGACGCTGTCTGTCTTTTGCAGCCGACGAATCCTCTGCGTCGCCCTGAGCATATAGATGCCTGCATAGAGCTTTTGGAACAGACCAATTCTGACTCCGTAGTCAGCGTCCTTCCAGTACCGGATACTTTCAACCCGATGTGGACATTCTGGAAGAATGAGGATGGCACTATAAAACTTACGTCCGGTGAAAAAGAGCCGACCGTGCGAAGGCAAGAACTCCCAAAAGCTTTCTATAGGGATGGCTCGGTCTATGTAACTCGGTCGACGGTACTTCGCGATCAAGGAAGCCTTTATGGGCGTAAGATCCAGAGCTTCGAGATGGAAGCGAAATTTGCTGTCAACATCGATACTCCTAGCGACTGGGAAGTGGCCGAGCGAATGATCGGTCGTAACGACCTCGGGAGGCCACAATAGTGAGTTCGACCATATACGAGATACTCCGACGCAGTTGCGACCCGCTTCTGCCGCCGCTCAACAGAAAGGTGCGCAGCCGAACAATGCAAGAGGTCAAACGCAGCGAAAGGCGACTGTCGATCTTGGACGTCGGCGGGCGTAAATCTCCGTACACTATCGGCGTGCCGGCAGATATTACGATCATCGACCTTCCCCGCGAAACTGAAGTCCAGAAAGACCTTCACCTTGGCGTCAGCGACCAGATCGCCAACGAGATAAAGAGGCGGCGTAGCAACATCCGCGAAGTCATAATTGGCGATATGACGAAGTCGGACCTTCCGTCCACAGCTTATGACACGGTTATCGCTGTTGAAGTTCTTGAACACGTCCTCGAAGATGAGCAATTCGTTAGCGAGGTATCCAGAGTGCTCGTCCCGGGCGGTAAGTTCATAATGACAACTCCGAATGGCGATTTTGTCGAAAATAAAAACCCTGACCATAAGCGCCACTATAAGAAAGATCAGCTCGTCGATCTACTTACAAGATATTTCGATAAGGTCGATGTCGAATATGCGATTGCCGGAGGCTTCTACCGCAAAATCGGCCTGAGATCATGGTCGATCTCCCGTCCGCACCACACGATCTTGAGTATCTTTGGAAACATTGTGAACTCTATGCAATCGCGGCAGGTTGGCATCGCTGCGCGCGCGATCGGGACGCATCATTTGATAGCGATCGCGGAGAAGACTGTTGGCTCGGACGAATCTCCCGTTCGCAACTTGCTAAGCACCATCTAACCCGAAATGGCTGAGCGACCTTTGAAAAAAACTGGAGCAGACTTATCGGGCGAAAGGCGTAAGAATTTCAGCGCTGTGATCATCGGCTCAGGGGCTCTAGCTATACAGTGTGCGGAGATACTCTTGAATCTCCACCATCGCCTGGTCGCATTCGCTTCATCAGATATGAGTATTTCAAGATGGGCGGCAAAAAAAGGCGTTCCCTGCTATGCTCCCGACGATACGCTTGCGGGAAGAATCACAGAGCCGGTCGATTATCTTTTCAGCATCGTAAACGACCACATCCTGAGCGACGATATCCTGCAGATACCTAAAAAGTTCGCGATAAACTACCATGACGCCATTCTTCCGCGATACGCCGGTACTCATGCAACGTCGTGGGCAATAATCAATGGTGAAACTCAGCACGGCGTAACCTGGCATTGTATCGCAGAGCGTGTGGATGCAGGTGACATTTTGGAACAGCAGCTTGTCGAGATCGCCGCCGGCGATACTGCATTCACGCTCAACACAAAGTGTTTTGAGGCGGCGATCCGATCGTTTGGGACGCTTGTTGAAAACCTAGCCGGTGAGTCATATATCCGAACGCCGCAGAATCTAAATGAACGGACGTTCTTTCCGCGCTTCAAGCGCTTGCCTAATGGCGCCCTGATCGATTGGAATACATCAGCCGAGAAGATTTCGTCGGTCGTCCGGGCCTTGTCTTTTGGCCGGCACCCTAACCCGCTTGGCACACCAAAGCTCGACATCGCAGGAGAGTATTTCATCGTTTCCGAGGTCGAGATCTTAGGCGAGCGATCGAGCCCACCGGCGGGCGTAATTTGCGAAATCGGCGATACATATCTTGACGTCTCGACCGCGGATAAGAACACTCGGCTAACTGAAATTCGCTCGCTCGCCGGGCGAGTGATCGATGTTTCCGAACTCGTTACACAGCTTGGCCTGAAGATCGGGCAACCTTTATCGCGGACTTCCCAACAGATCGATGCTCCTTATCTGGCAGCGAGCAAAGCTGAAGCAACAATGGTTTCCAAGCTTGAAGCATTTGAGCCGGCCCCGGCTCCCCTTGCCTCAAATACAGGCCAGGCGAATGACGCTCGTTTTGCCTCATTGAAGTTTAGGATACCAGAGGAATTCGCTGGTTTTGCGAACCAGCATAAGCCCGACCTCACCCTATCGGACATGGTAGGTTCCGCTTTTGGCCTGCTCTTAGCCCGGCTGAACGGTAACTTTAACTTCTTAGTTGGATTCGACGCTTCTTCGCTAACGCCGAAGATTATTAAAGACGAAAGGCTCTTCGTTACGAACCTTCCGTTCCATTTTGATATAGACCCGCAGAAAGACTTAGACACGTTGCTAGATTCGACCAGTCGTGAATTCGGATCGATCCGCGCTGTTCCGTTCTACCTAGCGGATATCTTTTGGAGATATCCGCAACTTCGTCCACTCGGGGAAGATGTACTTTTGAATGGACTTTCGGTGACTTTGGCTGTGAATGTTGAGCCGTCCGAGTTTCGTCCGACTCCAGCAAACGTTCTTTCGCTGCTGATCTCTGACAACGGAGACGGTCACTGGATGTACAACTCCAGGATGATCAGCCCCGACGAGGTCCGGCGCCTGAATCGATATTTCAATTCCTTGCTAAAAGCAGTCGCGGCACATCCTGAACGGCCCGTTGCGAAGCTTCCTTTACTTCAAGCGGACGAACAAAAACAACTCTTGGTCGAGTGGAACAATACCTCACAGATCTTTCCACAAGATCGTTGCGTGCATCAACTCGTGTCAGAGTGGGCAAAGAGAACGCCTGAAAAGCTGGCCGTGGTATCAGACACAGGAGAGCTTACGTATGGAGAATTGGATCGACGAAGCGAGCAGGTCGCGAGGCGATTGATTGCGAGCGGTGTCCAGCCTGAATCCCTGGTTGCGGTATTTATGGAACGTTCGGTCGCCATGGTAACGGCGTTGCTTGGGATCCTCAAGTCAGGTGCGGCGTATGTTCCACTCGACCCGGCCCAACCTAAGGAACGCCTGAACTTTATGATCGACGACTGCGGAGCGAGAGTGCTCATTACCCAAGAGCATCTGAAAGAACGCCTTCCGCAGACGACGTGTGAGGTAATTTCCACCGAATCGATATTAGATATCCCATCAATCGAAGGGACGTTGAACGGGACACCACCAGTACGACCGGACAACTTGGCATACGTGATCTACACTTCAGGCTCGACCGGAGAGCCAAAAGGCGTCGAGATCGAACATCGCTCGCTCATGAATCTGGTTGCGTGGCACCAGCGGACATACGAAATATCACCCGAAGATCGAGCAACAATGTTGGCAGGTCCCGCTTTTGATGCGGCCGTGTGGGAGCTTTGGCCGTATCTTTGTGCGGGATCATGCATCTTTGTCCCTGACGACGATACTCGAGGGACACCGTCAAAATTGCTCAAGTATTTTTCTGACAATGGTGTCTCGATCGCATTTGCTCCGACCCCAATGGCCGAAGCCTTGCTCACAACCGCCATACCATCTGACCTGAGATTGCGGACGTTGTTAACCGGAGGCGACCGCCTTCACGGCTTGGGTGGTAAACCGATTTCTTTCGACCTCGTCAATCATTACGGACCGACCGAAAGTACGGTGGTAACAACCTACGAGACTGTCGACGCCGAAAGCTCTGAAATGCCTCCCGTCGGACGACCAATAGACAATACTGAGGTATTTATCCTAGACCAAGAAATGCAACCGGTACCGATTGGGAGCCCGGGCGAGATCTTCATCGGCGGTGTTGGACTCGCACGTGGCTATCGGAACCGAAAAGAGCTAACAGCTTCTCGGTTCATCAACCTCGATATTGAAGGCAGAGGCTGCCTCCGTCTCTATAGAACGGGTGATCGTGGTAAGTATTTGCCAGACGGCAGGATCGTCTTCATTGATCGGATAGATGAACAGGTAAAGATCCGCGGCTTTCGGATCGAACTTGGTGAGATCGAGACTGCTATTGTCGGACATCCTGAGATCAATGAAGCCGTCGTGGTCGCGGCAAAGGATCAACGGGGATCGTCGCGGCTTGCCGCCTATTTTGTCACAAACTCGGCAGGTTCCGTTAAGGTGAACTCTTTGCGCAGCTATTTGAAAGCAAAGCTCCCCGAATACATGATCCCGGCCGCATTTGTAGAACTTGACCTTCTGCCGATCACACTGAATGGTAAGCTCGATCGCAAGGCTCTCCCGGCACCAAATCTTTTAACCTTTACGTCTTCACGAAAACTCGAAGCCCCTAAAAATGAAGTGGAGTCCAAACTGGCAGAAATTTGGGAAAAACTGTTAGGTATCGGCCCGATCGGAGTTACGGACAATTTTTTTGAGCTTGGCGGTGATTCCCTTATCTCGGTCAGCCTCTTTGTCGAGATCGAAGCAACATTTAACATCGACCTGCCGCTCTCCACCCTGATCAACGCACCAACGATCGAAAAGCTAGCACGATTCATTTGTGAAGAAGAGCGTCGGGTTGCG
This sequence comes from Pyrinomonadaceae bacterium, assembly GCA_019694355.1. Taxonomy (GTDB): domain Bacteria; phylum Acidobacteriota; class Blastocatellia; order Pyrinomonadales; family Pyrinomonadaceae; genus OLB17. The sequence goes on along the minus strand of JAIBCB010000001.1, from coordinate 283,585 downwards.
TGGAAGTATATTGTTCCTCTGCAGACCCTAGGGAATAGAACTCCTATCTTTTTGGTTCATGCCGCGGGCGGAAATGTTTTGTTCTATCGAGATCTGGCTAAGGAAATGGGGACGAACCAGCCTGTTTACGGTTTGCAAGCCCGCGGCGTCGCTAACAGATCCGAAACGGCGCACGATCGAGTCGAAGATATGGCAACCGACTATCTCAATGAGATGCGCAAGCTCCAACCGGTTGGCCCATATCGCATCTGCGGTTCATCCTTCGGCGGACTGGTCGCATTTGAGATCGCAAGACAGCTCGATCGCCAAGGTGAGAAAGTCGAGACTCTCAGCTTGTTTGATACCTATGCTCCCGGCTATTTAGACGAACAAACCAAGCTCGGCGGCAAGAGTGCAGCAAACTTCATCGCTCACATTCGAACCTTTATTGACCAGTTGTGTGAGATCAACTCAACGAAAGGCCGCATCTCCTTTGTGATGAGCAAAGCGGAAAAAGTGAAAAAACGGTTGAAGAGAAAAGTGATCTGGAAAAAGAACCAGTTCGCGATCGAGTACAACAAGGCTACCGGTCGTGACCTTCCGGTCAATGTTATGCGGAACCACGAAGCGATTCAGAAGGCTCTCGATGATTATAGGCCCGGACGCTATGCGGGTGATATTACGATCTTTAGAGCGAGTGAACAGCCTAAGAATACAAAGTTTGATCCAAGTCTAGGGTGGGCAGAACTTGTCGACGGAGATGTCGTAACGGAGGTCGTGAAAGGCTCCCACGGAGCTTTGACCGTCTATCCGTATGCGGTCGACCTGGCGGCAAAATTCGAAGAAGTTGAATTGAGAAAAGCTGTGTTGTCGCGAGACCTCACGCAGAGTGCAGCGGCCTAGTAGGCTTTCTTTTTCAAAGTATGTGTGGAATTAGCGCGATCATTGGAAATGGCTGCGGCCGTGATCGACTGTTGGCAATGAGAGCCAGTCAAGCACACCGCGGCCCGGACGGGGTCGGCCTTTATGTCGACGCTGAACGGAAAGCAGTGCTGGGACATAATCGGCTTAGCATAATCGATCTAACTGCGGGTGGAGACCAGCCGATGATGAGTTCTGATGGCCGATTCGTCGTAGTCCAGAATGGCGAGATCTACAATTATCTAGAACTCAAACAAGAGCTTTCGAGCGACTACTCATTCCGCACGAGATCTGATACAGAGGTCCTGCTTGCTGCCTACGCTAAATGGGGCGTAGATTGTCTGGATCACTTCGTAGGGATGTTTGCTTTCGCAATTTGGGACACGGTCGAGAAGACCGCTTTTGCGGCCAGAGATCGGTTTGGAGTTAAGCCTCTCTACTACCATCAAGAGTCCGATGGAATGGTCTTGCTGGCGAGCGAGATCAAGGCTTTACACGCAGCGGGCATACCGGCGAAGCCTGACGACGAAACGTGGGCAACGTATCTTGCTCACGGTCTTTACGACCATTCAGATCGAACCTTCTGGACGCAAGTAACTTCTCTGCCAGGCGGCCATTACCTTCAGATCAAAGATGGAAAGATCAAGGTCAAGAAATGGTATGACATTGCGGAACGAGTTGGGATCGAGTTCGACACCAGATCCGAAGATGAAGTAAGAGAAGAGTATTTCGCCTTGATGAAGGAGAGCGTAACTCTCCGATTCCGCTCGGATGTTCCTGTCGGGATCAACTTGAGTGGCGGCCTTGATTCGTCAAGTCTGCTGGGACTGGTTCACGAAGTTCAAGGTAAGGAGAGCGAGGTTAAAGCTTTCACCTTCACTACTGGCGACGCAGCGTATGACGAGTTGCTTTGGGTTGAGCAAATGCTCGCCCAAACGCGTCATCCCCTCGTGGTCAGCCAACTGACGGCGGCCGACGTGCCTGCTCTTGCCGCAGAGGTCCAGTCCCTTCAGGACGAACCCTTTGGCGGGCTTCCAACTTTGGCTTACGCGCGACTCTTCGAAGCCGCGAAGAATAGTGGAGTTACCGTCCTTCTTGATGGAAATGGAATGGACGAACAATGGGCCGGTTATGACTATTACAGCAAGGGAGCTACTGGACATTTTGGCGGGTTGATCCAGGGCACTAAAGACCGAGCTGTGCGACCGGAATGCCTTACTCCGGAATTTCGGTCTTTGGCGAAGCAGATGACGCCTCCGACGATCTTTCCGGATCGATTGCGGAATCTGCAATATCGTGATATCCGCTATACAAAGATCCCTAGAGCCATGCGTTTTAATGACCGGGTCTCGATGAGAGTAGCGACCGAACTCCGCGAGCCGTTCCTGGATCATCGTCTCTTTGAGATCGCAATGCGGCAGCCGAGTGAGCGCAAGATCAAGAATGGCGTTCACAAGAATATGTTAAGGGACATCGCTCGCACTTATCTGCCGCGGGCTGTTTCAGAGCCGCCAAAAAGGCCGATCCAAACGCCTCAGCGCGAATGGCTTCGCGGCCCCTTACGCGAATGGGCAGGCTCCGTGATCGAAACTTCCCTTTCGGGCCCATTCGGATCATATCTGGATGCGGCATCAGTTAGAAGAGAAGCAAACGCATTCTTCGATGACGGCTTTGATAACAGCTATTTCATTTGGCAGTGGATAAGCCTTGGGCTTATAGGGACGCGCTCCGCAAGGCAGGCGAGAGCGTCGATCTAAGCCACGCCTCGCAGACAGCGACGGCAAATTATGAAGACCATTGCGGAAAATGAGAATTGGGACCTAGTGATAAAAGGTCATGGCCCACTCTTTGACCTAAAGATCTCTGAGGTCTGGAGCTATCGCGACCTGCTTTTGATGTTCGTTAAGCGCGACTTTGTCAGCTTTTACAAGCAAACGGTCTTTGGCCCGCTTTGGTTCTTTATTCAGCCGCTGTTTACAACCATCATATTTACGTTTGTTTTTGGCAACTTGGCCGGCCTTAGCACAGATGGCTTGCCGCAGCCTTTGTTCTATATGGCCGGAATCACCGCATGGAACTATTTCGCCGACTGCATTACAAAGACAAGCACTGTTTTCAAGGATAATTCGCAGATCTTCGGCAAAGTGTACTTTCCAAGACTGATCCTTCCGCTGAGTATCGTAACAAGCAATTTGGTGCGATTTGGGGTGCAGATGCTGCTATTCATTGGGATGATGGCGTACTACGCCCTTGCGGGTGGTTCTTTTCAAATCACTTGGGCGGTCTCGCTTTTTCCATTCCTCGTCCTTTTGATGGCCGGTCTTGGCCTCGGGCTTGGGCTGATGATCACCGCCTTGACTACGAAATACCGCGATCTTAGTTTTCTGGTGACATTTGGAGTGCAGCTGCTGATGTATATGACGACGGTCATTTATCCCCTCAGTGCTGCTCCGGAACGCTATAAGCAACTGATACAGCTCAATCCTATGACCGGCATTATTGAGGCTTTTCGGGTTGCTTTCCTCGGTCAGGGATATCTTTCGGCGACCAGCCTCGGCTATAGCTCTGCGATCACTCTGGTTATCCTGTTCGCTGGCATTCTGATCTTCAACAAGACGGAGAGGAACTTTGTTGACACTGTATGAGCATTGCGATCCGTGTTGAGGACCTATCAAAAATGTATCAATTGGGTCAGATCGGGACAGGGACGATCAGCCTCGATCTGGAACGTTGGTTCGTTACAAGGGTACTGCGTAAGCCGGATCCGTTCTTAAAACTAGCGGAAGCAAATCATCGCGCAGTAAAGGGAGACAGCAATGTCGTTTGGAGCCTGAAAGACGTAAGTTTCGAGATCGAAAGGGGAGAGACCGTCGGGATCATTGGCAAGAACGGTGCCGGCAAGAGCACGCTGCTCAAACTCCTCTCGCGCGTTACGTCCCCGACCAAAGGAACGATCAAACAGAAAGGCCGTGTGGCGAGCCTGCTCGAAGTTGGAACGGGCTTCCATCCTGAATTGTCAGGTAGGGAGAACATTTATCTGAACGGTTCGATCCTTGGAATGCGGAAGAAAGAGATCGATCGAAAACTGGATGAGATCATTGATTTCAGCGGCGTTGAAAGGTATATAGACACACCGGTAAAACGCTTCTCATCAGGGATGTATGTCCGTCTCGCTTTTGCCGTTGCTGCTCATTTGGAAAGCGAGATCTTGATCGTAGATGAGGTATTGGCAGTCGGCGACGCAGAGTTTCAAAAGAAGTGTCTTGGGAAGATGGAGGAGATCGGCAAACGGGATGGAAGAACGATCCTGTTCGTCAGCCACAATATGGGTGCGATCCTTGAGTTGTGCAAACGAGGGTTGCTGATCGAGACGGGCCAGATCGTTAAGGATTCAGATGTTGCAACGTGCGTGGCTTCTTTTATGGAAAGAGACAAGCATCGACAACCGTCCGAAAGGACCGACAAGAACGGCCTTCTCGATCTCGGCCGCATCTCGATCAATAACGAGGATTCATATCAGATCGACAATTCGTCGCCCTTCGAGGTGACTGTACACGTTGCCGCAAACGATATAGCGAACGCGACGCTCTTTTTTATTGTCGAAAATGCTTTCGGCCAGTCAGTAGTTCATAAGCGGGTTTCAAGTGCGGAGATCGGTCATTCGGTAATCGATGGAGATCTCACACTTCAGGTAAAGGTCCCCACGCTCTGGATCAGCCCAGGCATCTACACGATGTACTTTAAGGCAATCGCTCCGGCGGGCAGTTGGTCCGGTCGTGCGTTCTCCGAGCGGGTCTCCGTTGAGGTAAGCGGGCAGGCAGAGGCGAGCGGAAAGGCATTTATGAATCCAAGTGTTACGTGGAGTATGCGATCAGACGAAGTCAAGGTGCCGGCCAAGGCTCTCGTGATCTAGTTGTTCATCTTCGAGTGCTTCATACGGATCGTATCGGATTGAGTACAATGCTGCGAAAGTTACTTAGGTCTGCAAAACGGACGGAATTGGGCTGGCGGTATGGTTCAAATCTTCGACCAACCCTTCGCTTCTTGTTTGACGGAAGGAAACCCGCCGGGCGTGATGCCGAAATCCTTAAGGACCTAAACATGCACGGGGTGGCCGTTGTTCCATTCGAATCACTTGATACCGAAGTCAACTTTTCCGATCTTGAAAGGGCCGTAAACAACCTGGTCGAAGGCGAAATGCCGGCGATCCTGGATATCAAAGAGTCGGCAAGGACTGACCATTCCATTGGACGAAAAACATTTAATCTCGAAATGTTCGGTAGCGAAGTCACCTTCGACCCCAATAGTATTTTTTCTCGGCTTGCACTCAGCAAGTCGTTCCTTACCATCGCTGATTGCTACTTTCGCATGCAGACGCGCCTACGATACTACAATGTCTGGTACACGTCCGCATCTACGTCCGCCGCTCGCGAATCGCAGCTTTGGCACTTCGATCGTGAGGACCGATTGATCTTGAAGATATTTGTCTATCTCAGTGATGTGGATCATGGTGCGGGACCATTCACCTATGCCCCAGGAACACATAAGAAAGGCCGCTTCTCGTCGATGTCGCCGGCGTTCTTTGATGAAGATGGTGTGCGGCGAACGACCGACGAGCAGATGTCGAACTCTTATCCGCAAGAGAACTGGCGCGTGTGCACCGGGAAGAAAGGTACGGTAATCCTTGCCGATACTCGCGGCTTTCACAAGGGCGGCGAAGCAAGGACAAGCGACCGGCTAATGTTCATCTGCATGTTTACGTCGCCTGCTTCTGAATCAAGGAAGTTGCTCCGATACCCTGACGATGTAACTTTCTCCGATCTCGAGAGAGGGCAAAGAGCCGCTCTCGGATACGAATGATCCGACCGCGAGACCACGAAACCAAGTGAGACCCAGTTTTCTATTATTATCTACATCGCTCCTTGTCGACCGCGTGTTCAAATACACCGGGCTGATCAAAGCTTTGGCAAAACATGGCGACGTGTGTGTTTGGACTTCCTCCCTCGACGAATCGACGTTATTGTCTGACTGGGCGGAGGTTAAAGCGACGGTTGAATCTTTTCCTTTCGTCCGCCCCTTTCGTGAACGACCGTACAACTATCTGCGGAGACTTAATGAGTTCGTCTGGGACTATCGTTTGATGGCACCAAGCCGTGTAAGTATGCAGAAACACGTCAGAAATAAGAGGTTGCCGGGTCAGATCCGGGCTCTAAAGTTTCCGGCAAAGTTATTGGCATATAGCGGCTCCGAAACGATATTTGAAAATGCCTTGGAACGGCTTCTCGTGTCATATCCTCGGTCGGCCGAAGCGACGGCACGACTTAGCTCTAAACAGCCGAGCGTCCTCGTGTCCACCGGGCCTTTCCAATTTGAGCAGCCTGGTGTGTTCGCCGCAGCTAAAAGACTTGGGATCCCAACGCTTGCATACATTCCATCTTGGGACAATGTTTCGACAAAGAATCGAATGGTCTTTAAGTATGACGGCTATATCGTCTGGAACGAGCAGAACAAGGCCGAGCTCTTGGACTTTTATCCGTACGCACAGGATGTACCGGCTTACGTTGTTGGAGCTCCGCAGTTTGACGTTTTCTTTTCGGACCGCTTCAAGATCGATCGGGAGGCCTATTGCGCAGAGAGGCAGTTGCACCCGGATCGTAAGATCATCGTATATTCACTCGGGTCACCGAACTTCCTTAAGGAGCATCACGGTGCGATCGAGATCGCCCGACGGGTCAAGGCCGGAAATTTTGGTGACGCCCAACTGATCGTTCGTCCTCATCCTATTCACGACAATGCAGAAATGCGAGAGATCTTCTCCGGATTCGGCCCGAACGTACGCCTTCAAAGTACACCAAACGCGGGAAAAGATCTGATAAGACGAACACAGGATGAAGCTCAGATCGTAGATTGGGTCAACACTTTCCGCCATGCCGACGTCGTGGTCAACTTGTCATCGACTGTTACCGTTGATGCCGCCATCTTTGACACTCCGGTCGTCAATCTCGATTTTGATCCCCAGCCCGGTCGCTTCGATCAAGCTCTTATAAATGACGTTAATCATAAATGGAGTCATTTTAAGCCGATCGCGGAATCTGGTGGGGTTTGGTTAGTAAATGATTTTGACGAGTTGGAGAATGCGATCAAGACGTACCTAGAGAATCCCGGCTTGCACGCAGCTGATCGTAAATGGATAGCGGAATATGTGTGCGGCAGCCTTGACGGACGGTGTGGTGAAAGAATGGCCAAAGCCATTGCAGATTTTGCTAAGCGCACAAAAGGGAGAGCGACAAGATGACCGCTCTTCCCGCTGCAGCAAGGATGGGAGACCTTTCTTCGGAATCTATGCCTGACCGACAAGCGGCGGTAAGCAAAAGAAAGAGGAAGGTGGTCGCTATCGTTCCACGCGGTGAAGTAATGCGTAACTTTGTCCACTCCGGCTGTTTTGAGAAGATCGCCGAATCTTGCGAATTGTCGCTTTTAACCGTGGTTCAAGATGCCGGAATCTCAAATAGTAGCGGTCAAGCCTATGCGACCCAGTATCCTCTCGATCATGTCGTTGAGCGTTGGCCTGTACGGTTCCAACGCGAAATACTGGATATGGCCCACGGGCGGTGGATATGGTCGGCGGCCGCAAGGGAACGTTGGCGGATCCGCGATCGCGAGGCTCGCTCGATTCGTGACAAGACATTCCGTTGGCTAAAAAAGATCATCGCAGCGCCATTTTCAAATCCGATCGGGCTGAAGATCCTGTCGAGATCAGAACGTCTTTCAAGTCGGATGTTCATGAGCTCGGACCGTTACGCGGAGCTATTTAGATCGATCCGTCCGTCACTCGTATTCAATGGTTCGCATATTCATAGTGCGATCGCGACTCCGGCCGTTCAAGCAGCACAATGGCTCGGGATTCCGACCGCTACATTCATTTTTAGTTGGGACAATCTCACTTCACAGGGCCGAATCCTCTTGCCATACGACTACTTTCTAGTCTGGAACGAAGAACTAAAGCGACAATTGCTCGAAATGTACCCGTGGATAAAGCCCGAGAACGTTTATGTCACCGGTTCACCTCAATTTGATTTTCATTTCCGGCCGGAATTCTATTTGAGTCGTGAACAATTCTGCGAAGAAATTGGTGCTGACCCCGGTCGGCCGATTGTTCTATATTCGACCGGAATGGCGAATCACATGCCCAGCGAGCCGGAGATAGTGGAGTCTATTGCCGACCTTCTTCTCGAATATTCCGAAGAGCAGCGTCCACAGCTATTGGTCCGCGTATATGCCAAGGACCTCACAGGCAGATTCGACGAACTGAGGGAGCGGCGGCGGGATGTTCTGTTTCAAAGGGTTCGATGGAATGCAGAATGGCTTACACCAACGCCCGAGGATTCGTTCGGCCTTGTAAATGCGTTACGACACGCTTCCGTCGGAATCAATATTGCGTCAACGATCTCTTTGGAGCTTTGTATGTTCGATAAACCCGTCATCAATGTCGGGTTCGATGCTCCTGGTCAGAACGATCTTGAGTTAAGAAACGCTCTTTTTTATTCCTACGAGCATTATCGCCCTTTGGTTGAGAGCGGCGCTGTTCAAGTCGCATATTCGATCGAGGAAATGCGTACTCTTCTGAGAGATGCGTTGAGAGTCCCACAAAAGGCCCAGAATGAACGTCGACAGTTGATCGATCGAATGTTTGGACAAACCCTCGATGGGCAAGCTGCCCACCGGATCGCGGCGAAGTTAATTGACCTCGCCGGCACACAGATACAAGCATCGCATGGCTGAAGGATATATAACGACCAACCTCGGCGAGAACACTAGGCCATCTCAGTCGAAACAAGCGACGACGTTATCGGTCGTTACGCCGACCTTAAAGCGCCCTGAAGAGGTAAGGGATCTGCTTAAGAATCTCGCAACTCAGACTTTTATGCCGAGCGAAGTCATCCTGGTTGACGGGATCCCTGATGCAGAAAGTGAAACAGAACGCATCGTTTCACAAATGCGTGTCGACCTTCCTTTCCGCGTCACGTTCATCCGCCATGGCGGTGGGACCGCGATACAGCGCAATATTGGAATTGATGTAGCGACGGGTGATCTTATTGCTTTGATCGACGACGATGTTCGCTTGGAACCGCAATTTTTCGAGGAAGTGGTCAACGTCTTGATGGAAAGCTCAAATACGGACGTTGGCGGTGTTGTAGGATTTCGCACAAATTGTCATTTCGAGCTCGAACGCTCGCCGCGATGGCGCTGGTATCGACGGTTAGGGCTTCTCTCAATCTTCGAACCCGGCCGCTATGACTTCGAATGCGGCTACCCGATCAACGCAAGTCTTCAGCCGCCATTCACAGGAGTCCGAGCCGTCGACATAATGACGACCGCATGTGCGGTGTGGCGACGAGAGGTGTTTGATTCGGGACTGAGATTCGACGAGTTTTTCAGAGACTTTGGAGTTCTTGAAGATGCTCACTTTGCCCTTCGGGCACGGCGGACTTGGCGATTGCTTCAGTGCGGCGATGCTCACTGCGTGGAACTGCATTCTCCGAACGGACGTGAGGACCGAACCAAGATCGGCTTCAAGTCGGTGGTCAATTACTACTACGTCTTTCGAGATATCAGCGGTCCATTAAGCCTATTGCAGAAATTTCGATTCTGGCGTTTTCAGGCGTTTGAGGCGATCAGGATCATGTCATCGGCTTTTCGTCGAATGAATAGATCAGATATCGCCGACCTGCGCGGTAGGGCTCAAGGTGTTTGGAAGATCCTGACATCGGCCTTCTAAATGCTGTCGGCATAACACTTGATTTTTGAAGCTGTATGAAGCTCGCGGTCATCTCACACAAGGTATGTTGGCTCTCCGCCGATTCACCTAGTGGGTACATCACGGACGGTGGATTTCCGCAGCAAATGGGCGCGATCTCAGAACTCTTTGATGAAACGAGAATAGTTGTGCCATGCAAGAGTGAAGGCGACACAACCGGGCTGTCCCCGCTAGTCGGAAGGCAGATCAAGGTCGTTCCACTCTCGGAGCCGAAGGGTTCGGGAATTGGCCGAAAGCTAAATATTCCATTTTGGCTTCTTAAGAATTGCTTAACGATCTTCCGAGAGATCCGAACCGCAGATGCGATTCACTCTCCGATTCCCGGAGATGTCGGAACGATCGGTATGGCAATAGCGATCATGTTGCGAAAACCGCTTTTTGTTCGTCATTGCGGAAATTGGATGGTCCAGCGGACCATCGCCGAGAAAATCTGGCGATGGTCGATGGAGTATTTTGCCGGTGGGCGGAATGCAATGCTGGCGACGGGCGGTTCAAACGGGCCCCCTTCGAAACGAAACCCACACGTAGAGTGGATATTCGCAACCTCCCTTCGCAAGGCGGAGATAGAGCCAAATTTTCCACGCGAGCTGCCGACGAAGGGCCCCGTCAAACTGATCATAGTATGTCGACAAGAAGCCCGAAAGGGCACAGATGTTGTGATCGACAGTTTACCCATTGTCCTCAAGATCCTGCCGAATGTAACTCTTGACGTAGTTGGCGGAGGGTCGAAGCTCGAGGCATTTCGGAAACAAGCTGTCCGTCTCAGAGTTGACGATCGCATAACGTTCCATGGAAAGGTGATTCATGACAACGTGATCAAGTTGTTGAAGGACGCACACATCTTCTGTTATCCGACTTCGGCCTCAGAGGGATTTCCGAAGGTCGTACTCGAGGCTATGGCCACCGGACTCCCTGTAATAACTACGCCGGTTTCAGTGCTCTCACAGTTGATAGGCGAGTCTAATGGAGTACTCCTTGATGAGCCGGAACCAACGGCCCTCGCAAGAGCGATCGTCGAACTTTGTTCAGACCATTTGCGATATCGCACACTCTCGGCAAACGCGATCGAGAAAGCTAAGGAATTCACGCTTGAGAGTTGGCGTGAGCTTATTGGCAAAAAGCTGAGTACGACGTGGAACGTAAAATCCTTGCGTGAGTTGGAGAACGTGAATTGATGATTGCCGCGGAAAATCGCGTGCAAAGCCGGCGATGAAGGTAACATTCCTGGCAGGTACTTTAGGGCGAGGTGGAGCTGAACGCCAATTGGTCTATATGCTTCGCTCGCTAGTTGATAAGGGTGTCAATTTGCGCTTGCTCTGCCTAACAAAGGGTGAGGCACTTGAGGAGGAGATCCGGAATCTCGGTATCGACATTCGACCGATCGATACGCGCGGAGGAAGGATCGGAACGCTGCGGGCGGTGGTCAGAGGACTTCGGCGCGAATCAACGGACATTGTCCAAAGTTCACATTTCTACACCAATATTTACGCTGCTGTCTCTGGTCGAATCACCGGCGTCCAGAGTATCGGAGCAATTCGAAGCGACCTGGAGCACGAGTTTGCGTCAAACGGATTCTACAGTAAGTACCAGCTCACGATGCCTAAACATCTGATCGCAAATTCGGAACGTGCGGTAAAGAGGTCAATTGCATTTGGGATCAAAAAGCAGAAGATCGACCTCGTAAGGAACGTTGTGGCATCTGAAAATGGAGTCGGACGCAATTCGAATGGCAGATCCGACGACTCTACGACCATCACATTTGTTGGTCGCCTCGGAAAGGAGAAACGTCCGGAGCTATTTGTAAAACTTGCGCGCGGGCTAATAAACGCCGTACCGGAGAAGCGGTTAAGATTCCAGATCGTCGGTGACGGGCCCCTTAGGCACGAACTCGAAACACTTGCGCTCGAATACGGCCTCACGGCCGACACGCTCTGCTTTACCGGTGAACGTTCGGATATGTCTGCAGTCTATGCTTCCACCGATATCCTGGTGCTCACATCTAAGCACGAAGGAACGCCAAACGTCATCCTGGAGGCATTGAGTAACGCCATACCAGTCGTCGCAACGGATGTGGGTGGTGTATCGGAGATCTTATCTGAGCAGGTCGGCTTTCTCGTTGATCCTATGGATTTTGACGGGCTTATTCTTGCTGCCAGACGCTTGGTCCTGAGTCCCCAACTTAGACAAAAGTTCGGGACAAATGGACTGAAGTTTGTTTTGGAGAACCATTCTTTGAGCTATCTTGGCGAGCGCCTGACCGAAATATACAACAACCTGGTGCCTAGCAGATGAACGATATCGCATTGCCTCACCCAGTTGAACATAGAGGCGAGAACATCCAAAGGGTGCCGAACTATCGCCTGATCCTCGTGCTCGTGATCCTGCACTTCCCTCTTGGGCTGTTCGACTACTACGCGGGACCCGCTGCTTTGCTGCACCCAGCCGCGGCCTTTGGGCTAGGGCTTTACTGGGCGCTGCAGAAAAAGGTCAGGTTGCAAAGGGTCGCTTTGGCCGTCGGCTATCTTGTCGGGGTTGAGATCCTTTGGCGAATGGCACAAGTTCCGATCTTTTGGGAATTCGGCAAATATGGCTCATCGGTCATCATGATCGTTGCTCTTTTGAAGCGTGGCCGGCGTTCGATTCCGACCCTGCCGATCATCTACTTTGCGGTCCTTATCCCCGCGTCGGTACTGACACTGCTACAGTTCGATCTATCGGCGGCAAAGGACACTTTAAGCTTCAGTCTCTCCGGCCCATTTTTCTTGATGGTGAGCTGCTGGTTCTTTTCAAATCTAACTTTGGACGAAGGCCAGCTTCGAAAACTTTTTACCGCCTTTATCATTCCACTATTGAGCGTCGCGTTCGTAACTTTTTTCTTTACCATGTCGATCAGGGATATCCAGTTCTCCGACGAATCGAACTTTGCCACTAGCGGCGGCTTTGGACCAAATCAGGTTTCGGCAATGTTGGGACTCGGTCTCTTCCTAACCACTTTCTCACTACTTGCATTGAAGAATGACCGAAAATATAAGATCTTCCTTGCCATTGCCGCGATCTTTTTTGCAGCTCAAAGTATGATGACATTCTCGCGTGGCGGTGTTTACAATGCTGGCGGAGCCTTGATCCTCGTCGCACTATTTGAATTTGGCGACCCTCTTAAAGCTACAAAAAGGATCGTCCCCATTGCCGCCCTCATCGTTCTCTTTTTTATTTTCATCTTTCCGGTACTGAATGCTTTTACGGGTGGTGGCCTTGAGGAGCGTTTTCAAGATACACAATCGACACACCGGGCCGATATCGCTGAATCGGATATTGATCTTTTCCTTGAACATCCAGTTCTTGGTGTCGGGGTTGGAGCGGCTTATAGCGAACGTAGTCGGATTCTTGGATATAAGGCGGTAAGTCACACTGAGTTCTCTCGGCTCCTTTCTGAGCACGGTGCGTTTGGAGGCATTGCGATCTTGGTGTTGATCGCTATGGTCGCTGTGAATTTTAGACGGTCTCGGCCCCGACTCGAACGAGCATTGATCATCGGTGCGGCCACGTGGTCCATACTTTTTATGCTGAATGCGGGAATGCGGTTAGCCGCTCCCTCCGCACTCTTTGGAATGACATTCATAACGATCGCAGCACCAGTTCGTAGGTCGAAGCGTCGCATACTTAGGCCGATCGCGTTGGAAGAATCTCTTCGAAACGGTGTTTTAGAATTTTCGGAATTTGTTCCGAACTGATCTATTGACCCTGATGAAAATCGGACAGCCAAGAATTTGTGTCGTTGGAAGCTTGGTCGGCCGGCACCCGGGGAAGATCTCGACACAAGGGCAGATCCTTGCAGATCTTTTCCTTAAGGAAGGGTACGATGTAGTCGCTGTCTCATCTAAGTTGAATCGCGTCTTCAGAATTCTGGAGATCGGACTCACCTTGATCCAGAAAAGACGGTCGATCGATATAACGATCGTCGAAGTTTACAGCGGTGCAAGCTTTTTTATTGCCGATCTTGTCAGCCTCCTCGGTAAGTATCTTGGAATGCGGACAGTTGGCGTTCTGCATGGCGGCAGTTTGCCGGAATTTGCGGCAAGGTACCCGAGATGGAGCAACAGAGTGTTCCGCCGATTCTCAAAACTCGTAGCACCATCATTCTTCCTTAAAGGCGCAGTGAGCAATCTCGGATTTGAGGTGCGGGTCATCTCGAACGTGATCGATCTGAAAGGCTATCCGTTCAAACTTAGACGGGAGATCGCCCCAAAGTTGATCTGGATGCGCGCCTTCCACAGCATCTATAACCCGGAACTTGCGATCAAGGCTTTCGCCTTAGTGCGAGAAGAGTTTTCGAACGCGACACTCGTCATGGCCGGTGTTGATAAGGGGCTCGAGTCGAGCATCAAACAAATGGTCTGTGACTTGGGTTTGCAAAGAGAGGTCCGCTTTCCGGGCTTTCTCGACAGCAGGCGAAAAGTGTACGAATTCACGCAAGCGGATATCTATTTGAATACGAACGAAATTGACAATATGCCGGTTGCGGTCGTGGAATCGTGTGCATTTGGGCTTCCTGTCGTTGCAACGAATGTTGGCGGCATCAGTTCTCTCCTGAATGACGAGCATGAGGCACTCCTCGTACCGAGGAACAATGCCATGGCGATCGCCGAAGCCGTCAGCCGCCTTCTCGATGACCCAAACCTCGCGGAGCACATTTCGCGCAACGGACGGCTGCTGGCAGAAAGATCCTCCTGGGAGGCGGTCAGGCCGAGCTGGGATAAACTTTTTCGCGAACTCGGTTTTCCGAACACCGTTCGTATCTCCTCTACCGTCCCTGGGAGAACATCTGCATGAACTCTGCTGCATATGGGCTCTATAAATTGCTTCCACCGCCAGCAAGATCTTTGGCAGCAAGCCTTCGGGGCCATTATCTAAACCGTTGGCGTTATGGCAGTGAAACAGCGTCTTTGGTAGAAGCATCGCTCGATCGCGAACTCTGGAGCGAACGCGATTGGGAAGAATGGCGAGCGGAACGCCTTAAGTATGTGCTTCACCGGGCGGCGACGCGAGTTCCCTTCTATCGAAGAGTATGGGCAAAACGTCGCGAAAATGGGGATCGGTCTTCATGGGAGATTCTTGCGAACTGGGATGTTCTGGAGAAAGAAGCGGTTCGGGCCGATCCGATCGATTTTGTCGCTGATGACTGCAATCCAAGTCGAATGTTTCATGACCACACAAGCGGTACGACAGGGACATCACTTTCGCTTTACATGACCAAAGAGACTGTAAGGCAGTGGTATGCGCTTTTCGAAGCTCGGGCGCGGCATTGGTATGGTGTATCAAGACACGACAAATGGGCGATCCTTGGCGGCCAGTTGGTGACACCTGTACACCAAACTAAGCCGCCGTTCTGGGTTTGGAACTCCGGCCTGAACCAGCTTTATTTGTCGTCATACCACCTGAGTGCTCAAAACACATCGACCTATATAGATGCTCTTGAGAGGTATGGCGTCAGATACCTGTTGGGCTATCCATCCTCCATCTATACCCTTGCCTCAGATGCCATTAGGCTAGGTAGAAAGATATCGGGCCTTAAGGTCGTGATCCTTAACGCCGAACCTGTTTACGAATTTCAGCGGGAAACCATCGGAATGGCCTTCAACTGTCCTGTTCGCGAGACTTACGGGATGGCCGAGATAGTGGCTGCTGCTGGAGAGTGTGAGTATGAACGTCTTCACCAATGGCCCGAAGCTGGAATAATTGAGACAAGCGGCGATACCGACACCTCTGATTTTATTTGCACCGGCCTCCTGAACGCCGATATGCCGCTGGTGCGATACAGGGTCGGCGATAGCGGCAAGCTTTCAACGACAAAATGTAAATGCGGGCGAAACCTACCGGTCGTCGACAGGATCGCTGGCCGCACCGACGACATTCTGCTCACGCGAGATGGGCGAAGCGTCGGACGTATGGATCCTGTCTTCAAGGGTGGACTGCCGATCAAGGAGGCTCAGATCGTTCAGGAAACCTTGTCCAACATCACGGTCAACTACGTGCCGGCGGCCGACTTCGAAGATTCGGCTCTCGCAGACCTAAGAAAGCGAATTCAGGAGCGCTTAGGCGAAGTGGACGTCGCCTTTACAAGAATGTCGATGATTCCACGGACTTCCAGGGGTAAGTTTCGGGCTGTTATCAGTAAGGTCAATTTGCCAAGCAAAGACGGGGAGGCCATCGATGGGCAAGGCTAGCGAAAGACCGTTCGTCTCGATCATCATTCCGGTTCGAAACGAAGCGGCCTTTATAGATCGGTGCCTTGCGTCGGTGCTCGACCAAACGTATCCAAAGAATCGCGTCGAAATCATTGTGGCTGACGGGATGTCGGCAGACCGTACTCGCGAGAAGATCCGCTCGATCGCCGCCACATCTGAGGTTCCGATCGCTATAGTCGATAACCCCAAAAAGATCGCACCGACTGGCCTCAATAGAGCTATCGAACGTGCGACAGGCGATGTGATCATTCGAGTCGACGGACATTGTGAAATTGACAAAGATTATGTCGCAAACTGCGTCGCTCTGCTCGAGTCAGGACGCGCCGACGGTGTGGGCGGCCCAATAGAAACGATCGGTGAAACTGCAAAGGCAGCAG
Organism: Pyrinomonadaceae bacterium; assembly: GCA_019694355.1. GTDB lineage: Bacteria > Acidobacteriota > Blastocatellia > Pyrinomonadales > Pyrinomonadaceae > OLB17. The sequence goes on along the minus strand of JAIBCB010000001.1, from coordinate 267,245 downwards.
CTATCTCAAAAGCGATGAGTTCACGATTTGGTGTTGGCGGTTCGGCTTTCCGCACGGTCAAGGACCGTGAAATGCTCACCGACACGGTCGCATTTCCCGCATATACTCGCAACATCATCGAGCGAGTTGGACCGTTTAATGAGGAACTCGTACGAAACCAGGATGACGAATATAATCGTCGGATCTGGAAACTTGGAGGAAAGATACTTTTGTCCCCAGCGGTCCGCTCTCGATATTACAGCCGAGGAACTTTTCGCTCTCTGTGGCGGCAATACTTTCAGTATGGTTACTGGAAGATCCGTGTTCTGCAACTACATCCGACGCAAATGAGCCTTCGGCAGTTTGTTCCTTTTGCATTTGTTGTGTCGATTCTTTTGCTTGCAGTTTCCGCTCCGTTCTTCAATCTTCTCTTTTTCATTTTTGTCGGAATCGTTGGTGCTTATGCTTTTGCCAACATCCTAGCGTCCATTATCACAGCGGGCTTGAGGGCCAAAGAGATCGCTTATGTTGCGACAAGTTTTTGCATTCTTCATTTTGCCTACGGAAGCGGGTCGCTGGTCGGCCTGATCGCGTTCCGGAATCGTTGGCGGAGACGTGATACGCCCATACCGGTCGAAAGGCAACTATCTTAGAGTTAGAAGAGAAGAAATTGAGCACCGCTTGCAGACAGTTTGGACATTGCGCTTCCCTAGCGTGGCACATTCCGACGATGTTTGTCGCCAGCGGATATGGCATCCTCAAATGAGATACTTTCAGAGCCGTTTACCTGCAATTTCTAAGAGAAATTTCCAAGGTCGATCTGTTACTCGTCGCGTCAAGCAGGGTGCTTGACCGACCGCTATTTTAATTCCTCCCTACTTTATGGATAGTTTTAGATCAAACCAAGTTACAGACATCGCAATGAACGGTTCCTCACACAACGGAGTTTGTGAACAAAAATTTAAGGCCATTCGCGAGCATCTAATATCCGATCTCGATTCTAGGGCGGTGATCCTAAGTTTGGTAAATGGAAAGTATTACGGCCTGAATAGTGTTGGGCTCGCAATATGGATGTTGATCCAGACCCCTTCGACGATCACCGAGATAGAGACATCGCTATTGCAGCAGTACGATGTCGATCGGGAGATCTGTCACCAAGAAGTGACAACCTTCCTGGAGACAATGCTTGGCGAAGCGTTAGTTGAGATCGACGAAGCATAAGTCTTCGATGTTGTAATCAAATGCCGGGAAGCGAGCAATGATCATCCATTCACTCTTTTGGCTAACATACTTTCGCCTTGGCCTTTGGGTGTGCCCATCAGTCGTTACCAAACGAGCGATCACCGACGCCGACAACGGCGCCATGCTGCCAGGTCAGGAGATAGACAAGGAAATGCTATCTAAGATCGTCAGGACGATTCGCAGATGCAGCCGATATGTGCCCTTCGCGTCCTGCCTTACGCAAGCTCTGGCGGCAAAGAGAATATTGAGATCTTATGGACAAACGTCAAAAGTTAAGATCGGAGTAGCAACGAAAGATTCGACGATAGAAGCACATGCATGGCTCGAAGTTGCAGACAAAATAGTGCTTGGACGGGTTGCTGAGCAGGGACGTTTCTCGGTAATGACTTCCCGTCCCCAAGTTCTTCAATGAGCGGAATCGTTGCAATATTTAACATTGACGGACGACCGGTCGTGGAACCGCTTGTAAGCGGAACCCTCGACACCCTCGAGCATCGCGGTCGCGATGACAGAGGAATTTGGATCGGCGGAAATATTGCGCTCGGTCACCGAATGAGGTGGACGACTCCAGAGTCGCAAAGTGAAAAGTTACCCTTTCAGACACCTGACGGCAGACTCGTGATCACGTGTGATGCACGCATCGACAATAGAGAAGACCTGCTTGCCCAGCTATCATTTCGACGTACTCCTACTTCCAAGATCACTGACAGCGAAATAATACTTGGGGCGTATGAAAAATGGGGTGAAGATTGTCCAAAATATTTGATCGGTGACTTCGTCTTTGCGATCTGGGACGCGAAGGACAAGAAGCTCTTCTGTGCTCGAGATACTCTCGGGCTGAAGCACTTTTATTACTATTACCGACCCGGCGTGATCTTCGCTTTAGCTTCCGAGATCAAGGCCTTGCTTCAGATCGAAAAGGTTCCGAAGGAACTCAACGAGGCACACCTTGCTGACTACTTGATATTAAGATCGGAAGACAAAGTCTCGACGTTTTACAAAGGGATCGAACGGCTACCTGCGAACCACTCTTTGAGGGTCACATCGGACCGTATGAAGATCTCCCAGAGTTGGGCGCCGAGATTCAAGGAACTGAAACTCCGACGTGACACCGACTACCAAGAGGCCTTTTTCGAAAAGTTTTCGCAAGCGGTGAATTGCCGCCTTCGCAGTGCCTTTCCGATCGGGGCAATGCTCTCCGGCGGTTTAGACTCCTCTGCCGTTGTTTGTGTGGCTGACCGATCGCTTCGCTCTCAGAACCGTGACCGCTTGAATACCTATTCGGCTGTTTTTCCAACGCTGGCGAAGGTAGATCCGCGAATTGACGAATCACGTTATATGAACGCGGTCATTGAAAAAACAAAGGTTAGCCCGCACTTCATCAATGTCGACGACGCGAATCCGCTCCAAAATATGGAGAAGATCGTGTGGCACACCGACCATCCGGTCGGCTACCTGAATGTCTATATGGATTCGCAGATCTTCAAGAGTTGCGAAGCCGATGGGGTTCGCAGTCTGCTTACGGGTCACGACGGTGACACCACGGTGACATACGGATACCAGGAATTCGAGCAACTAGCCATGCGCGGCAAGCTCATACGGATGATGCGAGAAGCTCGGGCGATGAGCAAGAATATTCCGTCAAGAATGCATTCCGTAAGGCGTCTCGCGTGGCATAAAGGCTTAAAGCCTGCCATTCCATCGGCGATCGTAAAAGCTTGGCGAATTGCTAGATTCTGGAAAAAAAGCGTTATCGATGAGTCGAAGGTCAGTCATCCATTGCATTTGAGTTCGGTCAACCCAGGATTCAGATCTCAGGAGGACCTGGTTCGGCGCACCGAAGCCCTTTGGGAACAGAACTCTCGCAAAGGAGCAAAACCGGCAGAGCACCATTGGAATTCCCTGACGACCGGACTTTTCTCAAATATGCACGAGCAGGTCGAGAAACTCGCGGCCGCTTTTGGAGTCGAGCCGCGACATCCGTTCTTTGACCGGCGTCTCATCGAGTTTTGCGTCTCGCTTCCGCCTGGTCAACGGATATACAAGGGATGGACACGGTCGATCTTTCGATTCGCAATGGAAGGGATCTTGCCCGAAGCCGTTCAATGGCGGGTCGATAAAGCTAATCTTGGCGCCCATATCAAGATGAATCTTCTTAAATATGGGAGCGACGAGATCGAAGCCGCCATCGGCCGTGACTCGTGGATGATCGCAAAATATTTGGATGCGGAGCAGTTACGATCTGCATACAACGAGTTCAGATCGGATGCCAATCGGAAGGACCCAGAGGCACTTTTGCTTTTGACGAGTATGTATTTAATCAAGTGGCTTGAGCACTCTGGATTTGCCCAAGAAGATCGCCGCGTCGCGCTGGCTAGTGCTTGATCATCCTTCTGAAGTTTTGATAATGCGTCGCAGGACGGCCCGGTTTGCCGTTGGCGGACTTTGTCAGATCCATGCGCTTGCAAAATAGCGTTTTGCAGAAACCAGAGAAAAGGAGGATAAAAATGGAGAAAAAAGTCGATACTAAGCTAGCTTGGGAAAAACCGGACGTTACCGTGTACGGCGATGTAGCCTCACTTACACAAGGTAGTCCTCAAGGCACAGGTAAGAACCTGGGTTTTGGAGACGATATTTTGCAAGTGGTAAACACAGGTATCTCCTCGATTCCCTAGCCTTACTCAGCGGTATGTTCTCTGACATACCAAATCGACTGAAGGGCCATAACTCCAACAAAATTTGAGAGCGACGGCCTTCTATGACAAAAGCGGAACCATTGACTCAATTGGTTTGATGGTTTCGCTTTTGAACCACGTTCCATGTTCTCGAACTCCAACAGGTCAACATACGTCGCGTACGGAATGAATATCGACTCGTCGATACGAATGCCAGACCTTATTTCAGGTGGGGACGGCAGCGATGTCACGTTTCGATTCGGGACGCTGACCGACGAATACCTTGACAGTGTTGTCAGAACGCCCATTATCGAGACCCCCGGATGCCGTGTACGCGTATCCGAGCATGCGATGTCGTTCGATTGGCCGATCATAGGGAAATTCCTGATCACCGAGGGCCGACGTGTCGTCGTCGAACCTGCACCTGAAGCTCTCGAGGAAGACTTGCTTCCGTTTCTTACCGGGCCGGCAATGATCGCATTGCTTCACCAGCGAGGATACCTGGTCCTTCACGCGAGTTGTGTTCTCGTAAACGGGATCGCTGCTGCCTTCCTGGGTGCAAAAGGGTTTGGAAAATCCACGCTTGCAGCTTGCTTGTACGCACGCGGCCACTCGTTGATAAGTGACGATATAGTTCCGATCTATTTTGCCGACAGGACGCCTTGGACGCTGCCCGGCTATCCGCGGATAAAGCTCTACGCGGACTCAGTCGTCGCTGCTGGAAGAGATCCGAATCGCCTCCCGTTCATTCACCGATTAATCGAGAAACATTCATTCTCCTGTCCAAACGATAGCCTTTTCGGTGCGGTCGAATTGGGAGCACTTTACATTCTTGACAAGGACGATAGCACCAGTATCGAAGCCCTTGATCGCAGCCGAACATTTGTCGAGTTGATAACGAATACTCACGCAGGTCACCATCTTGTGAGATTAAACGCTCAGGAAAGGCACTTTCGCCAATGTCAGGAACTTGTTTGCGCAGTCCCTTCGTTCCAGATCAGCCGGCCTCACGACTTCACAACAATTGATGACGTGTGCTCTCGGCTTGAGCAGCATATTTTTGATCAGAAACGGACGAAATCGCTCCGCCAACCTATATTTTCAGATATCTAGAGCTGTAATCATCCTGACATCGTCAATGCATGCCATTCGAGATCATTTGAAGAACTTGCACAGTCAAGGCCGCCTGTGGGAGCGTAGCTTTTCTCTGATATGGAGTTCCGTTCCCGGCTACACAGCGGCATGGGCGATTCTGCTCATCGTACAAGGCCTCCTACCGGGGGCGACCGTTTACTTTTCGAAGCTTGCCATCGACAGCTTCGTCGCCTCGAAAAATTCAAGGAGTTTCGTCGACCTTGAACATACCGTATGGCTGTTCGCTTTGACGGGCATAACCCTTTTGGCGGCCGACTCGCTGCGGTATGTAACTGATTGGGTCAGGAGCGCACAGGCAGAACATTTCTCCGACACTCTAAAGAGTCTTGTACATTCGAAGGCTGTCGAGGTCGATTTCGAGTTCTATGACTCGCCGGAGTATCACGATCTTAAAGAACAGGCGGGCGGAGAGTCCCAGTCAAAACCACTCGCTCTCCTAGAAAATTTTGGGACCGTGGCACAAAGCTCAATAACGTTGATCTCGTTCGCGGCTCTGCTTACGGTCTACGGTTGGGCCGTTCCGATTCTACTTGTCGTGGGCTCATTGCCAAGCCTTTTGATCTCCCTTGCGTTCGATCGTCGATATTTTCGTTGGTGGCGTAAAACTGCGACGGAGCGACGCTGGCTCTTTTATTACGATGGTATGCTCTCGCACAGCGATGCTGCTGCCGAGATCCGCCTTTTCGAGATCGGGCAGAAGTTCAGTGATGCTTACCAACGGATTCGAAAGACCCTGCGGCTTGAAAAACTTAAGCATCTTAGAGAACAAACCAGCGGCAAGATCGCTGCGAACTTCTTAGCTCTGGCAACCGGCACGGTCGCTATGGGATGGATCGCTTTGCGCGTTTACAACAATACAGCTTCTTTCGGCGATCTCGCTGTTTTTTATCAAGTCTTCAGCCGCGGACAGTCGATCATTCTTGCCTTTCTCGGGGCCGTTGGTAAAACGTTTAGCGATACTCTTTACCTCGACAGCCTTTTCGCATTTCTTGATCTAAAGGCTAGCGTAGTATCTCCGGCAAAGCCGGTTCCGTTCCCGACAGAAATAGTCAGCGGTATCCGATTCACGAATGTGACTTTCAGTTATCCGGGAACAGATTCGCCGGCGATCGCCGATTTCGATCTTTTCGTCCCTGCGGGCACACAAGTTGCGATCGTAGGCGAAAACGGAGCAGGCAAGAGTACCCTGATCAAACTTCTCTGCCGATTCTACGATCCCAATAGCGGTTCCATTCAGATAGATGGGATAGATATTCGGGAGTTTGATGTAAAAGATCTCCGACGCAATATTTCAGTTCTCTTTCAATTCCCTCTGCATTTTCAGGATACGGTCGAGGGCAATATCAGTCTCGGCCATGAGCGAGAGATTCCCGATCCCACCGAGGTCGAGACCGCCGCGGAACTCGCCGGTGCCGACAGCTTTATTGAGGAGTTGCCGAGCAAGTATAGAACTCTGCTTGGCCGATGGTTCGAAGCCGGTTGTGAACTAAGCGGTGGCGAATGGCAAAAGATAGCTCTTGCCCGTGCCTATTTTCGGAAGTCGCCGATACTCGTTCTCGATGAACCGACAAGCTTTATGGACTCCTGGGGCGAAGCAGATTGGTATGAGAGATTCTCGAGCTTGGCCAAGGATCGAACAGGCTTGGTTATTACACACCGATTCACCATTGCAATGCGGGCTGACATCATCCATGTGCTCAGCGATTCCCGATTGGTCGAATCAGGCACGCATAAGGAGCTTGTGGACATGGACGGCTTCTATGCGAGTTCCTGGAAGTCACAAATGCTAATCGCGTCAGAAAAATCATACGAAGCGATACTTCCCTGAAGCAATGTTCGACAAAGCGTCACGAAATCAGCAGAGCTTAGATCGGTCCAATCACTCGCGCGACATCCAACTCATCATCGATTGCTGTCGCACGTCGGTCCCGAAGGCCGTGTCGGCACGAATTTCGGCGGCCCTCCGCGAGTCCATTGACTGGACGTTCACGTTCAATGTTGCGAGACGGAATGCAGTGCTCCCTTTGCTGGGACGGACCTTGACTCGAGACTTCATCGAACAACTACCGACCGATATCAGCAGAACAATTGAATCAGAGCAAGAGCGTCACCTCTGCCACAATCTCTTTTTGACGGGCAAGTTGATCGAGACGGTGAAATTCTTCCGAGAAAATGGCGTTAACGTATTGCCATTCAAAGGACCATTACTTGCCGTCGAAGCCTATGGTGACCCTTCCTATAGGATGTTCAATGATCTCGATATACTCGTTCAGCCCAAGCAGTTTCGCAAAGCAGTCGATCTCCTCACCAAGAACGGATGGAAACCGCTGACAAGTGTCGGTTGGCTGACCAAAAGGAACTGGAACATAAGCCGTAAGAAAGACATCTATTTTGTAAGTCCGCAACGAAATCTAAATCTCGAACTGCATTGGAAGCTGTCCGGTTCACACTTTGGCCTTCCGAAAGAGATTAATATGCTTTGGGAGCGGCTCGACGCAATCACCTTGGCTGGTGCCGAACTCCCTGCGCTTGGGCTCTATGATCTTCTTATATATTTGTGTCTTCACGGTTCAAGACACAGCTGGGAACGGTTTGGTTGGATCTGTGACATCCATCAGCTCCTCCTTTCAAAAACTTCGATCGACTGGGATCGGCTTTTCGTTGAAGCCAAAAGTCTCGGCAGCGAGAAAGTTGTGGCTCTCGGTCTAAAGCTCGTAAAAGACTTCTTTGAATTTGAGATTCCGGATGGACGATGGACGATGGCGGTCAATGATCCAATCTTTGCGGAGATGTCTAGGGAGATTAAAGGGCGTTTGTTCAGCGAAGAATTGTCGCATATCCCTATTGGCAATAGATACACAGATCATCTAAGGCTAAAGGAGCGTTCCTTCGATCGCCTAAAGCTCCATTTTCATTACTTAGCGTGGTACACGCGGATTATTTTGACCCCGAATGAGGCCGACCGAAATGTCCTTGCTCTGCCCCACGCATTGGAGCCTTTGCACTACCTGACGCGCCCCTTAAGACTCTTTTATAAGTATGCGTTGCGGCCAAGGTCGGGTCAGTCAAAATCCGGCTAAGGAGTTGTCCGTCAAAGACCAAGACTCAAGGCACTTTGAGCCCGGCAACCTTTCAGAAATGGACGCCTAACGAATTGTGTGCAGTTCTATGGTTCAGTCCGCCATTTTTGGTCTGTTGTGTAGCCAAAATCTAGTCTTTTAGTGCCACAAAAAACTATCTCTATATTCGAGTTTTCGGGGGCTAACAATTGATAATCTATTGAGTAGACCAATAGCGTTCAAGACTATTTTTGTTTCGAGAACCGGCACTTCCGGTATCTATCTCGGTAATAGTTTTTGCCCTTTTTGTGCGATCACCAAGAGATGACCGCAACCCCGAATGCGACAAAAATTTGGCTAGATCGAATCGTTTGATTCAGGTAAAAGGAACCAGCTATGCAGACAGTACAAGTTGCTGAGAAAGATCGAACGACCAATGGGAAACGGGTTGAGAACACCGACTTTGCCTCAACAGTAACCGTGCCATTCTTTCGCCCCGATATTGGTGATGCAGAAATAACTGAGGTTGTCGGGACCTTGCGAAGCGGCTGGCTTACAACAGGGCCTAAGGTAAAAGCCTTTGAAGAAGAATTTGCCCGCGCAGTCAACGCCCGCTTTGCGGTCGCCGTAAATTCATGCACCGCCGCTCTTCATCTTGCAGTTGAGGCCATCGGACTTAAAGAGGGTGAGGCAGTCCTTATCCCGACCATGACCTTCGCAGCCACGGCCGAGATCGTACTGTACAAAAAGGCCGTTCCCGTTCTCGTTGACTGCGATCCCGTAACCGGAAATATGGACCTTGGCGATGCCGAGCGAAAACTCGAGCAAATCAAGCAGCAAAAATTGCCATATCTTCGCGGACGAGATCTCAAGCCGGTCGGAATCATTCCCGTCCACGTGGGCGGACTTATGATGGATATTGGAGCTGTCAAGGCTTTCGCCGCCAAACACAACCTATGGGTGATCGAAGACGCCGCTCATGCTTTTCCTTCGGCATGGAGGGCAAACTCTGACAGCAGGTGGGAGATGTGCGGCGAAAATACCGCATCAGTAAGTTGCTTCTCCTTTTACGCAAATAAAACTATAACCACCGGTGAGGGCGGTATGGCCGTCACTAACAACGAAATGCTCGCCAATAGGATCAGATTGATGTCCCTCCACGGTCTTTCGCACGATGCGTGGGGACGATATACGGTAGAAGGCAGTTGGGACTACAAGATCGTTCAGCCGGGTTACAAATACAACTTGACCGATGTCGCCGCTGCCATTGGCTGTCGACAACTGGCGAGGGCAGAAGAAATGCGAAAGAAGCGAGAACAAGTGGCCCGATTCTACTTCTCATCAATGGCCGATATCCAGGAGATCTCGCTGCCGCCTTATGATTCCGACAGATACCATTCGTGGCATCTTTTTCCGATCCGGCTGAATCTGGATGATCTTTCGATAGATCGAAATGAGTTCATAGAAGAACTCAAGAGGAATAGAGTCGGCTTTTCCGTCCATTGGCGTCCATTGCACCTGCACCCGCTTTATGCCGAACGATTTGGTTGGATCGCAGCTCATTTTCCCGCGGCCACAAAGCTCTGGACCGAAATTATCAGCCTGCCAATGTACTCGATGATGACGCTTGAGGAGATGTCTCACGTCGTAAAGACGATAAGGAATATTTGCACGACCTATTCAAAGGCACCAATGTCAGCGGCTGCTTAACTATGAAAGAATCACGTAGAAGAGGATTGCCGCGAACAGCTGAGGTCATTATGTCCTTGATCGGCCTGGCTTTGTCGGCCCCAATAATGGCCGCGGCTGCGATCTTAATTAAACTCGACTCAAGAGGCCCGGTATTTTTTCGCCAAAAGCGAGTTGGCCAGAGTGGCAAAGATTTCACGATCTTTAAGTTTAGAACTATGGCGAATGCTTCGAAAGGTTCTCTCGTAACGGCATCGAACGACAAACGTGTGACACCGATAGGCCGGTTTCTGCGAAAGTCGAAGATTGATGAACTCCCGGAACTCTGGAATGTCTTTCGCGGAGATATGTCCTTTGTCGGCCCTCGCCCCGAGGTTCCAAAGTTTGTTGATATGAGCGACCCGCTGTGGCAATTCGTCCTTGAGCATCGTCCGGGCATTACCGATCCGGTCACTCTGCGTTTGAGGAACGAAGAGCAATTGTTAGCAAAAGTCTCCGATACAGAACGATATTATTTAGAAGTAGTTCAGCCCTATAAACTCCGCGGATACGCTCGATTCATCGGTGATAAGAGTTGGAAGACCGACCTTAGAATCATCGGACGAACGATGAGGGCGATCGTGTTCCCAACGACTGCGATCTTACCGACCCGAGAAGAAATGCAGCTTTCATTCGGTAAGACCGGCTCCTACAAGTAGGCCCGCGATCGTTTTTCGATTCTCGATCCGATTCAAGACCGGAAGCGTGGACCACGTGCCTTCGCTCCTTCTTCAATTCACCAAAACAGTCAACGCAGTAAAGAGGCCGGCGAAACGCTAAATGGCACCTTCCCGATTTTTGAAAACATGGAAGATCAAAAGACTCAGAGATTCAAAAACATCTAGCCTAAGGCAACTAATTGGTCAAAAGCTAGAGCAGCTTGCATTCTTCTCTTTTCTCGGGGCGATCTGTATCTTTGCATTCATCGAAGGCCGGCCTGATGATCTTTCTAGGTCGTTTCTGGCGGCACTAATGTGTGGCTGCGGACTCCTTCGAGTCCTGGGCAGTGCTATTCGTGGTACTTTTTCGATCGCATTTCCAAGCTTGCTCCTTCCGCTTGCTGGGATCTCTCTTTTAGCTATAGTTCAGATAGCTCCCTTATCGTTCCTTAGCTATCTCCATAGCGAAGACCCATTTGAAACAAAGAGTTTCATCGTCTTCTTCACCGCCCTCATCATAACCGTTGAGTCACTTTCCTATCTCGTCAGCAACACTCGCCGTCTGTACTACTTGACCGGAGTATGTATCGCCATCGGTGTAGGAAGTGCGATATATGGCATAACACGTGCTTCGATCACCCCATCCGCCGAACAATATGCACAGTTTGTCAATCGAAACCATTACGCGCTCCTAGCAGAAATGTCGACAGGCCTGCTCATCGGTCTGCTCATCAATGGCCGACTCTCACAACTCACCGGCTTGATCGGCTGGCTTCTTGCAGGTGTTCTCACATACTCACTTATAACCGCCGGATCGCGTGGCGGAATTGTTGGTCTCTTTGGGATCATTATATTCTCACTGATCATTCGCACTTTTTCCCCTCCAAGCAGTCACTATGGGCGAGACCTTGGACGAACTCGGTCGGCTAGTAGATCGAGAAAGGTCCTGGGAGTCGGAGCTGCTTCTTTGCTGGCCGCCATTATCTCGCTTGCGGCCATTACCCTCGTTGGCGGCGACAGAGTGGTAAGTCGCCTTGAGCAAGTTGGAAGCGAAGTCGAGAGCAGCTCACCCGTGCGAATGAACCGCGGGACCATTTGGAACATAACTTTTGATCTAATCAAAGACAGGCCGATCACTGGCGTTGGCTTCGGTGCATACTCAGCGGCAATAACCCGATTTGATCGCTCAAACGGTTCGTGGGAGTTGGACCAGGCTCACAATGACTATCTTGAGATCCTTGCAAATGGTGGAATAGTAGGTTTCGCCTTGCTCGGCTGCTTTGCAGTGCTTGCGGGCAGGAGGGCATTTTGTGTTCTTGGATCTGACGATCTGTTGATACGTTCCGCTTGCTTCGGCGCTGTGGTCGGGATCATTGGCGTTCTAATTCATAGCCTAGTAGATTTCGGGCTCCATGTTCCGCTAAATGCCGGAGTGATGGCGGCGTTGGTTGCTATCGCAACTTATCGGCCGCACATTGGTGCTTCATCTAATTCAAATCAAAACATGCTTTCCTTTCGCGACGGTGCCGGGAGGCGGCTTGTTCCATTTTTTTACACAGTACTTATTTTGATCGTGGGATTCTACGCCGGGCGACAGGCTCTATCCGAGAAGCTGGCAAACTCGGCCATGGCCACAAGTTCGATCAGCAAAGCTCGGCTCGCGGCGAGAATATCTGATGCAGACCCAAACGTTCAGATTGCGTTGGGGCTTCTGCATCTCGAGTGGTTGGAATACAACGAGGCAATTCTTGCTTTTGGCAGAGCGACAGACCAAGCCCCAAAAAACTACCGTGTGTGGCAACTTCTTGGTTCCGCAAGATACACCGCGGGCGATCTTGCGGGTACCCAAGGCGATTATCTAAAAGCTATCTCCCTTGCACCCAACTACTCGCGACCGAGATATATGTATGGCATGATCCTTCTTCAAAATGGTCGCGAACGAGAAGGTTTCATCGCCCTCTCCGAGGCTGCCGAAAATGACTTCGGCCTTTATCCACAGATCATCGATCTAGCGGCAAAATTTTACCCGAATAATGCATTGGCAATAGAGCGCGCTGCTAGCCCAAAGTCTATCGAAGCCCGGAAGTTTCTTGCACGATATTTTATAAGACACTCGTTGATGTCGAATGAGATGCTCTCATTCCTTTTCAGCGACGAACTGAACGTCTTCGACAAAAACGATCTTGTCGGTGAACTTATAGGCCAACACGAATATCCGCTGGCTCGTAAACTCTGGGCAACGACGATCTCTCCCGATGCGTTGGAGGATGGACCTATTTTTGACGGCGGGTTTGAGCATACTAAGGGAGCCGACCAAGGTGAATTCGGTTGGCAGATCGACCAAGAAATCTCAGGTGTCCAAATCTCACGGACGCAGCATGAACCACATTCGGGATCTTATGCCCTCCACATTCGATTCTCCGGATCTGTTGCGCTTGGAAGAAGTATTCTGACCCAACTCGTTTGTGTTCGTCCAAAAACCTCGTATCAGCTGCGATTCCATTATCGCTCCCCGGAACTGCTGTCAGCGTCGAACCCCATCATCATAGTTACAGATCCAAGCCAAGGGCTTGAACTCGGACGATCCTTGATCTTGACGGCAAACGGAGACAAATGGAACGAGTCCTCCATAGACTTCACCTCAAACAACACCTCTGCGGTGAGGATTGCCCTTGCGCGCACAGTGTGCGGCAGCATGCCCTGTCCGATATTCGGGGAGGTCTCCCTTGATGATTTTTCAATCGTTGAACGATAGGCGAACCCAGAGCCCCAACCGCATTGCGTAACCCTCGGCCGCGTTGTCCTTTCCCCTCCAACACCAAACACCATTTGTGTGCGTACAAAAAACTTTGCTTGACAACACTGTCACCAAAAGGGTTAAACTTACAGTATTACGGAGCTTTCCGCTACTTATTGTTTTCCCCACCTCCCAAAGAGTCGAAATCGGCCGCTTGATTTGCACTACTTGCCTTTGCTAGTCCATAGCAAAAGGTTCGGTCGTTATAAACAATTTGAAAATGAAGTATTACACAAGATCGCCGAGGACCTTTGCGTTTGGTCTTCTCATAGCAGTCATCGCTCCTTTCGTTACCCCGTGCCGAGCGTACATTACACCGAATAGAACAACTTCCTTTAGCTCTCCGTCGGTCAGCTTTTTGCGAGCAAAAGAGCTCGGAAGGGTGTCAGGCGAAGTATCAGTAGCGATCCATTCAAATGACCCGTCCGGCATTAGCCGCGTGGATCTGCTGTGCGACAATGTGCAGATCGGAAGTATTCCGGTCTCTCCGGCCGTTACCGATTCAGTGGTCTATTTCACGTGGAACACAACGTCTGTGCCGAATGGAAAACACAGTTTGCAGGCGAGAGCCTTTAACTCAAGCGGCGCGCAAACGACGATTGCAAGACCGGTCTTTGTTCGGAACTATTCTATAAGCCAGCCGACTGGAAACGTGATCGCTCTAAATCCCTTTGTGAAATACCAAACGATGCGAGGTTGGGAGGCCACGGATCAGGCAGCTCAACTATATTCACCTGCCTGGAATAATTACAAGAATCAACTCTTTGATATGGCAGTAAATGATCTGGGAATAAACCGGATCAGGCTTGAGATAAAGAGTGGAACTGAAAATCCCGTTGACTACTTTGCTCAGTGGCGGGCGGGTCAAATAACAGAAGATCAGTACAACACCCACCGATACGAGATCATCAATGATGATTCAGATCCAAACCACATCAATCCGGCCGGTTTCAAATTCTCATTTTTGGATAATACGATCAACAGTGTGGTCCTGCCGATCAAACAGAGGGTCGCGGCACGCGGCGAGCGTTTGTGGATAAACGTAAACTATGTTGACTTCGGCACTTCGGCCTTTGAGCACAAGAACTTTCCGGCCGAGTACGCGGAGTTCGTGTTGGCGACCTATCAGCATATGCAGGCCTCTTTCGGTTTCGTTCCGGATTCGTGGGAAGTTGTGCTTGAGCCGGATGGAGCCGCGTGGTCTGCCTCACAGGTAGCCGCCGCGATCAAAGCGGCGGGAGACAAACTTGTTGCCAATGGCTTCACGCCCTCGTTCACGGCCCCATCAGTTATGTCCGCATCGAATGCACCGGCCTATATTGACCAGATCTCGCAAACTAACGGCGCTATGTCGTATGTTTCCGAATTTTCTTATCATCGATACACAGGAGCATCGAGTTCGATCTTGCAGCAGATCTCAGACAGGGCGATTCTTTATGACAAGCGTGTGGGAATGCTCGAATGGATCGGGGCAGATTATGTCGCTCTTCACCAGGATATTAAGCAGGGACGAAATTCTTCGTGGCAACAATTCTGCCTGGCGGGACCAATTAGTTGGGGGCCCGATGGCGGAGACAGATACTACATAATTGACGATTCAGTGCCAGCCAACCCGGTTATCACGATGGGCAGCAAGACAAGATTCCTGACGCAGTATTTTAGATTCATCCGAGCGGGTTCCCGGCGAATTCAGGCTCTTTCGGGAAATCAGAATTTTGATCCGCTTGGATTCGTGAATGCTAATGGAAAGTATGTTGTGGTTGTGAAGGCGGGATCCGGCGGGTCATTCTCGATCCAAGGGTTGCCGACGGGCACCTATGGAATTACATACACAACGGCGAACGAAACTAGCGTTGCACTACCGGACGTGAGCGTTGGATCAGGTCAATCACTTTCCGCCAGTATACCGGCATTTGGCGTGATCACGATCTACGGCAGGTAGGTGAACGGAGACTGGACGATTCGACTGTTTGGCAAATGATCGCTTAAGGCTCTTTAGTAGGTCACCTTGTAGATCGCTATTTGATGATCTGGGTAACGCTGATCTCGGTACACCTCTTTCAACTCAGCGACGGTATCAAGGCCATTAAGGTCCGAAGATATATCCTTTATCCGCCGCTGACTAATTACTAGGTAGTTCGTGTTTCGTTCTTTTGCGTAGGCCACGATTGTCTGAAGCGTTTCGTCGGGAAGATAAAGATGTTCCGCATGTGCGTAGAACGCTACCGTTATGTTTGCCGACATAACCGTGGGATTGGGGGTATCCGAATGGTCTTTCAACCAGAGCCCCGCCTCCTTCTCTTCGTAGGGGACGTTGTCGATCGTGTCAGCCTTCATGTAGGCAGCATACAATGGAGTAAAGGACGCAATGAGGAGTACGGTCAGGCTGATTTGGAAATAGATGGGCCTAAACCGGTCTTTCCCGTTCCGAATAGCCCGAAATGAACTGATCGCCCACTCGCTGAGATCAACGACACCAACACCGATCCACGCCGCTGCGATCGGTATCAAAGGAAAAAGATATCTAAGTTCGACGGCCGAGATCGCGTAGCCGGCCAATGTCGCCAGAACAAAAGATGCTAGGTAGGCGTCGCGGAAGAATCGCTCTCTTGTCCAAACCTTACTGAAGAATCCTGCGATCGCAACGAGCAGAAGAGGGATCGGAAGAGTTGCGGGTAGATACCGCCTGATCTGCCAAACAAGCTGCGAACCTGCTTTCTTTGCAAGCACAGCTAGCCCCGAAAGCAAGCCGGGTGAATCCGACGACCTCGGTTCAGCCGAAACACGCGCAGGCTGCTGGCCTGTCACCGTGCCGTAGTCATCACCCCAGACCTTATCCTTCATGGTCTTCCGTTCACCACTTAGGATCTTCAAAAGTTCACCGTCAAAGTCAGCAGCCGGAAGGTTGACCGTGACCTTTTGACTTATCGTCCAAATTCCCGTCTTCGCGTGGACAAAGACGAAGTAAGGCAAGAAGAATATCAAGAAACCAACAAGGCTGGTCACGCTGCATGTGCAGATCTTACGAAGGTTAATCCGGCCGCGTAGTATGCTTAGTCCAAGATATACAAGCGGAACCAAGATCGCATAAGCCACGGCCTCGGGTTTAATTAGGTAAGAAATTCCGATGAGCAGCCCTGTCACGAAGAACAACTTATTACTGTCGTTCTCTACTGCCTTCCAACCCGTCAGGATGAATCCGACAAACACGAGAGTGTAGAGCGACTCGGTCATAACCCAGCCCGATGCCCTTATCAACGATGGATCGAATATGAGAAGAAGTGAGCCTATTGTGGCCGCGCGCCGGCCATAGAAGTCGCGCGCCAATAAAAAGGACGGAACGATCACGAATGCGCCGGCGATCAGTGAGACGATCTTGCCCGCGAACTCTCGATTTGCCCCAATAACCTCAGCTATACCCGTTAGAACAGAATAAAGGGGGGACCAGTATGCGCTGATTCCGCCGGCAAAGTCGCCGGAGATAAATTTTTCACCAAGGATCGTGTAGTAGATTCCGTCACCATTTAACACGGAATTTGGCGGAATAAACTCAAGGCGAATCACGAAGGCCGACATGACCATAATGGCCAACAGCACCATATCGTGAGTAATGCGGAATGAGCCCAACCGAACGAGGCCTTCTCGTTCCTCAGTTCCCGGCATTCATTTTCTCCTGCCGGACCACCTTGCTCTTGTCTATCAAAAGGGATCGGAACGATCCGTACCAGATCCAGCACAATGCAAACGTTGCTCCGCTGTAAAGGAAGTAGAGCATTTGCCATGGGATGGTCATTATCGCAAACAGCAGGCCCTTCTTACCGCAGAAGAATTGAAGCATCTCCCTGTTCAGGAAAAGAAACACTGCGGCTAGGAAAGTCGATACTACTAGGGTAAAGGGCTGCCAAACTATGAATGGAAGCGTGATCGCAAACAGCCCAACGAGGATGGCACTCAATCGATCCGACGTCTTCAAATTCATATCATTGATCAAGACCTGTTTTTCTACAATTAGTCTTGACCACGGAAGAGCTCGGCAGAATATTTCTGTTCGAAGATGCGACCGCACTGTCCATTTCTTAAGATGCTTTGCTTGAATATCACGATCAAGCAGGATCGCCTGTCCTGCTACGCGAAGGCGTGAGCCAAGATCGATGTCCTCGATCGATGGTTCCGAGAATTTCTTGTGGTCAAATCCGTGATGTTGAAGGAACACGGCCCGCCGCATTGCACCAAGACCGGACCAGAACGTCGATGCATCTGAGTTAGAATGCTGATGGACGAAATGATGCTGCAGATTCTTGTATTGAGATAAGAAATTCTTTTCCGCTGGTTCGTCGTCATAAGAGCCGAAGAGCGCTGAAATGCCCGGCTGATCTTTGAACCGCGATGCTATACGTTCGAGGGTGTCCGACTTTACGACAACATCGGCATCGACGAACATCAATATCTCACCGACGGCTCGCTCAGCCGCCAGGTTGCGAGCCGCTCCCGGCCCTGATCGCCTCGAAGTCGAGATCACGCGCGCACCTTTATCAGCTGCGATCTCCGGGCTATCGTCAGTTGAGCAGTCGTTGACGACGAGAACCTCAAAGTCACGATAGCTGGATGAGAAAAGCGCATCCAGGCACTTTGTTAGGAGATCGCGTCCATTGTAAACCGGGACGATGACCGAAATATACGGCAGGAGCTTTGTCATGAGAATGGGCGAGGGATTAGAACTTCAAGAGATGGACCGCAGTAAACCTTTGTTTAGACCGCTGATTTGCTTTACAAATGGTCGCTTGTAACCACAGCGGCCCGCTCCTTTCTTGCACCGACGATAGCCCTAGTAAGTTGAACGGGCTGGAACACAATACTTGACCACAAGAATATTTCATTCGTGCAGTAGCATTCCTTAGCCGCGATCTGCTGCCGCAGTCCTTCGGCCTTTTCCGAGTCCCATATCTCGAAGAAGCTTTTGTCCCGCAGATTTCCGATCGGGCGATGCTGCTCGCAGACGCTAACGTCGCCATTTGCATACACAACGCCTGTCAAGATGCCTGCCTTGCAAGGGATAAACTGGCTCTCAGATTCGATCGTCTTGACCTTTGCCCATTGAAGCATCGGTTCAACGCTTGCCCCGAAGCGACGCTTTTCGCGGTCACTCCACACCTCAGCAACATGACGATAAAGTTCCTTGTATATCGCTAGATGAGGGCCTTGCAGCGAAGGATTCTTTCGATCTCCGCGGATTATCGCAAGATTGTGGTGCTCCATTGCGGGACAGTTGTCGTACAGATACTCCGTCAACTTCCAGATCTCATCCATGTTCTCGCTCATCGCGACCGTATTGGCGTGGATCCTTAATCGCGGATCCTCTGCTTGAAGACGAGCCAGCATCTGATACGTCTCCATCGCCTTTTTGAAGGATTGCGCATTACCGCGAAACTTATTGTGATAGTCGGGCATTCCGTCGAGCGATATCTCGCAGACGAAGAGTTTGAGAGTCTTGTCTTCAAGGATCTTCCGCAAGGCCGTTTCGGTCCGATCGGTAAAGTATCCGTTTGTCGGGACGTAAATATTCTTGACGTTATTGTTCTTAATGAACAGCTCACAGATCTCAGCAAACTCCTTTCGGATAAATGGCTCACCGCCCGACAGATTGAGGTTCTCGAAATCACCAAGCTCAAGCGAGAGCCTTTCAAATTCCTCGAAAGTCAGATCATTTCGCTTGTTCAGTTCCTTCCAATAGAAACAATGCTCACACGTCAGGTTGCAGATCGAATTGATAAAAATGATCATGAACGGAGGGGTTTGCATGATTCTGTGCTTTACCGCCTTCACCGATAGCTTTGTGTGACGAGTGACTCTTGAAACGATGTTCATATTGTTTCCTGTTGTTGCCTTTTCCTGATCGCCTACGCCCTGACAGCTAAGGCCTTTGCGTTTCGGAGTACTTGGCGAACCCTCATATAGTTGTCGAAGGACGACGTTTCTATGCGATCAAAGATGCGCTGATCTGAAAGATAGTATGAATCAACTCTTTCTAACGAGAAGAGATCGCTGCTCGAAGTTACCTTACCGAGCACCGTAGAAACCGCAGCCTTGAAATTGTCCGCGACCATACGTTTTGCGGCATCGTTAATTCTCCCGAACGGATAAGCGAAGGAGGCTGTCTCGGAACCTAGAGCATCATCAAGCGCCGATTTGGAGTTGACGATCTCGTCCTCCATTGCCGCGTCCGACGTTCGCGTCAGGTCCGGATGCGTTCTCGTGTGAGAGCCAAACTCTACGCCCTTCTCGCTAAGCTCTCGTACTTCGCTCCAGTTCAGGATCTCGCTTCTTGGAAGCTCGGGCGGATTTCCTGCCCAGTCGTTGTGTTTTCCGCAAAAGTCGGTAACTAGAAAGACGGTCGCCCGGAATCCATGATCGTTGAGTATCGGAAATGCCTCGGCGTAAAAATTTTTGAAACCGTCATCAAAAGTTAAGACGACAACTCGTTCCGGCAACGAATTCCCGTTGCCCATCCCGGCAACAAACTCGCGAAGCGTGATCGCGGAGTATCCGGCCATTGCCAGTGTCGAGATCTGCCTTTTGAATACATTTAGAGGTGTCGAGATTACGGAACCGCTCTCATCGATCGAATGATATGTGATGATAGGAACGCGACGCCTAGCAGGCTTTCGCGACTTGCCGTTTAGCAATATCAGGTCTCTTTCGCTCCTTCGCTTCGGCTACCGATTCGATCAGCTTCATATACATCTCGATGTGTGGCTCTTCGCACCAATATTTTAGGTACGCGCGATATCCATTCTCGCCAAGTTCATCTCGCTTCTCCGGATCACCAGCTAGCTTATGAATAGCCGAAATAAGCTCCTCTTCAGTTTTGTAGATGATTCCGCCATTGCTGTCTTGAACAACCTCCGGCAACGCACCGAGGTCATTCACAATTACCGGGGTCTTGTGAGAAAAAGCCTCGATGATCACGATGCCAAACGTCTCATAGCATATCGAAGGAACGATGACGGCTTTAGCATTTCGATAGAGGCTACTGAGCGAATCCTGATCCTGCCGGCCCAGAAATTTAATGTTCGGGCAGTTGGCCGCTTGAGCCTCAAGCGATTCCCGGAAAACTCCGTCACCTGCGACAAGGAGGTCTACCTCAGGATTGTTGCGAAAAGGCTCGATCAGAGTCTGAACGCCCTTGATATATTCAAGCCGGCCGACAAAAAGGAAAAATGGCCGCTCACCAAACTTCGTGGGCAGAGGAACGGTCTTTGAATCCGCTCGCTTCGGCAAAAAGTAAGGAAGATGTTGGATCGGAGCATCAAAGCCCAATTCGAGATGCTTCTGGATAGAGAATCTGCTCGGCGAAAGAAAACGATCGACATACTTAAGATTTCGATCCATCATCCCCGAATATCGCCACAGCTGGGGCGGTCTCTTACCTGACAGTTGGCAAGTCGTGCAGCTCTTTTTTGTGCAAACCTCTCGATTGAGCTTCCAAAGAACGTGCATCGGACAGACGAGCCAATGCTCGTGAGCGGTATAGAGTTTGATCGCGGATCCATAACTAAGGGCCGCTATTCCGATCAGCGACATATTGTTGTAGTGGATCACATCGTAGTCGCCCTCCGACAAGGCTCTCTTCAATTTACCTTTAAACAGCGGAATTCCGGTCTGCTGAGTGACAAGTGGAGACAGCATCCCGAAACCACTCCGCAGCGGATGCAAATTCACGTTCTGATGATTCGGAAAGGAACCTGTCGGTTCTCCTCCATTCAGCATCACGAATGAATCTTCACAATAGAAGACGTCGACTGAATGTCCGCGTCGTGCAAGTTCATTTGCAAGGCGATAGATGTGCATTCCATCTCCGCCAAAGTTGTATGGCGGATAGAACGTCGAAACCATACAAAATCTTAAAGGACGGTCTTCCACAAAACTCAATTTGTGCGCAACTCTTCAAATATCGCTAAAGTGTCGGTTGCCGCTCTCTCCCAAGTGAACTGTCGAGCCCGAGCGATACCATCAGCACTCATCTTCCGCCGCGCGCCTTCACTCTTCGCCACGTCCGTGATAAGTCTCGCCATATCGGCGGCATCATTTGGGTCAAAATATCGCCCCGCCTGACCGACGACCTCGGGCAATGATCCCGTCCGACTCGCAACTACCGGCGTACCGCAGGCCATCGCCTCGATCGCCGGAAGGCCAAATCCTTCTTCAATGGACGGAAAGACGAGGAGGAGCGCATCATTGTATAGCCGAGCCAGTTCATCGTCAGGGATGAACCCGGTGAATACGATCTCATCCTCCAGATCATACTCACTGATCTGCTTCTTCAGTCCCGGATACGCAGAATAGAAAGGGTCGTCTTTGTAATCCCCGACCAGGATCAGTTTGACCGGCTGGCTCGTTCTTCCATCACGAAACAGTTTGAATGCCTCGACCAGCGTACTTAGGTTCTTATGCGGGCTGATTCCGCCGACGTAGAGCAAGAATCCTTCAGTGCCATAAGCACGATCTATTGCCGGTGAAGTACCATTCTGCTCGGCAGAAAGGACCTTGAACTCCGGTTTTGCAGCCTCTGTTATGACGCGAATCTTTGAAGCCGGATAGCGGTAGTAGTCAGAAATCTCGGCTTTGGAGAATTCTGAGACTGTTGCAACCAAGTCGGCCTGCCGCGTTGCCGCTCTAAGTTTCATATTCCAAAACAATTGCGCGCGTGAGTTTGGAAAGATCAGTTCGGGATGATGCTCGGCGATCACATCGTGAATGGTCAATACGATCTTTGTTCGATTAAGGATCGGAAAATATGTATATACAGTCGGAAAAAAGAACAGGTCGATCTTATGTCGCCATACGGCCTTTGACATCGACAATAGGTCGGGTATCGACCGCCGCCCCGAAGCAGATGCGGCCTCGATAGCAGGAGCGTTGGTCCGTGCTACCACAACCTCCGCCGATGACGGAAATTCAGATTCGCAACCCGTCTGAGAATCAACAAAGAAGACGAATTCATCGCGAGTGTCGGTCGCTAACAGACTACTTAGAAGTTCCCGCGTAAAGCGGCCAAAGCCGCGTTTATTGCTCCAGCAACTCGCGTCAACTCCTATTCGCATAAATTCTCAAAGACCACGAATACACGTTCACGCAACGAATCTGCGCGACTCGTGAATGCTGTTTAGTAATGCAGGAGGTAAGACAGTCTAGCGGACCTTCGGTTTGTGCGCATTTGATCGCAGAATAGCGAAGAAGTTATAAACCGAACTGATCAGGTATCCGCTGCCATAGCCGATGACGAACGCGTATGCAGCACCGACAAGGCTCCCAAGATACGAAACAGAGTAGCCGACAAGGTAATTATCGAGCAGTCCTAAATGCGGACCAACGACCTCACCGCCTTTGATAACAAGCCATATCGTCGCCGTAAACAAAACGATCGCGCATATTGCTCCGAGAACGAACCCGAGAACGTGGCCATTAAGCCGAACAACCGCTCGTTTGAGCATCTGTTCCTCACGGATGGCTTGCGCTCGCTCATCGCTGATAGTTCTCTCTGAAAATTGCGGATCGATCGATTCTGAAGTCATTGTCTAGGCTATCCTTGTTGGAACCAGCGGCTGAGTAGAAGATACCACACCTAGTTCGGATTCCTCTTGCGCGGTTATCTCTTCGTGGTATTCATTATCAACATTTACGCCCCACACGTCATAATGCGCACCAAGAATATTTTTTACGGAAAGCATCGCCGTCAGCATCGAATGATCTTGATTATTATACTTATGCATCCCGTTCCGGCCGACGAGGTATAAGTTTGGTACCTGTCTCAAGAAGTCCCTGATCGTATCGACCGCATCAACATAAACTGCGTCGTATACCGGATACGCCTTTGGCATTCTGACGACCGAACCGTCCTCAACATCTGCCGGGTTAACCAGTTGAAGCATACCAAGCTCCTTGGTTCCAAGAGCGATCAGATCTTTGTCCTCCATATTCCACAGGCCATCGCCTTCAAAGCAGAAATACTCCAGACCAAGACACGTTCTACTTTGGTCGGGAACCATATGAGGGCTCCAATTCTTGAAGTTCTGGATTCGACCGACTTTTACATCGGGGTCGTGAATATAGATCCAATTATCCTCGAACAGTTTCTCTTTGTTGACGACCAGGGAAACTGTAAGAAAGTCGCGGTACCCTAGCTTATCCGCGGCCGCAAGCACTTCTGCCGGTGGCTCGGGTGACATCTTCCTGACAAGCTCTTGCATCGGCATGCTGCTGATGAAGTCTGTGCCTTCAACAACTTCGCGAGTCCCGTCGTGTTCTATCTCGAGCGCCGTTACACGACCTTGCTGCCAGTATATACGCTCGACGTCCGACTTCATTTTAAGCGCTGATCTGTCCTTCTGAATGCTTTCGGCGACCATTTCCCACATCATGCCGGGGCCTTTCGCCGGATAATCAAAAGCATCGATCAGGGTTTTGATGACCTCGCCTTTGTCTTTTACTTCAGATGGAAGGAGCGCATTTTTTATGGTCGTAACAAGCGAGAGTCCTTTGATTCGCTGGGCCGCCCAATCGGCCGATATCTTGTCACAAGGAATTCCCCACACCTTCTCGGTGTAGGTCTTAAAGAACGTGTGATAGAGTCGCTTGCCAAATCGATTGCTTATCCAATCTTCAAATGTAGATTCATTCTTGACCGGAAACATCTGTGCCCGCAGATAGCTGACGACCATCATGATGCTGTTCCAGATTCCGAGGCCAAGTAAGGCATTTGAAGCCTTCAGCGGATAGTAGAAGAACTTCTTTTGGTAGTAGATCCGCGAGAGCCTTGACCGGCGGAGGAACTTCTTCTCGCCAAGCACTTCCCTCCACATATCGTCAACTGCCTTGACCTTTGTAAAGAACCGGTGTCCGCCTATATCAAAGAGATAGCCCTTGTAGTTAACTGTTCGCGAGATGCCGCCAACAACGTCATCCTTCTCGAGAACGACGGACTCAACCCCTTCTTTACAAAGTTGGTAAGCGGCCGTAAGTCCCGCAGGCCCGGCTCCAATTATCACCACTTTCTTCTTCTCGCCTTTCGAGCTGTTTGAGTTCGTCATCATTATGGGTTGTCAATGTAGTCGTTAACTGCCGACATACTTCCCTTAACCTTCAGGTAATGGATGTAAACCGAGACGACGAAGTTTCGAAGACTGGCGATCAGCCAGCCGAGAATAAACCCGGACATGCCGCCATATACAAAACCCACGATACTGCCGGAGAAAGTGACGTCGTAGCCGATAAAAAATTGTCCGAGAAGGGCGAGATTAGGTCCGACGACATCGCCGCCTTTCAGAATGATGATGTTGGTGGCGGCGAAAACTATCAGGCCGAACAACAGTGCAAGGGATAGCCCAAGTGCAACCCCGTCAAGCTTGGCCAGCGAATCGACGATCATTCGGTCAACGGGATCGGACGCCCGATCCGGCACGTCAAAATTCGACCTAGTTTTCATTTGGTGTCCTTCCTGAAGAGGATTTTGTTAGATCAGATCTGTGAGCGGTCAGATCACAAAGGGAGTTCTTTCGTTGTTTGGGAAAATGCCGACGACCAGCCTCTGGAAGCAAGCCCGTCATACTAATGAGGCCATGCTGCCAATTTACCCGTAAGGAAGACTTTAGAAGTACCGAGCGTCTGCCGAGCGAATTCGTGGATCGCTCACGGTTTGCCGATTCACTCGACAGACCCTCTAACCTTCAACTAAGCCAAGTTGAACATTTAAGAAATGATAACAACCTCTGGTGCACCGTGAATCGGAAAAAGCGACCGATTACAGTAGTACTTTTGGTCTATGCGGTAAATCGCAACACCAAATTTAAGGATCAGTATTCTATTGGCCTGGGAGCAGGCTATGGTAGGTTTCGTAGTAGATGATCGCAGCGTTATAACCTCCCCAGAGAACAAGGGTCAGCAGAAGCGGCTTGTCGTCGATCAAGAGTTTGCTCGGATTCCCGCCATACTTCGGATCTTCGATCAGAGCTAAATAGCGCAGCATCCCGTAAATGACAAAAACGGTCCCATATATAAGTGCATCTGTATGAAACTTATCCACAGTCTCAGGGGCCACGGTGTACAGGGCATAACATACGATGGAGGCGGCAACAAGGACAATATTCACCTGGCCGAGATAACCAACCGTGTAGAACTTTAGAACCGACCTATGACTCCCAGCTTCGGTTGAAAGAGCGACCAACTCCTGGCGGCGTTTTGAGAATGCAAGGAACAGTGCCAATAGGAATGCACACACGATGAGCCAATGGGAAGCCGTCACCGAGATCGCAACTGCCCCGCCAACCACTCGCAATACAAATCCGAGGGCAATTATCATGCAATCCAAAACCAACATTTTCTTTAGGCCTAGGCAGTAGGCCAACACAAGGCCGAAGTACAGCAGCGTGACAAGAAAGAAGTAAAGCCCCAGCGAATAAGAAATGAAAAATGCCGTGGTCGCAAGGAGACCGGCCGCGGCTAGCGCCGTCGAGACGGGCAGTTGACCGGAGGCAAGGGGACGATGACGCTTCTCCGGATGCGCACGATCCTCCTCAAGGTCGCTCCAATCGTTGAAAATGTAGAGACTGCTCGAGAGTAGACAAAAGGCGCCAAAAGCCAAGAACGATCGCCCAAGCGCCGCAGAATCAGTGAGAAGACCAGCAAAAAGCAACGGCGCAAAAATGAAGAGATTCTTTGTCCATTGGTGTGGCCGGGCAGCAGCGACGATATACGCAGGCCAATTCAGCTTCGATTGCGTGGCCCGGACAGCAGCGTCATTTAGCACCACAGGAATTTGTTCATTCATATTTTCCTCCAGGTAAATTGCAAGTAGCGGCAATCGTTGAAGGAGTGTGGCCGCGGAAGGTCGAAGGATGTTGGACCACTCCAGGCCGCATCCTTTTTTTAGTTAGATCTATCGGATCGATCAAAAAAATAACTTAGCCAGTCTCAGAGCCCCTTGGCTCCAAGGGACGGTGTGACTCGTACCTGATGTATTTCGAAAACGAGACTCGTTTTCACGATACCAATCAAAGTTCCGGAGTAGAGCTTCCTCATTCGAATACTTCGGATCGAATCCCAATCTGGTCTTAGCCTTTTCAATGGACACAAATGATTCCTTGTCCGCTGTCTCGTAGATCCATTTGTAAAGGGGCGATAGACCCAGCTTCTCAAGGAGCTTGAGCACCGCAACCGCGGGACCGGCCGGCAGTTTCCTGATGTGCTTGCCGTATCCGGCGTGATCAAGAACGGCCTGAAAATCGGTCGAAAGGCTCTCATACTTATTTGCTCCAATATTGAACGTTTCGTTCGCCAATTCTGCATCGACCGTGAGTGCGAGGTAGATCGCATCGCAAAGATCCTCTACATCCAGGAGTTGATACTTGTTGTTCCCACGCCCAAGCAGCGGGAAATTTCGCCCCTCGAGAGCCCACTCATACAGCAACGCAAATACGCCCAGCCGCTCGGGGCCAACAAAGCTCTTCGGCCGAAGAACTGGCACGCAGTGGCCCGCATCCCGATATTCCCGGCAGATAT
The DNA here is from genome assembly GCA_019694355.1 of Pyrinomonadaceae bacterium. Taxonomy (GTDB): domain Bacteria; phylum Acidobacteriota; class Blastocatellia; order Pyrinomonadales; family Pyrinomonadaceae; genus OLB17. The sequence continues at coordinate 240,397 of JAIBCB010000001.1, read as the reverse complement.
TCTCAGCCAAGATCTTAGCCTCGCCATAAGAGCCAACACCTTGGAGGCGGTCTTCTTCGACCAGCGGATGATGGTCAGGAATCCCATAGACGGCCGTCGACGAAATGTGAACAACCCGTTCAACTCCCGCATCAAATGCGGTGCTGAGTACATTTCGCGTGCCTTCGACCTCGGTCGAAAGGATGTCAGCCTTCTTGTCCAACGGCAGAGCTGCCGCGGTATGAACAACGAGATCCATACCCGACATAGCCTTTCTCAGTTGATCACGATCGCGAATATCTCCACGGATGATCGTGATCGAATCCGCAACATCCGTGAACTTGAATTCTGCTTTATCGAACGATGTAACGCTCCAACCCTTTTTAAGCAGATGCCGAATAAGATTGATCCCAAGAAAGCCGGCCCCACCGGTGATCAAGCAGATCTTCTTCTCCAAATCCCTTTTCATAACTAACGCCTTTCCTCCGACTGGCCGAAGATCAGACCGACGACTCTATCGGTCAGTTTCGTAACACATGCTTTGCGAAAAAGAACATCTCGTTCGCGGATTCACGTATCGGCCGTTGAAAGTTGGATCCCATTCTCGCCCCCAAGAAGTACAAACAAAGTCGCCGGAATCAGAACGATCGCGAGGTCCAAGAAGAGCCTTGTTTCTTCCACCTTACCGAAAATGAAATTTACGAATAGCAAGGGCATGGCAAAAAGCCAAAGCATTGAGCGAAGTTCGGAGGGAAGACGTCTGATCCCAATAAGAGGAATCACCCACATTAGCGAGAACAAGAACAACGGCCACAACACTTCGTGAAAATTAGCACTAAGGGGACGCGACGGGAATGACGGCTGCATCCCAAAGATTCCTCGAAGGGCCCCTTGGACGCCCGCCCAAACCAGGAATAGCCCGACAGTATGCTTCAACGTGGTTCGCTTATGGCCGAAAAATGAAAGATGCATCGGCACGATCAACCCAAAAGTTTCTCTCGTCAGGCTTCCAATTATTGTCAGCGGATACAGCCAGCCTTTAAATTCGCCGCGTGCCATCAACCATGCTCCGGTCGTTAGGAAGAGAAGGTTTAGTGGAGACGATGGCTGAAAATAGTAGCTCCGAAAGGTGAACAAATGTAATCCAGCAAGAAGCAAAGTGCCGGCGAACGCAATGTCCGGACGAAACCATGTCAAAAGATACAAATGAAAAACAACAAACAAGAGGAAAAGTGCAACCACCCGCTGAAGAGAGTAGAAAACCTCTCTAACGAGCATTGCTCGGTTTTCGTTCGATAGATCTATCACACTCCCGACGATCAACGACGGAAGCTCGACAAGCCACGGTGCAAGCACTCGGTACTGATACGGAGACTTGAAGTCACCTCGAATAATTCCTTGGTGAAATTCAGCTCGTTGAGGTGCGAACGGGAGATTTATGGTTTTAAAATGATAGAACGACAACATTAAGGCAAGCGATAGGTAGATGATCGATGCTTTGCCAATCGTTATGTTTGGCGAGCCAGAGTTCTCCCCTGATAGTGTTCCGACTGTTTGCATCAATCTAACCCAGCGGCTCCTGCCAACCGCCTGCTGAACGCTTCATCACAACCTTGACCAGAGTCCTTTGACCACCCGCAAATCATTCGACGTCACGACGCTATTGTCTCGAAAAGCATTCACTTGACTCTCCAGCCCCCGCGTCGCCTATCTGTAGGGAAAACCCATCCCGATCGCCAACGAAAGCTCCGGACGAAGGATCCTTAACTTGCCGAATCCCCTCTCTCCGCTTGGATCCTTCGCAATGCTGGGATGGCTGCCTGATCCTTCAAATTGCAACAGTTCGAAGGGATTATTGTTGAGCCCGGAGAACGGAATGGTGCCGTTCGCGAGAGTCGCCCCTTGAAGGGTAACGTTGCCCCATTGGCTGAACGTCGTGTTCGCCGTCCATTTCACCGTCAGCGTCTGTCCCGCACTCCCTGCCTGATAATTCAGCGTGTAAACTCCGTTGCTTGTCCCGCCCGAATTTGAGATCGAGGTGTCGACATACGTCGGTGCACTGCCGTCGCTTAGGCTCGCTTCTAAGCGCCCGCCGGCCGCCCACAATCCAACATAGAGCTTCAATGTACGGGCCGTCGTGTCTGCCGGCACCGTCACCTGGAATCCGTTGTTAATTCCAATGACATAGACCCCCGTCGATGTATTCGCAGCAGAGGCCGTCGGTGTCCCGCCCGTCCAACTAAAGAAGGTCGGATTGTTGCTGTACCGCTGTGTTGCTCCGCCGCCGATACGTGTGAAATTGCTTATCTGCTGCGTTACACCGTTCTTGTGGTTGAAACTGCTCGCATTACTTATACCCCAATGTGCCCAATCGGCCGTTCCCTCGGTCGAGAGATCCACGTTCACGGGTGATACCGCACTGCTTGCCGAAAGCGACCCTGCGGCACCGGCCGGATTTACCGTCACCGTCAGGTCATCAGATGCCGTCAACGCCCCGTCATCGCCCGTCAGCCTCAGCACATATGTTCCCGCCGCACTAAAGTCTGCTGTCGTACTCAGTGCATTCGCATTCCCGAACGTGACCGTTCCCGGCCCGCTCACCTTTGTCCACGCCGTCGAGACCGCCGCGGGGGGATTCGGCAGCCCATCGTCCGTAACTGCTCCGCTTAAGCTTGCCGACGACGGCAGCATGATCGCTTTATCGCTCCCCGCATTTACCACAGGTGCTTGGTTTGGCAATGGAACCGGTGCTCCTCCGAGGGTGGCAGCCTGTAGGGTCACGTTGCTCCACGGATTGAATGTCGTATTGAGCGTCCATTTTACCGTCAACGTCTGACCGGCCGATCCTGCCTGATAGTTGATCGTATAGACGCGATTGATCGTGCTGCCCGAGCTCACCTGCGTTGTATCCACGTAGACAGGCGCACTACCGTCACTCAGGCTTGCTTCGAATCGTCCACCTGCTGCCCAAAGGCCCACATACATTTTCAGTGTTCGAGCCGTCGTGTCTGCCGGCACGACGATCTGATAGCCATTACCCGCTCCAACCATCCACAGGCCGGTGTTAACACCTGAGGCAGAAATCGTCGGCGTTCCGCCGCTCCAGCTGTAGCTTGTCGAGTTGCCGCTAAACTGCTGTGCGATACCGTTTCCGACCAGGGTATAATTTCCGATCTGTGAAGTCACACCGCTCTTATGGTTAAAGCTTGTCGGGCTCGCAAATCCCCAATGCGCCCAATCCGCCGTTCCTTCGCCGGACAGGTCAACATTCGCAGCCGGAGCCGCTCCGGCTACCGAAAGCACCCCGATGCCCGGGAGATTTACTGTTATCGTTACGTCGTCCGACGCATTCAGGGCACTATCATCGCCTGTCAGCCTTAGAACATATGTGCCCGACGTGCTAAAGTCCGCGGTGGTACTCAGCGAGTTTGCGTTTCCGAACGTCACTGTTCCCGGACCGCTCACCTTTGTCCAACTCGTGGTAAGCGTCGCCGGTGGATTTGGCAGGCCGTCATCTGTCGCTGTTCCGCTAAGAGTCGCTGACGCAGGCAGCGTGATCGCCTGATCCGTACCTGCATCGACTAGCGGCGGCTGATTTACCGGCGGGCCGCTCACTGCCAGGGTGGCCGCTTGGAGAGTTACATTGCCCCATTGGCTGAACGTCGTGTTCGCCGTCCATTTCACCGTCAGCGTCTGTCCCGCACTCCCTGCCTGATAATTCAGCGTGTAAACTCCGTTGCTTGTCCCGCCCGAATTTGAGATCGAGGTGTCGACATACGTCGGTGCACTGCCGTCGCTTAGGCTCGCTTCTAAGCGCCCGCCGGCCGCCCACAATCCAACATAGAGCTTCAATGTACGGGCCGTCGTGTCTGCCGGCACCGTCACCTGGAATCCGTTGTTAATTCCAATGACATAGACCCCCGTCGATGTATTCGCAGCAGAGGCCGTCGGTGTCCCGCCCGTCCAACTAAAGAAGGTCGGATTGTTGCTGTACCGCTGTGTTGCTCCGCCGCCGATACGTGTGAAATTGCTTATCTGCTGCGTTACACCGTTCTTGTGGTTGAAACTGCTCGCATTACTTATACCCCAATGTGCCCAATCGGCCGTTCCCTCGGTCGAGAGATCCACGTTCACGGGTGATACCGCACTGCTTGCCGAAAGCGACCCTGCGGCACCGGCCGGATTTACCGTCACCGTCAGGTCATCAGATGCCGTCAACGCCCCGTCATCGCCCGTCAGCCTCAGCACATATGTTCCCGCCGCACTAAAGTCTGCTGTCGTACTCAGTGCATTCGCATTCCCGAACGTGACCGTTCCCGGCCCGCTCACCTTTGTCCACGCCGTCGAGACCGCCGCGGGGGGATTCGGCAGCCCATCGTCCGTAACTGCTCCGCTTAAGCTTGCCGACGACGGCAGCATGATCGCTTTATCGCTCCCCGCATTTACCACAGGTGCTTGATTTACTGGCGGAGCGACGCCACCGGTGAGGGTTACGGCCTGAACGTTAATGTTGCCGACCGGATAAGTGGTCGATTCTATGTACCATCGCAACCTTAGTGTCTGGCCCGCCGACGCGGCCGAATATGTGATCGTATAAACGCCATTCTTCGCTCCGGCCGGTAAGACAGTTGAAAGAGAGTTATCGATAAAAGGCGAAGCACTGCCATCGCTCAGTTCTGCCTCAAGCCGCCCTCTTACTCTCCATACACCAACATAAATCCTTAAAGTTCGTTGGAAAGTGTCCGCCGGTACTGTAAATTCGAATCCATTGCCCAGGCCATAGGTGTAAATACAAGTCGGCGTATTGACCGCTGCACCTGCCGGGGTTCCATCATTCCACGTGTAATATACCGTCGGGTCGCCGTTGGTGCTGCTGCGTATCGTACTGATCGTCCCGATCCGGCTGAGGTTGCTGATCTGTTGAACGACGCCCGACTTGTGATCGAAACTCGTCGAGTCTGTCAGCCCCCAATGGGCCCAATCAGCGGTTCCCTCGGTCGAAAGATCTACCGCTAAGTTTATCGGCAACGCTTGGCCGCCGGTAAGCGAGCCGCCAGCCCCGGTCACCCCCACTACCACCGTAATGTCATCTGAGGCAGTCAATGCGCCGTCATTTGCCGTCAACCTAAGAACGTAGATTCCGGCCATCGAAAAGTTCGCGGCCGTGACCGGATTATTGGCATTTGCAAAAGTGACATTGCCGGGGCCGGTAACCTTCGACCAGGCGGAAGTAACCGCTGCTGGTGGCGACGGAAGGCTGTCATCAGAGACCGTACCGGAAAGGCTGGCACCGACCGAAATATCAACGGTCTGATCCGTTCCGGCGTTGACAACTGGAGCGAGGTTCGTAACACCGCCGCCCGCTTGATTCACTGTAAAAAGATGTCCGCCGATGACCATTGTTCCGACACGCGGTCCGCTGGCAGAGTTATCTGAGACCGAATAGGTGACGACCCCATTTCCGCTTCCTGAACCACCGCCCGGTGAGGTAATTGTGATCCAAGGGTCATTGCTTACGGCGTTCCAGACACATCCGTTCGAAGTAACGTTAACGCTGCCGCTTCCGCCGGGAATGCCAAAATTGCCGGTTGACGATGAGATCGAATGCGCGATCTCCGTACTCGTGGTGTTGTAGCCCATACCGCAGGACAGCGGGTGAACAGCAACATCCGAGAACGTTACCGGGATCGACTGGCCGGAAGGGTCGGGCGATACCTGTCGTTGCACGTGAAGATGGTCTCCGCAGTTGTTGAAAGGTCCGCTAACCGAACCGGTGTGACCTTGGCGGCCGACATAAAGTCCTTGGCAGGCGCTCGTGCCGACCTCGACCTGGATCGAATTTGTTTGAAGGTGTGAGAAGGCAGAATACGTTCCGTCTGCGTGCTGAATAATTACCTGATTTCCTAAATAGAATCCCGGACATCCCGTCGAGCTATAATCCGGACAGCTAGGCTGAATAAAGTTGCAGGCCATGGTACTGTGGGTAAAAACGACCAACCCGTCCGCGATCGCAAGTGCATGAGCTCCAACCGTTGTACGTTGGAAGTCATACGCATATCCCATCGTGTCGTAGTGTGCCGTTAGATTGCAGGCACCGGGTGCAGGGTAACTCCCACCTCCCTGGATCATCGTCGAATTTGCCAAAGGCAAACGATAATCGACAGGAGTCAACCCCAACGTCGATACCTTTCCGTCCCATCCCACATACTTAGTTACCGTTGCTTCGGGCAGGAATTCCTTGATGATGACGCCGCCGTCAGACGTTCCGGCAAGCACGGCCTTCCCGATATTCTTGCTCGTACCGGAAGCAAGATCCTTAAGGATCAAGTTGTCATACCCAACGATATCCTCGCCCGAGAGCCTGTGCCGGCCATCGGGTGAATAGATCTTAAATGAACGCAAACCCGGAGTCGGTTCGGTATCATTACCGCCACGAGCTAAAAGGTCAACGGGTACTCTGCGGTCTGCGTCTAATGTCGGAAATCCCGATTTTGGATCCGCCAATGCCCCTGACAATATCTCTCCGTCTGCGGTCGCCGTCCTTGCGGAAAGAACCAGATCTCGCTCGTTGGTCGCTCGCTTTACCAAACTTATTTCGCCGTCTTCATTGCGCCAGGCCGATCTCCCCGAAAACGTTCCATCGATGGGAGTATTAAGGACGACCTGTGCCTCAGCGGCAGACGTGCTGAAGTAATGAATTCGAGAATCAGCTCCCCAGCTTACGAACTCTGAGAATACGTTTGATTCTTCCAAAACGCGGTCACTTGAAGTGCTTAGATCAGCAAAACCGAGGCCGAATCCGCCATTTCCGGCAAAGGTGTACGCGATCTTTGATTGGTCGGACGGTGACATTGCGGCGGAGAGTATAAGCCGCTGCGTCACCCGAACATGCTGTCGAGTAGAGAGGTCTTCGAGATAAAGCTGACCGCTTGGCCGCCCTTCGATCAGTGGGGAGTACAACAGTTGATTGCGATCATCCGAGATCCCGAAAACCTTAAAAGCCGGTAGAGACGTATGGAGCGGAACGATCTCAACGTTCGGTTCACGATCGATAATGAGAATGGCCTTGCCATTGACTGCAGTAACCGCCGGCCGTTCTCTTTCAAGGACCGTCCGCGACTTGTCGTTGCCATTAGGCTTTTTTGACGAATCGCGCGAGGGGACCGATGGCACTCCCTGATCTGACCCTTTCGCACTCGCTGCAACTCGAAATGCATAACCCATACCCACACCGGTGACCACCAGCACAGCGACGATGGCGAGAGTTCGCCGAATAGTGAACAAGTGCTTGACCATTTCCAAACCAGCTGACAATTGCATTGTTTTCTCCAACTCCTGACCCTAGACTTCAACTCCAAACTTTACCGACGACCCGTTGCCCAATGCCTGACCGTCGGCAACCCGCTCCTGTTCTGCGACATTTTCGCAGAGATAGATCACGTGCGGATACGGCAGCCAATCCGTGATCGGATACATTTCGATCCGATCAAAGTGCCGACCCAATTTCTTATAGAACCTCTTTTCGTTCCAGTACCACATATCGAAACTCTTCGTCATGACAACGTCCAAAGCCCATGTGAATGCGATCTTAAAAAATGGTCGTGTGGTAACGTCCTTGATTATTAACCTGCCGTCCGTCGCTAGGTGCGACGCGCAGATCCCAAGTAATGTAGATTTTGCGGTGTCATCGATATGATGAAGGAGATCGACCATCATTATCGCGTCGTACTGTTCGTTTATATCGAGATCGCGAGCATCGCCTACTTTGAATCTCGCATTCCTTAGCCCTAACCTCTCGGCAGCTAGGTTCGCCTCTCGCACTCGGCTTTCGTTAAGGTCGTATCCGCAATATTCGATCTCGGGATACATCGACGAAAAATAGCAGCCGAACAACCCAAAACCGCAGCCGACATCGAGGATTCGCTTCTTTCCTCGGAGGCAAAGACCAAGCATTTGCAAGATGTTGATGTTGATGATCGTAAAGCGAGCTTTGCAGTAGGCCCGAATGATCGGAGAATCATAGACGTCAACTATCTCCGCCAAAAAGCGATGATAATCATACGGCCGAGCATTGTGCGAGACGGGTACCATGACTGGAGGCGTAGCCGCAAGCTCAGGAACCAAAGTTATTTTTTCAGGCGATAGCATATCTGTCGGATATTTTTCCCAACGAGCGGGTCTTACCTTTTCCCCGTCTTCAAATCCTTTTCTGCATCCATCGGTCCGGCCTCAACTCGATAGCCGCCGCCCGTGATCGATGGACCGTCAACCAGCCAAATCTGCCTATCTGCAAAAGAACTAAGTATTCTTGTTTGAACAGCAATTCCTTTGTCGAAGGCAAATATCGGTGAATCTCCATCGAAGTTCACAGGGTTTAATGTCCAAGCCGTTTGGTAGTCCGGGCTTTCGCTGCCTAGAATAAGAATCAGGCTTTTTCCGAAATGATGATCCCTAGCCAACTCTCTAATACTTGGATCTACGCCGAGATAGTGATAATACTTGTCAGCCGATCGCCAGGGGATGTAGCAGATCAAGGTAAGCGAAACCAAGCAAAGCACGGCGAGCATCATCCGATGTTTGACCGGATTTGGCGCCAATCGACTTAGCCATTCAATACCGCTGACAGTTAGAGCAACGAGCGGAATTATCGAAACAAACCAGTATCTAGCCCCAAAATCAGGTCCGCCGTGGTACCAAAAGAGGCCGTACGTCAGCACAACAACCGCGATCGATAAGACCGCCCAGAGGTCTTTACGCCGGACTTTCCCTGATAAGACGAAGAAGGTGATAAGAAAAAGCGAGCCGACTCCCCACCCAAAAAGCTCGGTCTGCAGCAAACTTGTATTCAAGGCTGCGTTGATCAAGGCCTCCAACGGAGAATGGCCGGGAAACGCATCCAATCCCCAGCCCATGCCTCGCTCCGGACCGAAACCTAATGCCATGACCTTGGGCCAAAAGTATTTCGTGTAGTAAGCGTCGATCGGCATCACGAACGCATTTCCGGTTACGGCCATATCGTATGGGAGCACCAATGAGGCTGTTGCGATCGTGCCGGAAACGAGAGCGGCGGCCGAGAGTATCCGCCGCCGCCAGGTAATGGAGTAAGCGAGCACGGTAATGCCAAGCAGAACAGCAACAATGGCTCCGTCAAGCGGACGGATCAAACTAACTACCCCGATCAGACCTCCGGCGAGCAAACACATCCAGATCCGCCGCGACGCTAAGGAATTCAAGAGGATCACCGCTCCACCCAATGCCGCAGCAAGTGTGAACATATGCCCCATAAAGTTCATGCCCATAAAGATGAACCATGGAGAGCAACTCAGAAGAATGACCGCGATCCTCGCCGACCGCCGATCGTAAACCTGTTGAAAGAACACATAGGCAAGCAGAATGCACACTCCTGCTAACACCGGATTTACGAGCCATTCAACGCCAGCCCACACGCCAACCGCCAGCATCGCCGGCCACCCTGGCGAGAATATCGAATACCATCGGTCGTCTAGATACGGGACCATGTAGAGACTGAAGGCTTCCGGCACAGCGGGAGCCTTGACGGTGAGCTGTCCCGCGGCCATATAGCGTGCTTGGAATAGATATTGAGCCTCGTCCGGTACGTGGGGATATGCCTGATAAACAAAATAGCTGAGTGCCGCCGCCAATAATACGACGAACAAAGCTGCACCAACTGCGAATCGGTCAAGGCGTGGTCGCGTTGTCGTTCGCCGATCGCTGCCATCGACGACTGCATCGATCTTCGCACCGATCCGCTCCATGGAAGCGTCGGGCACCGCAGCCACCATTATTATCACGGTGCCAAGACTTACGACCTGAACCCATGCTCCGAGCAGAAGGCTGGTAGTGTATATCTTCAGGTCAGGAGTTACCGCTGCGCCGGCAAAGATCAGAAAAAGTATCGCTATCGCAATTTTCCAATGCCCAACGTTGCTTCGGAGCCACGCCACTATCGGCCCAAGGTATCTCGCGATGGCATAAACAACAATGCAAGTTTGAAGAACGACAAATACCAACTCGAACGAATGCTGCTGCAGAAGATCCGAAAGCGAACGATAATGCTGAAAATGAATAAGCCGCCCGGCATCGATCATCTGAAGCGACGCAGCTTCGCCTACAAGAGCAACGCAAAGCCAACCTGCAAAAACTCGCCAAGCCGTTGCCGCCAGACAACCAAGAACTAAAAGTCCGACGCCCGCCGAGAGTGGCAGCACGAACTTGCCCGTCAATATCCCTTGCCCGTCGCGAAACTCCTTCAATCCGAAACTTGCGCCGACCAATGTGATTCCCGCCAACACAAGAACCGCCGAAGCAATGTGCCACCAGCGTCTATCAACCGACAGCAAGGTCGCACCCGCGACAACGCTTCCGTCGATCGTACCTAGTTCAAGCTTTTCCGCGTCCATTATCTCGAAGGAAGATCACTAATCCTCGACAACGTGCTTTGCAAATTCTTTCCGATATTCCGACCATCTATCGGCAGAAAAATTTCCCGCTTCTTCAAGACAATCGACTGCCCCGTATGCCATCGCAAGAGCGTGATGTGTGTTGTCGTGGGCGAATAACCCCTGCCGGCCAAAGGTCAAAACTCGATCCAGTCCGCTTGCCCATTCGTCTTGGATACTAAAATGCTTCTCGTAGCCCTCGCGGTAGATCGGATAAGCGAAGGCAAGGCGTTTAGTAACCACAGCAGAGATCGACGCATTGATCGGCACTCCGCATTTCTCAAGCGCCTCGCAGCAAAGTTCCCCGAGTTCTTCGTCTGATGCTTTCCAAACATCGTCATTCACCATGCACGGCAGCTCGCCGCAAAGAACGGTCTTCTCCTTCGGACCGTTGCCGCCGCTGTAGTTCTTCGGTTCGGAGAGACGCGTTAGCTTGATCTCCGTCTCGGGAAAATAATGGGCGTCAAATTCTGTCCATTGCGGCTCGTCCACCACAAGGTAAATGAGAACCATCGCCCGATACGAGATATGTTTCGACGCACTGATCACTTGCTCCGGAACGTCCGGGCTCGCGATCTTAGCGAGAATCGTGATAGGCAGAGTTGACCATACATGATCCGCCTCGACCGTGTGTGTCTCACCGTTGTTCTCGTAGGTGACGCGATGCACGGCACCGAACTCGACCTTCTTTACGGTCGAGCTGGTGCGAATATCCGCACCTAGTTCAGTCGCGGCCTTTGCGATCGCTCGCGAGATCTGTCCAAAGCCTTCTCGCGGATAAAGGAACCGTCCCGCCCCCGGTGCCTTAAAGCCCGGCACGATCGAAATGATCTTCTTTGCCATCTTCGCGAGCGAACCGGCGGACACTCGACGGTGAGCTTGCATTGCGGAAAGTTGATCCGGCGGCATTCCCCAGATCTTCACCGCATAAGGAAAATAGAAATCTCTGCAGATCGTCGACCCAAGGCCTTGCTCCAACACGCTAGTGAATGTCTCGTGTCCATTCCTTCGAGCCGGACGCACAAGCTTTCGCGTCATATCCAACGCCACTCCTCCGCTAAAAGAAAGCGGCAGCCGAAGTGCAAGGTCTTGTGGCTTTAGCGGAAAATGGATCCAGCGTCCTTGCAGCCTGATGCGTCCATGACGCGGCCGGCTCAGAAGGTCGTCTCCAAGAAGATCTCGAAGATCATCCAGGATCCTCGGTTCGCAGGCCGGATGGAGCCGATGGCTCCCATAATCGACCTGCATTCCTGCAACTTCGAAACTGCCCGCGTTTCCGCCAACGCCGTCCCGCTGCTCAAGCACGGTTACGTCCGCCTTGCCCTGCTTGACGAGTTGCCACGCCGCACCCACGCCAGCCGGTCCGGCACCGAGTATGACTATCCTCGACCTTGCCATCTAATAAACGAACGGAATGAAACGCTTCGAACGCCGGCAATATCGCTCATAACCGGGCAACGCATCGACAAGCATTTCCTCTTCCTTCATCGCCTGCATCATCACGATCGGCGCAAGCAAAAGCACGCCGCATACGAACCACGAGTTCAGGGCAAGCTCGAGCCCGAGCAGGAGAAAAATGTCCCCCGTATAGATAGGATGACGAACGAAGCCGTAGATCCCTGATTCAACGACGACCTGACGCCTGAGGATCTGGCCGGTTTCGATGTTCGCCCAGTTATCACCAAGCTGAAGTCTGGCCGCGACAGCCGTCGCAAGGCCCAATGTGAACAGCGAGACTCCGATCGTCCGAAGCCAGAACGGCTCTGCCATGATCGGCGGCGTATCAGGAAACCAGATCTGAACGACGAGTCCCAACAAGATCGCGATCTTGACCGACTTGATAAAGAACAGTTTCGGCGAACCACCCTCAACCGGTTTATCTGTCGAACCGCGCCTGAGCAGTTCCCAGATGACCTTATGAAGGACGAGCCCGAACAACAGATATAGCTGCAGCACCAACATATTAGATCGTTAACTAGCCTTTGCTTCTTGTCTTTCGGTCTGAATTAGCACCGGTCTCTCGCCTGCGATCGGAACGTCCGCAACTTCGACATACTCTTTTGGCCGCACGCCAAGAGCCGCGTATTGATTGAAACGTCCTAGTCTCGTCGCAACTGCGTCACCCAGCATTCCCGTGAAGACCATTATCAGTGCGCTTACGAATGCCAATATCGCCGAAGCGGAAATATTCGGATCATGCGTCAGATCGATCGTCGCTTTTGCGACTCCGTAAATAAAACACAAGACGGCGACCGGAAAGAATACCCGCAGCGGACGAAAGAGCATAGCAACTCGCAAGATCAATATCGCGAAACTGCCTGCGTCCCACGGCACGATCTTCGACTTCCCTTGTCTCTTTCGATAGTCGATAGGAATGTAGGTCACCGCATACTTATCGCAAAGCAGTGCAAGCGTGATCGTTGTAGTGAAGCTGAATTGATCCGAAAGGATCGCAAAATACTGAATGGCAACCTCGCGGCGAAAGATTCTTAAGCCGCTGTTCAGATCCGGTATCTTTGTATTGGATACATAGTTTGCCATCACCCGGAGACACCATTTTGCCGGTCGTCGCGATAGCGGAATATGCACATCTGCGCCGGTGCGAGAACCGACGATCATGTCGGCGTGCTCAAGCTCTGCAAACATCGCTGGAAGATACTTTGCCGGATACGTCCCGTCGGCATCCGTGATAGCGATAACGTCATTCGAAGCCGCAAGTATCCCCGTCTTGAGTGACGCTCCATATCCGCGATTGTTCTTATGTTGGATAACGCGTGCTCCGGCCTTCTTTGCTTCGCGTGCGGTCGCATCTTTAGAGCCGTCATCAACGATAATGATCTCCGCCTTTATGTCCGTTCCTTCGAACAGCCGGCGTAGTTCGAGCACAGTTTCGGCAACTGCAAGTTCCTCGTTGAATGCAGGAATGATAACGCTCAACCGTTTTACCGCGTGCCGATCGTCCGCAAGGGCCGACCCATTAGTGATCGGCACGACGCCATTTCCATTTGCGATCTTTGCTTCTAAGTGCATAACCATAAACCTTCCGCCAATTCGAAGTTCCAACTCTTACGTTTTCTTTTTGCAGACAAAGACTTCTCCGCCGTTAAGCGTCCCCGGGAAGACCTTTACAACGCTGTAATCGCGTTCGATCACTTTCCAGAGCTCCGGCTTGAACGCCTTTATCTCGATCGGGATCGTATAAACGAGCCACTCGCGATCGGTCTTGTTCTCAAGGGCCTCAAGATCAGATGCGGTCGAAGCGACCGGCCACGGTGGAGTGAGATACCTTCCATAAACGACACCGGCAAGACTGACAGCGACAATTCCGTCACCTTGCGACCGTTCGTGTTCGACAAAACTTCGTGCCCCGGAAAAGTCCTGCTTGGGCAACGAGTAATTTCGGTGAACAGTGGCCACGGAAGCGGCGATCAACATAAGAGCGAGGCAAGTGCCAACGGTAACGGCGGCCGGAAGATATTTCCTTAGCGGCCGTACAAGATCGATAAATACTGTCGGCAGTTGAGTTGCTCCGTGGATCACGATGATGAGACCAAACCCCATGGAGAAGAAAAAGAATCTCGGCCAAATATTGTGGCCCATCACCACCATGAACCCGCCGGCAAGAAGTGCAGGAAGCGTCATCACGAGAGCTGCTCTCCGATCCTTTCGGAACAACAGCAGCCAGCCGAACGCGACGAACGCCATACCGAGGATCACAACGACGATTCCGCCGAAACCGATCTTGAGTGCCGCCAAACTCTCAGTAAATACCCATAGCGGATTTGTCCATTCGGACGGTTTTGATTCCTCATGAAGGCCCAGCAAAAAGAACTCGGGCAAAGCCAAGGCATATAGCTGCAGCGTGACTGTTACACTCAATGCCCACGCGATGAATGGCCTTGCACCCACAGCCCGTTCTTCTGAATGTTCGCCTTCGCCCGACAACTTCGGAAAAGCGAGGAAGAGAACGTGAACCAATCCATGCCCGGCGACTACGAATGCCATCGTCGGATGTATCCACATTCCGCCGACCACGGCTGCGATATACCCGATCCACCACCCGCTTCTGTTCTCTTTAAGAGCTTCCAGCCAGCACCATGTAGAGAGCAGAGTAAAAAGCAGCAGCCCCATGTATCCGCGAGCGTTCTGCGAATACCAAATATGGTGATACGAGACGGTCATCAACGCGCTGCCAAGAAGCGCTTCGCGGTTGCCGAACAAATGTCGTGCCAAAAAGAAGAACGCCCAGATACTTGCAACGCCAAAGATCACGGATGGAAGTCTGAGGGCCCATGCACTTTCTCCGAACACGTCGGTGGAAAAGCGAGCGAGCAGCGAAAACAGCATATGCTGATTCTGGCTCGGGAAGCTCGTTACGATGGTTCCTAACGGCTGGCGGACAAAATCCAAAAGTGTAAAGACCTCGTCGATCCAGAGATCAGAATTCAGGTCCCAGATGCGGAGGACAAATGCGACGATGCTAAACGCTCCCAATGTCCAATACACCCAAGCCGCGGTATTCTCCTCTCCCGGAGCTTCGCCCGATGTATCCAAAAGGGGAGCCTTGGCGTTTCGTCGTCGCCAATAGGCTCCGTAACCGATAAGCAGCAGCCCGTGAAGCCCAAGCAAACATCGAAAGACCGTTGGCCCCCAAGAAAGGTCTTTGGTGTCTGCTACCAAAAAATGGCCATAGGCGACATTCGGCGCGACCACCGAGAAGAAGCAGAAGAAAGCCCCAAGGACGACCGCCGTCGCTCCGAGCGTGCCGATTCCGCGTGCGCTATTTCCAGCCAAGTTCAACATTCTTCCTGTTAGCTCCGAGCGTCCACAAGAGCCAGATGAGCACTCCCGAGAGTAAGAAAAGTGGGATCGTGGATTGCGAACTCACAAAGCCCATTCGTTCGAGCGTAGTAAGCCACGGCAGCCTAAAACCTTCTAGCGTTATATGCCTTATCGATTCGAAAACTCCGAAGCCTTGCTCGACGTCGCGATACATCGCAAGGCACCAACTCCAATATGTCCCGATCACGCCGATCATCGCCGCGGCTATCGCCGGCAGTCTGAGCAGTGCATTCGCCGCCAGCAAGAACACAAATGGAACGACCGGTACTATGTGACGCACTCCCGTATTGAACTGCATCCGTCCGTACTGGTTTGCCGAACAAAAGACAAAAAAGAGAACAGTCAGCGAAAGCACAAAGACGATCTCGCGGTTCCCAAGCAGCCGGTGCGATTTCTTTAACCACAAAGGGACAAGAAACGCCGTGAGAAGGATCGGGGCTGACGTGAATAGTCCGTAACGAATCCCGAATGCCGTCTCGAACAACAGATCAGGCTGCGGAAATGAAAACCCGCGATAGCCGAGCTCTGTAAAACGCGCTGGCGGCATATAGCTTTGGGCCGGAAGGATCGGGTTCCCGAAACTCGACCATTGATAAGCCATCAACACGAACGCACAAATCAAGATCCCAAAGGCAAATCTGCCAAGATCACCGATCTTTCGCTCACTCGCCTGTGCCGCCGACCAGATCGCCAACGCATATCCACAAAGCGCCGCAACAGCGACCAGGCCGCTATAGTCCAGAACGACCGTCCAGCCTGTACAAAGCCCGGCAAGAAAATAGAACGGCTTATTCGTACGACCTTTCGAGCTCATCGGACGCCAAAGAAGCACGAAGGCGAACAATGCGAAATCTGCGACGAGAGCATTCTGATTTAACTGCGCCGTCCGGAAAAATATCGGTGTTGCGAATGCGTACAGCAGCGAAACCAGTATCGATACCCGTCGATCGCCAGTTAGCGACAGGAAGATCCAAAACATCGCGACCGCTCCCAGTGCCGAGATCGGAGCCATCGCGAAAGCCTGCATAACGCCCGCCGCAAGGCCTAATTTCACATCAAGATTCCGCTCTCGAGCCTTTTGCAGGAACTCCTGTGCGAGCGGATAGATCGTGTCATACTCGACCTTGCTCGGTGTCGGATCACCTGCCCTTGCGGCATTCACCCTGTCAACAATTCGATCTGTCAGCGGGCGAAGTAGCCAATACGGAATTGCCCCGATGATGGATGCACCCGGATTGTTGTTGATAAAACTTCCTCGCCCCGGAATCTCAAAAATATCCTGGTGAAGCCCGTTGTATTCCGAAACATCAAAGCTCAAATGATCGCCGAGACTTAATGCCGGATAGATCTCTCGGACCGTATTTGTTGCAAAATGCAGCGTGAAGATCAGCCAGCATGTCAAAAAAATACGAAACGCAATTCCGCGATCGGAAACTCTTCCAAGAAATGATCGGCTATCGGGTTTCAAGGAAAAAAACAAAACTCGCTTATCTTGGTGTCTCCGCGGCTCTCCCAAAAAGGTTGGGGCTTGCGTCATCACGCACCGGCCGCACGGCAAACAACGTTCGCTTTGCGAGCAGCCAAGTGGAGATCAAGACCGTAACTTCAGCGAGACAAACCCCTGCGGCAGCGCCTGCCGGTCCGCCGTTCAGATACCCGAAGGGGATCGAGATGACAACCACGAAGGCACCGAGGGCTGAGGTAAACATCTCCTTCTTCTGCTCTCCGGCTGCCACTAGGCCAAATCGATAATGTCCGCTGACCGCCGCTGCGATCCATGCACCGGCCAACCACTGCAGTGCATTGCTCCCACTAAGAAAGCTTCCACCATACGAGACCGTCATCATCATTGGAGCGAGCAAAAGCCACACCGCACCGACGACAATGCACGCGGCGACAACGATCCGCATCGAACGTCGTATTAACCACCCGAATTGTTCTCGGCCATCGATCCAAGCACGCGACAGCGACGGAAGCAGATTGAAGTAGTACAGAAAAACAAATGTATGAAGGGCGATGAAGATCCGCATCGCACCCGCGAAATAACCGGTATCTTCAGCACTTGCAACAAGCCCCAGGATCAGCGTCGCGCCGAACATTCGGAGGACCCAGAAGCCTTGGCTCAACCCGATCGGCGTGCCTTCGAAAAAAAGCTGTTTCGAGATTGTCGGCTTAAACCATACCTTTCCAGCGAAAAATCGTCGATACGCCCAGATGCTGAAGATCGCCGCAACAGTTACACCTGCCAACTCCGCAAACCCTACAAAAACGAGATCATCGGCTCGCCTTACGAGCGTAATCACGACCGCGACGAAGACCGTCTGCCTTATTAGCTGCGTAAGGGCGACAAGCTTCATCCTGTCATGCCCTTGAAACACCCATTGAAGAAGCAGCGGCAGCGTCCAAAGGCTAAGGCCATAGGCTAGGACTAGCTTGAATACGCTTTCTTCCCGAACGAACGTGAATGCAAACGCGACGATCGCCGCAAAGCTCAATGCAGCAAGAAGAAAGCGGGCCGACACGATCTCAGCTACGAATTTGCCCGTCGATCTCGGATCTTTTGCGATCTCGCGCGCTCCGTAAGAGCTGAACCCTTGATCGACAATCAAGCTAGCGCACATAAGGATCGCCGCTGACCATTCAACATAGCCGAAGCCCGCCGGCCCGCAGATCCTCGCAAGATAGGCGAATGCTCCGAAGGTGATGACCTTGCTAAACGCTTCCGCGCCAACAAGGGCGACAAAATTCCTGAAAAGCGAGATCCTCGGTTTTTGATTTTCCGCCGACTCTGGCATTTCAGGCATTGGTTTCTGTCGGTTCTCCAAAGCAGTAGCCAAAGAACTCGCCGTAAGACCAGCCGCAAAGAAGAAGGAAAGCGACCGGCAAGGTTGAGATCATTCGGCCGAGCGTAAGACCTTGACGCCACATATTCCTAAAGCCGCGAAATAGCATCAGAGGCGGCAGCAAGGGTGAACCGGCGGCATAAAGAATGCAGAGTATTCTGCTGAGCTCATTTGCCCTTGTCTCAGCAAAAACACGGCCCCACTCGACCCGTTCACCCAAGGCTTTACGAAGCGTTAACTGACGCCTCTTTTGAAATACGACCGGACGGTCATCCAAGTAAAGAGTTTGTCCCTTTGAGAGCATTGCCCAATGGACCGTCGTTTCGTGATAGGCATCCTGCCATATCGGCCGTGTAGCTTCGAGCGCTTCGCGTTTGTACGCCACATTGACGTCGGAAATGTAAGCAGCAGGGCCCGACTCGAAAGGGCGTCCGTACCTCCCGAAGTCACAGAAATAGACTGCCCGGTTCAAGACGGCATCCACACCGTTCTCGATCGCTCCGCCAATGGCAACGTACGGTTGCTCGTGGGCTGCAACTATCTGCTCCACCCAATCGTCTGCGGGCTGAGCGTGATCCTCCGTCATTGCAACGATCTGGCCACGGGCTAGGTTCAAACCCGCGGAGCGACGCCGGTCGTAAAGACGGTGTTGATGCGATGGGATTTGCTCCGATTCCGCTATTCCAAGTTCCTGTACACGGTGAAAGGTCACTTGCGGAAACTCCGCCGCGAGCTCACCGATCTCTGTGGACCATCTGTCAAACGGAACAATGACCTCAGAACGTTCGAAATCAAGTTGCGGAGAAAGGTGAGCAAGGAGTTCAGCTGTTGCATGTTTACCGCTAACAACTGTAATTACAATACTTAACAGTATCTTAGGTTCGTTGCGATGTTCGGTCATCAAATGGCTGTCGAGCCAACGATTGAAGAGAAACTGGTCGGGCGGTCGAAAATGCACGAGTGTCCGCTGGCCGTCATTGATATGCCGGCCACAAACCCGAAGGAAGCTGCTTAGTCACAGCGAAAGATCTTCTCTCTGTTCAGTCGTAATCTTATAGCTAGGAACCGAGCTCATACATCAGAGAAAACGACCATTACGCCTTGTCGCTTTGTCCTTTCGGAAGGCATCCGCTAAACGGGCCATCGGCGTCGAAAGATATGTGGCCATTTCAGGTGGCCTTTTCTTGCTGCGGCCACCTAGATGTGAGCTGGCCATTAAATACGACGGACTTTTTATCGCTTTGTGCCGAATCAATGGCACTTTCGGCTTGAGAAGTGTTAAACACGGCGCTAAACTATTCTTCTATTTTGTGGAATCCCCCCTCGAATAGGTCTTTTTTATATTTGGGTCAACAGCTTTATTTTTGATCTTGACGCCGATTCCCCCTCCCATAGTTTGCACAAAACTGACGTAAGAAAGAGGTAGAATTCAAATGGATCGCTTTGAGTTTTTCCGCTGCGCACTACGCGTGCGCCGGATCGGGGTTTCGCCGCTAGGCAGCATCTTATGTATTTCGTTTGCTCTCATATTTTCCTCGCTCGTATTTGCGGGCGATACCAGCCCGAAAAGTTCGGAACATCCGCTCGGTTCGGCACCCCCGACAAGATTTGATTTTGACGGCGACCGAAAGGCGGACCTTGCTGTCTTCAGGCCACTTGAAGGCACCTGGTACATATCGAACAGCTCGTCGCAGAATATGAGTGCATACCGCTTCGGCGCGAGCGGCGATCTGCCTGTGGCAGCGGACTATGACGGAGACGGCAAAGCGGACGTCGCAGTGTTCCGCAACGGTGTCTGGTATAGGCTCTTTAGCCAAACGTTCACCGTGGACGCCATTTCATTTGGCGTGGCGATGGATAAGCCTGCTCCTGCAGACTACGATGGCGATGGTAAGGCCGATGTTGCGGTCTTCCGGCCCTCAGACGGCACTTGGTACCGTTTGGCGAGCAGCAATTCTGCATTTTCCGCGATCCGATTCGGAACCGATGGTGACATACCGGTTCCCGGAGACTATGACGGCGATCAGAAGGCCGATGTCAATCTCTTCCGGCCAAATGCCGGAACTTGGTATAGATTGAACAGCAGCGCCGGCTCGTACTCCGCAATGCAGTTCGGAGCTTTCGGCGACCGCCCGATCCTTGGGGACTTCGACGGAGACGGCAAGTCGGATCTTGCTGTCTGGCGGCCCAGCACGGGCGTTTGGTATATCCAGAAGAGCTCCGATTGGACATATTTCATAGCTGCGTTCGGACTTCCGACAGATATCCCGGTAGCCGCAGACTATGACGGCGACGGAAAGACCGATATAGCGGTTTACCGGCCTGCCGATGGCGTTTGGCATCGGATCAACAGCAGCAACGGCAGCTATCAGGCCAGCGTTTGGGGAACCGGTTCTGACATGCCTATCGCCGGTGACACCGTCCCGGTGCAGGGTCCATCGTCGTTTACATGTAACTTCTATGCGTCGCCAAATGGCACCGCTGCGGGCAACGGGACGACCGCGAATCCTTGGGATCTGCAAACTGCCCTCGGGAAGACGTCGGTCGTCACGAATGGAAAGACATTGTGCCTGAAAGGCGGAACGTACACCGGCAAGTTCCGATCTCCATTGATAAATGCGGTTGTTCGAAGTGCTCCCGGTGAATCCGCCAAGCTCGACGGATACAGAACAACTACGCTGACCGCAGCCATTACGGCCACACAGACGAACTTCACGGTCGCAGACGGATCAAATTACTTGAACGGCGGCCCTGACAACCTTGTGATCGAGGGAGAGGTCATCAAAGTCTTTTCGCGATCCGGCAATACGATCACAGATTGCTTAAGAGGTGCCAGCAATTCCATGAATGGGGCCGAGCCTCATGCGGCAGGCTCGACCGCGATAACGGGAGGCGATGTCTTATATATTGAAGGTTCAGGGAGTACTTATCGAGACCTTGAGATCATGAACAGCCGTCCGAGCCGCGACGGAAATATTGCGAATCAGGGCATCGGACGCGGCAGCGGCGTTGTCGTTGTCGGCGACGGAAATAAGCTCGTGAACCTCGTCGTCCACGATAACCTCAATGGCATCTTCACGAGCAGCGTAAGCTCGAGCACAGAGATCTACGGCTGTCTCGTTTACAACAACGGTGTCCATTCTCGTGATGGTGGAACGGTCGAGAATGGGCACGGACACGGCCTATATCTCGAGAACAGGGCGGGCTATTCGCGAGTTTACGAAGATATCGTATTGAATAGCTTTAAGCTCGGAGCTCAGGGTTATGGTGTTACAGGGCCTTATGTTGGCGGCGACTTCGCTGGAAGCGCATTTGCCAATTCAGGCGCACCGCTCGGCAAATTCGGCGACGTGAATATTCGCAACTATAATTTGCTCGTCGGACCTGATAGCCAACGAAGTGCGACGGCCATCGTTCGCAATTCTTACTTTTATCACCCGGCTTCCTCAATGGGATACATGCTCGGTTTTGGTTACGGAGCGGGCGTGGTGACCGGCACGATCACCGATAACTATTTCATTGGCGGCGGCACTCTGCTTGCAACCGGAAATACAACAAATGCCACGATCACCGGAAACCATTTCTACAGCTCGCGTGTAGGCGCTCAATATACGCTCGTTGCCCCAGGTCAGAACTACAACTGGAACCAAAATACATACTATGGAGCGGCCTCCCGGAACGTCTTTGGTGTTGCAGGATCGAGCCTGTATCAGTTTCCAAATTGGAGAGCTGTTACGAACTTCGATGCATTGAGCAGCGAGACTTCGGCTGCAATGCCCGATACGGTTATCGTCCGGCCAAATTCTTACCAGCCCGGAAGAGCGAACGTAATCATTTATAGCTTCAGCGGCGCTCCGACGGTCGCAATCGATCTTTCATCGACCGGGCTTGTAAATGGCCAGAGCTACACGATCAGAAATGCACAGAATTTCAATGGACCCGCGGTCGTAACGGGAATATTCAATTCGGCAAGCCCGACGGTCTCCGTTTCGCTGACCGGTGTGGCCGCAACCGTAGCGACGCCTTTGGGTTACAGCTTCACGCCGGCAACGACGTGTCCGCAATTCTGCCCGATGATCGTGGTTCCTAACTGATCTGTAAATTCCCAGTATAAATTTGAAGCGATGCGGGAGGTCTGTCATTCCCGTATCGCTTTTTGTTCGGGAGTTGAAGGGGCACAACGCATTTTTGGGATTTGCTACAATTTCTATTTGTGGGCATTGCCTGCGAATCAAGATGTCATCGTCCGAGCGAACACTGCAAGCTTTATCGTACGCTGTTGCGTTCTGCGGCTTTCTGACGCTATGGGTATCGGGGACGTTCGGCATCGTTGCGTCCATCTTGTATTTGGGGGCAATGGCAGCGGCATGGCGTCTCGAAGGCACACGCTGGCAGATATCCGAGCGTGCGGGAACGGTAATGATCGTACTCGCACTGCCGTTCTTCTACCTCGCGTGGCGACTGCAGGTTTTCCCAGAACGGGGAGTTGAGAGTGCCGTCGCGGGAATGCTTGCTCGGATGATCCTTGCTCTTTCGGCGATCAAGCTTTTGCAGCGAAAGAAAGACCGAGACTGGGTCTTCCTGCACTTGATGACGTTCTTCGCCGTACTTCTCGCCGCCGGTCTCAGCATCAGTCCGCTATATCTCGCGAGCTTCATTCTATATGTTCTCGTCGCCGTCGCAACGATAATCGTTTGGGAGAACGTGAGTGCAAAACGCCGCACGATCGAACGCAAGAGCACAAAGGAGGTCCGCACAGCGGAGAGGCCGGCGTGGATGCGACTAACCGGCGTATCGCTCACGCTCGTCGTACTAACGATCGTTCTTGCGATTCCACTCTTTTTCTTACTGCCGCGTGTCGGAGGCGCCGGATTCGGCGGCTCGGCCGGCAGCGTTTCGACCTACTCTGGTTTTTCGGATTCGGTCCGGCTCGGAGGCATCGGGAGAATACAGCAAAGCGACCGCGTTGTGATGCGTGTCGTCACATCGCCTTCTGAGCTTGCCGGGGCCGACGGCTATTATCGAGGAGTCGCGTTAGACACCTTCGACGGAACCGCCTGGAGCAAAAGCCGCCCGCAGATCCGCGAAACCTTGGTCGCCCGCCTTGACGGACGGATCGCGATCGAAACTCCAAAGCCTTATGCTCAGCTCGTCGAACAGGAAATCTATCTCGAACCTATCGACACGCCCGTCCTCTTTGGTCAGACAAAGATCGTCGAGGTCGCGTCTGGCTTCCCCGCACTCTATCGCGACGGCTACGACAGTCTCGCATACCCACGCACCGGCGAACGCTCATCATACACCGTCGTCTCGGATATTTCTCGCCCGACCGCCGAAGAACTCCGTACCGATATCGCACCGTACGGCCACGATGTCGAACGCTATCTGGAACTTCCCGAAAGCTACGACAAACGCATCTTTTCGCTTGCCCAGGAGATCACCTCTAACGCTCACAACCGATACGACAAGGCGATCGCCGTTCGCGACTATCTACGCGCGAATCTTGGTTATACGCTCGAAATGAAGGCCGGCGGAGATACACCACTCGCTGATTTTCTATTTAACGTACGAGAGGGGCATTGCGAATATTTCGCGACGGCGATGGCGATCATGCTTCGCACTCAGGGTGTCGCCACGCGTGTCGTGAACGGCTTTCACGGCGGAGATTATAATAACGCTTCGGGCGTAACTGTCGTCCGTCAGCGAAATGCTCATTCCTGGGTCGAAGTCTACTTTCCGAAGGAAGATCAATGGGTCACTTTTGATCCAACACCGGCCGCGAGTCGAGACCTAAACAGTGGCGGATTTACCGGATTTTCCGGCCAGATCTCAAAGTATCTCGACGCTCTCGAGACCGTCTGGATACAGTATTTCGTTGCCTTCGACTCGCACGGCCAGGCCGCGATCTCAAAAGGCCTCCGCTCGTCGGCTTCCGAAGTGAACTCAGCCACCTCAGCCTTTTTTGCCGAGGCCGCACGATCTCTGGCCGAATGGTGGAGCGACATCCGCGGCGATTCTGGTCAAGATGCACGCCTCTGGGCGATCGGCCACCCCTTGCTTGCGGCTATCGGAATGTTCGCCAGCATCATCTTGATCCGATCGATAATTCGATCAATTAGAAAACGCGGTGGCCTTTTCAGGCTGCGTGGTCTGAAGCCGAGAAACTCAAATCCGGCGGCCGATGCGATCTATCAAGAGCTAACAAAACTTCTTGAGAACAAAGGCTACGTCCGGCCGGCATCCCAAACGCCGCTCGAGTTCGCCCTCGGTGTCCCATTTCCAGAAGCGGAAAAGATCACCTCGCTATACAACCAGATTCGCTTCGCAGCAGATGGCCCATTCCCGCACAACCTTCGAGTTGAGGCCCGCGACCTCCTCGATCGGCTAAGGGCACGGCCTGAGAAGAAAGATAAGATCGGGTAGCTCAAAAATACGAAAAGCCCGCTCAAATTGAGCAGGCTTTCGTGAAATAGATCCGGCGACTTCCTACTTTCCCACACCTGAAAGATGCAGTATCATCGGCTCCAGTAGGCTTAACTTCCGCACGCTCTGAAAATGACTATTTTCTAAGCCTTGCGGCGTAGCCGTGGCCGTCGAAGAACGTCTGTAAGCGATGGTCGGGCCGCTCTTCATCGACCAGAGTTCGAGCGACTTCTTCCTTCAATCTACAAAGTTCCCGCAACGCAGGCTTCCTTCTCCAGCGCTGGTCGTCGATCGTCAGTTCACAAAGCTCTAAGGCGCGATCACATGCATTTTGATAACGCTGTTGATCGCCTTTTCGTTGTGCCGCGATAGCGCGGTTATATTCGCTGCCGATATTGCCCAATTGCTCGGCCAAGCTTAGCTCGAACCAGCGTCCCGCCGCAAGATCTTTGTGGATGTATTCCTTTATCATCGCCGAACTATCCTTTCGATCAGCCTGAGTATCTGTTCGCGGAGGCTCGGGTCTTCGACGTCACGACTTCGATTATTTTGCCGGGGACGGATGTTGATCAGCGAATCAAACTCGACCATGTTCGGCCACGCTTCGCTCGGATGCACGTTTATTCCCCAAAGATCCTGTTGAGTGCTGCCTTGCCGAAGGAGAGCGTCTTCAATATCTGAATGGAGTTCACCGCCCAAGCCCAATATTTGTTGCTCGATGTCCACCACGCCTTTTACGTAGTCGCCGAACGTAGCTTCTGCCATTTGAGCTACCGTGGCTAGGTCAACTTGTTCTTTAAATAGTTTGATCTCCCAATCCATCCGGTTGAGCTCTCCAAATTCTATTCTA
>JAIBCB010000001.1:0-207500 GCA_019694355.1 Pyrinomonadaceae bacterium | reverse complement strand
CGGCGAAGAAGAGATGCGCGAGTCCGTACTCAACAATCTCGAAGCGTTTGCGGAATCGGGGCTATTGGTCGGATAGTCAGGGTGACCCAACCTTTGATGCGAGGATCAGGTCAATGACCTCGCGGACCGCACCTTGTCCGCCATTTGCTTGTGTGACAAGATCGGCGGCCGATCTTACGCTCGAATGGGCATCGGCGACCGCGACCGCAAGGCCAACTTCGCGAAAGACATCAAGATCGGGCGTGTCGTCGCCGATGTAGGCCGTTTGTTCCGGTGATACGCCGCTTTCGGCAAGTATCTCGGCAAGGGCTGTGGCCTTGTCATTACGACCCTGCAGAACGAAGGTCATGCCTAGCTGATCGGCGCGAAGTGCTACGGCCGACGAGTTTCTTCCTGAGATAATTCCAGAAACGAGGCCCTCTGCTTTCCACTGCGTCAGACCTTCACCATCTCGTGCGTGAAAGACTTTCAGAGCTTCGCCGTCAGGCCCAAAATATAGCCTTCCATCGGTAAGAACGCCGTCGCAATCCATCAGCAAAAGCTCGATGTTCTTAGCCTTTGCCTTCAATGTGCCGCTAGGTTCCATTGACACCGACCCTCATTTTGCGAACGCGAACTCCCGGAAACTGTCCGTATTCCTGAACCTTCTTTAAGAATCGATTCGCCTCGGCAAGCGTCTTCCCAGCATAGACCGCGATGAAGACATAATCGGCGTCGACATCCGTGTAGTAGTTCAATCCCGGCTCGAAGCACTTCTGCGCAAAGACCTTGTTCTGCGGATATTGTGTCTGGATCGAATGGATCTCGCTGTCGGAATATGCCTTTTCGCAATCGGCGGTGCCTCCGAAATCAAATTTCGCACTCTTCAGGATGATCGCGTAAAAGGGCTCCGATTCGTCGATCATGCTGTTCGCGGGCCATTCGACCGGCAGTTCGTATGAATGGAAAAATGCACGGCCCTTGCATGCCTCGTCCGGATTTCCGCAGACGCGAGGCAGCTTTTTCGTTTTCTTCTGTGCCTGCGCACTGCCGAACAAAAAGCCGATGCAGACCAATACCAGCACGAATAAAAAGGTTCTTCTCATAAGCGATTCCCTATTTTAGTTGACCTCGAATATCTCGACTCCGGCGAGACGCCAGGTTCCGTTCGTTTTGATCATACGAAAAACCGCCAGTCCCGCTTGATCGGGCCCGGTGAGCAGTTGCGTAGCAAGTTGGGTTTCGACCAAACATTCACTCTCTTCGACAGCATCCACCTGCGTCACCACAGTCTGCCATTTCGCGGCGGAACCCGACAAATTCTCTGCAAAGCGTGTTATCTCGCCGGGCATCACCATCGATACGACTTCCGCTTTTTTGTGGGCAACAGCGGCGGCATCAAACCTTGCGAAAAAGTCCTTGATCGCGGGATCGATCTTGGTCGTTCCGCCCAAACTCGTACGAAGCTTGCGTGCCGCGTAGCTCGCTCCGTAATCGCCGTCAAAAAATATCGCCTTTTCGATGGACGCGAGGGCATCAGCGTTCTTCCCGGCCTTTGCAGCTGCCTCGGCTCGGATCTCCATCGCCCAAGCCATGCTTTTTGCCGTCGGCAGCTTCGATGCGAGAACTGCATTCGCCTGCTGTTCGGCATTTGCGCTGTCGGCCAGTCCCAAGTACGCACGTCCAAGCTGTATCGATACGTCATCATACGCCGGAAGGTCGCGAAGGATGTCCTTTGCGGCACGAACGGCCTGCTCGAACTTCTTTTGATCGAGCAGCGATTTAACGCCCGCTACCGCATCATTCTCGTCAAAGACCTTCGGCGCAATATCGTCGTAGTAAGTGTTCTGCGGGTAGAGCTTTTCGGTGTCGATCTCCGTGCGAACGATCTTCTCCGGCGTTTTGAACGTAACTTCGCCAAAACTCGTCGCCTTAAGGGTTACAGGCGCATCAAGGGCCTTCCCAGAGGCGGTCGTCGCACGGACGTTCACAGTTACGTCTATCGAACCTGAATTCCTCAACGCCACCTTCGTCTCTCCTTGCTCGGCCTGCGGCAGCCCAGCGAGCAAGTTCATCTCGGTCGGCTTTTCGATAAAGTACGAAACAAGGTCTTTCTGCGTCGGGAAATTCGAGCGAACGTCATCGAGCGTAAATGTTCCGTCTGCGAGCGAGTCACCTAAAGCTTTTGTAAACGCGGTCCTGCCGACCGCACGATCGAGCAATGCCCAAAACATCGCCCCCTTGTTCGCGACCTCGCCAAAATACACGTCATCGAGCGGCGAAACTATACCGAGCGGTACATCGCGAGCAACGACCGCCGAATACGCGGCTCGCTGGCGAGCACGAACAGCGTCTGCTACAGGTTGGCCATATTTTTCGCCGATGAACTGGGTCGCAATAAATCGGGAGAGCCCTTCGCTGATCACGCCATAACCGTCTTCACGAGCTTTCGCAGACAGCGTTAACTTCGCGGCAGCCTCGGCGACGTTCTGCACGGTGGCCGCATCAAGAGTTGGGCGGCGGAACACGGTTTCATCGACAAAGGCGACGCCCGCATCCGCAAAACCTGCTCCACGTCGGACCGAGACGATCTTCAGCGGGACATTCGGGCCGGGACCAATGAACTTCTCGGCAAATGCCTTTGCTTCGGAGAAAACGGCGGCAAGATCGGCCCCGCGAGCTTTTCCGACCTCACCTGAATCTTTCGGCAAAAGTACGCTCACGCCGTTTGCCTGGAGAGATTGCCAATCGGCAACCGCAAAGAACGGCTGCGACGCTGACTTTGTCTCGAACGAACCACCGGCAGAGCCGACACCCGACGATACGACCTGCATTCCCGCCTGAGCTTTCACGCGAATGGTAAACGGTGCAAAATCTCCGCCTCGGCTGTAATACCAGTTTGTCGGCGTTGGATACCAGAACGAAAGCGGCAGCAGATGCGACCCGACAGGCGAGAACACACCTGCATCGCCATTGTCTTTTAGGGTAAGAGTGTAGGTAACCTCGACCTTCACGCTGCCCGATGCCCGAACCGACGGCACACGCAGGACAACTCGCTGCAAAGTTCGATTGCCGACCAACTTCTCTTCACCGCCCGTAAAATCCAGCGAAGCTCCATTGACCGACACCGCAGAAACCTTCGCAAAGGGGCTTATCCGCAAGGTCAGCGTCGAAGCCGGCGACGGCGAGACGTTCTTTACATCAAGCGTGGCCTTGATCGCGGCGTCGCGTCCATCAAATGTTTGCGGCAAGGTAACATCAAGGTCGTATTTCTCGACCTCCCACACGGCTCCGCCTCGAGTTTGGGCAAAGGTGCCGACCGCAAACGAAAGAACGATCAGTAGGGACGCAATTAGCTTAGTTGTCATCAGGAAAATCCGGTCGTCTATTCTGAAACGAGTTCGTGTATCGCCTTGAGCTTTGAAAGCAGCGGCCTAAGCCTCGACAGTGGAAGCTGATTTGGCCCGTCGCTCGGAGCCCGCGACGGATCGTCGTGAACTTCCATAAATACGGCATCAAGTCCGCAAGCTACACCCGCTCGTGCAAAGTTTTCGATGTATTCGCTCTGTCCACCCGTTGCCTTCCCTAAGCCGCCCGGAAGCTGCAATGAGTGTGTTACATCAAAACAGACCGGCACACCGAATTCCCTCATAACCGGGAATGAACGCATATCGACCACAAGATTATTATAGCCGAAACTCGCTCCGCGTTCTGTCAGGATGATCTTCTCGCAACCAGCGGAACGCAGCTTTTCGACAATATTCTTTGCGTCCCAAGGCGAAAGGAATTGTCCTTTCTTTACGTTAACGGCGCGTCCCGTTTCGGCTGCCGCGATCAAGAGGTCGGTCTGCCGACAAAGGAACGCCGGAATTTGAAGAATATCTGCGACCTCTGCGGCTTTTGCCGCCTGCCAGGGTTCGTGAATGTCCGTAACGATCGGCACTTCAAATTCTTCCTTGACCTGCCGCAGGACATCGAGGCCGAACTCCATTCCGTCGCCGCGAAAGCTCTCGGCCGAACTGCGATTCGCCTTGTCAAAAGACGACTTATAGACGAACGGAACGCCGACCTCGCCGCACACCTCTTTGATCGAACTGGCCATCTTACGGGCATGCTCAAGCGATTCCACCACACACGGCCCAAGCAGAAATGCAAGATCGCCGCCGCCAAATGAAACGCCGTTAACAAAGAATTGATTCATAAGGTATAACGACCAAGTTCAATCAGGTGTCGCCGCTCCAGCACACGCTCAGGCCCGTTGAATCCAAAAAGCCGCGCAGTCACTTCTCCGATATCTGTAAGAGCCTCAATATGTCCGCCGCGAGTTACTCTTAGGTGTTCTTCCCACTCGTCTATCCTTGGATTAAAGAAGCGAACGAGTTCGCCCGAACTATCGGAGATCGACCCTAGGTCGCTTCCCTTGTTTCGGTTACATGGCTGGCAAGCTAGAGCCAAGTTTTCGGGATCGGATGTGCCGTTATGCTTAAGACTTCGGATGTGGTCGATCTCCCCTCCGAAATAGGTATCTTCGATCAAGATCCGACAATATTCACATCTATTTCCAGCCCTTGAAGAGACCAGTTTAGAGAGAGCGTCTGCAATATATCGGCTCATCTTTTTGCGGAATATTTCCGTGCAAAGATCTTTGCCATCCGCATAAGATGTTCGAGCTGCATATATTGATCAAGCTCTTGTTGCTCCTCAAGAGATATCTCGCCGCTCTTTTCGCGATCTATCAGGTCAGATACACGATCTGACGTTTCTTTGGAGGGTCGAAACGCGATAACCTTTGCCGGATCGGTCGCAGCGATAAAATCTGCCACCTCTTCAGAAGCTTTGTAGTCTTTTATGGCAATCATAATCGAAATCCCGAATCAGCCTAAAGTATAGCATTCTGCAACGCCAGAGTGATGCAACTATTCGTCAGCAACTTCGACACGTTCCGGCATCTCCACCTGCTTCTCCGCAGCGATATCGTGGCCGAGATTTTCGCTATGCAGCTTGTTGCTCCACGCAGCTTTTACGAACGAATCAAAGAGCGGGTGCACATCGAGCGGTTTCGATTTATATTCCGGATGGAATTGGCAAGCGATAAAGTGCGGATGGCTTTCTCGCGGCAGTTCAACTATCTCGACAAACTTCCCGTCCGGCGATATCCCGCTGAACACGAGTCCTTCTTTTTCGAGAACGTTGCGAAATTCGGGGTTGAATTCATATCGATGCCGATGCCTTTCGCTGATCTTTTCCTCGCCGTGATAAACATCGCGTGCGAGCGAATCCGGCATCAACTCACACTCATAGGCACCAAGCCTCATCGTACCGCCGAGTTTATCTTCTCCGACCAGGTCGCGGAGTTTGAAGATGATCGGGAACGGCGTTTCTTCGTTGAACTCGGTCGAATCCGCCTCTCTCAGGCCGCAGACATCGCGTGCGAACTCGATACAGGCCGTCTGCATTCCAAGACAGATCCCAAAATACGGCGTGCCCGAACGCCTCGCATATTTGATCGCCCGCAGCATTCCTGAAATTCCGCGTTTGCCGAATCCTCCGGGGACAAGGATCGCGTCGTAATCATTTAGCTCCGTCTCAAAATCGTCCTTCATCAGATTCTCTGACTCGAGCCACGTAACATTCACACGCAGGTCGTTAGCAACACCGGCATGCGTCAGAGCCTCACGAAGGGATTTGTATGAATCCTCGAGCTCGACATACTTGCCGACGATCGCAACCTTGACCGAACCCGTCGAAGGTTCTTTGATCGTGGCCACAAGATCTCGCCAGCGTGTAAGGTCGGCGACCGGAAAGCGTTCGCTAAGTTTAAGGTCGGAGACGATCAGCTCATCAAGCCCTTGCTCGTGAAACGCGAGCGGAACCTCGTAGATCGTCGGAACATCTAGGGCCGATATTACGGCCGATTCTTGAACATTGCAGAAAAGCGCGATCTTTTTCCGCAGATCGGCTGAAACGGGCCGATCTGACCGACACAAAAGAATATCGGGCGCGATGCCGATCTCGCGGAGTTCGCGAACGCTGTGCTGGGTCGGCTTTGTTTTCAATTCACCGGCTGCGGCGATGAACGGGACCAAAGTCACGTGGACGAAAAGTGCGTTCTCGCGTCCTTCTTCATTGCCCATTTGGCGTATCGCTTCAAGGAACGGGAGCGATTCGATATCACCGACCGTTCCGCCGATCTCGACGATCAGGACGTCCGGTTGGTGCGAATCTGCGACCGTCCGCACGGCCGCCTTGATCTCGTCAGTGATATGCGGGATCACCTGGATCGTCTTGCCGAGATAATCGCCGCGTCGTTCCTTTTCGATCACCGAAAGGTAGATGCGTCCGCTCGTCCAGTTATTCGCCTGCGAGAGATGAGCATGCGTGAAGCGTTCGTAATGGCCGAGGTCGAGGTCCGTTTCGGCACCGTCATCGGTAACATAGACCTCGCCGTGCTGGAAGGGCGACATCGTGCCCGGATCGACGTTGATATACGGATCGAGCTTCATCATCTGGACGTTCATCCCGCGAGCTTCCATCAAACAGCCGATCGAGCTTGCAGCGAGACCCTTTCCAAGGCTCGAAACTACACCGCCTGTTACGAATATGTACTTTGTTTTTTTCTCGGTCATTTTGTCTCCTTTGCTCCGTCTCCGTCGTCCTTCTTTTTCTGGTACCTTCCGTCTTTCATCTCCGTCTGAACAACTTTTGCCCTCGCAAAGCCAGGATCGACGACCTCCTGAAGTGCGTTTGCCATCGCACCCATCATCGTCGAGTTCTCTGCCGCCGATCTCTCAAACTCCTCAGCCGTGCTTTTTCGCGGACGGCTCAATATTCTAAGCCCGACGATCGCCCCAATTACCAGCGACGCAATAAAGATCAACCCGATCCAGTCCAGAATACCTTTTGAAATCATTCCTATTTACAACCCGATCCCGTGGAAACCTGCGTTTCGACGATCCGTCTTACTTTTTCCAGATCTGCTTCTGTATCAACGCCGTGCGAAGGAGCGGCCGCTTCGACGATCCGAATTCTCGCTCCGTTCTCCAATGCGCGAAGCTGTTCGAGCATCTCGGCATTCTCGAGCGGCGACTGCGGCAGTCTCGTAAACTCCAATAAATATTCGCGTCGATAGACATAGATGCCCGTATGTTTCTTGAATTGCGAAAGTAACTCCGGCCCGTCCTCTATCGTCTTTTGCAGATCGCCGCCGTAACGCTGACTTGCGTTGCGCGGCCACGGAATCACCGACCGCGAAAAATACAACGCGAAACCGCCCGCACCAACGACCGCCTTGACATTATTTGGGTCAAGCAACTCTTCCGCGGTCTCGAAGGTCTCGTAAACCGTCACGATGTCCGGCTCGATATCTCCCTGTCGGGGCTCCAACATTGCCCGAACGGCTCTGTCTATCGTCTCAGGCGAGATCAAAGGCTCATCACCCTGAACATTTACAATGATCGAACCTTCCGGCAAAGCTGCCGCGACCTCAGCGATCCGATCGCTGCCGGAAGAATGCTCTGCCGAGGTCATTTGAGCTTCGCCGCCGGCGGCGAGAACCGCATCTTGGATCCCGACATCGTCAGTTGCGACTATGACGCGCGAGACAGTTTCTGCCTTTTTTGCCCGCTCCAGCGTGTGGAGAATAACAGGTTTCCCCGCGATCTCACGGAGCAGCTTGCCCGGCAGACGCACCGATGCCGCCCTTGCCGGGATGACCGCGATCACTTTATTTGATGGAGAATTCCCGTGTGGTTCCACGGGATTTTAGGTTAGCGTTAAACGCGCGACTTCGCAAGGTTCGACCGTCGATTTATTTTTCCGTGGTTGTTAAGTTGGCCGGCGTTTCGCTAAACTTCGAGAGTGCAGAACGCCGACGAAGCAGAAAGACAGCATTATTATTCGCAACTACCGATTCCGCCGATCGAGACGAAAGTTCCAACGCCGAACGATCCGCCTTGGTCTCTCCCGGTCGGTATCGGCGTCTGGGTGTTAAGTATCCTAGCGATACTTCTGGCACCTGCCTTTTTTGTTCTTCCTTATTACGCCGTTCGCGGCGTCGGGATGCCGGCCGATCTCGAAAAAGATCCAACGGTGATCTTGTTAAGTCTGATCGCGGTCGTCCCCGCGCATATCTTCACGTTACTTGTCTGCTATCCCGTTGTTACAAAATGGCGCAGATTCCGCTTTTTCGAAATGCTCGGCTGGCGGATGGGCCGATTTCGCTGGTGGCATCTTGCGCTGATCCTCGTCGGCTTCTTCATAGTAATGCAGGCGGTCAGCGCGGTCTTTCCTGAAACAGACAACGAACTGCTCCGCATTTTACGGAGCTCACCATTGGCAGCATATTTGATGGCGGCTCTCGCCACCCTTTTTGCACCTTTCGTTGAGGAGCTGGTGTACCGCGGTGTGCTTTACTCGGCATTCGAACGTTCGACGGGCAAGATCGCTGCCGTTGCGATCGTCACTTTCCTTTTTGCCGGGATCCATTATCCGCAATATTGGGGAAGTCCCGGCTCGATCATTGCTATAACACTGCTTAGTTTCATCCTCACCGCAACGCGTGCAGCATCTGGAAATCTGCTGCCGAGCGTCATACTGCATTTCCTGTTCAATGGTCTTCAGTCGATCTCGATCGTCTATCTCACGATGAATGGCGGCATTGATGCTCCTGCCGCAGCCTTCTTCCGGTAAGAATCGCTTCGTCCAATAGAAAACGCCCCGAAGATCTTTCTTCGAGGCGTTTTTCTATTTCATTCGAAGCCAGGTTACTGCGGCTTGGCTCCATTATTGCTTCGTGCACCCGTATTTGCCGGCGCCGGAATGTAGATCGGCCGCGGCGTGTAGGTCGGTGCCGGGAAGTCATCGTTAGTGGTCTGAAGGCCTCGGCCTCCACGTCCGTTCATTCTTACGAACGGCGGAATGGGTTCGCGGTTACCGGCCGAAACTATCGGCGTCGGCTGATTCTGCGGAGGCGTCGAACTGCCGCCGCTAGGGTTACCGTGGCTGCCTCCTGTTGGATATCCGTATGGATACCATGGGTTGTTCCACCACGGGTAGTTGTACGGATAGTAATATCCGACGTAGTTGCCAAATCCGTACCCGTATGGGCTATACCATCCGTAACCGAACGGAAGGAAGCAATATCCGTTCAGGAAAGGATCGAACACCCAGAGGCCGAATGAGTTATAGGCGTTAAAGGCGGTCGTATAGAGCGAGTTCCTAAGGTCTTCACGAACTGCCCTGCGCTTTAGGTTTGCGGTAGCCTTCGCAAGTTCTTTCGAACGCGACTGGCTCCAGGCTTCGAGTGCGTCTTTGTCGTGATCGAATTTGGTGATCGAGACCGCACCGTTGGCGAGAATACCTTTGCGATCCTCTTTGATCACCGTTTCGCCGCCGCGTCCCATAAGTGCCTTGCCTTCCCAAACGGCCACTGCTGTCGAGTTCTTATCGACATTGACACGATAAACACCCGTTTCGCCGAGTCGAACCTTGCCGTGAGGCGTCAAAATATCAACGCGAAACTCATGGTTCGCGTAGACCTCAAGGATCGCAGCACCGCGCTCGAGGCGAATGCTGAGGTCTTCGAGGTCAGTCGAAACGAACTCAAATGCCGAGTTCGCCCCGAGCCTCAGATAAGATCCGGGGTTCAGGAGAACTTCAGCACGGCCATCCGTTCCGGTAGAAACACGGTCGCCGACAAAAACAGCATCGCCTTTGATCAGCATGCCGCTTTTTCCTACCTTTCGTGCGACGGTAACGTCACCTTCCGTGTAGCTGATGCCGCCCGCAGCGGCCGAAATGACGAATTTATTGGTGGACGCGCTGATGCCTTGCGAAAACGCGAGGCTCGCCCCAAATACGGCCAATCCTGCGAATAGCACAAGGCGGACGATGTATCTGGTCATGGTACTTTCCTCCTGACGGCTTTCAGGTGATTTTACGCTATTTACTATTGAAAATCCAAACTTTTTCATACCCGAACTTTAGATGCCGCATATTCCCGCAAAGCTGGATTGTTTTTTCAAGATTTTGAAAACAACCTGTTCGGCTGAATTGCATCTAACGTTTTGAGCACCTTTCGAACGCGAAGTGCTGACATAATGGCAAGCTTCAACGACCCGAAATTTACTTTTGCCCCTATCGAAGTGATTGATCGGCTACTCGAGATCCGCGCTGAACTCGGCTTTACAGAAACGCTCTATATCGACCGTTCTGCCGAGCTGACAGACATGCTGGACGCGTACGGCTTCGACATCTATGCGTTCTCGACGCAGAATGACAAGATCGATCTCGACCTGAGTTCAACGCCTGTTGTGCCCGGCGGCGACACGCTCCATTCGTCCGTAACCGGCCACTAACGCTCCAATTCTCAACAACGAACGCCGGAAGGTCTTTTTTCCATCGGCCTTACAACGAAGGACATAAGCTTCCGGCGTTTTTTTTTGCTTTTCTTTTATCTTCTAAACAGCCTTAACGACGAACAAAGTGCAGTCGTCATCTAGTACCTTTCTTTCGGTAAAATCCGCTACGCCCTTTCGCACATGATCGATCAATTCCTTCGCGGGCAAATGGATACCGTCTAAGACCCGCCTTGCGAACCTGTCAACGCCATACTCTTCGCCAAGATCATTCGCCGCTTCTGTGATCCCGTCCGTGTAGATCACCATCACTTGGCCCTGCTCAAATCGAATAAAATGCTGATGGAAATGAATGTCATTGAACATTCCGAGCGGCTGATCGCCATACTCAACAAAGCGGTATTCACCGTCCGGCTTGATCAGAAGCGGCGGATTGTGCCCGGCGTTCGAAAAAACGAACGTACGGTTCGTCGAATCCAAGACGCCGTAGATCGCGGTAATAAAACGATTGTCGTCGATCGATTCATAAAGCAGGCTGCTCACCTTTGAGAAAGCCACATTTGGGGCGTAGCCCGTCTGAGCGCTCGTCCTTAGCGACGCCCTTAGAAAGGCCATCAGCAAGGCCGCGGGAATCCCTTTCCCGACAGCATCGGCGACCACGATCCCATATTGATCCTCAAAAAGCTTGACCCAATCGTAATAGTCGCCCGAAACCTCTTCCGCCGGAAAGATGAATGCGCTTACGTCAAACCCCGCGATCTCCGGATCGGCCTCGGGCAGTAGTTCAAGCTGAACTTTTCGGGCAATATCAAGCTGCGCCTCGATGCGTTTCTTCTCGACGACCTGCTCATGCAAGCGGGCCTTTTCGATGATGATCGCGACCTGCGAAGTTAGAAGCTGTAAGACGGCAAGGTCGTCTTCGTTATACGAATTCAGCTCATCGCTTTCAAGGTCGAACGCACCGATGACACGATCATTCGAGATGATCGGCGCGACC
Source organism: Pyrinomonadaceae bacterium (assembly GCA_019694355.1). Classification (GTDB taxonomy): domain Bacteria; phylum Acidobacteriota; class Blastocatellia; order Pyrinomonadales; family Pyrinomonadaceae; genus OLB17. The sequence continues at coordinate 196,169 of JAIBCB010000001.1, read as the reverse complement.
ATTTCAGAACGCGTCCGCTCCCGAGCCTTAAAGTATCGAGGATCTTGGCTGACGTCGTGCGAGATGATAGGTTCACCCGATTGCACGACCGCTCCGAGAAGGCCTTCGCCCATCCGAAGTCGCGGTTCGATCAGCTCAAAGCTCAATTGATATCCGCGGATAGCTTTAGCCTTGAACAATTCTTTCGGGCTGCCCTCCTTTGGCTCGACAAGGTAAATGCCGGCCGCGTCGTATGGGATCAGCGAACCAAGCGTATCCATGACAAGGTTCAGCACTTCTTCCAAATCGAGCGACTGCGAGATCGTCTTCGTGATATCAAGAAGAAGGCGCAGCTTGTCTTCGACGGTCAGTCTTGATGTGTGATCGGAATGTTCCGGCTGAGCCTGCTGCATTGAAAAGTGTCTGAATCGAGCGAGAAAAGCGAGTTGTTTCGGCGAAATTCGCCCAAACGAACATTATACACGATTATCGATTCATCCCTTGAATAGATGTTCTTCATAATCTGCCCAAAGGCGGGAGATCTTGATCCGAAATTCGACAAGCGCAGAAGACACACCAAAATGTCGTGCGATCTCTCGAACGGTCTTCCCTTCGCGGATCATCTTCTTTAGGCCGGAATACGGAACGAGTGCGGCGGCACCGGTCGAATATGCCTCTTCCTCGATCGCGTGATTGTAATCGCGTGTCTTCGTCGTCTTGCCGTCGCTGTCCTTCACCGCGAGTTCATTCGCCTTGTGACCAAGGAAAACGTGGCTCACTTCTTCCATCAGGGTCGCGGCATGTCGATTCTTATTGTGCGTGGGGTTCAGAATTATCAGCGTGCGGCCGTCAGGCAGCGGTATCGAGGCCGCGCCGCCCGACCAGGCATCCTTCCCCACACCGAGAAGATGTTCGCGGGCCGAGGCACCCAAAGCTAAGACCTCTTCAAAAGGTACGACCAGCAGATTCGCGTGGGCGGCAAGCTCGAAGGGATCGAGACGATCAGTGTCCCGCTTCAGGCCGGCGAACTGCCTCAAGCCCTGGGCACGCATCTCGTAACGCCTTCCTTTCTCTGTCGGCGGAATTTCCTTTATCACGAACCAATATCAAAACGCCCCGGGCGAGAAACGCTCGAAGAGCATCCCGCCCGAAGCCGTTCGAAAAGCAGCCCTTACCGGCCTAAACTTCCTTATACTCCGAATCCACAACCTCGCTCGATAGAGCAACGCGGTAGTTCTTCGATTGCTTCTGCTTTGTGATCAGAAGATCTTCCTTCTTCTTCAAGAGATCGGCTCGGTTGAAGACCGATATCTCGAAATTATACCCGTGCGTGATCGCATCTTTCGGGCAAGCCTCGACACAGTAGCCGCAGAAGATACAGCGGCCGTAATCGATGTTATAGACCTTCGCGTAACGTTCATCGCGTCCGATGCGTTCGGCATACGGGCGGGCGTCCTGCTCGGCCTCGATGTAGATGCAGTCTGAAGGACACGCTGCCGCACACAGGTAACACGCAACGCATTTCTCTTTGCCGTTCTCATCGACATGCAGGAGATGCTGGCCGCGATAACGCGGCTGTACCGTCACCGGGACATCAGGATACTGCACCGTCCATTTCTCACGCGGGATCTCGGCAAGCGTACGTTTCATACCCTTGACGACGGCCACAGTTGATTGGAGTACATCTGAAATTATTGACATCTATCTAAGTATGTCGTCGTCCCCGGAAAAAGACAAAGGGGCGATCAAAATCCTCGTTGGAGCATCTGAAGGCCGCCAAATGCAAATAAGAAGATCAAATATGCGATGCTCAGCAAAAGGCCGATAATACCGGTTATAAGGCCGACCATTGCCATTCCTGAGCCGCCATAATTTGCGGGGTCGCTCGATGCTTTGCCTCGTGCCATAAAACCGAGAATGATCGCAATAAAGCTTGGCAGCACCGTACCGCAGCAGAGCGTGAATCCAAGAATACCAAGGATCATCGAGACGATCGCGAGGGTCTTGCTTTGTCCGCCTGCCGCGGGTGGCGGCGGCGGAACCGGAAGCGGTGCAGACGGCTCGAACTGTGCTTGCGGAACCTGTGCGACAGGAGCGGCTGCCATCGGAGCGGCCGGAATCGGTGCCGGCGGATCCGGGAAAGGCTGCATCATCGTCGGCGGTTCGTCTTCGATGCCCGAGAGATCCGATGCCGGTTTCGGGACGCCGAACGGCGACGCCGGCGGTGCGATATCGCTGAAATTCGGGGCGTTGCTGAAATGCGGCGAAGCGATCTCAGGTTCAGCGAATTTCGGAGGTTCGGGGACCGCCGGCGGAATCGGAGCGGGCGGGATCGGTGCCGGCGGAGGTGCTGCAGCGGGAGCCTCGGGTATCTCCATGCCCGGATCGTCCTTTTCCTCGAGGATCGCCCGCATTTCATCCGCCGAGGCGACCATCGTCTTCATCATATCGCCGCCGCCCTGAGCAGGCAGATCGAGCATATTGTCCGGCTCTGCGATCGGCACCGGTGCATTGTCGGCCGCCGAGGCGGCCTTTATCTCTGCCGGGCTCGCGACCATCGTTGCGTACGGATCGACCGCCGGGGCATCGTCCACAAGCGGTGTGCCGTCCGCCTGGCAGAACTTCAACGCATCCTCAAAAGTGTTATCGCAGGTCGGGCATCGTTTCATAGATTTTCTCGCGTTTTCAGAGTGACCGAATTACCGAAGCAAAAGAGTTCAGGAGCCAAGATGTCGCAAACGAACCGTGAAAGCAGGAAGCCCCGCAGCGCCGCAACGATCTGTAACTCCTCGTAACTCTGTAATTTTATACTCTTAACCGCTATACCAATTCAAGCCTGCTGAAGAAATATGCGATCTCGATCTGTGCATTTTCTTCAGAATCGGAGCCATGGACAGCGTTCTCGCCGATCGATGTCGCAAAGTCCTTGCGTATGGTGCCTTCAGCGGCGTCTGCCGGATTCGTCGCACCCATCAGTTCGCGCCAGGCCGGAACAGCGTTATCCTTTTCAAGCACAAGCACGACGCATGGGCCGCTCGACATAAAGTCGCAAAGCTCGTCGAAAAAGCCTTTGCCTGCGTGAACCGCATAAAAGCCTTCGGCCTGCTTGCGCGTCTGATGCACGAGCTTCATTCCGCGAATGGCAAAACCGCCGCCCAGGATGCGCGAAATGATCTGCCCCTGCTTCCCTGCCCGAACCGCGTCGGGCTTGATGATTCCAAATGTTAAGTTGCTCATAAAGCAAACAGTCTAGCAGGAGAACCCCATCCCGCAAAAAACACCCACACATTTTCCAAAAGCCGCCGCCGGCCAGAACCGTCTGCGTGAGCGGGCGGTCAGTGAGCTGTCAGCCGTCAGCCGTCAGCGGTCAGCAGTAGGCAGTCAGTACCACCTGCGGTAGCGGGTGGTTTTGTCAGAGCCGCCTGCGTCGGCGGGCAGTGGTCAGTGAGCTGTCAGCAGTGAGCAGAAGTCAGAACCGCCTGCGTCAGCGGGCGGCCAGTCCCTGTCAGTACCACCTGCGGTAGTGGGTGGGTACGTTCTTTACCACAGAGGCCACAGAGAACACAGAGAAAAACCCAAGTCAGCCTGCGTGAACGGAACGGGGCGTTCACGCGCCCGGCTTCCGTCCCCAATTAACAATCCACAATGAACAATTCACAATTCCCCGATCTATGTCCCGTCTCACCGTGAATGCGACAAGCGGGACAAAGTGGGACAAGAATCGGCGTTCCGGCGACCTGCGGTTACAATTATTGTCACTATTGTCAAAGATCAGAGTGTAAAACGCATGTTTACACCATCTCTACGAGTATATCATACGTGTCAAGAGCTATTTTTGAGAGTCTCTTCCAATTGCCCCGGTCTTTAGCCCGTGGTTCACGGCCATCAAAGAGTCCTCGGAGGCGGCTTGCCGCCGACAAAACTTAGAACCGCTACTGGGCTATGCCCTTTCGCAGTGCGGTCGGGCTCGCCCGACCGTCCCTAGCCAAGTCAGGCTCCCGGAGGCGGCTTGCCGCCGACAATGGCTTCTTTTCGCGTGCTCCGCACGCTCCGATATATTCCTAAGCCGAGTGCCGGTCGGGCTCGGTTGCGTCTTTTGCAACACTTGGGGATCTATGACCCAAGAACCCCGACCGCACTGCGTTGCGGCAAGCCGCAAAGACCAAGAACGATGACCTATTACCAAAGATCAACGAACCACGAACACCTTTTCAAAGAACAAACGGCCGTTTGGACCGTGTTGTAAGCATAGCGAAACGACGCGCACGTTTGAAGTACAAACCGCACAAAACGTATCAAACCGCACAAAATGTATCAAAGTGCACAATTTGCACGATTTGCACAAAATGCGCATTTTGCATTCCGCATTATTAGCGGTTGGGCTATATTTGCACTATGAATTTCTGTTCCTTGCATATCTTCACACTCATTCTCGCTCTCGCAGCGTTCACGGTTCCGCTGCAAGCGCAGGCCGCAGATAAGCCGTCTGTCGGCATAGAGCTTTTCAACAAGGGTGATTACGCCGGTGCCGTCCAGACCTTGAAGGGATCGAAGAATTACGTTGAACTCAGCTATCTTGGACTCGCGTACGAAAAACTCGGCAAGACAAAAGAGGCGGGTAAAGCTCTCGACGATTCGTTCGAGCGCACCTTTTGGCTCATCACCAATGTGCTTGCACAGAAGCCGAAAATTTTTGGAAAGCATCAGGACGCACCAAAAGGAACAGCCGGGGAACGTTTGAATGCCTTAAAGGAGCCGATCGCCTTTGCGGTTGCGACTGCTGCAAAGGCAACAGCTTTGAAGTCCGGAGACAGCAAGAACGATCTCTTCAAGAAGCGTGTAGAACTTCTGGCAGGGCTTCGATCAGTTCTTGAAAGGGGTGAAACGATCTACGCCGAAGCGGACGTTACGACCAAGCTTAACTTTACCCACAAACCGATTCCGCGATATACGGATGAGGCACGGCGGAACCTGATCCAAGGCACCGTAGTTTTACTCGCTCTTTTCAAACAGGATGGCACATTGATCTACGTGCCGTTGAACACGATCCAGGGCGGACTTATGCCCGGCATTTACGATGCCGCCAACGCCATAAAATTCACGCCTGCGATGATGGACGGAAAGCCTGTTACGGTCCTCGACACATTGGAGCACAGATTTGAGATCTTCTAGCTGATCCCGCCGGTCGTTAGCTTTTGTTTTTGCGTTTCAAGCAAGATCGTAAACGCAAAGAACGCTAAGGCTCCGCAAAGAACGCGAAGGAAGTAGGCCACTTGCTTCGGGCTTTGCCCTTTAGCAGTCGGTCAGGGTTCGTGGGTCAGAGATCCCCACGTGTTGCAAAAAACGCAACCGTGCCTGACCTATGAGCGTACCCGATTTTTGGAGGTGGCTTGCCGCCGACTTCTTGTCGCGTGCTTCGCACGCTCCGGCAGAATATTGAGGAACGCTAACCACGAGCTGAAGCTCGTGGCAATTCAGCGGCCTTACCCTGGGCTATAATATTTGTCCCCTACGGGGACTAGGACCAAATACGGCAAACGGAGAAGGCGTTGTCGGCGGCGGCCTGTTCCCTTCACTCTTCTATGCCCTACCAGCTTCCGGAGGCTCCGCCGGTGTTAAGTTTTTGCGGAAGCGGAATGTCGGGCATCATATTGCCGACCATGTGCCGCGTAAAGAAGTTGCCGTTCGCAGTGACCCTGACATCCCTGCCGGGATTTCGGCCGGGCGAGCTGCTGACGATCTCGCCGTTCATCGGCACGTAGTTGATGATCTGCGGATTGCCGCGAAGTGCACGGAAGGACATCATTCCGACGAGCGGTGCCGGATTGATCGTGCTCGCAAAAAGGCCGGTCGCAACCGAAGAATACGCCGCGAGCCCGCCGCCAAGCGAGTGGCCGGCGAGGTGAAGGTCGCCGTAACGCTGCATATAGCGTCGGGTCAGATTCAACGCCTGTGAATACTGCACGGAGTAACCGCCAAGAGCCTGCACGCCGTCGTGGATGAAGTCCAGTCCGGAATCGCTGCCGGCAAAGGCAAGGACGTAGAGTTCGCGATTCTCAGGCTTTGTTAGCACCGCCTTAAAACCCGTGTACCACGTAGCAACATCGTGGAGGATCGACCAGGTCGAGCCGTCCGGAAAGCTGTATCGGTCGCCTTCTTCACCGTCATAGGCGATGTGGCAAACCCCTTTTGTCTCGGCAATTGTTATATTAGGCATAATTCCTCCACGTTTGAATGCACAATTCTCACACGTTCTCCTCTAATGGACGTTTGATAGCATACTTTTTTGCATACGCATCCACAAAATTCCGGCGAAAAAAAAGAACGTCCGACTGACGCGAGGTCTGCCGGACGTGAAAAGCCAATGAATCGGACGGTTTAGAGCGATGCGGCGATCGCTTCGTCAAAGATCTGAAGCGCGACATCGACGTTCTCCTTGGTCAGGATGAGCGGCGGTGAGAAGCGGATCGAATTCGAACCGCATCCGAGGATGATCAGCCCGCGGTTGTAACATTCCATCTCGACCTTGTCGCGAAGTTCTGCATTCGGCTTCAAGGTCGTCTTGTCGGTCACGAATTCAACGCCAAGCATCATCCCGAGGCCACGTACGTCGCCGATACAGTCGTACTTGTCCTTGAGCTTGTTGAGTCCGGCCTCGAGATACGCTCCGACCTCGCGGCTGTTATCGACGAGACCGCCCTGGAGCAGACGTATCGTGGCCATCGCGGCTTCGAGCGCGACAGGATTGCCGCCAAAGGTCGAGGCGTGTGCCCCCTTGTGCCAATCCATGATGTCAGCACGCGCCGTGCAGGCACCGATCGGCATTCCCGAACCGAGCCCCTTTGCCATACAAAGAATGTCGGCCTTTATGCCGTCGTAATGGTCGAGCGCGAACATCTTGCCGGTTCGTCCCATACCGGACTGCACTTCGTCCACGATGAGCATAATGCCGTTCTCGTCGCAGATTCGGCGAAGCTCTTTGACAAATGCCTTCGGGGCCGGAATATAGCCGCCTTCGCCCTGTACGACCTCAAGAATGATGCCTGCGACCTCCTGCGGCGGCGTGGTGGTCTGGAACACGCGATTCTCAAGCCAGTTGATCACATCGCGCGTGATCGTCGCCTCGTCGGTCGGCATATCGGTCGCAAAATGGCGGAATTTGTTCGGGTACGGAATGTGTACGACATCAAGCGCCTGCCGCATAAACCCAAGCCGCTGTGCCCGCTTCGAGGAGGTCAGCGAGAGTGCACCGAGCGTTCGCCCGTGAAAAGAGCCGTAGAAGGACACGAACTTCTGCCGACGTGTGTGGTACATCGCAACCTTCAAGGCGGTCTCGATCGCTTCGGCACCGCTATTTGCGAAGTGTGTGCGGGTCGGGCCTTCGATCGGCACAATGTCCTCGAGCATCTTGCCGAGCTCGGGCATCTGACGGTAGAAGTAGTCCGTTCCGCAAAAGTGAATGAACTCGTTCACCTGCTTGGTGATCGCGGCAACGACCTCGGGATGGCAATGCCCTGTCGAGCAGACCGCAACACCCGCGTTGCAATCGAGGAAAAGGTTTCCGTCCGGATCGGTCACCCAAACGCCTTTTGCGTGATCGACGACAAGCTTATAGTCGGGGCGAGGATAGCTAGGCGTTACAAATCGAGCATCGGCATCAATGATCTCGCGGGACTTCGGCCCCGGCAGTTCGGTCTTAATTTGTGGTCTTTGAAGGTCTGTTGACGGCGTCATGATATTTCTCCTTTGTTAGAGTGTGCGATCTATCGCTTGGATTATGAAGGACAGGCTAAAGCCTGCACTCTGAACGATAAGAGAGGATTAATCGCCGCCAAAGAGGTTGGCACGCTGACGTGCGGGTCTAAGCTTGGCAATGGAACGCGAAGTCATAGATAGGTGCAATATACCAGAACTTTGCGAAAGACGGAAAAGCGGGGCCGCATTCCTTGTGAGTTTGAGCCTCTTGTTCCGGCGTGAAAGAATGGAACTATGTCATCACCAAAACACACAGCCAATCGTTTGATCAACGAAACCTCGCCTTATTTGCTTCAGCACGCATACAATCCCGTGGATTGGTATCCGTGGGGCGAAGAGGCATTTGAGCGTGCAGAGGCCGAGAATAAGCCTTTATTGGTCAGCATTGGCTACTCAGCATGCCACTGGTGTCACGTGATGGAGCACGAATCGTTCGAAGATGCCGAGACGGCGCGGATAATGAACGAGAATTTCGTGAACATCAAGGTCGATATGGAAGAGCGCCCCGACGTCGATCACATCTACATGAGCTTCGTCCAGATGACGACAGGCCGCGGCGGCTGGCCGATGAACGTCTTTCTAACGCCTGACAAACGCCCGTTCTTCGGCGGCACATACTTCCCTCCCGCACCGAGATACGGAATGCCGTCATGGCAGCAGATCCTTCTCAGCATCGCAGAAGCTTTTCGAGAAAAACGTGACGAGATCGATCACTCTGCTAACGAGATCATCGGTGAACTGCGTCGTCTTTCGATCGTAAACGAAGGCAGATCGCTTTCGGATGAGATCCTGGAGAACGCCCTTGGTTCGTTCGAGCGGAGCTTCGATGCGAAGAACGGCGGGTTCGGCGGCGCTCCGAAATTCCCGCAGGCAATGTCGCTTGAATTCCTGCTCCGCCGACATCACGTGACGGCCAATAAAAAGGCCCTTGAAATGACAACGCTCACGCTCGACAAAATGGCGTTCGGCGGAATGTACGATCAGCTTGGCGGCGGCTTTCATCGATATTCGGTCGATAACGTGTGGCTCGTACCGCATTTCGAGAAAATGCTTTACGACAATGCCCAGCTCGCACGCATCTACCTACACGCGTTTCAGGTCACCGGCGACCCTGAATACAGGCGGATCGCGACGGAGACGCTCGACTACGTTCTGCGTGAAATGACGGACGAAAGCGGCGGATTCTATTCGAGCCAGGACGCCGACAGCGAGGGAGAAGAGGGCAAATTCTTCGTCTGGAGCGAAGAGGAGATCGACGACCTGCTAGGTGAAGATTCGCGCGCCTTCAAGTTTTTCTTTGACGTTTCAAAAGATGGAAATTTTGAAGGAAAGAATATCCTCAATCGCCCACGCACGATCGATTCGGCCGCTTCAGCTCTGAAGATCGAACCTCTCGAGCTTTTCTCACTGATCGAGAATGCAAAGCAGAAACTTTTTGATGCCCGCGAACTCCGCATCAAGCCCCATCGAGATGAGAAGGTTCTCGCATCCTGGAACGGCCTAATGCTCGCCGCCCTTGCTGACGCCGCAGGCGTGCTAGGAAGCAGCGACTACCTGGAAGCAGCGGAGAAGAATGCGGAATTCCTTCTGGGCAAGATGCTAACGGAGAGCGGCCGTCTCTTCCGCTCGTGGAAGGCCGGTGAGGCCAAACTAAACGGATATCTCGACGATCACGCGAACGTTGCTGACGGCCTGCTTGCCCTTTATCAGGCGACGGGAAACATTCGCTATTTTCGAGCAGGAAAGGCCTTGGTCGATCAGATGATCGAGCATTTCTGGGATCAGGAAGCGGGCGGTTTCTTCTACACCTCGAACGATCACGAAGAGTTGGTCGTTCGCACCAAAGACTTCACCGATAATGCGACGCCGTCCGGAAATTCGGCGGCCGCAGATGTGTTGCTTCGTATCGCGAAACTGACCGGTGACGATCGATACGAGCGATTTGCCGTCGCTACCCTTAGGCTTGCCGCAAACCAGATCGCACGCTATCCGCAAGGGTTTGGACGAGCTCTTTCTACATTAGAGTCTCAGCTTCACAATTCGGGAGAACTCGCGATCGTCGGGCCGGATGACAATGAGCTTGCCAAGATAGCACTTGCGGCCTATTTGCCGACGACAACCGTCGCCCTTTCCGCCGATCCGGACAGCGATGCGGTTGAGGTCCCTCTTTTCGCAAACCGCGGCGAAAGCGGCGAACCACAGGCATTCCTATGCGAGAATTTCGTCTGTTCTCGACCGGTCTCATCCGCCTCAGAGCTTACGGCAATGCTTGCGGAAAAAGGAAAGGGCTCGAATGTCTAGAACACTCGAGCCCGATCAAAGAATGTAACGGTATCCGTTAACTATTTCTTTTCTTCTTTGGCAGGTGCGTTTGCTGCAGGTGCATTCGCAGCCGGCTTTGCATCCTTAGCAGCGTTAGCCACCGTGTTTGCAGCGTTTCCAGCAGCGTTTGCAGCGTGGTTAGCAGCATTTGCGATCTGGTTAGCAGCATTTGCCATCGCATTTGCAGCATTTGCCATCGCCGCATTCGCGGTATTCATTGCGTTTGCAACTGCCTTATTAGCAGCAGTGTTTGCAGCTGATTCACCGCAAGCCATTCCAAGAGCACCCAAGGCCAAAACGGCCGAAAGAGCGATCACTTTTTTCATAACAATTGACTCTCCTGTCTTCTTCAAAGATTAGATCTAATTTCTTCAAAGGCAGCATACCTTGCGGCACGGCCTTGAATTGTCCCTGTAAAGCTTGTTTTTGGGAACATTCGACAATATATGCAGGTAAGAGCGACAAGTCAACCCCTAAAAGTGCTTTTTTTAACAAACTTTTAATAAGAGAAAGGGCACGATCTCCGATAAATCGGAAAGCGTGCCCTTTGAAGCGTTTGCCAAAACGCGGTCCTGGGACCACGTTATTAGGAAACTATTTCTTCTCTTCAGCCTTCTTCTCGCCAGCCTTGTTAGCTGCTGCGTTTGCAGGCTCAGCCTTTGCATTCGAGTTTGCAGCGCTGTTAGCCGAAGTGTTGCTGTGAGCTGCGTTCGAGTTCGAAGCTGCCGCATTCGAGTTCGAAGCTGCTGCGTTCGAGTTCGAAGCAGACGAATTCGTGTTCGCTGCGTTCGTGTTCGACGCATTGGTGTTGGTGTTAGCCTTGTTGGCCGTGTTGTTTGCAGCCGGTGCACCGCAGGCAAAGCCGAGAGCGGAAAGACCGAGAACTGCTGAAAGTGCAATTGCTTTTGTCATTTTATTTAAGACTCCTAATCTATTCTCAAAGTATTGATTACCCTTGCAAGGTAAACCGGCCGATCAAACACGGCCTATTGCTCCAAACTCTTTCTTTTTTAGAGCAAAGCTAAAGATAAGAATCTGTGAAGCTTTTGTCAACCTAAATTTCACAAAAATCAGCCATTTTTGAAAATAATTTTCAGCACGATTTCTCGTCTAAAATTGGATATTTACGGACATGCCGCACCGGTGATCATCTCTCGTAAAGAATTCCCGGCGAAACGATTCCCAAAGCCGTTGAAATTTCCCGGACAGGCCGACGCCGAACCGGAAACTTTACCGGCTATGGTAGATTATCTAAATGACAAGCGTTTCATTTTTCGGCGGCGTCGGAACCGTTACGGGTTCCAAATATCTCCTGCAGCATAACGGCAAAAAGGTTCTCGTCGATTGCGGCCTCTTTCAGGGACTGAAAGAACTACGCGAGCGGAATTGGCAGCCGCTCCCGTTCGACCCGAAGGAACTCGATGCCATCATCATCACGCACGCGCACATCGATCACACCGGCTTTCTGCCTCGGATCGTAAAGCTCGGATTCAACGGCCCGGTGATCACGACAAAGCCGACCGGCGACCTGATGCGCGTACTTTTGACAGACTCGGCACGGCTTCAGGAAGAAGAGGCCGATTATCGCAACCGACACGCCCTGACCTCTCATTCGCCCGCACTTCCCCTCTATGACGAAGACGACGCACGTGCCGCCCTCGACCTTCTGCAGCTTTACCACAATGACGGAAAGCAGGTGGACATCTGCGACGGCGTGAAGGCGAGCTTCCTCGTTGCCGGACACATTATGGGATCAAGCCTTGTACTCGTCGAGATGGAGAACGCAAGGCCTGACGGAAGCTCGATCAAGTTCCTCTTCTCGGGTGATCTGGGACACTATGACCAGCCGATCCTAAAAGACCCTGCAACGCCGCCGGCCTGCGATTATATGATGTGCGAATCGACCTATGGCGACCGCCTGCATGCAGACGTGGATCCCGGCGAAAAGCTTGCGCGGATAATCAATGAGGCGGTTCATCGTAAAGGGCCGATCTTGATCCCGGCGTTTGCGGTCGGACGCACGCAGGAGATCCTTTATCTCATCCGTGAGTTGGAGGATGCCGGCAAGATCCCGATCCTTCCGGTCATCGTTGACTCTCCGATGGCGGCGCAAGCAACGCAGATCTACAACCGCTTTGCCGAGGAACACGACGAAGAATACACATCCATCCTTGCGCAAAAACGCCATCCGCTGCGCACCGGGTCAATGCAGACGGCATCGACGCGCGATGAATCCAAGCGGATCAACGATATGCGAGGCCCGCGGATCATTATTTCTGCTTCGGGTATGATCTCCGGAGGCCGCGTACTTCATCATGCGATCCGCATTTTGCCTGACGAAAAGGCGACCGTCATCTTTGTCGGCTTTCAGGCCGCAGGAACGACCGGACGACGCATCCAGGACGGCGAACGCGAGGTCAGAATCATGAAGACGCAGGTCAAGGTCAACTGTACGGTCGAGAGCATCGACGGTTTTTCTGCCCACGCAGATTGGAAAGGCGTGCTGCGATGGCTCAGCGGTTTGCCGTCAGCACTAAAAATGATCTTCACCACACACGGCGAACCTGACGCCGCCGCCGCGATGGCACAGCACATCCGCGACAAATTCGGCTGGCCGGTTGAAGTTCCGCATTTTGAAGAGGTCTATGAGCTAGTTTGAGTCTCACGAAAAGATAGAACCAGAAAAGACCAAAAAGGAAGATATATGGCCGTAAAGAAACATGCCGCTTTTGTTGCCGCTTTGTTGTTATCCGTGGTTTCGTTCGCAGGTCTTGCGACGGGTCAGACAAAAAAGCCGGCGCCAACACCCGCCCCAGCGTTGATCAATGGCGAAGCCGCGAATTGGCAGGCATATCGAGCGAACAACTCAAATATATCGGCCGTCTTCCCGAAGCGACCTGTATGGGGGGAAACAGAGGACAGGTGCAACGAGTTAGCGACCGAGTCAATGACGGCTTATTCTGACGAAGTCATTTACGAAATCAATATCTTTAGTCGCGGAAAAGAAGAGGACAAATTTAACTGTGCGAGCACATCGTTTTTTGGTGCGTCATCCTTCAAAAAGTCGCTGGCCAGAAGGGGACGGGACGGGGCAACGATAGTAAGCGAAGTCGAGCGCGGACAGATGCAGGCAAAAGAGCTTAAATGGGAAGGCTCAGGCAGCACTCGAATCACATATGTGCTCTATGACACAAAAACGCATGCTTGGGTCGAGGCGACCATGACCTTTCGTGACGCCGCGAAAGTCAAGGCGAATGAGTTTGTCTCCTCGATCAAATTAGATGGGTCAATCGGTACAAAGATCGACAAGGGAAATACCGCGATCATAGGTGATATATTGACCGCAAACAAAGAAACTCCTTCGGAAGAGAAAAAGCCGGCTGATCCCGCATCGCCTCCAAAGCAAATGGGCACGCCTTCTAAAACTCCCAATCCTGATTTGATGGTCGTGATCACTAGGCCCAAGCCCGGATACACAGATCTTGCTCGAAGGAGGATGGAGCAGGGTAAAGTTGTACTTAGAGCAACTTTTCAAGCAAACGGAATGGTCGGAAATATCGAAGTAAAAGAGTCTCTAAAATTCGGTTTGACTGAGGCTGCGATCGATGCTGCAAGAAAAATGGCTTTCCTTCCTGCGCGGAGGAACGGCGTACCTGTAAACACGATCAAAACGGTCGAGTATGCATTCTATATCTATTAGAAAATAAAGGGAGAAGCAGCTACGAACATGATGGAAGGCGCTTGGTTCAAAATAAGGCCAAATGCGTCGCCGTTTTGACCTGTTCGCTCCGGCAAATCTCCTATCCTGCATCACTCGTACCTCAAGCACTCGATCGGATCGAGTTTTGCGGCCTTTCTTGCGGGCAGGACACCGAAGATCAATCCGACGCCGATCGAAGTAGCGATGCCCGTAATGATGGCCCAAAGCGGCACCTGAGCGGGCAATGACGGGATCACGAGCACGATCAAGGAACTAATACCGACCGCGAGCACGATCCCGATGATGCCGCCGAAGAATGTGAGCGTCATCGCTTCAAGCAGAAACTGCAGAACGATCGCGGATCGCGTCGCCCCAAGAGCCTTTCTGATCCCGATCTCCTTTGTTCGCTCGGTCACCGAGACGAGCATTATGTTCATTACGCCGATTCCGCCGACGAGAAGCCCGAGACACGAGATCGCGATGGCCGCGATCCCAACTCCGCCGATGATGCCGTCGAACTGAGCGATCATCTCCTCGGCCGTCTGAATATCGAAATTATCGGCCTCACCGACCTTTAGGCCGCGGCGTTTTCGCATTATGCTTTCGACATCGTCAACCGCGAGGTTAAGTTCGCCCGGTTTTGTTTGGGCAATGATCCGCAGTTCTTCCCTTTCCGGAGCCGCCTTTCGGGCCGTGCGAAAAGGCAAAAGTACTTTTCGGTCTTCCGGGTTTTCACCCAGGAATCCGGCTTTCCGCTTCTCGATCACGCCGATGATCTCCCAGGTCTCGCCGTTCATACGCACGACCCTTCCCACAGCTTCTTCTTCGTGATCCGGAAAAAGAGCTTCGGCACAGTTGACGCCGATCACGAGTACGTTGCGCCGCTGAACATTATCCGCTTCGGTGATGAACCGACCCGCTCGAAGAACGAGATTCGAGATCTGAGCATAGTTCGGCTCCACACCGTCGGTCAGTGCCCAGCGATAATTTTTGCCCTCGTAAACGAGGTTGTCGTTAAAATTGCCGTTGAATGAACCGATATTTGGGGCGATCTTTGTCAGATCGATGACCGACGGCGACTGCGCAAGGATCGCTTCGGCATCTGCATCGGTCAGCGGCTTGCGATTGCGTTCGTCGCGGCTCGGCTCGTCAAACCCAGACGACAGGTGATAGATCTCGATATTGTTACTGCCGTATTCCTCGACGATCGAAACGATCGAGTTCCGCATTCCGGTCAAAAGCGACGCGACCACGATCGCCGTGATGATGCCGACGACGATACCGAGCACAGTGAGCGCGGACCTGAACTTATGCGACAGGACGGAATCCATCGCCATCCGCAGAACTTCACGTGGTAAAGATGTCGTAAGCCGCATAAAAATATCCTGTTAAGCCTGCGTTAGGGCAACTATCGGGTCGAGTTTCGAGGCCTTCCAGGCCGGATACAGGCCCGCAATAATTCCGATCGAACTCGACACCACGATCGAAAGAATTATGTAGCCCGGCGTGATCGTCATCGTCATTCCTGCGAGGATCGTTATCAGCTGGACAACACCGACAGCCAGCACCAGGCCCGCTAATCCGCCGCAAATACAAAGCAATGCCGATTCGATCAGGAACTGAAGCAGTATCTGCTTCCGTGATGCTCCGAGAGCCTTTCTCAATCCCACTTCAAAGGTTCGTTCCGTTACCGAAACGAGCATAATGTTCATCACGACGATGCCGCCGACGACAAGAATGATCATCGTGATCGGCACGACAACGGCAGCGATCGCACCCGTGAACTGATCCATCTGCGAATTGAACTCGTCGGTGTTCACAAGGCTGAACGTGTCCTCTTCGCTGCCGGTAAGTTTCCGATAATTCCGAAGCAAGACAGTAACTTCTTCCATCGCATCGGGGAACTTCTCGCGATCTATCGTATTCGCATGCACCTGAATGCCGCCGTCGCGATTGAATATCTGGGTGTGGAGGGTGATCGGAATATACATCAGCCGATCCATCGGCGAACCCATAAAGGAGCCGCGAGCCTTCTCGACACCGATCACGGTCAACGGAACTCCGCGAAGTTTTACCTCTTTCCCGAGAGCCGAACCAACAGGAAAGTATTTATCCCGAACATCCGCTCCGATTACCGCAACAGATGCGGCCCGATTGAGCTCATCCACCGTGATGAATCGGCCTTCTTCGAGTTCTTTGTCCTCGATCTCGGCCATCTCGGGCGTGACGCCTCGGATCGAGACCGACGGCATCTCGACTCCGTTCATATCGAGGTCCGCGTTATCACCCGCTTGCGCTCCGACGTATGAACAGGTTTGGCAATTCTCGCGAATGTACTGGAATTCGCGCCACGTAACGCGTTTGTTGCGTCGATTCTTCTTTTCGTACTCCTCGTCTGACATTCGGCCCGTTGACGCCATTCGCGTGACCATAAAGTGCTCCGACCCGAGCACCTTAGAGACGCGGTCAATGACGTAGGTTTTCAGCCCCGAAATGCTCGCTCCGACAACAACGACGGCCGCAACGCCGATAATGATCCCGATCAGCGTAAGAAATGCCCGAAGTTTGTGTTCGAGGATCGATTTCAACGCGATGATGAAAGCGTCGGTATAAAATGAGTAAACGTCTCTCATAAGTCGCGTCCGTGACCAGATCTGTCTGAAGGAGTTCTTTCTTTGGCCAAAGCCTGCTATTTAGAACGATTCGCCGGGGGCCAAAGTTCCGTTGAATCTCAAACCACCGGTGATCACGCGGATTTCGATGCCGATGTGCTATACTCGAGCATTGTTTTTTACACATTTGATCTTCAAGGAGCTATTCGAAATTGAGTATCTTAGTCGATAAAAATACACGCCTGCTCGTCCAAGGAATTACAGGAAAAGAAGGCACGTTCCATATGCT
Source organism: Pyrinomonadaceae bacterium (assembly GCA_019694355.1). GTDB lineage: Bacteria > Acidobacteriota > Blastocatellia > Pyrinomonadales > Pyrinomonadaceae > OLB17. The sequence goes on along the minus strand of JAIBCB010000001.1, from coordinate 179,512 downwards.
GCAGATGCGTGAATATGGGACGAATGTCGTCGCGGGCGTAACGCCGGGCAAGGGTGGCAGCACACACGAAGGCGTGCCTGTCTTCAACACCGTTGCAGACGCCGTCAACGAGACCGGAGCCAATGTTTCGGTGATCTATGTACCTCCCGCATTTGCTGCCGACGCGATAATGGAGGCTGCAAATGCAGGCCTTCCGCTTGTCGTCTGCATCACCGAAGGCATTCCTGTTGCTGACATGGTCAAGGCCAACGAATACCTCAAAGATCGCGATACACGCCTTATTGGCCCGAACTGCCCCGGCATCATCTCGCCCGGAAAATGCAAGGTAGGAATTATGCCCGGCCACATTCACAAGGAAGGCCGCATCGGCGTCGTTTCCCGCTCCGGCACGCTCACTTACGAAGCTGTCGGCCAACTTACCGCACTTGGCCTCGGACAATCGACCGCCATCGGAATTGGCGGCGACCCGATCATCGGCACGACGCATACCGACGCACTACGCCTTTTTGAAGCAGACAACGAGACCGACGCTATCGTGATGATCGGCGAGATCGGCGGCACTGCCGAGGAAGATGCGGCCGCTTTTGCAAAAGCGAATGTCTCGAAGCCGATCGTTGCATTCATCGCGGGTCAGACCGCACCTCCCGGACGCCGTATGGGCCACGCAGGTGCGATCATTTCCGGAGGCAAAGGAACGGCTTCAGAGAAGATGAAAGCTCTTGAGGAAGCAGGTATTCGCGTGGTCAATTCACCTGCCGACATCGGCCAGGCGATCGTTGATGTCCTCGGCTCAAAAGCCGCTGCATAGACCGAAAAAGGCCGCACAATCTAATACATCAGAAGGTCCCGGCTGCATTTGCGGCCGGGTCTTTTTGCGACTATGGCGACCCAGCATCCGGAAAATTTCATCTGGACTCTATTTTACTCTTGACTTAATTAAGCAATGACTGTATTATCTGAAATCGTGGATGTGTTCACCGCGATAGCGGAGCCAAATCGGAGAAAGATACTCGAACTGCTTGTAGCCTGCGGTGCACTTGCGGCAACCGATATTTACTTGAAGTTTGGCACAACGCACGCTGCCGTTTCCCAGCATCTCAAGGTGCTGAGAGAGGCCGGACTTGTGGACGTCGAAAAGCGAAAACAGCAGCGGATCTATACATTGAACGCCGAAAAGATCGCCGAATTCGAAGTCTGGGTCAAGAGATTCACGCAGAGGACCGACGAAGCATTCTCCCGACTAGATGCTCTGTTGGAAACAGAGAAAACGAAACCTTCAGGAGAAAAATAATGGCGAATAGAACAGAGATCAAGGCCGAACCGGACAAACAGGAACTCTTTATCATCCGCGAGTTCGATGCACCGCGGGAACTAGTATTTCGCGCCTACACCGAGCCGGAACTCTATGCGAAATGGGTCGGGCCGAATGACCTGACAATGACGATCAAGAAAATGGAAGTGATCGACGGCGGTTCATATTGCTTCATTCACGAACGGGATGGCCATGAATTTGCATTTCACGGCGTATATCACGAGGTGCTCGCGAATGAACGGATCATCGGAACGTTCGAGTTCGACGGGCTCCCTGAGAAAGGCCACGTGATCCTTGGGACCACACGATTCGAAGAACTCCCGGGTGGAAGATCGAGGATAAATCATCAGTCGGTCTTTCAGTCGATCGAAGATCGCGACGGGATGCTGCAGTCCGGAATGGAACGCGGCGTTAATGAGGGCTACGAAAAGCTCGACCACCTGCTCAGATCGATGAAGGACCTGGCCGGAACGGCTTGAGCTTTAGTAATTCACGGACTTTAGGTCCAATAAAAGTTTGGCCGCGGACTCACGAATCAGATCTTTCCAAATTCGTGAATTCGCGGCCAAATTGTCTTCCTACTTCGCGGTATCGCGAAAGGTCCTTTACGCTTTTGCTTTCTGGACTTCTTCGATCAAAACCGGCACTGCCTCGAACAGATCGCCCACGATGCCATAATCGGCGATATCGAAGATCGGAGCTTCGGCATCCTTGTTGATGGCAACGATGGTGCCCGAGTTCTTCATCCCGACGATGTGCTGGATGGCGCCTGAAATGCCGAGAGCCAAATAAAGCTTTGGTGCGACTGTCTGACCAGATGAACCGATCTGGCGGTCGATCGGCAGCCAGTCGGAATCGCAGATCGGGCGTGAAGCCGCAAGGTCTCCGCCGAGGACTTCGGCAAGCTTTTCGGCAAGAGCGATGTTCTCTTGAGACTTGATGCCGCGGCCGATCGCGACAATGACGTTGGATTTCGAAAGATCGACCGAGGCTTTCGCTTCCTGAAAAGCAGCTTCCGAGGTCATTCTGACCGCGCCGACGCTCACGTCCCGACTCTCGACCTGAGCAGTTCCGGCAGCCGCATCATCCGAGCGGAAAGCACCGGACTGAAACGTTACAAAATACGGAGCGTCACCGCCAAGTGAAACATCGGCATCGAGTTTGCCGAGGAAAATGCGACGCGTAAGGACGAGCTTGCCGCCATCGACGCGATATCGAATGCAATCGCCAACAAGTTCGCGTCCGACGCGTGCGGCGACCTTCGGGGCAAAATCGCGCACCTGGTATGTGTGCGACATCACGACATACTTTGGCTTTTCGGCTTCAATGATTTCCGAAAGGGCATCAGCATAAGCGTCCGGTGTGTATTGCGCAAGCTTTTCGTTCTTAGCAACGATCACTTTCTCCAGATCGTAGCCTGCGATCTCGCCTGATATCGGACACTCTTTATCACAGAAAATAACGGCCGACGCCTTGATCCCAAGATCGCTCCCGATCTTTTGGGCCGCCGCTATTGCCTCGATAGAAGCTTTGTTCAATACACAATCCTTGTGTTCGATGAATACTAAAATATCGCTCATAATCGTTACGATCAGAAGAAAATCAAAATAGGAATTATGCCAAGAAACAGGCTTGTAAGCAACTTTGGGCTTGGTTTCACAGCCCCTTGGACAATATGAAAAGGCTGCCCTCGCGGACAGCCTTTTCCTTACCTAGCCTTGCGGTCTTTGACGTTACGGATTAGCCGAGGCCGGCACCGGCTTGTCGGAAGCCAGGCCGAATGGCACGACCGTAAGTCCAGCGGTAGAGCGGTTTATCCACCAGGTACCACCGCGGTAGATCGCGATGTCTTCCTTACCGTCTCCGTCGTAGTCGCCCGGAACGGGAACATCACCCGACGCTCCGAACTGGAAGACCGAGGTCTGAGAATCACTGCTTCTCACGATATACCAAGTACCATCCGACGGACGGAAAACCGCGATGTCGGTCTTCGAATCTCCGTCGAAATCGCCCTGGACGGGAATGTCGCCGGCTGCACCGAGCACACCCGAGAGCACACCGCCGCCCGAAAGCGGTCCGGCCCACGTGCCGTTAGTGTAAGTGATCGCATCGGACTTGCCGTCATTATCGTAATCGCCGATGACAGGCGTAGTACCGGGAACATTCGTAACGACCAGGCCGCTAGTGCTGCCAAGAATGTAGAAGTTCGACTCGGACGAGCGATAGACCGCGACATCGGCCTTGCCGTCGCCGTCAAAATCGCCGACGGTCGGAACATCTCCGGTCGACCCCCAAGCGTATCCTCTCAAGGTCGAATCCGAGCTATTAAGGATATAGAAGTCTGCTGCTCCCTCCGTATCGTTCGCTCGGAAGACCGCTACATCTGCCTTGCCATCGTCATCGTAGTCGGCCGGTGCAAGAACGTCCGTTTCGATGCCCCAATGAATCGCGCTAAAGCCGCCGCCCGTTTGACGATACCAATTGCCTTCGCTCGGGCGATAGACAGCAACGTCCGTCTTGCCGTCGCCATCGAAGTCAGCCCTTGACGTTGCCGTCGGGACAATCGAGGCAGTACCGACAAGCTTGAACGGGAAATCCATCGCAACATCCGGAGCCGATGCCGGATTTCCGGCATCAAGAGCATCGCCCCAGGCGGTTCCGTTCCACTGCCGAGCATTCCAGCCGGGCTGCGTGCGGCTTCCAACTACCGTACCAAGCGGTGCGAAGTGAGCTGCATTTGCCGCTACGGCCGTTTGAAAATCAACCCAATACGTGCCGGGGCCGAGAACCTGTGCCGGACTTACCGAGATGTTGTTCTGCCAAACCATCCGCGTGGTTCCCGGCGTCGTGGGAGCTGGCACTACAGTGCCGCCTATCCGATAAACGTGCGCATCCGTTGAGGCTGCGAGACGATTCGTCGTCGTATCACCGAAAATGATCGACGCGCCGGCATCACCCGGACGTCCATTCCATATCTGAAGAGTTGCCGAGAGGATCGGACTGCTCGCACCAGAAAAGCCGGTCTGGTATGCAAACGTCACAACCTGATCGACAGTCCATGTTTGACCGGCCGGGACTGTAAAATCATCAGCACATCGGAACACCGTTGTGGTCAAGGAACAACTCGTTCCAAGGGTCGTGTTCGCCTCGGTCGTATTGCCGGTGTCATGCTGGAGTTCGCTCCATTGCGTACCGGTCGGAGCGGCGACACCGCTCTCGGTCGTGGGTCCGCTCGGTAGCGGGGCGTTATCATAAAGAAAGGGACTGCCGACGTTTGATGGTGCCGACGTTGCATTCGTGTCGGCCGCGGACCAGATACCGAGAACGGCCATCGCACCGATGGCCAGGCCGCCCGCGATCTTGCGGATCGATTTTCTAAGCTTTGTAAACATCATTCTTCTCCTTGAGTAAGTAACTTTTAAGCCACTTAGAATATTCCTACCGTTGGCGACCCTGTTGGACGAAATTACGGGAATCTAACAAGATCTCGCTCCCGCAAAGAAGTACCAAAAAAAGGTCGCTATATCGAATCGAATTGATTAGATAATGCCTTATCTCGGAGACATTTCCAAATCGCTGGGAAGCATTGCGTGATGCGCTTGCAGACCCGCGCGAAATGAACCGAAATCAATAAAAGAAGACCCGATATTTACAAAGAATATCGGGTCGGATCGGTCAAGCAGAACTGGTCAGTAGGATCAAATGACGCGAACCTCATTCCTAAGCCTCTCAACAAGTTCGACGGCACCTTTCTTTGCATCGCCATCGCCAAGTATCTGGGTCTGCTTTGTCTTGAGCGGCATATAGACCTTTTCGATCTTGGTCGCTGCGGCAAAAGGCTCGACCGTCGGCGTAACTTCGCGGATCTCTTTTGATTTCGCGGCCATAATGCCCTTCAGCGAAGCATACCTGATCTGCGAAATGCCGGACTGGATAGTCAGAAGAGCCGGAAGGTCGTAGGTAAACCATTGATACCAGCCGCCCTCGAGTTCGCGTTTGATGCGGATCTTGTCGCCGAGGCTTGCCCGATCGACCTCGATGACGATCGTCGCATGCGGAATGCCGAGCAATTCAGCAAGGATCACGCCGGTCTGCCCAAAGCTCGCATCGTCAGATTGCAGGCCTGAGAAGATCAGGTCCGCGTTCTCTTCGCGGATCGCATCGGAGATCGTTTTCGCGATCTGATATGCGGAAAGAGACTTCGTATCATCAACAACCACGTGTATCGCTCGATTCGCTCCGCGAGCCAGAGCGTCCTTGATCACTGTCTTCGCAGACTGCGGGCCGAGCGTGCAAACAACGACCTCGCCCTCACCTTTTGCTTCGACGGTGCGAAGAGCCTCCTCAAGAGCATAGCCGTCGGACTCATTCGTCTGCAGAGCGACGTCGGCTTCATTTATCCATTTCTCATCGCCGGCGATGCGGAGAACCGCATCCTTGTTGGCGACCTGCTTCATTAGAACAATGATCTTCATCTTGCTTATTCAGAATATTTCTTAAAGATAAGGCACGCATTTGTGCCGCCGAATCCAAAATTATTCGAGAGTACATATTCGGCCGAATGTTCGCGGGCTTCGTTCGGCACGTAATCAAGATCGCAATCCGGATCGGGCGTCATATAGTTGATCGTCGGCGGCACAACGTTCTCATTCAACACTTTGACGGAGAATACCGCCTCGAGGCCGCCTGCGGCACCAAGAGCGTGGCCGGTCATCGATTTTGTCGAGCTGACCGGGATCTTGTAAGCACGCTCACCAAAGACCTTCTTGATCGCGAGCGTCTCGAACTTATCGTTATACGGCGTCGAGGTTCCGTGGGCATTGATGTAATCAATGCTGTCCGGCGAAATTCCGGCATCCTTCAATGCTCGCTGCATCACGGCGATCGCACCGGAGCCGGTCTCATCCGGCATCGTCACGTGAAACGCATCGCCGCTCATCCCGTAACCAACGATCTCCGCAAGGATATTCGCACCACGCTTTTTAGCGAACTCGAGCTCTTCGAGTATCAGAATCCCCGCACCTTCGCCAATGACAAAGCCATCGCGTTCGAGATCGAACGGTCTTGATGCCGTTTTGGGATCATCGTTACGGGTCGAAAGAGCACGCATCGAAGCAAAGCCTGCGACCGACATCGGGGTAATAGCGCTTTCAGCACCGCCGCAGATCATTGCGTCCGCATCACCGCGTTCGATCAAGCGAAAGCTGTCGCCTATCGCGTGGGCACCCGCCGAACAAGCGGTCGCCGTCGCAGAATTCGGCCCCTTGGCACCGTGTCGGATCGAGACGTTGCCAGAGGCGAGGTTTACGATCGCCGAAACGATAAAGAACGGCGAAACGCGATCCGGCCCGGAAGTGAGCAGTTTCTCGTGTTCGCGTTCGATCGCCCAGAAATCTCCGATCCCCGAACTGATATACGTTCCGACCATTTCGGCGTTCGATTCGTCGATCACGAGGCCGCTGTTCTTCACAGCTTCGTCCGCAGCCGCAAGTGCAAAATGGGTGAACGCACCCATTCGCCGTGCCTCTTTTTTATCGAGGAATGAAAGCGGGTCGAAGTCCTTGACCTCGCAAGCGAATTTGACCGAGAAGTTCGTTGCATCGAACTTCTTGATGTAGTCGGCGCCGCTCTTGCCATCAAGCAGCGACTGCCATGTCGTTGGCACATCGTTACCGACAGCCGTTACCAGACCAAGCCCTGTTACAACTACTCGACGCTTCATATGATCTTCATTTTAGATGCCAAAATGGTGAATGAAGGCTCACGTCCTCTTCATTCACCATATTGCAAACCTCATTCTAAGCAAGGCTCGCTTGAAGCGAGTTAGCCTTTGTGCTGTTCGACATACGCATAAGCATCACGAACGCTCTGGATCTTTTCTGCATCCTCGTCCGGAATCTCGATATCGAAATCCTCTTCGAAACGCATAACCAGCTCAACCAGATCGAGTGAATCTGCTCCGAGGTCCTCGATGAATCGTGCGTTCTCGGTCACCTCGGCTTCATCGACGGCGAGCTCATCTACAATGATCTGTTTGATCTTATCCTGTACTTCTGACATAAGTTCTCCTTTTTGAATTGTTTGCTTAACTTAAACTCTCTCGTAAAGACTGAGTGTTTTCGATATTACTATAACTAGCGTCCTTTTCTATCTGACGGACGAGGCCCGTGAGCACTTTGCCCGGGCCGATCTCTACGAATCTTTCAATACCTTCTTGCGAAAGCCGCTTGATCGTCTGCAGCCACTTTACTGACTGAGAGACCTGACGCTCCAATTTACCGCAAACCGTTTGCGGAGCGTTGTTCGGTTCCGCATCAACATTCTGCACGACCGGAAACGCGAACTCGGCGTATTCCAATGCCGAAAGGTCAACTTTCAAACGTTCTTCGGCCGGCTTCATCAGCTCGCAGTGGAACGGAGCAGAAACATTCAGTTTGATCGCTCGTTTCGCGCCCTTCCCCTTTGCGAGTTCACAAGCGCGATCGATAGCTTCCGAGTTCCCGGCGATAACGATCTGCGAAGGCGAATTGATATTCGCGGGCGAACAGATCTGGCCATCGGCTGCTTCAGCACAAAGAGCCTCGACACCTTCGAGTTCAAGCCCCATTATCGCCGCCATTCCGCCTACACCTACAGGAACCGCGTCCTGCATATACGTTCCGCGATTGCGGACGGTTCGAACAGCTGCGGCAAACTCGATCACGCCTGCTGCGACCAAAGCCGAGTATTCACCCAAGCTGTGGCCGGCCGCGAAGGCCGGAGCCGGCAAGCCTTCTGCTCGCCCGACGCGATACAGCGCCGTCGAGACGGTCAAGATCGCGGGCTGTGTATTCGCCGTTAGCTGGAGATCGCTCCCATCACCTTCGAAACACATTTTCGAAAGCGAAAACCCGATGGCATCATCCGCCTCATGGAAGATCTCGCGGGCAGCAGCAAAGTTGTCAAATAGGTCCTTGCCCATCCCGACGGACTGCGAGCCCTGGCCGGGAAAAAGATAGGCGACTGGGGAATTACTCGTCATCGTTCCTTGCCTCGTCGATCTTAGAATCGAATGACGGTTCCGCCCCAAGTAACACCGCCGCCAAAGGCCGTCAGCAATACGAGCGAACCTTCTTTGATCCGTCCCGATTCGATGCACTCATCCATTGCGATCGGTATCGAGGCCGACGACGTGTTCCCGTGTTCGGCGATATTCGAAAAGACCTTTTCTTCCGGAACGCTCAAACGTGCTGCAACAGCGTCAGTAATACGCTGATTTGCCTGATGCGGGATCACAAGATCGATCTCATCGGCCGAAACGCCGGCCTTCTCGAGCATTTCTGCTGAGATATCAGCCATCGAACGAACTGCGACCTTGAAGAGTTCGTTGCCCTTCATCTTAAAAAAGCAATCACGGTTATCGATCGATTCGTGCGTCAGCCCGAGCCTTGTTCCGCCGCCGGGCGAATAAAGCTGCTCAGCGTAACGACCGTCCGACTTGATCTTGGTCGCAAGGATGCCCTTTCCTTCTTCGACGGGGCCGAGTACCGCAGCTCCTGCACCATCGCCGAAGATCACGCACGTTCCCCGATCGGTATAGTCAACGTATTTGGTCAGAACCTCGGCGCCGACCACCAGAACATACTTCGCCTGACCTGTGCGGATCATTGATTCGACCATCGTCAGGCCGTACAAAAACCCTGAGCACGCCGCGAAAACGTCCATTCCGGCAGCATTGACAGCCCCGATCTCGGCCTGTATCAACGCACCAGTTGACGGAAGTATTTGGTCCGGCGTGGTCGTTGCGCACACGAGGACATCGATGTCCTCGGGCTTTAGGCCTGCGCGTTCGATCGCCTGCAACGCTGCGCGCGAACCGAACTGCGAAGTATATTCGTCAGCGGCCGCTTTATGACGTTGCTTGATGCCGGTGCGCGTTGTTATCCACTCGTCGCTTGTCTCGACCATCTTCTCCAGATCTGCATTCGTTAAAATACCTTCCGGATAAGAGTGGCCTGTGCCGAGGATTCCCGCGTTTTGTCCCATTGATCAGACTTGTTTGGTCTTTAAGAAATTGTAAATTATTCGGCCTCTTTGACGTCGATGATCTTGCGGCCCTTGTAAGTGCCGGTCGCAAGGTCGATGCGATGCGGAAGTTTTGCTTCGCCCGAATCCTTGTCAAGATAGAACTGCGGCGTATTCAGCGCATCGTGAGCACGGCGCGTTCTTGTACGCGCTTTGGAATGTCTTCGTTTTGGATTTGGCATGACTACCTCTAAAAATTCTGTTCCGCACGAGCTTATCGGCGGCTAATTAAGATCCTTTAATGCTGCCCATCGCGGATCAATATCTGCGGAACAGTTACAATCTATCAAATTTCGATCCTGCCTGCATTTCGGACAAAGGCCCCGACAATCATCGCGGCAAAGGGCCCGTTCAGGAACCTCGAGAAGTATCTGTTCCCGCAAGACTTCGGCAAGTTCGACCGAATCTCCCGCAAAGGCTACGTCCATTAACTCCGGAGTAAGTTCAAGCTCGCCCGGAGGCGTCTGCTCTTCTTCAGCAAACAGATCGTCGAAATCGCCTTCTATCGCCTTTTCGAGCGGTGCAAGACACCGAACGCATTCGAGCTTTACCTTCGTCGCAAAATGCCCCGAAATATGCGGCCCACGCGGATCTCGCCAGACAGAGCCGCGAAATTCGACGTTTACAACGACCTCTGCGTCGGGAGCGATATCAACCGCTTCGGGCGGTAAGCTCACCTCTATTTCGATAGGTGTTGTCCGTGCCGCTGCAAGATCGATCTTCATTATCAAATATGCCTGCTATGGCGTTCTTTCTGCCTCAAAAGGCAAAAGAGTAATTATAGTGTCTGAAATCGGCGTGTCAAACAGATAACAGCCCTTCCGAAGGCTCTCAGATGCCTGAGCCAACGGCCTCATCCACCGACTTAAAGCCGCGGGACCTCAATATCTCGGCCAGGCCGCTGCAAACATTGTGCGGAAACTCCGGGCCGCCGTAAATAAAGCCCGTGTAGGCCTGAACCAACGAGGCACCAGCCGCGATGCTTTCGAACGCATCTTCGGCAGTGAAAATGCCGCCTACACCGACGATCGGCAATTTGCCTTTCGTGTGTTTGTAGATCGTTTCGACGACGCGACGTGACATTTCTTTTAACGGCCGTCCACTCAGCCCGCCGTTGCCTATCCGGTTCGAAACGTTCTCTTCAATACCGGGCCTCGTGATCGTCGTATTTGTCGCGATCACGCCAGAAATGCCGAGCGAAAGACAAATATCCGCGATCGCCACGACCTCAGAATTCGAAAGATCCGGGGCGACCTTTACGAGAAGCGGCTTTGCTCCGAGTTCGACGTTCGCGGCTTTCAATGCCTCGAGAAGCTGCGAAAGGCTCGCTTCCTGCTGGAGGTCGCGAAGCTCAGGCGTATTTGGCGAGGAAACGTTGACGGTTATGTAATCGGCAACCTCGTGAACGATCTGTAGGCAGGCAACATAATTCTCGACCGCCTCGTCGTTCGGAACGCTTCGGTTCCTTCCGATATTCACACCAACGATGCAATTCCGATCTAGCTCGCGCAGCCTGTCAGCAACCGCCTTTGCCCCGTCATTATTAAATCCGAGGCGGTTGATCAACGCCTGTTGTTTCGGCAAACGAAAGAGCCGCGGCCTTGCGTTGCCCGGCTGAGCTTCGAGCGTGACAGTTCCGACCTCGACGCACCCAAACCCAAGGGAAGCAAGGGGCTCGACAACTTCGCCATTCTTATCAAACCCCGCCGCTAGACCGAGCGGATTCGAAAATGTGAGCCCAAACCGCTCGATCGTTCCGAATGCACCGTTAGCGCAGTTCCGATAGAACGGGCGGGCGAGGCCGGCCTTCAGGCTCGCGACACCGAGTTCGTGTGCACGCTCCGGATCCATTCGGAACATCACGGGCCGAACCAATTTTTTCCAAAAGAGCGACATTATCTTAAAGACTGAAGTGTATTCAAAAACCTTACCTGCGTAAAAGAGGCCAGCCGTTTTGAAAATGAATTTAGCGTTTGTTACGATTTGCCTGACCCTATGGCATCTGACCTTAACCTCGTAGAAAAGTCCCGCGTAATGGACGCATCGGCAATGAACCGGGCATTACGGCGGCTTGCGACCGAGATCGTTGAAAAGAATAACGGTGCGGAGAATCTGTATCTTGTCGGCATACGGCGACGCGGCGTGCCGCTCGCAGAACGCCTCCGAGACAAGATCGAAGCTCTCGAAAACATCAAACCGCTTTACGGAATTCTCGACATCACGCTCTACCGCGACGACCTTTCGACGGTCGGTGCAAATCCGGTCGTAAACAGAACCGAACTCGATGACGATGTAGATGGCAAAAAGATCATCCTCGTGGACGACGTTCTTTACACGGGACGCACGATCAGGGCGGCTCTTGACCAACTGATGGACTTCGGACGTCCTAAAAAGGTGCAGCTCGCTGTGCTCATCGACCGCGGCGTTGAACATCGTGAACTTCCGATCCAGGCTGATTTTATCGGCAAATACATACCCACTAAGCAGAACGAGATCATCAAGGTGATGCTCAAGGAATTTGATGAGACCGAAGCGGTCGGTATCTATCACCGATCGAGCGACTAACTCGACGCAAATGACTACAGGAAAGCCGTATCGACGAAGGGATCTGCTCGGTATTCGAGAGCTGGCCGCTTCCGATATTATTGGCATTCTGGACACTGCCGAGAACTTTCGCGAGATCTCGAATCGCGAGGTCAAAAAGGTTCCGGCTCTTCGCGGCAAGACCGTGATCAACCTGTTCTTCGAGAACTCCACGCGCACTCGAACCTCCTTTGAGATAGCGGCAAAACGCCTGTCCGCCGACGCCGTCAACATATCGATCTCCTCATCATCTGTTTCGAAAGGCGAGACCTTGCTCGACACCGCGCTCAATCTCGACGCGATGGCGCCGGACTGCATCGTTGTCCGCCATTCGAGCGCCGGCGTGCCGCATCGATTGGCGGAAGTGAGCAAGGCCGCGATCGTGAACGCCGGCGACGGAGCGAACGAACATCCGACGCAAGCCCTGCTCGACGCAATGACCATTCGTGAGCACAAAGGGCAGATCGACGGATTGTCGGTCGCCATCGTTGGCGATATCGTGCACAGCCGCGTTGCCCGCTCGAATATTCATCTGCTGACCAAACTCGGTGCGAATGTTCGTGTCGCCGGTCCGCGAACTCTCGTACCAAAAGATTTCTCTTTCCTGATACGCGATCAGGAATTTGCGAGCGGAAAGAAACCGCTCGAAGTATGCGACCATGTCGAAGACGCGATCCGAGACGCGGATGTCGTTATGATCCTGCGTATTCAGCGTGAAAGACAGGACGCCGCGTTCTTCCCGTCGCTCAGCGAATATTCGATCCACTACGGCCTCACGAACGAGCGACTTGCCCTTGCCAAGAAGGACGCGATCGTTTTGCATCCCGGCCCAATGAATCGCGGCATCGAGATCGCATCCGACGTCGCCGACAGTTCGCGTTCGCTGATCCTCGACCAGGTGAAATACGGCGTCGCCGTCCGCATGGCCGTGCTCTATCTTGCAACCGGAGGAAGCCCGTCCGAACGTTGATCTATGAAGCTTCTTATCGCCAACGGCCACGTTATTGACCCCGTCGCTGCCCAAAATAGCGGCAAGGACATACTTATCGAGAACGGCAAGGTTGCTGCCTGGCTCGACCGCAAAGAAGCACGCCCGGACGACGCTGAGGTCTTTGACGCAAGCGGCCTTGTCGTCGCACCGGGCTTCATCGATATGCACGTGCATTTGCGTGAGCCCGGCCAGGAACACAAAGAGACGATCGCCTCCGGGTGTGCGGCGGCCGTTGCAGGCGGCTGGACGAGCGTCTGCCCGATGCCGAACACAAACCCCGTCAACGACAATGCCGCGATCACTCGCTATATGATCGAACAGGCGGAAAAGACCGGCCTCGCGAACGTCTTCCCTATCGGTGCGATCACAAAGTCCTCTGACGGCAGCGAACTCGCCGAGATGGGCGAGATGAAGGCCGCCGGAGCCGTCGCGGTCTCCGACGACGGCCGTCCGGTGCCGAGTGCCGGAATAATGCGCCGTGCGATGCAGTATGCTGCGGATTTCGCCTTGCCGGTGATCGATCATTGCGAAGACAAATCGCTCTCTTCGGGCGGCGTGATGCACGAAGGAAAGATGTCGCTCCTGCTCGGCCTTAAAGGTTTGCCTGCTCTTGCCGAAGAGATCGACGTCGTCCGTGACATCCTGCTCGCACGCGACACGGGAGCTCACGTCCACATCGCACATATCTCGACCGCCGGTGCTGTCGAGGCCGTCCGACAAGCGAAGAAAGAAGGCCTGACGATCACTTGCGAAGCTGCACCGCATCATTTCACGCTGACGGATTCTGCCGTCGAAGGCTACGACACCAACACGAAGATGGCACCGCCGCTTCGAAGTGAAGAAGACCGCATGGCCATTCTCGCCGGGCTTTCTGACGGCACGATCGACGCTATCGCGACCGATCATGCACCGCATCACGCCGACGAGAAATCGCTCGAGTACGACCGTGCACCGTTCGGCATCACCGGACTTGAAACCGCCGTCGGCCTTGCCTTTACCGAGCTCGTCCACAAAGGCGTGATCGATCTCGTTCGCCTCGTCGAACTCTGCTCGACGAATCCGGCGCGCATATTGTCGCTTGCCGGCCGCGGCACTCTCACGCCCGGTTCCGTCGCGGACATCACGATCCTCGACCCGGAAGAAGTCTGGAGTTTCAAGGTCGCAGAGTCTCGCTCCAAGTCGAAGAATTCCCCGTTCGACGGCCGAGAATTTCGCGGGCGTGCCGTAACGACCATCGTCAACGGCCGCGTCGTGTTCGCGGCAGAAACGGTGTAGATCGTCAAAAACCTCGATGTTTGTCCCGTCCCACGTCGAATCGGGCAAGTGGGACAAACTGGGACAAGAATCGGCGTTTTTGACGCCCCTTGCGACAATTTTTGTCACTTTATCGTCTCTTCCTCCTTCTCATCCTTTAGGTAACGGCCCACGGTCGAACGGCCGATGCACAACTTCTCTGCGATCTCGCGGATCGTGTCTCCGGCGTTGGCGAGTTCGGCGGCCCTGATCTTTCGTTCACGGCGTTCGGCCTCGGCACCTTGGGGAGAGCCCTCAAGATGATCCGCCTCCGGCTCGTGTCCAACGAATGAAAGTTTGAGCATTCTTCCATCCTTCGCAAGCCGCATCACCGGAACGGTGTTCTCATCAAAACTCGGCGCTGCATTCCGCTGCTTTATCGGCTTCAAATATCTGAGGTTCGCCGACCGGCTGCTCTTGCCCATCGCAATGACATTATCGGCAAAGTTCGCGAGCATCTTGGAGCCTTGCAAATGATTCAGGTCGAGCGGCAAACCGCCGCGCATCTTCGGCGTGTGGGCGAGCACCAATATCGAAAGGTCGCGGTCGCGCTTAAGAGCAAGGAGCATCCTCATAAGCCTCTGCGCCGCAACGGCATTGTGCGTACTCGCCGAAAGCCAGGTGAGGTTGTCGAGAATGATGGCCTTTGCGCCGACATATTCGATCGTGTCGACGATCGAATGAAAAACGAACTCCTGAACGTCTTCGAATTCTTCGGGAATCTCCCAGATCCGGCGAGGCGTGCAGCGGATGAACTGAACCGGAAACAAAGAGCTGCCGGCGTCCCGGTCATCTGCTCCTGCTGGAGCGTTGGGGTCGCGGTATCGCGCTGCGAACTGCTCGTCGGTGAGTTCAAAATCGAAATAGAGCACGCGCTGCGGCTCGGCCTCCAGTTCGAAAGGGGCGATCGGTTCGCCTCCGGCAAGTGCCGATGCGATCTGCACCGCCAAGGCGCTCTTGCCGACACCGGTGTCGGCGAAAAGCAGCACTAATTCGCCCTCCCGCCAAAGGTCGCCAAAAAGCCGACGCATCTGCGGGGATCCGACCGGCGTTTCAAGATATCGGTTCGCGGTGCGGGCATCAAAAAGATTATTGATACGCCTGAATGCAAGTTCGGGCAGGTGCTCGTCGGTGAGTTCGAACAGGTGATGATAGTTCGTTCCGTTCGCTCCGAGAAAGTGCTGCTCCGCGAACAGCTTTGCAAGCAGCTTTTTGTGGCCCTCGCGGCCTTTCTCCGAGATCATCGTCCGATTATCGCCGCTTTGCCCGGGCGGCTCAGATTCGCTCTCATCGGCATACAACCACGGATAGCGCTCCCTCGCTTCCCGATCATCAAACTCTTCGTAGGTCAGCCCATCCTCAAGCTCAAACGTGTCTTCTCTTTCATTCATTTCCGGTCAACTCACTCCTTTTCACCCACAACAGGCGTTGTAATATTATAATCGAATATCTCGTTGTTGACAAGGTGTGCTATCTGTGCAACGCAGGCGGTAACTCGGCCAGGTCTTCGAGGATCGGCAAAGGATATTAAAGACGCGGTTTACGAATTTGCGCGATCTTAAGGCAAAATACTAGGAATGGAGCGGCTTTAAGAAGGGATTGGGCTAAAGCCCTGAGATCACTTTAGATTGCTGCCCCACTAGCTAAAGCTAGTGGCAATTCAAGGAACAAGAAACCATCAAAATTAATTGGAGGAAAATCTATGGCAACAGAAATCAAAACAAAAAAATCATTTGGAACGCTCTATATTGCCCGATGAATTGCCACTAGCTTCAGCTAGTGGACAGAGTTGTATATTTTGTTGCTGCGGGCTTAAGCCCGCGACCATTTTGGGCGAAAGCCCTGAGATCAATTTAGATTGCTAATCCACTAGCTGAAGCTAGTGGCAATTCAGAATGAGGAGTTCACCTGGCTGGAAGCTAGCGTGGCAATTCACCCGAAAGACAATAAAATATGCCGCATATCAGCGTTTGGATACATTTTGTCTGGACGACCAAAGATCGCGAGCCACTGCTCACCGAATCGATCAGATATAAAGTTTTCGAGCACATCCGCGAGAATGCCAAAACCAAGAATATTTTTATCGGAGCTCTGAATGGATGGGTTCAGCATGTTCACTGTCTCGTCTCGTTAGGGTCAGGGCAGAACCTGGATGAGATAATGCGTCTTCTAAAAGGGGAATCTTCGCACTGGATCAATAAGAACGAACTTTGCCGCGGCAAGTTCCATTGGCAAGACGAGTACTTTGCTGTGTCGGTTAGTGAATCCCTGCTGCCTAAGGTGCAACAATATATTGATTCTCAGGAAGAACACCATCGGGTTCGCCCTTTTGACGAGGAGTTTGATGACTTTCTTGTTCGGGGCGGCTTTAAGAAGGGGTTGGGCTAAAGCCCACTATTTTTTTTGATATGTTATCCACTAGCTAAAGCTAGTGGCAATTCAATTAAAAACTCTATGGAATGGATCTTTGACCCGAATATTTGGATCGCGTTCTTGACGCTTTCGCTGCTGGAGCTTGTGCTCGGCATCGACAACATCATCTTCATCTCGATCTTGTCGGGGCGGCTTCCTGAAAAGGATCAGCCTCGGGCGAGAGTGATAGGCCTGGCGCTTGCGCTTGTGATGCGCGTCATCCTTCTCTTCTCGCTCTCGTGGGTGATGAGCTTAACGGCTCCGCTATTTTCGGTCTTTGGAAATGCTCTTTCCGGACGCGATCTGATCTTGGTGATCGGCGGACTGTTCCTGCTCTTTAAGAGTACGCACGAGATCCACTCCGCACTCGAGGGTGAAGAAGGCGAATCGTCGCGAAAGGTTTACAGCGGATTCGCCGCCGTCATCGTACAGATCACGCTGCTCGACATCGTCTTTTCACTCGATTCGGTCATCACTGCGATCGGAATGGTGAATAACGTCTGGGTGATGATCGCGGCCGTCGTTGTCTCGATCATCGCGATGATGCTCTTTGCGGGAGCGATCGGCGGATTCGTCCAACGCCATCCGACGATCAAGATGCTCGCTCTCTCGTTCCTTCTGATGATCGGGTTCTCGCTCATCGTCGAAGGCCTTGAGTACCACATTCCAAAGGGCTACATTTACTTTGCGATGGCATTCTCCGTCATGGTCGAATTCTTGAATATTCGCCTGCGAAAGAAGTCCGACAAAGTTCATCTGCACAGTCAGTTCTCGGAGGCTGATGAGCAGAAGGCGATCGCCAACGAGGCCTAGAAAAATAATGATACTGCGACACAGCTTTCATCTTGCATTACTGACAACCATCATCACCGTTTGGGTCGGTGCGGCGGCCGCACAGAACAATTTCTCTGGCGGCGACCTTCTCAATGCCACCTACAAACCGAGCTGCGCGTCGGATGGGGCCGATAAACCGATAGCCGTAAAGGATGGGAAATATTCGTACGAGAAACAGGAAGACGGCTACACGGACAGATTCTACTTCGAGGTCTTTGACATCGTTTACGGCGACCTAACGGGAGACGGCAAGGACGAGGCGGTCGCTCTCACCACCTGCAACACGGGCGGAACCGGAAACTTTACAGAAGGATTTATCTTCGGATCAAAGAATGGCAAAGCCGTATTGCTCGCGACCCTGCCCGGAGGCGATCGGGCTTACGGCGGCATTCGAAAGGCGTGGATCGACCGCGGCCGCCTTGTTGTCGAAACGAACGATCCCGGCGAACTCGGTGCAGCTTGCTGCCCCGCGGAGATCGTCACCTCGACCTACAAGCTTGCCGGCAAGAAGCTTGTGGAATCTGGTAAACCTACAAAACGTTCGATCTACCCATCGCAGCGAGTAAATTTTGCAAAGGGAAAGTCGGAAGCGGTTGTTAAGTTGACGATCCGCGGCGACGAAGGTGCAGAGCTTGTGCTTCGTGCGAACAAGGGGCAGACAATGACCGTGACGACGAACGACGAAGCGATCGGCGCCGTGCTTTCCAACGACGCGAAAATAACGCAGATCGACAACGGATTTCGAGCCGTGCTTAGCGAAACGGGCGACCAGAGCATCCGCCTCGACAATGGCGCCGCCGAATCCGTTACCGTTACCGTAACGATTCGCATCCGATAGCAAGAGCGTTCGAGAACAATTTGTCGAATTCCGCGGGCTTCGGCGCTTCAAAAGCGAGCTTCTCGCCGGATCGCGGATGCGGAAAAGCGATCGTGTGTGCGTGTAGATAGAGACGGTCGTGCGTCCCGCCGCCGCGTTGATGATCGCCGAGGATCGGATGCCCGAAATGCTGACAGTGTATCCGCAGCTGATTCGTGCGGCCCGTTACGGGTTCGAGTTCGACGAGTGAATTCTCGCCGCACCGCTCAAGCACTTTATAGCGCGAGAGCGCGTGCTTCCCTTCCGGCATCACCTTCCAAAATTTTGCCTCAGCATCGCGGCCGATCGGAGCTTCGATCTCACCGCGATCTTGGTCGGGCGAACCGACGACGATCGCGAGATAGCGTTTTTCGACGAGCTTGCGCATAAAAGAGCGCGTCAAATTCCGCTGTGCGAGTTTCGTTTTTGCGGCGACGAGAATTCCCGAAGTGTCCTTGTCCAATCTATGCGGAAGGCCCGGACGGACCGCAGGCGTCGCGAGCGTTACATCGTGGCGGTTGAGGTAATGCGCAAGGCCGTTGAGCAAAGTCCCGCAGTTTTCGCGATGCGATGGATGAACGAGAACGCCGGCCGGTTTATTGAGCACGATCAACTCGTCGTCTTCGAAAATGATGTCGAGCGGCATCTCTTCAGGCAGCATCGAGGTCTCTCGCTCGGGATCGACGACGATCTCGATCAGATCGTTCGGCCGCAGACGATAGCCGATATTCTCCCAGCGTCCGTTCACCTCGCAGAGCTCATTGTTGACCCGGTCGCGCAGATACATTTTGCTCAGCCGCGAGAAATGCGCGAGCAAAAAATCCTCGAGCCGCATCTTTCGTGCGGCATCCGGAACGACGATGATCTGGCGGCTTTCCACTTAGACAGTTTGCATACTCGGCGGCGAACTTGCAAAGCGTTCGAAAATCCTACATTTTTGTATTACTTTGAAGGTGCGGCCGATCGACATCGCTGAACTCTTCGCCGAGATCCAAGCCGAAACGCTTGGGCCGCGAGGCTCGGCGTCCGGTATTTGCGAAACCTTATGTCATTCAGCCGACGCAGTTTACGCGTTCGTTGTGTTCGACGACGCTGCCGCTTCGGGCGAGATCTCTCTACTCGCCGCTTCCGGGCTTGATGCTGTTGCTTATCGGCGTCTCGAACAACGTGCCGGATCGACGGCACTGATGCGTGCGTTCGACCAAAAAGAGGTGATCTTCCTCCTCGTTCACGACGAACCGAGCCTCGACTTTCTCGTCATCGAGGGCAAAATCATCGAGCTGTTCATTGCACCGTTCAAGATCGACGAGACCCGCGAAGGGTTCGTCGCGGCGGCGTTCGACAAGAGAACGCTTCCCGACCGATACGATGCGGTCGCGGTAACGCGGCTTGCCGCGAGAACGGTCGCTCAAACGATCCGAGTCGATGATATTCAACGGCACTCGAGCGATCTTGCGACCGAAGAGGCGGCCAAAACGCAGGAAGCTCTTAGAAACAAGTACGACATCGCGAAGGTGATCGGCAATTCCGGCCCGATGCGACAGGTCGCGGATCAGATCCGTCAGATCGCAAGGTCGAACGCCCCGGTCCTGCTTCGCGGTGAACGCGGAACCGGCAAGGAGATGCTCGCCTACTCGATCCATTATGCGAGCCTTCGGGCCAAGAGAGAGTTTCGACAAATAAGCTGTGCCGGAGTTCCGTCGGCTCTGCTCGCGGCCGAACTCTTCGGGGTCGAAACTCAGCCGCCGAAGCTCGGAATGATCGAGCAGGCAAAGTTCGGCACGCTTTTTATTGACGAGATCGCTGCGACGCCGATCGCAGTGCAGAATAAGATCCTGCGGGTCGTAAGAGACAGCCGTTTCGAACGTGTCAACGGAACTGAGCCGATCCGCGCGAATCTTCGGTTGGTCTTCTCGACCGTCGAGGACCTCGAAGGCCTCGCCGCCGACGGCAAATTTAGCGAGGAACTGCTGTATCGGATAAATGCCTTTACGGTCTTTGTTCCGCCGCTTCGCGACCGCAAGGCCGACATACTTCTTCTTGCTGAGCACTTCATCGAGAAATATGCGCGCGAACATCGGCGTCGCGTCGCACGCATCTCGACCGCGGCGATCGATATGCTTGCAAAATACCACTTTCCCGGAAACGTTCGTGAGCTTGAGAATGTGATCGAACGTGCCGTCATGGTGTGCGACGAAGGCGTGATACATGCACGGCATTTGCCCGCGACGCTTCAGACCGCAGAGGAGACCGATACGCAGGCGGCATCGACGCTCGACGCAGCGGTAGCGGCATTCGAACGCGACATTATCGAAGATGCATTAAAATCATCAAGGGGAAACATCGCAAAAGCGGCCCGCGACCTCGGCACGACCGAGCGGATATTGGGGTACAAGATAAAGAATGCCGGCATAGAGGCCAGGCGTTATAAATAAATGCTCATCGAGGATCAGATCATCTCAGAATTGCCCGCACCCGAGGCCGCGCGTCGCTTTCGCGATGCGTTGCCGCCGAAGATCGTCACGCGGCTTCGGCGTGATGAAGGACTCTTTTCGGATGTGCTGACGCTTGCCGCATTCTCGCCTCTGCTTTCAACGACGCTGCTTCAAAATGAAGAATACTTCGCCTGGCTTGGACGCCAAAGAACAACAAAAGGCGGACGTTCAAAGGAGGAACTTCTTGAATCGCTCGGCCGCTTTTCGCTGACGAACTCGACGCTGGAACCGCAGATAATGTTCTCGAGGTTCAGGCGACGCGAACTCATACGCATCTTCCTGCGCGATATCCGGCGGCTTGCTACGGTCGCTGAGATCACCGACGAGATCTCAAGTCTCGCCGATGCGATCCTTGAATCTGCATTAGGCGAGTCTCGTCGCGAAATGGAAAAACGATTTGGCCAGCCGCTTGAACTCGACGAGAAACAGCGGTCGCGGGCGGCCGAGATCGCGGTTGTCGCTTTGGGCAAGCTCGGATCGCTTGAACTCAACTACGCGAGCGACGTTGATCTCCTTTTTATCTATTCGTCGGACGGAATGACGGCCGGCGGAGAACGCGAGCCCGTAACGAACCGCGAATATTTTACAAGGCTCGCTCAGCACGTCATCAAGTTGGTCGGCGAACGCAACGGCGAAGGTGCGGCGTATCGCGTCGATATGCGTCTAAGGCCGAACGGTTCGCTCGGGGCCCTCGCCATGTCGGTCAAGGACACGGTCGAATATTATCGAACAACGGCGCGTCCGTGGGAACGTCAGATGCTGATACGCTCGCGAGTATCTGCGGGCGATCAGGAAACGTTCCGACGATTTTGGAGCGATGCGGCACCGCTGATCTACGACGAGGAGACGAACGTCGCCGAAGCTCTCGCCGGTGTGCGGGCTTCGAAAGAATCCATCGACGAGAACGCGAAGCGGAAGAACTCGATCGACGTAAAGCTGTCGCCGGGAGGCATTCGCGAGATCGAGTTCATCGCACAGGCACTGCAGCTCGCGCACGGCGGACGCGACAAATGGCTGCGGAGTCCGCACACGCTGATCGCTTTGTCGAGGCTGGCGGATCGTGAACTGATCTCACCAAGCGAGCGCGCCGAGCTTTCAAATGCGTACGATCTGCTTCGCCGCACGGAACACATTCTGCAGATGGAGAACGGCCTGCAGACGCACACGCTTCCCTCCGACAGCGTAAAGCTTCAGCTTGTTGCCGAGCGGGTTCGATTTGCGACCGGAGCAAATATCGAAAAAGATCTCGAACGCTCGATGAAGCGCGTGCGGAAGATCTTTGAGCGGGTGTTCGATAGCAGTGCCTCGGCAGAAACGGTAAGCAGACAGTCGAGCGGGCGTGTTTTGACGAAAGCGAAGAAGCCAACTCATTCGAAGATCGAAGAGCTCTCGCCACCGTTCGCAAGCCTTCTCGCTAACGTACCCTTACTCTCTCAACGCGTCGAGCAATATCGCACCACGATCGAATCGCTCGATCTGCGTGCCTCTATTTTCGACGGCCTGGAGCAGAGCCCCGACTTCCGCTCGCGGCTCGATGCCCTTCGTCGCGAGTGGACGTCTATTTACACGGCCATCGGCCTCGCCGATCTCTTCGAAGAAATTTCGGTTGATCGATCAAAGTCGCTGCAGACAACGCTCGCCGAGGTGAGCCTTGATGCCGCGATGCATATCGTTCAGCAGGAAATGTCGGAGAGTGATGCCGCTCCGCGGATCGCCGTCATCGCTCTCGGAAAACTCGGCGGCCAGCGGCTCGACTTTGGCTCGGACCTCGACATCATATTGTCTTACGACCCGGAAAGTTTTTCGGGAAACGAGGCTCATCAGGAATACTTCTCGCGTGCGGCCGAACTCTTTATCAACGCGCTCTCGTCGATGACGCGTGCCGGAAGCCTGTATCGAGTCGATCTCCGTCTTCGTCCATTTGGATCAAAAGGACTGAGCATAATTTCGGCTCCTGCGTTTCTCGAATATATGAGTGCGACGGCCGGCATTTGGGAGCTGCTTGCGTATGTAAAAGTTCGCGGGATCGCAAGCGGCGATCATCTAGACAGCAACGGTGCAGGTAAGCTCGAGGCCGAGATCCGCAAGATCGTTCACGCAAGAGGAGCCGCTCTTTCTGCCGAAGAGTTGCGCGAGAGTACGCTGAGCGTCCGAGAAGCTCTGCGAAAACAAAGAACGACGGCCCGCCGAGGTGTTCTCGACATCAAGTACGATGACGGAGGAATGCTCGACGTGTATTTTGCGATGCGCTTCCTGCAGCTTCGCGACGGAATTCTGGACGATGACAAGGATCGCTCAACACCATATACGTTGAAAAAGCTTTTCGATGCGGGCTCGCTTTCCAAAGCGGATCTCGATGCTCTGGTCGCGGGCCATTCGCTTCTCTCCTCGATCGATCACGCTACTCGTCTTTGCAGCGGCCGATCGACGCGCCTTCCGGTCGCAGATTCACCGGCAATGGATAGGATCGTTCGCCGACTTAAGTATCCTTCGACCGCCCGCTTGCTGGAAGACCTCACCATCCATCGAATATCGATCCGCGAGGCATACGAGTCGATCTTACGATAACCATCCCTTCGAACTTCGAGTATAATCTCGAACTATGGTTCGCCCGGCCGCCTTTCTTTTGATGCTATTGCTTTCCGCATCGCTTGCGGCGGGACAATCCCGCCATAAGAAGCCATATTCCGAAAGTGTTTCCCGCTATGACGTCACCGTTCCTAAGGACGAAGAAACCAGGTCCCAAGGCACCGCCGCAAACGATGATGTCCTTCGTATCGAGACCGATCTAATAATGATACCGGTGAAAGTTACGACAAAGAACGGCCGTGCCGTGCCGGACATTCGCCGTGATGAATTTCGGGTCTTCGAGAATGGCGAAGAACAGGAGCTCGCATATTTTAGTTCGGACGAAGCACCTTTTTCCGTTGCCTTGCTGCTCGATATGAGCTACTCGACCGTCTTCAAATTGCAGGAGATACAGAATGCGGCTAAGCAGTTCATCAATGAACTAAAACCGAACGACCGCGTCATGATCGTCGCCTTTGCAGAAAAAGGCCGAGTGCTCTGCGAACTCACCGACAACCGCACGGCTCTTCGATACGCGATCGAAGCGACGAAGATCGAGAGCGGCACGTCATTTTATGACACGATGGACGAAGTGCTGAATCAAAGGCTGGCAAATGTCTCCGGGCGAAAAGCGATCGTCGTGCTCACCGACGGCGTCGATACGACGAGCAAGAAGGCAAATTTCAAAAGCGTGCTCGACGATCTGACGGAGTCGAACGTCATCGTCTATCCGATCCGATACAGCACGTATGATGACGTCCAGAAGAGCCGCAGGAACGATGCCGAGATCAGATACGACGACGATGATCGGCCGTATATTGTCGAGACCAATCCGGGCAAGGGCGAGCGCATCGAAGATTACACGAACGCGGACGACTTTATGCGTGAAGCCGCAGAACGGACCGGCGGCGGTGTTCAGCGTGTTTCTTCCCGCACAAATCTTGCGGCTGCCTTCTCGCGAATCGCAGATGAGCTTCGCAAAACTTACAGCTTGGGGTATTATCCTACAAGCGATCGCGTACCGGGCTCGCGAAACTACATTCGAGTGCGTGTTTATCGTCCCGATCTTGTGGTCCGCGCCAAAGAAACATATTTGAAACCGCCTCACAAGTAAATTGTAATTAACATCCCTGACTTAGGAGTGAACGTAGAAATGAAGAACATACTCTCGGTGTTTATGCTGGCGGCCCTTTTGGGCCTTGCTGCCGTAAGCACCTTCGCACAAGAGAAACTGACGAACGCAGAAGTGATCTCGCTGACAAAAGCGGGGCTCGCAAGCTCTGTGATCGTCGAAAAGATCAGAACATCGTCGACGGATTTCGACACCTCGACCGATGGGTTGATCGCTTTGAAACAAGCTGGTGTTGCCGACGACGTCGTTGCGGCAATGGTTTCGGCAAAGAGCGGAGGAAGCTCTCAATCGGCCGCGACTCCCGGCGGCACGCCATCCGGCGACCCGAACGATCCCATGAGCAAACATGGATATGGGATCTATCTTTACAGCGAAGAAGGCGGCGTTCGAAAAATGACCCAGCTGCAGCCTTCGATGTCCGCACAGAATCGTACAGGCGGTGCGTTCACGGCTTCGATCACGCCGTTCGGACTCGGAAAGGTAAAGACCAAGACGAATCTTCCCGGACGCAATGCGGCGATCCAGATCAAAGAAACATCGCCCGTGTTCTATTTCTATCTTGATGCTTCAAGCGGCGGATTGAATACATCGAGCGGCATTCCCTCAAGCCCGAACGAATTCACGCTGGTTCGTTTCAATCAACGCAGCGACAACCGTGAGGTCACGATCGCAAAATCGAATTCGTGGGGCGGCAAGGGCGGCCTCTCAGATGAGTATGTCGTCGGACTTACCGCTGAGTCTCTTGGCAACGGCGTCTTTAAGATCACGCCTACCTCACCGCTCAAGAAAGGCGAGTATGGATTTATGATGCTCAACTCAGGCAACTCGAACACGTCGGCCGGCGTCGGTTCGAAGTTCTTCGACTTCGGCGTGAATATGACACCGTAACTTTCCATCCGAAACTCGAAAGCAAAAAAGACATCGGTCATTTCCCGGCCGATGTCCTTTTTTATTGTCAGTAAAAAAAAGAAGACCGCAAAAAGCGGCCTTCTTTTCTTGAAACCATCCTAAGTTGACTCAACGATCAATGAGCTGCAATGCCCGCGGACCTTTCATGTCCGCAAAGTACTCGAGCCGAAGGAGTTTGCTGTTTCGCTCCATCATACCTTCTCATCTATGTAGCTCACCTCCGGAGAAACCGGCCAATGCCGGTTAGCCTGAGGTGGCAGATCAGAATGTATCTAAGGTGGAGCTGGTCACTCGTTGATCAAGAGTAGCTATGGAACGATCAGCTATTTTTTCGCCGGAGCTTTCTTTGCTGCCGGTTTCTTAGCTGCTGGCTTTTTCGCGGCTGCTTTCTTAGGAGCTGCCTTCTTTGCTGCCGGTTTCTTTGCTGCTGCCTTCTTTGCCGGAGCGGCTTTCTTCGGAGCTGCTGCCTTCTTTGCCGGAGCCTTCTTTGCTGCCGGTTTCTTAGCTGCTGCCTTCTTTGCCGGAGCGGCTTTCTTCGGGGCTGCTGCCTTCTTTGCTGCCGGCTTCTTAGCTGCCGGTTTCTTTGCCGCGGGTTTCTTTGCTGCAGGTTTCTTAGCAGCAGTTGCCATTTTAGCCGTCGAAGCGGTAGCTTTCACTGCCGCCTTTTTGGCCGGTTTCTTGGTTTTTTTGGTAGTTGCCATTTTTTTCTCCAATGTTTTCTTTTTCCGGGATAGTTCACGAACACATCAGAAAATTTCCGCAGCATCAATGTCGTATCTCTGCCCATCGATGCGGCGCGTGTCTTAGCCGGCCGCATAAATTTGCAAAGCACCGATGTGCTTCACACTTTCTTCTCTGTCTGTGATCTTTCAAACCAACAGTTCGTGCAGAACTGCTGCGATCTTCTTCCGCGCTCATCGTGATGATGAGCCCCGAACTTTTTCTCGACGATGATCCTTTCGTCTCTGTCGAGTTCTTTCCAGGTTTTCAATTTAGCAACTAAACATCGCGGACAAGTTTCTTGATGCGGTGAAGTCATTGCTATAATTTCACGCGGTTAGAAAACCACAAAAGATTCTATCAGAAAAATCGAAAAGTAAATGAAAAAAACTGCACAACTTTTTTTTATTTTTATATTTTTTTTCACGGCGCAATTCTCGTTCGCGCAAAGTGAGAAGCAATTTGATTTCTACGCACGCGGAAACTATCGCGCAAATGTACCGCGTCCGTCAGAACTTTTGCGCTTCGATGTCGGAAATTTTCACACGACGTACGCGCAGATGGAGTCGGTTGTAAATGCGATCGCGAAGGCATCGCCCGATCGCGTGCGCGTTTTCGACATCGGCGAAACGAACGAGCATCGAATGCAGCACGTCGTCGCGATCTCTTCGCCCGAGAATATTCTTGCACTCGATCGCATCAAGTCGGACAACGCGCGTCTAGCAGATCCGCGCAAAACTTCTCAGAGCGAAGCGAATGCGATCGCGGAAAAAAATCCTGCGATCGTCTGGCTCGCATACACGATCCACGGCAACGAATCCGCATCGTTCGAGACGATGATGCAGGTCGTCTATCAGCTCGCCGCATCGGACGAACCTGCGACGCTCGATATCTTAAAGAACTGTGTAACCCTTATAATTACAGGGGAAAACCCCGATGGGCATGAGCGATTCGTCTCGTGGTACAACTCTGTCGGCGTCGGCGACGCGAATCCTTTCGCTCTCGAACATCGCGAACCGTGGTCGGTCTACGGACGCCTTTCTCACTATCGTTTTGATCTGAATCGCGACGCTCTCGTCACCTCGCAAAAGGAATCACAAAATCTTCAGCGCGCATTTCTCGAATGGAACCCGCAGGTCTCCGCCGATCATCACGGACAGCCTTCGCAATACTTTTTTCCGCCCGACGCTCTTCCGATAAATCCGAATCTTCCCGAACCGCAATTCTCTCGTTGGAATGAGATCTACGGACGCGCGAATGCCGCCGCGTTCGATCGAAACAAATGGGACTACTACGTGCGTGATGTTTTCGATGCGTTCTATCCCGGCTACTGGGATATGTATCCTTCACTAAATGGCGCGATCGGAATGACGTACGAAACTGACGGCGGCGGTACAAAAGGTTTGCGTTACATGCGCGATGACGGAACGATCGCAACTCTTCGTTCCGCAACTGCAAAACATTTCGTCGCGTCGATGACAACTTTAGAGACTACGGCAAAACATAAAGCCGAACGCATTCGCGACTTTTATTCTTTCCGCGCAGACGCGATGAAGAATTTTGCATCATCGAAAATGAAACGCGTCGTGATCGTGCCGAACAAAGATCGCGTGAAGTCCGCCGAGTTGGTCGAAGCGTTGACGCGTGCGCGCATCGAGGTAAAAAAAGCGGATCAGGCATTCTCTTCTGCGACCGCACATTCTTATATGGAGCAGCCGAATTCGGCCGCCGATCGAAAGACCTTTCCGGCGGGAAGTTATGTCATCGATCTCAACCAGCCGCAACGCATTCTCGCAAAATCGATCCTCGAACCTGACACGCCGCAGGATAAGGCCTTCGTTGATGACAATCTCGCACGCTTCCGCCGCAACCAGATGAAAGGCAGGCGACAATCGAAGGAAGACTTTGGATTTTACGACATCACTGCGTGGTCGCTGCCTTTGGCGTACGGCCTTGACGCATATTGGACCGAAGACGGCGGCAGCACGTCCGGTCCACTTGTGACGGCGGCTTCACTCACGGCAGATAAGGCAGGCAACTTTCCCGGACGCGCGGAAATTTCCTACATAATTCCATACGAAACCGACTCGACCTCGGCGATGGTGATCCGTCTCCTGCAGAACGATGTCCGCGTGAACGTTGCTTCTAAACCTCTGAATGCCGGCGGCAGGAATTGGCCCGCGGGGACGTTCGTCATACGCGTTTCGCGCAATGACGACGACATGCATCAGAAGGTCGAGCGATTCGCCAAAGAGATGGGCGTGAATGTCGTGCCGGTGAATTCCGGATTTGCCGACGAAGGCGACACGAGCGTCGGCGGAGAGTCCGTTGTCTCGCTTCACGCACCGAAGATCGTCGTCGCGGCGGATGACGGTGTCGATCAGACTTCGTTCGGTTCGATCTGGTGGACGCTCGATCGATTCGGCATCGAGTTCACCGCGATGTCGATCCGCTCGATACGAAACGGCGGCCTGAAAGATCACACGGTCCTGATCTTGCCCGACGGTTCTGCAGGCCAGATGATGTCGCAATTCGGTGCGTCCGGCGTCGCGGCGTTGAAGGATTGGGTCGCGGACGGCGGAACTGTCATCACGGTTCGCGGTGCCTCGGTGTTCGCGACGCTGAAGGACGTCGGCCTCACAACTTCGAAGCTCGTCGGCAGCGGTGATGACGAAAAGAAAGATGCGGCGCCGTCCGCCGAAGCGAAACCTTCGGCTCCGACCGCTGCGGCGGCAAAGCCCGATAAGGCGACGACCGAACCGAAGGCAAATCCTTCGACCGAAGATATGGCGAATGATTCTGCCGATCGGATTCCCGGTCTGCTGCCGCCGATCGTCTCGCCTTCTGCGGACGCGAACAAAGTTCCCGTGCCGTTACCTGGTTCGATCATGCGCGCAACTGTCGATCGCACATCATATATAAATTATGGTGTCGAGCAGGACGAGCTCCCCGTGCTGCTTGCTGGCGGCTACTTCTTCAAATATTCGAAGGAAGGCACGAATGCTCTCGTCTTCGTTAAGGCGCCGCTCACGATCTCGGGCTTTGTCTGGCCGGGCAACACGGAACGCCTCCTGGCAGGAACGTCGTATCTGATCGACGAGCCGAATGGCGGCGGACACGCTATACTATTCGCCGAGGAGCCGTTCTTTCGCGGCGTTTTCCGCGGCACGACGCGGCAATTCTTCAACGCGATCGCGTTCAACGGAGCATTTTGATGTTCACTATTAAGGCCGGTTACAGCAACGACATCGAGATCCGTTCGGGCATCGAGCAGGTGCGCGAATTTTTCCTCGACATCACGAATTTCGCCGAGCTGATGCCGGGCGTCGTCAACGTGCACACGGATGCGAGAGGCGTCGCGCATTGGAAAGTGCAGACCGAGATCCCTGTCGTCGGGCAGATCCTGCAGAATTTTACGCTCGAGCTCGCCGAAGATTCCGAAGACCGCGTCGAATGGCTGCCCTTGCGCAGCGAAGCGCAGAATTTCCTGCGTTATTCGGCCGACTTCCTCGAAAAAGCGAAGAACGTAACGCTCGTGCACTTCTCACAGATGGTCGAATTGCGCCGAAAATCGGCCCGCGACCTGCACATGCTCGCCGGTCTCGCCGGCGAAGCGATCATTTCGAAGGAAATGACCAAGCGCGTCACCGAAATGATCCGCGTCTTCATCGAAAAAGCAAAACATCAGCTCGAAAAGTAACTTTTCCGCTTGCTCCGTTAGGAGCGGAATGTTTGTAGCACGGTCCGGCTTTTGCTCCGCTAGGAGCGGAATATTTGTACCACGTGAGTGCAATTATGATCCCGGAGCCCCACGAGGGGCGACACGGTTTCGGCCTAGCTCCGTTAGGAGCGGAATATTTGTAGCACCGGTCAACGCGCGGCGTCGAGCTTCGTAGAAGCGACATTTCTGCATTTTCGGCGTCGGTCGTGTCGCCGCTAAAGCGGCTCCGCGGGCGTTATTGCGTGCGAATTCTACAAACATATCGCTCCTAACGGAGCTAGAGCGCGTTCCGATCATGACAGACAACAAATCTTCCGAACAAGAACACTCGAAAATAATCTTTCGCACGAAGAAAAAGTTTCCACACGCGAATACAATATCCGGCGATGCCGCGAACGTTGATACTCGAGGACAGACACGATTTCGGCTTCGCTCCGTTAGGAGCGGAATGTTTGTAGCACCGGTCAACGCGCGGCGTCGAGCTTCGTAGAAGCGACATTTCTGCATTTTCGGCGTCGGTCGTGTCGCCGCTAAAGCGGCTCCGCGGGCGTTATTGCGTGCGAATTCTACAAACATATCGCTCCTAACGGAGCTAGAGAACGTTTCGATCAAAGCGGCACGCGAATCTTCCGTCCGAGAACCTTCGAAACCATTCTGAGACCGCCGGAAAAAGTTTTTCAGAACGAATAGAACGTTCCTCGGCACTAATAAAAGGTTTCTCCACGCGAAAAGGAACGTTTTTAGCTCGAAAAGAAGATTTCCGGCGGGCAGAAAAAGGTTTTTTAGCTCGGGAAAGACATTCTGAGCACGCTCAAAGCGCTTCCGAGAACACTCAAAACCATTCTGAGCACGCTCAACAAACTTCTGAGAACGCTCGAAAAGGTTCTGAGAACGCTCAAAAAGGTTCTGAGCACGCTCAACAAACTTCTGAGAACGCTCGAAAAGGTTCTGAGCACGCTCGAAAAGGTTCTGAGCACGCTCAACGAACTTCTGAGCACGCTCGAAAAGGTTCTGAGAACAGGTTTTTTAAGGTTTTAGGTGACGGCGCCGCCGTCGAGGATCACGACCTCGCCGTTCATGAAGCTGTTGCGGTCGCTCGTCATAAAGGCGGCGAACTCCGCGAGTTCGTGCGGGCGGCCGAGGCGGCCTTTCGAGACCCAGAATTCGTGAATATGCAGCAGCCGCTCCGGCAAAGTGTTGCCGAGGTCCGTGTCATAAATGCCCGCGGCGATGGCATTCACCGAAATGCCGAAGTTCGCAGCTTCCCGCGACAGACATTTCGTGAAGCCGATCATCGCCGACTTCGACGTGGCGTAATGAACCGACGTCGGGAGGCTGCGGATCGCCCCGACCGACGTGATATTCAGGATCGCACCTTCGCGGGCACGTATCATCTGCTTGTAAAAAGGCTTCGTGACCGCGAAAAGGCTGTTCACGTTCGTATCGACCACCCAATCCCAGCTCTTGTCGGTCGTCGTCGCAAAATTATCGGACTTATTCACCGCGGCGTTGTTCACAAGCACGTTCAAAGGACCCCATTTCTCGAGAATTTCCTTCGCGACGTGCTTCATACCGGCGCGATCCGTGACCGAAACTTTGAAACTCAACGCACGACGGCCGTGCGCCTCGATCTTGCTCGCGACCTCGGCCGCAAGATCGTCGCGTGAATTGTAATTAAATGCGACATCGGCACCTTCGCGCGCGAATATTTCGCATATCGCCGCCCCGATACCGCGAGTTCCGCCCGAGACGAACGCACGTTTTCCTTCAAGTAACAGACTCAAATGTGTGATCTCCGTAAAATGACAAGGTTAAAGAAATCCGAAAGATCGGGCAAGTCGGCAAAACAGATTGCATTTTGATTCACGCCGCAATTTGATGTGAGACCGCGTTCTGCGGCAGCAGCGAATAGATCTCCGCGATGATGCGTTCCGTCGAGTCCGGAAGGGCAAGGTCGGCGGCCGCGGCCTTCATTTTTGCGTAGTTTGCACGGTTCGCTGCAAGGTCTCGGACCGTCGAAACGATGTCGTGACTGTTCTTGAGCAGTATCGCGGCACCGCGTTCGGACATAAGGCGTGCAGTGCCCGCTTCCTGCGGCATCGGCGGCGTGGTGGCGTCTGCGATTATCGGCAAACGGCAGGCTAGCGCCTCAAAGGTCGTAAGGCCGCCGAGCTTCGAGACCATCACGTTCGCCGACTGCATCAGCTTTTCGATCTCGTCGGAATATCCGATCACCTTCACAGGAAACTTCGCCGAGCGTGCGAGCACTTCGGCCTCCTCGCGAAGCTCCTGGTTCTTGCCCGCAAGAAAGATCGCCTGAACATCGAGGTCGCCGCGAACGAGCTCGCGAAAGATCGCGGGGATATTTCCGCCGCCGATCCAGCCTGCATTTACAAAAACCGTGAACTTATCAGGGTCGAGCCCGAAGGCACGGCGGGCACTTTGTGCATCAGCTTCTTCGACCTCGCGGAATTTCGGATGAACGGGCATTCCGGAGATCTTGATCTTCTCGGACGGCACGCCGTAATCGATGAGCTGGCGACGTGCGTCTTCATTCGCGACGAGATAGAGCGTAACTTCATCGCAGGCCCAGCCCTTCCAAAAGCCGTAGCACGGGTCGGTAACGACCGTAACAAGCGGTATCTGTTCAGAAAGTTTCAGCTCTTTGAGGACCTTTGCAAAGAAATGCTGTGTCAACGGATGGACGCTCACGACGATATGCGGACACCATTTCTCAAAAACGTCCCGCGTGTAAGCAAAGCACTTCCGATGCAGAAAACTGCTCTTTTCCGGCCGGATCTTATTGACCGTCCAATAGAGATACTTCATCCAATGCTGCTTGTTCTGAAGTATCCAGTTATAGACGTTGACCAGACGCTCGGTGATCCGATGTGAATCCTCAATTGCACGTATCGTGCGGACCGCAACAGAATCACCACGCCAAAACTTCTGAAATCCGTCGGAAATGGTCTTGGCCGCCGAGCGATGTCCGCCGCCGGTATCAGACGAAATGATCAGGATCTTTGGGGTATTCTGCTGCATTTAGGGCAAAGGGATCATTAGTTGTCGGCAGATCGCTGCGGCGGTGAATTCCGGGATGTCGCTATGCCGCGGGATCGAGGTGCGCTTCCCCGTCTTATTATTAACGAATATCGAATGGCTCCCACCTTCACGAAGAAGGCTGCAATCGTGTTTTTTCAAATGTTGAAGCAGATCACGCCGCTTCATATTCCATTTCCGGCACTATCTTTATCGTCGAGGAGGCCTCGAGGACCAAATAGATCGGTTCGACAAGATCTGCGGCACTCTCCTCGAATGCCGCGGTGGAGTCGGGTTTTGGAAGCGGCTCACCAAGAGAGAGGTTCGTTTCGGCCATATCTACCAAGGCTCCGGCAAGGAGTCGGCGAGTGTGCGATAGATCGGTCCCAAACGTGATAACGCCCGGGAAATCAACGACCTCTCCATGAACGCCATCCTCAATAAAGGTATATTTCGCCGTATATGCAACCATTAATTTACAACCTTTAGAGCAACCTCTCTTGCCGCTTCGAACTTCATCTTCTCGGCCGCCTTCTTCATATCGCGTTCGAGCCCTTTGATCTTTAGAAGATGTCCGGGATTAAGCGGGAGCGAAGGATAGAAGCAATTCGATTCGTGCGTGCAATAGCAGCCGTCGGCGACCTCTTTGCGGCGCTGCTTCATCAGATCGCTGTGCCACGCCTTTGTGAAATCCCAATCATAATCACGAAGATTAAGAACGTCGGGCTTGTTCTCGCATGATGACAACGCTCCGTTGTCATATATCACCGCACCTGCCGAACCTGCATAGCACTTGAGCTGGGCCTTGTTCTCTTCCTTGGTCTTCGCGATGATATCGTGCATATAGATATCGACCGCGGCCTTGAACATACCAGAATCGCCGCCGTAATTATTCTTCAGAGCGGCATTCTTCGTGTCCTCAAGGATCATATGCGACAGCTCTTGATAACGCTTGTGATCGAACTCAAGTTCCTTCGGATCTGCTGACGGCGGGCGAATGTAGTTGATATTCACCTTGTCCGGCTTCAGATCGTATTTGAGATAATCGTACCACTCGAAGATCGTGTCTTCGTTCGAGTGCATCACGCACGTGCATGTCTGAATGTCGAGCTGCGGATACTGCTCTTTCTTCATCTCCTGCAAAGTACGCGCCGTGTGGATCGCCTTGTCCCAGCTTCCCTCTTTGCGGCGGATCTTCTCGTGCGCATCCTTCAATCCGTCGATGCCGAGAGCGACCGAGACGTTCAGTTTCGGACACTCGTCCATGATCCGAGCAACATCCGGGAAGATCCTCGGATGTATCTGGCCGTTAGACATCAGGTAAACCGAATCGAGCTTGTTGTTCTCGTAGAAGGCACGAACGATCTCCGGCAGGTCTTTCCGCGTGAAAGGTTCACCGCCTGCAAGCACGAGTACGCCGAGATTTCCTCCCAACGTTTCCGAGATGCGTGCGATCTCGTCCGTCTTCATCTGGAGCTTCTTTCGCGGACGATCATCCAACTCCTCGGTGAAAAAACAATGCGTGCAGCGCATATCGCAAACACTCGTAACCAGAATGTTCAGGAAGACGGGCGTCATCTGCCGTCCGACGACCATGCTCGCATACCGCTTGAAGATCTCTTTTGTCGCAAAATCCATTGTTAAAATCCCGCCCGCTGTCGGGCATAGTGCCAACCTACTAATTTATCCTTTATAAGCAATACAGGCAAGCATTTAAGGGCGAAACCGCAGAGTCAACTACCGCCGAACGGTGGTTTCCGAAATAAGTTATAAGGGATAGGTGATAAGTCCTAATGCCTTCAACACCACTTCTGACTTTCTACTTTTCACTTATTCCGGAGCTCGCCGGACGGTCGCGCTACCGCTAATGGTTCCTCGAAGACTATACTTAGGCTATCGTGGAGCGAATATACCTCGACAATAGTGCGACCACACCGCTCGATCCGGCGGTTCTTGAAGCAATGATGCCGTATCTGACCGACGATTTTGGGAACGCCTCGAGCATCCACACATTCGGGCAAACGGCCAAGATGGCCGTTGACCGTGCACGGCATCAGGTAGCGGCCCTCCTGAATGCGACCCGCCCGAACGAAATAATTTTTACGTCCGGCGGCACCGAATCGAACAATTTGGCGATCCGCGGCCTTGTCGAGGCGAATTCGCGTCACGGCAACCACATCATCCTTTCGGCGATCGAGCATCCGGCCGTCGAATCGGTCTGCGAAGACCTTGAAAAGAAAGGATTTGAACTCACCGTTCTGCCCGTTTACGAGAATGGGATCGTCAAGATCGAAGATGTCCGAGCGGCGATCCGCGACGACACGATCCTGATCACCGTGATGGCCGCAAACAACGAGATCGGCACGCTTCAGCCCATAAACGAGATCGGCTCCTTGGTGCGCGATCTGCGAAGGCCGGGCAAGAAGATCTGGTTTCATACGGACGCCGTGCAGGCAGTTGGGAAGATAAGAGTCGATGTCGAAGAGATCGGCTGCGACCTGCTTTCGTTCTCCGGACACAAGATCAACGGGCCGAAAGGCGTCGGCGGCCTGTATGTTCGCCGAGGCGTGAGGCTCCACACGCAGAACATCGGCGGCCGTCAGGAAAGAGGAACTCGTGCCGGAACCGAAAATGTCCCGGGAATCGTCGGACTTGGTTCTGCGGCAGAACTGGCGGGATCAACCCTCGATGATCTTGATACGCGAATACGTTCGTTCCGCGATCGGATCGAGAACGACATCCTCGAACGCGTTCCCGATGCGATCCCGAATGGCGACCGCACAACACGACTGCCGAATATTGCGAACATCTCCTTCCGCTCGATCGAAGGTGAAGCCCTTTTGATCGCCCTCGATATGCAGGGGATCGCGGTCTCGACGGGCTCGGCCTGTTCGTCAGGTTCGCTCGAGCCATCGCCAGTGATTCGGGCTTTAGGACACGGTGATGCGGTCGCCCGCGGTGCAATTCGATTCAGCCTCGGGCGCCAGAACACTGCCGAAGAGATCGACAAACTTCTCGAATTGCTTCCCTCATCCGTTGCACGCCTCCGCTCTCTGCAGCCGACGGCAAAACACGCATAAAAAAAATGGCCCGACGCTTTCGCGACGAGCCATTTTGGTGGTGTCACCGTGGTACCCCGGTGTGTGACAACCAATTTCGGACAAGCTTAGTCCGAGATGATGATGCCGTCACGTGCACTGCAATTCGACGGAGCCGTACGGTCGCCGACGAGTATGCCGACGAGATCCGAGATAATAATGCCGGTAAAGTCCGAGATGATGATGCCCGTTGCCGCATCGACGACGATGTCACGCGTTCCGGTCATTGTGGTGCATGTTGTCGGGTTGCGGGTTCCGCTGTCATCAACGAGTGTTCCGCCAACGATGATTCCATCACCTGCGAATGCGTTTCCGGCCATGAGCATAAGTCCGAGTGCGAGTCCTGCGATTGTCTTTTTCATTTTCTCTTCTCCAGTTTTTTAGTTTTTGGAAGCCCCCAAAGCTTCGGCGTCTTTCGCCCTTGTCTAATTCAAGACGCGTGCCAAAGCTTTGACCGCTGAAGAAGATTCTCCTAACCTGCGTAGATTCAATGGTTTACGACGCCTGCGATCAGCAGCGATCGGCCGTGCCGGTGATCTCCGATTCCTGTATACTTACTATTCACTAAACTCGGGTTTCCTCTAACCGCCTGTAATGTCAATAGTTTACGGCCATTGTATACAAGCTATACAGATTTTGACCTGGATAGTTTGTATACAACTAAGATTCCCTGGCCTCTTAAGAGCCGAAAAATGCTTGCATTTTGGGGATAAACACGTGTTAAACTTATAGCTGGCCTTGGTTTTCGCAATTATCTCTGTTCGCTTCCAGAACCACTGTCAAGGATGGCCCTCGACCCACAAGAAAAACTCTCCAGGATCATAACGATCGCGTTCGGCTTTCTTGCCGTGATCTATGCGGTTGTTAACTTCGACGTTTCAAATCTGACACCGCTGCTTGGAGCTCTTCTTCTTTTTGCGGTCGTTATCGCTCCGCGTGCGAGCATTCCCCTTCCCGGAACCGACATCGCGCTGACGTTTTCGGACGCCTGCGTTTATCTTGCCTTTCTCTTTTACGGCGGCCCAACGGCGATCCTCTTTGCCGGGATCGAAACAACTGCGAACTGCCTTTACCTTCACTACCGACAAGGCTTTAAGTTTCAGCAGTTCATGGTGCCGTTCAATATCGCGCTGAACGTCGTCAGCTTTACTGCTGCATATTTGATCTGGACGACGCTGCCGACAACACGCCTGGTAACCGCCACGGTCGGCAGTGCTCAGCATCTGATCGTAACGCTCGGCACGATCTCGGTATTGCATTTTGTGATCGCATCCTCGATCTTGTCCTTCATCCGAGCCAAGAACCGTCTAAGCGAGGCGTATCGAAACTGGCTGCGGGATTTCTCGTCCCGAGCGATGATGCACATCGTCGGTGCGGGCCTTGCGGCATTGGTCTATATGCTCGCCATCTATGGCGACATCCTGACGGCCGCTATCTCGGCCGTAGGAATTGCGATCGTCTATTTCAGCTATCGAAGGTCCGTCAGCGATCTAAAACGGGCAATGCGCGAGACCGAGGCGGTTCAAGAAGAGAAGGCCGAGACCGAGAGAACCTTGCGCAAAGAAGCAGAAGTTTACGCGGAAGAACTCGCTGTCGCGCTTGAGAGCCAGGAGCGGGCAAACCTCGCGCTTAGAAAGAGCGAGCAGGATTTTCAGCACGCAGCCCTCCACGATGCCCTCACCGGACTTGCGAACCGCAAGCTCCTGCACGATAAACTGCTCGCCCGCATCGCAAAATACCGAAACGATAATAGTTCCGTTTATCACGTCCTTTTCCTCGATCTCTCGCGATTCAAGAACATCAACGACAGCCTTGGACATACGATCGGCGACAAAGTTCTGAGCATTGCCGCTCGAAGATTCCTGCGGTTGGTAACGCCATCGGACACGGTCGCCCGGCTTGGCGGAGACGAGTTTGCGATCATCCTCAAGGGCCCATCTACCGCTTCAAAGGCCAAGAAGGTCGCTCAACGCATCCACGACAGCATCTCGCAGCCATTTTCGCTGAGCGGCAATCGAATCTCGATCTCGGTGAATATCGGTATCGCGCCGGCAGACCTCGAATACACGATGCCGGAAGAGATCCTTCGCGATGCGGATATCGCAATGAACTACGCAAAGGCACAGCGTGAGAGCGTTGCGGTGTTTACACGAGATCTCAGAACGCGATTCCTTGAACGTGTTCGGTTGGAAATGGATCTTAGCCACGCTATCGAACGCGGCGAACTCTCGATGAGCTATCAGCCGCTTGTCCGGATAGCCGACGGCAAACTACTCGGCTTTGAGGCTCTTTTACGCTGGAATCATAGTGAGTATGGCAACATTTCGCCCGCGAGATTTATTCCGATCGCGGAGGATTCCGGGCTTATCATCCCGATCACTAAATGGATCCTGCGTGAAACGACCGACCAGATGGCCGAGTGGCGAAAGATTTCGCCTGAAACTCGCGATATTCTCGTCAGCGTCAACATCTCAGGCAAGCACCTCTCAAGCGAAGATCTTGTTTACGACATCGAACACGCTCTCGAGAGATCGAAACTTGCACCCGAAGGCCTCAAGCTCGAGATCACCGAGAGCACGGCAATGGACAATCCTGAATTTACGCTGAAACTCCTCAAGGACCTTAAGCGGCTGGGCGTTCAGCTAAGTCTTGATGACTTCGGAACCGGCTATTCGAGCCTGAGCATTCTGCATAAACTGCCGTTCGACACGATCAAGATCGATCGATCATTCGTCTCGGGCGTCGGGCCGAATGGCGAAGATTCGGAGATTCTCCAGACGATCATCTCGCTCGCAAAGAACCTTCGGATGAAGGTCATCGCCGAAGGCATAGAAACGAGTGCTCAACTTTCCGTCCTTAAGCACTTGGGCTGCGACTACGGACAAGGCTATCTTCTTGCAAAACCGATGACCGCTGCCAAGGCGGAAGCGGCACTTTATGACGGGCGAAGCTGGCTTCCCTACCAAACAGCGGACAACGGCACTTCGACAAGCCCCGCAGAGATCGACCGAAACGACATCAGCATTTTCTAACGCGGACAGACTACGAATCGATCATTTTGGTCATTTCGTTTTATCGCGGCCGCGGTCTATACTTTTCGCATCAATAAAAGCGAGGTGACCTTGTCGAAAATGCTCAAAAAGAGTTTTGCCCTTTTCCTTCTGCTCTCATTCTTGACCGTAAGCTTTCCGGCTCAGGCAAAGTTTACTTATCCGCCGGCACATCGATCGGACCAGGTCGATGACTTTCACGGCGTTAAAGTTCCCGATCCGTATCGCTGGATGGAAGATACTGAGTCCGCCGACACACGCGCGTGGATCGAAGCCGAGAACAAGCTGACCGAATCGTATCTCGAAAAGATCCCGCAGCGTGACAAGATCAAGGAACGCCTGACCGCTCTTTGGAATTACGAACGGTATTCTGCACCTTCGAAGGTCGCAGATGGCTTCTACATCTACTCGAAGAACGACGGCCTGCAGAATCAAAGCGTCCTGTATCGTGCGAACTCCGTATCGGACGAAGGCAAGATCTTCTTTGACCCGAACAAGATACTTGCGGACGGCACGGCTGCACTTTCCGGTTCGAATTTTACGGACGACGGCAAACTTTGGGCATACGGTGTTGCTATCGCGGGCAGCGATCGGACCGAGTGGCACGTAATGGACACGGCGACCGGCAAACTCCTTCCGGACACGCTCGCTCCTAATCGCCAAGGTGTCTCCGCCTGGAGCAAGGACAACAGCGGATTCTATTATTCCAGCTACGCTCCGACGAAAAAGGGCGAGGAACTCAAGGAGAATACGTTCTTCCAAAAGATCTACTACCACAAATTAGGAACGCCGCAGTCCGATGACTATGTCGTTTACGAGCGGCCCGACAATAAAGAGTATTTCTCGGGTGCCGAGATCAGCGAGGACGGAAATTGGCTCATCATCACGGTCGGCAAAGGCACCGAGCGGATGAATATGGTCTATTTCAAGAATCTCAAGATGGACAGGGCGCCGATCCTCCCGCTCATTGAGAATCTCGACAACAGCTGGAACTTCATCGGCAACGATGAGTCGACCTTCTACTTCCAGACCGACAAGGACGCTCCTCGCGGAAAGATCGTGAAGGTGAACGTGCTCGCCCGCGAACACAAGTTCGTTGACGTAATACCGCAGACCGCGGATTCGATCGCGGGCGTCAATCTCCTCGACAACGACAAGCTCGTCGTCAATTATTTGAAGGATGCACACACCGTCATCAAGATCTTCAACACCGGCGGCAAGTTCGTTCGTGACGTAAAACTTCCCGGCATCGGCTCCGCAGGTGGTTTTGGCGGCAAGCGAAAAGACAGCGAGACGTTCTATTCCTATTCCAGTTACAACGCTCCGCCGACGATCTACAGCTACGATATGAAGTCGGGCAAGAGCACGCTCTTCCGAAAATCGGACGTCAAGTTCGATCCGTCGCAATACGAGGTCAAGGAAGTCTTCTATCCATCGAAAGACGGCACGAAGATACCGATGTTCCTGACCTACAAGAAAGGCATTAAGCTCGACGGCACGAACCCCACACTTCTGTATGGCTATGGCGGATTCAACATCGCGATGACGCCCGGATTCTCGGTCGCTCGCGTCGGTTGGCTCGAAATGGGTGGCGTTTATGCCGTTGCCTGTCTTCGCGGGGGCAGCGAATACGGCAAAGATTGGTGGACCGCCGGTTCGAGACTGAAAAAACAGAACGTCTTTGACGATTTCGCGTGGGCCGCAAAATGGCTGATCGCCAACAAATATACTTCCACGCCGAAACTTGCTATCAACGGCGGTTCAAATGGCGGACTCCTTGTCGGAGCCACCCTGAATCAGCACCCTGATCTTTTCGCGGCCGCAGTACCGCAGGTCGGCGTGATGGATATGCTTCGTTTTGATAAGTTCACGATCGGCTGGGCATGGCGAAGCGACTACGGAAATCCTGCGGACGCCGCAGACTTCAAGGCGATGTACGCCTATTCGCCGTATCACAACGCCAAAAAAGGCACGAAATATCCGGCCGTACTTGTTACGACCGCCGACCACGACGATCGTGTTTTTCCCGCTCACAGCTTCAAATACACGGCCGCGATGCAGTACGCTCAGGCAGGTAATGAACCTATCCTGATCCGCATCCAAACACGAGGCGGACACGGAGCCGGACTCCCGACCACACTTGCCATCCAGCAGCAGGCCGATATCTACGCTTTCCTGGTAAAGGCTCTGAATATGAAATGATCGAATGCCGTTCGGTCACCGATCGTGGCAAACAATAGGGCGTAGGGTGCAAACCCTACGCCCGGCCGTTCAGCCTTGACAAACGTGTTATACTCGTAAGGTGATACACAACATACGTTGTGTATCACCTTGTTCTTTGAAAGTCATATAACTTGCTGATGAGGCGAAGGTGTCCGCTGCTCCAATTTTTTTTTGGTTTTCCTGGGACAAAAGTCGTAACTGTTGACATCACTGGACTTGTTTGTCCCAAAGGCTGTCCCACCTCTGTCCCAGAAGACAGGTCGTTGGACCGAACCGCTGGAAGTTTGAACCCGTAAAGTGCGGCCCTACTGCGCACAGCCTTCTGCAACGCTTGGGTGTGGGAATGTTGGGACGTGAGTGGTACAGAATGAAAAGTGCGGCCGGACGAGATCCGACCGCACTGCAAACGCGGCAGACCGCTAAGGTTAGTTCACCTTCTTGGCATCCGCCGGCTTCTCAGCCGTCTTGTTGTCCGTCTTTTCACCGTCCTTCTTTTCGACGGCCTTCGGTTCCGAGGTTGTCGGAAGGCCCGGTTTGGCGTCGTTATTCACGTCGGTCTTCTTGTCCGCCGCGGGCGATGCGGCCGGTGATGCTGCCGGACTTGCCGACGCCGTAGGTGATGCAACGGGTTTGACCGGCGGGGTGTTCGTGTTCGGCGTAGCGGTGCCCGAACAAGCAGATGCCAATGCAGCCGAGGCTGCCAAAACTGTTCCAAGAATTACTGATCTTCTCATTGTTTTTTTCCTTTTGCTCACTAGAACAAGCGGCTCTTTGCAGGCATTCCGAGCGAGCGTGCAGATGCCTCCGCGTAGATCGTTCACGAGCAGATGGGATCAGCTGTAAAACACACTTCTCCCAACCTCGCGGAATAAGAACGCGGGCGGATGACATTCCTTGCAAGTTTTTTTGAGAATATGTTTGCTAGCGATGAAAGGTGCAGAATTCCTTAGGTTCTTCACCCTTCGGAAAACTTCGCGGCTCCCTTTGCGGGCATTTTGAGGTAGCTCGCATACCGGTAAGCGGACAGATCATGACCGTGACCATTTTGTCCGGCGGCTTCTGTTCATTTGGCGCACCGGCTGTTGGGTTTGGGCTCTCGGCCGAATCCGACCAGCTCTCTTCGATCGGCGTTTGGGAAGGCAGCGGCAGAGCGCCGTCGCCCGCCAAAGCATCTTCTGTCGAGATCAGTTGGCGGTTCGGTAAAGTTCCCGAGATAAAATATTCTGTGCGGACAAATTCTTTCGGAACGTTCGTTACGTAGATCTCAGGTTCGGCCGGAGCGGTCGGCGGCTCATCAATGAGCGAAGGATCAACGCCGGGGCTTGGGGGCATCGGAGTCGGCGTTGGTGATGCGGCGGCATTTGGGTCGGTCGAAGTAAGGTCATCAAGCGGCCGTATCAGCGAACCGTTGCGAATGTCGATCTCCGCCCGTCGAATGCCGGCGGGCATCGCCCAATCGCCGTTCCACTCTGGATGAAGCGCAAGCGCCGCCTTCATAAAATCCGCCCAGATCGGCATTGCGGATTCCGAACCCTGCATTCCGAGATCGTCGCCGTTGTCAAAACCGACATACACGACCGTGACCAGATCCGGCGTAAAGCCTGCGAACCAGCCGTCACGCGACGTGCCTGTCTTGCCCGCAAATGCCGTCTTGCCGGGCACGTTCTGAAAGCCCCAGGCTCGTGCTCCGGCCGCAGTGCCGCGGTTGATCACGTCCTTCATCATATCGTCCATAATGTATGCGACATCAGGGCGAATGACAGATTGGCGATCGGGAGTTACAAGCTTTTCGGTGCGGCCGTCGCCGCTCGTGATCTGCGTTATCGGCGTCGGAAGTACGCGATCTCCAAGATTCGCGTACATCGTGTACGCGGTCGCGACCTCAAGCGGTGTCGCTTCGGCAGTTCCCAATGCCATCGACGGATAGGCCTTCTCGACCTTTGGAAAGCCCGCTTTCGCTGCTAGATTCATCACCTTGCCGATGTTCAACTGCATCGCAAGATCGACCGTGATGACATTCTTGCTCTTGACCAAAGCATCGCGAAGGGTGAGTTCTTTTCCCGAGAACGTATCGCCAAAGTTGTTCGGCGAATATGAATCCTGATTGAAGGTGAACACCTTCTTCTCGTCTTTAATGACCGTTGCCGCGGTAAACACACGCGAACCGGAATCATACGCCGAATTTATCGCCGTCCCGTAAACAAAGGGCTTAAAGACGCTTCCCGGCTGACGCTTTGCGTCGGTAGCTCGATTGAATTGATTCTGGAGATAGTCGCGGCCGCCGACCATCGCGACGATCTCGCCCGTCTTTGGACGTATCGAAACCAACGCGGCATTCAGATTGTCCTTCTTCTTTGGAAAGTATTTGTCGAGAGCTGCGAGCCGCTTTGAGACCGTCTCATACGCCATCTTCTGCAGGTCAGGATCGATCGAGGTATAGACACGCAGGTGCTGAAGAGCTTCAGGGTCGGAAACGAGTTTTGGAAGCTGCTCGATCGCGTATTGCGAGAAGTACGGCATTCCCTGAAGATCGCGTTTGCTGTCGATCTTTTTAAGTTCAATGGGCGTTGCCTTTGCGGCCTCCGCCATCTGAGGCGTGATCTCGCCGGCCTCGACCATTGACTGCAGAACCTGGTTGCGGCGTTCTTCCGATTTTTCGGGATGCTTGTACGGACTGTATCGGTTCGGGCTGCGAATAATGCCTGCGATGAACGCGGCCTCGGGAAGCGTGAGCTGGGCAACATCTTTCCCGAAATACGCGTCCGCCGCCTCGCCAACGCCGTAGATCGAGACGCCGGATTGCTGGCCAAGATAGATCTGATTCGCATAAAGCGTGAAGATCTCCTGCTTTGTGAGCCTTGTTTCGAGGATCACGGACATATACGCTTCGGTCATCTTACGCGTCAGCGTGCGTTCGTTCGAGAGAAGCAAGTTCTTGACCAACTGCTGTGTGATCGACGAACCGCCTTGATTCGAAAGCGGCCCATCGTCATCGCCCTCGTATCGCCGCCACGCGGCACGCGCGATACCGCGGAAGTTTACGCCGTAGTGGTCGAAGAACGCTCGATCTTCCGTTACAGTGATCGCTTTAACAAGGATCGGCGGAATATCGTTGAAATTGACCGTACGTCGGCGGCCGTCGCCTTCGCTCGCTATCGAGCTGAGCATTTTCGGTTCGAGCTTCGCCTCGTTGACCTGTTGGCCCGAATCACGGTCGCCTATCGCATCTACCGCCTTGCCGTCCTTTGAGAACTTGACCGTCAACGCCGGAAAGGCCTTCTTCCCGTCGATCATCGCCGAGGCACCGGGCTCGATACCGAAATTGTCTGCGTCGATCGAATAGCGGCTGCGCGACTGGTCGGCCTTATCGTTACGCTCGATGTAACCCGCTGACTTTAGATAGCTTATTAGCTCATCTCGCGAGATCTTTTCGCCCTTTCGCAGTGTCTTTGGTGCGGAATAAATACCGGCGGTCGGCGTAAATACTTCGCCGGAAAGGAGCTTGCGGTCGATCTGTTCGGAAAAATCGAACCAGAAATACGTTGCGGTCAAAAATGCCGAGAC
This sequence comes from Pyrinomonadaceae bacterium, assembly GCA_019694355.1. Classification (GTDB taxonomy): domain Bacteria; phylum Acidobacteriota; class Blastocatellia; order Pyrinomonadales; family Pyrinomonadaceae; genus OLB17. Next base: position 134,648 of record JAIBCB010000001.1, on the reverse strand, counting down.
GATCAATATGCCGGTGATCGAGAGCGTCCAACCGTTGAAGATGAGCCGCAGAAAACGCCGAAACTTCGTCCGCGGCACCGGCTTCGCGTCCTGCGGCCGATGCTTCTTAAGCCAGGCTTTTGGCGGCTTTTTTGAGCGTACTCGATTTAGTTTTGTGCTGTCGGGCATCGATATGCGAAAGGCGGGCGGCACAAACTGCGGCCGACTTTTGATTTTACTACATCTCAACGGTCTTGAAGTAGAGGAAATAATACTTTCTAATTGAACTGTGAAGATACTCGTAACAGGCGGAAGCGGCTATTTGGGCACGCACATCCGTTCGCATTTCAAGGCGGACGACCTTTCTCTACGGCACGGCCAGGATATCCTGAACGTCGAGCACGCAAGAGCAGCCGGAGCATATGACGTCGTCATCCATCTTGCGGCAAGCCTTGATCGGTCTGGGGTCGGGTCGGAAAATACGTTGAATGTAAATGTTGACGGCACCAGAAAGCTGCTTAAGGCAATGCGTAAAGGCAGCACGTTTATCTTTATGTCAACAAAGGATATATACGCACGCGTTGCCGATCAATATCCGGAAGTTCCGGAGACTTGTCCTATCGACTACCTCGGCCAGACCGCGTATGAATGGTCAAAATATATTGCCGAACGATATGTCGAACTCTACGCCAATACAAATGAGTTCCGAAGCTGCATTTTCCGCCTCTCAACTCCATATGCTCCACCGAGCGAAGGCAACTCACCGAATTTCGTCGGGGCGATCGCCGAAGCGATAAATTCAGGCGAACCGATCGCTCTTCCCGCCGAAGGCCGTCCGGTTCGCGACATCATTCACGTTGATGATATTTCGGCAGCCTGTGAATCGTTCATTGATTCTGCGGTCAGGCACGGCAAGTATAATCTTGGCGGCGGCAAGAACAATGCGATATCGATGAAGGATCTCGTCGCAAAAATGCAAGATATCTCGGGGCTTCAGGCGGCGATCGATACTGAGACCATACTTCCCGCCCCATCGCCAATGAACTATATCTCCGATCTAAGCCTGATCGATCACGAACTCGCGTGGGGGCCGAAGGTCTCGATCGACGACGGCCTTGCCACACTTTTCCCTTCAGCAGCAAAATGAAGATACTTGTCCGCTCGGCAAATTGGATCGGCGATGCCGTGATGTCTGTGCCCGCACTGCGCGAGCTTCGCCGAGCCTTTCCAAGCGATCAGATAACGCTGCACTCGCGAAGTTGGGCCGACGGACTATTTCGCGACGCGGATTTTATTGACGAGATCGTTACCTATGATCCCGCAAAATGGCGTGTCCGCGACATCCTCGACAACTCAAAGTTCCTGAAGGAAGATGCATACGACGCCGTCATTCTTTTTCCGAATTCCTTCGAATCTGCCCTTACCGTCGCACTTTCGCGTATTCCGATCCGGATCGGCTATAACAAAGACGCTCGCGGATTGCTCCTGACCGCTCCGATCGCCGTTCCCGAATGGAAAGATCGTGCTCACGAGTCGTTCTATTACCTTGAGCTTGTAAAGGAATCAATAAAACGGATCAGCGGCCGCGAACCGATCTTCGGCGAACCTGATTCTACGCTCAACGTTTCCGAGCAGAGGATCGCGGAGGCTCGCAGTTTCTTGGCGAGCGAGGGCGTTGACCTCTCACGACCGGTGATCGCTCTCGGGGTGGGGTCACAGAATTCCCTTGCGAAACGCTGGCCCGCCGAGAAGTATGCAAGGCTTGCTGATCTACTCGACGATCGCGCTTCACTGGTCATACTTGGCTCAAAAGCTGAATCGGAGACCGCCGCAAAGGTGGCCGGCCTGAGTAAAGCAAAATTGACCGACCTTTCTGGGAAGACCGACCTTGCCCCAGCGGTTGCAGTTCTTGCCGCATGCGATGCGATGATCTCTAATGATATGGGGCTCGCACACGTTGCTCCGGCGGTCGGGACAAGGACATTCGTCATCTTCGGGCCGACGAATCCTGTTACGACGCGGCCGTTTTCGCCAAATGCTGAGGTCATCTCGCATCCCGTTGAATGTTCGCCGTGTATGCTGCGTGAATGCCCGATAGACCTTCGCTGTATGACTGCAATCACGCCTGAATTCATCTTCGAGCGTGTCCTTAATTACTTAACACTAAATGACTGAGAATACACAGCTTATGCCTGCCATCTTTATCGACCGAGACGGCACGTTGATCGAAGAGGTCAACTTCCTTTCGCGCGTAGAAGACCTACGTATCTTTCCGTTTACAAAGCCCGCACTTGAGGCATTTGTCGCCGCGGGCTTTCGGCTTTTTATCGTGACGAATCAGTCGGGCATCGGCCGCGAGCTATTTACCGAGAACGATATGCACGATATACACGAAGCCTTACGAGAGGCCTTCGGCGGTCTGATCACCGGTTTTTACTATTGCCCGCATTTGCCAAACGCAGGATGTGATTGCAGAAAGCCGAACACTGCTTTGATCGAACGTGCGGCAAGCGAGCACAATATCGACCTTTCGCGTTCGTGGTTCATTGGCGATAAAGATCTGGACGTTCGAACCGGCATCAATGCCGGAACGAAAACTTGTTTAGTATTAACAGGTTACGGCGAGAAGCATAAGGAGATACTTGAAGACCAGCCAACCTTGATCGCGGACAACATTGGTGAGGCGGCGCGCGAGATCATCGCACTTTTACGAGGCTAGACCCGGCCGAAGTCGTCCTCAAGGCGTTCAATGTCGTCCTCGCCAAAGTATGTGCCGGTTTGGACTTCGATAAAGACCAACGTCGCTGCGTTCGGGTTTTCGACGCGATGGGCGGTGCCGGCGGGGATATCCACTGCATTGTTCGCGTTGACAAGGCTTTGCTCCCCGTTTAGTGTTACCTTAGCCGTCCCGGCAATAATGAACCAATGCTCGCTGCGTTGCTTGTGACGTTGGTAGCTTAGGCGTTTTCCGGGCAGAACCTCGATCCTTTTGACCTTATATGTGTCGTGCTCTTCAAGGATCGTGAACGAGCCCCATGGGCGAGCTTCAAAACGCGAAGAGTTTTCCATCTCTGCCATCTTTGAATTCCTCGGTTATTTGATGACGAGTTTAGACGAAAATTTGATTCCAGCCAATAGCGGAAAGGTCGCGCGGGTCCAAACCCTGATAATCGGGCGGCTCGTCGTTATTTTTGTGCTGCTCGTCGCAAGTTGGGTGTGGCACAGCGGAACGCTTCGTCTAAGTTACGAAAACCTGCCTGACGGCCTGCTTCTCGTCTTTGTGATATCGGTCGGGCTTACGATCGTTTATTTTTTTCTTCTTAGGCTCAGTCGGTCCACAGTTTGGCAGTTAAGGGTGCAGTTCATTCTTGACGTGCTGCTCACGACCTGGCTTGTGTGGAGGACGGGCGATCTTTCCTCGCCGTATATCACTCTCTATATCGTTATCATCGGGGTTGGCAGTTTCTTCCTAAAACCACTGGCAACGCTCTTGATGGCGATGTTCTGTTCCGCGACGTTCGTGGCGATGTCGGCCCTTGTTGCGGGCGGCATCATTGATTCGAGTGGTATTGCTCAGCCGCCCGGCAAATTCGTTCAGATCGTAAGTTTTCACGTTGTTGCGTTCCTCGTTGTCGGACTGCTTGCATCGCGGCTCTCGGATCGCCATTCCTCGGGCGAGGAACTTCGCGAAACGGCAAAGACGCTGGCGAGCCTTCGCCTTCTGCACGAAAGGATCATCGAATCGATCCGATCGGGCCTCATTACGACCGATCTCGACGGAACGATATTTACGTTCAATGCCGCGGCCGCTGAGATCACGGGACATCACGCCGATCAAGTTACAGGCGAGAATATCGCGGTCATTTTCGGAGACATTCGCGGTCCGATCGCAATGTCGATCGGAGCGGCCAAGGCGGGCGAGCAGGCCCCGCGGTTTGAGACCGAGCTATCGACACCCGAGGGATTTCTCGTCCGTGTCGGATACAGCATCGCTCACCTTTATTCGCGAGAAGGCGAAGCCTCGGGCCTTATCATCACTTTTCAGGATGTAACGCAGATCCGCTCGATGGAGGAGAATGTTCGCCGAAAAGATCGGCTTGCCGCCGTCGGAAGGGTTGCCGCCGGACTCGCACACGAGATCCGGAATCCTCTTGGCGCAATGCGCGGGGCTATTCAGGTGCTCGAATCGTCAACGCAGGCCGGTTCTTCGCAGGCCGGTTTGATGGACATCATTCTTAAAGAATCCGACCGGTTGAACGGGATCATCACGAACTTCTTGAGTTATGCGCGGCCTGCGACCGCTGAGTTTGCCGACGTGGACATTCACGAGGTTCTGCGCGAGACCTTGATGCTTTTGAAGCACAGTCCTGATGTCAATGATGGACACGAGATCATTGACGCCGCGGGTGATGAGCCGGTCATAATGTCGGGCGACGCATCGCAGCTCAAGCAGATCTTTTGGAATCTTAGCCGAAACGCAATGCTTGCAATGCCCGATGGCGGAAAACTGACGGTCTCGATCGAGAAGATCCTCGATAACCGCATTCGTATATCGTTTGCTGACACCGGCTGCGGAATGCCGCCCGAACAGGTCGAACGGTTATTCGAACCGTTCTCGAGTTCTCGCACGGGAGGAACCGGCCTTGGCCTCTCGATCGTTTATCAGATCGTGCGCGATCATTTCGGGACGATCAGTGTACGCTCCCAGGAAAACAAGGGAACGACGATCGTCATCGATCTTCCGACCGACAGCAAACCTTTACCGGCACCGCAAAAGCACGAATCTGATCCGCCGAACCCGCATTTGAATAAGTTTCTAAAGGTTCAAAAGGAAGATGAAACTTCGCGTGAGCACTAGGCCGCGATTTTATGAGATAATAGATGCGGCCGCCCCACGACCGCGGCGGGCGATTCCCTGACGGCTTGAACATAAGACAGATCTAATGGCAAAGATACTCATCGTTGACGACGAGCAAAGTTACCGACAGCTCCTGACGCATGTCTTTGAGCTTGACGGCCACTCGGTTCGTACGGCGCGTAATGGGCGCGAGGGCCTCGAGGCTCTGGACGCCGAACCGGCCGATGTCGTCATCTCGGATGTAAAAATGCCCGACATGACAGGCATCGAGATGCTGCGTGCGATCCGCGAGACGCAGCCTGACCTCGGGCTGATCCTGATGACCGCATTCTCTTCTGTCGAGAACGCCCGCGAGGCTTTCAAGCTGGGTGCGGAAGATTTTATCGAAAAGCCGTTCGACGTAGAAGAATTGAAGCTCATTGTCCGCAAGGTCATCGAAAAGCAGCAGCTTATCGTTGAGAATCGAGCGTTCAAACGCGCTCAGCGGGAACGCGGCAGCGTAAAGAATATCGTAGGAAGTTCCGCGAAGATGCAGGCCATCTATCAGATGATCGAGACGGTCGCAGAGGTTCCTTCGACGGTGCTTATTTTTGGCGAAAGCGGAACGGGCAAGGAACTCGTTGCGCGTGCGATACACGATCTGAGCCAACGCGCCGAAAGGCCTTTTGTTTCGATAAACTGCGGTGCATTTACCGAGACGCTTCTCGAAAGCGAACTCTTCGGATATGTAAAAGGTGCGTTTACTGGCGCGAACACGAACCGCAAAGGCCTTTTCGAAGCGGCGAATAACGGCACGATATTTCTCGATGAGATCGGCGAGATGTCGCTCGCGATGCAGGTAAAGCTTCTTCGTGTGCTGCAGGAAAAACGCGTGCGGCCCGTCGGCGCTCACGAAGAGATCGCCGTCAACGCCCGAGTGATCGGCGCCACGAATCGCGATCTCCGCAAGATGTCCGACGAAGGAACTTTCCGCGAAGATCTCTTTTATCGCATCTCAGTCATTCCGATCGAATTACCGCCGCTGAGAGAACGCCGAGACGACATTCCGATGCTCGTCGATCACTTTGTCGCAAAGTTCTCTGAGATGACGGGCCGCACGATCGGGGTGTCGCCGAACGCTCTCGCAATGCTTGAGAATTATGCATGGCACGGAAACGTCCGTGAACTCGAGCACACGATCGAACGTGCCGTTGCCTTGGAACGCACCGACGCGATCCAGCCCGAACGACTTCCGCCCCACATCACAAACTACAATCCTGACCGAATACGCTCCGAATTCGCCCTTCCTGAGGACGGCATTGATCTTGCCGCACATCTCGACAATCTCGAAAAAACGTATATTGTCGAGGCACTCAAACAGACCGGTGGCAGCCAAACGCGAGCAGCTGATCTCCTTAAAATGCCCGTCCGCTCCATCCGACACCTGCTCGATAAGCACGGCATCCGCGAACTCTCAGCAAAAATGCGCGGCCAGTAGGTCCGTGCCACCTGCGTGTGGCTGCGGTCAGTTCTTCAGTTAGTACCACCTGCGGTAGCGGGTGGTTTAGCATCGAGCACTCGCTCCGTGTCAGTACCACCTGCGGTAGCGGGTGGTTTAGCATTGAGCACTCGCTCCGTGTCAGTACCACCTGCGGTAGCGGGTGGTTTATCATTAGGCTCCCATGGTTTGGAACAACTCCGACACACCCATCGCGTTTCTGATCACGTTCCGCACTAGGGGCACATGGCTTCACGGCGACGACCGCGGCTCGATCAGCCGGCACCGAAACGTTTACGGTACGCCTAAGCTCCGCCCGGAACCGCGGTGGCACGATACCAATCTTGCGCGCCTAAAAGGCGAGTCCCTTATCCTTTCCGCACGGCAGCGTGCGTGTGTGCGCAAGGCGGTCCTTGAAACCTGCGAGCTGCGCGAGTGGAAACTCTACGCTCTAAACATTCGCACGAACCACGTCCACGTCGTTCTTTGGGCAAAAGACAAGACGCCCGGCATCGTCCTGAACGCTCTCAAGGCAAACTCGACCCGAATGATGCGCGAACGCCGTCAATGGCAAGAGGAGCACAGTCCCTGGGCGGACAAGGGAAGTACGAGGTATCTCTGGACGTTCGAGCATCGAGCACGTGCGATCAAATATGTGGTTGATGGGCAGGGAGCGGAGCTGCCGGAGTTCGACTAGGTTCAACCACCCGCTACCGCAGGTGGTACTGACCCGACCTCAACCACCCACTATCGCTAGTAGTGCTGACACTTCGCCGTCACCCGCTACCGCGGGTGGTACCGACACGTGACCTCCAGCCTCAATCACCCGCTACCGCAGGTGGTACGGACACATCGCTGCCAGACCCAAACTCACACTTTTTGTCACTCGTGAGATGCCAAATTCCGTTAATCGACCCTGATCTTATCGGTCAAGATGACCACAGCCTCGAACGGCCCAAGGGCACCAATATCCCGTAAACCTCATAGACTCACCACCTTACAGACCCGATAGACTCCCTGACTCCCTTCTGGCACGCCCCTTGTATCTACACCACTGCCTGGGAAAGGTACGTAAGACTTTTCAACATTTTTAGGAGATTGTGAAAAACAAAATGAAAAACCAAAAGGGCTTCTCGCTTATCGAACTCTTGATCGTCGTTGTGATCATCGGCATCATCGCTGCTATCGCTATCCCGAACCTCCTCGCTGCACGTCGTTCAGCTAACGAGGGCTCGGCAGTTTCTTCGCTCCGCACCGCTCATGGTGCTCAGATGACCTACGCTGCAACCTATGGTGCAGGTGACTACGCCGGTACCGCTGGCACAATGGACGTTTCGCCGTTTACTATCATGTCAGCGGCTGGTGTAAACCTTGTTGACGGACAGCTCGGAGCCGGCGTCAAGAGCGGTTACACGTTCACTGGCAACAGGTCTGCTGCGGCCGCGAACGCACCCGCAACCTTCGTATTCGGTGCAGTACCTCAATCAAACTCAGGTGTTACCGCTACGGGCACACGTGACTTCGGTATCGCAACGGACGGTGTCATCCGAAATATCGCGGCTGGCTCTGCTGCTACCAACGATCTTACCATCGCTTGCGCGGCGGCTCCGGCGGGTTGCTCAGTCACGGGTGGTACGGTAATGGGTAACTAATGATCGACTAACATCGGTCTATGGACTAAAGAGGCTGTCTCAAAAAGGCAGCCTCTTTTACTTTTCGGAACCGAAATTGTTGTAATCTGTAAAGGCCGGATCGGCTCGCCGCCCTCTAAATGTCAAAAGAAAAGATCAGAACACTGCTCCCCTACGCCTTCAGTATTGCTGTCGGTATTGTGTTTCTCGTGCCGATCATCAACATCAAGCCTGAGTGGGATGTGTTTATGCACCCGTGGAGGCCGGAGACGGCAGCTTCACTGCTGCTTTTGGTGTTCTTGGGCTACGGCTGGTTCACGGGCGAACTGGGGAAGACGGTTTTGTCGTTCTCGCGATCGGAGAAGTTTCTTATCATCGCCCCGATCGCTCTTTTTATCGTCTGGAGCGGAATGTCGGCCCTATGGGCAAATTCCCTTTCATCGGTGATCCATCACACCGGCGTTTGGGCAAATTATCTCGGATACTATCTCGTCGCACGCTGGATCCTCGCTCGCCGTGAAGCGCAGGAACGCTTTGCGACCGGCCTGTGCGTCTTCGTTCTATTACTTTGCGTCTCGCCACTGATCGAGTTCTTTACCGTCTCGATCTTCAAGGACGGCGGAAACACGCTCGGGCTCCGATTCTCAAAATACACTGAGCTAACAAATACGATCTTTCCGTTGGTCGCGGCATTTGCGATAGTCTCTCGACGACGTGTTCGAATATTGGGCTTCGCAACCGCGTTCATACTAGGGCTTTTCGTGGTTATGAGCTTTAGCCGCACGGGCGTCGGAATGTTCATTCTGGAAACATTCGCATTGGCCGCCGCGGCATTTATTTTCCCGCGATTCCGCAAAGTAAGAAGGCGGGCGGCAATATTCAGCGGCCTTGCCCTCACCGGCGTCCTCATCGCAACATTCCTGCCCGTTTTGCTCATCGATAAAGCTCCTTTGGTCGAGAGAGTTGCCGACCCTGGAGCGGCGGCCAGCGCGCGGATCAGGCCTTTCTTTTTTGAACTCGGGCTGGAGATGCTCAAGAGTTCGCCGGTCATCGGGATTGGTGCCGATAACTTTGGTCAGGAATTCGTCCGCTATCGAATGCAGTACGTAGCACACCATCCCGAAGACCCAAATTTAGCTCTCGCAGACGACCAACTCGCCGAAAGGGCTCATAACGAGTACATACAGATCGCTGCGGAACTGGGAATAGTTGGAATCGCGATCTTTGCTGTTCTGCTCGGGGGAATCGTTTACGCCGGGATCGATCCGCTTCGTCACTTTCGAAGGGCCTCGCCATTTGCTGTTGCAGGATTTATTGGAATGGGAGTTTTTCTTGGAAGTTCATTCGTTACAGCTTATTCCTTCCGGATCCTGCAGAACGGCATTGCGTTCTTCATTGTGCTGGCGGTCGCGATCGGTGGAACTTTTGGCCGTCAGGCCTCACCCAAACCTTCTTCTCAAGATGCGAGAAAATGGGGCGTATTATTCGCCGTCATTTCTATGCTTGCCGTGATGTTGGCGGTATATTCGATCTCGCGTATCGTCGCATTGCAAACCGCGATCAACGGAGCTTATGAGAGCGACCTCGAGGCCCGATACAAAGCCTTTGACCGGGCCATCGCCATCGACCCGGCCAACGCCACACTCGAATGGGGATATGCCAAGAGCCTGGCTTCGCAAAAGCGTTATCGCGAGGCGGCCGATCACTTTCAGCGGGCGATAGACAAAGGCAAGGCGACCTCGATCGATTATGCTCGTCTGTCGATAGCGCAGCGACTAGGCGGCGACCTCGACGGAGCAGAAGCGACCATACGTGAGGCTCTGCGAGCATATCCTCGATCGCCCTTCCTTTACGTGCGGCTTGCCTACATTCTCGATCTCAACGGCAAACACGAGGAGTCTGCGGCCGCTTTGAACCAAGCGATCGGCCTTGATAAGGGACAATCTCTATCGTGGTGGAATTTTATGACGAACGGCGGTGCTGTGGCCGCAAAAGAGGCTTTTGATCAAAAGCTTCCGCCGTTGATGGAGTTGAAGCCGCGCGAAGCCGTTTATGCGATCATGGGCGAACGTGAGGTTCTGCACCCCGAAGAAAAAATGAACATCCCCGGAATGGAGTCGCCATTCAGCAACAACGACTGATCGAACGCGGCAGATGGATGACGACATTGCCCGACCTAATGTAGAATATTTTACGTCGCACGCTGCCCGCTCGCGATAAAAAGACAAGAGTGCCGAATCAAACAGCCTTCTCCACGATATACGCGGTCGCCCGCAATGCGTTTCGCGAAGCGGTGCGCGACCGTGTGCTTTATAACCTCATCGTTTTCGTGCTGCTCTTGACGGCGGCCGCGATCTTTCTTGGTGAATTGACGGCAGGTCAAGAGGCACGCGTCGTGACCGACCTCGGTCTAAGTGCGACGCTGATCTTCGGCGTTTTTATCGCGATATTCGTCGGCGTAAGCCTTGTGTGGAAAGAGATCGAGAAGCGCACCGTATATTCGATCTTTGCTAAACCCGTCAGCCGCACGAATTTTATCCTCGGCAAGTATCTCGGATTTTGTGTAACGCTGTTCGTGAATACGGCCGTGATGGGTATCGGCATTACGCTTGCGTTACTCTATGTCGGCGGAACGAGATTTATTGCAGGTGTGTGGCCCGCGATCTTTTTGATCTTCCTTGAAATGACGATCATTACGGGCGTCGCGATAATGTTCTCATCATTTTCGACGCCTGCTTTGTCTGCTTTGCTCACTTTCTTCGTCTTTGTGATCGGGCATTTCAGCTCGAGCCTTCGCGACCTCGCTCAGTCGATGGGCTCTGAAGCGGCACTCGTTTTCTTTAACGTCATATATTATCTCCTCCCGAATTTTTCGAATTTTTCAGTGATATCGAACGCAGCCATCGGCCAGCATCCGCCCGCATCAATGCTCGGCTTTGCGACCGTGTACGCACTCGTTTATGACATCATTCTTCTCACGATCACGACGATCATCTTCAAGAGGAGAAATTTCAAATGAGGAAACGTTCGCTTGTCACAGACGTTGTGCTGCCCGTTGTGATAATAATCGCCGGGTTCGCAGTCCTCTCGCCGCTGAGCGACCTTGTTGCGTCACGAAGGCCTCAGTTACCCGAGAGCTACAATGACACTGATCTTTTTGTGAAGGGCCGTGACATAAAAGGCTTCTTACTTGGAACTGACAGCCTCGTTGCGGATTGGTATTGGATGAGGTCGCTGCAATACATCGGCAACAAACTCGTAAATTCAACCGAAGACGTTCGGCTCGACGACCTGCGATATCTCAACCCAAGATTGCTTTATCCGATGCTCGATAGTGCAACAGATCTTGACCCGCATTTTATTGCGCCGTACACGTATGGGGCGATGGTGCTGCCCGCGATCGACGCCGATCAAGCGATCACACTCACAAAAAAAGGAATTGCCAACAATCCAAAAGAATGGCGGCTCTATCAGCACCTCGGCTACATTTATTGGCGGGCAAAAGAGTATCCCCAAGCCGCTGAGACATACGATATCGGGTCAAAAATTGACGGTGCTGCGCCGTTCATGAAGATGATGGCCGCCTCGATGAGGACCGAAGGCGGAAGCCGCACGACCGCACGCGCGATATATCAGGAAATGTATGACAATGCCCCGGACGAGGCAGTGAAAAAGACGGCAGAGAGCCGCCTGCAGGAGCTAAAGTGGTTCGATGAACGCGACGCCATCGACGAAAAGCTTGCAGACGCAAAGGCAAGGACGGGCGAATGCCCGCAGAGACTTGGCGAGATCACATCAGCGTTATTGACCGTAACCTTGCCCGACGGAGACTTCAGCGTCAATGCTCATGGCGATCTTGTCGATCCGACCGGAACTCCATATCTGCTGGATCGAACCGAATGCCGCGTTGCGATCGACCGAAAGACGAGCAAGCTGCCGCTGGAGACGAAATAGATGGACTACGTTGTCGAGACCGAAGGCCTTTCGAAAGAGTACGAGACGGGTTTCTTAAAAAAGAAGCGCAATCTCGCACTCGACGGTTTAAGTTTGAGTGTCAAAAGCGGTCAGATATTCGGTTTTCTTGGCGGCAACGGTGCAGGCAAGACAACGACGATCAAGATCCTTATGGGTCTGATCTTTCCGACCGCCGGAACAGCCCGCGTCCTCGGAAAAGATGTTGCGAACGTGAAGATGCACTCGCGGATCGGTTATTGCCCCGAAAGCCCGTACTTTTACGATTACCTGACTGCGAACGAGTTGATGGACTATTTCGGCAGGCTCTTTGGGCTTGATGCGGCGGCCCGCAAGGCAAAGACCGACGCGCTTCTGACCGAAGTTGGTATCGCCGAGAAAGACCGACGGCGTCAGCTGCGGAAGTTTTCGAAGGGAATGCTTCAGCGTGTAGGCATCGCCCAATCGCTCATAAATGATCCTGAGCTCGTTTTCTTTGATGAACCGATGTCGGGACTAGATCCGGTCGGACGACGCGATATTCGCGACCTGATCGCGAACTTGAAGCACCGAGGCGTAACCGTCTTTATGTCCACGCATATTCTCTCCGATATCGAGGCCCTTTGTGACGAGGTTGCGATTCTCAGAGGCGGACGGCTTGCGGCATCGGGAAAATTGAGCGAACTCCTGGCAAAGGACAACGCAGGACGAGCCTTGATCGTTGAGGTTCAGGGTGTGAAAGCGGACGAGATCCGGGGTGCGGTCGAATTCATTAGCGGTGCGACGATCGAGCCGACACCGGATGGCGCGAATATTCAGATCATCGACGAAAGCGACCTCGATGCCGTCCTTGACCTCATTCGAAAGAACCACGGCCGGCTCACACGCGTCGAACCCGCAAAGCTGTCCCTGGAAGAGCTTTTTGTCCGCGATACAACGGCTTAGGCCGTCAATGCAATATGATCGCGTTTGTCATTCGGCTGTGATTTTGATTGAATTTAAGTTTGATCAAAATACGCTATGGCAAACGAACTTTTCTCTCACCTACGCACTTTTTCTGAAACCGACTGGCTCGACGCCATTCAGGAGCTTCAAAACGACATCCATCCTGTCGATCAGGACGCTGTAAACATCTGGTTTCGCTTTTTTCCGCTCGAACTTCGGCTTTATATCGAAGCCGCTGAAGACCGCAAAGAAGCGGAACGTGTCTTGAGTCTTCAAGGCAATTATATGCTCGAAGATTCGCTGGATTCGTCGCACCATTTTCTCTATGGCCATCGTTATTGGGCGCACGTAAAAGCTGCTGTGAATGAGGAATCCGCGAGCTTTAAGGGTGAGGCTAAGCAGGGGCTTGTTGAACTTATAAAGGCCGTTAGTTCGAACGCCGCCAAAAAAGCCGACGTTGATCAAAAGCTCTTGAACGCGATAGCGGCCGTCGGGCTCGCGACTTTTAACCAGGTCGGCGCAGAAGAGTTTCAGAAAACCGCGGGTGATGTTGCAAAACCCAAAGGAGCGATGGCCGGCTCAGCAGATGCTGTTATTGCCGCACGCGAAAAAGACGATTCGCAAGGGCTTTTTGGCTTCTTGAAAACGGTCGATAAAAAATTCTCGGTCTCGTATGCTGCAGAAGATTATTCCGGCAAGTTTCAGGTTTATGACGATCAGGAGATCACGCAGGCGGCCGGTCAGGATCGAAGCCGCGATTGGAGAGCCCTAGACCAGCGCTGTTGGCAAGGTCCGATCCCGATCGAATGCACTGCTGCGGCCTGCGGTACTTGCTGGGTCGGTGTCCTCGGCGGCAAAGAAAAGCTCGATCCGGTCCAACGGCGCGAACGCTACAATGTACAGCTTCAAGGCTACAAGCAGCCAAATGAAGAGCGCCCGTATCTTCGCCTTGCATGTCAGGCGCGTGCTCACGGCAACGTTACGCTCGTGATCCCGCCATGGAACGGAGTGTTCGGCAAACAGATCTACAAAGACGTTGAAGAACGCGAACTCGAACCAAATACCACTTCCGCAAAACACCTTCGCGAAGCCATCGCCAGTGGTACGCACACTGTCCCGAACGGAGCTAGCGACACGGACGAATCAGACGCTGACGATACACCGACAAGCTAGACGGCTCACTATTGAACCTGTAGGAATACGTCCCAGGCCCAGCGGCCGAGTTGAGCGTCGTTCGTATCGCGAACCTTTGAGCGAAAACGGAACCAGTTCCCGTGGTCATCATGGCGTCGATGCTCTGTGTAGTCGAGATCGATGGATTTCAGGCCGATCTCCTCAAGGTGGAATAGTTCCCCGCTGTCGGAAACGCCATTGTGATCAACGTCCTGCCAAAGAAGGAGCTTGTCATATACCGAATCCAACCGTGAGATCTTGCCGTCGTTATTCCCGCCGCGGCCATAGTTGTCATAGACGGCCAACGCCCTGAACCCATTCTTTGTCTCACCCGGGCTCAGCCGAGGCTGCGGGGTCGAACTCCCAAAAAGCTCCTTTCCTTTGTCGATCAATCCGTTGTTATTTCGGTCAAGAGCAAGGAACGCATCATCGGACGCGATCGCCGTCCAAGAGACCTGTCTCGGCGTCCCTTGATTTAATATGTCAAACAGAACGCCGCCGGCAGCATCCGTTAGATCGAACCCGTTACCTAGAACGTCAATAATGATCGGCGATATACACGTACAGCTCGCATCGTCCCATTCACCGCCGTTCAAGGTACACTGCGATGCCTCTTCCCAATTGCAGCAATATGGATCCTGATATTGGGAAGGTTCTCCTTTCGACCCGGCGGCAAACAGGTCTTCTGAGCGGTTTTCCCCGACCTTCGAGACCCTCGTACCCGATCCTGACGGCCGCCCACATTCGTCGTCGGGTGGTGTAGGTGTAGGCGTCGGCGTCGGCGTCGGAGTCGGAGTCGGCGAAGGACAGTAAACTCTTCTCATGGCCTCAATGTCGCAAGCCGTTATCGTTTGGAAGGCGTTAGGCCCATTCATGATTGTATCGGCTGACGACGGCGCATTCAGAAAACCAAATGAATGACCCGCCTCGTGCGACAAGAGTGTCACCAATATGTTTGGGGTGTGTGAACGATAGGGGGTCTGGACTCTAATGTTCGAAGCAATCATCTGGTTGGCGGCATTTGTAATTGGAAACACTTGCGTGTTCCATCCGCGTGTGATCCATAATTGACTATCACCAGGTTCGCCCGAAGGATTAGTGCCGCGTGTCGCGGGCCTGAAATAGACATTACCGCAATCAGTCTTACCGTTCCACGCTCGCACTCCTGCCTCCATTTGGCTTGCCTGATCGTCAGTCGTGTCAAAAATAGTGAAGTCAACTTGGGTACCTTGTAGCCAGCTATTGGCCCTAAGCGCATCTGGCCCCATCGGGAATGTGTTCTGGCGAATAGGGGGTTGACCTCCACAGCCCACTTGCGCGTTTACCGACCAGTCGAGAAGGCGGAATCCAACAAACGAAAGGCCAAGCAAAATCAGCAAGACTTGGCAAGCCAATTGAATAGGCCTAATCATCTTGTTGAGTCTCCTTTATCAAGTTCTGCCTCAGCCTTTGACGCACCGTATTCAAAAATGACCGTCTATCGACTTTTGCGAAATCCTCCATGGACCGGCCAGATTCCATCGGTATGACTTTGGTGCCTCGAAACTCGTACGACGCAACGATCTCGTAATTCGAATTTGTATCAACCCTCCGCAAAAAAAAGAGATACTGAGACCCCACCGTTGGGAGTGCCTCTTCCGAACTCTCATAAAGGACCCTTTGACCGCTTGGATAGACGACCACTCCGCCGCCTCTGTCAATGGTCACCTGTTCTGTATTGACCGAATCAGTATCCTTGATCGATTCATCGATCCGAATTGTTAGCTCGGTGTACACTCCTTCTTTGTCATTCGAAAGGTATGCGGTTGCCTTGATCACCTCGCCAACGATCACTAAACTACTTTCTGCGAAAGGCGTCTCCGCGGGAACCGGCAAGTCCCGGATGCGGCCGACACCCGCAGTAGCAGGGTTATTTATTGTCTTGTACACCCATTCCTGCTTGTCGTAACGGTGTCCGATTCGCTGTCGTTTTTCAAGTTCCGAGCCAGTCAAATTCTGAACTTCGTCAATCCGAACAAGTCCGTATTTGCTAAGATCACGGGTATCCTTTACGGTTTGAATTGGTGTTTCGCTGCTCTTAGCTACACCGGGCAAGTTTTGGCCTTTCGTGATTGGGCCGTCAAAGCCCTGAATAAAAGCCCCAATCGCAAAAATCGCGGTGATCAGAAAAGACGCGGTGAGGAAAATCGTTTTCATAATTTGTACCTACATACCTGCTGTCAGACCGAAAGGAAGAAAAGTATTGGAAAAATTACAACTATCTCAGCTTAAAGTAAGCCTTTTTTTTTTTAGCTGTCAAGCATTTTATACGAAGACGCCGGGAAGCTTTCGATTTCGTGTAAACAGGTTATAATTTCGTGTGCATTCGAATAAAAGCAGCTTTCCGCCGTATCTTTACGTCGTTTTCGGCGTGCTTCTTTGGAGCACGGGCGGGCTTTTCATCAAGATCACGACGCTCGACCCGTTTCAGCTAACGTTCTTTCGATCCTTTCTGGCCGGCCTCACGGTTTTACTGTTCACATACAAACGCGGACTGAAACTGACGCCGGTCGGTGCTCTCGCATCTATCGCGTATGCACTCCTGCTCTTTCTGTTCGTTTGGGCGACCAAAAATACGACAAGTGCCAACGCGATCTTCCTTCAGTACACGGCACCAATCTACATACTCATCCTTTCGCCTTTTATTATTGGAGAGAAGTTTCATCTCCGCGACCTTTTCACCGTGATCTTGTGTATTGCGGGAATGTCGCTCTTTTTTGTCGGAAAACTTGAGGTGAGCGACTATCGCGGAAATCTTGCGGCGCTCGCAAGCGGTGTCTTTTACGGGCTATACATAATGCTCCTTAAACATCCAAAAGCATCAGGAGCCGTCGAAATTCAACCAACGCTGCCTGCTTCTGCGGCCACGCAAGACGGTTCATCTCCACATCCCGAACCAGCGGGAAACCCTGTTGTTACTGTAATTTACGGCAACTTCTTGCTCGCATTGGTAATGCTTCCGTATGGAATTTCAGTCGTCCCTGTAATGACAATAGGAGATGCGTTCGCCGCCGCTTTTTTGGGAATCATCCAGATCGGCATTGCCTATATGCTCTTCATCAAGGGCGTTTACGGCGGGACGCGGCCGCTCGATGCCAGCATTATCGGCTTTATCGAACCGCTCTTAAATCCCGTTTGGGTATTTCTTTTTATCGGCGAAAGACCGTCAAATTGGGCGATCCTCGGCGGCATCGTAATAATTGCGACCGTCGTTGTGCACACGGTTCTGCAATACAAAGGTGCATCCGGACCGCCATTGGATCAGGCGGCCTGAATCCGAAATGTGGAAATCCCCTGTTTTTCGAGTTATTTTGTGATAAGCTACTCAAATATCATCCGAAATCAGGGCTTATTATTCCTTTGGTAAACTTTGCTGGTAAAAAAAAGGCGATAATTGGCCAATTGGAGACTAAAATATGACTGATCTAAATATTCCCTCCTCAATAAAGAACGAAGAATTAATAAAATTCGTTCAGGAGGCTGTTGAACTTTGTAAACCATCTAACGTGCATTGGTGCGACGGCTCGCAGGAAGAGTACGACAAGATGTGCGCCGAAATGGTCGCGGGCGGCACCTTGATCAAACTGAACGAGGAAAAACGCCCGAATTCGTTCCTTGCCCGCTCACACCCGTCAGATGTCGCACGCGTCGAAGACCGAACATACATCTGCTCGCGTGCTAAAGGCGACGCCGGCCCGACCAACAACTGGATGGCTCCGATCGAAATGAAGGCCATCCTGAAAAAGAAATTCGATGGAGCAATGAAGGGACGCACGATGTATGTTGTCCCTTTTTGCATGGGCCCGATAGGCTCGCCGATCTCGCAGTTCGGTGTCCAGGTTACTGATTCGCCCTACGCAACGGTCAATATGCGGTTGATGACGCGAATGGGAACAAAGGCCTTAGACGCTCTCGGCAACGGCGAATTCACCAAGTGCCTCCATTCGGTCGGAATGCCGCTCGCCGATGGTCAAGAGGACGTCGCGTGGCCTTGTTCGCCTGACCCGAAGGACAAGTACATCGTCCACTTCCCTGAAGAAAATTCCATTATGTCGTACGGCTCAGGCTACGGCGGCAATGCTCTCTTGGGCAAGAAATGCCTTGCCCTTCGTATCGCCTCGAACCTTGGCCGTGCCCAAGGCTGGCTCGCCGAACATATGCTGATCGTCGGCGTAAGATCACCCGACGGCCGCAAGGATTACGTTTGTGCGGCCTTTCCGTCGGCATGCGGCAAGACGAATTTCGCGATGCTTGTGCCGCCCAAGGCGTTTCAGGAAGAAGGCTGGGAGATCACGACCGTTGGTGATGACATCGCGTGGATCAAGCCTGACGAGAACGGCAAACTCCGGGCGATCAACCCTGAGTATGGGTTCTTCGGCGTCGCTCCCGGCACGAACTACAAGACGAACCCGAATGCGATGGAGTCAATGAAGGCGAACGTCATCTTTACGAACGTCGCTTTGACAGACGACGGCGACGTTTGGTGGGAAGGCATGGACGGTGAACCACCCGCACACGCGATCGACTGGCAGGGCAACGATTGGACGCCGGCGAGCGAGGCAAAGGCCGCTCACCCGAATTCCCGCTTCACGGCTCCGATAACTCAATGCCCTGTGGTTGACGAGAAGTTCGACGATCCAAAAGGCGTTCCGGTCGCTGCATTCGTTTTTGGCGGACGCCGCAACTCGGTCGTGCCGCTTGTTCAACAGTCGTTCAATTGGGCATTCGGCGTCTATATGGCCGCAACGATGGGCTCGGAGATGACGGCAGCTGCATTTGGCAATATCGGGCAGGTTCGTCGAGACCCGTTCGCGATGCTGCCATTTGCGGGCTATCACATGGGCGATTACTTCGGCCATTGGCTCAATTTCGGCCGGCAGATCCCCGATCCGCCGCGAATCTTTTCCGTTAACTGGTTCCTAAAAGGCGAGGACGGAAGCTTCCTATGGCCGGGCTATGGTGAGAATATGCGTATCCTTAAATGGATCGTTGGACGTGCCCGCGGAGATTCTACCGGCACGGAAACACCCCTCGGTTGGATGCCGCGTTACGAGGACATCGACTGGCGTGGCCTCGATTTTCCACGCGAGAAGTTCGAGCAGGTGATGAAACTCGACCGCGATCTATGGCTGAAGGAGATAGCGATGCACGACGAGCTTTTCTTTAAGCTCTACGACCGTCTGCCGAAGGAGATGACATTCATCCGCGAATTGCTTGTCTCGAATCTGTGGCGTTCACCCGAGCTGGGGCTTGCGTCTCCGCGCCAAGAATCTGCCGACTCTGCACCCGAGGTCGGGAAAGCCGCAAGTTAAGCTGATCGAAATGGCATTGGATAGTTGGCCGTCCGCTCGGGCGGCCTTCTTTTTCGAACAAGGGCTTTTTATGCGCGAGATCCTCGTGTATGTTTATTGTTAGTACCGATTCGTACTCAATTCTAACTTTACCGGGACAATATCTCCGAGAGAAACCATTTAAGTGATAAGAACATACCTTTTGGCGGCCGCATTGCTGGTCTTTGCCGGCATTTCATTCGGACAGGAAGTGAATGTAGGCGTAAAGGGCGGAGTTAGCATCCCGAATCTGAGCGGGAGCGACGATAATCCTCTGACGAAGAACTACAAGTCGCGAACGGCTATTACATTCGGCGGTTTTGTCGAACTGGGCATCACGGAAAAACTCTCCGTGCAGCCTGAGCTGAACTATTCTCAGCAAGGCGGTATCCGAAAGGGCGTCCAGCCGATCACGCAGCCAATGCCGGGCCTGCCGCCATTGCCGCCGGGACAGTACTTTTACGGAGATTTCAAGAACACCGCTAAGCTCAATTATCTGGAAGTTCCGGTTCTCCTAAAATACAAATTCAGATCAAAAGGCAAGGTTCGCCCATTCCTGAACGGCGGAGTGTATTACGGCTATCTGCTGAACGCAACGACCGTCACAAAGGGCAGCAGTACGATCTACATCGACGAGAACAAAACGCCGCTGCTGCTACCGCCCCTTGGAACCCCGGTTCCGCCCGTTTCGTTCGACGCAAAGACCGACATCATCAATGACGTCAACCGAAACAACTTCGGCCTGACGGGCGGCGGCGGCCTTTTGATCCCTTCCGGAAAGAACAACAACTTCATCATCGACGTTCGTGTTTCACGCGGACTACGGCACATTCAAAAGAACACCGCCCTTAACGGCGAAAGCCGTACGGGAAATTTTGTGGTGTCCTTCGGGTATGCCTTTGGGGTCAAAAAGTAAGCATTAGAATCCGTTCTGAACGGCCCTATTGGACACCAACACATTTTTTCTCGATCCCATTTGTGAACGCAGGCAACCTTTGTCATCATTTTGGTTACAAATAAGGTTTGGTCTGACAACTTTTGGCTTCATCAGGAGGGTAGTTTTGTGGAGAAACTAATGGGACGCCATGCGTCCTACTATTACGCGTTCTTTCGGATCGTTTTCGGATTTATGTTCCTATTGCACGGGACACAGAAGTTCCTTAACTTTCCGGCGTCGGATAAGTGGGCCGGCATACCATCGGGAATGCCGTTTGTGGGCGGGTTACTCGAGATCGTCTGCGGTTTGTTCATTATGGTCGGATTTTATACGGCCATCGCCGCATTCGTCGCGAGCGGGCAAATGGCGGTTGCCTACTTTATGTATCACCAACCGGGCGGCGCCTTGCCGCGTACGAACGGCGGCGAACTTGCCGTCGCGTATTGCTTTGCGTTCCTATACATCGCGTCGAGAGGTTCGGGAGTTTTGAGCCTGGATGCAATGATCCGACCGAACAAAGGAACAACTCCCTATTAGTCACGAAGGGCATCTGTATCCAGATCCTTCGTATAAAGCTCGCCATCGGCCGAGCGGGAAAGTATTTCGATACGCCGCTCGGCCGCATCCAGCCTCTCGCGGCAGGTGCGCGAGAGTGCGATGCCTTTTTCGAACAGCGCAAGGCTTTCATCGAGCTTTAGCTCACCGCCCTCGAGTTTCGCGACGATCTTTTCTAGTGCCGACAACGCATCTTCAAACGAAGGTTCTTTCATACGAGATCACTGTAAAATTTCTTCGGCCTGACGAAGAAGATCTTTTAGGCCATTAAGGCCCGAGCTGTTCGCCTTGTTGCCAAGATCACCGGCCATCGCGATCGCTACAAGCTCTTCACCGATGCGGCGGGCGATCTCGGTCGCAAGCGCATCATCCTGAAAACCCGTCACCTTCCATCGATCGCCGACACGGGTCATTTTGAGCTTCAACGGCTGATCCGGGAGTTTGCTTTCGACGGTCGCATCATTTCCCTGCACCTGGACCCGCAAATAGCGGTCGGCCCCAATAACCATCAGCGGAAAGGGCACATCGTTAAACTTTTGAACGCGTTCCCGGATCAATTTTGGAAGGGCCGGACGAGCCTGCGCCTTAACAACGGGCATTATCGGAACCGCAACTAATTTCAGTCGTTCTATCACGGCGGGAGGCAGCCCTTTGCCATACATTTCGACAGCTTTTGCCGTAACCTGCGGCATAAAGTTGTCGGTTATCGCATCAACATCGACGAGAGAATCAAGCTCGCTTTGATCATTACGATTTGCCGCATCGACTATCAAGGCAAGCGAATACTGCGGAGAATCCTTCAGATGATGCCAATACAGCAGCGCTGCGATCGCTGCAACAACGGTTACCGACACAACAGCGATCCCGGCGAATTTGAGCACATTCTTCATCGTTTAGACCGCTTATTTGACGCGTGAAAGCCATCAGAAGATCGCCGTAGAAAGCTAGTCGTCTCCGACATCCTTTGCCAAAACTTCCGCATCAAGTGTGCCTTTTTTGAGGCGGATTTTCAATTTATCGCCCGTTTCGACGGAGTCGGCGGAGCTAACGACCTTTCCCTGTGCGTCCAAAGTTACGGAGTATCCGCGGGATAACGCGGCAAGCGGTGAGAGTGCATCGAGTTTTGCCGCGAGCACGCCAAGTTCCCCTTCTCGCTTCGTTTGAGCGGTGTTCACATTGACCGTGAGTCGATGCGAAAGCATTTCCTGCTGTGCCTTCGACCTTTCGATCCTTGCCCGCAGATTGTCGATAGAGAGCCTCCCTGCCGCTGCAAGAAATCGCTTGGATGCCGCAGCACACGAAGCATCGGCAGCGTTTATGAGACGTTCAAAGGCAATGGAATGAGCGGCATCGAGTGTTGAGAACATATTCTCGACCGAGTTAAAGATCCTGTCTTCGGACGAAGCAAAATACGCGATCAGATCTTCCTCGACGGCGGCAACGATCGCCGCCGCATCAGATGGCGTAGCGGCACGGCGATCAGCAACATGGTCGGCAATTGTCGTATCGATCTCGTGTCCAACAGCCGAGATCACCGGTATCTCACTGGCACGTATCGCCCTTGCGAGAGCCTCATCATTGAAGGCCCAAAGATCTTCAGGAGAACCGCCGCCACGGCCGACGATCACGGCATCGAGCTTTGCACCTTCATTCAGGCCGCGATTGTATTCGTTAAGAGCGTTGAGCGCCCGTCGTATGCTGTCCGCCGCTCCTTCACCTTGAACCAGTGCCGGAGCGAGTACGACGCTTACCGAACGCGCCCGACGAGTGATGACGGTCAAAATATCGTGGAACGCGGCACCTTTCTTTGTCGTCACGATGCCGATCCGCTGTGGAAAGAATGGCAGCGGACGTTTTAGTTCCGGGGCAAAAAGGCCTTCTCGTTCAAGGCGTCCATATATCTCCTGAAAAGCTGCGGCGAGCGCTCCTTCGCCTGACGGTTCGAGCGAATCGACACTCAGCGACAGTTCGCCACGCTCACGCCAGAAATTGATACGGCCGCGAACGCGAATACAGATGCCGTTCTTCGGACGAAATCTGATCCGAAAATTCGTGCCTTTCCAGCACGCACACCTGATCTGCGAAGCGCCGTCGTTGAGGTTAAAATACCAATGCCCGCTCGCGGCGACATTGAAGCCCACGACCTCACCTTCGACCCAGACGGAGGCAAAATTCCTTTCGAGCTCGGCCCCGATCTCGGCATTGAGCTCGGTAACTGTCATCGGACGGCGAACTTCAAGTTCGTCGTCTTCTTCCGACAAGATCGCTTCAAAGAGTGTGCTTCCGTTCACGGCGTCTGTTCCTGATCGGCCGGCATCTGTGCGGCCTTTACCGATGAGATCGTGACAAAAAGATCTCCACGTTTTACACGTATTCTTAGATTTGGCGAGACTCCTTTTTCAGAGCTCATCGAGCGAAAAGTAATGCTGTAAGCTCCCCGCAGCTGTTTTACAATATCCTCGTATGCGGTGTTGATCTGAGCAAGACGCGAGATCGGAAAGAATACGCCGCCTGAGATCTTTGCGAGCTTCTCACCTTCCCCTTCGCTGCGTTTTGTCAGCGACATATACCGTTTTCGCATTGGGTCGATGTCTTTCTTTCCCAGCATTTCCTCCTGGATCAGTCCCGTCGGAACGAAAAGCGGATAGATCATTGCACCGCTTTCTTGTATCGACCCCAGAAGCGAGTCGAAGGCAAGGAAGGAGCGATTATCCTCACCGTCAGAGAGAATAACGATCGCGGTCCGTTCTCCTTTCATCGGCCTTAGAACATCCGCGACCGTATATGCGAGGGCGTCGTAGAATGCGGTTCCGCCGCCGGCCTCGAAGGAATCAAGCGTCTCGGAAAGATGCTCCTTATCGGTCGTGAAACCGCTCAAGACCTTGACGTCATCGTTAAATACGATTATCGCGATCCGGTCTTTTTTCTCGACCGTTTCGATGAATGCCCGAGCAGCTTTGCGGATGAACGTTATGTAATTTT
The DNA here is from genome assembly GCA_019694355.1 of Pyrinomonadaceae bacterium. Lineage (GTDB taxonomy): Bacteria > Acidobacteriota > Blastocatellia > Pyrinomonadales > Pyrinomonadaceae > OLB17. Next base: position 110,791 of record JAIBCB010000001.1, on the reverse strand, counting down.
CAACGCTGCCGGAAACGTCGAGCAAAAGCACGAGATTGAACGGCGCGTCTGAACGTTCAACTTTTACTATCGGCCGTTGTTCGCCTGACTCAGTGACCACAAAATCCGACGCGTTCAGATCGGATACGGCACGATTCTGCACGTCAACAACACGCACAAGAGCGGTCCTAAACTCTGCGGCCGGCCCAGGCTCACCGCCCGAAGAATTACGAAGCGACGGCAGTCGTTTCATCGGCGGCAGGCTACGGAGATAGTCGCCGTAATATTGCGGTGCAGCACGCCTGATCGCTTCCATCAGCAGCGAATCTCCACTTCGAACTATAGCTTTAGCAGCTTCGGTCAGCGGCCTTTCCCGAAGGTCGCTTCCGACCTCGTTCGGCGGTACATTGATCAAAACGATGCCGCGCGCGGTCGAAAACTTGAGCTGAATATCATTAGGCACGTCTTCGCTTTCAGAGTCCTGATCTTTACCCTTCTTCTTTTTAGTCTTTTCGCCTGATCGGCCGCTGATAACAAATCTGCCCGCACTTTTTTCTTTTACTTTTTCGAGCTCAAAATCCGCAACGTATCTCGGGCGCGACTGTGTCCATTCGAGGTCATACTTTACGGAGTCTAAAGGGATATCGGTCGTGATGGTACCGGTCGTCGTTTTGGCTTCAACGGAGGCAAAATTTCCGACGATCGCGATCTCGCCATCGCGTGTTTCTATCCGCACACGACACCTTTGCGGCAAGATGACAGTGAGATCGATCCGCTTATTTCGATCGCGCGGAAGAACCTCGATCTTGCCGGCGGACATCTTTACATCGTCCGCGGACACGGCGGCGGGCGAAGCGGCCGTAACTGTAGATCTCGGATCTTTTTCCGCTCGAACGAATACGCGACCGTACAAATTCGCGATGTCCAGCTTTGCTCCGTCTTTTAGTTGCAGGTCCGCAGCGAAAGTTTGTGCAGTTGCGCTGTATGCCGCTGCAAGGCATATAGCGGTTAGAAAAACCAGGTGTTTAGCGAGGGGCCTGATCACTTACGGTTCGCTTTGGGGACGAATGGATTGCAGTCTGCGGCGGCGGACACGCTGCTGCCACTTTTTCTTTGGCCGATCGTCGTCATCAAATCGATCAACTAGATCATCCATCGATTCGCCGCCGGCGAGACGCGTCTTCAAATAGAGCAACGCAACGATTATAGCAGAAAACGAAAGTACGATTATCTGGACGGGCAGCCAAATGATCTGGAAGATCGACTCGAGCAGTGTGTGCTTGACGCGTTTTGGCGTATCCATCTTTTCGTCGTTACTATCGCCGATCTCGACTTTGCTCTTGCGCCCAACGCTGAAGCTTATTTTGCCATTCTCGCCTGACGTCGTGGGGTTCACATCGTTCGGCTGACCCTCAACTGTCCGCGTCTGCTCCGCCTTTACTGAGGGATCGATCCCTTTCCCGGCAAGATCGACGAGAGTTGAAAGTGCACCCGCAAGAAGCATCGGCGTAAGGAGCATTATCATTCCGGCTGCGACCGTCGTGGCAAGTGCACGCCGCGTCAAGGTCATCGATCGACGAAACGCCTGTACAAAACGCGATCCTTCGATCATGGCGACCGGTATGACGAGCATCGTTGACGCGTAGGCATAGAAGAACCCGACAAGCGTCGCGAGCGACGCGACCACAAGGCCAATGATCGGCGCACCGATATCTATTCCCGCTATGGACGAGATGATCTGAAGTACGCCCCAAACGACAAGAAAAACGGCTGCAAAGACACCAACGGCCACAGCGAACGGCACGAAGGCGGCAGCAATGCCGGAGATCGAAAGACTCTTCCAATGCTTTTTGATCTGCCGAAGGGCAGGCCGTATCCTCACCGGCCTAAGCGGCATCACAAGGTATTGGACGACCATCCAGACGATCGTTCCAACATTGAAGACCGAACAGAACGCACTTACGAATGTTAACGCCAACATGACGCCTGCCAAGACGATAGTAGCGGTCAAGTCAGAAAAGATATTGCTCACCCTAAGGAACGAAAGTGTGATCTGAGCAAGCGTGAGCAAGATGACCGGAAGCTGAAAGATCGCGGTTACAAGCAGGAGCTTCGGAAGGTGCTCTCCGTAAATGACCAAAGACCTTCGCAGCAAGCCGAATATCCCATCGGCTCGCGCCTGAAGTTCATCAGAAAATGCAAGCGCGGTCTGCGGACGCTTCTCCGGATCCTTCGAAAGAGCAGCCTCGATCGCCCAACGCATTTTCTTTCGCACACCTCGGGCAGCAAGCCGCGGCGGCGGCAGTTCTTTGTGTGCCGCCATCACGACCTTGTAGTTACCCTCGAAAGGTGTTCGGCCTGAGAGCATCTGATACGCGATGACACCAAGGCTGTAAATGTCAGACCTTGCATCGAGAACGTCCCCCCGACATTGCTCGGGCGACATATAAAGCGGCGTGCCGAGCACCGCCCCCGCACGGGTCAATCCGGCGGAACTCCGCGCATCGACCAACAATCTAGGTGTCGAACGACCCGGCCCGTGATCCTCGGAATCAGAGATCTGCGTTTCGACGCCGTCCGCTTCGATCGGGGTTGCATAGATCGCCGTCGCCTGATCGTCGAACGACAAAGGATCAAGTCCTTTTTCGCCCGGTGAATTTCCGGTATTTGCCGGCGTTTTTGCCGGACCCACGACCAAAGTTGCCGCTCCGTCGCCGGCCATCGTACGTCCTTCGAGGTGGACGTCCGTCGTTTCGGAATGAACCGGAATGGTCGGCAACGCCGCTGTGTCGATCCCCTCGACGGCACTGCCGGACTCTTCGTGGTAGTCCTCCAGCTTTGCGATCCCGAAATCGAGAACCTTTACCGTATAGCCGCCGCGTCGGTTCGGTTCAAGCCAAATGTTGTCGGGCTTTAGATCGCGGTGAATGATTCCCTGCTGATGTGCTTCGTTAACGGCAGAACAGACCTGCTCAAGAATGTCGAGTGTCCACGAGACCGGAAGATTGCGCTCCTCATCCAGGATCTCGCCCAAGGTGCAGCCGTCGAGGTATTCCATCACAAGGTATGCGACCTGCCCCTCGGACAGCTCTGCAAACCCGAAATCGGTTACGTCAACGACGTTCGGATGGCGTAGGCGGCCAGCGGCTCTCGCCTCTCGGCGGAAACGCTCGACAAACTCGGCACGCTGCATGAACTGCGGCGAGATCACCTTGACAGCAACAGGCCTCTCCGTTCCAAGATGAACGCCAAGATACACCGTTCCCATACCGCCGCGGCCAAGTTCGCGCGTCAGTTGGTATTTGCCGTCAATTGTCCTGCCAACGAGGGCCGGCGACTCCATAGAAACTCACCTTTTCAGTTAAATAAAGAAGTTACGCGAGCAGTGCGTTCTAATGCAAGGTTCGATGTCGAAACCTTGAGATGTTCTGCTCTAAAAAAGAATGCTCAGCTGGCCAAACGATCTGTCCGGCCGGCTGAGCAAAGCGGTCAAAATGCAGAAAATGCCCGCTATTTCTTTATATTTGCCTTGAACGCTGCCTCCCATTGCGTGATCACCGGCATTGCCTGTGCATTGTCCTTGAACTTCTCCTTAAGGGCGTCAAATATCTGCTGCCCACGCGGATCGCCAAGCTTTATCGCACCTTGAGCCGCAACGACCAGTCCTTGGATGTCGTTCGCAGCAAGTGCGGCTTTGAACTGGGTGAGCAAAAGGTCGAATGCTCTTGGATCACCATTTGCGGTCGCTGCGGCCGTGGTCGCTGCCGTTGCCCTCACTATGGACGATCGTGAATTGTCATTTGCAATGGCAATTGCAGCGTCAAACCCGCGTTTGTCGCCGAGAGCTTCGAGCCCACGCAAACCCGCGACGAGCAAGCGGTCATGCCAAGACTTTGCATTCACAAGTTTTAACAATGCGTCATACGCCTTTGCATCCTTGGTAGCACCGAGTGCGGGAGCCGCTTGGTCGATCACCCCATAACTCCGATCATTCAATGCAGCGAGGTACTGCGGCAAAAACTTCGTGTCCTGGGTCTCACCAAGCAGTTTGATCGCGTCCGCCCGGATGAGCGATTCTTTATCTTTGGTAAGCCGAAGCACAAGAGCCTCGACCTTTGGATCAAGCTTGGCCGCCGGCCGCTTCTGACCCGGCATCGGCTCAGGCGAATAGACATCCGCAATGAATACGAGAGCCGCTTTGCGGATACGCCAAAACGGATCTTTTTCAGCCGAGACGATCAATGCATCGACAAACTTTGCCTTTACTGCCGGATCGGTCTTTGCCAGATCGTCGAGTTCGCCAATCGCCCAGCGACGGCCAAGTACATCCTTGTCGTTGGCCATTTGATAGAGTAGCTCATCGGCACTCTTTTTGAAGGTCATCTCCTTCAGGAGCGTGCCCTCGTAATCGAAATTCACGATCTTCGGCTCCGTGGCGGAATCGAACGTAAAGGTGTTCGTTTCCTTCGGATCGATCCACACTCTATGGATCGTGCCGTCGATCTCGACCTCGACCCAGGTCTGGAAATAACGCGTCTGCGGGAACGGATTCTTCTCATCCGGTTCCTGTGTCTGCTTGACGTTCAAGGTGAGCTTCTTTGTCGCCGCATCATAGCTCTTTGTGATGTCAAAAACAGGGTGTCCCATCTTATAGAGCCATTCATCAAAGAACCAATCGAGCGACTGTCCGGTCGATTCTTCGAACGCAATTCGAAGATCTTCGGTCGAAACGGGCTGATGAGCGTTCGTCTTCAGGTAGTTGTTCAACGCACGGAAGAAACCGGCATCACCGACCGTCTTTCGGAGCATATGCAGGACGCTGCCGCCGCCGGGATAAGCGTAGTTGTCGAACATCGCGTCCTTGTTCGCATAGTATTTGGTTACGATCGGGCGGCGATGTCCGCGCTCCCAATCGCCAAGAACAGTGTTCTGGTTTGCTCGAACGTCGCTGTAAAGAAACTCATCGTGACCCTTGAATTTCTCGTCCCACATCGACTGCATATAGGTCGCAAAACTCTCATTGAGCCAGATCTGGCCCCAATCGCGGCACGTAACGTAATCGCCGAACCATTGGTGGGCAAGCTCGTGAGACTGCAGGCTTTCGCTGTCCTCATCCAGAAGTTCGCGGTCATCGTGGATCATCTCCTCGATCTGCGTGGTCGCAGAAATATTCTCCATTCCGCCGCCGAAATCTTCGACAAATGCCTGCGAATATTTCGGATACGGATAACGGACTCCTGTAATGTCGGAAAAGAACTTGATCGTTGCAGGCAGATTCTTCGTGGTGGCCGCAACTTCCTTTGTTTCGTTCGTATAACCGTAGTTATAGACAGGCGTACCTTCGAAATTCTGCACGACCGGAGTCGTTTCAGCGACGACGATCGAGGTCAGATAGTTCGCATACGGCTGATCCATCTTCCAATAAAACGTGCGTGTGCCGTCCTTGTTCTCGGTCGTGCTTTCGAGCTTGCCGTTGGAGACCACAAAGAAAGGCTTTGCGACCGTAGCTCGAAGTTCGGTCGTGCGAAAGTCGTTCGGCGTGTCGTAAGACGGAAACCAATACCGGTTGAATTCCGTTTCGCCTTGCGACCAGATCTGCCGCGGTTTGTTCGGATCGTCGGGCCCGGGCTTGATGAATCGAAGTCCCTTTCCGAACCCGCCGATCGGTGAATTCGCATCGGCCTCATTTACGTAGTGCGTCGCATAGGAGATCTTCACCGAACTTATTTCACCGGCCTTTAGTGTCTTATTGAGCGTGATCACCAGATTGTCATTACCGTCCTTTCCGGCGTAGTCGAATTTAAGCGGTGAACCGTCGGCGGCCTTGACCCAATTGATCGTCATATAGGCAGCGTCAAGCGTCAGCTGATTCGAATCGTTGAATGGTGCGAACGACACGGTCTCCTCGCCCATCGCCTGTTCTTTGTCCCAGTCGAACCGCAGGTCTATCGAAAGATGTTTGATGTCGTACTTGCGGCTGCGGATCCAATTTACTGGCGGTAGTTTGCCGGTATCGGCAAATAGGTTGATCGGTGCTTTGGAAAGAGGACGAACGAACGCAAAGCTTGGGATAGAAAAAACAAAAAGGATCGCAACTACGGCGACCCGACGAAAAAGGCTGCTATTTCTCATATGATTAGAGGTACTCGCTGAGTAAGAAAATTGGTCTCCTGAGAATCTACGCTCAATTTAGGTCAATAGTTTCAGCGAAAAGTTCGTCATTTTTCAGTTCCGGACAACACTCCCAAGATTTGCAACAAAAAGCGGCCCCTTGGAGCATAACTCCAGAGGCCGCTGAGCGTCCTAACCAAGATCGTTCTTACTTATTCTTTATATAGTTGAACGCCATCGAGGCAATGTCGTCGAGCGCACTGCCATCGTGGTCGCTGTCGAGCATTGCTGACGCGATCCCCGAAAGGCCGCCTGCAGAAGCCTGCTGAGCCTGTCCGCCGCCGAGCAACCCACCCAAAAGACCGCCGAGCCCGTCTGCACCGACATTCTCCTGCTGTTTCCTCTGGCCTAGATAGCTCATTACGATCGGAGCAAGCATCATCAAGATCTGTGCGACCTGCCCGACATTCAGCCCTGTTTTTTGACTCACATCCTGAGCAACGGCATTCTGCGAATTACCAAAAATATGGCCAAGGATTCCGCTGCCGTCTGCCGCGGGCGGCGGTGCCTGCTGCTGGCCGCCGCCGAAGATCGCTCCGGCAAGGCCGCCAAGATTGTCCAGAATACCGCCGGAAGAATGATCGCGGTCGAGTGCATTATTCAGGCTTTCCGCCCCCTGAGGCGTAGAAGCATTATTTGCGAGTCCATTCAATATCGCCGGAAGTGCCATTGAGATCGCTGAATTTACAAGCGACGGCTCGGCACCGACGCTCTGGCTTATTTGATCGACAGCTTCGTTTCCACGGTCCTGTCCCAATAATTGATCGAGAGAAAACATATTATCCTCCAAAAAGTTGATGCAAATTAGTGTGCAGGCTAATATTAACATCTCCGGGTCTCAAATATCACTTTTGAAATTCAGCCGGCACACAGGTCCGAATTTTGTCTAGGTCCCTGCTAATTTTGACCATTATTTTACTTGGGCTTGCGGCCTTAAGCTGCGGCCTTGGTGGTCATTCAGCTAAATTTCCAACCACCGTCACGACCTATGCGGGACGCGACGGATCATTTGGAGAGCCGTTCGGTATTGCGGTTCGAGATGGTCAAATATATGTCTCCGACGGCAAAAAAGACTGTATTTGGAAGATCGACCAACAGGGCAGATCTGCTGTGTTCGCATCGGGATTGAACACACCGTCACAGCTCGCGTTCCTTCCTGATGGCAGCCTTATCGTTGCCGACACCGGCTCTAATACTATCCGATCTATCGACTCGGGCGGTGTAAGCAAAGTTATCGCGGGAATCATCGGTGAGGCAGGTGACAACGATGGTGCCGCCACCGAAGCCCGCTTCCGCGGACCGATCGGCGTCGCAGTTGGCAAAGACGGCCGCATCTTCGTCGCCGACTCGTACAACGACCGAATTCGCGTGATCGAAAGTGGAGCGGTCCGCACGCTTTCGGGGTCAACTAAAGGCTTCGCGGATGGTGCGGCAGCTCAATTCGATACGCCAACAAGCCTCGCTGTTTGGAAGGATCTGCTTTTGGTCGCCGACACAGGCAACGGCCGAATACGTGCGGTCGAGAACGACGGATCCGCGTGGACGCTCGCCGGCGGAGGCAACGAGCAGTCGGCAAATTCCACATTATCCGCGGCGTCGTTTTACCGTCCTGTTGGTATTGCTGTCGGCCCGAATGACGAACTTTTTGTCGCGGACCGCAGCACGCTGCGATATGTTGGCGGTGCTGTCCCTCGAATTCGCACCCTCAACGATGAGGGCCGAGGCCTTCGAGATGGAAAGCTAAATACGGCCCGCTTCAACCGTATTTCGGGGATCGCTGTCGATAAGAACGGCCGTATCTTTGTCGCTGACAGCGATAATCGTGTTGTCCGCGTCGCGGACTCGACGGCAAGCGAGGCACCGATCTCACCCGAAGAAGCGGCGAAACTCCATCCGACGCCCGACGAATTCAAGGCGGTCGGCCCGGCTCGCTGGCCTTACGATCCGCCGGATCAAAAACGCGACATCGCAGGTACGTTCGGAGAGATCCGCGGAAAAGTAACGGGAGAGCCGACAGATATACTTCATTTTCACAATGGCCTAGACATTGCCGGAGGTTATGGCGAAACCGCCCGAATTGTACGCGATGAGAAGGTGCTTGAACCGATCGCCGCGGATAATTTCGGTACGCTGCGAGAACTCGTTCGAATGCCGCAGCTTGGCTACATCCACCTTCGTCTTGGCCGAAATGCGAACGGGACGACATTCGGTGACCCCCGATTCTTGTTCTCGAAAGACGCTGCCGGAAGGCTGATCGATGTGCGTATTCCGAGAGGTGCTAAATTTTCGGCAGGCGAGCCGATCGGTACGCTTAATCCAATGAACCACGTTCATCTTGTCGCGGGTAGGAGCGGCTATGAAATGAACGCTCTTGACGCGCTTGTGCTGCCGAACGTATCGGACAGTATCGCTCCGGTCATCGAAAGTGTTCATCTGTCGATCGACGGACACGAAATTGAAACAAACTCGCGCCTCAGCCGTATTCAGTTTGCCGGAAAGATACGCCTTACTGCTGAGGCCTTTGATCGGATGGACGGCAATCCGGATCGCCGCAAACTTGGGCTCTATAAGCTCGGATGGCAGTTGATCAAAGCTGATGGAACGCCGATGGCTGACGTAAATTGGACACTTAAGTTTGACCTTTTGCCGCCGCCGTCTTCCGTGCCGCTTGTTTATGCGAAAGACAGTTATTCCGGAGCGACCGGCACAACGCGTTTTATCTATGTTGTGTCGAATCGTATCCACGGCGATGCGGCCGAAGAAAATGTGATCGATCTTACGAGCATAGTTCCAGGGAAATATTCGTTACGTGTCGCTGCGGCTGATCGCTTCGGCAACACAGCGACAAAAGATATATCGTTCGAGGTGACTCAATGAAAGCTACAGTTCTATTTTTGATCCTGATCTCCCTTACATTTTCGGCATACGCGCAGGCACCGAAGGTGCCGATCGCGACACCGCCCGCACCCGTCTTCTCTGACAGAGAACGGCAGACGGAACTTGCGAAGCGTCGCGCTCAGGTCGCTGCACAGATGCAGGACAACAGCGTCCTCGTCTTATTCAGTGCCGAGCCGAAGCTCTACACCGGCGATGTCGATTATGTCTTTCGTCAGGAGAACGACCTTTTCTATTTGACCGAGCTGAAAGAACAGAACATCAGCCTTGTGATCGAGAAAAAGAATGGTGCGGTCTCTGAAACTGTATTTTTGCCGAAGCGAAATCCTCAGTTCGAAACGTGGAACGGAAAACGCTATTCGATCGAGGATGCAAAACGCATTTCAGGGATCAATACCATCGTCGATGCGACTAAATTCAACGAATACCTGCAAACTCTTGCAAAAACTCCTTCATCGAGCGAGCGGATCTATCTTCTTTTGCCGGACGGTGAGCAGGATTCGGAAGGCAAACGTGAATACCGCCGAGAATCTGAGTTTGCATCGACGCTCGCAACCGGAAGAACGGTCAATGCACGTCCAATATTCGACGACCTTCGCCAGATCAAAAGTCCGTACGAGCTGAAGCTTCTTCAGCATGCGATCGATATCTCGATCGAGGGCCATATGCGTGCCTGGGCGACAGTTGGACGAGCAAGTTGGGAGTATGAAGTTCAGGCCGAGCTTGAGTATGTCTTCAAGCGACGTAATGCAGATTACTGGGGCTATCCTTCGATAGTTGGATGCGGCCCGAATGCAACGACCTTGCATTACGAAGAGTCTCAGTCGCCTGTGAAGGCCGGCCAACTGATGCTGATCGATGCGGCCGCCGAATACAGCCATTACTCTGCCGACATCACGCGAACATTTCCCGTGAACGGAAAGTTCACAAAAGAACAGGCTGACATTTATCAGATCGTTTATGACGCGCAAGAGGCCGCCGCAAAGACAGTTAAGCCGGGTTCGACGTTTGCCGAGGCGAGTGCTGCGGCCGACAAGGTCATTCGGGAAGGCCTATTCAAACTCGGACTCATTACTGACAAGGATTCGGCCGAATATCGCGTTTGGTATATGCACGGGCTTGGGCATTGGATCGGCATGAACGTTCACGACGTCGGAAGCTACCAAAAACCGCTTGCTCCCGGAATGGTCTTCACGCTTGAGCCCGGCATCTATATTCGTGCCGACGCTCTGGATTACCTTCCGAATACGCCAAAGGCACAGGCATTCAAGGCCAAGGTTCTCCCGGCATTTGAGAAGTATAAGAATATCGGCGTGCGGATCGAGGATGATGTTCTCGTAACCCCGACCGGCATCGATTGGCTCTCTAAGGCGCTGCCTCGAAAGATGGAGGACATCGAGGCATTTATGAAGGTCGCTCCAACGAAAGTTCCATTCGGAAAAACGACTCCGTCCTTGTTCCCATATGTCAGCCATTCAGCGGAATGATCGAAACTGAGTTCCGAACGTCGAGCAGCCGTCACTATTCCGGTGCGGCTGCTCCATTTTGTGCTTTAGAGATAAAGGGATGATAATTGTGAAAGCACCGGAGCCTTCAGCCCCCAATGAGCAAAGAGCGACCTGAACAAAACTCAAAGCTTCCCCTCGTGATCGTTAATCCAAAGTCGGCCGCCGGGTCAACGAGAGAGGCTTGGGCGGCGACCGCAAGCGAACTCCGCACTCATTTCGGCCCGTATTCAGCGTCGTTTACAAAAGGTCCCGGGGATGCCACGGCGATCGCTGAACGAGCAGCAAATGAAGGACGTGCGTTCATCATTGCATGCGGCGGCGACGGTACGATCAATGAGGTCGCAAACGGCATCATCCGATCGGATGCAGATGCGGAACTCGGAATCCTTCCTTCAGGAACCGGCGGCGACTTCCGCCGTTCGCTCAGTATGCCGAATGAACCTCGCGAGGCTGCGAGGGCTCTGCGAGAAGGCTCTGCGAAACGCATCGATGCGGGCAAAGTAACTTTCTCCGACAATGACGGCGAAGAGGTCTCACGCTTTTTTTTGAACGTCTCTTCGGTCGGACTTGCGGCGTCGATAATCGACCGGGTCAAAGACACAAAGGTTTTTGATTGGCTTCCAACGAAGCACCTTCGCGGACAAGCGAATTTTGCCGCCTCGACCTTGCGAGAGATCGCTGACCTCGAACCGTTCATCCTTCGCGTGCGGATAGATGACGGCGACGAGATGCAGCTTCAGTCGATAAACTTCTGCATTGCGAACGCTCGATACTTCGGCGGCGGAATGATGATCGCACCGGATGCAAGCCTCACCGACGGCATGCTCGATCTCGTGAATATCGGAGCGATCTCGGCCGCAAAGGTCGTTGCCCGCGGGATCACTCTTTATCGCGGAACGCATCTCGCCCTTGATGAGGTCGATCATCGGCTCGCCCGAAAGATCGAGGTCGCGGCTTTCGACCCGACAGCAGAGATCCGGCTCGAAACTGACGGCGAGTTGCCTGGCCGTCTGCCGGCTGTTTATGAATGCGTTCCGAACGCGATCAAAGTGCGTGTGCCGAAAGCGGGCTGACGTACACCGTCCAATTTATTGATGAAGCTTATTCTCATAATCGCCCTATTCCTCGCGTTTTCGATCGCGGCGGTTGCACAATCCGCACCTGATCGCTCCGACACACAGTCTTGGAACGACCTGCAGCTTACCGTGCCGCTCTCAAAAAAAGTAGACTTCGTGACCAAACTTTCGCTGAGGTTCGGCAGCAACGTTACAAAATTTGCTGAGAACCGTGTGCTGTTCGGCTTCTCATTCAAGCCGAAGAAAGGTTTGTCGATCACGCCGTTTTATTGGCAGGTCAATTCGCGCAACCCAAGAACGGGCAAATATTCGCGAGAACATCAATTCGACATCGCCGCCGCTTATCGTATTCCGATCAGTAAGAAGTACGGTCTGACACATCGAAGCACCTACGAATATCGAATGCAGACGTCGGGAAATTCATGGCGTTATCGGCCGCTGATCGGGATCGATCGCAGCCTTCCGGAGAAATGGATCAAAAACACGAAAGTGTTTGCGTCAGCGGAGGCGTTCTACGATTCTAAGCTTCGAAAATGGAGTCGAACCCGCTTTACCGCCGGTATCTCACATTCATTCTCAAAACAGCTGTCGTTGGATTTGTTCTTCACACGTCAGAACGATGGCTATTCGCGTCCGGGCGACCTGAACGTGATAGGCACTGCCTGGAAAGTCCGTCTTTAGGCGACCGTTCGGCGGCAATATTGTTTTCTGCTCAATAATGAGCGAAAATTGCTTGTAATCAAACAAGTCTATTCTTAAGGAGAATCAAAGAAATGAAAGCGACCGTTCTTTTCGTCTTAGTGTTTGCATTTACCCTCGTGACCTTTGGGCAGGCACCGGCACCGAAGGTCGATGAGCTTGCTGTTTATATCAAAGAACACTACACAAAACGCGAGGTTCAAATACCGATGCGTGACGGCGTAAAACTATTTACGTCGATCTACGAACCGAAAGATAAGTCGCAGAAATATCCGATCATGATGAGCCGAACGCCTTACAGCGTCGCTCCTTATGGCCCGGACAAGTTCAAGACCTCGCTTGGCCCCGATTATCAATTCGCTCGTGAAGGTTACATCTTTGTGTATCAGGACGTTCGCGGCCGCTGGATGAGCGAGGGCACATTTGTTGACGTTCGCCCGGAGGTCGCACAGTATGGAAAGGCAAAGTTCGACGAATCGACCGACACGTACGACACGATCGATTGGCTGATCAAGAACGTTGATAACAACAATGGCCGCGTCGGCACTTACGGCATCTCGTACCCGGGATATTACACGTCGGCAGGTTCGATCAACTCTCATCCCGCGTTAAAGGCGTGTTCGCCGCAGGCACCCGTCAGTGATTGGTACCACGGCGACGATATGCACCACAACGGGGCTCTATTCCTTGCCCAGAACTATTCCTTCTATCGGTTCTTCCAACCTTTCACGACCCCTTCGGACAGCTTCACTTATATGAAGCAGTGGAAGGGACGCGATACACAGGACGGTTATGATTACTTCCTAAAACTCGGCGGACTCCAAGAGGTTGCTGATAGTTTTGTTGCGGGCCTTGGAGTACGTCAGCCTTATTGGGACGATATGCAGGATCACCCAAACTACGATCAGTATTGGAAAGACCGCAACGTTCTAACTCATCTGAATAAGGTCGGCTGTGCGACGATGACAGTTGGCGGCTGGTATGACAACGAAGATCTTTACGGTGCACTCAACACCTATCGCCACATAGAAAAGCAGAATCCCGGCATTTTCAACATTCTTGTTGTCGGGCCGTGGTTTCATGGTGGATGGGCCCGTTCGGAGGGTGAATGGCTCGGAACCGCATATTTCGGTTCGGAAACATCTGAGTACTATCGTGTGAATATGGAGCTTCCATTCTTCAACCATTTCCTGAAGGATAAAGGCGACATCTCAAATCTGAAGGAGGTGAATGTGTTCGACACCGGATCGAACGTATGGAGATCGTTCAACGAATTTGAGCCAACAAGTAGTATCGACACTGCACTCTATTTCACGAAGGGCGGCGGGCTTTCGTTCACTCGGCCGACTTCCGTCGGATACAACGAATACGTGTCGGACCCAATGAAGCCGGTTCCTTACACGCAAAAGATCACGCTGAATTACCCGCGTGACTATATGACCGAGGATCAGCGATTTGCTTCGACAAGACCTGATGTTTTAGTTTATGAAACGGCACCGCTTGAGTCAGACATAACAGTTGCGGGCGACATAAAACCGTCGCTTTACCTTTCATCTTCCGGCACGGATTCCGATTTTATCGTAAAGCTGATCGATGTTTTCCCGGATGATTACAAATTCCCAGAAGGCAAGAAACCGCCGGAGAATTCCGCATTTTCAGTATTCCAACCGGGCGGTTATCAGATGCTTCTGCGCGGTGAGCCTATGCCGGCTAGGTTCCGCGAGGGATTCGAAAAAGGCGTACCACTTGTTCCGAACAAAGTTACGTACCTAGGCTTCACGATGCCGGGAATTACGCACACGTTCAAGAAAGGCCATCGGATAATGGTGCAGGTGCAGAGCACGTGGTTCCCGCTCGTGGCACGCAGTCCACAGCAGTTTGTCGCAAATAACTTCAAGGCAACAACCGCCGATTTCCGAAAGGCCACACAGCGTATTTATTTCGGTGGGCGAAGCGACTCCGCGGTCATACTGCCGATCCAAAAGTAGCACCTTTCTGTTTAGGCAAGATGCCAAAGATCTAGGAGAACAAAATGAAAATCGCTAAAGTACTTCAATTGTCGCTCCCATTTATTCTCCTGCTGTCGATCTCCGCGTTTGGACAGTCCGGCAAAACAGCGTTCGACCAAGCTATGTCGGACTTCGACGCCAAACGTTACGAACAGGCCATTTCAGGCTTTAGGCAAGCGGCGGCATTGGGATATAGCGTCCCCGAAGCTACCTATAACGTCGGTCTTTCGTATTACAACCTCAAACGGTACACCGAGGCGAAAGGTGCTCTTCAGGAAGCAATCAACCTCAAACCGACCGCGAACGCGTACTACTACCTTGGTAACTGCTTTTACTTCGCAGAGGACTATTCTCGCGCCGGAGATTCGTTCCGTGAGGCGGTTAGGCTAAAGCCTGATTACTACGAAGCTGTTGTCTATCTCGGCAATTCGCTCGATTATCTGAAACGGTATGATGACGCTGTCGCTCAATACAAACGGGCGATCGAATTGCAGCCAAATAGAGCTTGGGGCTATTACGAACTCGGGATCGCCCATTACAATAGTCAGCTCTATTCGTCCGCGATCGGGGCTCTTTCGACAGCTACGCGTCTTGACCCGACATACACGAAGGCCTTTCTTTTTCTTGGAATGAGCTATCGCCGCTCCGATAATGAAAAGGATGCTGAAACCGCCCTGCTTAAGGCCCTGCAACTCGATCCGAATTCAGCTCTCACGAACTATGAACTCGGGTTTATTTACGAAGGTCAAAAACGCGATGCCGATGCGCTCGCGAGATATAAAGAGGCTGTCCGGCTTGACCCGACAAATCCGGATCCTCAGCTTGGACTTGGCAACCTTGCGTACAACGGCAAAGATTATCTCGGAGCTCTTCAATACTATAAAAGAGCCTTTGAACTTAACCCTTCGTGGGCCACGGCAGCTCTTTATATTGGCGACACGCAGTACAACTTGAGGAGCTATCAGGCCGCGATCGACTATTACAGAAAGGCTCTTGTGCTCGATCCAAAAAGAGTTTCGGCCATGTACGGGATGGGCCTCGCCTATATCGCTCAAAACGATCTTTCGAATGCCCGCGGCCAGTACACTCAGCTCCTAAAAATGGATGCTGCGATGGCCGCCAAGCTATTGAAAGCTATCGATGCGGCCTCGAAGCCGTAGCGGAGAGTCTCTTCGGCTGATAGAAAATTGGAGATTTTTTTATTATGACTTCATTGTCTATTTGGTTTGGCAGGCTGCTCGTTCTCGTGGGCATCGTTGGCTATGCCTATGGAATGATCCAGGGAAACGCGAGCTTTACGGCTTTGATCCCGGCAGCGTTCGGGCTTGTGTTGATGATCCTCGGCTATCTAGGCCAGCGAAGCGAAGGTGCGCGAAAGCATTTTATGCATGTCGCAATGCTCGTTGGATTGATCGGCTTTGTTGTGCCGGCCTGGCGTCTGATCTCGAAATTTGACGGATTTACGGCATCGGCCGCTCATCTATCGCAACTTGCGATGGCGCTGCTCTGTCTTTTGTTTGTGATATTTGGGATCCGATCATTCATAAATGCTCGGCTCGGATGATATGACGCGGGCGAAAAGGCGGCGCTCTCTAGT
Organism: Pyrinomonadaceae bacterium; assembly: GCA_019694355.1. GTDB lineage: Bacteria > Acidobacteriota > Blastocatellia > Pyrinomonadales > Pyrinomonadaceae > OLB17. The sequence continues at coordinate 94,857 of JAIBCB010000001.1, read as the reverse complement.
GAGCGGCCGCCTCGCCATTCTTCGAACAATTTAGGACGATCTCGACCTCGAGCCCGCCGCTCACGTTACGGGCACTGATCGTGCCCTTGTGAGCGACGACAGCTCGCCTAGCGATCGCAAGCCCCAGACCAGTGCCGCCGGTCTTTCGATCTCTCGCCTCGCCAAGTCGGTAAAACGGGATGAACAGATTTTTCAGCTCGGCATCCGGAACGCCGCCGCCACGGTCTCCGATCAATATTTTCGCCGTGCCATTATCAGAAATGACCGACACGCGCACGCTTGTACCGTCGTCCGTGTATTTCACAGCGTTGCGAACAACGTTCTCGATCGCACTGCGGAGAAGATGATCGTTGCCGACCATTGTGCAGTTGTCCGACCACACAAGTTCGACAGCTTTGCCTTTTGCCTTTGCCTCAAAATCCGCATCCTCGACCACTTCCTGGACAAGCTCGGTAAGGTCGAGATCTTCGCCCCGAAACTCATCGAAAGCGCCGCTTTCAAGCTTCGAAAGCGTGAGTATTCGGGAGATCATCTCGTTGAGCCGTTCAGACTCGTTCTCGATCCTCGCGAGAATCGGCTGGAGTTCCGGCCCAGACCGCTGCTTCGCAAGCTCCAAAGCAACATTCATCCTCGCTAGCGGCGACCGCAGTTCATGCGACACGTCACGCGTCAACCGCTCTTGTGATGTGATAAGCGACTCGATCCGTTCCGCCATTTCGTCGAAATCGCGCGCAAGATCAGCGAGTTCATCGCGGCGTCGCGGAAGCTGCGGCTTGACACGAGTGCTAAGCTCGCCCGCAGCCAAGCGTTGGGTCGCTTTCCTTAACTTCCTGATCGGCGACGTTAGATATGCAGCAAGCAGCGAGCAAACCAGGACCGCCGAGGCCAATAATCCGGCGAGCCGTAAATTCCCTACCCACGAGTCAAAGAATAAGGATGGTATTCGCGGCGTCTCCCATTGGATCACCAGAAAGGCCTTCTTTCCGTCTTTGAGGTCGATGGGGACTGCACCCATAGCCGGCTCGCCTTCTCGATCAACGATCTCTGGTTCGTTCGAACCGCTGCTAAGCGCGATCACCTCCGAATAATTTTCCGGTCCATCACCGAACAGTCTTCTTCCATCGACCCCGGACAACTCAACATCGCGGATCGAGCCGTTCTCTCTTAGCCGAGTAAGGAACTTGAACATTCCCTCGTCACCGCTTCCGACTTCGATCTGCTCCGTGATGTTCTTGTAAAAAACCAGCTGATGTTTCGCCGAACGCTGCCAGCGGCTGTACGCGGGCTGCATCTGGAATGTACGCGTGATGAACATGATCACGAGGAACATCAGCGTCACCGCGACGAGGAACCAAAGGAATATCTTTAAGAAAAGCTTCATACAACGGTATAAATATAGCCGACCGACCTGATCGTCTTAATGCGAACGCTGCCATCGCCGCGGTTGCCTAATTTCTTGCGAAGATTGCTGATGTGCATATCGAGGCTGCGGTCAAACGGTGAAAGTTTCCGATCGAGGACGGACTCGCTCAGCTCTTCCTTTCGCACGACCTTTCCAGCATTCTTAAGAAGTTCAAAGAGCAGTTCAAACTCAACGGACGTTAGATTCAACGCGTCGCCGGCCAGCATAGCAACGCGCGAACTCGTTGAGATCGAGATATCATCGATCTCAACCGTTTCTCCAACCTGCTCGGAGCTCACGGGCTCCGCGGTCCGACGAAGAATGGCACGCAGCCTGGCTGTAAGTTCGCGTGGGTTGAACGGCTTTGCCAGATAGTCATCCGCGCCGATCTCGAGCCCAACGATCCGCTCCATATCATCACCCCGAGCCGTCAGCATTATGACCGGGAGTTTCGATTCTTTCCTTAAATTTCGAAGCACCTCGAAACCGTCCATCTTTGGAAGCATCACATCGAGGATCGCCATTTCATAGTCGCCGGATAACGCTTTCTCCAAGCCGGTCTCTCCGTCATTTACAGATTCGACGTCGAATCCTTCGACACTCAAATATTCGCTCACCAATTCGCAGAGCTCTTCATCATCATCGATGATCAGCACTTTATTCATTGCCTCATTCTACGTCATCTTTTGGCCCGATTGGGCGGGTTTTACAATTCTTTACGAATCCAAACACAACCTTAAAGGCCAAACGCCCCCGGAATTCGTCTAATGAGACATAACCCGACGCTTTCCGGGCGGTGAAAGCACGTTATTTGGTTCAGGTAAGGAGCAAAATACTAAGATGAAAAAGGCAATTTTTAGTCTAATAGCGGTCGCGGTCGTCGCAACCGGTGCAATTATTGGAATAAGCCAGGTTCGGACCGCAAAGGACGGTAAGACATTTACCGGAATGAAGCACGGACGCGGCGGAAATGGAATGGGAATGGGCTGGGGCCTTAACCTTCGAGGCCTTGATCTGACCGAAGATCAGCAGGCGAAGGTCAAGGCGATCTTCGATGCGAGCCGTGAGGCGATGAAACCTCTTATGGCCGATATGAAGGCAAATCGGCAAAAATTCGCTGACCTCAACAAGAATGTATTTGATGAGGGCTCAACGCGTCAGCTTGCGAACGAGCAGGCCGCGATCATGGCAAATATGATCGTCGAGCGTGAAAGGGCGAAATCCCAGGTTTGGGCGGTTTTGACCGACGCCCAGAAGGCTAAGGCGACAGAATTGCGTTCGGTGAAACATGAACGCCGAATGATGAAGAAGGTTGAAAAGACCGAGGAAGCAACGCCAAAGCAATAGCCCGCTCCGCTTAAGGAAGACGGCTGCTCGGAAGGCAAACTTCCAGGCAGCCGTTTCTTTCATTCAACTACCCGACTGCGATTCGAGCGACCTCAAGATCGTCGGTCAACTCAATGACATCCGAATCAAGCAACTCGATCTCAAGGAGGCGTGCAGGATTGCGGCTCGCCATCATCGCGACCTCATCAACCGAGAACCCCCAACGCAGCATCTTCCTGACGGCGTCTAGCATCGTGATGACGGACCCCGCGATGCTGCCGCGTTCGTTCTGTGTCGTTCCGTTCACAACCGCGATCCGCTCGCCCCAGAGTTCAAAACTTCCGTCGCCTTGCCCGGTCGGCGCGACAGAATCGCTTATCAAGGAGACGGACTCGACACCTTTTGTCCGGCATGCGAAAGCAACCATTTCGGGTGCAATATGCTTGCCGTCTGCAATGATATCGAACGTCACACGGCCTTCTGTTAAACCCCAACCGGCGACACCCATTTCACGGTGATGAATACCGCTCATTGCGTTGAAAAAATGTGTCAGGTGCTTCGCACCGGCATCTAGGGCCGCTCTCAAGGTCGCAACATCAGCATGTGTATGCCCGATCGACGCGATCCACCCGCGTCCGGTAAGTTCGCGGACCAACTCAATGCCGCCCTCGACCTCAGGAGCGAGTGTCATCATCTTTGCTCCATTCTGCGGCGTTGGGAGCTCATCGAGTTCACGGCCGGTAAACCTCTTGAAATATTCAGGCCTCAGCGCTCCGCACATTTTCTCGTTGGCAAAGACACCTTCGTAGTGTACGCCGAGTATTCGCGCTTGCGGTGTAGAGACCTGCTTTTGTCTCTCGACCGCCTCGTCGATCGCATCTATCACGCTCCGATACACTTCGTTCGAATCCGGCACAAGCGTCGGCAGCCATCCCGCGACGCCTTGTGTCGCAAGAAACTCGCTCACCTGCAAGAGATCATCGGCCGCGGCAGAATTTACGTCAACGCCGACGGCACCATGGTTGTGGATATCGATAAAGCCTGGCAAACGAATGGTCATTCAACACAAGTATCGCAAAAATTTAAGCCCGTGGAGCCTTTCTCAGTCAAGAAAAAGACTCCACGGGGCAAAACACCTTCTCTATCAAGTTCCTAGAACAGGAACTTGATACCGAACTGCATCGTCCTCGGATCACGAACGCCCGTTATGCGTCCAAAGCTCGAGGTCGTTGAAGCCGCCGTTCCGAAGGTCGTAAAGTTCGTCGTATTCAAAGCGTTGAACATTTCGCCCCTCAACTGCAGCCGCATCGTTTCCGTAAAGTTGAAGTTCTTCACGAGCGTGAAATCGATACGGAACGTGCGCGGTCCGTTGATGATGCCGCGACCGGCATTTCCCGGAACGGCCGCTGCACCAGTCGGCACCGAATTTTGGAAGACCGAGGTGTTGAACCACTGGTCAAACGTATGTGCCCCGCCTTCATTCGGATTCCCATAAAGATATGGACGTCCGCCTGCCGGTGAAGCAGAATTCAGAAAGCCGATACCCGCAGGATCGTATGCAGAGTACGTGGCAGTGAAGGGAATGCCCGTCTGATAGGTCACAATACCCGATACCTGCCAGCCGCCAAGGACCATCCCGGTAAAGTCATGACGCTTATCGAAGAACGGCAACTCGTAAACGTAGCTGCCAGTAAACACGTGCCTGCGATCAAGAGCTGCTCGCCCCCATTCGGCATCGATGTTGTAGGTGTCCATCGGAGCCGACGATCGGTCGGTCTGGCTATTGGTCAGATTCTTCGACCAGGTGTAGGCGATACTTGCCTGTGAATTTGCACCAAGCCGACGAGTTCCTGAGACCTGAAGGCTGTGATAGTTCGAGCTGAACCGCGGGGCGATGATGCCGATACCTTTCCAACCGCGAAACGGGCGAATCTGGTCAAGGATCAACTCTGAGGCCGCCGAGGTGAACGGAATCGGAAGTCCGGTCGCACCATCTGTACCCTGGCACGCAACCGTCGGTGTTGTGGACGAGCCAACTGCACACATCTGCGAATACGCATAACCCGGTCTTAGGTTATTGATGTCGATGATACCGATCAGATTCGTTCCCTTCGAACCGTAATAACCGATACTAAAGACCGTATCCTTGTCGATCTGACGCTGATAATCTAGCGACCAGTGCTGCATATACGGCGTCTTGTAATCCGTTTGAATGCCGCGGATCAGGCCTGGCGCTGCCGCACTTGCAACGACCGCAGCCGAGCCCGGGACCGGATTGCTGATATCCACACCGGAAACCGTTATTGTTTCCTGATACGGAGGATTCGCACCCAGGAGTTGCTCGAACGTGCCGACAAGCGTCTGCTCATGATAGATGCCATAGCCCGTTCGGATAACGTTCTTGCCGTCGCCGAATGGATCCCAAGCGATACCGATCCGCGGAGCAAAGTTTCGCTTTGGCGCATTAACTATGTACTTGCCGTAAGGCGAACTTGTCGGCGAACAGTTGTATGACGCAGGGCCGGTCTGGAAATTCTGAGCGTTGACAATGATGCCGTTGCAGTAGTTTCCCGAACCGGCAACACGATTGCCCGCACCGGTAACAAGCGGAGCCTGAGCTGGATTCCAAAGCTCTGGAACAAAGTTCGAGAGATGGCCGTTCTTGTCCCAGGGCGAACCAAAGAAAGAGTAACGCACACCGTAGTATAGAGTTAGATTACGTCGGATCTTGAATTCATCCTGAGCATAGGCTTCCCAATTTTCCTGTCTAAAGTCGGCCTTGAGGTCAAATTTTGATTGGGTAAACCCTACATTTGTTCCTAAGAGGAAGTTCGCAAATGCCTGTTCAATGGCCTGATTGCCGGAGCAAGTGATTCCCGCACCCGATGAATTCACGCAGACAGATCCGCGGGTCGGGCTCGCGGCCGTGGTGTTATTAAAGGCACTAAATACGCCCTGGTTTGAACCGCCAAGAGCATTCTCGACCTTGCGGTATCGCGAGTACTCAGCACCGAACTTCATCGTATGGCTTCCAACGACCCACGTGGCGCTTCCGGAGAAAGCATGTTTGTCTGAGAAGTTGTCGTACCCGCCGAATGCCTGAAGATTGCTGATACCGGCTCCTGTGATATGAGCAACACGCTCGTCATTATTCTGGAACGGCATCGGAATGCTGATGCTCGGACTGTTCTCCTTTGCGAGAGTGCCGATCGTGTGGCTCAGAATAGCACCGTACGAATATGTGTATCTCGCATCGAGAATGAAGTTCGGGTTCACGACCCAAGTCGTCGCAAGCGTATGCGCTCGGCCGGGCGAATCGGTCTCTGAAGTAGAGACGCCCGGAATACCCGATCCGCCGGAGAAGAGCGAATTCGGATCGATCGTCGGGATAGTATCCCTCTGATATCGATAGTAGGCTGTCCAGTTGTTCGTAAATGCGGTATCGACCTTTACGATCTCCTGACGGAAATCGAAGACACCGGACGCCGGGAAAAGAAGGCCGTATGTGCCGTTGTTAGGTGACGGTATCGAGTTGATGATGCTCGACAGGTACGCCGCCGAAACAGGATTGATCGTCGCCATTGTTGAGAATGGCGTGCCCGCCGGGAGAATCTGGGTACAGGTACGGGTGGAACCCGAGATCGTGCCCGACAAACAGATCGGATACGCGAAGACGCCGTTCTTCATTCCTGCGGTCGGAACCGTCGAACTTAAGGTCGGATAACGTCTATCCTTTCTCTGCTCCTCTGAGAAGAAAAAGTATGTTCGCGGCATTTTCGAGAACATCGAATCACCCGGTTTCGCGTTACCAAACCGAAGGAAGTAGATCGGGCCGCCGATCGTAAATCCATAGTTGTTGTAGCGGAAAGGCGGGCGAATCGCCTTGCCTTCAGCGTCGCGTCCAAGCGGATGCGTACGGTTATTCAGATACGAGCTCGCATTGAACTTCTCGTTCCGAACGAACTCGAACAACGAACCGTGAAACTTGTCCGTACCGCTGCGGGTAACAACGTTGACCTGGCCGCCGCCGCTGCGTCCGGATTCTGCCGGATAGAGCGAACGAAGAACCTTAAATTCACCGATCGCATCGACGCTCGGATAGGCCTGGATCGTCAAATTAGAACCGCGGTCGGTGATGTCGGCTCCGTCAACCGTGAAGGTATTCTGGCTGCTTCTCGCACCATTGACCGAGATCTGAACCGTGTTTGCCTGACCGTCCGGATTCGAAGTACCAACATAGACCTGATCAGAAAGGTTCGACGTCACGCCCGGAGCGAGCGTTACGAGCTGCACGAAGTTTCTGTTGTTGATAGAAAGTTCACGCACCTGATTGCCGCTGATCGTCGTACCGGCCGTTGGCGTTGACGACTCAATGACAACATTTTCTGCGTCAACAGTAACCACCTCGTCGATCTGCCCAGCAGCCAATGTGATATCAAGCTGGCGTCGTTGGCCAACATCCACCTTCACCTGGCTGTTAACAACTTTCTTGAAATTTGGCGCCTCAACGGTCACTTTATAGGAAGCAACCGGCAGATTCGGAATCGAATAGTTACCGGCACTCGAAGTCGTTACAGTTCGTACGACACGGTCGCCTTGAGATGGAAGAGTAACGGTCACCGTCGCATTCGGAACAGCCGCTCCGTTGCTATCGGTAACCGATCCCACGATCGATCCTGTGATCTCCTGGGCGATAATGATCCCGCTTAGGCATAGAATGCCGATAGCGGTCATAATGCCCGAAATCAGTGCTCTCTTAGTCATATTTTTCTACCCTCGATTTGTGTGAATGCGGTCATCTCCAGAGCAATAAACCTATAAGCAACATTTAAGTGTTATCAGGTTTGCTCAAATTTTCGTTATCGTTTCAATTACAGTTAATGGCCGGTTTCCCTCGAACTACGAGAGGTCCGAAGCCGAACAAATTGCCAATGCGAAAATGAGAAACTAAAGAGTTATAACTCTAAAGCACTTCATTTGTAAAGCAAATAAGCCCCTCTCCGACGTAAAAATTCACTTAAGGAGGGTGCCGTCGATCTTTCAAGTTTATCCAGACTTGTTCCCTGCTTCAGATCCTCGAGCGTCTCGGCGTTGACGAGAAGACGCCCAAAACGATCTATCTGCCAATCTGTCGGGTACAGTTTTCTTAGTGCGATCGCGATCGCAAGCCCCGTACGGACGGAATTAAAGACCCCACGATCGATAATTATCACGTTCACGCCGCCGCACGCCTCACCCTTGAAGACAGACGCGGTCGGCGTGAACTTTATCGGCACGAACCGAACGCCTTTGAGCCCCATCCCGTTCAGTTCTGTCGCGAGTTTGCGCCCGTCTATATACGGAGAGCCAACAACCTCGAACGGAGTGTCCGTGCCGCGTCCGACACTAAGATTCGTCGTCTCCAGCAGTCCAATGCCAGGATAAAGCGTTGCTTCTGTCAGCGAACGCATATTCGGTGATGGATTCACCCAGGTCTGGCCTATCTGATCAAACCACATCGAACGCTTCCAACCGTACATCTCGATCACTCGAAGGTCGGCACCGATCTTCCGCTCGGCATTCATCATCTTTGCGAATTCGCCGATCGTCATCCCGTATCGCACCGGTACAGTGTGAGCGGCTATGAACGAAAGTTTTTCTTCATCCGCGATCGGCCCCTCGACGTCTGCACCATTTATCGGATTTGGGCGATCGAGAACGAAGACAGGTTTTCCCGCTTTTGCGGCTTCCTCCATCACGTTCCGAAGCGTTGCCGTGTAAGTGTAGAATCTCGTCCCGACATCTTGAATGTCATAAACGATCGCATCGAGTGACTTCAGCTGTTCAGGCGTCGGGCGTCGTGTTTCGCCGTAGAGCGAATAGATAGGAAGGCCCGTCTTCTCGTCCTTCGTGTCGCTGATCTTCTCCTGGTCGAGTTCGCCGCGGATTCCGTGCTCCGGTGAAAAGAGCACCGTAAGGTTCACGTTCGGAGCTTTATGCAGAACATCGATCGTCAGATCACCGTTAAGGTCGCGACCGGTCTGGTTCGTAACTAGTCCGATCTTCAAGCCCGCAAGCTGTTTGAATCCGTCGCGTTCGAGAACATCGATCCCGTTGAGCACCAGCTTGTCAGGTTGCCGTTGCGGTGTAAACAAGCCGCCATATTCCAATCTGCTGAATGCCTTTATCCACTCTGCTTTCTGCCTAAAGATCGGCAGTTTGGCGGCGACCTGTGCCTGATATTCCGCCTCGGCCTCGCGTACTTTCTCGATCGGCGTATCCTCGACCGCGGCGGCCGCAAGGGTTGCGATCTTTGCCCGCAGCGGCGTCACGTTGCCTTTGCCGTCCGGATGAACACGATTCGAGAGGAAGACAACGAAGGTTTGCGAGACCGGATCGATCCAGAGGCTCGTGCCGGTAAAGCCCGTATGACCGAAGGACCCAAGCGGGAAGAGTTCGCCTCGATTCGACGAGAACCGCGTATCAATATCCCAACCAAGTCCGCGTGTATCACCTCCCTCTGACACGACGAGCGGCGTGGTCATCCTGTTGACCGTCGATCTTGAGAGGACGCGCTTCCCATTGTACGTCCCGCCGTTCAGCAACATTTGACAGAACTTTGCGAGATCATCTGCGGTCGAAAACAGACCGGCGTGCCCTGCAACTCCGCCCATCCGGAACGCCGTCGGATCGTGAACAACACCTCTGAGAATGCGGTCACCCGTTTTCGAGTCGCCGTCGAACATCGAGCCAAGATAACTCTGCTGGCCGCGAATATTCTCCGTCGGCGCGATCCGCTGGTCGATGGCACTCGGGAGATCGACGGCGGAGACAACGTCGCCGGTGTTCGAGCTAGGCAGAAGAAGTCTGATGAAGAATGTCCTGTCCATTCCGACCCGTCGGAAAATGTTCTCATACGCAAAGTCGTCCAACGGCTTGCCGGAGAGCTTCAGAACAAGAGCACCGAGTATTTCGAAATTGATGTCCGAATAGACGAATTGCGTGCCGGGCAGATCACGCAGTTTCTCTTTGTAAAGAGCCTGGAGCATCCCGTCTTGGCCGCTCCATTTCTGTTTGAGGTCAAAGTCCGGCGCGTATCCGGAGGTATGCGTCAAAAGCTCAAGGATCGTGACCTGTTTCGCCCTCTCGTCCTTTATTTCGGGAAAGTATTTGCCGACCGTATCGTTGAGCCGAAGCTTGCCGTCCTCAACGAGCTTCATAATTGACGTCGTTGTCGCGACGACCTTCGTCAAACTCGCGAGGTCGAAGATCGTATCCACCGTCATCTTCTCGACGACCGGCTCAAGGGCACGGTTCCCAAAGGCTTGTCGATAAACGATCCTGCCTTTGTGGCCTATTAAGACAACGGCACCCGGAAGCTCCTTATCAGCGATCGCTTTGTTAACGATCGGAGCGATCTCGGCAAGTTTGTCGGGGTTCATTCCGACCGTCTGCGGACTCGCGGCTGACAGCACCTGTGCGGAAAGATCGGTTGCGAACCAACTCAGACAGATAGTGGCGAAAAAGAACAGGCAAACGGAGCTCAATTGCGCGTTCAATACTTTTGATCTTGTTCTCACTCTTGCTTGCATATCGGCCGCTACTTCTTTGAGCGTTGTCCTTTCGCCCTTTCGGCAAAGTTCGCTTTACAAAGAGCCACGAACTCTTTTGCGATCGGGGAATAATAGCCGCCGCGGAGTCTCGCCAAGCCAAGATCCCAATTGATCTCTGCACCCTCGATCATCCACGAGACGAGTTTCTTTTGCTTTACATGCTCGGCGATCGTCTTTGCGCCGGCCGTCCCGACGCCCATGTTCGCTTCGACCATTTCGTTTATCGCCGCTTGCCGCGACAGTTCCATAATGACGTTCGGCCGAACATTTGCCGCATTAAAGAAATCGTCGATCATCCGCCGCGTATTTCCTCCGCGTTCGCCAAGGATCAGTTTCTCGCCCGCCAACGACGCCGCCGAAATGTAACGATCTTTCGCTAAAGGATGTGATGGATGCCCGATGGCGACGATCTCATCGCTAAGCAGAAGGTCTGTCGTGATCGAAGAATTATCGACCGGCAAACTTACGAAGGCGATATCGATCTCGCCGTGCATTATCTTGTCCACCAAAAGCTGGCTCGTCCCCGAAGTTACGTGCAGGTCGCCATTCGGAAATCTTCGGCGAAGCTTGCCGAGGATCTTCGGAAGTTGGTTGGCAGAAAAGTTCGATGATGAACTTCCGATGCGCAGACGTCCGTGTTCGGCACCGGCGACCTCTGCTATCTCGGCGATCGCGGAATCGTGCTCACGCAAGATCTTTCTCGCACGATCGAGAAGATATTCTCCCGCCTCGGTCAAGATCACACGTCTTGGTGTTCGGGTGAACAGCGGCAGCCCGACCTCGTCCTCTAACTGCCGTATCTGCATTGAGATGGCCGCCTGCGTAACGTTGACACGTCGAGCGCCCGCCGTAAAGGTCTTCGCCTCCGCGATAGCTAGAAAGGCTTTGAGCTGTCGGATCTCCATAATTTTGTCGATCAGGATTGCTTATTGACTACATAAAATCCTTTAAATTTGATTATATGTCAAGCCTAGCGAAGAATGTATGTGCTTTTTGCGTTTCGGCGGCATCCGAATAGATGGCTGAAAGAAGATGAGAAAAGAAGCACGAGCCCACCCATATCATTTATATCTCGGCGTTGATGGAGGCGGGACGAAGTGCACCATCGCGATAATGAGCAGCCAAGGGCGTGTCGTTGCCGAAGGCACGGGCGGCCCTGCAAATCCGCTGCGTGTAGGCGTTGAAACGGCGGTCTCGAATATCGCGTATGCCATCGACAAGGCCTGCGATGACAACAACATTTCCCGCGGCGATATAGTTGCCGCAACGCTCGGGCTTGCCGGCGTGCGGCGATACGACATCCGCGGGCGCGTCCGCGACAGCTTTCTGGGACGCTTTGGCGTAAAACGCCTTATCGTGACAACCGACGCCGAGATCGCGCTCTACGGCACCACGCTTGGCAAGGCGGGGCTCGTCGTTATTGCGGGCACCGGCTCGATCTGTCTTGGTATGGATAGCGATGGGCAACGGGCAATGGCTGGCGGCTGGGGACCGATCGCAGGTGACGAAGGCGGAGGACGCGGCATCGCAGGCGAAGCTCTTCACCGGATCGCAAAGGCATCGGATGGCAGAGGCCCTGCGACAGCACTTTCTGACCTTGCCGCAGACTATTTTCGTGCATCGAACGTCGAGAATCTCATTGGCGCGATCTACGCACCGACAATGGACAATAGTAGGATCGCTGGCTTCTCACGGTTCGTAACCGAGGCGGCAAATGCCGGCGACGCCGTCGCTCTCGCCATCATCAGAGAAGCCGGGGAAGAGCTCGGCAATGCTGCTGCTGCGGTAATTAGAAAGCTGCAGCTCAAGGACGCAAAGTTCCCGGTCGGATGTGTCGGCAGCGTTTTCCTCGCGGGCAGTCTTTTGACCGACAGAATGAAGCAATTGATCCACGCCGAGGCTCCAAAAGCGTATCTCACAAAACCAAAATTTTTGCCTGCGCACGCCGCGTGCCAGATAGCTCGGACAAATGGTAACGTTGTTGAACCGATGCCCGGCGATGACGGGCCATCTTTGAGGACAGGACGCAGGCCATAGCTGAAAGACAAAAGTGATCTCGATTACCGAATCTGAAAACGAAGCGACACGCGACATCGACAGGGTTTCGACGCTCGATGCCCTTTCGCTTATAAATAGCGAGGACAAGCAGGTCGCATTCGCCGTCGAAAAAGCTCTGCCCGAGGTCGCGGCCACGGTCGATGCCGTCGTCGCTCGTCTTGAGAATGGCGGACGCCTTTTTTACGTCGGAACCGGAACGAGCGGACGCCTCGGCGTTCTCGACGCAAGCGAACTGCCGCCGACATTCGGAGTCGAAAGCGGTCTCGTGCAGGGCGTGATCGCGGGCGGAATTGACGCTCTCTACAAAGCGACCGAAGCAAGCGAGGACGACGCGAGATCCGCCGAAGTCGATCTTGCGGCCCGTGGCCTGAACTCAAAAGATGCTCTTATCGGTATCGCGGCTTCAGGCCGAACACCATACACGATCGGCGGCCTTGAGTATGCACGCTCGCTCGGCTGCTTCACGGCGTGCATTACCTGCAATCCCGATTCGCCGATCACCAAGGCGGCCGATGTCGCGATCGTTGCGGTTGTCGGTCCCGAAGCGATCGCCGGCTCGACGCGTATGAAGGCCGGAACGGCGCAGAAACTCATTCTGAATATGATCTCAACGGTCACGATGATCCGCTTGGGCTACGTCGTTGGCAATCGTATGACGAATATGCGAACGGCAAACAATAAACTTCGCGAAAGGAGCGTGCGCATCGTAGCTGCCGAAACCGGAAGAACTGAAACTGAGGCTAAGGAATTGCTGGCTGCGGCGGCGGATGACCTTCGCGTTGCGTTGGTGATGGCACAGGCAAACGTTTCTATGGACGAAGCAAAGCGATGTCTGGCAGAAACGAAATACATCGTCCCGAAGGCGATAGAAATGGCAAAAAGCTAACGGCGACCAGCCAACCTTGTTACACTATCTTGAATGCATAAATTCGTTTTCTTCTTTGACGTCGATAACACGCTGCTCGATAACGACCGCGTGTCCGCGGCACTGCGTGAATTTCTGAATAAAGAGGTCGGCGAACGCCGGACCACGACCTATTGGCAGATATTTGAAGAACTGCGCAGCGAACTCGGCTACGCCGACTATCTCGGAGCGTTACAGCGTTATCGTTCGAAGTTTCCTTACGAATCGCATCTCCTGTCGCTGTCGAACTACCTGATAAATTATCCGTTCGCAAATCGCCTTTTCCCGAATTCTCTCGATGTGATCGATAGGTTCAAAAAGCTTGGGCCGGTCGTTATCTTGACCGATGGTGATGCTGTGTTCCAGCCGCGAAAGATCGAGCGTTCCGGCCTCGGCGAGGCCGTTGAAAACAACGTGCTCATCTATATCCACAAAGAGCAGGAACTGGCCGATATCGAGCGTCGATATCCGGCAGAACATTACTTTCTTTTCGACGACAAACTGCGAATACTCACGGCGATGAAGAAGCAGTGGGCGTCGAAGCTTACGACGGTATTCGTCAAACAAGGACACTATGCGGCAGACACAAAAGAGATCGCTCAATATCCCGCCGCTGACATTTCGATCGCGCGGATCGGCGATGCTCTCGAAATAGATATTGCGCAAACTTAGCCAATGCAAATACTCGATCTCGTAATTATCTTCGGCTATCTGATCGGCATCACCGCCTTCGGGATCCTCTTTTCCGGAAAACAGGAAACGACCGAGGACTACTTCGTTGGCGACCGCAGCGTCCCATGGTGGGCGATCGCGATGTCGATCGTAGCGACAGAAACGAGCACGATAACATTCGTCTCGGTTCCCGGCATCGCTTTCGCAAAAGGCGGGAATTTCCAGTTCCTGCAGCTCGTTTTCGGCTATCTGCTTGGCCGCATCGTCATCTCGCTCCTTTTCATTCCGCTGTATTTTAAGGGTGAGCTGCTTACCGTTTATCAGCTTCTTGGCGACAGATTCGGACGGCGTGTAAAGATGCTCGCATCTGCGCTTTTCGTCGTGATGCGAAATATCGCTGACGGCATTCGCCTGCTCCTGACAGCGATCGTCCTTGCAGCCGTGTGGGCATCGTTCTACCCGAGCACAGATCCTGCGACCGTGATCGTAGCTTCGATAGTTCTGCTCGGCCTTGTGATGATAGTTTTCACGTTCTACGGCGGAATGGAAGCGGTCATTTGGGTCGAGGTCGTGCAGCTTGTTATCTATATCGGCGGCGCGGCCGCGGCCGCGGTAGTCTTGATCCAGAACATCAACGGCGGTTTCTCCGGTGCCGTCGCTCTCGGTGAACAATTTCATAAGTTCAGCGTTTTCGACTTTGGATGGGACATCACGAAGACCTACACCTTTTGGTCCGGACTGCTCGGCGGCTGCTTTCTTACGATGTCCACGCACGGGACCGATCAGTATCTCGTACAGCGTTATCTTTGTACGAGCAAGCCGCTTTCTGCCGCGACCGCACTGCTTTCTTCCGGTCTTGTCGTGCTCGGACAATTTATCGGTTTCCTGTTTATCGGCGTCCTGCTCTTCGCCTTTTACGCTCCGTATGCTTCGCCTGAATACGCGCAGGCGGGCATTGCCGGTTCGGGCATCACGGCGACATTTCCTTTCTTAAAAGGCGACCAGGTCTTTCCGAATTTCATTACCGAACATATGCCCGCGGGGCTCTCGGGCCTTGTTGTCGCGGCGATCTTTGCGGCGGCACTGTCCTCTTCGTTAAACTCAATTGCGGCAACGGCAGTAAACGACCTTTATAAACCTTTCGCTTCTGGGGCGGACGACAAGAAACTTGTAAAGATCGCCGGTTGGCTGACCGTGATAGTCGGCATCATACAGATACTGATCGCGGTAGGTTTTATGAGGTCTGGCGAATCGGCATTGGCTCTTGCTCTTTCCGTCGCGTCCTTGATAAACGGCCCGATACTCGGCGTCTTTCTTGTCGGCACGCTGATAAAACGTGCGAAGGAGATGCACGCCCTTGTGGGGATGATCGCAAGTATTTGCCTGATGGTCTATGTCCTCGTCGCAACAAAGATCGCATGGACTTGGTACGCACTTATCGGCAGCCTTGTTACGTTGATCGTTGCGTGGCTCGCCTCGCTCGTTTTTGGTTCGAGATCAAATGATGAAGTCAGTATTTAGCTCGGTCATCCTTTATGCTTTTCTCTTGAATGGAGTGCTTTTTGCGCACGCGTCGCAAAAGGGAGGGAATAGGTTCGCACCTTCAGAAAAAGACTGGAAACGAGCCGACAAGCTGCTCAAAAAGATGTCTGTTGAAGAGAAGGTCGGCCAACTCATCCAGATCGGCATCAACGCAAAATTTGCGAACCGCGACAGCTCTTTCTACAAGGAGATCAGGCGTCAGGTCGTTGAGAATAAGATCGGCGGCATCATCTTTTTCGGTGCTCCGATGTACGAAACCTCGATCCTCATCAATCGAATGCAGGCCGACGCAAAGATGCCCTTGCTGATGGCTCTCGACGCTGAGACCGGCGTCGGTATGCGTTTTGCCGATGCGGTAAACTTCCCTTGGGCAATGGCCGTTGCAGCGACCAGCAACACCGATTACGCCCGCCGAATCGGCATTATTACGGGACGCGAGGCCCGTGCGATGGGCTTTCAGCACGTATATGCACCGGTCCTCGACGTTAATAATAATGCTGCAAATCCGGTCATAAACGTAAGAAGTTTTGGTGAAGATCCGCTCGAAGTCGCCAAGTTCGGCACGGCATTCATCGACGGTGTTCAGAGTGAAAAGGCCATTGCGACAGCAAAACATTTTCCCGGCCACGGCGACACCGATGTTGATTCACATCGCGGCCTGCCGATCATTGATCACTCGCTGGCTTCTCTTGAAAAAACTGAGCTTGTGCCATTTCGTGCTGCCATCAATGACGGAGTTGCGTCAGTGATGATCGCGCACATCGCTCTGCCGCAGATCGATAATGAGATCGTTCTGCCGCTCAAGAATTATCGCGGCGGAGATGCCGAAGTTGGGGCCGAGATCGTCGAACAAAAGGCGTACATACCGGCCACCCTTTCCAAAAAGGTCCAGACCGATCTCCTGAGAAACGAAATGGGCTTTAAGGGTCTGATCGTTACCGACGCGATGTCGATGAGCGGTCTGACACTCTATTTTGAACAAGGCGAGGCAGGCGTTCGAGCCTTTCTCGCCGGCTCAGACCTGCTCGAAAAACCATCCGACCCGGACGCGATGATCGCCGGTCTGCTCGCGGCGGTCAAGAGCGGCCGCATTTCGCAGGAACGACTGGATGATTCGGTCCGGCGCATCCTTGCGTGGAAGTCCGCGGTCGGTCTTTTCGACAACCGCATCACGAATATCGATGCAATGGATCAGATCATTTCGGGCCCCGAATCTCTCGCGTTGACGAACGAAGTCGCCGACAAGGCGATAACGCTCGTCCGTAATGACGCGAACGCTTTGCCTCTTGACCGCTCGAAAAAGATCGTCGTCCTCGGCCTCTCGAACGGCTTTGACGGCCCGGAAACGATGGCATCTTTCGTCTCCACGCTTCGTTCGAGCGGCCTTCGAGCTTCGTCATTTTACCTTCAGGAAAATTCGCTCGCCGAACAGACGCAAGCGGCACGTGCCGTCGTCTCGGAAGCTGACATCATCGTCGTCGGACTTTACGGACGCGTACGTTCGGGTGCGAAGAACAGTGTCGGCGTGCCTGAGAATGGCGCCGCGATCCTTCGTGAACTTCTCGCGAACGGCAAGCAGGTCGTCGGCGTAAGTTTCGGTAATCCGTATGTTCTCAGCAGTTTTCCGGAGATGAAAACTTACGTTGTCGCGTACGGCGATATGTCCAGCCTTCAGCGTGCCGCCGCTCGTTCGATCCTTGGACTGCAGCCGATCACCGGCCGCCTGCCGATCTCGCTTCCCGGTTCTTATCCGCGAGGAACGGGCATTCAATTCGTAAAATAAAATAAGTAGGGTGAAAGTTGCCGTAGGCCGACTTTGTTACAGTAGATATAAGTATGTCTCAATCCTGGGAGATCGAAAATTTTCTCGAAGCCAATGATCATCGGCTTCATATAGACGGCGTCGATACCGTGGAGCTTGTACGCGAATATGGCTCTCCGCTTTTTGTTTTCAGCGAGAGACGCATCCGCCGAAACATCGAGCGGCTGAAGCGTGTCGCCGATGTCATCGAGTGTCCGCTGAAACTTTGCTATGCAGCGAAGGCGATGTCCACGCTCGGAATTCTGCGTGCCGTCAAAGATGCCGATTGCGATGTCGAGGTCAATTCAGGCGGCGAGCTCTGGAAAGCTCTCAAAGCCGGCTTCGTCGGCTCGCAGATCATTTTCAACGGTACGAGCAAAGAAGTGTGGGAACTCGAGCTTGCGGTTACGAACGATATTTACGCGATCCAGGTCGATTCCATTTTCGAACTCTTGCTTATCGAGGAAACTGCGGCGAGGCTCGGCAAATGCGCGAATGTGAGTTTGCGGCTCGTTCCGGAGATCAGCTCAGACACACATTCGGGTCTGCAGACGGCGCTTCTTACATCGAAGTTCGGAATGATGCCCGAAGAAGCTTACGATGCCGTCCGCAAGCACGCCAATTCTCCGCGCATAAATATCTGCGGCGTGCATTTGCACATCGGGTCACAGAACCCCGAACCGAAAGTTTATGCCGAGGCGTTTAAGACCCTGTTTTCGAGTCTCTTGCGCATCTTCAACGAGACCGGCCAAACTCTTGGGCACATAAACCTTGGCGGCGGCTTTCCGGTCAGATATTTGAAGGATGATGCAGCAGGGCTCGATCCGAAACAGCGTGCGATGCTCGCGGCAGATTTCGAGCCTGCAGATGCGATCGAACCTGCGTGGATCGCGGTTCAGCGGGCGGCACAAGAGGCCGGATCAGAAGCTCTGCTGAGCGGCCTTACGCTTTTGCTCGAGCCGGGCCGCAGCATAATTGCGGATGCGGGAATTTGCCTGACGACCGTTCGTAACACCAAGGCTCGGCCGACAGCCAACGGCGGAACCGATCATTGGCTGCTCACCGATGCGGGCTTCAACATTCTACTTTCGATGGAAACTTACAAATGGTACTACCACTTGATCTCGGCAGAACGAGCTGATTCCGATCATGATCTCGACTACAAGGTGGCGGGCCCTTTGTGCGACGGCGGCGATGTTTATTTTGATATCGAGGGCGAGGGCCGTCTGCCGGAGCATCGCGGACTTCCGGAAAATGTTGAGGCCGGCGAGGTCCTGGCTCTTCTTAACTGCGGTGCGTATTCGTTGGCACAAGCTTCGCAATACAACGCGCGCTTTCTTCCGCCTGTCGTGCTTATAAAGCTCGACGGTACGCCGTCGCTGATCCGGCGGCGCGATAATTTTGAAGATCTGATCTCGTCGGACCTTTAGGTTATGCTTCGGCCGCAGCGATCAAGCGAACAAGGCCGTTCTGTGCTGACTCTGAGAGCGTCGAAATGTCTGCAACAGCAGAACTTAGGCTCGCAAGCGATGTAACCCGGCGGCTCTCGTCTCGGATCTCTAAGATCGCAGCGATAGCATCTTCAGCGGTCGCTGTTGCCGTTGCAACATCACCAAACTCCTTCCGACGCTTCGTGATCTCGATAAGCAGATCGGCCTTTGCCGAAACCTGCGGAACGATGTTCGTGATCGTTTCGGCTTCGCCGATGATCGATGGTATATCAGCCGTTTCGCCCTTCAACGCTAAGGTGTCAACGACGGAGAGCAGAGTCTCCGCCTGATCATAATGCTCCTCTTGCATGCGCGCGGTCTCACAGGCCTTTTTCGCATCGCCGGTCGTTGCAAGTATCTGTGCGATCTCGCCGATGGCCTTTGCCGCTTCGCGATCATCGATATTCTTTTTTGCGATCTCGATGCCGCGATCTGCATAGCCAAATCCCGCAAACTGCACCGCGATCGCCGTCCAGATCGAATTTCGTGCACGGCTGTCACGAGTTTCTTTCTCCTGCTGGCCTTCTAGTATCTCGAACGCTTCTTCAAGATCATTCAACGCATCATCGCTCTTTCCAACATTCGATAAATGACGCGCAAAGGCGAGTAAAGTTGCGGCGATCTGTGTCTTATCCGTGATCTCGCCGAGTGCTTTCTCGGCAAGATCATTGCTTCCGGATTGGAGCAGGCCGAGTGCCGAACTGCCAAGATAAAAGTCCTTGTGTGCGCTCTCCACGTTTGCCGCAAAGTCGTGGGCCTTCTGAAAGGTCTTAACCGCGAGATCGCGTCTTTCAGCCGTGATGAACAAGTTGCCGGTGTCGCACACGGCTCGGACCTGCTCTTCGCGATGCTCGATCTCATCTGCGGATGCGAGGCTTGCTTCGAGTATCGCTGCGACATCTTCCGGCCTCTTTTGTTCGATCCATTTCGCGGCGATCTGCTGAAAGGCCTGAACTCTCGCCGACGGGAATTCCACCGCCCCGACCGCTGCCTTCGCCTCTTCGACGCTTCCGTTCTCCGTTTCGGCAACGGCGATCGATGCATCGACAAAATCCGGCTGCGTCATTTGAGAGGCGATCTCCCGTGCAAGTTCGAGGTCGCCGCTCGCCGCTTTTGCCATACCGATACGCTCTAGGGCGAGAAGCCGCATTCCGTCATCTTCGATCGCATCAACGAGCTGAAGCGCGTACTCGTTATCATTGACCTCAACGCATTTTTGTGCGACGGAAACGATCAATTTGTCGCGTGTGAACGGATCATCGACAGTGTTCGCTAATTCGGCGGCAAGATCGACGTCGCCGCGTGTGAGATAAAGCGGCACCACCGCCGACATCGATTCGGCTTGGCCGTCGGCAGTGTGGATCCGCTCGCCGATGAATGTCGCGGCCGAAAGCAGATCCCGCTCCGCATCGTCCCGAGAGATAAAGTCTGAACTCATATTCTATTCGGTCGTAAATACGAGACGCAGCGATTCAGGAAACCAATCGCGCAGATCGTTTGCCGTAGCTCTTGCACCGGCCTCGCGCATCTTCTCGGCAGGTACGGTGTTCGTGACCCCGAGAGCCTGCAGGTCGGCCTTCACCGCCGCGACGACTCCCGGCGGACTGTCCTCGATCACGACGCATTCTTCCCGCGACATCGGAAGATGTCCCGATGATGTTCGAACCGCGTCGATCTTCCGAAAACCAAGGTCGTACGATTCGGGATCGGGTTTGCACTTTTTGACATCCGCAGAAGAAATGATCGTTGAAAAATACTTCTTCAGGTCGGCGCGTTCAAGTACGTATTCGATCTCGCTGACGTTCGCCATACTAACGATGCCAAGCGTATAGTGGTGCGCCATCTTCTCGATGAAATTATCGATGCCGTCAAAGAGCGGTAGTTTCGCATCCACCTCTTTACGCCACGCCGCGGTCTTTGACGTAATGATCTCAGAACATTCTTCGTCGGAGACGGTCTTTGCAACACGGTCGAATGCGGCTCGGACAAATGTCCTGTCATCCATTCCGAGCGAATCGTAATAATCCTCTTCGGTAAGATCAACACCATGTTCTTTTAGAACAGACTGATACGCCCGCATCTGTATCGGCTCGTCATCGATGATGACGCCGTTAAAATCCATTAGGATCGCCTTGATCATAAAACCTTCTCTTTAACGCTAAGCGGTCAAATATGCTTCGCTGAAAACATTCCCTCGGCCGAGGATTCCCTTGGGATCGAGGGCACGCTTTACCTCTGCCATTTCATTAAGATAACGCTCGCCCATCATTGCGGCGAGATAGTTTCGCTTCAATTTTCCGATGCCGTGCTCGGCAGAAACGCAGCCGCCGAGCATTATCGCCTGTGCGATACAGCGACCATAAATGTGGCGCGAACGCGTGGCTTCTTCTTCATTTTTTGGAAGAAGATTTGCATGGAGATGCGAGTCTCCGATGTGACCGAAGACGACAAATTCGATGCCGCTCGACTCAAGAATTTCCTTGTAGAAGCGAAGAAAGCTTGCAAATTTGTCATCCGGAACTGCCATATCAGTCCCGATCTTTTTCTGCTTGTTTCGAACAACGCGTTCATTCACCGTGACCGGAAGCGCATGGCGAAATTCGCGCATCTTTTCTAGATCCTGCTCGTTCGTAGTGAACCACGACGCGGAATCTGCGGCATTGTGCTTCTGGAGGAGTTCATTCCACAAGCCAAGAAGAGCGTCCTCATTTTCAGCCGTCGTTTCCTGCTCAAAGAATATCGCTCCGGCCATTCCTGACGGCGTTTCAGGGAACTTTTCCGAAATGAGTTTCAAGGAGTTCGCGTCGAAATACTCAAGCAGCGTCGCATCGATCGGAACGCAAACGCCCCCGTCCGCCCGCTTGTCAGAACCGGGAGCGATAACGACTGGGTGCTTCCGTGATGCGGTCCGAACCTCGTCAACGAAAGCGAGCAGATTCGCCTCATCCGGAAAGAATACGATGCCGCTGAAGAAACCTTTCGGCTTTTCAAGAAGCGAGAGTTCGGCTTCGACGATCACACCGAGCGTTCCTTCGCTGCCGATGAAAAGATCGACCGCGTCGAGTCCGTTCGCATTATAGTAACCGCTGACATTCTTCCTAACGTCCGGCCGCTCATAGGTCGGCACTTTAATCTCGATCGCCGCACCCTTGTCCGTTCTGACGGCCAAAACACCATCTCGGTCCGCGATAAACTCTCCTCGTCTGATCGACAAGATGTCGCCGGTCGCGAGCACGACACGCAACGCTCTCACATACTCGCGCGTTGCTCCGTACTTAAAACTCCTCGAACCCGAGGCGTTCGTTGCGATGTTGCCGCCGATCTGACAGCTCCATTCTGTCGGATCCGGCGGATAAAAAAGTCCCTCACGGTCCACCGCCTTTTGAAGATCGCCCAAGATGACTCCGGCACCGACCGTCGCAATGCGTTGTTCACGGTCGATCTCGATGCCGACAAGCTTCTCAAGCGACAAGACGACACCGCCGAACGGCACCGCTCCGCCGACAGTGCCCGTCCGTGCCCCGCAAAGAGTAACCGGAGTACCGGAAGCGTTCGCCTCGCGAAGCACCGATGCGACATCGTCCGCAGAATCTGGCACGAGCAGCTTCTCGGCGTGGCCGCCGGGCATATTGCTGGCATCCGTCAGGTAGTTCTGAATATCGTCAGGTTGTGTCTTAGTTCGCATAACGCGGAATTTCAATACTGTCGGAACCTAGGTTGGAATAGAACCTGCGACGCTTATAAGCTTCCTATCGTTTGAAAAGTATTTTCGTTTGAACTCGGGCATTCTTCCAAAATTGAAAAGCAGCCCGACCTCGATCTCCGTAGCTCGCAAGTAATTGGTCAACTGCGCTTCATGAGCCTCAATCAGAGCCTCTTTAGCCTTTAGTTCAGTTATGACCTTTGAGCTAACGACAAGATCGGCAAAGAATGAACCGACGACCTTCTCTTTGTAATACACAGCAACTGCCTTTTCAGCTTCAACCTCGAGGCCATGTTCAATAAGTTCCAGAGGCATGGCATTCTTATACACATTTTTGAGAAAGCCGTATCCCAAGGTGTTGTACACCTTGTAGAATGCCTTGATGATCTGTCCCGTGAGTTCTTCTTCTATCATTTGGTCTGGTAAGAGAATTCTAGCCTATCCTTATTTGTCCGCCTAGTAACCGAACGATCCGCGTTCGAGAAAGCATCGAATCCCGCCGGACTCCATTCTGAACGCGGCTATTGCGGATATAGCAGATAAGACTGATCTCAGAAAGCCGATCTGCGTTGATCCGCCTGATCCGAACGATCCGCGTTCAAAAAAGCTCGAGTGCCGCCCGGCTCCACTCTGAACACGGATATTGCAGATTTTACAGATAAGACTGATTTCAGAAAGCTGATCTGCTTTGATTCGCCTGATCCGAACGATCCGCGTTCAAAAAAGCTCGAGTGCCGCCCGGCTCCACTCTGAACACGGATATTGCAGATTTTACAGATAAGACTGATCCGACTGTCTATTGGTACTCGAGCTCACGCTCGCGCAGATAACGCAGCCGATCACGAATCTCCGCGGCTTGTTCGAACTTCATATCCTTTGCGGCCGCCCGCATATCGACTTCGAGCTGTGCGATGGTCTCTTTAAGCTGCTTTGGCGAATATTCTTCGAACTTATCGATCTCTAAGGGCACCTTGAAATAATCCGCCTCGTAGGCCGTAACGAGCGTCGCTTCGACGGGCTTTACGATCGTCTTCGGAGTAATGCCGTTCGCACGGTTGTATTCTTCCTGTATCGCACGCCGACGAGCAGTTTCATCCATGGCGTGCTTCATCGAATCCGTGATCTTGTCGGCATAGAGGATCGCCTTGCCTTCCGCATTTCTCGCCGCACGGCCGATCGTCTGAATCAGCGAGCGTTCGCTTCTCAAAAACCCTTCTTTGTCCGCATCGAGGATCGCAACAAGCGAAACTTCGGGCAGATCGAGGCCTTCTCTTAGAAGATTGATCCCGACAAGAACGTCGTGCTCGCCGCGTCGCAGATCGCGAAGGATCTTGATCCGTTCGAGCGTGTGAATATCGCTGTGCAGATACGCGACCTTCACGCCGACCTCAGCAAAATATTCGCTCAGATTCTCAGCCATCCGTTTCGTCAACGTCGTAACCAGGACGCGCTCATTTCGTTCGGCACGAGAGCGGCATTCTTCGAGCAGATCGTCGATCTGACCTTTGACCGGACGCACTTCTACGACAGGGTCGAGCAAGCCGGTCGGACGGATGATCTGTTCGACAACCTCGCCCTCGGTCTGCGTGAGTTCCCAGGCTCCCGGCGTCGCCGAAACATATATGGTCTGCCCGCGTCGCGCCTCGAATTCATCAAAGTTCAGCGGCCGATTGTCCTTGGCGCTAGGCAGGCGAAAACCGTATTCAACGAGCGTGCCTTTTCGCGATTGATCGCCCTTATACATCGCTCCGAGTTGCGGCACCGTCTGGTGCGATTCGTCGATCACGATCATTGCGTCCGAAGGCAGATAATCGAGCAAGGTCGGCGGCGGCTCACCGGGCTTTTTGCCCGTTAGATGACGCGAATAATTCTCAATTCCGCGGCAAAAGCCCATTTCCTTGATCATCTCAAGGTCATACATCGTCCGCTGATGCAGCCGCTGTGCTTCGACGATCTTGCCTTCTTCGACCAAAAACTTCTCGTGCGCGTCGAGCTCCGCACGGATCGTCTGAACGGCATGCTTGATCGTCTTTTTTGACATCACAAAGTGCGTCTTCGGATAGATCGGTATGCGATTCTCATGCTTTTCTAAAACTTCGCCGAGCAGCGGATCTATCGTCGAAACGGAATCGACCTCGTCGCCCCAAAACTCGATCCTGTACGCTTGATCCTGATAGCTCGGATAGAGTTCCACGATATCGCCGCGAACTCTGAACGCACCGCGTTCGAAATCAACATTCACCCGTTCATACTGCAGTTCGACGAGGCGCTGCAGAAACTCGTCGCGCTTGATCTTCATTCCCGGCTCCACGAACATCAGCATCCCGTAATAGGCGTCCGGATCACCAAGACCGTATATGCACGAGACCGAGGCGACAACGATCACATCGTGCCGCTCGAACAGCGAACGCGTAGCGCTCAAGCGAAGACGGTCGATCTCGTCGTTGATCGTCGCTTCTTTCTCGATGTAAAGATCGGCGGCTGGGACGTATGCTTCGGGCTGGTAATAATCGTAATACGAGACAAAATACTCGACCGAGTTCTCAGGAAAGAACGTCTTGAATTCCTGATAAAGCTGTGCCGCAAGGGTCTTGTTATGAGCAAGGACGAGCGTCGGTCTTTGCACCTTTTCGATCACATTCGCGATCGTAAAGGTCTTTCCGCTGCCCGTTATACCGAGCAAAACCTGGTCTTTGGCTCCGTTGTCGAGGCCTTCAACGAGATGTTCTATTGCCGCAGGCTGGTCGCCCTTGGGCTGATTTTCAGAAATGAGACGAAATTGCACACCTTAATCATACAACAGATCGCCGGTGACAAGAAAAGCCGCCATTTCCCATTGGAAAGAGCGGCCCGCTTGGTAACTTTTCGACAAATTTACGCGGCGACAGCGTCCGCGATCTCGGCCAGATCCTTTAACCTTTCTTTGACCTCGCCTGAAAAAGGCTCATCGTTCAGAACCTTGAACGCATCGATCGCCTCAGGATCGGCAACGACCGCAGCAACGTGCAGAATCGCCATCCGAATGCGATCGTCCTTTGAGTTCCTAAATGCGTCAAGGAGAGGCTGCATTTCACCGGCCTTCAGCACGAGGGCGACCAGAGCAAACGCCTCGTACGCGATCTTCATATCCTGATGGACCAACCGATCTACGGACTTGCTCAGAATGTCAGATTCGATCGCGGCCTTCGCCGCCAAACTCATCCTGAACTTGTCTTCCGTATTGATTATACGCTTCCATGCTTCTGCCCTATCAAAACTCAAGCGGAAAAGCCCTCTCGCCGCCGCAGCACGCACTTCGCGCGTCGGATCGGCACAGGCAAGCAATATCGTCTCAAAGACGGCCTCGTGATCGAATTCGACAAGAGCATTCACTGCTTTTGAGCGGATGTTTGCTGAGAGATCATAAAGTGCCATCTGCGAAAGCCCTTCGACCGCGTTTCGCGTCTTGAACTTCGCAAGAACTTTTACGGCGATCTCACGAAACGTCTCTTCTTCTTCGAATTCGTCGTGAGCCTGATCTATCGCACTCAGAAGATCCGGATCGTAACCGACCGGAAGTTTATCGAATGGTCTGGCTTCTGTAATTTGTATGAACGAGTGGACCGGCAGCTGTGAAAATTGATACTTACGAAGCTTTTCCTGGTAAGCTCGAGCGGCGGTGACGGAGTCAACTGTGGAAAGAACCGGTCTCTCGGCCCTCGGCGGTCTTACTTTTGTTCTGCGGTCGCCGCCGTTCCGACGTTCTGCTTTTGGCCCCACGACCTTTGGCTTCTTCTTTGGTTTCTTTGACTTGCTGAACCAAGCGATCTCCTCGTCCACATCAACATGGTGTTCGGTATCCCACGAATCGTCGTTCGATGCTTCTTCCTCTAGAGTCCCCGGCCGTGCCTGTTGGCTTCGCTTCCACAGATAGAACGCTATGCCGATAAGGCCGCCTCCCAGCAGCAAATAGCTGAACCAGGCAGAAACCCCGCCGCCTTCGTCCGGCAGCGGTGCAGGCTTGGCCGCCTGAAAGGCAAAGATCTGTGCCGCAAATAATAAACCGGCAGAAAATATGGTGAGTGCCCTGCGATAAATAGAAAAGATGCTCATCTCAAAAAAATGCTAAAGAAAGGTGGAAAGTTCGGTGCGAACATTTCAGATTCGGGGTGCGAAAGACTAGCGCGTCGTGGTGAAAGCACAGAAAATGCTTCCTTTCGGTGCCGTCGTTAATTATGCCTTAAAATTCCTCAATTGTCATCAAAAAAATATAACGTCGTTAAAAGATGCTCAACGCTGGGCACTTTCCAGAACTTTCTTCACGCCTTGCCTTTTCCGGCAAAGGGCGTAGTATTAAGTCTTTCGGCTATGACCGCAACGGCAACCCTTTCAAGCAGCGATATCCCGGGATTAACATTACTCCACCGAGGCAAGGTTCGAGACGTATATGAAGTTGACGAAGAGCGTCTGCTTCTCGTCGCAACGGATCGGCTTTCCGCATTCGATTGTGTTCTGCCGACCCCGATCGAAAAAAAAGGTGTCGTCTTGACCCAGCTTTCGGCCTTTTGGTTCAAAAAGCTCGCCGCTGTCATTCCGAACCATCTGATCACGGCGAATACCGCCGAAATGCCGGAACCGATCGCGAGCGATCCGAGACTTGCCGGCCGCTGCAGCTTGGTTCGAAAGACCGAGGTCATTCCGTTCGAATGCGTTGTTCGCGGGTATCTTGAAGGTTCAGGTTGGAAAGATTATAAAGAGACCGGCAGCGTCTCCGGCCACAGCCTGCCAAAAGGACTTGCTCATTGCGATCGTCTGCTCGAACCGATCTTTACGCCCGCAACTAAGGCTCCGGCCGGCCACGACGAGAACATTACGGGTCTCGAATTCAAGGCCGCCGTCGGCTCCGAAACTGCTGCAAAGCTAAAAGCCGCGTCAATGAAGCTCTACTCGAAAGCTGCAGAATACGCTCGGGAAAAGGGCATCATCATCGCCGATACTAAATTCGAATTTGGAATTGCCCCGGGCGGAGAGATTCTCCTCATCGACGAGATCCTGACACCCGATTCTTCCCGTTTCTGGGATGCCGCAAAATACGAACCCGGCCACCCTCAGCCGTCCTTCGACAAACAATTTGTCCGCGAGTATCTCGAAACTCTCGACTGGGACAAGCAACCGCCCGCACCGCCGCTTCCCGCAAACATCGCCGAGGCCACATCGCAACGCTACCTCGACGCATACTTCATCCTGACGGGCGAGTCTCTCTAGTCAAGGACATTTGCTTGACAGGAAGGCAAAATGGCTATATGCTCGCGAAAAACTTGGTTTGATCGCGCGTCCCGAAGCAAACTGTTTTGTTACGTCTATGAGGTTAGGAGGAGATCTAATGTTTTATCGTTTCATTAGAAACTTGATCTTTGTTTTTGCTTTTGTGGGATTCGCGGGCTTGATAACGGCATCCGCACAGATCGCGACCGGCGGGAGTTATTCACTTGAACAATCGGTGATTGCCGGCGGCGGAGCTTCAAGTTCGGGCGGTACATACGTTCTCGAAGGCACGATCGGCCAGTCCGTCGCCGGCATGCGTTCGGCATCTGACGCGCCTGGGCCGGAATACGGTCTCGATCCCGGTTTTTGGCAATCCAACTTAGTACCGACCGCGGCTGAAGTTGCCGTCAGCGGCCGCGTTGTTACCCAAGACGGCCGCGGGATCGTGGGTGTACGCCTCACTCTCGTGGATTCTGTCGGTACGACGTATCAGGCTCTTTCTAGTTCGTTTGGTGCGTTCGAATTTTACGGAGTTCCTTCCGGCCAGGCATACGTGCTTACGATCACGAGCAAGCGGTTCCAATTCCAGCCGCGTGTTGTTGCCGTAAACGACCAGATCTCTGATCTTCAGATCGTCGCTCTGCCGTAAAGTTTTCAAGCCTTTATCTCAGTTCATCTGCCGGTGGCTCATCGTCACCGGCGGATCTTCGTAAACTACGACCTCGACACTATCTCCGACGCTGACCGTGCCGGCCGCAGCTTCAGCGATGAGGTTTTGGCCGAAGAATGCGTTGCGTTTGCCGTTGAGCGTACCGGTTCGGTATTTGGCGAGCGTTTTGAGTGGATCCTTGCCGTCAAAGACACCTTTGGCGGGATCGACCGTCGTAACGACACAGCGGCCTTTGAGTTTCACGCCGTAAAAGATGTTCTCCCCGATTCGAAATTCCTTCCAACGGTCCTCTTCGTAAGGCTCGCTTCCCTTCACGACAAAGTTCGGCCTAAAACGCTTCATCTCGACCGGAGCGTCGAGGCGTTGATTGAGGTCAGTTAGAGACGCCTCGCCGATAAGCAGGAACGGATAGCCGTCCGCAAAGCTCACGATATCGCTTGCCCTCTTTCGGTAATCCGAGCTGACCGAACGTCTCGACGTCTGCGGCATACGCACCAGCCGCAATTTTGTGCCAAGAACATCGCTGAACCATTCATTGACTTCACCAGCGTAGATCTCGGCCTCGACGATGCTGTCAAAGATCGTCACCGGCCGTGAAACGGCATTCGTCGGCAAAAGGTCGATCCGTTGCGTGCCAAAGCCGTCGCAGTCAACGGTCAAGCAGCCTTCTTCGAGCGAAACGTTTATCAACGCCAGCCTTGGCAGGACACGCTGCGTAACGAACTTGTCATTCTCATCGACGAGCATCCAGCGGCGGTCGTTTACAAGGCCGCGATCATCGATCTCGGCGGTTTCGAGTGAGATTCCACGTAAAGACTTGATCGGATAGATATTTATCTCGGAAAGGATCATAAACTTGACAATACCGTTATCAACTTTTCTAAAAGACCGGCCACCATCTTGACATTTGAACCCGGAAAAAATATACTAGCACTCTTGAGCCGAGACTGCTAAAATCTCTGATTTTGAACAGGGACTGCTCAAGGCAGCTATTTTATCAAATTACGAAATAGAAGGAGTTAACGACTATGGCAACAAACATCACACCGCTCCACGATCGCGTGATCATCAAGCGCATCGAGGACAATGTAAACCAGACGGCCGGCGGGCTTTTCATCCCCGACACCGCAAAGGAAAAGCCGCAAGAAGGCGAGGTCATCGCTGCCGGTGCAGGCAAGTATAAAGAAGACGGTTCGCGTCAGGCATTGGACGTCAAGGCCGGCGACCGCGTTCTTTTCGGCAAATATTCGGGCAGCGAGATCAAACTCGACGGCGACGAATTCATCATTATGCGTGAGGACGAGATCCTCGGCATCATCAACCGCGCAGGAGCGGCCGCGTAGTTGCAGAGTGTCAGAGTTACTGGAAGTGACAGAGTTAGAAACTCTTCTTCCGACAACTCTGAAACTGTCTGTAACTCTGTAACTCGGCAAACTATTTTTCGGAGAAAAATCATATGGCTAAACAAGTTGTTCACGGTGAAGAATCACGTGCCGCTATTCTGCGTGGAGTAAACCAGCTCGCAGACGCGGTCAAAGTTACGCTCGGCCCTAAAGGCCGCAACGTCGTTATCGACAAGAAATTCGGTTCCCCGACGATCACCAAAGACGGTGTGACGGTCGCGAAGGAGATCGAGCTCAAGGACACGCTCGAGAATATGGGCGCACAGATGGTCCGCGAGGTCGCTTCGAAGACCTCGGACGTCGCCGGTGACGGCACGACGACCGCGACCGTCCTCGCTCAGGCGATCTTCAAGGAAGGCGTCCGCACAGTTGCCGCGGGTGCAAACCCGATGGCGCTCAAGCGCGGTATCGACAAGGCCGTCAAGGCCGTCGTTGAGGAAGTTCACAATCAGTCGCAGCCGGTCGCGGGCGATGCTATCGCACAGGTCGGCACGGTCTCGGCCAACGGCGACAAGACCATCGGCACCATCATCGCAGAGGCGATGGACAACGTCGGCAAAGACGGCGTGATCACGGTCGAAGAGTCGAAGACGATGGACACGCTCCTCGAAGTCGTCGAAGGTATGCAGTTCGACCGCGGCTATCTCTCGCCGTATTTCGTGACCGATCCCGATCGTATGGAAGCAGTGCTTGACGAGCCCTTCATTCTCATCAACGAGAAGAAGATCTCGAATATGCGCGACCTTCTGCCGATCCTCGAGCAGGTCGCAAAGTTGGGCCGTCCGCTCGTCATCATTGCAGAAGACGTCGATGGTGAAGCTCTCGCGACGCTCGTCGTCAACAAGCTTCGCGGCACTCTGAACGTTGCCGCTGTCAAGGCTCCGGGCTTCGGCGACCGCCGCAAGGCAATGCTCGAAGACATCGCTGTTCTTACGGGCGGCAAGGTCATCTCGGAAGACCTCGGCATCAAGCTCGATGCGATCACGATCGACGACCTCGGCAAGGCAAAGAAGGTGACGGTCGACAAGGAGAACACCACGATCGTCGAAGGTGCAGGTTCGGGCGAGGCCATTGACGGCCGCGTCAAGCAGATCCGCACGCAGATCGAGGAAACTTCATCCGACTACGACCGTGAGAAGCTCCAGGAGCGTCTCGCAAAGCTCGTCGGCGGCGTCGCCGTCATCAAGGTCGGTGCTGCTACCGAGACCGAGATGAAGGAGAAGAAGGCTCGCGTCGAAGATGCGATGCACGCAACGCGTGCGGCTGTCGAAGAAGGCATCGTCGCTGGCGGCGGCGTCGCTCTTGTGCGTGCTGCAAAGGCACTCGACAACCTGACCGGTGATGATGAGGACGAGACCGTCGGCATCAACATCGTTCGTCGTGCTATCGAAGAACCTCTTCGCCAGATCGCTGCCAACGCAGGCCAGGAAGGCGCCGTCGTTGTCGGCAAGGTTCGCGAAGGCGGCAAGGATTCGTTCGGCTTCAACGCTGCGACCGAAACCTACGAAGACCTCGTCTCCGCAGGCGTCATTGACCCCGCAAAGGTCACACGCACCGCTCTGCAGAACGCGGCCTCCATCGCAGGCCTTATGCTCACCACCGAGGCTATGATCGCCGATATCCCCGAGGACAAACCCGAAATGGGTATGCCCGGCGGCGGCATGGGCGGCATGGGCATGGGTATGTAATTCCATTTCGGAATGCGGAATGCGGATTGCGGATTTCTTTCCTCATTCCGCATTCCGAATTCCGCATTTTCCCGAGCGGTGGTTCTCTGCCCATCGGCGTTCTGTGTACCGAAGTGCGGAATGCGACCGGAACGCGGGCCTCCCGCCTGCCCCGTCCGCATTCCGTACCCTGCATTCGACCAGTCAGAACCGCCTGCGTCAGCGGGCGGTCAGTATGTCAGGTTCCCGTTCGTGTCGGCAGCCCGCACGGCAGTACGGGCGCAACTACTGTCCGCGCAAAAACTCGAAACCACCAAAAGCCCTCGTTCAATCGACGAGGCTTCTTGCTTTTCTGCCCCGAATGTACCACCATTTTTGTCGCAGGAGAGAACGTAGGGGGATTTATTGCTTTGCTCAAGACACGCAGCTCGAACTAAAACTTCTTGAGGACATCCTGAAAATTCTATAAGTATGCAACATATACTCTCATTGCAAGGCGACGACCTGCACCGGCTCGAAACTTTAGTCTTTCCCAAAATCGCAACTGGTGAAACGATTCTTTTTCTCGGTTCGGGAGCCTCCGTTACAGATGAGAAATGTTACCTGAGCAAGGAGATTATAGATTACTACTCCGATGCAAAGGGGATTAAACTAGAGACCACCGATATAACTGACTTCGTCGACACGCTTAGTGCCACGCCGGATTTTAACCGCGATGAATTCGATGAATATGTCGCCATGCTGCTAAAAAAACTGAAGGTTTCAGACACTCACAAAGTTATCGCAGCAACGCCTTGGAAAGAAATAATCACAACCAACTACGATCTGTTAATCGAATCCGCTTTTTCGGCCGTCGAAGGGACAACGCAGGAATCTCTTAAGTGCACTCCGATTAGAGATGCAAGCTCCTACAACTACAGGCCTGCCAACGATGAGGTAAAGTACGTAAAACTTAACGGATGTCTTTCTGACAAGAAGCGATATAAGTTCGTGTTTTCAAGCAAGGATTTTGAGCGCTCGAAAAAATTCTACACGGGCGTTCTTAGGAGCTTGGAGAATTTATCGCCGCAGATAAATTTCCTTTCCGTCGGATATTCATATAGTGACGCGTTCGCGAAAAGACTCTTGGAGCGTTTCGATAAAATAAACTTTCGTCACAAGAAGTGGCTTTTTAGTCTCGATCCGTTCGTCGAAGACGCAAGGCTGGATTACTTTGCATCTCAACGCATCTGCGTAGTTAGGGCACTTGCGAAGGATTTCTTCGAAGCCTATCGCGTTTGGGAAGAAGCTAATACAAAGAACTACAACGCCCGCCGGAATACGATTCTTCGAACGCCTGAAAAACGGAGTTTCAATGTTTCTGCTCAAGTGAGAAAACGGTTGGAAGGGAATATTCTGCAACTAGTAGAAGGTAATTCTTTCCGAAAAATTACCGCGAATGACTATTACCTCGGAGAAGAACCAAACTTTCACATAGTACAAGAGAATTTAGACGTGCTCAAGGAGACGCAAATCTCCCGAGTCAGCAAGAAAGTAAAAGAGTTGATCCTAGCTGCCCCGGGAGAGACTATCGTACCGACACTTGCTCTCGAAGGGTCGTTCGGAACTGGAAAATCGACTTTAGGATATCGAGTGGTCTCGCGTTTGATATACGATCCGGAAATTAGTTGTGTCGCCTTCGAGATTATCGACGCGACTAAGCTCACCAGTCCAGATCTTAAAGAGTTGTTCGATCGTTCGAATGCCAAATCTATAGTTCTCCTGTTCAACGGTATTGAGATTGATCACGCATTCAAGTCTCTCGTTAGACTCAGGAATCAACTGAGTATTGAGCAGTTTTCAGAATTTCAAATTATTTTCCTCGCATCGATTCGGGAAAATATACTCGCTCAATTTCTTAAGGAACACGAATATAAGAATTTTCATCTACTAAACGTCGACAGTCCGCTAAGTGAACAGGAGGCCGATGATCTTGTCGACAAGCTTCAGGAGGCGAGACTCGTAGATTATCGGGATGCTCAAGAGAAACGGCAGCTTGTAAATCAAGTCGTTTCGGAATTTGATGGAGACAGTCTCGTTGCTCTAATTGGACTACTAGCCCACGGCTCTCATTATCAATTCATCCGAAATGCCTACGATCAGCTGAACGATAATGCGAAAAAGGTATTCCTTTTTACTTCGCTGTTATATCGCTTCGGGATTCTCATGCCTGCCAGCGTGCTCCGACGACTGATAGATATATCTTGGGATGATTTTTTGAAGGAAATCATTCCCTACAATTTCAAGAATTTTGTAACCCGTGTAGAAACAGCGGTTCAAGGATCTGATCCGGATCTTTTCTATAAGACACGTCATAAGATAATCTCCGAGAAGTTAGTCAACACATTGTTGCCTGATGAAGATTCTCGACTCGCTCAATACGAGTTCCTCTTGAGGAAACTACCAGACACACACTTTTGTGCGGAATTATCCGTTGATCTGCTCAAAGCTCTTAGACATACCGGCGATCTTTCGATGGATAAAATTGATCGGCTATTCGACGTGTGCGCCGAGCAATTTGATGAGGATACGCAATTCAATCTACACTATGCGATAAACCTACAACATCGACAAACTGAGGCCGCATACAAAAGGGCACTTTCCCGCATTACGTATGCAGAATCGTTTTTAGAGCAGCGAAACCATCGGCTTATTCACCGAAAAGCGCTACTCCATTATCATTTGGCCAAGTTCTATTACTTGTCCGACTCGGCCGATGCGAGGAATGCCCCGACTCATGTTGACTCGGCCGAAGACTTTTTCGAGATAAAGGTCATCCTCGATCCATTTTCGTCTTACAGCTATGTCGACTACGTTCGATTCGAAGTTTGGAAACTTAAAACATTGACGCTAAGTCCGCACGAAGTACTTCGACAGCGAATAAAAATCGAGGAACTTCTGGATCAAGCCGAAAGAGCGGTATTCGATGATTTAGCTTCCATTCAACGAGTCAAGGCAGAATACTTACAGACTTGCGATCGTAGCTCCGCAAAAGACGGAGAGTATGAGAAGTTCCTTGAGGATTTGTCGGATGACACGGAGCAACGACAATATGGACTCATTTTGTCGTACTACTATTACCAAAATGACTCTTCAAAGGTAAAAGAGATAATTGAGGATTTAGAAGAATATCAATACCTTGATGACGTGTCGCGCATTATGTTCCGGCATCTCGGTCGAAATCTCTATCGCCTAGAGAATCGTTTCAAGTTTATGGAAATTGTCAGAAAGCATCCTTTTCTTGAGCGAACTGAGCCTGCTCGTTATTACTATTTTTTGTATATCAATGAAATCTACAACGGCCACTTCGATTCCGCATATGAATTCTTATCAACGCTACGCTCGAAGGTCGGATTTCTTAATCCAGAATTGCACGAAATTTGGCGGGAAGATTCCACGGGAAAGCCGAAGGTCTTTGTTGGTCGGGCGTTCTTGAAGAACGGTCGGTTTCGAAAGATCTATATTTCTGAAATCCATAAAGCGTTTGATTTACGGCTGAAGGAAAATATCACGTTTAAAGTACAGCAAGACTACCGCGTGAACCTTCAGTTTCATCTGTCAGGCGTGAAGGCATACACGCTGTGAGAGCGTGCTAAAGCACGTGAAAACTTATTTTTTCTTTCGCCTTCTATGTGCTAAAAACACGTGGCTCTTGGCCTCTCTCCTATTAAATAGTATAGTTAGCTCGTGGCCGCTGACCTGATCCATTTTGTCGAATCGCCGGGATTCACGAAACGTATCGATAAATTGGCCTCATTGGACGTTCTCTTCTCATTGCAGAGTGACCTTGTCCAAAACCCGGAACGCGGTGACTTGATGGAAGGCTGCGGCGGTGCCAGAAAGGGTCGGGTCGGAGACAGAACTTCGGGAAGAGGCAAAAGCGGCGGCTTTCGATATGTCTATGTATATATCGAGATCGCCGGTACGATCTTTCTTCTCCATTTCTTTGGCAAGAACGAGAAAGCCAATTTGTCCAAAGCGGAAAGGAATGAGGTCGCAAAGCTCGTCAGAGAATTAAAGAGGATATATGGCGAAAAAAACTGAAGTACAAAATGATTTTTTCGAAGAGCTTAAGGCCGGCCTGACCGCCGCTATCGAGCACGCCAAAGGCAGACGCAAAGATCTCCGAACTACCACACTTCCCCGCCCGCCAAAAGAATTGTCGGCGAAGGAAATTGTAAAGGTGCGTACAAAGCTCAATGTTTCCCAAGCCGTGTTCGCCAGATATCTGAATATCTCGACAAAGACCGTCCAATCCTGGGAACAAGGCCTCGGAAAACCGAACGGCGCAAGCCTAAAGCTGCTGTCGATCGCAAAGAAGAATCCGAAAATTCTGCTGGAGATCTAACTACGGAGAATGCGGAGAGCAGAAGATCCAACGATCGCCATTCTGACCGCCCGCTCACGCAGGCGGTTCTGACTGGCATGCGTGCGAGTGAATTTTGTCGGCGGCAAGCCGCCTCCGAGATAATTCTATCGACCTGTCCCACGCCGTGAACGACGTGGCTATGCGATGCCAACCTCTGAAGCCAACTTCCCTTGTCCCCGAAGGGACGCCAGAATGTAGGCCAGGGTAAGGCCGCTGAATTGCCACGAGCTTCAGCTCGTGGTTAGCGTTCCTCAATATTTTGTTGGAGCGTGCGGAGTACGCGACAAGAAGAAGTCGGCAGCAAGCCGCCTCCAGAGAATCCAGGTACGCTCCTCGGTCGGGCGCGCCCGACCGCACTGCGAGAGGGCATAGCCCAGAAGCTGTTCTCGGTCTTGTCGGTGGCAAGGCGCCTCCAGAAAATCCGGGTACGCTCATCGGTCGGGCGCGGTTGCGTTTTTTGCAACACGTGGGGATCTATGACCCACGAACCCCGACCGTACTGCAATGCGGCAAGCCGCCTCCGAGATTCTTTTTGTGAGCCATGATCCCTGGTCTGAAGACCGGGGCAATTCGAAGAAGAATAAGAATACCTGAATAAGAATACCTCTTGACACGTGTGATATACTCGTAGAGAGGGTGTGAACATACGTGTTACACCCTGATCTTTGACAAAAGTGACAAAAATTGTAACCGCAGGCAGCCGGAACGCCGATTTTTGTCCCACTTTGTCCCACTTTTCCAATTCACGGCGGGACGGGACAAACATCGGGGAAATTGTGAATTGTTCATTGTGGATTGTGGATTGTTCATTGTGGATTGTGAATTGGGAATGGAAGCCGAACTTGTCGGGTTTTCAACGGTTGAATGAATGATGATGCGTGCCCTTACTAACGTGCGGGCTTCTGCAACGCTCTGCGTCTTTGCGGGTGCCCTTACTGAGGTGCGGGCTTCTTCAACGCCCCGTGCCGTTCACGCAGGCTCACGTGCGTCTTTCTCTGTGGCCTCTGTGGGACTGACCACTGCTGACGGCTGACGGCTCACTTCCCACTGGCTGCTTACGCAGGCGGTTCTGACAAGACCACCCGCTACCGCAGGTGGTACTGACTGCCCACTGCTGACGGCTCACTCCACTGCCTCCGTATGAAGCCGAGCGCATTTATGCAGTGAAAGTGTGATATTATTCAGCCATATCAAGACAGACGGCTGTCCCTCACGCGTCGGCGTCGCGGAGTTTTGATGAGGTCTGACTCAAAACCATACGAACTTTTCCTCGAAGTGAGGGCCGACTATCTCTACGCGCGGGTTACCGCTGACGAGGTCGATCGACATTCGGCGATCGATTACGTGTACAAGGTCGCGGCCGTCTGCAATGAGAAGAATCTCCACAAGATCCTCATCGACCGGCGAGTGCCGATGATGTTAGCGGACTCGGAAAATTACCTTCTCATACTGGAGATGACGCATGTCCTCGGCAAAAAAAAGGTCGCCTATGTGAATCCGTTCGAGCAGCTCGACGATAAAATGTCGATGAACGAAATGGTCAGCCGTAACAGGAACGTACCTTATCGCGTCTTCAGGACAGAAGAAGATGCGGTACGGTGGCTGGAGAGCGACGCGGCGGACACCAATATTCACGCAAGCGACGGTTAGTATGCGGGGCCGCCCGTGTTGCCTGCGGGCGAGTAATTGCAGACTACAAAGACGATCCATTTGCCGCTCAAATGCCTGTTGATCCCGCAGCCGACGAGAGTCGTTGCACGCCACATTATCTGCGAATAGTGCGTGCAGACGGTATCCGGAAGACACTCGCCCGTCTTTCGGTCATAGTTCGGCTTTTCGTCGAGCCAATCGGGGACGACGGTGGATATAGGTTGATCGGCGTTGTTTGCGACGAAGAGATTCTCGCCGACGGAAGGGTCGTCGCGATGGCGAAATTTGCCGGCATTCGCCCATTCCTGAGCCATGCTCGCAAGGCCGCAGTCCCATTTAAGCTCAGGGAGTTTCAACGCCTGACGAGCCTTGTTCTGATCGGCAAGGATCGCTTCCCTTTCGGCTTCGGTTAGTTCGCTTTCGATGGTACATTTTCGGGGCGACGCCGCGAGTTTTGGGGTCCGAGCTTTGGCGACCGTTTGCCCGGCCGCCGGCTCAGCGAAGAACAAAACCGCCGCCAAGAAGACAAAAACGACGACAAATGACCGATGAAATGCAGAAAACACCATTCCGAGGATCTCCAGGATATTTTGCGAGAGTTGTTTCGGTCAGTTTAGCACAGATGGAGGAAATGCAGTTGTAGCGATCGGGAAAACGATGATATCTTCTCTGCCTAGGTGGACCATGGGACTTCTTGATCAAGCAGAAAATGCGAGCGACCCGCCGCCGATCGATCCGAACGACAAGAGCCGCTTGTTTCAGACCGTAAGCCGCAGCCCGTCAAGCTCGCGAAACTACGTCAAGACGTTCCTGCCTATCGTCGGCCTCGTTGTCATCGCAGGGATCATTTTCTTCTATTGGACGATACCGGGAATAGGCGACACTTTTCGTCCGCAGCCGGAACTCGACCTTGGCGTCCGTTATCATCTGCTTGAAAAGCGTGGCCGCGTAGCGACCGACATCACATTCTACAAATGCGATGGCTTTACGTGGGCGCTCGCGGACGTAGAGAAACGCCCCGACATCCCGGATCCGGTCCTGCAGTTGGGCACGTACGTTGTAAAGGCCGTGCCCTTCGAAGCGAATTCATGGGACTTTACGTCAAGACCCCTAGAGGCAGGCGAAAAACCTGCACCGTGCTCTAACCTTTGAAGGCAGACGCTTTAGGCCGCAGTGTTCTTCGTGCCGAACAGCAGCCGCACAATGAACAGTACGACGATCGCCCCAAGGATAGACATTATCCAACCGGCCGTGTAGTTCTCGCCAGCCCACAATGAACGTGCGATAAAGCCGCCAATTACCGCACCAACTATGCCTAGCAATGCGGTCAAGACCCAGCCAATGATACCGTCCGGAAACACCTCTTTTCCCGGCATAATGAGCCGCGCGATCACGCCAACTATCAAACCGCCAATTATCTGTCCGATCATAAACCTTTCTCCTTTAGCTTTATCTTTCGCGAATCCATTTCCACACCTCGGGAAGTGTTGCACGTTTTCCGTACATCAGCATCCCGACACGATAAACTCTTGCGCACAACCAAACCATACCACAGATCGCGATCGCATTGATCGAGATCGAGAGGGCGATCTGCCAGAATGGCGGAGTCTCAGCGAGTATGCGCACGGGCATGGTGATCGGAGCCCAGAACGGAGCGATCGAAACCCAGAACGAGAGCGGCGAGCTCGGGTCGCGTATTACCGCAAAGCTGAAGTAGAACCCGACGAGCATCAGCATTATCGGCGGGAACGCAAATTGGCTTCCTTCCTGTACGGTCGTTACCATCGAACCGATGAGTGCGAAGATCGACGCAAAAAGAAAATATCCGAGCAGGAAGAAGAGCAGAAAATAGCCGACCATCAGCGGCGTTATGTGCGGTGCACCGGCAAGCAATGGCGCAATGTCCGTTTGCAGCATTAGGAAGCCGACAAGCAACGCAAGCGAGGTCACCCAAATGCCTAATTGTGTTAAGCCCGCCAGGCCGACGCCTACAAGTTTTCCGAGCATCAGTTCGAACGGCCGAGCGCTTGAAAAGAGAATTTCGGCGATCCGCGTTTCCTTTTCTTCTACGACGGCACCAAGAATTACCTGCCCATATATCGTGAGCGAAATGTATATCATCAGGCCGATGACGAATGAAGCAGCAAGCAGCGCGTCCGAGTTCTTCTCGCGGCCATGTTCGTCGATCGCCTTCGTCTCGATCTCGACCTTTTGGTTGATCTGCTTGAGAGTGCTTTCGCTGATATTCGCTTGTGTCAGACGCTCGGATCGGACCGCGTCATTCACCGCATCCTCGAGCATTCCGCTGGCGACAAAATCGCCGGCCTTGCGCGAAAGAAACTCGAACTTGCCGCTCAGATCTTTAGGCACGATCAGATACGCGTCGATCTTCTTCTCTGCGGCCATTGAGTTAAGTTCATAACGGACCTGCTCATCCGTTCTACCATTCACATCAAAAGGTACAAAGACAAAGCCTTCTGTCAGATTCTTTAGCGAATCGGTCGACTGTTTGGGGCCGACCGTCGGTTCAAGTGACGTATTCTTGAGAGCCTCTGCCTGCTTTTGGGCGATCTTCTCAGGCGAGAGATTGCTTCGTATCCGCGGGCCGAGTTTGCCTTCACGATCAACGATGACGATCCGCGTTGGCTCCCCTTTGATCGAGAAAATAAGAGCCGGCACGACCGCGAAACCAAGGCCAAGGAGCGGAAAGAGCAACGTGCCGATCAGGAATGACCAACGGAGAACGACCTTTCGATATTCATGCTTTACGACCGCAAGGAACTTTCTCATTTCGCACCTCCGATCTGCTCGATAAATATGTCATTGAGAGTTGGTTCAACGTACTCGAACTTTGTCACCTTTGCGCCCGACGACACAAGGCTGCGAAGCAATTCCTGCGGGTCGGCATCAGGACGCATACTTAGGATCTTTTCATCGGCCTTTTCCGCGATGCTCTCGACGCCGGAAACATTATTAAGAAGGTCATTCGCACCATCGACACGAACTGCAACGCGGTTTCTGCCATAACTCTCCTTCACCTTGCGAAGACTGCCGGAGATGACCTTTTTCCCTTTATTGATAAGCAGGATGTCGTGGCAAAGCCGCTCAGCGGTTTCCATCAAATGCGTAGAGAAGATCACAGTTTTGTTCGTCTGCCGAAATTCGGACAGCACGTCGATCATAAACTCCACGTTCACAGGATCGAGCCCAGAAAAAGGCTCGTCCAGGATGAGAAGATCCGGATCGTGGAGCACGGTCGCAATAAACTGTATCTTCTGCTGCATTCCCTTGGAAAGGTCGGTCGTCTTCTTATTCTTCCATTCGGAGAGTTCCATTCGGCCAAGCCAACGATCGATCCGCCGGTCGGCCTCGCTCTGCGGAATATTCTTGAGCGCTGCAAAATACCGAAGCTGGTCGATGACCTTCGTCTTTTTGTAAAGGCCGCGTTCTTCCGGCAGATAACCGATGTGGTCTTGGTCCGTACCGTTGATGCGTTTACCGAAAAGCTCGATCTCGCCGGAATCAGGGATCGTGATGCCGACGATCATCCGGATCGTCGTCGTTTTGCCCGCACCGTTCGGCCCGAGGAAACCGAAAATGCGGCCGGCTCGAACGTTAAATGAAAGATCGTCAACAGCCGCAAAATCATCGAATGACTTTGAGATACTATCGACCCGCAAGGTCACGTCGTCTTCACCCATATCTAAATTCACTACGGCAATTGTCGCAGTTAGTTCCGAAAATCTATAATAGCTCGACCGCTAGAGTCGTCGTTTAAATAAGTCTAATGCAGATATTTGTGCTCAAGAATGGTGCTGAATGTGTCGAGGAAGGCTTCGGACGCAAGGAACTTCCCGATCTAATTGATGACCCGACAAATGTCGTGTGGGTCGATCTCCACGGCGAAACGCCGGAACAGATCGAGGAGGCGAAAGAGGTACTCGAGAACGTTTTCAAGTTTCACTACCTCACGATCGAGGATTGTATAGAGACGCGCAACCAGCCAAAGGTCGAGGCGTTCCCGGATTATCTCTATTTGATCGTCCACGGCATCCGGCCCGGCGAGACCGGCCCATCGAACTTCACGACAAAGGAGCTTGATGCCTACCTTGGGCCGAATTACGTTGTCACTTATCACGCAGAACGCTTCCGCAGCATCAAATCTGTCAAGCAAAAGATCACGAGCAGCCCGTTCACGTTTCGTCGAGGTGCCGCATACATCCTGCACAACATTTTGGACGAGCTTGTCGACCTCTATATGCCGATCGTTGATTCATTCGATCAAACGATCCATGAAATGAGCGAACGCGTTCTTGAGATGAAACGCGGCCAGAACGAAATGCTCCTTGAGATAATGATGCTGCGTCGAAGCGTCGTTCGTTTAAGGCGGATCTCTGCGCGTCAGCTCGACGTGCTTTACCGCCTGTCGCATGGAGAGTTTCCGCAGATTCCGGATCAAACGCTTCCGTTCTACCGCGATGTCCACGATCACTTGGTTCGTATCACAGATCTTGCCGAGAACTATCGCGACCTGGTTTCGAGTTTGTTCGAGATCCATTTCTCCGTCATCTCGACGCGAACAAACGACGTGATGAAAACTCTCGCGGTCATCTCCGCGATCATTCTGCCGCTAAGTTTGATCGCAGGGATCTATGGGATGAACTTCGACTTTATGCCGGAGCTGAAAACTCGTTACGGATATTTTGCGACGCTCGGCGGAATGGCTCTACTTGCTATCGGCCTGATCGCGTATTTCTGGAAGATCGGCTGGATATTTGTGAAGGATTACGAGCCGCCGACCGACCTTTCGGCCGCACCTGACCACAAAGGAGAAAAGGACGCGTAATGCGTTCTAAAATATCGTCGCGAGGTAGGAGAAAATGGCAAGACAAAGCCCGGCATAGACACCCGCGACAAGATCGTCCGCGCAGATGCCGAGGCCGCCTTTCAGATACTGAAGATCATTGATTGGATACGGCTTCCAGATATCAAAAAGCCTGAAGAGCAAAAAACCCGCGAGCAGCATCGGCCACGACAACGTGAACGGCACGAAGGCGAGTGTTACGAGTTGGCCCATCACTTCGTCAACCACGGCTTCCGATGCGTCTTCATCACCTAGAAGATCGATCGCACGTGTGCTCGCAGCGATCCCAACAAAGCAGAACGCAGCAAGCAGGACCGTATTGATAATAAAAAGGACGCTGTCAGCAGCGGCGGCAGAAAGGCCGCCGCCCCGCAGATGTGCGGCAAATTTCGGTTCTACAAGGGCAAGGGCGACATAGATCGCGACACCGACAGCGGAGCCGTATGTGCCGGTCGGGCCGGGCAGATATCCGACCCCGAACGTCGTGATGGCGAGCGAAGCACGATCCTTCCAGCCTTCTACTTGTCGTTTCTCAACCGGTCGTTTCATTAGAATTCGATCCCTTGCTGTGCGTAGATGCCAACGTGGAACGGATGCTTTATCTCGCGCATCTCGGTAACAAGTTCTGCGGCGTCGATGATCTTCTCGAGCTTGTTATCGACGTTTCGTCCGGTCAAGATCAGATGCAGATGCGGTTGTGCGGCACGAACCTCGCTGATCTCTGCGAGGATCTTGTCAATATCGAGAAACTCATAACTTAAGACATATAACAGCTCGTCAAAAACGAGAAGGTCGTAGTCTCCGCTCTTCATTTTCTCGGAGCAGACCGCCCAGGTCTCCTCGCTCGTCTTGATATCCTGCGACTTGTCCTTCGTGTCCCACGTAAATCCGTCGCCCATCGTGTGCACCTCGATCCCGAGTTTGTCGAACGATTCGTGCTCGCCGTATCGGTCGTGCTTCGACTTCATGAACTGGATCATACAGCACTTTAGGCCGCGTCCGGCAGCACGGACCATCGTGCCGATCGCCGCGGTCGTCTTTCCCTTGCCGTCGCCGGTGTTCAGCATCAAAAGGCCTTTCGTCTTTTCACGATAATCCTCTCGCCGCCACTTGTATCTTTTTTCCTTAACCTCAGCCATCTACAAATATTCAGCTATGACCGACTTAGCACTATCCTCTGCCGTTTCAGGAATACAAAAGACATTTGCACCGATATCGTCAGGATCAAAATGATCGATCAATATGAGCTTTTCTTTAATTTCGTCAACCTTGTAAAAAGTATAAGAACCGCGTTCCGCAATAAGTTTGATCAGATCGTCCGGCACATATCCGAATCGCGAAGTTTGCGCGAGCGCCATTTCCATTAGAAAGATCGGCTTTGCATCTTGCGAGAACAACTTTGCGGCACCTCGCAGGAACATCATTTCCGCTCCTTCGATATCAACCTTTGCGAACGCAACATTACCGGTCTTCTGCGTCAAGAGATACTTGTCGAGCGTCGTCATTTCGCAGTCGAAACTAGCCGAGGAATGGCTGTCGTCAGCCGCGAGCGAAGCGTGTCCTGACGTAAGGTCGTCAAATATGTTGATTTTTAAGATATCATCCCGATCACCAAGCGCGATGTTGTTGATGATAGGTTTGGCCGTGTCCGATAAAAGATCGACGTTGCGTCCCAATTGCGCAAAGGTCTTTGGAACGGGTTCGAACGAATGCACTTCGCCGCTTGGCCCTACAAGTTTTGCCATCAACGTCGAATACCAGCCAAAGTTCGCACCGACATCAAGACAGACATCGCCTTTGCGGATCAACCTTCTTGCAATTCCCGAAATGAAAGGTTCGTATTCACCGAGGAAGAACACCATCTCCTCCATTCCGGTCGTGAGATCGGAGATGAATTTCCGGCCGTCTCGTGCTTCAGCGACGATGGCCGTCGGCTTGTTCTTCACGAACCGCAAGGCCGTCTGATATAGACGGTACTTTCCTTTTCGGATCGGCGTATTGTATGTGTAGAGGCGAACGGCTTTCAGAAAAACATCGCGGAGCAAATGCTCATCGGCAGCCGCGGACGATGGCGTGGTTGTGAGATCCGAGGATGAACCGTTCGATGCGGACATTTAGTTTTGATCGGCTTATTCGGCACCACGGTCTTC
Source organism: Pyrinomonadaceae bacterium (assembly GCA_019694355.1). Taxonomy (GTDB): domain Bacteria; phylum Acidobacteriota; class Blastocatellia; order Pyrinomonadales; family Pyrinomonadaceae; genus OLB17. Next base: position 50,311 of record JAIBCB010000001.1, on the reverse strand, counting down.
ACGCAGCCGCCGTTCGATCTCCTGCAGCAAGACATCCACAAGTTCGGCCTCTTTCGCATCCCAATCGCCGTCGATCTGTAGGCCGGCGGCGTTCCGGTGGCCGCCGCCGCCAAAGCGTTCGGCGATCTTTGCAACATTCAGATCGCCCTTTGAACGAAGGCTTACGCGATAGCTATCGGGACCGATCTCACGCATATAGATGACGGCCTCGACATCGCGTGCGGAAAGAGGGATATTCACAAAGCCGTTATTATCGCCGTCGATCGCGTCCGATTCCTGCCGCATCGCAAGCGTTTGACGCAAATACGCGATCTTGCCCGTCTCATCACGCTTTACTGTGTCAAGAACGCGCCGCATCAATTCGATACGCGACCACGGATAGTTGTTATAGACCGCACCGGAGATCTCCTCGGGCTTTGCACCGGCCTTTATGAGTTCGGATGCGACCTTCAAAGTGCGATCCGTCGTGTTCGAATAATGGAACGATCCTGTATCCGTTACGAGCGCCATATAGACGCAGTCTGCGATCTCTTTTGTGATGCGTCCGCCTATCGCCTTGCAAAGATTGTAGATCATCTCACCAACCGCGGACGCCGTTGGGTCGATCCAGTTGATCGTACCGAATTGATCACCGGTCGAGTGATGGTCGATATTGACCGTAAACGCTTCATTGAGGCCGCGTATGCCGGGACGTTCGAGGTCGGAACATTCGATCAGGAATACGGCATCGTAGCTGCCGTTCAGATGCTCGACATCGCGGATAAGATCGACGCCCGGCAATTTATGATACGCGGGCGGTACTTCACCGCGGACTATCACATCTGCCGATTTGCCAAGGCTTTTCAGCAGCCAACAGAGGCCTAAAGAGGATCCGAGGCCGTCACCATCCGGTTTTACGTGCGTCGTGATGGCAAACGCCTTCTTCTTTTCAATTAGTTCAACGACTTGACTTAACACTAATAAAACAAGACGGACAAGGTACTTGGGGAGAAATGCCATGCATCGGCAGTTCAGTTTTCCGTCTTTCCTTCTTCTGGAATGTCGAGATCGGAAAGGATCTCGCCTACGCGGGCGGCATTCTCTTCTGCCGTGTCGCGTACAAAATGCAAATGCGGTACATACTTCACCTCGAGAGTTCTGGCCAGCCGCTGATGAACGAATGTCGAAGCATGTTTCAGGGCCGCAAGCCCCGCATTGATCTCACTCTCATCTCCGCTGATGACGACATAGACGCGAGCGTCGCGCTTATCCGGAGCGACTTCGACCTCGGTCACCGTTACGTTCTCAAGCCTGGGGTCGTCGAGCTCGAATCCGACGATCTCGGCGATCTCTTCCCTGAGCGTCTCACCAAATCTCTCCGGTCGCCGCATCTTTCACCTACAACTCCGTGGCCGCGATCTTCTCGATCGTGTAAGCCTCGATCTGATCCTCGACCTTGATATCGTTGAAGTTTACAAGGCTGATACCGCATTCGAAGCCATTCTTGACCTCGTTGGCATCTTCCTTGAACCTCTTGAGCGATGCTATATCGCCGTCCCAGATCACGACGCCGTCGCGGATCAACCGGGCCTTTGCCTGACGTCGGATCACTCCATCGATCACGCGGCAGCCCGCGATAGTACCAAGCCGTGAGACCTTGAACGTCTCCTGAACGACAGCTTTGCCAAGGATGACCTCTTTCTCGATCGCGTCGAGCATTCCGATCATCGCGGCCTTTATCTCTTCTTCGACCTTGTAGATGATCGAGTGCAGACGGATATCTACATCCTCGTGTTTTGCAACATCCGACGCACGCGATTCCGGCCTAACATTGAAGCCGATGATCACGACGGCGGTTGAGGCACTGTCGGCCTGCGTCGCAGATGCAAGAAGAACATCGGATTCCGCGATAGCACCGACGCCGGCACGGATCACGCGAACCTTCACCTTTTCGGTCGAAAGTTTTTCTAACGTAGCACGCAGAACTTCGACCGAGCCTTGAACGTCGGCCTTCAGGATGACAAGCAGTTCTTTGATCTCAGCCTGGCCGAGCGATTCGATACCGCGGCTGGAGCTCTTGACCATCGCGGCCTGTCTGGCGTGCATTTGACGCTGGCCGGCGATCGTCTGTGCACGATCGATATCAGCAACGACCTGGAATGTGTCCCCGGCCTGCGGCACACCTTGAAGCCCAAGAACCTCGACCGGTGTTGCCGGAGCAGCTTCTGTGACAGTCTCGCCGCGATCGGAGAACATAGCCCTGACCTTGCCCGAAAATTGTCCAACGATGAATGGATCGCCTACGCGCAAAGTTCCCTGCTGAACAAGTGCGGTCGCCACGGCTCCGCGTCCTTTATCAAGCTTCGCTTCCAGGACGACACCGCTCGCGCGTCGTGTTGGACTCGCTTTCAGATCAAGTATGTCCGCCTGCAGCAGCACCGTCTCAAGCAGCGTATTAAGATTCTCGTGCTTCTTTGCCGAGACCGGGATCATCTCTACATCACCGCCCCAATCGGACGGCTGCAGACCAAGGCCGGCAAGCCCTTGCTTGACCTTATCAGGGTTGGCATCAGGCTTATCTATCTTGTTGATCGCGACGATGATCGGAACGCCTGCGGCCTTCGAGTGCTCGACGGCCTCGACCGTCTGCGGCATCACGCCGTCATCCGCCGCAACGACAAGGATAACGATGTCCGTCGCCTTAGCACCGCGGGCACGCATCATCGTAAAGGCTTCGTGGCCCGGCGTATCAAGAAAGACAACGCGGCGGTCTTCACCCGGTTTATCCGGATTCGGAACAAAAACGCTGTACGCACCGATATGCTGAGTAATTCCTCCGGCCTCGCCTGCCGCAACATTGCCCGAACGGATAGCGTCGAGCAGCGAGGTCTTGCCGTGATCAACGTGTCCCATCACGGTGATCACCGGTGCTCTCGCAAGTTCCGTATCGTCGGCGTCAGCCGCAATAAGCTCCTCGAACTCCTCTTCGATTACCATTTCTTCGAAAGGAACGAAGCTCAGATCGAATCCGTATTCGAACGCCATCTCGATGGCCATCTTTTCGCCGATCGGTTGATTCAGTGTCGCAAATATACCGCGTTTGATAAGCAGTTGGACGATGTCTCGCGGAGTGATCCCGAGCGCCTCAGCGAACTCACGCACCGTAGCGCCTTCGACGAGGCGTATTGAACGAAGGTCACCGGCGGAACTACCAACCTGATCTAGAATTCTCTCTTCGATCGAGCGCTTCTGCGGTACATCAATATCGCGCTCCGTATTCCGGGCGTTACGGTCGTTCGTCTTTCTTCCACCTGAACGACCGGGTCGGCGACGGTTGTCGGCCGGTGGAGTGTAAACAAGCTTGGGATCGGCCGTCTCACCGCTTGTCCCGCGAAACTGTTTATCGCCCGACAGACGACCCGTGCGCGTCGGCCCTTCGGAAACCACACGCTCGCCCGGCTTGATACCCTTCTGGATCGCTCCGGGAGTCAATGTTAGCCGTTTGACCGTCGTACCCGATGTCCGTGCCGGTTTTTCGGCGGGTTTGGCTTCAACCTCTCCGACCGTCTCCGTCGCAGGCTCTTCGATCTCCGGAGCAACTTCCGTCTCAACGACGGGTTCTTCCGGAACAGGCTTGAGCTGTGAGGCCTTAACGACACGCTTTTTCGCGACCGGCTTCTCTTCAACGGGCTCAGCCGCTGCCTCAGAAGGTGTTTCGACCGCTTTAGCTTTTGCAGCAAGGGTCTTTACCTTCACTGCCGATGTCCTTTTGGCGGTCGGCTTTGTCTCTTCGACCGCGGGGACTTCCTCAACGTGCTCGGCCTCGACCTCCGGGAGGGAAGGTGCGTCGCTCTCGTGAATAGCTTCGTCCGCCGCACCGTCAGCCTTCTTGGCCTTCGTCGCCTTGATCACCTTGATCTGACGCTTTGGAGTTGGCTCGGCCTTCGGAAAATACTTCGCCTTGACCTTTTCGGCAAACTCCGCGCTGACCGAGTTCGATGCGACACTCACATCAGCGCCGAGCCGGCGCAAATCTTCCATAACGCGCTTTGTGTCTTGTTTCACTTCACGCGCCAGATCGTAAATTCGAACGGATTTTCGAACCGCCATAAATTACCTACAAAAACTCGACCCACTTAGCTACAGGGTCCCGCCAACTCGCAAAAGAGCCTTCAATGATGTGCCCTACGCTTCATTTTCATCTTCCGCGCCGTCTTCCTGCACGGTTGTTTCGCCCGACACTTCAGGAGAGACAGCCCCGACTTCAGCGGCCGCAGCCTCAGCGCTTTCCTCTTCGGGAGCAGGTCCCTCTGAGGTTTCTTCGCTGACACCCTCAACCTCTCGATTCCTCGCCTCAACGATCTGTTGGGCGGATCCGAGGATCGTCTCCGCCTCGTCCAAGCTCACGTCGAGGAAATCCACAAGGTCATCGACCGAAGTGGTTGCAAGAGTTTCGACGTCCGTAATGCCCTTTTCAGCAAGCGTCTCGGCCTGACTCGAACTCACGCCTTCCAGTACGGTTACAGGAACAGCTTCACCCGAAGCCATCATACGTCCCATTTCAAGAGCGACCGCTTTCTTGAGCACATCTTCGCTGACGATCTTGATATCCCAGCCGACGAGACGAGCCGCAAGCCGTACATTCTGCCCTTTCTTGCCGATCGCAAGGCTAAGCTGATCTTCGCTGACGATGACGTCCATTTTGCGCTCGTTGATGTCCGTGATACGGACCTGCGAAACCTTTGCGGGCGAAAGAGCGTTTGCCGCAAAAACAGACGGTTCGTCCGACCATTCGATAATGTCGATCTTCTCGCCGCGAAGTTCTTTGATAATGTTCTGAACGCGCGAGCCCTTCATACCGACACAAGCTCCCACCGGATCGACATCCTTTTCGTTCGAAGTAACAGCGATCTTTGCTCGATCACCAGGCTCTCGGACCGCCGATTTGATGACGACCGTCTCATCGTAGATCTCCGGAACTTCCATCTCAAAAAGTTTCTTGAGGAGATCGGCAGAAGCCCGCGACGCACGGATCTGCTGGCCGCGAGGCTCTTTTGAGATCTCGATGATCACTGCACGAATACGCTCACCCTGGTTCCAGCTTTCGCCGCGTGAGAGCTCTTTACGCTCAATGATGGCCTCAAGGTTATTACCAAGATCCATGATCAGATCGCCTCGTTCGAACCGCTTAACAACACCGTTGATAAGCGTGCCGATCCGATCGACGTATTCGTCATAGACCTTTTCGCGGATAGCCTCTCGAACCTTCTGCACGAGGATCTGTTTTGCCGTTTGCGCGGCAATTCGTCCCATCTCTTCCTGCGGAAGCGGAATCAGGAGAGCGTCGCCGATCTCGATCTCATCGCCGGCCATTTCCTGTGCCTCGGCAAGAGACAGTTCCGCGGAAGGATTCTCAACTTCCTCTACTACCGTCTTCTGAACAGCGATCTCGATCTGACTTTCTTCGGCGTTCCATTCGACCTGAATGCTGTCACCGACCTTGTCGTGGGCCTTGAATTGCTTTCGAGCAGCGGCTTTTACAGCCTCCTTCATCGCCTCGATCACAAGATCGCGGTCGATGCCCTGTTCATTGCAAAGTACTTCTATGCTCTGTCCGATTGATGATGTCATACAAAGTTCGCGCTAATTTTGGTCTAAAGCGCTCCCCACGATTGATACTTATTTTTTCCTAGCCTTTCCACCCTTCAATTCCTTACCGAGGTCGATCTTCAAGTTCGCCTTCTTGATCTCCGAGTGGTCAATTTTCACGAGCCCCTTGGCCTTATCTTCAAATTCGATCACCGTGCCCTCTACGCCGCGTATATACCCGACAAAGTTCTTTTGCCCGTCCAGTTCGGCCTTAAGGGCTAGCTTCGCAAGCTCTCCGCGAAAGCGATCAAAGTCGGCAACGCTGTAAAGCTGCCTCTCAATCCCGGGTGACGAGATCTCCAGCGTATAGGTCCCCGGAACGATATCGTGGGCGTCAAGGACGGCCTCGATCGCATGCGAAAAGTTCGTGCAATCATCGAGGGTCACGCCGTCGGGCTTATCGATAAAGATCCTGACCACAGAGTCACGCTTTGAACCGAGGATCTCGACATGAACAAGCTCGACCTTCCTGTCTCTCGCAACCCCATCTGCGATCGCTGAAATTTCCTCAACAAGCGATTCCACCGTCACTTTCGACCGATCCTTAAAGCTTCCGCCCCAAAAAACAAAAAGTGGGCACTATCGACCCACTTGATACGTCCAGAATTTACGCATCGCGGCAAACTGTAAGACTACACTAATTAGACATCGATTTGCAAGCAGTTTGCTTTAGGCGGAAAGATCTGCACGATTCCACATAACAGGGGCCACACCCGACTTAGAAAGGTCTGGGCCCGCAGACGCACGTAATTTATGCCTTCTTTAGAGCATCAAGGGCCTTAGAAACAGCGGAAAATTTTGTTGAAACAGCCTCAAGCTTGTCATCGCCGGGATCAGCGAGGAGTTCTTCGACGATGACGGCAAATTCCCTGGTCTCCGCCAAAAGCTTGCGGGCCTCCTTTTCGATCTGCTTAGAAGAACTCGGTCCGTTTGCCCCGACCTTTTTGGCCTCAGCAACGCCCCAATGAGTGATACGAAGGATATTCGTGCGGGACTCGGTCACCCAACCTTCCTTCTTCATTTGCGTGACGATGCTGTCAATGCTTGGGAAGTAGCCGGCCTTCTTCGTCAGATCAACAAAGTCGACATCAACGCCCTCACGGCCTTTGGTGACTTCATATAGCTTTTGCAGCATCTTGTGATAAGGATCCATATCGACCTAAATTAAAGCTGTTGAAAAGTGTATTTTGCGGCCCCGAGAACACCGGCGTCATCGCCTAGCAGAGCTCGAACTATTTTAACACGACTTCGACGGTCTGGCAGCGAGTTTTCATAGAGAGAGGCCATTGTGGCCGGAAAAAATTGCTCCCAACCACTCGCAACGCCCCCGCCGATAACTATAACATCTGGCGAAAGCAGATTATTAACTATCGAAAGGCCAAGTCCAAGATAGCTCCCCATCTCAGAAAAGATCGCTCTAGCGGCCGCGTCTCCAGATTCAGCCAGCTCAAATACGGCTTCCGCGGTCGCGGCAGACATTCCGCCCTCGCGAGCGGAGCGTGTGATCGCGGTCGCCGAACAATACTGCTCAAGACAGCCTTTACCGCCGCAGCCGCATGGCCTCCCGCCGGGCACGAGCCTGATATGCCCGATCTCGCCCGCTCCTCCGCCAGTGCCGACATAGAGGCGTTGATCGACGATCAAACCTCCCCCGACACCGGTTCCAAGCGTTATTCCAACCGCATTCTTTGATCCTTTCGAGGCTCCAAGCCAATACTCACCGAGCGTCGCCGCAGAAGCGTCGTTGACCGCGACAACCTGAGTGTTGGTTCGGTGGCCGAGTTCCTGTTTGATATTCGTCCCCTCAAGCTGAGGAATATTTGGCAGATGGGCGAGAACGCCGTCATCGCCAATGGTGGTCGTCGGCACCGCAGCTCCAAAGGCAACAAACTCGGAAACGCCGGCTTCTACACGACATAGCTCGGCCAACCGTGCGATCTCATCGTATATTCCGTCAGATGATGAATCGCCGGTAGGTGAATGTTGACGCGAAAGGATCTTGCCGCTTTCCGTCACCGCAACGACCCTCACGTTCGTCCCGCCAAGATCAAGCGCGAGAGCAACTTTTTCGTTCATTTGGGATTATGGCCTTTTCGGGCGATCGGCCTCCGGCACATTCTTATAAACATCTTCGTACTTCGCATAGCCGTCCTTAATGACCGTGTCCATCAGATTATTCTTATCGACGGATATCACCTCAAGCAGGATCGCCGGCACTTCCTTCTTGATAGCGTCATTCATGAACGGTTTTGTATCGGTGAGCGGCTCTTTCTTTGCGAGCTTTACCGCTGCTTCAAGAGCTTTGGTCGCAAGCGGAATTATTGGCTTATAGACGGTCATCGACTGCTTGCCCTCGGCAATATTTTGAAGTGCCGCAATGCCCGCATCTTGTCCGGTAACGATCACTTTTCCTGCCAGATTTCGATTTGAAAGGGCTTCGATCACGCCGCCGGCCATTCCGTCGTTAGAAACGACCATGGCCTGAACGTTGTCATTGTTCGAGGTAAGGGCGTTCTCCGCAAACTTCAGCGCCTCATCCGGAGCCCAGTTATCGATAAATTGGTCTGCAACGATCTTGATGTCCCCTTTGTCGATCGACGGCTGCAGGACCGCGAGCTCGGACTTTTTCATAATGTGGGCGTTATTGTCCGTGTTGGCCCCATAAACCATCACATAGTTCCCTTTCGGAGCATGCTGAAGGGCGTATTCCGCGATCTTCTGGCCGATAACGGGCACCTGATGCGAAATATACGCATCGATCTTGTCTGAATTGATCAATCTATCGTAACTGATCACTGGAACGCCTTGAGCCTTCGCCTTATCGACCATCGTGGCTGCTTGGGTAGCATCGTGCGGAGCGATCACAAGTGCGTCGATGCCCTGCGTAAGTAAGTTATCAACATCATTCGCCTGCTTTTCGGCACTTGTATCTGCAACGGTAATGATGCAGTTAACATTCATCTTTTCGCACGCCGCCTTGAAGGCGTCGTGATCCCGCTGCCAACGCTCTTCTCGAAGCGTGTCCATTGCAAAGCCGATCTTTAGGCGAGTGTCTTTTGCTCCACCGCCGCAGGAAAGCGAGATCGTGGCAGCTGCAAACAAGGCCGCAAATAGTAGAGTTTTCATCCGATATCAATTCTCCAAAGAACCTTCATTTTGGGGTGACGAGGCAATTAGACCAAATTGTCCTGCTTTGGGCAACAAATGGACTATAAAAACCGCGTTTTCGTCCGCGTTCGGGCGATATGTGCCCCCTTCACTCTAGGTTTTCGAAAATTCTTTTGTTTTGATATTTGAATGCGCACGTTTTTGTGGTATAAATGTCTATCAAATCTCAGCTTAGAAGTTTTATTGTTGAGCGTATTAGATTCGGTTTTTCAGCTTTTCCGGGAAGCAGGGGTTTTCATTGACATCCCGCGAGACTTCGTGTAAAAGATTGAATGGCTTGATTTTTTTGACCTTACTGACTTGGGCGATACAAAGAGGAGAAATATGAACAGCAAACTGTGGATTCGAAGAGCACTCTCAACGTGCTCGATGGTCGCGATATTCGCGACTTACTCAATGGTTGCTTTGGCGGGAACGCCGAAAGCTTCCGGGGAGCTTCTGGTGTCCGGTTCAGATGACGCCATTGTGACGGTGGATGGACAGACGGCACTTTCTGGCCGAACAATTTTCTCGGGCAGCACGATCGTAACTTCCGAAACGGCTTCGGCGATTCTCAGCTGTGGAGCTGCAGGAAGCATCAAATTTGCTCCGAACTCGACCGCCGTCGTGAGCTTTGACGGTTCAACACTTACTGCAAACTTGAGCTCAGGTGCCTTGACCGTTGTCAGCTCCGCTCAACCGATCGCAGTTACGACCCCGAACGGCGTCGTCAACATCAATGCAGGTGAGACCGCTACGACCACCAGCCAGGATTCGAATTCGAAGAAGAAAGGCGGTTCTGGTTGGATCTGGTTTGGCGTGATTTTAGGAGCAGCCGCAGTGGCCCTTGTCGGCACGGCTGTGATGGGCAGTGACTCCAACTTTGGCAGCGGCGGCACGGTCGTTCCCGGTCCTCCGACAACGAGCGGCGGCGTATAGGAGGAATAGACAAATGATCGGTATAAATAACTTTAAAAAACTAACTACAGCTTTTACTCTCGCTGCCGTATGGTGCGTTTACTCCATGGTCGCCTTTGCAATGCCTGCTGGCACCGCAGCTGAGATCACAGTATCCGGCCAGGTCACCGTCAACGGACAGACCGCAGTCTCGAACTCGACCATCGTGTCGGGCAGCACGATCGTTACCGGCCCTGCGTCGAGTGCGACGATCAATTTAGGCAAGACCGGACGCGTCGAGCTTCAGGCGGACACGACACTTTCTTTGACCTTTAGCGACGGCACGATCGTCGGTACGGTTTCGGCCGGAAAGGTTCGGGTCGCCAACGCCGCTGGCGTTGCAACGACGATGGCCACTAAGTCCGCGACCTTCATCGCAGATTCGAGCCAAGCGAACAATTTCGCACTCGAAGTCGAATGCTCGCACGTTCACATTGACACCACTTCCGGTGTTGTAACGATGCGCGAAGGCACGAACGACAAGCAGGTTGCTGCTGGTTCGTCCGCGATCGCAGGCAACCTCGAGCAGGCCGGCTGCAAGCCGTGTCTGCGTCCCGGATCGGCTCCGCCGACCGCGATCGCTGGATGGCCGTGGCTGTTAGTTGTTGCCGGCGGTGTCGCAGGTGCAGCGATCTTCTTCGGTTCGCGAAATCATGACACAGAGATCGGTGGCGGCACGGTGATCGTTAGCCCGACCGCATAATCGTTCCCAGAGTTTGCTTCTTTGAATGCGGGTCATGTCCAAACGACGTGGCCCGCAAACTTTTGCCCCGAATTTGATTATTCTTTTTCAGATTTTATATTCTTAAGCCTTATATTTTCTCGTTTTATATGCAGATCGCAGTAATTGGTACCGGATACGTTGGGCTTGTTTCAGGAGCGTGCTTTGCCGAGTTCGGCATCGACGTTACGTGTGTTGATGTTGACCAGGCAAAGATCGATGGCTTGAACAACGGAGTTATTCCGATCTACGAGCCTGGCCTCGACATCCTTGTTAAAGAAAACGCAAAAGCGGGTCGGCTTCATTTCACGACAGATATCAAAACTGCCGTTGAGCGTTCGCTTGTCGTTTTTCTGGCGGTTGGAACTCCGCCGCAGCCTGACGGCACGCCGGATATGAGTTATTATCGCTCGGCCGCCAAAAGTGTCGCCGAGGCGTTGAACGGATACAAGGTGCTCGTTACAAAATCCACCGTTCCCGTGGGTACCGGCGAGTGGCTTCGCAAATTTGTCATAGAGAACTCGCCCGAGGGCACAGAGTTCGGCGTCGCATCAAACCCCGAATTCCTTCGTGAAGGAGCGGCGATCGAAGACTTTATGCGGCCGGACCGTGTCGTCATCGGCAGCAACCAGGAACGTGCGGTCGAGGTCATGAAGGAGCTTTATCGCCCGCTTTATTTGATCGAAACGCCGATAGTCGTCACCTCTCTTGAAGCCGCTGAATTGACCAAATACGCGGCCAATGCCTTTCTCGCGACCAAGATCACTTTCATCAATGAGATCGCAAACCTTTGCGATGCGATCGGCTGCGACGTCCACGACGTCGCTCGCGGAATGGGAATGGACAATCGGATCGGCCGCAAGTTCCTGCACCCCGGCCCGGGATATGGAGGTTCGTGCTTCCCGAAGGACACGCGGGCTTTGACGACCGTTGCGGATGATTTTGGGGTTGAAACGCGTATCGTCGATGCCGTCATTGATGCAAACGAACGTCAGCGTGATGCGATGCTTGCGAAGATCGAGAAGCTTGTTGGCGACCTGGGCGGCAAACAGATCGCAGTGCTGGGCCTTTCATTCAAGCCTGAGACCGACGATATGCGCGAGTCACCGGCGACCGACATCATCAAAAAGATGATCGAGAAAGGAGCGGCCGTCAGAGCCTTCGATCCGGTCGCGATGGACGAAGCAAAACATGTCCTTCCTGACATTGACTACGCGGCTGATGAATACTCCGCTATTGAGGGAGCCGATGCCTTAGTGATCGTCACTGAATGGAATCAGTTCCGCGCCCTCAACCTTCAAAAGGTCAAGGATCTGCTTCGATCGCCGAAGATCGCGGATCTTCGCAATATCTACGAACCGGCAGCGATGCGTGCCGCCGGATTTGAATACGTAGGCGTCGGCCGCTAAACCAACTCAGGATCTCTATGTCGAACGATACACCGACAGTTCTTGTTACAGGCGGAGCCGGATTCATCGGCTCCAATCTTTCTGACCGCCTGCTCAAAGAAGGTGCACGTGTGCGCATTCTCGATAACTTCTCTACGGGATTTCGAGAGAACCTAGATGAGATATCAGGTGACTTCGATCTCGTAGAGGGTGATGTCGCTGACCCGGCGGTAGTCGCCTCGGCGATCGATGGCGTAGAGATGGTATTTCATCAAGCAGCCTTGCCAAGCGTTCCACGCTCCGTCGAAGACCCAGTCTCGACGCATAAGGCTTGCGTTGACGGCACGTTTAACCTGCTGCTCGCAGCAAAGGACGCCGGCGTAAGGCGTTTTGTGTATGCTGCCTCGAGTTCGGCATACGGCGACCAACCGACGCTTCCGAAAGCGGAAACGATGGCTCCGGCTCCTATGTCACCGTACGCGGTCGCTAAACTTGCGGGCGAGTACTATGCATCGGCTTTCTATCGCGTTTACGGCCTCGAAACGGTGTCTTTAAGGTACTTCAATGTCTTCGGGCCTAGGCAGAACCCTTCGTCAGCCTATTCGGGCGTTATTTCGCGGTTTATTGACGCTCTAATGACCGATTCCCGACCGGTCATTTATGGCGATGGCGAACAGTCTCGCGATTTCACGTTCATCGACAACGTTGTCGATGCAAACATTAGGGCTGCTAACTCTGCCGATGCTCCGGGGCTTGTTATGAACGCCGCCAACGGCGAAAGGATCTCACTCAACGACTTACTGTCAGCTCTCAAGAAGATCGTCGGCAAAGAGGTGGATGCCGAGTATTTAGAGGCCCGAACCGGCGACGTAAAGCATTCGCAGGCCGACAATTCACTGGCTGTTAGAACGATCGGCTACAAAAACCTCGTTGGGCTTGAAGAAGGCCTTCGAAAGACCGTTGAATGGTGGCAAAGCAGCCGGTTCGCTCGCTAACGATTCCATGGCCTCCTGATCCTCAAACTTTCGGGACGGCTGCTGAGGGCAATCCAGCCATCTTCTATTCAGAACCACATTCAATAAAAAACGGGCGGGACCCAGAAGGGTGCCCGCCCTAGTTTCGGCTCGCTAACCGAGGAGAGTCGTCCGCTTTTTACCAACTAAAGCGGACTTGAAGCTCGATTCGGCGGTTTGCTGATCCACCAGAACCGCCGAATCTACCGAATCCGCCTGACGTGCTGGTCGATTGGCCGAATCGGCTTGAGCTGAGACTTGAAACCGGGTTTCCAAGATTCACGGTATTCAAGAGATTTGAAAAGTTCACTGAGACATTCAGATTGTACGGCTTGCGGCTGCCGCCCATGCCGCCGAAAAATCCGCCGCGTCCCATACCCATCATTCCGCCGCCTTGGCCGGCCTGGCCGCCCTTGTCGTCAACCTTGCCAAAGCCAAAGTTCTTGCTTACGCGCATGTTGACCGAGAAGCTGCCCGGGCCCTGACCATAGTTTCGCGGAATGATCGCATTCGGATCCTTGCCTGCGACGTCGCAGAAGGCATAATGCAAACCAAGTTCCGCACAACGCGAAGCCAAAGCACCATAAGTTGGCCGTTCAGTTATGTAGCCGTCACCGTTCGAGTCGAATCCGGTCGTGATGTTGAACGGACTGCCCGACGAGGCAAAGATGAACGGGTTAAGCGAAACACCCCAGGGCAGACCGATGTTGCCGCCGATAACGAATCGATGACGAACATCGTCTCCGCTGCGGCCCCACTCGCCCGCAAAGCTATAGCTGTATGCGGGAGAGCTTCCGGCTCCGTCGGTATCGCTCTTAGAGAAGTTGAGCGAATAGTTACCGAAAAGCGAGAACCGCGATGAGTAGTTGTTCCTAAAGCCGATCCGGATCTGATTCTCCTGGGATCTGCCGGTCGCTTCATACTGCTGAATGTTGCCGAGTGTCGGATCAGGCCGAGGTGCCGACGCACAGTTGAAATTGTCCGGGCAAACGGGGGCGTTGATATTCCGCGAACGAAGCTGATTGAACGATTTCGAAAATATATAGAACGCAGACAGTGTCGTCTTGAACGGAAGCTGCCGTTCAACACCGAACGTTGCCTGTGCCGTATATGGCGTCTTCAGGTCCGAAGCGACCAGGCGCGTCGTGCTCGATCCCGGTAAGACCGCCAAGATCTGGGAAGGTGTAAGAACATTCGACACCGTTCCGTCCGGATTGAAGATCGGCTGCGCAAGCAATGCAAGAGCCGCGGCCTGCCGAGTCGGATCGGTTTCGTTAGCACTTACGAGCAGGTTCAACTGCGTGATCCCATCATATCTATGGGCCTGCAGCGTATAGCTCTCGCTGAAGCGGTCATAGAAGATACCGGCACCGCCGCGAAAAACGGTCTTCGCAGGCTTATTGCCGCCGGCACCGGGCGACCATGCGAATCCGAATCTCGGGGCAAAGTTGTAGTCGCTGCTGATGTTCGTCTGATTTTCGTATCGAAGGCCAAAGCTCAAGAGAAGTTTTGGCGAAACCCGCCAGTCATCCGAAACGAAGACGCCCAGATCTCTCTGCGAGACCTTTGCGACCGGGTTGCCGGTCGTCATCGTGAATTGCGTCGGGTCATACTGTGCACCGACAGCACCAAGAAGTTTTGCACGATACTGTTCGATCGGTGACACAAAACCGTCACCATTCAGATCGTACGGGCTTGCACCCACAAATCCGAGGAAGCTGAATGTTCCGCCGTAATTATTCTCCGAACGATTATCGATCTTTGTTCCGCGAAGCCGAATTCCGAACTTGACCGAGTGCTCCATGTTCTTGCCAAGAGCGGTCGTCGTGTTGTTCGAGATCTCGTAACGCTGACTCTGGTTGTAGCTCTCGCCGATCTGCGAACCGCCTGCGGTAAATGCCGATGAAACGTTGACCGTCGGAACAGAATTGTCACCGTTCTGGCCGCTCTTATCGAATGAGTATTGAAAGCGCGTCTCATTGACGGTCGTAGCATTCAGGATGGCCGTCTCGGTGATACGGAAGTCGTGGCCGAAACTCGTCGAGTTGTATTGACGCGATTCGAGCGACGTTCCGCCGATTCCCTGATTCTTGCTCGAAGACCGATCGTAATCATATCGGACGACCAGCGTATTCTTATCGTTGATCGCATAATCGAGTCTCGGTCCGATCGAAAAGCGTCGGGTCGGAACCTTATAGTCCTGCGAGAAGTTAACGATATTAAAGGACGGATCAAGTACGACAGCGTTGACGATCGTATTGTTGTCGATGTCTCTGTTTGAAACATCAACAAAGAACGAGGCCTTCTTCTTGATGATCGGACCGGAAATATTTCCGCCGAAGAATCGTGTCTGGCTCGGTGCTCTATTCGCGGCAAATGGATTACGCGAGTTCAAGCGAGCATCATTGAAATTGAAGAACGCGCTCCCGCGGAAACGATCGGTTCCCGGCCGCGTAAGGATCTCGATCCTTCCCCATCCGACATGATCGAACTCGGCAGAAAATGGATTCTGGTTGATGCGGATCTCTCGGATCGACTCTTTCGGCGGAAGGTTGCCGCCGGTAAAACCGTCGATATAGATCTGGCCGCCGTCAGGACCTGATCCCGGACCGGCCAAAGCCTGAAGAGCTGATTGAAGTTCATCCGGATCATCCGGCAAGGCATCAAGATCCTTGCCCTTGAGCACGGTCGCACTTGCGTTGCTATCGGGTTCGGTCGAAACACCCTGGTCAGGATTGACGTTCACGTTCTCCGCAACGCCGGCAACCGTCATCGACACGATCAACTGCTGCTTTTCGCCGCCCGTGAGAACCACATCCGGATTTTCGTACGGAGCAAAGTTGGCCGCTTCGGCCTTGACCGTATATGTTCCCGCGTCAAGCCCGGCGATCGTGAATTCTCCACGCTCGTTGGTATTGACCTTCTTTTCCTTACCTTCAGAATTTATTGCTGTGACGGTCGCACCTACGACGACCGCTCCAAGACTGTCAACTACTTGACCGGTTATGCTTGCCGCCTTCTGGGCGAAGGCTCCGCCCGCAGCCAGAAACAGCAGGGCGCCAAGCAGGGTTATTCTCTTTATGTAGTCCATATGAATCGTTTGAATGAAAACTTGAGAAAAATTTAGAAACCGCCTCCATCAAGGCCAGGTATCGAGAATGATGCGTCAAGGCCTTGACCGCGTCGTCCGCCGCCGTTATTCATCTGCGCCAAACGCAGGAACGGCTCCACACCGGCCAGGAGTTTGAATGCTGTGACGTGACCCGAGGCGTTCTCCCTCGTGCTCGAGATCGCGATCATATCGCCGACCTTGAGATCTGCCGTCGTAATCGTTGGAAAACGGTCGAGCATTTCGTCAACACCGCCGCGAGGTCCGCCGGCCATTCCGCCGGGACGCTGACCGCCTTGCTGCCAGCCCGGACGATTACCTCCGCCTTGCGGCTGGCCTCCTTGAGGCCGTCCGCCGGCCTGGGCACCGAAACCGCCGTTACGCATCGCCGCCTGCATGCCGGCAAGCCTTTCCGCGTCTTCCGCAGGAAACCGCTTGAAGGTAGTCACCTTTGTGGTCGAGACCGTAACGTCTTTGCCCGATGCAAAATCAGATATCACAACTTCGTTCTTCGAAGCATCGACCGACTTGACCGTGCCTGCGATGGTCTTAAATGATCCGACAAGCACTTTCTCGGCTGTAAAGGCTGTGTTATCGGCACTCCGATCGCCAACGGCCTTGAGCATATCGCCAACACCGATTCCTAAAAAGTCGGTCGGCTTTGCGTCAGAAAATTCGATCGAATCATCAGCATAATGCAGAAATTCGGCATTCGGCTTGAACGAGATAACGACGGCCTGCGAGCTCGTAAGACCGCTTACCTTGATCGTCACGGTTCGCTTGACGGCGTCGATCGACTCAACCTTGCCGGAGATGCCGCGAGTTTTCCACTCTGACGCTTCTTTCGCCTCTTTTGCAGCAAGTTCCGAGGTGCTGACCAAATAGCTTCGAATAGCGTTACAGCCGCCATCCGGCTTGATCAAGCAAGAGACGATCAGCTTGTCGCCGACCTTTATTTCGGCCAGATTCGACACAACTGCAGACCTTAGATTCAGGTCCGGAGAGATCTTTTTGTATTCGGTCTTGTCGGAAAACTCCGCCGTAACGGTCTTGCCGTTGGCATTCAAAGTAGCCGAACTCGCGGAAACCGCCGTAACATCACCGCGTACGAGCACAGGCTTCATCGGATCCACGGTCTGTCCAAAGACCTGTGAGACCAGTGCGCTTATGAAGAGAATAAAAATGGATATTACTGCGTTCTGCGTCATATTTTTAGTTTCTTAGCCTCCAACAAGGGAATCCTTGTTAAAGGGGTATGACGTAAATACTAGCAGTAAGGTTCGACGTTTAATGTAAAGTTGTGTAAACCTTGCGCAAAGATTCCAAAAGGCGGAAAGATCTACCTAAACGATGTGAGATCGCGTCCTCGTAACGGCCATTGCTATCAGGCCGATGCCAAACGCAAATGTTGTAAACAAAGCAATTGGCCAAATATAAGGCAAGGACAGGACAAGCGTCCACAGCAGGACACCGGTAAGGGTGGCGAGAGTTTCTGAGCGGTTGTTCGCAGGAAACGAGGTCCTCTGGATCCATTTACCAAGCGAAACGTGCAGGGCGATCCTGCCGAAAATGTATCCGAAAAGCAGCAAAAGCAGGCAAAGCCCGAGGGCGGCCACAGCTAGAAAGTTCGGGAGCGTAATTGCACTGACGATGACGGCGATACCCGTCGCCATAAAAATACCGGCTCCGGCCGCACAAACTTTGACGGGTGAAAGATTCAATTTGGCGGCCGCCCGTCCAACAGCTCCGGGAGCGATCGTCGAAAAGACCATCGAGATCACGAACCAAATAAGGGCGAGCACCAGTCTCTGTGCAAAGAAGCTAAGCGAGACGGAAGGTGAGAGCAAGCTTGCGGGATCGCGGGCAATATCCTTGAGTTGTTCCTCAAGCATTCCAAAAACGACCGTCTGCTTTCCGTCCACGCGCGCAGGCCTTTCGGCCTCCGGCTTATATGCTCCTCCGATCACTATCACATCGCCGCCGACAAAGGCATCGTGGCGTTGGATAACGTTGCCGCCGATCGTAGCGACATCGCCTTCGATGCGACCTTCGATCACAATGTCTCCACCGATGGCAAGAACGCCCTTTGCCCGTTTATTTACAGTAACGGATTTACCGAAGGCATAGACTTCCTGTTCAGGAGCGTCACCGACGGTTATCATTTTCTGGTCTTCGGAAACAGAGATCTCGGGATGCGCGGAAACTGGCGTTGAAAACAAGCCTACGAGCAGGACAAGTATCAAGACACCGAATAACGTATTTCGGTGAGCGAAAATACTCTGGGATCTTGGACTATTTCTCACGGATCAGATTAAAGGACGCAAGATCTTTCGAAGCGGCACGAATCTGAGTCCTAAGAAGAATAGGATGACAAGTCCGAAGGCTCCAGCCGCCGCAAGGACACCATCCGCAGGGTTCAGAATACGAACCAAAGAGCGAACCAGGACGACAACACCTATCAGGAAGGAGTATGCCATCTGGGTCGCAAACGAGCCCACCGCCGCCAACTTCTGCAGAATGGTGCTGATCGCTGCGAGGAGATCAGCTCCTTCCGCACCAAGGATAAAAAGCGAGAAGAGAAGCAGCGAGCTGATAATAAAGACAGCATTAAAACGCTCTTTCCACGACCGCAGCCCGACAACGTTATTCTCAGCGGTCGTGATGATCTTCTTCGAAAAGTCGTGCGGCAGTTCCAGTTCAGCTTCGGGTTTGCGAAGGCCCGTCTCAAGAAGACGCAAAAACTGCTTCTGCGCATTCAATTCCGAGCGGCAGGACGAACAGACATCTAAGTGCGCTTCGACAGCAAGATCGGCACGCGCATCGAGCTCGCCGTCAACATAGGCGGCAAGATCGAAATTTTCACAATTTGGCGTCGTTGCCATCAAATGCCGTCGAAACCTCGCTTTATAAATAACTCCCGCATCATCTCGCGGGCGCGGAACAGTCTATTCTTGACCGTGCCCAGCGGCAGGCCGGTTATGTCTTTGATCTCGTCGTAGCTTAGGTCGTGCGAATGCCGCAAGACGATCAGATCACGATAGGCAGGCGGTAGACAGCCAACAACGACCTCAATTTCGGTTCGCCATTCGCTTCGCTCCCGCTCCTGTTCAGGATTCGGAGCTTTTGATTGAAGCTGCATCTCGAACGAGCCTTCGTCGTTTTCCGTCTCAAGACTTTGGGCCGTAATGTTATTCCGGCGAATGTGATCTATCGCGGCATTGTGCGCGATACGATAAAGCCAGGTTGAGAACTTGTAATCTGAGCTGTATTTGCTGAGGGAATTGTAAACCTTAATAAATACTTCCTGCGTTACGTCAAGCGACGCCTCGAAGTCACCAAGCATACGATAAACGTAGCCCGTGATCGGCCGCTGATATCGATGGACAAGAGCCTCGAAGTGATCGGCGCCTCCGCGAAGCGATCTTGCGATAAGCTCGGTATCCGAGAGTTCGCTGATGTTCGCTAGGTTGATCGAAGCAGAAGTCATATTTAGATAGTATCTACGGTATTCTGCGAAAAAAGGTTTCAGGCCGCCGCCTTAGCAGAAGACTGCGAACCAAAATGAAGCGATGCCAGCCCCGCAGGCGCCGCAAGAACGTCAAAAGATAGGCCCGTTCCAGCCCGATCAAGCCCTAGATCATCGGCATCGAGAACGTCGATCTCCCGGCCGAACGCCTCTGCCGCGGCCGCGACCACATCGCTCCGTCCGATCTCTTCACCGATGAGGAGAATGTTCTCGAGAATGCCGCCATACCGGTCGTGATAGAACATCAAGAGCCGATAGATCTCATTCCCGGCCTCCGATGGAGAGCATGTAACGGAACGCACCACCGCAGGCTCGTCACCTCGGAGCAAAAGGCCCGAAAACCCGCCCGGCTGTGCACTCAATAGCAAGGCATCACCGGCCAGCCTGTTATGAAGCCACGTGGCCTCGCTGATCACGCGCGGAAGAATAAGGCCCGCACGTCGGCCAAAACGCTCAAAGATCGTCTCGTATTCATCTATTACCGCGAGGCGTATTGCGGTTGTAAAGTAGCGCGATCGTCCCTCGACATCGTTGGAGATCTTTCTCCGTGAGATCCGAAGGTCTGAGGCCGTGATCCCAAAGGTCTGTTCGGCTTTCCAATCAAAGATCTCCTGCCACTCGCTTTTTGATGACGGCTCGGTCTCAAGCGTGACGATCGCCGTGCGGGCCGAACTTCCCGGAAGCGAGACCGACCAACGCTTTTGATTAAGAAGGCCGGCAACTGCCAATGTGTCTTCCAAACATTTGATGAAAGCCGATTCATCAATGATGTTCTGGTCGAAAAAATCACCCTTGATCACGCCGGGCGGGATCGAGCTCGTTGCACATTGCCTTATGCGCAAGCCACCTCGACCGCCATCCAATGAAACAGCAGTGATCGAACGCTCCTCGATGCCGAGGCCGGCGTTCGGAAAATTGGGCGAGGTCAGAAATTCGAACATCAGTATTTTGCGTACTCCTTGCCGTTGCTATCCATGCCTTCAGCCGTACTCTTCACATCCTTTAGGCCGGTTTCGCCCTCTTTGGCGGCAGGATCGTCACCTTGCACCTCGGTCCATTCCGTCGATTCGGTCACGGGATCGATAGGCTTCTCACGAAGATATTTTTCGGTGACAAGGTCATCGATACTTTTTGGCAAATGTCCTTTGTCCGCATAGAACTGATCGATCGCACGCCGCATCTGCCAAAGATTTTCCTGCAGCACCGTTTCCTTTGCGTGCTGCACACTTCTTTGGTACGTCGGTATCGCGACGGAGATCAAGATGATCAGAATGAACATTGCGATCATCAATTCGAGCAGGGAAAAACCGCCCTCGCGTCGTCGATCGCTTATTTTCTTAAACATCACCAATCAGAATACTTATCGCCGTTCAGCGCCTCATCATCGGAGGTGGACCGAATATCAAAAACGTTTATGCTGTCCCACGAATCGGCGTCCTTTTCCTGGTATGACGAACGCAGCTTCCATTCGGTCTTTCCGGTCATCGGGTCAACGGGCAGCTCGCGCAAGTAAACCTTCTTCCGCTCCTTGTTCTGGTTGATGTCGGTCGCCTGCGTGTCATCATCGCCAAGCCCGCGGCCGCCGCGAACATCTGCACCACGCGGACGCACCTTTACGCCATCGACCAGGATCTGAAGACTCGGCGGAAATCTATCAAGGTTGTCAACGGTAAAGATCGTGCAGTCGTCGATAACGACGCGGCTTCGCGGATCCGTCGGAATATTTCCGCCCGGCATCGTGCGGTTTCCCGACGAGACCGAGCCTTGCGGACAGGCGCCGAGCGAATCACGCTTGAACTCGTCGATCGCACGCCGAACGTCACGAAGGGTCTCTCGAAGTCGGGTCTCCTTTTGACGCTTTACAGCAGTCTGAGCAAGCGGGATCGCGCCCATAACGAGGATCGCAAGCACGCTGAGCGTTGCGACAAGCTCAAGCAGGCTGTATCCATTTTGCTTCGAAAACTTCACTTCCCTTCTGCCGCGACGGCGACCGGGATATTCCGGCCGTCCTCCGTCATTAAATTCAGGACGTCACTATCGAGAGTGATCGCTGGCACCCCATCGGCCAAAGCTTCGACCTCCAAGTATGCGATCACACCTGTCGGCGAGGTGGTCGCTCTTTCGGGGGCGATCAATGAAAAATATGTTTTTCCGTCCGTGTTCAAGAACGGCATCACCGTTGAATTCGCCTTTTCACCAAACGCATCACCAAGCGAAATGCCCCGTATCGCCAGTTTCGTCGGGTCATACTTGACCCCAAGAACGGCGGAACGGAACGCCTCCGGGCTTGAAAATGCGACAGCAACGCGAACTTTCTCGCCGGCTTTCATCGCCGCGATCGCAGCCAACTGTACCGTCGCACTAGACACCGTCGTACTCAAAGGTTTGAGGGTGGGCGTTGCACCGGAGTTGCCCGGGCGATCTGCTGTTTCGGTAAGATTCAGCGTTCGAACCGAGTTATCGATCGGCTTGAGCAGCGGTGCGTCAGCGGATGCCGTATTGGCCGGCACAGGCGAATTTGTGTCCGGTGATGTCTGGGCAGTAGCGTCAGTTCGAACATACTGCGGAGCATCGGGTTTTTGATCAGGAAGATCGATAACGACATTTGTCGGCTTGCGTCGTGCGGCAGCGAGAAGTTCTTCACGCTGTTCTTCGATCATCATCGCCTCAAGCTGGCCGCTGGTCGGCGTCGCAAGGCTGCCCGTGTCCTGCTCGACAAGGTCTTCGGGCAAGATGGCCGGAGCTCTGATCACACGCGGTGTAACGGCGATGACGATATCGACCTGAGAATTCTGCTTCTTTGGTGCGGTAAACAACCTTCCGAGGATCGGAATCAGTCCGAGCAATGGCAAGCCTGTGCGGCCATTCGATTCGTTGTTCTGAGCGACGGAGGCGAGAAGCAGCGTCTTGTTATTCTGAACGCGAGCGGTTCCTTTGATCGTACGCTCTGTGAAGATCGGCGTGAACGGATCCGGTCCGGCGCCGATATCCTTCGACTCGATCTCCATCGCGACCTGAACATCCTGATTCGGAAAAACGATCGGCTTGAACTTCAGCGAGAGGCCGACCTTTTCGTAATTGATAACATTCGAGACAACGCCGCCATTGCCCGGCGTTGTTCCGGCACCCGTCACGAACTGTGCACTTTGGACCGGAACACGCTGGCCGATCGTCGCAGAGGAATCTTCGTTGTTGAACGCGTGGATCTGTGTAGATGCGACAAGCTTTGTGTTCGTCTTGCTCTGAAGTGCGGCAATAGAGCTGATCGGAAGGCCGATCGCGATACTTAGGAGGTCTGTTCCCGAGAAAGGCATTCCGCTCGTGATCGGGCCGGTCGAACCTTGATGCGCCGTCGGGAAGCCAACACCGCCCAGATTCAGCAGCGTTCCTCTATCGCCGCCCGTGCCGATCTGGTTACCAAGCTGTAGAAGGTCGCCGCGATTGACCTCGTAGATCGCAACGTCCATAACGACCTCGGCACGATCCTTATCGAGTGCTCGGATGAGCCGGCCGATGATCTTGATATTTTCCGAAGTGTCGCGAACCGTAACGCTGTTGGTAGCGTCATCAGGCAGAATGATGGTCTGCGGGCGGCCGCCTTGAGCAGGGATCGCACCCTGAATTACCTTCTGAATGTCTTTCGGGCTCGCATTTGCGAGATAGAACGTCTTTAGAACGAGCTGCTGGAGAATATTGCGTCGGTTGTTCGACGCAACGAGGATCGTACGCGGTCCGACCTTTTGGAAGAAAAGATTTTCCTGCAGAAAAATATAGTCGAGAGCTCGGGCCGAGGTAACGTTCTTCAACTCGATCTTCACCTTGCGCGAATCGAGCCGCGATTCGCTGTCGAAGAGCACATTCAGATCGAGGTCCTTTGCGAGTTCCTTGACGATGAACTGCAGATCGATGCCGGCCGGAAAAGGCACATCGCGAAGCTTTTCAAGCTGCTGCGGCAACTGAACGTCTTCCGGTTTGTATGCCGCAGGCTTTACCTTTAGGCCCGAACCGTCAGCAGCCTTGCCATCGGGCGAATTCGCATCCTTTTGGAGCCGCACCATTCGCTCCATTTCGCTTTTTGCAAGCTCGTTTGTCGGGTCAAATCCGTAAGCACGCCTGAACGCGTTGTACGCACCGGCGTAATCCTTCTCGTCAGCCGCGACCGTTCCGCGCTTCATGAACATCTGCGAAGCATTGAACAATGCACGCCGCAGGTGAAGCCTGTATTCCGGATTCTTGGGGTTCTCATTGACCGCGAGTGCAAATTCCTCACACGCCTTGTCCCATTCCTCGGAAACTTCGTATTTCATTCCCTGCTTGAAGTGCTTTTTGCCGTCGCCGATCCCTAGAGCGAATGTGGGCGAAAGGAGTCCAAAAAGCAGGACAAACGTCAAGGTAATACGGAAAACCGCTTTTCTTTTCATATAGTTCGGTGCGTGTGTAAAAAATTCGAGGCTCTTCACCCGAAATAATCACGAGAAATACGACCCGAAGTTGCAATTTTCGAGCCCGGGGCCTCTTCAGCAAGGAAGCGCTCGGCCTATTTTCCGTGTATTGGATGCAAAAATCAACTACTTGGCTGTAAATGTCGCCCGCGAAAGCAACGTTTAACCGTGTTAAAGAATCTATTGACTTGTGGCTAGACTCAACTGACGTGAAAGGCGATCCTAACCTCCGAACTGCGTTTCAGAGAGAGGTCGAAGATATTCTACAAAAGTATCCAGGCAGCATTTATGCAGCTCCGTTAAGACGAAGCTTAGAGAAATTCAAATCTCGTGAAACCATTCGGAATCCCAATTAAAGGCGGCAAAATGGAAATGAAAGTTGGACTTGGCGTCGTATTGTTCCTACTCTTTGCGCCGGTCTCGGCCATCGTTGCACAGAGTACGACTTCGGCCTCTACCGCCTCGACATCAGATCTTAAATTCTCAGTCACTGCTGGGAAAGCTACTTACTTGCGCTACGAACCGATCGTGATGCGATTTAAGCTTAGAAACCCAACCAATAAGGACTTCGTTTCAAGGACCACGGCCCCGCAGTTCTTCCAAGATTCAAAACTTGAGATCACAAACTCAGAAGGTGAGACCAGCGAGGTCAATACGCTGTCATTAGCGATCAGTCACCCGGAATACTCGCCGTTGGCCAAGTTTGAGATCAAAGCAGGAGACAAGTATGAGATGACCGGTTTTGCGGCTATCGATCCTGCTCTATTGGCGGCACCTGGCAAATACACTCTTCGCCTGACCTATAAGTGGAGATTTCCTCCCGACGAGACCCTATCTGCCCCGCCGTTTGAAATAACGATCCTTGAACCAACGGGCCGCGACAAAGCCGCCTTCGAGTTTCTATCAAAGAACGGCAAGGATGTGTTTTTCCATGGAGTGGATACGCCAAAGAATCGCGATGAGGTGCTGCAAACTTTCGTGCGGCAGTACTCCGATACAGGATACGGCGAATACGGGATCTTCGCTCTTAGCTCGTATTATGCATACAGTATAAACGACAAGTCGCGAGCTAAGGCTGAGCTCGAAAAGCTTTTGTCGAGCCAGAATCCATATCTGGCAAAACGAGCAGCAGAAAGGCTTAAGGAACTAAAATAGGTCCCTAAAGCACTATAAAACCCGGTCGTATGTTGATAACACAAGCTCTCGAAACAGAGGCCATGAGAACCCTAATTATGCGAGTAATACTTTTGATTCTTTCGGTCTTCTTCTCAGTGGCTTTAGTTGCCGGGCAGACCGGATCGAACGAGAAACGCATTGACCGATCGTTCGACGTTACGTTGGAGAAAAGCAATTACGTATTGCTTGAGCCGATCACTGCGACGTTCTCATTCTCTCTGCGGCCCGGCGAATCTTTTCCCAGACTTCTTGAGACCACCTCGATAACGATCAAGGGACGGGACGGTGTCCGGCGGTTCTCGAAACTAACGAATGTTGTCAACTCGTCCCCGACAGAGTCGCTGCCGCCGTCAAGATCAAGCTCTCTAAAGCAGATCGTCGAGATGGACAAAACGCGAGAACCGGCTGAAAAGATGGGAGTTCATTCGGCAGCTGAGATCATTACATGCACCGATATATTTTTTCCTATTCCGGGCAAATATACGGTGCAGTTCTCGTTCCGCGGAGCTAAGTCTAAGGAGATCGAAATCAATATTGAGACACCTGTCGGCATCAATGACGAGGCGTTCGCGGTCTTGAAGAAATATGACGATCCGCTAAGTTTCCGCTGGGTCTTTGAGAACGGAGACGGTTCAGACGTCTTAAGAAAGTTCGTCGCTGACTTTCCCAATAGCGTTTACCACGATTACTCCGCGTACGAACTCGGCTTGCTGCTGTTCTATCGAAATGACCTTGAAGGTTCACGAACTGTTCTTACGAGCCTCCAAACAAGCCCCAATCCAGTCCTTTCAAAAAAAGCAACGGCACTGCTGAAAAACATCGAAAGCGAAATTATTAACGCACAGGAAGGCGCTCAACCGATGTTTGAAGCGCGGTTGGAGAAGAATAACTACGTCGCCTTTGAACCAATGTTCGTGGAATTCACATTGAAGAGGACAAATACGCCTACAATTTCCCGTCCGTCCCAGGACACCGTAGTAAGGATCACGAAGGGCAAAAAAACGCGCGAGTTCACCGGGCTTACAAAAGCAATTCTTAACGGGGGTATTCAACAACTCCCCGGGCAAACCATGCCGGAAAAATATGAAGTAAGCGTATTGATCGACCGGATTTCAGAATTCTTTCCAAGCCCGGGATCGTACACTGTTCAGTTCATTTTGAATGGCCAGTCGTCAGCGCCCTTGAACATTACCATTTCCCCTCTTGAGAACCGAGACAAAGAGGCCTTCAACTTCCTTCGCCGGCAGAATTGTGACGTAGTGTTCAATTGTATTTGGGCCAAAAAGGACAAAGTCGCTGCGTTAGAGGAATTTGTCGATACCTTTGGTGATACCGTTTTTGGTGACTTTGCTATTAAGACACTTGCAGATTTCTACCTCGCAAACGGAGAGATCTTTCGAGCAAAGATACAGTTTGAAAAAATATCTGCGAGCAATAGACCTGTAATTGCGAAGAAGGCAAAAAGGTCTCTGTCAGAGATCAAAACGCAGCTAAGTCAGTGAATATTTTAAGACCAGATTCTGCCATTCGCTTTTACGACCTGTCATTTCTTACCCTCCGCAATTGGAGCGCAGTGCGGTCGGGCTTGCCCGACCGTCACTCGCCTTAGGAATATATCGGAGCGTGCGAAGCACGCGACAATTCGAAGAAGAATAAGAATACCTCTTGACACGTGTGATATACTCGTAGAGATGGTGTAAACATATGTTTTACACACTGATCTTTGACAAAAGTGACATAAATTGTCGCCACCCTGATAAAAAACGCCGATTTTTGTCCCACTTTGTCCCACCTTTCCATTCGCGGTGGGACGGGACAAACATCGGGAAATTGTGAATTGTTCGTTGTGAATTGTTCATTGTGAATTGGGAATGGAGGCCGGGCGTGCGCGGTTTTCAACCGTTGATTGGATAATGGCAAGTGCCCTTACTAACGTTCGGGCTTCTTCAACGGATCATCCGTTCTCCGTTCTCCATTCTCAATTTCGCTGTGCGGGCTTCTTCAACGCTCTGCGGTTCTGCGTCTTTGCGGGAGCTGTCCTTCTTTGCGAACTCTGCGGAACCTTTGCGTTCTTTGCGTTTAACGAAAAAGGAAAACGCAAAGAGCGCAGAGCGAAACCCGCAAAGTTCGCAAAGAAAGACTTTTGACCTCTCCTTTTCACTTATGACCTATTTCGGAGTTATGGACTGCGAGGGCCGAATGCGGTTTGCGGCCCGGAATATGGCAAAGGTGACAAAGTTGTAACCGCAGGTCGCCAGAACGCCGATCTTTGTTCCGTTTTGTTCCGCTGCCGCGCGATCACTGGCGGTGGGACGAGAATTGTTCGGCGGGTGCGGGCGAGGGCGTCCGCCTCTCCCTATCTCATTGTCTTAGGAGGGATCGCCGTAAGAGATCCAATGCGGCTTGGCTTGAGCGCCAGCGGATGAGATAGCGGTCGCCGGGAAG
The DNA here is from genome assembly GCA_019694355.1 of Pyrinomonadaceae bacterium. GTDB lineage: Bacteria > Acidobacteriota > Blastocatellia > Pyrinomonadales > Pyrinomonadaceae > OLB17. Next base: position 22,759 of record JAIBCB010000001.1, on the reverse strand, counting down.
GAGGAGTTTGATGGAGCGTGTGCCGGACGGTCCCGCATATGCGAAAAAAACGGTGCCGACAGGTTTGTCGTCCGTACCGCCGTCGGGTCCTGCGATACCCGTAACGGAAACCGCATGCGTCGCACCCGAGACTTTCAACGCACCTTCGGCCATCTCGCGTGCACACTCTGCGGAGACGGCACCGAATTCGTCTAACGTTTCCTGGCGAACGCCAAGCATTCTCACCTTTGCGGGATAAGAATAGGCGACCAAGCCTTCGAGAAAATACGCGGACGAACCCGGAACTTCCGTGATCCGCCGCGAGACAAGCCCGCCGGTGCAGCTTTCGGCAAATGCGACGGTCTCGCTGCGTTCGCTCAAAAGACGGCCGACGACGGCCTCCATCGTCTCGCCCGTGGTGGTGAACATTGCGATCCCGAAGGCATCGGCGAGCCTTGCGGTCAACTCGTCAGCGGTCGTCTCGGCCTCCGCTTGCGAATCGCGTCTGACGGCGATCTGCAGCTCGACCTCGGTCTTGTTAAAAAGGATCGACGTTTGTACACCTTCGAATGACGTATAGATCGGAGCGGCCATCTCATCGACCGCAGATTCGCCCATCCCGACGATCTTCATCAGGCGTCGTTCAATGAAAACTTCGCCGACAAGTTCTTTCAGCCGCGCCAGAACAAGGTCTGTGAACATCGGCTGATTTTCACGCGGCGGACCGGGAAGATTTATGACGCGCTTTTTGCCGACCGCGGTCAGCATCCCGACCGCAGAGCCGCGAGGGTTCTCGAGAATATCGGCACCTTCGATGACGAATGCCTGACGCTTGTTGATCTCCGGCATCTCGCGTCCCCAGGCACGAAACCGTTCACGCAAGATCGTCTCTATGTCGTCGTGATAGACGAGTTCCCGGCCCAACGCTTTCGCCGTACAGCCGCGGGTAATGTCGTCTTCGGTCGGCCCAAGGCCGCCCGTGGTGATCACGATATCGGCGCGTTTCAGTGCATCGGCAATAGCTTCTTCAAGACGTGCGCCGTCATCTCCGACAATGGTCTTGAGCTGCACCTCAACGCCGATATCTGAAAGCTTCTCGGTAAGCCAAAGGCTGTTGGTATCGACGCGGCTTGGCCCCAAAAGCTCCGACCCGATCGCGATTATCTCAGCAGTTTTCATAAAGGTCGTAACACACGTTACATACGAAGGCAGCGCCCGCGAATAACGCGAATGAACGCGAATCAAGACAACAACAAATGCCCTGAGAGTTTCGTATTAACTCACCGAAACCTCTTTCCGCGGGCATTTCTCTTATTCGTTATATTAGCGTTATTCGCGGGCAAATCTCTTTCGTGGGCAATCTCTTTACTTATAGATCTCGACGACCGGTTTGCCGTCTTTGTCTATGTAGGCCCGATACATTCCCTCGCTGTTGAATGAGATCGCCATATTGCCGAATTTGTCCATCGCGATTACACCGCCGTCGCCGCCTGCGTTCTGGAGTTTTGTATGAATGACGAGATCTGCCGCAGCCTGAATGGGCATTGCACGATATTCCATCAGCGACGAGATATCGCGGGCGACTCCAAGGCGAATAAAGTATTCGCCCCAGCCCGTACCCGAAACTCCGCACGTGGCGTTGTTCGCATAGGTGCCGGCTCCGATGATCGGCGAATCACCAACACGGCCGTACTTCTTGTTCGTCATCCCGCCTGTCGAAGTTCCGGCAGCGATGTTGCCGTATTTATCGAGTGCGACCGCACCGACCGTTCCGAATCGATTCTGCGGTTCTTGCGATGCAGGCATCTCCGCATACGAAGGCTTTACCGGAGGCGTCGTCTTGCCATCCGCTTCTTTTTTCTTTTTCTCTTCTTCCTCTTTCTTTACACGCTGCAAAGCGTCCCAACGAGATTGGGTGAAAAAGTATTTCTCATCGACAAGCTCGATGCCCTGCTCTTTTGCGAATTTCTCCGCGCCATCGCCGGCCATCATCACATGCGGCGACTTTTCCATCACAGCACGTGCAAGCGTGATCGGATTCTTGACGTGGTGAAGGCCTGCGACAGCGCCGGCCGAAAGGTCTTTGCCGTTCATTATCGAGGCATCAAGTTCGTTCTTGCCGTCAGCGTTAAAGACCGCACCTTTGCCCGCGTTAAAGAGCGGATCGTCCTCCATCATACGAATCGCGATCTCGACCGCATCGAGGCTCGATTTACCTTCCTGCAACGCCTTGTAGCCTGCGGTCACGACCTCGGTAAGTTTGTCGCGATACGCCTTCTCTCTTTCGGGAGAAAGACTGCCCTTGCGGATCACGCCGGCACCGCCGTGGATGATAAAGCCGATACGCGGGTTTTGCGGACTCTGGAGCTGCTTGATCTCCGGCTTCGGAGCTTTTTGCGCAACACCGGCGATCGGAAAGACCGCAAGCACAACCGCGAGGCAGCCGACGACCATTTGCTGATAAAATCTAACCTTCATTTCCTATTCTCCCTTAGCAACTGAATTCAGATAATCTCGAACTATCTTCATATCTTCCCAAACCTCACGCTTTTTGTGCGGGTCGCGAAGAAGATATGCAGGGTGGAACGTCGGCATCACCTTCACACCAAAATATTCATGAAAGCGGCCGCGAAGCTTCCCGATCGGAACATTCGTTTCGAGCAGATTTTGAGCCGCGGTCGCACCAAGCACAACTATCACCTTCGGCCGCACGACCGAGATCTCGCGAAGCAGGAACGGTTTGCATGCCGCAGTTTCGTCAGGCTCCGGAGCACGATTCTTTGGCGGACGGCAGCGGTTGATATTGCCAATAAAAACATCCTTTCGCTCGATGCCTATACTCTCGATGATCTTTGTCAAAAGCTGTCCCGCACGCCCGACGAACGGTTCGCCTTGCTCATCCTCATCCGCACCGGGAGCTTCGCCGACGAACATCAGATCCGCATTCGGATTTCCCGTGGAATTCACGACCTGCTTCCTGCCCAGAGTCGAGAGTTTGCAACGCGAACAATCCGGCCCGATCTCCGCACGAATGTCCTCAAGGGTTTCTGAAGCTGCCTTGATCGTCTGCGGTTCCTGAGGCTTGTCGGTGAGCTGTTCTTTTTGCATCAATGGTGCCGTTTCTATTTTCTCGGTCTTTGAGGTTCGCTGAGGTGAGAGCGACGCCAACGACGGAATGTCTTTTAAGCGTGAGCCCGGCTTTGGTTTCTCCACAGACGCAATCGCGAAGGATAGCGGCTTGAGGTCGGAAGAAGGGATCGTCAGCGGCATTTCGCCAGGTCTTATCGGCGAAGGCACCGTCGTTTTTGGCGACCGAATCGCGTCGATGTTCGCGTCGATCGACTCGACACCAAGCTCGCGAAAATACCGCAGATATTCAAGCACATCATCTTGCGTGCTCATCTGCCGTGCTCCTCGCGAAACTTAATGATCGCATCACAAACCTTATCTGCCGCTTCACGCTTGGGCATTATCGAAAAATCCTCTGCGGAATCTGCCGTCAAGATCGAGATAATATTCGTATCCGCATTGAATCCGGCTCCGGGCTTTGAAACGTCATTTGCGACTACGATATCGAGTTTTTTCTTTTCAAGCTTCGAGCGTGCGTAGTCGATAACTTTGTTCGTTTCGGCGGCAAATCCGACGACGATAAGGCCGTCGTGCCTGCGGGACGCGACCTCAGCGAGGATGTCGGGAGTCTTTTTGAGTTCGAGCGTCATCGTCTCGCGGCCGTCCTTCTTTATCTTCGCATCGGCAGCGTTCGCCGGAGCATAATCTGCAACGGCCGCCGCACCGACGAAGACCGTCGCATCACTCAGGCGTTCGGACACCGCCTTGTGCATTTCGCTCGCCGAAATGGCACGTACTACGTTTATGTGTGTCGAAGGCTCGACTGCAGTTACGCCTGCGACGACCGTGACCTCTGCTCCCCTTGCGGCCGCGGCCTCGGCCATCGCAAATCCCATCTTTCCGGAAGAGTGGTTAGAGATAAACCGCACAGGATCGATAGCCTCTCGCGTCCCGCCAACCGTGATCAGAAAGTGCTCACCCGTTAAGTCCAATGTCCAAGGCCCAATGTCTATGGACGGGTCATCCGAACTTTGGACTTTGGGCTTTGGACTTTGGACGAGCAGGCTCATCGCCTGCCTTACGATATTCTCAACATCTTCGAGTTTGCCCGTGCCGACGGTTTTGCACGCAAGTTCACCGGAGATCGGCTCGACAAAATGCACTCCGTCCGCCCTTAGCCTCGCTATATTCCGCTGCGTGGCGGGCTGCTCCCACATTGTGGTGTTCATTGCTGGGGCGATCATCACCGGAGCGGTCGAAGCTAGATAGGTCGAGGTCAGGAAATCGTCTGCGACACCGTTCGCGAACTTTGCTATGATATTCGCGGTCGCCGGGACGATAAGGAGAAGGTCGATATTCTGCGAGAAATTGACGTGAGCGATCGGGTCGCTGTTCTCCGGGTCGTAATCGTCAACGATCACCTCTGCATCGGACAATGCGCGAAAAGTGAGCGGCTGAACGAACTCCGTCGCATGCCGCGTCATCGCGACACGGACCTCGCAGCCCGCCTTTTGCAACGCACGCATCACCTCAACGGCCTTATACGCCGCGATTCCGCCCGTCACGCCTAAACCGATCTTGTAGTTACTCACAATCAAGTTTCTCCCACGAAATGCACCAAAAACACTAAAACAAACTTTTCATAAAACGCTTCTCGAAAAATCAAGTCTGCCATTTTTTGTGTCTTTCGTGCCTTTCGTGGGAAAGTATATCTGAATGGTGCTGAAAACGATATCATCGGAACCGATCTACCAAGGCCGTGTTTTTGACATTACGCTCGACACGATCTGCGAGAACGGCCACGAATACACACGTGAGATCGTGGTCCACAAAGGAAGCGCCGTGATTATGCCGGTGTTCGACGACGGAACTATCGCCCTTGTTCGCCAGTATCGCCACGCCGCGGCCGAGTATCTTCTGGAACTGCCCGCCGGAACCTTGAACGCCGGTGAAGACGCCGAGGTCGGTGCACGCCGCGAACTTGAGGAAGAGATCGGCGTTGTCGCAGAAAAGATCGAGAAACTCTGTGAATTCTACGTTTCGCCGGGTTTTTTGACCGAGAAAATGCACCTTTTTATGGCTTTCGGCCTCACCGAGACCGCACAAAACCTCGACGATGACGAATTTGTTGAGATCGAAAGGTATTCGCTCGCCGACCTGACGACGATGGTGAAGGACGGCCGAATTGTCGATGCAAAAACGATCATCGGCATCACGCTGTTAAATGCTCGCTGAACCCGATCGGTCGGACCTTAGGCCATCCACCTTAACGATCGGCTGAAAATCGCCATCCTGCAAAGGTTTTTGCCGTACTTTCGGTAGAATTTGGCCTTTTGCAGCAAACTACGTAAAAACCACCGTCCGACCTTGACGTTTGCCCGTCTGTTTAGATATCCTGTCAGTTCGCATTTTTGCGGATTACGCTGGTAGTGTGTGTGATATGAGTACTTATTTTCCAAGTGGAAAGGAATTGGCAGACGGGCGAAAGTGGTTCGTGGTCGATGCCAAAGGCAAAACGGTAGGAAGGCTGGCAACTGAAGTTGCCCGCATCCTTTCGGGCAAGAATAACCCTGCGTGGACGCCTTTTATGGATATGGGCGACCACTGCGTCGTAGTTAACGCGCGACACGCGGTCTTTAATGGTTCGAAGAACGATCAGAAGATGTATCGCCACCACACGCTCTATCCGGGCGGCCTTCGCGAGATCTCGGTCAAGGAAATGTTCGAGAAGCACCCGGAACGCGTGATCGAGCTTGCGGTCAAGGGAATGCTCCCGAAAACCAAGCTTGGCCGGGCAATGGTGAAGAAATTGAAGGTTTACGCCGACGCGGAACACCGCCACACGGCCCAGAAACCGGAGGCGATCGAAATTTAGTTCAAGGTTCTAGTTTGTTATGGCAGATATTCAATATTACGGCACCGGACGCAGAAAAACATCGACCGCCCGCGTGTACCTTCGCCCGGGATCGGGTGCGATCACCGTCAATAAGCGCGAGTTCAACGCCTATTTCCCTAACGAAGCTCTGCAGATGATCATTCGGCAGCCGCTTCGCCTTACGGAAACGGTCGAGAAGTTCGACATTCTTGTGAATGTTGACGGCGGCGGCACGGCAGGCCAGGCCGGTGCGGTTCGCCACGGCATTACGCGTGCTCTGATCGAATTCAACGCCGACCTTCGCTCGACGCTGAAGAAAGCAGGCTTGATCACGCGCGATCCCCGCAAGAAAGAGCGTAAGAAGTACGGCCAGAAAGGTGCCCGTAAGAGATTCCAGTTCTCGAAACGCTAGTTTGTCAATTGTTGATGGACAATGGTCGGTTACTGCCGCTATGTCAGATCCGACCGGCCATTGAGACTTCCATCAACGCGAAACCATTGGCGAAACTCATTGGTTAACGAGTTGTTTCGCCGAGTACATAAACCAAGGAGAAAATAGTTTTGGCTACAGTATCAATGAAAGAACTTCTCGAAGCAGGAGTTCATTTTGGCCACCAGGTCCGCCGCTGGAACCCGAAGATGAAGGAATATATCTTCGGTGAACGAAATGGCATCTACATTATCGATCTTCAAAAGACGCAGAAGCTCTTCCGGGATTCGCTCAATTACGTTACCGAATCATTAACGCAAAAGCCGAACCAGAAAGTGCTTTTTGTCGGCACCAAGCGCCAGGCTCAGGACGCCATCAAAGAGGAAGCTGAACGCGCAGGAATGTTCTACGTGAACAATCGCTGGCTCGGCGGCCTTTTGACCAACTATCAGACCGTTCAGAAGTCGATCCATAAGCTCAAGGAGATCGAAGCGATGCGTGAGGACGGGCGCTTCGAAATGCTCACGAAGAAAGAGCGTCTCCAGCTCGACCGCGAGCACGAAAGCTTGATGAAGAACCTCGCCGGCATCAAGGATATGAACGGCGCTCCGGATATGATCTTCATCATCGACGTCCGCAAGGAAGAGATCGCCGTTAAGGAAGCAAATCGCCTCGGCATCCCGATCGTCGCTGTCGTTGACACGAACTGCTCGCCCGAAGGGATCGACCACGTCATCCCGGGCAACGACGACGCACTTCGCGCCATTCGGCTCTTTGCTTCGCGTATCGCCGATGCGATCCTCGAAGGCAAACAGATCGGAACAGAAGGCGGCGTTGCTGTGGCTGCTGTTGCTGAAACTGACGAAGCCGAAGCAGAAGCGGCCGAGATCGGTTCGCTTACGGCAATTCCCTCAGAATACCTGAGCGAAGACGAGAAGGCCGAGATGGAAGCGGCGGCGAACGAGACCGAAGAGGAAGAATCGACCGACGACGCTCCAGAAGCGGCCGAGGAAGAAGCTGCCGCACCGGAGGCCGCATCATCAGAAGAATCGAGCGAAGCCACGGCTAGCTAAAGTAGATAACACTTTTTTCAGGCGTAGCTTTTTCGGCCAGAGCGGCAAGATCGGCTACGCCTTTTTGTAAGATTTTTTTATTAGTTTGGAGTTCTAATATGGCAGAAATAACAGCAAGTGCAGTTAAGGCCCTTCGTGAAAAGACCGGGGCCGGAATGATCGATTGCAAGAACGCTCTTGTCGAAGCAAATGGCGACGAGGCGGCAGCAGTTGAGATCCTTCGCAAAAAAGGTATCGCAACGGCCGACAAGAAGGCCGGACGTGTAACGGCAGAAGGCGCGGTTGGAAGTTACATCCACATGGGCGGCAAGGTCGGTGTTCTCGTAGAGATCAATTGCGAAAGCGATTTCGTCGCCCGCGGCGATGAGTTCCAGCAGTTGGTAAAGGACGTCGCGATGCACATCGCGGCGGCAGATCCGCGTTTTACGAACCGCTCGGACGTTCCTGCTGAGGAGGTCGCAAAAGAACGCGAGATCCTTATGGAACAGCTCAAGAACGATCCGAAGAACGCGAACAAACCGGCTGACGTGCTCGACAAGATCATCGATGGCCGCTTGAACAAGTATTACGAAGAGAATGTTCTTGTTGACCAGCCGTTCGTAAAAGATCCGGCAAAGACGGTCGGCGAACTCGTTACCGAGAAGATCGCTTCTATCAAAGAGAACATCTCCATCCGCCGCTTCTCCCGTTTCAAGATGGGCGAAGGCATCGACAAGAAGGTTGACGATTTTGCGTCCGAAGTCGCATCGATGGTCGGCTAGCTTGTCGCTTCGTTTTTCCAAGGTCCAAGGTCCAGAGTTTTTGTATAAGACGGCTTTGGACTTTGGGCTTTAGACTTTAGACTTTATTTTTATGCCGCCAAAGTACGACCGAATTCTCCTGAAACTCTCCGGCGAGGCCCTGATGGGCGGGCAGAATTACGGCATCGACACTGAAGTCGCTGCAGCCCTTGCCGCAGAGATCAAGACCGTGCACGACCTCGGCGTCGAAGTCGCGATCGTTGTGGGCGGAGGCAATATTTTCCGCGGCGTCTCAGAATCTGCGGGAAATATGGATCGTGCCGCGGCCGATTATATCGGTATGCTCGCAACGATAATGAACGCCGTCGTTCTGCAGGATGCGCTTGAAAAGGCGGATGTTTTTACACGCGTGATGTCAGCGATCGACATTCCGGAGCTTGCCGAGCCGTTCATTCATCGACGTGCGATCCGGCATCTCGAAAAAAAGCGTGTCGTCATCTTTGCGGCCGGAACAGGAAATCCTTTCTTTACGACCGATTCCGCCGCCGCTCTTCGCGCGTTGGAGATCAGGGCCGACATTATCTTTAAGGCGACAAAGGTCGATGGCATTTTTGACGCAGATCCGGTCAAAGTTCCGACCGCAACGAAGTTCGGCCGCATTTCTTATAAGGAAGTCCTCGAACGGCGGCTAAAGGTGATGGATGCATCAGCGATCTCGCTGTGTATGGACAACAGCCTGCCGATAATGGTCTTTAATATGCGCGAGCCGGGCAACATCGTAAAGGCCGTAAATGGCGACCTTTCGATCGGCACGGTAGTTACCACGGAAGACAAATTATGAGCGTACAAGACGTAAAAAAGGATACCGAGCCGAAGATGGCGTCGGTCGTGGAAGATTTTAAGAGGAAGCTCTCGAACGTCCGCACCGGGCGCGCGTCGGTTGGCCTGCTTGATACGGTTAGCGTCGATTATTACGGCACGCCGACCCCGCTAACTCAAATGGCATCCGTTGCCGTGCCTGAGCCGCAGTTGATCACTGTGCAGCCCTGGGATATGTCGCAGCTCGGAGCGGTCGAAAAAGCGATCATCGGCGCAAATCTAGGGCTTAATCCGTCCAATGACGGAAAGGTGATCCGCCTTCCGGTCCCTCCGCTCAATGAAGAACGTCGCAAGCAGCTTGCAAAGCAGGTACACGAGATCGCTGAAGAACACCGCATCGCGATCCGCAATTCCCGTCATTCGGCCAACGACGCTCTCAAGAAACTCGCAAAGGACAAGCTCATATCTGAAGACGATGAGCGCGGTGGTCTTGACGACGTCCAAAAGCTCACCAACACCTTCATCGGCAAGATCGATGAACTTGCCAAGGGCAAAGAGGCCGAAATAATGACCGTTTAGTCCGGCAGGTAACGACAACAAAGCCCGTTCGAGGTATTTTGCTCAGGCAAAAGCACACCGAACGGGCTTTTTATATTCTTGTTCTAGTTCCCTTTATTCTTCTCATCAGCCAGACTCTTTTCAAGCTGATCCCGAAACTCACGACAGGTCTTTACGAGATCTTCCGTATTAGAATTCCCATGGGCCTGGCTTCTTTATCTCTGAGACAAAATTGCCCGTCCTGACAACGACGAACTCTTACTTCTCTTTTTGCAGATTCGCAAACTTTTCGATGAGCTTCTTTTGGCCAAAACCAGGAAAGCTGATCGTCAATTTTACGTTGTCGCCCGAGCCTTCCCTTCTTAAGATCAACCCGCGGCCATACTTTTGGTGAATGACGTTCGTGCCCGGAACAAGAGCTCCACCGGACGGATCCAATGCACTTTTCGGCCGGCCTGAACCCGCGGCTTTCAGCCGATCGAAAGCCGTCGGCTGAGGCTTCTCAGGCGATGAATGTGTCGGGGGCCGCGGACTTCCGCCTCGATTCTTAAAGAATTCTGAGACGGCATCCGCGCTGTTGTAGGTTTTGCCGGTGTACGGTTTTCTCTCCGGCAACGCCGGCCGCTCGCCACGCAATGTACCGACGGCGGCCCTTGCTGACTGGGTAGAAGGGTGTTTCGCATACGAGAGCCAGGAGCCTTTGCCGGAAAGGTCTTCGATCAGGTCAAGCGGCATCTCATTAAGGAACTGCGAAGGCTCGGCGGCGATCTCCTCGCCATAGACCCGCCGTCGCATCGCATGCGTTATGTAGAGCATTTTCTCCGCCCGTGTGATCGCAACGTACGCGAGCCGCCTTTCTTCCTCAAGTTCCTTCTGATCGTACGTCGACCGTGAATGCGGAAAGATGCCGTCTTCGAGCCCCACGAGAAACACGACCGGAAACTCAAGGCCTTTCGCCATATGCACGGTCATCATCGTCACGGCCGCAGTGCTGTCGTATTTGTCCGTATCGGACGTTAAGGCCGCATGGTCGATGAATTCGCGCAGGCCGTCGGTCTCACTCTTATCGTAATCGACCGCTGCGTTGACGAGTTCTTCTAGGTTCTCGAGCCTCGCTGCTGCCTCATCCGTCCCTTCGGTGCGAAGGCTTGCGGCATAGCCCGTATCTTCGATCGCCGCAACGACGACATCCGATACAGGACGCGGTGTGTCGTGCATTTCCTGAACTTTCCCGATCAAGTTTTCAACGACGAATGCGAATTGTAAAAGTGCCTTGACCGCACGCGGCGTTAGATTCACATTCCGCCCAAACCGTGAGCCTTCCGTGATCTCGAACAACGCCGACCAGAGCGACATTCCCATTTCCTTTGCGTAGCGCGTCAGTTCGTCTATGCTCGTTTTGCCGATGCCGCGAGCCGGCGTGTTTATGACCCGAAGAAGAGCGATGTCGTCCATCGGATTCAGCGCGAGCTTAAGGTACGCAACGATGTCTTTCACCTCGGCACGTTCGTAGAACGAGAATCCGCCGACGATGTTGTAGTCGATCCGCATACGCCTCAAGGCCTCTTCGAAAAGACGCGATTGTGCGTTCGTTCGATAGAGTATCGCGATCCTTTCCTTGAGCGAATGCCGTTGATGTTCTTCGATCTTTGAGGCAACAAAACGGGCCTCGCCGTCGCCGTCATAGGCCTGGTAATAGAGGATGCGTTCGCCGCCTGGGTTTGCCGTCCAGAGCTTCTTTTTCTTCTGATGGACGTTGTTCTTTATGATCGCATCGGCCGCATCGAGTATCGTTTGTGTCGAGCGATAATTTTGTTCGAGCAGGATCGTCTTGGCCGCCGGGAAACTATGCTCAAATTCAAGGATGTTCCGAATATCCGCTTGCCGAAATCCGTAAATGCTCTGTGCATCATCACCGACCACGCAGATGTTCTGCTGCTTCTCGGTCAGGAAGCTGATCAGGTTGAATTGAAGCGCGTTCGTATCCTGGTACTCATCGACAAGAATGTATTTGTAGCGGTCGTTATACTTCTCGCGCGTTTCGGGCGAATGCCGAAGAAGTTCGACCGTCTTGATCAAGAGATCGTCGAAATCGAGCGCATTCGCAATGTGAAGGCGTTCGTCGTACATACGAAAGACCTTCGCGATCGCCAGGTTCTTCTCGTCTCCGAATTCGATCTTGGCTGCAAAATCTTCGGCCGATTCGCCGCGATTCTTTGCGGTGCTGATCGCATTGCGAACATTACGCGGCTGAATACTTTTCTCGTCTATGCCGAGATCTTTGATGCAGGCCTTTACGACCTTCATCGAGTCGTCTGTGTCATAGATCGTGAAGGTCTTTTTGTAACCTTGTTCGAGCTTATCGATGTCCTGCCGCAGGATGCGGACGCAAAGGCTATGGAACGTCGAAATGAGCGGAGCGGACTGCAAGCCACGGCCCTTGAAAAGCTCTTCAACGCGCGAACGCATCTCGCCGGCGGCCTTGTTCGTAAATGTGACGGCGAGAATGTTGTGCGGTGCAACCCCTTTTTCTGCAATAAGATACGCGATCCTAACCGTGATCACGCGCGTCTTTCCCGAACCGGCTCCAGCCAGGATCAGGAGCGGTCCTTCGGTCGTCGAAACGGCTTCCGCTTGTTGTGGGTTAAGAGTCGACAGAAGATCCATTTACTACTTCAGCAGCCTTTTCCTGCTCAGCCTTTTCAGCGGCCTCTTTTGCCAACCGCTTGGCTTCGCGCCGCTCTTTTCGCTCCTTCATTTCCTTTTGATAGGTCTTCGCAAAAAAGTACATCGCCGCACTACAGACGATAAAAATAAAGACCATCATCAGAGAAATAAAGATGATCTCCGCGCGGATATTCGCTGGCATTTTCCTATTTTAATTCGTTGGATGACCGAGCGCCAATTCAGGCTTCGAAAAGCTTAAGATATTCAGGCGGCAGAGAACGCACGCGGCGGGAATTGTCGGTAATTATGTGAAGCGTCTCGCCGGTCGCGAGCAGTTCGGAATCCGACTTTCTAATGACCTCATACTCAAATCGCACACTGCGCCTTCGGACCTCGCCAACACGCACGCAGATCGAGAGCAGATCGTCGTAGAATGCCGGGCGTTTATAGCGCAAAGTGACTTCCGCGACGACGAGCAGGACATCATTTGCCTCCCATTCTGAGTAAGGCATCCCGATCTCTCGGCAGTAATCGCTGCGTGCCGCCTCGAACCAGACAACGTAGTTCGAATGGTGCACGATGCCCATTTTATCGGTTTCTGCGTATCGGACACGAAGATCGGTTTTGTGCCATGAGCCGCTCATACGCCAAGTTTCGCCTTCAACAATGGTTGAACGCAAGCCATCTCGTCGAATTTGATCAAATTTTGTGGGGCTTGGAAAGAAAAGATTGGCTGGGAGACAGGGATTCGAACCCCGATAGGCAGATCCAGAGACTGCAGTCCTACCATTAGACGATCTCCCAGCGTCCTTAATAATTTACGAAGCGAGGCAAACCTTGTCAAACCGGATCAGCGAAACGCCTTCCTCCGCCGCATTTTGCTAAAATCTAGCTCGTATGTCCGATGAAAAGGAGATCGTTAACAATCGGCAGGCGTATTTTGAGTATCACATACTTGATAAATACGAGGCCGGGGCTGTGCTTTTGGGGACCGAGGTCAAAAGCACGATGGCCGGGCGTATTCAGTTGAAAGAGTCGTTCGTGCAGATCAAGGACGGCGAAGTTTGGCTGCTCGGGGCACATATTTCGCACTATTCTCACGGGAATATCAATAATCACGACGTCCTGCGTCCTCGAAAATTATTGCTGCACAAGCGCGAGATCGAAAAGCTCATCAAAGAGACGACGCAAAAGGGGATGACGCTCGTCGTGACCCGCATTTATTGGAAGAATGGGCGTATAAAGTTCGAGATCGGGGTCGCAAAGGGCAAGAAACTCTACGACAAACGCGAAACCGAGATGCGCCGCACGATCGAGAAAGAAACGCGTGCAGAGTTGAAACAAAAACTGAGATAAGTTATAGATAGTAAACGAGTTTCTCATTTTTAACACAAAATTTTAGAGAGGTATTTGATGAAATTTCAGGGCATTTCCGGCAACTTTGCCGAAGCGAATGCTGACGCCCTCGCGATTCCCATTTTTCGCGGTGACAAAGCAACCGACAAAGATATAAAGCCGTTGGACAAACTGACGGGCGGCCAGGTCGCAGATATTTTGGCGGCCGAAGAATTGAAGGGTGAGGCCGGAGAGGTCGCAACGGTCCGTTTTCGCGGAAAGAAAGGCCCGGGCCGTCTTATCCTCATCGGTGCAGGCGACCGAAAAGACTTTGATTCTCCGGCAGTTGGACGTTTTGCCGGCACTGCTGCACGAGCCGTCGGCAAGTTGAAGGTGAAGTCCCTCGCTCTTATGCCGCGTGCAAAAGGTGATCAGTCCGTCGCTGTGCAGAACGCTGTTCAGGGCGTCGTGACGAGCCAATTCGAGCTGCATAAATATCGCACAAAAGATAAGAACGAATCGAAGCTCTCGACCGTTCAACTATCGACCGAAGGCCTAAAGCCTGCTGAAGTTAAGCACGCGATCGGCCGCGGCGTCGCCATCGGCGAATCGATGAATTTCACGCGCGACCTCGCCAACGAGCCGCCGAATATCCTTACGCCGACCGAAATGGCACGTCGCGCTCAGACGATGGCGGCCGAGGTCGGGCTGAAATGCGAAGTTCTCGATGAGGCGAAAATGACCAAGCTCGGTATGGGTTCGCTGATGAGCGTTTCGATCGGTTCGACCCAACCCGCAAAACTCATTACGCTTCGTTACACACCCGCAAAGTCTACGGCGAAAGACGGTGAACTTCTTGCCCTCGTCGGTAAAGGAATTACGTTCGACACGGGCGGCATCTCGCTCAAACCCGGCGACGGAATGGAAGCGATGAAGTACGATATGTCGGGCGGAGCGACCGTTCTCGGCACGATGCGAGCTATTGCCCTGCTTAAGCCGACCGTTCCTGTCATCGGCGTGGTCGCCGCGGTCGAGAATATGCCCGACGGCGGTGCATCGCGTCCGAGCGATGTCGTTACCGCAATGAACGGCAAGACGATCGAGATCTTGAACACCGACGCTGAAGGCCGTCTCGTTCTTGCCGATGCCGTCGCCTGGGCAGAACGCCAAGGGGCAACGAGCATCGTCGATATGGCGACTCTCACCGGTGCGGTCATCATCGCCCTCGGCGGTGAAAACACCGGCATTATGGGGAACGATCAAGCTCTCATTGACGCGATCATCAACTCCGGCAAGAAGACGGGCGAAGGTTTTTGGCAGCTTCCGGTCGGCAAAGAATACAGCAAGATGATCAAGAGCGACATCGCGGACGTCAAAAATATTGGCCCGCGTGGAAAAGCCGGTACGATCGTTGGTGCCGTATTCATTCAGGAATTCGTCGATAAGGCAAAATGGGCTCACCTCGATATCGCAGGAACGGCTTGGGCAGACAATGCTCGTCCATTCCAGGCCAAGGGTCCGACGGCCGTTGCCGTCCGCAGCCTCGTCGAACTTGTTGAACGCAGCCAATAGCAACTGATGTCAAAGCACGCCGTTAACCTTGGTTGGATCTTGTTTATCCTCCTGCTGGTAACGGCGTGCGTTTGGCGTTCAGATCGTCCCAACACCTCTGCAAACAAACCTCTTTCGGAACCCGCGATAGAGACGCCTTCTTCGAACTATATCTCCGACAACGACCAGGGCGATTTCAAGGTCGATCATCGCGCCTTCAAGTCCGCAAAGTTTGCCGACATCGACGCTAAGGTTCGCAACGCAAAGCTGCTCGAAAAGGCTGCTGACAAACTGAATGCCGCTTTGACACTCCCTCGCGACGTCACTCTCCGAACGGCTGAATGCGGCCGCGTCAATGCCTTTTACACTCCAAAGGAGCCGTCCGTAACTGTTTGTTTCGAGCTGATGGATCATTTTTACAAGGTCTTTCGCTCATCGGGTGAATCGAGCGATGAGGCCTACACTCAGATGTTCGACGCCGTGCGTTTCGTCTTCCTGCACGAGGTCGGACACGCTTTGATCGACCTTTACGCTCTGCCGATCACCGGCAACGAAGAGGACGCCGCAGATCGCTGCTCTGCTTTTATCAACATCGAGTATCTTGGTAAAGACGGTGTCGATGCCGTGCTCGCGGCGGCAAAGGCATTCGAGATAGATTCAAAACGCTCCGGCCGGGGCCGCCTTGATTTAGCGGATGAGCATCTGCTCCAGGAACAGCGATATTACAACTCTCTCTGTATGCTCTATGGCTCGGACACTGCGAAATATCAATATCTCGTAACCGATAAGATCTTGCCGGCCGAGCGTGCGGGCCGCTGTCAGTCGGAGTATTCGCGTTCAAAGAACAGTTGGACGAGCCTGCTCGAGCCTTTCCGGAGAAAATAGGTGCGTTTTGCTTCGAACGGGCCATTTAGATAAAATTCCCTTTTATGAAAATTCACGAATATCAAGGCAAGGCCATTCTGAAAGAATATGGCGTACCTGTTCCGCGAGGCATTGTCGCCCGCACTCCTGAAGAGGCAGAGGCCGCTGCAAAAGAGCTAGGCACGGAAGTTGTCGTCGTAAAGGCGCAGATCCATGCAGGCGGCCGCGGAAAAGGCGGCGGCGTCAAGCTCGCCAAATCGCCCGAAGAAGCGAAGCAGATCGCGTCGGAGATGCTCGGAATGATGCTCGTAACGCATCAGACCGGCCCCGAAGGCCGCGAGGTCAAAACGCTCCTCATCGAAGAAGGCCTGCCGATCGATAAAGAATTTTACCTCGGGATTACGCTCGACCGCGTCACCGGCCGCAACGTCTTTATGGCGTCGTCCGCGGGCGGAATGGACATTGAAAAGGTCGCCGAAGAGACGCCGGAACTCATCCTCAAGGAGACGATCGACCCGGCCGTCGGCCTTCAAGGATTCCAGGCGAGAAAGCTCGCTTTCGGCCTCGGTATCCCGAACGAACTCGTCAATCAGGCCGTCAAATTTATGCTCTCGCTCTACAAAGCTTACGAGAGCACCGACGCCTCGCTTGTCGAGATCAATCCATTCTTGCTGACCAAAGACGGTCGCTTGATCGCGCTCGATGCGAAACTCAATTTCGATGACAACGCGATGTTCCGGCACAAAGATTTCGCCGACCTTCGCGACCTCAACGAAGAAGAACCGCTCGAGATCGAAGCGTCGAAATTCGACCTTAACTACATCAAGCTCGACGGCAACATCGGCTGTATGGTCAACGGTGCGGGCCTTGCGATGGCGACGATGGACATCATCAAACTCGCAGGCGGCGAACCCGCGAACTTCCTCGATGTCGGCGGCGGCGCATCACAAGAACGCGTTGAGCAGGCGTTCAAGATCCTGCTTGCCGATCAGAACGTCAAGGCCGTGCTCATCAACATCTTCGGCGGCATCGTCCGCTGCGATATGGTCGCGAACGGCGTTGTCGCCGCGGCAAAGAACCTCGGCGTTTCGATTCCGATCGTCGCACGTCTCGAAGGCACGAACGTCGAAGAAGGCCGCCGCGTCTTACGCGAATCCGGCATCGGCATCATCCCTGCCCAAGGAATGAACGACGCCGCAGAAAAGGTCGTCGCGGCCGCCGGATAACGGAACGCCATAAGTCAGTACCGCCTGCGTCAGCGGGCGGTCAATCCCTGTCAGTACCGTCTGCGTCAGCGGGTAGTCAATCCCTGTCAGTACCACCTGCGTCAGCGGGCTCGCCCGACCATCGGCGACAACTCTACAGCTCTGCCTCAAGCAACCAAACTTCCCTCTCGGTGCATCTTTTAGAGCAGTCAATTCTAAAGCCTTCGGTTTGGAGATTTCCCGACAACTCTATGAGATACCTGTCAATTTTACTCGCTATAACTGCGCTCTTTTCCAACTCTGCACTCGTCTTTGGACAGCAGCCTGCTTCGAACCCTGCAGGATCGAGTTCATCTCCATCGATCCTCCCAATAAAACGAGTCGTGCTTTACTCGAACGGCGTCGCATATATCGAACGTCGCGGCTTCGTGACCGGCAACGCGGATATCGATCTCGCATTCAGGCCGTCGCAGGTCGATGACATTCTAAAATCGATGGTGGTCGTTGATCGCGGACAAGGAAACATCGGTTCGATCAGCTATGGCTCGTCACAGCCCGCATCAGCACGAACCGCCGAAATACCGTTCAGCATCGAGGCCGAAAGTGAGGATTCCTCGGATTCTCGCGGCGGCCTTGCGAACATCTTAAGCCAGCTTCAGGGCGATAACGTAATGATCGTCCATGCGAAAGGCACAGCGACCGGAGCCGTTATGACGGTCGAAAAACGTGCCATCACGTCAAAGAACAAGGACGGCGAAACTGAATCGAACACAGAATATTCAGTCGTTGTCGGTTCACAAGCCGGCGAACTGACGAGCGTTCCGCTCGCCGATATCCGCAGCGTCAAACTGCTCGATGCGAACACCCGCCGCGACCTGAACGAATTCTCCGATGCAGTAGCTTCAGCGAGACGACGCGATTCCAAAACGATCTCGATCTCTGCCCACGGTACGGGCCAACGCGAGATCTCGGTCAGTTATGTGATCGCGGCACCGATCTGGAAGACGAGCTATCGCGTCGTCCTCGACGAAAAAGGCGACCCTTTCTTTCAAGGCTGGGCGATCGTTGACAACGTCAGCGATGACGATTGGCGCGAGGTCGAGCTTTCGATGATCTCCGGGTCGCCAGTCTCATTCATACAGAACCTGCAAAAGCCGCTCTACCGCTATCGCCCGATCGTCCCGATCCCTGACGACCTGAATCTCGTCCCGCAGATCTACGATCCGGAGGGCGGCAGTGGATCCAGCGAAGCCAACGGCGATGGTGTCGGTTTTGGCAGCGGTAGGGGCTCAGGCAATGGGAGCGGCGATAGCGCTATCACAAAACAAAAAGGCCTTTTTTCGTCCGCCAACGGCAACTATATCGTCTCGTCCGGCTATAAAGGTTCCGATGTAAGCGACGCACTTTCCGCCGACGGCACAGGCGTAAATACAGCGGCGACGGGCGAATCTCTCGGCGATCTTTTCGAATATAAGATCCTCGCCCCCGTAACGGTCGAGAAGAACCGCTCCGCACTGATCCCGATCATCCAGACAAAAATGGAAGGCGAGCGCGTCTCGGTCTATCGCGATGAGGCCGTTCCGTCCGTGCAGGAACAAACTTCCGACGAAGATGACGAGAGCGGCGACCTTACCGCTCCGCCATCCAACTCGACACCGCGTGCGCGCATCGGCATTCGGCTTAAGAATACGACGAATCTCACATTCGAGGGCGGACCGCTAACCGTAATGGATGCAGGAGCTTACGCGGGCGAAGCATTGATGGAACGCCTAAAGCCACGCGAAGAACGCCTCATCTCGTACGGCGTCGATCTCGGCACCCTCATCCGCACAAAGACCGTTGAAGATCGCCAGCCGGCAAAGATCATAAAGGCCGTAGAAGGCGTGTTTCAGATCCACTATTTCAAGACGTTCAAGAAAACGTATTGGCTGTCGAATCAAACTGCCCTGCCGCGTACGATGTACATCGAACGTCCGGTGCGCAAGGGTTGGGAGATCTCAGATGACAGCCCGAAACCGTCGTCCGTAACCGCAAGATTCTATCGCTTCCGCGTCGAGCTGAAGCCGTATGAGACCAAAGAGGTCGCGATCGGTGAGAATCTCGGTATGATGGACAAGTACGAACTCCGGACGCTTTCACCAAAAGACCTGCTCGCCCTCGTCGTCAAAAAGACGATCGATGAAGCGACGCGCGCAAAACTCGCACCTCTTGTTGACCTGCGAATGAAGCTGAACGACATCGACGTCAAACTCGAACGCGGTGAAAAAGAGACCGAAGAGATCACCGCCGATCAATCACGTCTTCGCGAAAATATCGAGGCCTTGACCAAGACGGCCAGCGCTAAAACTCTGATCACACGCTATATTTCACGGGCAAATGAGCAGGAATCGAGGCTCGAAAAACTAACAAGCGAACGCCGGGCACTTCTCGCCGAGAAGGACACGCTCGAAAAACAGCTCGCAAACGCGATCATCGACCTCGAACTGAAATAGCAAGGAATTCGGGATGTGCGTCGGAAACGAATAGGAAACTGAGAATAGAACACCGTTCTCCGTTCTCCGTTCTCAGTTCTCTGTTCTCTGTTCTCTGTTCTCAATTCTCAGTTGGTTTTGTCCATTTTGTCCATTTTGTGCGGTTTGATACATTTTGTGCGGTTTGATACGTTTCGTGCGGTTTGTGCTATCTACTGCGCGAAAACCTGCGTAAACTTTTATCTGTGGACGGACCGGGTTACACAATCGATCTTGCATACGATGGCGAAGGGCGGCGTGTGAAGAAAGTTTCTGCCGACGAGGCCACGATCTTCGTGTATGATGCATCTGGAGTATTGATCGCGGAATATTCGGCTGAGGTCGCTGCGGAGCCGCGAGTCAGCTATTTGACAACCGATCATTTGGGCAGCCCGCGTGTTGTTACGGATGAACGCGGTTCCGTCAGATCGCGACGGGATTTTACGGCTTTTGGCGAAGAGAGTTTCACCGCCCAGAGGACGCAGGGATTGGGTTATCAGCCGACCGAAGTGCGGAAGGACTACACGGGATACGAGAAGGACGGGTCGAATGCGGAGTGCGGAATGCGGAATGCGGAATGAGAAGAACCCGGTCGCTATCGCTCGCGGTTCTGACAGGGCGTACTCCAACCCGACGCACGGGCGTTTCACGAGCGTTGATCCGCTGACGGCGAGTGCAACGATCAGAAACCCGCAGACCCTCAACCGATACTCCTACGCCCTCAACTCCTCCCATCGTCCGTTGGCGAAAGGCGAAAAACCAATTGCCGGAGATGCTGCTCTCTATTACGATGGTAGCTCATTTCTGCATAGAGCTACGTATAACGCAGATGGAACCGTTCGGAGCAAGGGGGGCATTGAGCCGCTCTTCTTAAGTGCAAAACCAGGTCCAGGAAAAGGGACCGCTTGGAATCGCGGAGGTTCGATCCAGGTCTGGACAACCCGCGCAACAGTCAGCGAGGAGAAAAAGTAAAAAGAATAGGAAAAGGAGAAAAATAATGAGCGCCTTATTCACAAAAATACTTCAAATATCTTTCCTTTTACTGCTACCGCTTTTATTCGTCTTCCCTGAACAAACGGCGGCCCAAGATTGTCGGTATTGGCATAAGATCGTCGGAGTCAAGCACATCAAAACGGCTCCTCAAGTGGACGAGTCTGATCCGCGACAGATGATCGAAGGGATCGCCTGTTTGCTTCAGCTTGAAGACGACTATTCTAAAGGCACCTACAGCGGGGCCACTCATTTTGCAGTCTCTCAAGAACTGCCGCAAGCAACAGTAAATGTTACTGCCCTCTACTATATTTCCCGCCTCTTCGAGCAAAGTGCCAGCTATGCGAACGGCGTGGTTCTTGTTGGAGAGGATGGCAGGTGGAATTCCAAGTCTACGATAAAGACGGCGTATATGAGTTATAGAAAATGGTTCGAAGTCGTTCGGAAAATCGGGATTGAGGAGGCAAGAAGGCGCAAGCTTGATCCGTTAGAGGGAATGAATGTTCGATGGTATTAAACGCCAACCTGGACAACCTTTGGCCGCCGGGGGAACGGCTACGAGGCCGCCGGGGCGAAACAATCCGTGAAGGTAGACGGCGTTAAGGTGACGGCGGGAGAAGGAGTTGCAACTCCGGCAGGATAACACAAATTGGTTGTCTTTGAAGGCAAGAACTATCTAAACACCCACGTTATGAAGCAAGAGTCTGATGGTACCTGGTCAAGCAAGAATGGAGATGGTTCTCGATTCAGCGGTATTAAGGACGCGAACGCTTTTTATCAGTCAGCTTACGGTCCAGCGAGTGTGAAACCAACTTACTTCTTTAGGAAGATTTCTAGGCTCGGAAGGCGGTAGGGAGACGAAAAATGCATAGAAGTATGGTTATAGTTGCTATTGTTCTTGGTTGTGTTGTAGGCCAAGCTTCGCTTGGCCAAACTAGGGCGACTTATAAGAAGCAAACAGGGTGCATTAAGGCTTCACTCGCACGCATCGATGGAAGAGCCGAACAGCCATTGATCAAGCCGAGTGAGCTCAGTTTGACGATAGAGAATCAAACATCTGGATCGCTTTATATACATCAGCGCCCAGTTTTCTATTTGTGGAGGAAAGGTAGTGATGAAGCGAATCCGAAATTGTATGATGCCTTTATTGCCAGAATAGGCGATCTATATCCAATACCGCCACTGCCTAAAAAGCTCGGGCATCATCAAATGGTATCGATGCAGATTCATATTGATCAATTAGACGCGAAAAACACCATTGCAGCTATAGACGTCTGGAAACAGCTGTTGTTAGTAGTGCCCCCCGAACACTATTTGATTGAAGCTCAGCTTCTGTCGACTGAGGATGGCAGTTGTCTCCGCACGATCTCGAACCGGGTCGACATTGAGATTCTGCCTAAATGAAAGGTATTCGGGCGTGGTTTCGCAGGAGCCGCGAGTCAGCTATTTGACAACCGATCATTTGGGTTCGCCGCGTGTGACGACGAATGAGCGTGGGGAGGTGGCGAAGCTCCGCCGGCCTTAAGCCCCCCTAGGGGACGCGAGATAATAGCCCAGGGTAAGGCCGCTGAATTGCCACGAGCTTTAGCTCGTGGTTAGCGTTCCTCATATTCTGCCGGAGCGTGCGTAGCACGCGACAGTCGGCGGGCAAGCCGCCTCCGGGAATCTGAGTTGGCTTGGGACGGTCGGGCGAGCCCGACCGCACTGCGATGCGGCAAGCCGCAAGAGAATGGGTAAGATGCAGAATGTCGCCGGGCCAACGCGGAAGGATTATGCGGACTACGTTAGGGGGGCGAAAATTTGTATAGGAAAATAATCATACTTTGTTGCGCTTTTCTTCTTGGTTGTTCGAGCGACACGGCAATTCTTGGTATCAGCGGACCAGACACAACACCTTCGGCAAGTCCTACAGGCGTTACGGAAAAGATCGAGTTGACTAAGATTGGGCGAAGGTACGAATTCGGTAGATCTTCGTTTCGCTCGACGGCGATTTTGAGCACAGGAAAAATGCTTGCCGTCGGGTATGATGGGGAAGACCCACGGCGCATTCGCATCTCAGCGGACGGTAAGACCTGGGCCACGAAAGTCGTTTCG